>NZ_CP134063.1:1995000-3817500 GCF_047497095.1 Microvirga sp. M2
GACGACAGCCATGCAGCACCTGTGTTCCGGCCAGCCGAACTGAAGAGGAATGTCTCCACTCCCCATACCGGACATGTCAAAGGCTGGTAAGGTTCTGCGCGTTGCTTCGAATTAAACCACATGCTCCACCGCTTGTGCGGGCCCCCGTCAATTCCTTTGAGTTTTAATCTTGCGACCGTACTCCCCAGGCGGAATGCTTAAAGCGTTAGCTGCGCCACTGACGAGCAAGCTCGCCAACGGCTGGCATTCATCGTTTACGGCGTGGACTACCAGGGTATCTAATCCTGTTTGCTCCCCACGCTTTCGCGCCTCAGCGTCAGATCCGGACCAGTCAGCCGCCTTCGCCACTGGTGTTCTTGCGAATATCTACGAATTTCACCTCTACACTCGCAGTTCCACTAACCTCTTCCGGTCTCAAGCCTTGCAGTATCGAAGGCAATTCTGTGGTTGAGCCACAGGCTTTCACCCCCGACTGACAAAGCCGCCTACGCGCCCTTTACGCCCAGTGATTCCGAACAACGCTAGCCCCCTTCGTATTACCGCGGCTGCTGGCACGAAGTTAGCCGGGGCTTCTTCTGCGGGTACCGTCATTATCGTCCCCGCCGAAAGAGCTTTACAACCCTAAGGCCGTCATCACTCACGCGGCATGGCTGGATCAGGCTTGCGCCCATTGTCCAATATTCCCCACTGCTGCCTCCCGTAGGAGTTTGGGCCGTGTCTCAGTCCCAATGTGGCTGATCATCCTCTCAGACCAGCTACTGATCGTCGCCTTGGTGGGCCATTACCCCACCAACCAGCTAATCAGACGCGGGCCGATCCTTCAGCGATAAATCTTTCTGCTCTCGCACGTATCCGGTATTAGCCCAAGTTTCCCTGGGTTATTCCGAACTGAAGGGCACGTTCCCACGCGTTACTCACCCGTCTGCCTGACCCCGAAGGGCCCGTTCGACTTGCATGTGTTAAGCCTGCCGCCAGCGTTCGTTCTGAGCCAGGATCAAACTCTCAAGTTGAACTTCAGAATTCGATCTCGACTGTTCGTCTTAAAACGCAAAATTGACAGAGCACCTCTCACTCCGGCCAAAACCGGAGCGGTGTACTCACCAAAAGCGCAAGACCTGGTCGATGTCTTGTTCAAAGCAGCCCCAAAGGGCCGCCGCAAGGACACCGCCGCCTGCGCTTCTTCTTCCTTCTTCACTTGTCAAAGAGCAAAACCCCGGTCCGAAGACCAGTCCCGGTCCGAAGACCGGAGCGAAACGCCCCGAAGGACCCTCGCCGACGCGGCAGTCCCGAAGGCCGCCGCCGATGAAGAGCTGTCTAATCGAACATTCCGCCGCCGTCAACCGGCATCTGCAAAGAAAGTCGAAAGATCTTCGCAGTGTTCGTCCGGCACGTCATCGAACAGGCCAAGCAAAACCGTGCCCGGACAACGCAGGTCGCCCAGGCCGAACCGTCGAACGCCCCGAAGGACCTCGACCGATACTCAGGATTTGCCTCCAGAGGAGCCAGCCGTCCCGCGGAACACGCCGCAAAACCACAAGGCTCATGGATCAGGCCGGCAACGAGGGACCCCGTCGCCGGTTCCGGCACGCCCACGTCCGCTCCGGGCATCGCTGCCCGGCCCGGCCGCCGTGTGATCCGGAAAAAAACAAGCGCGAGGCCGAAAGGGCGTCGCGCCGGGTTGCGCCGATATAAGCAATCCGCAGCGTTATGCAAGCGAAGAATCACGGTCCCCAGAACCCGGCGCCGGCACGCCGCGCCGGACAATCGTTCGGGTGTTCTGCCGGGAGAAGGGAAGAGGGCAGGGGCGGTGTCGCAAGGCGCCGGTTCGGAGCATGGGATGGCACATGGGATGACGACGATCCTGGGCCGTGAACCGACGGAAGGAGCGGACTCGCGGGGGGAGGAATAAGGCTGCCTGAGAGAGCTGCCTTATTCAAGAGAGAGTGGAATTCAATTGAGAGCGGGAGGCGTCACTCGATGACCTGGACGATGGTGCGGGTCTGAGGATCGACGAGAACGGTGCGGTCGTTCACGATCGTATAGCTGTACGGATTGGCGAGGCCGACGCTCGGCGGAACGGAATAGAGACGGACACGCGGCGGAAGCGGCTGGCCGACGACTACGTCCTCGGCGACGCGGATGGACGGACGGCGCTGGGCGACCGTATAGGTGTGGACGCGCGCGGTCTCTTCGGGGGACAAAGCGGCGCCGACGGCGGCACCCGCAACGCCGCCCACGGCGGCGCCCACCGGGCCGCCGACGAGGGCGCCAGTGACGGCTCCGCCCGCAGCGCCCGCAGCGGTCCCGCTCTGGCAGGCCGCGAGAGCAAGAGGAAGGGTGATCACGGCCAGAGTGGCGGCCGGGCGTAGGACACGATTGCGCATGACGGACTCCTTTCCGATTGGCAGAATGCGAACGCGAAAAAGCTTGGCCGGTTCCACGAGGAGGAGAACATGAGCATGAATTCCAAGGTCGCCATCGTGACCGGTGCCGGAACCGGCGTCGGAAAGGCGATTTCCGCCGCCCTGCTGAAGGAGGGCTATCACGTTGCGATGGCCGGCCGCCGTCAGGAGGTGCTCGAAAAGGCGGCGGCGGAGATCGGCGGGACGCCTCTCCCGATCACCGCCGACGTGGCGGACGCGGCTTCGGTCAAGGCGTTGTTCGCGAAGGCGAAAGACAGGTTCGGACGGCTCGATCTGCTCGTGAACAACGCGGGAACCGGCGCGCCGCCGGTTCCTCTCGAGGATCTGACGCTGGAGCAATGGCAGAACGTCGTCGGCACCAACCTGACCGGAGCCTTCCTCTGCACGCAGGAAGCGTTCAGGATCATGAAGGCGCAGGACCCGAGAGGCGGACGCATCATCAACAACGGCTCCGTCTCGGCCTATGCGCCGCGTCCCTTCTCGGCGCCGTATACGGCGACCAAGCACGCGATCCTGGGCTTGACCAAATCCACGTCGCTCGATGGCCGCGCCTACGACATCGCCTGCGGGCAGATCGACATCGGCAATGCGGCTACCGACATGACGGCGCGGATGTCGACGGGCGTCCTGCAGCCGAACGGCACGGTCATGGCGGAGCCGACCATCGATCCCGCTCATGTGGCGGACGCCGTCGTCTACATGGCGGGCCTGCCCCTTGAGGCCAATGTGCTCACCATGACGGTCATGGCCACGAAGATGCCGTTCGTCGGGCGGGGCTAGAGCCTCGAACGCAAAAGTGGGAACCGGATCCGGTTCCCGGTCGAGTATGCGACAGCCCAGGGAAGGGAACCGTTTTCACGGAGGTGGACACGGCCACTAGGGCGGAAAATATGATCGGCCAGGCTGGGAAGCCTGGCTTTTCCGCTCCATATGGACTCGCATGCCGGTCCTAAAACAGCCGTACTATCGAGCTTTCATCCAGCCTTCTTCCGACAGGATGAGGGGACCGGCGGCCTGCCGGCCCGTTTCATCGCGGACCGGGCTTTCGAATGAGCAGGGTCGTTCCATGATGGCGGCGGAATGAGCGCGATCCTCGTCAAGATTTTCGCAACGGCTCTTACCTTGAGCCAGGTTCTGGCGACCCCGGAGGCGGTGAAGACCTCCTTCGATCCCGTCCAGGACCGGGAGGAGGTGGCCGGAATCCTCAAGCTGGGCTGTGCCCATATGCGGCGCGCCTTCGACATCGAGGACATCAATCTCGACGATCTGATCACGACCGCCATGGACGATCCGCAGGCGGTCGCCGGCGACCTCAAGATCCTCAAGGGGTTGAGCTTCGGCGACCTGCACGCGAGCTACCGGCTGTTCTGCAAGAACGAGACGGTGGAGCCCTCGCCCGTCGATCTCGGCGAAGTGATCGCCTATTACAACAAGGCCGTGGCCGACCTTCCCGATGCAGGACAGCTGAAGGGCCTCAGGCTGCCCGGCACCAGCGTGATCCTGGACGGCAGCGGCCGGCGTTTCGCGGAAGTGTACGAGCCCGATCACCGGCGCATGTGGGTGCCGCTGGCGGATATTCCGAAATCGGTGCAGCAGGCTTTCGTCTCGGCCGAGGACAAGCGGTTCTATCAGCATTCGGGCGTCGACGAACGCGGGGTGATCCGCGCCTTCATGAACAATCTCACCGATCCCGGCCGGCCGGCCGGCGGCTCCACCATCACGCAGCAGGTGGCCAAGAACCTCCTCGTCGGCGACGACGTGACCTACGATCGCAAGATGCGCGAGATGATCGTCGCCACCCGCGCCGAGAAGCTCCTCAGCAAGGCGGAGATCCTGGAGATCTACCTCAACTCCATCTACCTGGGGCGCAACTCCTGGGGCATCGAAATGGCGGCCCAAAGCTATTTCGGAAAGAGCGCGAAAGCGCTCTCGGTGGCGGAGGGCGCGCTTCTCGCAGGGCTGGCGAAAGGGCCCAACTACTACAATCCGGATACCCAGCCCGAACGCGCGCGAGACCGCATGGCCTATGTGCTGAGCCGCATGCAGGAGGATGGCTTCCTCGACGCCGAGCAGGTCCGGCAGGCCATCGCCGCCCTGCCGCCGCGCATTCCCTTCGAGCGTCCGCGCCGCGACGGCGGCTTCTATTTCGTCGATCATCTCAAACGCGACGCCCGCAGCCTTGCGGGCGTCGAAAGCCTGACCGCCGGCTCCTATACGGTGCGCTCGACGATCAACGCGGACCTGCAGCGGGACACCGAGGCGGCCCTGCAGGAGGGGCTCGCGCGCTACGAGATGAGCATCGGCCGGCAGCGCTTCCAGGCGGCCGAGACCAATCTCGCGGAGGCCGTCAAGGCGCTCGCGGGCGGCCCGAGCGACGATGGAGCGCCGCCCTGGCGCGGAGCGCTCGCCAATGCGCGGCTGCCGCTCTACGACGTCCGCTGGCCCGCCGCCGTGGTGATCGAGACGGGCAGGGGGGGCAAGAAGGGGGCGGGCGTCCTGCGGGTCGGCCTGCCGGACGGACGCGTGCTGCCGCTCAATGCCTGGGAGGCCGCCCGCCGCGACCTGAAACTCTATGACGTGGTGCGCGTGCGCGTCGTCGAGCAGAAGGGCAAGGGGGCGGTCCGCGCCGACCTGCGCGTGCCGCCGAGCGTGCAGGGCGGAGCGGTCGTTCTGGAGAACAGGACGGGCCGCATCCTCGCGATGGCCGGGGGCTTCTCCTATCCGTTGAGCCAGCTCAACCGCGTGACGCAGGCTCATCGCCAGCCCGGCTCCGCGTTCAAGCCGATGGTCTACCTGGCCGCCCTCTCGAAGGGGCTGCAGCCCAACACCCTGCTGTGGGACGCGCCCGTGACCCTTCCACCCGTGAACGGCAGCTCCGCCGCGCGGGAGCAGGATTATTGGTCGCCCAAGAACTACGACGGCGGCGGAGGCGGCATCGTCACGCTGCGGAGAGCGCTCGAGAACTCGAAGAACCTCGTGACGGCCCGCCTCCTCGACGGCGGCATCGAGGCCGATCCGGCGCGAAGCCTGCGGGACGTGTGCGATCTCGCCCTGGAGGCGCAGCTCTATCTCGAATGCACGCCGCACTATCCCTTCGTGCTCGGCGCGCAGCCGGTGCGGATCCTCGATCTGGCCGCGTTCTACGCCGCCATCGCCAACGAGGGGGCCATGCCGGTGCCCCACGTCGTCGAGAGCATCGAGGAGCAGGGACGGCGCGTCTACAGCCGCAAGACGCAATCCCCGGTGCGGCTCGGCTCCGCGGACGCCGCCGCCTTCTACCAGTTGAAATCCATGCTGCAGGGCGTCCTCGAGCGGGGCACCGCGCGCAACCTGAAGGCTCTTGCTCCCTATGTCGGGGGCAAGACGGGGACGTCGAACGACGAGAACGACGCCTGGTTCGTGGGATTCTCGAACGACGTGACCGTCGCGGTCTGGGTGGGGCACGACAATGCGGACGGCAAGCGCCGGACGCTCGGGCGCGGGCAGACCGGCGCGAAGGTGGCGGCGCCGATCTTCAAGGACATCATGGAGGCCGCTTGGAAATCCCACATTCCCAAAACGCCCTTGAGCCCGCCATCGCCCCAGGCGGCCAAGCAGCTCGTCGCCCTGCCGATCGATCTCAATTCCGGCGACCGGCTCACCAACGGGGAGCGCGGCGCCTTCACGGAATATTTCCGGCTGAACTGGTTCGGACGCTTGAGCGAAACGCAGTACCGCCTCGTGCCTCAGGACCAGGTCTATGCCTTCCGCAATCCCGATCCCTGGAGCGACGGGGACGATTTCGGCACATCCAGTCCCTATGAGGACGCACCTTACATGCCCGGACAGAGCTGGCTGGATTCCTTCCGGCAGAACGCCCCCGTCCAGCGCCGTCCGGAATCGGGCGGGCGCTGGTGGTGGGAGGACGAGCCTCGCTCGAGACCGCACCGGGTCGATCCCGATTATCCCTGGGGCTACCAACGGGTCTATTGATGAAAGCACGTCTTCTCCAGTGCCGGCGCCTGATCGCCCTGGCGGCTCTCTCCCTGTCCATGTCTCAGGCTTTGGCCGAGGAGTATCGGGTCGAGGAAGTGCCGTCCGTCACGGCGGTCGCGCCTGCGCGGATGAAGCCGGGAACGATCCTGTTCAGCGATCGACCGGCGGACCGGATCGCGGACGGCGAGACCGGCCTCATGAAATTCGAGGACTGGTCCCGGGAGCGGCCGCTGCAGAAACGCTTCCTGAGCCCCTTTCCCGGTTATGTGGAGCCCAGGATCATGGTGTCGGTCCACGGCATCGAGAAACCTTATGTCGAAAAGCTCCACATGTACGTGGTGGAAACGCGGTTTCTCATCGCAAAGCCCGCCGATGCGATCGATCTCAAACGGTTCGTGACTCTCGACGTCGTGGAGAAGCTCGACCCTTCGATCCGGCACCATCGCATCACGGCCGATCAGGCGCGTCCCAACATCGATCCGAAGAGCGCCCATAACCGCCACCCGGACCGGCGCTGGTGCGAGGCCCCGCAAAGCCTGTGCATCGAATCCCGCTATCCGCTCGAAGGGCGGCTGCCGGTGGGCATCCGGCTCGCCAACAAACTGGAGGATGGCGGCAAGAAGATCTCCGAGTTCATGGAGTTCCAGAGCGAGATCCGGGTCATTCCGCATTCCGAGATCGATCAGGCGGGCCTCGTGAAGCTCACCAATCTGGATGAGCCGGTGACGGGCGTGCTCGAGCAGACCCTGTTCGACGTGAATCAGGTGATGCAGTTCGGAAAGCTGCTCGCCGTCCTCCAGCCCGATCCGGCGGACCGGGCGAAGACCATCGCGACCGTCTTCATGGCGCTGGGCATCGAAACGGACGTCCTGCAGCAGAAGAAGGAGTTCGCGAGCGTCCCGGTCCTGCGCAATCTCATCCCGGTTCAGGTGCTCATGGGAAAGAGCTCCTTCAATACCGGCAACTCCATCAGCGCAGGGCTGCCGAGCTATGTCCGCAACCGCATCCGTTCGATCGCCGAGATGCTGGACAAATGATTCGTCCGGGAAAAGGCTCACGGAGAAAGCCCATGAGAAAGCCCATGAGAAAGCCCATGAGAAAGCCCATGAGAAAGCCCATGAAAAAGCCCCGTTCCAACGCGGGCTGAACGGGGCTTGGAGTTGGCGGAGGCGATAAGGGGTTGCGGGTGTGATGCCTCCGTGCCAAGTCAAGAATTAGGACCGAAACAGGGTTCCGCGCCCTGCGCCGTTTCGGAAGCTTGGCGGGTTCACATTTTCTCGACCAGATCATCGGACGTGGAAAGTGGATTCCGCTTCTGGGATCGCTCCGATGCTCCCATCATGGAAGAGCGCATCGCTTAAGCGAAAAACCGGGTCCACTTTTTCGCCCGATGCGCTATGGGCTGTGACCGCTTTGAGACGTCCGCCACTCTTCAAGTTTCGATTCAACGAGAGTTTCACCATGGCCAAAGCCATTCATTCCATGATCCGGGTTCTGGACGAGCAGCGCTCGCGCGACTTCTACGGCAAGGCTTTCGGCCTCGATGCGGCGGAGCGGCTCGCCTTCGACGGCTTCACGCTGGTGTATCTGAGCAATCCGGAAAGCGAGTTCGAGCTCGAACTGACCATCAATCACGGCCGCACCGAGCCTTATGCTCCGGGCGACGGCTATGGTCATCTCGCCGTCTCCGTGGACGACCTGGAGGCGGACCATGCCCGCCTGACGCAGCTCGGCCTGAATCCCATGCCGATCCGGGAACTCATGCATCAGGAGAAGCGGCTGGCGAAGTTCTTCTTCATCCAGGACCCCGACGGCTACAGGATCGAAGTGCTGCAGCGCGACGGCCGGTACAAGTAAGACGCCTGCGTGAAAGGACCCGGCCTGTGGCGATCCGTCCCATCCTGCGTTTCCCCGATCCGCGCCTGCGCCTGCAGGCGCAGCCCGTTGCCGCCTTCGACGGTGGACTCCGCGATTTGGCGCGGGATCTGGCGGAGACCATGCGGGCGGCTCCTGGCATCGGCATCACGGCTCCCCATATCGGAGCGCTCGAGCGGCTCGTGGTGATCCAGCTCGATGCGGACCCGGCCCCGCGCCTCTACGTGAACCCGCAGATCGTCTGGGCCTCGCCGGAGACGATCCGTCACGTGGAGGGGAGCGTCTCCATGCCCGGCGTCACGGACGAGATCGAGCGGCATGCTCGCGTGCGGGTGCGCTATCGCGATCTCGACGGCGACGAGCGCGAGGAGGAGGCGGGGGGCCTGATGGCCGTCTGCCACCAGCACGAGATCGATCAGCTCGACGGCATCTTCTGGATCGACCGCCTGTCCAGCCTGAAACGGGATCGCCTGATCAGAAAATTCGACAAGCTCCAGCGCCAGAGGGCGTAGAACGGAGCAGTTTATCGCCGACGCGGCCCTCCGGGTCCGCAAAGGGACCAAGAGGGAGTTCCACTCGCGTGGTTGAAATTTTTCGCATCGAGACCATCGCCTCGGAGGAGGCGGGCGGAGGGGTGATCCGTCGGATCATGGTCCGTACCGATTCCGTGGAGAAGGCGAAGGAGCGCGCCGCCAAAGTGTTCTCGCTCGCCCGCCGGCCGCAATCCCGCGATCCTGAGATCGAGGCGGTGCGCGTGCTCGATGGGGCAGGGTACGAGGTGTTTTCCATCAGCACGCGGGACTGATCGACGAAAATCGTCCTGTGAAAAGCAGGTCCGGGCTGTGGATGACGAAAACAACATTTGACAGCCCGGCCAATCACCGGTACGAGCGCGGCCTCCCCAGCGGAAATGTCGGGCCTCGGTTCGACGCGGTGGAAGAGAAAAATGCGCGGGCGTAGCTCAGTCGGTTAGAGTGCCGGCCTGTCACGCCGGAGGTCGCGGGTTCGAGCCCCGTCGCCCGCGCCACTCTCTCCCTTCCCAACATTCCCCATATCAAGACATCGCCAGCGCGCGGCCCGAGGGCCGATCGCCCGCCTGCTCCCTGAACGAACAAAGGAGCCACGAGAGCAAATTGCATTCTGACGGGATCAGAATGCTTGCTCTCTCTCTCTTTGATGAAGCATCGTTCTTCGCGAAGAACCGGTTCCCACTTCTTCGCACGATGCTCTAGGGGCTCCTTTGAATTTTTGAACGACGTTTGAATGACGATGGCGCGGATCAGGCGATCTTGCCGCCGCCCTTCTTCGTGATCACGAGCACGGAGGGGCGGGGCGGAACGCCGTCCTTGAAATCCGGCCAGCGGGTGATCGGGTTTTCGAAGCTCGCCTGAACGCCGTCCTCCGGCTCGCCGGGATGCTGCACCGCCAGGAACAGCGACTCGTCGTTGGGCGTGAAGCAGGGGCCGCACATTTCGGCGCCCACCGGGACGCGGAAGAAATGCTTGGAGGTGCCGCGCAGCTCGCCCTCGGTTTCGAGCGCCCAGAGACCGTCGGCGCGGCCCGTGGCCTTGGCGTTGTTGCCGTCGGTGGCGATCCAGAGGCGGCCCTGGCTGTCGATGGCGCAGTTGTCGGGCATGCCGAACCAGCCGTTCCGGGTGGTCTCGGACGAGAAGGTCGCACCCACGGACGCCACCGCAGGGTCTCCGCACTTGACCAGGACTTCCCATTTGAACGCGGTCGAGGCGTGGTCCGCGCCCTCCGGCATCATCTCGACGATATGCCCGAAAGCGTTGTTCGCGCGCGGGTTCGCCGCGTCCACCTGGTCTTCCTTGCGGCGCGTGTTGTTGGTGAGCATCACGTAGACGCGGTTCGTCTGCGGATTCGCCTCGATATCCTCCGGCCGGTCCATCTTGGTGGCGCCGAGAAGGTCCGCCGCGCGGCGCGTCTCGATGAGCACGTCGGCCTGGCTCCTGAAGCCGTTCGCCTCGGTGAGCGGCCCCTGTCCATGGACCACCGGCAGCCACGTGCCCGTGCCGTCCGCGTTGTACCGGGCCACATAGAGGGTTCCCTCGTCGAGCAGGCCGAGATTGGCGGCTCTGTTCTGCGGGTCGACCTTTCCGGCGGTGACGAACTTGTAGACGTAGTCGAAGCGCTCGTCGTCGCCGAGATAGATCACGTAGCGGCCGTCGCGGTTGGTGATGCCCGCCGCGCCTTCATGCTTGGTGCGTCCGAGCGCCGTGCGCTTCTTCGGCACGAAGTTCGGATCGAAGGGATCGATCTCGACGACCCAGCCGAAGCGGTTGGCTTCGTTGGGCTCCTTGGCGATGTCGAAACGGTCGTAGAACTTGCCCCAGGCATAGGCGGGCGTGCCGATGCCGTAGCGCTTGTAGTTCCTGGCCTCGGGATGGTTGTCGCCGACCTTGCCCCAGAAATAGCCGTTGAAGTTCTCCTCGCAGCTCAGCCAGGTGCCCCAGGGGGTGACGCCGCCGGCGCAGTTGTTGACCATGCCGCGGACTTGGCGGCCGCCCGCATCGGCGGCGGTCTTCATGCGCTCGTGTCCGGCGGCCGGTCCCGTGATCTCCATGGGCGTGTCGGCAGTGATGCGGCGGTTGTACCTGGAATCCTTGACCACCTGCCACTTGCCGTCGACGCGGCGGATTTCGACGACGGCGCCGCCATGGGCCGCGATCTCGATATCCACCAGCTCCTTCGTCATCTTGGCGAAATCGGCATCCTTGGAGTCCTGGATGCCGACGCCGGCAAACATGAGCTCCTCGTTCGTATATTCGTGGTTCGCCACGAGGAGGCCGCGGTCGCTCGAACCGTCGAGCGGGATGAAGCCGATGAAGTCGCTGTTGTAGCCGAACTGGCGGGCCTGGCGTTCGGCCGTCTGGTTCATGGGATCGAATTCAGGGGCATCCGCGAAAATCGGATCGCCCCAGCGCAGCAGCACCTGGGCATCGTAGCCCTCGGCCACGTGGTGCGTCTGGTCGACGCCGGCTTCGATCTCGGCGAAATCGAAGGAGCCCGCCTGTGCCTTCCTGGCCGGCTGCTCGTTCGCCGCCAGGGCCCTGGTTCCGACCGTGGCGGAAATCGCCGCCACGGCGAGCGAGCCCCGCAGAAGATCGCGTCGGTTGAAGCGCGCGGCGATGATCTCGCCCATCGTGAGGTTCGCCGTCGGGTTGATGCCGACATCGCCCGAATCCTCCAGCTCGCTCGCGCGAAGGCGGCCCTTGTGCTCGTCCATTTGGCTTCTCCGTCTCCTGTGACGAGACTGCCTTAGGATCGTTCCATGTAAGCTGCGTGACAGGCTCCGGCCGCGGGACGATTGCCGGGGACAGGATGCGCCCGATCGTGTATGGATCAGACCATGACCGATGACACCTCCGCTCTCCGCATCCAGCTCGCCGACCAATGGCAGAAGCTCGCCATCGAGCTGATCAAGAAGGGCCTGCCGGCCGACATCATCTTCGAGTCCCTGCTCACCGTCGGCCTCGCCGGTCAGGTCGAGGTGCTCGGAAAGGACGTGGCGGCAGCCCGCCTCGCGGCGATCGCCGAGCAGCTCTCCGAGCAGGTCCGGCAGCAGAAGGAGGCGCTTCAGGAAGCCTCCGGCGCAACGAAGAACTGAACGGACCGGACCCGAGCGGCCGCTCTTGAAAAATGTCGCCGGACATCCCTCCATCCCGTGCAACACCTCGCCGGATTGCGGCGTTAGGCTGTTAAGCCTTGTGGAACCTTGAGGTGATGTCCTCATGCAGCCGGCATTCGACAGCGACATTCTGGGCCGTTTGGTCTCCCTCGGGCGGGAGCGGGGGCATCTCACGACGGCGGACCTTCGCGCCAGCCTTCCCATCGAACGCATGAGCGCGGAAGAGATCGCGCTCGTCGTGGTCCATCTGGAGGAAACAGGCGTTCCGGTCGAACTCGAGGAGAGTCTGCTTCCGGCCCACCAGAAACCAGCAGCACCGGGCCCGCGACGCAGCGCTCAGATCATCCCCTTTCCCGGGCCGCGGGCGCGGCAGGGCGCGCCGGACACGAGACCTGCGCCTGCGCCGAAGGCTCCTGTTCCGGAGCCGCCTCAGGCCACGGACGAGACGCCGCTTCCTGTCCGCTGGATCCTCGCCGGGATCGGAGTGCTCGTCTTCGCGGTCGCCTCGCTCGCCGTCTTCGCGGCGGCCATCTGATCCGACCTGAACCCGTCAGCCGGCGTTCGCCCAGACGTTTCTGGGAGGTTCCTGCTCGAGTCGTGGAAGAGGCTTGATCGCCGGGCCCGTGAAGCGCGCGGTGCTCAGCTCGTCGAGCGTCTCCGCCGAGAACCCGTTGTCGAGCCACGCGGTCTTGGGCTCGAAGAGCGAACGGACGGCCGCCCTCACGTTGTAGCCCAGAATCGGCTCGAAGGAGGCCGTGGGTCTGCCGCCCGGCTGCGCCGCGAGTGCGATCCGGGCGGGCGGTACCGGCGGCTCGAAGGACGCGACCCGAGGCGCCGCCTGAGGCGCGAGATCCTGCGGCCGCTGCGGCGGCAGGGGCGCGGGCGGAGCGACAGCCTCGGGCGCAGCCGATGCGACCTGGATCGGCTGCTGCTGGGCGGGAGCCTGCGGCGGCGTCTTCCGCCCAAAGACATTCGCCAGAACCGAGCCGATGGAGCCGCCGCCCGCCGAAGCCTGCTGGGCGAGGGCGGCGTTGCGGGAGGCGATCTCGACCCTGGCCTGCTCGTAGCCGGGGAGCGGCTTGCCGTTGGCGGGAAGGTGAGCGGTCTTCCCGTCCGGGAAGAGGCGCGCGAGCTGCTGCTGCGACATGCGGGGCCAGGCGCGGACATTGCCCGTATCCACATGGACGAAATTGGACGAGGCGTAATAGCCGACGCCGCCGTATTGCAGGCGCATGGCGACTTCCCGAAGCCGCTCGGTGGAGACGTCGGGCAGGCGGATGTC
Source organism: Microvirga sp. M2 (assembly GCF_047497095.1). Lineage (NCBI taxonomy): Bacteria > Pseudomonadati > Pseudomonadota > Alphaproteobacteria > Hyphomicrobiales > Methylobacteriaceae > Microvirga > Microvirga sp. M2. Next base: position 2,008,205 of record NZ_CP134063.1, read on the forward strand.
CATGGCCTTGCCGAGCATGTGCTGGCTGTTCTCCGCTACCCCGCTGGACCGGGCGCGCAGGGCGGAATTGGTCTCGGGCGAGCGGTAGGACGAGATGATGTGGATGGGCTGGCGCGATCCGGACTCGCGGTAGACCTCCCACAGGACGTCGAAGAGCCGGGGATCCATGCGCGCGGGCTTGTCGTTGCGCCAGTCCCGCAGAAACCAGTTGAGCTGGTTCAGGGCCTGCTCGTCATAGTATCCGTTCCTACGGAACGTGATGGTGACGCTGTCCTGGCGATGCGTGTGGACGAAGCTCAGGGTGCGGGTCTCGCCCTCCGCCTGAACGATCGTGTTCCACGGGTACAGCGCAAGAAGACCGGCCGCTCCGGCAAGAAGATAAGCAATCTTTAGGCTCGTTTTCCTGACATGCCCGCAGTTGTCCGCGAGCACACCCGCCGCACGATATTTGCCGAACGACCGTCCCGGTCGGTCCGTGATGTCCCGCATTTTGGTTTTATCCCGCTACCCTTACGAGAGGTGTGGCGGTCAACCATGGCAAAAATAGGCTTAATACTTCGTTCGCGCGCTACGTAGCCTGTGCAGTATGCGGCCCGCGCCGGCTTCCGGACCCGAGAACCACCACTTTCGTGCCGAGAGGCGTGTGGTTGTAGAGGTCGATCGCGTCCTGGTTGATCATGCGGATGCAGCCGGACGAGACGTTGGTGCCGATGGTCCAGGGCTCGAAGGTGCCGTGAATGCGATAAAGCGTATCCTTGTTGCCCTGCCAGAGATACATGGCCCGGGCCCCGAGGGGATTGCCCGGTCCTCCGGGCATGCCGTGGCCGCCGGGCAGATCGCCCATCTGCCTCATCAGCTCGGGCTGGCGTCCGAACATTTCCTTCGGCGGGTACCAGTCGGGCCATTCCTGCTTGTCCTTGATGACGGCGGTGCCCGACCAGCCGAAGCCGGCGCGCCCCACGCCGACGCCGTACCGGACCGCCACGCCGTCCCTCAGGACGAGGTAAAGATAGCGGCTCTGAGGATCGATCACGATGGTGCCGGGCTCCTCGTCCCTGTCATAGGCGACGACGCGGCGAAGGTAATTGGGATTAATCCGCGATAGGTCGATCCCCGGAACCGGATAGAGGTCGTTCTCGATGGGGGCGTAGACCGCCCGATAGGACGAGCGGGCCCCCAGCTGTTGAGCGAGGCTCGGAGCCGCCGGAAGGCTCGAGCAGACGGCTGCGGCTGGAACGCCCAGCACGAAGGCGCGACGATTGAGGTCCATCTTCACTCTCCCCAAGGCTTCGACCTGGCAATAAGAAGACGCAGGACCACGCGGCTCGGTTTCATGGAGCCGGGCCTTAAGATCGGGAGGGGGCGATGGTTGAGAATATGTCCTGGGCATGGATGGGCGGCATCACCCTGCTCGTCCTGGCGTTCCTCGTCGCGCTGGTCTGGGTGCGCCGCGTCCGCTATCGCCGTGTGTCGGTCATGACCGCCAACGAGCGCGAATTCTATCGGCGCCTGCTCCAGGCGCTTCCCGATTGCGAGATCTGGCCGCAGGTGCCGCTTCTGGCTCTCGTGCGGCCCGACGCGCGGGAGGGCAGCCGCACCTTCTGGGTCGCTTTCAAGCAGATCTCCAACACCCGCGTCGACTGGGCGATCGCCCGCGACATGGAGGTGATCGCCCTGATCGAGCTCGACGACCGCTCGCACGATGCCAAGCGCGACGCCAAGCGCGACCAGATCCTCAAATCCTGCGGCTACCGGGTCCTGCGGTTCCAGTCGAAGAAGCGTCCGGACCCGGAACAGATCCACGACGCGGTCTTCCCGGCGCGGTGATCCGGTCAGGCGGTCAGGGACCGGGCTTCGCCGCCCTGAAAACTCTCGGCGACTTCCTGCCGAAGCGCATCGGGTTCGGCGATGTAGCGGGCCGAATGGTGGAAGGGCGTCACGCGCCGCACGTCGGCCTCGCGGGCGAGGGCGCCCGCTTCCCATGCGGTCAGATGGCGCGAGGCTTCGGCAAGGGACCGGTCGCTTTCGAGAAACACGGCCTCGATGAAGAGCTGATCCGCCTCCTTCGCCAGTCGCAGGATCCTGGCGCGGTTTTCCGCATGAGGCGCGGCGTCCGTGACGTAGGCGACCACCTGGCCCGGGGCCAGGCGCAGGGCGCGATGCTTCAGCTCTCCGAGCCTGAGAATCCTGCCGTCCGGCACGAGGATCGGATGATCGTCCGGCAGGCCACGGCGCACCGCCTGTTTCGCCTCGTTCAGCCAGGGCCCCGGCGGCACTCCCATCTCGGCCAGAACGCCGCGCCAGACATTCACCTGCATGACCTCCCGCAACGCGAAGGCGAGCGATGGAATGCCGTGATCGAGGGCAACCGCCTCGATCACGAAGTCGGCCTCCGCCCATGCGAGGCCTTTCGCGAATTGCGGCGCCTGCACGTCGCGCCGGGCGAAAGCCTCGCGGGCGTGGAACTCGGCCGCCCGCACGAGGCGGGAGCCGTCGTAATCCATGGCACGGAGGCCGAAATCGACCGAGTTCTCGTCGAGCAGGTTCCAAGTGAAGCTGCGGATCCGGTGTTCGATCCGATCCGTGAAGCCCGGCGGACCGATCAGGACGAGCGGCGAGGGACGGTGAAGGCACAGCCTGAACAGACGGTCGAACCCGGCGAAATGGTCGACATGGGTATGGGAGACGAAGACATGGCTCACCCGCAGCAATTCGCGCGAGGAAAGCGCGCTCACGTCCCCCAGATCGAACAGGATCGCCCGGCGTCCGAACCGGAAATCGAGATAGACGCCAGGATCGCCGAAGGGATCGTTCACGAGGCGGGGTTGAACAAGCCAAGACATGAACGGCCAACGGGCCCGCCTTGCCCGGTGTTCCCGGGCCGTGATGTCCGTTACGAGGCCTCATGGCAGAATCCCCGTACGCTTCGATGGCTGGTCCAGGCGCGGAACGCCGTATTCCGCGAGAATGGCGTCGATCTGCGGCTTGAGGCGCGTGAGCGCGCCTTCGATCTCTTGGCGCAGCGCGTCGTCTTCTTTCCGGACCGCCATGGAAATGTCCCACGCCATCGGCAGTTGAGGGCCGTCGAAGAGAGGCCTGACCGGCGTGACTTTCAGCGGAGCGGATTCCCGGGTTGCGAAATAGCCGCCGAGAGGCCCCCAGGCGATGGCGACGTCGATGGTTCCGTCGGCCACCGCCTCGATGATGCGGGCCGGCGGGTTCGGCTCGCGATAGTCGCCATAGAGGCTGAATCCGCGCACGTTCTCGACGATGCCCCGCCTGGAGAGGGCATGGGCGGGCGGCGTGTTCCAGCCGTCGTCGCCCACGAGCTGCACGCCGACCTTCACTGTGCGAAGAACCGCATCGTTGAAGGATTGCGGCGCGGCCTCGTTCATGCGCGTCACGAAGACATAGGAGGAGCGGTAATAGGGAAACGTGGTGCGCACGCCCTCGATATTGCTCGGGAGGCCCGGCACCAGATCGCAGGTTTCCGCTCTCAGCCCTTCCCGCAGGAACCCCCGGCGTTGGGCGCGCCAGGTATAGGCGAGTGTGGCATTCAGATCGCGGGCGATCAGGTCGACGATCCTGTTCTCGAAGCCCTCGCCCTTGTCGTTGGAGAAGGGCAGGTTGTTCGGATCGGCGCAGACCCTGAGTTCGCGGGCCTCGGCAGCACCGGCGGTCAGGAGAGCCGCCACGAGAATGGCTTTAGGGAAGCGTGAAGACATACAGCGTTCCTCCCTTCGTCGTGACATCCTTCAAGTCGCGCATGGCGTTGGCGGAGCCTTTTTGCGGCCGTGTCCGCGCGGGTCGAGATCGTTCGACACGAGGGCGCCCGCCCAGCAGGTTCTTCACGTTATCCGTGTTGATCTCATCGAGTTCGCTGTAGCGGGTGCCGGCGTCGTTCTTGGCCGGCATGGTCCATTGGCCGTCGTCTTTCGGAGCGGCTGCCGGCGGCGCTGCCGGGACGGGCTGCTGCTGGGCGAGGGCGGGAAGGCACAGGGCCAGAGAGAACAAGGCTTGAACGGCACCACGGCGGAGAATGGCCAAGCCTGCATCCCCACAACCTCACACCTCGATAATCGCCGAGCTTAACGATCCTCGGACGGGTATGTTCCTCTCAGGCCCGAGCCCTGCGGGCCCAGAGGCCGCGCCCGGGATCGTACCCCCAGGCGGCCGTGCTCAGGAACGCCACGAACGCGCCGAGGCAGACGGCAAGGGAGGTCGGCTCCAGGCGCAGGTAGAGGGCGAAACGGATCAGCTCGACCGCGTGGGAGAAGGGGTTGACCAGTGCGACCAGCGCCAGCGGCGGGCTCACCTCGTCGAGACGCCAGAGCGGATAGAGCGCGGTCGAGGCGAAGAACACCGGAAAGATCACGAAATTCATCACGCCCGCGAAATTCTCCAGCTGCCTCACGAAGGCCGAGAGAAGAAGCCCGAAAGCGCCCAGCATCATCCCGGCGACGAGGAGGGCCGGAAGGACGGCGGCATAGCCGAGGAGCGGCGGGCGAACGTCCCAGAAGCGCGCGAGGGCGAGGAAGAGATAGACGATCGGAACGATCGAGATCGTGTTGGCGATCAGTCTCGCGGCGAGGAGCCACCAGCGGGGCAGAGGGGCGGTCAGAAGAACCCGCATGGAGCCCATCTCCCGGTCGTAGACCATGGAGAGCGAGGTCTGCAGGCCGTGAAAGAGCAGCATCATGGCCGCGAGCCCCGGCACCACATAGACCTCGTAGAGGATGTAGGTCTGGTAGGGCGGAATGATGGAAAGCCCGAGGACGGACCGGAACCCCGCCGCGAAAATGCCCAGCCAGACCAGCGGACGCACGATGGAGGCGGCGAGCCGTCCGTGCTGTCCGAGGATCTTCAGGCTCTCCCGGCGGACGATGCCGTTCAGGGCGCGCAAGGCATGGAGCGCGCTCATGCGGCCTGCCCCGTCAAGCGGACGAAGGCTTCGGACAGGTCCGAGGCGGTGAGCGACAGATCCTGCGCCTGACCCTGCCAGCACACGCGGCCCTGGTGGAGGACGACGAGGCGGTCGCCGGGCTCGACCTCGTCGAGCATATGGGTCGCCCACAGCACGCTCACGCCCTGGTCGCGGCAGAGGACGCGGACATGCTGGAGCAGCGCCCGCCGCGTCGGTACATCGAGCCCGATCGTCGCCTCGTCGACGATGAGCACCCGCGGGCGATGGATGAGCGCACGGGCGATCTCGACCCGCCGCCGCAGGCCGCCCGAGAGGTCGCGCACCTTCTCGTCGATGCGCTCGGCGATCCCCAGGCGCTCCAGTTCCGCGGCGGAGCGCTCCTTGGCCTCCCGCCGGGTGAGCCCGTGCAGGGAGCCGAAATAGAGCAGGTTTTCGGAAACGCTCAGATCGAGATCCAGGGTGGAGGCCTGGAAGACCACCCCGAGTTGGGCGAGGGCTTTCAGCGGCTCGGTCCGCAGACGGTGCCCCAGGACCCGGATGTCGCCGTGACGGGCCGCATAAAGCCCGGTCACCAGGGAGATCAGCGTCGTCTTCCCGGCGCCGTTGGGGCCGAGAAGCACGCAGAACATGCCCGGCTCTACGGAAAAGCCGACCTCGCTCAGGGCGCTCCGCTTGCCGAAACGATGGCTCAGGTTGTCGAGAACGAGGGCCGTCACGGCGCCACCACCACGCCCCACGGAGACCGGCCGACGCCGACGCTCTTGATCACGCTCCGGTCTTCGAGATCGATCACGGAGACGTCGTTCGAATTGCCGTTGGCGGTGTAGAGGCGCTGGCCCGCGGGCGAGAGGGCGACGTGCCAGACCCGCTGGCCCACGAGATAGGTGCGCAGCACCTTGAATGTCCTGGCGTCCACCTCCGCGACCCGGTTCGACGGTCCGAGGGCCACATAGGCGCGGGACCCGTCGGGGGTGAGCTGAAGGCCGACCGCCTGAACCAGGTCGCGCGAAACGCCGGGCACCTCGAAGCCGATCTTGGCCAGGGGCGCGCGCGTCTGCGCGTCGAACACCGAGACCGTGCCGCGCAGTTCCGAGGATACCCAGATCTGCTTGCCGTCGGGGGAGAACAGCACCATGCGCGGGCGCGTGTCGACGAGGATGTTGTCGATCAGCTCCAGCGATCGCGCATCGATCACATGGACCATGCTGGTGGTTTCGGACGTCACGGCGGCGAGTTGCCCGTCCGGGCTCACGCCGACCCCCTCAGGTTCCACGCCGACCTCGATCTCCTGCACGATCGCGAGCTTGGGCAGATCAACCACGGAAGCCTGGTTGTTGTCCTCGTTTGCCACGAACAGTCGTTGTCCATCCGGATGGACGGCGAAGAATTCAGGATCCGAGCCCGAGGGAATCGCGCTTTCCACACGCCTCGTCTTCAGATCCACCACGTCGATCCGGTCGTCGTCTCCGACCGCCACGTAAAGCTTCGTCCCGTCATGGCTCAGGGCGATCCCGCGCGGGCGCCGCCCGACCGCGATGGTCGCGGTCATCGTCAGGCTCTTCCCGTCGATGACGGAGATCGTGTTGTCCTGCTCGTTGGAGACGTAGATGGTTTCCGCGACGACGGGGCTCGCGAGAGAGATGAGGCAGAAGAGAAGGCTGGGCCTTAGAACTTGCATCGGCTTTCGTCCTTGTCCGTTCCCAGGCTGTCGAGCTCCGATCCCCTGTGCAGGAAGCCCGCCTGGGGCGAGGCCGAGACCAGCAGCCGCTGGTTCACGATGAGAATGGGCTGGCGCATCTGCCCGTCCCATTCGCGAAAACCCTGGCCTTGCCCCTTGAAGCCGGAGAGCAGGAAATCCTGGCTGCGCATGTAGGCTTCGATGGTGCCCGGATCGGTGCTCTTCGTCCGGAAGGCGGCCTCGCCGATGGCGCGGGCGGCGGCCCAGGCGGCGTAGTCGATGGAGGTCATCCGCCGGTTCGCCTGCTTCTCGAAGCGGTTCTGGAGCTGCGTCGCGCCCCACTGCTCCGTGACGGGGCTCCATCCGGTCGCAACGAGGCCGTGCGTCCCCGCGACGGGGCGCGGGCGGGCGGTGCGCCCTTCCAGGTAATCGCCGAACTCGCCGGCTTCGTCCGCCACCACGAGCACGTCGTAGTCCGGGCCTTGCGTGAAGGTGGGGATTTCGGTCTGGAGCTGCACGTGCCCCGTATCGGTGCGGCCGTTGCCGGGCTGGAAGGTCCAGTCCTTCTCGGCCACGATCTCCATGCCGAATTTGCGCGCGGCCAGCCTGTAGGCCTCCGCGAGTTCCCGGTCGCCCGGCTGCCGGCCGGTCACCAGAAACCAGCGCTTCCAGCGCTTGAACGCGAAATACTGCGCAAGCCCGTCCGCGATCATGGCGCGGCTCGGCAGCGTGTGAAGCGTGTCCCGGCTGCAGGCTTCGTTGCGAAGGCTGTCGTCGGGGGCGCCGGCATTGAGAAGGAGAATGTTCCTGGTCGCGGCGACCCGCGCGAGCGCTCCGAGCGTCGCTCCATCCGTCGCCGCGATGACGAGCCCGATGCCGTCGTCCGCGAGCGCCCGGATCGCGAGCACCGGATCCTCGTCCCGGTCGAGCCGTTTCTCCACGAGAACGAAGCGCTGCCCCGTGAAGCGGCCCGTGGTCTGATTGTCGGCGATGCCGAGGCGGGCGCCTGCCGCGCCCTCCTCGGTGACGACGTCGTCCAGGCGGGACACCGGCTGCGAGGGCGGCTTTGCCCGCGTGACCACCGCAACGCTCAGCACCTTGTCCTGCGCCAGGGCGGGCATGGCCAGGATGAGGCCGGTCACGAGGCCGATCAGACGGAGCAGGGTTCTCATTCGGCGCCCTCGGCGGCATGAGGGGTTGTTCCGGCCCGTTCGCTCGATGGGGTGCCGGGCCCGGGCGTTCCGGGCGCGGCTTTCTTGAAAATGCCTTTCGGCGCTAAGGCTTAGGGCTCGTCCTCGACTTCGTCGGGATCGGTCACATCGACCAGGAACATGATGTAGGGGCCGTCCTCCTCCTCCTCATCGTCCTCGTCGTCCTCGTCGTCGAAATCCGCATCCTCGAACTCCGCCTTCTCCTCGTCGGTCGCAGGCCGGACATTGAGCGTGGCGAAGCCGTCCCAGATCGGAGCGCCTTCGGTCTCCAGATATTTGAGGTCTTCCTTGAAATCCTCGCTCATGAGGAGTTCGCGGGCTTCCTCCTCATCGGCATTGGTAATGGCAATCGGCTTGTCGCTGATTGTAAGCGTGAACATGGTTTTTCCTTTCCTGTCGCCCGCAAGGGATACCCGTTAACGCACGAGCCCTCTCGTTCGAAGCAGAGAACTCCCCACAAGTGCGCAGCGACGCTTCTGTACACGCTCCAGGGCCGGATTGACACTGCCAAGGTGGAAACGGCCGCTCCGTCGAAGCGACGATACCCACAGGGAACCGGGGCGCCCAGCCCTTACTGGACGCCCTTTTGCTTCAACCAGGCCCGCATTTCCGCGATCTCGCGTTCCTGTTCGCGGATGACGTCCGTGGCCCATTTGCGGATCTGCTCGTCCTTGGCGTTGCGCAGAGCCACCTTGGCCATGTCGATGGCGCCCTGATGGTGGGGAATCATGCCGAGCACGAAGTCGATATCGGAATCGCCCGTGTAGGGGATGTCCATGTCGCGGTGCATCTTGGCGTTCGCCTCGCGGTATTCCTTCGTGGCGGCGGTGTCCGTGGACCGCTGCGTCTGCATGGGCATGGAGTGGCCGCCGTGGCCGGACCCCTGCGCCATCGCAAGGGATGGCAGGGCGATGACGGCTGCCGAGACGAGAAGATAGCGTAGGAGCATATTCATTATCCTTGAACGGAATGGGGGAGGGGTTCCTTCGACAGGGAGCGAGGCTGCCTCAGAGAGCTTCCGAGACAGGCTTGGCCGCGTATCCGGCCTCGTCCAACGCGGCGAGCAGCGCCGCCTCGGATCTGTCCGACGTCACCGCGATCGTGCGATTTTCAAGGTCGCCGTCGATCCGCGCCTGCGGATCGAGCGTCTCGATCGCTTTCGTAACGGCTGCGAGGCAGCCGCCGCAGGCCATCTTCGGAACGTGGAAACGGAACATGACGGAATCCTTCGTCGGTGGGGATTCTGGGAGTTCTGGACCTTCCTATCGTGGCAAGGTCAAGCGGCGGGCACGCGGGCCTTGCGTCGTCTCACTCGAAAGAACTCCTTTCGCCATAACCAGGAAAATGACTATTCAGGTCCATCGGCGCTATCGCAGGCGCGCGTGATAAGGTTATATGGCCCGTCCGCAGCTTGGCTGTTCCGGGCGTCGCAAAACTGGAGTCGCAGAGTTCTCGATGGGCCGACGGGAAGAAAGAATGCGGGAAGAAAGAATGAAGGTCGTAACCCATAGCGGGACATTCCACGCGGATGACGTGTTCGCCTCCGCCGTCCTGCGGGCCGCCCTCGGGGACTTCGATTTCTCCCGCACCCGCGACACGGCTCTGATCGCCGCTGCCGATATCGTCTTCGACGTCGGAGGGGCCTACGATCCGGCCCGCAGGCGGTACGATCATCACATGCGCGACCTGCCGCGGCGCGAGGACGGCACGCCCTACAGCTCGGTCGGCCTGATCTGGCGCGATTACGGCCGGGCCGCCCTGTCCCGTTTCGTGCCGGATATCGGCGACGGGGAACGCGATTCCGTCTGGCAGGATGTCGATGCCAGCATCATTCTTCCCATCGATCGGACGGATAACGGCGTCGCGACTGCGTCCCCCAGCCATCTCGCCCTGCTGATCGAGGCCTTCAACCCGACCTGGGACAGCACGCAGACCTATGACGAGGCTTTCGCGGAGGCGGTCGGGCTCGCGGATGGAATCCTGCGGCGGGTCTGCCGCCAGGCCCATGCGGAAGCCCGCGCGACGGCCTTTGTGCTCAAGGCCGCGACGGAGGCGAGGGATCCTCGCGTCATCGTCCTCGACCGGAAGCTCCCCTGGGAGAAGGCGGTGTTCGGGAGCGGGCTGACGGATCTCCTCTTCGTGATCTATCCCAACGAGGACTCGACCTCCTGGTATTGCCGCACGGTCCCGCCCGAGCCGAGTTCCTTCGGCCAGAGGCTTTCCCTGCCGGAGGCCTGGCGCGGCTTGCAGGAGGAGGCGTTCTCGAAGGCTTCCGGTATTCCGGACGGCGTGTTCTGCCATCCGAGCGGCTTCATCTGCGGGGCGCGCTCGCGCGCATCGGCCCTGCACCTGGCGGAGCAGGCGATTGCGGTCGGCCGGGAGACCGGGGCAGCCTGATCTCACCACGGTGCTGTTTCCCGAGCGGGACGGAGACCTTCTCATGTTCTTGACCCATCAGGACGTCGTCGCGCTGACCGAATGGCGGCGCGGGCTGCATCGCAACCCCGAGATTTCGGGCGAGGAAGTCGAGACGGCCCGCACGGTTCAGGCGTTTCTCGCCTCGGCCGGTGCCGACCGGATCGTCGCCGGGCTCGGCGGGCATGGGATCGCGGGCATCTTCGAAGGACGCGAGCCAGGGCCCACCGTCATGGTCCGCGCCGAGCTCGACGCCCTGCCCATCGAGGAGATCTCCGAGGCGCCGCACCGGTCGCGCGTCTTGGGCAAGGCGCATCTCTGCGGCCATGACGGACATATGGCGATCCTCGCGGCGCTTGCCCTGGGCCTGAGCCGCCGGCGTCCGCAGCGCGGCCGGGCCGTGCTGCTGTTCCAGCCGGCCGAGGAGACCGGGGCGGGCGCGGCGGCCGTGGTCGCAGACCCGAAATTTCGCGAGATCGCTCCGGATGCGGTCTTCGCCCTTCATAATCTGCCCGGCATGGCCTTCGGCAAAGTCGCCCTCATCGAGGGGCCGGTGAGCTGCGCCTCGCGGGGCATGCGCATCGTGTTCACGGGCAAGACGGCCCATGCCTCGATGCCCGAGACCGGGCTGTCGCCGGTCGGTGCGGTGGCCCGTCTCATGCCGGCCCTCACGGCTCTCGGGAGCGGCGGCCCCATGGACGAGAGCTTCGCGATGGTGACGGTCACGCATGCCCGGATCGGCGAGCCGGCCTTCGGGATCGCGCCCGCCCATGGCGAGGTCTGGGCGACGCTGCGCACGCTCACGGATGCGGGCATGGACGCCCTTGTCGCCGAGGCCGAGCGCCTGGCGCAGGATGCGGCCCGCGCAGGGAACCTGTCCGTCGCGGTATCCTACAGCGACATCTTCCGCCATTGCGAGAACGCACCCGAGGCGGTGGCGCATCTGCGCCGGGCCCTCGATGCCGAGGGCGTGCCCCACGACCGGGGCGACCTGCCCATGCGCCCCTCGGAGGATTTCGGGCACCTGGGGGCGAATGCGCCCGCCGCGATGTTCTTCCTCGGCTCCGGCGAGGATCACGCGGCGCTTCACAATCCCGATTACGATTTCCCGGACGATCTGATCCCGATCGGCGCGAGGGTTTTCATGCGCGCGCTGCGGGATCTGTTGGGATAGGGGCCCTCCGCCGTCATGCCCGGCTCAAGGCCGGGCATGACGGAAGCGATGTCATTCGCGCCAGGGCGGCCTTTCGATCCCGCGCAATGCGTTGACCACGCGGGAACCAGCCTCATCCCTCTCAGGGCCGCTTCGGAATCTCAAGGCCCCGCTGCACGGCGGGACGGGCGAGGCCGCGCTCCAGCCAGGCGGGAACGTTCCTGAGCGTGTCGAACTCGACGAGTTCGCGGGCGCCGTAGAAGCCGACGAGGTTGCGCACCCAGCCGAGCAGGGAGATGTCGGCGATGGTGTAGTCGTCTCCCATCATCCACGGGCGGCCGTCGAGGCGTTGTTCGAGGACGCCGAGCAGGCGCTTCGACTCCGCGCGATAGCGTTCGAGCGGCCGCTTGTCCTCGATCTCCCGGCCCGCGAACTTGTGGAAGAAGCCGAGCTGGCCGAACATGGGGCCGACCGCCGCCATCTGGAAGAAGACCCACTGGATCGTCTCGTAGCGGAGCGCCGGGTCCTTCGGCAGGAGCTGGCCGCTCTTCTCCGCGAGATAGAGCAGGATCGCGCCGGATTCGAAGAGACCGAAGGGCTTTCCGCCCGGTCCGTCCGGATCGATGATGGCCGGAATCTTGCCGTTGGGATTGAGCGACAGGAATTCCTCGGTCCAGGTTTCGTTCGCGCCGATATTGATCGCGTGCGGCTCGTAGGGAAGGCCGATCTCTTCCAGCATGATCGAGACCTTCACCCCATTGGGGGTCGGAACGGAGTAGAGCTGCAATCTGTCGGGATGGGCTGCGGGCCAGCGGCGCGTGATGGGAAAAGCGGAGAGGTCTGTCATTGAAAGGCTCCATGAAGCCGCGTTCGTGATCGAACCGAGGCTCTCCCGAACAGTTAACGGGTGATCTGATTCAGCGAAAGGCCGGCGGCATGGCGCGAAACGAGGACGGTTCGATCTCACGGCGGGGCGTCGTGGGTGCAGCGGCGGCCGGTCTTGCCACGGCTGCGGCAGGGTCTGCGAAAGCTCAAACGACCAGCACAGGTGGTGTCGCCATGGAAGATCCGACCACGAAATTTCCCAAGCCCCCGTTCCGCTCCCAGTCCCAGCCCTGGCCGGGCCTCGCGGGCAAGATGGATCCGCGCCCGGACCATGGCGAGACGAGCTACAAGGGCTCCGGACGCCTTCAGGGCCGCAAGGCGCTGATCACCGGCGGCGATTCGGGGATGGGCCGCGCGGCCGCGATCGCCTATGCCCGCGAGGGGGCCGACGTGGCGATCAGCTATCATCCCGACGAGGAGCCGGATGCACGCGAGGTGATCGACCTGATCAAGCGGGAGGGGCGCATCGCCGTTGCCCTGCCGGGCGACATTCGCGACGAGGCCCTGTGCCAGCGCATCGTGGCCGATGCGGTGCGCGAGCTCGGCGGCCTCGACATCCTCGTGAACAACGCCGGCCGCCAGCAGCAGCGCCCGTCGCTTCTCGACATCACGACGGACGATTTCGACGCGACGATGAAGACCAACATCTACGCCATGTTCTGGATCACGAAGGCGGCGCTGCCGCACCTCAAGCCCGGTTCGGCGATCATCCAGACGACTTCGGAACAGGCCTACGATCCGTCCGCCAATCTCGTCGACTACGCGATGACCAAGGCGGCCATGATGAACTTTTCGAAGTCCCTCGCCAAGCAGCTCGGCCCCAAGGGCATCCGCGTGAACGGCGTCGCGCCGGGCCCGATCTGGACGCCGCTTCAGGTGAGCGGCGGCGCCACGCAGGAGAAGCTGCAGCAGTTCGGCGGCGATACGCCCCTGGGGCGGCCGGGACAGCCGGCGGAACTCGCATCGATCTACGTGCAGCTCGCGGCATCCGATGCGAGCTATGCGACCGGCCAGGTCTATGGCGCGGCCGGCGGCAGCGGTCAGCCGTAGAGCACGGTGCGGACAGGCGGGGCAGGTCAGTCGTTGCCCAGGTCAATCCTTGCCCCAGGTCAATCCTTGCCCCAGGTCAATCCTTGCCCCAGGTCAATCCTTGCCCCAGGTCAATCCTTGCCCTTGAACAGAAGGGTCGTGTTCCCGCCGATGCCGCTCGATGCGACGGGGCGCTTCGACTGGAGCAGCGCCTCCGCCTGGGGCGAGGGGAAGCGGCTCTGATAGATCTCGAGCCAGGCGATGCGCGAACCCGGCACGGTCCCGTCGCCCGGGTAGGGCTCCTGCCTGGAACCCGTCGCCGTCTCGAAGAAGGACGGGTCCACGGCGGATCCGACCACCCGGTTCACGAGCCTGGACAGGGCCTTGTCGTTCTCCGCGTAGAGATCGATGCCTTGCGTGCGCGCGAGTTCCGCGGTGGCGACCAGCGGCTCGGCCGCGAAGAGATGATAGTCGCGGGCGCGCTTGGCGCGCTCGAGCTCCAGGGGCAGGGTACCGTCCCGGGTGATCTGCCGGATCCCGACCCGCGCGCTGTCGGCGCCCCATCTGATCAGCGTCTCGTCGCCGGCCGCGATGCCGGCCGCGATGGCGCTCAGGCCGTTCCAGTAGCGATGGTTGTTCCGGCTCGAGACACCGTCGTTCCCGTTCATGGCGTCCATGACCTGATGTCCCAGCCTGTCGAGCCATGCCTCGACCCGCTTCTTCCGGTCGTCCGGCAATCCCGGGGCGTCGCGGATCTGCAGATAGGCCATCGCGATGCCGCCCACCGCCTGCCCCTGATTATGGCTCGCCTGCCGGGTCCGCATGTCGGTCAGCGCGTGGGCCTTGGCCCAGCCGTCGAGCCAGGCGAGGGCGCAGGACGAGGCCGCAATGTTCCTCGGCTCCGACCGCACATAGGCGTTCGCGATCTTCACCAGGGCCTTGACGTAGTTCCGCAGCGGCTCGACGGCTTCGGAATAGGCTTCCTCCGCCTCCTCGTCGATGGTCGCGCGGGCGGTGTCGTCCTGCCTGTACTTGCTCTTCACATCGAGCGAGATCAGCGGCGCGTCCGGCGTCTCGCAATCGTATCGCGGCGTCTTCTGGATGTCCTTCGGGCCGGGAGCCGGGACCAGATAGCCGGTCCCCTGCGCTTCGGCAGGCGCGGTGAAGAGCAGCAGGCTGAGCCCTGTCAACGCCAGGGCCGACGCCACGAGGCTGCGCGTGCCGCGAAGTGTTGGCTGCCTTGCAGTCCGCCCGATTGAGCCCATGATCCCGTGTCCCTCTCACCCCGGAACTAGTCCGGACGGGGCAGGCAGCAAGGCCGGGGGTACGCCGCGAAAGGATTAGGACGTGCGGCCCCGGCCGACCATGCGGGGCAGGGCGTCCTGGCCGCGTCCGGCGACGACGACCAGGCGCTTCACCTCGCCCCTCAGATAGGCCTGCAGGAACCGGTCGTAGTTCCTGAACGACACGCAGCCGTTCGAATCCCCGTTCGGCCCGAGCATGTAGGTATGGGCGAGGATGCCGTCGCGTCCGTAGATGGCGGCGGTGCCGCCGACCGGGGTGAGGCGGATGGCGCGCACGCCGTGGAAGAGCGCCTCGCGCTCCTTCAGGAGATAGGTGCCGGGCGGCGTCGCGCCCCTCATGCGCACGTGGACGAACCGGGGGTCGTCGAGCTTGTCGCCCAGGCCGGAATGCGCCTCCAGCCGCTCCCCGTTGGGCATGACGACGACCTTCGCGCTGATGTCGTAGACGGCGGTCCCGTCGCCCGGTACCGCGTTGAGGCTGCGGCCGAGGGCGGCGTTGCCGGATTCCAGCGCGGCATAGCTGAGGGCGTTCTCGGGCGGGCGCGCGGGCTTGATGCCGAAGAGCTTCTCCAGGAAATTCGGGGAGCCTTCCTGCGCGCCGGATGCGGCCGCGACCTGCATCGGGGCGGCAAGCGGCGCACGGGCCGTCCGTGGCGTCTCGGGCCTTGGAGGCGCCGGCGCCTTCGCAATCTGGAATTCGGCAGGGCGCGGAACGGGCAGCGGCACCGGCTGGGCGGCTTGCGCCGGTTGCGGCTCGGGCGCGGCCTCCTGCGCCTGAGCGATCTCCTGCGCCTGAGCGATCTCCTGCGCCTGAGCGATCTCCTGCGCCTGAGCGATCTCCTGCGCCTGAGCGATCTCCTGCACCTGAGCGATCTCCTGCGGCGGAGACACGGGCGTCGCCGCAGCGGCGGCGGTGCGGGTTTCGCGGAAGGGTCTGAACGTCGTCGCGAGCGGGGCGTTGTGCCCGAAGGCGAGCGCCTCGGGCTTCAGCGTGGGCGCCGGGTCGACCGGTGACCATTCCGTGCCTTTGCCCGTGTTTTCGGTTGCCACCGTCACGGGCGCCTCCCGCACGGGAGCTACCGGAGCGGCGGCATCCATCGCGCGTGATGAAGAAGGCTGCGATGCGTCCTGCCCCTGGAGCTTCGCGTAGAAGGCGATGGGGCTCATGGAGATCGCCACGAGGACTGCCGTCAGGAACAGGTTGCGCGGGTTTTTCCGCTGAACGCGGCGGCCGGACGGATAACGGTACTGCACCATGGCGAACTCTACGCAACGTTCCTGCTGCGCACGCTTTGCCCCGATGGTCCGACCGAGAAGAAGCCCCCGAGCGCCGAGACTGTCGCGCGCGAAAATTTATTTTTCACTAGCGCAGATCAGATACGGTTTTGGTTAAATTATGGATAAGTTGCCTTTGGTTCGCCCAAATTGCCTGCGGCAATTCCGCAGGCATTACCCCTATCGGGGAGCGGCCGTATCCGGGCCGGGCGGAGCCTGCCTGACGATCTGACCCGTGGAGGCAGGCCGATCGGGCAAGCCCTCGGGATCCATGTTCGCACCGAGAATGGCGAAGCAGAAAACGAGAATCGCGGCCGCAATGGAGGCCAGCGCCACCCACATGCGTATGCCCATGATGGTCTCCCGACCGGACCTCAGCATCAGAGGATCAGAACAGCTGGGAACAAGGCTGGTTCCGGCAGATCCCAGGGCGAAGAGGGGGTAGGCCAAAGAGGCCATCCGGCTCGCAAAGCTTGATTTTCGTGCTAGCTATGGACGCCGGGCGCCGCCGTCCTCCGCAAGAGAATTCCGCAAGAGAATAATGACACAGCCATCCACGCCGGTCGCGAGACGACGCCCGTTCCTCCGAACCGCCCCGATCAGGGGGCGGGGGACGGCTCCGCTGTCCTTCGTCCTCCTCGGCTTTCTGGCGTTCGTTCTCAGTGCCTGCGCGACCAGGCCGGGGCCCGAGGTTCTCACCCCCGTGGGCGCTGCGGTTCCCGGCGCGCGGACGGTCACGGTCTATGTGGCGACCACCCGCGAGCGCGCCGCGCCGGGGCAGAACGTCTTCACGGCCGGGCGGGCGCCGAGCCTGAACTATGCGGAATTCACGATTTCCATCCCGCCCGGACATAGGCCGGGCGAGATCGAATGGCCCGGCACGGCGCCGGATCCCGCGACCAGCTTCGTCACCCTCAGTCAGACGGTTCTCGACGAAGCCGCCTTCCGGAAGAGGATCGGCGGCCGCACGGGACCGGGCGGACGGGATGCGGGCGTCTTCGTCCATGGATACAACACCAATTTCCAGGAGGCGCTGTTCAGGCTCGCCCAGTTGAGCGCCGATTCCCAGCTGGATACGGTGCCGGTGCTGTTCGCCTGGCCGTCGGAGGCCGCCATCACCGGCTACGTGGCCGACCGGGAGGCGGTGACCTATTCCCGCGACTACCTGGCGCATGTGCTCACGCTGCTGGCGCGGGAGCGCGCCGTGCGCAACGTCGCCGTCATCGGGCACAGCATGGGCGGATGGCTGACGATGGAGACCCTGCGCCAGCTCCGCCTTCAGGGACGGAACGAGGTTCTCTCCCGGCTCCAGGTGGTTCTCGCGGCTCCCGACATCGACCTCGACGTGTTCCGGACCCAGGTTGCGGCGATCGGCCCGATGTCCCCGCCGATGACCATTCTCGTCTCGAAGGACGATTGGGCGCTCGCGGCCTCGAGCCGCCTGTCGGGCGGCCGCGAGAGGGTCGGCACCCTGGACGTGGCGGATGCCCGGGTCCAGGCCATCGCCCGGCAGGAGGGCCTGCGCGTCGTCGACATCTCGACGCTGTCCTCGCCCGACAGCCTCAATCACGACCGCTTCATCAGCTTCGCGGCGGTCTACTCCTCGGTCGCTCCAAGGGGCGGGGCGGATCCGCTGCGCCAGGCCGGGGCCTTCGTGTTCAACACGGCCGGAACGGTCCTGTCCGCCCCGTTCACCCTGGTCGGTCAGGCTCTCGCGAGCCCCTGAACGTTCGGCTCAGGCGGATGGCGCGGCCTCGGCGGGCTGCCCGGCCCCGCCCCCCCGATGGGCGCTTTCCGCGAAGCGCCGGGCCAGGATCGCGCAGGCCATCAGCTGGATCTGATGGAAGATCATGAGCGGCAGGACGATGGTCCCGGCGTCGCGTCCTCCGAAGATCACGTTGGCGATGGGCGCGCCTGACGCGAGGCTTTTCTTGGAGCCGCAGAACGCGATCGTGATCCGGTCCGCCCGGTTGAAGCCGAGCCAGCCGCTCCCGTAGAACGTGAAGCACAGGACGATGGCGAGCAGCGCCATGTCCACGAGAACGACGGCGGCGAGATCGCGCGCGCCCAGGGTGCTCCACAATCCCCCGATCACCGCCGCGCTGAAGGCGCCGTAGATGGCCATGAGGATCGATCCCCGGTCGACGATCTGGGTCAGGACCCTGTGGCGGAGCAGCCATGGCCCGAGCCAGGGCTGCAGGATCTGGCCGACGACGAAGGGAACGAGGAGCTGCAGCAGGATGCCCTCCACGGCGCCCCAGGAAATGCCCGCACGGCCCTGCGTGTGGAACAAGACCCCGGCGATCAGCGGCGACAGCACGATGCCGAGGACGTTCGAGGCCGAGGCCGAGCAGATCGCCGCGGGCACGTTGCCCTCCGCGATCGACGTGAAGGCGATGGAGGACTGGATCGTCGAGGGCAGGACGCAGAGGAACGCCACGCCGAGGGCGAGGGTCGGGTTCATCAGGTCCGGCAGGGCGAGAATGACGAGGCCGAGCAGGGGAAACAGCACGAAGGTCGTGGCGAGCACGAACAGGTGCAGCCGCCAATGCACCATGCCGGCGATCACCACGTCGCGGGACAGGCGCGCGCCCTGCAGGAAGAACAGGAGCGCGATGGCGACATTCGTCGCGGCGGAGAACACGACGGCCGGTTCGCCGCCGATCGGGACGAGGGAGGCAAGCACGACCATTCCGGCAACGGCGATGGTGTACCATTCCCGCACAACGAGAGAGCGCATGAGATCTTTCGGACTGGGAAGTGTCTGGCCCGCAGGGATGTAAAGGCAGGGATGTAAAGGCAGGGATGTAAAGGATTGCGCCGTCCCCGTCCACGACGAGGGGACATGGCTGCCCTGCTCGGAAGCGGCAGCGGGCGGGACAGGAAAAGCGGCACCGGCCGGTGCGCGGGCTTTCCTGTCCGGGACCGCATCCTATTTCCTCCCCGGCGCGGGACGCGGCATGATCATTTTGGCTAGCTGGATGCGGCCAGGCTCCGCTGATAAGGCCGGAGAGATGATCGGCGACGAGGGCCGCGCGAGTCCGCCCCGATCGGCAAACCGGAGGAATACCATGAACGTCAGGCCGCTGCTTTCCCTCTCCCTTTTATCTCTGTTGGCCGCGACCGGGGCAGCCCGCGCCCAGGACATCACCATCGCGGTGGCCGGTCCCATGAGCGGTCCCGTCGCCTCGATCGGCGAGCAGATCCGGCACGGGGCCGAACTGGCGGCCGACGCCATCAACAAGGCTGGCGGCGTCAACGGCAAGAAGATCGTGCTCTCGATCCAGGACGACGCCTGCGATCCCAAGCAGGCGGTCGCCGTCGCCAACCGCATCCTGTCGGCGGGCATCAAGTTCGTGGATGGCCACGCCTGCTCGGGATCGTCCATCCCGGCGGCGGAGGTCTACGGTGAGAACCATGTCCTGATGATGAGCCCGGCCTCGAGCGCTCCGAAGCTGACGGACGATGCGGCGCAGAACGGCTTCACGACGATCATGCGCCTGTATGGCCGCGACGACGCGCAGGGGCGCTTCATCGGGCCGTGGATCAAGGAGCATTACGGGACGAAGAAGATCGCGATCCTGCACGACAAGAGCGCCTACGGAAAAGGTCTCGCCGACGTGGTCAAGGAATCCCTCAACAAGGCCGGCGTGAAGGAAGCGATGTACGAGGGCATCAATCCCGGAGAAAAGGACTACACCGCCGTGGTGAACCGGCTCAAGAGCGCGGGCATCGAGTTCGTCTATTTCGGCGGCTATCACACCGAGGCCGGATTGATGAAGCGGCAGGCGTCCGATCAGAACTACCAGTTCCAGCTGATGATGGGCGACAGCATCGCCACCCCCGAATTCTGGTCGGTCGCCGGACCGGCGGGCGAGGGCACCCTGTTCACCTTCCCGGCCGACGCCCGCGGGACCGATGCCGCCAAGGCGGCCGTGGAGCAGTTCAAGCAGATCAACTTCGTGCCGGAAGGCTTCAGCCTGTTCTCCTACGCGGTCATCCAGGCGATCGCCGGCGGCATCGCCAAGGCGAACAGCACGGATCCGGTCGCGGTCGCCAAGACCCTGCGCAACACGAGCGTCGATACGGTCCTCGGGCCGATCAGCTTCGACGAGAAGGGCGACATCAAGAACCCGCGTTACGACATCAACATCTGGAAGAACGGCCAGTACAGCAAGCTTGCCGAGTAAGGCTTGCGCATCGTGCGAAAAAGTGGATCCGGTTTTTCGCAGGAACGATGCGCTCATCTATAGGGGGAGCATCGGATCGATCCCAAAAGTGCAAGTCCACTTCCCGCGTCCGATGCCCTAGCGACAAAGCCTCGGCCGGACGAGACATCACCGGCCTTTCGAGCATGCCCGGCCCCGCGCCGGGCATGACCGTCTCCGGAGCGCAGTCGTCCGGAACGGAGACGGCTTCAGGGCGAGCGGGTTCAGGCCGCGCCGTCCATCTCGCGGCGCATCACGAAATTCGTCGTCGTCTCCGACGCGATCGAAAATCCATGCCGCTCATAGAAGCGAACGGCAGGGTTGTTCTTCAACACGAAGAGGGCGATCGACTTCGCCGTTCCGCGACGCTTCTCCATCAGCCGCCGGATGATCGTCGAGCCGATTCCGCGTCCCCGCCGGGTGGGAGCGATATGGAGTTGCTTCAGGAAGATCTCGTCGCCGGTCTGCCGAACCTCGACCCAGCCGATATCCTCCCTGCCGTCGAGGACGAGGATCCATGTCTCCGCCGGACGCCAGAGGCTCGCAAATCGGGTCCGCTGATCCTCGTCGCACCATTCGGTCCAGGTCCGTGCGAGAGGTCCGATCGCTTCGACGTAGAGATCGCGGGCAAAGGCGTAGTCGTCCGAGCGGGCGGGACGCAGGTCAATATTCATGAAAGTCAAAAGCGGAAAGGGAATGGTCCGGAGCCAATAGCGCTTGTTAGCGCATCGTGCGGAAAAGTGGACCTGGTTTTTCGCTCCGAACGGTGCTCTCGCCGACTATTCGAGTGATGTGAGGGCACGGGACCGTATCGCGCAGCCGAATACGCAAAGCATCTTGCGCCAACATGCCGCGATGCACGTCGAAATATAGGAAAATTTTAGTAAAGCCTCTTCATCATTCCGGCGCGCAAGGGGTTGGCGCTTGGACGAGGTTCTATGATGAAGGTTCAGTTGGGCTCGCTGCGAAGCAAGATCGTCGTGGCGATTGCCGTCGTGCTCACGACCATGCTGGGGCTGGGCGTGGCCGGAAATGCGTGGCGCAGCTCGCAACGCGCTTCGGCCGATCTCTCCGACAAGATCAATACCGCCATGTCGAGCATCGAGAAGGCCTCGGCCCATGCTCTTCTGATCAACAGTTCCACGACCCTGGAGACGCTGCTCTCCGGGCTCAAGAGCGATCCCGATTTCGATCTCGGCTTCGTGACGGCGGACGGCATGGAGGTCCGGATCGCGCGGGATGATTCGAAAACGAATCTCTCCGGCAAGGATCTGGAGACTCTGATCGGGCGCCCGATCAAGGATGCCTTCACCGAGACCGAGCGCCGCACCGTGGTTCAGCCCGACGCGCTGATCGAGATCTCCGTTCTCAAGATGGGCTCCAACCCGATGGGTTATCTCGCCCTGCGCTATTCCCGCGAGCGGACGCTGGAGCGGGTCCGGTTCGAGGCGCTGACGGACATCGCCATGGGCGTGGCCATCATCGTGATCATCGCGTCGCTCCTGGCGCTGATCCTGTTCAGGTTGCTGCAACCGGTTCGGCTGCTGGCCCAGGCGACGAGCAGGCTTGCCGCGGGAGATCTCACCGTCGCGATCCCGGCCGGTGAGCGGCGCGACGAGGTGGGGGAGATGGCGCGCGCCGTTCAGGTCTTCAAGGACAATCTCATCGAGCGCAGCGCCCTGCGCGACGCCAGCGAACAGGAAAAGCTCGCACGGGAAGAGCGCCAGCGCCGGATCGAGGATCTGATCCAGTCCTTCCACGGCTCCGTCCGGGACGTGCTCACCGCATTGGACCAGAACGGGAATGTCATGGCCGAGACGGCGGAGGCCTTGTCGGCGATCGCCGCGCAGACCGCCGACCGGGCCCGGACCGCGACCGCCGCCACGGGCGAGGCGTCGCAGAATGTTCAGCAGGTCGCATCGGCCTCCGAGGAATTGTCCGCCTCGGTCGAGGAGATCAACGCCCAGGTGCACTCGGCCCGGCAGGTGGTCATGGGCGTCGCCCAGACCGGGGCGGGCACGAACGAGAGCGTTCAGGTGCTCGCCGCCAAGGCCCAGAGCATCGGCGAGATCGTCGAACTGATCCGGGACATCGCGAGCCAGACCAATCTCCTGGCGCTGAATGCCACGATCGAGGCCGCGCGGGCCGGGGAGGCGGGGCGCGGGTTCGCCGTGGTGGCGTCCGAGGTCAAGAGCCTGGCGGCGCAGACGGCCTCGGCCACGGAGCGCATCTCGGCCCAGATCGCGGAAATCCAGGACGCGACCGCTCAAACGGTCCAATCCATCGGCGCCATCGCGCGCCAGATGGACGAGGTCGATCGCTATACGGGCGGCATCTCGTCCTCGATCGCCCAGCAATCCGCCGCCATCCAGGAGATCGCCCGCAGCGCGTCGGTCGCAGCCTCCGGTTCGATGAGCGTCTCGGCCGATATGCGCAGCCTCAACGAGGGCGTGGCGCATACCGACGCCGCGGCCTCGCGGGTTCGCGGCGCGGCCGAGGCGGTCGTCTCGCGGGCGGGCTATCTCCAGAATACGGTCGAGCAGTTCCTGCAGAAGGTGGCTGCCGCCTGACGACGCGGGCGGAAGGTGGAGAGGCCCGACCCTGGGCCGCCGACCTTCCGCTCCGGTTCGCCTGCGGCGCGACCGCCTATCGCACTCCGCGCCGCGATGATAAAAGCGCGCCGATCATCGCGGCGGTAGAGAGTGTCTCATGCCTGAAGGGCTTCAACTTCTGACGATTGCGGGCGTCTTCCTCCTGAGCGCGATGAGCCCGGGCCCGAATTTCGCCATCGTGACCTCGACCGCGATGAGCGTGTCCCGTCGCGCGGGTGTTCTCGCAGGCCTGGGGCTCGCCGCCGCGTCCCTGACATGGGCGCTCCTGGCCGTTGCGGGGATCGGCATCATCCTGACGCAGGTTCCCTGGATCCATGCCGCCGTGACGATCGCCGGAGCCGTCTATCTGATCTGGCTGGGGATCAAGATGGCGCTCGGCGCGCGCAAGCCGTTGCCGGCAGTCGGCGGCGGCGGGATCAAAGGCGCGACCGCGTTCCGGAAGGCCTATCTGGTCAGCATGACCAACCCCAAGTCGGTCGCGTTCTACGGCAGCGTCTTCACCGTCATGGTGCCGGTCCATGCGCCGTCCTGGTTCTCCATCGCGGTCCTGACGATCGCAGGCTTCGTGTCGTCGGCCTGGTATTGCGGCCTGGCGCTTCTGTTCTCGCACGGATCCGCCCGGCGCATCTTCGCGAAAGCGAAGACGGGAATCGAAGCCACGATGGGCGTAGTCCTGGTCGCCATGGGCGGCAGGCTGCTCTTCAGCCGGTAGGACCGGAACCGGGCCCTGAACGGCTTTCGCGAGGCCGTGAACCGGGGCACCTCCGACGGCATCGTGTAGAGGGTACCAAAGGATGGCTCAGGCAGATCCTTAAGTGTTTGTGTCTCCTGAGCTTCAATTTCGAGTTTGCCTCAGACTTTTCCCGAAGGGACCCATTGGTCTGCCTCACCCTCATAAGTGTTGATCTCTTTGTCTGGTTGGGAGGATAGAGCGGACGTTTGGAGCAGCCTTGTATCCTTCTGGAGTTGACCCGGAGCGGCCCTTCCGATGGAAGTGTTGCCGCACGGAATAGGACTTTACCTAACGCCTTGGTCCATCCATGCTGCCGCCTCCGGACGAGCTACCGAAGGCTTTCCGTGCAGCGCCACCTTGCATCCGTCCTTGCCCTCGGGGCCATCATTGGGCTCATGACCGGTTCCGCGCAGGCAACGGAAGGAGGCGCCAGCCTCTACCTGCCTGGTCTTCGCGGGCCTCTGGCGGGCATCGTGCCGCCGCCAGGGTTCTACTTCAGCAACGACTTCCTGGCCTATTAGGGCGAACTCAGCGGCGGTCGCCGGATCCAGATTGGCGGCGTAGTCCTTGCCGACGTGGAGGTCGAGATCCGGGCGGACTTCCTCACCGCCACCTGGGTTTTTTCCTTGGATGCCCTTGATGGCCGCATGGCAATTGGCGCCTGCCTGCCGCTGGGCGTGCCCCGCGTGAGCGCTGGCCTCCTGATCGAGGCGCCGCGTCTGGGGCGCACCTTCCTTTCCGCCATTTGGTAGCAAACGCCACCAGCTGACTGCTGGCTCGCTCCAAAGGCGAGAATTTTTCGGACAGGCGTCACAACCATGCACGCTTGCTCGTCTTAGGGGCAGATGGCCGCGGCCGAGCCGTAGGACATCTCACCATTGATCAAGACAACTGGAGGTTCCGATGAACAAGGCCGCTCTTCTCATTACCCACAGGACCCTTCCCGGAAAACGTGACGAGGTTCGTCAGGTCTGGGAGAAGCACCTTATGCCCAACATTGCCAGCAACCCGGGACATGAGGCCTACTTCTATTGTTACGACGACAGGGATCCCGATGTGATCCTCGCCTTTCAGCAGTACAGGGATCGCGTCGCACCGCAGGACTTCGTCAAGGCTCCGTGGTATGCCGCCTACATCGCGGAGGTGACCCCGCTGATTGCCGGAGAGCCGGAGGTCCGCGCCATCACCCCGGTGTGGATGAAGGGCGGATCGAACTGACGCTGGGAGGCGCTGCGATGCTGGACCGCGATGATATTCTCGCCTTCGAGCACTCGAGGTCCAGGCTCCTGGGGCCGGCCTATCGCATCCTCGGCTCCTGGGCCGATGCCGAGGATGCCGTTCAGGACACTTTCCTGAAGTGGCAGGGGACCGACCGGGGCCCGGTCGAGAACCCGGCATCCTGGCTGACAACCGCCTGCACCCGGCGCTGCATCGATATGCTACGAGCTCCCAACAGGGCCAGGGTCGACTATGTCGGCCCCTGGCTGCCAGAGCCGATCCAGACCGCTACCAGTGGGTTGCCGGAGGACGGGCTTTCGCTCGCCTCCACGCTCTCGACCGCCTTCCTGCTGATGCTGGAGCGGCTCACGCCCAAGGAGCGGGCGGCCTACCTGCTCCATGACATCTTCGAGAGACCCTATTCCGAGATCGCGCAGACGCTCGGCTTACAGGAGAGCGCCTGTCGCAAGCTCGTCTCGCGAGCCCGCGAGAACATTGCCCAGTCCAGGGTCAGGCATCTCACTCCGGTTGCTCGGCAGGAGGAACTGCTTGCTGCCTTCGAGGCTGCCATCAGCAGCGGCAGTGCCGATCCTCTTGCAGCCATGCTGTCGGACGAGATCGAGCTCAGTGCCGACAGCGGCGGAAAGGTTCCGACCATCCAGCAGATCCTGCAAGGAAAGGACGCGGTGCTCGCATTCCTCGCCCAGGTCCGCCAATGGTGGAGCACCTATGACTGGGTGGCCGCGGAGATCAATGGCGGCCGGAGCATCATTTTGCGGAAGGATGGCGTGACACAGGCTTCGATCTCCTTTGCCTATGACGAGTGTGGCGCCGTTACCCGGATCTACATCATGCGCAATCCCGACAAGCTCTCCCGGTTGTACGATGCGCGGACGTTCGAATGAGATAAGCTGATGGCAGCAAGGGCTATTGCGCAGAAATGTCAGTCGAGTCGACGCCACGTCCCGCGATTTCCGTTCTAGGAGATCCGGTCTTCTGAACCCTCAGTCCGGGCCATCTGTGAATTGAACGAGATCCCATAGATTGCCGTACAGATCCTCGAACACGGCGACGGTGCCGTAGGGAGCCTGCTTTGGCTCGCGAACGAACTTGATGCCCTGCTCAACCATCGCAGCATAGTCCCTCTGAAAGTCATCGGTCCGTAGGAACAGGAAAACGCGGCCGCCAGCCTGGTTGCCGATGAATGTCTCCTGGTGGGAAGTGGAGGCGCGGGCCAGAAGCAAGGACGTCGCTCCGTCGCCTTGGGGGCGAACGACAACCCAACGCTTGTCCTGCTCCGGCTGGTATGTGTCCTCGACCAGCGCGAACCCCAGCTTATTCACGTAAAAATCGATGGCCTCATCGTAATCGCGGACCACGAGGGCAATATGCGCGATGCTCTGCTTCAAACCGATCTCCTGTGTCGGATCCATGGCGCACCATAAGGCTGTCAGCTCGCCTCAGGCATTCTGGGCAGCAGCAGAAGCAAGCCGACGGACAAGGCATGGATCGCTAAGGTCACTATACCAAGGGGCCACAAACCCTGGTGAACGAAAGGCGCGGCGATGATCGCGCCAAAACTGGTCATGGCCAGGATGAAGAAAACGATCAGAGCCGAGCCGCGGGCGCTGTTGGCGCCGGACGCAACGATCCCGCGGTAGAACCCGAGTGGCCCGCGAAGTCCCAGACCCACGTTCATCGGCAGGAACAAGGCGGGAAGCAGTGTGCTGTCGTTCCCGCCAGCAAGCGCATAGGCCAGGATCGTGACGGCGCTTGCCAGGGCCATGGCCGTCCCGACGAGGATGATACGCTCGGTGCCCCACCGCTCGGCGAATCGCGACGTCAGATTGGCGGCAACGATGAAGCCGAGGACACCGCATACCTGCATGGCAATGAAGTGATCGAGGGTGCCCCCCATGGTCCCGACGATCACGGCCGGAGCCCCAAAGACGAAAACGACCAGACCGGCCAGTGTCATGGCCTGGGACAGCGCATACCGCATGAACACCGGGTCCAGAAGGAGCGCACGATAGCTGCCCTGTGCACCAGCCGCTTTCGGCTGCTGCGGCAGTCCCAGCACGAAAATCAGCGCAGCCGCGACCATCGCCACCACTCCAACAAGCTCGAACGAGCTTTGCCAACCGTACCTGGCGAGGAGCATGACGCCGAGGATGGGCGCGAGAGCAGGAACGAGGGATTCGACGCTGCCGAGTAAGCCAATGGCACGAACCCCGGCCTTCTCGCTGAAGATCTGTCTGATGATGGTGGGTCCGAAGACGGGTGCGGCCGCCGATGCGGTTCCCTGAACGAAGCGCAGCACGACCAAGGTCCATATGTCCGGTGAGAGGGCGCACGTCACCGATGAGATGGCAAAAACAACGAGCGAGGACACGAGCAAGGTTCGCAGGGACACGCGATCGGCCAGAGTCCCGAAGAGCAAGAGGCCCACCGCCGTGCCGGCGACATAGGAGGCCAGAACGAGCTGAGCGGTTGCTTGGTTGGTCGCAAAGATCGCTGGCAGCGCCGGCACGGCCGGCAGGATGAGGTCGGTTCCTGCCAGGGACAGGACCGCGCAGAGCATCAGCAGGGTGAAGATGACACCACGACGGGAGCCGGTCACGGGACCTGCCTGCCGATCTCGAGAAGATGCGAGCATGATTGAAACGGTCTTTGATGTCTGGAGGGCCGCTTGTCGTATCGTCTCCGGGCGGGAGAGGACGGCCTGGCCGAGTCCCGCTGTTATCCGGAGACGCACATAGGGAGCTCGCCCGCCGGGCGGCCGGCGAACGGAACATTAGCCGCAGCAATGTTCTGCATCGAAGACATTGGGATTAAATACCACGCTCCAGGTACAGGGACAAGCCGCCTGACTTTCTTGTGCTGGCGCCATCCCGCAATCAACCGCGTGTGGCCAAGACCGACTGTTCGAGCGCATGAAGAGCCCACCAGATCGCGACGGGTATCCCTGAGATGGGTCTTTGAAAGAGAAAGGTCCGGTAGTGGCACATCTGCGAAGTAGACCGAATGTCCGTGAAAGGCGGGCATACCGGACATTCATGGAAGATCGGCAATTTCCCTGCGTGACCCAGCTTGTGTAAATACGCGAACGGGTCCGGTCGCCACGAACTATTTGTACAATCTCGCCCGCGTACGCCGAGGAGTTTCCGGTTTGCTGGATGTCGCAAGACATAAAGTTGCTTCAGCGACTGACCTGTCAGCGATTCTACACGACCAAGACCCGTTTCAGACCTTCCTGAGTGCTCGTGCACGCCGCCCCAGGCTCAAGTCCGATAAGGGATCGGCACAGGCTGTCTGATCGGATGTCGACCTGTCGTGCGAGCAGCCGAGAATCAGAACCGCATGCTGATGCGAAGCACTGGCCCGTGCCGACGCATGTTGACCTCATAGCACCGCCGTTCCTCGTCCGGGATGTTATCGATGATGAGGGCCAGACTTAGGCCCGAACGTCGGACAAGCGCAGTGTCAGTGCGGTCGTTCAGCTCGCCGATGGCCATGCTCTATAAGAAAATCAGCCTAATGTCCGGAGTGTAGTCGACTTCTAGGTATCATCTCTTATAGTGCGCGCGCACTCCAGGCCGCTCACATGCGCCTCGACACCCATAGGAGGCCTCATGAGCCAGTCTTTTCATTACCTTGTTGAGCCCGGTCTAAAGCTCTCGACACTGAGATTTTGGCCTAAGGGGCCATCCTCCCGTCTGACTGCCTTGCTGGCCTCGGCCTCGACGGCCACGCTGGTTCTTCTGATCGGAATGCCCCAATCCGTTACGGCCCAGGCAGCCAACGAGGTGATCCAGGGACCAACTCCTGTCACGGTGCCAGGAACGCATTCCCCTCCGTGGGATATTGGCAAGCCTCTCATGGTTGGCAACACGCAAGATGGTACCCTGATCATTGAGGCCGGAGGCAAGGTCACCGGCACCACAGCTCGTCTCGGCTCTGACAACAACGTCACCGGCACGGTAATCGTGAGGGATCTCAATTCGGAATGGACCAACACCGGAACGCTCAACATCGGTGTTGGCGGCTGGACTACTGCGGGCGGCATCGGGTTTCTGAACATCCTGAACCAGGGGACCGTCAGCAACGCTAACGGCCAGATCGGTGTCGAGGGCCTCGCGAAGGGCACCGTGACCGTAAGCGACCCAGGCTCGAAATGGACCAATACCCATCTCGTCGTTGGCTATTTTGGCACCGGCATCCTGAACATTGAGAATGGCGGGCAGGTCGAGAGTAGCACAAGCGAGATTGGTAGCATCATCGGCTCGTCGGGCACGGTGACGGTCAGCGGCTCCGGCTCGCAATGGACCAACACCAGCTATCTTGTCGTCGGCAGTGCCTACGATCCCGGTGAAACAGACCATACGGGCGGCACCGGCAGCCTGACGATCGCGGATGGCGGAACCGTGAATGCCGAGACGACATGGGTGGCGCTGTATGCATCCGCCCAGGGGACCGTGACCCTCAGCGGCACCGATGGTGCCCGCGGCATGCTGACGACCGGCAGGATCCGGAAGGGTGTTGGCAGTGCCCGGCTCGATCTCGATGGCGGCATCCTGCGGGCGACGGCCGACCAGGCCGATTACCTTGCCGGCTTCGCACCCGGGGACGTGGTGATTGGCCATGGCGGCGCCTTCGTCGACAGCAACGGTTACAGCATCGGTGTGGCGTCGGCCCTCGGCGGGGCGGGCGGCCTAACCAAGATGGGGGCGGGGATCCTGACGCTCTCCGGCACCAACACGTATACCGGCGGCACTTCACTGAGTGGCGGCGTCCTGGCGGTTTCGGCCGATGCCAATCTCGGCCATACCGCAGGTCCGTTGAACTTCGACGGCGGCACGCTTCGGTTCGGTTCGGCCTTCAACCTGGCCGCGACTCGCGCGATTGTCCTCAACTCTGGCGGCGGCACATTTGACACGAACGGCTTCGACAGCACGATCAGCCAGAACATCACCGGCGATGGCAGTCTCACCAAGGCCGGTGCCGGCGCTCTGACGCTCTCCGGGACCAACACCTACACCGGTGGTACGCGGGTGAGTGGGGGAACCCTGGTCATCGGCGCTCCCGATGCGCTGCCGAGCGGCCCCGTCACGTTCGGGGGCGGTGTCCTCCGGTTCGCCTATACGGGGTCGCTCGACCGCCCCATCACCGTCGGGTCGGGCGGCTTTACCGCCGATACGAGCGGCAATACCCAGACCATGTCCGCGCCGCTCACGGGCAGCGGTCCGTTCACCAAGTCTGGTTCCGGCAGCCTGAACCTTACTGGCAACAGCCCATTGACCGGGCCGACCTCGGTTCAGGCCGGACGCCTTGCGGTGAATGGCTCGCTGGCGGACTCGATCGTCACTGTTCAGACCGGCGCGACTTTGGGCGGCAACGGCACGATCGGCGGCCTCATCGTTCAAAACGGCGGTTTTGCGGCTCCCGGCAACTCGATCGGCCGGCTGAGCGTCGCAGGAAACGTGCGCTTCACGTCGGGCTCGGTCTACGAGGTTGAGGTGAATGCCGCCGGTCAGGCCGACAGGATCGATGCATCCGGCGCGGCAACGCTCGGGGGCGGGACGGTCCAGGTGCTTGCCGAGCAGGGCATCTATCTGCCGCAGACGACATACACGATCCTCTCGGCTGGCGGAGGGGTTTCGGGACGGTTTGCGGCCGTCACCTCCAATTTGGCCTTTTTGACGCCGACACTGGACTACGGCAATAGAGACGTCACCTTGACGCTTGCGCGCAGCACCGACCCTGCCCGGGAGCCAAGCGCCTTCAACACGGCGGCGATCACCGCCAATCAATTCCGCACTGCCGATGCGGTCGAAGCCCTGGGCGAGGGCAACCGGGTCTTCGACACGGTGCTGGGCCAGAGTGTGGCAGGGGCTCGGCAAGCCTTCGATGCCCTGTCGGGTGAGGCGCATGCCTCTGCGGTCACTGTCGCCATGGACGATGTCGGGATAGTTCGCGACACCATCCTGAGCCGCCTGCGCCAGCCTTGGGCGCCCCTCCCGCAAGACAACGTGACGGCAGCCTATGCCGCCGATCGGCCGGATCAACGGCTCCAGCCGGCGGTGTCATCTCCGGCGCTCGATCCCTACGGCTTCACCTTCTGGGGCACGGGGTTTGGCTCGTGGGGCAAGGTCCGCTCCAACGGCAATGCGGCCGGGCTGGACACCTCCACAGGCGGCTTCATTCTCGGGGCTGAGACGCGGATCGATGAGACCTATCGCATCGGTGTTGCGGGCGGCTTCATGAGCACGTCCTTCGATATCGACGGCCGCCTGTCCTCGGGTGCGAACGAGAGCGTGTTCGGCTCTCTCTATGGCGCTGCTCAGTGGGACGCGATCAATGTCCGCCTCGGTATGCTCTATGCCCATCACGACGTGGACGTGAACCGCACGATCAGCTTCCCGGGTTTCAGCGACCGGGCGAGCGCCTCTTACGACGGCTCGACCCTGATGGCCTTCGGCGAGGTCGGCTATGCGCTCGATCTCGGCCGGGTGAAGCTGGAGCCGTTCGTCGGCGCCTCCGTGATGCGCGTGCACATGGATGACTTCCGCGAGGGCGGTGGTCCCGCCGCGCTGGCTGGCTACGGCCACAGCTATGAGCTCGGCACCACTACGCTCGGCATCCGCGCGGAGACGCAGCTCGGCACGGATTTGCCGCTGACGGTGCGCGGCCTGATGGGTTGGCGGCATGCCTTTGGCGACGTGAACCCAGCGGCGCTGCTGGCATTCTTGGAGGGAGTGTCGGCCTTTGAGGTGTCCGGCATTCCGATCGACCGGAATGCCTTTGTGGCCGAGGCCGGCCTCGATTGGCAGATCAGCCCGGACATGACGTTGGGCGTGTCCTATGCTGGGCAGATGGGCTCACGGGCACAAGAGCATGCGGTGAAGGGCAACTTTACCTGGCGCTTCGCGACCCGGTGAGGCGCATCTCGGCAGGCTTGCTCGTGACGGCAAGCAGCCAATCCAAGGGCGCGGCCCATGGCTCAGCCCTTGGACTTTCATCCCTCGTGCAGCACCAGCGCCAGATCGGGAAGGTCTCTTTCCGGCACATTCCGGAAGTACGGCGAGCGTCCGCATCGAGGCTGAGAACGGACAAAGCTCCATGGGCTGACACATGAAAAGGCCGCCCGGGTGGGCGGCCTCTGGGTTCAATCCGTTCGCCGAGGTTTCGATCCGATTTTCGAAGGACCTCGTCTCGCGCTTCAGTGGGTGAGGCAGACTGATCCGCGCATTGAGGAAGCACTTTGCCGAATTGCGGCTATCCTGTGCGAGCGTCCACACTTCGCCAAGTCGTCAGCTCTGCCCAGCGGCGGCGTCCCTGCGGAAACGGCATCTCTCGCAGGCGCGCTCCTCCCAAGAAGAAAGCGTCAGCATCAATCCCCAAAGTGCAAGTCCACTTTTCGCGTCCGATGCTAGAGGGCTTTTCTCACCGGATGGCGTCCTCCAGCAGCGCATAGCGCACCGTGACCGTGCTCAGCGAACGGTAGAACTTGATCAGATTGTTCCAAGGACGGTCGAGGCGGGTCATTCCCGTCAGAGCGGCCACGACGATTCCGACATCGGCCTCGCCCCGAAGCACGAGCCAGCCTCCCAGCACGAGCGTGCCCACGATGCCGAGTGCGGTCAGCGACCTGAGCGCAGCCTTCGAGGAGAGCTTGAGGATGTGGATCCGGCGACGGGTAGCGAACACGCTGTCGAAGACGTCCTGGATCGCCGCCTCCGGCGAGGCCTCGTTCCCATCGACCGTTCGGTCCGCCGCCGTTCGCAGAAGTTCCAGGCGCTTTCTCACGAGGGCGTTGACCGGCCCCTGGACGGTCGCAACGATAGCGACTTGCGGCAAGGCGAGCGCGACGATGAAGACGCCGAGGAGCGGCTCGCTGGCCGTGATGTAGCCGAGAATGCTGACGAGGGTCCCGACTTCCAGGAGCGGCGTCGTGATCGCCTCGCCGACGAAGAGGCCGACGCTTTCGGCTTCCGCGGTGAGCATGCTGACGACGGTCCCATCGGCCGGGCGACTCGGATCGTCTGCCCGGCGCTTGCGGTCATGGACGGTCAGGATGCGGCCGCGGATGCGACGGACGAGCGTTTCGCCCAGGATGGCACTCCGGTATTGCAGCCACAGCTTGAGTGCGATCGTGAGCAGCGATACCGCCGCATAGGCGGCGCCAAGCCAAAGCACCTGCTGCCGTGAGGTCCCGTACGCCAATCCGTTGATGATCTTCTGCTGGAAGAAGAGGGGAGCGGCGGCCAAGACAGCGATTGCAAGCGAGAGGCCGATGAGCAGGAACTGAGCCTGTTTCGTCTGCCGCCAGATCTGCCGATAGAGCCAGCGCCATCGCGCCGTCAGCCCTCCGCCTTCATCCGGACCAGGATCCGACCAAGGCATTGCTCGCTCTCCGTATCGGCGTGACGGACCTTGAACCGGTCTGCGCAGCGTCGCCCGACGGCGTCAGCATCGCTGGCGATCAAGGCGCATGTATGGGCTGCCGCATGACGAATATCGGCGCCGCCCGAAGTCTTCGGCCGGCCCTCCCTTATTTTGCTTTCCAGGTTCCTCGAGCCTGCCGAAGGAGTGCTTGGAGCTGTTCCCCTGACATGGACTCGGCTCAATTCTTTGCTCTGCCCTGTCGCATTTTTGGACGGCGAACCGGATCCACCGTGCCGGAAAAGGCTCTCATTCCATTAGGCTCGCATCGGGATCCCAAACTCCAGGAATGCCATGAGGACCCTGTGTGAAAGTCCCGAATTGCTCGGAAATCTGCGACTAAAGTAGCCTCGCGGTTCGCTTTGGGATCCCAAATCCCGATGTTAGGATCCTTTTCGGAATGAGGGGGAAGATCCTCGGTTTCGGCCGCTGCCGCGACGAGGGTCGCCACACGGGATCGCCAGCCATGAAGCAGCAAACCCTCGTGATGCTCAGGATCCGCGAGATGATCCTCCAGGGCGAATTGAAGCCCGGCGAGCGCGTGCCCGAAGCCGTGATCGCGGAGCGCCTCGGAATCTCGCGCACGCCCGTCCGGCAGGCTCTTCCGGCCCTGGCTCAGGAGGGGCTGCTGGTCGCCGGAGGAGCGCGCGGCTATGTCGTCCGGGGCTTCACGGCGCAGGAGATCCTCGATGCGATCGAGGTCCGGGCCGCCCTCGAAGGATTCGCCGCGCGGGCGATTGCCGAGAGGGGCCCCACGCGGGCTCTGCTCAGGGCCTTCCGGGCGTGCCTCGACGAAGGGGACGCGATCTTCGAAAAGCGCCGCCTGACGGAAGACGACGAGCTTCAGTACGGCCGGATGAACGGGACCTTTCACGCGCTCATCCTCGAAGGGGCGGAGAAAGCCATCGTGTCGGATCTCGCCGCCCGGTGCCAGCTTGTGCCGTTTACGTCCCCGTCGGCCATCGCCTTCGACAAGGCCGAACTGGGCCGGATGTTCGAGGTGCTGTTCTATGCCCATCGCCAGCACCACGCGATCGTCGACGCCATCGAGCAGGGAGACGGCTGGCGCGTCGATTTCCTCCTGAAGGAGCACGCCAACCCGCAAAAGCAAAGCATGAATCTGCCCGAGTGGCGCCTGTCCGCCGGCTCCCGGCTCGCCGATCCGGTCGGCTCCGAGGGCGCGCAAGCCTCGCAGACGGCGATCGCGAAACTCGTTCCCAATTACTAGAGCATCGAGCGCAAAAGTGGGCACCGGTTTTGCGTGAAAAGATGCTCCAAACCAGAGACTGACAGCATCGGATGCGGGTTCGATTTCACACCCGATGCTGTAGCGGTCCGACAACGGAAGGCGACCACGGCACGTCATCATGAGCGAGAGACCCAAGATCATTCTGCTGCCCGGCCTTCTCTGCGACGCCTCGATGTGGAGCGCGCAGCTCCGGGCGCTCGAGCCGCACGCGGATGTCTTCGTGGCCGACGTCTCGCGGCACGATTCCATCGACAGCATGGCCCGCTCGGCGCTTGCGCTGACCGAGGGCCCCGTCGCCGTCATCGGCCATTCCATGGGCGCGCGGGTCGCCATGGAGATGGCGCGCCTCGCGCCTGAACGGATCGCGCGGCTCGCCCTGATCGACACGGGCATCCATCCGCGGCGCGAAGGCGAGGAGGCGAACCGGCAGGTCCTCGTCGACCTGGCCTTCGCGGAGGGAATGGAGGCGTTGGCCGAGCGCTGGCTGCCGCCGATGGTCCACGAGGCGCGCATCGGCGACAGGGCCCTGATGGAGCCTTTGAAGGCCATGGTCATGCGCGCCACGCCCGAGCAGCACCAGCGTCAGATCCGGGCGCTTCTGAACCGCCCGGATGCGCGGCCCCATCTCTCCGCGATCGCCTGTCCGACCCTGGTCATGGTGGGGCGCCAGGATCGCTGGAGCCCGCTGGCGCAGCACGAGGACATGGCCGCCGTGATCCCGAATGCCGAACTCGTCGTCATCGAGGACAGCGGTCACATGAGTCTGGCCGAGCAGCCCGGGCAGGTATCGGACGCCCTCCTGCGCTGGCTCGGATTCGAGAACGGGACGGCGGGCGCGCAAGACGCCTTGCAGCAAGGACGATGAAAGCCATGGCGGACGAAGCCGACGACGATCGCATTCCGGAGACTCCGCTGTTCGACCGCAAGCGGTCTCTGGGCGGGTACCGGATCAACAAGATGGCGATGGGCCTGAGCCGGCCCGAGAACCGGGAGGCGTTCCGGCAGGACGAGAGCGCCTATCTCGACCGCTTCGGTCTGACGCCCGTGGAGAAGGAGGCCGTCATGACCCGCAACTGGCGCGAGATGGTGCGGCTCGGCGGTAACCTCTTCTTCATCCTGAAGATCTCCGCGGTCGACCCGGTCCGCATCACCGAGATCGGCGCTCATCAGGCCGGGATGGATCACGACGATTTCCTGCGCAACCGTTTGGGAAAGAAATAGCCATGGCAAAGCTCATCGGCGGCCTGGGGACGTCGCACGTTCCCTCGATTGGCGCGGCGCTCGACAAGGGCCTGCGGGATACGCCGGACTGGAAGCCGTTCTTCGACGGCTACGGTCCGGGACAGGAATGGGTGAAGAACCAGCGGCCCGACGTGGCGGTCGTGATCTTCAACGATCACGGCAATTCCTTCTTCCTCGACAAGGTGCCGACCTTCGCGGTCGGATGCGCGGACGAGTACCGTCCCGTCGACGAGGGATGGGGCCCCCGCGCCATCCCGCCCTTCAAGGGCGCGGTCGATTTCTCCTGGCACTTCATCGACACCCTGGTCGAGAACCGCTTCGATCCGATGATCTGCCAGGAGATCGAGGTCGATCACGGCATCCAGGTGCCGATGGAGCTGTTCTGGGGCCGGCCGGCCGAGTGGCCCGTGCGCGTGGTGCCGATCTTCGTCAACGTGATCCAGTACCCCATTCCGCTCCCGAGCCGCTGCTACGAGATGGGCCGCGTGCTGCGCACGGCGATCGAGAGCTACCCGAGCGACGAGCGCTTCGTCGTTCTCGGCACCGGCGGCCTGTCCCACCAGCTCCAGGGCGCGCGGGCCGGGTTCGTCAATCCGCAGGCGGATCAGGCCTTCCTGAACGACATCGCCACAGACCCCGACAGGCTCGCGGCCATGTCGCGCGAGCAATATGTCGAGATGTTCGGCAGCGAGGGCGCGGAGCTCATGATGTGGCTCGTCATGCGCGGCGCGATGGACCGGGACGTGGTGGTCCGCCACAAGCATTATTTCGTGCCCGCCTCCATGACGGGAGCCGGAATGATCGTCATGGAAAACAGGGCGACGGCCGCTTCGGCCGAAGCGGCGTGACGTCATGTACTGGCTCATGATCTGCCGCCACAAGCCCGGCATGACCGAACTGCGCGAACAGCACCGCGAGGCCCATCGCCAGCACGTGGCGACGGGCGGGGGAGGGCTCGCCAGGGTGCTGACCGGGAGCGCGTTGACTCAGGACGATGCCGAGACCCCGCTCGGGAATTTCGGCATCCTGGAGGCGCCCTCGCGCGAGGCGGCCCAGGCTTTCGCGGAGAACGACCCGTTCGCCCGCGCCGGGCTCGTCGAGTCCATCGAGATCACGGCCCTGGCATCACGCTTCCAGGCCCATCGGATCGATCCCATGACGCGAGATTTCACGCCACGATAAGGATCGGGAACAGGAAACCGGGCCGATCGAGAGCCCGGGTCCGACAATCACCAGGAGGAAACACATGAAGAGACGGATCATTCTCAAGGCGGGCGCAGCCGCGC
This sequence comes from Microvirga sp. M2, assembly GCF_047497095.1. NCBI lineage: Bacteria > Pseudomonadati > Pseudomonadota > Alphaproteobacteria > Hyphomicrobiales > Methylobacteriaceae > Microvirga > Microvirga sp. M2. The sequence goes on from NZ_CP134063.1 coordinate 2,045,069, forward strand.
TGGCGCTCTCGCTCGCTCCCACGCTGGCCCCCACGCAGGCCTTGGCCCAGGAGGTGGTGAAGATCGGCCTGATCCTGCCGATGACGGGGCCCTTCGCATCGACCGGCCGGCAGATCGAGGCCGCCGTGAAACTCTACATGCAGCAGAACGGCGATACGGTCGCGGGCAAGAAGGTCCAGCTCATCGTCAAGGACGACACGGGCGTGGCCGACGTGACCAAGCGCCTCGCGCAGGAGCTGATCGTCAACGACAGGATCGCCGTCATGGCCGGTTTCGGCCTCACCCCGCTGGCGCTCGCGGCCGCGCCGCTCGCGACCCAGGGCAAGGTGCCGGAAGTGGTGATGGCGGCCGCGACATCGATCATTCCCGAGCAGTCGCCCTATGTGGTTCGCACCAGCTTCACGGCCGCGCAGGTGACCGTTCCTCTCGCGGATTGGGCCGCGAAGGAAGGCATCAAGAAGGTCGTCACCATCGTGTCCGATTACGGTCCGGGCATCGACGTCGAAAAGGCGTTCACCGAGACCTTCACGAAAGCGGGCGGCCAGGTGGAGAACCTGCGCGTGCCGCTGGCCAATCCCGACTTCTCGCCCTTCCTGCAGAAGGTCGCCGATGCCAAGCCCGACGCGCTCCTGGCCTTCGTGCCCTCCGGCGTCGGCGCGCAGTTCATGAAGCAATATGTCGAGCGCGGCCTCGACAGGAGCGGCATCCGGTTCCTGGCGGAGGGCAGCGTCACCGACGACGATCTGCTCAACAGCATCGGGGACGTGGCCGCGGGCGCGGTGACGTCGCACCATTATTCGACGGCGCATGACAGCCCGGAGAACAAGGCTTTCGTGGAGGCCTTCAGGAAGGCCAACAACGGCATGCGGCCGAACTTCATGGCGGTGGGCGGCTATGACGGCATGCACCTGATCTACGAGGGCCTGAAGAAGACCGGCGGGGCCGGCGGCGAAGCGCTGATCGGCGCCATGAAGGGCCTGAGCTGGACGAGCCCGCGCGGCCCGGTCGCGATCGATCCGCAGACCCGCGACATCGTCCAGAACGTCTATGTGCGCAAGGTCGAGCGGGTCAACGGAGAGCTTTACAACGTCGAGTTCGCCACCATCCCGAACGTCAAGGACCCGGTGAAGGCCGCCAAGTCCAATTGATCGATGTCCAACTGACGGACGTCCAACTGACGGACGTCCAACTGACCGACCAACGGACGGAAGCGCCGCCCCGGAGGTGGCGCTTTTGTGACCTCGCACGCCGAATGCGCGCTTCCCAGGGAGATAACCGATGACCGACGCTCAAAGCTTCCCGCTGAATGCATGGTATGCCGCGGCCTGGAGCCATGAGGTCAAGCATGAGCTCGCGGCCAGGACCGTCTGCAACAAGGACATGGTGCTCTATCGCCGGTCGGACGGTCAGGTCGCCGTCCTGGAGGATGCGTGCTGGCACCGGCTGCTCCCGTTGTCGATGGGGCATCTCAGGGGCGATGAAGTGGTCTGCGGCTATCACGGGCTCGTCTTCAACGCCGCCGGGCGCTGCACCTACATGCCCGCGCAGAAGACCATCAACCCGTCGGCCTGCGTGCGCGCTTACCCGGCCGTCGAGCGGCATCGCCTGGTATGGGTCTGGCCCGGCGATCCGGCTCTCGCCGACCCCGCGAAGATTCCCGATTTCCATTGGAACGACGGCACGGACTGGGTCGGAGAAGGGGGAACCTTCTACAGCCTGAAATGCGACTACCGCCTCGTCATCGACAATCTCATGGATCTCACCCACGAGACCTATGTCCATGCGGGCAGCATCGGGGACGAGGCGATCACCAGCGCGCCCTTCGACGTCACGCATACGGACCAAACGGCGACCGTGACCCGCTGGATGATCGGCATCGAGCCGCCGCCGTTCTGGGCCAGGCAGCTCGACCGGCCCGGCGAGCACGTGGACCGCTGGCAGATCATCTATTTTCAGGCGCCGTCCACCATCGTGGGCGATGTGGGCGTCGCGGTGACCGGAACCGGCGCTCCGCAGGGCGACCGCTCGCAGGGCGTGAACGGCGCGTTCCTGGCAGCCATCACGCCGGAGACCGACAAGACCTGCCATTATTTCTGGAACTTCGTGAGAACCTTCCGGAGCGACGACGATGAGCTCACGCGCGACATCAACAAGGCCCACGTCAACGGGGGGAAAGGCGTCTACGACCAGGACCACGTGGTGCTCGAGGCGCAGCAGATCGCCATCGACCGAAACCCGAGGCTGCCCTTCTACAACCTCAATATCGATGCCGGCGCATTGTGGGCCCGCAAGCTGATCGACCGGATGCTCGCGGCCGAACGCGCCCAGCCGTTCCACCAGCCGGCCCCCATGCCGAACCAGGCCGCAGAATAGGGTCCGCCATGGCCGAGCCAATCGAATGGCGCAGCGCGAAGCTGCGCGCAACGCGAGACGTCTCTCCGGACATCCGTCTCTTCGAGATCGAGCCGTCGGGGGCGTTCGTCGCACCGGCGCCGGGCAGCCATATCAACGTGACGGTGCAGATCGGCGCGCGGCCCGACACCCGCTCCTATTCGATCGTGGGTTCCTGCGCGGACGGGATCTACCGCATCGCCGTCAAGCTCCTGGGCGGCAGCCGCGGCGGCTCCGCCTACATGTGGAATCTGGCTCCAGGCGCCCATCTCACGATCTCGACGCCGGGCAATCACTTCCCGCTCAGCCGGGGCCGTCCCGAATATCTTCTGCTCGCGGGCGGCATCGGGATCACGCCCGTCTTCACGATGGCGCTGGCCCTGGCGGAGGCCGGGGCCCGCTTCCGCCTGCTCTATGCCTGCCGCAGGCGGCAGGATCTCGCCTTCGCCGACGAACTCCGGGAGCGCATCGGGGATCGCCTCGAGGTCTTTCTCGACGAGGCGGGGGAACGGGTCGATCTCGATGCGCAGATCGCCCGTCTCGCGCCGGAAGGCGAGCTTTATGTCTGCGGCCCCATCGGCATGCTGGAGGCGGCCAAGCGCGCCTGGCGGAAGAGCGGCAGGCCGGTGGACCGGCTGCGGTTCGAAACCTTCGGCAACAGCGGCCGCTTCGCCTCGCAGCCCTTCACGGTAAAGATCCCGCGTCTCGGAAGGGAACTCACCGTTTTGCAGAACCAGACCATGCTGGATGCCCTGGAGGCCGCCGGAATCGCCATGATTTCCGACTGCCGCCGTGGCGAATGCGGCCTGTGCGCCCTGCATATTCTGGACGTGGACGGGGTCGTCGACCACCGGGACGTGTTCTTCAGCGACGACGAGAAGTCCGAGAACGGGAAGCTCTGCACCTGCGTCTCGCGGGTCGCCGGCACCAGCATCACCATCGACACCGCCGACAGGGCCGCCTGACGCGAGCCCTTAGGCGCCTGTTCCTGCTCAGCCATCGTCATCTCCTCCGGGAAGCCAGGATGCGACCGGTTCGGGCTTCGGGCCGCCATATCGATATTCGTGAGTTGTTCATGGTCTCGGGAAAGCGTGGAAAACCGGCCCGATGCCGGTTCGGGGCTTGATCCGTCCGAATGGGCAGGCCGCCCGGTCTGTTCAATCCGGTCCGGACCTCCCAGATAGAGATCATGAGCCAGGACCTTCACCCTCATGCGCCGCTCGCGGCCTCCACCGGTCGCAGCGCCGCTCCCGAGATCGCACTGTCCGAAGAAGACCGCGAGGCGTTGCGGCAGGCCGTCCTCGCGCTGGAGGGGCCGAGCTACGTGGCCCGGCTGTCGTCCCTGGCCGGGCGGCCGATCGAGCTGCTCGGGCAGGCGCTTCCCGCTCCCGTATCCGAGGTGATGTCGAAGACGACGCAGGCGGCGCTCGCCCGCGCCCTGCGCTACGCGCTCAAGACGATCCCGAAGGAGGGCAGGGATCCCGAGACCCGGGTCCACAAGGCGCTCGCGATCCTGTCCGGCGCGATGGGCGGCGCGCTCGGCGTTTCGGCCGTCCTGGCGGAGCTTCCGATCTCGACGACGATCATGCTCCGTTCCATCGCCCGGATCGCCGGGAGCGAAGGCGAGGATCTGGAGGATCCCGAGACGGCGCTGGCCTGCATTCAGGTCTTCGCGCTCGGCGGACATACCGGATCGGACAACCTGCACGAGGCCGGCTATTTCGCCGTCCGGGCCGCGATGGCGAAGTCCGTCACGCATGCTCTGCAGCAGATCGCCGGGCGCGGCATCGTCGACGAGAGCACCTCGGCCATCGTCCGCCTGCTCGCCCAGATCGGAACGCGGTTCGGGGTGGTCGTCTCGCAGAAGGTCGCCGTTCAGGCGGTGCCCGTGCTGGGCGCCATCGGCGGCGCGGCCGTCAACGCGGCCTTCATCGACCACTTCCAGACCCTGGCCCGGGGGCATTTCACCGTGCGCCGGCTGGAGCGGGCCTACGGCAAGGGAACGGTGCGGCGGGCCTATGACCAGATCCTCGCCACCACCCCAATCTGAGTGTATCCCTCGCAATTCCAATGCATCGTTTGACCGGCCCGGCGGGCCCGCACGATGCGCTGGAATCCGAGGCAGGCCTCAGGCGGCGAGGCGGAGCCCCATCTCGCACTGGCTGACCGGCGCCGCGCCTGATCGCCCTCAAGACGATCAGGCGCGGCCTGAAGGTGGCAACAGGCGTGGAATGACGCCGCGTGAAGCGTCGGAACACCTCCTGGTTGCGGCGCCGTATCCTTCGCGCACTGGTTTTTGTGGCTACGCTGAAACCAGCCCGCGACCCAGCGGTTCCCTTATTAACATAGGTTAGCCAACACCGCGCCCCGAGCCGATGCGAGGGGCCGCGACTGGCCGAGGAGAACACGGATGCCCCAGGATGTTTCAGGCGGCCTGCGCCTGCCCCATGTCAACGAACTCCATCCGGACGTCGCCACCTTCGCGATCGCCCGCACCCTCGAGGAGGTTTACCGGAGCGTGATCGAGGAGCCGGTGCCGCCGCGTCTGATGGCCATCCTCCTGCGCATGGAAAGCCGGGGAGGCCGGGATGGCGGATAGAGTCCCCGACCCGCATGTCGCCCTCATCGTCGAGGACGATCCGGATGTCCGGGAGCTGGCCGCGGCCCTGCTGGAGGAGACCGAGCTCGATGTCGTGGAGGTCGCGAGCGCCGAGGCGGCCCTGGCCTATCTGAAGGACCGGGGAGGCGAGGTGGCGATGATCTTCGCCGATATCCGCCTCGCCGGCCCGATGGACGGGATTCAGCTCGCCAAGGCGGCCTGCACGCTCTGGCCGACGATCCGGATCGTGCTCACCTCCGGCGTCGCGGGCGACCGGCTGGACGAGTTGCCCGATTGCGTCGCCTTCATGCCGAAGCCCTGGCGCGGCCTGGACGTGCTGGTCGAGGCGGAAAAGGCCGTGCATCAGCCCCCGCCGCCGGTGGCCTGACGAGAGGGGCGCGATTGGCCGACGCCACTCGGCGGCCTCTTGCATGGGCGCCTCTTGCATGGGCGCCTCTTGCGGATCGGATTTCCATCCCCATATCACGCTGACCCAGCGGACATTCTTGTGGACTTCGACAGCGGCGGGCGTCACCGCTCAGCGTCGATGGGACCGTGCCAGGACGGATGAACTCCGGCCCGGTCCGTTCCTGCGCCAGCCTGACGATGCCGGCGCCCGACTGGACCTTGATCAGCCCAGGCCCGTAGTGCGCGAGGCAGAGATGCGACGGCATCCTGTCCGTTCGCCCCGGAGCCTGGGCTTTTCCGTTTCAGGAGCCGTTTTCCCGGTTCGCCGACGGGGCGGCCGGACCGGCTCGCCCATTGACGCGTTACCCTGTCGCCGTGTTATCTCGTCACCGGAGCCGGACGCATCCGGCTCCGGGGCGTGAGAACCCCTTCTGCGGCGGCCGGTATCGGCCGTGAACGATGCCTTCCCAGCTTATGGCCGGGGAGGCGATGGCGCATGTCCAGGGCGAAAGCCTAAAGGTCATCGCGGTCGTCCGCAGACGGCTTCTCAACTCCCCGACCACCAGCGGTGCTGGTGGTCGCTCCACACCAAGGGGAGTTGCAGCGATGGACCAGCCCTCCAGTATCGTGGCCGATTGGCTCGCGAGGTTTCAAACCTCACCCGAATTCATCCAGGCTCTCTGGATCATCAGCGTGCCGCTGACCCTCATCGGCATGACGTGGGGCGTAACGTGGCTGGTGATGCGCGGTCTCCGCGACACGCGCCCCACGCTCGCCCGCCGCGATTGGCGCGGCCACCTGATCTACGGCGTCTATCAGGATCCGGAAGGCCGCTGGATGGTCTACTGGCACAACCGCAAACCGCAGGAGGTGGACTGGACCAATCCGCCGCCCGAACTCATCGGACGAGGGCAGGTGGTGCAGGGCGTGTTCCGCCGGCCGGAGGAGTGAGGCTTCGTCCCTCCTACCCGCCTGATGGCCGTTGAGGGGTTGTTGAAGAAGCGTGGGGAGCCGTCCGAGCGGCGCCGGATCCTGGAACAGGAGATCAAGCAAATCGGCAGCCATGTGGCAGCCATCGATCAGGTTGCGAAGCTGTTCGACCCGAGCATCCTGCCAACCACAATCTCACGAAAGAGGTTGCCCGCAAGCAGCGGTAATGCGTTCACGGGGGAGAACCCGAGCGCGATCGTCCTCAAGACGATCCGTGACGCCAAGGAACCCATCAGCACGGCGGCGTGCTCGGCGGCCATTGCAAGGCAAAAGGGACTTGCCGAGGACGATCCCTTCCTCAAGACCATGCCGAGCCGTATCTCGGCTACCCTCCCGAACCTAGAGAAGCGCGGACGTGTACGGCAGGCAGGAACCCTCGACGGACGCAAGGACCTCTGGGAGATCGCACGCTGAGTTATGCCGTCCGCTTGGCGGTCTTCACTTTCCTCTGCGCGTAACTCTCGGCCACATGGGCGAGGACCGCATCGAACCAGTTCGCTGGCAATTGGCCGATCACGCAGGTATCGCGTGCGGACGGAAGGCTCGAGAGCCAATCCCCGGGCCTGAGATCCGGTCCCGGCCAGACGAAGATGTTGACCTGATCCGTGGAAACCCACGCGGGCTCCTCATCCAGGCCCAGCCAGCGCTTCAGCTTGCGCGGGACCCCGAGCATCTCGAGCGTCTATCCGCGGTTGCCGAGGCGGTTGCGGTCCTCGCGCCAGGAAAGTTCGGCGACATGTGGTCTTTGCTACCGAATGCCGCTCATTTACGCCACCATCGTCATGCCCGGCCTTGAGCCGGGCATCCCCGTCTTGATGGCTCGACGGCCGCGGAGACCCGGAGGGCTGGAGACCAAGTGCGGCCATGGCGAGGAGGGGCAGGTGTTGGGAGGGGACATGTCGTGGGAAGCGAAGTTCCCGCCCGCCAATGCGTTCGACGTCCCTGATCGATCCGACCTCGACATTCAGGACAGGCTTCGTCGTCGACGCCTTCCAGCGCATCGTTCTCGCGAAAGACCGGGGCCGCTTTTTCGCACGATTCGCCGGTCGCACAGGCCCGCAACGATGTTCCCGACCGGCCAATGCCCAAAAGATCCAGGGGCGTCGAATTGCTTCGGCAACGTGACCGAGTGTAATTTCAAAAATACCAACGTGCCATCGGGAGCCTCATGCCCGGAGAAAGCACATCGCATGTCATTGGCAGTCCGCGGCGGCTGGCGGCTATTCTTGCGGCTGACATTGCCGGCTATAGCCGGCTCATGGGCATCGACGAGGAAGGCACGCTCGCCCGGCTGAAGCGGCATCGCCGCGAACTCATCGAGCCGACGATCCAAGAGCATTTCGGCCGCGTCATCAAGACGACCGGCGACGGATTCCTGGCCATGTTCGACAGCCCGCTCGAGGCGGTGCGCTGCGCCATCGTCATCCAGCAATCGATGGCGGCCCGGAACACCTCGCTGCCGCCGGAGCAGTGGATCCGCTACCGCATCGGGGTGAACCTGGGCGATGTCATCGTCGATCCGGACGACATCTACGGCGATGGGGTCAATATCGCGGCGCGATTGGAGAACATTGCCGAGCCCGGCGGGGTCTATATCTCGGGTGGCGTTTACGAGCAGATCAAGAACAAGCTGGTCTGCGGTTATCAATCGCTCGGCGACGAAAAGCTCAAGAACATCACGGATCCTGTCCGCATCTACCGCGTCCTGCCCGATCCGGCTGCGGTTTCGCGCGCCACACATGCAAAATGGAGATGGACCATTGCCGGGCTCACGGCTTTGGTCGCTGCGGCAGGAGGCACTTTGTACGTCTACGCGCTGCGTCCCGCAGGGGTGCCGGGGGCCGCGTTGAATTCACCCGCCTCCGTCCCGGCTCAGGCCGAGGCGGCGCAACCGCAACGAGACGGATCCTCTCAGGCCGCCGCCGACCTTCCGGGGCTTCCGCCGGTGCCTCCGCCCCTGACGGGCGTGCTGCCCATTCCTATTCCGGAAGCGAATCCCGCTCCCGTTGCGCCGCCCGCCAATCCTCAGGTCGCTGCCGTGCCTCCACCACAGCCTTTGACCAGACCGGTGGAATTCGGGACGACCTTCCGAGACTGCCAAGGATGCCCGGAGTTGGTGCGACTGGCCGGAGGCAGCTTCCGGATGGGGAGCAATGAGGATCCGTCCGAGGCTCCGGCCCACCCGGTTACCGTCAAGCCGTTCGCGTTGGGGCGATATCCCGTCACGGTGGGTGAATGGAATCGATGTGTGGCTGCGAGCGCCTGTCCTGTGCCCCTCAACGGCGACGCTGCGGCTCCGGCTCGCAATCTGAGTTGGGTCGATGCGCTGCAGTATGTTGCGTGGCTTTCGAAGAGCACGGGACAGGATTATCGCCTATCGAGCGAAGCCGAATGGGAATACGCCGCCCGGGCCGGAACCAGCAGTCGCTACTGGTGGGGCGACAAGGTCGTTCCGAAGATGGCCAACTGCAAAGGGTGCGGCGAGCCTTACGATCCGCGTCAGCCCACGCAGGTCGGCAGCTTCCCGGCGAACCCGCTGGGACTCCACGACATGACGGGCGGCGTCGCGCAGTGGGTCGCGGATTGCTGGCATCCGAACTACCACGGCGCACCTGCCGATGGATCGGCCTGGACTGAACCGAATTGCCGGGAGAACGTGCTGCGCGGCGGCTCCTGGCGTAACGACGCGAGCTATGTCAGATCCTCAAGCCGAGCCTATTACGACAGCGGCGTGCGATATCCGGCTCATGGATTCCGGGTGGCCCGGTCGCTTTGAAAGGGAGACGAGTCATGCATGCCATCGTCCGGCAGGGTGCGATCGCCGCCGTGCTCACCGCAGGATTCTGTTGGGCCCCCGGGGCTCAGGCGCAGACTCCGGCTTCCGCGGACGCCTCTCTCTACATCATCTATCCGCGCGACGGACAGCGGATCCGAGGCGGCTTTCCGGTCCGCTTCGGGCTGCGCAACATGGGTGTCACCCATGCCGGCGACAAGACACCCAATACCGGGCACCACCATCTCCTGGTTGATGTGAACGAGGAGATCGAGCCGAACGAACCGATTCCGACCGATAAGCAACATCTTCATTTCGGTGCAGGTCAGACGGAAACCCGTCTCGAGCTTCCTCCTGGGAAACATACTCTGCAACTCGTTCTCGGAGATGCCGACCACAAACCCTTCGCGCCTCTTCTTGCTTCCAAAAAGATAACCGTAACGGTATTGCCGCCCCGGGCACCCAGACCCCCTCAGAGCAGCCGTGCACAGCGATAGAGCAGGATGGGGCGAGACGGATGTTCGGCCGTCGGGAATGCGGTGAGCCGCCGGTCAGCGCAACACCACGACCCTGGTGCCGATCCGGGTTCGGTTGTAGAGGTCGACGACATCGGCATTGGTCATGCGAATGCACCCGGACGAGACCGCATATCCGATCGTCTCCGGCTCATTGGAGCCATGAATCCGGTACAGGGACGAGCCCAGATAAAGCGCGCGCGCTCCCAGCGGGTTGCCCAGACCGCCGGCCATGTAACGCGCCAGATCAGGGCGGCGGCGCAGCATCGCGGCCGGCGGGCTCCAGGCGGGCCATTCCCGTTTCATGCTGACCGTCTTGGTCCCGGCCCAGGCGAAGCCCGGTCGGCCAACCCCGATCCCGTACTGAATCGCCTGTCCTTGGCCGAGCACGAAATAGAGCCGCCGCTGACTGGTGGAGATGACGATCGTACCGGGCCGATGATTGCCGGACCACGAAACCAGCCGCCGAACGGTTGGGGAGCTGGGTCCGCCGAACAGGCGCTCGAAGAAGCTGGCTGGCCCTCCACCCGGGGAGGTGACGGGCTGCGCTTGGGCGGAGCCCGTGAACGCCATGCTGCACGCAAACGCCACGACAGTGAACACGGAGCGGATCATGGGGATCTCCCTCGCGTGGAATGGCACCGCTTCAACGCTGGACATCCGGCCCTCGGTTCCTCGCAAATCTGGAGTGCCTCAGTTGGATACGAAAGGCTTCACCGGACCGTATCACCGCATGGGCGAACGTCCCGCTGACACGCCGTGCACCGCGGCTGGGGCCATTGGCTCACTCCGTGCTCCGAGGTCGGGGCACAGGACGAGCTTGCCGGCGAGACCGCCTGCTTCGAGACGGCGATGGGCCTCGGCGACCTCGTCGAACGAGATCCGCCCGGCGATACTTGGCCGGATGGCGCCTGCCGCCAACCTGTCGAAGAGATGCCCCAGGTCCTCCCGGAACCAGGCAGGATGGCGTGCCCGCATGAGGTTGATCGAGTAGAGGCGGAGGCGCTTGCCCCTTGGCAACCAGCCCAGCACCTGCCTCCAGACATATACGCGCACGAGCCAAAGCATCAGAGGCAGCAGGCGTCGTTGCTCTTGCACGTTTGCCGAGTAGCCGTAGGCACAGAGCAGACCGCCCGCCTTGAGTGCCGCGAACGAGCGGCGATAATCGTCTTCGCCGACACCATCGAACACCACGTCGAACCCACCCGGCAGGACGCGCGTGAAGTCCTCGCGCTGGTAGTCGATGGGCGTGGCGCCGAGTTCGCGGACGATCCCGGCGTGCTCGCCCCGTGCAGTGCCCCATAGCTTCAGCCCCGACATTCGGCCCAGCGTCAGCAGCGCCTGACCGACAGCGCCGGCTGCTCCCTGCACGAGCACACACTGGCCTGCCTGAACCTGAGCCGTCCGGTGCAGGAGCTGGTAAGCGGTTGTCCAACTCAGGATCAGCGTGGCCGCCTCTGCCGGATCGATGCCTAGCGGCACCCGGACCAAGTCCCTGGCCCGGAGTGTTCGATAGGTGGCATTCGAGCCCACGACCGTCATGTCCGCCACACGCTCGCCAAGCTGGAAGTCCGTCACGTCCTCACCGAGTTGATCGATCTCCCCAACCAGGTCGTAACCCAGCGCGAATGGCGGTCGTAGGCGCATCGTTTGTGGGTAAAGGTGGCGGCGGATCGTGACGTCGGTGTACTCCAGGGCTGAAGCGAGCACCCGCACCCGAACCTCACCGGGCCCGGCGGCCGGCAAGGGGGCGTCGACGATCGCGAGCCCGTCCGAACCACCGAAGCGGCTGACCTGAACAACCTGGTTGCGCGGCTCCGCCATGGGCGTTCTCCTTGCGACTTCACAATCCAGTGCAAGGACGGAAAAGGCCCGAGCGGCTCCTGTGCCGCGGGTCCCACCGCCATGCAGGATGGCGAGACTTCCGATGCGACATCCTACTCTGCCTGACTGCGGCTCCGCCTTGATGTACCTCAAATCGGCGAGCCGTCGCGGAGCCGGCATTCACTTTTGCGGAAAAGGCTCTAGCGCGTCGGACGTGGGTCCGATTCCAGATCCGATGCTGTCGGTGCGATCCTCTGCGCGTTACGCCTCATCGATTGAGCGGCCTGTTCGGCCGTGATCGGTTTCTCCGAATTCATGAGCTCGCGGCGCGCCGTTGCAAGAACGTTTCTTCGAATGCCTTGCGGGATCCGCATGGCTGCTTCTGCAAGGGCAACGCTCGTATCGACGGGCCAGATGCTCTCGTAGCGCTCTCGCTCGGGCCCCGATGCGATTTCCCATTGTGGCGTTTCAGGCACATTGCCGCGCAAGGCGGTCGTGCGCTCCCGATCCACTTCGTCGTCGGCGATGACGACCCCGTAGACCGTTGCAGCCTCGTCGGCAGAGATCAGCTCGTCGCGGACGTCGCGGAGAACGAGATCGGGATCGCGCATCCTCGGGTTGCCGAAGCCCCCTCCCGATGGCGATACCATCAGGAGCACGTCTCCCTTCTCCATCGTCAAGACCTTGATCTTGCCGATCTCGCGCGTGATGGATCCCCGACGCAGGACCGCCTGACCGTTGCAGCCGGGCTCGCCGCCATAAGCCCCCCAGGGCTGAAGGCGGAAGCGGTCCAGGCCGCGGACCGTGATGATGGCCTCGGGCGCACGGCATTCGAGTTCGATGGAGACCGAGGCTCCGCCGCGATAGCGGCCATGGCCGATGGTCGAGGGAACCAACTCGTGACGTCGGACGATGAGTGGCGTTTCGATCTCCACATGCTCGATGGGCGTACTCTTGAGATAACCGATCATGGTGTCGGTCGCATCGACGCCGTCGGCCCGGACACGGCCGCCCGACCCGCCCGAGAACGGTTCGACCACGGCGACGCGATTGCGGCCCGTCAGGGGATCGACCCATGAAGCGCTGATGATGCCGGCCTGGCCTGCGCCGCAGGCGGCGATGCCGCCCGGAACGGCCTGGTTGAGGCATCCCATCAGCGCGTCGTAGGTACGCATCACCGCAACCCAGCGGTTGCCCATGGCGGCCGGAAAGTCAGCGTTCATAAGCGTGCCGAGAGGCGCGTAGGCTTTGATCGGGCGAAGGATTCCGCCGTTGATCGGGATGGAGGGCTCCACGGTCTGAATGTAGTTGGTGAGCGCGAGGCACAGAAAGGGGTGGGTCCTGCTGCCCGTGCCGAAGTTGAGTGCGGCATGGACCTGCGGCGAGCTTCCGGTGTAGTCGATCTCCGCTTCATCTCCGGCGATGGTCATCCGGCAATGGATATGGATCGCCGCGTCGGGATCGTCGCTTTCGAGGTAGTCGGTGAAGGTGTAGGTGCCGTCGCGCAGAGAGCGAATGGCTTCGCGGGCCTTATGCTCGGCGTAAGCGATCACATTCTCCACACATTGCTGGAACGTCACCTGGCCGACACGCCGGCAAAGGGCGACGGCGCGCTCGTCCAAAAGACGCATGGCCGCCATCAAGGCTTCGAGATCCCCCCAGACGGCATCTCCGATCCGCGAATTGTCGCGGAGAATGTTCACCACATCCCGATTGAGCGCGCCGGCCGCGACGAGCTTCATCGGTCGAAGCCTGATACCCTCCTGAAACGCTTCGGTGAGATCGGGCGAGATGCTGCCCGGAACCGCGCCGCCGATATCCGACGCGTGGACGAACGACCACGCGAAGCAGATGAGGTCACCATCGAGGAAGACCGGACGCACCAGATGGATATCCATCTGGTGCGTCACAAGCCCGCCCGTACGGAACGGGTCGTTGGAGATCAGAACGTCTCCCGCCTTCAAATCCGCAAGGTCGAAGGCATCGAGAAATCCTTGAATGGATTGGCCGCTGCCCGACGTGACCCCCGTCATGGTCGGATAGGCGAAGAACTCACCGGAGAGGGCCGCCAGGGCAACCTGGAAATCCTGGGTCTGCTTGACGAACGTCGTATGGGCCGTCCGGTAGGCGACCGTCGCGGCTTCCTCGGCCATGGCGGTAAACCGGTTCTTCATGATCTCGGTCAGAACAGGATCCATGATTCATCCTTTCGTCATTTCAAGGTCGCCGAATGCGGTGAGCTTTGCGCGAAATCCCTGCGGCACGAGGATCGTGGCGAGATCCTGCTGCACGATCGCCGGTCCTTCGATCCGCTGTCCGACCCGCATCTCGGGCCAGGAATAGACCGGGGCTTCGGCGACCCATCGGCCTTCCACCAGGATGGGGCGCGTCTCGATGGGCCGGGGTTCCAGCGGCTCTCCAGGATCCAGGGGCACGGCTGCCGGTTTCGCCTGGCGGCCGATCGTCCGCAGTCGAAGATTGTCGATGACGACGGGGGAGTTCTCATCGCAGTGGCCGAACAGGCGATGATGTTCCCGATGAAACAACGCGAAAACGGCGTCGAGTTCGAGACCCGCTTCCAGCCTGCCGGAGAGGTCTATCGGGATCGTGAAGGATTGTGCGCCGTAGCGCATATCCGCGAGGTAAACGCGATCGACGGCGAGGATCTGTTCGTCATGGCTCTGCCGCGCGAGCCAGGCCTCGCCTTCGGCGCGCAGGGTGTCGAAACGACGGGCGATGCCTTCACGGGAAAGGCTCACTCCGTGCAGGCTGTGAACGCCATCATGCACGAGATCCGACACGAGGCCCCCGAACGCGCAGAACACGGAAGGAAGGCGCGGCACGACGATATGCCTGATGCCGCATTCCTCCGCGAGGAGAGGGCCGTGAATGCCCCCGGCGCCGCCATAGATCATCAGGGCCAGATCGTTCGGCCCGACCCCGCAACGGGCGAGGAAGGGCAAGACGCGGGTCATCATGGTCGAGGTGGCCACCGCGATGGCGCTCTGAGCCGCGCCGACGGCATCCGTGCCGAGAGCGTCCGCGATAGGCCGGAAGGCTTCTTCCGCGAGCGATCGGTCAAGGGAGAGCTTTCCCCCGAGCAGACCCTTCGGCGACAGGTAGTTCATCAGCAGATAGGCGTCCGTCAAGGTCGGCTCGCGCCCGCCCTGTCCGTAGCAGGCAGGGCCCGGCTGCGACCGGGCGCTGCGCGGTCCGACTTTCAACACGCCCGCGTCGAGCCAGACGATGGAGCCGCCGCCGGCCCCCATGGCCTCGATCGCCGTGACGGGCATGAGCAGCGGAAAATCGCCCACCTCCGCCTGTCCGGTCGTGACGGGGCGCCCACGCTCGATCAGCGAGACGTCGGTCGAGGTTCCGCCCATATCGAAGGTGAGAACCTGTTCGAGACCTAAAAGTTCGCCGACCGCCTGAGCCGCGGTGACGCCCGCGGCAGGTCCGGACAGCAAGGTGTGAACAGGAACCTCGCGCGCTTCGGCCGAGGACATGATCCCGCCGTTGGATTTCGTGATGGCGAGGCGGGACCTTGGGAACCGGGACTGGAGAAAGTCGTCGACCTCCTTGAGGTAGCTGTCCATGAGTCGCTTCACATAGACGTTCAGCAGGGTGAGAACGGCGCGTTCATATTCCGATTGCTGCGGCCAGACCTCATGGGACGCCATCACGTCGAGATCGGGAAAGTGAACTCTGGCGAGTTCGAGGGCCCGGCGCTCATGCACCGGGTTGCGATAGCCGTGAAGAAAGCAGATGCCGACGGCCTGCGCGCCCTTCTCGCGGGCGGCCCGCAATGCGGCAATGACCGATGCATCGTCGATGGGCGTATCGACGGAACCATCGGAAAGCAGGCGCTCGCGAATCTCGAACACGCGTTCACGCGGTACGATCGGCGCCGGTCGCCGGTTGAACAGATCGATCGGCTTGTCGAGGCGTAGCCGCGCGATGCCGAGCAGATCGCGATAGCCTTGCGTCGTCAGCAGAGCGACCGGCGGTTGCGAGCGTTCGATCACCGCATTGGTGCTGATCGTCGTCC
This sequence comes from Microvirga sp. M2, assembly GCF_047497095.1. NCBI lineage: Bacteria > Pseudomonadati > Pseudomonadota > Alphaproteobacteria > Hyphomicrobiales > Methylobacteriaceae > Microvirga > Microvirga sp. M2. Next base: position 2,060,617 of record NZ_CP134063.1, read on the forward strand.
CGTGAACCACCAGGACCGAGGCGTCCGCGGGAATCGCGCAGCGCTCGGCGATCTCGATCACTCCCTGGATCACGGCGTCCGCAAAGTTCGGATAGGTCGTCGGCCGCTTATGGCTGCCGATCTCGACGTAGCCGTCTCTCTCGTCTTTCCAAATGGCGAAGTCGGTGAAAGTCCCGCCAATATCGACCCCAATCCTCAACACGATGTTCTCCGCGAAAACCAGCTTGACGCTAAGTCAAGTCCGTGCGTACCATTGTTGTCAACCCCGTTGCTGTATATGGAACAACATCGTGAGTTCTTTGGAGAACGGCCTCGAAATCTTGTCTCTTCTGAGCAAGGAGCGCCCGATCCTTCGGGTCGGCGAGGTTTGCCGTGAACTGGGCATGCCGAAGAGCAGCGTCTCGCGGCTGTTGAAGACGCTGAGCGAGTACGGTTTCCTCGAGCGGGCAAATCGGGAGCTCGGTTATTGCGTGGGCCGGCGGGCGCTCGCGCTCGCCGAACTCTACCTGGCGGACCACGATCTTCTCGATTTCGTCGACGTCGCCATGGATGCGCTGATTCACGATTTCCAGTTCGCGGCCTATACGGGCATCTTGTCCGGCCCGGACATGATCATTCTGAAGCTGAAGCACGGCACGTATCCGCTTCGCCTCGTGCACGACATCGGAAAGCGGATGCCGGCCTATCCGACCGCCATCGGCCGCGCGCTGCTGGCGCGCAAATCCGACGACGAGGCGATCGAACTGATCGAGGAAAGGGCCGAGGGAAAGATCGACCGCCGCATCATTCGCAAGGAATTGGCCGAGATCCGCAAGACCGGTGTCGCCATGACGAACAGCACCATGATCCCGGGGATCGCGGCTTTCGGCGTCGCCGTCGCGTATCCCGGGAAGGACGAAATGCTGGGATTCTCGGTTTCCTTTCCGACGACCGCCGCCGATCGCCCCCTGCAGGCCAGGATGATGCAGCGCATTCGTGAGGAAGCGCACTCCATAGGCCTTCGCCTGGGCGATCCTTACTGGTCGACACACTCGCTTGAGCCGGGCTCGGCGCCGGCCTCCTCAGGCAAGACGAAAGAACCCGCGTCAAAACCGAAGAAGTTTGCGGAGATCTGAACTTACAGCAGAAGGGAACACCTCATGGACGAGACGGTAAAGAATGGACTATCGCGCCGCGACCTGATCAAGGCGGGACTTGCACTGGTGGGCGGAACGGCCCTGACCGGCATGAGCAGCATCGAAGCCAAGGCTGCCAAAGATATCCGGATCATGATGGCGGGAGGATCCTGGAAGGATTGGGTCAGCAAGGTTTTCGCGGAGCCCTTCGCAAAGGACAACAAGGTCGAACTCGTCTGGAAGCTGGGCCTGTCGCAGGAACCCATCGTGATGGCGCAGCAGCGCAGGCCGCAATGGGACCTCATCCACACGGGGCAGACCAGGGCGGGCCAGCTGGGCGCCATGGGCCTCTACCTGCCCTGGACGGAAGACACCGTTCCGAACCTCGGCAAGATTCATCCCTCGTTCCGGTACGAGCATTTGGCCGGCAAGTGCCACACGCCCTACGGCCTGTGCGTCAACACTAAGCAGATCAAGCGGCCCATCACGTCCTGGACCGACATGTGGGATCCGGAATTCAAGGGCCGCGTGGCCTTCCCGGCCTGGGGCTGGATTGGCGACGAAGTCTTCCACGCGATCAATATCGCGTTCGGCGGCACTTCCGACAACATCGAGCCGGGCGTCGAGAAGTTCAAGGAACTGTTCGCCAAGAACAACTGTCGCATCATCAACAATGTCGAGCACACACGCCAGCTTCTCGAAGCGCAGGAAATCGTGCTCTGTCCGTATTTCGGCGCCCGTACCGAGCAGGCGGCCGCAGCCGGCGCTCCGGTCGAGTTCGTGATCCCGAAGGAAGGCGGCCTGTCCTGGATCTGGAATACCGCCATCATCGCGAACCGCCCCCAGGACAGCATCGATCTGTCGCGCAAGTTCGTGGGATCGACGCTCGATGCCGAGAAGCAGATCGAGTTCGCGCGCTTCACGGGATATCCGCCCACGAACATGGAGGCGATGAAGAACCTGCCGCCCGATCTCAAGAAGCTCGAGCTGAGCGACGAGCAGGTCGAGCTTCTCGGAAAACTGCAGCGTCAGGCGGACTACATGACCATGTTCGCCTATCGCGATCAGTATGCCGAGCGGTGGAACAAAGAAATCATCGCAGCGAAGTAACTCCCCATCAAGCTGGAAGGTGAGGCCACGTGCAGCCCGTTCTGAGACTCGAACAACTTGTCAAACGTTATGGAGCGACGACCGCTCTCGGACCGGTCGACATCCATGTCGACAAGGGTGAGCTGTTGACATTGCTGGGCCCGTCCGGGTGCGGCAAGACGACCACGCTGCACATCATCGCCGGCCTGACCACACCGACGGATGGAAAATTGCTCCTGGCGGGGAGGGACGTGACGAAGCTCGCCCCGCCTTATCGCGATATCGGCCTGGTCTTCCAGAACTATGCCCTGTTTCCTCACCGCACCATCGCCCAGAACGTGGCCTTCGGGCTACGCATGAGGAAGGTGCCGAAGGACGAGATCACCCGGCGCGTCCGGCATATGCTCGACGTCGTCGGGCTCCCCGGGGTCGAGGAGCGCTATCCCCATCAGCTCTCCGGCGGCCAGCGCCAGCGCGTCGCCCTCGCGCGGGCGCTGGTCATCGAGCCGTCGATCCTGCTGCTCGACGAGCCGCTCTCGAACCTCGACGCGCTGTTGCGCAAAAGAATGCGATACGAGCTTCGTGAAATTCAGCGTCGCCTCGGAATCACGACGGTCTTCGTCACGCACGATCAGGACGAGGCGTTCGAAATGTCCGACCGGGTCGTGCTCATGCATGCCGGCCATGTCGAGCAGGTCGGGACGCCCGAGGAACTCTACGATCGGCCGCAGACCCGCTTTGCCGCCGAGTTCATCGGCGAGGCCAGCCTGATCGAAGGCCGCATCGCCGAGAAGACGGGTGAAGACGTGCTGGTGGATGTGGGCCATGGGCTTCAGATCCCGGCTCGCGCGGTGAAACCCGACATGGCGGCCGGATCGGGCGCCGTCCTGATGACCCGGCCGGAACGGGTCGAGGTGGTTCAAGCGGGAGACAGCGGCAGCCTGCCCATGTCGATCACGAAGCGCGTCTTCCAGGGCGAGCGCATTCTTTTCGATCTTGCGGCACCCGGAGGTCAGGTCTTCCAGTCCTCCGTTCCGAGCGTCGAGAAGTTCAGGCGCATGCAGACGGGCGAGCGCGTCGGCGTCCGTCTTCAGGAATGCCGCGCCATTCCGGTGGGGCGGCCATGACCCGGGATCCTGGATCGCAAGCGAAGGCCTTCGCGGCAACGCTTCTTACCCCCATCGGCCTGCTCTATCTGGCGTTCCTGATCGCTCCCATCGGGTATTTTCTGTCCGTCAGCCTGCTGAAATATTCGCCGGAGCAGCTTTATCTGCCGCAGGTGACCACGGAGAACTACGAGCGCCTTCTGCTCGACGGCTATTACCGGCAGATCATCTACGACACCTTCCGCATCTCTGCCATCGTGACCGCGGTCACGGCGGTGCTCGGCTATGCTCTCGCCTATTTCCTGTCGCGGATGACATCCGCATGGCGCGGCTTGCTGATGTTCCTGGTCATCGCTCCGCTGATGACAGGCGTGATCGTGCGGACGTATGGCTGGATCGTGCTCCTCGGCAACGACGGACTCGTCAACCAGATCCTCCTCCGGCTCGGGATCGTCGATCAGCCGGTCGGCCTCCTGAACACCGAACCCACCGTGATCGTCGCGCTGATCCATATCATGCTGCCCTACATGGTGTTCCCGATCTTCTCCTCGCTTGCGAGCCAGGATCCTCATCTCGTGCCTGCCGCCAGCACGCTGGGGGCGCGTTCCATGCGCGCCTTCTTTGAGATCACGCTGCCCTTGAGCCGGTCCGGCATCGTCATGGGGGCGGCGCTCGTCTTCACCCTGACGGCGGGCTCCATCGTAACGCCCGAACTCCTCGGCGGCCGGAATGTCACGATGATGGGGCAGACGATCTACCAGCTCATCCTCTCGACCTTCAATTGGCCTCTCGGGGCCGCAGTCGCCGCCATCCTGGTTTTCTGCCAGTTCACCGTCATCTCGCTCTATTTCCGGAAGACGCGCCGTGGCTACTGATTATTCCTCACCCGCGTTGACGGCCTCCCGGCCGTCCCAAGGCCAGGCGATCGTCGAGCCGGCGGTCGATCTGACCCCGGTCCGAAAGTTCGCTTTCGGTCTTCTCGTCACGGCGCTCTACGTCTTTCTGCTCGCGCCGTTGCTGATCGTGATCGTCGCGTCGTTCAGCCCTGACCATGGCAATACCTATGCGCTGTCCCAGGCCTCGCTGCGCTGGTACCGTGAGTTCTTCGCCAGCGACAGCTTCGTCGACGCCTTCAAGTTCAGCATCGTTCTGGCTCTCGTCGCGTCCTGCATCGCGACGGCCATCGGCTTCATCACCGCCTACGGCATCGTCCGCTATATGGGTGGACGGCGGGAAATCGGACAATCCATGGCCATGCTGCCCATGATGGTGCCGCACATCCTGATCAGCCTGTCTCTCCTTCTGCTCCTGACCCAGCTTCCGCTTCCTGAACTGGCCGCCCTGGTGATCGGGCACGTGCTGATCTGTCTGCCGTTCACCATCGCGGGCATCATCGCCAGTCTCGAGGGTGTCGACAGCGATGTCGAGGCCGCGGCCTATACCCTCGGCGCGCCGCGCTGGCGTGTGCTGACGGAGGTGACGCTGCCGCTCGTCGCGCCAGGAGTGATCTCGGCGCTGATCTTCGCCTTCATCATTTCGTTCGGCGACGTCTACATCGCCCTCTTCCTGTCGGGTCCGGGAATGACGACCCTTCCCATCGAGATCTTCTCCTACATCCAGTGGGAAAGCTCGCCTGTCATCGCGGCCATTACGACATTGCAGATCGTCATGATCGTCCTGTTCGGCCTCTTGATCGAGCGGCTGGCCGGACTGCGCAAGACCATGCGCCTTTGAACTTCCAAATCGCGAGATCTATGAAAGGGAGTGACTATGGATATGATTGAAGTCGGCTCCGCGAGAGCGGACGGGCCCGGACGATTCGAGGGCATGCTGAAGGTCGGCGTGCATCCGGACGGAGCGCCCGTCGAGATCCCCGTCATCATTGTTCGCGGGAAGGAACCGGGACCCGTCCTGTGGATGCATGCCTGCGTCCATGGCGACGAGTATTGCGGAACCTACAACGTCCACGCCTTTCTCCGGTCGCTCGATCCGGCGGAGGTCCATGGGGCCGTCATCGCCCTCCCCATTCTCAATATCACGGCCTTCCGCGCCTATCGCCGCATGAGCCCGTTCGAAGGCTTCAACAACGGCGACATGAACCGCTGCTTCCCCGGCAACCCCAAAGGCGGGTTCACCGAGCAGATGGCTCATGCGGTCTATACGCAGCTGAAGCGCCATGCGACGCATCTGATCGATTTCCACACCGCCTTCACGGCCAACACCCGTTGGGCGCTCTATGCGGATACGGGCGGCGAGGTGAGCGCCGCCGGCCGCCGGATGGCGGAGGCCTTCGGGTATGAGAACACATTGCCGACCCCTAAGGGCACACTTGTGGGCTCGGCCATGATGACCGCCGCGGCCGACGGCATCCCGGCCTATATCGCTGAAGCGGGCGGCGTCGGCACGGCATTCACGCCCGAAACCGTCGCCGATGTGGCCGAGCGTCTGCGCAACGTGGCGCGCGCCATCGGCCTGCTCGAGGGCGAGGTCACCGATTACGGACCGCTGACGCTGTTCTCGAACTTCCATTGGGCGAACGCCCCGCGCGGCGGCCTGTTCACGCCGGCGGTGTCCTGCGGCGAGACGATCGGCGAGGGCGATGTCGTGGGAACCTACTACGACCTGTTCGGCGACAATGCGGGAGACGTGTACTCCCCGGCGTCCGGCATCGTCCTGGCGCACCACCCGGGCCCGATCATTCCTCAGGGCGACGTTCTCATCCACATCGGCCTCAACCCCAAGCGCGCGTGAGCCATTGTCATGTCGAAAGAAATTATTGTCGGTACGGCCCATTCCAAAGGTCCTGGCGTCACGAAGGGCGTCCTGCGCGTCGGCGACGCTCCGGACGGATCGCCCCTGAATGCTCCGGTCATCATCGTTCAGGGCGAGAAGGACGGCCCCGTCGTCTGGTTGCACGGCTGCGTGCACGGAAACGAATATTCCGGCACCTACATCATTCATGGGCTCGTGCGGGATCTCGATCCCTCAAAACTGAGCGGGACGGTCGTCGCATTGCCGGTTCTCAACGTCTCCGCCTTCCGGTCCAAGCAGCGCATGAGCCCTTACGAGGGCTACAATGGCGGCGATCTGAACCGTCAGTTTCCCGGCGATGCCGGTGGAACGCTGACGCAGCAGATGGCCTATGAGCTGTTCGAGCCGCTCAAGCGCTACGCCGATGTTCTGATCGACTTCCACACGGCGCTGACACCCGATGTGCGCTGGGCTCTGTTCCCGCGTGTGGACGGGGAGGCGGGCGTTCTGTCGGAGAAGGTGGCGCGGGCCTTCGGCTATCGCGATACCCTGCCGGCCCCGGATACGATCCTGGCCGGTTCGGCCATGATGACGGCCGCCAAGGCGGGCATTGCGAGCTTCATCGTGGAGTGCGGCGGCAAGAACCGTTCCTTCACGGACGAGTCCGTCGCCGACGCCGTCGGCCGATTGCACAATGTGCTTCGTGCCCTTGGCATGGAGGAGGGCGACGTCGCTCCGCAGGAGCCGATGAACTACTTCTCCAACTTCGAGTGGGTGACCGCCACCGATGGCGGACTTTTCCAGCGCAGCGTCCGATGCGGCGATACGGTGGAGGAGGGAAGCGTCATCGGGCACTATTACGATGTCTTCGGCAATCCCCGTGCCCAGGCGCGAAGCCCGAAGGCCGGCATCGTTCTGGCGATCCATCCGGGGCCGGTCATGGCGACCGGCGAGACACTGATCCATATCGGCCTCGAACCCAAGGCGGCCTGACGATGACGCTTCCCGGCCTGAAGGCTCAAGCGGTTGGAACGGCTCCCTTCGAGCCGGGTCGCCTCACGACAGGAGAACTGACCCTGGCCCATCAGATCGATGGGCCGGTCACGGCGCCGATCATGATCGCAACAGGCGCCGGGCCCGGACCCATCCTATGGGTCCAGGCTGCGATCCATGGCGGGGAGATCGGCGGAACGCTGGGGATCGCCCGCTGTCTCGAGCGTCTCGATCTCCAGACCATGCCCGGCGCCATCGTCGGCGCGCTGGCTGCGAACCCTCTGGCATTCCGGACGCAGACCCGCAATACGCCGGTCGACGGCGAGAACATGAACCGCCTCTTTCCCGGGGCGGCCAATGGCACCATCACCCGGCAGATGGCGCTGGCGCTCATGGAAACGGCGATGGCGAGCGCCGACATCGTCATGGATCTTCATTCCGGGGGGCACGAAGCGATCGTGCCGTTCTACAGCCTCTACTGGGAGGATGGATCCGACGCTTCGCAAAAGGCCAGGGCTTACGCCCGCAGCGCCGCGACCGACGTCGTCTGGGCGGCGCGGGACGAGTGGCTTTCCGGCGCCATGTTCACGCAGCTGACCCGGCGGGGCGTGCCCGCCCTCATCGTCGAATGTGGCGGTGCAGGAATCTCCGAAGCTCACATCGAGTCCTTCGCGCAAGCCATCGAAGGAGTTGCTCGCGCGGCCGGGATACTTCCCGGGGGGGCGGTCCGTCAGGAGCGATACCGGACGATCGGCTCCTGCGACCTCGCATATACGCGCCATGGAGGCTTCTTCATTCCGGCGTGCGAAGCAGGCGGCACACTGGAACAGGGCAGGGAAGTCGGTCGTGTCGTCGATGTCTATGGGCGAACCCAAGAGACCATCGTGACACCGAAGAGGGCGTACATTGCGGCTGTCGGACGGCCCTATCTGCCGGTTCAATCGGGCGCGATGGTCGCTGAGCTGAACGACGATCACGGGTGGGGTTGAGACGACGAGCGAACGGGAAGGCGGCCCGACAAGCGATGCTCCAGCCTCACGAGGCGTTCCGGTCACCGTTCAGGTTTCGCATCTGGTTGATGAAATCCGCCGGATAGAGCAGCGTCGACGATGGCGTTTTCAACCCCATATATCGCGCAATGTCGGCCACGAACGCGTTGCAGTTATAGACTGTCGCGCTCCAAAGGGGCGAGTTGGCCTGCAACTTCCTGATGAATGCAGTGACCCTTTCGTAGTCTGCCGCGCTGAGAACGACACGATAACGCGCCGAGACATACTTCTCCTCGAGATCGCCATCGCTGGGTCCCGTCTCCGACGGCACCGGGACGACGTGTCCGATCATCCAGGGAACAGGGCTGTCGCCCGCGGGATGCAAGCCTGCCACCTCCCGATCCGTGATCTGGCCGCGGCGATCCAGCCGACCGAACATCGCGAAGGTATGTCCATAGCTCAGGGCGTATCGCGACCGAAACTCGATGAAGTACTGTCCCGCTGGCGCCTGAACGGCTTTCTTACCTTTCGTTCCGTTGGTCGAAGCGAACTCGGTGCGGGGTGCGTTTGGAGAATCGGAGGTGCGCGCACTTGCGGCCGTGAGCATTGCTGCTGCCGAAAGCGAGAAGATCCAAACGCCCAACTTTCGGGTCCGATGCTCCGGGCTCTTCATGATATACTGCATTGGTCGCTCTCATGTCATTCAAGCGTGCGTCCGGGGTCGCGAAGATCGCTCCTCGACGCCAATAACAGTCTAAACATACGGAAGTAGAGCGATGACTTTTAGGCAAGAGGATTGACTTTTGCCAATCCTCCCAAGGATAATTACCCCTTCCGGACGATCGGCTCGGCTGGCGGTGGCGCGGGAGGTGGAGCTTTTCCTTTGCCTATACCTACGCAGGCGGAAACAGAGAGAACCACGAGAGCGACGGCTGAAATTGCAGCAAATCTCGGCATTGCAAGACTCCCCTTATCAACCTAGGAATTGTACCGTAACCGCGAAGTTCTTTCCCGTGGCAAAAGAGGCAATTCCGGGCGAGCTTGGCTACTCTTTTGAATGGCTGTGGGAAACGCCGAGGGTAGATCGTACGAACGGTCGTCGTCCTCCCGAATTCAAAAGGCATTTCTGAAGGATGTACGCCTGAGGAGGTGTAGAGCAGCGTGCGAAGACGTGGGAACCGGTTCTTCGCGAAGAACGATGCGTCATCAAAGAGAGAGAGCAAGCATTAGAGAAGCCAGGGGATCAGGCGCGTGGTTCGCGCCATGTAATCCTGATAGGCTGCCCCAAACGCCTCGGTCATGAGGCGCTCCTCCTTGGCGATCCTGAACATATAGAGTGTGCCGAATCCGACGATGCCCGAAAGACCGGCCACGAGGTTGGGCAACAAGAGCGCCTGCGCGATCGCCCACAACCAGAATGCCGTGTACATCGGATGGCGGATGTAGCGATAGACCCCGTCGGTCACGAGTTTATGGCGTTCGCGAACTTCGAGCGTTACCGACCAGTTGCGCCCTAATGCCTTATGCGTGATACGGAACATGGCCAGCGCCGAGACAACGGCGGCGATGCCGATATAGGCTTGGGCAGGTCGGAAGGTGTAGGCGGCAAACTTGGGAAAACCCGTCGCAATGTAAATGAACGGGACGATTCCAAGGCCTGTGAGAGAAATCAGGAGAAGAGCCATTTCGCGAGGGCCGCGCGAACTGCGCGCAACGGGAGTCCGCCGGGACCTTCGGACATGGGGCATACGGATCACGTACCAGCCGACCGCAAGGAGAATGTAAGCGATCTTGGCGATCATGGGCGTCATCAACAGCTTGCTTTCACGGGAGCTTCAAGGATTGACGAGGCGTCCTTTGTCCTTTCAAGGAGTGCCCCGTCGAAACCGATCGCGGATATGGCTCCATCCGCATACCCGACCTGACGTTCGACGGAAAGCGGCCCACAGAGGAGCATGAAATAATCATAGGCCGCGCGTCGGTCGTTGCCATTGACGAACTGGCAATGAACCTTGAAGAAATTGCGCCGGATGCGCCGGTATCGGGCAGGCTGGACCATGCGTCGGATGCGTACGACGCGGACGACCGGTCGCCCCGAGGAAGGAAGGCCCATCGCAGCGACGGGGTTCGTCTTATAGAAATTCATCACATCGGTGAGCGCCTGATACTCGGCCCAGAAGATCTGCGATGCGGACGCCACGCCCGCGACGCCTGCGCGGAAGCGCGTCGCTCCACGGTGCAATCCGATTTTCAGAAGCGAGGAGCCGATAGACGCGAAGGCAATCCGAGGACGGACCTCGCCGAGGTCCGGCTGAAGCCGCAGAGCCCGATCGAGTAAGTCAACCGCAAGCACGGCGCCAAGGCTATGGCCGGTCACCAGGATCTCGTCGGCTCCGCCCCTGCGTCCACGCGCGGCAAGCTCGCAGGCGACTCGCTCGAGCCGAGGGTCGAGCACGGAATGGCCTCGTCGGATGTAGTCCCGGGAGAAGATCCAGTCGTCGAACAGGAGGGGGAGATAGAGCCGTTTCGCAGGCCATTGTATCAGGAGCACGAACGCACCAAGGCCTGCCCCTGCTCCGATGAGCGAGGAGCCGGCGGTTCGGGCCGCAAGACCCGCCACAAGCCACGCCAGGACGGCGAGAACGCCGAAGAGAACGAACGGATAGAGAAAAAATGCCGCGTAGCGCCAGTTCGACCGTAAATAGCCCCAGAGTGCACCAGCCTGGACGAAATCCAGAAACGCCAGCAGCGCAAGCGGGATGCGACGCCACATGGGCCGCAGCGCCGCCGCGGCGATGACATCGTCCCAGCGCACGAGCCGATACTCGGTCTCGACGCGCCAGTTCGGGCCTGACGCAACCACGCGCCAGGATGCGATATCCGGTTCGATGTTCGGCTCGGACACAAAGGCCGCCACGGACCATGTCCGCTCGAACCGGCGCAGCTCCCGCACGAAACGCCGATAGGCTTCTTGTGGCGCGACCGGATCATATCCCCCCAAGTGGTAGACGAGGCGCTTGGTTTCGGCGGTTTCCCCCATGCCTTCCCCCGGCCATGGACCGCAACCCCACCGATCCATGGCGGAGTGGGAGCCATTATCTAACGGGCCATGGATTGCATTCTCACGATTGCGGGACTTGAAGGCATCCGCTCTAAGGTAGATGCGGCAGCGAAATTTAGAGTTATGAAACAGTCGACGGTCCGTCCTGCGGGGCGGGATTTCGCCGGCGCCATCCGGCGCATGTGCCGAACGCGATGGTTCCACGCCCGCAAACCGCCACGCCACGGATCGGTCGGGAACGCATTCCGGCCCTGGATTCCTCCTCTTCTCGTCTTGAAGGCTTGGAGATCGGGTTCGCCGGGCCGTTCCTTTCGGTTCCACGGCCTGTTGCCTTAAAGTGGTAAATCGCTGTCCCAAGCGGACAAGCACGCCCAATTGCCTGGTCCTATGGTACCGTTTTGGCGTGACGACCGCCTGGGGCCATGGCGATCCCGGCAAGGCGTCCGATCGAGCCATCCGGGACGTCCCGCAAGCGCTCGCCCCGAGTGTGCTCCAGGGCCCGGCCCGCCGCTCCATTGGCAAGTCGTCGATCTCTCAACGGGAGGCACGGATGGAACAGATCCTCATCAATCTGATCGCGGGCGCGGCGGGAGGCGGAGCAGCCGGGAAGGCATCCCCGAATTTTGACCTGGGCACTGCCGGAAATCTCATTGCAGGCGCTGTCGGCGGTGGCGTTCTCGGACAGATCGTGTCCCTTGCCATGCCGGCCATCAGTGCATCGTTCGCGAGCGGCAATTTCAGTGTCGGGGGAGTTATCGCCAACCTGGTCAGCGGCGGTGCCGGCGGCGCTATTCTGACCGTCCTCATCGGTGCGCTCAAGAACAGGGCCGCTTGAGGAGCGCTCTGCTCAACGGGTTCGGCGCATGCTGTCGCCCTTGCCCTCCGCTGGTGAGGCACCGCACGTGCGATCATCGAGATCGGGACATTTGCGGCAGGCCGGGGCCGGCGCTCTCACATACCCACCATCGTCATGTCCGGCCTCGAGCCGGGGATCCACGTCTGCCCATACGCAAAAGCGCTACGCTTGCGCGATGTCCGGGGACAAGAGGCGGTCGGGCCGGAATCCGGCGAGAGCCGCCTCCGGACCCGCATCGAGCAGTTCCGCCGCGACCATGGAACCGATTGCAGGTGCCAGGGTGACTCCGCTGTGCATGATCGCAACATAGTATCCGTCGATGCCCGGGACAGGCCCGACCGCCGGGAGCCCATCCGCCGGAATGGCTCGTATTCCAAGTCTGACTTCGTCGGCCTTGGCAGAAGCCAGCGCCGGGATAACGCGACTCGCTTCCCCGATGAGATCGGTGGCCTCCGGCATTGCGGCATGGATCACCGCATCAGGACCAAGAGCGTGGATCGCATCATTCCTGCAGACCAGAATCCTGCCGGACGGGTCGGGCCTGATGTGACAGCGTGGCGTAAACAGGACACGGTCCAGGCGAACGTCCGGTGCCCGCACATACACGAGCAAGCCGTAGCTGGGATCCATCGGAATGCGGAGCATCTCCGGAAGGACAGGATCATCGGCCCATCGACCCATGCAATTGACGACCATGTCGGCCGGATAGGAGGTGCCGTTCTCCGTCCTGACACCCACGACCTTCTGACCGGCCCACGCGGCGCCGATCACGCGTGTCTTCGTCACGACTGTCGCACCAAGCGCCGTGGCCGCTGCGAGCAGCCCTCGCACATATGAGCTTGTGTCGATCCACCCTTCCTCGGGAAACAGGGCGACGGGAGCATCTCCTATGGCGGCCGGATCGATGGATGGAACGAGACGGACGGCCTCATCGGCTGTGATCCAGCGTGCATCGTAGCCCCAGCCGAGAAGGCGTCCGACATTTGCGACATGGGCGTCCCGGCCGGCTGGGCCGCGCCACTCCAAGCAACCGGACACGTGGTACCAACCACCATCGAGCTCTTCGGCCAGGAGCCTGTGGGCGGCCATCCCGGCGATGTTGAGATCGTGATACCCGCGTGGACTTTTGTCGTGTGCGTTGACCCACGCGAACGTGTTCGAGGATGTCCCCCCACCGGCGTTCCCGGCCTCGATGACGGTCACCTTCGCGCCCCCTCGTGCAAGCCGGAACGCGACCGAGGCTCCGATCACTCCTGCGCCGATGACGATGATCGATCGTTGGAACACGGTCCCTTCCTTCTTGCTCGGATGACCGCACGAACGGCGGCGATGTCTGTGAGGCGCTGGAGCTGTCGCGTTACCGAAAGGACCGACGCGTCTGAAGATCGGTTCCGTTCAGGCTCGTTTCCCGCTGTGCGCCGAGAACCAGGTGGAGGATCCGACGCAGTCGAGCCTGGAGCCATGGACCCATCGCGTATCCCGCCTTTCCGGTCTATCCACCCGGCGATCCATTAAAACTTCGCATAGCGGCGCGGCCTGAGCCCCGCATGGAACCAGTTTACAAGCGAGACGGTATCGTAAACCGGCAGGCCGACCGCATCGCTGATGTCCGCCGTGAACGGGGCCAGATTCGTGCATTCCGACACGAGCGCCCCGATCTCGGGATGTTCCGACACGAAGCGTTTGGCGACGTCCACGACCTCGGACCTGAGCGTTTCATAGGGGACGCTGGTGTCGCCATGCTTGATCCACCGGACGAAGTCCGAACTCTGAGGCATGCCGGCGACAGGGGTATCCTGCGGAATGCCGACGGCATCGAAATATCGTCCGTTCAGGACTTCGCCGTTATAGGTCAGCACGCCGACGCGCTTGCCCGTCGGGATCAGTTGCTGGACCATGGACACTTGAAGCAGGCTGCTGGTCGCGACCGGAACAGAGCAAAAGTCGGCAAGCTCCCGTTGATAGATCGAAAGAAACCCGCATGTCGTGGTGATTCCGTCGACCCCCGCGTCGATCAGCTCTTGCGCGGCTCTCTTGAAAGGCTCGAGCAGGCTCACATTGTGAAGGTCGGTCATGCCGGTGGGAACCGCGTCCTTGACGATCTTGTACTGGACCGGAAAATCCCATGTTCCGGCATTGCCGATGTCGCCGAGGTAGCGTTGAAAGCTCGTGTTGACCATCAGGATCCCGACGGTCACGCCATAAAATGTCTTCTTACGCATGTCCTATCCACTTACGGAATGAGGCCGCATGTCCATCGTCCGCTGCGATGCTTCAGGCAGGCTCCGGCTCCACGACGAACGGCTCAAGGTATTCATCCAAGTTGACCTCGAGAACGGAGTTGAAGATGTTGGTCGCTACCATCGTTCCGGCAAAGCCAATCAGAGTCACGATTCCGGCGTCATCGAAGTGCTGCCTGAGTTCCTGCCAGATGCTGTCGGAGAGTGTCCCCCGCCTTTCCCCGATGGCTTGGCCAACCTTGAGGAGGGCAGCCTCGATCGCAGTGGGAGTGAAATCCCGCGGCTCAATTCCTTCCTCTTTCAAAAGGCGTCGGAAGAATGTGGCGCACAGGACGCAATCCGAACCTGTCGAGATGGCGTAGGCGAAGACGTTGAAGGCCCGGACCCCGACAAGGTCTTTCGCCGCTTTCTGCAAGTCGTAGAAACCTTTGTATGTTCTATAGGCGGGGAGGGAGTGCAGGATCGCCTTCTTCATGTTCGTGACTTGGCCCACGCGGGCGATCTCGTCATTGTAGGCGGCAATCTGCTCGGGGCTTCCATGCCCCTCTTCGACGGCGCTGACCTTGCTCATCATGACCTCATGTTTCCAGGGTGGAATGTTCTCGTCGCTCAGCCTTCGGGCCGGTGATGACGATTTTTACCATGCGGGAATGACCGTCCCGTTGAACCGCTGAACGATGTAGTTCTTGATCGGGTCGGACTCGAAGACCGCGATGAAGCGCTTGATCCGCGGATCGTCGACTTTGTCGTTGCGCGCGCTCCAGACGATGGCCCACGGCGACGTCTTGTCCTCCAGCATGATGGCGTTCTTCGGATCGAGATCGGCCAGGACGCCTTTGTTGAGGGTCACAAAGGCGGCTCCAAGATCTCCCAACGAGCGCGGCAGCATGATCTCGTCGAGGAGAACGATATCGAGGTTCCTGGGGTTTTCGGAAATGTCACGGACGCTGGCGTTGATCGAGGCCGGATCCTTGAGCTTGATCAACCCGGCCTTCTGAAGCAGCGCCAGGGCGCGGGATTCATTGGCCGGATCGTTGGGGATGCCGATCTTGGCTCCGTTCGGGATCTCGGCGATCGCCTTGTATTTCGCCGAGTAGATGCCGCCGGGCGCGACGTAGGCAGGCTTGATCGCAACGATCTTGTATCCGCGCGACTCGTTTTGCCTCTGCATGTAGGGCACATGCTGGAAGTTGCTGACGTCGATGTCGCCCGCCTGCGTGGCTTCGTTGATCTGGGTCGGCTCGGTGAATTCGGTCACCTCGACATTGAAGCCGTCGGCATTGGCCTTCTTGGCAGCCTCTTTCAGGAAATCGGCAAATGGTCCCGGAGACGCCCCGACCCGGAGGGCACCGTCGGCCGCATAGGACACGCTGCTGAGAGCCATCAGAACGGCTGCGGCGACGCTGTGGAGGATCCGGAGCTTCATGGGTTTGTTCTCCTGGCGAGCGGCTCGGATACGTCTGGACGAGCGACGCCTTCCGCTTCGAATGTCGATTGCATACAATGATCAGGCCGCCATAGACTGACCTGATCGGTTCGGAAGAGAGGACGCCTTAGAGGAATACGCTTCTAAATAGCGAACGAATCGTACGTTAAAACGAACATCATGGTGCAATCAAGCCCTTTTCTGTGTTTTTCTGCCGTGCGAGGGAGCTGTCTTGGGCGAAGCGCCCTGTGAAGGCGTGACGAGGCGTGACGAGGTCGCGGCAGGGACGAGAAGGGCAGGGGCGTGCAATGATCGGGAACGGGGAACCATCGTCGCTTGTCCATGCCGGATCCGATGGGGGGGCGGTGCGGGTTGCGGCTCGGCCGCTGCCGCAACAGATCGCTGCGCACCTGCGCGACCTGATCATTCATGATGTGCTCAAACCAGGCGAGCGGATCCGCGAGGTGCCGCTTGCGGCGGAACTCAACGTTTCCCGGACCCCCTTGCGCGATGCCCTGAAGATCCTTGCCGTCGAGCGGCTGGTCGATCTCGCTCCCAATCGCGGTGCCATCGTCACGGATCCGAGCATCGAGGAGATGCGCGATCTGCTGCGGGTCTAATCCTCGCTGGAGGCCTTAGGTGCGCAAATGGCCTGCGAACGGGCGCAGCCGGCCGATGTCGAAGCGATTCATGGCTGGCAGAACGAGATGTTGGCCGCATTCGAGCGGAATGACCGTCTCCGCTAATTCGGGCTCCGGCATCGGACGGGACATCGCACCCGCATCCGATGGTGTCGGTCTCTGGTCTTGTACATCCTTTCACGCAAAACCGGTTCCCGCTCTTTTGTCCGATGCTCTCGTGCCCTCAGAACGAGCCGAACAGCGAGCCGAAGACGATCACCGCCGTCAGCGCCAGCAGCGAGCTGACGATCCCGACCATGACGATGTCGAAATAGCTCTCGCGGTGGCTCGAGCCGCACAGGGCGAGCAGGGACACCACCGCGCCGTTGTGCGGCAGGATGTCGAGCGTGCCGGAGCCGATGACCGCGACGCGATGCAGGAGGGCGGGATCGATGCCGAGCTGCGCGGCCAGGGTCATGTAGGTCCCGCCGAGGGCGTCGAGCGCGATCGTCAGACCGCCCGAGGCGGATCCGGTCAGCGCGGCGAGCACGTTCGTGGCCACCGCCAGCGACACGAGCGGCCCACCTCCGATCGTCAGCACCCAGTCCCGGACCAGCGCGAATGCGGGAAGGGCCGCGATGACGGCGCCGAAGCCGACCAGGCTCGCGATGCTCATCGCCGGCAGAACGGATGCATTGGCCCCCGCGTCCATGCTCTCGCGCAGGGACGGCAGGCGGCCGCGGTTGAGGGCGACGAGGACCAGGATCGCGGCCGCCAGGGCGACCACGACCGACCACACGCCGGCCACCGCCGACAGGGAGGTGGCGCCCCAGCGCTCCTCGGCGAGATACGAGACGTCGAGACGCGGCAGAACGACGAGGGACATCAGGAGATTGACGGCGATCACCACGACCAGGGGCAGACCGGCCCGCAGCGCGGATGGCGGCTTGGGGCTGGGCCGGCCGTGCGCCATCTCGGCGGGGTCGAACTCGCGTGCGGTCGTCGCCCGCTCCCGCACCATCTCGTCGCTGGCCGCGGCATCGGGGGTGACGGGCGCATCCGTGCCGTAGCCTTCGCCGGTCCGGCGGGCCGCGGCCGCGGCCCGCTGCAGCCACCACAGACCGACCGCCAGGACGACCGCGGCCGCGATGAGCCCCAGTCCGGGCGCGGCAAACGGCGTGGTGCCGAAGAAGGGCATCGGGATCGCGTTCTGGATGGCCGGCGTGCCGGGCAGCGCCGTCATGGTGAAGGTCGAGGTGCCGAGAATGATCGCGGCGGGCATCAGCCGCCGCGGAATGCCCGCGGCGCGAAACAGCGCCTGCGCCATCGGGACCAGGACAAAGAAGGCGACGAACAGGGAGACGCCGCCATAGGTCACCAGGGCGCCGGCGAGCACGACCGCAAGGATGGCCCGGTCCTTGCCGAGCCGGGCCGTCATGACGTCGGCGATCGCCGTGACCGACCCGCTGTCGTTCATGAGCTTGCCGAACAGCGCTCCCAGCAGGAACAGCGGGAAGAACTGTGCCAGGAAGCGCGCGGCGCTGCCCATGAAGGTCTGCGTCCAGCTTGCCAGCAAGGGCTCGCCGGCGAACGCGGCCGCGATCAGAGCCGCAGCGGGCGAAAGCAGCAGCACGCTCCAGCCGCGGAACGCGAGCCAGATGAGGAGGCCGAGGCCGAGCAGGATCCCGAGAAGCCCCATGGCGTCACACGCTCTCGAGGAGCCGGTCGATGTCGAGCGTGGAGCGGGAGCCGATCCCGCTGCCCTCCTCGGCGAGGAACGCCTCCGCGGCCCGACGGCCCTTGTCCCGCAGCATGGTGAGGAACTCCCACTCGGCATTGAGCTTCGAGGAATAGCCGAGATCCGTCATCTGCTCGCTCGCGACGCGGTGGATGCGCATGCCGGCCCATTGGGCGCCCTCGCCGTTGCCGGGATCGGCCACCTGGCGCAGCAGGGCGATCATGCGCAGCTCCTTGAGCAGCACCGCGTTGAAGGACACCTCGTTGAGGCGGTTGATGATGTCGCGCGCCGTCCGGGGCATCCCCGTGCGCTCGACCGGATTGATCTGGACGAGGATCGTGTCCTGCGAGGTGCATTCGCGCACGAGCGGGGTGATGGTGGGATTGCCGGAATAGCCGCCGTCCCAATAGGATTCGCCGTCGATCTCGACGGCGTGGAACAGGGTGGGCAGGCAGGCCGAGGCGAGAAGCACGTCCGGCGTGATCTCGGCGTTCCGGAACACGCGTCCCTGGCCCGTGCGCACATTGGTGGCGGTGACGAACAGCTTGATCGACCCCGCGGTCAGGCGATCGAAATGAATGCTGTCGGCCAGGATGTCCCGCAGGGGATTGAGCCCGCGCGGGTTCAAGTCGTAGGGCGAGAACAGACGGGCCATCATGTCCATGGCGATGAAGGCGGGGGAATGATCGAGCGTCCAGCGGCCGAGCATCAGGTCGAGCGGCCCCCGCCGCAAAGGGCTGAACCGGGCCGCATCCGAGACCTTGCGCCAGAAGGCCTCGAGCGCCGCTCGCGCCCCGCGCGCTTCACCCTCGGCATAGCCGTCGGCCAGCACCGCGGCATTCATCGCACCGGCCGAGGTGCCGGAGATGCCGTCGATCTGCAGCCATGGCTCCTCCAGCAGCCGGTCCAGCACGCCCCAGGTGAAGGCGCCATGAGCCCCGCCTCCTTGCAGGGCGAGGTCCACCAGAATGGCACCCCGCTTCGAAGTGCGTCGGGGGCGATCGTCAGGCATGGTGCTTCTCTCGGGAGTTACAGGGCCGCTTTCTGAACGAATGTCTTGATCTCGTCCGGCCGCGGAGCCGCGGCAACGGGCGCTCCGCCGGGGATGGCCGTCCGGGCAGCGCCGCATCGAACGCGAGTGGGTCCACTCTCTGGCCGGGGTAAAGGGCCTGGATGCCGGCCGCGACAATCGTGTCGCCCGGATCGAGACCGCCGGCGAGAACGATGCGGTGCGGTTCGTAGCGGAGAATCTCCACGGGCCGCAGGGCGACCGTCTTCCCGGTCGGATCGACGATCCAAACCGCGGGCAGGTCTCCGTCCATGGTGAGAGCGCTGGCTGGAATCGAGATGATGGACTTCTGCGCGAATTCGACCAGCCCGTTCACGGTCGAGCCGAGCCGGAACGCCTCGGGCGGCGCCTCGAGCCCGACGCGGACGCGAAACGTGCGGGTCACCGCGTCCGCCTGCGAGGCGATCTCCCGGATCCGGCCTTGCGTCGTGACGGCGGGATCGTCCGCGAGCGCGATCCGGACCGGCAGATCGGAGCGGCCGCGCTCGAGCAGGCGCCCGGGGACATCGAACACCGCGTCGCGCCCGTCGCCTCCGGCCAGCCGAAGCACGGACTGGCCTGCCTGCACGACCTCTCCCGGCTCGACGGCGCGCGACGTAACGACGCCCGAGGTCCGTGCGCGCAGCTCGGTGAAGCCCACCCGGTCGCGAGCGATCTCCAGTTGCGCCTCCGCGTCCTCCACGCCGGCCTGGGCGGTTTCGTAGGACGCCTTGGCCTTGTCGAACAGGGGCCGCGTCGTGAACCCTTGAGCGAGAAGGCTTTCCTGCCGCTCGAAGGCGTTGGCGGCCCGCGCCAGTTCACCTCGGGCGGCATCGAGCGTGGCCTTGGCCGCCGTGAGGGCACTCTCCTCGGCGGCCGGATCGAGCCGTGCGAGCACCTGGCCCGGTTCGACGCGATCGCCCACATTGACGCTCCGCTCGACGACCCGGCCGCCGATCCGGAACGCGAGATTGATGTCCTTCTCGGCCTGGATGTCCCCGGTCAGCCGCACCGTCTCGCCGTGGAGTCCAGGCTCGACCGTCGCGACCCTCACGGGCCGTGCCGCGACGGCGGGCGGCTTCTCGCTGCCGCAGGCGCCAAGCGTGAGGATCGTGAGGATGAGGAGGGCCGGCAGGGCAGGGTGCGGAAACGTCATGACTGGCGGCCCTCGGCTGTCGTCAGGACCTGGGCCTCCGCCGGGGGCGTCGCCGCGGGCGATTCTTGCGGGCCGCGGTCGAACGCCGTCACGTAGAGGGCCGGAAGGAAGATCAGAGTGAGAACGGTACCGACGAGCAATCCACCCATGATGGCAAAGGCCATCGGGCCCCAGAACACCGTCCAGGCAATCGGGATCATGCCGAGCACGGTCGACACAGCCGTCAGAACGATGGGGCGGAAGCGGACCGTGCTGGCATCGATGGCCGCATTTTGCACGGACTTGCCGCTGGCGCGCTCGTATTCGATTTGCCCCACGAGGATCAGGGCGTTCTTCGTGATGATGCCGATCAGGGCGAGGATGCCCAACAGGGCCACGAAGCCGAGGGGCTTGCCGCCGAGGAGCAACGCACCGACCACCCCGATGAGGCCGAGCGGCGCGACGCTGAGCACGATGGCCAATCGCCCGAAGCTCCTCAGCTGCGCCATCAGGACGGTGAGCATGATGAGGATCATCACGGGGACGACGGCCATGACCGAGCTCTGCGACTTGGCGCTTTCCTCCACGGTGCCGCCGACGTCGATGGCGTATCCGGGCGGGAGCGTCTTGCGGATATCCTCGATCGGGGTGGCGAGGTCCGAGACCGCCGACTCGGGGAGAACTCCGGGCGCAATGTCGGCCTCTACGGTCAGGGTCGGCACGCGGTCGCGCCGCCAGACCAGCGGAGCCGATTGCTCATATGCGAAGGTGACGAACTGGGAGAGCGGAACGGACCGGCCGCTGGGGAGCGCGACCTGCATGCTGCGCAAGGCGTCGAGAGAAAGACGCTCCTCCTCGCGGGCGCGGAGCACGACGTCGATCAGGTAGATGTCGTCGCGGACCTGGGTGACGCTCGCGCCGGACACCACGGTGCCGAGCACGGCCGCGATCTGCTGCGAACTGAGCCCGAGCCTCCGGGCCTCGTCCTGATCCACCTGCAGATGAACCTTACGCGATGGCTCGATCCAGTCGAAACCGACCTGTCCGGTTTTCGGGCTCGTCGAGACCGCGCGGGCCACCTGCAGGGCGATGGTGCGCAGCTGCACGGGGTCCGGCCCGCTCACGCGGTACTGGATCGGCCAACCGACCGGTGGACCCAGTTCGAGCGGAGAGACGCGTGAGACGACGCCCGGAAAGTCGCGCGCCAGCAGGGTCTCGAGTCTCGCCTGCAGGCGCTCGCGGGCGGTCAGGTCCTTCGCGACGATCACGCCCTGGCTGAAGAAGTCGTTCGGCAGCTGCGCGTTGAGCGGGAGATAGAAGCGGATTGCGCCGCGCCCGACATAGATGCTCCAGCGCGCCACGTCGGGATCCTTGGCGAGGACGGCGTCGAGTTGCCCGGCGACGGCCTCGCTGGCATGGATCGAGGCGTTCTGCGGCAGCTTCAGGTCGACAAGCAGCTCCGGCCGGTCGGACGCGGGAAAGAACTGGCGCGGCACCAAGGGGAGCGCCAGCAGAGACAGCACGAACAGGCCCAGGGTCGCCCCGATGGTGATCCATCGCGCCGCGATCGCCTTCGACACGATCGACCGGAACGTCTTGGCCATCCTGCCGGTCGGGGCGGCGTCTGCGTGGCCTGCGGGCGACTTCAGGATCGCGACGCCGAGGACCGGCGAGAACACGACCGCGACGAACCAGGATACGACGAGGGCGATGCTCACCACGGCAAAGAGCGAGAACGTGTATTCTCCGGCTGAACTCGCCGCAAAGCCGATGGGGACGAATCCGGCGATCGTCACGAACGTGCCGGCCAGCATCGCCATGGAATAATGCTGAAAGGCATAGGTGGCCGCGCTTATCTTCTCGTCGCCCGCGGCGAGCCGCGTGACCATCGCGTCCGTGGTGGTCATGGCGTCGTCGACCAGCAGGGCGAGCGCGATGATCAGTGCGCCCAGGGACACGCGCTGCATGTCGATATGGGCCACCATCATGAGGGCGAAGACGACCGCGAGCGTGAGCGGGATCGACAGGGCGACCACCAGACCCGCCCGGACGCCGAGGCTGATGAAGCTCACTGCCAGGATGATCGCCACCGACTGCCAGAGCGAGGACATGAAGTCCGCGATGGCAAGATCGACCGTGACCGCCTGGTCGGCCACGAGCCACGGCTCGATGCCCACCGGCAGGTCGGCCGTGACAGCCGCCATGGCGGCCTTGAGATTGCGGCCGAGCGCAATGATGTCGCCGCCGTCCCGCATGGCGATGCCGAGGCCGATCGCCTCCTGGCCGTTCACCCGGAACATGGGTTGCGGGGGATCCGCATAGCCGCGGCGGATGGTGGCGATGTCGGCGAGCCGCAGCATGCGGTCGCCGACCGGGAAGTTGATCTGCGCCAGATCCGCCTCCGAGCCGAACGCACCCGAGACTTCCAGCGACACGTTCTCCTCGTCGGTGCGGATCGTCCCGGCCGGGCGAATGGCGTTCTGCGCCCGGATGGCATCGATGAGGGCCGAGCGGTCGATCCCGAGATTGGCCAGCTCCTTGACCGAGAACTCGACGAAGATCTGCTCGTCCTGCGCGCCGATGATCTCGATCTTCGACACGTCGGGAACGAGGAGCAGGCGGGATCGGATGGCCTCGACCTGGTCGCGCAATTCGCGGTGCGTGAAGCCGTCCGCGGTGAAGCCGTAAATGATCCCGAAGGTGTCGCCGAAGCGGTCGTTGAAGAACGGCCCGACCACGCCGGCCGGCAGGGTCCGGACCATGTCGGAGACCAGGTTGCGGACCTGGAACCAGCGCTCCTGGATGTTGCGGGCCGGCGTCGCATCCTTCAGGTTCACGAAGATCGTGGTCTGGCCCGGCACGGTGTAGCTGCGCACGAAATCGAGATCCGGTACCTCCTCGAGCTGCCGCTCCAGCCGCTCGGTGACCTGCTTGAGGGTGTCGTCCAGGGTCGCTCCCGGCCACGCGGCGGAGACCACCATCGTCTTGAACACGAAGGCGGGATCCTCCGCGCGCCCGAGCCGCTGATAGGCGATCGCGCCGGCGACCACCGCGACGAACATCAGGTAGACCACCACCGAACGCTGCCTCAGCGCCCAATAGGAGAGGTTGAACCGCATCATGATTCCCTCCCGATCAACCGGACCTTCTGGCCCTCGCGCAGTTGCCCCGCGCCGGCCGTCACCACGATGTCGCCGGCCGCCAATCCTTGCCCGATTGCGGCCGTGGCGGCATTGCGCCGGAGAATCTGGAGCGGTCGGAAGGACACCGTGCCTTTCTCCGGATCGGCGATCCACGCGCCGGTCGTGCCGTTGCGGTCGGTGAGCGCGGTGGCCGGGATGGCCAAGCTGTCGTCTGCGGCGCCTCCGACGTTGAGCGTGACCGAGGTTCCAATCAGAAAGGTCGGCGGGGGATCGGCCAGTCCCACGCTGATCGTGAAGGTGCGGGTCACGGGATCGGCCTCGGGCGACACCTCGCGGACCCGTCCGACGGCCCGGTGCGTGTTGTCGCTGCCGCCCGTCACGAGGATGTCCGCATCGGGATCCAGGGTGGCGAGCTGCTCCGCCGGGACTTCGAAAACCGCATCGCGGCCCTCGCGCCGCGCCAGGCGAACCACCGGCTGACCGGGGGCGACCACCTCGCCCGGCTCCGCGGAGACCGCCGTCACGTTTCCCGGGGCGTCCGCCTCGAGAGTGGTAAAGCCGACGAGATCCTCGGCGATTCGCAGCTGCGCGAGCGCGGCTTCGACCCGCGCGGCGGCGGCCCGACGCGCCTGCTCGGCGGCCTCAAAATCCGCCTGCGTGGCGACGCCGCGCTCGCGCAGATGGGACTGCCGCTCGAACTGACCGTCCGCGCGGCGCAACCCACCTTCGGCATCGGCGAGCGCCGCTCGGGCCGAGCGCAGGGCGTTCAACTCGTTCTCGGGGTCAAGCCGGGCGATGACCTGACCCTGTTTCACATCCATTCCCACATCCACCGGCCGCTCGGCCACACGGCCGCCGATACGGAAGGCCAAGGTCGGATGGTCCTGCGCGGCAATGCGCCCGGAGAAGGTCTGCGGCGCGGCTTTCACGCCCGGCTCGACGGCGATCGTGCGGACCGGACGGATCGGTTCTGCCTCTTCCGGTGCTTCATTGCCGCAGCCGGCGCAGAGGAGCACCAGGACCATGGCGGTCCAAGCCGTGCCGCAGCGCGCCGTCATGCCGGACCTCCTGCCTTGGCCTTCAGGAGCCCGATCGCGATCATGATGTAGCCGAGGCCGCCAAGCGCGATGGCGAACCCGGCCACGGCGCCGGGGGCCTCGAATGCCGCATAGGGGAAACGAACGACCAACGCGGCCCCGATGAGGATGGTGGCGAGACTGGCGCCGAGAAGCCAGCCCCAGCCCGCGGCCGGCCTCGTGCGAAAGGCGACACCCATCTGCGTGACGCCCTGCACGAACAGGACGATCGCAATCAGGAGCGCAATCGCGGCGGCCCCCTTCATCGGAGTGAGGACAATGAGAATCCCGCCGACGACCTCGGCGGCGCCGAGCACCATCTGCCAGCTAAAGCCCGCCCAATGCCTGACGCGCATCGCCTGGAGCATCGTGGCGGCTCCGGCGAATGCCAGGATGGAGCCCAGGATCGTGCTCGCGGCCACGGTCGAGTAGTGTGGCGCAAGCATCGCGGCGACTCCGCACACGACAAGCAGGATTCCGAGGGACAGGAACTCGATCCAGCGGGCACTCCGATCATCCGTCGCCGAGTTGGTTTCCAAGATGCCTCACCTCGCTTGCTCTCATGACGCCACTCGTTTCCGTTCCAGGAGCGCGACCTCAAGACACCCGACCTTTGGCGCGAAAGACTCCACGGACGTGCTCCGTGTCGTCTTTCTCATGCGGAGGGCGGACGCGGTTGTCCCTCAAATCCAGGAAAATCAAGGCGCGTCGCCATAGGCACTTGGCGGTTCCGTTTGCTGACCTCGAAGATCGATTGCCGTTTCACGTCACATCGAAATGATGGTTCCGGATGCGGGCGGCCAGCGCCTGAGATTGCAATGCAGGATGGCCCGGACACGGAAGCGAAAGCTGGCTCATCGCGTTTTCGAGAGCGTTAGCAATGCATATGGCGCCAAGGCTTGCTTGACCGATAAGGACAATGGCTGAACATTTGGGGACTTCCTCTCCAGGTTCACATGATCCCTCGCGCCGCGGGATCGAGCCGGGACGCTCGTGCGGCCGAGCCGCCGCGTGCTCTGCGTGAGGCTTCACGTGAGGCCTGAATGTCGGCCTGCAAGGCGAAAGCGGATGAAGGGTACCCGGACGCGCAAAAGAAGGGCCGCCTGCATGGGCGACCTCCTTTTGGGTTGGGTGCGGCACCAATTCGTCCCTCGGGCCGAACGTTGCCTCTCGTCTCACGCTGGGGGGCGTGGAAAGCGGAGGGGCCCGCCCGTCGATCCGTGCTCCGACAGAGGTGCCGCGAATCGAGGCAGAGTCCTGCCCCATCCGGGCCGATGGGGTGGCGCCGGATCAGGAGCGGCGTCTGACCGGCGACGAACCGAGGACCTTCAGTCTGTCGCTCATGCCTCCACGACAGCCGGTCGCGGCGTGTTTGGAGGCATTACATGCAACTCATTCCTAATTGCATTGACTCCTGCAAATCATTCGCATTAGCATCAGCGGATCAGAGCACCTGAGGCGCCGCCGCGCCGCCCACTCCCGGAGAAGAAGAGAATGGTTCCGAGACTCCTGTCGAAACGCCGTTTCCTGGGCCTCGCCACAGCCCTGGCTGCCGTGGCGGGTCTGTGGAACCCCGTTCCGGCCGAGGCCCAGGCCAGCCCGATCAAGGTGGTCGCGACCACCGGCATGATCGCGGACGCGGCCCGCCGGGTCGGCGGCGATCTGGTCGAGGTCAAGGCGCTCATGGGACCGGGCGTCGATCCCCACGCCTACCGCCAGACGCGCACCGATATCGTCGCCCTGACCAAGGCCGATCTCGTGCTCTGGCACGGCCTCTCTCTCGAAGCCCAGATGGAGGGCTTCATGCGCGACCTCGCCCAAAAGCGGATGGTGGTCGCCGTGGCCGAGGCGCTGCCGAAGACCCTGCTGCTTGCCCATGACGATTACGCCGACAGGTTCGACCCGCACGTCTGGATGAGCCCGGAGCTGTGGTCGCGGGTGGTGGTCGCGGTCCGCGATGCGCTCGCCTCCGCCCGGCCAGAGGCGAGGACCACCTTCGCGGCCAATGCCGCGACGCACCTGAAGGATCTCGCCGAGCTCGCCGACTACACCACCAGAGTGCTCTCTTCGGTTCCGGCCGGGAGCCGTGTTCTTTTCACCGCCCACGACGCCTTCAACTATTTCGGCGCGGCCTATGGCTTCGAGGTGCTCGGCATCCAGGGCATCTCCACCGAGAGCGAGGCCGGCCTGAGCCGCATCGCCGAGCTCGTGGACATGCTGGTCGGCCGCAAGATCGGCGCCGTCTTCGTCGAGTCGTCCGTTTCCGACCGCAACATCCGCGCCCTGATCGAGGGGGCCGCCGCCAAGGGGCACACGGTGACCATCGGGGGCGAGCTGTTCTCCGACGCCATGGGCAAGGAGGGCGCCTATGAGGGCACCTATCTCGGCATGATCGATCACAACGCCACCACCATCACCCGGGCACTCGGCGGCGAGGCGCCGGAGCGCGGCATGCGCGACAAGCTCGCGGCCGGGCACTGAAGGGGGTGGGTGCGATGACCTCAGCCGCCGTTCACCTGGCCGCCGGGGAGGGGCGGGCCAGTCGCCCGGCCGCTTCCGCCGAGAGCCCGCTCGCCATTCAGGGCATGACCGTTTCCTACGGTGAGAAGCCCGCCGTGTTCTCCGTCGATGCGGCCGTGCCGCCCGAGAGCATGGTCGCGATCATCGGCCCGAACGGCGCGGGCAAGTCGACGCTGCTCAAGGCTGCGCTCGGCATCGTGCCGGCGCTCTCGGGGACCGTCGCGGTCTTCGGCGAGCCCCTGGCGAAGGCGCGCCGCCGCATCGCCTACGTGCCCCAGCGGGCGAGCGTCGATTGGGACTTCCCGACCCGGGTGATCGATGTCGTGCTGATGGGACTCTACCGGGAGCTCGGGCTGCTGCGCCTCGTGCGGCGGTCCCATCGCGCGACGGCGCTCGCCTGCCTCGACCGGGTCGGCATGGCCGATTTCGCCGGACGCCAGATCGGCCAGCTCTCCGGTGGCCAGCAGCAGCGCGTGTTCCTCGCCCGCGCGCTGGCCCAGAACGCCGATCTTTACCTGCTCGACGAGCCTTTCGCCGGGGTCGATGCCGCAACCGAGAAGGCCATCATCGACGTGCTCAAGGCGCTGAAGGCGGAGAGGCGCACCGTGGTCTGCGTCCACCACGATCTCGCGACGGTCGTGGACTATTTCGACCACGTCCTTCTCATCAATGTGCGCAAGGTCGCCGAGGGACCGGTGGCGAGGACGTTCACGGCCGGGAACCTGCAAGCCACCTATGGTGGGCGGCTGGCGACGACGCATATCGATCAACTCAAGCTGCCGGCGGCATGAGACGATGCTGGACGCCTTCATCCGCGCCCTGATCCTGCAGTCGGGCTACAACGCCGCCCTGGTCGCCGTCGGCGCCGCCCTGCTCGGCATTGCCGCCGGAAGCGGCGGCGCCTTCCTGTTCCTGCGCAAGCGGGCGCTTGTCAGCGACGCGGTCGCGCATGCCACGCTGCCGGGCGTGGGGATCGCCTTCCTGGTCATGGCGGCGTTCGGGGGCGACGGCCGGAACCTGCCGGGGCTTCTTGTCGGCTCGGCGTTCTCGGCCGGCCTCGGCCTGCTCATGGTCGAATGGATCACGCGCCGGACGCGCCTGGCCGAGGATGCGGCCATCGGGGCGGTGCTGTCCGTGTTCTTCGGCTTCGGCATCGTGCTCCTGACGATCATCCAGACCATGTCACGCGGCAAGCAGGCGGGCTTGGAGGGCTTCCTGCTCGGCTCGACCGCGGGCATGCTGTTCCAGGATGCCGTCATCGTCGCAGCCGGCGGGGCTTGCGCCATCGCGGCCCTCGTCCTGCTGCGCCGGCCGATGACGCTGGTGGCCTTCGATGCGGAGTTCGCCGCGGCGTCGGGCGTCTCCGTCCGGAGGGTCGATCTGGCCATGATGGGCCTGGTCATGGCCGTCACCGTGACCGGGCTGAAGATCGTCGGCCTGATCCTGATCGTCGCGATGCTCATCATTCCGTCCGTGACGGCCCGGTTCTGGACCGACCGCACCGGGCGGCTCGTGGCCGTCGCCGGCATCATCGGCGGCGTGTCGGCCTATGTCGGTGCCGCTCTCTCCGCCTCCGCCCCGAACCTGCCGACCGGGCCGATTATCGTGCTTGTGTGCTTCGCTCTTTTCGTGGCGTCCCTTCTGCTTGCGCCCAGCCGCGGCGTGCTCGCCTCGATCCTTCGCCGCCGGCGCTTCCAGGTGCGGGTTCATCGCCGCCAGGGATTGCTGGCGCTGGCCCATGGTGAGCCGATCCTCGATCCGCTCACTGTTTCGGTGCTGCGCCGGGATGGTCTGATCCGCACGGACGGCGTTGCGACCGAGGCGGGTCGGGCGCAGGGCGCCAGGGTGCTGCGCGACGAGCGGCGCTGGGAAATCGCGCGCCAGATCCACCATGACGAGGCCGTGTCAGGCCGATACGACGGGGTGACGCCGATTGAGGCGGTGCTGACCCGGGATGAGATTGCGGAAATCGATCGTCGGATCGGCGGCCCGGTGCCGGTAGGAGGAGAGGCCTGATGGGTGCTGAATTCGTTCAACTCAGCCTGACGCCGCTGGTGATCGGCGTTTTCGCCGCCGTGGCCTGCGCCCTGCCGGGCAACTTTCTGATCCTGCGGCGGCAGGCCCTCATCGGCGATGCGATCAGCCATGTCGTTCTGCCCGGAATCGTCGTTGCCTTCCTGCTGACCGGCATGATCTCGACCTGGCCGATGATGCTCGGCGCGGCGGGTGCGGCGGTCGTTGCGGTGGTTCTGATCGAGGCGATCAGGCGGCTCGGCCGGATCGAGCCGGGAGCGGCCATGGGCGTGACGTTCACCTCGCTGTTCGCGGCGGGGGTTCTTCTGCTGGAGCAGAGCGACACGAGCACCGTGCATCTCGACGTGGAGCATGCGCTCTATGGCAATCTGGAGAGCCTGATCTGGCTGTCGGCGGAGGGCTGGGGCTCGTTGCTCGACCCGCAGGCCCTCGCCAATCTGCCGCCGGAACTTTGGCGCATGGCCACGGTGACGCTGCTGATCGCGGTGCTCACGGGCTTGTTCTGGCGTCCGCTCAAGCTCGCCACCTTCGACGAGGGTTTCGCCGGCACGCTCGGGATCCCGACAGCGGCCTTGAGCTTCGGCCTCGTGGTGGCGGCCGCGGTGGCCGCCGTGGCCGCCTTTGACGCGGTCGGGTCGATCATCGTGATCGCGATGTTCATCTGCCCGCCGGCCGCCGCGCGGCTGATGACCGATCGCCTGGAGGCGCAGGTGGCGTGGAGCGTTCTCTTCGCGACGATCTCGGCCGTGCTGGGCTATGTGTTCGCGGGCTACGGGCCGTTGTGGTTCGGTGGCCATGATGCCGTCAGCGCGGCCGGCATGATCGCGACAGCCTCGGGCGCGATCCTGGGGCTCGCCTGCCTGTTCGCCCCGCACCGCTCCCGCATCGGTGTTCCGCGCGAGGTCGAGGCCTAGAGCCTTTTCCATGAACTTCGGTTCATGGAAAAGGCTCCTGCACAGTACACGACTCATGTTGCTTTGAGCCTGATCGGACATTTTGCCGTCCATGCGTTTGCGGCGATGTGAGGGGTGTTGAAGAGCGCCTGCCTGAGGGTATCGAGGCCGGTGCGGAACCATGACTTCGCGCGCCGGCCATGGACTTTTCGTGGGATGGCCTTGAGCCCCATGGTGCGCGACGCGGTGGCGTAAACCCAGGTGATGGTGAGCGCCAGAAGGGCGGTCAAGGTTTCGATCTTGCCCGGATCGGCCAGGTGCGTATCCTCCAGGTTGAAGCCGCGCGTCTTGGCCTCGGCAAACAGGCATTCGATCGCCCAGCGCCGGCGATAGGTCTGCAACGCCCGGCGCGGATCGGTGCGGTTGGTCAGCACGACGAGCCATTGGCCGCTTTTGATCCGGCGGGCGGCGAGCCGCAGCGGGGTCGGGTGGTCGGGCAGGAACACGTCGACGGTGTGGATGAGGTGGCGTGCGCGCTTGGTGCGCAACAGGGTCCGGATCGACCACAGCTGCCGGTCGGCGAGCGCCAGGCGCAAGTCCTCCTTGACCCGGATGGCGAACGGAATGTCGTGGTCGATCAGGAACTTGATCCAGTCGGCCCCGATGAACTCACGGTCGGCCAGCAGCAGCTCGATGGTGTCGGGCCCAAACCGGGCCAGATAGCGCCGCATCAGGGCCATGCGCTGGGCGCTGGTGCTGTTGCCCGGATGGGTGAGAACGCTCCACAGCAGCGGCACCCGGAAGCGGCGCGTGACGATGGCCAGCACCAGGATGTTGATGTCGCGGCGGCCGATCTTCCAGTGCGTGCGGTCGAGCGCCAGGCATTTCGGCCGCGACAGGTTGAGCATGCGGACCACCAGGGCGGCCACCACCGTTTGGTCGAAGCGCACAACCTGGAAGAAGCG
The DNA here is from genome assembly GCF_047497095.1 of Microvirga sp. M2. Lineage (NCBI taxonomy): Bacteria > Pseudomonadati > Pseudomonadota > Alphaproteobacteria > Hyphomicrobiales > Methylobacteriaceae > Microvirga > Microvirga sp. M2. Next base: position 2,091,415 of record NZ_CP134063.1, read on the forward strand.
TTGCAGGCGACGGTATTTCGAGGCATAGCGGGCCGGTCCGGGAAACTGGCTGGCGACATGGGTCAGGTTGACCGTGCGGCCCTGGATCAGCGCGACCAGAAACAGGCAGGCGGTTTCCAGACGGGATTGGCTCAGACCCAGGTGCGGCGCTAAAGTCCGCATCAGGGCGGTGCGAAGACAGATCGGCATAGCAGGATCCTTTTGGCGAAGAATCCGCTACTCCACCAGATCGCACCGTCCACCACCAGACTGTCGTGTACTGTGAGGCTCCTGTTGGAAAAGGCTCCTGTTGTTTGAGAAAGACGCCTTTTCTTCGCAAAACCGGCATCCACTTTTGCGGAAAAGGCTCTAGAGGAGGCGTCTCGGACGGGCCTCAACGGCTGCAGGAGGTCGGTTCATGGCTGACCCGAGCGCATCGTGGGAGCACCGCACTGGTCCCAAACGTGGATTCCACTTTTCACGCCCGATGCTCTGGCGCGAAGGCAGCCTTGCGGACGCCTTTCGCCGCGAAGCTGCCCCAAGCGCAAATGGCAAATCCAAATGGCAAGTCAAAATGGAAAGGCCATCAGGAGGAGCGCTTGGTCGCACGGGCTGTTAGATTGGAGCCGATGACGGCCATGCGGGTTCGATGAGGAACGAAGCCGCCTGCCCGCGAGGAGGACCTGCCATGCAGCACTCGACGAGCGACATCCCTCGCATGGCCGACCTGATCGCCGCCCACGACTGGGCTTCTACTCCCCTCGGAGCGATCGAACGCTGGCCGCAGAGCCTGAAGACCGCCGTCGACATCATGCTGGCCTCCGGTCACGCCATGCAGATTGCCTGGGGCCCGGAGCGAACCGTCCTCTACAACGATGCCTATGCCCCGATGCTTGGCGAGCGGCATCCGTACGCGCTCGGCCTGCCGTTCCGCGAAGCGTGGCTCGACATCTGGGAGGAAATCGAACCACTCGTGGAGCGGGTGTTCGCAGGCGGGACGGTGCGGTTCGAGGATATGCCGCTGGTGCTGACCCGGCACGGCTATCCCGAGGACACGTGGTGGAACTTCTCCTACTCGCCTGTGCGGGATGAGGCGGGCGCGGTGGCGGGCCTTCTGAACGTCACGGCGGATGCCACCCCCCGGGTGCGTGCCGAACGTGCGGAATGCGAGAGGGACGAGGGCCGGCGGCTGCAATCGGCCATGCTGGAGGTGCTGCCTGTCGGCCTGGCCCTGATCGGCCCCGACGGCCACGTGATCATGTCCAATCCCGAATGGGATCGCTTCACGCCGGGTGGCCGACTGCCGTCGCGAGACCCAACGCGAGGCTGGCGCTGGCGCGCCTGGGACAGCGAAGGTCGGCCGATCGAGGCCGGCGACTTCCCCGGCGCCAGGGCGCTTCGCGGCGAGCGTTGCGTGCCGGGAATAGAGTTCCTCTACACCGACGATTCCGGCGCCGAGGTGTGGACAAGCGTTGCTTCCGTGCCCCTGTTCGATCCCCATCATAAGGTCGCTGGCGCGGTTTCGATCATCATGGATATCAACGCCGCGAAGCAGGCGCAGGAGGCGCTGCGCGAGAGCGAGGAGCGGCAGGCGTTCCTGCTGAAGCTGAGCGACGCCCTCCGGCCGCTTGCCGACGCGGCGGAAATCCAGGCCGTCACGACCCGGCTGCTCGGCACGCACCTGGGCGTCGACCGGGCGATGTACGCCGAAGTCGAGGGCGAGCTTGGCGCCGAGGCAGGGACCATCCGCGGGCAATACGTGCGGCCCGCACGTGGGAGCGATCCGTCGGCCGTTCCGTTCCCTGATCGATTCACCTTCCGGCCGTTCGGCGCGCGCACGATGCCGAGGCGTTATCGCGGCGAGCTTCTGGTCGTCGCCGATGTCGAGGCCGACCCCGGCTTTGAGCCGTCGGAGCGAGCCGCGTGGGCTGAGGCCAACGTGCGGGCCGCTGTCGTCGTGCCGCTCGCCAAGGGCGGCCGGTTGGTGGCCGAGTTCGGCGTGCATTGCACGGCGCCGCGCGCCTGGACCGATGCGGAGGTGTCGCTCGTGCGGGATGTCGCCGAGCGCACCTGGGCGGCGGCCGAGCGCGCGCGGGCGGAGGCAGCGCTGCGCGACACCGAAGAGCGCTTCCGCGCCATGGCCGACACGGCGCCGGTGCTGATCTGGGAAACCGACGCAAGCGGCGTGACCTTCGTCAACAGGCACTACCTCGACTTCTTCGGGGTCGATTTCGATGCCATCGGCGGGATGGGGTGGGCGCAGTTCCTGCACCCGGATGACGCCGCGGCTTACGCGGCCGCCTATCGTGAAGCGTTCTCACAGCGGAAGGCCTATGCCTATGAGTGCCGCTTCCGCCGCGCCGACGGCCGATACCGCTGGCTCCGCAACAGCGGCCGGCCGGTGGGCGAGGGCCGCTTCGTCGGCTGTTCGCTTGACGTTACCGACCTTCAGGAGGCGCAGTTCGCCCTTCATGAGAGTCGGGCGCGGCTCCAGGCGGCCATCGATCTTGTCGGCCTGTCGCCCTACACTTGGGATCCGGCCACCGGTGCGCTGGAATGGGATCACCGCCTCAGGGCCATGTGGGGCCTGCCGCCGGACGCGCACGTCGACTACGAGGTGTGGCTGTCCGGCATCCATCCCGAAGATCGTGCACGGGTCGAGGCGGCGGTTGCCCGGTGTACGGATCCCACGGGGGATGGAATCTATGCCATCGAGTATCGCGTCGTGGGCATTCAGGACCGTGTCGAGCGTTGGATCTCGACCCAGGGCCGGACCACATTCGAGAACGGCAGGCCCGTAGGACTCATCGGGGCTGCCCTCGAAATCACCGGCCGCAAGCGGGACGAGGAGGCTTTGCGTGAGGGTGGGGAGCGACTGAAGGTGCTGGTGGCTGAACTTCAGCACCGCACCCGCAATCTCCTGGGCGTGTTGCGCTCGATCGCGGATCGGACCCTCGCCAGCAGCTCCTCGTTCGAGGCGTTCCGGGAGCGTTTCCGGGACCGCATCGACGCGCTGAGTCGCGTGAACGGGCTGCTGTCGCGACTTGAGGAGGGCCACCGGATCAGCTTCGACGAGCTGATCCGGGCCGAGCTGGCCGGGCTCGGCGTCGTGGATGGCGAAGGACAGGGATCGCGGGTGACGCTGGAAGGGCCGAAGGGGGTGCGCCTGCGCTCATCCACCGTGCAGACCTTCGCGCTGGGGCTGCACGAGCTGGCGACCAACGCGGTGAAGTACGGGGCGCTCTCCCGGCCCGAGGGGAGGTTGACGGTGCGGTGGGGACTGACGGACGGAGATGGCGAGACGCGTTTGCGAATGGAGTGGCGGGAGAATGGAGTGCCCATACCGCCGTCGGCCGAAGGACAGCCTTGTCGGCGCGGCTCCGGGCGTGAGCTGATCGAGCGGTCGCTGCCGTATCAGCTTGGGGCTGAGACGTTGTACGAACTGACACCGGACGGGGTGCGCTGCACGATCACCCTGCCGATCTCCACCACGCACCGGGAGGCGGAGCATGCCTGATCCTCGGACGGTTTCCACCCTGCAAGGCCGCCGTATCCTGGTGGTCGAGGACGAATACATGATGGCAGAGGACTTGCAGCGTGACTTGCAGCAGGTCGGCGCGGAGGTGGTGGGGCCGGTGCCGAGCGTTACCGACGCACTGAGGCTGCTGGCGATGGAAGAGACAATCGACGGCGCCATCCTGGACGTGAGCCTCAGGGGCGAAAAGGCCTATCCCGTGGCCGACGCCCTGCGCGAGCGCGGTGTGCCGTTCGTGCTTGCGACCGGCTACGAGCAATGGGCTCTGCCGGAGGCCTACAGGGATGTGCCCCGCTGCGACAAGCCCGTCGATCTGCGCCACATGGCCCGGGCTCTGTTCGGCTGAGGAGAACGGCCGGCAGGGAACGACCGCTCCCGGCAACGGGGCCGACCTTAACCTTGTTTGCGCGTCCCCGGCGTGAGCGGACCTTCGCTTCGCTCGTCATGCCTCCGGTTGCCCCGCGCCGACCTACGACGCGGCCACCTTCGGTATGGGCGTGTCGCTGGCGCGGATCGGGGCGATCGACCGGGCCTCATTTCCGTGATCGTCGCGTTGCGGGAATGCCGTGCCTGGCTATTGAGGCCCGGCCTGGACCCGCGTCAGCGGCGTGCCGTCCACCGCAGTGGCTTCGGCGTTCTCCAGCTTCTTGACATCGTCCGGCGACAGCGTCGGTCGGTCCACCTTGATCGACAGCCTGTTCAGCTTGGCGGTCAGCGGGAACGGCGGCGTGTAATCGGCATCGTTGACGCCGGTGAGCGTGTCCGAGCCGATGTCGAACGCCTCGTCCCATTGCAGGATCATCGGCAACGTGTGCTCAAGCGTGATCGTCTGAACCTCCTTGCCGTCCACCTTGAGCGTGCCGGTGCCCGGCCGGCCGATCCCGCTGAAGTTGTTGAAGGCAAGCGTGCCCGCACCCAGGCCGTCGTACGTGAAGGCGAATTCCACAACATGCCTGCCCGGCGCGAGGGCCTCTGGGCCCTCCCACTTGATCCGCTTCAGGTCGACCAGGTTCCACAGGAATACCGGCTTGCCCTTGAGGAGGTAGAAGCCGTACCCGGCAAAGCGCCCGCCCGAGGTCAGGATCATTCCCTCGGCTCCTTCTTGCGGCACCTCGATGTCGGCCGTGATCGTATAGGACGTGTTCAGCAGCAGCGGCGAGTCGCCCTGCGGCAGCCCGGTCATCGGCCGGGTATAGACGAATTCGGAGCGGCCCGCGGTGATATTCGGTCGGGGCGCGACGATCCGCGCGGCGACCGAGGCATCCATCGGGAACACCTGGTATTTCCTCGCCTCGGCGACGAACATTCGCTTCAGCTCCTCGACCTTTTGGGGATTCGCGGCCGCCACGTCGGTGGTCTGGCTGAAGTCCGTGTTCAGGTCGTACAACTGGAGCACCTGGTTGTTCAGCGGGTCGGGATTGGCCGGGCCGAAGGCTTCCCACGGAGCGCGGTTGACCTTCGTGCTCAGGAGCCAGCCGTCGTTGTACAGCGCCCACTGTCCCATCATCTCGAAGTACTGGGTCATGTGCCGCGACGGCGCCTTGGCGTTCGCCGCGTCGAAGGTATAGGCGAAGCTCGTGCCCTCCATCGGCGCCTGCCGGATGCCGTCGACGACCTCCGGCTCCCGGATGCCGGCGGCCTCGAGGATCGTCGGCACGACGTCGATCACGTGCACGAACTGCTCGCGCAAGGCCCCCTTGTCCTTGATGCGCGCCGGCCACGACACGGCCATGTTCTGGTTGATGCCGCCGAGTTGCGACGCATTCTGCTTGAACCAGGTGAACGGCGTGTCGAAGGTCCACGACCAGCCGGCGGACATATGATTGTAGGTCTGCTCGGTGCCCCAGACGTCGTAGAATTTCATCTGGACGTCGACCGGCAGCTCGTTCAGGCCGTTGAAGAACGCAACCTCGTTGGGCGTCCCCATCGGCCCGCCCTCGGCGCTGGTGCCGTTGTCGCCGTTGATATAGATGACCAGCGTGTTGTCGCGTTGCCCGATGTCGTCGAAGGCCTGGATCACGCGTCCGATCTCGTGATCGTTGTAGGCCGCGTAGGCCGCGAAGACATCGGCCTGGCGGACGAACAGCTTCTTCTCTTCGGCCGAGAGCGCATCCCACTCCTTCAGAATGTCCTTGGGCCAAGGCGCCAGCTTGGCGTCCTGCGGAATGACCCCGAGCCGCTTCTGGTTCTCGAAGATGCGCTCACGCAGCTTGTTCCAGCCCTCGTCGAAGAGGTGCATGTCGCTGATCTTCTTGACCCACTCCGCCGTCGGATGATGCGGCGCGTGCGTGGCGCCGGGCGCGTACTTGACGAAGAGCGGCTTGTCCGGCTGGATCTGGTGCATCCGATTGACGTAGTCGATGGCGTCGTCGGCCATGGCGGTGACCAGGTTCCAGCTCCCGGGCGGCTTGCCCTCGAACGGATAGATCTGCGTCGTGTTGCGGAAGAGGTTGGGCTGCCACTGGTTGGCATCGCCGCCGACGAAGCCGTAGAAGTACTCGAAGCCCATGCCGGTCGGCCATTGGTCGAACGGTCCGGCCTGGCTTGCCGCGAAGGCCGGCGTGTTGTGATCCTTGCCGAACCACGAAGTGGCGTAGCCATTGTCCTTGAGGATCCGGCCGATGGTGGCCTCGTCCTTGGGAATGATGCTGTTGTAGCCGGGGAAGCCCGTGGACTGCTCGGAGATCACGCCGAACCCGGCCGAGTGGTGATTACGCCCGGTGATGAGCGCGGCGCGCGTCGGCGAACACAAGGCCGTGGAGAACATGCGGTTGTAGCGCAGGCCCTCGCTGGCGACCCGGTCGAGGGCCGGCGTCGGGATGACACCGCCGAAGGTGCTGGGCACGCCGAAGCCGGCGTCATCCGTGATGATCAGCAGGACGTTGGGGGCGCCTTTCGGCGGCACGATGCGTGGCGCCCACCACGGCGTGGACTGCAAGGCCTCGTCCCTGATCACGCCGCCGAACTGCGGGTCCGGCGTGGGGAGCTGGCGTCCGTCGATGGTCGTGGTCGCGTCCGGCGCGCCGGGTGTGCCGGTGACCTGCTGGGCCTGCGCCACGGCGATGGCCAGAAGGCTGGCGGTGGCGAAGGACAGAGCGAACGAGGTGACGTTGTTCATGGCCACGGTCCTCTGAGTGGCGACCAGTTCCCCCTGCGAGCCAGACAGAGAATGCCGTCCTCGGCTCAGGGAGCGCGACTTCGCAGGTTCGCAAGGAACACCGGTTCAGGGAACCACGCTTGATAGGAAGGGACATTCGCTTGACAGTAACGGACAGGCGCCTGCCTCTCATTCCAAAGAGCTCCCGCCAAAGAGCTCCCGCCAAAGAGCTCCCGCCAAAGAGCTCCCGCCAAAGAGCTCCCGCCAAAGAGCTCCCGCCAAAGAGCTCCCGCCAAAGAGCTCCCGCCAAAGAACTCCCGCCAAAGAGCTCCCGCCAAAGAGCTCCCGGTTCAGCCTCCCCGGGCGTCATGGATCCGATCCCCGGTCCCTTCGCACAAGCCCGCTACCGGAGTTCTCGCCCGGTCCTGATCAGAGGATCATGCATCGCAGAGAGCGCATCGGTCTTGCGAAAAGCCGGGTCCACTTTTTCGCACGATGCGCTAGCTTCAGTCATGGCCTGCCCGGACGGATAATCGTCAGGTCTCATGGTCCCCGCTTCGCCAAGATCGGCGGCGCCGTTGCGGCAAGAATGCGCTGACCTGAGCCGGTAGAGTGTCTGTCCAACGATCCCAAGAGTGCCGATCCTCGGAACGGAAAGGGTGCCCCATGGACCGCTTGAACCGCAGGACCGGCGCCATGAGCCTGACGCTCCTGCTCTCACTCTCTGCCGCACCGACGCAACCCCAGGCAGAGCCGTCACACGGGCAACGCCCCTGGCAAAACCCGGAGCTGTCCCCCGATCTGAGGGCCGAGAGCGTCGTCCGCCAAATGACCGAGGACGAGAAGTTTTCCTGGCTTTCGCAACTGCTGCCGGTGCCGGACGCTCCTCCCGCCTCGCCCCAGCCCGGCGCGGCAGCGTATTACCAGCCCATCCCGCGCTTGGACCTCCCCGCCCGCCTCGAGAACGATGCCGGTCTCGGCGTCACCAATCGCGGCAATGCGCGCCCGGGTGACGATGCAACCGCACTGCCATCCTCGCTCCTGCTCGGCGCCACATTCGATCCCGCCCTGGCCCACCAGGCAGGCGCGGTCGTCGGCCGTGAGGCGCGGGCGCGAGGCTTCAACGTGCAACTGGCGGGTGGCGCCAACCTGATCCGAGAGCCACGCGGCGGACGGACCTTCGAATACGTGTCCGAAGATCCGCTGCTCACCGGATTGATCGCGGGCCAATCGGTCGCCGGCATCCAGTCCGCGCGCATCGTCTCGACCGTCAAGCACTTCGCCGTCAACGCCCAGGAGAATGGGCGGGTGATGGCAAGCTCCAACCTTGCGGAAGCGGCCTTGCGCGAAGCGGATCTGCTCGCGTTCGAGATTGCCATCGAGATCGGTCGACCCGGCTCTGTGATGACGAGCTACAACCTGGTCAACGGCGAATACGCGTCTGAGAGCGGTTTTCTGATCGACCGCGTCCTCAAGCAGGATTGGGGTTATGCCGGCTGGGTCATGTCCGACTGGGGCGGCACCCATTCGACCGAAAAGGCGGTGCTCGCGGGGCTCGACGTGCAGTCCGGCGCCATGCTCGACCCGGCGCCCTATTTCGGGCGACCGTTGCGGGAGGCGGTCGCTGCGGGACGGGTGCCGCAGGCGCGCATCGATGACATGGTGCGCCGGATCCTGCGCAGTCTGTTCGCGACCGGCGTGATCGATGCTTCGCAGAGGCCAGACACCAATACGGTCGATCCTGCCGCACATCGCCTCGTGGCCCGCACGGTGGCCGAGAACGGCATTGTCCTTCTCAAGAATGCGGGTGACCTGCTGCCGCTGTCCACCGATACCCGGCGCATTCTGGTCATAGGCGCACATGCGGATAGGGGTGTGCTCTCCGGCGGCGGCTCCTCGTCCGTCACGCCGCCGGGCAGCCTTCGTCTGCCCGGGACGAACCTCATGGGGTTTGAGACCGAGAAGGTCTACCACCCGTCCTCGCCTCTCAACGCGATCCGCTCGGACGTTTCCGGGGAGGTGTCCTATGCCGATGGCACCGATATCGCGGCGGCGGCGCAAAGAGCACGCGATGCAGATGTTGTCATCCTGTTCGCGGAGGAGTGGCGGACGGAAGCGCTCGATGCGGCAGGCCTGGCCCTGCCTGGCCATCAGGAGACGCTGATCGAAGCTGTTGCCGCCGCCAACCCGAGAACGATCGTGGTGTTGGAAACCGGCGGGCCGGTCACGATGCCATGGCTCGACAAGGTGCCGGCGGTCCTGGAAGCCTGGTACCCCGGCGCCGGCGGCGGCGAGGCGATTGCCTCGATCCTGTTCGGCCGGGTCGATCCGGCCGGTCGGCTGCCTCTGACCTTCCCGGCGGACGAAGGGCAGCTGCCGCGTCCGACGCAAAGCGATCCGGCGCTCCTGGCCTCGAGTCCGGGCAGGCCCATCGAGGGCGGCACCGTCCACATCCCCTATGATGTGGAAGGCTCGGATGTCGGCTATCGCTGGTTTGCCCGCCAGGGTCTTGACCCGCTCTTCCGCTTCGGCTTTGGCCTCTCCTACACCCGGTTCGCTCTCTCCGATCTCTCGGTGGAGCGGCGGGACGGCGCACTGTCGGCGTCCCTGACGGTCACCAATGTCGGCAAGCGGCCCGGCACGGATACACCGCAGATCTACGTGTCGCTGCCAGGCCCTGCCGGTTTCGTGCCGAGGCTCGCAGGCTTCGCTCGTGTCCGTCTGGAACCTGGCGAAAGCCGCCGCGTCTCCCTCCCGATCGATCCACGGCTGCTCGCGCGCTACGATGTCGCTCGAGGATCGTTTCACATCGCCGCCGCCGATTACGTGTTCGATGCGGGCGAGGAGGCGGGGAAGACCATTCTCCGCACGAGGTTGCAACTCGATGCCATCGACGCGGGAAAATGAGGTTGGCGCAGGCGGATGGTGCGCGAGCCGAGGGCCATTGGCGTCCGAAAAAGTGCTGCGTGCTCTGCCTCCGGCCCAGAGGGTCTTCACCCTCCCGGCATTGAATTCGGCATTGAACTAATGGACATGGCAGCCCGCTGCGAGCGTCGCCCTCCGGCACTTTCGGGAAGAAGCGCGTCGGTCTGCGCGTAAGGGGTTATCCACCTGTCCGTTCGCCCCGGAGCCTGGGCTTTTCCGTTTCAGGAGCCGTTTTTCCGGTTCGCCGACGGGGCGGCCGGACCGGCTCGCCCATTGACGCGTTACCCTGTCGCCGTGTTATCTCGTCACCGGAGCCGGACGCATCCGGCTCCGGGGCGTGAGAACCCCTTACGCAGCGGCAAGCATCAGCCGCTAACGATGCCTTCCCAGTCTTATGGCCGGGGAGGTGCTGTCGCATGTTCAGGGCGAAAGCCTAAAGGACAGCGCGGTCGTCTGCGTACGGCTTCTCAACTCCCCGACCACCAGGGCTCCTGGTGGTCGCCACACCTTGAGGGGAGTTGATCATGGATCAGCCGTATAGCGCCTGGGCCGATTGGCTGTCGAAGTTTCATACCTGGCCCGAATTCATCCAGGCCCTTGGGATCATTAGCGTGCCGCTGACCCTCATCGGCACGACATGGCTGGTGATGCGCGGCATCCGCGATCTCATCCCCACGCTCTCCCGCCAGCACTGGCGCGGCCACCTGATCTACGGCGTCTATCAGGACCCGGAAGGGCGCTGGATGATCTACTGGCACAACCGCAAACCGCAGGAGGTGGACTGGACCAATCCGCCGCCCGAACTCATCGGGCGAGGGCAGGTGGTGCAGGGCGTGTTCCGCCGGCCGGAGGAGTGAGGCCGACGACACTCTCTGCGTCATGCCCATACCCGGATCGGGTCCGCAGGTCGGACGCGCGCCGTCCACGCCCTGGACCCGCTGCGTCGAGAAAGGCGTGGATACCCGAGGGCCCGCAGAAGCTCGATCGCGAGCTGCTTCAGGGTGCATGGCGAGCGCGCGGTGATCGACACGAACGGCATCGTGGGGCCGGTCGCGATGTTATGCGGCGTGAGTTCCCTGCGCCCGTCGATGAGGCGACGCAGCGCGACGGTCTTGCCGGCCCCGCTCTGACCGATGACGATCGGCGCGCCCCTCCGGCCGACGGCCGTTCAGCGACAGCGAGGCCCCGTCGTTGAGGCGCTCGAACCCGTCCTGGAGCTGGGCGTCCCGCGGCGTCCTCAGGGTGCTCTTGTGGAGCTTCCCCAACGCGACGATGCGCCGGGCGCGCCTCTCCTCGGCCACCCGCTCACCGGACCGGTCGTGGACAGGATGCGACGCGGGCAAGATGACTTGCTTTCAGGAGAATGATCTTGCTTTCAGGAGAATGATCTTGGCGGAGACGCCCAAGTCCCGCCCATTCGACGAACCCGGCCCGGACAAGAAGGTCAGGACGCTCGGGGAGGTGCTCGACGAGTTGGGCTTCGTTCCGCTGGCCGCGCCAAGGCACATCGTCGTTCAGGATGTCAATCGCGTCCGGTACGGAGGAAGCCACCATGACGTTCGGGATCCTCAGCTCCTGAGCCTGCGAAAGGGCGATGGTCCGCCGCCCAGGCAGAGGCCGCACGCCGCCTAATCCGCTGGTTGTCACTTAGAGCCATTTCCGCAAAAGTGGATGCCGGTTTTGCGAAGAAAAGGCGTCTTTCTCAAACAACAGGAGCCTTTGCCATGAACCGAAGCACAGTACACGACTCATGTTGCTTTGAGCCTGATCGGACATTTTGCCGTCCATGCGTTTGCGGCGATGTGAGGGGTGTTGAAGAGCGCCTGCCTGAGGGTATCGAGGCCGGTGCGGAACCATGACTTCGCGCGCCGGCCATGGACTTTTCGTGGGATGGCCTTGAGCCCCATGGTGCGCGACGCGGTGGCGTAAACCCAGGTGATGGTGAGCGCCAGAAGGGCGGTCAAGGTTTCGATCTTGCCCGGATCGGCCAGGTGCGTATCCTCCAGGTTGAAGCCGCGCGTCTTGGCCTCGGCAAACAGGCATTCGATCGCCCAGCGCCGGCGATAGGTCTGCAACGCCCGGCGCGGATCGGTGCGGTTGGTCAGCACGACGAGCCATTGGCCGCTTTTGATCCGGCGGGCGGCGAGCCGCAGCGGGGTCGGGTGGTCGGGCAGGAACACGTCGACGGTGTGGATGAGGTGGCGTGCGCGCTTGGTGCGCAACAGGGTCCGGATCGACCACAGCTGCCGGTCGGCGAGCGCCAGGCGCAAGTCCTCCTTGACCCGGATGGCGAACGGAATGTCGTGGTCGATCAGGAACTTGATCCAGTCGGCCCCGATGAACTCACGGTCGGCCAGCAGCAGCTCGATGGTGTCGGGCCCAAACCGGGCCAGATAGCGCCGCATCAGGGCCATGCGCTGGGCGCTGGTGCTGTTGCCCGGATGGGTGAGAACGCTCCACAGCAGCGGCACCCGGAAGCGGCGCGTGACGATGGCCAGCACCAGGATGTTGATGTCGCGGCGGCCGATCTTCCAGTGCGTGCGGTCGAGCGCCAGGCATTTCGGCCGCGACAGGTTGAGCATGCGGACCACCAGGGCGGCCACCACCGTTTGGTCGAAGCGCACAACCTGGAAGAAGCGTTGCAGGCGACGGTATTTCGAGGCATAGCGGGCCGGTCCGGGAAACTGGCTGGCGACATGGGTCAGGTTGACCGTGCGGCCCTGGATCAGCGCGACCAGAAACAGGCAGGCGGTTTCCAGACGGGATTGGCTCAGACCCAGGTGCGGCGCTAAAGTCCGCATCAGGGCGGTGCGAAGACAGATCGGCATAGCAGGATCCTTTTGGCGAAGAATCCGCTACTCCACCAGATCGCACCGTCCACCACCAGACTGTCGTGTACTGTGGAACCGAAGTTCATGGAAAAGGCTCTAGCTGGCGGCAAATCGAGAAGCTGCTATCAAATAAGCATTAAGTTATAGATAGCCCTACGAGCTTAGCGGCTTCCGTTTTGATCTGCCCTGCATAATCTTCGTGATTGCGTGCCCAGATGCGGCGCAGAAGGGCTTCTGGAACAAGCTCATCGAACTTGGCTCCCTGAAGATTTTCCACGAATTGAGCGATGTCACCGATCTCCATGGGAGGCATTTCGGCGATCTTGGTTATGATTGACCTCACCTGATCGATTGTTGCATCGCCAACCGTAATTCCAATATCGTGCTCTGCGCAGTCCAAGCCCGCAGTCTTCAGGGCGACAGCAAATACCGAGGTCATTGAGGAGCCTCGCCAGAGTAGAATATGAACGTCTCGATTGGCTTGAATGAGCCGGATTTTGTCGAGCTTCATGTCCCTGAAGGCTTTCCGGCCCTCTACCAGCATTTCCTTGGACGTTTGATCGAGATAGGCAGGTAGATCGTCATCGCGATAGACAGATAGCATCTCGGCAACGAGACGGTCATGGAGCATCTCGACCGCAAGGTTCTCGAATTTGGGAATGCGAGCCGAGCGGTGGTGTTCGACATCAAGCACTTTGGCATGATCGTCGACCGCCGTAACCCGCCAGCGCTGTCCTGCAAAGACGAGCAGGGTCCCTATGCCGACTGCGTTGACGATCGGGATTGTTCCAAGGGTTCGTCCGCTTGTTACCAGACGCCATTCTTCATCGCTTGGGAAGATGGCGTAGAAGTCTCGGCCACGGGTCAGCTCCTCGCCAATCTCGCCCAGCATGATTGTGCCGTCCGACGCTTGCTCAATGAGCCTTGTCTCGGGAGAGGCCATCCCGCGCAGCATCTCCACGAAATCGGTCTTGCTGATCACAGATAATGGACCAGCACCACAGATAGTCTTGTAGAATTGATCTACCCGAGCACCACTTCGTTCCGTAATGACAGACAAGATTTGGTGTAAAACGACTGTTGCAGCGGATGGATCGAGGCTCGGGGGTTCTACGAATTTGCCGATGAGGAGCCTGATCGCAGCTACCGCCCGCACAACCTCGAGACGTAGCCGATCGAGGGGATCTGCATCAGCCGCCAGATAACCCTCGCGGATATAAATGCGAAGGATCGCAGGTACGCCTTTCCGCCGCCCGCTCCGCCCGAGCCGCTGCCGCAAGGAGGCGAGGGAGCGCGGTGCGCCGATCTGGGCAACCGATTTCACGGAACCAATGTCGATTCCAAGCTCAAGCGTTGTCGTGGCAACGGCCGTTGTCGGCAGATCGCCCGCCTTTAAGCGCTCTTCAAGCTCCTCACGAAGGCCTTTCGAAATGCTTCCATGATGTGGGAAGAACTCATTCTGGACGCCCTGAGTCTCGCAACGCCTCCGGAGACGGTCAGCCATGGCCTCAACCCTCCGCCTCGATCCGGCGAACACGAGGTTGTTGCTGCCCCTCAAGTTTGTGAAGAGATGATCGGCAATGTAGTCGAGGGCGACTTTCTTGCCGTTCTCGTTCTCAAGGCCGTCGGCATCATCAGCGTCTTCAGGATCGATATAGGTTCTGACTTGGAGACGCAGCTCAGGAGCGCCGCTACCCGCTTCCACGATAGTGACACCAGATGGAGCCCCAGGATTCATCCACTGGGCTGCCACAGATAGGTCGCCTATGGTCGCCGACAGGCCCACACGCCGCGGACGCTTTGTCGACGCTTCGTCAATGCGCCGAAGCAGGCTAGCGAGATGCAATCCTCTTGGCCCCTGGAGAAAGGCATGCAGCTCGTCAACTACAATGAAATCGAGCGATCCGAGAAGCGCGTACGCTTGTGCAGGGCGTCTGATGAAAAGGGCTTCGATGGACTCGGGTGTGATGAGTGCGATCCCTCGTGGACTCCTGAGAGTTCTTGCTTTGGCGGCCTGTGGCGCATCTCCATGCCAGCGAACGACCTCGATTTCCATCCTTTCGCAGAGAAGGTCCAGGCGACGGAACTGATCATTGATCAGGGCCTTCAGTGGGCTGATATAGAGAACCGATAATCCTTGAGCCTCGCGGTCGGCCACCTGCGTGAGTATTGGCAGGAAGGCGGCTTCCGTCTTGCCAGCTGCTGTCGAGGCGGCAATCAGGACATCGTTACTCCCGTCCAGGACCGCCCGAATGGAGCGATCTTGAACTTCCCTGAGCTCTTCCCATTTCTGCTCCCAGATCCAACGCCGGATCTCCGGGTGCAGCCTGTCGAAGCTAGTCACGATATCAGAGCCGGAGGGTGGCAAGGTCATCGTCGCTAGACTGGGCGTCGCTACCATCTCCATTCTCTTCGGCATCCTCACCGATATCGCCAATATCAGTCTGAACGTCGACTCCACCGAGCAAGGACCGCCAATCAATGCCAGGGTTCTGTTCAAGCACGGCCAGGAACTGGACAAAGGCCTTGATCGTGTTGCGCGGCGTACGGAAATACGCCTCGCCGATGCGACGGCTGCAATGCTCCATGAAGGCCGTCAGCGCCTCTTCAGGCACCAGATTCTTGGAAGGGTCGCCACCTGCAAACACCGCGCGGATGTTCGACAACAGGATCAAAAGGTCCTCTGGAGTAAGGTTCTGGAGGCGGATGACCGGGCCGGATAGGTCGATGAGTCCGTTCGTCGCGAAGGCATTCTCGACAAGGCGGGATTGCAGCGCCTGATAGCTATAGAGGCCGCGGCGCGTGTCCATGAGAAACTCAGGGGTGCCGCCGAATACGAAGCCGATGCCACCGACATTGCCTTGGAGCACGTCGTTCAGCATGCGCAAAACCTGCTCATAGTTCTGGTTGCGCGCCTGTGAACTCTGGAGCTTGTAGAGGTTCACCATTTCATCGAAGACGACGAGCAGGCCTGCGTATCCGGCCTCCCGAACGAAGGCGCTCAGAAGCTTCAGAGCATCGTAGACATCACCGTCATCGATGATGTTCCTCACGCCGAGTGCCTGGCGGGCTTCGGTCTTCGTGCTGTACTCACCCCGAAGCCAGCGCAGGGCTGCCGCTTTGAGCACCTCGTCTCCGTCTTCGCTTCCACGCCAGTATGCCTTGATCACGGCCGCGTAGTCATACCCGCCGATATGCTCCTGAAGGTGTGCAAGGCGCTCGTCGATGACCTTCTCGACGGCCACGCCACGTCCTTCTGCGTCCTTCATGCATTCGGTTACAAATCGCTCGACGACACTCGCAAGTGCGCCACCTTCCGGTTTCGTGCGGGTTGCCATATTACGGACGGCTTCTGCATACAGCCCTCGTGCCTGGCCAGCCGTCGCATGAATGCGGCGATCGGGAGCGAGGTCTGCATGAATGGTGACCAGCTTTCGCTCAAGCGCAATAAGGCGCACGAGGTTCAGAAAGAATGTTTTACCCGCACCGTATTCTCCGATGACAAAGCGTAAACCCGAGCTTGCATCTGCGATGCGATCGATGTCGCGGACCAGGGCGCCTACTTCTGCGGCACGGCCAACCTGGATATGGCGTAGTCCGGTGCGAGGAACGACACCCGCTGCCAAGGCTTGAAGGATGACGTCACGGTCGCGGGCCTTGATCGGGGTATGGGTCGTCATGCAGCAATCTCCAGTTTGTCGAGTTCCTCGCGGAGGTGTTCCGCAATCATGATTGTTTCCCCATCCTCAAGGGCAGCCTCGTCGAATGTCTCGAAGCTCCACTCGTTGATGGTCTCAATGGCGCCATCCGGAAGCAGTCTCAGAGAACGAGCGCGCTCCTCGAAGGCGGCTCGATCAAGGGAGCCGGTGGTAAGGATGGCTGACAGAAGGGCCCCATGGGCGGCGTCTAGGCCCTGGAAAGCAACAGCTTGTGTTGTGGTCGCGGCTTTGGCTGGAGGAGAGACCTCCTCCTCGACGAAGATGTCCGCGAGCAGGGCTGAAACAGTCGATGTCTCGTGCTTTATGCGCTGAAGCCGCTCGTGATCGATCTGGATGCCTGTCTTTTTGGAGGGAGGAGCCGGACGCGCAGGGATAGGCGTGCCCTTGGCCGTTTCCTCGGGCGCCACAGTAACGGGACTTTCGATTATAGTCGCGCCTCGGTGCAAGGCGGCATACAGATCTTCCTGAGTGAGGCCGAGCGCCTTGTAGAGCTTTTCAAGAAACTTGATCTCTGCGGGTGACGCGTGTCCATCGGCAAGCACAACTCCGATTGCGGCCTGCGCGATCTGCTGACGGTCCATCTCAGGAAGGGTCGAGATCTTGTTCAAAACAGCCTGTTGACGAAGGCCGTCCTGCATCATGACCGCGGCGTATGCTAGAAGGCGCGCGCGCTCGATATCCGAGATCCCGGAGAGAGAACGGAGGGAGGCCGTAAGGGCCTCGTATTCTGCTGAAGCCACCGTGCCGTCAGCCAAGGCTGCCAGGACGGTCACATCGATCGTAGCTTTCGCGGACTTGTATTCCGGCTTATCCGAATCGACGGCACCGCCACATTTTGCTTTAAAGAGAACCATTCGTCCGTCCGCTGCCAGAGGGGCGGACCCGTAGCGCCTATCCGGTTCAAACGCGATATCCAGCTTGTCCAGGATGGCTCCGATTTGGGTTCGAACGGTTGCCGACATCTTTCCGTCCGAGGGTAATGGGAGACCGAGGATGTCAAGCACACTGGAGGCCATGGCAGGCGCGAGGGGGCGGCCGCCAAATAGCGTCTCGACTCTGTCTCGAAGAGAGGCCATCACCGATCCACTGTCGGATACCAGCAGCTCCTGAGGCAGTGCCATGAGCGCCTCGATAGTGCCCTTTGCCTCGGGGCGCCGCCCGAGGATACGGCTGTATGGATCCAAGGCGTCCGTGCAGGTCTCCAAGAGATCAGTCAATTTCCGCACAGGAGCGGCTAAACCCGAGATGTCAGGCAGCTCTGCGCCGGAAATGCTGAGGTCAACTGCGGCATCAAACGTACCGCTGGCAGCCTTATAGGAAATCTTCAGTCGCTTCCTCGGAGGGGGGACTGACATCCCCTTAGGATACTTTAGGACGAACCGGATGCGCCATAGAGCGACCAGTTCGTCGAAGCACCGTTTGGCAGGCGTTCTAAGGTAAATATCAGGACAAGATATGACCCAAAGCAATGCGTCGTCCGCTTCCGGCGGTTTGCCCTCAGCCAAGAGGTGTCCGATATATAAGCGGACTGGGAATGGGATCTCGTAATCCTTGCGGAGATCCGGATCGAGGGATGGTCGCTCATTCGTCTGCAAAGCCATCGCTGAGACGATATCCAGAAGCATTGAAGCATAGTTCCGAAAGGAATAATTCTCACCGTAAATGGTCAACAGCCTACGGATCTCGCTCGAGATCACTGTGGCTTCATGAGCTGCGCGGTCAACGAGGAACCGTCGCTCAAGACCATAGAAGAACAAAAAAACATACCCGATCCCGACATGTGGATCCTTCCTCCCTCCGGCGAGCCATTCGAGATAGGCTCTGCGGGATGTGGGAGGAATATCTGCATAGGATGGCCAGTATGGCATCCGGGATCCCGTGGTGTCCGCTCCCGTTGCCGCCACCTTCAGCTTGGGATTGATCAGGCAGTTCTCCTGTTGTGCACCTCCTGCGGTGTAAAGGTGCTCGCCGACATAGATCATGCCTCCCGTGATCCGGATGCCCGCGATTTCAGTGGTCTCGTCCGGCTGGAGCTATTTCGCAGGCGTTCTGCCCGAGCCCTGCTTGTTGCTTGTCGACGGTGTCGCTCGTCCGGCAGACATGCTGGCGGCTTGGTCCCACCGGATCGGTTCCGTAGTCGGTCTATAGACGGACCCTCTGGCAGCATTCTCTCGCTTCTTGGCCGCTTTGTAGGTGATGAATAGGCCGATCACGACAGCAATGATGATCCAGCTCACAATAGCCCCCAAGTCCCATCACAACCGCTGCCCCTGATCGTTGTGGTTGTGGGGTACAAATGGTTATGGTGTTGGGACAAATCTGGCAATAGTCCACATTATTAATGTTGATTTTCTCCATAAATGCTTAGTCTTGGGAGCTGGGATGTTGTCAAAATACAATTGTCTTGGTCGACCTCAGATGGAATGAGAGTGCCGAGGCAGTTGGGTAAGATCGGGAATTCAATGTCGGGGCAGCGTCCATACCTTCAAATGAGAGTTTCCGAACTCAAGACCCTCCTTGATAGGGCTCGTGGCGACCGTTCCGTCTTAGACGAGTTGGCCAAGGAGTTGACCTTTCGTAATGTCCCTAAGGCCAAGGAGTTGGCTGCCGAGGTCGACGACGCGTTGGCATCTCTCAAGAACTCAAGAGTTCGAGCTGCTGGCGGCGCATCATTTCGTTCGACATCTTCCATTGCCGAGGCGGATGCAGCACCGGGTGCACACGTCCTAAAATTTCCAGAGCGCCCGGTATCAAAACGTCCTGTCGAGTCGCGGGTCCATAAGCCGTTAGACAAGCGGGATGCTCCAGCCCAACAACCCGTCCCTCCAATAGAACACCTGGGCCCGCTGCCGACTTTCGCATCGCCCAAAGCTTCCAATGAGCCTCGTGCAATCCTGGCCGCTTGGACTGCTCTGGAGGCTCTATCTCCCCAGACATATCGGAAGCCAGAGGATTTGGCGGCAGGGGATCGCCGATGTGTTGCAGATCTTGCAAGCCAGGGGCTGCCATGGAGCAGGGGAGAACCCTCAAGGCCTAATAGAAAGCTCTTCTACCAGGTGATTCTTGGCGCGATCAGCATGGACCGCGCGACGGATGAACTCATCAAGGCGTTTGGAGCCGATGAGGAACGCAGCCGGCGGGAAAAGGA
Source organism: Microvirga sp. M2 (assembly GCF_047497095.1). NCBI lineage: Bacteria > Pseudomonadati > Pseudomonadota > Alphaproteobacteria > Hyphomicrobiales > Methylobacteriaceae > Microvirga > Microvirga sp. M2. Next base: position 2,110,649 of record NZ_CP134063.1, read on the forward strand.
AAGGGCTGCCATTGCCGCTGTGATGGTGGACAAGAACGGCTATGTTCTCGATGAGAATGCCATTGCCGTCTCCTCATTCGCATGGGCGCTCCCGCATGCTCTTAAGTTAGAACTCGGAGGGCTCGGTGCGTGGCTTCGCGTCGAGCAAACCCTTCAGGACCGTCTCGGGAAGATCCTGCGCCGTAAGGATCCTGACGGGAAGCCGCTGCCCCTGGATCTGGCGACCATTCAGCATGCCTATGACTGGCTTGTTGCCCAATTTGAGCTTCCTGGGCACCTCATTGAACCACCGTCCTTCGCCTTGCGCGTCTATCACTATTTCAAATCCAAGACGCCGCCTGAAGCATCGCTCCTGAACTCGTTCTTCCTGGCCGATCTCGGGCGGGCATCGGAGCTCGTCGCCAGCGGCGCCGGATCAGGACTGCGGCGCTATCTCGGCCAGGAGACGCCGCGCGAGACCCAGGACCTGCTCGCCGGTCTCAGCCGGATCGAGCCATTCGTGGCGCCGAACATGATGGCGGCTTCCCGGTGGCCGGCTCAGGGCGGCTATCCGCTCGCCCTCCTTCAGCAGGCGGCCGTCAACTTGGCGCGGGCAGAGCTCGGACGAACTGACGGCATCATGGGAGTGAATGGCCCGCCGGGGACGGGAAAGACCACCCTGCTGCGCGATCTGGTAGCCAGCTGTGTCGTCGATCGTGCGAGCGCCATGGTAGCGTTCGAGGACCCTTCATCTGCATTTACGAGTTCCGGCCAAAAGGTGATGGTGGGATCCAATGCGTTCCTCCACCTGTACATGCTCGATCCAAGCCTGAAGGGGCATGAGATCCTGGTCGCATCCAGCAACAACAAGGCCGTCGAGAACGTCAGCCGTGAGCTCCCGCTAAAGAAGGAGTTCGGGCGCGCGGACGAGATCGGCTACTTCAGATCGATCAGCGACCACCTCGCCAACTCCCGCGATCTCGATGATGAAGAGGGGGAAAAGGAAACTGAGTCGATCGAGACCTGGGGGCTGATCTCAGCCGTGCTCGGCAATTCGAGGAACCGGGCAGCCTTCCAGCAGAAGTTCTGGTGGGACGAGGAGCGGGGCTTACGAATTTACCTCAAGGCGGCCAAAGGAGACTCCGTCGTCCGGCAAGTCTTGGATGAGAAGACAGGTAAGATCATCGAACGACGAACACCGGAGGTAGTCGTCAAAGAAAAGCCTGCATCTGGAGCGGATGCGGCAGCCCAGTGGCGAAAGGCACGTTCCCGGTTCCAGTCTCTGAAGCAGGAGATCGAGGCCGACTTGAAGCGTCTCGAAGGACTGCGTGTAGCCTGCCAGAGGTTCCCTGAGGCGCGAAACAAGCACGTATTGCTTCAGGAGCAGCACACGACTCTCGAGAAACAGTCGGCGCATGCGAAGCATCTGCTCGACAAGCGGACCTTCGAGCACACGGGACTATTAGAAGAGGCGAGGCGCCAGGAGAGCCATCAGGCCAACCACAATCTGGTCCGCCCCGGTTTCTTTGCGCGCCTTTTTGGGACAGCCAGCTGGAAAGAATGGGCGAAGATCGCCAGAGACCTTGCTGAACGGGCGAGACAGGCGCAGGAGCGCGTGGCCACAGCCGAAATGGCGCGAGCCAAGGCTTGCACATCCCATGATACTTTAGTCGCTGAACTCTCGGCCTCGATGCAGCAGCTCACTGCACTCACAGATCTCATCTCACGAATTCAGCAGATGATGGATGAAACCCGTGCCGAGATCGGTGATGGCATCATTGATCGGGAATTCTTCAAACGCTCTCACCGAGAGATGCACCTGGCCGCACCATGGCTCCCCGCTGCCCTCCACCGGAAGCGGGAGGAGCTTTTCATCGCAGCTCTTGAGGTCCAGAAGACGTTCATCGATGCGTCTGCCCAGAAGGTGATGCACAATCTCAGCGCTCTGATGGGTGCCATGACAGCGGGAGCTTTTCCTGAGGAGGAAAAGAAGGCGCTGCTCGGTGATCTCTGGTCGACCCTGTTCATGGTCATTCCGGTTGTTTCGACGACGTTTGCGTCGGTGGACCGGATGTTCGGGGACCTGAAGCCCGGAAGCCTTGGATGGCTTCTGATCGACGAGGCAGGCCAGTCGGTTCCACAGGCCGCTGTTGGCGCCATAACGCGCGCGAAGCGATCCGTCGTCGTCGGCGACCCCCTTCAGATCCCGCCTGTAGTGTCTCTTCCGGATCGCCTCACGTCTGAGATCTGCACGTTCTTCAAGGTCGACACGACTGAGTGGGCTGCCCCGAGGGCCTCGACGCAGACGCTTGCCGACAAGGCCTCCACGACGAAGGCCTCATTCAAGTCGGATCAGGGTGTAAATTGACTCATTAACTTTCACCGGGGTCGGCTCAAACCCTTATTTTCTGGGGCCCGATTTCGGCATCTGACGCATTACCTCTCGGTTTTGACTCACCGACGCGTCATTGATTTCGGCTTCGAACGGGCACTCGGCTATGCACGTCCAGCCAATAAAAAACCCCCGAGGAATTCCTCGGGGGTTCTCGCCTTATCGGATGCGAGTGCGCTACATCATGTGGGGACGGTGTCGCGCCGGAACAGCAGCGTTCGTTTCGCGGCCTCTATCACGATGGCCGGCTTTATGCCGTGCGCGACCAGCGTCCGCTGCAACGCCCCGCGCGACTGATGCCGCTCCCGGGCAAGGCGCGACAGGGTGATCGTCTCGCTCTCGAACCGCGCCATCTCCGCCTCGGGCACCACCGTCTGGGGACAGCGGTTAACCGGATTGACCGCGACCTCGGTCGCGAGATGACCGCCGGCGATCAGACCCTGCACCGTAGAGGTGTGAACGCCGAGACGCCGCTCGACCGCGCGCAACGACAGGCTGCCGTGATCCGGACGGCGCACCGCCGCCCGGACCTCGTCCATACTCACCAACACCGACAGGTAGCCGCGCGTGTTCGTCCTCTGACCGACGAACGACAAGCGACGCTCCAGGATCGCCGCCACGATCTCCTGCGCGGAGCAGTTCGCGCGCTTGGCCGCTTCGGGAATGGTGGCCATGCCCTCCAGCGGCGCGGTCATCGGCTCGGCGTCAGCCAGCAGGCGGGCGAGGAAGCGATCAAGCTCAGTGCGGGCAAAGGCCGGACGCAGTGCCGTGCCTTTCCCCGCGAGCGGCTGGAGGAAACCCGCCTCGTACAACAGTGCCATCTGCACGCGCGGCGCGTTGAGGTAGTGGCCGGCCCGCTTCAGGCTCAGCGCCCCCGTCACCTCGAGTGCGAGGCTCGCGGCGGCCTCAGCCTCGAACACCACCCGATCGTCGGACAGCTCGCGGCTATCGCCGCCGATGAGGCCATGGCGCAGCAGCAGCTTGCGCAGACGCTTCGGATGCTCGCCCGTTTCCTGCGCCAGCGTATGGATCGAGTGCAGGCGCCGCTCGGTGACAGGTTGCCCGAAGATTTCGTCGCCGGGGCCGACCGCCGTCGTGGCGATCAGGTGATGGGCGATCCTATGCCTGATGGCGGCGTAGGAGGGATCCTTCTCCTCGCTCGAAAGCCACTCGTAAAGGCGCCCGAACTTGCGCCGTGGCCGTCCGTCCTCGACCGCCTGCACCTGATCGCGCAGGCGGGTCAGAAGGTTCGTGAAGGCGTCGTCTCCTGCCGCCGCGATGCGGTAGCCCTCGTCGCCCGCCTCGCGCCACTGCCTCTCGCTGAGACGGCTGCGGCGCACCCGCGGACCATTCAGGGACACGGCGCCGATCATCTCGCAGGCCCGCGCCACCGCATACCACGGCAGCTCGTCGAGGAAGGGTACGTTGGGTGCCTCCCCCCAGAGGCGCCCGAGCAGGTACGCCTCAAAGTTTGAAGGCGGCAATTCCTGGCCCTTGATCTGCCCAGCCGTGATCGTCGCCCAGTTCGCCTGCACAGCCGCGGCGAAGTCGGGCACGCCCGGCTTCGAATCGGGCACAGGCAGACAGGTGAGTGCGAGCCAGTGCCGCGCGCAGGTCCGGACCGAGGCCAGCGTCCAGGCGGCGCGGCCATAGGGACGAAGGCGGTCGGGGCCGGAGCGGCTGTCGAGATCCTCAGCGAGACACGACAGGCACACCCGCACCCTGGAGCGGCACAAGCTCATGGGCCGCAGCACCTGCCCGTTGAGGCTGAACACCTGGGCCTCCCCCTGCGGCTCCTCGTGCCTGAGCGAGAAGCGGCGCAGGGCCTCGAGGTCGGCTCCCGTTGCGGCGCTCAGACGGGACAAGGCCGCTTCCTCGCCGTAGGCCAGGCTCACGGCATTGATACGCAGGTCGCCGCAGAAGGTGCCGAGGTCGAGACCGTACATGGCGCCGCTGAGCGAGCCATGGCTGATCGCGGTCTCGCCGAGACCGAGGTCGACGGTGTAGCGCAGGCGCTTCGGAAGGGGCATGTGAGCACTCACGCGCGGCCTCCCTTGCGGCGGGAAGGCGTGGGGGCCTCGGGTTGCACCGCGGTGGGAACGAACCCGGACGCCACGAACTCCCAGTCGCGCACAGTGAACAGGTTTTCGTCCGGCGCGCAGCCCGTGCCGGCGGCGTAGGCGGATGCGAAGTGCTTCGGGGTCAGCTCCTCCGCTCCGGTGCGGATCGCCTCCTCGGCCGCCGCACGGCAGATCTGGATCACCAGCCCGAACTGCCCGCCCGCCGCCCGGCACAGGCGCGCCAGGAACTCGTCACTGAGGAGGTCGACAGGCGTCAATTCGGCGAGGCCCTCGCTCACCGTCCTGACGACCAGGCGCAGACCATCGACGTCCTCGGGGAACGAGAGCGGGGTGAAGCGCACGAAGCGGCAGCGGCGCTGAAGCTGGACGTCGGTCTTGACGAAGTCGACGAGCGCCGGCAGCCCCGAGAGAATGAGCGAGACCGGGTTCTCGGCATGCTGCATCAGGTTCTTGAGCGTGTCGGACAGCTTCTGCATCTCGTGCGCGCTGTTGGCACTGAGCGCGTGCTGCATCTCGTCGATGTGGACGATCCTTACCTGCCTGACGCGGAGTTGCTCGCGCAGGCGGGAGTAGGCGACGTTCTCGCGGATGTCGCGCACCATGCCGTAGCCGAGACCCTGGTTCATTACCTCCATGGCCAAGGCCCGCGGGGTGAAGGGCGAGGGCGCGGTGATCGACACGATCGGCACGACGGGGCCGACGGCGAGATTGCGCGGCTGGAGCTCGACCTGCGAGGCGATCAGGCGCGCGATCGCCGCCGACTTGCCGGCACCGCTGTCGCCGACCACGACGAGAGCACGGCCCTCGACACGGCGACCGGAGACGTTGAGCCCGTGCAGGTCCTTGAGGCGGGTGATCTCGTCCTTGAGTACTTCGTACATGCCCGTGCGGATGAAGCCCGCGTTCAGCCGCTCGATGCGTGCGATGATGCGCTCGTGGCCCAAATCACGCAGGACCGGGATTGGACCGGACCTGCTCACACCTTGCGTGAGGTCGAGCACGGGCTCAGGCAGGATCTCCGTCGTGGGGAGGGTATCGGCGAGAGCGCCGCTCTCGCGCAGCGGCACGATGTTGTCGGAAACAGTAGCGGTCTGGGTCGTCATGGGTGTCTCGGGCTCCTGGTGCGGGGTGGTGGGGGCAGTCGTGGACGCGGTCATGTGCAGGTCTCCTGGTTGGGAAGGATCGGTCACGGAATGGCTTCTCTCGGGGGGCATGCTTGGGTTCCCTTGGAGGGGGTGAAGGGGTGTCGGGCTTACTTGTCGCTCTCCACGGTCCAGGTGCCGGCGGGGCCGTAGGGGGAGGTGGGAGCCGGGGCGGCGTCGCCGAGGATGTCGGCCTCAGTGTCCTCGGCAGCCGTGCCGGCGGTCTCGTCCTCGCCATCGGTCAAGCCGAGCAGGTCGTCGTGGCTGGCCGCGACAGCAGCGCTCTCGCGGATGCTGAAGGTGCGGAACAGGTCGCGCTCATAGCGGTTGAGCTCGATGTCTGTGGCCTCGGGCGGCGCGATCCCGCAGCGGGCGCGGGCCGCGTCGCCGATGGCGCGGATCGCCGCCACCGCCTCCAGCACGATCGGACGGGCAAGTTTCGCCTGGGTGGCGAAGCGATGGCGCAGGCGCTCGCCGGTCGCGATCCAGTCGCTCATGATCAGCCCTTGCGCGAAGCTCTCCACGCACGGCACTGCGATCCAGCGCTCCCCCGGCACCTTGACTGAGATCGCGCCGAGATCCTGGGCGTCGACCTTGATATGCACCTTCTGCTGCTGCACGAAACGGCGCAGGCGCTGAAGCTCCAGCGACTGGTAGCGCAGGCCGAGGAAACGCATGCCCTCCTTGCCGATCTTGCGCTTGACGACGCGGCCGAAGACCTCGCGCAGACGGCGCGGGCCGGGCTCGGGTGCCACCGCCCATTCCCGCGACAGCCGGGCCCAGGCGTTCGCCGGCGTCTCGCCCTTGAGCCCTGCATGCGGGGTCTGGTGGTAGATGTCGGCCACCGCCCGCACCGCGCACTGCAACAGCTCGTCGGCGGTGACGCAGGCGTTGGCCCCCGGATCGTAATCGGCGCGGTCGACCGGATTGGCGAAGGTGCGCCCGCTCAGGTCCGCGAGCGTGATCCCCTCCAGGGTATCGAACAGGCGCTCGATGGTGCCGCGCAGTTCGGGGTGTCCGCCGGGCGCCTGCTCGAACGGAATGCCAAGCTGCATCAGGAGCTCGCAATAGGCAGGGCCGAACGCAGGGCCCTGGTCGGTGACGATCAGGGAGGGCTTGCCGCGGTACGGCCACAGCATGCGGCAGCCGGCGGATTGGGCCAGCGCCGACTTGTCGGACATCATCATCCGCAGGGCCGTCGAACTGCTGTCGCGGGACGGCGCGTGGATCGACATGTGCAGGGCGAGGATGACCCGCGAGGCGCAGTCGATCGCCGCCGTGATCCAGCAGCGGCACTTTTGCAGCTCCTCGCGCTGCTTGTCCGTGAACGTCTCCCACAGCTTGGTGCCGGCGAGCACCGTGACGAGAGGCACCTCCCACTCGTCCATCTCGACGCGTTCCAGCAGGCGCGTGACGGTGACGCCCTGGTGCACGACGTAGAAATGATGGTTGGCGTAGGCCGCACCCTTGCGCGCAGCCATGACCTTGAACGGGTCGAGCTTGGCGATCGCCCGATACACAGTGCGCAGGTTGGGTGCCTTGAGCTTAGGTTCACTCTGACCCCGGGCGGCGCGGGCGTCATTCTCATTGCCGATCCTCGTCTCGATCTCAATCAGCAGCTTCGGAGCCGAGGGGCGCAGGTTGCTTGCGTAGCCCTTGACCACCGCGTTGAGGATCTCGCGCACCTTCGGATCGAGGCGGTCGGTGCGGTAGCCACGGCGGTGGGTGGCGTCCATCAGGCACGAGACGTCGCCGTCGGTCTCCTGCCAGCGCTTGAGCCAGCGGCGCACCTGCCACGGCTCCGGCAGTTCGGGGCGCTCCGGCTTGTCCGAGCCGTGGCCCAGGCTGTTCTTGTAGTACGCCTTCTCGTGCTTCCAGCGCTCGCGGGCTTCCCGGGTCAGTTCCTTGTCGATCGTCTCCAGGACGTCGCGCAGCTTGTCGTCGGCGAGGCTCGGAGCCTCGCCCCTAGCGCGCTTCTCGATCAGGCGCAGGATGAACTGCTGGCGGGTGAACACCACTGCCTGCTCGTCTTGCGGAAGGTCGAACACGGTGCGGGCGCCATGGATCAGGCGCAGGTTCGCCCGGTTGCGTGCGAAGTAGTTGCGCTCGACCTCGAGGCGGTCGGCCTCGAGCAGGCCCCAGAGCTGAGCCTGGGTGAAGGTCTGGTGCAGGCCCGCGCCGTCCATGCTCTTGAGCAGGACGAATTGCGGGCGGATGTCGAGGCAGCGGTGCGGGGTGCCGTCGACCAAGACGCGGTCGTCGGGGAACAGCGCCATCATGTCCGTGCGGGTGGATTCCGGCAGCGGAGTGGTTTGGGAATTCGTGAGCTTCAGGGCAGCGGACATGCAAAACCTCGTGTGGGGTAAATCGGAAGGGTTCAGTGGGCGCGAACGGGAATGACGGAGGCGCCCATATCGATGCGGCCGGGGCGCGAGAGCGTGATGAAGCCGTCGCCGATCAGGCAGGCGATGGCCGGCAGGGCATGGCCCTCGAGCCCGCTCGCTTCCACGAGATCGGCAATGCGCACCGCGCCAGTGACGCCGTCGAGCAGCTCCAGCACCCGGGCGAGGTGGACGTCATCCCGACGCTGACAGGCATCGAGGATCATGCGGGCGTTGTGGACGCGATCCGCCGTGATGTGGGCTTCCGTGCGCAGCACCACGCTGGTGGCGAAGGTTGGGTCGAGCTGGGCACGGATGAGCTCGAGCACGCGCTCAATCCCGGTGCTTGCCACCTTGATGGCCGGCTTGACCGCAAAGGCGATGCGGTGCCCGTCGTGCAGGACGGCGAGATAGTCAAACGTGTGCTCATGCATGACGCCGTCCTCGTCGATATAAGCGACGGCGGGGGGCTGGTCCCAGATCCAGGCGACGCGCGGATCGGTGCGCAGCAGCAGGTAGAAGCCGCCCTCAAGGGAGCTCTCGCCGGTGATGACGCGGTTGATCACCGGATCGGGGATGAAGGCGTGGAACGAGCCTTTGAAGTTGCGCGGCAGCCTGCGCGATGCGACCGACTCCTGCGGCGGCGTCCAAGCGTCGGGGAAGGGATCGTCCGGGGCAGGCGGAGGCGGCTGGAAGCGCAGGGACAGCGGCTTGGTCCAGTCGGGCAGGCTAGCTGGGGTCTCGGGGGTGCGGTGGGGATTGGGCAGGGACAAGGCAAAGCTCTCCTGTGCTCCGGCGCGGCTCTCCGGAGTGATAGCTGTGGGATGGGACGAGGAGCGGCCGCTGAGGGCCGCGTCAGGTCAGGCCGCTATTCGGCGGAGAGCGAAGCCGTGGGCAGGGAAGGCCGATGCTGGGCGCTGGGGTGAGGCTGAGCGCATGGCCTGCTTCGACTCCACATAGTCGTCTGTCACCGCGGCAAAGACCGCGGCAGCAGAGACAGCGTGGGCGGAAACAGGACGGATCATCAGGGGCCTCGTTGAAACGGTCGTCCGCCTTTGCCAGGTCACGAGGGATGGCGTCAATCACGGCGGATGAGTCCTTGGAAGAGCCGATCACGAAGTGTTCCATGCTGGGTTCAGATGCCGGGCGAACCCTTCACGGGGCCTGATTTTGCTGAAGTTTTCGGGCGCCTGTGGCGCGTGCCGGACGCGTCGACTGCGTTCGTCCCGGGGGCGGCGTTGAGGATTGGGTCGGGCCTGTGCGCTTGCACAATGGCGACGATATCGCGAAAATAGATTTCACCTTTGTCCGCAAGCGCTTCCGTCAGCTCGAGCAGCGCCGCGCGGTGGCCCGACAACAGGGATTCGGCCTTTTCTCGGCAAAAGTGGAGAATCTTGTCCACACGCTCCCGCAATGCGGCGTCCGCGTTCAGCATGTCGAGGAAATCCCGGTCCTGCATGCTGCCGCGATAGACGAGCGACGCGCCCATGCCGGCCGCCACCTCCAGCGCCAGCGCCCGCAATGTGGCATGATGCAGGTCCGAGCCCACGCGGCTGCCCGAGCCGTCGCAATGCTCGCCCAGCAGCATCGTCTCTGCCGCCATACCGGCCAGCAGCGCCGCAATATCGCCGAGATAGGCCGAGCGGGTCAGCGGCACTGCGACCTGTCGCCCGAATATCGTCTCGCCGGCAGGCAGTCCGGGCGGGGACACGCGGATCACCCGCGCCATCAGCGGCGGGTTGCTCGTCTCGGACATGACCAGGCAGCCGACGAGCGCATGCGCCGCCTCGTGCAGGCAGGTACGATGATAGGCGTCCTCCGAGAGCGCAATTAGCCGCGGCGTCGAAGCATTCAGATCGTCGAGGGTTACCGGCCGCTTCTCCAAGCGTGCCTTGCGCCTAGCATCGCGCACGATCTTCTCGAGATCGGCGCCGGACAGGCCCTCCAGCCGCCGACTCAGGGGCATCAGGTCGGCTCCTCCGAGAAGCTCAGCGAGATGGAAACGCAGGATCGCGGCGCGGGCCGTGGCATCGGGGAGCGGGATCGCGATCAGGCGTTCCAACCGTCCCGGACGCAGGATCGCGGGGTCAATCTTGTCGGGGTAGTTCGTCGCCCCGATGACCACGACGCCCTCGCGGCCGTCGGCGCCGTCGAGACATTCGAGGAGGCCGTTGACCACCTCGCGGCAATACTGCTCGTTGCGGGCATCAATGAGTTGCGACCGGTCGCCGAAGCTATCGATCTCGTCGAGGAACAGGATGCAGGGCGCGTTCCGCTTGGCCTCGTCGAAAGCCTTGCGCATGGCCTTCAACAGATCGCCGAGATGGCCCATGGCCTGCCAGCGGGCGAGCGAGTGGATGAAGATCGGCACGTTGCAGGATCTGGCGATGGCCTTCGCGGCGGTGGTCTTGCCGGTGCCGGAGTTGCCGTGCATCACCACGCCCTTGGGCATCTCGGCCCAGGTGATCTCCTTCGCCCGGTAAGCCAGCCAGTCGACGACGAGCGACTGCCCCCACTCGGCAACCTCTCCGAGACCGGCGAGTTCGGCAAGGGTCGGATCTGTCCTGGTATCGCGCACGGACTCGGTGGGAGCCACGGGGGCTTGCGCCACGCGGCTTAAAGAAGCCAGCGCCCGGGACAGGCTGGCGCGGGTGCGCAAGGCCGCGGTGACCGCGGTGATCGACAGCCCGCTCACGTCAGGCAGCTCGTGGGTGGCCGGTGCCTGCCCGAAGAAGGCATACAGCACGCCGCGCAAGGCATGAGAGTCGCAGGGCGCGAGCGGCACCACTGCCTCCGCCGCCTGTCGGAAGAAGGACGGGATGTCGGCGTCCTCGGTGGCCAACACCAGCACGCGGCGGTGCTTGGCCAGCAGCGCCGCAGCGTCGGCATCCTTCCAGCGCAGTTTCTCCTCAATGGAGATGATCCTCACGGCATCCGCATTGCGATCCTCGATGATCAGATCGAGGTCGTCCCATTCCCTGCGCGCCCGCAGCAGGAGCGTCTCGCTGGCTTCCTTGACGAGAGTGAGATCCTGGGCATGCCGCACGATGAGGGCGATTGCGCCGCTGCCGCCGCGCAGGAGGTTGTGCGCGCCGGCCTGGCGCACGGCGCGCACGATCAGATCCATGGCAAGACGCTTAGCCGGATCGGTGACGGGCGACAGGGCCTTGCGCTTGCGCCGCAACGGCTTGTCGGCGGGTTTGGGTTTTGGCGTGTGACGGAGGCGGCGGGATCGCTGCATGGACGAGCGGGACGAAGAGGGCATGGATCATCGTTCAGGCGCGCGAGGCTGCCTGTCCTTGTAGGGTTCGGGATGGGTGGTAAGGGGGAAGGGCGCGGGCCGGCGCGATGCGGCCGGCCCGGCAATGGTGGGCTGTCAGCCCGCGGCCAGGCCGAGCGCGTAGAAGCGGTTGAGAGTGCGGGCGTAGCCGAGTTCGGGTGCGAGCACCCACAGGCCGCTCGTGACGGCGGGGCGCAGGTCGGCGATCTCTGGATGACCCTCGACGACCCCCGTCAGGCACGGCTCCGTCTGCAAGGAGAGTGTCCAGCCGTTGAGCAATGGAGCCCCGTCGAGAACGTCACGCCCGGGATGCCGGCCTGCCGCGATCGCCTCCATATCGGCGACGAGGCGCTTGAGGCGCGCGATCTCCGGTAAGAGCTGCGGCGCGGGGCCGTCACGACGCACGATCATGCTCATGCCCGGTTCTCCAGCCAATCAGTCGCTGTCGGCTCGGCCCTTCGAATGCGGGTCCAGGGATCGAGAGGGCCGGCATCGAGATCGGCGACGATGACGCCCTTCACGATCAGGGCGGCGAGCACTGCCACCGGTTGAGCACTTTCTCTCAGCACATGTAGACAGCCAGTCACGGGCAGCGAGCCATACTCGTCGAGGCAGGCGAGCAACAGAACGCGCTCGTGCAGGGCAACCGGATGATCGGCGTAAGGAAGAAGCTCGTCACGGGCTTCCTGGCAATTGGGCAAAGGCCAGGGTTCGCCGTCGCGGCCTGCGACGGCGGGAGAGGGCATGGGCATGGTCAAAACACTCAATCTGCGGGGACGGCGCCCCTAGTGACGCTCAAGGTGCAAAAGACGATGCGCACCTTGCTCCTCCGATCCGTAAGTATCCGTCGGCGGCCTCTCAGGGCCGAGAGAATATTGATGGCGTCGGAAAGCCTTCAATTGTTAGGAGATAATTGAGTTGGAAGGCAATACGCGGAAGCGGCTTAAAATCTGATGCGGCAATCGTGCCGACATCTGGGGCATTCCGGCGGATACAGCGGAATTGTTGACAAGAACCTTGCATCATCCTGTGCGAATGCTTGCGCCTGTCACTTCGACGAGGATCCAATCCTGCCGATGCAATTCGAGGCGCAGGATTCGCGGCGTGCGGCCGTGCCGGCGCGGTTGGGGCAGAGCATCGCGACGATCGGCGCTCCCGCCGAATACAAGCGAAAAGCGACTCGAAAAGAAAGTTATCCAGGGCTGACGCCAACCATGGTTAAAATTTGCTGCAAGCCCCTCGCTCAGCAGCGTTATTCGGCTTTTTTAGGGATGTTGATAATCCACAAGTGCGCAGGTGGCACGATGGGCGGGAATGGGGAGGTCGAGAGGGTGTTGACCGGAGATCCAGCTCGTTCCAAGTTGCCCACGTTGCATCACAGAGGGTGTGCGAGGCCGGAAATCTGGTCGGGCAAGGCTGCGGTCCGCACAACCTGCCAAGCCGCGTTGGCGCTATTTATTGCGAGTTTAGTCCAGTTTATCGAAGTTCGCTAAACCCGCCGGAGCGGCAACCGATGCCAAGCCTCCCCTTTCGCAGTGATCAGGGTATGGTAACGCAACCCTCGCCTTGGAATTCCTCGGCGGCTGAACACCAGGGCCGGTGTGGCCCTGGCTCAAGCGTATAGGGAAGGCTCAAGCCGCCTTCCTCGACCCGATCCTCAGCTTTGCGATGGGAGCGTGCTCATCCTGCGGATCATCGTTCTCGTAAGCCTCGGCCATCTCCTTCGCTAAGTCCCGCATCTGCTTTTGCCGCGGCAGGTCGCGCCACTCGGCATGCATCCGCAGGGACAGCCGGATGTCCGACTTCACCGAGGCGGACAGGCCTGCGAATTCCTTGTTCTTCTCCAGCAGAGCGAGTTCGAGGTCAATGTCGGCTAGCATGCGCCCGTTCAGCAGCTTGCGGCCGCGGTTGAGATAAGTTTTGCGGTTGCGCAGAACCTGACCTTTCGCTTTCTTCGCCTTGGTCAGCCAAGTGACGAAGTCCGTCTCAATGGCTGGAATGCTGTGGCCCTCATCCCGTGCCTTGATGATGCGGCCGAGCGCTTCCGCCAGCTTCACCGGCACGGCATTGGCGATCATTTGGGCCTTGTTCTTCTTGGTCAGCCCACTCCAGTCCCAAGTCTTGGGGAAGCCCTGGATCAGGGAGAGCTCGTCGACGGAGAGCGGTGGCACATCCTGCCCACGGGCGAGATCCTTCGCATGCTTGATATAGCGGCTCGATGCCGGCTCGTGCGAGGTCGTGATGATTGTGGGACATGGCAGATCGATCGAGCGCACGCCAGGTTGTAGGCTGAACGGGCGCATGTAGTAGACGCGGGTTTCGGGCGGGGACTTGCCGTCATCCGGGTGTACGCCGACGTCGTCGCCGAGCAGGTCACGTACGCTCATCGGCTTGTCGCTGCGGGACTCCACCAAGGCGCTGTCGAGGAAGCCATCGGCTTCGTCCAACCTGCCGATGACAATGAAGCGGCGTCTGGCCTGGGCGACGCCGTAGAAGCTGGCATCGACGATCTGCTCGGTGAGGCCGTAGCCAGCCCGCTTGAGGATCTTACGTGCGCGCTGGTAGGCCTTGGACTTCTTGGCCTCCGGCACGTTCTCCATCAACAGCCAGCGTGGTCGCAGGGCCGCGACAAAGATGGCAAACGCCAGGGTAACGTCGGCGCGACTGCCCTCGATGCGCGAGCCGGCGGAAGAGAAATCCTGGCATGGAGGCGATCCCACGATGATATCGCACGACTTGGTGAGAGCTTCCGGCACCACCGCAAGCAGGTTGGCCAGATCGCCCTGGACGGCGTGCCGGCCCGGACGGGCGAGCAGCGAAGGCGACTTGATGTTCTGGCGATAGATCTTGACCGCTTCGGACCAGAAATCGATGGCCAGTCCTATTTTGAATCCTGCCTTCCTCAGGCCCAGCGACATGCCGCCGGCCCCACAGCACACTTCGACTGCGTTCATCCTCAAAGCCCCCGAATTCTTCATTGTGGAATCATTCGCGTCTAGGATGTTTCCGTTACGGAAGTATTGATGGGTGCCGCAGCGAGGATCTGCGGGCACACACAACGGCGAAAGTCGCCTTCGGCGCCCATGTCCCCGCAAACAGGCCCGCAGTTCCCGGGGGGGCTCAAAACAAGAACATTGCCCCTTGCAATCCAGGAACATGATCCTCATTTCTTGGCGAGCGTAGCAATAGAGATGATCGGTTATGGCTGGCGGGGACGAACAGGTCGAAAGTTTTCTTCAGGCCCTTGTGGAGGAATTGGCGATACCGGAGACGCGGTATCAGCAGGCCGAGACCAGCTACAAGTCGTTGGGCGACTGGTTCCACCGGGACGACAGCCGCATCCGGGACTTCGATCCGGTCGTCTATGTGCAAGGCTCATTCCGGCTCGGAACGGCGATCCGTCCCATCAACGACGCCGAGGAATATGATGTCGACTCGGTGTGCGAGCTGCGAAAGCTCTCCAAAGCTCACCTGAGCCAGTTCGAGCTGAAGCAACTGCTCGGGCACGAGGTTCATGCCTATCACGATGCCAAAGGCATGACCAAGCCCGTCCGCGAGGGACGGCGCTGCTGGATCCTCGACTATGCGGATGGCGCTCAGTTCCATATGGACATCGTCCCCGCGCTCCCGAACGGCGCCGAGCAGAAAATTCTCCTCGAACGGGCGCAACAGGATGCCCGATGGGCCCTGACCGCGATTGCGATCACGGACCGCGAGGAACCGACCTACATGGTGCGGACGCCTGACTGGCCCCGTTCGAATCCGAAGGGTTATGGTGAGTGGTTCAAGTCCCGCATGGCCGTCGTCCTGGCTCGCCGCAAGCGGATGCTTGTCGAGAGCCTCCAAAGCCGTGGCGTAAGGGCGAGCGTCGAGACCATGCCCGATTATCGCGTGCGCACGCCGTTGCAGGCCGCGGTGATGCTCCTGAAGCGGCATCGCGACAACATGTTCGTCCGCGATCCCGACCTGAAGCCGATCTCCGTCATCATCACGACCCTGTCGGCGCATGCCTATAACGGCGAGGAGACCATTGCCGGAGCGTTGCTATCCATTCTCGAGAACATGGATCGCTACATCCTTCGCAGCGGGACCAAGTACGTCATCCCGAATCCGAGCGATCCGCTCGAGAATTTCGCGGACAAGTGGGAGAAGGATCCTCGTAAGGCGCAGGCCTTCTTCCAGTGGCTGCGGCAGGCCCGTGAGGACTTCGGTCGAGCCGCTCGGGCGACAACGCTTCAAACCATGAACGAGGCCGTCTCGACCCGGATGGGCGCCGGTCTGACGGATCGCGCGGTGAAGCGGATCGGCGGAAACGGTCGCCGGTTGCTGCGGATGGCCTCGGTTGCCCCGGTTGCTGCAACCCCGGCCTTCGGCAATACACCCCGGGTGCCGTCGACGCCGAAGGGTTTCGCATGAGTTGGTGGCTCACAGACACGGCCCGTGCCAAGTCCGAACAGGCTGCGCTGGCGCAGTTGGATGAGCAGGTCGGCTGGCTGTCGGGTGTGACCTGGAGCATGGGGGATCACCTTCAGCTCAATGTCGAGTTCGATATCGAGCATGACGGAGATGTCTTCGGCCTCTCCATGGCCTATCCGGCGACCTTTCCAGACACCCCGCCCATGATCAGCCCGCGGGACGGGAAACGGCTCTCCTGGCATCAGTACGGAGCCGGAGGTGAGCTCTGCCTCGAATTTCGGCCGGACAACTGGGATTCCTCGATCACCGGATCGATGATGGTAGAGAGTGCCTACCGCCTCCTGTCGGGTGAACGGCCTATGGGAGACGACAGAGGCATCGTGCCGTCCGCTCACCAGGCTTCGATCGGGCGCGACCTGCGCGGCGAGACCATGAGGTTCGTGGTCGCCCGGGAGGCGATCGATGTTCTGAAGGACATTCCTCCCGAAGCGCCCCTGCCGATCGATGTCTGGGAAAGGATCGGGAAGCCGCTGTGGATCGCCTCTCTCGTCAGCATCGGCGACACCAGCGCCCCGCTCTGGGCGGGGGGCGCCCCGTGTCCGTCCGGATCCATCAAGGCGAAAGGATTCGTTCTGCGCACCTCTCGGGAGGTGGAGCGGTTTCGCGGCAATGCCGATGGTTTTGCCAATTCTCTGCCTGGCGAGTTTCCGGAGCTTGCCGAGCAGTTCCCCGAGAACCCATTCACCGGCTACGTCCTGCTGGGTGAAGGTGACCGGTGGATCGTGCTCTATCTCTTTGCGTACCAAGGCAAGCAGACGGTCTTCCCGTATAAGGTGATCGTGGCGCCCGAGACGGCGGGGCGGCTTCCGCCCGGCCACGCCGCGCTCGCCAGCAAGCGCGTTGCGATCGTCGGGTGCGGTTCCGTCGGGTCCAAGATCGCTGGCATGTTGGCCCGCTCCGGCGTTCGCCGCTTCACGCTCATCGACGACGACGTCTTCTTCCCGGCCAATCTCGTCAGGAATGAACTCGACGCGCGTGCCATCGGGCTGCACAAGGCCGAAGCCTTGACGGGCCGTCTCGAGGACATCGCCTCGGATATGGATATCACCACACGGCGCGTCGCGCTTGGCCAGCAGGAAAGCGCCGGGACCACCGAGTGGGTCATGGAAGACCTAACCAAGGCCGACCTGCTGATCGACGCGACTGCCGATCCGCGGGCGTTCAACCTGGTCGCTGCGGTCGCGCGCCGCCACAGGAAGTCGATGGTCTGGTGTCAGGTCTATGCCGGAGGGATCGGTGGGCTTGTGGCCAGAGCGCGGCCGGACGTCGATCCGCCGCCGATGCAGGTCCGTGGTCAGATCCAAGCGTGGTGCGACAGCCAGAACATACCCTGGGCGGGATCCGCGGAAGCGGATTACGGCGCGCGGTCCGGCAGTGGTGCGCCGCTGATTGCCGACGACGCCGACGTCAGCGTCATCGCTTCGCATGCAGGCAGGATGGCTTTGGATATCCTGACCCGGGATCATACCATCTTCCCATCCTCCGCTTACCTGATCGGGCTGGCGGCCGAATGGATTTTTCAGGCGCCGTTCGATACGTGGCCGATCGAGCTGCGTCCGGATGGGGAATGGGGCAACCGGCAGGGACCAGTGTCGACAGAGGATCTTATCGACCTGATGACGACGCTGTTCCCGAAGGGCGGCCAAGAGTGATCCAGGTCTCCTTGCCATTGCCGATACAGGACCGCATGCAGCAGGCGCTCAGGCGTGCGCGGCGGCGCGAGATCGGCGGCATCCTGATGGGACGGCAGATCGCCGCTGGACAATTCGAGGTCGTCGACTTTTCGCTGGACGAACTCTCAGGAGAACGCGCGCACTTCGTCCGCGATGCCGAGCATCACCGCGAGGAGCTGGAGCGCTTCTTCGAGCGAACCGGCCATGAGTACCAGACGTTCAACTACCTGGGCGAATGGCACTCGCACCCTGGTTTTCCTGCGGCACCAAGCCTGACCGACCTCCGGTCGATGCAGGAACTCGTCGAGGGTGAGCGAGAGATCGATTTTGCTGTGCTGCTGATCGTGAAGCTGGGGCTCCTCCGCAGGTTCATCGCATCGGCAACCCTGCACAGGCGCGGACTGGCGCCGGCCCCTCTCCGACTGATTTCAACTGAAGAGAGTCACCCATGACCCGGGATACCCTTGACTTCGCCATCCGCTCGGCCGTGGCGTGGTTGTTCCGTTCCCGGAATGCGGAGAGCTGGATTTTCCGCGGGGCTGTCGCCGTGCTCGTGGTCCTGTACGGGGCGAACTGGTTCTTCAGGTACAATGGATCGTTTGAGGGCCGTCCCGTCTCAGTCGAGTTCGGGACCGCAGGGGTGATCCCCGAAGGCCTTCTCTGGAGCCTGTCAGGACTGTGCGCCCTGCTGATGGCTGGGGCGGCCGGGTGGGCTTGGACCCGATACTCGGCCGAGCAGCGCAGGTTGTCGCGCAAGAAGGTATTCGTGATTGAGGGGCGCGGGCTGCGGGACGACGACGGCTCGCCCCTGCTGGCTGCCGTTCCCGAGACAATTCCCGGCACCCGGGTGCCCTATCTTCTGGACCTTCGCCAGCGCAAGGACGGCGTTCTCGTCGAGCCGGACGACCTGCTCCGGCCTGTCGAGGCCATGAAGATCTGGCTGCACCAGATGCAGAAAGGCAACGACCGGAGCGATCTCACGACCGTCTATGGCGGTCTGACGGCCGTTCCCTTGACCTTTCTGACCGGGGTGCTCCTGGACGACGAGGGCGACATCGTCGTCCTGGATTGGGACCGCACGAGCGAGCGGTGGCGATCACTCAATGGGCCCGACGATACCATGCGGTTCGAGGTGTCCGGACTGGAGACGGCCGCTGGTGCCACGGAGGTCGTGCTTGCGATTTCCGTGTCGTACCCCGTCCTGTCGGACAATCTGGCGACCACATTCGCGTTCCCCGTGATCAGGATGACCATGCCGGACCTCCAATCGTCGCATTGGTCGCAGGCCAAGCAGGCAGCGTTGGCGGATCAGTTTCTGGGTACGCTGAAACAGCTCGAAGGCTTGGGCGTTCAACGAGTTCATCTTGTGCTGGCTGCGCCGAACAGCGTCGTCTTCAATTTCGGACGACGGTACGACAGGAGAAATGTGCCTGCGGTGACGGTCTACCAGTTCGAACGTGCCCAGGATCCTCGGTATCCATGGGGAATCGAAATGCCCGTTGCCGGGGTCGATAGCGCTCGAGTTGTCTATACGACAAGTTCCGTACCCGCCTCGCCATGATATGCTGCGACTGATCCGCATGGCTGTAATCGGCGCGCGATCAGACGCCACGAACCGGCTGCGACCCTAAACGCCGCAGGACCTGACTGCCCGAGACTGCATTAACTTCCGCATACAGTCCGGCGGTATCTACGCTTGAGAATTCGAGAGAGACGGTCGTGAATCGAAGGTGCGGGGCGACGGGCAGCGCGTGTTCAACAGTACCCTTACAGCTTCTGACGTAGCGGTGGCTGGATAGGGTCTGGTTTGCCTACTCGAGGATCAAGTTCAAGCGGGTTTTACTGATAGACTTCTCGTCCGAGTGCTCGCCGGCTGGTGTCCGCCCCTCTCTGGCTGTCACTTGTACAACCCGAGCCGCCGGCAGCCCACGGCGACCTTCATCCTGCTCGGGCATGCGCTGTAGCATCGAGCGCGGAAGCCTTCATCATTCCACCGCCGGGTATCTCCCTATGGTTGCGAAGGGATTGAGCCAGTTCCGAAGAAAGGCCTCTCCTGGCAGACCTGCAATGTAAGCACTTGGTCCGCTTCGATACTGGATAGCCGACGTTCGTTGAGTGGTCGGAAGGTGATATTCTGACCCGGAGCGGCCATTCCGATGCCTGGGTGGCCCCGGGGAATAAGACTTTACCTAACGTACTGTCCCATTCATGCTGCCGGTGCCGGACAAGATCCCTAGGACCTTCCATGCCGCGACACCTTGCATCCGTCCTCGCCTTCGGAGCCGTCCTCGGTCTCATGGCCAGTGTCGCACACGCCACCGAGGGAGGCGCCGGTCTTTTCATCCCCGGCGGCCATGGCCCCGGCGCAGGCATCGTTCCTCCGCCCGGCTTCTATTTCGCCAACGACTTCTTCGCTTATTCGGGCGAGATCAGTGGTGGCCGCAGGATCCAGATCGGCGGGGCGGTGCTGGCCGACGTCAAGACCGAGGTCAGGGCCGACTTCCTGACCGCGACCTGGGTCACGCCGCTGGAGATCCTCGGGGGACGAACCGCCATCGGGCTCAGCCTGCCGTTCGGTGTGCCCCGGGTCAGTGCGGGCGCCTTGATCGAAGCGCCGAGGCTTGGACGCACCTTCGCCTTCAGCCAGCGCGACGACTCCTTTGTCCTCGGCGATCCGGTGATGGCAGGCCTTGTCGGCTGGGATGCGGGCAAGTTCCACTGGCAGATCGGTACCACCGTGAGCATTCCCGCCGGGGGCTATCAGGAAGGCGAACTCTCAAACCTCGCTTTCAACCGCTGGATCGGCGACGTGTACGCCGCACTCACCTGGCTCGACCCGGAACTCGGCCTCGACCTCTCGGGGGCCGTCGGCTTCGAGTTCAACGGTGAGAACCCCGACACCAACTACCGCAGCGGCAACGCCTTCCACGTGGATGTCTCGATCAGCAAGAACCTGACCAAGGCGTTCTCGGTCGGGCTGCTCGCTGGCTACTACGACCAGGTCTCCAACGACAGCGGCGCGGGCAACCGCATTGGGCCCTTCAAGGGTCGGGTGACGGCGGTCGGTGCCACGGCCGGCTACGACTTCATGGTTGCCGGCACGCCGGTCTCCGCCCGCATCAAGGTGCTGCGCGAGGTGGACGTAGAGAACCGCCCGCAGGGCACCATCGGCCTGTTCACGGTCGGCTTCCCCCTGGGTGCGCCGGCCGCTCCCGCGTCGCCCCAAACAGTCACAGCGAAGGACTGAGCGGCCGATCTTCCAACCCGCTATGAAGGATGTCCTAGATCGGCCCTTTCCAGCCTATCGCCGCCGCCCTAGGTGAAACGTAACACAGACCAAAAGTTCTGCGTCGAACCTAGGCCTCCGACGGGCCTGTCTTGATCGGCATTGCTGCCGACGTCGCTCCCTGACCATGTGACGGATCTGTCCGTCGGAGCGCGCATGCACCCACGAGAGACAACGGCATCGGTGTTCACGCGACGTCACCGCGGATGTGTCCCGGCACGGCCCCCGGGGGAGCACGTGGCGGCTTTTCCCTCGCCCCTGACAATGGGAAAGCGGCAAGGGAACATTGCCGATGCCGCTTGAGCTTCAGACGGAGGATGCCGATCCCGGCCTTGAGCCGGAACCCGCCTCCGGCATGGTCCGGATCGCGGGCGGCACGTTCTGGATGGGATCCGACATCCACTACCCGGAAGAGGCTCCTGCCCACCGCGTCACCGGCGACGGCTTCTGGATCGATCGCGCGCCCGTGACCAACCGCGACTTCCGCCGCTTCGTCGAGGCAACCGGCCACGTCACCGTCGCGGAGAAGACCCCTGATCCACGAGACTATCCCGGAGCCCTGCCGCACATGCTGAAGGCCGGTTCGCTGGTCTTCGATCCGCCGAACCACCCCGTATCCCTCGATAACTGGAGCCAGTGGTGGACCTTCCGCTTCGGAACGACCTGGCGCAAGCCGTACGGGGCCGGCTCCTCGATCAAAGGCCTTGATGACCATCCGGTGGTCCATGTCGCTTACGAGGACGCAGCGGCCTATGCCGCCTGGGCCGGCAAGGAGCTGCCGACGGAAGCCGAGTGGGAGCTCGCCGCACGGGGCGGCCTCGATGGCGCCGAGTTCGCTTGGGGCGACGAACTGGAGCCGGACGGGCGTCAGATGGCGAACTTCTGGCGCGGCGAGTTCCCGCACCGGAACCTGTCACCCTTCGCCTACAAGCGCACCACCCCCGTCGGCACGTTCCCGCCGAACGGCTACGGCCTCGTCGACATGATCGGCAATGTCTGGGAGTGGACCTCGGACTGGTACACCCCGAAGCACTCCGCCGATGCGCCGAAGGCCTGCTGCATTCCCGAGAACCCGCGCGGTGGCCGCGAGGATCAGAGCTACGATCCGCGCCAGCCGCAGATCCGCATCCCGCGCAAGGTGCTCAAGGGCGGCTCGCACCTGTGCGCGCCGAACTACTGCCGTCGCTACCGCCCCGCCGCGCGCCATGCGCAACCCGTCGACACCTCCACCAGCCACATCGGCTTCCGGTGCGTCATCCGAGAGCAGCGCGTGTCATGAGCCAGGCATCGGCTGGCTTGGTAGCCATCAACCGACCCATAGTATTCACCAGGAGCTCGTGATGAGTCCGACCCGAAGGCACACCCTTGGCTTGCTTGCATCTGTGACCGCCCTTTCGGCTGCCGTGTTCTCGGCGAGTCACGCAGCGGCTCAGGCACCGTCACCGCAGAGTTCCGGGAAGCCCAACATCGTCTTCATCCTGATGGACAACCTCGGCTACGGCGAGGTGGGCGCCTATGGCGGCGGAATCACCCGAGGCGCGCCCACCCCCCGCATCGACCGACTGGCCTCCGAGGGCACGCGGCTGACCAACTTCAACGTCGAGGCGCAGTGCACCCCAAGCCGCTCGGCCATCCTGACAGGGCGCTTCTCGATCCGCTCGGGCACGCATTCCATCCCCATTGGCGGGGGCCTTGAGGGCCTGACGCAATGGGAGCGGACCATCGCCGAATGCCTGTCCGATGCCGGGTACGCCACGGCGGCCTTCGGCAAGTGGCACCTCGGCAGCGAGCAGGGGCGGCTGCCGAACGATCAGGGTTTCGACGAATGGTATGGCATCCCGCGCACGACCGACGAGGCCTTCTGGCCGAGCGAGCCGCAGGCCAAGGCCGCCAGCGTAGAGTTCGAGCACGTCATGGAGGGACGCAAGGGCGAGAAGAGCCGCGAGCTGCAAGTCTACGATCTGGAGCAGCGCCGCCTGATCGACGCCGAGCTCACGCGACGGACCGTCGACTTCATGAAGCGCAGCACCGACGCGGGCAAGCCGTTCTATGCCTACGTGCCGTACACACTCGTGCACTTCCCGACGCTGCCGAACCCGGCCTTTGCGGGCAGGACAGGCCAGGGTGATTTCCCCGATGCACTGGCCGAGATGGACGCGAACGTCGGGCAGATCCTTGATGCGGTGGATGGCCTCGGCGTCCGCGACAACACCATCGTGGTGTTTACCAGCGACAATGGTCCCGAGGCGACCTGGCCGTGGCAGGGCTCGTCGGGACCGTGGCGGGGCTACTACTTCACGCATATGGAAGGCTCGCTGCGCACGCCCTTCATCGTGCGCTGGCCCGGAAAGGTCCCGGCCGGGCGGGTCAGCAACGAGATCGTGCATGAGGTCGATACCTTCACCACCTTCGCGGCGCTCGCGGGAGCGGCGATCCCAACCGACCGTCCTATCGACGGCGTCGACCAGAGCGAGTTCCTGCTCGGCCGATCCGAAGCTTCGAAGCGCGAGGGTTTTCCGGTCTTCGTCGCGGATCGCCTGGAGGGCGTGAAGTGGCGGAACTGGAAGGTCGTGTTCTACGACGAGCAGCGGGACTGGTGGACGCCGCCCCTGAAGCTGGGATCGCCCAAGGCGTTCGACCTCATCACCGATCCGAAGGAGGAATACCCTCAGACTGCACTGCGAAACTCGTGGAATGCTGGGCCTGCCATGCGGATCGTGACGGAGTTCGAGAACAGCCTGAAGCAGCACCCACCGATCGCACCAGGCACGCCTGATCCCTACATGCCACCAAGTTGACCTGTTCGCATGGACAACATGCGCCCGCGAACGGCAGCTCTTGGCACTCCTGGGACTTAAGCCGATCGACCGCTTTGGCGCCAAAAAGCCGACGTTCATCGGGCGTCTGGAAGGTGAAAGATTGACCCTGAGCAGACCTTGGCTGATCCGAGTTGAATTGTCGGTGTACAGAACAATCGCGGCAGCGGGAGGCGCTTGCGGCTCCGCGAGCTGGCAACGCGACTCCCGCATTCCCTGATCCGATGTTCATGGAGCTTGGATAGGGAGAGGGCCCATTACATGGCGGTGAGAAGTGAGTTCCCATCGGGGCCGTCCGACCCAGCCGCATTGACCTGCAAAAAGCCAAGTGCCCCTTGTCTCAAGCCGCCATGCCGAGACCGGTGGCGAGCCGCTCATCCCGCAACATCTGTCTCCGGCCGGTCCTTTCCCAGAGAGATCTCTTCGTGCCAGTCTCCAGCTTCGTCCTGGTACTCGATGTCTTCCGTCGGGCCCGGCAGCCTCTGTCCGGCAGCCGCCCGCTCCGCAGCCTCGCGGGCTTCGTTATGGGCGGCGTAGCGCTCCGAGAACACGTCTCCGACTTTGTAGGCCCATCCGCCCTCGTGTTCGACAATCATGTAATGAACGTTGGCCATAACCATTCTCCATTGAGCCCCTTTGACGCGGACAACAGGCGAGGAGAGGCCGTTGCACTCTCAGGTCCTGCGGCCCTCTGGGCGCCAGACAAACACCTCTTCACCACGCTCATCAACCACCCGCAAGGCGTCCGGCTTTTGCGGCATATCCAAGGTCTCGAAGAGCGATTGGGCCCTGACCTTGGTGTCCTCCAGATCGGTGGTGTCATGTTCAACCCGGCCGAGAGTGGCATGGGCCTGGTCCGTGTCCCGGACCCGAAAGAACTCGATGATAAACATTGCCGATGCACCACCTCTCCAGAGGAGTCGATAAGCCGTCCAGGCCGCCTGTTCCTCGGCGACGATTTCATAGCCCACTTCGGTTCACCCAGCGGCGCAGCCACGTGGGATGCCACCAGGATAGCCGGCGTATTCCTGGAACCGGGAACTCATGGACTGCGTGCCTCCGCATCCGGCAGAGCCGCCGCATCGGCATCGTTGCGCGCGAGGAGCGCCTGCAAGACCGCCAGAGTGGCCTCATCCGCGGCTGCTGCCGCAAGCTCAAACACCGCAATAGCATACTCCTCCGCATCATGGGCGCGGACTTCCAGCAGATGTGGCTTATGGCGTTCTGTCCAAAGATCCACGCCTGAACCAGAGCCAGCCTTTTTCTCTGCGAGCCAAGTCTTGACCCTGACATTGGCAGCTTCAACGGTCACGCGGTTGTCGTAGATGCGCTGCTCGACGCGGTCGAGTTGGCTTTCAAGGACTTCCTGAGATTGGTCGAAGGTCGCTGCGCCGTTCGATTTCAGCGCCCCAAGGCGGCGATCCATCCCGTGAAGTTTGATCCGGAGCTCGTCATATAGACGGCCCATCCGCTCACTCATGCGCGTCTCCTGTAAGATCGTGCCGTGATGATCATGGCGAGGGCGAGTTGGTGCCGTGCTTCGACGGCCATTCATCGCTGTATTGACTGACAATCCCTGTGCTGAAGACCTTGGCCCCTGGCCCGGCGGCCTGGGCTTCCGTCACTGCGGCGTTGATGGCCAAAAGGCGGGATTCGTAGTCCCCATGATGTTTGCCATTGACCCGGATGCGCCAGGCACCCTGATGTCGGACGACGTAAAACTCGGTTGCCATCAACGTCTCTCCATCAATTGTCAGTCCGGACGGGAAGGCGCCGACATCTCATCCGGATCCGACAGGGGGCAGAACGGCTTGCCCGCCCTTCAGCCTTCTCAAAGCTGCTTATCCAGAGCCCAGAACTCGACATCTCTGGCTGCCTGCTCGTGGGAGAGGCCGTAGCTCTCTTCAACCTTTTCGATGAGCTCCGACGTGGTTCGGACCCCGATCACCTCGACCATCGTGAACCGATCCCATCTGGCCTGCATCATCGGCAGCGCGTGAAGCGTCAGTCCTGGACCGTCGCGGGCTTGATAATGCTGAAGATCAAACATGAAGCGGCTGTTCAAACACATTGGGAACCTCCGCGATCACTCGCAGATATCAACCTTGGCCAATTGCAAGGGTGCAAAGCCGAAAGTTTATCTCAATTCTATATGGGGGAGGCGGGCTCGTTTACATCGGATCTCATAAATAAATTACTAATAAATCCGATTTAAGTATCTAAAATTTACACGCGGGATTATAGTATATGTCATCAGGTTCTATAAGACCTAAGACTATTAACTTATCAGGCGCGCTAGATTTCTAGGTGAGGAACAGAAAGATGTTCGGTCAAGCCGTCATCTCGGTTCCGATTGTCGTGCGCGACTGGCCCTGGTGAAAGATCAACAGGATCACCGGCTTCACCCAAGTACAGGAAAGGATCCTGTCATGAGAACGCATCGCTACGCTGCCGGTCAGCACGTCAGCTACGCCGAGGATGCTTCGCCCGCCGGGGTCTGGCTCGGTGGTTACGAGATTGTTGCCTTGCTGCCCGCCGGCAGCCGGGAGCCCCAGTACCAGATCCGAAGCGACGATCAGACCTATGACCAGGTTGTCTGGGAGTCCCAGTTGCGGGAGGAGTTCGGCAGGCGGACGATGCGCTTGAGCGAGCTTGCAAAGCAAGCGACGACGATGCTGGCATCACCACCCCGGCGTGCCCGCCACCCGAAAAGGCCAAGCCGACATGAGGATCTCACAAGGTGGGATGATGAGGGTGGTGCGCCCCGATCGGGCCACCGCTTCAGTGAGCACCCTCCATTGCCATCCAGGGCGGAAACAGCTCTCTACTATTTCAACGTCCGGACGGAGAGCAACCTCATGGAAGACCCGGAAGGAAACAGGTACCCTGACCTTCAGGCCGCGCGGGATGTTGCAGTCGCCTTGGCCCACAACATGATTGCGGAAGGCCATCAGAAGGGCGAGGACCGGCGACGCTGGCACGTCGAAGTCACCAACCGGGCCAATCAACCGGTACTGACGGTCGCATTCGCGGACGTCCTCGGCCCTACGGCCGTCGGCTAGCGGCGACAAAGCGATTGCCGCAGCACGGCCCTAGGGTCGGCAAGGGAGCCGACCATGAGCAAGAGCCCTCTCACCGCTACGCAGAAACTGGTGAACTCGGTCTGGAATGCCGTGAGGATGCTGGACGATCGCCCTGAACCACCCCCGAAGGTCAAACTCGACGGCCGACGTGGTTATGGCGACGGCGACATCCCCACGCCGTATCAACGTCCCGACCGCAAATGATCCAAAGCCCGCGCCGCCACGAGACGCGATATGCCGAGTTCTCGCCATCACGCTGGTATTGACTCAGGGGTAAATGGCGAGCGTCCACCAGGAGAACTGGTTGCAGGCGGTGCCGGGTGCGGAGAAAGGAAAAGGGCCGCGCCCGATCTTATGAACGCGTGCGCGACCCTCAATCCGCAATTTGCCCTTACGGAGACGCCTGCATATCTACCTCAGACGAGGTATGCAATAAATGGCCTGATCGAGCTGAGCGGTGACCGGCTGAACATTTCTGATTGGGAGAGGTTGAAGCAAGCAGGCGAGTTCGATCCGACTTACCTGGACCTAGGGAGCAATCAGGCGGCCGCATGACGCTCACCCCTCAGCCCATTCGCGTTGCGACCGGCTTCGACGCGGAAGGCATGATGATCCTCGATGAGGAGGAACGGCTCGTAGCGGTGCTGGTGCGCCTCTCGGACGAGAACGAGGTGGCTCCGGGGCAATGGTACCTGGAGGCAGGCTTTGGCCCGATCGATGGAGTAAGCCACCCGACTTTCTCCAACCTGGACATGGCCCAGGACTGGATTGGGCAGCGCCTCACGGGGGGCAGTAAGCGGCTTCCGCTCGACTCGGGTCGGCGACCACCATCGGCATGCGGACGGCATCGATCGTAGCGACGAACGAGCCGCCAACATGCTGAAACGCTTCGACTCGATCTTCAACTCGTCCCAGAAGGATGTGCCCGGGTATTGGGTCAGGCCTCAATTGACATCGCTCCGGCTACGGCCCAGCTATGATGCCCGCTTGCCACCCACCGGTTTCGCCGGAGTGCTGCCCTTGCCTTGGTTCACGAAGGGAGAGGCCGGGATCGGGTTCTTGGGCTTGTCCTGCTTCGGCTTCTTTGCCTCACGGTTGCCGCGCTTTTCGCCTCTGGCCATAGGGTATCTCCGTTGTCAGTTGGGTTCTGGAAAATTCGTCTCAGTCGTGGGGCGGTTTGTCGAGCAGGTGATCAAAGTCGGCCAGCACCCGGTCGATCAGCCTGCGCCGACGCAGGTCGGATGCATCCATACTCCGCGCAAGCAGACCCAGCAGATAGCGCGCCTTCTCGATCGCTTCCGGCCAGTCAGTGGCGGGAGCGGCCGCAAGCAGGTCTTCCAACTCCGCTTGTCTTGCGTGCAGTGCTGCCTGGTCAGCCTCGACCTCGGAGCGCAGGCGTCGTAGGTCGGTGGCTTTCTGGGCTGCCATGCCGCGATGCGCATCAAGCTTGGTTGGTTGATCAACCATGGGGAGCCTCCTGCGGGTTGAGAGGCAAAAGCGTTGCGAGCGATGTGTCCTCATCCATGCATTCACCTCTGTATTGGTGATCGTCAGGCTCGCTCCGCGAGCAACCGCGCCAGTGTCTTGGCTTGCTGAGCGCTCCCGCCCATCGGCTCGGGCGTCACGAGGTGCCACGCGTGGGCTCGAAGAGCCCAACCCACATCCGAGAGACTACCGAGCGGCTCATGTGGCCAGGCAGGCTCACCTGTTGGCGTGAGGATCATAAACTGTCGGGACGCCTCCCTGCCGACGCGAGCGACGTAGACGGTCTCATCGCCCTGTCGAAGCAGGGCGACAGGATCGTAGATCTGCGATCCGTGAAAGAAGGCGTTTGCGCTGGTCAATTGGCTCATGTCTGCGCCACGATCTCGCTCTCGCGCACAGCGCGCTCGCCGAAACCGGATGATTTGATGCGGTACGAGACCTCGCCAGTCTGATCGGCCGGCATGAGGCGGGTCACCTCGTAGACGCCGCTTGTCGTTGCGCGCTTGTCCGAGAAGTTCGGATGGGTAATGCGGACCAACTCACGAAGTTTATATTTGTGAGACATTCATTGCTCCTGGAGCCCAACTGCTGTCGGGCAGGGCCGGGCGGATAACCGCTGCCGAGTGATTGCGGGCGCAAACAAAAAAGCCGCCCCACAGGGGAGCGGCTTCAAGACCGAGCGGCACAGGCCTATGTCCTGAGCCGGTCATCAGTGATTACGCTGTTTCAATGTTGTTGACGGCAATCTTGCCGGAGCGACGATCCTCGGCTGTATCGAAGGAGACTTTCTGGCCTTCGACCAGGCCGCGCATGCCGGCGCGCTCAAGCGCCGTGGCATGAACGAACACGTCCTTGCTGCCATCGTTCGGCTGAATGAAGCCGAAGCCCTTCATGTCGTTGTAGAATTTCACGGTGCCCATGATCATGGGGGTAGCCTTTCGCGATTGCTGTAGATGCACGTGAGGGAAGGCGCGCACCAGCGCGACCTCAACTCGGTTCGTCGATGTAATGGTAAGAAAGTCCGAACGTGCGCCTGACAGTGTCAAAAGCGAAACGACCCGATTGTCCGGCCAAAATCCGATAAGAACTATATAGGTCCTCTATCGAATAATAACAAGTGCGGCGTGTCTGCTGATCTATTTAATATATAACCTGCCCTTTTTCATCACAATTCAAAGACAGGACCGTGTTTATGCGGGGTGGATTCATGATTATTGGGCCCAGCCCATGCACAGTCACCCGCTCCCGCACGCTTCAAAGCACAATGCCAATGATGAACATGCGAGAGTGCTTCCGTGACGTACGCATCCGAGGAAGACCGCGGGATCAGGCCTCGCGCGTCGATGGGATCGTGGCTAACGTTGGTGCAGGTTTAAGGGGCGGCTTTTTGTGATGCGACGGTCCTGCGAGCCTCGATGATGTACTTGAGGTTCTCGATGCCATCCTCGGTGAAGAGGACAATGTGCTCGGTCAATTCGGAGGCTGGGTAGTTGTCGTAGGCACTGAGGCGGCCGTCTTCCGGGAACATCTCGATGGAGCACTCGTGCAGGAAGTCCTCGTCTTCACCGAGCATGTCAGCCACGTATTTCAGCGTGTACAGCGTTGAGTTGCGATATCCCATTCGTCGGTCCCTTTTCGGTCACGCGGCCAGCTGGGAGGCCGGGTTCTCGGCCAGCCGTCGGCCTTTCCACGCCCAGGGAAGCAATTCGGGCAGGCGGGCGACAGGAAGATCGGCGATCCGGGCCAGCACGTCGGCGAGCCAGGCTTTTGGATCGACATCGTTGAGACGACAGGTCGTGATGAGGGTAAGCATGACGGCGGCCCGATCGGCCCCGCGCTGGGAACCGGCGAAGGTCCAGTTGCGGCGCCCCAGGGCGATCCCTCTCAAGACCCGTTCGGCGGCATTGTTCGTCAGACACACCCGGCCATCCTCCAGGAAGCGGGCAAAGCCATCCCAGCGCTTCAGCATGTAGTCGATGGCGCCGATCACCTCGGACGATCGGGTGAGCGTGGCACGCTCCCGCTTCAGCCACTCGTGCATCTCATCGAACAGCGGCTTGCTCTTCTCCTGCCGCACAGCCAGTCGTTCCGCGGCGCTCAAGCCGTTGATCTGACGCTCGATGTCAAACAGCGCGTCGAACCGCTTGACGGCCTCCAACGCGATCGGGGAGATCGGCTTGCCGTTTCTTTTGCGATCCCGAGCCCTTTTCTCGATATCGGCCAGTTCAAAGAATTTCCGTCGCGCATGCGCGTGGCAGAAGGCAAAGGTAATCGGCACCGTTTTCTGTTCGGCAACACTGATCGGCTCGAAGCCATTGTAACAGTCACTCTGCAGAATGCCGCCATACCCGGCCAGGTGTTTCTGCGGATGCTCGCCGCGGCGGTCACCTGAGGCGTAGTAGACCGCGGCTGGCGGCGCAGGCCCACCAAACGGCTGGTCGTCCCGCACGTAAGTCCAGATCCGTCCGGTCGTGCACTTGCTTTTGGCTCGGATGGGGATGGTCGTATCGTCGCCGTGAAGGCGCTCGGCCGCAAAGACATGCTTCTCGATCAGATCGAAGACCGGCCTGAGAGCGGAGGTTCCAAACCCAACCTGATCGGCCAGCGTCGAGGTCGACAACGCGATGCCTTCGCATGTAAACCGGGCGCTCTGGCGATTGAGCGGACTGTGCATGCCAAACTTGTCGAAGAGGATCGTCGCCAGCAGATGAGGGCCGATGAAGCCGCGCGGCGTGGCATGGAACGGCGCCGGCGGCTGGCTGATCGCCTCACAGTCCCGGCAGCTGAACTTTTCCCGCACCGTCTCGATCACCTTGAACCGACGCGGGATCTCCTCCAGCGTCTCGGTGATGTCCTCGCCCAGTTTCGCCAGGCGCGAGCCACCGCAGCAGGCACAGGTCGCCGGGGGATCAAGCACCACGCGTTCGCGCTCGATAGTCTCCGGCCAGGGCTTTCGGACTGGCCGCCTGCGCACAAAAGAGCGCCCGTTTGAGTTCCTGGTGGCGGCCTGTGCCGCAACCTCATCCTCGGTCGCGGCCATCACCAGTTCTTCGAGTTGCAATTCCATCTGGTCGATCAGTCGCGCCGCGCGCTCGGAGCGCTGGCCGCGCAGTTCGCGCTTCAGCTTTTCGATCGCCAGTTCCAGACTGGCGATCAGGGCCTCGCTGTCGGACAACAGGGCTTGGGCCTTGGCGGCTTGCGCCACAGCCCTGTCCCTCTCGGCGACAACGACATCTCGTTCAGCCTGCAACACCTCACGCTCGGACAGCAGCGCCAGATAGGCGCTTGCAAGGTCTTCTGGAAGATCATCAGGCTTTGAAGGCATGACACCATTCGATCAGAATTCCCCTGTCTTTTCAATTGAATAATGCTACCCGACCCGTGTCGGACGCCAGGTTTCCTGAGGGGCACGCCAATCGATTCCGGACAGAAGATAAGACAGCTGCGCCGGCGAGATTGTCACCACGCCATCAGCCGCTGACGGCCAGATGAACCTGCCGCGCTCGAGGCGCTTCGTGAACAGGCATGCCCCCTGGGAATCGTGCCAAATCACTTTGATCAGATCGCCGCGACGACCCCGGAAGCAAAATAAATGACCGCTGAGCGGGTCATGTTTTAAGACTTCCTGCACCTGCAGGGCCAACGATGGAAAGCCCCGTCTCATATCGGTATAGCCCGTCGCCAGCCATACCCGAACGCCTGTTGGGATGGGGATCATCGCAGCGCCTCGAGGCCCCGGATGATCCGCAACAGCGCATCGACGTCAACATCCCGGTCGACGATCACATGCCGCCCATTCGCCGTGACAACGTCCATTCGGCCGGGGCCGCGTGGGGAATGCGGTACCGGCGCAGTCGGCGAAGGCTCCAAGGGCGCGTGCGAGTCCGGCACGACCAGGGCAGGCACAAACCCATCCCATGAACCAGCGCCAAGCCGTCCTTCTCTGTGAGCCTTGCGCCAGCTGTTCAATTGAAAGCGGGTGATCCCGTGCCGGCGCGCCGTGGCCGAGACCTGCTTTGGGCCGCGATGGCTCTCGGCCACAATCGCGAGCTTTGCTTCATCGCTGAACCGGCGACGGCGACCAGTGTCGACCACGTCCAGGCGGCTGACCGGCCCACGGTCCCTGATAATGTCCATGGCTACAACACCGTCCATATCGACGTCGATAGAGCCAGTGGTCTTCCAAATGCCTCAATCCCACAAGGCGGCCCTGCCCGGATGCGTACTCCGTGACTGGTCCATATCACCAATCATCGACATTGCTCCCGGTCAAGCTCAGCGGATGAGATCTAGTCCTCGGTACTCGCAACGCCGGAACTGAGTGGAGCATGGGTGTGCTCCGGAGATCCAACGCTGTGGTTGATCATCCAAAGGCAAAGACCAAGACCTATAACAAAGGCCGACCAGTTCAGTACCCCTGTAACCCAGCCGGACAATGTCTCATGAGTTGCTGGCAACTTCTTGGGGTTGGGAGGCATATCGACAGGCATGGCAGGTCCTTTGCTCAACAATCTCGAGGACGGTCTGACGGCCAAGATTAGGACAAAGGGGACTTCATCGGACCCAGAGGCGGCGTGCAGGACCCAATCATCCTCTCGTTATGCCAGAGTTGCACACGGCTCGTGTGGGCAAGACTGCACGCCCACTCACGCGCTTGCATTTCACTGTCGCAAACCAGGGTCTCGATCGTGGCGAGGCCGGTTGACGGGTCTACGATGACAGCTTGGTAGGGCTGACTTGATCTCGATGAGTTGTTCATAGCACACCTCAGAGCCTAAGGCACTTCGAGGTGCAGGAGTGCGCCCAAAAGGACAACGGTCGACTAAGGAGCCGCTGGTTTATTCTATATGGTGGGCCGCTCGCCCTTTGAAAGAGCCAGTGCTGTAAAGGAGTCCTAGGTGGCTGCTTGCAAAAAGTGTTCGACCTTAATCGCAAATGCAGCGGTCACTCTTAAGTGACTGGTTAGCAGCGCAATAGCCAACTGTTGGTTGGCAGGTGTGTGCTAGGCTCCAACAATCAAACCCTCTGTGGAGCCGATCTATGCGCGTTCTGATGGCCCTTCTCATATTGGCTCCTGTTCTTGCCCCTCAGGTTGCTCAGGCACAGGCAGCTAAGGAAGGGTCAAAGGCAACGACCGAAAGGATCTATACGGCAGAAGAAAGCGCGGCGATGGCTGTCGCTGTCCGTAAAAAGGCCGAAGCCGCAGAGCGTGCGAGGGATGTCAGGCTCAGAAGAGCGACCAGGGGCATCTGCATTGGCTGCTGAGCTGGCCTCAATCTCTTCCTTGAAGAATGCATGGCAAGGCTCAGAATTAGTGTCGCCTCAGACACTGATCCTCGATTGACCAAGTGGGGAGGCTGGAGAAAGCACAGGTCCCGGCTTCTTCTTCCTCACGAAAAAACTCCCTCGCTGGCGGGGACCAGTCTCAGGAGCTTCCTTTCAGAAGCCGTATCCTGAGCCGGCGCGGCTGCACCAACCGCTTTGCCACTTGGGTTAAACGGAGCAGGAGGTTTCGGCTGGACCGGCTACGGTAGAGTATTCTACATCCAAGGAGAGCATCCTTTATTCAGATCTGCGGCAGAGATGCTCGGTGGAATCCCTTTGGTTTGCCCCGGGAAACCTCCCCGAACCAGTTATCTCCGCTGACGTGCGGACCTCTTGGTGCTCAGGGCAGTTCCTCATCAGGAGGATCTTCCATGCCTCGCTACTTCTTTCATCATCGCACTGAGAACCGGATGTTCTGGGATAGCACAGGTCTCGATCTACCCGACCTGTGGCAGTCACTGGATCCAGAGATGACAGATGCGATTTGGAATGAGGCCTTGGCCGTCCACGCTCAGGCAGGCCATGCGCTGATCATCACAGACGAGGATCGACAAACTTTGTTTGTTGCAAGCTTGTAAGCTCGCCAATGAAAAGGGTCGTGCCCGATCTTTTGATCGTGTTCGCGACCCTTGAACCCGTATTTGCCCCTACGGTGACGCCTGCATACCTGCCTCGGGCGAGGTATGCAATAAGTACAAAACCGTATTTTTAGCCATTCCTGCCAAAATGCCGCACACTATAATGAGCGAAGAACAAAGACAGGACGGAAGTAATGTGAGCAGGTGGCCTTCATCGGATTTGTTTTATTTTGCCCCTACGGATCCGTAAACTCAAAGCGCCGTCTTCGGACAGGCGCTTTTTCTTTGTCTATTGGGGACCTGCAATTCTGACGGGCTACTCGGTTGCAGCCAGACGGGCTAGTTCTTGCCGGATAATCCGAGCCATGGTCAACCCGATCCCAGGGAGTCGTTCAAGCCGATCTGCAACAGCCGTGAGTTGATCAATGGTCGTGATGCCTTGATTGTGCAGACTGTTCCACGCGGCAAGTGGCAGGCGCAGGCCTCTGATGGGGCCTTCCCAGCGCTCCTTGTAGTGGTTTGGCATGGCTTGACCTCCTGCTCTTCGCTTGCCGAGGAAGCCCACAGATCCTTCAGGCGCTGACGCCTGGATCATTCCTGCCAGCGGAGGAGGCAACGGTTTGAGGTTCAATCTGTTCAGATCCGCGCTCAGACAACGAACCGTCTCATAAAGGGCATCATGCGCAATCGCGGATCGCTCCGCATCTGAGAGGCCGTCGCACTGTTCAAGCTTCCGGATCAGAGCAGTGGCCGGCCTGATGTTTTCCTGGAGACCTTGGAGATACTGGTCAGCCTGTACCAGATGTCACTGGATCAGGAGGAGGGCTCAGCTATGCCGTATCCCCATCTCACGCCGAAACCGGGAATGTCGCATATTGGCACATCTCGGAAGTACACCGAACGTCCGTGATGCGGCGAATACCGGACTTTGGGGCGACTGCCGATTGCCCGAACGGTAGGTCTCGAAAACCCGTCATGCCCGCCTCCTGCTGCGTGGGCGTGTGGCTTTCCATGCCTATCCGCCGCCATGTCCCTTGTTGAGCACTGGTATGAAATGACCCTTCTGATGATAGTGAGTCACATCGCCGATCAGGATCTCGGCGAGCCCGTCGATCTCTTGCACAACGGGGTCGATCTGTCGGTACTCCTCGCCACCGATCGGGATGTCAGCCAGCGCTCGCGTGAGGAGATGGCGGGTCGGCCGCAAGGACTCCAAGAGCCTGTCTGCAATTTCCGGTGTCATGAGACGCCGGGCTTTTCTCAAACGACTGTGTTGCATGGATCACCTCACCGTTCTTCATTTGCTTCAGCCAATAGCGGTACCAAGTCACGCGATCATCATGATCGGGAGGTTTCACCGTGGCTGGAGCCACCCCAGGTCGGCATCACCCCAGTCCGCCCTCGGACGTACCCGAACGACAGGGCTGCGGCGAGACGTTCGATCCGTTGCTCCTGGATGTGCTGCTCGACGAGAAGGGCCTTAATGGCGGTTCGTGGATCGCCACCACAGGCCTCGATCACGGCCGTTACTTCAGCCTCCAACCGGTCCGTATCGCTCGTGACCTGAAGCTGGTTAGTCATCGTCACCTCCCTTGAGAGCCGCGACGTTACTGATTCGACGCTCGAGTCTCTAGCAAAATGTTCTTCTTTTGTTCTTAGGTTGTGGAATGCGGGGAAACGCTCACGATCGTTGCCCGTGTAGGAGGCAGCCAGACGGGATTCACTGCCACGACACGCGGCCAGCTTGGCCCGGGTCCTAGTATTCCGAATTTCGAGAAATGCGGCGCCTGATCCCTGAGGCGCGCGGCTCGTACGAACTCCATAGCGAGGGACAAAGGCATCACGAACGGTTTCGTGCCCGTAATCCCGCGCGAGAACACGATTGATTAGTGACGCCGAATGCCTGG
Organism: Microvirga sp. M2; assembly: GCF_047497095.1. Classification (NCBI taxonomy): domain Bacteria; kingdom Pseudomonadati; phylum Pseudomonadota; class Alphaproteobacteria; order Hyphomicrobiales; family Methylobacteriaceae; genus Microvirga; species Microvirga sp. M2. Next base: position 2,146,533 of record NZ_CP134063.1, read on the forward strand.
CGGACAGCAGCTCGTCGGATTCGAGCAGGCGAGGTCGTCTTCGCAGTTGTTCTGAGTTGACAGGTCGACAGTGGGTTGGCTGAGTGGCCGCTGTCGGGGGTTTGTCATGCGTCTTGTTTCCATTGCGGTCACCATTGCGATTTGTGCGTTCGGTCCATCGGCCCTAGCGAATTCCTTCACGCTCTCGGGTGACGCTCGCTGGGTTGCTTTGGCGAGCCGGCAGAGCCTTGATGAGGCCATTGGCGTTGCGCACGCCTACCGCTGGCGCTTTCCGACCGTGAGGGTCATGCAGGCGACGAACGGATGGTACGCCATCGTTGCCGGGCCCGAGCGCATCCCGAACCCCCGGGCTTACAAGGAAGCGCTGGTCCGCACGGGCGAAATCCCCAGCGACACCATCATCACCAGAGGACAAGGCTATGTCGCCGAGGTGTGGACGCCTTCGACCTTTAAGCCTCTGATCCAGGCAAAGTACGATGGCGCGGAGCAGGTCAATCTGCGCTCGGGCGAACTGGTTCTCAACGTCTCGAGCCTTGCAAGCGGGAAGGAGGGCGGACGCTTTCCCGTCCTGTCCGGATCTGCAAACGGCCGTCTGGCCTTCACGGCGCGCCTTGAGGAAAGCTCGAACGAGGTGCCGAACGCCGAGGTCGCCGTCGTTCGCCTCGACCCCACCAGTCCCGAGCCGCAGGTGGTCTTTTCGTCCTTCTGGGGTGGCGCTCATTGCTGCACCGTGACCAAGATCGCCACAAAGGTTGGAACCGAGTGGCGCGTTGTTCAGGGCAAGACCATCGACGGGGATGGCGGCTACACCTTCGATGACATCGACGGCGATGGCACCGCAGAGCTGCTGAGCGTCGACCAGACCTTCCTCTACACCTTCGCGCCGTATGCAGGATCCTGGGCGCCTGAGAGCGTTTCGAAGCTCTCCGGTGACCGTCTCATCGATGTGACAGCCCACCCAGCCTTCCGAACCTACATGCGTCAGGAGCTCTACCGGATAGAGTATCTCGCCAGCCGAGAGCCGAGCCTGTGGCGATCCAACGGGTTCCTCGCTGCCTGGGTGGCGACGAAAGCCATTGTGGGCGAGTTCGACGAGGCCTGGAGCCGGATGCTTCCCCTGTACGATCGAGGCACCGATTGGCCCCTGACAGAATGCACGGTGGCGAAGGTGGGCGGGTCCTGTCCGGACGGCAAGGAGCGGACCATCGAGTTTCCGGTAGCCCTGCGCAAACACCTCGAGGAGGAGGGATATATCCCGAGGAGCGCGCCGGCCCCTCGGCCGGAAAGTGTTGCGGTTGCGCGACCCACCCCTGTCGCGCCGAACCCGGCTCCGAAGGAGGAGAAGCGTACGTCCTTGGGGACGGGCTTCTTCGTCACCCGGGAGGGGCATGTCGTCACGAACAACCACGTGATCGAAGGTTGCGCTGCTGTCCAGATCAAGCCCTCCAACGGCTCGCCGCTTCCGGCAAGGATCCTGGCCCGGGATACGACCAACGACTTGGCATTGCTGAAGGCTGACCAACCAACGGACAAGTTCGCAACTGTCCGAGCGGGCGTTCGTCTCGGCGAAGCCGTCGCGGCCTTCGGATTTCCGCTCAACAGTGTCCTGGCAAGCTCCGGCAACTTCACCCTGGGCAATGTGACCGCACTGGCAGGCATCGGGGACGATAGCCGCTTTCTCCAGATCTCAACTCCGGTTCAGCCGGGGAATAGCGGTGGGCCGCTGCTGGATGAGAATGGCAATGTCGTCGGCGTGGTGACATCCAAGCTCAACGCCCTCAAGACGGTGGTTGCCATTGGGGATGTCCCCCAGAATGTGAACTTCGCCATCAAGGCAGGGGCGCTGACCACGTTCCTGGAGAGCACTCGGATTGAGGTGCCGGCAGCCTCTGGTGCGTCACGCCTCTCGCCACCCGATCTGGCCGATGTGGCCAGCAGCATCAGCGTATTCGTCAGATGTGACTGAGAGGCTAGCCCATCGATCATTCCCGGAGGCAAACACATTCGGACGCCGAGCCGACTGAGGTGTAGGGCAACACGAATACCTTCGTGACATCTGACAGGTTATGAGGTGGCTCGAAAGCGCTCGAAGGCAGTGATCCGCTGGGTGAAGGGCTCCACATCTCGACCGTAGACCTCCTGCCGCAGGAACTTCATCTCCGCCTCATACACATCCTCGGCAATCTCGATGAACCAGGATTTGGGACGTCCGTTTGTGCCATCGTTCCAGCGGTAACCCCGCTTCTTGAGGTTGTCCTTCATGTCGAAGGGCGAGCCTTCGGCCCAGATCCGCAGTAGGGCTTTACGAGCCGACCTGAGAAGATGGGACATGGCGCATCCAGCATTCCCGGGGAGGGGGGCTGCCAGCACCTCCAGAAGGGCATGGCAGTCCTCGACAGCCCGATGCCCCTGGTGAAACCAACCGCATTGAGACAGAAGGTATCCCAGCTTTGAGCCTTCGAAGCCGAAATCCGACCAAGACACCTCGGCGTGGGAGCAGGCCCAGGCTTTGAGGGAAAAAACGTGAGCTAGGCGCTCGCAGAAGGGGCGGTCGAAGCGGGCGTTGTGGGCGATCACAAGATGGGCGGGCTGGATGAACGCCTCGACGGCATCGAGATCAATCGTGTGGCCCTGTACCATCTCGGACGTGATCCCGGTCAGGCGTGTAATCTCTGGCGAGATTGAGACCGAAGGCTCCCTCAGGGCATTGAAGGTGCCGACGACATCACCGATGCTGCCGTCTTCGTCATACGAGAACGCCACCATCCCGACCTCGATGACCTCGTCCCGGGTGTGATCGAGACCTGTGGTTTCCGTGTCCACGATGACCGCGAGCTTCTGGCCGGGGATTGCTGCGCGGGACGTGACTACAGGTCTTGGATGGAGGCGGCGCAGGATGCGATATAGGCCGCTCCCCTCAAGGACGTGGGCCGCTCTCTCAAAGTCGGATGGATCGAGCGGGAGCGCACGCTTCTGCACCTGCGGCTTTATTTGGATCTCAGAAGTGACTGGGTTCTGGATCGGTGCAGCCGCTTCATCCAATCCCAGAAACAGATCGGCCTGTCCCTGCATCTGGTCTCTCCCGCGGCGGTCGATGAGCCGTCGCCTTCACGAATGTGAGAGACAGTAGGGTAGAACTGGTCGCTACAAGGTTAACAGGGGGTGACCGGGGATACCTTTGGAAGATTGCCCGCTACTCTTGTGCCTCGGATCGGCTGTTACGCAAATTGATCGCGCGGATGACTTCGGCGCCGAGGATCTGCGTGTTCTTTGTCTCGCTCCTTGAGTTTAGAACATTGATACCGAGTTCGGCAGCAATGGGACGAAGAACATCCTTGACGACGACGGGTTGAATGACTCCCTCGCGGAGGATGCGAATTGCACCGCTTTCATATCGGACAATTTCGAAATTAGAGTAGCTTGCGCGTGCAGTCACCCGCAAGTCATCGACGGGTCGTTTCTCGCGTCGCGAACCCTGCGCAATGGGATAGATATAGTTGCCTGCGCTGAGACGCATCCTGTCCTTGGCGGCGTCGGCGCTCTCATCGAGAAGTTCCTCGACCGAGATACCATTCTCCTCGTCCACGTTGACCCGGAAGACCATAACCCTGTCGACGAACTCGAAAGTCGAGGCGTTGAAGGACACTTGGGAAGAGGTCGTGATGGTTTTCACGGAGATACGCTCATTTGCTGACGAAACGACGTCGTATCCCCGTTGATTCGTTTCCAAAGCCATCTGGCCGCGTGTGATCATCGCAGCGTAGAGTTCGCCAATCCGGCCGGTGAGATGGTTCAGTTCCGCCGGAGCGACACCCCAGCTCAGCTCCTTCTCGAACCAAGCAAGGGCCTCGGCGAGCGATTGAATGATTTGGACCTGGGTAAGTGTCGGTCGCGTATCGCCAGCTTCGGGTGTCATTCGGAACCAGTCATCCTTGTAAGGATCTTGAGGTATTAGCCAGAGGCTAAGACTATGTACGGATAGACCGTTTCGCGAACTCGAGGGCTGCCTCAAACCGCGTGCGCGTTCCCTGCTTAATCCGCGACAGTCCAAACTTCTCTGCCATCAGTCGAATGACCGTTTCGTCATCCTCTCCGCCGGCAGCCAGGCTCGCGGCGAGGCTGGCCAACTCGTGAATAGGAATGTCGCCATGCGACCTCACCTCCGGATCCGACTCCCTGAGAGGAAAAGGATGCCCGGGATCGCTCGCCTCTGGCCAGAACACAAGGCGTCCATCCTCCTCGGTCCGTCCAATATCTTGGGGAATCACGCCGAGGACGATTTCCCGGATCTTTCCCGCTGCACGTTGGAAGCCATGTGATCGAGCCAGCCGCTGGACAAGGACGTCATCAAAGACTGGCCCCTCGGTGCGGATCACGTGCCGGACCATCTCCCTGAGTTTTGGGCGATAGGCCGGGTCGTAGAAGTGGCCTCCATCGGGGACATGTCCACTGTCGACGAGATTGGCGGGGACGTAGATGCCCTGCGGAGTCGGAATGACGGTAGCCTTGCGAGGATCAGCCTCTCGGCGGGCGTAGATGCGTTGTTCCTCGGTGGTCTCATTGTCCTGATCGTGCGCGGGCGGTGTCACCTGCTCGGTCGTCGCAGGAGCCACAACAAGCATGTAGTCGCTTGAGGACGGCTCTGTGTCGGTGGATCCTGCGGCGGGTGTCAGCGCGAGATCGCCTTGAGATGGTATCAACCCATCAGGGATCGCCTCTGCCGCCTTAGGCCTGCTGCGATCTTCCTCAAGGTCAGCCGTAAGCCTCGCGTGGAGCGCCTCGAAAGCACGCTCGGTATCCATCCACCATTCGGTGCTCCAGATCCGTCGGATGCGCCATCCGAGCTTGGTGAGGATGTGTTCCCGCAGCCTGTCGCGATCGCGGGCCGTGGCCGAACGATGATAGGTCGCTCCGTCACATTCGATGCCCGCGAGGTAGCGGCCCGGTGCGTCCGGGTGTACGACCGCGAGATCAACGCGGAACTTGGAGACGCCGATTTGGGTATGGACCTCCCATCCTTGGGACTCCAGCGCCTTCTTCACGGCGTCCTCGAATGGGGACTCCGTATCACGGCCGGTGGGAGTAAAGGCTTCCGCCAGAGCGCGGGGACCACGCTCGGCGAACTCGAGAAAGTGCTTGAAGTCGCGAATGGCGCGGGCGTTCGTGCGACTGAGGTCAATCTGGTCCGGCCGGAGTGTGGCAAAGACAATCATCTCCCGCCGAGCGCGGGTGATCGCCACGTTCAGGCGGCGGTAGCCGCCCTCCTTGTTGAGGGAGCTGATTGTGGCCACGCCCCGGCCAGCTTGGTCCGGCGCCACCGCGACAGTGAAAAGAATGACGTCACGCTCGTCGCCCTGCACGTTCTCCAGGTTCTTAACGAACACGGGTTCATGCCAGCGGGTCCGGTCGAAGAAGTCTTCCAGCTCCGGATAAGAACGCCGCTCCTGGTCGAGGAGGTTCTCCACAAGGCGCTGCTGCTCGGCGTTGAAGGTGACCACGCCAAGTGACTGCTTCCGTGCACGGAATGTGGGATCCTTCAAACGCCGGACAACATCGGCGACCACTGCCTTGGCCTCTTCCTGATTGATGCGGCCCTTGCCCCGCTCGTAGACGCCCCCGGGTACGTGGATGTACCGGACGGCCTGGTCCGTCGTCAGGGGGGAGGGGAAGGTCACGAGCTCGCCGCGGTAGTAGTGCTTGTTCGAGAACGCAATCAGGCTCTCGTGCTCGCTGCGGTAGTGCCAATCGAGGCGGATTTGCGGGATGTTCGCTGCGAGACACTCATCGAGGATGCTCTCCTGGTCCTCAACGTCCGTACCGTCCTCGATCTCGTCGACGCCGCGCTCGCCGACGCTGGTGGGCGGCAACTGTTCGGGATCGCCAACGATAATCACCTGCTTGCCACGGGCGATTGCCCCGATGGCGTCCCACACAGGAATTTGCGACGCCTCGTCGAAGATGACGACATCAAAGGGGGCACCATCTGGCGGGAGATACTGGGCGATGGAGAGCGGGCTCATCATCACACAGGGTGTCAGCTTCGTGAGCACGCTCGGGATCTCGGAGAACAGCCGGCGCACGGGCATGTGCTTGGCACGCTTCGTGATCTCACGAGCGAGTGTTCCCCACTCGGGATCTGCTCCGAAGGCGTTGGGCGGCGGGATATCGCCGGAGAGATGGGCCTTGATGATCCGCTTCGACAGCTCGACGACGCGCTCGTCAGCCGCCCTGAAACGCGCGATCACGTCCTCATGGCGGGCGGGAACGAACGAGCGCAGGACGACGTCGTTGTCCACAACGCGGTCCGCCCACCACCGGGCATAGGCGGCCTCGAACGCAGTAGCCACTTCCTCAGGGCCGACGGTGCCCCTGCCGATGGCGGCGACCAGCGGGCCAAGGCCGAGTTCGGCCGCTCGGCTGCCGGATGTATTCCAAAAGCACCATTCCTGCGCACGACCGAGGTTCGACTTCCACCGCGTTGCGATAGCCGTCGTCTCCTCGATCCAGTGTGGTCCTTCCGCAAGTGGGATCGAGCCGTCACCAAGGCCAGCGAGACGGGCGACCGCCGTGATTGCGGACGTGGCCACCTCCCAGACGGACAGGAAGTTGCTGGCCGCCTCGCCTGCACGTCCCGGCTCCCACTGGCCATGGTCCGCGAGCAGATCGCGCATGCGCTCGAGCATGTGGGAGCGGTCGAGGCCCAGCACGTCGGCTGCCAGCGAGGAAACCTTCCGGGCATGGGCCGCCCACTCGAGCCAGCCCTGGACCTCCGCGGTATCGGTATCAATGCCCTCCCATGAGGTGCCAACCGCAACGAAGACCTCGCGGAGACGCTCCGCAGACGCGCGCACCTCTTGAAGATCTAGCAGCTTCACGAGTTCCATGCCGAGGTCGGTCGGCACCTGAGAAGTGGCGAAAGGCTGCAAGGCCAGACGCACCTTGCCCTGCCGACTGCTGCGGAACAGGAAGTTCGACTCGGACGCGGCGCGCCAGTCCGCGAGGATGGCGCGGAGGTCCTCCTTGAACACAGATGGACTGTACGCACCGGAAAGACCGCCGGTGAGCTCTGCGGCCTTGGTCCTCAGGGACTGCAAGTCCTCGATTGCGGAGCGGAGCGCTGCGTGGTCGGTCGCAATGCAGCGGGCGGCTTTTCGCGCCTCTGGGCGGGTGAGCAGAGCCGCCAGCAAGGCAACTGCCCGCATCGCCGCATAGGAGGCCGCCTCAGGCAGGCCGGTGACGTCGCCAATCCTGCGGGTGGCGTCCCCGAGGGGAGCGATAGCCCTGACAAGCGCATCAAGAGCGGCAGTCAGCTCCGTGCGCCATCGTGGGCTCCACTCCAGTGTTCGGATCCCGCGCAGGGGATGCTCGGAAGGATCGCCGGCCGCCCGGATCGCGGTCGACAGGTCGCGGCATGTCTTGCGGAGGTTGGCAAGGAAAGCCTCATCGTGCGTCGCGGCCGGCCAGCCCAAGACCACATCTTCAAAGCGGCCGCGGTGGGCCACCACGATCCCGAAGGTCTGGTATGCGGACATCCCGTTGGAGCGGCGGGTGTGGAGGGCTGCCACAAGAGCGTTCAGCTCATTCCTAAGGTCAGCCAGTTCCTCGGCCGCCTCCTTCCACTCGCGCGCGTCCGGGACCGCGCGCTCATGCCACGAGGTCTTGAGTTGGTTGAGGATTGCCGACTTCTGCGCCTTCGAGGAGTGAACCTCGAGACAATAGTCCCCCAGGCCGACATCAACCAGGCGCCGACGGACCACCTCAAGCGCCGCGGTCTTCTGCGACACGAACAGAACCTTCCGCCCCATCGCGAGCAGTTGGGAGATCATGTTCGTGATCGTCTGGCTCTTACCGGTCCCGGGCGGTCCGTGAAGGACAAAATCCTTGCCCCCGGCGGCAGCAAACACCGCCGCAAGCTGGGAAGAGTCGGTGGACAGAGGCGCGAACACTTCCGAGGGATGCCGCTCGTGGTCGAGCTTGGCGGGCGACGGGAAAGGCCTGTCGTCGCCATAGGAGTGCTTCGGGGTGTCGACGAGATGGCGGACGACTGAGTTCTGCTTGAGCAGGTGCATTCGCTCGACGAGGTCGCGCCACATCAGGAACTTGGTGAATGAGAAGGTCGACAGGACAACCTCCGTGGTCACCTCCCATCCACGAATATCTCGCACGTGTGCGCGCACGATGCTCCAGACCTTGGCCACGTCGATACCGGAACCGTCGGCTGGCAGTTCCCCTTCGAGTTCCTTCATCCGCAGATTGAAGTCCTGGCGGAGCATCTCCAGCAGAGTTGGATTGAAGCGGATCTCATCCTCGTGCAGAGCGAGTCGAAAGCCGGCCCTCACACTTGACCGCTCAAGGGAGACAGGGACGAGGAGGAGGGGGGCCTTGAGTTCCTGTCCCTTGCCCTTCTCGTCCTGCCGCCAGCGCAGGAAACCGAGAGCGAGGAAGAGGATGTTGGAGCCGCCTTCCTCGAACGCGGTGCGCGTTACGCGGTAGAGATCGGTCAGCCGCGCGTTCAGGTCCTTCTCATCAAGCGTCGAATGCAGTTCGTTACGGGCCAGCGCGTCAATGGCTATCTGGCGGCGGGCGTCGGCGTTCGTCCTCTCTTCGTGGAGCTTGGCGTCACGGACGTCGCCCTCGCCGAGGACGCTCGACTGCGGCAATATCTTGAAACGCCGACCGCCGGACAGGGCATCCTCCAGAACATGAGGTTCGGGACACTCGATCCGGATCGACTTCGCGCCGTCCTTGAAATTGAGCATCTTGTTGCGGAGCGTGAGGTCGAGGAGTTTTCGCTTCCACCGTTCCAGCCTGTCAATGTTCGGGTCTTCGACTTCCCGAATGACGATATCCTCGGCAAACGTAGGAGCCTCGTCGATGCCGACGTCGAATTCGGGGCCTTCTTGCCTTTCGGTTGACGTCGCAGCCGCCCCGTCCCCGAGGTCGAGCGGTCGGATCTGCGCCGATCGCGCCCGCGAGATGTCAACGGCGAGCTCAAGCGTAGCCTCTGCGCCGTCTTCGATGTGGGCCGCTCCCTTACGCACGGCATCGCCGAACCGCGCCGGGGGCGTATGGGTCAGGTAGGTCGTCTCGACGAAAATCGCTTCCTCGGCATCCCGGCGCTTGCGGAGGACTTGGACGTCGTCGACAACCGCCATCGGCATCTCCTCCCGACGCAGGAACACTCCGACGAAGGCATGTCCCTCGGTAAGGACGACCATCGGATTGAGACCAGCCTGTTCCAGGGCAGCCGCGTAGAGTAGTGTGAGGTCGAGGCAGGTTCCGATCCGTTTCTCGAGAATTTCGGAGGGTGAGCGGACCTTCTGTCCCTGCCTCTCGAAGCTTTTCGGGGGGAGGACGTAGGTCAGGCGTTTTGCCGCCAGCACGGACCAAATCGCAGCCGCGAGTTCCCAGGCCCGATCACGGCGCCCCGAGGTATACCCATCGATAGCATTCGGCTTGCCAGCCGCCGCCAGCTTGAGCCCGGCCTCCCTTAGGATTGCGTCGATGGCTGGATCATTTGGGCGAACGAACGCCGCAAGTAGTTCGGGGGCCGATCCGCTCCCGCCCCAGTGTGATGGCGGGAGGAGGTGGATCGGCTTCACCTCCCGGGCGATCTCCGTGCCTTGTTCCTTGAGGGTGAAGCGAAGTTCGCCCTGGATCCCCTCGGTCAGCTTGCGCAGGAAGGCGATGCTCAAGGGCAGGTTGGGACTGCGGACATGCTGGGCGGATTTTGCAGGGATACGGTCGATCCGAAGGGACAGCGACGCCGCGAACTCCGGCTCCGATGCGACTTCGACCACCAAGTCAACCAAGTCGCGGTCGGTCCCATTCTCGACGGTAATCTCGCGAACGGTGGGAACCGAGTTTTGATGGAACGCCGCAGAGATGTGGTTGGACACCACAATAGATAAAGAAACGTCTCCGTCAGCCATCCTGATTCTATGCCCCGTAAGCCCAAGTTTGGGACGATAGCAATGGGATAGTGGTTCGGGGAACAGTAAGTTTTTCTCAACCTATGGTAATATGGTCGCATATAGTGGATTGGCCGGCTGTCTGAACGCCTTCGACGGGCAGCCATGATCGATGTCGCGGCGGCGCAAGGCAGGATCCAGTAGGCCCGCAGTCCATCAGCAGGCGGTCGACGGTTTGCCGACCGAGCTTGGGCCAGCAAGGCGCGGGCACCCTCGCGCAGGATGTCGGTCAGAGCGTCGGTAAAGCTCCCTGGCTGGGCGAGTTTGAAGACGTTATGATCAGATAAGGCGTATCACTCCTTTGGTGGAGAAGTGGAGGCTCGAACACCCCCGCGATACGCCGCTTCATCCCTTCATGCCGTCCCCAACTTCCGGCGCTAACTCGAGGATCTCCATGATTAGGGTGACGCGCGATGGCCTGAGAACGACGACCGGCGAGGACATCGACGGGATGATCGACCGCTTGGAGCGTCTTGCGGCAGACTTGAAGGCCCTCCGAGACGGCGCCGATCCTTCCGCGCTCGCCGCCGATGCCACGATCCTCGACGGATGGATGGAACACTACATGCCCATCCCCGTCCTCGTCGGCGGCGCAAACGGGCACCCGACCCTCCCCGGCAAGGGTCGGCTGATCCGAACCTCGGACCTTTGGGTGATGGCCGAGGATCACGGGTGTGCCCATTCCATGGCTAGGTGGGATCGTCTCGGCCGGCCGCTCGAGGCCGAGACGACGCACTCCTGAGGAGACTGCCTATGGGTGATCGGAAGATGCCGCGCCTCCCCATGACCGCTGACGAGTTTCTGGAGTGGGCCGAGACCCAGGAGGAGAAATGGGAGCTTGTGGATGGCTATCCCGTTCCCAAGTTCTGTGACGAAACAGAGGCTGGGATGGCCCCGACACCCCGAGTGCCGATGAGCGAGGCCGAGTTTCAGGAATGGGTGAGGACTCAGCCGAGCCGGTATGAGCTCGTGGACGGCGTCCCGATCCCTGTGTACGGCGAGGTGAGGGGGGACCTGATCACCTCCGACTGGCGGGCGCTATACGGCAGTCTGAAGGGGAAGGGCAGAGAACCCGATCGCGTCCGCTCCATCGAGGAGATCAGCGGAGCCGCGGATGATGACGAGCAGTTCCAGGAGGCGCTTCGGCAGGTCCGGGCGACGGGAGCCATGGGCGTCGCTCCGCGGCATGCCGTCGTGACGGATCTAGCCGCCGAGGGCGAGGATGCCGAGAAGGAGCAGACGTTCGGCGAGGCTCTCCGCGAGATGGGTTGGCAGCCTGTGCCCTTGCCGCGCCTGACACTCCGCTCAGGCGCTCCCGGCAGGCGGCTGAAGCTCCCTCGTCCTCCCGAGGAGGCCGTCCTGATCGCGGAAGGCGAGGCCACCAGGCGCGAGATCCTGCGGCTGGCCGGGGGCTACCTCGAGGAGGAGCTGGCGGCCGAGTGGCTCGGCGTCTCGGTCGATCACCTGCGCCGCTCCGTCGAGGAGGGCACCTGGATCTCCGTCGAGATGGACGGGCGCCTGGTGGTCCCGGCCTGCATGATGCGGGACTCTATGACGGTCCTGATCCTGCGCGAGATCCTCGCCGTGATGCCGATCCGATCGCCGTGGATGCGGCTGGAATGGCTCGTCCGGCCGGACGACGCTCTCGGCGGGCTGAGCCCGATGGAGGCCATCCGGGACTGCCGGGAGCAGGAGGTCCGAGAGCTCGCGCGAAGCCACGGAGAGGATTAGAGGGTGTCTGGCAAATCGGGTTGAGCCCATCTGAAGGGGCATGACAGCCTCCTTCTATGAAGCGACCTGAGCGATGCGGAGTGAACGATCCGGGCGCCGCTCCTTGCCTCCACGACACGCCGTGGGCGTCCTCGCAAGCATGGCCTGCGGTTGGTCCTGAATGCCATCCTCTACATTCTGCGCGGTGTCGAACCCTGGCGGTTGTTGCCGCACGAGGATCCGCCCTGGCAGAGCGTGTACGATCAGTTGCGACGATGTCGCGGCGGCCCAAGGCAGGATCCAGTAGGTCCGCAGTGCCCATCAGCAAGCGCTGGACGAATTGACGACCAAGAAGAAAATCTCCCGGCGCAATCCAGGTGCCGTCGCGGTCCGCGACATCGAGCGGCTACAGGTCATCGCGCAGGGAAGAGGGTATCCCCGTCGAAGACAATCCGTCCCAGCCGTTCGGACGCGCGGATTAGCGCCAGGAGGTCTCATTGAAATTGTTGCAATTTTTGGATCGGGCCGAGCAGTCACGCCAATCGGGCACCCAGGTGGCTAAAGCGGGTAATTAAATCTGGGAAGTCACATCGTGCATGACCAGCTGGCCACCGGCCGGAAGCTGCGGGTCCTGACCGTGGTGGACATCTTCTCGCGCTACTCACCGGTGATTGATCCGCGCTTCAGCTATCGGGGCGAGGACGTGGTGCAGGTGCTCGAGCGGACCTGTGCCGAGATCGGCTATCCGACGACGATCCGGGTCGACCAGGGCTCGGAGTTTGTCAGTCGTGACCTGGATCTGTGGGCCTATGCCAGGGGTGTCACGCTCGACTTCTCCCGGCCCGGCAAGCCGACCGACAACGCGTATATTGAAGCCTTCAACGGCCGCTTTCGGGCCGAGTGTCTGAACCAGCACTGGTTCCTGACGCTTGCCGATGCGCGCGAAAAGATGGAGGATTGGCGTCGATACGACAATGAGGATCGGCCACATGGCGCCCTTGGGCATAAGCCTCCGATCTCACTGACAAATCACGGCAGCACAGCCAGCCTGCCGCCGTGAACGAGGCCGGAAAACTCTAGCCTCCGGCGATCCAAAGAAGGGGCTCAGCGCAGACGCCGGAAAACTCTAACCGCAGGTGGTCCAAAGAAGGGGCTCAGCGCAGAAGCCGGAAAACTCTAACCGCAGGTGGTCCAAAATCCGGGATCGGTTCAGTCTAGCACGCGGGTGGGCGGCATGGCGACGACCACCTTCGGGGCTTGGGAGCCTGGGCGCGGTGGCAGGTGAGGGCGTAGCGGAGCCCCAGGTCGATGAGAGACATCTCGTCGAATTCGTGCTCCTCTTCGTCGAACACGGCGATGAGCTTACGGCCTTCAAGATCGATGCTCGCTATCCGTCCCAGTCTCCCGTTGTCGAGGCGCCTCCGGTAATCATTCCGGCGATGAGTCACGGGATCCCTGGGAGAAGACCTCGCTGAGCGCACCCTCCATCTCCGGCAGCCTCAGGGTCTCGCACCTCGCGTCGTGCAGGCGCTGGTTCAGAGCGCGGATGCCTGTGGGGCGCTCGCGGATCGGCGTCATGATCATCGTCTCTCCGTCTAGACCCAGGCAGGAGGGGACTGCGGCGACTGCGGCGGCGATCCTTGGCGCAAGGCGGCGAAGGTCGCGTATTGGCACGTTCCGGCAGTACGGCGAGCGTCCGCAACGGGGCTGAGAGCGGACAAAATTTCATGGACTGACACAAGAGAAGGCCGCCCAATTGGGCGGCCTTTCGGTTCAATCCGTTAGCCGAGGTTTCGATCCGCTTTTAGAAGGACCTCGCCTTGCGCTTCAGTGGGTGAGGCAGGCTGATCCGCGCATTGAGGAAGCACTTTGCCGAATTGTTGCTATCCTATGCGAGCGTCCACACAAAGACCTCCGGGTCAGAGCGTCTTACGAACACCCCGTCGTAGAACCGCACGTGTCGCACTTCAGGCACGTCCCGTTCCGGACCAGCGTGAAGTTCGCGCACTCGGGACAGGCTTCGCCCACATAGCCTTTCATCTTGGCCTCGGCGCGCTTGTCGGCGAGGGAGGGGGCGGGGGCTGTGAAGGCGAGTTTGGCCATCTCCGCTTCGCCGACCTTCTCGTCCGCCTGCGGGAAGGGCTGGGCGAGTTCGCTCTTGAGCGCGGTCGCGCCGACCGTCACGCTGCCCGTGCGCTGCGTTTGGCCTGCGGCGCTGCCGCCGCCCGGGATGAGCATGAGGCGGTCGACGTTGCCGCGGGTGAAGCCGCGGGACACGATGGCCGTGGCGGGAGCCGCTTCCGGCGCCTTCGACTGGGCTTCGCCCGAGCCGATGGTGGTGGGGCCGGCCTCGGACGGATCCACATGGGCGAGATCGTTGCGGGCGAGATAGGACACCGCAAGCTCGCGGAACACGTAGTCGATGATCGAGGTCGCCGACTTGATGCGCTCGTTCCCCTGCACGAAGCCGGCCGGCTCGAAGCGCGTGAAGGTGAAGGCCTCCACGTATTCCTCCAGCGGCACGCCGTATTGCAGGCCGAGCGAGATCGCGATGGCGAAGTTGTTCATCATCGCCCGGAAGGCCGCGCCTTCCTTGTGCATGTCGATGAAGATCTCGCCGAGGCGGCCGTCGTCGTATTCGCCGGTGCGCAGATACACCTTGTGTCCGCCGACCACGGCCTTCTGGGTGTATCCCTTGCGGCGATCGGGCATCTTCTCGCGCTCGCGCAGCGCCACCACGCGCTCGACCACCTTCTCGACGATCTTCTCCGACACATGCGCGGCCTTGGCGGCGGCGGGAAGCGCCGTGACGGCCTCCACCGCGTCCTCCGCGTCCTCGTCCTCATCGGCGATGAGGGCGGAGTTCAGCGGCTGCGACAGCTTGGAGCCGTCGCGGTAGAGGGCGTTCGCCTTCAGGGCCAGCTTCCAGGAAAGCATGTAGGCGTTCTTGCAATCCTCGACGGTGGCGTCGTTGGGCATGTTGATGGTCTTGGAGATCGCGCCCGAGATGAAGGGCTGCGCTGCCGCCATCATGCGGATGTGGCTCTCCACCGAGAGGTAGCGCTTGCCGATCTTGCCGCACGGATTGGCGCAGTCGAACACCGCGTAATGCTCGGTCTTCAGGAAGGGCGCGCCTTCGAGCGTCATCGCACCGCAGATATGGATGTTCGCGGCCTCGACGTCGGCCTTCGAGAAGCCGAGGAAGGACAGGAGGTCGAAGGTCGGGTCGTTGAGCCGCTCGGCCGGAACCTTCAGCGTGCCCGTGAGGAAGTCCTCTCCGAGCGTCCAGCGGTTGAACACGAACTTGATGTCGAAGGCGGATTTGAGGCCCTTTTCCACGGCCTCGATCTTCTCGTCCGTGAAGCCCTTCGTCCGCAAACTTCCCGGGTTGATGGCGGGGGCCTGCTTCATCGAGCCGTGGCCGACCGCGTAGGCCTCGATCTCGGCGATCTCGGATTCCCGGTAGCCCAGGGCGCGCAGCGCGTCGGGCACGGCCCGGTTGATGATCTTGAAGTAGCCGCCGCCCGCGAGCTTCTTGAACTTCACGAGGGCGAAGTCGGGCTCGATGCCGGTGGTGTCGCAATCCATCACGAGGCCGATCGTGCCGGTGGGCGCGATCACGGTCGACTGCGCGTTGCGGTAGCCGTGCGTCTCGCCGAGGTCGAGCGCCTTGTCCCAGGCGGCCTTCGCGTGGGCGATCAGGTCCTGGTCGGGGCATGAGGCGTGATCGAGCGGGACCGGGTTGACGGAGAGGCCTTCATAGCCTTCGGCGACGCCATGCGCGGCGCGGCGATGGTTGCGGATCACGCGCAGCATGTGCTTCGCGTTGGCCTTGTAGTTCGGGAAAGCGCCGAGCTCGCCCGCCATCTCGGCCGAGGTGGCATAGGACACGCCGGTCATGATCGCGGTGAGCGCGCCGCCGAGCGCACGGCCCTCGGCGGAATCGTAAGGAAGGCCCATGGTCATGAGCAGGCCGCCGATATTGGCGTAGCCCAGGCCGAGCGTGCGGTACTCATACGAGAGCTGCGCGATCTCCTTCGACGGGAACTGCGCCATCAGGACGGAGATTTCGAGCACGATCGTCCACAGGCGGCAGGCATGCTCGAAGGACCCCGCGTCGAACTTGTGCGCGGCGCGGTCGAAGAACTGCAGCAGGTTGGCCGAGGCGAGGTTGCAGGCCGTGTCGTCCAGGAACATGTATTCCGAGCAGGGGTTCGACGCCCGGATGCGGCCACCGGCGGGGCTGGTGTGCCAGTCGTTCATGGTGGTGTTGAAGTGCAGGCCCGGATCCGCCGACGCCCAGGCGGCGTGGCCGATCTGCTCCCACAGGTCGCGGGCCTTGAGGGTCTTGATGACCTTGCCGTCCTTGCGGGCGGTGAGCTTCCACTCCCCATCCGTCTCCACGGCGCGCAGGAAGTCGTCCGTCACGGAGACGGAGTTGTTGGAGTTCTGGCCCGAGACCGTGAGATAGGCCTCCGAATCCCAATCCGTGTCGTAGACGGGGAAGTCGATATCCGTGTAGCCCTGGCGCGCGAACTGGATGACGCGCTTGATGTAGTTGTCCGGGATCTGGACCCGGCGCGCCATCTTGATCTCCTTCTTCAGAGCCGGGTTCTTCTCCGGATCGAAGCAGGCGTCGCCTTCGGCCTCGCAGTTCACGCAGGCCTTCATGATGGCTTTCAGGTGCTTGGCGGCGAGCTTGGAGCCGGCCACGAGGGCCGCCACCTTCTGCTCTTCCTTCACCTTCCAGTCGATGTAACTCTCGATGTCGGGATGGTCGACGTCGACCACCACCATCTTGGCCGCGCGGCGGGTGGTGCCGCCGGACTTGATCGCGCCCGCGGCGCGGTCGCCGATCTTGAGGAACGACATGAGGCCCGAGGAACGGCCGCCGCCGGAGAGCCTCTCGCCCTCGCCGCGCAGCTTGGAGAAGTTCGAGCCGGTGCCCGAGCCGTACTTGAACAGGCGCGCCTCGCGGACCCACAGGTCCATGATGCCGCCCTCGTTCACCAGGTCGTCCTCGACGCTCTGGATGAAGCAGGCATGGGGCTGCGGGTGCTCGTAGGCCGATTTCGACTTGGTCAGCCGGCCGGTCTTGTAGTCCACGTAATAGTGGCCCTGGCCGGGGCCGTCGATGCCGTAGGCCCAGTGCAGGCCGGTGTTGAACCATTGCGGGGAGTTGGGCGCCACCATCTGGTTGGCGAGCATGTAGCGCAGCTCGTCATAGAAGGCCTGCGCGTCGTCTTCCGACGAGAAATAGCCGCCCTTCCAGCCCCAATAGGTCCAGCAGCCCGCGAGCCGGTCGAACACCTGCTTGGAGGAGATCTCGGAGCCGTAGCGGCTCTCTTCCGGCAGGCTGGCGAGCTCGGCCTCGTCCGGCACCGAGCGCCAGAGCCAGGACGGGACGTCGTTCTCCTCCACTCGTCTCAGGCGGGCCGGAACGCCGGCCTTGCGGAAATACTTCTGGGCCAGCACGTCGGACGCCACCTGGCTCCAGGTCTCCGGCACCTCGATGTTCTCGAGCCTGAAGACGATGGAACCGTCCGGATTGCGGATCTCGCTCGTGGCGAGCCGGAAGGCGAGGGAGGAATAGGGCGATTGCCCGTTTTGCGTGTAACGCCGCTCGATCCGCATCTGTCTGATCCCTTGCTATCGGAGACAAAAAGCCCCCGCGCCGCGGACAGGGTCCGCAACGATTGCCCGATAATAATTCTTTTGACGCCCCCACGGTCCGCTCGTGTCGAACCGCCACTCGCACGCCCGAGCCACGTCTCCTTCGGACGCCACAGTTCCCGCGGCAAGTGGTTTACCGCGTGGCCCTGACGCTGACTCTTGGGAGATTTCAACCCCTCCTCGCAGAGGGGCCGCCGGTCTCAGATCGGCACTCCGGCAAGCTAGTCGTCTTGAGGGTCCTGCGTCAAGAACTTGTAGCGGCGACCGTGGTTCCAACTACATATAGTGGGCAAATGTTAAAAATGTGGAAAAGTGGCTAAGCTCAAGAGAATCCTTTCAGAATCCCGAAGCATAAATTCTGCCGGCGAAATTCGCGGTGTACAAATCGTGGTTAACGGGAAACCCAGGCCCCCAAATATGGGGTTCGCGGCTCCGCTCCGGGGGAACGCGGGACAGGTTCCGGTCAGGACCTCGGAGCCTATGAGCGAAGCCCGGAAAACCAAGGAAAGAGCCCTCCAGCACGCGCCGACCGAATCGGCGGAACGGGGTCTGTTCTTCCTTCGCGGCGATTCGTCTCTTTAGAATCTCCCGTATGGTCGCCGCCCTGGTGATTCCCGGTCAGCCGACCAGTCTGTTCGCCACGTGAAAGGGGCGCCCCAAAGCACCCCTTTTCCCATGGAAAAGCGTGAGCAGGGGCGCCCGCAATCGTTCCTGGACTTCTCGAAGATCCGACGCCATATTCCGGCCAGCTTTTCGACCCTATGGCAGACGCATGAAACAGTTTTTGACGCAGTTCTTCACCTGGTGGAACGGGCAGACCCTCGGCACCCGGTTCTTTACGTGGCGCAAGGGGCAGTTCGTCGGCCAGGACGAGTTCGGCAACCGCTACTACCGCTACACCCAGCCCCAGCCGATCGATTCGAATGTGGGCGCGGAGCGTCGCTGGGTCATCTATAACGGCGAAGCCGATGCCTCGAGGGTCCCGCCCGGCTGGCGCGCCTGGCTCTGCCATAACGGCGATGTGCCTCCGAGCGAGGAGAATTATCGGCCGTACCCGTGGGAGAAGCCTTACGTGCCCAACATGACGGGCACGTCTCAGGCCTACCGCCCGCAAGGATCCCAGCTCTCCACCGGCCGGCGTCCCGCCGCAACCGGCGACTACGTTCCCTGGACGCCGGGCGAGTGAGGCCCGGCGGCCCCGATTCTGAGAACGCCATGCTGAACCGACCCCAACCGCGCACCTGCATCGAATGCGGCCTGCCTTACGGCCACGGCGACTTCGCATACCATGCCGGCAAGGCCGAAAACGGTCCCTCCTACTGGTCGGATCGCGGTCTTCTTTGCTCCGTCGTCTGCTCCACCGCCCATTACGAGCGCCGGGAGAAGGCAGGCGAGGCCATGAAGGCGCCCGCGCCCAATCCCCTGGAGCGGTGAGTTCGGCCTGACGGAAGCCCGTCCCGAAAAGGGCGGATCCAACGGGTCTCTTTTCCTCGCTTGCCCTTTTTCCATCATGGTTCGCGTGTTATCGCGTTGCCCGACCCGACGCAGGCCTTTCCTGGCTGTGGAACCCGTTCACAAGGGGCATGGATTAAGACAATGAAGTTCGAATGGACGCGGGCTGCCCTGGTGCTCGCCTCGGTCGTCGGCGCGGCCGGTACGGCCCAGGCGGACAGAATCAAGAATCCGACGGCGGTCTTTTCCGGCCTCGACAAGATCACCGGGCGCATCGTCTCGTTCGAGGTCAAGGTCGACGAGACGGTTCAGTTCGGCGCGCTCCAGATGACGCCGCGCGTCTGCTTCACCAAGCCTGCGACGGAGACCCCGAACACCACCTCCTTCGTCGAGGTGGAGGAGGCCGGCACCGATGGGAGCGCCCGCAAGGTGTTCTCGGGCTGGATGTTCGCCGCGAGCCCCGGCCTGCACGGAATCGAGCACCCGGTCTACGACATCTGGCTCGTGGACTGCAAAGGCGGCACCGAGGTGATCGCCGAGCCCAAGGAGACGCCCGAGGAACTGCCGCCGATCGAGCCGAGCACCCAGCGCACATCGACCGATCCCGGCCGCCCGCGCGACATCATGGCTCCGCCCGATTCCGGCGGCGCCCGGCCGCTGCCGCCTGCGCCTCCGTTGACGAATGCCCCGCCCCAGCCGCGGCAGCCGGCGCGGCGCAGCGGTCCGGATTTCAACCGGAATGCGCCCCTGATCAATACGGATCGCTGATCCCGGGCCGGAGCTACATGGTCTCCGGCACGTCTCCCCGGCAGGCCCATGCGACCGCCGCGAAAGAGCGTGGTCCATCGGGCTCGCCGGCCTCATAGGCGGCCCTGACCGCCTCTTCGGCACGGGCGAGGCGTACCGGATCGAGACCTGCCACATAGCTGCCGAGCGGTCCCTCGCCGGCAGCGAACGGCTCCCAGTAATCCGCGAAGTTCTCATAAGTCATTCGGACCAGGAGCTCGGTCTCCCGGACGTTCGACAGGCCCTCGGCGATGAAGCACCGCTTCATTTCGCCCGGCCGCATCATCGGCTGGAAGCACTAGCGGTGGCGCAGCTCCCGGACTTTCTCGTCCTGCATGGCGAGGGTGTCCAGCATCATGCGCATGCCCGACATGCCGCCCAGGTGGTCCCAGACGGCAGCCGCGATCCTGCCGCCGGGCCGGACCACGCGGCGCATCTCCGCCACGGCCTTTCGAGCCTCGGGGACGAAATGCAGCACCAGAAGGGCCAGGGCGCGGTCGAACCGGCCGTCCGGGAAGGCGAGGGCGCAGGCATCGCCCTCCTGGATGGTAATCCTCGGGTCGTCGTTTCGACGTTGGGCCTCCTCGACGAAGGCGGCCGAATAGTCGATCGCCGTGATCTCGCTCACATCCGCCACCCGCGGCAATGCGAAGGTGAGGCTTCCCGTGCCGCATCCGACGTCGAGAATCCGTTCGCCGTTCGCAAGGCCTGCGAAGCCGATGAACGGCTCCGCCAGCCTGCGGCTCCAGCGGCCCATGATCTGCTCGTACCCGGCGGCGCTGCGAACATTGAAGCTCGATGGCATGGCGCGTGATCCTCCTCTGCGAGTGTTCGTCCCCCCAGCCCGAGGTCGACAGGATACGCGCTTATGGATCCGACGGTTTGACGAATCGACAGCATCGGACGCGGGAAGGGGGATTGCCCTTTTGGGATTCCCCCCGATGCTCCCGTCTTGGAAGGCGTCTTGGAAAGAGCGCATTGTTCTTGCTGACCCGAAGGCCGCTTTCGTGAAAACCGGGTCCGGACGGTGCTCTACAGCGCAGCGATGACCTCCTCGCCGCTCACTTTCCGTTTCCCGGGCCAGGCGTCCCAGTTGCCTTCATGGTCGAGCGCGATGCGCAGCATCTGCTTGTAGCTGCGCCGGGGGACCTCGACGGCGCCGAACTGCGCCAGGTGCGAGGTCACGAACTGGGTGTCGAGGAGGGTGAAGCCGCCGCGCTTGAGCCGGGCCACGAGATGGACCAGGGCGACCTTCGAGGCGTCGCGCTCGGTGTGGAACATGCTTTCGCCGAAAAACGCGCCTTTCAGGCGCACGCCGTAGAGGCCGCCGACGAGGCGGTCGTCCCGGTAGACCTCGACCGTATGGCAGAAGCCCGCGTCGAACAATTGCCCGTAGAGATCCCGGATGCGCCGGTTGATCCAGGTTTTCTCCCGGTCGGCGGCGGGCGCCGCGCAGCCGGCGATCACCGCGTCGAAATCCCGGTCGATATGGACCTCGAACTCGTCGGAGCGAACCGTGCGGACGAGGCGCTTGGGGACGTGAAAGGTGTCGAGCGGGATGATGCCCCGTTCCCGGGGCTCGACCCAGAACAGGGACGGATCGTCGGCATCCTCTCCCATGGGAAAGATGCCTGCGGCATAGGCCTTGAGCAGGATCTCGGGGGTGATGCTGATGCTGTCGTCGGATGGCCTAGTCATTCACCAGCATGTCCAATCGTTCGGGCTCTGTCAGCACACATAGAACGACCGGAACCGAGGGTTAGACCGGAGGCATGTCGATTTTGAGGAGAGGCCGCTCCTCCCGATCCGCCGCACAGCGTCGGTCCGGGGCCAAGCTCCGAACGCTTCGGCCCCGAACCCCTTGCCGGGGCCGGTCGGGAGGAGGCCCGTCACCGATCAGGCCTCTTCGAGCCCGCCCGTCTTCAGGAAGTTCTCGAGCCAGTGGATGTCGTACTGGCCGTTCTGAATGTCCGGGTTGCGCACGAGGGTGCGGAAGAGCGGGAGCGTGGTGTCCACCCCGTCGACCACGAACTCGTCGAGCGCCCGGCGCAGGCGCATGAGGCACTCGTTGCGGGTGCGTCCATGCACGATGAGCTTGCCGACGAGGGAATCGTAATGCGGCGGGATGCGGTAGCCCTGATAGGCCGCCGAGTCCACGCGCACCCCGAGACCGCCCGGCGGATGGAAATAGCTGATCGTCCCGGGCGAGGGGCGGAAGGTGGAGGGATGCTCCGCATTCACGCGGCACTCGATGGCATGGCCTTCGATCTTGATGTCTTCCTGCTTGACCGAGAGCGGATGGCCCGCCGCGACGCGGATCTGCTCGTTCACCAGGTCGATCCCGGTGATCATCTCGGTCACGGGATGCTCCACCTGAATACGGGTGTTCATCTCGATGAAGTAGAACTCGCCGTCCTCGTAGAGGAACTCGATGGTGCCGGCGCCCGCATATTGCAGCTCCTGCATGGCTTTCGCCACGACGCCGCCGATGCGCTCGCGCATCTCGACGTTCAGGGCCGGCGAGGGGCCTTCTTCCCAGACCTTCTGGTGACGGCGCTGCAGGGAGCAGTCGCGTTCGCCCAGATGGATCGCGCCGCCCTTGCCGTCGCCGAGCACCTGAATCTCGATGTGGCGGGGCTTCTCGAGGTATTTCTCGATATAGACCGCATCGTCTCCGAAGGCGGCCTTCGCCTCGGTCTTGGCGGTCTGGAGCGCGTGGACGAGATCCGCCTCGTTGCGGGCGACCTTCATGCCGCGTCCGCCGCCGCCGGCGGCCGCCTTGATGATGACCGGGTAGCCGATCTCGGATGCGACCTTCCTGGCCTCGTCCTCGTCGGAAATGCCGCCTTCGGAGCCGGGCACGCAGGGAATGCCCAGGCGCTTGGCGGTGCGCTTCGCCTCGATCTTGTCGCCCATGATGCGGATGTGCTCCGCCTTGGGGCCGATGAAGGCGATGCGGTGATGCTCCAGCACCTCGGCGAAGCGGGCGTTCTCGGAGAGAAAGCCGTAGCCGGGATGGATGGCGTCCGCGCCGGTGATTTCGCAGGCGGCGATCAGGGCCGGGATGTTGAGATAGCTGTCGCGGGCGGCGGGCGGCCCGATGCAGACGCTCTCGTCCGCGAGCCGCACGTGCATGGCGTCCGCGTCGGCGGTGGAATGCACCGCGACGGTGGCGATCCCGAGCTCCTTCGCGGCCCGCAGGATGCGCAGGGCGATCTCGCCTCGGTTGGCAATGAGGATCTTATCGAACATGTCGCGCCTTACTCGATGACGAGGAGGGGTTCGCCGTATTCAACAGGAGTTCCGTCTTCGACATAGATGGCGGTCACGGTGCCGGCGCGGGGAGCGACGATCTCGTTGAAGGTCTTCATGGCCTCGACGAGGAGGACCTTGTCGCCGGCCTGGACCTTGGAGCCGATCTCCACGAAGGACTTCGCATCCGGGGAGGGCTTGCGGTAGGCGGTGCCGACCATGGGCGAGAGCACCGCGCCCGGATGGGGGGCGCCGGGCTTCGCCGCGCCCGGAATGTCGGCGGCGGCCGGCGGCGGCGCGACGATCGGAGCCGGAGCGAGCGCTGCCGGAGCGGCGACCGGAACGGTCACGGCGTGGATCGTCCGGGCCACGCGGATGCGGAGGTCGCCCTTCTCCACTTCAATCTCGCTGAGATCCGTTTCGGCGATCATGTTCGCCAGCTCCCGGACGAGATCGGGATCGAAAGGGTTGTCCTTGGCCATGGGGCTCACCTCTTTATTGTGAGGAACTAGTGCTGGGAGGGCTTCGGAAGCCGGGCCCGCTCGACCATGACACGGTGAACCGCTTCGAGGCCGAGCAGATAGCTCTGGGGGCCGAAACCGCAGATCACGCCGACTGACACGGGTGCGATGAACGAGCGATGGCGAAAGCCTTCGCGAGCATGAACGTTGGAAAGATGGATCTCGACCGTCGGAGCGCCGCTGCCGGAGATGGCATCGCGCAGAGCGATCGAGGTGTGGGTATAGGCGCCGGCATTGATGACGATGCCCGCGCCCTGTGCTCCCGCCTCCTGGATCCAGTCTACCAGATGTCCTTCATGGTTCGACTGGCGGAACGTGATCGCCACCCCCAGGGCTTCCGCCTTCTCGCGCACGAGCGTCTCGATGTCCGCCAGCGTGGTGCTGCCGTAAATCTGGGGCTCTCTGCGGCCGAGCAGGTTGATGTTGGGTCCGTTGAGGATGTGGACGTTGATCATCGCGAAAGGAGCGTTCCATAAAGCTCCGTCAGGCGGAGCCGAAACGCCCTCTTATCCAAAAGGCGGGCACGGGGGAAGGGGAAAACCAAGCCTTTCCAGAGCTTGGCGCGATTTCCTCAAGGGAATGGAGGCTCGCGGAAAGGCTTTCCGCCCTCATGGCCGGACCGGTTCAGGCCATCCGGGCTTTCCGAGCCGCGGCGTCTTCGAGACATGGATCCCCGGCGCGAGGCCGGGGATGACACGATTGGGCGGACTTAGCCGCAGGTGGCCTTGCCGCAGGAACGGACATTGTCGATGATCTGCTTCAGGGGCTCGATGCCGACCGCGCCGGGGATGACCGCCTCGCCGATGATGAAGGCGGGGGTGCCGGTCAGGCTCAGCTTGTCGCCGAGAGCCATGTTTTCCTGAAGGGCGCCGCGCACGTCGGGGCTGTCCATGTCCTTCTGGAGCTTGGCCATGTCGGCGCCCATCTCCTTGGCGACCGCCATGGCGCGCTCGCCATTCACGCGTCCGCGGGTCTCCAGGACCTTCACGTGGTAGTCGAAGAGTTTCGGACCCTGCAACTGCTTCCTGACCGCGAGGGCCACCCGGCTCGCTTCCACGGAATCGGGGCCGAGCACCGGGAAGTCCTTGAGCACGACGCGCAGCTTGGGATCGTTCTTGACGAGCGTCTGGAGGTCGGTGAGGGCCTTTTTGCAATAGCCGCAATTGTAGTCGAAGAACTCGACCAGGGTGATGTCGCCGGAAGGGTTGCCGACCACATAGGAGTGGGGAGCGTTCAGGAGCGTCTGCTTGGTTTCCTTAACGGCGCTCGCCTGGGCGACCTGCTGGGCCTCGGCCTGCCGCTTCTCGAGCTCGCCGATCACCTCCGTCAGAACCTCCGGGTTCTTCAGAAGGTATTCCTTCACGATGTCGCCGATCGCCTGCTTCTGCTGGTCGTTGAAGACCGCATTCTGGGCGAGGGCGGCCGGGGCGACGGCAAGGCCGCCGAGCAGCGCGCCGAGCAGGGCCGCGGCCCGGCAGGTGTTGAGAAGCGAGAAACGCATGTCCGATCCTTTGCGGAGTTTCCCGTTCCGGCCTGTGCGATGCGAAAGGTTCGGCACCCGGCGGAACGACATATCTGGGGTGAGTTAGCGGCTTGGAGAGCCCGGCGTCAAATCACGCCTTCGTATTTCCGGAACGACCCGTCATGCCCGGACTTGGGTCCGGGGATCCGCGTGTCGGCCCCGGTGCTGCCGCCGAAGGCGCGGACGGCCGCAACATGGTTCTTGAGACCGGCTTTCCAAAGAGCTACGAGCTTCTCCATGACAAAATCGATCGCCGATCAGAACCTTCCCGTCATCGCCCGCCGCATGGACCGGGTCTCGTCCTTCCTGGCCATGGATGTGTTGAGCGCCGCTGCGGCGAAAGAAAGGCGAGGGGACAGCGTCATCCATATGGAGGTGGGGCAGCCCTCCGCGCCCGCGCCCCGGGCGGCCCGCGAGGCCGCCAAGGCCGCGTTGGATCTGGGCCGAATCGGCTACACGGAAGCGCTCGGCATCGCGGCTCTGAGGGAGCGGATCGCCCGCCATTACCGCGACGTCTACGGCGTCTCCATCGCGCCTGAGCGGGTCGTCGTGACGACCGGATCCTCGGCGGGGTTCGTGCTGGCTTTCCTGAGCCTCTTCGATGCGGGCCAGCGGGTGGCGATCACCGCGCCCGGCTATCCGGCCTATCGCAACATCCTCGAGGCGCTCGGCATCGAGCCGGTGGTGATTCCGCTCACCAGGGCCGACGGCTGGATCATGACGCCCGAGGCGATCGAGAAGGCCCATGCGGAAAAGCCGCTCCACGGCATCCTGGCCATGAGCCCGGCCAATCCGTCCGGCACCATGATCGGCCGCAAGGCGCTGGCCGGGCTGGGCGAGGCCTGCCGCCGCCTGGGGCTCTGGTTCGTCTCGGACGAGATCTATCACGGGCTGACCTATGGCGAGGACGCTTCGACGGCGCTCGCCTCGGACGACGATGCGGTCGTCATCAACTCGTTCTCGAAATATTACTGCATGACCGGCTGGCGCATCGGCTGGATCGTGGTGCCCGAGCGGCTCGTGCGGCCCGTCGAGCGGCTGGCGCAGAACCTCTACATCTCGCCGCCCTATCTGTCGCAGGTCGCGGCGCTCGCGGCCTTCGACGCCGCCGAGGAGCTGGAGGCCGTCAAGGCGGGCTATGCCCGCAACCGCGGCTACCTGCTCGAGGAATTGCCGCGGATCGGAATCTCCGACATGCATCCGGTGGACGGCGCCTTCTACATCTATGCCGACATCGCCCGGTACACCAACGATTCCATCGGCTTCTGCAGGCGCATGCTGGAGGAGACGGGCGTCGCGGCGACCCCCGGCCTCGACTTCGATCCCATCGAAGGCTCGCACTACATGCGCCTGTCCTTCGCCGGTTCCGACGCCGATTGCCGCGAGACCGTGGCGCGGCTCAGGGGCTTTCTGAAATAGGACCCGTCCCGCTCTTCATCGTCCGCCTAGAGCCTTTTCCATGAACTTCGGTTCATGGAAAAGGCTCCTGTTGTTTGAGAAAGACGCCTTTTCTTCGCAAAACCGGCATCCACTTTTGCGGAAAAGGCTCTAGCCTTCCGCCGCGCTCCCGTCATCCTGACGCTGCGCAGCGGAGCGCTTCAACGAAAAAGGCCCAGCGCAAGCTGGGCCTTTCTGCTTTCTCGGAAACTTACGATCCGCTGAGAACCGACTTGGCTTTCGACCACCAGCCGGCGCGCTTCGGGCGCTCCGGATCCGGCGGGGTGAGCACGACCGCGACCGGTTCGGGCTCGGGAGCCACGGGCTGCGGGGCCTCCTCGACGGGCTGCGGCTCGGGCTTGGTCTCGATGGGCTTCTCCTCGACGGGGGCAGGCTGCTCCTCGATGGCCACGGTCACCTGAGCTGCAGCGGGCTCCTGAGCTGCCGCGGGCTCCTGAGCGGGGGCGGATTCGCCTGCCGGCTCGTCCAGGGTGCCGACGGCCTGGGCGACGGCCTCCGTCGC
This sequence comes from Microvirga sp. M2, assembly GCF_047497095.1. Taxonomy (NCBI): domain Bacteria; kingdom Pseudomonadati; phylum Pseudomonadota; class Alphaproteobacteria; order Hyphomicrobiales; family Methylobacteriaceae; genus Microvirga; species Microvirga sp. M2. The sequence goes on from NZ_CP134063.1 coordinate 2,173,380, forward strand.
AGCCACGAAGCCTTCCTCGGTCGCGAAGGTCTCGACGGCCTCGTCGCGACCGCGTCCGCGACCGCCGCGGCGGCCCCGGCGACGGCGGCGGCGGCCATTGCCATCGGCTTCGGCATCGGACGATTCGCCTTCCTCGCTCTCGCCGACCTCGGCCTCCTCGCCGGCAGCTTCCGCCGCTTCGCCTTCCTGACCCTCGTTCTCGGTGAGGTCGCCCTCGGAAGTGTCCTCGTCCTGGCCCGCACCCGTGAGACCCTCGCGGTCGCGTCCACGACGACGGCGACGGCGGCGGCGGCGGCGGCCATTGCCTTCACCGTCGTCAGAGGCCCTGGCCTCCTCGTCGGCCTGCTCCTCGTCCTCGGCCTCGATCTCGGGCTCGGCTTCCTCCACCACGTCCATCGGGGTGATGGCGTCGATCTGGATGCCGGTCGCGGCCGATTTGAGTTCGAGGCGAAGCGCGGGCTCGCCCCGGTCGATCACGTAGTTCGTCGTGCCGGTCAGCGAATCGTCGGCCACGATGGAGATGGCCACGCCGAAGCGGGTTTCCAGTTCGCGCAGGTGGATGCGCTTCTGGTTGAGAATGTAGAAGGCGGCCTCCAGCCGGGTGCGGACGACCAGGTTGTAGCCGGCATTCTTGATGAGGGTTTCCTCGATCGAGCGCAGCACATGGAGCGCGACCGACGGCGTCGAACGGATGAAGCCGGTTCCCGCGCAGTGCGGGCAGGGGACGGAGGAGGATTCGAGCACGCCCGTCCGGATGCGCTGGCGCGACATTTCCAGCAGGCCGAAGGGCGAGATGCGGCCCACCTGAATGCGGGCGCGGTCGTTCTTCAGGCACTCGTTGAGCTTCTTCTCGACGGCGCGGTTGTTGCGCTTCTCTTCCATGTCGATGAAGTCGATGACCACGAGGCCGGCGAGGTCGCGCAGACGAAGCTGACGGGCGATTTCCTCGGCCGCTTCGAGGTTGGTGCGAAGCGCCGTGTCCTCGATGTTGTGCTCGCGGGTGGATCGGCCCGAGTTGACGTCGATGGAGACCAGGGCCTCCGTCGGGTTGATGACCAGATAGCCGCCGGACTTCAGCGTCACGACGTTGGAGAACATCGCGTCGAGCTGGGCTTCCACCCCGTATTTCGCGAAGACCGGCTGCGGCTCCCGGTAGGGCTGGACGATCTTGGCATGGCTCGGCATGAGCATGCGCATGAAGTCCTTGGCCTCGCGATAGCCCTCCTCGCCGGACACGAGAACGTCGTCGATGTCCTTGTTGTAAAGGTCGCGGATCGCGCGCTTGATCAGCGAGCCTTCCTCATAGACCAGCGCGGGGGCGGCGGAGTTGAGGGTCAGCTCGCGCACGCTCTCCCACAGGCGCATCAGATATTCGTAGTCGCGCTTGATCTCGGGCTTGGTGCGCGATGCGCCGGCCGTGCGCAGGATGATGCCCATTCCCTCGGGCACCTCCAGCTCCTGGGCGATTTCCTTGAGGCGCTTGCGGTCGGCCGCGTTGGTGATCTTGCGCGAAATGCCGCCGCCACGGCCCGTGTTGGGCATGAGCACCGAATAGCGGCCGGCGAGGGAAAGATAGGTGGTGAGGGCCGCGCCCTTATTGCCGCGCTCTTCCTTCACGACCTGGACGAGCAGGATCTGGCGGCGCTTGATGACCTCCTGGATCTTGTACTGCTTGCGCGGGACGCGGCGCTGGGGAAGGTCCTCCATCGCGTCGCCGCCGCCGAGCTGCTCGACATGGTCCTCATCCTCGCCTTCGGCGTGGTCCTCGTCGTGCTCTTCCTCGTCGTGATGCTCGTCATGATGATCCGAGTCCTCGTCGCCGGATGAGTCCGAAGACTCGGACAGGTCCTCCGCGGGCGCATCGCGGTGGTCCGCGGTCTCGCCGGCGTCTGCCTCCCCGGCCTCCGCCTCCCTGGCCTCTGCCTGGGTCTCCGCGCTCTCCGGGGCGGCCTGAGCCTCCTCGGCGCCCTCGGTGGCCGGGGACGTTTCGAAGGCTTCGCCCGATGCGGGCTCGAAGTCGCCCGCGGCGGCGATCAGATCGGCGGTCTCGTCGGTGCCCTCAGCAGGCGCGGGGGCCTCGGCGCCCTCGGCACCGGCTTCCGCCTCCGAGGACGCGACCGTCTCGTCGCTGTTCGAGCGGCGCGGCGCGGAACGGCGGCGGCGGTGACGGCGGCGCTCCTCCTCGCGCTCCTCCTCGGCCTGAGCCTCGGCCTCGGCTTCGAGAAGAGCCTGACGGTCGGCGACCGGGATCTGGTAATAGTCGGGATGGATTTCGCTGAAGGCGAGAAACCCGTGGCGGTTCCCGCCGTATTCCACGAACGCCGCCTGGAGGGACGGCTCCACGCGCGTCACTTTCGCGAGATAGATGTTCCCGCGCAGCTGCTTCCTGTTAGCGGATTCGAAGTCGAATTCTTCGACCTTCTGGCCGCGCACCACCACGACCCGGGTCTCTTCCGGGTGGGAGGCATCGATGAGCATCTTGTTTGCCATGTTGAACTCTCGACATGGCGACCGAGGGCAGGACCTGAGGCAGGGGCCGCAGTGAAGGCGGGTGGCCGCGCCGCATGAGAGAGCGGCGGGCTGGAATTGCGTTCGGAGTGCTGTCGATCGCCATCGTGCGCCTTGAGGGGGCACATTCTGGGTTGAAACGGGCCGGCTTCGAGCCGGATGAGGTGAAGGAGGGGCGAGCGCGAAAAGAAACGCGCGCTTCGAACGGTGCCGGGACGAGAGTCAAAGCTGACTTCGTGTGCGCAACCATTCAAGACTGCCCTTTCTCGGAATCGATGGGCCGGACGGAATCCGGACATCGGCAAATAAGTGGCGATCTGTATCGCCCACTGAACCCTTCCAAGCGCCTGTCGAGGGTGACGGGATCCGTGAGGACCGGTCAACACAACCATCTCCTCAGGTCCGCCGTCAGATTCGGCCATGCCGGACGGGGTCATGATCATTACAGATCGAATGGGGCATTTGGCAAGATGCCGAGACATGTGTCGTTAATGCAACAGAGTCTCGTTATCGGGTGTTCGCCGAGAAGCTTCCTTAACCAAAGGCCACGTAATGAGATAGGAAGGGGGCGCGAAAAGTTCCAGCCGCAGCATGAGAAACAAACCCTTCATCAGCCTGATATGCGCGGGCCTCCTGGCGATATTCCTCAGCCTGGCGGGCGGCTCCGCATGGGCGAATGCCGATGGCGGCAAGGTCGTGGCTCCGGTCATCGCGGCCGAGGTGTCCGTCGAAGTGGACGGGCCCACGACCCGGTTCAAGATCGCCCTGTCCAAGCCCGTCACGGCGCAGGCTTCCCTCATGGAGAGGCCCGACCGTCTCATCATCGACCTGCCGGAGGTGGCGTTCCACCTGCCTCCGGATTCGGGGCGCCAGAAGGCCGGCCTGATCTCCTCCTACCGCTACGGTCTGTTCGCTCCGGGGCGCTCGCGGGTCGTGATGGACCTGGCCCAGCCGGCCACCGTCTCGGGCATGACCGTGGACGCGCACGCGGCCGGGGGGACCGCCCTCCTCACCATCGAACTCACCCGCATCGAGCGCGACGATTTCCATCGCGCGGCGGCCGACAGCGCGGCCAAGGCGGCCCAGTCCGCGGGCTCGGAACAGGCGCCGCTCGCGAAGGACGCCCGCCCCGTCATCGTGGTCGATGCGGGCCATGGCGGCATCGACCCCGGGGCGAATTCCACCGGTGGGGTGCTCGAGAAGGATCTCGTCCTTTCCTTCGCCCAGAAGCTGCAGAAGAGGCTCGAAGGCGGCGGACGCTACAGGGTCGTCATGACCCGCGACAAGGACGTGTTCATCTCGCTGGGGGACCGGGTCAAGGCCGCGCGCCACGTGCAGGCGGACCTTTTCATCTCGATCCACGCGGATTCGATCTCCGGCGGCCAGGAGGTGAGGGGGCTCACCGTCTATACCGGCGCGGAAAGGGCGTCGGACGCCGACTCGGCCAAGCTGGCAGACCGGGAAAACAAGGCCGATGCGGCGGCCGGGATCGAGGCGGCCGACATGCCGGACGACATTTCCGATATCCTCCAGGAGCTGACCCTGCGCGAGACCCGCAGCTTCTCGCACCATTTCGCGAGCCGTCTGGTCGGCGAGTTCGATTCGATCGCCCGCCTCAACAAGAATCCCCACCGGCAGGCGCGTTTCCAGGTGCTGCGCGCCCATGACGTGCCCTCCGTCCTGGTGGAATTGGGGTACCTCTCCAGCAAGCAGGATCTCGACCTGCTCATGTCGGAGGAGTGGCGCGGAAAGATGGTGGATGCCATGGGCGTGGCCGTGGATCGCTTTTTTGCAACACGTGTCGCCCGGCAGGGTGCTGCCGCAGTTTTACCATAGATAGAGTGTCGATACCCGTAGCGGGGGCGCGATTCCTCGGTTAACAGAACGGGCAGGCTGTGCCCGGCTTCTGTTCCGGTAAGGAAATGGCGTTCGGGAGATGCACAATCAGGTGCCGCTGGGTGCCGACAACGGAATACCTACGGATGCGCTTTGTCCTACGATTTTTCGGATTCCTGTTCAGCGTCGGGGCGATTTTCTTCCTGATCGGCGCCGTCGGGCTGGCCTACGGCTTCTGGTTCTTCTCCAAGGACCTGCCGGATCACGCGCAGCTCGCCGATTACGAGCCGCCGGTGATGACGCGCGTCCATGCCTCGGACGGCAGCCTGATCGCGGAATATGCCCGCGAGCGGCGCCTCTACGTGCCCATCCAGGCCATGCCGAAACTCGTCACGTCGGCCTTCCTCTCGGCCGAGGACAAGAATTTCTACAAGCATCCGGGAGTCGATCCGGAGGGCGTCATCCGGGCGATCGTCTCCAACCTCAAGTCGGGCGGCAAGCGCGAGCAGGGCGCTTCGACCATCACGCAGCAGGTCGCCAAGAACTTCCTCGTCGGCAACGAGCGCAGCTATGAGCGCAAGATCCGCGAGGCCCTCATCGCGCTGCGCATGGAATCGACCTTCTCGAAGGACAAGATTCTCGAGCTCTACCTGAACGAGATCTATCTCGGCCTGGGCAATTACGGCGTCGCCGCGTCCGCCCTGAACTATTTCGGCAAGTCGCTCCACGAGCTGAGCATCGCGCAGGTGGCCTATCTGGCGGCCCTGCCCAAGGCCCCGAACAACTATCATCCGTTCCGCCAGCGCCAGGCCGCCATCGACCGCCGCAACTGGGTCATCGGCCGCATGGCCGACAACGGCTACATCACCAGGGAGCAGGCGGAGGCGGCCAGGAAGGAACCCCTCGACGTCACGCCGCGCGTCGTCTCGCCCAACAGCATCGCGTCCGGCTATTTCGCCGAAGGCGTGCGCCGCGACATCGCCGAGCGGTATGGGGAGGAGAAGCTCTACGAGGGCGGCCTCCTGATCCGGGCGACGCTCGACCCGAAGATGCAGGCCATGGCCCGCAAGGCGCTCGTGGACGGACTCGTGCGCTTCGACGAGGCCCGCGGCTGGCGCGGCGCGCAGCAGAAGCTCGACCTGACCGGCCGCGAGTGGGGCCTGGCCCTGGCCGAGGTCGCCTCCATGGGCGACGTTCAGCCCTGGCGGATCGCCGTCGTGCTCGAAGTCTCCGGCGGGCGGGCCCGCATCGGCCTGCAGCCGAAGAAGGAGGCCTCCGGCCAGCTCTCCCGTGAGCGGGAAACGGGCTTCGTCACCGCCGACGGCGTGAAATGGACCCGCCGCGCCGTCGAGAAGGCGCTGGCGGTGGGCGACGTGGTCTATGTGGAGCCCCTCGACGGCAAGCAGGGCCAGTATCGCCTGCGCCAGGTGCCCGAGATTTCCGGCGCCATCGTGGCCATGGATCCCCAGACCGGCCGCGTCCACGCGATGGTCGGCGGCTTCTCCTTCGACCAGAGCGAGTTCAACCGGGCCACGCAGGCCATGCGCCAGCCGGGCTCCTCGTTCAAGCCGATCGTGTACGCGACGGCCCTCGACAACGGCTATACGCCGTCGACCCAGATCATGGATTCGCCCTTCGTGCTCGACATGGGGCCGGGGCAGGCCTCCTGGGCGCCGTCGAACTACGACGGCAAGTCGGCGGGCCTGCGCACCCTGCGCTACGGCATCGAGCATTCGAAGAACCTGATGACGGTGCGCCTCGCCAACGAGATCGGCATGCCGGTCGTGACCGAATATGCCCGCCGCTTCGGCGTCTACGACGACATGCTGCCGCTGCTCTCCATGTCGCTCGGCGCGGGCGAGACCACGGTGATGCGCATGACGGCGGCCTATTCCATGTTCGTGAACGGCGGCCGCCGCATCAAGCCGACGCTGATTGACCAGATCCAGGACCGCAACGGCCGCACGATCTATCGTCACGACGACCGCAAGTGCGACAATTGCGATGCGCAGAGCTGGGACGGCGGCGCCGCGCCCAAGCTCACCGATACCCGCGAGCAGGTGCTCGATCCGCTGACCGCCTATCAGATCACGTCGATCCTCGAGGGCGTCGTGCAGCGCGGCACGGCGCAGTCGGTCAAGGCCGTGGGCAAGCCGCTCGCGGGCAAGACCGGCACCACCAACGACGCCAAGGACGTGTGGTTCGTCGGCTTCTCGCCCGACCTCGCGGTGGGCGTGTTCATCGGCTACGACACGCCGAAATCGCTCGGCAACGCGGCCACCGCCGGCCAGTACGCGGCCCCCGTGTTCCGCGACTTCATGCAGATGGCCCTGAAGGACAAGCCCGCGACCCCGTTCCGCGTGCCTCCGGGCATCAAGCTGATCCGCGTCAACGCCTCCACCGGCACCCGCGCGGGAGGCGAGGGCGGCGGCACCTTCCTGGAGGCCTTCAAGCCCGGTCAGGCTCCTCCGGAATATTATTCCCCCCCTGAGGAGGAGGTTCCGCAGGCGGAATACGCGCCCGCGCCTCCGGACGCGATGCCCCGCAGGGCCGTGGGGGCGACGCCGGGCGGATTGTACTGATCCGCCCCGCACCCCACATCAGGGGCTGTTCCCGGCAAGCCCAAGGCATGTGAGCGCCGCCGCGCTTCGGTGACGACGCTCACATCAGCGTGGAGGAAGAGATCCTTTACATGCCGGGGCCACGCCCTTAAGACCCCCTTCATTCACAGGCACGGACAGCAAGACGAAATGCGCGCCGAAATCGAACACCTCGTAGAAGAGACCAAGCAGTCAGTCGGGCTGCTGAGGAGGCATCTTTGACTGGGACAACGCCCAGCGCCGCCTCGCCGAACTGAACGCCCTCGCCGAAGACCCGAATCTCTGGAACGATGCGGAAGCCGCGCAGAAGACCATGCGCGAGCGCACCTCCCTGGAGGACCAGATCTCCGCCATCCGGCGCATGGAGCAGGAGCTCGATGACGCCATCACGCTGATCGAACTCGGCGAGATGGAGGACGACGACGGCACGATCCGGGAGGGCGAGGATGCGATCCGCCGCCTCCAGGAGGAGGCGGCCCGCCGTCAGGTGGAGACCCTGCTGTCCGGAGAGGCCGATTCCAACGACACCTATATCGAAGTGCATTCGGGCGCCGGCGGCACCGAGAGCCAGGACTGGGCCTCGATGCTCCAGCGCATGTACGCCCGCTGGGCCGAGCGCCGGAAGTACAAGGTCGAGCTTCTCGAAGTCACCGACGGGGAAGAGGCGGGCATCAAGAGCGCCACGCTCGTGATCAAGGGCCACAACGCCTATGGCTGGCTCAAGACCGAGTCGGGCGTGCACCGGCTCGTGCGCATCTCCCCTTACGATTCGAATGCGCGCCGCCACACGAGCTTCGCCTCGGTGTGGGTCTATCCGGTGGTGGACGACCGCATCGACATCGATGTCAAGGAATCGGACTGCCGCATCGATACGTTCCGCTCCTCGGGCGCCGGCGGCCAGCACGTGAACACCACCGACTCGGCGGTGCGTATCACGCATATCCCGACCGGCATCGTCGTGGCCTGCCAGCAGGAGCGCTCGCAGCACAAGAACCGGGCGACCGCCTGGAACATGCTGCGCGCCCGTCTCTACGAGCTGGAGCTGAAGAAGCGCGAGGAGAAGGCGAACGCGGAAGCGGCCGCCAAGACCGATATCGGCTGGGGCCACCAGATCCGCTCCTACGTGCTGCAGCCCTACCAGCTCGTGAAAGACCTTCGCACCGGCACCCAGTCGCAGAGCCCGCAGGACGTGCTCGACGGCGATCTCGACCCCTTCATGGAAGCCTCGCTCGCCCAGCGCGTCTATGGCGGCACGGAAGAGGTCGAGGACATCGACTAGAAATGACGAAAAGGGCCGCTTCGATGAAGCGGCCCTTTTCATGCCCCCTGGCGCGTCAGAGCGCTTTCGCGGCCGCCAGCACCTCCTCGGCGTGGCCCGGCACCTTCACCTTGTTCCAGACCTGCGCGACGACGCCTTCACGGTCGATGAGAACCGTCGTCCGTTCGACGCCCATGTATTTGCGGCCGTACATGCTCTTCTCGACCCAGACGCCATAGGCCTCCAGCATCGTCTTGGCCTCGTCGGACGCGAGGGGGAACGAGAGACCGTATTTGGCCCGGAACTTGTCGTGGCTCTTGAGGCTGTCGGGCGAGACGCCGACGATGACGGTGTCCGTCCCCTGGAATTCCGGGCGAAGGGCCTGGAAATTCTGCGCCTCCAGGGTGCAGCCGCTGGTGTCGTCCTTCGGGTAGAAATACAGCACGACCTTCCGGCCCTTGAGGCCGTCGAGGGAAATATCCTTCCCGCCGGTCGCCGGAAGAGTGAAGGCCGGGGCATGGGTTCCGGGCGTCAGTGTCATCGTTCGCCTTCCTTTTGGCGGAATGTCCTGGTTGGAAGCCTCTTGTGTGCACGACGGAAAGAGGCGGTCGCGAGAGGCTGCCGGGACGGTTAAGGTCCTCATTGATTCCCTCGTTGCCGCGAAGGCGCAAGAACCGGGTTGCCCCATACCACAGAATGAAACGAACGGTCCGTACCCCGTTGTCCCGGCGAGAACCGGCGAAACGAAGCTTCGTGAGGCGGCTGGTCCGTGGAACGATCTATGCCAAGCTCGGGCTGATCGCCTTCCTGATCGTCGCCGCCGGGGTGTTCTATCTCCGCCTGTCGGTGGCGCCGCTCAGCTTCGGGCGCCTGCCCGAGCGCGTGGCCGAGGCCCTGGCCTCGCGGATCGGTCCGGGCTGGACCGTCGCGCTGCGCAACACGGTCATCGAGCTTCACGAGGGCATGCCGGCCCTGCGGGCCAACGGGCTCGACATTCGCGGCCCCAGCGGCGAACTCGTCGTCCGTGCCCCCTATGCGCTCGTCAGCGTCGATTTCGTGTCGCTGCTCACCGCCAATCTCCAGCCCAAAGCCATCCAGGTCCGGGACCTGCAGCTGCGCATGCTCGTCAACCGGGACGGCTCGCTGACCTTCTCGCCCGTGCCGGCCACGGAAGAGGAGCATGCGCGGGGCGCTCCCGCTCCCGAGCCCGCTCCCTCCAAGGAGGCCGCGGCCTCCCTGGCCGTGAGCGCGGACGGGCCGTCCCTGGTCTCGGGCGCCGTCGGGTCGCTGTTCGACCTGATCGTCGGACCGCGCAGCGTGCTCAACGCCCTCGGGACGGCGCAGCTGACCAACGCGCAGCTCGTGATCATCGATGCCGATTATCGTGAGCGGGCCCGGTTCGACCGCGTCGATGCCGTCTTCGACTGGGACAAGGACGGCGGCCGCCGTTTCTCGGCCACGGTCGTGGGGCCCCAGGGCCCGTGGGAGCTGAGGGGCGACGTCAGGGCCGAAGGCCGGACGGCGTATCGCGCGGCCTTCGTCGCCGACTCCGCCCCGATCCAGGACATCATGGTGCTGAGCGGGATGTCGAGCCTTCCGGCGGCGACCGATCTCGAGTTCACAGGCCGCTTCGACGTGGCCTATGCGGATGGCCGCGTGACCGAGCTGAAGACGCGCCTCGACAGCAATGCGGGCTTCATCCGGATCGAGGACAAGGACACGTCCGCGCTGCCGGTGGACCGCGCCACGATCGTGGCCGAATGGAGCGAGGCCGAGAAGACGCTCAACCTGCCGACCCTGGAACTCAAGGGAGGCGACACGCAGGTCAAGCTCCAGGGCACGCTCTCGGCCCCGGCGGCCCATCAGCCCTGGCGCCTGAAGCTCAGCGGCCGGGACATCGTATGGTCGGGCGCCGCTCCCGGCGATGCGCCGCTCCGGGTCTCGGAGATGGACGCGGACCTGTCCGGCCCCAACGGCGTCATGATCAACAGCATCAGGCTGAGGGGCCCCGATCTCCATGCGGATATCAGCGGCGCCCTCGCCGAGAGCGCCGACCCGAAGGGCCTGAAATTCGACGTCATGGCCTCGAAGACCAACATCCGCTCCGCGCTGCGGGTCTGGCCCGAGGCCGTCGCGCCGCCGGTGCGCCGCTTCCTGGTGGCGAACCTCAAGGCCGGCACCCTCGAGAATTTCAAGCTCAAGGTCGCGATGACGGGAGCCGATGTCGAACGATCCATGTCCGGCGGTCCCATTCCCGACGGCTCCGTCAGGATCGACTTCGTGATCTCGCAGGGCGCGCTCCAGGCGGCCGAGGGACTGCCGCCGGTGTCCAGGATGGACGCGGCCGGGCGCGTGACCGGCACGTCCGTGAGCGTGCGCGCGCCGTCGGGCCGCGTCGACATGCCGGGCAATCACGACCTGGACGCCCTCGACGGCTCGTTCGCGCTCGACAATTACTGGGACGACAAGGCCGTGGCCCAGATCGGCTTTCGCCTCACGGGCGCGGCGGACGGCGTCGGGGCCATGCTGCAGCAGCCGCTGGTGAAGGAGATTGCCGGCTTCGAGGTCGACCCCGCCACCATGAAGGGCAGGGCGGAGCTGCTGGTCGGGGTCGGGCTTCCCGTCAAGAATATTCCGGCCATCGCCGATCTTCCGCTGAAGGTGACGGGCACCGTCAGCGATCTCACGCTCGACAAGATGTTCGGCAAGGAGAAGCTCGAAGGCGGCAACCTGACCGTCGCCTATGACCGGGGCGATCTCTCGATCAGGGGCGAGGGCAAGATCGGCGGCGGCGCGGCGACGGTCGACGTGCAGAAGGGCCGCCAGGGCGGTCTGGCGAACGTCGCCTTCGTGCTCGACGACGCGGCGCGCAGCAAGCGCGGCCTGTCGTTCGGATCGCAGCTGACGGGCCCGGTCGCCTTCAAGGTCGGCGTGCCGCTGGGCGGCCCCGATGGGGCCGGGATGCTGATCGAGGCGGATCTGACGAAGGCGGGGGTGGACCAGCTCATTCCGGGCTGGGTCAAGCCCGCGGGCAAGCCCGGCAAGCTCGCCTTCACCATGAGCGAGACGCCCGAGCCCGAAATCCGCGACCTGCAGCTCGACAGCGGCAATGTGCAGCTGCGCGGGACGGCGTCCCTGTCGAAGGACGGCGATCTCGTGAAGGCGGACCTGTCCACCTTCAAGCTCTCGCCCGGGGACGACATGCGGGCCCAGATCGAGCAGTCCGGCGGCGCCTACAAGGTCGTCGTTCGCGGGAATGTGGGCGATGCCCGCCCGTTCCTCAAAAGTCTCAGCGCGCCGTCCTCGTCCCGGAGCGGAAACGGCCAGAAGGACACGAAGGACTTCGACCTCGATCTGAACCTCAACATCCTGACCGGATACAACAACGAGGCGATCACCAACGCGGTCATCAAGTCATCCATGCGCAAGGAGATCCTGCGTCAGCTCGAAATGAAGGGCCGCCTCGGCGCGACCAATGTCGCGGCGCGCACGGACACGCAGGGCCGGAACGGTTCGGTCATCATCATCCAGGCCGACGACGCGGGGGCGCTCCTGAGGTTCACTGACGTGTACAGGCGCATGGTGGGGGGCGACCTCATCATCAACATGACGACCGGCGAGGGGCAGCAGCCCGGCATTCTGCTGCTGCGCTCCTTCACGCTGGTCAACGAGCCGGCCCTGCGCCGGATCATCCCGACCCAGACCCAGATGGTCGCCGGACAGGACAAGCAGGGCAATCCCCAGATGGTTCGGGTGGACGTGAACGAGGTGACCTTCACCAGGGCCCGCGCCGAGTTCACGCGCGCGTCCGGCCGTCTCGATTTCAGGGAGGCGGCGATCTATGGGAATCAGATCGGCTTCACGCTCGACGGGTTCGTCGATTACAGCCGCGACCGGATGGATATCTCCGGCACCTTCGTCCCGGCCTATGGTCTGAACAACGCCTTCGCCAAGGTGCCGCTGTTCGGTCCGCTGCTCGGCGGCAGCCAGTACGAGGGCCTGTTTGCGGTCAATTTCCGGGCCACCGGTCAGGCGAGCGCGCCGTCCCTGACGGTCAATCCGCTCTCGGCGGTGGCTCCCGGATTCCTGCGCAAGCTCTTCGGCGTCGGAATGGAGCCGCAGCAGAGCGACGCGCAACCGCCGGTCGTGGATCGGTAGAGTCTCTCGCGGTTTGCGACCGCCGCCGTCATGCCCGGCCTTGAGCCGGGCATCCACGTCTTCAAACCGTCGAGGCTCCCAAGACGTGGATGGCCGCATCGAGTGCGGCCATGACGAAAAACGATGATGAAAAGCGCGTTGTGACCACCTCCACCGTCATGCCCGGCCTTGAGCCGGGCGCCCACGTCTTTAAACGCTGTGGTTCGTAAAAACGTGAATGGCCGCAACGAGTGCGGCCATGACGAGAAAACAGACGGGCGTTATCGCCCGTTCGAGCCCTTACACCGCCCGCAGGAGCACGTGCTTCTTCTTGCCGAAGGAGAGCTTGATCACCCCTTCGGTGGTGAGATCCGACAGGCTCAGGCTGCCGCGCTCGTCCGAGACCGTCTGGTCGTTCACCTTCAGGCCGCCGCTCTTGACCTGGCGGCGGGCCTCGCTCGACGATGGCACGAGCTTCGCGTAATCGGGCCCGAAGGCGGTGAGCACGCCGAGCCCGTCCTTCAGGACGCTGGACAATACCTCGACGGTGGGCAGGCTTTCCGCGAGCGTGCCCTGCTCGAAGGTCTTCTGCGCCGTCTCGGCGGCGAGCTGCGCCGCCTCGCGCCCGTGCAGGAGCGCCGTGGCCTCGGTGGCCAGAACCTTCTTCGCCTCGTTGATCTCGGCGCCCTGCAGGGCCGAGAGCCTGGCGATCTCGTCCATGGGCAGGATCGTGAAAAGCTTCAGGAAGCGGGAGACGTCCGCGTCCTCGGTGTTGCGCCAGAACTGCCAGTAATCGTAGGGGCTGAGCATGTCGGCATTGAGCCAGACCGCGCCCGAAGCGGTCTTGCCCATCTTCGCGCCGGAGGCCGTGGTAAGGAGCGGGCAGGTGACGGCGTAGAGCTGCGGCGTGCCGAGGCGGCGGCCGAGATCGATGCCGTTGACGATGTTGCCCCACTGGTCCGAACCGCCCATCTGCAGGACGCAGCCGTAGCGCTTGTTCAGCTCTACGAAGTCGTAGGCCTGGAGGATCATGTAGTTGAATTCCAGGAACGACAGCTCGTGCTCGCGCTCCAGGCGCAGCTTCACGCTGTCGAAGGACAGCATGCGGTTGACCGAGAAATGACGGCCCACATCGCGCAGGAAATCGATGTAGTTGAGCTTGGTGAGCCACTCGGCATTGTCCACCATCATGGCGTCGACCTTGCCGCCGCCGAAGTCGATGAAGCGCGAGAAGACGGTCCTGATGCTGTCCTTGTTGGCTTCGATCTGCTCGACCGTCAGGAGCTTGCGGCTCTCGTCCTTGCCCGAAGGGTCGCCGACACGCGTGGTGCCGCCGCCCATGAGCGTGATCGGCTTGCCGGCCCCGGTCTTCTGGAGCCAGTGCAGCATCATGATCGAGAGCAGGTGGCCCACATGAAGGGACGGTCCCGTGCAGTCATAGCCCACATAGGTCGTCAGGCGGCTCTCGAGGGCCGCGGCATCCACCCCCTCGAAATCGGAGGTCTGGTGAATGAAGCCTCGCTCGGTGAGGACTTTGAGGAAGTCGGAACGTGGCGCGTTCATCGCGGCTCTCGTCTGTGATCGGTGGTCTTCGCAGGATGACGAGCATCACACGATCTCGCGTGATGCTCCGCAAAAAGGCAGGGCTCAGGCCGGCTGCTCGGCCTCTTGCGTGCTGCCGAGGCGCTTGTCGAGATACTCGTCGACCGCCACCATCAGTTCGTCGACCCTGCCGTCGAAGAAGTGGTTGGCGCCTTCGACCACGGCGTGCTCGAGCTTCACGCCCTTCTGGGTCTTCACCTTCTCGATGACGCTGACCACGTCCTTCACCGGAGCCACGCGGTCTTCCGATCCGTGCACGAACAGGCCGGAGGACGGGCAGGGGGCGAGGAACGAGAAATCGTAGCGGTTCGCCATGGCGGCGATCGAGATGAAGCCCTCGATCTCCGGGCGGCGCATGAGGAGCTGCATGCCGATCCAGGCGCCGAAGGACACGCCGGCGATCCAGCAGGCGCGGGCATCCGGGTTCATGGCCTGGGCCCAGTCGAGGGCCGCTGCGGCATCCGACAATTCGCCCTGACCGTGATCGAACGAGCCCTGGCTGCGCCCGACGCCGCGGAAATTGAACCGCAGGACCGCGAAGCCGCGCTTCACGAAGTCGTAGTACAGGTTGTAGACGATCTGGTTGTTCATCGTCCCGCCGAATTGCGGGTGCGGATGCAGGATGATGGCGATCGGAGCGCCCTTTTCCTTGGCAGGTTGATACCGCCCCTCGATACGACCGGCGGGACCTGTGAAGATGACTTCAGGCATATACGCGAACCTCTTGATCGCCTCTCCGTGAAGAGAGGGAAACCCCCGTGCGACCTTGACTCAAGGTCTCGGATTCCCTTAAGAAACCCTTAGAATATTTCTAAACTGTTCCAATGTTTCAATTGCTCCCGAGGGCACAGCCGTCGGGGAAACACGGGCAGATGTGGTTGCGGTGCTTTAACACGGCAACCAGGGTCATTTGCAAGACATTCGTGAGGCTTGAGGCTGACAGCCATGGCGACGGGCCAGCGCACATATCTCGATCATAACGCGACCTCGCCCCTGCGGCCGGAGGTAGCGGAGCTGGTCGTGCGCGTGCTGCAGCTGCCGGGCAATGCCTCGTCCGTTCATGCGGAAGGCCGTGCCGCACGGGCCGAGAACGAGGCGGCGCGGGCCGCCGTCGCCAGGCTTAGCGGCGCGAAGGCGAAGAACGTGATCTTCACGAGCGGCGGCACCGAGGCCGCGAATCTCGTCCTGACGCCGTCCTTCCGCCGTCTCGGCCAGGCAGGAATGACGCGCCTCCTCATGGGCGCGGCCGAGCACCCCTGCGTTCTCAATGGCCATCGCTTCCCCACCGGGAACGCCGGAACCATTCCCGTCGACGGGAATGGGATCCTCGATCTCGCCTGGCTCGAAGCCGCCCTGAAGGGAGCGCCCGGCGAGCGGTTGCTGGTCTCCGTCCAGCTCGCCAACAACGAGACCGGGGTTCTCCAGCCCGTGTCCGAGATCGCGCGGCTGGTTCACGAGCATGGCGGGCTCGTTCACACCGACGCGGTGCAGGCGGCGGGCCGGGTTCCCGTGGAGATCGCGAGCCTCGGCGTCGACGCGCTGACGCTCTCGGCCCACAAGCTCGGCGGCCCCAAGGGGGCGGGGGCTCTCGTGCTCGCCTCCGATCAATACGAGATCGGCGAGCGGCTGATCCGGGGCGGCGGGCAGGAGAAGAACTACCGGGCCGGCACCGAGAACGTGGCGGCCAACGCGGGATTCGGCGCCGCGGCCGATCTCGCCCTGGCGGGGCTGGAGCGGGAAGCCGCGCGGCTGCGGGAGCTGCGGGACGAGGTCGAGGCCCATGTGCGCCGGATCGCACCGGACGCTCTTGTTGTGGGTGCCGGGGCGGAAAGGTTGCCTAATACCTTGGCCTTTGCCATACCCGGCCTCAAGGCCGAGACGGCATTGATCGCCTTCGACCTGGCGGGCATTGCCCTGTCTTCCGGTTCGGCTTGCTCGTCCGGGAAGGTCAAGCGGTCGCATGTGCTCGACGCCATGGGCGTGGAGCCGGCCCTCGCCGAGGGCATTTTGCGTGTGAGTTTGGGGTGGTCGACCACAAAAGAGGACGTCATCCGCTTCGCGGAGGCGTGCGAAACGGTGGTGGCCACCTTATATAAGCGGAAGGCGAGCGCGGCTTAGAAGGTCCGCCCGATTTCCATGTCATATCAACCCGCGGCCCTTGAAGCCGTGAGAGGTGGGAGAGACAGATGCCTGCAGTGCAGGAGACGATCGATCAGGTTCGATCGATTGACGTCGAGCAGTACAAGTACGGCTTCGAGACCGAGGTCGAGATGGAAAAGGCTCCCAAGGGCCTTTCCGAGGACGTGATCCGCTTCATCTCGGGCAAGAAGGGCGAGCCCGAGTGGATGCTCCAGTGGCGCCTCGACGCCTACAAGCGCTGGCTGACCTTGAAGGAGCCGAGCTGGGCGCGCGTGTCGTACGACAAGATCGACTACAACGACATCTATTACTACGCCGCCCCGAAGAAGAACCCGGCGCCGAAATCCCTCGACGAGGTGGACCCCGAGATTCTCAAGACCTACGAGAAGCTCGGCATCCCACTGCGCGAGCAGGAGGTCCTGGCCGGCGTCGAGCCGCAGAACCGCGTGGCCGTGGATGCGGTGTTCGATTCCGTCTCGGTGGCGACGACCTTCAAGGAAGAGCTGAAGAAGGCCGGCGTGATCTTCATGCCGATCTCCGAGGCGATCCGCGAATACCCCGACCTCGTGCGGCAATATCTCGGCTCGGTCGTGCCGGTGACGGACAATTTCTTCGCGACGCTGAACTCGGCGGTCTTCACGGACGGCTCGTTCGTCTACGTGCCGCCGGGCGTGCGCTGCCCGATGGAGCTGTCCACCTATTTCCGCATCAACGAGAAGGATACGGGCCAGTTCGAGCGGACGCTCATCATCGCCGACAAGGGCTCCTACGTCTCCTATCTCGAGGGCTGCACGGCCCCGAAGCGGGACGAGAACCAGCTCCACGCCGCCGTGGTCGAGCTGATCGCCCTCGACGACGCCGAGATCAAGTACTCGACGGTTCAGAACTGGTATCCGGGCAATGCCGAAGGCAAGGGCGGCATCTACAACTTCGTGACCAAGCGCGGCGATTGCCGGGGGCGCAACTCCGTCATCACCTGGACCCAGGTCGAGACCGGTTCCGCGATCACCTGGAAATATCCGTCCTGCATCCTGCGCGGCGACAATTCGCGCGGCGAGTTCTATTCGATCGCCGTGTCGAACGGCATGCAGCAGGTCGATTCCGGCACCAAGATGATCCATCTCGGCAAGAACACCACGAGCCGGATCATCTCGAAGGGCATCGCGGCCGGCAGGTCCGAGAACACCTATCGCGGCCTGGTTTCGGCTCACCGCAGGGCGACCGGCGCACGCAACTTCACGAATTGCGACTCGCTGCTGATCGGCAACGAGTGCGGCGCCCATACGGTGCCCTACATCGAATCGAAGAACGCCACCGCCGTGTTCGAGCACGAGGCGACGACATCGAAGATCTCGGAGGATCAGATGTTCTATTGCCAGCAGCGGGGCCTCTCGGAAGAGGAGGCGACGGCGCTCATCGTGAACGGCTTCGTGAAGGACGTCCTGCAGCATCTCCCCATGGAGTTCGCCGTGGAGGCCCAGAAGCTCATCTCGATCTCGCTGGAAGGCTCGGTCGGTTAATTCGGTAATCGGACGTGGAAGGCCCGGGACAGGCCCGGGGATGACGCGAGACGCCTCAGGCCCGTCATGGCCGGATCCGATCCGGCCGCCCACGCCTCAACAACGGAATACTCAGATGCTCGAAATCAAGAATCTTGTCGTCCAGATCGAGGACAAGCGCATTCTCAACGGCCTCAACCTCACCGTGAACAAGGGCGAGGTCGCCGCCATCATGGGCCCGAACGGATCGGGCAAGTCGACGCTCTCCTACGTGATCGCCGGCAAGGAGGACTACGAGATCCTCGACGGAGAGGTCCTGCTCGACGGCCAGAACCTGCTCGAAATGGAGCCTGACCAGCGCGCGGCGGCCGGTGTCTTCCTGGCGTTCCAGTACCCGCTGGAGATCCCCGGCGTCGGCACCATGACCTTCCTCAAGGCCGCCCTGAACGCCCAGCGCAAGGCGCGCGGGCAGGACGAGCTGACAACGCCCGATTTCATCAAGCAGGTGAACGCCGCAGCGGCGAAGCTCGAGATGCCCAAGGACATGCTCAAGCGCGCCCTCAACGTCGGCTTCTCGGGCGGTGAGAAGAAGCGCATGGAGATCCTGCAGATGGCGCTGCTCCAGCCGTCCTTCTGCATTCTGGACGAGACCGATTCCGGCCTCGACATCGATGCGCTGCGCATCGTGTCCGAGGGCGTGAACTCGCTCCGTTCGCCGGATCGCGCGTTCCTGGTCATCACGCACTATCAGCGCCTCCTGAACCACATCGTGCCCGACACCGTCCACGTCATGCATGGCGGACGCATCGTGCGCACCGGCGGCAAGGAGCTCGCGCTCGAGCTCGAGGCCAACGGCTACGCCGATTACCGGGAAAGCGAGGCCGCGTGACCATGGCCGACGTGACCCTCATGAAGACGCCGGCGGAAACCGCGCTGGTGCAGGCCTTCGAGAGCGTCAGGACGACGCTTCCGGGCGACGCGGAGTCGCGCGCCCAGGCCTTCGAGCAATTCTCCACCCGCGGGCTTCCGCACCGCCGGGTCGAGGAGTTCAAGTACACGGATCTGCGCGCCCTCCTGCGCGAGGTCGCGCCTTTCGCGGCCGTGCCCTCGGCCGAAGAGGCCAAGGCGGCGCTGCGGGACGCGAAGGCGTTTACCGGCGTGAGCGCGCTCGAGGTGCCGTTCGTGAACGGGCATTTCGTGCGCGAGGCGGTCGACTTCCACGCGCTGCCCGACGGCATCGAGATCGTGCCTCTGCGCGAGGCGCTGGCCAACGGCCACGAATGGCTGGCGAAGCTCAGCCCGGTTCCGTGGGCGAGCGACAATCCGGTCTATCAGCTCAACACGTCGTTCATGGCGGACGGGGTGATGGTCCGTGTCGCCGGCTCGGTCGGGATGCCGGTTCACCTGCGCTTCGTGACCGCTGCCGGTTCCGCGGTCGCCACCGCCACGCGCGTTCTCGTGGTGGTGGAGGACGATGCGTCCGTCACGCTCCTCGAAACCCACGAGAGCGCCGACGGCGTGAACCATCAGCCGAACGACGTGGTGGAGATGATCGCGGGCGACCGGTCGAACGTGCAGCACGTTCGCCTCAACGCCGAGGGCGACAAGACTCTCGCTCTGTCGACGCTCGCCGCGAAGGTCGGCGCCGAGGCGATGGTCAACAGCATCAACGTGGTCGTCGGCGCCTCCACGTCGCGTCACCAGGTTTACGCCATTCTCGACGGTGAGAACACGCACCTGCGCGTCAACGGCGCGTCGATGCTGAAAGGCTCGCAGCACGGCGATTCCACCCTGGTGGTCGAGCACAATGCGCTCCATTGCGAGAGCCGCGAACTGTTCAAGACCGTGATCGACAACGAGGCCACGGGTGTCTTCCAGGGCAAGATCATCGTTCCGCATCACGCCCAGAAGACCGACGGCCGCATGATGTCGGCGGCGCTTCTCCTCTCGGAGGGCGGTTCCATGAACAACAAGCCGGAGCTCGAAATCTTCGCCGACGACGTGCAGTGCGCCCATGGCGCCACCTGCGGACAGCTCGACGAGGATCTCCTGTTCTACCTCATGGCCCGCGGCCTGCCGCGGAAGGATGCCGAGAGTCTTCTCGTCCAGGCTTTCCTGGGCGAGGCCATCGAGTTCGTGGAGAACGAGAGCGTCCGCGAGGCCCTGGTCGGCACGGTCGAGGGCTGGCTGAAGGCCCGTTCGTAAAACCTCCTCGCCATGCCCGGCCCCGTGCCGGGCATTCGCTCTTCAATGACGGGGAAAGACGTGGATGGCCGGGTCAGGGCCCGGCCATGACGGCAGAGAAACGGTTCAGGCGATGAACATGCAAATCAAGCCCTACGACGTCGAAACGATCCGGGCGCAGTTCCCGATCCTGTCGCAGCAGGTCTACGGCAAACCGCTCGTCTATCTCGACAATGCCGCCTCGGCGCAGAAGCCGAGGGCCGTGATCGACGCCATGGTGACCGCCATGGAGACGGGGTACTCCAACGTCCATCGCGGCCTGCATTACATGGCCAACGTGGCGACCGAGGGCTTCGAGCGGGCGCGCGAGACGGTGCGCGAATTCATCAATGCGGAATCGGTCGACGAGATCGTCTTCACGAAATCCGCCACGGAAGCCTACAACCTCGTGGCGGATTCCTTCGGCCGCATGAATATCGGGGAGGGGGACGAGATCATCCTCTCCATCATGGAGCATCATTCCAACATCGTGCCCTGGCACTTCCTGCGCGAGCGCAAGGGAGCCGTCATCAAGTGGGCTCCGGTGGACGACGAGGGCAACTTCCTGGTCGAGGAATTCGAGAAGCTCTTCTCTCCCCGCACGAAGATCGTCGCCATCACGCACATGTCCAACGTGCTCGGCACCGCGACGCCCATGAAGGAGATCATCCGCATCGCCCACGGCCATGGGGTTCCGGTCCTCGTCGACGGGGCTCAGGGCGCCGTGCATCTCGATGTGGACGTGCGCGATCTGGATGCCGATTTCTATGTGTTCACCGGCCACAAGGTCTATGGTCCGACGGGCATCGGCGTTCTCTACGGCAAGCGCGAGTTTCTCGAGAAGATGCCGCCCTACCAGGGCGGCGGCGAGATGATCCGCGAGGTGCGCGAGGACGCGATCACCTACAACGATCCGCCGCATCGCTTCGAGGCGGGAACGCCGGCGATCCTGGAGGCCATCGGCCTGGACGCCGCGCTCCGCTTCATGATGGAACTCGGGCGCGAGAACATCCGCGCCCATGAGGAGGCTCTCGCGGCCTATGCGCACGAGCGCCTGCGCGCCATGAACTCCATTCGCATCATCGGCCAGGCCAAGGGCAAGGGCCCGATCATCGCCTTCGAGATGAAGAACGCCCACGCCCATGACGTCGCGACGATCATCGACCGGCAGGGCGTCGCGGTCCGCGCGGGCACCCATTGCGCCATGCCGCTCCTGACCCGCTTCGGCTCCACCTCCACCTGCCGTGCATCATTCGGCCTCTACAACACCATGGAAGAAGTCGATAAACTGGTGGATGCCTTGCAGAAGGCGGAAACCCTGTTTGCCTGAAGGATTGACCCTGTGAACGACCAGACCCCCATCCAGGACGGGCCCAACGCGCCGCAGGTGTCGCCCGGCTCAGGGATCCCTCCGGAAGAGCTCGACCGCATGACGGACGACATCATCGCCGCGCTCAAGACCGTCTACGATCCGGAAATCCCGGCGGACATCTACGAGCTCGGCCTCATCTACCGTGTCGACATCGACGACGACCGGAACGTGGCCATCGACATGACCCTCACGGCTCCGGGCTGCCCCGTCGCCGGCGAGATGCCGGGCTGGGTGGAGAACGCCGTGGCCACGGTGCCGGGCGTGCAGAGCGTCAGGGCCACCATCGTGTTCGATCCCCCGTGGGACCAGAGCCGCATGTCCGACGAGGCGCGCGTCGCCCTCGACATGTGGTAACGGACACCGGTTCCGCGAATCCTCTCCTACAGTGTCATCGTTTGGGTCCGATGCTGTAGCGCACTGCCG
Organism: Microvirga sp. M2; assembly: GCF_047497095.1. NCBI lineage: Bacteria > Pseudomonadati > Pseudomonadota > Alphaproteobacteria > Hyphomicrobiales > Methylobacteriaceae > Microvirga > Microvirga sp. M2. The sequence continues at coordinate 2,194,977 of NZ_CP134063.1, forward strand.
CCGGAAATGTGCTAAGCGTACAGCCTCGTCCTGCCGGGAGGAGGCCGCATATGGATACGCCCCGGGCCCCTGAAGCGCTCCAGGCCCGCTGCTGCATCGTCGGCGGCGGACCGGCCGGCATCATGCTGGGCTACCTTCTCGCCCGGCAGGGAACGGACGTCCTCGTCCTCGAAAAGCACGCCGATTTCCTGCGGGACTTTCGCGGTGACACCATTCATCCCTCGACGCTCGAGCTCATGGGCGAGCTCAGCCTTCTCGACGACTTCCTGAGCAGGCCGCATCAGGAGGTGCAGACCGCCAGCCTGCGGATCGGCGACACCCTGCTGAAGCTCGGCGACTTCTCGCATCTGCCGACCCGCTGCAAGTTTCTGGTCTTCATGCCGCAATGGGACTTCCTCGATTTCCTGGTCGGGCAAGCCCGGTCCTATCCGGGTTTTCGCCTGCGCATGCGGGCCGAGGCGGTGGACCTGATCGAGGAGGGAGGGCGCATCGCCGGCGTTCGCGCCACGACGCCGGACGGCCCCCTCGACGTGACCTGCGACCTGGTCGTCGCGGCGGACGGGCGGCACTCCATCATGCGCGAGAAGGCGGGTCTTCCGGTGATCGACATCGGGGCGCCCATGGACGTGCTGTGGTTGCGGGTCTCCAAGCTCCCGGGCGACCCCACCAACCTGCTCGGGCATATCGAGGCCGGGCGGATGCTGGTGATGCTCGACCGCGGCGATTATTGGCAATGCGCCTATCTCATCCCCAAGGGGACGTTCGAAACGGTCAGGCGGGAAGGACTGGACGCTTTCCGGCGCAATCTGGCGAGCCTCGCGCCGTTCCTGGGGGCGCGGACCGAGGAGATCCGCGGCTGGGACGACATCCGTCTCCTGACCGTCACCGTCGACCGGCTCAAGCAATGGTCGAGGCCGGGGCTTCTCTGCATCGGCGATGCGGCGCACGCCATGTCGCCGATCGGAGGGGTCGGGATCAATCTCGCCATCCAGGACGCGGTCGCGACGGCAAACCTCCTCGGGCCTTCCCTCAGGAACGGCGCCCCCGCGCCGCAGACGCTCGCCCTCGTTCAGAAACGGCGGGAGCTTCCGACGCGGCTGACGCAAGGGCTGCAGGTGCTCGTTCAGAGGCGGCTGATCGATCCCGTTCTCAAGACCACGGGCCCGGTGTCAGCGCCCTGGCTCCTCCGCGTGCTGGCCGGCTGGCCGTGGCTCCGGCGTCTTCCCGCCCGCCTCATCGGCATCGGTTTCCGGCCGGAGCACGTCCGGTAGGGCATCTTCGCCAGCCTGCTCCTGCGCGGCCCCGTCCGTCACCCCTTCGATCTCGTCGGCGTCCTCGACGGACGAGAGGATCGGCGCGCGCGGAGCATCGGGAACCGCCGAGATCATGGCCCGGGCGATTTCCTGCTCTCCCATCACCACCCGGGTCGCGCCGTATTTCATGACGTGATCTTCCTGCGCGGCGGAATGAACGCGCACCACGATCGGCAGGTCCGGGTTGAGCCTGCGGGCCTGCTCGACGACCTGTCCGCTCTCGAACGCATCCGGAATGGCGACCAGAAGGCAGCGGGCGTCCCCGACATTCGCGGCGGCCGCGACCTCCGGATCGGCCGCGTTGCCGATCAGGGTTTCGACGCCCCCCTGCGGCAGGTCCGCGAGCTGGGTCTTGTTGGTCTCGACGATCAGGAACGGCGTTCCGGTCGCGGCGAGCTTGCCGCTGATGAACTTGCCGACCCGGCCGTGGCCGACGAGGACCACATGATCCGCCAGGGACGTCTTCGGGAGGGGCTCTCGCGTCGCGGCCGGAGGCTCGACCGGAGCCGTCGCGGCTTCGGCCTCGGCCGCCTTCTCGGGTCTCGCGGCCTCCCGCCTGGCGAACCAGCGGTCCAGAAGCGTGAACAGGAACGGATTCACGAGGATCGAGAGGATCGCGCCCGCCAGGATCAGATCGCGCCCCTCGCTCGGCAGCAATTGGAGCTCCACGCCGAGGCCGGCGAGGATGAACGAGAACTCGCCGATCTGGGCCAGGCTCGCCGCGATTGTGATGGCCGTCGTGTCGGGATGCCGGAACAGGCGGACGATGCCGTAGGCGGCGAGCGATTTGCCGACCACGATGATCAGGAACGTGGCCAGCACCGGCCCGAAATTGTGGATCAGGATCATCGGGTCGAACAGCATTCCGACCGAGACGAAGAACAGCACCGCGAAGGCGTCGCGCAGCGGCAGCGTTTCGGACGCGGCGCGATGGCTCAGCTCCGATTCGCTCAAGACCATGCCGGCGAAGAACGCCCCGAGGGCGAAGGAGACACCGAACAGTTCGGCCGCCCCGAAGGCCGTGCCCAGGGCGATGGCGAGAACCGACAGGCGGAACAGCTCCCGGGAACCCGTATGCGCGACGTAATGCAGGATCCACGGGATGACGCGCCGGCCCACGACCAGCATGACCGCCATGAAGGCCAGGACCTTGCCGAGGGTGAAGCCGAGCGAGATGGCGATCGACTCGAGATCCGCGCCGGCGCCCGCCGTCGCCTTGGCGAAAGCCGGGAGCAGCACCAGGGTCAGCACCATGGCGAGATCTTCGACGATCAGCCAGCCGACCGCGATATGGCCGCGCTCGGTTTCCACGAGGCGGCGCTCCTGCAGGGCGCGCAGCAGCACGACCGTGCTGGCCACCGACAGGGCAAGGCCGAAGACGAGGCCCCCTTCGAGGCTCCAGCCCATCAGCCAGGCGAGCCCCATCCCGAGCAGCGTGGCGCTGGCGATCTGGACGATGGCGCCTGGAACCGCGATGGCGCGGACGGACAGGAGGTCCTTGAGCGAGAAATGCAGGCCGACGCCGAACATGAGCAGGATCACGCCGATCTCGGCGAGCTGGTTCGAGAGCGTCTGGTCCGCCACGTAGCCGGGCGTGAAGGGCCCGACGAAAACGCCGGCCAGGAGATAGCCCACGAGGGGAGAGATGCGAAGCCGCTGCGCGATGACGCCGAGAACGAAGGCCAGGACGAGGCCGACCACGATCGTGGATATCAGCGGCATGTGATGCGGCATCGGGTCTCCTCGGAGGGGATATGTCCTGGGAAAAGGCATACCCCGTATGAGGCACGCGGCCGCCGATCACAACCCTGTTGATCTCGACGTTTGCCCCCGGATCTCTTATCTATGGATCATCGTACTCGTTCTGCCCGGGCCTTGAACCCGGCCGCCAGGAGAGAAGGCTTATGGCTCTACCCGGTTTCAAGGTCGTCACCTTGACGGACGCGGCGGCAACCCGCGTCAAGGACATCATCGGCAAGGCGGACCGGCCCATCGTGGGCGTCCGCGTGGGCGTGAAGAACGGCGGCTGCGCCGGCATGTCCTACACCATGGAATATGCGGAAAGCGTCAACCCGCTCGACGAAATCGTCGAGGACAAGGGCGTGACCGTGCTGATCGACCCGAAAGCGGTGCTGTTCCTGCTCGGCACGGAGATGGATTTCCAGACGACCAAGATGTCGTCCCAGTTCGTGTTCAACAATCCCAACCAGACCTCCGCCTGCGGCTGCGGCGAATCCGTGGCGATCACCCCGGCGACGCCGCCCGCGCTCCATAGCGCCGGCTAGCATCGGACCCAAAAGTGGATTCCACTTTTGGGGTTGAATCCGATGCTCTTTTCTAGAGGAGCGCATCGTTTGTGCGAAAACCCGGGGCCACTTTTTCGCACGATGCGCTAGATTCGATGGATGCCGAGGCCATCCGCGAGACGTTTCAGGCGTTCGGCCCGGTTGGCACCCGCCGCATGTTCGGCGGGCAGGGGGTCTATCGCGACGGGCTGATGTTCGCCCTCGAGAGCGGGGGCGAGCTCTATCTGAAGGTCGACGACGAGAGCCTCGGCTTCTTTCGCGACCTCGGCTCGCGGCCTTTCGGCTACCGGACGAAGGACGGTCGGACGGTGGTCATGAGCTATTGGCTCATGCCGGAATCGGCCCTGGACGACCCCGACGAGGCGGCCCGCCTGGCCCGAATGGCCTTCGAGGCGGCCCTGCGGACGAAAGCGGCTGCTGCGAAGAGGGCGAAGAAGCCGTCTTCGCCCGCGCGGACGTCGAAGAAGAGATCGGAACCCGCGCTTTAGCGCATCGTGCGGCCCTTTGGGGCCGTTCAAATGGTTCGCTGTTCTATCGTAGGAGCATCATCACTCCCGTCATGCCCGGCCCTGCGCCGGGCATCCACGTTTTCGTGGCGCAGTCGTCCCCAAGACGTGGATGGCCCAAGACGTGGATGGCCGGGACGAGCCCGGCCATGACGATGAATGATGACGATGAATGATCACGGCATCGGTGTGAAATCGAACTCACGTCCGATGCTGAAAGTCTCTGCTTTTGAGCATCTTTTCCCGCAAAACCGGTTCCCGCTTCTGCGGTCGATGCCCTACGACTTCTTGGTCGTGACCGGTCGCATGAGGAAGGCCGGCACGTGGTCGCCCAGCCCCTTGACCGGCACATCGTCGTCGTCGCGACGCGAACGGCCCTGGTTCCCGCCCTGGCTTCCCCTGCCGGAGGAGCGTTCCCGCTCGGGGCGCTCCCTTTCGGCTCTTTCGGGACGCTCCCTCTCGGGACGCTCCCTCTCGGGGCGCGCCCTGCGCGCGGACTGCTCCTGGCGAGGAGCCGCCGCCCGCGCGGGCGCAGCCTCCTCTGCCGTCTCGTCGGCGTCGGTCCGCTGCCGGCCACCGGAGCGAACCTTGACCTTGCGGCCGCGGGAGCCGCGCTCTTCGCCACGGCCGCCGCGGCGGGAGGAGCCTTCGGAAGGCGGCAGTTCGGCGACGGTCGGGCCGTCCCATTCGATCGTGGTGGCGATCAGCTTTTCGATCGCGGCCAGGGACTTCTCGTCGCCCGGGCTGACGAGCGTGAACGCATGACCGGCGCGGCCGGCCCGGCCCGTGCGGCCGATGCGGTGGACGTAATCCTCGGCATGGTGGGGCACGTCGTAATTGAACACATGGCTCACGATGGGAATGTCGAGGCCGCGGGCCGCCACGTCGCTCGCCACCAGTATGGGCATCTCGCCGGTCCGGAAACTGTCGAGGGCCGCCATGCGGGCATGCTGATCCATGTCGCCGTGGAGGGCCACGGCCCCGAAGCCGTGCTTCTGCAGCGAGCGGTGAAGCACCGCCACGTCGCGCTTCCGGTTGCAGAAGACGATAGCGTTCTGCAGGTCGGTCGCGTTGCGGATCAGGCGGCGCAGGGTGTCGCGCTTCTCCCAATCCTGCCGGCCCGTCGCCACGAGGCGCTGGGTGATCGTCGCGGCCGCCGTGGCCGCGCGGGCGACCTCGACCTTGACCGGATTGTGCAGGAAGGCATCCGCGAGGCGTTGGATCTCGGGCGGCATGGTCGCCGAGAAGAACAGCGTCTGGCGCGTGAAGGGCACGAGCTTCACGATACGCTCGATATCCGGAATGAAGCCCATGTCGAGCATGCGGTCGGCTTCGTCGATGACGAGGAGCTCGACGCCGGTCAGCAGGAGCTTGCCGCGCTCGAAATGGTCGAGCAGGCGGCCGGGCGTGGCGATCAGGACGTCGACACCGCGGGTGATCTTTGCGTCCTGGTCCCCGAAGGACATGCCGCCGATCAGCAGAGCCACGGAAAGCTTGTGGTAGATGCCGTACTTGTCGAAATTGTCCTCGACCTGGGCGGCGAGCTCCCGGGTCGGCTCCAGGATCAGCGTCCGCGGCATGCGGGCCCGGGCGCGGCCATGCTCGAGCAGAGTGAGCATCGGCAATGTGAAGGCTGCCGTCTTGCCCGTGCCGGTCTGGGCGATGCCGAGAACGTCCTTGCGGGCGAGCACATGGGGAATGGCCTGGGCCTGAATCGGCGTCGGCTCCGTGTATCCGGCAGCGGCAACAGCCTGTTGAACTTTATCGCTAAGTCCGAGTTCGGCGAAGGACATGAATCTTTATACCGTTGGGGGCAGGATGCGCTGACAGTGCCGGCCGCGCTCTACGGCAACAAACAGGCGCGAGACTGGTTTCACCTGAGGTTCTTGCTCAAGTAAAAGGTGTGGCGGGACCATAGGACAAGCTATGAGCTTGTCAATACAAGCAAACTTGCAAGGGAGCGAAGAAATGGCCGAAACATTGGTTCTGATTCCGGGTTTGGCCTGCACGGGGCGCCTGTTCGACGCCCAGATCGCCGCCCTGTCCGGAAGCAGGAACGTTGTCGTCGCCGACCATACCCAAGATGATTCGGTTCCTGCAATAGCCGCGCGGCTCTTGAAGGATGCGCCCGAACGCTTCGCTCTCGCCGGCCTCTCCATGGGCGGATACGTGGCCATGGAGGTCATGCGCCAGGCCCCCGAACGGGTCGAGCGTCTCGCGCTTTTGGACACCAGCGCCCGGCCCGACACGCCCGAGGCGAGTCGGGATCGCGAGCAGCTCATCGTCCTGGCGCAGGCGGGTCGCTTCGAGGAGATCCATGCGAAGCTGTGGCCGCGCCTGGTGCATCCCGACCACAGGAACGACCGGGCCCTTCAGGCCACCGTGTTCGGAATGCTGCGCGATACCGGGGCGGAGGCTTATGCCAGGCAGCAGCACGCCATCATGAACCGGGCGGATTCCCGGCCGCTGCTGTCCGGCATCGAAATCCCGACCCTGGTTCTCGTCGGGGAGGGCGATGCCATCACGCCACCCGAGATCGCCCGCGAGATGGCCGACATGATCGAATGGGCCTCGCTCGCCATCGTGCCGAGGGCCGGGCACCTGTCCAGCCTGGAGCAGCCCGAGCGGGTCGCGCACGCCATGCGCATGTGGCTCGAAGAGGGCTGAGAGACCTCTGAGAGACCTGCAAGGAAAGTGCTCTTTTCCTACATGGTCAATGATTTCTTACCGCCTCGGGCGTCTGTGTCCCGGGCCATTCACCCATCGCCAGAACGTGAAATATCCCTGTTTCAGCAAAGGTTTGCGCCCGGGATGGGGCGTTCCGGCCGCGAGCGCTCGGCCGGGTGCGGATCCCGTCGCTGCGGCGGCGCATCCGGGTTCAGGCGCGCAGGTTCGCGAGCTTTGCCCACTGTTGCGCGAAAGTGACAGACGCCGAGCCTGCCCTCGATTAGAAGCGACGCCATAGCGTTCTTCCCGAATGGATAAATCAATGAAAAAGATTCTTCTCTCCTCGGTTGCCCTTCTCGGCCTCACCGCTGGCGCGATGGCCGCCGACCTTCCCTCCCGCCGCGCTCCGGCTCCGATCGTGGCTGCCGTTCCGGTCTTCACCTGGACCGGTTTCTACGTCGGTGTGAACGCCGGCGTCGGCTTCAACAACGGCAATGACGATGTCGTGTTCAATCCCACCACGACGATCTTCGCCGACAGCAACAACGACGCCAGCTTCGTGGGCGGCGCTCAGGCCGGCTACAACTACCAGATCGGCTCCTTCGTGGTCGGTGTGGAAGGCGACCTGCAGTGGGCCGATTTCGGCAGCACCACCTATGACTTCACCGGTGTCGGCGGCACGCTGATCACCCGTAATTCGGCCGATTGGTTCGGCACGGTGCGTGCTCGCGTCGGTGTCGCGTTCGACCGCGCCCTGATCTACGCCACCGGCGGCTGGGCCTTCACGGACAACCGCAACGGCTGGACGGTCGGCGGCGGCATCGAGTACGCCATCACCAACAACCTCTCGGCCAAGCTCGAAGGCCTGTACGTGAAACTCGACAGCGACGACTTCACGGTTCCGGGCGTGGTCGGCACGTTCAGCACCGGCGACACCGATTTCGGTGTGGTTCGCGCCGGCCTGAACTACCGCTTCGGCACCTACTAAGATCCGTCGCATCCGCGACAGAAAAGACCCGGGGAAACCCGGGCCTTTTTTTGTTTCAGGCGGCGATGACGCCCGTCGCCGGACGGCATCGCGGCGCGAGCGGCTTACTGGACGATGGTCACGACCTTGCGGGTCTTGGGGTCCACGAAGACCACGTCGTCGTTATAGACGAAATAGCTGTAGCCCTTCACGGACGGGATGTCGGACACGATGGTGTCGGGAACGGTCTGCAGCTCGACGGTGTCGGGAACCGTCGCGCCCACGGTCACCTTCTCCTTCACGGTCACGGGCTTCGCCGAGCCCAGACGCTCATGGATGATGGTGCGCTTTTCCGGCGCGATGGTGATGGAGCCGGTGGTCTCCGTGGTCGTCACGGCGGTCTGGGCGCTGGCCGGAACGGCGGCCAGAAGGCCGAAAGCGGCCGCAACTGCGATCATGGCGCTCTTCATGGTCTTCTCCTTCTTTTGGCGTTCGGAGTCGTCTTGAGGCGGGCTCAAGCATGCGGCCCGTCGATGGGCCGCTTCGGGCTGGGTAACTCCGAGGGGTGAGGAAGCGTTCCTGATTCGCGATCGCTTTTCCTATGGAACGCCAGGAATTCCTTTGCCGGAATTCCTTTGCCGACGGGAGAAAGCCTGGGACCGGGAGGCTACCGCAGGGCCGTGGCGATCGCGATGCCGATGAGCAGGATTCCGGCAAGGCGCCCGATCGTTGCGGTCGCGCGGGGGCTGGAGACCAGGAGTTCCCGACCGCGTCCCGCCGCCATGGCCAGCCCGCCATAGACCGCGAACTGTATCGCGACCGTCATGATTCCCATCACCAGGGCCTGCAGCCAGATCGGCCCGTAATGAGGCAGCAGGAACTGCGGGTAGACCGCGAGCACGAAGAGATAGGCTTTCGGATTGAGAAGGCATGTGACGGCGCCCTGGCGGAAGGCTACCCAGAGGGATCGCGTTTTCGCCGCTCCGACATCCCCGATGGCGATCGAGCTGCGCAGGAGCGTCAGGCCGATCCAGGTCATGTACGCCGCGCCGGCATAGAGCAGGGCGCTCAGGATCGTCGGCGACAGGCGCGAGATCAGCCCGACGCCGAGAGCGCCGAAGATCGTGTGCGCCGCCCCTCCCGTCATGATGCCCGCCGTCGCCGCGAGACCGGCCCTGCGCCCACCCGTCAGCGCATTGGCGAGGACGAAGAGCATGTCCATGCCCGGAACGACGATGATACCCAGAAGAAGCGTGAGAAAGAGCCCGAGATTCGCGCTATAAGTCATGTCAGTTGCCCTCAGCCGTGCCGATGATGGATCCGACATTTATCGTTGTTTATCAATCCTATGAGGGTCAAAGGTCGACATCTCAACTGACACCGTTGTGTCAGTTGAAAGGAAGGCCAGTTGCCGAAAGGAAGGCCAGATGCGGAAAGCCTCCCGGCTGTTCGAGATCATCCAGATCCTGCGGATCGCGGACGAGCCGGTGACGGCGGCGCGGATCGCCCGAACTCTGGGCGTGACGGCGCGGTCGATCTACCGGGATATCGGGGCGCTCCAGGCGATGAATGTTCCGATTCAAGGCGGGCGCGGCATCGGGTACATGCTGCGCGCCGGGTTCGATCTGCCGCCGCTGATGTTCTCCATCGAGGAAACGGAGGCCATCGTGCTGGCCCTCGCGCTCCTGGAGCGCACCGGCGACGCCGCCCTCGAACAATCGGCGAAAAGGATCAGCCAGAAGATCGCCGCAGCCGTTCCTCCGCCGCTTCGCCAGGCACTGGCCGCCAAGACCCTTCACGCCTGGGGAGCCGCCGTCCGGACGGGTTCGGGGGTCGACCTCGCGGTGGTGAGGGCCGCGATCCGGGACGAGAGGAAGCTCACGATCGCCTATCGCGACGAGCAGGGGCGGCGGACCGGGAGGACGATCCGCCCCATCGCGCTCATCTATTATCCGGAGGCCGCCAACATCGTCGCGTGGTGCGAATTGCGCCAGGATCTGCGCCATTTCCGCGCGGATCGCGTGGAGAGCGGTGCGCCGGTGGAGGCCTTCTTCAAGGGAGAAGGCGATGCGCTGAGGCGCCGATGGGTGTCCGGTTGGGCCGTCAACCGGAGCGTCGCGGAAACAGGGGGCGCATGATCCCGGAGCGGCGGGCGCAGCGCATGCGAGGATCATCGCGCCCACAAAAAAGCCGGAGCCCAGAGGGCTCCGGCAGGAAGGCTGCGGTAAAAAATGCAGCCGGGAGGAAACAGGTCCCGTCAGACGGAATAGTACATCTGGAACTCGACCGGGTGCGGGGTCATCTCGAAGCGGGCGACCTCGGTCATCTTCAGCTCGATATAGGCGTCGATGAAATCGTCGGTGAAGACGCCGCCGGCCTTGAGGAAGGCACGGTCCTTGTCGACGCTGGCGAGGGCTTCGCGCAGGGAGCCGCAGACCGTCGGGATCTTCTTGAGCTCCTTCGGGGGCAGGTCGTAGAGATCCTTGTCCATCGCCTGGCCGGGATCGATCTTGTTGAGGATGCCGTCGAGGCCCGCCATCATGATCGCGGTAAAGGCGAGATAGGGGTTGGCGGTCGGATCGGGGAAGCGGATCTCGACCCGCTTGGCCTTCGGAGAGGTCGTCCACGGAATGCGGCAGGACGCCGAGCGGTTGCGCGCCGAGTAGGCGAGCAGAACCGGAGCCTCATAACCCGGGACGAGTCGCTTGTAGGAGTTCGTCGACGGGTTGGTGAAGGCGTTGAGCGCCTTGGCGTGCTTGATGATGCCGCCGATGTACCACAGGCATTCCTGGCTCAGATCGGCATACTTGTTGCCGGCGAAGAGAGGCTTGCCGTCCTTCCAGAGGGACTGGTGCACGTGCATGCCCGAGCCGTTGTCGCCGTAGACCGGCTTCGGCATGAAGGTGGCCGTCTTGCCGTAGGACTGGGCGACGTTGTGGATGCAGTACTTGTAGATCTGCATCTCGTCGGCGGTGCGCACGAGCGTGTTGAACTTCGTGCCGAGTTCGTGCTGGGCGGAGGCCACCTCGTGGTGGTGCTTCTCGACCGTCACGCCCATGGACTTCATGGCGGCCAGCATTTCGCCGCGCATGTCCTGGGCCGAATCCAGCGGCGGAACCGGGAAGTAGCCGCCCTTGATCGGGATGCGGTGGCCGAGGTTGCCGCCTTCATAGGCCGTGTCGCCGTTGATCGGCAGCTCGGACGAATCGAGCTTGAAGCCGGTGTTGTAGGGGTCGGCCATGAACTTCACGTCGTCGAACACGAAGAACTCGGCCTCGGGGCCGACATAGACCGTGTCGGCGATGCCGGTGGAGCGAAGATAGGCCTCGGCCTTCTTGGCGATGCCGCGCGGATCGCGGTTATAGGGCTCGCCCGTGGCGGGCTCGAGAATATCGCAGTTGATCGACAGGGTGGAGGCCGAGAAGAACGGGTCCATCTGCGCCGTCGTCGGATCGGGCATGAGGGTCATGTCGGACTCGTTGATCGCCTTCCAGCCGGCGATGGAGGAGCCGTCGAACATGATGCCGTCGGCGAACAGGTCCTCGTCGACCATCGAGACGTCGAAGGTCACGTGCTGCCACTTGCCGCGCGGATCCGTGAAACGGAAATCGACGTACTTCACGTCGTTATCTTTGATCGCCTTGAGCACATCCTTGGCGGTCTGCATGGTGCTGGTCCTCTTCTGCCCTTAAGATAGTCCTCGGCCTTGAAGCCTCGGCTTGAGATGGCGCGTTTAGATCGCGTCGGATCCGGTCTCGCCCGTACGGATTCGGACGGCCTCTTCGACCGTCGACACGAAAATCTTTCCGTCTCCGATGCGCCCGGTCTGGGCCGCCTTGCGGATGGCCTCGATGGCGCTTTCGGCCATGTCGTCGTTCAGGACGATCTCGAGCTTCACCTTGGGCAGAAAGTCGACGACGTATTCCGCTCCGCGATACAGCTCGGTATGGCCCTTCTGACGGCCGAAACCCTTCGCCTCGATGACCGTGATGCCCTGGAGTCCGACTTCCTGGAGGGCTTCTTTGACTTCATCGAGCTTGAAAGGTTTGATGATGGCTTCGATTTTCTTCATCGGATAACCGTTTCGGTTCGGGACTTGCCGCTTTTAGCACCAGCACAGGGCGCCTTCCATGGATTCAACGATTCAAATCGGGCGCAATTGCATCTCCGGGGAGCAGTTGTTGCTCAAAGTTTGTGCATGTGCGGCTTTCGTCGGCAAAGGCTCTTCATCCGGTAATTTCGAGGGTCGGAATGCCTCCTGAACTCATCCTTACGCCCCCGGAAATGAAACAAGCGGATGCCCGGACCATCGAGTCGGGGATTTCGGGCATCGAGCTCATGCTGAGAGCGGGCCGTGCCGTCGCCCGCGCGGCGGCCGAGATGCTCACGAAAGAGGCGCGCGTGATCGTCGCCGCGGGCCCCGGCCAGAACGGCGGCGACGGCTTCGTCGTCGCGACGCGCCTGGCGGAGCAGGGCCATCGGGTCTCGCTCGGCCTGTTGGGGCGCGTCGAGCGGCTTTCGGGCGATGCGGCGCTGGCGGCAAAGGATTGGCCCGGAGATATCGAGCCGGTCGAGAACCTGCCGTTTTCCGAAGCCGACCTGATCGTCGATGCGCTGTTCGGCACGGGGCTTGCGCGGGATCTCGACGGCGCGGCCCATCTTGCGGTCGACCGCATGAACGCCTCCGGCAGACCCATTCTCGCCGTCGACCTGCCCTCGGGGCTGGACGGCGCGACCGGGCGGGTGCGGGGCATCGCGGTCCGGGCGGCCCGGACGGTGACCTTCGCGGCCCGCAAGCCCTGTCATCTCCTGATGCCGGGCCGGGCCTTCTGCGGGAGCGTGGAGGTGGCCGATATCGGGATTGCGCGGGCGACCCTGCAGGCGGTCGGCGGAAGGCTTTTCGCGAATGCTCCCGCGCTGTGGCTCCAAAAGCTGCCCCGGCCCGAGCTCGGCTCCCATAAATACGACCGCGGCCACACCCTCGTTCTCTCGGGCGGCGCGACGCGGACGGGCGCGGCGCGGCTGGCGGCCCGGGCGGCTTTGCGGATCGGCTCGGGCCTCGTCACGGTGGCTTCGCCGCCGGAGGCTCTCGGTGTCAACGCGGCCCATCTCACCGCCGTCATGCTGCGGGGCTGCGACGGTCCGGAGGGGCTCCATCACATCCTCCAGGACAGGCGGCTGAACGCCCTGGTGCTCGGGCCGGCCCTCGGGGTCCATTCCGGCACCCGCGCCATGGTGGCGGTGGCGGCCCAGGCCCGGCGCAGCCTCGTGCTGGATGCGGATGCGCTGACATCCTTCGAAGGGCTCGCCACGGAGCTTCATCAGGCCTTCCGCCACGCTCCGACGGTGCTCACGCCCCATGACGGCGAGTTCAGCCGGCTGTTCAAGGATCACCCGGATCTCCTTGATCCGGAATCGAAAATCGAGCGGGCGCGTCGCGCCGCCCTCTATACGGGCGCGGTCGTGGTGCTCAAGGGACCGGACACGGTCATCGCCGCGCCGGACGGGCGCGTCGCCGTCAACGAGAACGGCACGCCCTATCTCGGCACGGCCGGGTCGGGCGACACCTTGAGCGGGATCGTCGCGGGCCTCATGGCCCAGGGACTGCCCGCCTTCGAGGCCGCTTCGGCGGGCGTCTGGATCCACGCGGAGGCGGGCGCGAGCTTCGGGCCGGGACTGATCGCGGAGGATCTGGCCGACCTCATTCCGGCCGTCCTGCGCGGGCTTCTCAACTGACCTCGATCCAGGTCCACAGGCCCGCGTCGAACCGCTCCATGACCGTCGAGGCGAGCAGCCACTTGCCGGGATTGTCGGCCACGAAGGCGATCCGGACCGTCTTGTTCTCCGGGACCTGCACCGTGTCGAGCCAATAGGGCTCCCAGCCGTCGTCGAGCGGATGCAGAAGCCGGAACGCGTGCCCGTGCAGGTGCATGGGCTGGACGAAGCCGGTCTCGTTCCTGAGGGCCAGGACCACGGGCGAGCCGCGCTTGACGCTCAGGAGCGGCGGATTTCCGGCGTTCCCTACAGCCCCGTTGATCGTCCAAGGGGGGATCGACGTATCCTTCGGGATCCCCTCCATGATGACGTCCTTGCGCATGGCCGCCTGGAGCCTGATCGCATCCGGCAGCTTCGGATTCGGGGGCAGCGGCGCGATCGGGGGCAGGGCATCGCGCCCATCGCCTGACGCGACGATCTCCAGGAGCGGGAATCCGTTGCCGATCAGGGCGCTCACGGTCCCGGCAGAGCCGGTCTCCCGCGGCAGGTCGACGAGCAGGTCGTAACGGTTTCCGGGCGCGAAGGGCAGGGACGCCTTCAGGGGCTCGAAGGTGCTGGAGGGCTGTCCATCGACGGCGATCACGCAGGCGTTCAGTCCTTCGAGGCCGAGCCGCATGATCCGGGCGTTGCAGGCATTGGCGAGCCGGAGGCGGATGCGCCCGCCGGGCGCGGCCTCGATCCGCTGTGGAGCAGGTTTTCCATTGGCGGTCAGAACGCTGCCCAGCCGTCCCGCGGGAGCGGGTTCACCGAGGGCAAGACTCCCGTCATCCGCAAGGGCCCAATCGTCCACGAGCAGGGCGATATCCTGATCGACCTCAGGAGGGTTGGTTTCCTCGACGATCAGCAAGCCCGACAGGCCCCGTTCCATGGGCTCGGCGCTCTTGCCCGGAACGCAGGGGCGGATCAGGAACGTGCCGGGGTCGGGAGGAGTGAAGGAGTAGTCGAAGCGCTCGCCGGGAGCGACGGGCTTCTGGGTCAGGCCGCCGACCCCGTCCATGTCGTTCGGCCCCCGGACACCATGGCAATGCAGGGACAACGGGAGCGGTGTGTCATTCTCGAGGGACAGCCGCACCTCTGCGCCATGCTTGATCCTGAAGGCAGGCGCCAATCTGCCGTCGAAGGTCCAGAGGTCGGCCTCCCGGGACGCGTCGGGCAGCAGGCGCATCGACCGAGGCTTGGCGGTGACGTTCCAGCCGAGGCCGTTGCCCTTCAGGCTCTCGATCGCCGGAGAGGACTGCGAGCCTTGGGTCCATCCTTGGGGCGTTCCTTGAGCCGCCGCCCGCCTGGTCAGCCCGAGCAGGGTTGCGGCGAGGCCCCCGATGGCGGCGCGGCGGGTGATCATGCAAGAGGGCTCACGATAGGGGGCGGGAGGTTACAGAGTACCTTCTTCAACGAAAATGGCCAAGTTTGGTTGCTTTGCGCTTGCGCGCGAAGTTTTTTAATGCATGCCTCTCCAAGCATGGTATAGAGCCGCGTCCCGGAAGAGGGGCGCGTATATCGTGCTACTCCCATGCGGGCGTGGCGGAACTGGTAGACGCACTGGATTTAGGTTCCAGCGACGCAAGTCGTGGGGGTTCGACTCCCTCCGCCCGCACCAATCATCGGGATTGGGTCCGGAGGCTCCTGGCACCTGGTTGACGACAGCGACTGTCGCATCGGCCGGAGCCAGATATCAATTTTTCGAGTGAATGAAGGCGAATAGAACTATGCAGGTGACGGAAACACTGTCCCAAGGCTTGAAGCGAGAGTTCAAGGTCGTGCTCCCGGCCACCGAGTTGGAGCAGCGCCTGAACAGCGAGCTGGACAACATCAAGGATCGCGTGCGGCTCAACGGCTTCCGCCCCGGCAAGGTGCCGGTCGCCCACCTGCGCAAGGTCTATGGCCGCTCCGTGATGTCCGACGTTCTCCAGAACGCCGTCAACGAGGCCAACCGCAAGATCGTCGAGGACAACGGCCTGAAGCTCGCCCACGAGCCGCAGATCCAGTTTCCCGAGGACAAGGACACGATCGAGAAGGCCATGGACGCCAAGGGCGATCTCGCCTTCACGGTCGCCCTCGAAGTCCTGCCGGAATTCGAGCTGGCCGATCTGTCGGACGTGAGCGTCAAGAAGCCGGTGGTCGAGGTTTCCGAGACGGAAATCAACGAGTCGCTCGAGCGCATGGCCAAGCAGAACCGCTCCTTCGAGAAGAAGGAAGGCGCGGCCGCCGACGGCGACCGTGTCCTGGTGGACTTCGTGGGCCGAATCGACGGCACCGAGTTCGAAGGCGGCAACGGCCAGGACATCCGTGTGGAGCTGGGCTCCAACACCTTCATCCCGGGCTTCGAGGAGCAGCTCATCGGCCTGAAGGACGGCGACACCAAGCTCGTGAAGGTCAAGTTCCCCGAGAACTACCTGGCCGCTCACCTGGCCGGCAAGGATGCCGAGTTCGACGTGACCGTGAAGGAAGTCGAGGCTCCCGGCGAGCTGAAGATCGACGACGAGATGGCCAAGGGCTTCGGCATGGAGTCCCTGGACAAGCTCAAGGAAGCGATCAGCGACGCCATCAAGCGCGATTTCGACGCCCAGTCCCGCCGCAAGGTGAAGAAGGAGCTTCTGGACGCTCTCGACGCCAAGTACAGCTTCGAGCTGCCCCCGTCCCTGGTCGAGCAGGAATTCGCCGCCGTATGGTCGCAGGTCGAGGCCGACATGAAGTCGAATGGCCGCACCTTCGCCGACGAGGACACGACGGAAGAGCAGGCGAAGGCCGATTACCGCAAGATCGCCGAGCGTCGCGTGCGCCTCGGGTTGGTCCTTGCGCAGATCGGTGAGAAGTCCGATATCAAGATTTCCGACGACGAGGTGACTCAGGCCCTCATCGAGCGGGTCCGCCAGTATCCCGGCCAGGAGCGGCAGGTCTGGGAGTTCTACCAGAAGAACCCGCAGGCCCTCGCTGAAATCCGGGCTCCTCTGTTCGAGGAGAAAGTCGTCGACCAGATCCTGTCGCAGGTGAAGGTGAACGAGGAGACGGTTTCCAAGGAAGCCCTCTTCAGCGACGATGAGGCCGAAGGGTCCGATTCCGAGCCGAAGGGTAAGGGCGGTCAGAAAGCCAGCAAGGGCGAGTAACGCTTCATCTCGAGCGTCTCGCAGCTTGCATCAATCAGACGGCCGCGCATCCCGCGCGGCCGCTTTGGAGCAGTGAGACATGAGAGATCCGGTAGCGCTCTATAACAACACGCTCGTTCCCATGGTGGTCGAGCAGTCGAACCGCGGCGAGCGCGCCTTCGACATCTATTCGCGCCTCCTGCGCGAACGGATTATCTTCCTGACGGGTCCGGTCGAAGACTATTCGGCGTCGCTCATCGTGGCGCAGTTGCTGTTCCTCGAAGCCGAGAACCCGAAGAAGGAAATTTCCTTCTACATCAACTCCCCTGGCGGCGTCGTGACCTCGGGCCTGTCGATCTACGACACGATGCAGTTCATCCGCTGCCCGGTTTCGACCCTGTGCGTCGGTCAGGCCGCCTCGATGGGCTCGCTCCTGCTGACCGCCGGCGAGAAGGGCATGCGCTTCGCGCTCCCCAATGCCCGGATCATGGTCCACCAGCCGTCCGGCGGCTATCAGGGGCAGGTCACCGACATCATGATCCACGCCCGCGAGAGCGAAGCCCTCAAGCGCCGGCTCAATGAGATCTACGTGAACCATACGAGCCGGAACTACGAGGAAATCGAGCGCGCGCTCGAGCGCGACAACTTCATGACCGCCGAGGCAGCCCGGGAATTCGGCCTGATCGACCAGGTCATCGAGAAGCGCCCCGAGCCGGCGGCAACCCCGACCTAATCCTTAAAACCTGGGGAAAAATTCTCCCCAGGTGCGTCTTTTTAACCTGTAATCCCGTTTCTGTTGATCGCGCGCCCGGCCCGTGATTGCATGTGGATTCGGGAGGGAGGCGATTTGACGTGAAAATCCTCAGCGTCGGAACCTTTCATTAGCTCCGGCGCTCATAACTTACAGGGTGCAGGGTCGGCACAGGGCCGTCCCGGCACGAATTGGAGATGTGATAATGACCAAGGCTGGCGGCAACGACTCCAAGAGTACGCTGTACTGCTCCTTCTGCGGCAAGAGCCAGCACGAGGTTCGCAAGCTGATCGCTGGCCCGACGGTTTTCATCTGCGATGAATGCGTCGAGCTCTGCATGGACATCATCCGCGAGGAGTCGAAATCGTCTCTCGTGAAGTCCCGGGATGGCGTTCCCACCCCGAAGGAAATCAGCCGCGTTCTGGACGACTACGTGATCGGCCAGGAGCACGCCAAGAAGGTGCTCTCGGTGGCGGTCCACAACCATTACAAGCGCCTGGCCCACGCCACGAAGCACAACGACGTGGAGCTGGCGAAGTCCAACATCCTGCTGATCGGTCCGACCGGCTCGGGCAAGACGCTGCTCGCGCAGACGCTCGCCCGGATCCTGGACGTGCCCTTCACCATGGCCGACGCCACGACCCTTACGGAAGCCGGCTATGTGGGCGAGGACGTCGAGAACATCATTCTCAAGCTGCTCCAGGCCTCCGACTACAATGTCGAGCGGGCGCAGCGCGGCATCGTCTATATCGACGAGATCGACAAGATCTCCCGCAAGTCCGACAACCCGTCGATCACCCGCGACGTGTCGGGCGAGGGCGTGCAGCAGGCCCTTCTGAAGATCATGGAGGGCACCGTGGCCTCCGTGCCCCCGCAGGGCGGCCGCAAGCATCCGCAGCAGGAATTCCTGCAGGTGGACACGACCAACATCCTGTTCATCTGCGGCGGCGCCTTCGCGGGCCTCGAGCGGATCATCGCCGGCCGCGGCAAGGGCACGTCCATCGGCTTCGGCGCCTCGGTGAGCGCGCCGGACGACCGCCGGACGGGCGAGATCTTCCGCGAGGTCGAGCCCGAGGATCTCCTGAAATTCGGTCTCATCCCCGAGTTCGTCGGCCGTCTTCCGGTCCTGGCGACCCTCGAGGATCTCGACGAGGAGGCCCTGAAGAAGATCCTGCAGGAGCCGAAGAACGCGCTGGTGAAGCAGTATCAGCGTCTCTTCGAGATGGAGAACGTGCAGCTGACCTTCCAGGAGGAGGCCATGTCCCTCATCGCCCGCAAGGCGATCGAGCGGAAGACGGGCGCCCGCGGCCTGCGCTCCATCATGGAGGGCATCCTGCTGGAGACCATGTACGACCTCCCCGGTCTCGACTCGGTCGAGCAGGTGGTCATCGGCCCGGAAGTGGTGGAGGGCAAGGCCAAGCCGCTCTTCATTCACGGCGACCGGGTCGAGCAGACCAGCGCGAGCGCCTGAGGCGCTTTCGGGGACTTCCATGAACGACGGCGTTGCGGGCACGGTTCTTGAAACATTGCATCCGCAACGCCACATAATTTCTTGCGCGGTGGTCGTCCGCTCATCCCCGAGGGGTGGCCCCGCGTACCGGATGCAGCCCATAACAAAAGCCTGAGCATTCCGGTATCCCGTCCGAGAACCAGCTTATTCCAAGGGGCGCTCCGGACGCAGACATAAGGATGTTGTCTCATGACACAGTCGAAGCCTCGTCAGCCTGTCATCCCGGGCTCGACCGGAACCTATGCGGTTCTGCCTCTGCGCGATATCGTCGTCTTCCCGCATATGATCGTGCCGCTCTTCGTCGGCCGCGAGAAGTCGATCCGTGCGCTCGAGGAGGTGGTCAAGAACGACCGTCACATCCTGCTGGCGACGCAGATCGATGCGACGGACGACGATCCTGCTGCGGATGCGATCTACAAGGTCGGCACCCTGGCCAACGTGCTTCAGCTCCTGAAGCTGCCCGACGGCACCGTGAAGGTGCTGGTCGAAGGCGCGAGCCGCGCCCAGGTGAAGGCCTATACCCGCACGGAAGAATTCTACGAGGCCGAAGCCGAAGTGCTTCCGGACTCCCTCGGCGACCAGATCGAGGCCGAGGCCCTGGCCCGCTCGGTGGTGGCCGAGTTCGAGAACTATGTGAAGCTCAACAAGAAGGTCTCGCCGGAGGTCGTCTCCGCCGTGACCCAGATCGACGAGCCCGCGAAGCTCGCCGACACCATCGCTTCGCACCTCGCCATCAAGATCGCCGACAAGCAGGCGATCCTGGAGACGCCGACCGTCGCCCAGCGCCTGGAGAAGGTGCTCGGCATGATGGAGAGCGAGATCTCCGTGCTGCAGGTCGAGAAGCGCATCCGGACCCGCGTGAAGCGGCAGATGGAGAAGACCCAGCGCGAGTACTACCTCAACGAGCAGATGAAGGCGATCCAGAAGGAGCTCGGCGACGACGAAGGTCGCGACGAGCTGGCCGAGCTCGAGGAGAAGATCGAGAAGACCAAGTTCACGAAGGAAGCCCGCGAAAAGGCGATGGGCGAGCTGAAGAAGCTGCGCCAGATGTCGCCCATGTCCGCGGAAGCGACCGTCGTGCGCAACTATCTCGACTGGCTGCTCGGCATTCCGTGGGGCCGCCGCTCGAAGATGAAGAAGGATCTGAAGGCCGCCCAGGATACCCTGGACTCCGATCACTACGGCCTCGACAAGGTCAAGGAGCGGATCGTCGAGTACCTGGCCGTGCAGCAGCGCGCCAACAAGCTCACGGGCCCGATCCTCTGCCTCGTCGGACCTCCCGGCGTCGGCAAGACCTCCCTCGGCAAGTCGATCGCCAAGGCGACGGGCCGCGAGTTCGTGCGCATGTCGCTCGGCGGCGTCCGGGACGAGTCGGAGATCCGCGGCCACCGTCGGACCTATATTGGCTCGATGCCCGGCAAGATCATCCAGTCGATGCGCAAGGCCAAGACCTCGAACCCGCTCATCCTGCTCGACGAGATCGACAAGATGGGCATGGACTTCCGCGGCGATCCGTCGGCGGCTCTCCTGGAGGTTCTCGACCCTGAGCAGAACAACTCGTTCAACGACCATTACCTGGAGGTCGATTACGATCTCTCCAACGTGATGTTCGTCACGACGGCCAACACGCTCAACATTCCCGGCCCGCTTCTCGACCGTATGGAAGTGATCCGCATCGCGGGTTACACAGAGGAGGAGAAGGCCGAGATCGCCCGTACGCACCTGATCCCCTCGTCCACGCAGAAACATGGCCTGCAGGCGAAGGAGTGGAAGATCGGCGACGATGCTCTGCTCATGCTGATCCGCCGCTACACCCGCGAGGCGGGCGTGCGTAACCTCGAGCGCGAGATCAACAATCTCGTCCGCAAGGCGGTGAAGGAGATTCTTCTCTCCAAGGTGCCGTCCGTCGAGGTCACCACGGCCAACCTGCCGGACTTCCTCGGTCCCCCGCGCTATCGCTACGGCGAGGCCGAGACGGAGGATTCGGTCGGCACGGTCACGGGTCTCGCCTGGACAGAGGTGGGGGGCGAATTGCTCACCATCGAAGGCATCGGCATGCCGGGCAAGGGCAAGATGACCGTCACGGGCAACCTGCGCGACGTGATGAAGGAATCGATCTCGGCGGCGGCCTCCTATGTCCGCTCCCGCGCGGTTGCCTTCGGGGTCGAGCCGCCGCTGTTCGACCGCCGCGACATCCACGTGCACGTGCCGGAAGGCGCGACGCCGAAGGATGGTCCGTCCGCCGGCATCGCCATGGCGACGGCGATCGTCTCCGTCGTGACCGGGATCCCGGTGCGCCGCGACATCGCCATGACGGGCGAGGTCACGCTGCGGGGCAGGGTGCTGCCCATCGGCGGGTTGAAGGAGAAACTCCTCGCGGCTCTGCGCGGCGGCATCAAGAAGGTCTTGATCCCCGAGGAGAACGCCAAGGACCTGGTCGACATCCCGGCGAGCGTGAAGAACGGCCTCGAGATCGTGCCGGTCTCCACCATGGATCAGGTGCTCCAGCATGCCCTCCTGCGCATGCCCGAGCCGATCGAATGGGACGAGGCTTCGGTGCTCAAGGGTCCGAAGCCCGCCGTCGAGGAGGACGGAGCAGGCGTCGTTGCCCATTAAGCAGCCGACGTAACGTCACGTGAAATCAGGCCCCCGGATGACGAATTCGGGGGCCTTTTTTGGTGCGAAACGACAGAAAACGGCGCATTTCCGGCACTTTAGGGCTTGCCTACGGACTAGCTTTGCGCCACACGAGTGCTCCCTGAAGCGGTGATACTTCATAACCTGCGATCGCCGCGATCACTGGAGGATATGATATGAACAAAGGCGAGCTCGTTGCTGCCGTCGCCGACAAGGTCGGTCTTACTCGTGGCCAGGCTGGTGAGGCGATCGACGCCGCCATCGAGGCGATCACGGGCGCTCTGAAGCAGGGCGACGAAGTGAAGATCGTCGGCTTCGGCACGTTCGTGGTGACCAACCGCGCGGCCGGTGAGGCCCGCAACCCGCGCACCGGCGAGAAGGTGGCGGTTCCGGCGTCGAAGACCCCGAAGTTCCGCGCCGGCGCGGGCCTGAAGGACGCCGTCAACACGAAGTAAGCGCATTTAGCGCCGCTTTCACCTGCACAGAAGGCCAACGGCGCTTGCGTTGTTGGCCTTCTCTTTTTATGTCAGAGGCATCGGGGCTGGAAACATTCGCAGCTTCTGGTATGACGCATGCTCCTTCGGTGACCGATTCCGAAGGTCAGGCGAAGGGCGGTTAGCTCAGCTGGTAGAGCATCGGTTTTACACACCGCAGGTCGGGGGTTCGATCCCCTCACCGCCCACCATCTCCCCTTGTCGCGTCATGCGGAAATCATCGCATCGCAGCCCTCCTCGGCGGGACTGTCGAGGTGTTTTGCTGATCTCCTGCCCCTCCATTTCCATTCTGGTTGTGCCTCGTGCATCGTGAGCGCACCCGTCGCGCGATCTCATGTCCCGAGCGTATGATCGGGTTCCGATCCGCAAGCGCGTGAGGAATTCCGGAGCATTGCCGGAGAAGGAGAGGGCAGAGTGGGGTTGAGGTGGAACGCCGCACCCTGCAACAAGCCCATGGGGCAATCGTTAAAGCTCATTCCTCCCGAGACCGCTCCTGTGACTAGCCCGCTCCACGACGTGTGGAGCGGGCCTTTTCGTTGTGCATGGTCGGACATTGCCGGAAGCACGGGAATGAAACGCAAGGGACGATTCGGAAACAGACGCTTCGGGAAGGGACGCTTCGGGAAGGGACGCTTCGGGAAGGGACGCTCCGGGAAGGGACGCCTCGGGAAGCGACGATCCGGACCCGCGCCCTGAGACACACGGCTCGTTTCCCTTACCGTCAAGATGCACTAGACTCACCGCCAGCTGATGGTCTTCAGCGACAGCCGGACAGGCAGGTTTTACATGAATTGGGATCTTGAACTGCTGATGCTCGATGGCGCGCTCGGCGGCACATTGGTCGGCAGCCTCTTCGAACTCGGCGAGGCTTATTTCGATCTTCCGGGCGGTGTCGAGCCCCCGATGCACTTCATGGCGGAGATCGCGGCCGTCAGCGTTGCCGGGGCAGTCCTTTGCGCTCTCGTGGCGACCTGCCTGAAACGCCTCAAGCCGGGATCCTGAGTCCGCGCCATGTCGCGCGTTTCGTCGGTCCGGCACGAGCAGGATCGTCGCGGGATCGATGCCAAGACGATCGGCCGGTAAGGCGCATGATCGCCGCAATCGGTGAGAGGCGATCGTCCGCCGCGAACGATCGTCCCGCATATCGGCCGGGATGATGGGAAAGGCATTATGCTTGGCTGCACTTCGCGGCCTGAAGGGCGAGGCGAAGGTTGACGACCTGAGCGACAGGCTCATCCATGGCGTCGGCGATGGCCGATTGAACCGCCGCATAGTCGCGGGCCTCCCGAGACCACAGGGCCAACCGCCGCTCACGACCCCCGAGCATGCCGGCCCAACGGGTGCGGGCGATCGCTTCGCATGCGGCGGTCAGGGCGTGGCTGGTGTTGGCGCTCTTGCAGGGGCCATGGCGGAGTTTCTCGGCATCGTAGGAGGCGATGAGGACGAGGAATTGCTCCTGGTTTCGCTTCAGGTCCATGTGGCTCGTCCTTCATTGGATGAACCGAAGGCTAAGTAGGTTAAATCCGACAGTCAAGACGAAAGTCGGATGAGCTCGAGGGGGATTTCCGACGACGCGCGGCCTCCTGTGGAAAACCGCATCCGACTCGACTCTCCGACAAGCCTTCGGCAACATGAGAACATAAAGAGAACGGGGTGTGCTATGGAAGTGAGGCGCTATGTGAGTGAGCTGCGGCAGGCGCGGGCGCTGGACATCCTGTGCGAGGATTGCGGGAGCGCGCGGCGCTTCCCGAGGCGCTACCTTCTGGAGCTGGATATGGGAGGCTTCACGAGCTTCCAGCAGCTCGCCGCCAGGCTCGTCTGCAAGCACTGCCGGGAGCGGAAAGGGCAGGGGCGCAATGTCACTCTGAGGCCCCGCTGGCTCTCCCATCTGCGGATGACGGGCCGGCATCAGGCGACAAAAAACCCCGGCGTTTAGCCAGGGTTTTTCGGACAAACTGACAATATCAAGGATGCTCGGAGCTTGTCATTGCTCGATGAGCACCCTGCCTAGCAAGCTAGGTCTTAATGCCCGACGACCGGGATACCTACATTAAATAACCTGTTCACCATGGCAGGCTGTGCTTGGGCTCTGTTGTGCTGATCGGCACTACTGCCGCGATGCCCGAACGATAAGGCAGGCGGCGGGATACGACAATCACAGGGCGAGGCTTGATCATTTCGGGCTCTTTGAACCCAGAGAAGTCGCACATGACGACTTGTCCGGCTCTGGGGTGAAATGGAAGCGTCACGGTTTAGTTAGACCCCCAAGAGCTCATCGTACGGAATGACCCGGTGAAGGCTCTTCACGTCCTGGAGGTCGAATTCCAGCTCCTTGGGCGGGTTGAACTGGGACACGATCAGCTTGGTGGAGGTCTTGCGCACCAGGCGCTTGATGAAGCCCTTGCCCGGGTCGCCATGGTCGGAGCCGTGGAGCTCGACCACGACGTAATCCGTGGGCCGGGGCGTCCGGTGCGGGTCCACGTAGAGCCGCTCGCCCTCCTCGAATCGGGGCGCCATGCTGTCGTTGCGGACATAGAGCACATAGACGTCCTTGCGGCTGGCGATGCCCGGCGGCCGCGGCGCGTAGTCGATCGTCTCCCCGTTGAAGCGGAAATCCCCGTCATCGTTGCCACCGCCGACCGCCGTGCCGTAGACCGGGACGCTTCTTGGCCCGCCGAAGCCCCGGAAGCTCGGGACATCCTCCGCCCGGGCGAGGTCCGTGTTGGGTTCCGGGGGCAGGGGCCGTAGAGGCGGCTCCTCGAAGTGCCGAAGAGCCGGCTCCTCGAAGTGCTGATACGTCTTCCCCTCGACGAGCGCCATGGGCCCGGATTTCGGATCTCGGGCGATGATGTCGGCCCCGGCGCGCGAGGGGTCGTTCGTTCGGGCCGTCAGGTACTCGATAGTGGTCTCGAGGGCGGCTGCCAGTTGCTCCAGCTTATCCGCTCGGACCGACTTCTTTTTCCCCTCGGTGATGTCGCGAATGTAATTGCGCTCGAGCTTCGCCGATGTGGCGGCCTCGACCGGCCCCTTGTTGATCGCGGCGAGACGGGCGGCAACCCGCTTCTGGAGTTCTTCCATCATATCGGATTTATCCGATGAGTCGGCCCGGAATGCGAGCCTGTTGTTTCCGATTGACGGAGTCGGATTAAACCTACTATGATGCTCTTCATGGAACCTGAGCTTCGTCATCACCTGGAAGGCTGTGCCCCGTCGTCTTCCTTCGCACGCGGGATTTCGATCCCAACCGGTGCAAGGCTTGCCGCGAATTGTCTTGTTGAAGCCGTCGCGGCGGTGCGGGTCCCGGACCTAGTGGGCGTTCGCGCCACCAGCACGCCGGCCGGAGCGCACGAATGAGCAACGATTGGTTCCGCTCCTGGCACGGCGCTCCCACCGACAACAAATGGCTTGTGATCGCCCGCAAGGCGGGAACGTCACCGGCCGTCGTCTCGGCCATCGTATGGGCGCTCCTGGACCACGCCAGCCAGTCGGACGACCGCGGCTCCGTGGCCGGATTCGACGTGGAAACCTACGCGGCGTTCTCCGGGCTGGAGGAGGCGCAGATCCAGACCGTCATCGGCGCCCTGACGCATAAGGACATCATCGGTCCCGACGGCGGGTTCACGAACTGGAACCGGCGCCAGCCCAAACGCGAAGACGGTTCGGCCGACCGATCGAGAGAGTGGAGAGACCGGCGGCGAACGGGGGGCGAGCGCGCGCGAACGCAAGCGAACGCGGACGAACGCCAAGACAAGAGAAGAGAAGAGTCGGACATGACCTTAGCTGACGCTAAGGACGCTGCCGCGTCGCAGCCCGCCGATATTTCCGGCGAGATCATTCGTCATCCCGGGCACACCGCCAAACACACGGCCAAACACACCGCCACGTACACCGACGCCGTTCACGAGCTCTTCGGCGAGGGCGTGCCCGCCCTGGTGAGCCTTGGCGTCCCCGAAAGGCAGGCGCGGTCCATGATCGGATCCTGGCGCAAGCAGGCCCGCGAGGACTGCAAGTCCGTTCTCAGGGCCGTCATCCACGCCCGCGACCAGCGCGTCTCCGACCCGGTCCCGTACATCACAGCATCCTTGAAAACGAGGGAACGTCATGAGCAGCCTTCCAACACATCGGATCTCGCAGGCGCCTTCGACCGTTTCGACGAGCGGTACGATGCTTTGGGAGGGTCTTGAGCGCGTGGTGCGCGACACGGCGCGAAGCTCTTTGGACCTGACCCGGATCGATCTGCCGTCGTGTCACGCCGTCATCCGCCTCGAGGAGGAGCTGGACGGACCCTCCGTCCATCCGAAGACCGCCGCCAGGTACGGGAAGTTCATCACCGGGTGTTACCGGGCCCGCGACTTCGTCGATGCGGACACCTTCGCGACGGCGCTCGTCGCCACGCTCGTGCAGCATCCCGAGGCCGTCGTTTCGATGGCGTCCGATCCGATCCGCGGCATCCCCCGCAAGTTCAAGTTCGTGCCGGCCATTTCCGAGGTGGCGGATGAGCTGGAAGCCATCACGGCGCGCATCAGGCTGGCGGCCCATGGGGCCCGTCGCGCGCTGGCCGTCGGCGCCATCCATCCGAACGGCGGCGCCGGGAATGCCCCCGGGCCGTCGGGCCTTTGATTCATGAGATCTGTGGAGGAAGACACATGACGCCGTTGGTCGGCCGCAAAGCGGGGAGGCCCCGCAGGCAGGGGGTCCCTCGCAACGCCAAGGGGGCGATCGCCTATGGGCACCGCTCCGAAACGGAGGATTCCGACGCTGTCCGCCGGACGGCGGAAGAAGCGCGCATCAGGCAGCTATGGGGGGTTGACGTGTGGCTGAAGGAACGGCGCAGCGAAAAGGCTCTCGCGGAAGCTCGCAAGAGAGCGGGCGATCCACTCCTGGGTTATGCGCTCGGGCGGTTTCTCTACGCCAAGGAGATCGACCGGAAGCAGCACGACGCGGGGATGTACTTCGCATGGCTCTGGAAAGCCAATGCGAGGATCCGCGGCTGGCCTTCCCCGAACGTGAGGGCTCTGGATTACGACGCGTCGTTTCCCGGCCTCTCCACCCATCCCGAAAGCTCGGACGCCTATGTGGCGGAGATCCGCCGCAAGTGGGGGGACACCTATCGCTACATCCTCCAGGCTCAACAGGATTTCGGGCCCGTGTTCGAGATCCTCAAACGAACGCTGGTGGAAGATGTCGGGCCGCAGAACGCGCGCGAGCTGGGCAACCTGCGCATCGGGCTGAATGCGATCAACCGGGCGAGGGGAGCCTGAGCACCCCGCGCTCGCATCGGTGTCGCGGGTCATTCGCGCTCCGCCTGTCGAGACGTGGATGCCCGGGACCGGCCCGGGCATGACGGGGAAGAGCGTCAAGGGGCCCATGACGCCCTCACGCATGTTCGACGACACATACCGCTTGACAACCCGCGCGGGCGCGCGTACAAGCGAATTTAATGCAGGGTACGAAAATGTGCCCGAGGATGATTGAAGGCTCGCTTCGGCGGGCCTTTTTTGTTGTCCGGAACCGATCCATTCCACTGAATTCCTCTTGATGCGGCGGCTCGTTGTTCCTCCCTATCCGTGAGCCGGGTGTGTCGATGGATCGTCCAGAGCATCGGACGCGGGAAGTGGGAACCGGTTTCGCGTGAAAAGATGCTCAAGCAAGGAGAGCATCGGAGGCGGGAAGTGGGAACCGGTTTCGCGTGAAAAGATGCTCAACAACAGAGACTGACAGCATCGGACGTGGGTTCGCTGTCACCTCCGATACTTCAACGACGAGAGAGATCCATGAGCCTTGATGTCTTCTGTCCCACGGACGGCGTGTGCACGGTTGCGCTCAACGTCGCCACCAGCTCGCAGGCCGTCGCGCTGATCGATCCCAAGACGGGCAGCGACGACCGCTATTTCCGTGTCGCGGTGACCGGCACCGACCCCGCCATCATCGCTTTCGGGAAATCCGGCATCGCCGTGACCGCTCCGGCGAACGGCGCGCCCGCCAATGGCATCACGATCCCGGCAGGCGGCGTCGAGATCTTTCGCCGCGACGGCTCGACCACCCATCTGGCGGCCCTGTGCCGCTCCGGGTCCACTGCGGTCGAAGTCACCACCGGTAAGGGTGTCTGAATGCTGCGTCGTGGTGTCGGCCGCCGCAACCTGTCCAGGGGCATCGGGCTTCCGTTCTTCGGCGCGCCCGGTTCCGTCCTGGACATGGACTTCCGGCAGAACCGCTATTTCGGCCGCACGCTCGCGGACATGGAATGTGCCCGCGTGTCCGGGGCCTACACGGAAACGGCGGCCGGCGATTACGTCTATCATACGGACCATGTTCCGCGCCGGACCGATAACGGCCTCATGTCGGAATCCATCCGCACCAATGTCATCACCAATTCCTGGACCATCGGCGCGGCCGTAGGAAATCCCGGCCTGCTTCCGGCCGGATGGGCCGCGATCGTGCCGACCGGCACAACGCTCTCCGTCGAAGGCAAGGGAACCACCAAGGGCCTTCCGTATGTCGATCTGCGCCTGAGAGGCACGGCTACGGGCGGGAGCTTCCGGCTCCAGTTCGATCCCGCCGGCGAAGCCGTCGCGCCCGGCCAAAATTGGGCCGGCTCCTTCTTCCTGCAGGCCCTTGAGGTGAAGGGGCTGACGGATCTGCGGGCCGCCATCAGAAAGCAGAACAGTTCCGGCATTTTCATAGGCGATACAGTCAATAGCAACATCCTGAGCGCCGCGGCCACTTGGGGGCGTTTTGCCACGTCCAATCCGACGACTCTCGGCGATGCCAAGTTTTTCTTTGGCCTCTTGGGACCGCAGAATTTTACCGGTGGGGTTGTGCTCGATGAGATGCTGCGGGTCGGCCTGCCGCAATTCGAGCAGTGGGACCCCACCATCGTCCCGAGTTCCCCGGTCATGACCTCCTCGCCGATCCGGACGGAGGAGGGCGCGGCGGCGCGGGGCGGCGAGGTGCTGCGGGTGCCGCTTGCGGGCCTTGGCCTCGACACGGCGCTGACCTGCGTGGTGATCGCGCGGACCTCCCGCATGAACCGCAACTACGGAACCTATGTGGAGTTCAACAACTGGTTCACGCCCGGATCCATGGACGCGATCGCGCTGCGCAACAACAGCAACGCCACAACGATGATCCTGGATGTGGTGACCGACGACAATGCCAACCAGGACGTTCCCGGCTACACCATCCCGCCTCGCAACACCCGGTTCTGCGCCGCCTTCGCGTTCACGGGCCATGACTTGGCCTGGAGCCTCAACGGGCAACCGATCAAAGCCGTGACGTCGACGGTGCCGTTCGAGGACGGCGGCTATCAGTGGCTGAATTTCGGCGGCACCTGGGGCGGCGTGCATCAATCGGAAAACTTCGTCGAGCGCGTGATCGTCTACAGCGGCCGCAGGTCGAACGCGGAACTCGTGGCCTTGTCGAACCCTGCAACCTGGGATCTGGACCTGACGTCATGGGGCGACTGATGTTCGACTATATCCGCATGTTCGAGGACGAGGCGGCGGCGATCGCGGCCTGTCCGGGCTACGGCCGGATCGACGAGGCTGGGGCCTGGGAATGGTCGGCCGTTCATGTGCTGCCCGTGACCCTGACGGACGAGGCGGGCGACTCTGTGCCGGGCTTTTCCCTCATGGTGTCGACCGAACTTCCCGACGATGATCTGGCGGCGTTGTCCAAGCTGGAACTGAGCAGGGCGCTGGCGCCGTCCGCCACGACGCTGATGGACTGCGTTCTGCGATCCGACGCGGCGTTCACGACCACGGTGGCGTCCTTCGCGCCCATGTGGCTGGGCGCGGAGTATCGCGTCCGTCGAGCACGATCTAGAACAGAGTGAGACAGATGGCTAAGGGTCACAAGACCGAAGGCCGCCGGAAGGGCTCCCGCGCCAAGACGGCGGTGATCGCCAAGGAGGCGATCGCCCTCGCGGCAGAGCGCCTGGGCGGCGTCGAACGGATCGTCGCGTGGGCCGGGGAGGATGCGCGGAACGAGCGCACCTTCTGGAGCACGATCTATCCCAAGCTGCTCCCGTTGCAGGTGGCGGGCGATCCGGAGAACCCGCTGCAGACCGTGACCCGCATCGAGCTTGTCGCTGAACCGTCCCATGGCGACGGTCCGGATTAAGCTCCCTCCCAAGCTCGTTCCGGTCTTTACGGGCGAAGCCGACGTGAGAGGGGCTTATGGCGGCCGCGGATCCGCCAAGACCCGCTCCTTCGCCAAGATGTCGGCGGTCCGGGCCTACATGTGGAGCAGGGAGGGGCGGGAGGGCATCATTCTCTGCGCGCGCCAGTTCATGAACGCGCTGGACGATTCCTCGCTCGAGGAGATCAAGGCGGCCATTCGCTCCGAGCCCTGGCTCGCGGAGCATTTCGAGATCGGCGAAAAATACGTCAGGACCCGGGACGGGCGCATCGCCTACAAGTTCGCCGGCCTCGACCGCAACATCGACAGCATCAAGTCGAAGGCCCGCATCCTGCTGTGCTGGGTGGACGAGGCCGAGCCCGTCACGGAAGAGGCCTGGACGAAGCTGATACCGACCATCCGCGAGGAGGATTCCGAGCTCTGGGTGACGTGGAACCCGGAGCGCAAGACCAGCGCCACGCACAAGCGCTTCCGGGAGAAGCCGCCGCTGGGCGCCAGGATCGTCGCGATCAATTTCACGGACAATCCGTGGTTTCCGAAGGTGCTGGACAAGAAGCGTCTGGACGACCGGGAGAACAGGCCCGATCACTATGCCCATATCTGGGAGGGCGATTTCGTGACGGTGTACGAAGGCGCCTATTACGCCCGGCAGATCACCCTGATGAGGCAGGAGGGGCGCTTGGGCCGCGTCTCAGCCGACCCCTTGATGACCTGTCGGGCGATCTGGGACATCGGCGGAACCGGCGCCAAGGCCGATGCCTGCGCGATCTGGATCGCGCAGTTCGTCGGGCGCGAGATCCGGGTTCTCGATTACTACGAGGCTCAGGGCCAACCGCTCGCCACGCATGTGAACTGGCTCCGGGAGAAGGGCTACGCCAAGGCTTTGTGCGTCCTCCCGCATGACGGAGCCAGCAACGACAAGGTCTATGACGTTTCGTACGAGAGCGCGCTGAACGACGCGGGCTTCGCCGTGGAGGTGATCCCCAACCAGGGCAAGGGCGCCGCCATGAACCGCATCGAGGCGGCGCGACGGCTCTTCCCGTCGGTCTGGATGAACGAGGCCGCCACCGGGCCGGGGCTCGAGGCGCTGGGCGCCTATCACGCCCGCAAGGACGACAGCCGGAATATCGATCTGGGGCCCGAGCACGATTGGTCCTCGCACGCGGCGGACGCCTTCGGGCTCATGTGCGTGGTCTACGAGGAGCCCCGCGTGCGGCGGGAGAGGACATTGAAGATCCGCCGGACTGGCGGTTGGCAGGCAGCATGATGGCGCATGAGATGACCGAAACGGCGAAGGACGGCGAGGGCGGCAAGCGCGACACCGCCGACTTCATGAAGGAGGCGCGCGGCCGCTACGAGCGCGGCCTCCAGCGTGAACGCGACAACATCGATGAGGCCTATGAGGACCTCGCGTTCCGCGTCGGCGAACAATGGGATGCCGAGGCCAAAAGGGCCCGCAAGGACCGCCCCTGCCTGACGATTAACCGCATCCCGCAATTCGTGCGCCAGGTCACGGGCGACATGCGGCAGATGAGGCCCGCCATCCGGGTCGTTCCCGTCGACGCCAGAGGAGACCCGGAGACGGCGGAAACCCAGGCCGGGATGATCCGCTACATCGAGAACCGCTCCGATGCGCCCGCGGCGTATTTCCAGGCGGCGGACAGCCAGGTCGCCGCGGGCGCCGGCGCGTGGCGCGTGCTGACGGAATACGCGGACGACTCGACGTTCAACCAGGAGATCCGCATCGCTCCCGTCGAGGATCCGATCGCGGTCGTCTGGGATCCCGACGCCGTTCAACCGACACGCGAGGACGCGCAGTTCTGCTTCGTCCCCGTGGACATGAGCCGCGCCGCCTTCGAGGCGAAGTACCCCGACGCGACCGCTGAGGGCTTCCAGGGCACGCAGCACGCGGCGACCTTCAGCGGCTGGTTCGCCGACGATCACGTCCGGGTGGCCGAGTACTGGTACAGGAAGCCCGCCAAGCGCCTGCTGCTGCAGATGCCCGACGGCGCGGTGGACGACCTGACCGATGCGAGCCCGGAGGAGATCAAGCAGGCGCAGGAGATCGTCGCCTTCATCGAGGCCCGCGGCGAGTTCGCCCGCCTGGAGAGGCGGGACAGCTATGTCGTCTGCCGCGCCGTGATTTCGGCCT
This sequence comes from Microvirga sp. M2, assembly GCF_047497095.1. Lineage (NCBI taxonomy): Bacteria > Pseudomonadati > Pseudomonadota > Alphaproteobacteria > Hyphomicrobiales > Methylobacteriaceae > Microvirga > Microvirga sp. M2. Next base: position 2,227,277 of record NZ_CP134063.1, read on the forward strand.
CCGAGGTGCTCGAAGACCCGACCGAATGGCCGGGGCGCTACATCCCGATCGTGCCGGTCTGGGGCGAGGAGATCCGCATCGGCCGCAGGATCGTCCGTCACGGGGTCGTGCGCTACGCCAAGGACCCGCAGCGGATGTACAACTACTTCCGCTCGGCGCAGACCGAGATCGTGGCGCTCCAGCCCAAGGCCCCGTTCATCGGGACGGAAAGGCAGTTCGAGCAATACCAGGACATCTGGGAGACGGCGAACACGGTCAACCACCCGTATCTCGTCTACACGCCGGACGGCAATGCGCCGCCCCCGTCCCGCGTTCAGCCTCCGGTTTCGTCGCAGGGCGTCGACGCGGGCGTGGCGCTCGCCGCGGAGGACATGAAGGCCGTCACGGGCATCTACGACGCCTCGCTCGGCAACCGGTCCAACGAGAGCAGCGGCAGGGCCATCCTGGCCCGCCAGCAGGAGGGCGACACGGGCACATACGTCTATATCGACAATTTCGCCCGTGCCATTCGCCACACCGGCAAGATCCTGATCGGTCTCATCCCGAAGGTCTACGACACCGCCCGCACGATCCGCATTCTCGGCGAGGACGGAAAGGTGGACGTGGTGGAGATCAACCAACCGTTCGGCATGGACGACAAGGGCAACCCCATCGTCCGGAACGACGTGACGGTCGGGGCCTATGACGTGGTCCTGGAAATGGGCCCGAGCTACAACACCAAGCGCCGGGAAGCCAAGGACGGCATGACGGCGTTCATCCAGTCGGCCCCGGGCGCGGCGCCGCTGATCCTCGACCTGATCGCGAAAGCGCAGGATTGGCCGAACGCGACGGAGATCGCGGAGCGGTTGGAGGTCATGCTGCCCCCGCCCGTGAAGGCGCTCAAGGCCGAGAAGGAGGGCAAGCCATTACCTCCTGAGATGCAGCCGCCGCAGCCGGGGCCGCTGGACGAACTGGAGCTTCAGGCCAAGCAGGCCGATGTCGAAGCCAAGAAGGCGCAGGCCCGCAAAGCCATGGCAGAAGCCGACAAGGCAGAAATCGAATTGTTCCAGGCGCGGGCCGTCATGGGGCCGGGTGTGATGCACCCCGGACAGGAGGCCATGCAGCCTCCGTCCGAGCCGATGCCGCCGCCTCAAGGGGCAACGCCAGAGTTGATGCCGCAACAGCCACCTTCGGGTGGCTTTTTCGTCGGCCCCGAGACACCGGAGCAAGCGCCTCCGGTTTGAGCTTCACGCAGGCAGTCGCATGACGCGGTTGCCGCGATGATGAACGCCGTCCTTCACGGCGGCATTTTCCCATGTGAGACCCATGAATAACGAGGATGACAACCTGCCCGCCGCGCAGGCCGCCGAACGTGCGCCCGCCGAAAGCGAAGCGTCTGAGGCCCAGTCCGAGGACACCACCAGAGACGAGGCCGATACGGAGACGGATCGAGACACCGAAGCCGGGCGAGGCGAGGGTGACGATCACGACGACGGTTCCGACGAGGACAAGCCTAGGAAACCCTCCCGCTATCAGCGCCTCAAACGCGACCGGGAGCGCCTTGCCGCCGAAAATGCCGAACTGCGCCGCCGCGTTCTCGCCGGCAGCCCCGAGGCGACGGATCAGGCAGGCGTCGACAGGCTTGTGGAGGCCGAAATCGGCCCGCCTCCGCAGGAAAGGGACTTCTCCGACTATCTCGCCTTCGAGCGGGCGCTGACGGCCTACGAGACCGAACGGCGCATCGTCACGCGGGAGGTCAGGAGGAACGTCCAGGCGAGCCGGGTCACGCAGCAGGACAGCTATCGTGAACTGGTCGAGGATTTCAGGGATCATTACGAGGCTGCCGCGCAGCAGATTCCGGAAATCCGCAAGGCGGCTCTGCCGCCGATCACCCCCGTCGTCGAGGACCTGATTCTCCGCGCTGGAGAAAAGGGGCCCTTGATCGCCTACCACCTCTCCAAGAACCCGGCCAAGGCCGCCGATCTGAATGCGATGAGCCCTGTGGAGGCCGCCCGCGCCGTCGGCCGTCTCGAGGCCACGCTCTCTCTGCCGAAACCCAACAAGACCACCCGAACCGCTCCCCCTCTGACGCCTGTCAGGGGCGGCGGCTCAGCGCCCCTCGATGCATCCAGGATGAGCATGGAGGAATACGCGCAAGCGCGCCGCAAAGGGCGGATTCTTTGACCCGAAAGGAAAGCCTTGAATGGCCAATACGACACTGACGGCTGACATCATCGCCAAAGAGGCCTTGATGATCCTCGACAACGAACTCGTCATGGCGAAGCAGGTGTTTCGCGGCTACGAGAACGAGTTCGACAAGAAGGTGAACGGCTACGAGGTGGGCGAAACCATCTCGATCCGCCGCCCGACCGACTTCACCGTCCGCGACGGCGCGGTCGCGTCCGCGCAGGATGTGGTGGAGGGCAAGACCACCATCACGGTCGACAAGCGCAAGGGCGTGGACTTCAAGTTCACCTCCCAGGACCTGACCCTGAAGATCTCGGACCTCTCCGAGCGGGTGATCAAGCCCGCCATGGTGCAGCTCGCCAATCAGGTCGACCGCGACGTGATGGCGCTTTACGCGGACGTCCCCAACTGGGTCGGCACGCCCGGGCAGACCATCAACGCCTATGCGGACTTCGCGAAGGCTCCCGAGCGCCTCGACGAGCTCGCCGTGCCGTCCGAGCGCAGCGCGGTGCTGTCGCCGGCCGATCACTGGGGCCTGCTCGGCTCCCAGACCGCCCTCTACATGCAGGACGTGGCGAAGGAGGCCTATCGCAAGGGCTCGCTCGGCGAGATCGGCGGCGTCGATACCTATATGAGCCAGAACGTCCTGACCCACACGGTCGGGGCCTATGGCGGCACGCCGCTGATCAAGGGCGCGAACCAGGTGTCGGCCTATGCGTCGGTCAAGGACACGATGACGCAAACCCTCGTGACGGACGGCTGGACGAACGCCACTTCCGTCCTGAGGACGGGCGACGTGTTCACCATCGCCAATGTCTATGACGTGAACCCGGTCACGAAGGCCACGCTGCCCTTCCTGAAGATGTTCACCGTCAAGACGGACGCCACATCGGACGGCTCGGGCAACAAGACCCTGACGATCCATCCGGCGATCATCACGACCGGCGCGTTCAAGAACGTGTCGGCGGCTCCCGCCGACAATGCCGCCGTCACGGTGATGGGCTCGGCCTCGACCGGCTATCGCCAGAACCTGGTGTTCAACAGGAACGCCTTCGCGCTCGTGTCGGTGCCGCTCGTCAGCCCGCCCGGCGCGGTGGACGTGGCGCGCCAGTCCTACAAGGGCCTCTCCGTGCGCGTGATCCCGGTCTATGACGGCATCAACGACGAGAGCCTCTGGCGCCTGGACATCCTCTACGGCGCCAAGACGCTCGACCCGCGCCTGGCCACCCGCGCGTCGGGCACGCCGTAAGTCGGGCACTTCGTAAATAACGAGGGAGGGCCATGGCCCTCCCTTTTCATGTCAGGTGACCGATGAGCGAAGAGCCAGTTCCGACCTGGGGATACCACCCCACGCAAGAGCCGACGATTTTTCACCTCGCGCAGGGCGAGGACCTTCCGAAGGGATGGGCCGATACGCCCGCCGCATGGGGAAAGCGCGATGAAGACCAAGGACGATCTGATCGACGAGACGCTGCAGGCCCTGGGGGCCCTGGGGGTGGGGCAGGCGCCAAGCGCGGAAGACCGCCGGGACGTGGAAAGCCGCATTCAGCCCCTGCTGGCTGACCTGGCGGCTCGCCGGGTGATCTATGTCGCCGATGCCGATGCCATCGACGAGGCGCCCTTTTCCTATCTGGTTCTCGTCCTGGCCGAGCATTGCGCGGCGAAATTCGGCCGACCCATGGACGCCAATGCGGTGACATACGGCGAGGACCGTTTGCGCACGATCTCCAGGATCGGCAAGGGCACTGGACAATCGCTGACGGTCGACCCGGCTTTGCGGAGGCGTTGCTGATGGTTGCAATTCCCTTCCCGCGCTCTTCGCTGCCGGGTCAATCGGCGCAGGAAGGGCAGGGCCGTCTCGTCAACGCCTTCGTCGACAGGGACGGGGACCTGTTCGTCTGGCGCCGCTCGCCCGGGCTCGTCGCGTTCAAGGACGCGGCCTTGAGCAGCCCGCGCGGATTTCTGGAGGTCGCAGGGTTCCTCTATGGGGCCTGGGAGGGCACGGCCGCCATCGTGGACGCCGGCGGCGGCGTCACCGTGCTGGACGGGGCCCTCACGGGGGCCAAGCCCGTCACCTGGGCGCGCAACAACGCGCCGACGCCCGACGTGGCCGTCGTGACCGAGGAGGGAGTCTTCGTCGTTTCGACGACGACGGTTTCGTCCTATCCGGACGGCGACCTGCCTCAGCCCAACAGCGTCAGCTTCCTGGACGGGTTCTTCCTGTTCACGATCGCGGACGGGCGGATCTACGCGTCCGATCTCAACGCGCCTGCCGTCGATGCCCTGAGCTTCGCCAAGGCCGAGGCGAAGCCCGACGGATTGCTGCGGGGCGTCGTCTCCGGTCAGTATTTCTACGCCTTCGGGCAATCCTCGTTCGAGCGATGGCGCAACGTGGGGACGTCTCCGTTCCCGCTGGCGCGCGACGGCGTCGTGCCGGTCGGCATCGCCGGCCCCTGGGCCATCGCGGGATACGAGGACGGCTGGGATGGCAACCCGATCTTCGTCGCCTCCGACAGCACGGTGCGCGAACTCAACGGCTTCCAGGCCAATGTGATCTCGACCCGATACATCGAGCGCATCATCGCGTCCGTGCCGGACAAGACGCAGCTTCATGCCACGGTCTATGTGGTGGGCGGCCACGCCTATTGGTCGCTCAGCGCGTCCGAATGGACCTGGGTCTACGACATCACCGCGCAGGCCTGGCACGAACGCAGATCCTACGGGCTGGAGAATTGGCGCTATCGCCACGCGGTCAAGGCGTTCGACCGCTGGATCGTCGGTGACACGCACTCCACCAACCTCCTCACCATCACCGAACAATCCCTGACGGAGGAGGGAAGCCCGCTCGCGGCCGTGATCGAGAGCGGTCCGGTCAAGCAGTTCCCGGCGCGCGTGGCCGTCAAGGCCGCGTGGTTCGACTTCGTCGTGGGGCAGGGCGATGCCCGCAGCGCCAGCATTCCGGAGAACGACCCGCAGGTCGCCATCCAGTGGTCGCACGACGGCGGCGTGACGTGGTCCAATCCCATCCTGCGCAGCCTGGGACGCCAGGGCGAGAGCCGCCGGCAGATCCGCGTCAACAGGTTGGGCCTCACCACGCATCACGGCATCCGGTTCCGTCTCACCGTGTCGGATCCCGTCTATGTCTCGCTGATGGGCGGCGAGGTCGAAGCGGACGCGAGGACGCCCTGATGCCGTTCACGCAGACACCGCCGCGACTTCCTCCGGCAAACGAGCCGGTGATCGATCTCAGGACGGGGCAGATGACGCCCGCCTGGCTCACGTATTTCGACCGCCTGCTGGCCTATCTCAGGGACCTCGCGGCGGCACTTCCTTAAGGGACGAAAACCATGTTCGGACTCGACAAGCTCACGAGCGGCAAAGACGGGCGTGACGCCGCCAAGGCCATGAGCGACGTGCTCGTGAACACGCGGGACTCGGCGCTTCAAAGCATCGACAGGGGCACGAACCGGGCGGTCGCCGATCTCGGCCAGGCCCGCAACGTGTACCGGGGCGCCCAGCGCAATCAGCTGGACGCGCTCCGGAGCGGCTACGACACCGCGCGAGATTACGGGCAGCGCGCCTACGACGCGTTCACGCCCTACACGAATGCGGGCCGGAACGCGTTCGGCCAGTACCAGGACGCTATCGGCATGAACGGCGCCGACGGCCGGACGCGGGCTCTCGCCGCCTTCCAGGCCGGTCCCGGCTATCAGTGGCAGGTGGATCAGGCGACGGACGCCGCAGCCCGCAAGGCGAGCGCGCTCGGCCTCACGGCTTCCGGCAATACGCTCGACGCGATCACGCGGCTCGGCTCCAATCTCGCGAACCAGGAATACGGCTCGTATCTGGATCGCCTGAACGGCGTGTCTCAGATGGGCTACAACGCCACGGGGCAGCAGGCCGGCGCCCTGCGCGACCTCGGCACCGTGGCGACGGGCTATGGCCGGGACCGCGCCAGCGTCTACGGCCAGACGGCCGGCAACATCGCTCAGACCTATGGGCAGCAGGCGGGCTACCATTCCGGGGCTGGGAATGCGGGCGGGCAGCTCATCGCGAATATCGGGCAGGGCCTGGCCAACGCGGCATCGCAGAACGAGCTCGCAGGCCAGCAGGCCGCGGCCAATCGCGCGGGGCTTCTCATGAGCGGTCTGCAGCTCGGAGCCAGCGTTCTCGGCGGCGGGTTCGGAGGTGGCATGGGCGGCGGCCTCGGCAGCCTCTTCGGCGGAGGCGGCGGCCTGACCGGCTCCAACTGGAATACCGGCAATGGCACCGTGCCGGCCGGAATGACGATGAATTACGGCGGGCGGTAAGGAGGGCCTTGGAATGAACTTCGGACCACCCATCATCGATTGGTCGCCCATCGCGAGCCTGGGCAAGACTTTCCTCGGCGCCTACGACCAGGCGGCGAGGCGCCGGCAGGAAGCGGAGGCTCGCGGGCTCATCGACCGGACCATGGCGTCCACGGGGCAGGGCGGACAGCCGCCGCAGGAGATGCGCCCCATCGCATCGCTCGGCGAGCCCCAGGCGCAACAGCCCATGCAGGGCAAGGCTCCGACCTTCGCGGCCATGGAGGGCGCCGAGCCCAGCAGGACTCTCGAGGACATGTTCGGCGAGCGGGAGCGGCATTCCTTCCCTCACTCGGGCGGGGGCGGATGGGCCGATTTCGGCAACGGCATCAAGATGCGGAGGAAGCAGTAATGCCCGTTTTCGAGTTGCAGGGGCCGGATGGCTCCACCTATGAGGTGGACGCTCCGGACGAAGACGCTGCCGTTGCCGCATTCGGCGCCATGGGCAGGGACCCGCGAAAGAGGGAGGCTCAGCAGAGCTTCGATGATCGGTTCGGCAAGGGCCCGATGGCGCGCGATGAAGGACCTATCCGGGCGCCGCGAAAGGTTCTGCCCTATGGTGGCTACGAACCAATTGCCAAATTCCCGGGCGGTCGTCGATTCAGCCGAGGGGGCATTGTTCCGGAACGGGTTGCGCCCCCGGAGCCGTTGACCGCCGAGCAGGCCGGTTCGGTGATGACGAACCCGGAGGCCGCGAACACGCTGAAAGACGCGTTGCAGCAGCGGGCGGACATCGCCCTTGTCGGCGAGCCGTCCGCCTTTGGGCAGTTCCACGTAGCAACGCAGCGGGCCGCAAACACTTACGCCCTGAACATCCCCCGCAATGTTACGGCGGCGGCCCTTACCGCTCTCGATAACATCGGCCTGGGCAACGAATACACCGCCTCCACCTTCGGAGAGAATTACCAGCTCATGAAGGATATGGAGGATGCGACCGGTCGCCAGCATCCTAAGACGGCGATGGCCGGAACGGCTGCTGGCATCGTCGGCGGGATGTTCACGCATCCCGTTCTCCAGGCGCCACAAGAGGTGATTCAGGCTGGACGTGTGGTCCAACAGGGTGCCGGGCTTGCGGGCCGCACATGGCGCGCGGGCGCGACCGCAGGCGGGTATACCGCTGCGGCTGAATTGGCAGACAGCAAAGATCCCTGGAAGGCCGCGAAGGCGGGCGCGATTGGTGCGGCGGTGGGCACATTCGCGCAGCCGACTTTAGAGCTTGCCGGGCGCGCTTTGGGGCCGCTCATCCAACGCGGCATTGCCTATCGCAAGCCCGATGGATCCTTGACGGACGAGGCTGCAAACGCCTTGCGTGAGGCAGGGATCGATCCCCGCGAGATTCCGCAGGCGCTCGATGAACAACTTGCGCAGGCATTCGCCAGGAAGGGCGTATCGGTTCCCGCCGCACGAGAGGCGGCAGCTGCGGAGTTCGGCATACCCTTGTCCCGTGGACAGGCCACAGACGATGTGGCGGCGCTGCTTTTCGAGAAGCAGGCCCTTTCGGGAGCCAAGGGAGACAAGGCGCAAGCCATAGCGACAGGTTTCGCGAACGAGCAGCAACAGGCCGTGACGGCGGCGCGCGATGCCATGGGCCAGCGACTCGGACGTGGGCACGTCGACCTTGAAAACCCCGTTGAGGCTGGCGCGATGGTGGGCGATGCGGTCCGCAGCGCGGCGGCAAAGGCACGAGCTGACTTCAAGGGCCGCTATGACGATGCGTTTTCTCGTTCTGGCGAGTTCGCGCCGGATGCGTTCGGCGGCATCGGCAATCGCATTGCAGGATCCCTCTCGCAGCGCGCGGAGTCGGTCATCATTGACGATGTGGTGACGCCGGTTGCCAAGCGCGCCCTGGATGACATCGCCAACGCTCGGCACCTCAACCTCGGGGATAGCGGCCCTGTTACATTGCGAGGCGTCGAGCAAGCCCGCAAGCGCCTTGTCGCGTTCTACAAGGGCGCGAAGTCTTCGGGCAATCCGGAGGATATGCGCGCCGTCCGCAGCATCATGGACGAGTTTGACAACCGGGTGGAGCGGGCCGTTTCCAATGGCATGTTCTCGGGTGATGACGGGGTGCTGGAGGCGCTGAAGGGGGCAAGGGTGTCCTATGCCAGCTATCAAAAGACCTTCAAGCCGGATGGCGCCGGGGATGAAGTTGGGCAGGCGATGCGCCGCATTGCGGAGCGTGACGCTACGACTGAAGAAATCGGGCGCTATCTCTATGGCACGTCAAAGATTGGCGACCGGGGGGTATCCGTTCGCATGGTGGATCGGCTGCAAAAGGTTCTCGGCAAGGAAAGCCCCGAGTGGTCGGCCATCCGTCAAGCGGTGTTCATGCGAGTGACGGGCATGGGCGAAGGCAAGACGCCGCTGCGCCCCGAAAAGATGGCGGAGCGGGTTAACGAGTTCTTGCGGGGCGGGGGCTCGACGCTCGCCAAGAAGCTGTTCACGGGCGAAGAGCTGGCGAACATGAATCGCTTTGCCAATGCGGCACGTACCACGGCCATGCGTCCGATCAAGGATCAAGGCGGGGCGGGCTACGCCGGGAAAATTGCGGGTGGCGCTATGGATGCGCTCGCGGCAAGCATCGGCTTCAAGGTGGGTGGACCCACGGGAGGCACGGCGGCCTTGAACACGAGCCGCATAGGCCGTAAGTTCTTCAGCAACTTCCTGAACGACGGCAAGGTAGAACGCTCCTTCAACGGCGGGGCTCCCAAGGCGCCGGACCCGGGTCTTGTGGATCGAACGAGCCGCGCAGCACCAGGCATTGGATATGCAACCGGATCCCAGGAGGAAGGCAGGGATGCGGTCTCGAAACTAGGCGGGCTTGCTCTGCTGGGCGCAGCCAGTCTCATACAGGAGAGGCAGCAATGAGACATGGACTTTAGACCCTACCAGGGGTCACGGCCAAAGCGTATCCAACTCCGCAGGATTGGCCAGGTTATCAGCAAATACAGCCATACGGCGGTAATGATAAAAAGCGGAAGGTGGGTCTGCCAAGCCAAAAGGGCGTAAATAATAAACAGTCCCACCAACCCGAAGAAAAGCACGACCTGGGCAAGGTAAGCCCATCCGTCGCGTGTGGTGAAGGCCAGCCGCACCATGTGCCAGTTGATGCGGATACCGGACGGCTCTGGGAAACGCAGGGGCATGTCTCACTCTCCAGCGAAGATGAAGCGAAGGCCGATGGGGCTGCGAGCAACTGAACTTGCGAGGGCACTAACCTTCTCTGTCAGCCCTGCCATGGTCGGATTGGAAATTGCCCCTCGTATGCGTGCTTCTCTTCTCGGAAGCCACACGAAGCCAACGTACCAGAGGGTAGCGAGGGGGGCCAGAAAGATCGCAATGTCAATGGCGAGTCCCAGAGTCTCTCCAAAAGTTGCTTGGAGCCAAGCGCCAAAGGCTGCGAAATAAGCCTCGGTCTTGGGCGTGAATGTCGCCGTGAACCAGGCAACGCCAGCAAAGGCGATTGAATACACGACAGCGAGAAGCACCCGCCGGCAGGCGTCGCTTCGGCAAATTGCCGCCTGATGCGCTCAGGGGCTCCAGGGTGCTTGGAGGATTCGCTCATTTCGTCTGCGTTGTCTTGGGTGGGGCTTGGGTCTCTGTCTTTGGAATGGGACGAAGGCGCATTGCTGCATGATATAAAGGTTATCACATTTCTAAGTGCGGTCGAGTCTGTTCATGAGTCTTGGAGGAGCGCATCGACTTTGAGGAATCGCAGGGCTTCAATGCAGGTGATCTGAAGGCCGCCCACGGTGCCGTCACGAGAGCGATGGAGAGCGCAGTCCAACAATCGGCTCTCAAGGTCCCAGCGAGTGCCCTGAAGCGGTTCCAGGCTGCGGACGCCGAGCTCGGCAGGCTTGCCGAGACCAACAAAGGCTTGCGGCAAGTCCTGCGCTCCCAATCCGATGAGGCTTTGGCCGATAAGGTGATCGGCATGGCCGCCCAGGGCGGAAGGACCAACATCCGTCAATTGCAGCTCTTGCAACAGGAGCTAGGTGACGAAGCCTTCAACGATCTTTCGTCCGTCATGATCGGTCGGATGGGATATGGGCCGTCCGGCGGCGAGTTCTCATTCGCCCATCTCGTGAGCAACTGGAACAAGCTCTCTCCTGAAGGAAAAGCCTACCTGTTCCGCGATCAGGGCATCCGCAAGTGCCTGGACGACATCATGACCCTAGCGCGGCCGGCCAAGGAGGCCGAGGGCAAGTTCGCGAACAAGTCGAACACGGGTCGCGCGGGACTGACAGGCGGTTTGGTTGTAGGGGGTATGGCAGAACCCATCACGGCCCTTGGTGCCGCCATAGGTGGAGTGGCATTCGGCAAGCTCGTATCGACCCCCGCAACAAGCTCTCAATTCCATCGCTGGGCGAGGTTGGCGAGCGAGATGAAGGTTGGCCCGACTCCTCAAAAGGCCGCGGCGATGGAAACTCTCTCTCAGTATCTTATGTCCTCTACTGAGTCTCTGGGTATCGGCATCCCGCTGAGCGTTCTTGCGGGAGCCGCCAACAATAATAGCGCTCCGACATTTGCTATCGGCCAGTAATGGCGCTCCCAACAAGCGCTCCACCGCCCAAGAAAAGCATAAAGCAGCTTCCTATCCCAATGTAGCGACCCTTAATGCTTCTTGTAAGGAAGTCTCCCACCCCAACTGCCTCGGCATAATGATACTGCTCTATGGCAAGCCATAAGCCGGCTCCAACAAGGATAAGGCCGAAGATTAGGCAGGCAATGCGGCGGACGGGGTTCATAACCACCTTTCCCTTGAGTAGCAGTTGGCGTCTGATAGCTGCGCACCTGGGGAGCAAGTTTCTCCCTTCACTTTTGCAGATTCAAATCCACGAGCCGCCATGCAGGCTCTATGGAATTGGAAGCCCGGATCGAAAAGCTTAACTGGGCGATCGAAGGTTGGGCTAAACTTCTCTATCCACTCCTTACGACAGATATTCAGCGCCGTTTCTGCGCTTTCAAAATTGCACCCCAGCAGACAGAAAAAGAATGAGGTGAAGAGTAGCCAGCGGGGTGCTCTGCTCATTTCTTCTATCCAACCAAGGACATCATCATGAAGACTAATTCCGACGCTTCGCTGGCGGAACATTCAGGGCAGTCACAGGAGTCTCAGGCAACTTCCAGCCCAGTTGTTGTTGAGCGGATTGGAGCTGAGCTAATAGCCGCATTGCGTCTTCCGGAGACATTTCGAGAAGGATATCTTTTCCGGATCGGGCCGCTTTACCATTCTGGTTCACTACCTCCTGGCAGTGAACTCCCACAGCCTTCATGGTCGGCGTGACGAACAGGTTGACCCCGAAGCCTGTCAGCCGGATCTCCGGTTCCTTCATTTGCCACTCCCAGTCGACGCAACTTTATCACACTTCATCCGGGAGTCGAGAGGGGAGGGTTCGGCACCCTCCCCGGAGCGGATCAATTCCCGCCGCTTCTCCGATCGGCGGCCCTGCCGCCACACCGGGAGCCGTCGCTGGCTCGGTCATAGGAATGCTGGCACGGACCGGCCTGGGCAGGGGCGGGTTGCGCAACGTAAATACCGGCCACGATCAGCGCCAAGGCGAGGATTTGCTTCATCATTGGTTGTCCCTCCTAACGGACGGTTGTGACAATATCACTATGCAACCAAGAGTCGAGTGGAGGGCGCGGCCGGTCCGCGGGGGGCTGCCTGGCCTTAAACCCCTTGACGAGAAAGGGTGAAAGAGGAGGGCCTGGGACCTATATGGGTGTCTTGAACGTTACAGGAAAACTCTTAAGGTTGGTGACGATAAGCATGGCCATAACCCGGACGCGCACGATGCCGAGCAGGTTGATCGTTGTGAAGATCGCCTATGATGACGAGGCCGCCGTCTGGTATATTGACCAAAGCACTCTGGTGGGATTGAGAGCCGAAGCCCCGACAGCGGATGCCCTTATCGACCGCATTCCCACGATGATTACGGATCTCCTCGATGTGGGGGGCGGTGGGGTGTTCGAGGTGCCCGTTGAAATCATCGCCTCGACCCGGACCAGTGTCACCATCCACGAGGCCGCCTGAACGACGACACGAAAGCCGTGAAGGAACTTCTGAAAGCGGCGGGGTGCTATTTCCAGCGGCAGGGCAGGGGTGACCACGAGATTTGGTTCAGCCCTATCGTGCAAAGGAAGTTTACGGTGGATGGAGCGATGAAGTCGCGGCACACCGCGAACGGCACACTCAAGGATGCGGGGCTCCCAAAGGCCTTCTGAATCGATCATGAGCCGCCTCCGGGCGGCTTTTTCTTTGTCTAGGCTCGCTCTCAGCGGGCCTTTTTCTTTTGGAGAAACCGAATGACCGCAGTTCCGGCTCCGATCTCGGGGCTTCCCCGCTTCAAGCATGGGCAGGTGCAATACGGCGCGAAGGCCTATGTCTTCGAGGCTGGAACCACGACGCCCAAGCTCACCTACAAGGACCCGACCTTCAGCCAGGAGCACACGCATCCCGTGGCGGTGGACGGGGAGGGGAACTTCCCGGCGATCTATATCGGCGAGGGGAATTACGACATCCGCATCGTGGACGGCGCGGGCGCGGTGATCGGCGCGCTGAACCAGCTTCAAGGGGCCGTCACCGAGGAAACCGAACCCCCGCCCGACCCGGAGGACGTGGACGCCACGAAGCTTCACCAAACCGGCGACATGAAGATCCGGTACGACTCGGGCGTTCTGCAGGGTTGGGTGCGGGCGAACGGGCGCAGCATCGGCTCGTCGTCCTCCGGCGCATCGGAGCGCGCCAATGCGGATAGCCAGGCCTTGTTCCTCCATCTGTGGGCCAAGGATCCGAACCTGACGGTCCTTCCGTCCCGCGGCGTGTCCGCCGCCGCGGACTGGGCCGCCAACAAGACGATCGCGCTCCCGGATTTTCGGGGCCGCGCCCTCGTCGGCCTGGACGATATGGGCAACACGGCGGCGGGGCTTCTCACCGGCGTGACCTTCACGTCGGGCAGCGCGACGACCCTGGGGGCGAAGGCCGGCGCATCGACCGTCACTCTCACGACCGCGCAGATCCCCGGCCACACGCACACGGCAACCTCCGCTTCCGCCGGCGGGCACAATCATACGGTCACGGGGACGACCAACACCACGGGCAATCACAGCCATACCTACACGCGGCCCCCAGGCGAACTGGACCACCCGGCCGGCACGAATGCCGGCTTCGAAACCCGCGGACACAACACGACGGCCAACACCGGCACGGACGGCGCTCACGCGCACAGCGTCAGCGGCTCGACCAACACCACGGGCGCCCACACGCACAGCATCAATGTGGAACCGGCCGGCGGCGGCGAAGCGCATAACAACCTTCAGCCGTCCTTCCTCGTCAGCGTCTACATCAAGCTCTAGGACCGCGCATGTTCACAGGCCACCTACCGCCCATCTGGCAGAGCCGCACATGGGTCGGCACCTTCAAGCTGACCCACAAGGACGATCACGGCGCCCTTCAGCCCATTCCTCGCGACGAGTTGGAGGACGTCACCTTCACGGGCGGGCTCTACGAGCCGGGTTGCTCCGGCCCGCTCGTCGCCGCTCAGACGTCGTCCGGCATCGAGGTCGTGTCCGACGGCGTCGTCGAATGGCGCATGGAGGCGTCGGCAACCTCCAATCTCCGTCCCGGCGTCTACGTTCTCAAGCTCGATGTCTCGAACGGCACGAGTGTCGAGCCCCTGTTCGAAGTCAATATCCCTGTGAGGTGCTAGATCATGGCGCTCTTTCCTTCCGCCCCCGGGGGCGTTCAAATCGAGGTGCTGCCCCGCTGGCCCGGCAAGATCGTCGCCACGGGCGGCATCAAGGCGGCAGCGACCGGCGGAACCGTCACCATCGAAAGCGACATTCCTTCTCTCGTCGAGGTGACGCCCGCCGACAACGAGGGGCGCTTCGTCCATGTCTGGAACGAGGCGACCGACACCAACGAGCGCGTCGAACTCGTCAACCTTCCGACCCAGAGCCAGTCGTGGAACGAGCTGACCGACAAGCCGGCCGCGTTTCCGCCCGATTACCATACGCATATCCCGGAAGACATCGAGGGAAGCACATCCGTCGGCATCGCCGTCTTCAGTGCCCCCTCCCAAGCGGCGGCCCGAACCGCCATCGGGGCGGCCGCGGCCAACCATAGTCACACGGCTTCCCAGGTCACCGATTTTTCTGAGGCCGTGGACGACAGGGTCGCCGCGCTTCTCCAGCCGGGAAGCGGTGTCAACCTGTCCTACAACGATACCGCGAACACGCTGACGATTTCGACGAGTGCGACAGGACCGGCAACGGCACTTGCGACCTACTCCACGCGGAACAGCACACAAGGCCATATCCCGACGGGGGCCGGCACTCCCCAATGGACGGACGGCCTCCTGCTTATGAGCGTCACGATTACTCCTAGTGCTGCCACCAACAGAATCCGATTGTTTTTCAATGGGCTCGCCGGGACAGGCGCCGAGACGTCATTAACGGCCGCTCTTTTCCGGGGCACGACGTGCATTCGGGCCGTGAGCCAGTGGGCGTTCACCAACGTTCCAACGCTGCTGACCCTGCTGTGCGAAGACACCCCGAACACGACTTCGCCCATCACCTATTCCATCCGCATCGGGACGGCCACGATCCCGATGTCACTGATACTCAACCGATGGACCGCCAGCAGCGACTTGGGTACTGCTCCTGCATTCACGCTGATTGCCCATGAGGTCATTCCATGAGCTACACGATCTCCGCCGCGCGATACGGCAACTCCGAAAATACGGCAGCCACGATCACCACTGATGAGGCGGGCGATATCGCCGTCAGCGAGGCCGATACCCCCGGCCTATGGGCCGATTTCCTGGCATGGGTTGCGGGCGGCGGCGTTCCCACGGCCTATGGTGCGCCAGCGCGCTATCTCGACCGGTACACCTTCTACCGGGAGCTTGTGACGCAGACGCTGTACGGCTCTTTCAACACGTGGCTGGCAAGCCAGGCCGACGCGGTGAAGGCGTACTTCACCCATGCGCCGGGCTTCCTCGAGGACGACGCCAAGATCGAGGATGCCATGATGGCGTTGAGGACGACGCCAGGGGATTTTTATACGACCGCGCTCACCTGACGCGGCGTCTCGGTCGAGGATGCGGACCCGCCCATGGAGGCGGGTTTTTTTATGGGAGAACTGACAGTGACGGACATCTTCAGGGCGAAAGCGCCGAAGGTGATGGCTGATCTCATGCGCGACTTTCCGCTGGATGCGGAAGACGCGGCAGCCATCCTCGGCAATCTGGGGCACGAATGCAGCGGCTTCCGCAGTCTTCAAGAACGCGAGCCTTTGGTAAAGGGCTCCCGCGGCGGCTACGGATGGTCGCAATGGACGGGCCCGCGCCGCAGGGCCTATGAGGCGTTCTGCGAGGCGCTCGCCCTGGATCCGGCCTCCGACAGGGCGAATTACGGTTTTCTCATCGAGGAACTGAAGGGCTCCGAGAAAAGGGCCGTTCCCGCCGTGATGCAGGCGTGCGGCTTGCGCGACAAAGTCATCGCCTTCGAGAAGACGTTTCTCAGGGCCGGCATCAAGCACTACGGCAGCCGCCTGAAGTGGGCCGAGGAGGCGTTGAGCGCCTGGGCGGACTATATCCCGCAGCCTCCCGATATCGAACCCATCCTTTCCCCGAAAACCTCACGGCTCGGTGCTCTGCTCCGGGCCTTTTTCAATGCCCTGAGAAGGAGGTCGTGATGGCCGCAGGAGCAGCAATCGGCGCAATCATCAGCGAGGTCATCGCTCCCGTCGTTCTGGATGCGCTGAAGACGGATACGACCGGCAAAAGCCCGGATGAGATCAAGACCACGGCGGAAGAGCGAGCCCGGCAGATCGCCATCGATCTGGCCGACGCCCAATCCGAGAGCTGGTTCCAGAAGGGCTGGCGGCCCTTCGTGGGATGGGTGTGCGGCTTCGGGCTCCTGGCCTCATGGGCGGGGATGCCGTTCGGCCTGCACATGATCCCGCCGGATCAGCTTTATCCGCTTCTCTACGGGCTTTTGGGGCTTGGCGGCTATCGGTCGGCCGAGAAGGTTATTCCGGCCGTGGTCGGTCAGATGAAGGTTCGCTCATGAGCGACGACACGGGTCTGACCGCCTTCAAGGTCGAATTCGCGGAGTTCAGGGGCGAGTTGAGAACGGAGTTCAAGAACCTCGCCCGTGACGTGCGCAACCTGACGCAGAAGATGGACGAGCAATCCGTCCACTTCGTGCCCCGCAAAGAGATCGAGCAGATGCATGCCGCCATGGACGGAAGGGTCTCCAGTCTGGAGGACAGCCGGACATGGCTTGTCCGCTGGATCGTCGGCGCCTGGCTGGCAGGGATCGCCGCCGTCGCGACGTTCTTCAGCGAGCTCCCCCATTAGCGCATCGCGCGAACGACCGGCCCTGGTTCTTCGCAAGAACGATGCGCTAGCCGCAAGGCGGGCGTGAATTGTCGGGCGGCGTCATGGAACGCGCCGCGGCGGCATGGGCAGATGCTTGAAGGTGTAGCCAAGGACGGCATTGGTGATCGTCGGGCGGCTGACCCCATAGTCGCGAGCGAGCCTCGTGAACTCTCTTTCGCCGGCGGCATAGCGAAGCCGAGCCTCGAGGACCTGCTCGGTTGTCAGTTTCTCGCGCTTCATGCCTCTGCCCGACTCGTTGTGAACAAAGGATGAACATGTCGGGCAATGGCACAGGAGTCGAGAACCAATTCATTCGAACAGTGTTGCGCGGTGAAGAACGGGAATAAGCCGATCACGCCCGGTCGACGGTTCTCCCATCCGTAGCGTTCCGACCGTCGAAGAAGGCATCCCTCTGCTCGTTGCTCCTCGCCGCAAGCATGGCTTGTTCGGGGATGTGCGTCCCGAACCGTGGCGTCCGGTGCCGTTTCGTTCCGAACCTGAATTTTGGGGGTTGCGCCCGAAGGTCGAAATCGCTAGATGATCCAAGCCGTTGAGGCGTCGGAGCGTAGCGCAGCCCGGTTAGCGCACTAGTCTGGGGGACTAGGGGTCGGAGGTTCAAATCCTCTCGCTCCGACCATTATATTCCAAGAGCTTACGGGCATCTTGGGTTCTCTCTCCAACCTTCAGTTTGCAAATCGGTTTGCAGATTATGCGCCGGTTTTGTTCCGGCGGTGCTCGTCCAGCTTGGCGATGGCTGATTCTGCCAGAGTCCGAGTCCGGGCCAAATAGCGATCCAAAATCTTCTGTGCATGAGCTTGGGTGTGACCGGTGATGGTCGCGATCTCCGGCACCGTTGCGCCCGCCTCCGCTAACATTGTAACGGCCGCCCCCTCGGCATCCGCTGCGCGCCGCCTTCGGGCGGCGGCTCTCACTTCAAGGTCTCTTACCCTTCCCAGGCGGAGATTCTGACCATCCCCTACCGAAACCCCATCAAGAGCGTTTATGTTCGGAAACTCGTCCGGTTCTGCCGTTCCGTGGAGGCCAGCAATGCCCGTTCATGAATATCGCATCATCCTGGAGCAGCTTTCCCAGGAGGACGGTGGCGGCTCGCTTGCCCAGGTGCTGCAGCTCCCGGGCTGCATGAGCGATGCGGAGACGCCGGAGGAGGCCGCTCACAATGTCCAGGACGCCATTGCGGCTTGGATCGAGGAGGCTCGTGCCATTGGGCGTGAAGTCCCTGCTCCAGCCCGGCACGCCGCCTGAATCAAGCACAACAATGGCTCGACGCAGCATCCGAGCGAAAACAACCCAAGAAGAATTCGATGCGTTCCATCCCAAGATCCGGGGGATGCTCAAGCGGCGCCGGAGCGAGTTGAAGCGGATCAAGGCAGCTTTCTGGCGGCGGCTGCGGGCGAGCCTCCGGAGCAGACCACAATCCGGGGACCTATAAAGCCACGAGGCCAAGTCGGTTTAAACCTGAGGCTCCGCAGGATCAGGCTGCATGAAGGGCTGCCGTTGCACAGCAAGGAGTCCTGACAGATAGGTGGCCATCGGCGTTGGATCGACAGCGCCCCGCATAGCGGATGCATCGAGCTCGCGCAGAGCTTTCTGGTAAGGATCTCTGTCCGCCATTATCAAGTCTGCGACAGTTGGAACGCCCGGCAGGCATACGCGAAGGCTCGCGCTGTGCGACCATTTCCGCGGGGAAGGCCGAGAGCCTTTCCAATGCCCTCTCCCAAGGGGGGCTCTTCGACGGGCAGCTGAGAATGCTCCTGGCTTGATCTCGACATACTGCGCCAGCTTCATTCCTATCCGCAGTTCCGTCGCAAAGGAAACGGGAACTGCCGCGCCTGCGCGATACCGAACAAATGGATGGTCTCCACTTTCCGCCCTTCGTTTTGACGATAGAGGCGGCCGAACTCTGCCCTCAGCTCTTCCAATGTCATGACTGCTCGCCATGTGTGAATGGTTAAGCTTTAGCACAAGCACGAGCTTAGGACGCGATTGCGGGTTCACTCCCTCCCATCCGGAGCTAGGGGAGAGGTGAGGGCGGCGTGAGCCTTGCGGTAGCGTTCCAGCCGCTCCTCGTCCCGGGGTGTGATGATGGTCAGCCGCCCGAGGTCCATGTTGTCTTCCAGATCCGCCAGTTTTACGAAGGTGGCGATCCGGCTATTGCCGCAGCGGGCGACAAAATCCTGATAGGTCTCTTCCTTGCGCCTGGTGAGGGCGTCGAGCGCCTCTATGGCCGCAGGGCTCAAGCCCGCAGAGGAAAGCCTTTCCAAGGGCCAGTCCGGGCAATCTTCCACAACATCGTGAAGGACGGCGACGATCCCGACATCGGGCTCGTCAACCCGGAAAGCCTTCTGCATCACCCGGAGCGGATGCAGGATGTAGGGAGCGCCGCCCTTGTCTACCTGACCGGCATGCGCCTCGGCCGCGATAGCGATGGCTCGTTCAAGGGTGCTCATCTTTCACCTCGACTCTGCGACTGTGTGCTGTCCTGACTTGCGCATACGAGCGAAGCGGAGGTCAATTCCTTATTCCTCTCATCCATTGGTATTCTCCCTCCCATCCAGAGCACCTCCCATCCAGAGCACCTCCCATCCAGAGCAAAGGGGAGAGGTGAGGGCGACGTCGATCATGGCCCTGTAAACATCGGCATTCTCGGCGTTCTGATCCGGGAAGGCGTTGATGTTCGCGTGAAGCTCGGCCTCGACCATTGCCTCATTCGGCTGCCGCATGGCCCCAATGGCGGATGCCGAAGCGTTCAAGCGCTTCCCAAAGGTCAGGAGCCCCGCTGGAAAGAGCCATGTCGAGGAGCTTTGCCAATGGCTCGCCGGCATCGGTTATCCGGTGGGCGTATCCGAGTTTTGTCCGGTAGCTTGACAGTCGGTCGGCCAGCCTGAAAACTCGCGCTGGGGGATTTAGAAATGGCTGGACTGCTTGGCGCCTTCTTGGGGGCGGTGCTGCTGACCCAATTGTTCCTATGGCTCCTACGCTCATGGAAAGCCGAATATCCTCGTCTGATCACCGCAAACGGCCTATCCTTGTGTCTTGCAACCGTTCTGGCCGGCTTCGGGAATGCCTATGGCGGCGCTCCAGATTTCCAGAAGAGCTTCGCCACCTATGTGCTGCCTCAGTTCGTATGTCTCTTGCTAGGTCTGTACCGTGCCAACAAGACGCCCGGTTCATCATCTGAGAACACAGGGGCCGCTCAGGTCAGTTCCGAAGGGCGGGCTCATCAGGGTCGGATCGAGCCCAAATTCGAGGAACCCGAATCCGTCCCAACAGAGATCGCTCGGCAACTTGATCAAGACATCAAAGCGTTTGTGACTTCTGCGGCTCCAGCAGCAGCACCCCCACCATCCCAACGCGGTCGTCGGAACTTCGTCGCCCGCCATTGGCGCGGCGAGTTTCCGCTCTGGGTCTCCTATTGGGTCTTTGGTTTCTTCTCCAACCTGGCGCTCATGGCCTTCTCTGGAGTGATCGCCGCCACGCTGACCCCGGCAGGCGGTTATGATCCGACCAAGATCCTGATCGTGCTCGTCGCAATCTGGATAGGCGTCGGCTTGATTGCCGTGTGGCAGATGATGGGTATCTGGCGCTCGGCTAACCGGTACGTCGATCAGAAGCACAAGACCCTCTGGCCCGCCTTGGCGAAGATCGCCGTCATCCTGGGGGGTCTAAGGATCCTCATCGACTTCACACAAAGCGGATACCCACAACTCCTGGAAACCTATCAGATCGCCTTCCACGACGACCCAACGATCCCGGCCTATTCCATTCGCATCATGCGCAACGGAACTGAGGTCGAGGTGGCGGGAGGCTTCAAATTCGGCTTGGACGATGACTTCAACCGGGTGGTCAAAGCTCTTCCGAACCTGAGGGTGGTTCATCTCAACAGCGACGGTGGCCGTATTGGAGAGGCCAAGAAACTCTACCGGACGATCCAGAAGCTGGGACTCACCACCTATACATCGGATCGGTGCCAGTCCGCCTGCACGATCGCCTTCGCGGCGGGACGTGAGAGATGGATCCGCCGGGATGCAAAACTCGGCTACCATGCCTCAAGCTTCCCCGGGATGACCGCCCAGGAAATTCGTGAATCTGATCAGGACGGTCGTGATCTCTTCATCGCATCCGGCATCACGCCTGACTTCGTCCATAAAGCTCTCTCCACGCCCAACCAGTCCATGTGGACGCCGAACCCGGACGAGCTGATGGCCGGAAGGGCCATTAGCGGCGTCGTTGACAATTCGCTCTACGCGGCGTCCGGATTTGGAGCCAATCTGACGCGTGAGACACTATCCGATAGGCTCACCGAAGTCGGACTCTTCTCAGCGATCAGAGATGCCGAGCCTAGGGTGTACTCGGATATCGTTGACGATTTCAGCCAAGCCTACTTCGCTGGCGAAACGGAACTGGTCATCTTCCAGAAGGCTCGGGCCAAGATCTTCCCCATCATCCAATCCCGGCGGGGCACGGCCGATGATCGGACCGTTCTCGATCTTGGACGCCTTCTGATCGAGCAGCTCCAGGCGCTTTCCGTCAAAGACAAAGCATTGTGTTACCAGTACGCGTCGGGGGTTGGGGGGAGCACCAGTTTCAGCCAATACCTTCCGCCGGCGCTCGTTTCCAAGGAGCTCGAGATCTCCGAGAGGCTTATCCGCTCCCCCAGAACAGGAATTTCAGTGAGCCCCGCCACATTGGACCAGTACTGGAGCAAGGTAGGCGTTCGTCTGGCCTCACGCTTCAACAGCGATACGATTGCTCTCCTGACGGCACAGGGCATCCGGCCTACCCAGTACGGGGCCTATTGCGATCTAGTCGTTGCGATGTACCAGGAAATCCTGGCCTTGGGAGACGCGCCTGCAGCGAATGTCCTTCGACAGAATTTCGCCGATTCTGTTGGAGAGCAGAACTGATCCTTAAGGCAACGTGCGAAGAAGCGGGAACCGGTTCTTCGCGAAGAACGATGCTTCATCAAAGAGAGAGCAAACATTCTGATCCCGTCAGAATGCAGTATGCGCTGGCTTCTTGCTATGCCGAGCCGGTCCCCGGACATGCCCTGATGCATGCCTGGGCTTACCGGCGCATCATGCGGACCCGGCGGGCCGCGTTCGCGAAAAGTGGACCCGACTTGATTCCTTAAACCCGGACAAGTTTGGGTTGGAGTTTTCCGCGCTATTGTCCCTGG
The DNA here is from genome assembly GCF_047497095.1 of Microvirga sp. M2. Lineage (NCBI taxonomy): Bacteria > Pseudomonadati > Pseudomonadota > Alphaproteobacteria > Hyphomicrobiales > Methylobacteriaceae > Microvirga > Microvirga sp. M2. The sequence goes on from NZ_CP134063.1 coordinate 2,249,374, forward strand.
CTGAGATGGACCGGAAGGCTCATGAAGGCAGCGCGGATCACGGATGCTCAGAAGGCTTCATCCTCAGGCAGGGCCCGGATGGAACGCCGGTGCGGGAGATAAGCCGGGCCCGCGCTATCCCTTCCTCGCGCGAGCCTCCTGGAGCCGCTCGATGGTCGCCTTGATCCCCTCGGCGGCCTTCAGCCCACGGATGGCGATCACGCCGCGGTCGATGGTCTTCCCATCCGCATCCTTCCGGCCGTTGAAGAAGGCATCCCGCTGTTCCTTGCTCATCTTCAGGACGGTACGGGCTTCGGTTTCGATCCGCCATTCCTCGGACCAGGTGTTGACGGGCTGGCCGGTGAGTTCGGATAGGGCGGTGTTGTCTCGGGTGTCGGTCATGCCCTGCCTATGGCAGGGAAGGGTGAAGAGAGGGTTAGGTGCGGCGGATAAAAAAATAGCGCCCCTCATACGCGGGCGCCGAGTTACCGATCCCTAGGGGCAAACCAAGACCGGGGACATGGATAAGCTCCAGCCTGCCGGGTTGTTCAGATATGACGCTCACTCTTTCGGGGGAGCCGTTCCATTCATTCATTCAGCCTCTACCGGAAGGTGGCAAAGGGGAGATCTCGCGGTCGCTGTCGGGTGGATACGACTGTCGGGTGGATACGCCTTGGGTGCCCATAAACAACAAACGCCCGCCGGGAGGCGGGCGAGGGCGTTTGCTGCAGTGCAGAGAGCTTTAGGCCGCAACGGCTCGGCGAGCGACCGTTTCGATCTCGAAACGGGCGATGCCGAAATCGCTGAGCTGGCGATCCGAGAGAGCCGACAGCTCATTGACCGTCGCGCGATAGCGGAAGTAGGCCTGGATCTTGGCGAGGATGAGTGAAACGAACATTGAGAGCTCCTGTGAGTTTGCCTGCCATTTCGGCGATGGCCTGTGTTCTTGCCTTGCGATGCAGCAATACGCCCATGCGGTGCACAAAAGGAGCGCTCATTCCGAAGGCCAGATATGCGGCGGTATCATACCAAAGTATAATAGCGCCTCAGGCGTCCCCGCCGGCCTTCCACCATCGGACGTGACATCGAACCCAGATCCCATGCTCTCGTCGCGCCACTTCGGGAATGACACTCACGCGGGATCGCGTGTACGCTCCTGCCATGTTGAAGGGTTCTTGCGCTTGCGGGCAGGTCCGCTACGAAATTCGGGGCGACCTCCTCGGCCCGATCACCTACTGCCATTGCTGGCGCTGCCGAAAGCAGTCAGGGTCAAGCTTCGGCACGACGGCAGGCCTCAAGGCGACGGCACTTGCCTTTGCGGCCGGTGAGGACCTGATGCGGAGCTGGGAGTCGAGCCCTGGCGTTCGGCGCTTCTTCGCTAGCTGTTGTGGGTCCCCAATCTACAAGCGGGACGATGGCGACCCGGAGGAGCTCGGGTTTCGCCTCGGGACATTGGATAGCAATCCGTCCATGACGGCTGAGATGCACTTCTGTGTCGACTCGAAGGCTCCATGGGTCGAAATTGACGATGCTTTGCCCCGGAAACCCGGAGGACCTCCATTCGGCTTGCGCGATTGAGGCTTCGCAATTTCCGATAAGGTCCGTTCGTGGAAACCAAGCGGTGAGCGCAGCCGTGGCCTCCTCTCTGGCCTTCGATTCGCTGAAATCGAACGGGTTGTGCGGCGGCCCATGATCGCAGGGGTAAACGGGCTGCGCCAGGAGCCCGCGGGACAGGACCAACAGCTCCATGGAGCGCCGCATGCAGTCCCGATGGGCGGCTTGTGGCTGACCGGCACTGCGACTGGCCTTGGTCCAGCCGCGTCACACGCGCCGAACGCGAGCGCATCCATCAGAATATCATTGCTTCTTTTCGCAAGGGTCGCTTTGACCTGGATCAGGTCGGCGAGATCCGATCAATGAACCTCCCACCGTTGCGCCCACGAGGGGCTTGGTTCTGTCCAGCAATTCGCGGGATCGCCTGATCGTTTCCGTCGAGCCGGCCATCATCTGCTTGTTGTAGTCGGCAGGCGTAAGGGGGCGTGTGGCCCGGGCCATGGGGCGCTCCTCTGCTTTGCAGGCGGGAGCGCGCGTCTCTCTCAGCCACCAGAGCCTACGGTTCGGGATCGGCTGGTGATGACAGGGATATAGGGCCGTCAGGGCGGAAGTCCACATGAGGACCGCGTTCGCGGATCGCGAGGACCGCGTTCACGGATCGCGAGGACCGCGTTCGCGGATCGACAGTCGTCCGCTCCGTCTCCGAAAGACCCCGTGAAACGCCCCGCGGACGCTTCCGGACCCGTCGGGCAGCTGCCGCATTTTGCCTCATAAAACAGCTTTGCTAGTGAGATCTTAATCCTGTAGCGGCAACGTTTCCGTTGCGTCATGCGGGGCGGACGGTCGTGATCGGACGGTCATGGTTGGGGGCGCGGGATCCACAGGCGCGTGAAGGCGGTCCATGGTAGACACGACGAGAACATTCAGCTTGCCGAAATGGCGGTTCACGCGCTGGCTGGCCGACCCGGGCAAGGATGTCCCGACCGAGATCCGCCACGCGCTGATCTCGAACCTGTTCGGGACGTTGCCGATCTTCATCGGGGGCGTCGCCAACACGATTCTGGTGTCGGGCGTCATCGCCGTACGCAAACCCGAGCCGCTGTTCCTGGCCTGGCTGGGGCTCGAGGTCCTGCTCGGGATCGTGCGGACAGTCCTGATCCTGATCGCCTATCGGGGCGCGGCGCGGCAGCAGGAGACGCCGACGGATCTGTATCTCGTTCTCGCGCTCGTCTGGGCCTTCGGCGTCGGCGCCGGGGCCTTCATCAGCCTGCTGAGCGGAGACTGGGTCGTGGCGGCGCTCGCATGCCTCTCCGCGGCCGCCATGATGGGCGGGATCTGCTTCAGGAATTTCGCCGCGCCGCGACTTGCGGCGGCCATGATCGTGCTGAGCTTCGGGCCGGCCTGTCTCGGTGCGGTGTTCTCGGGCGAGCCGATCATGCTGCTGACCGGTCTGCAGATTCCGTTCTATCTCTACGCCATGAGCAAGGCGGTCTACCGGCTCAACGGGATGCTCGTCTCCACCATGCGGGCCGAGCGCGACAACGACCATTGGGCGCGGCACGACATGCTCACGGGGCTCGCCAACCGGCGCTCCCTGGTGGAGCTCAACGAGAGCGCGGCGGAGCAGGCCGTCGTGCTCGTGCTGATGGACATCGATCATTTCAAGGCGGTGAACGATACCTACGGCCACCAGGTCGGCGACTCCGTTCTCCAGGCCGTCGGAAAGATCATCGCCGGACATCTGACGCCCTATGGCGCGGTCGGCCGATTCGGCGGCGAGGAGTTCGCACTGATCGCGCCGACCGGCTCCGCAGACGCGCTTCTTCCCGCCCTCGGCGAGCTTTTGGCCATCATGGAGAAGACGCCCATCGTCGCCGCAAAGGCGACGGTCCGGCTGACCCTGTCCGTCGGCGTCGCCGTCCGAGAGGCCTTCGAGCCGTTCGACCAGGCCTATGCCGCGGCCGACGAGGCGCTCTATCGCGCCAAGCGGGCCGGGCGCAACCGGATCCAGGTCGCCGAGCGGGTCAAAGTCGCCGGCTGACGACGCAGTGAGGATCCCTGCAGTGTGGATCCCTGCAAGGTCAGCTCAGGCCGGCGACGCTCATGTCGCCCTGTTCGGACAGCTGCGGGCCGAACTGGGCCGTGCCGAGCGTGGGACGCCCGGTGATCAGCTCCGCGCAGCGGCTCCCGAGCATCATCGCCGGGGCGTTGGTGTTGCCCGCGTTGATGTTCGGCATGGCCGAAAGATCGCAGACCCGCAGGTTCTCGATGCCGCGCACGCGCAGCCGCGAATCGAGAACCGCCATGGGATCGCTGGACGTGCCCATCCGGCAGGTACCGCTCGGATGATAGTTGGTCTTCACGAACCGGCGGCAATGCTTCATGAGCGCCTCGTCGCTCATATCGTCCGGATCGGGGATCGCGATGCGCGCGATCCTGTCCGAAAGCGGGCTCGTCCGGAAGGCGCGCAGGAAGAAGCGCTGTCCGTCGATCATCGTGCGGGCATCCGCCGGGTCCTTGAGAAGATGGGGCGAGACGAGAGGCATGTCGTCCGGATCGGCGGAGCGGAGCCGGACGAACCCGCGGGATTTCGGCTTCACCACCACCGTGGTGATCGTCACGCCGTAGGTGTCCTGGACAAGGCCCAGCGTGTCGCGGTCGAGATAGACGATCGGCACGCAGAAGGCCTGGATCGTCGGCTCGCCGTCGGGGTCCGCCGGGTTCACGAAAGCGCCGGCCTCCACGCCGGCGGACAGGATGGGGCCGCTTTTGAACAGCCTGAAATGCAGACCGTTGAGCAGCATCCGCCAGCCGACGCCCTGCTTGTAATAGCCGTGGGGGCCGTTCACCGTCGCGATCATCGGAACCTCGGGATGGTCGATCAGGTTCTCGCCGACGCCCGGAAGATCGGCGATGCACGTGATCCCATGCTCCTTCAGCCGGTCGGCCGGGCCGATCCCCGAGAGCATGAGCAGCTGGGGCGTCACGAGCGAGCCCGAGGCCATGATGATCTCGCCGTCCGCATGCACCCGATGATCGGCGCCCCTGGAATCGCGGTAGGTGACGCCGACGGCGCGGCCGTTCTCGATCTCGATCCTGCGCACGCGCGATTGCAGGCGGATCACGAGATTGGGATTGTCGGCGAGCGGCGCGAGAAAGGCGTAGGCCGCGCTGCTGCGTTTGCCGCGCCGGTTCATGAACTGGTAGAAGCCGACCCCGCGCTGCGTCGGGCCGTTGAAATCGGGGTTGAACGGCTCGCCCAGGGCCTGCATGGCCTGCACGAACCAGCGCGACAGGTCGTTGATGTGCCCGGGATCTGAGACGAGCAGGGGGCCGTCCGCCCCATGCAGGTCGTTGTAGAACCGGTTGTTGCCCTCCATGGTGCGGAAGTGCGGCAGCACGTCGGCCCAGCTCCAGCCCGGATAGTCGTTCTCGCTGCGCAGAAGCGCGTGCCATTCGTCGTAGTCGGACGGCCTTCCGCGCATATAGACCTGAGCGTTGACGGAGGAGCCGCCGCCGAGGACGTTGGCCTGCGGAATGTCGTGCACGCGCCCGTCGAGATGCTCCTGCGGCACCGTGTGGTGATAGCGCATGTACTTGCTGCCGTTGATCATCTTGAAGATCCCCGGCGGCATGTCGAGGAGCGGGTGCCGGTGCGAATAGCCGCCTTCGAGCAGCAGGACGCGGGCGCCCTCGTTGACCAGCCGGGCCGCCGCCACCGACCCTGAAGAGCCCCCGCCGACGACGATATGGTCGAAACGCTCCTTCATGCCTGAATCCTTTTCTGCCAATCCCATGCTCCTGACAATCCATGCGCTGTCGGGATGTCCCTCGATCAGCCCGTCCGGCCGCCGTCGATGACGTGACGCTGTCCGGTCGTATAGGCGGCGGCGTCGCGCGCGGTCCTTCCGGCGAGAAGAGTGTCTGAGAAAGGGTTCATGGCGAGCATTTCCCAATGGTGACGTCAGGCCTTGATCCGTTCGAGGCCGCGCCAGTCGAAGGCGATGCCGTGGCCCGGACGGTTCGGCGCGAGGGCGTTGCCGTCCCGGATCTCGAGCGGCTCGGCGATATACCGCTCGAGCCCGAAGCCGTGGGCCTCGAGATAGGAGCGGTTGGGACAGGCGGCGAGGAGATGGACGGTCACGTCGTGCGCCCCGTGGCTCGTGACCGGCAGGTTGAAGGCCTCCGCCAGGTGGGCGATCTTCATGAACGGCGTGACGCCGCCGCAATTGGTGACGTCGGGCTCCGGATAGGTGACGCCGCCGCCCGCGACATAGAGCCTGAACTCCCACAGGCTGCGCAGGTTTTCGCCCGCCGCGATGGGCAATCCGCCCTCGCGGACGATGCGGGCATGGCCCGCCGGGTCGTCCGGGATGGTGGGTTCCTCGAGCCAGGTGAGGTCGAAGGGCTGAAAGGCGCGGGCCGCCCGGATGGCCCCGTCGATGCTCCATTTCATGTTGGCGTCCGCCATGAGCGGGAACCCTTCCCCGAGATGCTCGCGCATCGCCTTGACGCGCTCCACGTCCTCGAACAGGTTCGCACGGCCGACCTTCATCTTGATGGCCCGAAAGCCCTTGCCGAGATTGTCGTCGGTTTGACGCAGCAGATCGTCGAGAGGCAGGTCGAGATCGATGCCGCCCGCGTAGCAGGGGACCTTCGGATCATAGCCGCCGAGGGCCTTCCAGAGCGGGAGACCGGCGCGCCTGGCCTTGAGATCCCACAAGGCCATGTCGAAGGCCGAGATCGCGAGAACCGTCGGCCCGCCCCGTCCGCCGTAATGGAGCGCCCACCACGCCTTGTGCCAGAGCCGTTCGACCTCGTCGGCCTCCTCGCCGTCCATGATCTCCGGAAGCTCCCGGGTCAGGACAGCATCGATGGCGGCTCCGTTGCGCCCGACCGTGAAGGTATAGCCCACGCCCTCGGCGCCGTCCGCGTCGCGGATGCGGATGGTGTTGAGCTCGAAGGCCCGCATCTCGCCGTGCATGGAATCCGTCAGGACGGTGGGCAGCGGAATGCGGTAGAAACCGGGTTCGATGGACATCATCCGAGGCATGGGTCGTCCCGTCTGTTGAAATGCATTTTCGCCAGTCACGCCGTCTCTTCCGTGCGCACGCTCAGGCGTGCCTGAATGGCCACCACGAGCAGCAGGAACAGGCCCCGGATGACGGATTGCCAATAGGCGGAGAGGCTGATCCAGCCGAGGCCGTTCTCGAAGTTCAGGATGTTGAAGATCAGGCCGAGCAGCAGCACGCCGGCAAGCGTCGAGCCGACGGATCCGACACCGCCCGTCAGAAGCGTTCCGCCGACGACGACGGCCGCGATGGCGAACAGCTCCCAGCCGACCCCCTCGATGGGCTGACCCGCGCCGAACTGCGCCGCGAGGATCACGCCCGCAAGGCCCGCGAGCCCGCCGCTTGACAGGTACACGGTCGCCTTCACCCGATTGGCGGGCAATCCCATGAGCCGCGCCGCCTCCTCGTTGCCGCCGACGGCCAGGACCGTGCGGCCGAAGGACGTGAAGTTGAGGACGAGGGAGCCCAGGAGATAGGCCGCGAGGGCGATCCAGGCGAGAACGGGAAAGCCGAGGAAATCCCCCTGGCCCAGTTCCGTGAATCCGGATTCGTAGGAGACGGAGACGGATTGGTTCCCGGCCAGAAGGAGCGCGCAGCCGCTCGCCGCCAGCATGGTCGCGAGCGTCGTGATGAAGGGCAGGATGTTGAGCCGCGTGATGATGAGGGCGTTGCAGGCGCCGATCGCCAGCCCGGCCCCCAATCCGGCGAGGAGGCCCGGGACCGCCCCGTAGGGCGAGGCGAGCGCCGCCACGACGCTGCCGAGAGCCGCGGTCGATCCCACCGAGAGATCGATGCCCCCGGTGATGATGACGAAGCACATCCCCAGGGCGACGAGGGCGAACATGCTGTTGTAGCGCAGGACCGAGAGCACGTTGAAGCTCCCGAGGAAATTCTCGTAGCGCAGCCAGCCGAACACGATCAGGGCGGCGAGCGCGAGCAGCACGCCGAAGCGCCCGATGGCCTGGAGGGTTCTGAGGCTCATGGTGCCGCTCATCGCCGACCTCACCGCTGTCCCTGCCGCTGCAGCCAGACGGCCATCACGATGATGCCGGCCTTCGCCACGAGGGCGGCCGCGTCCGGCACGCCGTTGGCGAGCAGCGTGTACCGGACGAGCTGGATGATGAGGGCGCCCACGAGCGTTCCGACCACCGTCGCGCGACCGCCCGTCAGGAGCGTTCCGCCCACGGCGACGGCCGCGATGGCGTCGAGCTCCATGCCGAGGCCCACGAGATTGGCATCGGCGGAGGAGTTGCGGGCGATCACGATCAGGCCCGCGAGGCCCGACAGAAGACCGCTGATGAGATAGACGCGCTGCTTGACGGAGGCCACGGGAATCCCTGCGAGCCGCGCGGCGCGCTCATTGCCCCCGATGGCGAGAATCTGCCGCCCGAACACCGTATGCCTGAGCATCCAGGCGGCGGCCGCCACGATCACGGCCATCAGGATGGCCTGAAACGGAATCCCGACAATGCGCCCGAGGCCGATGAACTGGAAATCCGGCAGGTTGAACACCTGCAGGTTGCCGTTGGTGAAGACCTGGGCGATGCCGCGGCCCGCGATGAACAGAACGAGCGTGGCGATGATGGGCTGAATGCGCAGATGCGTGACGAGCCAGCCGTTGAACCAGCCGAGGCCGCCGGCGACGAGAACCGGCAGGATGAAGGCGAGCGCGATGCCGATTGCCGGATGGGGCAGGGGAAAGAGCTTGCCGAGGAAGATCAGCGGCGCGAGGGCTCCGGCGATGGCCATGAGCGCGCCGACCGAGAGGTCGATGCCGCCGGTCGCGATCACGAGCGTCATTCCCACGCCGACGATCACGATCGTGCAGACCTGGGTCAGGTTGACGTTGAGCGTCTGCCAGGTGGCGAAATTCGGCGTGATCGCGAGATTGACCAGGATGAGGAGCGCGAGCGCGATCCATGACCCGTAGCGGGTGAGAAAGGCCCTGGTGTCGAAGCGGGACGCATCGCGGGCAGGAGCGGGGGCAGGAGCGGGCGGAAGTGTCGTCGCGGTGTCAGCCACGCGCGGCCTCCCGTCTGTCCGCATCCCCGTGAGCCATCGCGGCCATGACCGTCTGCTCGCTGACGGCGTCTCCCGCGAGTTCGGCCACCGTCCGCCCGTCGCGAAGAACGAAGATGCGGCTTGCGGCCTCCACGACCTCCTCCAGCTCGGAGGAGATCATCAGGACGCCGAGGCCCTGACCGGCGAGCTCCCTGATCAGGTTGAGGATCTCGGCCTTGGCTCCGACATCGATGCCGCGCGTGGGCTCGTCGAGGATGAGGAGCTTCGGGTTCATGCAGAGCCAGCGGGCGAGGAGGACCTTCTGCTGATTGCCGCCCGACAGCTCGCGAATGCGCTGCTCCGGCCCCGAGCAGCGGATGCCGAGGAGCTTGATGAAACGGTCGACGACGGCGCGGCTTTTCCCCTCGTCCACGATGCCGCGCCGTCCCAGCGTCGGCATGAGGGCCAGAATCATGTTCTCGCGCACCGACATGTCCGGGATGATGCCTTCGAGCTTGCGGTCCTCCGAGCAGAAGCCCATTCCCGCCCCGATGGCGTCCGCGGGCTGCGCGATCGCGTTGTCGGAGCCTGCGAAGCGGATTGTCCCCGCGTCGGGCCGGTCGGCCCCGAACACGGCCCGGGCCGATTCCGTGCGTCCCGCGCCGAGCAGTCCCGCGAGGCCGACGATCTCGCCGGGCCGGACGTCGAAACCGACGTCGCGGACCTTGCGCCCGACGGCGAGATGGCGAACCTTCAGGATGGGATCGCGCGCGGCCGCGGCGTCTGCGTCCTCGCGGCCCTCCCGCAGGGCCTGCGTGAGTTCCCGCCCGAGCATCGTCGTCACCAGGTCGAGCCGGGAGAGATCCGCCATGGCCGACACCAGCACGGTCCGGCCGTCGCGCATGATCGTCACGCGATCGCAGACCGCATAGAGTTCGTCGAGCTTGTGGCTGACGAAGATGACGGACACGCCCGCGTCCTTGAGCCGGCGGATCACGCCGAAAAGCACCTCGACCTCGCGCTCGTCGAGGGAGGATGTGGGCTCGTCCATGATGACGAGCCTGGCGTCGAACCCGATGGCGCGGGCGATGGCGACCATCTGCTGCACGGCGGTCGGATAGGCCATGAGCGGGCGATGGACGTCGATATCGACGTTGAACCGCGCCAGGAGCCCGCGGGCCTCCGCATGCATCGCGGGCCAGTCGAGAAGGCCGAAGCGGCGCTTCTCCCGGCCGAGACAGATGTTCTCCGTCACCGACCTGTACGGCACGAGGTTGATCTCCTGGTAGATCGTGCTGATGCCCGCCCTCTGGGCCTCCTGCGGCGAGGCGAAGGCCACCGGCCTCCCGCCGAAGACGATCTCGCCCGCATCCCTGGCGTAGTATCCGGTCAGGATCTTGATCAGGGTCGATTTGCCCGCGCCGTTCTGGCCGATGAGCGCATGGACCTCGCCTCGCTCCACGGCGAGTTCGGCGGCGCGCAGGGCCGGTATTCCGGCAAAGCGCTTGTCGATCCCGTGCATCGTGAGAAGCGGCGCCATGAGAGCTCCGTGACCCGTCCTGTCCGTGAGGAGAGGGACGCCGTCCGCACGCGCGGGCGGCGTCCGGCGATCAATAGGCGTCGGCGATGAGCTGCGTCGCGTTCGACTTGTCGAAGAAGCGGTCGGTGTTGATCACCCACGGCTCGATCTGCTCACCCTTGGCGTAGCGGTCGAGGGTCTCGAACGCCTTGGGCCCGAACTTCGGATTGCACTCGACGGTGGCGAGCATCTTGCCGTCGATGATCGCCTGGAGGGCATCCCGCGTGCCGTCGACCGACACGACGATCACGTCCTTGCCGGGCGTCTTCCCGGCCGCTTCGAGGGCCGCGATCGCCCCGATGGCCATCTCGTCGTTATGGGCGTAGATCGCGGTCGCGTCGGGATGCGCCTGCAGCAGGGTCTCGGCGACCTGCCGGCCCTTGTCGCGGGCGAAGTCGCCGGATTGCGACGCCACGATCTGCATGCCCGGATGGGCCTTGATGGCGTCCTCGAAGCCCTTGCGGCGGTCGTTGGCGGGCGACGATCCGGTGGTGCCTTCGAGCTGGATGATCTTGGCCTTGCCGTCGACCGCCTTGGCCAGCGCCTCGGCCGCGCGCTTTCCCTCGTCCACGAAGTCGGACCCGATGAAGGTCACGTAGTCGCGGCCCGCCTTGGCGAGGCTCTGGTCGACGTTGCGGTCGAGCAGGACCACCGGGATGCCGGCCTTCTTGGCGGCCATCACGGCCGGGATCAGCGGCTTCTCCTCGCGGGGCGCGAGGAAGATCAGGTCGACGCCCTGGGCGATCATCGAGTTGACGTCGGCCACCTGCTTGGCGGCGGAGCTGGCGGCATCCGTATAGACGAGCTGATCGCCGCGCTTGGCGGCCTCGGCCTTCATGCTTTCCGTCTGGGCGATGCGCCAGGGATTGTTGGATTCTGTCTGCGCGAATCCGACCTTGTAATGATCCTTCTTCTTCAATTTCGGCAGCTCCTGCGCCGACACGCCGCCGAGCCCAAGCCCGATGGCGGCGACGCCGGTTGCGAGGGCAAGGAAAGTCCTTCTTTGCATCATGTTCCTCTCCATTGGTTCTGTGCCCCGTTCCCGGGGTTCTTCGGGTGTATTGCCGCAGCCGCTCACGGCGTGCGGATCGTCACCAGCGGACGTAGGTCGTCTGCTTCCGCAGGTATCCGTCGAAACCGTACCGGCCGTCCTCGCCGCCGAGGCCGGAATGTTTCCAGCCCGTGTGGAAGCCCTGGACGAGTTCGCCGCACGGGCGGTTCACGTAGACCTCGCCGAAGGACAGCTCCCGCGACAGGCGCATGACCCGGCGCAGGTCGTTCGTGTAGACATAGGCCGAGAGGCCGTAGCTCGTGTCGTTGGCGAGGGTCAGCGCCTCTTCGAAGCTGTCGACCGTCATGACCGGTGCGACGGGGCCGAAGATCTCCCGCTGCATCACGTTCGCCCGGTTGGTGTCGACCCGCAGGACCGTCGGCTCGAACCAGTGCCCGCGCGCGAATGCGCCCTCCCTCAGGCGGCGGCCGCCGGTCAGCACCTCGGCCCCCGCTTCGATGGCCTGGTTCACGATCTCCTCGACCTTGTCGACCTCGGGCCGGTTCACCTTCGGCCCCATGTCGGGATTGGTCATCGGATCGGCGAGCCGCATGGCCTTCACGCGGGCCACGAACCTGTCGAGGAAAGGCTCCGCGATGCCGCGGTGCAGATACATGCGCTCGTTGCAGGTGCAGATCTGCCCGCAATTCGTGAAGCGCGACACGAGGGCCGCCTCGACCGCGGCGTCGAGGTCCGCGTCGTCGAGCACGATGAACGGCGCCTTGCCGCCGAGTTCGAGACGGATCACCTTCAGGTCGTCCGCGCCCGCCGCATAGATCTCGCGGCCCGCGCGGACGCTGCCGGTCATGGTGATCATGTCGCTCAAGGGCGAGCGCACGAGGGCGTCGCCGACGACGCGCCCGTCGCCCGTGACGACATTGAGAACGCCTTTCGGAAAGCCGACCTCGTGGGCGAGCCGCGCGATCTCCAGCGCGGACAGCGGCGTGGATTCGTGCCCCTTGACCACGATGGTGTTGCCCGCGACGAGCGCCGGGCCGATCTTGCGGGCGGCGAGCGCCGCGGGATAATTCCAGGCCGTGAGGCCGACCACGACGCCGAAGGGAACGCGGCGGATCCACACCTCCTCGTTCTGGAAATCGGACGGCAGGATATCGCCTTCGATGCGGCGCGCGGTTTCCGCCGCGAAGGTCAGGAACGTGACGGCGGCGTCGATCTCCCCCTCGGCCTGGTTGAGGGGCTTGCCCTGTTCCAGCACCACGGTGCGGGCGAGACGGTCCTTCTCCCGCCGGATGGCTGAGGCGAGGTCCGCCACGTAACCGGCGCGGACGATGGGAGGCAGGGCGGCCCAGGCGGGTTGCGCGCGCCTGGCCGCTTCGAGGGCCGTGAGCGCATCCTCGGCGGAGCCGGCCGGGACCGTCGCGAAGACGAACTCGTCGGCGGGGTTCTCCACGTCCGAACGGGCCGGATTGCGGCCGTCCGTCCAGGCGCCGTCGATATACATCTGGTAGCGTGTCGGAGTTTGGGGCCGGTCGCCCGAGGCAGGCGTCGTCATGGCCGGCCCTCGCGATGTCCTCGGCGGAGCCGATGAGGGGAAAGGGGAGACGGAGTCGTGCCGGATATTGGCGTCACTCGGGTGTCCTCCAGGCTTCTCATGACAAGCAAGGTCAAACGAAATGTCTTCGATGGGCTGCACTTCTCGACGGCGAACCGGATCCGGCTCGCCAAAAATTCTCGGGAATCGTCCGATGCGGAGCGGGCCGGGCCCGCTCCGCCCATGCTCTCGCTCAATCGTAGAGAACGGCCGCGATCTTCGGGTCGGTCATGGTCGACTTGTCGTAATAGTAGAAGCCGGTGTCGATCACCTTGTCGAGATTCTCTCCCTTGAGGGCCTTCACGGCCGCTTCGACCGTCTTGTAGCCGATGCCGACCGGGTTCTGGGTGATGGCGCCCGCCATGATGCCGTCCTGGATGGCCTGCTTCTGCTGCTTGCCGGAATCGTAGCCGATGATGACGATCTTCCGGTTCAGCTCCCTGGCGCCGTTGACGACGCCGATGGCGGAACCCTCGTTGGCGCCGAAGATGCCCTTGAGCTTCGGATTGGCCTGGAGAATCGACTTCGTGATCTCGGTCGATTTCAGGTGGTCGCCGGCGCCGTACTGGACGCTGACGATGTTGATCTTGGGATACTTCTCCTTGATGCGATTGACGAAGCCGTCGCGCCGGTCGATGCCGGTGCGGCTCGTCTGGTCGTGGACCACGAGCGCGATGTCGCCTTCGCCGCCGATGAGCTCCGCCATCTTGTCGGCCGCGAGCGCCGCGGCCGCGATGTTGTTGGTCGCCGCCGTCGTGAGCGGAATGTCGCTGTCGACGCCGGAGTCGAAGGCGATCACCGGGATCTTGGCGGCCTGGGCCTTTTTCAGAAGCGGGATGGCCGCCTGGCTGTCGAGGGCCGCGAAGCCGATCGCCTGCGGGTTCTTGGCGAGCGCGGCCGAGAGCATGTCGATCTGCTTGTCGACCATGGTTTCGCTGTCGGGGCCCTCGAAGGTGATCCGGACCTTGTAGTCCTTGGCGGCCTGTTCGGCGCCGGCCTTCACGGCCTGCCAGAACTGGTGCTGGAACCCCTTCGAGATGAGCGGGATATAGGTTTCCTGAGCCGTTGCCGGAGCGGCGAGGCCCACAAGGGCCGCGATGCCGACGGCGCCGATCAGAGTGCGTCTGTTCAACATGGTTTCCTCCTGCAGCATCGCGCGTGAGATCGAACCCGCTCCGATGCATCAAGTTTATGTTTTCGAGCATCCCGTCACGCAAAACCGGTTCCCGCTTTTGCGTTCGATGCTCTCCTTTCCTGAGCATCTTTTCACGCAAAACCGGTTCCCACTTTTGCGTTCGATGCTCTGGACGTCACGGTTCGTCGGGGCCGGCATTCTGTCGGGATCCGCGTGCCGGATCGTCATGGGTTTGGGCCGTGTGTGTTCTCTCCTCCCTCGAGATGAGCGATCAGGGTTCAGGCTTGACCTCTGCGCCGCAGGATATCGGCGTAGACGGCCAGGATGATGATGATCCCGGTCACGACGGTCTGCCATTCCTGAGCGACCGACAGGATCCGAAGCCCGTTCGTCAGCACGCTGATGATCAGGGCGCCGATGATGGTTCCCAGGATCGTGCCGCGGCCTCCGCTCAGCGAGGTGCCGCCGATGACGACCGCCGCGATGGCGTCGAGCTCGTAGCCTTGCCCGAGGGCGGGCTGCGCCGAGTTCAGCCGCGACGCGATGATGAGGCCGGCGATGCCGCAGATGGCGCCCGAGACCGTGTAGACGATGATCTTCCAGAAATCCGTGTTGACACCCGACAGGCGCACGGCTTCCTCGTTGGAGCCGAGCGCGAAGGTGTAGCGGCCCAGGGCGGTGCGGGAGAGCACGATGCTCGACGCGATCGCGACCACGAAGAGGATGAGGACGCCGTTCGGAATCGGCAGGAACGGCAGAACGGTGCCGATGAGCGATTCCTGCGAGATCATGGGAAAGTTCGGCGTGTCGTTGAAGTAGATCGGCCTTGTCCCGGAGATCACGAGCGCGAGCCCCTTCAACAGCATCATCATGCCGAGCGTCGCGATGAAGGGCGGGACCTTCATCTTGGCGATGATCGTGCCCGAAACGGAGCCGCACACGGCGCCCGCGGCAATCGCCGCGACGATGCCGACCGGCATCGGCAGGCCCCAATAGGTCAGGACGACGCCCGCGATCACGGCGCAGAAGGTCATGAGGGTGCCGACCGACAGGTCGATCCCGCCCGTGATGATCACGAAGGTCGAAGCGACCGCGAGAACGCCGTTGACCGCCGTCGCCTGGAGAATGCCGATGAGGTTGTCCCTCTGAAGAAAATTCTCGGACGCGATGCTGAAGACCGCCATGAGGGCGATCAGGCTCGCGAAGGCGAGAAGCTTCTGCCACGTGCCCTGGCTGAGCACCGCGGACTTCGCGAGGTTCGGGGTCTCCTGCTCTACGAGGGTCGTCACGGGGTCATCCTCTCGTCGCCGGGCTCGCAGCGCGGGCCGTCACGCTACGCCGTTGTGTGGCGAGCCGCATGATATCTTCCTGGGTAGCCCCTTCTGCGGGCAGTTCTCCGGTGAGCCGTCCCTCGCACATGACGGCGATGCGATGGCTCATGCGCAGGATCTCCGGCAGCTCGGAGGAAATCATCACGATGGCGCGGCCCTGGGCCGCGAGCGCATTCAGAAGCTTGTAGATCTCGTTCTTGGCCCCGACGTCGATGCCCCGGGTCGGCTCGTCGAAGAACAGGATCTCGCAATCCCGGGCGAGCCATTTCGCCACGACGATCTTCTGCTGGTTTCCGCCCGAGAGAAGCCTCGCCTCCTGGGTTTCGGAGGGCGTCTTGATCCGCAGCTGCCTGATATAGGAGCGCGAGGTGTCCCGGATCGCGCGCCATTTGAGAAAGGCGCCGAGGGAGAGAAACCGGTTCAGGCAGGGCATCACGATATTGGTCGCTACATCCATTCCGGTGGCGAGCCCGAACCGCTTCCTGTCCTCGGAGAGATAGCCGATCCCGAGGCGAACGGCATCTTGCGGAGAGCGGATCGTCACGGGCCTGCCCCGCACGATGATCTCGCCGCTATCGAGCGGATCGGCCCCGAAGATGGCGCGGGCGACCTCCGTGCGCCCCGCGCCCATGAGCCCCGCGAAGCCGAGGATCTCGCCTTTGCGCAGGCTGAAGCTCACGTCGCGGATCGCCGAGGCGCGCCGGAGATTTCTCACCTCGAGCACCACCTCGTGCTCAAGAAGGTCCGGGATCTCGGTCTTCGTCTCGGTCAGGCTGCGGCCGACCATCATGGCGATGATGGTATCGACGGGGGTCGATGCCGTCGGCAGGGTGCCGACATACTCGCCGTCGCGCATGACGGTGACCCGGTCGGAGATTTCCTTCAGCTCGTCCATCTTGTGCGAGATGTAGACGATGCCGACGCCCTCGGCCTTGAGCTGCCGGATGATCCTGAACAGCTCGCCGATCTCCGTATTGTTCAGGGCGGCCGTGGGCTCGTCCATGATCAGGACCTTCGACCGGAACGAGAGGGCCTTGGCGATCTCGACCATCTGCTGCTTGGCCACGGTGAGCTTGCCGACCTCGACGCGCGGATCGAGCTTGAGATGCATGCGCTCGAAGATCGCGGCGGCGTTCCGGTTCAGCGCCTCCTCGTCGAGGAGGAGCCCGTAGGCCCGCTTCGGCTCGCGGCCGATGAAGATGTTCTGCGCGGCCGTGAGATCGTTCATCAGGTTGAGCTCCTGATGAATGATGCCGATCCCGAGATCCTGCGCGGCCCGGGGGGAGGGGATCTCCACGGGAACGCCATCGATGCGGATCTCGCCGGAATCCTTGGCGTATATGCCCGCCAGGATCTTCATGAGGGTCGACTTGCCGGCGCCGTTCTCCCCCATGAGGGCATGGACCTCACCGGGGAGCAGTTCGAACCGCGCCTGCCTCAGCGCCTGAACGCCGGGAAAGGCCTTGTCGAGATTGTGGATCGTGACGAGGGGCGTCATCGGGCGCGTCCCGCCGGCGCGCGCCTTGCCTGCGACGACCGCGCAGGACGAGCGCCGCCGCCGCGAGGGCGCGCCGAAGCGCGGGCCTCTCGCGGGCCCATGGCCGCTGCGGAAAAGAGCAGAACGCTGCCCTGACCCCGCATGGATTCCTCCCGATCGCCGGCCCCCGACGATCCCGGGCCTTCTTCGCCCTGCTCGTCCGGCTCGTGAGGAGATGGACGGGGGTTCGGATGCGAAGGCCTCTTGTTGGGAGAGGATGATATTCATGAAGAGTTGAAGGACGCAACTGAAATGATCTTCAGGCGAAAGGCCCGTGACAAGCTGCCTTGGCCTTCAGTGCAGCCATTCCTCCGAAGGGATGAGCCCTCGAAGGACGCATCCGTCTTGGCGGCTCGTGGATAGGCCAGAGGGCATCGCGGGATGCATCCGATTCAATCCCGAAAGTGGAATCCACTTTTAGGGTCCGATGCCCTAGCTTGAGGGGAAGGCCCGCAAGGCGGGGACACGCGGAGCGATCGCATGGCAGACGACCCGATCGAAAAGACCAAGCTCGGACATACTCGGCTTGCCGTATCGAAGATTGGCTTCGGCACGTCCTCGCTGGGCGACATGCCGGACACCTACGGCTATGGCGTCGACGAGGAGCGGGCCGAAAAGACGATTCAAGCCATCTTCGACAGTCCCGTGAATGTCCTCGATACGTCCCGCATCTACGGCTTCGGGCGCAGCGAGGAGCGGATCGGCGCGGCCATCCGCGAACGGGGCGGCGTGCCCGAAGGCTTCGTCATCTCGACCAAGCTGGACCGGGATCCCGAAACGAACCGCTTCGACGCCTCCCAGGCCCGGCGCTCCCTGGAGGAGAGCCTGAAGGCCCTCGGTCTCGACCGGGTCGACATCCTGCACCTCCACGATCCGGAGCATACGGATTCTCTGGAGGCGACGACGGGGCCGGGGGGAGCCCTCGCCGAGCTGTTCAGGATGAAGGAGGAGGGGCTGGCGACGGCCGTGGGCCTTGCGGCGGGTCCGGTGGATGTCATGATGCCGCTCCTGCAGGATTGGGATTTCGACGTGCTGATCACCCATAACCGCTTCACCCTGACGAACCGCAATGCGCATTCCATGATCGACTTCGCCTGCGCCAAGGGCATCGCGGTCCTGAACGCCGCGCCCTATGCCGGGGGCGTTCTCGCCAAAGGTACGGATTCGTACCGCCGCTACGTCTATCAGGAGGCGTCCGACGCCATGCTCGATCCGGTCCGGAGGGTCGAGGCGGTCTGCGCCAGGCACGATGTCCCACCCGGCGCCGCCGCCCTGCAATTCTCGATGCGCGACCCGCGGATCACCGCCACGATCTGCGGCGTGAGCAGGCCCGAGCGGGTCGAGCAGACGCTCGAATGGGCGCGCTGGCCGGTCCCGCAGGCGGTGTGGGACGAACTGGACGCCCTGTCCTTCTCGACCGACGATCCCGAGGCGACGCGCGAGTACAAGGCCGGATAGCCGGCCGGGAAGGTCCGCCATGCTCAAGAACATCGATCCGCTGCTGTCGCCCGAATTGCTGATGGTGCTGCGCTCCATGGGGCATGGCGACGACATCGCCGTGGTGGATGCGAACTTCCCGGCGGCCTCCATGGCGCGGCGTCTCGTGAGGCTCGACGGCCTGACCGCGACGGCGGTGACGGACGCCATCCTGTCGGTAATGCCTCTCGACGATTTCGTGCCCGAGGCGGCCTGGCGGATGGAGGTCGTGGGCGATCCGCACGACGAGCAGCCGATCTTCGAGGAGTTACGGGCGATCATCGCCCGGCGCGAAGGTACGGGCTTTCGCCTCGCCGCCCTCGAGCGATTCGCGTTCTACGAGCGGGCGCGATCGGCCTTCGCGATCGTGGCGACCGGGGAGGCGAGGCTCTACGGCAACATCATCCTGAAGAAGGGTGTCGTGCGCTCCGTGTGAAGCGGGGCGCCGGACGTGGTTCCCAAGGCCCGGACATGAAGCGGGGGCGAAGGATGCGGATCGACTCTCATCAGCATTTCTGGCGCGTCGCCAGGGGCGACTATTCCTGGATGAGCCCCGACGACGAGACCCTCTGCCGCGACTACGGCCCCGAGGATCTCAGGCCTCTCCTGGACCGGCACGGGATCGACCGGACGATCCTCGTGCAGGCGGCCCCCACCGTCGCCGAGACGCAGTTCATGCTGGCGATGGCCGAGAGCGCCCCCTTCGTGGCGGGCGTCGTCGGCTGGGCCGACTTCGCGGCGCCGGATGCCCCGGACACCATCGCGACGCTTGCGGGCAATCCCCTGGTCGTGGGCTTTCGTCCCATGGTGCAGGATATCGCCGACGACGATTGGCTCCTTCGCGCGGACCTCGGGGGAGTCTTTTGCGCCCTCGTCGAGCGCCGGCTCGTCTTCGACGCCCTCGTGCTGCCCCGCCACCTGTCCCGCACCCTCGTGACGGCGGATCGCCATCCCGATCTCTCCATCGTGGTCGACCATGGGGCGAAGCCCTTCATCCGGGAGGGCGTGCTCGACCCGTGGCGGGCCGACATGGCCGCCCTGGCGGCCCGCCCGAACGTCGTGTGCAAGCTCTCCGGCCTTGTGACGGAGGCGCGGCCCGAATGGAGAACCGACGATCTGCGGCCTTATGTCGATCATCTGCTGCGGGTGTTCGGGCCGGAGCGGCTGCTGTGGGGCAGCGATTGGCCGGTGGCCAATCTCGCCGGGGGATACGATCGTTGGCGGGCGGCGAGCCTCGACCTGATCGCCGGCCTCTCCGAGGCCGAGAAGGATGCGGTGCTCGGCGCCAACGCGGCCCGGATCTATCTTTCCGAACACGGGCGTCGCTGAGCGGCGGGCCTCTCGCGCATCGTACGAAAGGGTGACCCGGATCTTCGCCGGAACGATGCGTTCACCTACAGCATCGGACGTGACATCGGTCCCACATCCGATGCTGTCAGTTGATGCTTTTGAGCATCTTTCCACGCAAAACCGGTTCCCACTTTTGCGTCCGATGCTCCGGCGGGCGAGCCGCCGTCAGCGCCGGGCGGGGACCCCGGCGGGGACCTCGGAGCAGACCTCGGCGAAAACCTCCGGATGAGCCGCCGAGAAGTGGTCGAGCTCTTCCATCACGGCTTGCAGGTGGGACTCCATCGAGCGTCGCGCCGCCTGCGCGTCGCCGGATTCCACGGCCTTGAGCAGATGCCGGTGCTCGGCGAGCGTGACGACGGAGCGGCGGGGGGAGGACAGAAGCTGGCGCACCCGGTCGATATTGGCGCGCGAGGCCTCGATCACGGCCGCCACCCGCGGCAGCTCCAGGCCGTCCACGAGGATCGCGTGGAAGGCGAGGTCGAGAGCGTGGAACGCGGCTCTGTCGTCGAGACGGACGGCTGCTTCCTGAGCCTGCAGGTTCCGTTCGAGAGCGGCGAGGGCGTCCGACGGCAGGCGCAGGGCCGCCGTCTCCGCTACCATCGTTTCCAGAGAGCGGCGAATCATCATCGATTCGCGGATTTCCGCGAGGCGGATGCGGGCGGCGCGCGTGCCTCTCTGGGGGAGGATCTCGACCAGCCCTTCCGCCGCCAGCCGCGCCAGGGCTTCCGAGACCGGGAAACGGGACACGCCCAATCGGGTGCAGACGAGCCCCTTGTCGATGAACTCGCCCGGCGCGAAGTGCAAGGCGACGATGGCGGAGCGCAACGAGCGTTCCACCTGCGCGGTGGTCTTCCCGCGCGGTCCCCGCCCGATCGGTTCGAGAAAGCGATAATGTTCGGTCTTGTCGGTCATGGTCCTGGCGCTAACATGTTAGTCGGTCCGGCGGGCCGACGCCATCGTTTCGTCGGGGCCGCTGTTTCGCACGATGCTCTACACCTTCACAGATCGATGAGGCGACCATGACATCCCCCCGGACATCCCCCCGGACATCCCCCCGCACGATCCGCCTGTCCGCCGACGACAACGTGGTCATCGCCATCGACCTCGTGAACCAGGGGGATACGGTCTCGGGCCTCACCGCGCGGGAGCGCATTCTGCGCGGCCACAAGATGGCGGTCGAGCCGATCCGCGAGGGTGAGCCGGTCCGCAAGTTCGGCCAGATCATCGGTTTCGCCAAATCCCATATCGCGCCCGGCGAATGGGTCCACGAGCACAATGTCGGGCTGCACGATTTCGAACGGGACTACGCCTTCTGCGCCGATGCCCGCGACGACGACCTGCTGCCGCCCGAGATGCGCGCGACCTTCGAGGGTTACCGGCGCGCCTCGGGGAGAACGGGAACCCGGAACTATATCGGCATCCTGACATCCGTGAACTGCTCCGCATCGGTCGCCCGCTTCGCTGCGGCGCAGATCGAACGGTCGGGGATCCTGAAGGACTATCCCGGCATCGACGGCGTGGTGGCGATCGTCCATGGCACGGGATGCGGCCACGCGGCCTATGGCGAGGGATTCGACATCCTGCGCCGCACGCAATGGGGCTATGCCAGCCACCCGAATTTCGCAGGCGTCGTGATGGTCGGCCTCGGTTGCGAGGTGTTTCAGATCGGACGCATGAAAAAGGAATACGGCCTGGAGGAGACCGACACCTTCCGGACCTTGACCATCCAGGAGACCGGCGGCACGCGCCGGACGGTGGAGGCGATCGCGGCCGGCATTCGGGACATGCTTCCCATCGCGGCGCGGGCACAGCGCGAGACGCGCCCGGCCTCCGAACTGACCCTCGCCCTGCAATGCGGCGGGTCCGACGGGTATTCGGGCCTGACCGCGAACCCCGCCCTCGGCGTCGCGTCCGATCTGCTGGTGCGCCATGGCGGGACTTCGATCCTGTCCGAGACGCCGGAGATCTACGGAGCCGAGCACCTGCTGACCCGGCGCGCCGCGACCCGTGAGGTGGGCGAGGCGCTCGTCGCGCGCATCCGCTGGTGGGAGGCCTACACCGCACGCAACGGGGGCGAGATGAACAACAATCCGTCTCCCGGAAACAAGGCCGGCGGACTCACCACGATTCTGGAAAAGTCCCTCGGTGCGACGGCCAAGGGCGGGCGCTCGACGCTGCGGGCCGTCTACGAATACGCGGAGCCGGTGAAGGAGCACGGCTTCGTCTATATGGACACGCCCGGCTACGACCCGGTCTCCGCGACAGGACAGGTGGCGGGCGGAGCCAACCTCATCGCATTCACCACGGGACGCGGCTCCGCCTTCGGAGCCAAGCCGGTTCCGTCGCTGAAGCTTGCGACCAATTCCGAGATTTACCGGCGCATGCAGGAGGACATGGACATCAATTGCGGTGACATCCTCGACGGGACCCCGCTCGAGCAGAAGGGCGCCGAGATCTTCGACACGCTCCTGCGGGTCGCATCGGGCGAGCACACGAAATCCGAGACTCTCGGCTACGGCGATCTCGAATTCGTTCCGTGGCAGGTCGGCGCGGTCATGTGACGGGGAGGGGGGAACAGGTGTTCCATCATCCGCCCGGCGAAGCGGCATCGTCGCGCGAAAAAGACATGCAATGACGTTGCATTAAGTGAATCGATGCAGCGTATCCGTTCTGTAACAGGGCTGCGACCCTGCGGACCGTGGACCGACGAAACGAGCGATTTTACGGCCTGGACGTGTGGGTCTATGCTGTTGAGGCTTGCTTCATTCTTTTCCGACCTTATACGAAGACTGCCCCGATCAATCTCATTCCTTTCTTAGCTTTCATGACCGCTCGCCGCCGCTTCCTCCTCGCTTCGTCCCTTGCCCGTCTCGTTCAGCGCGAAAGGGGCGGCCTGCGCCAGATCGAAGGCTTCTTCCCGGAGCAGCCGGGCCGCGCCGCCCTGGTCCGCCTGGAGGAAAACAAGGGGCTTCTGATCCTGCGAACGGCGACGTCTGAGGGAGAGGTCGAGGAGCAGGCCGAAGTCCCGATGGCCCATGCGCACGCCCTCCTCGATGTGTGTGCCGGAGAGATTGCTTACGATCGCACGAGGCTTCCCATCGGGGACCGGGTCGCCCTGATCGATCAGGTCATCCATCCCCGCGAAGTTCATCTTGTGACCATCGAGTTCGATTCCGACGGAGAAGCAAGGGATTTCCGTCCTCTGGCCTGGTTCGGTCCCGAGGTGACGCGCGACGGCCGTTACGCCACCAAGTCGATTGCGTTTGCGGGCCTCAACGAGTCTCCCGACATTCCGCTGTCCAACACGGCGCTCGAAAGCCTGATCGACACGCTGGAAAATCGCTTCCCGAGCCAGGCGCGTCCACATCTGCGCAGGCCCGCGGCCAATCAGGCCGCCTCGGGCAAGCCCGCACGCAACCAGGCGCAATCCCACGACCAGACCGGCAAGGCCAATCTCGACGAGATCGAGGAAGCCATCATGCGGGAAATGGAACTGACCATTCAGAACAAGCGTCCGCGCTAGCGCATCGTGCGAAAAAGTGGACCCGGTTTTTCGCTCAAACGATGCGCCCATTTAAGAAGGGAGCATCGGATCTGTCCCAAAAGTGCAGATCCACTTTTGGGTCCGATGCTCTAGAGATCGCTTGCGCGCCGCCGGAGGCGGTCTCCCGATCCCGAAATGAGGGTGTACCTCGGACGACCCGTGGAAAATTAACCTCACATCAAGATCAACGCTCCACTGTGCCGTCTCGTCAGAAAGGAGACGGCACCATGACCGAATGGCATCACCGGGAGCGCGGACCGATCACCGAGGACAAGCTCCTCAAGGCCGTCCATATCCTTGCCGACATCGTCGAAAGCCATGGCGCGACATTCCGCCCGCTGTATCACGATGTCCGCCAGCAACTGGGCGAATTCCGCGCGCAGCAGCAGGCCGATGCGGCTGCAGCGAGGATCGCCGCTCTGGGCGAAGAGAAGGTCGCTTAGCGCATCGTGCGAAAAAGTGGACCCGATTTTGCGTGAGCGGGCGGGCCATCGTCCCGACACTCCCAGGGTCGCTCTCGTTTTCCTTTGCCCGTTGTCCTATGTCGTCATGCCCGGCCTTGAGCCGGGCATAAACGTCTAAGGCGCGGCGTTTCCCAGGCGCGTCACGCCCGTTCACTCAGCCATAGGCACGCAATCGACACGACAATCCGTCATCTAGGCAGCCCCGGCCTCCCGCAGGGACTGCTTGTCTAACTTTTCGGGCGGGACTAACATGCTAGCTGATCCAGGTTCACGCCAGATGAACCAGATCTAGGAAGAACGCCCTAGGAGGATCAGATGACACGCGTCCTTTGCCTGTCTGCAGTTGCTTTCACCGGTCTTCTCCTCTCATCCGTCGCCACCTTTGCCGGGCCCAAGATCGTCTCCGGCCCGGGGGCGGATCCGGGTTGCTTCAAGCCCTGGAACGCCCAGACCAAGTACATGCAATGGGACAAGAAGAGCGGTCCCTATCGCATCGCCGTGGTCAACGGTTTCGTCGGCAATACATGGCGCATCCAGATGATCCAGACCGCCAAGGCCTATGCGGAACAGCCGGGCATCAAGGAGAAGGTCAAGGAGTTCAAGGTCGTCTCGACCGGCACGGACGTCGCCGCGCAGCTCGGCGCCGTCGAGGATTTCATCAACCAGGGATTCGACGCGATCATCACGCTGGCCGTCGCGCCCGACGGCTTCGATCGTGTGATCCGCCTAGCCGACCGCAACAACGTGGTGATCGTTCCTTTCGACAACGTGCTCGACACCGACAAGGTGATGCAGGTGAACGAGGACCAGCTCGAGATCGGCCGCCTCTCGGCGCGGCACATCCTGAAGGAGCTGGGCCAGAAGCGGGACGGCAAGATCCTCGAGGTGAGGGGGCTCCCCGGCAATTCCGTCGACCGTGACCGCCACCTCGGCTTCCGAGAGGTGATGGACAAGGAAGGCAAGTTCCAGATCGTCGAGGTCGTGGGCAACTGGGACGACGGCACCGCGCAGAAAGCCACCGCCGACGCGATCGCGGTTCACGGAAAATTCGACGCCGTGTTCACGCAGGGCGGTTCGACGGGATCCGTGCGCGC
Organism: Microvirga sp. M2; assembly: GCF_047497095.1. Classification (NCBI taxonomy): domain Bacteria; kingdom Pseudomonadati; phylum Pseudomonadota; class Alphaproteobacteria; order Hyphomicrobiales; family Methylobacteriaceae; genus Microvirga; species Microvirga sp. M2. Next base: position 2,274,093 of record NZ_CP134063.1, read on the forward strand.
CATGATGGACGCGAAACATCCCTTCGTGCCGATGGCCGGGGAGGGCGAGAACGGGTATCGAAAGCTCATTGCCCAGCATGTGAACGACGGATTGAAAGGCTTCTCCTACAGCCAGTCGCCGGGCCTCGTGGCGATCTCGATGAAGGCCGCGCTTTCGGCGCTCGAAGGCAACCCGATGCCGCAGCTCATTTCCGTCCCCATTCCGGCGGTCGACTACACGACGCTCAAGGACAATGTGAACTTCTGGTCGAACCTCTCCGACAATTTCTTCGCGGCCAATGAATTCCCGGCCTGCGGCGTGAACATCACCGCGCCCGAGATCATGGCGAAGGACGCCAAGAATACGCAGTGAAGGAACACCCGGTCAGGGAATACGCAGTCAGGATCCTGCCGCCGAAGCGCTTCCGCTCCTCTCCCGCGAGAGAGGAGCGCCTTCCGAGCATCGAAGGAGTCCTATGGTCGAGGCCGCCCGCTTCTTCGTCCTTGAGAACATCTCCAAGCGTTATGGAGGTGTGCACGCTCTGCAGGACGTGAATTTCGCCTGCGGCCATGGGTCGATTCACGCGGTTCTGGGAGAAAACGGCGCCGGAAAATCGACCCTGATGAAAATCATGGCCGGCGTGGTGCGGCCCGACGAGGGCCGCATGCTTCTCGACGGCACGGCGGTCGCTTTCGCCGATCCGGCGGCCGCGAACCGGGCAGGGATCGTCTGCATCTTTCAGGAATTGTCCCTGATGCCCGAACTCACGGTGGCCGACAACATCACCCTGTCGAACCCGCCGTACCGCTTCGGCCTGATCGACGGCCGCGCGCAGCGGCGGCGCTCCGAGGAGCTGCTCGCCCGGATCGGCTGCGAGGATATCAATCCCATGAGCCGGGTGGCCGATCTTCCTCTGTCGCGCCGGCAGATGGTCGAGATCGCGAAGGCCCTCGGCCGCGATCCGAAGCTCCTCATTCTCGACGAAGCCACCTCCGCGCTCACGGCGACCGACGTGGACCGGGTCTATCGCCTGCTCTTCGACCTGAAAGCCAGGGACCTGGGCATTCTCTACATTTCCCACCGCATGCACGAGATCGAGGCGCTGGCGGATCGCTGCTCGGTATTCCGCAACGGACGGCATGTGGAGACCTTCGCCAAGGGCGCCCGCAGCCGTGACGAGATCATCGGCCTCATGATCGGCCGCGAAATCGAAGGACAATTTCCGCAAAGGCCCGAGCGGTCGCGGCCGGCGCCCTTCATCCGGATCCGCGATCTCTCATGGGAGAGCCGCCTCAACGGGGTTTCCCTCGAAGCCGGCTCCGGCGAGATCGTGGGCCTCGGCGGTCTCGACGGGCAAGGGCAGAAAGAGCTGATGCTCGCGCTCTTCGGCGTGCTGCGGCGCGTGCGCGGCACGGTGACGCTCGACGGCAAGGCCATGGCCATGCGATCGCCGGAAGCGGCCAAGAGCGGCCGCATCCGTCTGGCGCTGGTGCCGGAGGATCGCAAGAGCGAAGGGCTGATCCTCTCGATGTCGGTCCGCGACAACCTTTCCATGGCATCCCTCGATCGCCTTTCGCGCGGACCCTTCATCGATTCCGGTCGCATGCATGCCACCGTCGCGCAGGCCATCGAGCAGCTTCGGATCAGGATCGGCGATCCGGCCGATCCGGTCTCGACCCTGTCGGGCGGCAATCAGCAGAAGGTCGTGATCGCCAAATGGCTCGCGACGGGTCCCGACGTGATCCTTCTGAACGACCCGACCCGCGGCATCGATGTGGGCACGAAGCAGGAAATCTACCGGCTCATGCGCCGTCTCGCGGACGATGGCGCCTGCATCCTGTTCTACTCCACCGATTACGAGGAACTCATCGGCTGCTGCGACCGGGTCGCAGTCATGTACGATGGCCGCGTCGTGCGCGAGCTCGCGGGCAAGGCCATCAACGAGCACAATCTCATCGCGAGCGCGCTGAACATCGTCGAGCCGCGGGAGCCGGCCCAGGAGTCAGCTCAGGAGTCAGCCCAGGAGCCAGCCCAGGAGCCAGCCCAGGAGTCGGACCATGTCTGACGCCGTTCTCGATCGCACGGTGGCGGCCGCGAGGAGGCGCAGCCGGCGCGCGGGGCTCGGGCTGAAGCTGCGGCAGAATGCGGGCATTCTCGGCGCCCTTGCCCTCTTCATCGCGCTCTATCTCTTCTATCAGGCGAACCATCCCCGCGGCTTCACGGGGCAGATCCTGATCCAGAACGCCAACGAGGCCTTCGCTCTGGCGCTGGTCTCGATGGCCCAGACGGTGCCGGTGCTCATGGCTGGGCTCGATCTTTCCGTGGGCGCCGTCATGACCCTGTGCGGCTGTATCGCCAGCCATCTCGTCAACGGCAGCCCGGGCGAGATCGCGTTCGGCCTCGCAGCGTGCATCGCGGCCGGTGCGGCCTGCGGCTTCGTCAACGGCTGCATCGTGGTCTATGGGCGCATCCAGCCCATCATCGCGACGCTCGCCACGAGCGCGATCTATATGGGGTTCGCCCTCATCCTGCGGCCGACGCCGGGCGGCAAGGTGCACGAGGACCTTTCCTGGGCGATGACCAACGACGTCCGGGAATTCGCGGCGACCTTCGGGCTCTTCGACGGCGGCGACGCAGCATGGCTCCAGCCCGTCGCGTGGATCCCCGTGCCGCTCATCCTGCTGGCGATCATCGTCCTCGTCGTGTGGGTGCCCTTCACCCGCACCGTGACGGGCCGGACGGTCTATGCCATCGGGTCCTCGGAAGGGGCCGCCTACATGTCGGGCCTCCCGATCCATCGGGCGAAGCTCGCGGCCTTCACCCTGGCCGGTCTTTTCGCCGGTCTCGGCGGCCTCTTCCTCGCGCTCCAGACGTCCTCCGGCAACGCCGACATTCCGCAGGCCGGTGCCTATACGCTGAATTCCATCGCGGCGGTCGTGATCGGCGGCACGTCGCTTCTCGGGGGCACGGGCAGCGCCATCGGGTCCGTCATCGGCGCGTTCGTGCTGCGCACCATCTCGTTCAACTTCCGCATCTTCGACATCGCGCCGCTCCTCCAGCCGCTTTTCGAGGGAATCGTCCTGCTCGCAGCCGTGAGCCTGGGCGGCCTGAAGCTGCTGCGCCTCAGGAACAAACTCGAGGTGTTCCGGTGACCCGAGCCGCATCGCATGGATACCGTCTCGGGCCCGACGACAAGCCCGTGCTGTTCGCGGCCGGGTTCGTGCTGCTCATCCTGCTCGTCGGGACGGGCTACACTCTCTCCACCCAAGGCAGCATGCCGCTCCTGCAGCCGCAATACATCCTGCAGCAGCTTCAGGTCGGAGCTTTCCTCGGGATCGTGGCGGCCGGGATGATGCTCGTGATCCTGCTCGGGCATATCGACCTCTCGGTTCCCTGGACGCTGACGGCGGCCGCCATGATGGCGACCGCGGTGGGAGGGGCCTGGGCGATTCCGGTCGGCATCGGCGTCGGTCTCCTGGTCGGCATGGTCAACGGGCTCGGCGTCGCCTATCTGCGCGTTCCCTCGATGATCTTCACGCTGGGCATGAACGCCGTGATGAGGGGCCTGATGGTCGCCCACACGGGCGGCTTCGCGCCGCAGACCGCCGCCACCGATCTGATGCAATACCTCGCGGTCGCCCGCATCGGCGGTGTCATCCCTGTCGCTCTCCTGGTCTGGCTCGCCGTATCCGCAGCCGTCGTCGTGATCCTTACGCGCACCGTGCTCGGCCGCGCCATCTACGCCATCGGCAACCGGGAGCGGGCGGCCTATCTGTCCGGCATCGACACCAGCCGCGTGATCCTCATCGCCTTTGCGCTGTCCGGGGCCGCGGCCGGCATCGCCGGCGTGCTTCTCGCCGGCTATTCCACCAAGGCCTATCAAGGCATGGGGGACGCGTATCTGCTACCGTCCATCGCGGCGGTGGTCGTCGGCGGGACCAACATTCTCGGCGGACGCGGACGCTATCTCGGCACGCTCGTCGGCGTCATCCTGATCGTGCTTCTCAATTCCGTCCTGTCCATCATGCAGATGCCCGAGGCCGGCCGGCAGATCATCTATGGCGGGGTTATCATCATGATGCTGCTCGTCTACGGACGCGGCGACCGCATCACGGGATGACGATGACTGTCTGGCGGAGCCGTTGCTGACAACGCACTGCCTTCGTCATGGCCGGGCCTGTCCCGGCCATCCACGTCTTGGGAGCCTCGGCGGTTTAAAGACGTGGATGCCCGGCTCAAGGCCGGGCATGACGGGGACGGGGATGACACGGCAGCTCTTGTCCTTGCCTTTGCCGCATCTTTCCACGCAAAGCCGGATCCACTTTTGCGTCCGATGCTCTAGGCGCTGGCCTGGTCGAGCCGTTCGATGTCGCCGGAATCGAGGTGAAGCCGTGTCGATGCCACGAGATCCGACATCTGCTCGAGGCTCGTGGCGCTGGCGATCGGCGCCGTCAGTCCGGGCCGCGCCATCAGCCAAGCCAGGGCGACCTGCGCCACATTCGCGCTCTTTCGGGCGGCGACCTCGTCCAGGGCCGCGAGGATGCGCCTGCCGCGTTCGTTCAGATAGGCGCTCATCCGGCCGCCGCGCGGGCTCTTGCCGAAATCCGCTTCCGACCGGTATTTGCCCGTCAGGAACCCGCTGGCGAGGCCGTAATAGGGGATCACCCCGATCTCCTGGCTTCGGCAAAGGGGCTCCAGCTCGCTCTCGTAACCGGCGCGGTTGTACAGGTTGTATTCCGGCTGAAGGCTCTCATAGCGCGGCAGACCGTGCTTCGCGCTGGTCTCCAGCGCTTGCCGCAGGCGCTCCGCCGTGAAGTTCGAGGCGCCGATCGCCCGCACCTTGCCGTCCCGGATCAGCTCCGCATAGGCCTCGAGGGTCTCCTCTTGAGGCGTATCCGGATCGTCCCGGTGCGACTGGTAGAGGTCGATGTAGTCCGTCTGCAGCCGCCGCAGCGAGGCTTCGACCGCCGAGCGGATATAGGCTTTGGAGAGCCCCTTCTTCCCGGGCCCCATCTCGGACCCGACCTTGGTGGCGACGACCAGCGTGGACCGGTTCCCGCGAGCCTTCATCCACTTGCCGATGATGGCCTCGGATTCGCCTCCCGCGTGGCCGGGAACCCAGGAGGAATACACATCCGCCGTGTCGATGAAGTTCAATCCTGCGGCCGCATAGGCGTCGAGGAGCTTGAACGAGGTGGTCTCGTCGGCGGTCCAGCCGAAAACGTTGCCGCCGAGACAGAGAGGCGAAACCATGAGGTCCGAACGGCCGAGCCGGCGCTTGTCCATTGAAATATCCTATCGTGAATCTGCTGGTTCCGGGGATGCGAAGCTGTATCCGGAATATGGTGCGATGCGAACCGACGATATCGGTGCGGACGGTTCAGCTCCACAGGGCTCTCGCCTGCGTGTTCGGATCTCCGGTTCATACCCCCTGTCGTCTGCCCACAGCATCGGGTGTGACATCGAACTTACTTCCGGTGCGATAAGCGAAGGTCCTCGCGCACCTTTTCACGCTAAACCGGGAACCGGTTCTGCGTTCGAGGCTCTAACGTCGTGCCGGGAGCTTAGATCCATGACTCTTCAGGAATCAGTCGTGCCGCCGCCTGCCGGTTTCCCGCGCAATCCGGCCGACGGTGCTGGAGCTCAAGCCCAGGCGGATCCCGATGGTGACGTTGCTGAGACCCTGCGCCTTCAGCGCCGCGATGCGTTCCGATCGCTTCGCCGTCTCGGCTTGCCGCTTGGCTCTCTCATCGGGCGTCGAGACCCGGTAGCTCAATGATCGTCTCTTCGATTCTTTTCCCATGAATTCCACCAGCCGAAGCCTTTCTGCTTGTTCTTGCAGAATGTCGGTCGAGCGCTCGCTCTTGAAGGGCCCGTTGCATCGCTAGCGCATCGTGCGAGAAAGTGGGGCCACTTTTCGCACGATGCGCGACTGTCCTGCGATCAGGATTCCGGCGTGGCAAAGGCCACGAATGCGGTGCGGATGGGTCGGCATGGCGCGACGAGATTAGGCACGCGCAGGGCTTTGTCAAACGGCATTGTCCGGCGCGCCGCCAACGTCCTTGACTTCGGCGATGACAAAGCCGAGATTGAGCGGGTCATGTCCGCGATCCGCACCATTTCCGCTTTCCGCGCAGGCCGTCTGAAGACGGGAGCCTGAGCCCCGGACTTTTCTGTCCGGGGATGAACGGTACACGGCAGTAGCCCGACCAGCGATAACCTCTTTCGCATCCGCATCGTGAAACAATCCGATGCGCGGGCTTGCTTGCGAACACAATCATCGATTCAGCATCGGCGTCTCACTGAGACGGCCGAACGGTGAGGTCATGTCGGTTGTCATTCTTGCGGTCCTTTTCACCTTAACGCTCGCACAACTCGTCTTCTGGGACATCCTTGGAGAGATGTTCGGTTTTGCAGCCTCCGTCAGCGTTCTGGGAGTCTGTGCATCTCTCACGCTCATTCTCGCCGCCCATGTGGCCGCAACGCACACGTTCCGTCTCGGCGGAAGGGGATAGGCGAATTTCAAGGCGAGCGCGGTGCGGATGAATGACCGCAGACGTCAGTCCCTTCGCGCTGCGCCTCCCTCACGGGACCATCACGGCGAGCATCGGCTCGCGACAGGAGATCATCGATGTTGAAGCGCGTTCGACGGGACGTCTGCGGCATCTGCAAGCGCATTCTGCCAAGAGCCGCTGCACGGTGCCCCTGGTGTTCCTACAGGATCGGCCGTCCGATCAGATCATACGCATTCCGATTTCCGGACATTGCAGTCCGGGGACGTCGGACGAGGTGGGTGCCTCGTCTCGCAAACTTCCATGTCGCAATTCCATGAAGGAGATAGCCATGAAACAGAATGGTGCAAACGCAGCGATCAAAGTCAAAGGGCGCAATATCGAGCTCGACGAGGCGCTGCCCTCCAAGGTGCAGGAAGGGCTCCTGCATGTCGCCGGATCGCATTTCGGGAGCTTGAACCACGCGACGGTCGGGTTCGGCCGCGATGGTCATTCCTATTCGTGCATCATCAATCTGCAGGTCGGCACTCTCAAGATGATCATCGCGGAAGCGGTCGCGGGCGATTGTCATCAAGCCTTCGACCAGGCGCTCGGGAAGATCGGTCGACAGCTCCATCGGAGAAGGCAACGAATGGAGGACCGCTCCAGGGATCAGGCGTCCGTCTCGGCGACGGCGTAAATTCCTTTCGGGGCCGGAGGATACCTCCGGCCCCTTGCATTGTTAGAGCATCGTGCGGATGCGACCCGAATTGTCGCGCACCGGCGCCTCTGCGTCCTTCAGAATATCCCCTTGCATCATGTTGCCTTGGGACATTTCTTCCCGTTCGGGCTGATGAACCACCTGGATGACGTGCAATGTCCGTTGGGCGCCCGTGGCGCTGCGCCACCGATGGGATTGCCCCTCCGCCAATCCGATCAGCGCGGCGCCGAGAGGCGACAAGACGGAGATCCGCCCCAGTCCCGCATCCTCCTCGCCTGGGTAGACCAGCATGGCGCGCCGCAGCTGCTCGGTAATGCCGTCGCGGAAGTCGAATACGGAGTGCATGGAGATCACGTTCGAAGGAAGGCGCACCGGATCGACCACGCGTGCCCGCTCCAGTTCGATTGCAAGGATCTGCGCCGAAGGGGGGGCCCTGCGGATCCGCATGCCGGCCGATGCGATGCGCCGGAGATGTGCATGATCGATGGACGTCATCATCGGGACGATGGAAGGCGTGGACACCTCGTACTCCTGAAACAGCGACAGCATCGGACGTGAAATCGGACCCACATCCGATGCTGTCAGTTGATGCTTTTGAGCATCGTTCCACGCAAAACCGGTTTCCACTTTTGCGTCCGATGCTCTGGTGAATTCCCGGATGAATGCGCCTGGACATTTTCGCGGATGAACCGGGGAGATCGGCTCGAACGAGCCGCAATCGTGGAATGCATGCATGCCGACGGGCACGCGTTCCCGGGGCAAGCCAGGTCTCTTGCGCCCGGGATCAGCGGCTTGAAGCAATGAGGGGTATAGAGCGAGCGCTGATGAAATTAAGCATGATGCTTTCAAGATAGATTGAAAACTCGGCGATTCAAGTCTGTGGTTTCCACGATCGCGTGAACGGAGCGATAGTCCGTTGCATGAAGCCCTAAAGGATAGTTTCCGGCCTGTTCTTGAACTTACCTTGCAGAGAAGCGTTGCCGTAATATCATGATAGCGCTTCTACTCATCCTGCGAATGCTGGTTCGGAATGATCTTTTCCAAACGGGCCCGTAAACCCGCGGCGGCACCCCGCCCGAAGCCCATGCCGATGTCGATATTGGAGCCGAATGGCCTCGGGAACCGGGCCTGCTCGACGATGGGGGACACCATGATGGCATCTCTGATTTCTCCCGCATGTGTGATGCCGCGCTTGCGCGCGCGCGATGTCCCACATGCCGTGGATGCACTTGCCCGTGTCGCGGCAGCGAAGACCGGGCTGGACGGCAACGCCATCGGCCGCGCCGTTCTGGAGCAATGGGGAGTCTCCACGTTCGGCTTCGGACGCGGCGTCGCGATCCCCCACGCGTCCATTCCGGGGCTTGCGCGGCCTGTCGGAATCTTCGCGCGGCTGAATCCCGGGCACGACTTCGGCGCCTCGGACGGCATTCCGGCCGATCTCATGTTCCTGCTGCTGAGCCCTGACGGGGACGAATCCACCCATCTGCGGGCCTTGGCCTGCGTGGCGCGTCGCCTGCGCGATCGCGAGGTCGCGACGCGCCTCCGGTCGGCGACGGATGCGGAGGCGATCCATGTCGTGCTGACAAGCGACGCATGGCGTGCCGGTCACACTTCAGCCTCCGTCGACGGCCGTATGACGAAAACAGCGCCGATTTGACAAACGGAGCGATGTATACCAGCATCGACCCATCATGTTGAGCTTTGCACAATATCGTCGCGGCCTGCTTCGTGCAGGCAATCTCATCGCGGGCAAGTAGCCCCGAGCCCGACGTGCATCCGCACCCCGGGTTCGGGGCGCAAGATCCTTCCATTCCACACGGCCTGTAAGCCGGATGCTGGCGCACCCGGTGTCGCGGCATGCTTCATCGCTTCGATGAACCGCAGCTTCGATGAACCGCCAAGGCCTGAACTCGCGGTCCCCTTCGACCGCGCCGCTCCCTCTGTTGCAATCGGCAGAAACTCTGCCAGCGGAGACATGAATGCCCGAAACCACCCGCCTCAGCGCGATCGCCGCCCCGGACCTGCGCCTGCCCGGAATGGTCACGCCGGCCGCCCACGAACGGGGAGTGATCCTATGACGTGGTTTCAGGAAAAGCTCTGCGGGCATTACGGGCAGATGCTCAGCATGGACACCGTGCTCTATCATTGGCGGACCGAGTTCCAGGACGTGCTGATCTTCGAGAACGACGCCTTCGGGAAGGTGCTGGTGCTCGATGGCGCCGTGCAGCTGACGGAACGCGACAACCACATCTACCACGAGATGATCGCTCATGTTCCGCTGATGGCTCACGGCTCGGCGCGGGACGTTCTCATCATCGGAGGAGGCGATGGCGGCGCCCTGAAGGAAGTGCTGAAGCATCCGGTCGAGCATGTCACCCTGGTGGAGATCGACGGTGAGGTGATCGACCTGTCGCGGCGCTTTCTGCCGATGGTATCGGGCGGAGCCTTCGACGACCCGCGGGCGACCGTACTGGTCATGGACGGGACGCGATACATCCGCGAGACCGGGGAGTTGTTCGACGTCATCGTCATCGACTCGACGGACCCGATGGGCCCGGGGGAGTCGCTCTTCACGGCGGCGTTCTACGCGGCGTGCAAAAGACGGCTTCGTCCCGGAGGGGTGATCGTCGTTCAGAGCGGCGCGCCGTTCTTCCAGTCCGAGGAGGTGACGATGGCCTGCGAACGCCTGTCCGGCTCCTTCGCGGGCGTGCGGCCGTATCTCGCGCCGGTCCCGACCTGCGCGGGCGGCATGCTCGCGCTCGTCGCGGCGGGAGAGACGCGCGAGGGGTTGAGACCGTCTTACGACGTCCTGTGGGACCGATTCTATCGGCTGCAGGGTCCGACGCACTACTACACGCCGGACGTGCACAGGGCCGCCTTCGCGCTGGCCCCCGCGTTTTCCTCCAGAGTCGAGACGCCGATGAGTCCGGGGTTCCTCAAAACAGGGTCCTGAGACCCGGGACGGCGGCCGCGCAGGACGGAGCGCCGTCCCGGGAAATTCCTCATCGCACCCGATCAACACGGCTTCGCACAGGCTGCATGCATCGCGAAGCCCGCCAGGAGGACACCATGACGATCGTTTCATCAAGCCCCGCGACGCCGCTTCGGAGGATCGATCCGCCCAAGTGGCCGAGCCCGCACGGCTATTCGCACGCGGTGGCCGGGACGGGGACGTTCGTGTTCCTCGGAAGTCAGATCGCCACCGACAATGCCGGGAGGGTGACGACGATCGGGCTCGTCCCGCAGGCGCGCCAGGCCTTGCGGAACGTGCGGTCGGTCCTCGCGGAGGCGGGCGGGGCCCCTGAGCACATCGCGCAGATGACCTGGTATGTGCTCGACATCGATCACTACAGGACCCGGCTTCCCGAGCTCGGCGTCGTCTATCGGGAAATCATGGGGAGCCACGACCCGGCCATGGCCCTGGTGGAGGTTTCCGGCCTCGTCGACCCTGCCGCGATCGTGGCGATCTCCGCGACGGCGATCCTTCCCGGTGAAAATCCATCGCCGCCCGGGGGCAGCGGGGCCGTTCCGTAGAGCGGCCTGCCACAGCATCGGGTGTGAAAAGGGGAATCCACATTTCCGCACGATGCTCTCGGCCCGCCGATTGACGTATCTGGATTGAGGTGATGACGATGAGTGCTCTCCTGCCGCCGATCACGCTGACGCGGCGCGATCATCAGCGGCTCGCGCGGACGGCGGAACATCTCGCCGGACAGATGCACCCGCTCGCGACGCCGCTTCTGCGCGAATTGCGACGGGCCACGATCTGCGCACCGGACGACGTTCCCGACGACGTCGCGGCGCTTGACACGTTCGTGACCTACCGGCTCGCCGGCGAGGACAGATCGGAAAAGCGCATGCTGATCCACCCGGACGATCACATGTGGCCGCCGGCCGAGCTGTCGGTCCTGACGCCGGTCGGGCTTTCCCTGCTCGGACTGCGCGCCGGCGACAGGATGCCGCTGCTCGGCTCCGGGGAGGCGGCCGACGCCTGCGTCGAGATCGAAGCGGTCGGGCCGCGCGTGGTCGGGGGCTTCGTGCCCCTTTGACCGGAGCCGCGATCCGGCACCGGCAACGGTCCGCTCGTTCGCACGTCGCCAAGCCTCGTGCGTTGCTCCAGGGCGCTCATTCGGCCCCGGCGCCTGGGATCGCCGGGCGCCGCAGCCCGGCGACCGACCGGATCACGATCGCTCTCGCCACGGTTCGACGAATTGTCCGTAGGGCTGATAGAAAACCTGCAGCAAAGTCAGACTGCGCCATCCTTTCGGCGTGCGCCATGCGATCGACTGGCCCTCGCGAAGACCGATGAGAGCGGCTCCGATGGGAGAAAGCACGGAGATCCGGTCCGGCTTGTCGTCCGCCTCGCCGGGATAAACGAGAGTGGCGCAGCAAACGTCCAGGGTCACGTCGTCGCGGAACTCCACGCGCGAATGCATCGTCGCGACGGTGCGGGGAACCGCGCGATCCGTCACGACCGTGGCGCGCATCAGTTCACCCGCGAGCATCGCGGCGGCGGGGCGATTGCGCGGATCGTTCGCGCCGACCGTCACGATCCCGGTCAGACGCTCGTAGTCTCCCGCCGCAATCGTCACGGGTGGCAGGTTTTCTCGTCTCATCATGATGTCATCCGCATAGCGCATCGTGCGAAAAAGCGGCCCCGGTTTTTCGCCAGAACGATGCGCTCATCTGACAAGGAAGCATCGAATAGATCCCAAAAGTGGTTTCCTCTTTCGGGTCCGATGCTCCGGCGCATCGTGCGAAGAAGTGGGAACCGTTTCTTCGCGAAGAAAACGATGCTTCATCGAACAGATAGTGCCAGCATTCTGATCCTGTCGGAATGCTTGCACGAGTGTCACACCCATGCGAGGCCGCCCGGACTGCGCGTGACCGTCGAACCGTCGTCCAGGAAACGCAGGCCGATGCCCTCCACGTACACTTCGTGGGGGTGTCCGTCCGTTTCCGCAAAAGGCATGCGGGCGCCGACGCGCAGGCCAAGAAGTGCGGTTCCGAGAGGGGACGTGACGGAGATCTCCGCCCCGGGCCAGATCAGGTCTTCCGGATGGACGAGCAGATGCGCACGGGTTTTCGGCTCGCCGTCGAGACGATAGATCACGCGGCAATTCGTGGAGACCACATCCTCGGGCAGGCTTGCCGGATGACAGACGGTTGCGCGGCGCAGTTCCTTGAGCAGGAAATCGGGTATCCGGCGGTTCTGCTTCTGCCGCATCATCGCCGTGAACAGCAGGCGGTTGTAATCGCTGGTCGCAAGGGTAATCGGCGGAAGATCGTGCTGCGCGTTCATGGAAGCCTCCTCAGGAGCGGTCCTCCGGCCGGCTGTGCAGGGCGTGCGCTCCGGCGGATCGGGCACAGGAAACGGACCGCCATGTGCCCGGCGGCACCGGCGACGGCTCATGGTTGGTCTCGTTGAGAATTCATGTCCCCCGAGTGCCGGCGACCCAAGGGTCCAGCCGGCCGTCGGGGCCTACCCGCCTGCTTTGAGGCAGCCCGCGTGCGCCATGAAGCGAAGAGGTTTCACGAGCTTGAACATGACACCGATAACATAGCCCCGCCGCCTGCAAATGCAAGGTTCCGGCGGGCTTCGGGCATGGGACTATAGGCTGATCCGGAGCGCTCGCGCGCAGGGATGGCACACCGTCATGCGCGCTCGTCCCGGTCGGCCGTCTCATGCACCATGATCGCCCGCACGGCGCTCAGATGATCGAACATGGCCTCCTGCGCGGCCGCGGGATCGCGTGCGGCGATGGCCTCGACGATGGCCATGTGCATGCGTCCCTGCCGGGCGGCGTATTCCTTCTTGCGGGCCCGGCGGAACGCGAGATCGTGCTGCCTCTGCCAGCGGGCGCGGCCCCGCACCGACGACAGGACATCGAGAAACGCGATCAGCAGCGGATTGCCAGTGATCCGTGCGATGGCCTTGTGAAAGGCATCGTCCGCCTGCTCGTAGGCCTGCCAGTCGGGCGCGGCGCTGCTCCCGAGCGCGTGACTGCGGAGAAGAGCGACATCGTCGGCGCTCGCCCGCAACGCCGCTCCGCCTGCAATGGGCGGCTCGATCAGCAGGCGCGCGTCGAGCACGTCGGCCGGCGAGGCCATCTCGGCCAGAACCGATGGGCGGATCGGCTCGTGCGCCGGGCGCGGTCCTACGAAGGTGCCTTGACCCACATGACGCCAGATCACCCCCTCCCTCTCCAGAACGGCGAGCGCGCTGCGCAGGGTCTCCCGGCTGCAGCCGATCCGGGCCGCGAGAATCCGTTCCGGCTCGAGCCGGTCCTGGGGCCGATAGGCCTGCTGTCTCAGATGGGCGCGGAGCCTTCGTGTCGCAGCCTCCGCCGTGAGCCGGGTTCCTGGCATGTCTCCAGACCAATTTATAGACCAATCCAGATCGGCCGTATCTATCACTCCGGCTCCCGGCGCGAAAGGCCCGGGCGGCGCGAGACACCGCGAGAAGGTCGCACGAAGCCCGAGGAGATTGTCCGATGAAAACCACGATGCTCGAAAAACTGATCGGGGATGAGCCGAGTGCCGACCCGGCGGTCCGCCTCGGCCGTCTGATCGGCACGATCGTGGGGCTCCCGTTGTATCCGATGTTCGTGTGGATCGTCGTCGACGGTTTCTTCCGGACCCTCTGAGCCGAACGCAGCCGGTTGGCGGCCCCCGGAGCCGCCGCTCATCCGCCGGTCCGCCTTCAACGATCCGATTGGAACTCACGAATGCGCAAGATCGATCCGTTTCTTCTGCTCATCATGGCGGCGGTGGCTCTCGCCGCCGTGGTCCCGGCCGAGGGAGCGAGCGCCGGGATTCTGGACACCCTGGGAATCCTCGGGATCGCGCTCCTGTTCTTCGTGCATGGTGCGGCCCTCCCGCGCGAGGTGGTGATCGCAGGACTGGTCCAATGGCGGCTTCACCTGTTCATCTTCGCCATCACGTTCCTGGTGTTCCCCCTGGCCGTGGCGCCGTTCGGCATCCTGCCGCGCGCCTGGCTGCCGGCGGATCTGCTCCTGGGCTTCCTCTATCTCGCGGCCCTGCCGTCGGCGGTGTCGTCCTCGATCGCCTTCACGGCCATGGCGCGCGGCAATGTCCCGGCGGCCATCTGCAGCTCCGCCGCCTCGAATGTCTTCGGACTTCTGCTGACCCCCATTCTGCTTTCGCTTCTCACAAGGAGTTCCGTCGATCAGGGCATGGATCTCGGCACGGCGCTGACCGACGTCGTCGTCCAGCTCCTGCTTCCTTTCATGGCGGGACAGATCGCGCGTCCCTGGCTCGCCGGCATCATGGCACGGCACGAACACCGGATTGGCCAGCTCGACCAGGCCGTCATTCTGCTGATCGTCTATGCGGCGTTCTCGCAGTCCGTGGTCGACGGCCTGTGGTCGCGGGTTCCGCCGGCATCGGTCGCTCTGACGGCGGTGCTGTGCCTCCTGCTGCTGACCGTTGTCCTGGCCTTCACGGCCTTTGCCGCGAGGCGCCTGCGCTTCTCCAGGGGCGACGAGATCGCGGCGGTGTTCTGCGGCTCGAAAAAGAGCCTCGCATCCGGCCTGCCGCTGGCGAAGGTGCTGTTCGCGGCCGCTCCGGGTTTCGGCATGATCGTTCTGCCGATCATGTTCTACAACCAGATCCAGATTCTGGTCGGAGCCGTGCTCGCCCGCCGCTATGCATCCGGCGACGACGCCGAGTTCACGTCTCCCTAGCCCACCGTGCGGGGACGGCGCGGAGACGGTCGCCGCCGCGCGGTCTTCAGGCCAGCCAGAACTTGATGACGAGGCCGACCGCTCCCGTCGTGCCGACGCCGGCCGCCCACAGGCCGATGAACCACAGCCAGCGGCGCAAGGCGGAATGGGGTTCGCTCGGGTTATGCATCAATGGTACCCCTCGGGACCGGTCTTGCCGCGGAAGACCCAATAGGAATAGCCGGTATAGGTCAGGATGATCGGAAGCAGCACGCTCGCGCCGACCAGCATGAACAGCAGGCTGGCATGGGGGGCCGCGGCCTCATGGACGGTGACGGCGCTCGGCACCACGTGCGGGAACATGCTGATTCCCAGCCCGAGAAGGCAGAGCCCGAACAGGGCCAGGGTCAAAAGGAAAGGCCAGTATTCCCAGCGGCGCGCCAGGCCCACCAGCAGCGCCCCGGAGCAGAGGGCCACCAGCAGGGGCACCTGCGCGGTGAACAGGACCTGCGGCCAGTCGAACCAGCGCTCGTAATAGGCCGCGCTGAGGAACGGCGTCGCCGCGCTCACGACGCCGATGCAGGCGATCATCCCGAGGGCGAGCTTGCCCGCGAGGCGATAGCTGTGATCCTGGACCACGCCTTCGGTCTTCATCACCAGCCAGGTCGCGCCGAGCAGGGCGTAGCCGATCACGAGGCTGAACCCGACCAGGAGGCTGAAAGGCGTGAGCCAGTCCCACCAGCCGCCCGCATAGGCCCGGCCCTCGACCGCGATGCCCTGGAGCAGCGCCCCGAGGGTGATGCCCTGCGCCAGCGTCGCCACGATGGAGCCGGTCGTGAAGGCGAAATCCCAGTAGCGCCGATGGCCGGGATCGCGCCAGCGGAACTCGAATGCGACGCCGCGAAAGATCAGCGCCAGGACCATGGCGATGATCGGGGCGTAGAGCGCCGGCAGGATGATCGCATAGGCGAGCGGGAAGGCGGCCATGAGGCCGCCGCCGCCCAGGACCAGCCAGGTCTCGTTGCCGTCCCAGACCGGGGCGACCGAGTTCATGGCGCTGTCGCGCTCCGGGCCCGGCTCGAAGAAGGGGAACAGGATGCCGATGCCGAGATCGAAACCGTCCATCACCACATAGGCGAAGACGGCAAACGCGATGATGAAGGCCCAGAGGGTCGGAAGATCGAGAAAAGCGGTCATGATTCAGGTCTCCGCGTTCAGGTCTCTGCGCCAAGGGTGCGGTTCGGATCGACGGCGGGCGCCGGAGTGATGCCGGCCGCGCGGATCGGGTGATCGGGGCCGGCCTCGGGCCCTCTCTCTCCGTGATGCGGCGGCTTGCCCATCAGCTTGAGAATGTAGCCGGTGCCCGCGCCGAACACGATGAAGTAGACGACGATGAAGGTCAGAAGCGATGCGGCCACGGCCGGGGCCTCGAGCGGCGAGGCCGATGCCGCCGTCTTGAGAAGGCCGTAGACCGTGAAGGGCTGGCGGCCGACCTCCGTGGTCACCCAGCCGGCGATGACCGCGACGAAGCCCGACGGCCCCATCGAAAGGGCGAACCAGTGCAGGGGACGCCAGTCGTAGAGCCGGCCCCGGACACGGGCGAGGAGGCTCATCGCTCCCAGGCCGAGCATCAGAAAGCCGAGGCCCACCATGATGCGGAACGACCAGAACACCACCGGGACATAGGGCCATTCGGCGCGATCGACCGTGTCGAGCCCGTTCAGGGGCGCATTCGGATCGTGCTTGAGGATGAGCGAGGATGCCTTCGGGATCTGGATGGCGTTGCGGATTGTGCCGGCTTCCTGATCGGGGATGCCGAGCAGGATCAGCGGCGCGCCGTCCGGATGGCTCTCGAAATGCCCTTCCATGGCCATGACCTTGGCGGGCTGATGCTCGAGGGTGTTGAGGCCGTGCATGTCGCCCGCGAGGATCTGGAGCGGGGCGACGAGCGCCACCATTCCCATGGCCATCGAGAACATCACCCGCGCGCCCTTGTTGGCGCGGTCGCGCAGGAGATGCCAGGCGCCGACGCCGCCGACCACGAGGGCCGTGGTGAGATAGGCCGCCATGACCGTGTGCACGAGGCGGTACGGGAAGGACGGGTTGAAGATGATGGCCCACCAGTCCTGGGGCACGAACTGCCCGGCCTCGTTCACCATGTAGCCGACCGGGGTCTGCATCCAGGAATTGGCCGAGAGAATCCAGAAGGCGGAGATGAAGGTGCCGACGGCGACCGCGAGCGTCGCGGAAAAGTGCAGCCTCCGGCCGACGCGGCCCATGCCGAACAGCATGATGCCGAGGAAGCCCGCCTCCAGGAAGAAGGCGGTCATGACCTCGTAGGCCATCAGGGGGCCGATGATCGGCCCGGCCTTGTCCGAGAACACCGCCCAGTTGGTGCCGAACTGGTAGGACATGACGATGCCGGACACCACGCCCATGGCGAAGGCGAGCGCGAAGATCTTGAGCCAATACTTGAACAGGTTGAGATAGACCTCGCGCCCGGTCCACAGCCAGAGCCCTTCGAGCACCGCGAGATAGCTCGCCAGGCCGATCGAGAACGCCGGGAAGATGAAGTGGAACGAGACCGTGAACGCAAACTGGAAGCGCGCGAGGAGAAGCGCGTCGAACTGATCGAACATGTCACTGATCCTTGGCGTCGCTGCGGCCCTTCCGGGAGCCTGGAACGACGAACAGGCGATCCTTGATTTCCAGGATCTTCTGCACCTTCGAGCCCAGCGTCAGGAGCTGGACGAGGCGCTCCGTGTCGAGCCGCCGAACGTCGGCGTACCAGCCCGTCAGAAGCTCGAAGAGATCATGCATCTCGCGCATGCGCTCCTGCGCATGACGCTCCTCCGCGCTTGCGGGCTCCTGCATGAGAACCTCGCGCAGGAGCGTCATGGTCGGGTCGATCTCGCGCTTCTTGCGTTCCTCGACGAGGCTGCGAACGATCTGCCAGATGTCGTCTGGCGTGGAGAAGTATTCGCGCCGGTCGCCGGGCTTATGCTGAAGCCGCACGAGGTTCCAGGCCTGGAGCTCCTTGAGGCCCATGCTCACGTTCGAGCGCGATACGCCGAGCCGCTCGACGATGTCCTCGGCGTTCAACGCGTCGGGCGAGACGAACAGCAGGGCATAGATCTGCCCGACGGTCCGGTTGATCCCCCAGCGGGATCCCATCTCGCCGAAGTGGAGCACGAAGGTTTGAACGAGGGGAGGGAGATTCATGACGATTCCGAAATTTCAGTATTTTCTGAAACTTCGGACGGGAGGGAACTTAAGTCAAGTGCGGCCCAAACGCCGTGGCCGGATTTGGAGCGCGGACGCAATATCCTTTGTCGTCATGGTCCTTTGTCGTCATGCCCGGCCTCGAGCCAGGCATCCCCGTCGTCATGGCGCCGGGATGCCCGAGACGTGAATGGCCGCATCGAGTGCGGCCATGACGGCGAGGGCAGGGGCGGGCCGCGGACAGTGCGCCCGATCCGCTTGTGAGGGCAGGCGTGGGTCGGCTCAGGTATCGGAGACCGTCTGCCCGGGAGGCATGGGCTTGTCCCTTGCGGCCTTCTGCGGGACGGCGAAGCGGCCCTCCTCGGCCTTGTGGAAGTATTGGCTCGCGACCATCATGCCCTTGGCGATGCGGATCGGCGGGATGCAGGTCAGCAGCAGGAACGGCCCCGACGTGAGCAGGTGAACCCAGACGGACGGCTCCCACATGACCTCGATCCAGACGCCGAATCCCGCCGCCGGAATGCCCATGATGATCATGATGAAGAAGGCGGGGCCGTCGGCCGGGTCTGCGAAGGAGTAATCCAGGCCGCAGGCCTCGCAGCGCGGGGCGAGCTTGAGGAATCCGTTGAACAGACGGCCCTTGCCGCACCGGGGGCAGCGGCACAGGAGACCGTGCTTGAAGATGGCCTCCCGGGCCGAGGGGTTCATGGTCATGTCGGTTCCTTCAGATCTGCGACCCGGCGTGCGGGACGAATGTCAATGTATGGTTTGACGATCCATACAATTTACGATAATTTCCCTTCTGGGTCGCACCGATGGGCTGTTGTGGATGGGTTTGTGCCCGCGCGGCGCGGATATGATGTATGTCGTGCCTGAGCCATACATTTGCAAGACAAGAAGGTCAAGGAAGCATGTTGTCCTGGACGCCGCGCATCGAGAAGGACGGCGGACCCAAATACCTGGCCATCGCCAGGGCGCTCCGCGCCGATGTGCAGTCCGGCCGCCTCAGGTCGGGTGAGCGCCTGCCGGCGCAGCGTCTGCTCGCGAAGGTGCTCGGGGTGGACCTCACCACCATCACCCGGGCCTTCAACGAGGCGCGCCGGATGGGACTGATCGAGGCCAATACGGGGCGGGGCAGCTATGTGCGGGGAGGGGCCTCGGCACGGGACGAGGCCGCCCGTTCCGGATCTCCGATCATCGATCTGAGCATGAACATGCCGCCGCAGCCCCCGGAGGCGAAGCTGCGGGAGCGCATTCAGGATGGGATCGCCGGTCTTCTGAACGGGCCCCAGGGCCCGATGCATCTTCACTACCAGGAGAGCATCGGAGCCGGCCCGGACCGCGCCGCGGGCGCCCGATGGCTCGCGCCGCGCCTCGGTGCGGTTCCCGTCGACCGCATGGTGGTGGCGGGAGGGGCGCAGACGGCGCTCTATGCGGTCGTGCGCGTCCTGGCCCCGGAGGGCGGCGCCCTCTGCGTTCCCGATCTCACCTATCCGGGCCTGAGGGCGATCGCCGAGCAGCTCAGGGTTCGGTTGATCCCCGTGGCGATGGATGAGGAGGGGCTCGATCCCGCCGCATTGGAGGAACTGTGCGCGCGTGAGCGGCCGAAGGCGGTTTACTGCGTCCCGACCATTCACAATCCCACGACCGCAACGATGTCGACCTGGCGGCGTGAGGCCATCGCCGGGGTCGCGCGGCGGCATGCCATCACGATCATCGAGGACGATGCCTATGGCGCGCTGCCCCGGCAGGCCCCTGCGCCGATCGCGTCCCTCGCGCCTGATGTCACCTGGCATATCGCCACCCTGTCGAAATGCGCGACCCCGGCGCTCCGGACAGCCTACGTGGTCACGCCCGGATTGTCGGACACGCTGCGGCTTGCAGCGGAGATCCGCGCGATGACCCTCATGGTCCCGCCTCTCATGGCGGCCCTGGCTTCGCAGTGGATCCTGGACGGGACCCTGGATGACGTGACGGCGGCGGTCCGCGCGGAAAGCGCGGCGCGTCAGGCCATTGCCGGCCGGATGCTGAAAGGACTCGTGTTCAGGAGCCACCCGGAAGGACATCACCTGTGGCTGACCTTGCCGGACCGCTGGCATCGGGCCGACCTCAACCTCTATGCCCGGCAATCGGGGCTCGCCCTGGTGCCGAGCGAGGCCTTCGCGGTCGGGCCCGCGCCCGACGCCATCCGGGTCTCCCTCGGGGCGGCGCCGAGCCAAGCCATGCTGGAGCGGGGCCTCGGATTGCTGGCGACGGTCCTGTCACACGGACCGAGCGCTCTCTCGTCGATCGTGTAACCCGGCTTAACGGCGCCTCCCGACCGATGCGGGGCGGGGCGAGTCCGTGCCCGGCTGCCGGGGAGCGGCGTCAGGGTGTCAGAAACTGGCAAGCCGTGTCTCAAACGATCAAGCAGCATTCCGCAAAGCGGCGATCATGCATTTTCCGCGCGATCGCGTCCTGATCGCGCCTGTCGTATGCCGCCAAGAAGGAGCGTGGCCATGAAGCGAATGCTCTTGATACTGAGCGCTCTGCTGATGAGTGCTCTTCTCATTCCAGGTGATGCGGAGGCGCGCCGCGGCGGTGGCGGCGGCTTCGGGGGAGGCGGAGCCCGCCTCGGCGGCGGAGGATATGGAGGACATCGGATGTACGTCCCGCGCGGCGGGATGAACCGTGTCTCTGCCGTCCGTCCGGGAACGGGGGGCTTCCGCCGGGCGTCGGTCGGCTATCGCGGCAACCGCTTCGACAACCGTGTCGGTTACGGGCGCTATGGCCGCAACTACGCACGCTATCCCTATTATGGGCGTTACGGCCGGTACCCGTATTACGGCCGGTATGCCGGTCGCTATCCGTACTACGGGAACTACTACGGGAATTACTACGGTGGCTTGGGCGCCGGTCTCGTCACGGGCAGCGTGCTGGGAGCCGCCGCAACATATCCGTATTACAATTACCCGTACCAGAGTTCGTCCGGTGTCGGCGGCTATTGTGCGACCCAGGTCCGCACCTGTGCCTTGATATCGCCCTCCACCGTAGGAAACGGATGCTCGTGCAGCACGCCGGGCGGCCGGGCACGCGGAACTGTCGTGAGCCGGTAATACGTGCATCGCGTCGAACCTTCGAGCGCATCGCGCCGCGACGCCGCCCGAAGGTTCGCCGTGATGAATCCAAGGAGCGTTCCATGGATCTGCGCAATCCCACCAATCTGCACAAATGCGTCGCCGAGGGCATCGGCACTTTCTGGCTCACCTTCGCGGGCTGCGGCAGCGCCGTCATCTCCGCCGCGTTTCCCCAGGTCGGCATCGGCCTTCTGGGTGTCGCGTTCGCCTTCGGACTGTCGGTGCTCACCATGGCCTATGCCATCGGTCACATCTCGGGCTGCCATCTCAACCCGGCCGTGACCGTCGGCCTGGCGGCGGGCAACCGCTTTCCCAGGCAGGACGTCCTGCCCTACATCGTGTCCCAGGTGGTGGGAGCCATCATCGCTTCGGCGGTGCTTTACGCCATCGCCATCGGCGCTCCCGGCTTCGATCTCGCCAAGGGGTTCGCGGCCAACGGCTACGGCGCGCATTCCCCCGGCCATTACAGCATGATCTCCGGCTTCGTGGCCGAGGTGGTGCTCACCATGATGTTCGTGTTCATCATCATGGGGGCCACCCACGGCAAGGCGCCGGCCGGGTTCGCGCCCATCGCCATCGGCCTGGGCCTCACGCTGATCCATCTCGTCGGCATCCCGATCACCAATACCTCGGTCAACCCGGCCCGCAGCACCGGGCCGGCGCTGTTCGTCGGCGGCTGGGCGCTGGGGCAGCTCTGGATGTTCTGGCTCGCGCCGCTTCTCGGCGGTGCGCTCGGCGGCGTGCTCTACCGCTGGCTCAGCGAGGAGCCTTCCGCCCAGGTCACCGGCGTCTCGCCGCCGGCCCCGGCGGAATGAGCGGTGTCGTCGAGGGTCTCGGGCGCGCAGCGAGAACAGGGCCTTCCGCTTCATTTGCCGCGCGCACGGCGCTGCGCGGCCGGCGGAGCGTTGGCGCTCGCCTCCTGAATGCAGGTCAGCACCTCGACATAGCTCGGGGAGCCGCCGATTCTGGTTTCGCTGGTGCACCTCGCCCGCAGCCGGGCATCGTATCCGGCCCATTCCCGCTCCAGCTCGGTCCGCGCCTCGGTCTCGTCGCGGACGCAGTTCTTGTCGGTGTCCTTGTCGTTGGCGTCCAGGCGCGGAGCGGCCCGGCACATGGCGGCGATGTCGAAGCGCGGGACCCCCTCCGCCCAGGCGACCGAAGCGAGCAGGGGCAATGCCAGAAGGCCTGCGAACCGAACCATGTCGTTTCTCCGCAGCAATGAGCACATCGAGGGCCATTATAGGCCGTCGCGCCGATGCGGCTTGACCCGATGTGACGCGGTCTTGGCCGAATGCGTCAGAACGCTGCATTTTGCGTAAGGGAAGACCTCGCACGATGCTCCCTTCATAAATGAGCGCACCGTTCTTGCGCAAAACAGGTTCCCTCTTTTGCGTCCGATGCTCCCCCTATAGAACAGCGCATCGTTCTCGCGAAAAACCGGGGCCACTTTTTCGCACGAGGCGCTAGTACCCGGTCAGCTCGTCGGCCTTCGGGGGGTAGGGGGCGGCCTTTCCGAGAACCCGTGACATGATGGTCCCGAGCGTCGCGGCGTCGTTGTCGAAGCCGCCATGGCTGCGCGAGGCGGTTTTCCCGCCGTTGCCGGTCGAGTAGGCGATATCGAGCTTCGCGTGAGACCCCAGCCCGCGGGCATAGATCTGCATGCCCGCAAGGGGCGTGTTCGGGGCCTGCTCGTAGGCTCTCGAAACCAGATAGAGCAGCGAGTGGCCATAGGACGGAAGCAGGGGGAAATTGGCCGATACGGTATCGTCCTGCTCGAGCCGGTCCGTCAGATTGTACAGGTAGATCCGGTCCTGCAGCCTCAGTCCGCCCTTGCCGGCCAGATAAGGTTCATAGTGCTCCTTGAAGAATTCGGTCGTGCAGGCCGGCGCCATCAGATGGACCGATCCGAGCTCCAGCCGTTTGAGCCTGAAGCGCTCCAGGGCGGACAACAGGTATCCGAGCACGATGGCTCCGGCGCTGTGCCCGACGAGATGGAGCCTGGGGCGTCGGGCCGCGCCGTCGAGGCCGGACAGGAGCGGCGACAATCCCTTGAACCCGCCGTCATATTCGGGCGTGCCGCTGAACGACATCAGGGAGTCCTGCTTCATGTTTCTCCAGGCATACGAGCCGGTCTGCCTGCCGATGCCCGCCTCGAAGAACCAGTCGGAGATCCGCCCGCCGGCGCAACCGACGGCGGGCGATTGCGACAGCTGGCCGAAGACCTCGTCGATGAACCCCGAGCCCCACATCAGATGGAAGTTGTAGATGCGGTTGCGGCCGTAAATGTCGTTCCTCTTCCAGATAGCGATGCGCTGGGCCTCGGCCGCGAGCGTGTTCAGCCCGCCATGCGCGTAGATGACGAGATGGTCGAAGCCCTGGTGGCCGTTGGAGGCGGGGTCGATCAGCCGCTCGACGGTCTCCTGCATCTCGGCGTCCGTGGGAGATCCGTACTTGCCCGACGTGACGAGGGTTCCGTCGTCGATATTCGTGTAGTGGCCGATGATGTCGCTGCGCGTCGGTTCGTTGAAACCGAACAGGCCCGTGGCGCTCGACGGGGTGACGCCCGGAGCGGCCCCGAACGCGGCGGGGGCGCGGACTCCGAGCTGCAGCACCCAGGCATCCATGATCGTGTTCGCCCAATCGGCATAGGTCCATTTGGCGATGCCGTTGACGCCCCATTCCGCCCCCCAGGAATTGAGAACCCAGAAGCCGGTCTCGTCATAGCCCACGATCGCGAAGGCGTGGCCGCCGGCCGGGTCGCCTCCGGGTTCGATGAGGCCGTCCTTCGGCGTGTCCCAATGGGAGTGGATCTGCGCGGATGCGTAGATGACGCCGATGTCGTTGAGCGCCGCATGGTAGTCGCTGATGTCCGGCTGGACCCGGAAATAGGCGCCGAGCCGGGTTTCCCGCGCCTCTTTCGCCATGTCGTAGGTCAGCGCCCAACGCTTGATGCCGGGCTTGTCCGGCGCGGTCGCATCGCTGCAGACGCCGTTCTGGTAGAAGCCCTTCAGCGCTCCCCGGATGCTCGATCCCTCATAGGCGGAGCCCTCCCACTCGTCGTTGCGCTTCGCCATCTCGTAGAGCATGCGCGAACTGACGGGCTCGGGTCGGTCCGGTCCGACCTCCCGGGAGCGCAGGAAGTCGATCACATGAGCCAGGGCGAAACCGGTGCAGCTCGAATCCCGGCCCTGGTTGCGGACCGGAAATGCGATTCTCGGATAGATGCCGGGTAGCAGGGCTCTGAGATGAGGGAGATAAATGCGGTCCCGGATATCCGGCATGTCCGGCAGAATATCGAGAACATGCGGACCGAGCTTCTGTTTCGATCCGGAGAATTCGCGGTTGCCGACGCGAATGGACGGCGGGGTGGAGACCATGCCGGCGTTCGCATCGCTCGGGATGTCGCCGGCTTGACCCGTGAGAGCGGATCGCGGGGCGTTCCGAACCGCCCGCGCCTTTCCGGAGGAACCCGCGGTCCGGTCCTTCCTGCTGGATCCGTCGTTGCTGGATCCCTTGCCGTTGGATCCCTTGCTGTTGGATCCTTTGCCGGCGTTCGATGTGCCCCGCGCTCGTGCCATGATGTCACCGCAGACGTCGATCGCCCCTTTGCGGGATCATCTCACGGTTAAGCCTGGCCGTCGACCCGGGAAGCGCGGCCGTGCGGAACCGGCCAGCCCGAGGCGCTAGCCGGGCGGAGGCTTGGCTGCTTTCCTGCCTCGAATTCTCCTGGCTGCCATGCGTTTTCCGTAGCCGGGAAACGACCCGAAACTGTTGCGCTTTAACGTGGAAGCCGCCATTAAGACTTCCGTAACGGCAACCTGCCCGATCTGAAACAAAAGACAGGAGTAAGATAGATTGCAAGCAGCCTCCATGCTGGACCAGGCCCTGACACGCCTCGACGAGGCAGCCCGGCACCTCGATCTCGATGCGGACGTCTTGGAAAAACTGAAATATCCGCGTGAGACGACGAAAGTCCGCCTGATGATCCGCATGGACGACGGCTCCCGCAAATCCTTCATGGCCTGGCGCTGCCGTTATGACGATACGCGCGGCCCCACGAAGGGCGGCATCCGCTTCCACCCCGACTCCACGATCGAGGAAGTGGAGACGCTTGCCTTCTGGATGACCTTCAAATGCGCCGTGATGAACCTGCCTTACGGCGGCGGCAAGGGCGCCGTTCGCGTCGATCCGCACACGCTCTCGAAGGCCGAGCTCGAGCGCCTCTCGCGCGCCTATATCCAGGCCTTCTCGAAGATCATCGGGCCCGACCGCGACATTCCGGCGCCCGACGTCTACACCAATTCCATGGTCATGGGCTGGATGGCCGATGAATACGCCTCCATCGTGGGCGACGCGACGCCGGCCGTGATCACGGGCAAGCCCATCGCCCTGGGCGGCTCGCTGGGGCGCGACGACGCCACGGCGCGCGGCGGATATTATCTCGTCCGGCACCTGGCGCAGCAGCTCGGACTGGCGCCCGGCGCCCGGGTCGCCATCCAGGGCTTCGGCAATGCGGGCCAGCATATTGCGCGGCTCCTGGGCGAGGACGGATACACGATCGTCGCGGTCTCCGACTCCAAGGGGGCGATCCACTGCCCGACGGGACTCGATGTCGGCAAGCTGCTCGCCGCCAAGGGGCAGGGGAGCGTCACGGCCCTCGCGGGATCGGACGGCGTCTCCGCGCTGCCGGCGGAAAAGCTGATCTCCGTCGATTGCGATATCCTCGTGCCGGCGGCCCTGGAGGACATGATCCACGAGGGCAATGCCGAAGGCGTGAAGGCCCGTGTGGTCCTCGAGCTCGCCAACGGTCCGATCACGCCCGAAGCGGACGCGATCCTGACCCGCAAGAACGTCATCGTTCTTCCCGACATCCTGGCCAATGCGGGCGGCGTCACCGTCTCGTATTTCGAGTGGGTGCAGAACCGGCAGGGCTATTACTGGACCGTCGATGAGGTTCATGCACGGCTGCAGACGATGATGGAGCGGGAAGGCCAGGCGATCTGGTCGCTTGCCCAGGACAAGGGGATCTCGCTCCGCAGCGCCGCCTATGTGCATGCGCTCTCCCGTCTCGCCAGCGCCATCGAGGCGCATGGAACGCAGCAGTTCTTCACGAGCTGAGAGCCGAGAGCCCATCATCATGACACCGCCCCGATCGCGGGGCGCAGGCGGGCCACGGCGTCATTCCGACGCGGTGGTCAGCTTGCCGCGCGCCCTGTCGAAGCTCGGATTCTGCTCGCGGACCCAGGCCGAGGCGCTGATCGCCGAAGGGCGTGTGCGCGTCGACGGCCGGATCGCGCGCAACCCCGCCGTCCGGGTCGATCCCGGACGCGCCCGCATCGCGGTCGACGGCCAGCCTGTCGCGGCCGAGCGCAAGGTCTACCTGATGCTCAACAAGCCGCGCGGGCTCGTCACGACCCGCGACGACCCTCAGGAGCGGGCCACGGTCTACGACTGCCTGGAGGGGCTCGACCTCCCGTTCCTCACGCCCGTCGGGCGCCTCGACAAGGCGAGCGAGGGATTGCTGCTCATGACCAACGACACCCGCTGGGCCCAGAGGGTGCTGGATCCGGCGTCGAACGTCGAGAAGACCTATCACGTGCAGATCGACCGCCAACTGGACCAGGCCGCGCTCGAGCCGATCCTGGACGGCATGGTGCTCGACGGGGAGCGCCTGGTCGCAAAGGCCGCGAGGGTGCTGCGGAGCGGCACGCGCAATGCGTGGCTCGAGATCGTTCTTAACGAAGGCAAGAACCGGCAGATTCGCCGTCTGCTCGCCGCCGTCGGGACGGAGGTCGTTCGTCTCGTGCGCATCGATGTGGGCGGCGTGCGGCTGGGCGATCTCGCCCGGGGCGCGGTGCGTCATCTCACGGCGGACGAGAAGGCCCGGCTCGACGCGCCGGCCCGCACTTTCAGTGGCCCGACAGGCAGGAACGCGTCCCGGGGCACGGCAAGGGACGCGACCTAGAGCATCGGACGCAAAAGTGGGAACCGGTTTTGCGTGGAAAGATGCTCAAAAGCATCGACTGACAGCATCGGATGTGGGTTCGATGTCACGTCCGATGCTGTAGCGCCTCGTTCTTGCGACAAGGTGGCCCCGGTTTTTCGCCAGAACGATGCGCTCTTCTAGAGTGGGAGCATCGGATTCTATCCCAAAAGTGGATTCCACTTTTGGGTCCGATGCTCTAGGTCCCGCGTCCGATGCGCGAGAGCGGCCTCCGGCTCCCGATTTGACAAGCGCCGGAATCTGTACGAGCATCAGGCATCATGTTGAGCTTCGCACACATTCGTCGCGGCCTGCACCGGTCAGGCAACCTCATCGCGGGCAAGTAGCCCCGGGCTCGACGCATATCCGCGCTCCGAGTTCGGGGCGCTCCAAGTTAGCTGGACTAAGAT
Source organism: Microvirga sp. M2 (assembly GCF_047497095.1). Lineage (NCBI taxonomy): Bacteria > Pseudomonadati > Pseudomonadota > Alphaproteobacteria > Hyphomicrobiales > Methylobacteriaceae > Microvirga > Microvirga sp. M2. The sequence goes on from NZ_CP134063.1 coordinate 2,301,701, forward strand.
CCTCGACTTTCGGACGTCTTGTGAGGCCGGATGCTGGTGCATCCGGTGCGGCGGTATGCTTCAATATTTTTTCAAACGCGTGCTCCGCTTTGCGGAGCGTAAGTCCGTGCATCCAGCGAGTCTGGAAGGCGGTCCGGACAGAAGTCCCATGCGTGGCGACGCAGGCCCCCCTTCATCCGCTTTCCTGGGACAGGTTCTCCGGACGGCCCTCGCTGAGACCCGCACTCGACACCCTGGAGACCGCGCCGTGCATCATTCCCGAGAAGAAACCAAACCGGAGCCGATTGCCCCGGAGACCGAGCAGCCCGGCGGAAACGTGATCCGCTTCGTTCCGCGGCCACGTCCGGCGCCGGACAAGAACTGCGAGCCGGCGCAACCCGACGACGACAACAACGATCCCGGACCGAGCGCGGCGTGATCCGCATCGGCCCACAACAGAACCAGGAGAATGACAGTGACCAAGAAGACGACAAGCAGCTCGAAGCCACGGATCACACTGACCGCGACCGACCATGAAAAACTCTCGGCGCTCGCGGATGCCGCATCGCACACGATGCCGGAAGTGGCCGCGGAGCTCGCCGACGAGATCGACCGCGCTCAAGTCCTTCCCAAGGGGCGCAGCGCCACCGATATCGTCTGCATGGGCTGCGAAGTCGAGTTTCGCGACGACGTGAGCGGCAGGGTCCAGACGGTCACCCTCGTCTATCCGAACGAGGCGGATATCGCCCGGGGACGGATTTCGATCCTGACCCCCATCGGGACGGCCCTGATCGGACTTCCCGTCGGCAAGTCGATCGACTGGACCACGCGCAACGGCGACAAGAAGCGCCTGACGGTGTTGCAGGTGCGCGAACCCGCCGCCACGGAGCCGCAATCCGCCTGAGGCGAACCGACGGGCCGGCGCATCGTGCGGCCCGCCGGGTCCGCACGATGCGCCTGGTTCTAAAGCGCAGTGCCGCTCGCCTGATCCGAGATTTCGAGCTTCCTGATCCATGACCGGTGCTGGGCGGTCGTACCGCCCGGCACGCGAGCCTCCGCTTCCTCGCGGCCCAAGATCGCCTGGAGCGACTCCGGCAGGGTTCCGCCGGGGGTGTCCAGTTTGCGCATCCAGCTCCGGTGCTGGGCGCGCGTGTTGTCGGCGCTGAAGGCGGAGCCCGAGCAGGCCACGCTGAAACAAACAAAGACAATGCCGGCCATGACGCGGTGCAACGGCGCCTCCTTCTTCGAAGCTTTGATGGATGGGTGTCGGCCTGGAAAGTAGGGCAGACACCGCCTCCGGTCAAAGGCTCGAAGGCGGCCTTCCGGTCAGTGCGCTCTGATGGCCTTTGCGACCTGCTGCAGCATCTCGAAGGCCTTGAACCTTTTCTCGTGCCATGCGGCCGCCGCCGCATTCGGCCGATAGGTCTCCCCCATGGCGGACATGGATGCCATGGCCGCGTCGATGTCGGAATAGCGGCCCGCCGCGACGGCGCCGAGAATGGCGGAGCCGAGAAGAACGGGCTCCTGGGAGACCGGCGCGGCGACGACCTGTCCGGTGGTGTCGGCGAGGAGCTGGCGCACGAGCGGGCTCTGGCCCGCGCCGCCGCTGACCACGATGGTGTCGATCGCCACGTCTTTCTCGGCGAGCACCTGCACGATCTGCCGGGCGCCGTAGCCCAGTCCGCAGACGCCCGCGAGGTAAAGCGCGACGAGGCTGTCGAGATCGCTGCCGATGCCGAGCCCGGCGATCACGCCCCGGGCCTCGGGATCCGCGAAGGGCGCGCGGTTGCCGAGGAATTCCGGCACCACATGCACGTCCCCGACGAGGTCGGACAGGGCCGCCGCGCCGCCGCGCCGCTCGGCCTCGAGCGACAGCCAATGGCTGAGGCTGGTGCCGTTCCCGCGGGCGATCTTCGCGGCCTCCTGCGAGGCGGGATGCATTCGCACGAGATGGTCGATGGCCGCGCCCGCCGCCGATTGGCCGCCTTCATTGAGCCACAGCCCCGGGATCATCGCGGAGTAGTAGGGGCCCCACACGCCCTGCACGAAGGCAGGATCGCGCGTCGAGGACATGGTGCAGGCCGATGTGCCGAACACATAGGCCATGCGCGTGAGGATGCTGCCCACGTTGCCGCGCGCGCCGACCGTTCCCACGCCGCCCGCATGGGCGTCGATCAGACCCGCGGCGACGGGCGTTCCGGGTTCGAGGCCGAGATCGGCGGCCGCCTCAGCGGTCAGGCCGCGGCCGAGCGCGGTGCCGCCCGGCACGACTTCGGTTCCGATGCGGCTGAAGCCTTCGTCGGCGAGAGCGCCGAGCCCCACCTTTCGGAAATAGCCGTCGTCCCAGCGGTTCTCATGCGCCAGATAGGTCCATTTGCAGGTGACCGTGCAGGTCGAGCGCGCGAGGCTCGCCGTCGCCTTCCAGGTGAGGAAATCGGCGAGATCCAGGAACTGCCACGCGCCCGTGAAGGTCTGCGGCATGTTCTCCGAGAGCCACAGCAGTTTCGGCGTTTCCATCTCGGGTGAGATCGACCCGCCGACGTAGTTCAGCACGGCCTCGCCCGTGCCGTTGATCCGCCGCGCCTGCTCGGTCGCGCGATGATCCATCCAGACGATGATGTTGCGCTCGGGGTCGCCGGACGGGCCGACCGGCAGTGGCGCGCCGCCCGCGCCCAGGACCACGAGGGAACAGGTTGCATCGAAGCCGATGCCCGCGACGCTCTCCGGCGGCACGGCCGCTTTCCCCACGGCTTCGCGTACGCAGGAACAGACGGCGCGCCAGATATCGGCGCTCGACTGCTCCACGATGCCGCCTGCTTCCTGCCAGATCGCGATATCGGCCTTGGCGGCGGCGAGGAGGGCGCCCTGGTCGTCGAAGAGGCCTGCGCGGGCGCTGCCGGTACCGACATCGATGCCGAGAAAATGCTTTGCCATGGCTGTTCAATCATCCGGAGAAGGAGCGGGATCGGCCTGCGCCGACGATGATGGATTAGAGCATCGGACGGGAAAAGTGGAATCCACTTTTGGATCGATCCGATGCTCCCGTCTTGGAAAGAGCGCATCGTTCCTGCGAAAAACCGGGTCGACTTTTCGCTGGCGCGGTGTGCCGGGTCCGCGCGATGCGCTAGAGCCTTTTCCATGAACTTCGGTTCATGGAAAAGGCTCCTGTTGTTTGAGAAAGACGCCTTTTCTTCGCAAAACCGGCATCCACTTTTGCGGAAAAGGCTCTAGAGATCGTTGCTTTGCGGCAGGATGACGAGATCGCGGATGGTCACGGTCCTGGGCCGCGTGAGCATGAACAGGACGGCCTCGGCCACCTCGACGGGCTGCATCAGGCCGCCGGCCGCCAGCTCGGCGTCGAGCTTCTCCTTTGGCCAATCCTTGATGAGGGCCGTCACCACGGGGCCGGGAGCGACCGCTCCGACGCGCAGTCCGTGCGGAGCGACCTGCCGCCGGACCGTGTGCACGAAGGCCTGAACGGCGTGCTTGGAGGCGGTGTAGATCGGCTCCCACACGACCGGGACGAGGCCCGCGATGGAACTCGTCACGATGATGTCGCCGGTCCTGCGCTCCACCATGTGGGGCAGCACCGCATGCACGCAGCGGAACACGGCGTTGATGTTGAGATGGAGCATGCGGTCCCAGGCATCGGGATCGCCCTTCAGGATCTCGCCGCCGATATAGGAGCCGGCATTGGCGTGGAAGATGTCGAGCTGGCCCGTGCGGTCGAGGATCTGGGGCATCATGCGCGCGACGCTGGCCGGATCGGTCACGTCGACCCGCAGGGGAATGGCCTGCGGCCCGAGCTCCGCGCCGACCGCTTGCAGGGCCGCTTCGTCCCGGTCGACCAGGACCACCCGAGCGCCCTCGGACAGCAGGATCCGGGCGCATTCGAGGCCGATGCCGGACGCCGCTCCGGTGATCGCCGCGACTTTCCCGTTAAGCTTGTCGCCCATGGCTTTTTTCCTTTTCGTTCGTATGGCTCAGGCCCGGCCATGGGAAACGCGCGAGCGCCGTGCCAGCGAGTCGACGATGACCGCGATGGCGAGGACGGCGCCGGTGATCATGTACCGGAGCGACGAGGAGAGATCGAGCAGCGTCAGGCCGCTGGCGATCGACTGGATGACGATGATGCCGAGAAGGGCCGAGTAGGCGCTTCCGCGTCCGCCGAACAGGCTGGTCCCGCCGATGACGGCGGCCGCGATGGCGTTGAGATTGACGTCGCCGGTGCCGGCCTGCTGGCTCGCCGAAGCCAGGCGCGCGGCGGCCAGGAGGCCGCCGGCGGCGGCGAGCCCGGAGCAGAGCATGAAGGCCGTCGTATAGATGAACTTGACGTTGATGCCCGCCCTGCGCGCGGCCTCGCGATTGCCGCCGACCGCCAGCATCTGGCGGCCCCATTGGGTGCGGGTCAGCGCATAGTTCATCGCCACCACGAGCCCGACGAACAGGCCGAACATCCATGGGATGCCGCGATCGAGGTTCAGGTAATAGGCGATGAATTCCAGCACGATCGTGATGACGACGGAGCGCAGCAGGAGGCTGGTCATGGGCTGGGCCGACAGCCCGGCCTTGCGGCGGCGGGCGGCGGTCCGGAAGCCGAGCACGAGCATCACGACGCCCGGCAGCGCCGCGAGGACGTAGGAGACCTCGTCAGGCATGACGAGAAGCTGGCCGAAATCGACGAACGGGGAGCCGTAGGGGAGGTTGATCGAGCCGGTCGAGCCGAGAAGATAGAGCTGGAGCCCGAGGATCGACAGAAGGCCCGCCAGGGTCGCGACGAAGCTCGGCATGCCGAAACGGTTGAACAGGAAGGCATAGACGGCGCCGATCAGGGCCCCGAGGACGAGCGCCGCGATGACGGCGGCCGCGACGGGCCAGCCCTGGTTGACCCACATGACGCCGAGAAGGGCCGAGGCGAAACCGCTGACCGACCCGACCGACAGATCGATCTCGCCGACGATCAGGATGCAGACGATGCCGAGCGCGATCACGCCCACGGTCGAGCAGTCGAACAGGAGATTGACGAGATTGTTGGGGGCCAGGAACACCGGGTTGAGGCTCTGGAACACGGTCCAGATGATCGCGAGGCCGACGACGACGGGAAGCGAGCCGAGATCGCCGGACCGGACCCTGTCCAGGAAGGCCCGGATCGTGTCGGAGAACCCTTCCGCATGCCTCACGCGCTCGTCTCTTCGGTCGAGCATCGGAGCCGTCTGCGCGTTCCGTTCCGCGCTCTTTGTCATGGGCGTCCCTCCGGTGCCGGTGATTGTCCACTCTGCGCCTGACGCCGGCTGGCGCGACGCGAAACCGAATTGTTGGCCGCGCCCGTGATGGCGCTGACGAGCTGCTCGTTCGAGGCGTCGGGTTCGAAGACACCGTTGTTCCGGCCCAGCCTGAGCACGACGATGCGGTCCGCGACCGCACGCACGTCCTCCATGTTGTGGCTGATCATGATGACGCCGAGCCCGCGGTCGCGGACGCGTTCGATCAGGTCGAGCACCTCGGCGGTCTGCGCGACGCCCAGGGCGGCGGTAGGCTCGTCCAGGAGAATGAGCTTGGGTTCGAGGAGCAGCGAGCGCGCGATGGCGACGGTCTGCCGCTGCCCGCCGGACAACGAGGCGACCGGCTCGCGCACGCTGGGAATGCGCGCGGACAATTCGTTGAGCAGGGTCCAGGCCTTCAGCTCCATGGACACTTCGTCGAGGCGGTAGGGACCGACCTCCCGCCCGAGAAAGATATTGGCCACGACGTCGAGGTTCTCGCACAGAGCCAGATCCTGGAACACCGTGGCGATGCCGAGGCCGAGCGCGGCGCTCGGATCCGACAGCGTCACCGGCTGCCCGCAGAACGTGATCGAGCCGGAACTCGGCTGGTGCACGCCGGCCAGGGTCTTGACGAGGGTCGACTTGCCGGCGCCGTTGTCGCCCACCAGGGCCACGACCTCGCCCGCATGCACGTCCAGATCGATATCGGTCAAGGCGGAGACGGCGCCGAAATGCTTCGAGATGCCGCGCAGGCTGAGCACGAGCTCGCGCTTGTCGTGTTGCTCTTGGGTTGTGTCCATCGCTTTTTAAGACCCTGGCGGAGCGTTCCGCCGTTTCAGGGATGTCCGGCCGCCGTGGCGGCCGGACGGACCATGCAGGGTTACTGCGTGATGCCGAGCTTCTTGCAGCCTTCGGCATAGCGGCCCGTGCAGAGCTGCTCGGCCGTGTTGATCTTCTTGTCGATGATCTCGGCCTTCAGGTTCTCGGCGGTGATCACCGCCGGAACGAACAGCCGGGAGGGCGTCTCGTAGAGAGTCGTTTCCGCCTTCGGGGTCCCGCCCGCGAGGAAGTCGACCGCCACGTTGGCGGCTGCCGCCGCCACGATCTCGCTCGGCTTTGAGATCGTGTTGTACTGGTCGCCCGCGATGATGAGCTGAAGCGCGGCGATCGTCGCGTCGTTGCCGGTCACCGGCGGAACCGGGTTGACGCCTGCGGCCTTGAAGGCCGCGATGGCCCCGCCCGCGGTGCCGTCATTGGCCGCGACGACGCCGAGGATGTTCTTGTTGAAGCGCGTGATCTGGCCGCTCGCCCATTGCTGCGCCTTCGGCGGAGCCCAATCCGGCGTGTCGTACTCGGCCAGGATCGGATAGCCGCTGTTGTCGAGACCCTCGTGAATGCCCTTCTTGATGAGGCCGGCGGCGGCGTCGGTGGGCGATCCGTTGATCTGAAGGACGCCGGTGCCGCTGCCGGCGGTCACGTTGCTCTTCTTGAGGTGCTGGACGAGCGAATCCGCAATCGACTTGCCGATGGCCTGGTTGTCGAAGGAGACGTAGAAATCGGCCTTGGCGTCCGGGATGGGCCGGTCATAGGCGATGACCTTGATGCCCTGGCTCTGCGCCTGCTTGACGAGGGATGCGGCTGCGGCGGAGTCGACCGGATCGAGAACGATCACCTTCGCGCCCTGCGAGATCACGGAGTTGAACTGCTGCTGCTGGCGCGAGACGTTCGCGTCGGCGTTCTGGTAGAGGACCTTGCAGGTCGGGCAGAGCTTTTCCATCTCGGCCTTGAAGCCGGGGAAGTCATGCTCCTCGTAGCGGGTGGAAGCCTGGTCCGGCATGAGGAAGGCGACCGTGGCGTTGGAGGCCTTCGCGTTCTGCGCCATGGCCGCGCCCGTGCCCGCGAGGAGGGTGAGGGCCAGGGCCGCGAGGCCGCCGAGCTTCCATGAAGACGTGATCATTCGTTTCTCTCCCGTTGGTGACCGTTATCGTGCAGTCGAATTGCGCCGGCTCGGGGGCGACGGTTGCGGCAGCCTTCGTGTTTTGCTGCCGTCCCGGATGTCAGAGCAGGGCGCCTCTTTTCCCGGGCTGCTCTTTCGCGCCGCCCGGTCTTGCCCGTGATGCCTGAGTTGCTGGGTCCTTGCTCCTCCGTTGCGCGGCCTTGGCCGAGTTGATGTTGTCGAGCAGCAGGCGCCGGAACCGGGAAGGGGTCATGCCCTTCTCGGCCAGGAACTGCCTGTTGAAATTGGAGAGGTTGTTGTAGCCGACCTCGTAGCAGATGCTGGTGATCGAGGCCTGCTCGTCGCTCATGAGGATCTGACAGGCGAGATTGATGCGCAGGCGCTTCACGTACCGAACCAGCGACATGCCGGTATGCTGCCGGAAGGAGCGCGAGAACGCGCTCGTGGATTGTCCGGCGATCGCGGCCAGATCCGCTTCGCCGAAGGGCTGGGTCAGGTTCTCGCGAATATAGGCGAGCGCCTTGTTGATGCCTGCGGACATGTAGCCGGACGGGTCGGGTAGGTAGCCGGGGCTCGCGAGCATCCGCGAACCCTGCGCGCGGCTCAGGAGCCCGGCGATCATCATGAAGAGCTCGATGCGGCGCACGCTCTTCGCGTGCATCGCCTCTTCCATGAGAGGCGAGATCTCGCGGCTGATCTCCTTGCTGAAGAGCACGCCGCGCCGCGACGCTTCCAGCACCGGCGCGAGGGCGGAGAGCTCGGGCAGGGTCTTCATGGCCCCGCCGACGAAATCCTCGCTGAACTGGATGATGCGGCACCTGAGCGGAACGATCGCGTCCTTCGGAACGTCGCTGACCCAGTTGTGCGGGAGGTTCGGTCCGGTCAGCACCAGGTTTCCGGGCTCGAACTCGCCGATGAAGTCGCCGACGAAATAGCGCCCGTTCGTGGCCACCACCTGATGCAGTTCGTATTCGGGATGAAAGTGCCAGCGCACCGTGCGGTAGGGATAGCCATGGGACCAGGCGGCGAAGGACTCGCCCGGTCTTATCTGAACGACTTCGAGATCCGGCTCCATGTCCGTTTCCTCCAGGCCGGTGCGGGTGCTCGCGATGGCCCCTCGCTCCGAGCCGGCCGATCTCAGTTCGGCTCTCACTGACGATGACGGTAACCTTCGCCACAAGCGCGTGCCAGCACCTTTCATGGCCGGGAATGATACTTTTTTGACAACGCGATGCTGCGATCCACCGTAACATGTATGTCGCGGATCGCCGACGGAAAGGCTCTCGGGAGAGCCGATTGAGTTGAGGCTCAGGCTCGCGTGATCTCGCTCGACCACGTGCTCGAGACCTGTCCTTCACGCGGGAGAGTCTCCCGGGAGGTAACGGTGAATCTCTCCCGGCACAGGGGAACCTCGAATGAGATGCTGCAGCGGCCATTCCCGTCGATCGTCGGGCTTGTTCCGTACTCGGCCAGGATGTCCTCCACGATGCCAAGGCCAAGTCCGCTCGAGTTCGGGTCGCATCGTCCCGTCATCCCTCGTTCAGGGCGCGCCCCATCGGGACCCGAGAAGCCAGGGCCATCGTCCTCGACGGTAATACGGGCGTTCCCCCCTGTGGGCTCCGCCCGAACTTCAACCCGGGTTCTGGCCCATTTTCGCGCATTGTCGAGGAGATTGCCCAGGATCTCTCCAAAGTCATGGGGATCCATGTCAACAGCCAGATCGGCTGGAATCCCGGTCTGCCAGACAAGCTGCTCGCCCCTTGGCAGATGCTGCATCAGGCGCAGAAGGCGCGCGACGGACTCGTCCACCTGGGTATAGGCGCCGCACGCCACCGATGCACCGCTTGTACGAGCGCGCGCGACCTCGCGCTCCACATGGGAGCGGATGATCTCAAGCTGCTCCTGCATGCGCTCCGCAGCGTCGGACTTGCCTGTCCGTTCGAGACGGCGCACCTCGCCGCCAAGAATCGTCAGGGGAGTTTTGAGACCATGAGCCAGAGCGCCGGCCCGGTCGCGCGCCTTGCGAACGAGGTTCTCCTGCCGGTCGAGCAGCTTGTTGATGCTCCCGACCAGCGGCGCGACCTCGTCGGGAAAGCGGCGCGTCATGCGTCGGATCCGACCGGTCTGGACGGCATTCAGATCATGCCCGACGGATCGCAACGGGCGCAGGCCCAGCGAAACCTGGAGCCAGGCGAACAGCACCAGGACCGCCGCAATGGGAAGCAGGACGCGGGCCACGTCCCATCCGAAGGCTTGGCGCAGCTCCACCACCTGCGCATGATCCAGGGCCACCGCGAGGCTGAACGTGCGCGAGCCCTGCTCGCCGCCGATCGTGACCTCGCGCGCGATCACGTAGAGCTCCGAACCGTCGGGTCCATCGGCCTCAAAGGCCTTGTCCCGGTCGGCACGCGGGCGCGGTTCGTCTGCGGGCAGCGTCCGATCCCAGAGCGAACGGGACCGCAGGATCGGCCGCCCGCCTTCGGAAACCTGCCAATAGGCCCCGCCGTAGGGCTGGTGATAGCGGGGATCCGTCATCCTCTGGCTCAAGTCCGTCTCCCCCTCGGCCCCGAAGGCCGTGGCGAGTTCGGTCCAATGGATGTTGAGGTCCTGTTCCACATAGCGGAGCACCTGGCGCTCGAAGAACACCACGAGGGAGGCGCCCGCGACGGCGATCGTCGCGACGATGGACGTGATCGCCACGACGAGCAGCCGCAGCCGGATGGAATTCCGCATCATGTCGAGGGCGTCTCCATGATATAGCCGTGGCCGCGACGGGTTCCGATCGCCTCCGATCCGATCTTGCGGCGCAGGCGCGCCACGAGCGCCTCGATCGTATTGCTCTCGGGCTCGTCCGATCCGTAGACGTGCTCGACCAGCTCGCTCTGGGCGACGACGCGATCACGATTGTGCGCAAGGTAGCGCAACAGACGGAATTCCAGCGGAGACAGCTCGATCGCCCGGCCGCTGACCATCACCCGCAGCCGCCGCGTATCGATGCGCAGCGCACCGACCTCGATCAGGGGCGTCACGTGACGACCAACCCGGCGCAGCAGAGCCGCGAGACGGGCAAGAAGCTCCTCCATCTCGAACGGTTTGGTCAGGTAGTCGTCGGCACCGGCGTCGATGCCTTCGACCCGCTGCAGCCAGGAGCCGCGGGCCGTGAGCACGAGGATCGGAACGGTGCTGGCCTCCTCCCGCAGCCGGCGCACCACCGACAGGCCGTCGAGTTTCGGCAGGCCCAGGTCCAGGATGACGGCGTCATAGTCCTCGGTCGAGGCACGGAACCAGCCGTCATCGCCATCCCGGGCGATGTCAACGACATAGCCCGTCTCGGCCAGGGCGCCCGCGACATCCCTTGCGATGGCTGCTTCATCCTCCACGAGAAGGACCCGCATCAGCGTCTCCTGATTTGAAGAATTTTGTTGCGCCGGGCATCCACGACGACCTCCTGGTAGCGACGATCGCGGGTGAGAACCAGGAATTCGTACCACCACTCGCCGTTCCAGGTCTGGCGGAGATCGACCTCCAGCACCTGCCCCGGAACCGCTTTCGACACTGTCGGAAGAACGGAGCTCAGGGTCAGGGCCTGCCCTTGGGAGACGGCCTCGCGGGCATGGTCGGAGGAGGTGCTCCCCCAGCCTGCGAACGCACCCGCCCGGGCATCATCGCCGCCCCGGCCCCGGCCACGTCCGCCGCCATCGTCTCCGCGTCCTCGATCGTCGCCGCGGCCGCTGTTCTCGCCGCCACCACGACCGCCGTCGTCGCCTCCACCGCGACCGCCACCATCATTCCCTCCGTGGCCTCCATCGCCGCCTCCACCGCCACCGCCGTCCTTGGCGATGGCAGGCGTCATCCAGGAGACTTCTACCGGAGCCAGCGCCAGGGAGAGCAGCAGCAGAGCAAAAAGGTGACGCCGTGTCATGAAACCTTCCGAAGATCACCAGAATAGCACGCCCAAGCTGATATTTCGCTGACACGTTCCGTCAGGTTCGGATGCCGGCCCCAAGCCAAACTGCTCCGGCATCGGCGCCGATCTGTCCGGCGCCGGGTGAATGGAGAAAGACGATGCTGAAGCCAATCAAGAACGGTCCGAATATCCTGGTCCTGGGGACCATGCTGGCCTCGCTCACGGCAGCCGCCGTCCCGGCCGTGGTCGCGAGCGCGATCCTGACCCCCGCTCTGGCGCGCGGCGGGGGCGACAATGGCGGAGGCCGCGGCGGTGATGACAGTGGCGGCCGCGGGGGGCGTGGTGGAGACGATGGCGGCAGCCACAACGGCGGTCGCAGCGACGACGGCGGCGGACGGGGAGGCCGGGGCGGAGACGACAACGGTGGCCGCGGAGGCCGCGGCGGCGATGACGGCGGGCGGGGCCGTGGCGGCGATGCCACTGGCCGCAACGATGATCGCGGCCGTGACAGGGCGGACGACGCCGGTCATGGGCGCGGCCGGGGGGCCGACGATCAGGGGATGGGTCGAGCGGGGGACAATCGGCGCAGCCGCGGAACGGAGGACCGCGTCCTGATGGAAGGCCGGACAAGGACCCACACGAGAGACCAGCACCAGACACGCACCCGCACCCGTGGCGGCGATCATGTGGCGGATGCGCGCCGGTCCCGCGGGCGTGGGGCGGACGATCCCGCTGTCGCTGCAGACGACAAGGGTGGTCGCCTCGATCGCGACAAGCGCTTCGAGCCGGGAGACGACCGGCGTGTGAACGGCCGGTGACGGATGCCCGATCGACTGTGCCGCGGGGCGGACGGCCCCGCGGCAACCCAGTGCGGTCGGGGCAGCCTGACTTTCACGTGACGGGTGCCTCTTCTCGCCCTCGCGGCTCGACCGAAGAACCATTCGTCGTGCCGATCCAGGATCGCCGCTCGCAGTTTGCGGAAAACCGGACCGGTCGCGATGCAAGGTCCGCTCCCGGGCAACGGGAGACGTGGACCGATAGTCTCTGAAGGTCCGCTGCCCGTTGCCCTTCGGACGCCGCTCTTGATCCGACGCTCACCCCATCGGCCCTGATGCGGACGGACTTTGCCCTGTGGGGCACGGCATTTCTGCCGTGGTGCCGATGCTCACACTCAATCGCTATCGTGACGGGTTCCACCCGGCGCCTGTAAGCCGGCCACCATCGCAACCTGCACCAACTCGGGCAGGCTGTTGGCCCCGAGCCGCTCCATGATGCGGGCTCGATGCGCCTCGACCGTCCGCGGGCTGATGCCGAGATCCCGTGCGATCGTCTTGTTGGTGCCCCCGGCCAGGAGGCCGTCGAGAACTTCTCTCTCTCGGGACGGCATTGTCGCGAGGGCCACCCGCAGGCGCTCCGTCGCCTGGTCCCGCTCCGCCCGTTCGAGGATCGTGGCCTGGGCGGCGGCGAGCGCGTTCAGCAACTGGTCGGGCTGATAGGGCATGTCGAGGAAATCCACCGCACCGGCCTTCATCGCCTCGATCCCGATCGCAACTCTCCCTCCGGTCTCGCCGATCGCGATCACCGGCAGGCTTGCTCGGCGTGCCTTCAATTCCCGCGGGACGGTCAGCCCGCCGGCTTCAGGGTGCCGCGTGTCGAGCACCACGCCGCCGGGCAGCAGCACCGGCGCAACCTCCAGGAAGGCCTTGGCCGAAGCAAATGCCTTGACTTCGTACCCTGCTCCTTGGAGCTCACGGCCGAGGCTCTGGCGGGCGCTCCCATCGCCTGCCACCACATAGACCACGGAGCCGTCGTGCTGGGTGAGATCCTGGGCAATGCCGCCCACCTTCCGCACCTGCCCGTGCTCGTCGCGGATCGGAAAGAACGTATCGCGGATCCACCGCACCCCACCGTCCGGTCGGATGATGTGGTATTCATGCGTGCCTTCCTCGCCCTGCCGCACACCTTCGATGATGGCGCTGGCCCGGTCGCGGTCATCGGGATGAACGGCCTTGACCCAGTGATCAGGATCATTCAGGGCCGCCGCCACCGGCTCGCCCCAGATCGTCTCGTAGGCCGGGCTGACGTAGTCTACCTGCCGCGTCTCAAAGTCGAGGATCCAGAGCACCGTGGAGGAACGCTCGGCAAATTGCCTGAAGCGCTCCTCACTGTCCCGAAGGGCCATCTCGGCCCGAGCGCGCAGGACCGAGGTCCAGGTGCGTTCGGCCACCTCCCGCGCCAGCTGCGCCTCGTCGTCATGCCAATGACGCGGTTCCGACTGGTGCACATAAAGTGCTGCGACCCACCGCCCGTCCCGGATCAGCGGCGTGATGATCGTGGAGCGGTTGCCCGCTCTGAGGAACTCGGGCGAGATCGGCTCCTTTGCCGTCAGCGGATGAGCCAGGACGTCATCGATGCGCACCGTTCGTCCGGCTTGCAATTCGCGCTCGATGGACCGGCCGAAGTCACCCGTCCGGTAATGCCCGGCAAAGCTCGCCAGTGCCGGATCGCTCCAGTCACGCTCCACCACGATGGCCTCGCCGCTCTCGCTGAGCTCGGCATAGCCGACGCGGCTCGCCCGCAGGTGATGGGCCAGCATCTCCGCGGCCGTGGTCATGACGTTGCGGGGATCGGCCACCCCGCGCAGGCGCGTGCTCAGCTCGACCAGGAAGCGGAGCCGCCGCTCGGTGAGCACCCGTTCGGTCGTATCCTGCAAGGTGACGAGGACGCCTGCGACGGTCGCGGGATCGGTGATGATCGGGCTGACGGATCCCGTCCACCAGGTTGTCTCCGGATAGCTGCTGCGCGATACGAGGCCGATGGGCACGTCGTGAACGAAAGCGGCCTGCCCGTGCAATGCCTTGGAAACCAGGGGAGCGGCCACGTCCCAGATATCCGCCCACGCCTGGGGCAGGGGGCAGCCGAGCACTTCGGGCCGTCTTCCACGCAGTTCCAGATAGGCATCATTGTAGAAGACAATGAGGTCCGGCCCCCAGGCGACGAGGGTCGGAAAGCCGGAATGGATCATGACCTTGAGCACGGTCCGCAGATCCTGCGGCCAGGTCTCGGGCGAACCCAGCGGCGATGCTGCCCAGTCGTGGGCCCCGAACCGCGCCGCCATCGTGCCTTGGTGAGCCAAGAATGTCCCAGTGTTCAAATCGGCCGTCTCCTGGCGAATCGCGCGAAAAAGTGGCCCCGGTTTTTCGGAAGAATTATGCGCCCTTTCCAAGCAGGGAGCATCGGATTCTATCCCAAAAGTGGGTGCCGCTTTTCGGTCCGATGCTCTCGGAGCCGGCCTTCCGGGATTTGGTTCAATTTGTCGAAGGCTGTGTGTGGACGTCTATGGAATATGGGGCGGAAGCGAACGAGGCTTCCTTAGAGCGATGCAAGATGGACGGCGAAGCCGATGAGCCCAGCCGCCGCCAGCAACGATAGCGTCAGCATAAAGATGTTGAATACACTCACGTACCGAACAAGCTGGGCCTCTGTTGCATCAACCTTACGGTGCTGCTCCTCGGGGTCAGCGCATTGGCGCGGCATGATCGCTCGGTTGCTCGACAAAGAGTTCTTCTCGACCTCGCCGTCGCACACAAGTGGAAACATTGTTCAAAGGTTCCGATAAGCTCATTTTGGGAACAGACGCAGGCGAGGCAGCCCGTCCTGACCTATTCCGGCTCGGCAAAAAGAAAGCGCCTCTCTTCCCATGAGGACGCTTTGAAGGTCCGGACCGTAGGGGCGAAAGAAACGGTGCCGATGCCACCTCAATATAAGAGGGGATCCGCTGTGCATACTCGGGGAATCCCCACGTAAGCATCCGACTTCAGCACCCTCACGCTCCAGCCCATCTAAATCCCCGAGAGTGAATGCTAGGGTAATCGACGAAACTCTGCTGAAGGGCTGAAATCATGCTTTGTCATAGAGAGAACAGCGGTCGGGCTTTCGGGGATGATCGGGCTATCGCCGAGACCTTGATTGCGGAGGCGCAGGCCGCACGGGTTAAGGCTCATGTTCGATCCATGCTCTCCCGGTTGCAAGCTCGCCGCCAAATTCAAACCGAGCGGGCTGTGTAGTCCGCAGAAGCCTCTTTATGTAACACCATCTCCGTCATGAGAGAGATTGCGCAAGCCTGAGGCCAGCACCAGGCACTCCTCCGTGCGGACCCGGCGGTCCGCACGATGCGCCAATGAGTGTCCGTGCGTTCCGGTTCAGCCGCGGGCTCTGCCCATCGGATAGGGCATGTAGCCGACGAAGCCGGTGATCTTCCAGCGTCCGCCGAGGCGGGCGCAGAAATACAGGGTCTGCCAGCTCAGAACCTCCACGCCGCCGCCCTCGAGGGCGATCGTGCCGTCGAATTTCTTATGGCAGATCGCGGCGTCGCCGCGCAGATCGATGTCGCGCATGTTCGTGGCCCGGAACAGGGCGTCCCGGACCGGTTCGGCATACGCGACGGTCTGCGCGGCTTTCGCCTGCCGCAGCCATTCGTCGCGGTAGGTTTCGAGGTCCGGGAAGTCGAGACGCCAGCTGTCGGGCAGCTCCGACTTGTGCGCGTGCAGACCCAGGAATCCTTCGCGGCGGAAATCCTCATCGACCATCGACCAGTCGGCCGCCAGGAAGGCATCGATGTCGCGCTCGACCAGCATGGTCCATATTTCGCGGCGGTCCGCGTCGGTTTCGGCGAAGGGGTTTCGGGTATGGTCGATCATGAGGGAACCTTAGGTGGACAGGGCAGGCGAGGGGAAAGGGATCAGGCCACCTTGCCGCGCGCGGCGACCGGAACCGTCTCGATCACGTCGTCTCCCCGCACGAACGTCACCTCGTCGAACAGGTTCGTGACGGGGCAGACATGGTTCGGAACGATGCGAACCATGTCCCCGACCTTGGGCCTGGCGGCCGAACGGGAGAGATCCACGACGCCGTGCTCCTCGCTCAGCGACACGATGACCGCGTCCGGGTACTCGGCGATCCGGCCGAAACCTTGAAGGCCCAGGGTATCGCTGGTCAGGGATTTCGACCCGGTGTCGAGGACCGCGCGGTCCTCGGTCGGGCGCGAGACGACGGTGGCGAGAACCGTGAGGGCGCAGTCCTCGAAGCCGCCGACGCCTTCCTTCACTTCGAACCGGTCGAGATAGATATAGGTGCCGGGACGATATTCCGTGGCCGCTTTGTTGTCCTTGCTGCGCCACAGATCCGGCGTGCCTCCCGTGGAGACGATCTCGGGCTTCAGGCCCGCTTCATCGAGCAGGGCTGCGGCGCGCTCGAGCCAGGCATTGGCCTCTGTGGCCATGCCCTTGGCCGGATAGGTCATGAGACCGGCGAAGCGCAGGCCCTCCGAGGCGGCGATGTGCCGGGCGAGCGCGAGCGCCGCTTCGGGGGTCTGGACGCCCACGCGTCCCCCGCCCGTATCGCATTCCACGAGAACCGGAAGGGTCAGGCCCGAGCCGGCGAAGGTTCTGGAATAACCGTCGACGGTGGTGGTGCTGTCCGCGGTGACCTTCAGCGATGCGCGCCGCGCGAGGGCGAGAAGCCGCTTCAGCTTCGGCTCGCCGAGAATGTTGTAGGGCAGAAGAATGTCGCTGATCCCGGCCTCGACCATCACTTCGGCCTCACCGATCTTCTGGCAGGTGATGCCGATGGCGCCGAGCTCCATCTGGCGCTTGGCGAATTGAGGCAGCTTGTGCGTCTTGATGTGCGGACGCAGCTTCATGCCGTTGGCGTCGGCATAGTCCTGGGCACGCTTGAGATTGGCCTCGACGCGGTCGAGGTCGATCAGCACGACGGGGGTATCCAGTTCATGAATCTTGGTCATGGGAGCCTGATGTCTCTTCCAGCATCGGACGTGATATCGACCCCACATCCGGTGCATCAAGTTGATGTTGTGAGCATCTTTTTACGCAAAACCGGTGCCCGTTTTTGCGTCCGATGCTCTCCTTGCTTGAGCATCTTTTCACGCAAAACCGGTGTCCACTTTTGCGTTCGATGCTCTAGTCGCCGAGGGGCAGTCTCGGATCGTTGACGTTCACGGCCGCGAGGCTGTGCCTGATGCGGCGGAGCCCTTCGAGCACGGACGGTCCGATGCTCTCCGCCGTGGTCATCGCGATCAGATCGACGATGGCCATCATGGCATAGCGCGTGGCGTTCGGTTTGTAGAGGTTGTCGTCCTCCGGAATCGAAAAGGGCAGCAGAATCTCCGCTTCGCGCGCCAGGGCGGAACCGGGCGCGGTCACGGCGACCGTCCTGGCTCCGTAATGGCGCGAAATTCTGACGGAGTCGACCACAGAGGGAGAATATCCGGAGGTCGAGAAGGCGATCACGGCCGTGTCCGGGGTCGCCACCGATGCGGTCATCCGCTGCATCTGGCCGTCGCTGTGCGCGATGACGGACAAGCCGAGGCGGAACAGCCGGTTGTGGAGCTCCATCGACATGATCGAGGAATTCCCGCCCGAGCCGTAGGCCAGCACGGCGCGGGCGGTCGAGATCCGCTCGGCGATCTGGCCGACGACATCCATGTCGATGGTAGCCCGCAGATCCTCGATCGCCGCGACGGCGTTGCCGCAGACGGCGGACAGGACACGCTCCTCCCGCTCCTCGCGCCGGATCGGCGACGGGTCGAGATCGTTGCCGCCCACGGCCAGGGCCTGGGCGAGATGATATTTGAAATCGCGCATGCCTTCGCAGCCGACCGCCCTCGCGAAGCGCGTCACGGTCGGCTCGCTCACGCCCGCGCGGCCCGCGATTTCCGCAATCGTCGCCTTGGACACGTAAGCGAGGTCGGAGAGCACCAGCGATGCGAGCCTGCGCTCCGCCTTGGAGCCGTCCGCGGCCCACCTGCGCACCCTTGCAACGATGTCCTGTGGCGCCTCCACGGTCAGGCTCCCGGGAGGCGCAGGCCGGTCGCGGCGTCGAACTGGTGGACCTTCGCCGGATCGACCGAGAGGCGGAGCGTCCCGCCCGGATCGAGGGCGATCCTCTCGCGGAGCACGGCGCGCACCTCCGCTGCGCCGACATGCCCGTAGATGTGGCTCTCCGATCCGGTCGGCTCGATCAGGTCGACCACGAGCCGGATCGGCCCGGCCGGGTCGACCCGGTAGTGCTCCGGCCGGATGCCGAGAGTCACGCCGGCGCCGTCTGAAGCAGTCGATCCAGCGACCGGCACCATCGTGGCGTCCGGGAGGCGGGCAAAGATTCCTTCGCCCGATCGCACGATGGTCGCGTCGAGGAAGCTCATCGCCGGAGAGCCGAGGAAGCCCGCGACGAAAACATTGGCGGGCCCGTCGTAGAGCTCCAGGGGAGTGCCGGCCTGTTCGATGCGGCCGGCGTTCATGACGACGATGCGGTCCGCCATGGTCATCGCCTCGATCTGGTCGTGCGTCACATAGACGATGGTGCTCTCGAACTTGTGGTGCAGCGCCTTGATCTCGGTGCGCATCTGCACCCTAAGCTTGGCATCGAGGTTGGAGAGCGGCTCGTCGAAGAGGAAAAGATCGGGGTTGCGGACGATGGAGCGTCCCATGGCGACGCGCTGGCGCTGGCCGCCGGAGAGCTGGCCGGGCCTGCGGTCGAGATACGCGCCGAGATTCAGGGTCGAGGCCGCGCGCTTCAGCTTCTGCGCCGTCTCCTCGGCGTTCTCCCGGCGGATGCGCGGGCCGAAGGTGATGTTGTCCTTCACCGTCATGTGGGGAAACAGGGCGTAGGACTGGAACACCATCGAAATGTTGCGCTTCTGCGGCGGCACCTCGTTGGCGCGGCGGCCGCCGATGCGGATCTCGCCCTCGGAGACCGTCTCCAGTCCGGCGATCATGCGCAAAAGGGTCGACTTTCCGCAGCCCGACGGACCCACGAGCACGACGAACTCGCCGTCCTCGACCGAAAGGTCGATCCCATGAAGGATTTCGAGAGTGCCGTAGCGCTTCTTCACATTGACGAGGTGGAGATCGGCCATCGGGCGCTCCGTTCACCTGATCGCATCGATGAAGGGCAGGTTGCCGGCCATGAGGCCGCCATCCACGGGAAGGGCGACGCCCGTGATCCCGGCCGAAAAGGGCGACGCGAGAAAGACCGCCGCATTCGCCACGTCGGCGGGCGTGACCATATGGCCGAGAGGATAGAGGCGCGAGACCTTGTCGAGAATTCCGGGATCCTTCTCGATCCGGTGATCCCAGGCATGGGTGCGCACGGAGCCCGGGCAGATCGCATTCGAGCGGATGCCGTGTCGCCCGCATTCCGTCGCGATGGCCCGGGCATAAGCCACCAGGCCCGCCTTGGCGGCCGCATAGGCGGGATTGCCGAAATGGGCGAGGGCGTTCACGGACGCGATGAAGACGAACACGCCGGAGCCTCTCGCCTTCATGGGCTCGAGAAACGGCGCGGTGAAATTGCGGGCCCCGTTGAGATTCACGTCGAGTTCGAAGTTCCAGGCCCGGTCGTCGACCTGTTCGAGGGTCTCCGCGCGGGTATAGCCGGCATTGCTGACGACGATGTCGGGCAGGCCGACGCGTTCCTGAATGCGCGCGCAAGCCGTTCTGCACGCGTCGGCATCGCCGAGGTCGAACGCTTCCCTGTGGGCGACGTCCAGCCCGGCGAGCGCCTCGGCCGAGACGTCGCAGGCGACGACCCGCGCGCCGGCGTCCCGGAACCGCTCGACCATGGTGACGCCGATGCCGCCGCCCGCGCCCGTAATGACGGCCAACCGGCCTTCCAAGCTGTTCTTCAACGGACCGCTCCGACCTGCTCCCTGGTTTCGAGAGCGACAAGGCTGAAGCGATTTATGAAAATTAGCAACATCAAAGCCAGGAATATACGTAAGTATAGCCTTGCCTAAGTAATTATCTTTCACAACAATGCAGGCTGCCGGGCTGCTTTTCTAGGGTGTGCGGCCCTCAAGCATTTTTTCGGCGACGTGGATCCGGTTCGCCGTCCAAAAATGCGGCAAAGCAAAGAAAAGAGCTCCTTCCACGTCAGTGGAAACAGCTCTAGCAGAGGGAACATACACGTGAAAACACTGCACAAGAACAGCTTCTTCAATCTCAAGGGACTGATGCTCGCGGGCGTCGGGGCCGTCGCTCTCTCCGCGTCGGCGAATGCAGGTACGGTCCGGATGACCGTTGCGGAATATTCGGCCAAGACCGGTCCCTATTTCGAGCAGGTGGCCAAGGACTTCGAGGCCGCCAATCCGGGCATCAAGATCCAGTTCGAGGTGGTGCCGTGGGACAACCTTCTTCAGAAGCTGACCACCGACATCTCGGCGAACGCCAATGCGGACCTCTCGATCATCGGGACCCGCTGGCTCGTCGATTTCGTCGAGCAGGGGATCGCGGAGCCGCTCGACGGCTACATGACGCCGGAGATCAAGGGGCGATTCATCGAGACGTTCCTGACCCCGTCCGTGATGAACGGCAAGACCTACGGGCTGCCGATCGCCGCGTCCGCGCGCGCGATGTATTACAACAAGGACCTCTTCGCGAAGGCCGGCCTGTCCGAGCCGCCGAAGACCTGGGCGGAACTGGAGGCGGACGCGAAGAAGATCACCGCCCTCGGCAACGGGGTCTACGGCTTCGGTCTTCAGGGTAAGGAAGTCGAGACCGACGTCTATTTCTATTATGCCATGTGGTCCTTCGGCGGCGAGATCGTGAAGGACGGGAAGTCGGGGCTCGACTCGAAGGCCGCCGTCGACGCCGCGTCGCTCTACAAGCGCCTCATCGACGAGGGGGCGACGCAGCCGGGCGTGACGTCCTACGCGCGCGAGGACGTGCAGAACCTGTTCAAGCAGGGCAAGATCGGCATGATGATGACCGCTCCGTTCCTGGCGAACCAGATCCGCGCCGAGGCGCCGAACCTCAAATACGGCGTGGCTCCGATCCCGAAAGGGCCGGGCGGGGATCAGGGCACCTACGGCGTCACCGATTCCGTCATCCTGTTCCAGAACTCCAAGAACAAGGCCGAGGCGTTCAAGTTCCTCGACTTCCTGTTCCAGCCCAAGCAGCGGATCAGGTTCACGGTCGACGAGGGCTTCCTGCCGGTGACGAAGGCCGAGGCTGAGGACAAGTACTTCGCCGATAACGCGGACCTGAAGGTCTTCACGAGCCTTCTCCCGATCGCGCGCTTCGCCCCGGTGATCGCAGGCTGGGAGGAAATCGCCGATACCACGACCTCGGCGCTGCAGCGGATCTATCTCGGCCAGGGACAGATCGAGCCGACCCTGAAGGAGGCGGCCGCCAAGGCGAATGCGGTTCTGAAGAAGTAACCGCGAAAGGGGGCCGGGCCCGCCGCCCGGCCCCTCGTCCGTTCGTTCAGCCAGCGGGATGTCAATGACCTCGAAACGGGTGGTCGCGCCCTACGTTCTCATCCTACCCAGTTTCATCCTGGCGGCCCTCATCGTGATCTGGCCCGTCAACGAGCTGGCGCAGCTCGCAAGCCACAGCGTGAACCGCTTCGGCCAGCTGCGCGACTTCGTGGGCATGGCGAATTTCCGCGCGCTGCTCGACGATCCGAACTTCATCGACGCACTCTGGCGAACGGGGATCTGGACCATCGGCGTGGTCGGAGGCGCCATCCTGTGCTCGGTCCCCGTCGCCCTGGTCCTGAACGAGGATTTCTACGGACGCGATCTCGCCCGCGTGCTCGTCATGCTGCCCTGGGCGGTTTCGCTCACCATGACGGCCATCGTCTGGCGCTGGGCCCTGTCGGGCGAGAGCGGCATGCTGAACTCGGCCCTCATGGATTTCGGCCTCATCGACGAGAATATCCAATGGCTCGCCGAGGCGAGGACCGCCTTCCCGATGCAGATCCTCATCGGCATCCTCGTGACCATCCCGTTCACCGTCACGATCATCCTGGGCGGCCTCGCCTCAATCCCGGACGATCTTTACGAGGCGGCGGCTCTGGAGGGGGCCGGGCGCTGGGAGCAGTTTCGCCACATCACGCTGCCGCTCATCGCGCCCTTCCTGAACATCGCGCTCGTGCTGAACACGATCTATGTGTTCAACTCGTTCCCGATCATCTGGGCCATGACGCAGGGCGGCCCGGCGAACTCCACCGACATCCTCGTTACCTATCTCTACAAGGTCGGGTTCCGGCTGGGAAAGCTCGGCGAGGCCTCCGCCGTCTCGCTGGTGATGTTCGGCATCCTGCTGGTCTTCACGCTGATCTATGTGCGGCTCACCGCGTCCAGGGGAGCGAAAGCATGAACTCCGCCAAGCTCCGCCGCTCGCTCGTCTGCTGGCTCGTGCTCTCGCCGATCGTCGTGGCGGCGATCTTTCCCTTCGCCGTGATGGTGATCACGGCCCTCAAGCCGAGCACGGAAGTGTTGACGCCGACCTGGTGGCCGTCGCGGATCGCGTGGGAGAATTTCCGGACCATGTGGGTCGCGACGAATTTCGGCAATGCCCTGAGGAACTCGCTTTTCGTCTCCGTGCTGGCGACGCTGGGATCGCTGATCGTTTCCATTCCGGCGGCTTATGCCCTGACCCGCTTCGACTTCAAGGGGCGGGAATTCTACCGCCAGTTCCTGCTGGTCACGCAGATGCTGTCGCCCATCGTTCTCGTGGTGGGGCTGTTCCGCCTGATGGTGGCGCTCGGAGTGATCGACAACATCAACGCCGTGACCGTCGTCTACGCGGCCTTCAACATCGCCTTCTCGGTCTGGATGCTGCAGAGCTATTTTGCCACCATCCCGGTCGATCTGGAGGAGGCGGCCTGGATGGAAGGGGCGGGGCGGGCCCAAACCCTCGTGAAGGTGTTCCTTCCCCTTGCCGTGCCCGCGATGGTGGTGACGGCGATCTTCACCTTCATCAATGCGTGGAACGAGTTCGTCATCGCCCTGACGCTCCTGCGCTCGCAGGACAGCTACACCCTTCCCATTCAGATCTTCTCGCTGGTATCGGGCCGCTACACCGTGGAGTGGCATCATGTGATGGCCGCCACATTCGCGGCGACGATCCCGGTCGCGATCGCCTTCGCATGGCTGCAGCGCTTTCTCGTGCGCGGCCTCGCGCTGGGAGCGGTCAAATAGAGCATCGAACGTGAAAAGTGGGTACCGGTTTTGCGTGGAAAGATGCTCAGCGACATCACCTTGCAGCATCGGATCCGACTTCGATGTCACGTCCGATGCCATCGTGCACGGGACCATCCAACGGAGACCGTGACGAAGCCGCCGGACGGGATCTCTCGACGGTCCGGTTGCGGCGTTGCGCCTCATGCCCGTTTACCTTGTGTCTTAAGGCTTTGGCGACGCCGATCCCCTATCGGGAGGCTGGTCGAAGAATTCCCAGCAAGGAACAGGACAATGGCTCTGACGGGGCGTTTCAACCTCCGGAAATCGTTTTCCGGGCGGATCATCTTACAGGTCGAGGAGGAGGTGAAGAGCGTCTGGAGCCTGTTTTCGCGGCAGCCCAGATTCCGCAGACGCTGGCGCGACGCGAAGGCCATGGATCTTGCGGCCGCCGAGCTTCGCGCCCTGATGGATCTCCGCAACCGTCCCCGGTTCGTCACGCAGGCGTTCGAGCCGACCCAGAACGTGCGGTCCGGCCAGCGCGCGGACGAGGCGAGGCTGCCCAGGCCGACCAGGCCCGAGGATGTGCGGGCAGGAGCCACCCATTAAGGAAAAAGGGGCTGCTCCCATGGGGCGGCCCCCAATGGCCCTCAGGCGGCCTGCTCGTCCACCATGGGCGGGTCGATCAGCTCCCAGTTGGCGAACAGGTCGATTTTGGCGTGACCCGGCATGGTCGCGTCGAGATACAGCAGGATCTCGACCCAGGGCCGGCCATAGGCGCGGGGGGTGACCTTCGTGACCTGGCCGAAGAAGCCGGTGAGCGGGCAGCGGACGAACTCGCCGACCTCCGGCCAGCGGTTCTGCTCGTATTCCAACTGCTGTTCGGCGTCCTCCAGCTCCGCCCGGAGGCGCGCCACCCTCGCCTGGAGTTCGGCGGTGCGTTTCGTGGCCTGGGTTTCCTGAAGCTCGTGGAGCTTGGAGCCCAGCTCCAGTCCCTCGCCATACTCTGCGGGCGGAAGCGAAATCAGGCTCATCACTAGTCCTTTCCCAGCGGCGGAACGGCCCGCCGCGAGACGAAGATCTTCAAGGCTCAAGACTATGTGGTGCGGGTTCGAGAATAGAGCAAGACATCCAAAGGGATGACGGAACGCAAGCTTGCCAGTGCCGGTTGACGGACATGGCAAAGCTTGTCGGGAAATCTTCAAGACCGAAAGAACACCGCTCGGAACGATCCTCGCCGCATCCGGCAGGGCCTTTGCTTCTCGCGGCCGTGCTCATCTTCCCCTGGGGCGCTTTTGCTCAGGAGACCGCGCCTCCCTTGCCGCCGGCACGGCCGAAGGGGCTGACGCCGCAGGCCCAGGAGCAGACCCGGGAGCAGACCCAGGAGCAGGCCCAGGAGCGGAAAGGGCCGCCGAAACCGGATCCGCGGACAGGACAGGAGACCCAAGGACAGGATCCCCAGGAAGGAAAGGCCGCGTCTTCGAGCGAGGCCGACATGGCCTGCATCGGACGGCTGGAGGCGCTCGGGCTGAAGTTCGAGAAGCGCCCTCCGGTGGAGGGGGACGACTGCCGGATCGGCAACCCCGTAGCGGTCCAGGCGCTCGCGAACGGCGTCGACGTCGCGCCGGATTCCCTGATGGAATGTCATTATGCGGAAAGTCTCGCCCACTGGGTCGGCGATGTCGTCTTGCCCCGCGCGAAGGAGCATTTCCAGAGTGCGCCGACTAAGCTCCTCATCGGCACGTCCTATCAATGCCGGGATCAGCGCTCGGGCGGCAAGCGGAGCGAGCATGCGTTCGGGAACGGCGTGGACGTGATGGGATTCGCGTTCGACAGGAGGCCCCCGCTGACCATCACGTTCCAGCCCGAAGGTTCACCGGAGGCCGCCTTCCAGTCCGCCATCCACAAGGGGGCCTGCGAGATCTTCAAGACCGTGCTGGGGCCCGGCGCCGACGCCGATCACGGCAACCACCTGCATCTCGATATGCGGGCGCGCAAGAACGATTACCGAATTTGTCAGTGAGTGCGAGGAACGCCGGACGGGCGTCGGTCTTTGACATGACGCCTGCCCCGTTCCGGGGCGCGCGGTGCGGAGTGAAGAATGAGAGTTATGGTATGCGTGGCGTTCGGTCTCCTGTGCATGACGGGAAGTGTCGCCGCTTCCTCGCGGGATCTGACCATGGAGGCGGTGAACGGGGCCTCGGATCCGTCGGTCGCCTCCGAGGGCGATGTCAGCCCGATTCTGATCAAGGCGCAGGTCCTCCTCGACCGGGCCCGGTTCTCTCCAGGCGTCATCGACGGGCGCGATGGCGAGAACGTCCGGAACGCCATCAGGGCCTTCGAACGGGCCCACGAACTCGAGGCCGATGGGACGGTCGACGAAGCGCTCCTGGCGAAACTCAACGGGACGTCGTCCGACCCCGTCCTCATGTCCTACACGATCGCCGAGGACGACGTGAAAGGGCCCTTCACGGCGATCCCGGAGCGGATGGAGGATCAGGCCAAGCTCGAGCGGCTGTCGTATTCGAGCCCCGAGGAGCTGCTGGCCGAGAAATTCCACATGGACATCAATCTGCTCAAGGAATTGAACCCGGGCAAGCGCTTCGACAGGGCAGGGGAATCGATCGTCGTGGCGAATGTCGCGTCACCGGACGGCGCAAAGGATCGTCCGAAGGCCGACAGGGTCGAAGTCGTCAAGAACGAACGTATCGTGCGCGTGCTCGGAAAGGACGGCGCCGTGCTCGCGGTTTATCCCGCTTCCATCGGCAGCGAAGAGAAGCCCGCGCCGACGGGCAGCTATACGGTGAAGGCGGTCGCGCACAATCCCGTCTACACCTACAATCCTGATTATGGCTTCAAGGGCGTGAAGGCGAAGGAAAAATTCGAGATCGAACCCGGGCCCAACAACCCTGTCGGAACGGTCTGGATCGACCTTTCGATCGAGTCCTACGGCATCCATGGGACGCCGGAGCCGGAAAAGGTCGGAAAAGCCTATTCTCACGGCTGCGTGCGGCTGACCAACTGGGACGCGGAGGACCTCGCGGGAATGGTCAAGAAAGGACGCCGGTCGATTTTCTCGACTGACGCCCGAAGACCACGTCTCAATCGTCGTTGGCGGAATTCAACTGGTCGGGCTTCAGACCCTCGTCCACTTCGGTGTCATGCATTTTGACGAGCCATTCCAGTTGCTCCTGCACGAAGCTGGGGTCGCTGTGAAAGCGCATGGCGCAGGCGACGAGGAAGATCGCCATCTCCGGAAGATCTTCGTCGCCCATGTCCGGCAGGACAAGCTCCAGCTCCGTCATGTTGCTGGCCGTCACGATGGCTGCCTCGTTGGGCGGAATGACGGTGCCGCTGCTGTCGGGAGGAAGGGCCATGAACGTTTCCTTCGGTTGGATTCTGCGGTTGGATTCTGCGGTTGGATTCTGCAGTTGGGTTTTCGGGTTCCGAGCAATTTTAGAGCATCGCACCCAAAAGTGGACTCCATTCCGGGAAACGATCCGGTGATTGCGTCCCGGGCGGGCGCATCGTCGCGGGCGGTCTTGCGTCTTGGCAGGATGCGCCTGGTCGTCGAAAAGGCCCGCCGCGGTGCGGCGGGCCTGCTGCGAAAGCGAACCCGTCTCGAAACGATGCCGGTTACGGGTAGGTGCAGACGTACCGCATGCCGTTGGTCGCCAGGAACGTGCCCGACGCCGGATCGTACGAGCGGTACTTGCGGGCGCAATACGCGGCAAGCTGCGGATCGACCGTGCCGGGAGGCGGCGGCGGAGCGGCCTGGGCCTGACTGCCGGCGATCGCGCTGCCGATCAAAGCGCCCGCGGCCAGACCGACGGCTCCGGCAGCCAGGGCGGAGCCGCCGTCGTGCCGGCGGTAATGGCGATGATAATAGGGCGGCGGAGGACGGTATCCCCGGTAAGGACGGTATTGAGTGTATCCTTCGTTGGGATAGGATTGTTCGATTGAAGGAAGCGCACGCTTCTGGAGCGGTTCCGCCTGCACGGGCAGGCTGGAGACGAGGAGGGCTCCAAGAATGCCGGCGGTTCCGAGAGTGACGGCGAATTTGCGCATTGGGACTCCTGATCTTGCGGTTCGGCAGCATCGAAAGGCTGTCTCGGGCCGACGTTACACCGCCCCAGGCCAAGGTTGCAAACGTTACCGTGATTTTTGCCATGAGGGCGCATGGCGGCGTGAATTTCCTGCAATAGCAATGACTTAGTTCTACCGGGATTCGGCAGCCTTCGTCGGAGCGGGCACGTTTCATGGGCGGTGAAACGGGATATAGTGGGAACTCGGCTCCCGGGGGGCGGACAGCCGTGGCCGGACAGCCGAGGCAGCGCCCTGGATTTTTATGGTGAAATCGTCCAGAAAGCGTATGTTCTAACGTAATAGTTCAGCGGGGATTCCATGCGGTACATCCGACTCCTGGGGCTGCTGGCGAGTTTTCTGGGATGGAATTCCTTTGCATGCGCGGCGGAGCCCTTGCCGCCGCCGACGGGACCCGTGCTGCTGACGATTTCCGGCAGGATCGACCAGACCAATGCCGGGCAGGAGGCCCGGTTCGACCGGGAGATGCTCGAAGCCTTGGGGGCCGCCTCGATCACGACCTTTTCCACCATGTCGGCCACCAGGCAGCTTTTCGAGGGTGTGTCCCTGCGGTCCGCCCTGGAGCGGGTGGGAGCCAGCGGAACATCCATCGTCGCTTCGGCCCACAACAGCTACAAGATCACCATTCCCGTCGAGGACCTGAAATACGAGCCCATCATCGCCATGCGCGTCGACGGACAGGTCTTGAAGCTTCGCGACAAGGGGCCGTTGTGGATCGTCTATCCGCGCGATGCGCATCCGGCTCTGCAGACGTCGATCTATGACGCCCGCTGGATCTGGCAGTTGAACAAGCTGCGCGTCGAGTGACCATGACATTGAACCTCAACACCCACAAGGCGGGATTGCTCACGCTGCTGACGACGGTGGTGCTCGCCGTCTCGCTGAGCTTCGCCGTGGTGCGGTTGTTCGATATCGAGCGCGACCTGCGCAGCGAGGATACCCATGCCAATCTCTGGATGATTTCCCAGGCCCAGTTCGAGGCGGCGCTCACGGCCGAAAGTCTGGCCCGGTCCGCCGCCGGCGAAGACTTCGCCGATCCCGAGCAGGCGCCGGACTTTCGCTTGCCGATCCTGATCAGCCGTGTCGCCGTCCTGCTGGAGGGGCCCCAGGCCGAGATCATCGCCAAGATCGGTTTGTTGGGCGATCTGAAGGTCGGCTATCTTCAGCTCACCCTCGCCGAGGCCCTGGTCGGGCAGGCCATGACGCCGGACGAGGCCGAACGTTTGCGCGTGCAGGTCCGGGAGCTGGGCTACACCCTGCGGGACGCCGCCAACGACGTCATGCTGCTCAACCGGACAGACACCGCGTTCAAGCGGGCCATGTATCTGCGGGTGGTGCTGGAGAGCCTCGCCTTTCTCACGGGCATTTTCCTGAGCGCCGCATTTCTGCTGGTCAGGCTGTTCAGAGGCGTTCAGGAGGCCAGTCAGGCCAAGCAGCTGCTGCGACAGGAGCAGGAGCTTTCGGATCTCGTCATCAACAACGTGAGCAACCAGGGCATCGTCATGTTCGACGAGAAGCTCGAATGTCTGCTCTGGAATCCGGGCATGGAGGGTCTGCTCAACGTCGGGCCCGACGAGGCCATCGGCCGCCTGATGCAGGATCTCGACCCGCTGTTCTCGAAGCCGGAGATGATCCACTCCCTCCATCTCGCGATCGAGGGCGAGAGTTCGATCTTCGAGGACGAGACGAGCAGCGAGGCGGGCGGCCAGGCGGGCGGTCTGGATCGTTGCCTCGAGATCAACTGCTTTCCCGTCTCCATGGCGCAGCGCAAGCTGGGCATCGCCTTCGTGCGCGACGTGACCGAGCAATGGCTCGCCCGCAAGCAGGCCGAGCGGGAGAATTTCGACCTGGAGATCAAGGTCCTTCAGCGCACCGCCGCTCTGAGGCAGGCGGAGCGGCGCCTGATCGCGGCCATCGAATCCGCTTCGGAGGGGTTCGCGGCTTTCGACTGGACCGGCAGGCTTCTTTTCGCGAACGAACAGGTCTGGGCCGCCGCGCCCGTGGCGCTCTGGTGCCGGGAGGAAATGAGCCTGCCGGTCTTTCTGCGCTGCTTTGCCATGTGCGAAGGCGCGGATCAGCGGCTTCTCGTGACCCAGCCCCCCTTCGAGGAGATCGAAGTCGACGTTCTGATCAAGAAGGACATTTGGGCCCATCTGTCCGTCTCGAAGGCCGATGGGGCGACGATCTTCGTGCGGATCACCGACATCTCGGCCTACAAGCAGGTGGCGAAGGCGCTTCAGTCGGCTCTCGATCGCGAACGCGTGACGACCAATGCGTATCGCAACTTCGTCTCCATGGTGTCCCACCAGTTCCGGACACCGCTGGCGATCCTGGACTCGAGCGCGCAGCGAATTCTCCGGCGCGGGCCGAACCTGACCTCGGACGAGCTCCTGGGCCGCATTCAGAAGATCAGAAACGCCGGCAATCGCCTGCCCCGCCTTGTCGAGAGCGTCCTGAACGCCGCCAAACTCGACGAGGGCCGGATCGAGCTGAACCCGGAACCCTGCGATCTCGTCCAGCTCGTCATGGATATCGGCGAGCGGCAGAGCGAGCTGAGTTCTCACTCCAAGATCCTGTTTCAGGTCCCCGACCAGGCCATCCGGGTGTATTGCGACACCATGCTGATCGAGCAGGTCTTCATCAATCTCCTGTCGAATGCCGTCAAATATTCAGGCGAGCAGCCGGTCGTCGAGATCAAGGTCTGGGCCGAGGGCGCGCGCGCCTTCTGCTCGGTTCGGGACTGGGGCATCGGCATCCCGGCCGATGAATTGCCCAAGATCTTCGATCGCTTCTATCGCGCGAGAACCGCCACGGGGATCGCCGGAACCGGGATCGGACTGAATTTCGCACAAAGGATCATGCACTTGCACGGAGGAGATATCCAAGTGGAAAGCTACGAGGCCGAGGGCTCCCTGTTTACGTTTGACCTGCCGCTGTCGCATGCCGACCAGGCGCAGCAGGCTGCTTGAGTGATGAAACCCATGAATCATCAGAAAACGATCCTGTGCGTCGAGGACGAGGACGATTTGAGGACGGATCTGGCGGAAGAGCTGGAAACGGCCGATTATCGTGTCCTCCAGGCGTCCAACGGCAACGAAGCGCTCCGGCTGCTCGCAACGGAGCGTCCGGATCTCGTGCTCTGCGACATCACCATGCCGGGCATCGGCGGCTACGAGGTCCTCAAGGCGATCCGCGAGCAGGGGGACAAAGCGGATGTTCCCTTCATCTTCCTGACGGCCCTGGCCGAGCGGAACGACGTGCTCGTCGGAAAGCAGGCCGGCGCGGACGACTACCTCGTCAAGCCGATCGATTACGAGATCCTGCTCGCCACGATCGCCGCGCGCCTCAGTCAGGTGGCCCGCGTCCAGTCGAGCGCCGTCAGCCGCGCGGAAGAAGCCTGGCAGGAGGTTCTCAGGTCGTCCCGCGGGCAAGCCGTGGAGGCGCTCTACAAGGCGACCTTCGCCTTCGACCGCTTCCTCGTCGGCGTCGTGATCGTCGACGAGAAGGGGGAGGTCAGGCTCATGAACAAGGAGGCCGAGCGCATCGCCGGAGAGAACGACGGAATCGGCGTCTCCTCGGGCATCCTGAAAGGCGCGGCCGTCAAACAGAATGCCAAGCTCTACCAGGCCATCGAGAAGGCCTTCGAGGAGGAAACCCTCGACGAGATCGTGTCCTTCCCGCGCAGTTCGGGCGGGCGTCCCTATCTCGTGCTCGTGCCCGGACAGCGCTTTTCCGCCAACGAGCGTCCCGAAGCGGTCGTGCTGCTCGTCATCGACACCGAGCAGCGCACCAAGGTGTCCGGGGATACGCTGGTGCGGCTCTACAACCTCACCCCGTCCGAGACACGGGTGGCGCTGCTGCTCATCGACGGCAAGCGTCTCGACCAGATCGCGGAGGAACTCGAAGTCGCCCAGACGACGGTCGTGTTCCATCTGAAGAACCTGTTCAGAAAGACCGAGACGAACCGGCAGGCGGATCTGGTGCGCGTTCTGCTGTCGGTGCCGTTGCGGACGGCGGGAGATTGACCGGCCGCGGCGGAAGCGGGGAGTATTAAGGAGTTATTCACCGTCTCTTTTGAAACAGAGTTCGGTCCCGGCGTTGCCACAATCTGTTCAGCTTCCAGTGAGGTTTGCGGCCCTATAGTCACTGCCAAGAAAGGGCGAAAGGAATTCTCCCTCCTGCTTGTAGGTGACGAGCTATGAAGGTCTTCAATCTCCTCTCCGGCACGACTGCCGCCCTGGCGCTGGTGGCCGGTCTGGCCGCCGCCGAGCCGGCAGCCGCGCGCGATCGCATGTCCCCGGGGGCGGCCGCCGCCGTCGGCGTTCTGGGAGGGCTTGCCGTCGGTACCATCGTCGGCGCGACGGTTGCGCAGCCCGCCTATGCGGCTCCCGCTCCCGTTTATGTGGCTCCCCCGCCGCCGCCTCCGCCGGCCCGCGTCTATGTGGAGGAGCCGGCTCCCATCGTGTACCGCCACGCGCCGCGCCGGGTCTATGTCGAGCGCTGCACGACCGAGCAGTTCCGCGAATGGGTTCCCGGCTGGGGCTGGGAATATCGGACCCGCCAGGTTTGCAACTGATAGACCGGTTGCGATTGACAGGATCCATGCCGGATCGAGAACGGGCCCGCTTCCAGCGGGTCTTTTCTTTTGAGGAATGGAGAGAAACCGCGATTCCGCTGTCGCGTTGACGGATGAGGCGACACCGTGAGACCCGTCATGAGCCATTCATCGCGCGATCAAGGCGCATCCGACCCGCCGAAACTGAATCCCGGCGACCAGGCCGAGCCGGGCAGCCCGGGCACCGGCGAAAATATCTGCCCCGAATGCAAGGGCAGCGGGCGCATCGGCGCAGCCGCCTGTCCGATCTGCGGCGGCACGGGCAAGATCATCGAAGGGATCGGCGGGGCGTAGATCAAGGGCCCCAACCTCGAGCAGCGTTCGAGGAAGTGGGAACCGGTTCTTCGCACGCCGCTCTACGACTTGCCTAGGACTTGTCCGGCTTGGCCATCCATCGCACGAGCGGCATCAGCGGCACGATCCAGATCAGGCCGAGCACGATATAGGCGAGGGTCTGGACCAGCTTCGGCGCCTCGGTGATGCGGCCTTCCGCCAAGGCCATGGCAAACAGCGCGTAGGTGATGATGAACAGCAGCATCGCCACCGTCCCGATCAGTTTGCGCCATCGCATGCCCATGGTGAACCCTTCCGGCCCCGCCCGAGGGCGGTGCGTCACTGTCATTGATTGCCCTTCGGCGGCCCAGCCTCTATGTGACAAGCCGTAACCCGGGTTCAAGTCTTAAATTACCAGTGAGAACGAGCATGGCTGTCGCAGCCTCACCCGAGGGCGCGTCCTTGGCGCGCCTTTCCGAAAGCCAATCGCCCGAAAGCCGATCGCCGCACGTTCGGTCCCGGACTCTCGTGAGAACCTGGATCTA
Organism: Microvirga sp. M2; assembly: GCF_047497095.1. Classification (NCBI taxonomy): domain Bacteria; kingdom Pseudomonadati; phylum Pseudomonadota; class Alphaproteobacteria; order Hyphomicrobiales; family Methylobacteriaceae; genus Microvirga; species Microvirga sp. M2. The sequence goes on from NZ_CP134063.1 coordinate 2,334,328, forward strand.
CACTCTCGCCGTCCTGGTCGTGCTGATGATCGCGGTGGGCGGCGCCACCCGCCTGACGGGCTCGGGCCTGTCGATCACGGAATGGAAGCCCGTGACCGGCGCGATTCCGCCTCTGACGGAACAGTCCTGGCAGGCCGAATTCGAGAAATACCGGCAGATCTCCCAATATGAACTCGTCAACAAGGGCATGACCCTGTCCGAGTTCAAGTTCATTTATGCCTGGGAATGGGGCCACAGGCAGCTCGGCCGCCTGATCGGCCTCGTCTTCTTCGTGCCGCTGGTCTGGTTCTGGGCGCGCGGGACCATCAAGGGCCGTCTGGCGCTGACATTGCTCGGCATCGGGGCTCTGGGAGGTCTGCAGGGCGCCATCGGCTGGATCATGGTGGCGTCCGGTCTCGAGCCCGGCATGACCGCCGTCGCACCCATCAAGCTCGCCCTGCATCTGACCGTCGCCAGCGTCATCCTGGTCTGTCTGGTCTGGGTGGCCGCAGGGTTGAAGGACCGCAGCGCGTCGCCGGCCGAGAAGGGAATCGGCTTTTCGCCCCGTGCTCTCGTGATCCTCGTTCTGGCGCAGATCGCCTTGGGAGGCCTCGTGGCCGGCTCGAAGGCCGGATACACGTACAATACGTGGCCGCTCATGGACGGGAGCCTGATCCCGCCCTCGTCGGCCTTGTTCTCGGTCAAACCCTGGATCGAAAACTTCGTGGACAATGTCGTGCTGGTCCAGTTCAACCACCGCATGCTGGCCTATCTGGTCGTCGCCCTCGCGATCTGGCATGCCTGGAGCCTGCGCCGGCAGGCGCCGGGATCCGGCGCCGCGCGCCGCGCCACCGGCATCGCAGGTCTCGCCCTGGCCCAGATGGCGCTCGGCATCGCGACCCTTCTCCTCGTGGTGCCGCTTTGGGCCGGACTTGCCCACCAGGTCTTCGCCATGGCGGTGCTGGCCATGACCGTGGTCCACGCCCGCGTCAGCTTGGCCCGATAACGAGAAGGGCGGCCCGAAGGCCGCCCTGACTCCGTCATCCCGCCAAGAATTTGGCGGATGAGCTTAGCGGATCACTTGGACGATGCGGTGGGTGCCGGGATCGACCAGAACCGGGGTGTCGTTCACCACCGTGTAGCGGTACTGGCTCACGCCGTACTCGGCCGGAACCTCATAATACCTGACGCCCGAGGTCGGCAGCACCGTGCCCACGCGAACCTCTTCCTGATAGCGGTAGGACGGAACCTCCTGCTGGATGACGTACTGGCGGAAGCGGGGCTGGGACTCGCCCGCCAGGCCGCCGACGATCGCGCCCGTCACGCCGCCGACCGCCGCGCCGATCGGGCCGCCGACGATCGCGCCGCCCACGGCACCGGTCGCCGCGCCGGCCGCGGCGCCACCGGCCGCCGGGTCCTGGGCGAAGGCGCCCACGGGGGCGAGGGCCACGAGAACAGCGCCTGCAAAGAGAACCTTCTTCGACATGTGTCAGCTCCAATTCAATGGTGAAGTCGGGAGCTTAACGACTAAGCAAAAAGGTGGTTCCGTAACCGGTATAAAGTTGCGCGCCGGGATGCTTTCGAGGAAATAGTTCTGGTCCCCGGTTGTTCCCGGAAACGAAACCCTCTTGGGATCGTTTCCCGAATTCGTGCGGATCCATTCGTCATATCAGTCGTTTAGTCGCCGTCCTTCATGTCCTGGCGGAGGTCCGGAAGACCTTTACAAGCCAGCAAATCTTCCTGACGCTGCGGTATGCAGTTTTGCCAATCCGCGCGTTCTCTGCTTGGGGATATGCACAGAGTGATCGAAGGTGGAATTAGGAAATCAGGTCTTGTTCTGGTACAGATGAACAATATTAAGCTCGCGTTAACAGAGGGCTGCGGGCATTCTTAGGCTTATGAGGAGTCAGGCATGAATGTGCTGGTCTTTGCTTCGCGGAAAGGCGGCTCTGGTAAGAGCACGCTCGCTGCTCATCTTGCGAGCTACATTGCCAACCCGTCGCGCAAGACGTTGTTGATCGACAACGACCCGCAGGGTTCCCTGTCCTTATGGCATAAGATTCGCGATCAGGAGCATCTCAGCCTGCGGCACAATGTGCGCAATCTCGGCGACGCCCTGAAGGACGCCAAGCGGGAAGGCTACGAGTGGGTCCTGGTCGACACGCCGCCCAACAAGTCCAACGTCGTCGCCGAATCCATCCGGCATGCCACGCTCGTGATCGTCCCGACCCGGGCGAGCCTGTTCGATATCGCGGCCCTGCAGGATACGGTCCAGATCGCGCGCGAGCTGCGCAAGCCCTACGCCGCCGTGATCAATGCCGCCCCGGCCAAGCACGGCGATGCGGAATCGCCCGTGGTGGCCGATGCCCGCGGCGCGCTGAATGCCCTGCAGGTTCCCGTTTGGGCTGGCCAGATCACCCATCGTCCGGAACTGACCCTGGCCCTGGCGACAGGCGAGGGCGCGAGGGAATACGAGCCGAATTCTCAGGGCGCCGAGGAGATCGGGCGCCTTTGGACGGCGCTGGAGCGCTCCCTCAACGCCATTCACAACACCTACAAGAAGACCGGCGGCTCCTCACGCGCCGCGTGACCGGGATCCGGATTTCCAACAAAAAGGGCGGCTCGAAGCCGCCTTTTTTGTTGCCTGCTGTCCGCGGTTTTTCGTCATGGTCGTGCTCGTCACGCCCATCCACGTCTTGAGGAACCGCAGCGGGTAAAGACGTGGATGCCCGGCACAGGGCCGGGCATGACGAGGAGTTGAGGCGACCGAGATGCTTTATTAAGCCGCGTCGAGGGCCTGGTTCAGGTCGTCGATCAGGTCTTCCTTGTCTTCGAGGCCGATGGAGAGGCGCACCACCTCCGGTCCGGCACCCGCCAAGGTCTTCTGCTCGTCGGTGAGCTGCCGGTGCGTGGTCGAGGCCGGGTGGATCACCAATGAACGCGTGTCGCCGATATTTGCGAGATGCGAGAACAGCTTGAGGTTCGAGACCAGCTTCACGCCCGCCTCGTAGCCGCCCTTGAGACCGAAGGTGAAGACGGCGCCGGCGCCCTTCGGGCAATATTGCTGGGCGAGGGTGTGGTAGCGGTCGGACGCCAGGCCCGGATAGCTGACCCAGGAGACCTTGGCGTGGTTCGCCAGATGCTCCGCCACCGCCAGGGTGTTGTCCGAATGGCGCTGCATGCGCAGCGGCAGGGTCTCGATGCCGTTGAGAATCAGGAAGGCGTTGAAGGGCGAGAGGGCGGGGCCCAGATCGCGCAGGCCCAGGACGCGGGCCGCGATGGCGAACCCGAAATTCCCAAAAGTCTCGCCCAGCACCATGCCGCCATATTCCGGACGCGGCTTGGAGAGCATCGGGTAACGGTCGTCGCCTGCGAAGTTGAACGAGCCGCCATCCACGATCAGGCCGCCCACCGAGTTGCCGTGACCGCCGAGGAACTTGGTGGCGGAGTGCACGATGAGGTCCGCGCCGTGCTCGAACGGGCGGATCAGGTAGGGAGTCGCCATCGTGTTGTCGACGATGAACGGAATCCGATGCTTCTTGGCGATCGCCGCGATGGCCTTCAGATCGACGATCACGCCGCCCGGATTGGCGATCGATTCGACGAAGATCGCCTTGGTGCGCGGCGTGATGGCGGCCTCGAAGGTCGACGGATCGTCGGAATCGGCCCAGACCACGTTCCAGCCGAAGTTCTTGTAGGCGTGGTTGAACTGATTGATCGAGCCGCCATAGAGCTTGCGGGCCGCGATGAACTCGTCGCCGGGCTGAAGCAGGGTGTGGAAGGTCAGGAACTCGGCCGCATGGCCCGAAGCGACCGCCAGGGCCGCCGTGCCGCCTTCGAGGGCCGCGACGCGCTCCTCGAGGACTGCGTTGGTCGGGTTGCCGATGCGGGAATAGATGTTGCCGAAGGCCTGCAGGCCGAAGAGGGAGGCCGCATGGTCCACGTCGTCGAAGACGAAGGACGTCGTCTGGTAGATCGGCGTCGCCCGTGCGCCGGTCGCGGCATCGGGGGCGGCCCCCGCATGGATGGCAAGCGTATTGAAGCCCGGCAAACGGTCAGTCATGGCAGAAGCCCTTTTTCCTCGTGAGGACGTTGTTCTGTTCTCTTTAAAGAACGAATTGTTCGTCCGGTCAAGGTGGGGGCAGGGCGCCTTTTTCGAGACTTATGGACGATTGAGTCCGAGCTTCTGAAAGCCCTTGCCCGAGAGCACCGGCTTCTTGGCGCTGAGCATCCGCGAATTCACGCCCTGCCAGGAAATCTCGCCGGAGAGGCGCCCGAATTCGATCTTGGGGCAGCGGTCCATCACCACCTTGATGCCCTCCGCCTCGGCTTTCGCCGCCGCGTCGTCGTTGCGGACGGAAAGCTGCATCCAGATCACCTTCGGCAGGGGATCGAGCGCGAGGGCTTCGTCCGTGATCGGGCCCGCCGCTTCCGAGTTGCGGAAGATCTCGACCATGTCGATGGGGCCGGGCACCTCGGCAAGCGAGCCATAGACCTTCCTGCCCAGCAGTTCCGTGCCGGCGATTCCCGGATTGACGGGAATGACGTCGTAGCCCCGCTCCAGCAGGTATTTGGTCACGATCCAGCTCGGACGGGCCGGATTCGCGGAAGCGCCCACCAGCGCGATGGTCTTCGCGCTGTTGAGAATGCCGCGGATGTAATCGTTCGGGTAATTGCTGTGATCCATGGCGGCAACGTATGGGATAGCCCAGGGCAGTTCAACGAGCATTTGACGCATGGCATCCCATCATCCGGTCATGACGAAGGACGATCTGATCGCGTTCCTGGACCGGGAGTTTCCACAAATGCATATGGGCGGGCAGAGCTATTTCCTCGAAGAGATCGGGCCGCTCTGCGCGCGCATGCGCATGGACTATCACGAACGCCATCTTCGTCCGGGCGGCACGATTTCCGGACCCGCCATGATGACCCTGGCGGATCTCGCGCTCTATGCCGCGATTCTCGCCCATGTCGGTCCCGTGGCGCTCGCCGTCACCACGAGCCTCAACTTCAACTTTCTCAGGAAGCCCGAGCCGCGCCCCCTGATCGCGGAATGCCGCCTCCTGAAACTCGGGAAGCGGCTCGCCGTGGGCGAGGTCTCGATGGTCTCGGAAGGCGGTTCCGACGTCGTCTGCCATGCAACCGGGACCTATTCGATCCCAGATCGCCGCTAATGCTCTCCTGGCTTGAGCATCTTTTCACGCAAAACCGGTCCCCACTTCCCGCGTTCGAGGCTCTAACCCTTCTGCCTAGCTGCGGCCAATGCGTCGTCGATCTCCCGCGCCCGTATCGCGGCCGGGCGGCTGCTGATCCGCTGCCAATAGGCCTCGAAGGCAGGGCGCTTTTCGAGGGTGCCGAACATCATGCCCCAGCCGATCTGCGACCCGACATAAACGTCGGCCGCGCTGAAGCGGTCGCCCGCGATGTATTCGGATTGCGTGACGGCGTATTCGAGAGCGTTCACCGCATCCTCGACGCTGCCGTATCCGATCATGCCGCGCCGTTCCGGGGGCACCTCGAATCCCAAGGACTTGTTGCTCAAGGCGGCCTCGACCGGTCCGGCGGCGAAGAACATCCAGCGGTAATAGGGACCGCGGCGGCGGTCGCCGTGGGGCGGCGCCAGTCCCGCATCGGGGAACACGTCTGCCAGATAGGCGCAGATGGCCGCCCCTTCGGTGACGACGGTGCCGTTATGGATGATGGTCGGAACCTTGCCCATGGGATTGAAGGCGAGAAAGTCCGCGCTCTTCATGGTGGTGCCGAATTCGAGAACTTCCGTTCTGTAGGGCTGGCCGACCTCTTCGAGCATCCAGCGGACGATTCGCCCGCGCGACATGGGATTGGTATAGAAAATCAGATCGTCGGCCATGGTTTAAGTCCTCGTTCAGGGGAGCTGGCGACGGGAACGATAGCCGGAGTGGCTTGGATCGGCAAACGGCATGTGGTTTTATGATACCACACTAGCGGTATTTAGATACCAGCACAGGTTAAGTTGCTGATAATAGATGGCTTTTGCCTATTTTTGATCGTCGCGAATGCCGTTGACTTGCGGCACGAAAGTCACTAAACACTCACTCACTCGCCGCCGCATCTCGCGGCGGTTTGTCGTTTTCAGAACCTGAGCCCTGACGGGCTCCAACGGGAAACAGCGCAATGAAGACTACGACTTCGCTGAAGCCCGCCGAGGTCGAGAAGAAGTGGGTTGTGATCGACGCGAAGGGCCTGGTTGTGGGCCGTCTCGCGACGATCGTTGCCATGCGCCTGCGTGGCAAGCACAAGGCAAACTACACGCCCCACGTCGACTGCGGCGACAATGTTATCGTCATCAACGCCGACAAGGTGGTGTTCACCGGCCGCAAGCGCGAGCAGAAGGTGTACTACCATCACACCGGTTATCCGGGCGGCATCAAGGAGCGCACGGCCAGGTTCATCCTGGAAGGTCGCTTCCCTGAGCGCGTGGTCGAGAAGGCCGTGGAGCGCATGCTCCCCCGCGGCCCGCTTTTCCGCCAGATCATGGGCAACCTGCGCGTCTACGGCGGCGCCGAGCACCCGCATACGGCTCAGCAGCCGGAAGTGTTGGACGTGGCTGCCCTGAATGCCAAGAACGTGAGGGCCTAATCCATGGCGACCCTTCAGTCTCTCGCCGATCTGGGCCAGTCCGCCCAGACTGCCGCTCCGGAAGCTCCGAAGCATGTCCAGAAGCTCGACTCCCTGGGTCGCGCTTACGCCACCGGCAAGCGTAAGGACGCTGTCGCCCGCGTGTGGATCAAGCCCGGCTCCGGCAAGATCATCATCAACGACCGCGCCGTCGAAGTTTACTTCGCTCGTCCGGTTCTCCGCCTGATCCTGTCGCAGCCGCTTCAGATCGCTCAGCGCGAAGGCCAGTACGACATCGTCGTGAACGTCAACGGCGGCGGCCTCTCCGGCCAGGCCGGCGCGGTCCGCCACGGCCTCGCCAAGGCGCTGACCTACTATGAGCCGGAGCTTCGCGGCCCGCTCAAGAAGGAAGGCTTCCTGACCCGCGACCCGCGCGTCGTCGAGCGCAAGAAGTACGGCAAGAAGAAAGCTCGCCGCAGCTTCCAGTTCTCGAAGCGCTAATCGCTTCCAGGCTATCATTCCCAAGAAAAGGGCGGCTTCCGGGCCGCCCTTTTTTGTTTGCTCGGGCGCGGTCTTCCATGTCGCGATGCCATCCCCCGCGCCATCGAACCCGCATCCGATGCTGGAAGTCTGTGCTGTTGAGCGTCTTTTCACGCAAAACCGGTTCCCATTTTTGCGTTTGATGTTCTCCTTGCTTGAGCGCTCGCGGATCATATCGCGCTCGAACTGCACGACAGCGGAAAGGATCGTGAATGCGAGCCCGTCGCCTGGGCAGATGGTATCGGTCTGCGCCGTCAGCGCGAACTCGATGCCTTAGCGTTTCAGCTCCTCCATCGTCTCGATAAACTGGCACGTCGAGCGGGTCAGCCGGTCAAACTTCCCTGTAAAGAGGCAGTCACCCGATCGGAGGCACTAGAGGGCGGCCGCGAGCTGCAGCCGGTCCTGACGCGCGCCCGAAGCGGTCTCCTGAACGATCCGCTCGCGCCCGGTCGCCTTCTTCGTCGGCAGCCTCTACGGCGTCGACGGCGTTCTCTTCGACAACATGCCGTATGAACTCGCGGCGCAGCGTCTTCACGACGACGCAACGGCCTTGGATCCGAACACGGGAGATGTCATCGATCCCCTGGCCCGCCAGGAGTTCTATGGCAGCGCTTCGCCTTGGGCGATCGACGGATCGGGTCTGACGGGCTACGCGGTCCAGGGCGAAGTTCTTGGTGGAGTGCGAGTCTCGCAGAGCATGGTTCCAGCAGAGCTGGAGGCACCCTGGGGAAATCCGCTCGACCGACACAAGCAATCGCTGCTCGTCATGATGCTGTATGCGAAGCAGATCGCCGAGGCAGGCGGTACCGCGCAGTCGAGATGGACCAATCTCGGCGCCGGCCTGATCGCAAGTCTGTTCAGCACGGAGATCGCGCAGGCGGTCGGCGCCGGCACCATCCAGGGCACCTCCAGCGCGGACGAGAAGCTGCGCTCCATGATCGCCTATTCCGCCATCGACGAGGGCACACGGCCCTTCGGCGATTCCGCGATCCGGGCTCTCTTCGACGACGCCAACGAACTCGGCAATCTTCTCGGCCAGGCGAATGTCTCCCAAACTCTCCGGGAGGCGGCCGATGCCCTGTCCAAGATCATCGTGCAATATGCCGGCCGTCTCGCCATGGAGCACGACACCTCGGACACCGGCAAGGCGGGCATCCTCGCGGCGGGACAGGATCTGCTCTTCGCCGATCTCAGCCCGGCCACGTGGAATCCGGACGGCGAGGGAAGCAGCGCGATCATCGGGAAGGAGGAACTGCTGCAGGAGCTTCTCCACAACGGCGGCTATGACGAGAGGGCGCTGGGGGCCGGCATGCTGCAGCTGTGGGGCTCCGACAGCCACGCGCTGATCACGCAGATCGCTTTTCTGGCCAGGGAGCTGGCGGGCGCCGTTCAGCTCCCGGCTCAGCCTTCCGCTCCGGAAGGGGCGACCATGGTGGTCGGGACGGACGCGGCCGACACGATCGCCGGCTCCGGCGCGGATGAGCTGATCCTGGGCGGTGATGGCGCCGATACGCTTTCCGGCGGAGCCGGGAGAGACCTGCTGCTAGGAGGAGCCGGCAACGATACGCTCCTGGGCGGCGCGGGGGACGACGTGCTCGTGGGTGGGGCCGGCAACGACACGGCGAGCTACAAGGGGTCGGACGTCCAGACGGGACTCAGGGCGACTCTGGGCCGGGCCGACATCAACGGTTCCGCCGGCTTGGCGCAAGGCTTTCAGCTGACTTCGCCGACGAGCGGCCACGATCTGCTGTTCCAGATCGAGAGAATCGAGCTGACCGACAAGGCCGACCATCTCACGATCAGGGCCAATGCCCTGCAGTTCAACCCTCTGCTCGGCAGCATCGTCATCGACATGGGCGCGTCGGAGCGCGACCAGGACTTCATCGGCAATGTCGATGTCGTCGACTATTCCCAGGTTGCGCAGGGCATCGTCTACGACAACGGAAAGGTCTTCCTCGACGGTGGCCGGACATCCACGGCCATCGTCGTCGAAAACGCCGACAAGGTCGTGCTGACGAATCAAAGCGACGTGCTCAAGTCCGCAGCCGTCGGGACGATCGTCGAAACGGGAGGAGGAGCGGACCGCGTTTGGTTCAACAAGGACATCGGGATCAGCGACCTGTCCGGCGACGACGGAATTTCGCTCTTCGGTGCCATGGACCTGTTCGGCGGGCTCAGGAACAAGTATTCGGAAAGCCCCTATGCGGTGAGCTGGGGCGGCATGGTCGAGTGGGGCATCAACACCGCAGGAGAGCTCGTCATCCGTCTGCCGTGGTGGGGCGAGGGCGGCGCCGAGATGTACGTTCTCAACTGGCAGCGCGACGCCGGCGCGAATGGGCGCGGACCCGGCAACATCCTCCTCAGGGAATACGAGATCGGGGTCTATCGCCTCCTGGACCCGAACCGGCCCAGCCACATGACGGTCATGGGAATGTGGGAGCTGTTCGGCGCCATGGTCAAGACGATGACCGAGCAGGGCCCATGGAAAGGCATCGACCCGCTGGTTCTGGATCTCGACGGGGACGGCATCGAGCTCTCGACGCAGAGCAGCATCTCTCCGGTCTTCGACATCGACGGCGATCTCTACGGGGAGCATACGGGCTGGGTCAAACCGGACGATGGCTTCCTTGTCCGCGATGTCGACGGCAACGGCCGGATAGACGACGTGCGGGAAATGTTCGGGGGGGCGCGGTCCGGCTTCGCAGCGCTCGCCGAGCTCGATGGGAACCATGACGGCAGAGTGGATGCGTCGGACAGCGGCCTCGCCGATTTCAACGGCGATGGCATCATCGACGCCGGAGATACGTTCTCCGCGCTCAGAATCTGGCAGGATCTCGACCAGGACGGTATCACCGATGCGGGCGAGCTGAAAAGTCTCGATCAACTCGGGATCGTCTCCATCGGCGTGCAGGGCACGCAGGCCGGCCGGACCGTCAATGGCAACAGGATCACCGCCGTCGGGACCTACACCCGCGCCGATGGGACGACCTGCACGGTCGCCGACGTGGTGCTCAGGGTCGATAACGGCGCAACCGTCTACCAGGGAGGGCCTATCACCATAACGGACGATGCGAAGACCAGGCCGGATCTCGCAGGCTTCGGTACGCTCGTCAGCCTGCGCGAGGCCATGAGCGTGATGCCGAGCGCGACCCCTCGGATCGATGCCGCTCTTACCCATTTCACATCGCCCAATCTGGCGGCTTTGCGGGAGGCAGCTCAACCGATCCTCCAGGCCTGGGCGCAAGGCTCACCCGTCCGTCTCCCGAACGGGCAGATCGTCACCGGGGCAGCGGGCCTGAACGGCTATCATGACATCGCCATCTTGAAGAATGGCGACGACGTGGTCGATTACTCGTATGGATTCTCGGCGCAGACGACGCAGACCGAGAGCGGGTCCCAAACCCTGTCCACCTGGAACTTCGCGTCCGGTACGATCGTCAGGGTGAGGACAGGCGCGGCGCCCGCGCCAGCCAGCCTGGCGGACATCCGGAACGAAACTCCCGTCTCGACCAGCCCGGAAACGACGACCGTCGTCATCGACGGCATCACCTATATGGCCAATAGCTACTCTTATGCGACCGGTATGACGGTATCGATCCTCACCAGGGGCAGCTCGGGCTCCGCGGTCGCCTCGCATATCGTCGATCATGGGCAGGACACCTACGCCTGGTCTACCTTGCGCGGCACCGAGCTTGCTTTCATGGAGCGCTATCTCGGCGAGACGCTTCCCTTCCATACGAAACCGACCAATCATTCTGCGGCACTCCAGGGAATGAAGCTTGCCCTCGAGACAATCGATGCGACGCTCAATTCGCTGGCTGTGCGTCTTGCCGTCCAGAACGGCCCGCTTGCGCAGTACTTCGAGGGCATCCGCTACGATGCAGAGAACGACTGCTTCAAGGGGATCACGGACAGGCAGCTCATCCCGGTTTTCGAGGAGCTGCTCTCTGCCGCATCTGACGCTTCCAGTCCCCTGCAATGGCTCAACGAATGGAAGCCATTCCTCGATGTCGTGATCGGAGATTATACTCGCGGGAATGCCTACCTGCTGAACACCTATGGTTTCCTGGCGCAGAACATCATTGCGGCCTTCGAGGCGGTCTCACCGGATCTTGCCCTTCACGACGTCTTCGATGTTCTGGGTGTCCCACCCGAGCTCCTGATCACCGGGTCGGGAATCGTCCAAGGTTCAAACGAGGCCGATATCTTTTATCTTGACGGCGGCGATCAACTTCTCAGAGGCGGACTGGGGCGCGATACCTATATCGTCGGCGCCCATATCGGACACGACGTCATCGACGACTATGTCGCCCCTCTGGAGGCGCGGAACGACGATGTTCTCCGCTTCACGACGTTCCGGCCCCAAGACATTGTGGCGACCCGCGACGGAATCGATCTCATCCTCACCGTTACTGCCACAGGGGAGACGATCCGTGTCAAGGACCAGTTCGAGGGTGAGAGCCCCAATCCATTTATCAATGACACTTCGCCGGATACGGGGATTGCGGAGATCGTTTTCGCCGACGGAACGGTTTGGACCTCTCTCGATATCGCGAAAGCCGTGGCGCGTCCCGATCCTGCAAGCACGATCCTGACCGGTACTGCCGACAACGACTACATCTATGGCGGAGCCGGTAATGACACCTTGAGCGGCTTGGGGGACGGAGACATCTATTGGTTCGGCCGAGGGGACGGCAACGATGTCGTCGAGGACAAGGAGGACAACATTTTCAGGGCGGCTCCGGACATTCTCCAGTTCAAGGACGGGTTGCGCTTCGGCGACCTAGTGTTCTCGCGTCAGGCCAACTCGGATGATGTCCTGATCACCTTCAAACAGGGAGCCGACTCCATTCTCATCAAAGGACAGTTCAAGGCAGCTTACACGGGGCCACTTGGAATAGCATGGATCGACCGGATCGAGCTCTTCACCTTCGACGATGGGTCCGCCTTTACCTATAAGGATCTGATGAACTTCGTTCAGGCGCGTTATACCACGAGCGGAGACGATACGATCTACGGATTTTCGCGAGAAGACCGGCTCGATGGTGGCGCGGGCAACGACTACTTGTCGGGCGGGAACGAAAACGACACGTATGTTTTCGGCCGCGGTTACGGGCAGGATACGATAGAGGACAATCTCGAGAACATCCTTTCCGGCGATAACGATACACTCGAATTCACGGCGGGGATTGCGGTCGACGATGTGTGGTTTCGCCGCGAGGGCGAGAGTTTGGATCTGTTGGTCGGCATTATCGGGACTGATGATCAGGTTCGGATCAAGAACTGGTATCAAGTTTTTGAGACGGGGCCTTTTGGTCCGCGAGCCTTTGACCTCATCGAGCAATTCCGCTGGGCGGACGGCACGGCGAAGAACTGGTGGACGATCGCCAAGGGCGTCATCGACCAATCAGAGACAGCCGGCGACGATCTGATCGTCGGCACGCATTTCAACGACACGCTCGATGGTGGCGCCGGCAACGATACCATGAAGGGATCGGACGGCGATGATAGATATCTCTTCGGCCGCGGCTATGGCCAAGACATCGTCGAGGATTATGAATCAAACCTCTTGGCGACCCAGAGAGGGGATCGTGTGTTATTCGGTTCGGATGTCGGCACTGCGGACCTCGAGGTCTTCAGGACATCCGGCGATCCGCATTCAATGACGCTGCGGATCCGCGGAACCAATGACACCCTGACACTGAAAAATTTCTGCGATTATCTCAGTTATGAAATCGAGTGGTTTGAATTCGCTGACGGCACAATCTGGACAAGCAGCCAAATCGGTCGGATGTCGCTTGAGCGACTTACTTCTGCCGGGAACGACCGTATCGAGGGATTCCGCATACAGGATGTTCTGGCTGGTGCCGGCGGGAATGACAGCCTCTATGGCGGATCGGGCAGCGACACGCTGATCGGCGGCACCGGCAACGACTACCTGCAAGGCGACCTCGGCAATGACATCTATCGCTTCGAGCTCGGGGATGGACAGGACACGATCTATGACGGCAGCGGCTGGTCCACCGACGTTGAACTCGACACGCTGGTGCTGGGTGCCGGCATCGATCCCGCCAACGTGACCGTCAGCCAGGCGGCCAACGGCCAGGATCTCGTGCTCTCAATCGTCGGCACCGCCGACCAGATCACCTTGCGCCAACAGATCAGCGGCACATACGGCGGTGTCGATCAGGTCCAGTTCGCCGACGGCACCCTCTGGAACCGGACACAGCTGATCGTGAAGTCGACTCCGGCAACAAACGGCGACGATGTGTTTCGTGGCGGATCAACCTCCGACATCCTGGCAGGTGCTGGCGGGAATGACAGCCTCTACGGCGGATCGGGCAGCGACACGCTGATCGGCGGCACCGGCAACGACTACCTGCAAGGCGACCTCGGCAATGACACCTACCGCTTCGAGCTCGGGGATGGACAGGACACGATCTATGACGGCAGCGGCTGGTCCACCGACGTTGAACTCGACACGCTGGTGCTGGGTGCCGGCATCGATCCCGCCAACGTGACCGTCAGCCAGGCGGCCAACGGCCAGGATCTCGTGCTCTCAATCGTCGGCACCGCCGACCAGATCACCTTGCGCCAACAGATCAGCGGCACATACGGCGGTGTCGATCAGGTTCAGTTCGCCGATGGCACCCTCTGGAACCGGACACAGCTGATAGAGCGTTCAACGATAGCTACGGAAGGCAACGATATCTTCTATGGCGACTCGACAGCCAATCTCCTGAACGGCGCTGGCGGGAATGACACCCTCTACGGTGGATCGGGCGGCGACACGCTGATCGGCGGCATCGGCTCTGATTCCTTAAGCGGCGGATCCGGGGGAGACACCTACATCTTCAATGTCGGCGACGGACAGGACGTCATCGCCGAGGCGGGATCGGACACGACGGACGTCTTGCTGTTCGGAGCCGGCATCTCGGCCGTGCAGGTCCTCGTCACGCAAGCCGGATCGGGCCACGACCTCGTGCTGACCATCGGAACCGACAAGGTCACGCTGGACGAGGCGATCACGAACGCGATTTATCGCGTTGATGAGGTGCACTTTGCTGACGGCACGACCTGGACTTACGCCCATCTCTTCGACATGGCCACGACCGCAACCGCGGGCAATGACGTCTTCTACGGTGACGAGCGCGCCAACAGCCTCTCCGGAGGAGCTGGGAACGACAGCCTCTCGGGGGCATCCGGGGATGACACGCTGACAGGCGGGGCAGGCAACGACTCCGTGAGCGGGGGTAGCGGCAGCGATACCTACCAGTTCGACCGCGGAGACGGCCAGGACATCATCTACGACAACGGCGTCGGCAGCGGCGACGTGGATATCCTGCTGTTGGGGGCCGGCATCGGTGCCACGGATATAACCGTGGCGGAGGCTGGCTCCGGACACGACCTGGTCCTGACGATCGGACCGGACAAGATCACGTTCGACGAGGCAATCTTTGGCTCGTCCAACCGGGTTGAGGAGGTTCATTTTGCGGACGGCACAATCTGGACCTATGCCCAGATGCTCGACATGGCGACAGTCGCAACTGCTGCAAATGACCTGTTCTACGGCGATGAGCGGGCTAATGCTCTGAACGGCGGAGCCGGCAACGATAGCCTGTATGGCGGGTCCGGCAACGATACCCTTGCCGGGGGCACTGGAAACGACTTCCTGCGCGGCGAGAGCGGCAGCGATACGTATGTGTTCAACGTCGGCGATGGCCAGGACATCATCAGCGATTCCGGATTCGGCAGCGGAGACGTGGATGTGTTGCAGTTCGGGTCCGGCATCAGTGCCGCCAACGTGACCGTCAGCCAGGCGGACACGGGACGCGACCTCGTCCTGACCATCGGTGCCGATAAGGTCACGCTGGATGACGTGGTCAATAGTACCTACTACCGGATCGAGGACGTTCGCTTCGGCGACGGCACCGTCTGGACCTATGCCCAGCTCTTCGACATGGCGACGGCCGCCACATCCGGGAACGACCTGTTCTACGGCGACGAGCGCGCCAACAGCCTCAGCGGCGGGGCAGGAAACGATACCCTGAGCGGCGGATCCGGGAACGACACCCTCGTCGGCGGAGCAGGCAATGACTCGCTGACAGGCGGTTTGAATTCGGACACATTCGTCTTCGCTGCCGGTTTTGGAGTCGATGTGATTACGGACTTCAAGGCCGGCGCGAACACCGAAGACGTCATCGAATTCTCGACAGCCGTGTTCTCCGGTTACGCCGCCGTGCTCGCAGCCTCCACGCAGTCAGGCAGCAATGTCATGATCACGGCCGGCGCCGGCAATACCATCACCCTGAAGAACGTGACCCTCTCAAGTCTCCACGCCGACGATTTCCGGTTTGTGTAGGATCAGAACGATAGGTTCGCTTGGCGCGAATCCGGAATGCGAGGACATCCTTCAGATGTGATCCGGCCGAAGGGTGTTTCCGGTCCTCAGCCGGGCTTGTTGACAAAAGGCCGCCCGCCTCGCCATAAATGTCCGATGAGCCAGAGCCTTGCCAGCATCCGACGCCGATCGATCGCCGCCCCGGCGCGCGCGCGATGACGGCTGTCCAAATGGCCTGACCGCAAGCCGCGCAGTGCATCGCGCGGCTTTTTTATTTCTCCAGAACTCTTTCGGCGTTATGGGCTTTAGCCTCAATGGCGGCCACAGGTGGATCGGATCGACATGACAACCATGACCCACAATTCCAGCGCTCTCAGCCAGGGCACGAAGACGGTCTTCATCGACGGCGAGGCGGGCACGACCGGCCTCGGCATCCGCGAGCGCCTGCAGGGCGTGCCGGGCGTGGCGCTCAGGAGCATCGACCCGGCGCGCCGCAAGGATCCGGAAGCCAAGCGCGAGATCCTGGCCGATGTCGATCTCGTCGTGCTCTGCCTCCATGACGACGCGGCCCGGGAGACGGTCTCCCTCGTGGACGGCCTGAGCGGGAAGAAGCCGAAGATCCTCGATGCCAGCACCGCCCACCGGGTCGCGCCGGGCTGGGTCTACGGCTTTGCGGAGCTGACCTCCGCGCAGAAGGAGGCCGTCGTCTCGGCGGAGCGCGTCGCCAATCCGGGCTGCTACCCGACGGGGGCCATCGCGCTCCTGCGGCCCCTCGTCGATGCGGGGCTGATTCCGGCCGATTACCCGATCAGCGTGAACGCGGTCAGCGGCTATAGCGGCGGCGGACGCGCCATGATCGAGGCGTACGAGGCGGGCACGGCCCCGGCCTTCGAGCTCTACGGCCTGGGTTTCGAGCATAAGCACGTGCCCGAGCTTCAGAAATACACGGGCCTGACCCGGCGTCCGATCTTCATCCCGTCCGTCGGCAATTTCCGCCAGGGCATGCTGGTGAGCGTGCCGCTCCACCTCGACCTGCTGCCGGGCAAGCCCAAGGCAGGGGATCTCGAGGCGGCGCTCATGGATCGCTACCCGGGCGGGGGCCTCGTCGGCGTGGTGCCGACGATTGCGGATGCCAGGACAATCGAGCGGATCGAGCCCGAGGCGCTCAACGACACGGACCGCCTGGAGCTCTTCGTGTTCAAGCACGACAGCTACAACCACGCCGTGCTCGTCGCGCGCCTCGACAATCTCGGCAAGGGCGCGTCCGGCGCCGCCGTTCAGAACATCGAGCTCATGCTGGGGCTGGCCTGAGGAGCGATTTCACGGCTTCGCACCGATAGTTCCACGCCGTCATGCCCGGCCTCGAGCCGGGCATCCACGTCTTTGTCGTGCGATGCGCTAGTGGAAACCTGATATCGAGTCTCACCGCGTGGGCGATAAGCCGAGGTGGAAGCCGATGGCACTGATCGCCGATGGCGGGCAGGGGCATGCTGCCGGACTTACCCCAGAGCCTCCTGGCACTCGGTAACCGTGACATCGCCGTTTACCGCGCG
This sequence comes from Microvirga sp. M2, assembly GCF_047497095.1. Taxonomy (NCBI): domain Bacteria; kingdom Pseudomonadati; phylum Pseudomonadota; class Alphaproteobacteria; order Hyphomicrobiales; family Methylobacteriaceae; genus Microvirga; species Microvirga sp. M2. The sequence goes on from NZ_CP134063.1 coordinate 2,351,338, forward strand.
ATGGTGGGGCCTGGCGCCGGGTCGCCGTGCAATTTTGGTTTGGTTGCGGCCGGCAAGTTTGGCGTTATAGAGTTGCCTGTCGGCTTCTTCGTAGAGTTGCTCGAACTCCACATAGGCGCTTGGCGACACGTCCGTCATGCCCATGCTGGCGGTTACGGATCGCCCAAGGCCCGGAACGGCATTGGCGACGATGGCCGGGATCGCCTGGCGCCGAAGCTCCGCCCGAGTCTCGGCATCTTCCCCGCGCACAAGCAGAACGAATTCCTCCCCGCCGAGGCGGAACGCATGAACCTGCGGGTCCGCCTGGAGCGCCTCGGCCACGGCTTTCAGCACGGCATCGCCGACTACGTGGCCGTGAACATCGTTGATTGCCTTGAAATGGTCCAGGTCGAGGACGGCGAGTGTGTGGTACCCCTCGGCGCGGAACTTCTCGAAATTCTGCTCGATGGCCCGCCGGTTGAGCAATCCCGTCAGTGTGTCGCGTTCGGACAGGCGCTCAAGCACCTCGGCTTCGAAGAGTGCGCTGTCGCGCTGGCGCTTAATCGTCATGAAACGGTCGGCCACGCCGAGTGTGGTGAACAGGACTTCGAATGCGCAACCCACATAGAATAGAAGCATGGCATCATTGCTCTGCAACCAGGGAACCACACCCGTGACCAAGCGCACCAATCCGGCTATCGTCACCGGCATATAGCCGACCACCTGGAACTTGGCGGCCCGGCTTCCGCGCCGCAGTGCGTCGGCAAGCGACACGATGAAAATGACGATCACTGGAGCAAAAGCGGCCGTGTACGCCGTCGACTGAATCGGGCGACCGATGAACGGAAATGCGGCGTGAGACGTGCTCAGCAACATCGCCCATGCGGCGCAACAGAGCAGCGCCCGCCGCAGGATCGGATTCATGTTGCCAGGTTCGATGAAGCTGTGAGTGAACATCACTCCGGAAGCGACCGTAAGGCCGAAGATCACCGTCGTCATCCAGCTCAAGGTCATCGCCGGCGGATCGAAGAGAACAACGGCAAGACCCGAAGACACCAGGATCGTCAGCAGCAGCGCTATCGTCAGCATGGAATGCCAAATCAAGAACGGCTCGCGCAGGATCCGGTAGAAGGCCGCGTTGAAAATGAGCGGCATGGAAAGCATTCCGGCAAGGATAGCAAGAAAAAGGAGGGACAGCAGAAGCTCCGGCCCCAGAGCCATGTCGGACGGTGACAGATAGGCTCTCTCCAGCGTCATATGGTGGCTCGGCAAATCGAACGCGACAACGACCTGCAGCGTGTCGCGGGTTACCCCCGGCAGGGACGCCTTGAAATACCCCCCATGCAGAGCGCTCCGCAGTTCACCCGCCGATAAGGAGGTCCGGCGCATTGCGCCGTCCCGGTCGATCGCCACCAGGTGGACAGCCGCGAGCGCACTTCGCCTGGAAAAGAGATACTGGGGAAGGGCATCGTGCGGACCGATTTCAAACCGCAGCAGCGTCCGCTCGCCTTCGAGCGAATAGGTCCGATCTCCGCAGGTCCAGCGCCCGGGCGAGTGCACGACAGTGACCAAGTCGTCCGACAAACTGCCGGACGTCCAGCAGGAACTGCGAATGTCGACCGATTCAGCGGCGGAAAGGGGGGAAGCGCCAAGAGATACAAGCATTACGAAGCGCAGTAGCGTCGCCACGAGCGCTTTTCGAAGGGCATTCCAGGACATCGATCGACGCTACATACCAATCATCGAGACGACGTAATCGATCTCCAAATCAGTCGGTCTTTCGTGAATCATGACAAAGCTCAAGTAAGGAGTCCCAAACGCGATTTCTGCGGCAATCCGCCCACACCGCCTAGAGCATCGGACCCAAAAGTGGAATCCACTTTTGGGATCGAAGCCGATGCTCCCACGCTAGAGCCTTTTCCGCAAAAGTGGATGCCGGTTTTGCGAAGAAAAGGCGTCTTTCTCAAGCAACAGGAGCCTTTTCCGTGAACCGAAGTTCATGGAAAAAGGCTCTAGACCGGCGCATCGTACGGACCCGGCGATTCGCACCACGCCGTCATTCCCGGCCCTGAGCCGGGCATCCACGTCCTTGTCGTGCAGCGTTTCGTCAAGACGCGGATGGCCGTCCCCGGATCAAGTCCGGGGACGGCCATGACGAGAGGGGCATGACATCGGCGCCGGGCGACGCCGAATCAATGGCCCCTATGGTGCTTGCTGGTATCGAGCGCGCTTCCCTCGAAGGCGACGACGCGCTGGCGCTGTTCGCCCAGGCCCTCGATGCCCAGGCTCACGACGTCTCCGGCCTTGAGAAAACGCTGCGGCTTCATGCCCATTCCGACGCCGGGCGGCGTTCCCGTGGTGATCACGTCGCCGGGTTCGAGAATCATGAAGTGCGAAACGTAGGACACGATCTGCGCCACGTTGAAGATCATGGTCTTCGTGGAACCGGTCTGCATGCGCTCGCCGTTCACGTCGAGCCACATGGAAAGGTTCTGCGGGGCCGGGATTTCGTCCTTCGTCACGAGCCAGGGGCCGAGGGGGCCGAAGGTGGGGCAACCCTTGCCCTTGGTCCATGTGCCGCCGCGCTCGATCTGGAATTCACGCTCCGAGACGTCGTTGCAGATGCAGTAGCCCGCCACGAAGTCGAGCGCCTCGTTCGCCCCGACATAGGACGCGCGCTCGCCGATCACGATGGCGAGCTCGACCTCCCAGTCGGTCTTCTCGGACTTGCGGGGCAGGATCGTGTCGTCGTTCGGGCCGACGATGCAGGACCGCGCCTTGTTGAAGATGATCGGCTCCGCCGGGATGGCGGCCCCGGTTTCGGCGGCGTGGTCGGCGTAGTTCAGCCCGATGGCGATGAAGTTCCCCACCTGCCCGACGCAGGCGCCGATGCGCTGTCCGGCCGGGGCGAGGGGGAGCGTGTCGGGATCGACGGCGCGGATCCGCGCGAGGCTCTCCGCCGACAGGGTCGCGCCGGTGATGTCCGGGATCGTCCCGGAGAGATCACGGATCTGTCCTTGGGCATCGACGATTCCCGGCTTCTCGTGTCCGGCTTCTCCAAATCTCACCAGTTTCATCAGGCGCTCCTATCCTAACAGGCCAATTCCAATGTGGCGTCTTCACGCCCGCCTACAATGCATGTTCCCGGCACAAATATGTTGCCGTTTTGCCACGAGGATGGAGAAAGCGTGAGATTTCCCCCAGCGACGGCGGCCCACAGTAACTGCATTTCACAACCCTGTATACGCTCGGTTGCATATGAACAAAACGTAATGCAACGTATTCGCGGCGGTTATGCTTTCGTTTTTCCATGTAGTTCGCAGAAACGAACTCCAGTATTCAGTCTATCCAGAGGCCCGGCCGAAGGCGGGCCTGGAGATTGCGGCGAAATTTGAGCATGGCACAGTGGCGGCTCAAGCGGGATTCCCGCAACAAAACAGAAAAGGGCAGGAAACCTCCATGAGCCGCTTCAACCGTTCTTTGTCCCTCGCCGCCGTCTCCTTCGCAACCCTCATCGCCGCCCAGGGCGGAGCCCAGGCGGGCGCCTTCGGCCTGCGCGAGCAGAGCGCCACGGCACAGGGCTTTGCGTTCGCCGGCGCGGCCTCGGGCTCGGGCTATCTCTCGTCGATGTTCTGGAACCCCGCCGTCATCACGATGTCGCCGGGCTGGAACAGCGAGTGGCATCTGTCGCTGATCCTTCCGCGCGTCGACATCAAGCCCGATCCCACGCAGACGCCGACCGCGATTTTCGGCAATTCCGGCGATATCGGCCAGGATGCCATCGTGCCGACCGGCTTCGGCTCGTACCAGGTCAACGACAGCCTCTGGGTCGGTCTGTCCACCACGGCTCCCTATGGTCTCGTCACGGATCCCCGGGAGAACTGGGCCGGTCAGGTCTATTCCCGCTCCTCCCGGATCTTCTCCGTGAACGTCAACCCGGTCATCGGCGTGAAGGTGACCGATTGGCTGTCCGTCGCCGCGGGGCCGACGTTCCAGTATTTCGACATCCGGCTGAAGAGCGCGGTGCCGACCCCGATCGGGGCGCCCGGCACCGCCGTCCTCCCCGGCCAGCCGAGCGGTGTTCTGGAGGGTGACGATTTCGGCATCGGCTTCACGGCCGGCGTGACGATCACTCCCTTCATCGGAACGACGATCGGTCTCGGCTATCGCTCGTCCGTCGAGCACGACCTCGAGGGATCCTTCACGCTTCCCGCGGGCGTCGTCGCCCCGGTCTCCGTTCGCACCCCGATCAACGCGACCCTGAAGACCCCGGATCAGCTCACCCTCGGCCTCTCGCAGGTGATCTCTCCGAACATGACGGTCCATCTCGGCTTCGAGTGGACGAACTGGAGCATTCTCAAGACGCCGATCGTCACGAGCGCCGCGACCGGGGCGCCCGTCCAGGCGCTCCCGCTCAACTACGAGGACGGCTATTTCTATTCGCTCGGTCTGGACTACAGGGTGGATCCGCAATGGACCCTGCGGGCCGGTCTTGCCTACGAGCAATCGCCCATCGACACAAAGATCCGCTCCACCCGTCTGCCCGACAACGACCGTATCTGGGCCTCGATCGGCGTGGGCTACCAGTGGAGCGACAAGCTGTCCTTCGACCTCGCCTATACCCACATCTTCACGAAGGACACGAATATCCGCATCGTCGAGGGCCATCAGGACTTCCGTCCCGGGCTGCCCTTCGTGGCCGACGTGGATTCGAGCGTCGATATCATTTCGGCGGCGCTGCGCTACCGCTGGGACGACGCGAAGGTGGCCATCCCGGCCCCGATCGTGCGCAAATACTGAGAGCCGGAAGGCTCGCAGCGGAAAGGCCGGCGGTGACGCCGGCCTTTTTTCGTTTAGGGTCCGGGGAGCGGCCGGGACAGTTCTTGTCTTCAGGCCCTGGCCAGAACGTAGGTGCCCGGCGCATCGCAGAGCGGCTCCAGCTTGCCGGCGCCCGGCTCGCGCGCGGGGACCGTCCTGGGAGCCTGCTTCTCGATCCACGCGAACCAGTAGGGCCACCAGGAGCCCGGCGTTTCTTCGGCGGCCGCGACCCAGTCCTCCAACTCGCCCTTGACCGGGCCTCCCGTCCAGAACTGGTATTTCTCCTTATAGGGGGCGTTCACGACGCCCGCGATATGGCCCGATCCGGCCATGACGAAATCGACCGGCCCGCCGAAGGACTTCGAGCCCAGGAACACGGATCGGGCAGGGGCGATGTGATCCTCCTTCGCGGCGAGATTGAAGATCGGCACCTTGATCTTCTTCAGGTCGAGCCGCACGCCGGCCAGCTCCATCTCGCCCTTCGCGAGCTTGTTCTCGAGATAGCAGTTGCGCAGGTAGAAGGCGTGGTTCGCCGCCGGCATGCGCGTGGAATCGGAGTTCCAGTAGAGCAGGTCGAAGGCGGTGGGGGCCCGGCCCTTCATGTAGACGTTCACGACGTTCGACCAGATCAGGTCGGTCGGCCGCAGCATGTTGAAGGCATTGGCCATGTGCGAGCCTTCGAGGTAGCCGCGCTTCTTCATCTGCGCCTCGACGGAGCGGATCTGCTCCTCGTCGGCGAAGACCTTCAGGTCGCCGGCATGCGTGAAGTCCACCTGCGCGGTGAAGAACGTGGCGCTGTCGATCCGCTTGTCGCGCTTGGCCGCCATGTAGGCCATGGTGACGGCGAGCAGGGTGCCGCCGACGCAATAGCCGATGGCCGTCACCTTCTTTTCGCCGGTCGCCTGCTCGATGGCATCGAGCGCGGCGAAGATGCCCTCGCGCATGTAATGCTCGAAGCCCTTCTCGGAATGCTGCGCCTGGGGATTGACCCAGGAGATGCAGAACACGGTGAGCCCCTGCGCGACCGCCCAGCGGATGAAGCTCTTCTCGGGGTTGAGGTCGAGGATGTAGTATTTGTTGATCCAGGGCGGCACGATCAGAAGCGGGCGCTTGAGCACCCGTTCGGTCGTCGGGGTGTATTGGATCAGCTCGATCAGGTCGCTGCGGAAGATCACCTTGCCCGGGGTCGTCGCGATATTCACGCCGATCTTGAAATTGCTGGGGTCCGTCTGGCGGATCTTGAGTTCGCCGCGCCCGGTCTGGATGTCCTCCGCCAGCATCGCCATGCCACGGGCCAGATTCGCGCCGTTCTCCTTGATCGTCTCGCGGATGAGCTCCGGATTCGTCAGCAGGAAGTTCGACGGGGAGAGGGCGCTCGAAATCTGCCTGAGGTAGAACTGCGCCTTGTGGCGGGTGCGCTCGTCGAGGCCGTCTGCTTCCTCCACCATGTCCTCCGCCCATCGGGAGGATATCAGATAGGCCTGCTTGAGGAAGTCGAAGACGGGATTCTCCGTCCATTCCGGATCGCTGAACCGGCCGTCCTTCGGTTCCGGCTCCGCGATCGGAGACACCCGCTCGCCCTGAGCCCTCTTGAGAGTCGAGGCCCAGAGATGCAGGAACTGGGAGCTGAGGCGGGCCTGAGCCTCGAAGGATTTCTGCGGGTCGCTCATCCAGGATTCCGCGACATGACCCAGGGTCTTGATCGCGTCCGAGGCGTCGCTCGCGATCTCGGGAGTGAATCCGCGCTCCTCCAGCGGCTTCAGGTAAGCGGCCGTCGCCTTCGTGGCTCCTTCGAGGAAGCGAGCCATGTTGCGGGAGAGTTCCTCGAAGTCCGGGCCGGAGGATCGGGCCTTCTCTTCACCGTATGGCTTGTCCATAAGGCGATCTCCCTCTATCTCGCGCCATTGCCCAGGGGGCGCAATTCGAGCATCTTAGCGTTTCAGCCCCATCCTGTGCAGTCATCTCTTAGGTTACCGACAATGCGTATCCAGTTCCCTACGGTCTCCCGCCCGCCGGCCCTTCTGCTGGCGCTGCTGGTCGCTGCCAACGTCACGGCCTGCGCGGGTGGTTCCAATCCCGTGCGGGATGTCGCCGCCGCGGTGGGAGCGGGGCCCAAGACCGCGGCAACGCCGGATTTCGTCGCTCAGTCGCGCCCGGGCAGCCTGGACTACATGCCCATCGGCAGGGCCGAGGAGGGGCGGCCCACTCCCGCCCGCTCGGCGTCCGAGGTGAAGGCCGCGGAGGCGGAACTCGACGCTCTGCGCGCCCGCAACGAGGCGGCCGGGGCCGAGGCGGCCCGCCTCGGGGGAACGCCCCCGCCCGAGCCGGTCACGCTGCCGGTCAACACGCCGCAGAAACCTCCCCGCAAGACGAATTCCAATCCCACTCGCTGACAATTATACCGGACCGATCCGATTCCGCTCGAGGACGAACCATGTCTCACTTCTACCGCATCAAGCGCCTCCCGCCTTATGTCTTCGAGCAGGTCAACCGCATCAAGGCCGCCGCCCGCGCCAACGGAGCCGACATCATCGATCTGGGCATGGGCAATCCCGACCTGCCCGCGCCGCAGCACGTCATCGACAAGCTGGTGGAGACGGTCGGCAAGCCGCGCACGGACCGCTACTCGGCCTCCAAGGGCATTTCGGGCCTGCGCCGCGCGCAGGCGGGCTATTACGAGCGCCGCTTCGGCGTGAAGCTCAATCCCGACACGCAGGTGGTGGCGACGCTGGGCTCGAAGGAGGGCTTCGCCAACATGGCGCAGGCGATCACGGAGCCGGGCGACGTGATCCTGGTGCCCAATCCGAGCTATCCGATCCATGCCTTCGGGTTCCTCATGGCGGGCGGCGTGATCCGCTCCGTGCCGGCCGAGCCCACGCCGGACTTCTTCGTGGCGGCCGAGCGCGCCGTGATGCACTCGATCCCGAAGCCCGTGGCGCTCGTGGTCTGCTACCCGTCGAACCCGACGGCCTATGTCGCCTCCCTCGATTTCTACCGGGACCTCGTGGCCTTCGCCAAGAAGCACGAGCTGATCCTGCTCTCGGACCTCGCCTATTCGGAGGTCTATTTCGACGAGAACGACCCGCCTCCGTCGATCCTGCAGATTCCCGGAGCGATCGACGTGGCGGTGGAGTTCACCTCCATGTCGAAGACGTTCTCCATGGCGGGCTGGCGCATGGGCTTCGCGGTCGGCAACGAGCGCCTTCTCGCCGCGCTCGCCCGGGTGAAATCCTATCTCGATTACGGCGCCTTCACGCCGGTCCAGGTGGCGGCGACGGCGGCCCTCAACGGTCCCGAGGACTGCATCCGGGAGATGCGCGCCACCTACAGGAAGCGCCGCGACGTCCTGGTCGATTCCTTCGGCAAGGCGGGCTGGCCCGTTCCGGCCCCCAGCGCCTCCATGTTCGCCTGGGTGGAGATCCCGGAGAAGTTCCGCGGCATGGGGAGCCTCGAATTCTCCAAGCTTCTGGTGGAAAAGGCCGATGTGGCGGTCGCGCCCGGCATCGGGTTCGGCGAGCACGGCGACGATTACGTCCGGATCGCCATCGTGGAGAACGAGCAGCGCATCCGTCAGGCGGCCCGCAACATCCGCAAGTTCTTCGATCAGGCGGACCAGATCCTGCACAACGTGGTCCCGATGGCGCGCCGGGGCTAGATTTCGGACGGGCGGAAGGCGATGGTTTCCTGGGCAAGTTTCCGGGTCCGCATGGACATGAGAGCTTGGCGGTCGTAAAGAGCAACCCGGTTTTACAGGGAGCTTCTGTCCGTGATACGTCCTCTCAAGGTGGGCATTGCCGGCCTCGGTACCGTCGGCGCTTCGGTTATTCGGATCCTCGAACGCCGGAACGCGACGGTCACGCAGAGGGGCGGAAGGCCCGTGGAGGTCGTCGCCGTTTCGGCCCGTGACCGCTCCAAGGATCGCGGGGTGGATCTCTCCCGGTTCGCATGGTTCGACAACCCGGTGGATCTCGCCGGATCGGCCGAGGTCGAGTGCGTGGTCGAGCTGGTCGGCGGCGCCGACGGACCGGCCCTTGAAGTCGTGCGGGCAGCCCTGTCGCAGGGTAAGCACGTGGTCACCGCCAACAAGGCGCTGCTGGCCAAGCACGGCCTTGCTCTTGCGAAGCTCGCCGAGATCCATGGCGGATCGATCGCCTTCGAGGCATCGGTCGCCGGCGGCATCCCGATCATCAAGACCCTTCGGGAGGCGTTGCCCGGGAACCGGGTCGCGCGCCTGTACGGCATCCTCAACGGAACCTGCAATTATATCCTCTCCCGCATGGAGCTGGAGGGCCTGACCTTCCAGGAATGCTTGAAGGACGCGCAGCGCCTCGGTTATGCGGAAGCCGACCCGACCTTCGACGTGGAAGGCTTCGACACGGCCCACAAGCTCGCGATCCTCACGAGCCTCGCCTTCGGGACCGAAATCGACGCCGACGCCATCTATGTGGAAGGGATCTCGTCCATCACGCCGCTCGACCTGGCCATGGCCAAGGAGCTCGGTTTCCGCATCAAGCTGCTCGGCGTCGCCGAACGCACGGAGACGGGAATCGAACAGCGCGTGCACCCGACCATGGTCCCCCGGAGTTCGTCCATCGCCCAGGTGATGGGGGTGACGAACGCCGTGACCATCGACGCGGACGCGGTGCGCGAGCTGACGCTGATCGGGCCGGGCGCGGGAGGCGACGCCACGGCCTCGGCGGTGGTGGCCGATCTCGCGGACGTGGCCGCGGGCCTGGTCCAGCCGCTGTTCGGCAGACCCGTCGAGCAGCTCGAGAAGGCCCTGAGGGCCCCCATGCAGCGCCACGAGGGCGGCTACTACGTCCGCCTCACGGTCCATGACCGGCCGGGCGTCGCCGCGGGCGTCGCCACCCGCATGGCCGAGGCGGACATCTCGCTGGAGAGCATCCTGCAGAAGCGCTCCGAGGTAGCGGCCACGAAGGATCCTCACGGCCGCTCGGGCGCGCCCGTGTCGCTCGTTCTCATCACCTATGCGGCGACGGAGGCGGCGATCCGTTCCGCCCTGGAGAAGATCTCGGGGGATGGTCTTATCGCCGAGCCGCCCCAAGTCATTCGCATCGAACGCGATTAATCATCGGGCGGGCGGTTGCGCCCGCCGGTCACCGTCACAAGGGAGACGACACGTCCATGTCGCAAGGCATTACCGTCCAACCGGGGCAACTCATCGAGCGCATCCTCACCATGGAGCTCGTCCGCGTCACTGAGCGCGCGGCCGTGGCTTCGGCCCGGCTGCGCGGGCGCGGCAACGAAAAGGCGGCGGATCAGGCCGCGGTCGACGCCATGCGCCGTGAGCTCAACAAGCTCCCCATCGACGGCACCGTCGTGATCGGCGAGGGCGAGCGCGACGAGGCGCCGATGCTGTTCATCGGCGAGAAGGTCGGCAACAAGAACGGACCGAAGGTGGACATCGCCGTCGACCCGCTGGAAGGCACGACCCTCTGCGCCAAGGACATGCCGGGCTCCATCGCCGTGATGGCCATGGCGGAGGCGGGCACGCTGCTCGCCGCGCCCGACGTCTACATGCACAAGATCGCGGTCGGCCCCGGCTATCCGACCGGCGTGATCGATCTCGACGCCTCGCCGGAGGACAACATCCATGCCCTCGCCAAGGCGAAGGGTGTGGCGCCGAACGAGATCAACTGCCTCGTGCTCGACCGTCCGCGTCACGCCGAGCTGATCGCCGCCATCCGCAAGACCGGCGCGGGCGTTCGCCTGATCACAGACGGCGACGTGGCGGGCGTGATCTTCACGACGAAGCCGGCCGACACGGGAATCGACATGTATCTCGGCATCGGCGCCGCCCCCGAGGGCGTGCTCGCGGCCGGCGCGCTGCGCTGCATCGGCGGCCAGATGCAGGCCCGCCTGATCCTCGACACCGAGGAGAAGCGCTCCCGCGCCTTCCAGATGGGGGTCACCGACCCCAACAAGAAATACGACATGACGGATCTGGCCCGCGGCGACGTGATCGTGGCGGCCACCGGCGTGACGGACGGCGCGCTGCTCAAGGGCGTCCATTTCAGCAAGGACGTGATCACCACCGAGACGGTGGTCTACCGCTCCGCGACGGGCACCGTGCGCCGCATCCATGGCGAGCACCGTGAACTGGCGAAGTTCCACCTGGACTAGATCATCGAATTGATCCCAAAAGTGGAAGCCACTTTTGGGCCCGATGCTCCAGGCAGTCGAACCTCGTGATGTGACATGGCCGGGCTCGTCCCGGCCATTGCCGTTTGAACGCGGGGTGATTTGACCACATTTCACGGGTAAGACTCAGAGCGTGACCGAATCATCGCCTATTTCCCTGCCGAAGCCTTTTCTGGGCGTGGCGCAATCCGCCCTGGGACGGACCTGGGTCGAGCGCTGCAGCGCCGCCCAGAGCGCGATCGCCATCGCCATCGCCCAGACCCATGGCGTCCCGGACATCGTGGCGCGGGTGCTCGCGGGCCGCGGCGTGGGCATCCACGAAACGGAAGGGTTCCTGAATCCGCGCCTGCGCGATCTCATGCCCGATCCCCATGTCCTCACCGACATGGAGGCTGCCGCCAACCGGCTCGCGGATGCCGTGACGCGCGCCGAGAAGGTCGCCATCTTCGGCGATTACGACGTCGACGGAGCCTGCAGCGCGGCGCTCCTGGCCGAGTATCTTCGCGCCTGCGGCATCTCCTATGCGATCCATATTCCCGACCGCATCACGGAAGGGTACGGCCCGAATGTCGATGCGATCCGCGGCCTGAGGGAGCAGGGGGCGGATATCCTGGTCACGGTCGATTGCGGCACGGCCAGCATGGAGCCGCTTGCCGAGGCGACGCGCCTCGGCCTCGATCCCGTCGTGCTCGATCACCACCAGGCGCCCGAGCGCCTGCCCGAGGCGCTCGCGATCGTCAATCCGAACCGTCACGACGATCTCTCCGGCCTCGGGCATCTCTGCGCGGCGGGCGTGGTCTTCCTGTTCCTGGTCGCGCTCAACCGCACCTTGCGCGGACGCGGCTTCTTCCAGAACCGGCCCGAGCCGGACCTGATGGGCAGCCTCGACCTCGTGGCGCTCGCCACCGTGGCCGACGTGGTGCCGCTCGTCGGCCTGAACCGCGCCTTCGTGCGCCAGGGGCTTTCGATCATGCGGGGCCGCCGCCGCGTGGGCCTTGCGGCGCTTCTCGACACGGCGGGGCTCGCGGGTGCACCGGAATCCTGGCATCTCGGCTATCTCGTCGGCCCGCGCATCAACGCGGGCGGGCGCATCGGCGACGCGGCGCTCGGATCCCGGCTCCTGCTGACGGAGGACCCGGTCCAGGCCGGCCAGATCGCCGGCGAGCTCGACCGTCTGAACCGGGAACGCCAGGCCATCGAGGTCGTCGCGGTCCAGGAAGCCGAGGCTCAGGCCATGATGGCGCTCGAGAAGGCTCCCGATCAGGCCGTGCTCGTGACGGCCTCGGCCGAGTGGCATCCGGGCGTCGTCGGCCTGATCTCCGCGCGCACCAAGGAACGTTTTCGCCGTCCCGCCTTTGCGTTCACGCTCAACCCCGACGGAACCGCCACGGGCTCGGGCCGTTCCGTGCCCGGCGTGGATCTGGGCCACGCCGTCCGTGCGGCGGTGGACGCCGGGATCGCCATCAAGGGCGGAGGGCACACCATGGCGGCGGGCGTCACGATTCGCGCCGCCGAACTCGACCGCTTTCTCGCCTTCGTGACCGACAGGCTCAACGAGCCCGTCAGCACCATGCGCCTCAACGACCAGTTTCCCATCGACGCCACGTTGACGGCGGCGGGCGCGCAGCCTGCGCTCGTGACGGCGCTGGAGCGGGCAGGGCCGTTCGGCTCGGGCCAGCCGGAGCCGATGTTCGTGTTTCCACAGCATCGTCTCGTCGAGGCCCGCGAGGTCGGAAGCGGCGGGCACATGCGTGTGAAGCTGCGCGGCGGCGACGGCAGCTTCATCGGCGGAATCGCCTTCCGCGCCGCGGGACAACCGCTCGGGAATGCGCTCTCGGCCGGCATCGGAAACCCGCTGCACGTGGCGGGAACGCTCTCCATCGACCGCTGGGGCGGGCAGGAAAAGGCCGAGCTGCGGATCATGGATACGGCGAAGCCTGAATAAATCGAAACTGACGCTTGCGGTACGTCACGAACCCATCTATATGTCCGCCCACTTCGGAGGCGATGCCCTCCGAAACACAGCGCGCCCTTCGTCTATCGGTTAGGACATCTGCCTTTCACGCAGGAAAGAGGGGTTCGACTCCCCTAGGGCGCGCCACTCCTTTCCTTCAGTCTTTGCAAGCCGAAATCATCTGCCCTTTCCGAGGGTTAGGCCCGCCCCCTGCTGGTTCGAATCCGGGCTACGGAGCGCTGGTTCGAAGGCCTGGCGATGCCCCATCTGCAAAGGCGACGTTCCGGCATTGACGCGTTTCGGCGGATGTCGCCCCGGTCCCTCGCAGGGGAACCGGCTCCTCCCCGATCCCGAGAGCTTAGGGTCTCCCTTCGAACCTCCGACACACGCGAGGGCAGACGCAGGAACGTGCGGGAGGCGGTCCGTGTCCGTGACCTTTGCAAGGCTGCTGAACAATCGTCCGCCCAAGCCCCATCGGGCACAGCCGATCCTTCAGGGATGTCCGACCGCCAATCCGTCATGGCAACGTGAGGGACATGGAGGAGGGCGCGAATTTCGTGCAACGAAGGTGGGGCGGTTCGTGACGCGGTCAGAAAGGAGAGGGGGCTTCTCTTGCTGGCCGTGTCGGGACGACCTACGTCTTGGTGAAGCGTACGACATGGAGGGGCACCATGCGCATAGCACTGGTTCTACTGGCCCTCGCGCTTTGCTGTATCGCCATCCTCTGGATTGTGGGCGTCTGGATCAGTCAGCGGATATATTCCGCGTGGTCCCGGCCAACGGGAGGTCTGGACCCCATCACCGGGCCGAAAGACCTCATCGCCATCCACGACACGGGCGGCCCCTTCATCCCAATGCCGGAGGCCATCAAGACCCGTGAGGAGATGGTGGCGTGGATGACGACAGAACTTCCCAAGCTCACGGCAGAGACGGGGAAATCTTAATCATGGCACCGAACGAGCGGCTGCCTTCGTGTCCGGCTTAGGGTGCCATCCTTTCGCGCCCAGCTTCACGCAGGCGAACCCAAATTTTCGTCCGCGTGGATCGGATCCGGCGGCGCTGCGTTAAGCTTCCGTTAATCGCTTCCGTTGGGCCGGTCCCCATGTCTGAAGAACTGAAGTCGATCCTTATCCCATTTGGTGCGGCTGCAGGTCTGAGCACATTAAGTGTTTTGGTTGCGGTGGCCATATATCTGGCTTGAGCAAAGCACGAATTCGTCCTTATGCTCGCAAGTCCTACGAAACGGTCGGCCGAACGCACCGGCGAATGGAACCTCGTCGCGCCATGCGCCGTGGTCCAATGCTATCTTTCCGCCGTGCTGCGTGGAGCTTCTGCAAGCCTGAGGTCACATCGTGCCACGCTATTTCTTTCATGTGCATATAGGCGCAGACGTCGTCCAGGACCCCGAAGGGCAAGACTTCCGAGACATGGACGCGGCCTGGAGGGCAACGCAAGCGACGGCTCGCAACATCATGAACTCGGAACTTCCGCAGCCCGTGAACTGGGCTGCAAGCTACATCGAGGTCACGGACGAGGCCGGGGAGATCGTCCTGGAGTTTCCGTTCCTTGAGGCCATAGAGGTTCCCGAGCGGCCGAACTAGCTGCTTGGTTTCGGTGGGCCAGCCGACGCATTCGGCATCAGGCCGGATCGCCTTTGACCTTCGTCACCATTTCCCAGTTGTTGCCTGCCGCGATGAGGCAGGCCTTACCGTCCGGCATGGTCATGACCATCGTCCATGTGCCCGCCTGCGAGGCGAAGACCTCAAGCACCTGGCCGGGTTGGGCAAGGCCGATGCCGACGGGGTTCTCCTTGTATTGATCGGAAAGCAGCTTCACGATTTCGCTTCGCAGCCCGCACGACGCCTGGACCTGGGCAAAGGCGGAGGGGGCGACGAGCAGCGAGCATCCGAGAGCGGACAGAGCAGCGAGGGGACGGTGGATCATGGCGCATCCTTAGCGGTTTTCCCGCAGGCCCCCTTCCTGTGTCCTTCAACGCGCAAGTCTTGCAAAAGTGCGCAAATCTTCCAAAAGCGTCCCTGCCGCCCGAGCCTCAACTTGTGCTGCATAACCGGGCATTCTCATCAAGATTCCAGTGTCCAGGCGGGGGCTGCTCCCGCTAGAATGAACCTGACGAAGTCGAAACCGTTTTCTCGCCATCTCTCTGCTCGAGCGTTCTGCCATGCCTCGCTTTTTCTTCAATATCCGCGACGGTTACGATGTCGATGAGGACGAGGAGGGCATCGAACTGCCGGATTTCGATGCCGCCCGCGCCGAAGCCCTCGCCACGGTGGAGGAACTGCGCGACGAGCTGAGGGACGCAGGCAATATCGAACTCGAGATCGTGGACGAGACGGGGCGCCGCCTGCTGACGGTGCCCTTCTTTCGCGGCGGCAAGCGCCGTTAGGGCACCGCACGAGAAACCTTCGAGCCGGTTTACGCTCGGTGCTCATAGGCGATGCCCGAGCATCGGATGTGAGGTCGATGGCCTGTCCGATGCTGTAAGTTGATGCTTTTGAGCATCCTTTCACGCAAAACCGGTTCCCACTTTTGCGTCCGATACGCTAGCCGGCCTCCAACGAGGAAGCCCGGCTGGAAGCCGGGCTTTGCTGTACCGTCGGAGTCGCGAGCGCGCTCAGCATTCGGTCGTCTTCTTCGTCGTGGTGTCGCCAAACTCGTTGGTCTTCTGCTTCGTTTCGGTCGTGCAGCCCACGCCGGAGCCGGTCGTGACCGTCGTCGAGGACGTCGTGCTCGGCTCGCGCTTCTGTTCGATGGTCGTCTTGCTGCCGAGGAGCCCTTCCTCCTTCTTGATGGTGGTCGTGGTGTCCTGAGCGAAGGCGGCCGTGCCGATCACGGACGCGGCAAGGACGAGAGCCAGTCTTCTCATGGTTGAATCTCCTGTTGAAAGCCGTGCCGTATGAACGCCTTGTCCGTAAGGCGGTTCCTGCAAAGGCTGGAGGAGCTTCACCGTCAGCGCAGTTCCTTCCATGCGTCCGCGAAGGCGCGCGCGTTGCGGGCGACGTCTTCGACGCCCATCGTGGGCGTGAAGAGCGCGGAGCCCAGGCCGAACCCGTCGGCGCCCGCATCCACATAGGATTTCATGGTGTCGGGCCTGATGCCGCCCACGGGCAGCACGATCGTGTCCTTCGGCAGCACGGCCCGCCAAGCCTTGACGATCGCCGGAGGAATGCCCTCCGCGGGAAAGATCTTGATCGCATCCGCTCCCGCCTTGAGGGCCGCGAAGGCCTCCGTCGGCGTGGCGACGCCGGGCGTGCAGAGCATGCGGTGCTCCTTGGCGCGGCGGATCACGTCGGTATCCCCGTGCGGCATGACGATGAGCTTGCCGCCCACGTCGCGGATGCCGTCGACCTGTTCCGGATCGAGAACCGTTCCTCCGCCGACGAGGACGCCGTCCGGCATGGCCTTGGCCAGAATCTCGATGCTGCGGAACGGATCGGGCGAGTTCAGGGGAACCTCGATGATGCGGAAGCCCGCTTCGACCAGGGCCATTCCGACAGCTTCGGCAGAATCCGGCCGCAATCCGCGCAGGATGGCCACCAGGGGAAGATCGGCGAGATAGTCCCGCAACACGACAGCACCTCTTCATGATGATTGGGTAGGCTCGGGAACTTAACGCCAAAGAGGCGTGAGTTTTCCAGCGGCTTCTTCGCTCTCGCGCGCCCAGTTCACAAGTGTCGCACGGGCGCGCTCCACAAGAGGCGAGCCCTTGTGAATAGCATGGAGCAGCGTTCGTTGCGAAAAACCGGGGCCACTTTTGCGCACGAGGCGCTAGGAGCGACCCGCCGGGCCCCGGCGCCACGCGCCGGCGGATGACCGGCCGGACCGGGGCGGGTGATGGGCGTTGTAGGAAAATTCGGATGCCGCACGGGGCAGGGCATCCGCGATATAGCGCACGACGCCGCCGACCGTGTCGCGGCCGTTGGCGCAATGTTCGATGAACCACCTGTCGAGGGCCAAGCCCGCATAGAGTTGCTCGACACGCGAGAAGAATTGCATGAGCTGCCCGGAATCGAAGTGGAGGTCGTGCGTCAGCGACATGTCCATGTCGACATGAGTCACGCTGCTTCCGCCGACGGTCTTGCAGAGATCGACAATTTCACGCGCAACGTTCGCCTCCAGCTGGTGGGTCATGGTGTTTCCTTCGGGTGGCTTACGTAGTGTCGGAGCGGGACGATATCGCGTATCGTTCCAATACAACATAGCGTCGACATTGAACCCTTGCAAATTACGTTTGGGAATTTGCAAGATGCCGCTGCGATCGGACAAATCGGCCATCGGACCCGGTCCGTCCCGACGTGCCAGTCAGGACGGATCGCGCCGCAGGCATTGCTGGGCCATGCGGGACATCCGGGTTCTGTCATCCTCGGTCATCGCGCCGCTCAGGGCCTTCCGCCACAGATCGCCCTGGCGGAGCCGATCGACCGTGCAGGAGCAGACGGCATTGCACGTGGCCGCAGGAACATTCCCCATAAGGCACGAGGCCACGCAGTCATCCATGAAGGGCCGCGCTTCGGCCCTCGGATTCGGGCCGGTAACCTGCAGAATGCCGTAGAGGAGCGCGAGCAGCACCAGCTGGTGAAGAAGATAGATCGGGAGGCTCTTTCGTCCGGCCCAGACGAGGAACCGCGACAGCCGATCCCGCGCCCGCCAGCGCGCCAGGGGCCATGCGCCTGCGCGCGGCACCAGCGCCTTGCGGAGTGCGACCCCGATCAGAACCAGGCCGAACCACGGAAAGATGGGGACGTAGTCGTTCGTCACGGGGTCCGCGGCGCCGAGGCCCAGCCAGTCGAGGAAGGGCGCGTCGAAAGCGGGGCTCGTGAAAAGAGAGGGCGCCGCGAGGCAGAATGCGGCGACCGGCAGGGTGAGGGCAGGGGACAGCCGCAGGAAGGGGAGCGCGAGCACGCTCGAAACCGCGATGCAGTGCAGGATGCCGAAGAAGATGTAGCTGTCGGGAAAGACGAAGAAGGTCACGAGGGTGACGGCCAAGGCCGCGCCGCCGACTTTCAGGAGACGTCTCAGGAAGGCGGATCGGCGGAAACCCTGCAGATGGGCGAGGGCCAGGCCCATTCCGGCGAGCAGCAGAAAGGAACCGGCGATTCCCCGTGCGAACCATCGCCATGCCGGAATCTGAAGGACGTTCGTTTCGATGAGTTGCAGGAAGCTCAGGTCCCAGCCGAAGTGATAGACGATCATGGCGAGGATCGCGACGCCGCGGGCGACATCGATGACGTCCCACCGTTGGAACGTGGCGGCGGGCGGGTGTCCAGCCGATGCGTCGGCTTCGGCGCGCCTCCAGGGGGTGGCTCCGGCGCGGGAAAGTTCGTCGGTCACGGAATGGGGATCCTGTCGTTGAGAGGCGCTTCTCACGGGGCCCCGCCTGCATATATCAGTGACATGACCGAGAACATCGCCGCGTCAATCTCCGAATTGCAGGACATGATCCACGCCGCCAGGATGGTGGTCGGCTTTACCGGGGCGGGCATCTCGACGGAGAGCGGCATCCCGGACTTTCGTTCGCCCGGCAGTCCCTGGCTGAGCAACAAGCCGATCTCCTTCGAGCTCTTTCTCCGAAGCGCCGAAGCGCGGCGCGAAGCCTGGCGCCGGAAATTCGTCATGGACGATCTCTATCGCGGCGCGCGGCCCAGCCAGGGGCATCTCGGCATGGCCGCGCTCGTGGCCTCGGGACGCATGCCGGCGGTCGTTACGCAGAATATCGACGGCCTTCATCAGGCTTCCGGCCTCTCGGACGAGCAGATCATCGAGCTTCACGGCAATGGAACCTATGCGAAATGCCTGTCCTGCGGCCACCGCCACGAGCTCGACTGGATCAGGAGCCGTTTCGAGGCGAGCGGAGACCCTCCCGCCTGCGTCCATTGCGGGGGCGTTCTGAAATCCGCCACGATTTCCTTCGGCCAGTCCATGCCGGAAGAAGCGATGCGCAGGGCCCAGACGGCCATGGCGCGGTGCGATCTCTGCCTCGTGGCCGGATCGTCCCTGGTGGTCTATCCGGCCGCGGCCTTTCCGGCCTTCGCCAAGGAGAACGGAGCCCGGCTCGTGATCCTCAACCGGGAGCCGACTCCGCTCGACGGCGAGGCCGATCTGGTGATCCGCGCAGAAATCGGGTCCGTCATGTCGGTATTTCTGTCGTAATTTCAATGGTCTCGCCGAGTGCTGAAAAAATCATCGCATTTTCAGGCGCGTTTCCGTCTTCCCCTGAATCAGGACGATGTTATCCTCATTTTAAGAATCGGGATTTTTGATTCGAGTTCGGGTTTATTCATGACTAGCGATTTCGGCTCTAACTCCTTCAATCTTCGAGAGGAAAGCTCCTCTTTCGATCAAGGTCGCCGTGAGGTCGCCCAGGCCCCCGGGGAGGAGAGTTCCCTCGAACTCATTCATGTGAGCGGTCGGATCAAATGGTTCGACGTCGCCAAGGGCTTCGGTTTCATCGTCCCCGACAACGGCATGCCCGATGTTCTGCTGCATGTGACATGCCTGCGCCGGGACGGGTATCAGGCCGCCAACGAGGGGGCCCGGATCGTGGTCGAGGCGGTCCAGCGCCCGCGCGGCCTTCAGGCCTTCCGGGTTCTGTCGCTCGACGAATCGACGGCCCTGCATCCGTCCGAGCTTCCGCTGCCGCGCACGCACGTCCAGGTGGTGCCGACGAGCGGCCTCGAGCCCGCCGTGGTGAAGTGGTTCAACCGCCTGCGCGGCTTCGGCTTCCTGACGCAGGGAGAGGGCAAGCCCGACATTTTCGTCCACATGGAGACGCTTCGCCGCTACGGCATCGCCGAGCTGAAGCCCGGCGAGCGGGTCTTCGTGCGCTTCGGCGACGGTTCGAAGGGCCTCATGGCCGCCGAGGTCCGCCTGGCTGAAATGGCTCTGCCGCACTCCCACTGACAGGTTGCGTTCGTGTTCCAGCGGTTCCATCCGGCCCTTCCGGCCCTCGCCCTTGTGATCGCCTCGGCCGGAGCGGTCTATGCCCAGGCGATGGAGGCGTTGTCGATCACCAGCCAGGGAGGCCAGAAGCACGGCTTCCAGGTCGAGGTCGCCCGCAATGACGCGGACCGGGCCCAGGGGCTGATGTTCCGCCGCTCCATGGCGGCCGACCATGGCATGCTCTTCGATTTCGGCCGGGTCGAGCCGGTCTCCATGTGGATGCAGAACACTTATCTGCCCCTCGACATGCTGTTCATCCGGCAGGATGGCACGATCGCCCGCGTCGCCGCCAACACGGAGCCGTTATCGACCCGCACCATTTCCTCCGGGGAGCCCGTTCTCGCCGTCCTGGAGCTGAATGCCGGCACCGCGGCCCGGCTCGGCATCAAGCCGGGCGACAAGGTGGAGCACCCGCTTTTCAGGCGGTGAGGCGAAGACGACCTGATCCGGATGATGCAGGGAGCATCGGGGTCAATCCCGAAAATGGATTCCCCGTTGCAGGTCCGATGCTCTCACGGCCGTCACAGAATGAAATAGGCTTTCGAGAGGGTCGAAAGGCCTTTCACATAGATGGAAAAATCGGCCCGGCCGTCGCCGTCGACGTCTCCGCCGACGAGGACCCCGGTTGCGTATTTCTCATAGCGCAGCTCACCCGCCTTCTTATGGAAGGATTGGGAGCCGATGAAGGTGAAGGCCTGATTGCCGGCGACCTTCTTGTTGGCGTCGATCATGTGCAGGTCGATCCTGTCCTTCTGAGAAGGCGTGAAGTCGAAGATCGTGTCCCGCCCGGAAGCGGAGACCGTGCTGTCGCCCGTGGAGTTGAAGACGAAGGTGTCTGCGCCGGCTCCGCCGTAGAGCTTGTCGGCCCCGGCCTTCCCGTAGAGGATGTCGTTGCCGCCGAAGCCTTCCAGCTTGTCGGCATAGGCCCCGCCCGTGAGCCGGTCATGGCCGGCGAAAGCCGATTTGAAGATCTTCAGGTCGTCCGCCGTTGAAGAGGTCATTGCGGCGGCGACGAGCGATGTCGCGGAAATGTTGATGCCGTCGATGGAGCCGATCTTCTTGCCGGACGCGATGGCGGCATAGCTCTTGACGGTTCCGGAGATGGGAACGCCGTCGCGGTCATAGGCGAATCTGGTTCCCCGGAATTCGTCCCGGAAGGAGCCCTTGGCGTCGTACCGGGCTGCGAACACGGTGGACGTGCGCGTGTAGCCGTAGGCGTAGGCCAGCCCGGAAAGATCGAGGTCTCTCAGATCGAAGCCGTAGGGTCCCGACCAAGTAAACGTCGCCATGTTTTCGCTCCCATTGACCTCCGCAAGGTAGACGGGAGGAGCGGGTCCGTACAATTGACTTAATGTCGTAAGGTTGTGTCGTAAGGTGATGTGGCTGATACCCGCAGAGAAAGGCGGAGGGTTGGGCAGCCCCCTTCAGCCGCCCTGCCGGTGACGGGCCGTCAGATGGCGGTCACAAAGACGACCTGTCCGGTCTGGTCGGTCACAACCATGATGCGACCCGGCTGAATTCGCTTGCCGAGGCATTTTGCCCACCCTTCGGTATCCGTTTCGGCATGCGGCATATGCTTGAGATCCGGCAATTCGACCCCGGTCCGATCTCGCAATAATCGATTGCCGACGAGGTGATGAAAGAAGTAGCGCGGCATGATGGAACTCCATCCATGCGCAAACTATCCCGACGCTCTTCCATCCCGACCATCAACTAGGTTAAGAACCGGCCTCATGCGGAGAGCCCTAACTCTAAAGAATTCCTGCCCAACTTTCGCGGGACTTCCTTCGGCGTATCCACGGCAGAATTCGTGAAATGCGACGGCGTCCGTTCCTGTGCCGCCGGAACATCGCGCCGGTTCCCCGGCGCCTTCGCGGTGGTCGCCAGGGTATGATCAGGGCCTTCCCACGGGGAAATTCATGGCATTCCGGGGCATACTGCCCTGTTATTGCTCTGGGTGCTGCAACCTAGGGCTTGCCTAGGGGTTCTCAAATCGATAGAGAAACCAAGCTGTTGAGAGACTCGGGGTGTAGCGCAGTCTGGTAGCGCATCTGCTTTGGGAGCAGAGGGTCGCGGGTTCAAATCCTGCCGCCCCGACCATCCTCACCGGCTTAAGTCTTGGAGAGAGTGCGAAAACCAATGCCTGCACGGATTTACAAACCCGCCAAATCCGCAATGCAGTCCGGATTGGCCCGGACCAAGCAATGGTTGCTCGTCTTCGAGCAGGACAAGCCCCGCGAAATCGAGCCTCTCATGGGCTGGACCAGCTCGGGCGATATGCGTCAGCAGCTCCGCCTGTGGTTCGATACCAAGGAAGAGGCCATGGCCTATGCGGAGCGCGAAGGCATCGCCTACCGGGTCGAGGAGCCTCAGGAGGTCAAGCGGCGGACGATGTCCTATTCCGATAATTTCAAATTCAATCGCGTCGGGCCCTGGACCCACTAACGTCCGGGCCACGGCCCAATGGCCCCTTAGCTCAGCTGGATAGAGCAACTGCCTTCTAAGCAGTAGGTCGCAGGTTCGAGCCCTGCAGGGGTCGCCAATAAAATCAGGAACTTAGACTCAAATTTCCGGCCGAAAGCGAAATCGCGGCAGCGTGGACTCCGGCTGCGGGCCAAGCTCCGGAGCCGAAAAACTGCTGAGAAAACTGCCGAGGAAGAGTAGATCTTAGAAATCGATCTTGCCCTTTGCTCGGGCTTCAGCCAGCAGCTTGCGAGCACGATCCAACGCGGCATTCTTGCTCCGCAGATTCGCAAGCTCCTTCTCCAAGCGTTCGAAGATCGGCAGGTACACCCCTCCATGACGCTCCATGACATACGCCACATAGACCAGGGCGCGCTCGAGGCGCTCTTCGGTGACGGGCTCCTCTTTCGGACGTTTTCGCATCTTGGTCCGATTCAGAACGCGACTTGAGAGTGGCCCGGTCCTGTACCGGTGATGGATGCAGAGCGATCATCCATTCGGAGATCTGCCAGGGATCGTAGAGCGTGACAATGGCGCCAAGATCCGCCGGCGGGACAAGGCAGAACTCGAAGAACTTCCCGATCCGGATCTCCAACTCCTCGCAGCCCTCCTCCCCAGTGAGGAGCAGAGGCAGGCATTGGCGATCGCGCTCGTACGTTGTCGCTTCATGACACGGACGAGCCTCAAGCCTGATTGTCCTGCTCTTGCTTCACATGGCTGTTACGCGGCCATGGCAGGAAGTCTGGATCGTAGGCAGTCTCGTCCGCATAGTAGTCCAAAGCACGGATCTGCTCGCTCTCGGACGGTCGCTGGCTCTTCCCGGATACAAGATAGCCGATGATCTGGTAGGCTTGCCCTACCTTGTCCAGAAGCCGCTCCACCGGGTCGTCGGTCACATCAGGGATAGGATCGGCAATCTTGTATTCGAAGGCGGTTGGCTCACTAAGCCATCTTTCCGGCTCATCCAGTACCGACTGGGCCTGCGCGTCTTCGAGCGCCTGCTGGAGCAGGCGAGCGATCTCCTCGGGCCCTTCTCGCAAGCATGCATCAAAGCCGATCGGTTCCTCGGTCCGGGCCGTTGGGTTTCCGCCCTCGTCGTAGAACACTTCGTGGAGGCCGTATCCAGATCCGTCCCTGTATCGGACAATTCGGTACTTCCAGCTCGTCAACAGTTCCTCCCGGTTCTGCCTTTCGTCGATACAGTATTTCCACGCTCAAGGCTGATCTGTCGAGTGCGCTCCGCAATCCGTGGCGCTGCAAGGCCGATCCGGACTGGACATTCAGCGCTTCCGTATCCGGGGTCTGTCTCGCCGCTTCATGCTGGAGGGGCTATGTTTTCGAGCATCCTTTCACGCAAGACCGGTCCCCGCTTCCCGCGCTCGATGCGCTCGATGCCCTACCGCGCCCTCGGGTCTCCTGCCGCGGCGGGCTCCTGCCTGGTTTCCGGATCTGCCTTTGCGGGAGGGGTGTTCTTCAAGGTCTGCTCCCGCGCGAAGATGAACAATCCAGCGCCGACCACGATGGCGATGCCGACGAGCGCCAGGGAGTCGGGCCATTCATCGAAGAAGAGGGCTCCGATGAGGAGGGCCCAGAGGATCTGGCTGTACTGCGCCGCTCCGAGGCGGTCCGCCGGCGCATAGGTGGTGGCGACGACGAAGAGGGCCTGCGCCACGAAGGCCGTGGCCGCGAAGGCGAGCAGCAGAACCCATTGGGGCAAGGTCGGCCACGTGAAGCCCGGGATCATGAGAACGCCGGCGATCGCCGCCGTTCCGAGAAACACGCTTCCGATCAGGGTATAGCGCTTTTCCGTCGTGCCGATCATCCGCCCCATGATCACGCCGCCCGCCGAGCAGAGCGCGGCGGCAATCGCGATCAGGTGCCCGGGGAGGATTTCCCGAAATCCGGGCCGGACGATCACGAGCACGCCGATGAACGCCGCGCAGACCGCAAGGCCGCGCCGCCACCGGACCGTCTCCTTCAGGATGAAGATGGACAGGACCGTCACGAGGCTCGGCATGAGGAA
Organism: Microvirga sp. M2; assembly: GCF_047497095.1. NCBI lineage: Bacteria > Pseudomonadati > Pseudomonadota > Alphaproteobacteria > Hyphomicrobiales > Methylobacteriaceae > Microvirga > Microvirga sp. M2. The sequence continues at coordinate 2,375,694 of NZ_CP134063.1, forward strand.
CAGAAGGGCGAAGGCTTCCGCGAAGGGAAGCCTCGTGAAGGCCATCACGCTCAGGGGCGTCGTCACCGAGATGAACAACACCCGCAGGCCCATCAGCCAGGGCCGCTTCCAGCGCACGAGATCGCCGAGCCTGTCGCCCGGCTTCATGAAGGCCGGAGAGAGCAGCAGGGGGATGAGGTAGCCGAAAAACGTCACCTCGAACGGATCGAGGCCGTGGCCGATGGCCTTCACCACCGCGTCGCCCCAGGCGAAGACGGCAAAGGCAAGGAAAGCAAGGACGATGCCTTTGACCATATCTGGGATGCTTCAAGAAACGGGGCTGCGTCCGCGCAGCCCCTGATAACATGGGACGGATCGCGAGGGGAGTTCTAGCGCACCGCCAGTCGCGGACGCCGCCGCTCCACCACGATGACCTTGGCGCCTTCGCCGCGATCCAGGATCCGGTCGGCGAGGGCGGGGCGCTCCAGCTGGCGCGGCTGCGCCGAGAGCTTCTGAGCCACGGGCCTGACCTCGTCTTCCGCCATGCCCATGAGCTGGGAGGCGATTTCGACCTGCCAATCGAGGTTGTCCGTCAGGCCCTGGGCGGCCGCGATCGCCTCCTCCAGGGACGGGGGTTCGATGCGAGTGACCCGCCGGCCATAGCGGTTCGGTGTTTTCTTCGTTCCTAGCATTCCGCTTCTCCTGGGCTCCCCTTAGCGTATGGATCCGGCGTTCGCACAATGCGCAGGCGTGACGGCAGGGATGCGCCTGACGCAGGCTTCGAGGCGAGCCGGCGCGACCCTGCTGGAAAGCGGCGCAAAATCATGCTTCCACAGAACGCAGGGCGACGGCCGGTGTTTCGTGCCGAAGCAGAGGAAAGGTCACGACGGTGGGAAAACCCAAAATTCTCCTTCTCGGATCGGGCGAGCTCGGCAAGGAGTTCGTGATTTCGGTCAAGCGCTACGGTTGCCATGTGGTCGCCTGCGATTCCTATGCCGACGCTCCGGCCATGCAGGTCGCCGACGAGGCCGAAGTTTTCCCGATGCTCGATGCGGATGCCCTGAGGCACGCCATCGGGAAGCACAGGCCGGACTTCATCGTCCCGGAGATCGAGGCGATCCGCACCGAGGTGCTCCAGGAATTCGAGGACAAGGGCTTTACGGTCGTGCCCTCCGCCCGTGCGGCTTCGCTCACCATGAACCGTGACCGGATCCGCGAGCTTGCCGCGACCGAACTCGGTCTGCGCACGTCCAGGTACCGATATGCGGAGAGCCTGGACGAGGTGAAGGCGGCCGTGGAGCACACCGGGCTGCCCTGCGTGATCAAGCCGGTCATGTCGTCCTCCGGCAAGGGCCAGAGCACGGTGCGGTCCGCCGATCAGCTCGAACAGGCCTGGGACGATGCCGTCGCCAACATGCGTGGTGACCGCAGGAAGGTCATCGTCGAGGAATTCGTGGCCTTCGAGTACGAGATCACGCTCCTGACGGTCCGCACCCGCGAGGGCGTGTCCTATTGCGCGCCCATCGGGCACAGGCAGGAGCGCGGCGATTATCAGGAATCCTGGCAGCCGACGCCGATGACGGACCGGTTGCTGGCCGAAGCGCAGGACATGGCCCGCAAGGTCGTCGACAACCTGGGCGGCTACGGTATTTTCGGGGTGGAGTTCTTCGTCACCCGGGACGAGGTCGTCTTCTCAGAATTGTCGCCCCGCCCGCACGACACGGGATTGGTGACGTTGCTGTCCCAGAACCTCTCCGAGTTCGATCTCCATGCCCGGGCCATCCTCGGCCTGCCGATCCCGAGCATCCGTTTGAGAGGCCCCACCGCCTCGGCCGTGGTCCTGGCCGATCGGGACGCGGAGCGCTTCTCCATCGAGGGACTGGGAGATGCGCTGGCCCTGGGTTCCGGTGAGAGCGAAGTCGACGCCCGCATCTTCGGAAAGCCGACGACGCGGCCCTATCGCCGCATGGCGGTGACACTGGCCTCCGGTGGCACCGTCGAGGAGGCGAGGGCGCGCGCCCGTGAGGCCGCCGCCAGGATCCGGATCGAATACGAGGCGTGAGCCTCGGGCGGGGCGACGTCCCCGGTCGAGCACGCCGGTCGTGCGGCGACGGAATTCCTCGGCCTGCTCGCGCATCAGTGCGATGCAGAGCAAGCTGAGCTCGCCGAATTCGGAGAGGGCGCCGATCAGGTGGAGCGCGTGTCTCCCGTTGTGTGTGACGCACCGCCGGCGCGACCCGGACCGGAACGCATCTCGCCAGGATCGGTGGCGTCCCGGCGAGGCTTTGCCGTGAGAGATCTGGCGTCGGCCGGAATGCGTCCTACATTAAGCAGGGCCCCAGAGCATCGGACGTGAAAGGTGGCCTCCACTTTTGGGATTGCATCCGATGCTCTCTTCTTGGAGAGAGCGCATCGTTCTCGCGAAAACCCGGGGCCACTTTTTCGCACGATGCGCGAGGGGCCGAAAACTGAGGGGGAGCCGGGCGCCGTCCGGCTTAAAGCATTGAAATCCATCAACTTCGAGGCTCTTTTCAACGCGTCGCCGAACCCATATGTGTTGGTCAATCCCTCGCTGGTCATCATGGGGATGAACGATGCGTATCTGCGCACCACGATGCGCAAGCGGGAAGAGCTGGTCGGGCGCGGCATGTTCGAAGCCTTTCCCAGCGACCCGGACTCGGAAAGCCACAAGCAGCTCAATGCTTCGTTCGAGCGCGTCATCCGCGAGAAGGTGACGGATCATTTGCCGCTCATCGAGTACGCCATTCCCTTGCCCGACGGCGAGGGCTTCGAAGTTCGCTACTGGAGCGCCACGCACACGCCCTTGTTCGACGACGCGGGGGACCTGGTCTCCATTCTCCAGCACACCGTCGACGTCACGGAACTGCACCATCTGCGAACCTTCGCGCAAACGTCGGTATTGCTGTCAGGCCCGTCCGCGCTGATCGAGACCGATATGTTCCGCCGGGCCCAGGCGGTGCAGGAGGTCAACCAGATCCTTTCGCGGGAGCGCCAGCACCTGCAGGAGCTGTTCGAGCAGGCTCCTGGCTTCATCGCGGCGCTCAGCGGGCCGGATCACGTTTTCACGATGGCCAATGCGGCCTATCGCCATGTCGTCGGCCGCGCGGACCTGATCGGCAAGCCGGTGAGCGAGGCTTTGCCGGAAGTGGTCGAGCAGGGTTTCCTCAACCTCCTCGACCGGGTCTACGGCACGGGCGAGCCCTTCGTCGGCCGCGGCGTCCGCATCGTTCTCAGCCAAGGTCCGGAGGATGCCGGCGAAGAACATTTTCTCGATTTCGTGTACCAGCCCATCTTCGGCCGCGACGGAAAGGTCTCCGGCATCTTCGTGCAGGGCCATGACGTGACGGATCATCGGCGGGCCGAGAACGCTCTGCGGGAAAGCGAGGAACGCTTCCGGGCGATCGCCAATTCCATCGATCAGCTCATTTGGGCAACGCGGCCGGACGGTTTCCACGATTACTACAATCAACGCTGGTACGAGTATACCGGCGTGCCGGAAGGCACGACCGACGGCGCGGGCTGGAACGGGATGTTCCATCCCGACGACAGGGAACTTGCGTGGACGACGTGGCGGCATTCGCTGGAGTCCGGAGAGCCGTATCACATCGAATACCGGCTGAGACACCGTTCGGGCCAGTATCGCTGGGTGCTCGGGCGTGCGCAGCCCGTCTACGACGAAAACGGGCGGATCACGCGCTGGTATGGCACCTGCACGGACATTCACGATCTCAAAGAGGCGCAGGAGGAGACCCGCCGCCTGGCCGGAATGCTGGCCGAGCGGGTCGGGGAACTCGATGCGGCGAACGAGGAGATCCAGCGCTTCGCCTATATCGTGAGCCATGACCTGCGGTCCCCGCTCGTGAACATCATGGGGTTCACGAGCGAGCTCGAGAATTGCCGGGAGGATATCGAGAAATTCTACAAGAGCGTCTCCGACAGCCATCCGAACATCGTTACGGCGGAAGCGCGTGCCGCCATCGAGGAGGATCTTGCGGAGTCGATCGGGTTCATCAGGACATCGACGATCAAGATGGACAAGCTGATCAATGCCATTCTCAAGCTGTCCCGGGAGGGCCGCAGGGTGCTCGCCCCGGAGCAGATCAGCATGAACACGCTGCTCGAAGCCCAGCATCACAGCCTTGCCCATCAGCTGCAGGACAAGGGAGCCGAGCTGGTCATCGAAACCGTCCCCGATCTCTTCAGCGACCGCCTGGCCGTGGAGCAGGTCTTCGGCAATCTCATCGACAACGCGGTGAAATATCTCGACCCGAAGCGTCCCGGCCGGATCGTGGTGCGGGGGCAGGATCTCGGCCCGGGGGTGCGGTACGAGATCGAGGATAACGGCCGCGGCATCGACGAGAAGGATTTCGAGCGGATCTTCGACCTCTTCCGGCGCTCCGGAACGCAGGATCAGCAGGGCGAGGGAATTGGTCTTGCGCATGTTCGCGCCCTCGTGCGAAGGCTGGGGGGTAGCATCTCGGTCCGTTCGAGACTAGGTGAGGGCTCATCCTTCACCGTCACCCTGCCCAAATCCATCAGCATGAGTTCGGAGGCCGCGTAACATGCCCCAGCAGCAACCCGTCACCATCATCATGATCGAGGATGACGAGGGACACGCGCGCCTGATCGAGAAGAACATCCGGCGCGCCGGCGTGTGCAACGAGATCCGGACATTCGGCAACGGAACGGCTGCGCTTGAGCACCTGTTCAGCGACGGAGTGCGCAGTTCCGGCCCGTTTCTCGTCCTTTTGGATCTCAACCTGCCCGACATGAACGGCGTCGATATCCTGGCGAAGCTGAAGAACGACGACACCCTCAAGCGGGCTCCGGTCGTGGTCCTGACGACGACGGACGATCAGCGCGAGGTGCAGCGCTGCTACGACCTCGGCGCCAACGTGTACATCACCAAGCCGGTCGAATACGAATCCTTCTCCCAGGCCATTCGCCAGCTTGGCCTTTTCCTATCCGTCATTCAGGTTCCCGAGACGCTGTGAGCGACACTTCGCCTATCCGCCTTCTCTATATCGACGACGATCCCGGTCTCGGGCGCCTGGTGGAGCGCGCGCTCTCCCGGCATGGCTTTCAGGTCACTCACGCGCTCGGCGGCGACGAGGGCCTCGAACGGCTCGCCGCACAGCCCTTCGACGTGATCGCGCTCGATCATTTCATGCCCGGCAAGGAGGGCCTCCAGGTCCTGGCGGAGATCCAGACGCTCGCCGACCCGCCGCCGGTGGTCTACGTGACCGGGGCGGATGAGGGGCGCATCGCCGTGGCTGCCCTCAAGGCGGGCGCGGCCGACTACGTCATCAAGGACGTCGGGGGCGTCTTCCTCGATCTGCTCCATTCGGCGGCGGGGCAGGCCCTCGAGGCGGCGCGGCTGCGCCGGGCCAAGGAGGCCGCCGAGCGGGAGATGCGCGAGGCGCGCGAGCGGGCGGAGATGCTCATTCGTGAGGTCAACCACCGGGTGGCCAACAGCCTGCAGCTCGTGGCCTCTCTCGTCGCCATGCAGCAGCGTGCGGTCGCGGGCGACACGATCGCGCAGGATACCCTCGCCGAGACCCAGAGCCGCATCACCGCCATCGCGCAGATCCACCGGCGCCTCTACACCTCCGACGATGTCCGCTTCGTCGAGATGGACACCTATCTGGAGGGCCTGGTGGAGGAATTGGAGGGCGCCATGCGGACGGCGGGCCGCGGGCATACGATCTCGCTGCGGGCGGAGCCCATTCCGGTTCCCACCGACAAGGCGGTGTCGGTCGGCGTGATCGTGACGGAACTCGTCACCAATGCATTCAAATACGCCTATCCGGAGGGAGCCAGCGGCGACATCCGCGTGATCCTGGCGAGTTCCGGCGAGCGGATCCGTCTGTCCGTCGAGGATGACGGCATCGGCTGGACGGGAACGGGCGAGGTTCAGGGCAGCGGCCTGGGAACGAAGATCGTGCGCGCCATGGCGTCCAACCTGCAATCGGCCATCGAGTTCGACCCGCAGCACACGGGCACGCGGGCCATATTGTCGTTCTCGATCTGACGGGTGGCGAGAGCATCGGACGTGAAAAGTGGAATCCACGTCACGTCGGTCCTGGCATTCAGGCCGCGTCGAACGCGAACGCATCCTTTCCCGAGCGCCCGCTCAGCTTGTCCTGCCGCCGAGCGGCACCTTGGCGGCCTTGGCGATGGAGGTCCCACGGCGATGACCTCCACGTCGAAGGTCAAGGTTCCTGCCGGAGTTTCCGAAACCGTGATGAAAGCCCCAGGCTCATCCATGATGGGGAGGTCGACGTCATGAAGATTTGGGGAGGGTGTAGGGTGCCTGGTGACCGACGCGTTACGAATGCTCCAGGAGGAAAATAGTCAACAGAACAGCATGCATAAGCGAAATTACGTATATCATTCAACATGACACAACGTAACGCAACTTATCATTCCGGATGCGCTCTTACTTGCGCTGCTCTCTCTTGAATGTGGCAGACGCGATCCTCGTCCGTATGGCGCTGGCGATGAGGCTGAGCTCGCGCTGAACGCGGTTCAGACGGGAAAGCAGCTCGCCATCTTCCATGGTCGGCAGGTTCGAGAGGCGCTCTTCCACCGGAGCCTCGCCGATATAGCGGCGGATCTCCTCGAGAGTGGTCGGGCCGATATTGGGAACCGTCAGCCATTGCGCATCCGAGATGCTGGCGACTTCCCTGATCGTAGGACATCGTCCCTGAAATTCTGCGAGAACTGCGCCACGGACTCGCCCCGAGCACTTCTCGATAGGAAATGGATCATCCAAACCCATCTCGCTTCCCCGGATCCCGATAGGTGACGTACTGCCTACTTGCATCGGCTCATTCCCGAACTTGGCATTACAGCTTCACATGCGTATCTGTTGCATGTGCAAAAGAGCAGAGTTCCTTAAGTTGATACAAGGCATGCTTGGGGAGTAGCCAAATCGGCTCGTGTGGCGAGTCTGTGGCAAGGGCGTGAAAGCGCGCCCGAAGAATGTGAATAAATCGGGCTCGGATCGCCGGTCGGGCGCCTGGAGCATCGGACGTGAAAAGGGGAATCCACTTTTGGGATTCCCTGCGATGCTCCCTTCTTGGAAAGAGCGCATCGTTCTCGCGAAAAAGCCGGATCCAGCGTTCGCACGATGCGCTAGGGCGGCAGCATGCTTCCGGTCTCCCGGGCCCGCATGTGCCACGAAAATGCCTCTTCCAGAAGATGTGGCGTATGGCCGCCGCGTTGCGACGCGCGCTTCAGGTAGTCGGTCGCCAGTTCGCGATAGCTCGGATGAATGCAGTTCCGGATGATCGTTTCTGCCCGTTCGCGCGGCGCCAGTCCGCGAAGGTCGGCGAGGCCGATCTCGGTCGCGATCACGTCGACGTCGTGCTCGTTGTGGTCCACATGCGTCACCATCGGCACGATACGCGAGAGCGCCCCCTTCTTGGCGAGCGACTTCGTCACGAAGATCGCGAGATAGGCGTTGCGCGCGAAGTCGCCGGATCCGCCGATGCCGTTCATCATGTGGGTGCCGTTGACGTGCGTCGAGTTCACGTTGCCGTAGATGTCGCATTCGAGCGCGGTGTTGATGCCGATGACGCCGAGGCGGCGGATGACCTCCGGGTGATTGCTGATCTCCTGCGGGCGCAGGACCATCCTGTTCTTGTACCGGCCGATATGCGGGATCACGCGATCGTGGGCTTTCGGCCCGAGCGTGATGGACGATCCCGACGCGAAGGCGAGCTTGCCCGAATCGAACAGTTCGAAGGTGCTGTCCTGCAGCACCTCGCTGTACATCTTGAGATCGTGAAAGGGGCTCTCGATGAGCCCGTGGAGAACCGCGTTGGCGATGGAGCCGATTCCCGCCTGAAGCGGTCCGAGCGTCGTTCCGAGCCGACCCTTCCTGACTTCGGACTGGAAGAATTCGATGAGATGGCCCGCAATGGCCGCGGTTTCCGAATCCGGCGCCTCGATGGTTGCCGCGCTGTCGGATTTCTGCGTGACCACGATGGCCGCGATCTTGCCGGGATCGATCGGGATGAAGGGCAGGCCGGCGCGGCTCTCGGGCGACACGACCGGGATCGGCTCGCGGAAGGGCCGGCGGGTCGGGATGTAGATGTCGTGCAGGCCCTCCAGCGCGAGCGGCTGGGCCAGATTGATCTCCACGATGACCTTTTCGGCCAGGATGGCGAAAGTCGCGCTGTTGCCGACGGAGGTCGTCGGGATCAGCCCTCCGTCCTCCGTGATCGCCGAGGCTTCGACGATGGCGTAATCGATCGGGCCGAGCTGGCGCGAGCGGAGCATCTCCACGGTCTCGGACAGATGCTGGTCGATGAACATGACACGGCCGTCGTTGATGGCCGCCCGCAGCGTCGGGTCGGCCTGGAAGGGCAGGCGGCGCGCCAGGACGCCCGCCTCGGTCAGAAGCTTGTCGTTGTCGTTGCCCAGAGAAGCGCCCGTCATCAGGGTGATGCGCAAGGGTTCCGAGGCGGCCCGTTCGGCGAGAGCGAGCGGAATGGCCTTCGCATCGCCCGCCCGCGTGAACCCGCTCATCCCGATGGTCATGCCGTCCTTGATCAGCATGGCCGCCTCTTCCGGCGACATCATATTGCCCCGGAGCGTGTCGAGACGAATACGATCGCGATACATCGAAGAATCCATGACACTATCCAAGTCCGATCCAAGTCCGAACTAAGTCGTCCGACGGGACTGTCCGAACCGGGGGCACCCGCATGGGCCGGGAGAGCCCGGGGCCGCCGTTTCAAGCCTTAGACCCGCCGACTCTCAGTCGATAGGCCTTTGGATGCAGGGCTGCGTTGATTCCGATCAAAGCCCCTCCGAAGCAGGAGGGCGAGGCATAAATTCATGGCTTTCAAGCGAAAAATCCGGGAAATCTCCCCGGCCGGGTCATTATTAGCCGGCAACCTTATTGTCGTTCCGGGTCAACGGGGCTAAGCAGAAGGTTCACCCCATGTTTGTCGCTTGCTGAGGAATAAATGTCCGCTACCGCCGTCTTGATCCACCTTCTCGGTGAGATTGCCCTGCTGCTGTGGGGCATCAACATGGTCAATAGCGGGGTTCAGCGCGCCTTCGGCAGCGATCTGCGGTGGATCCTCGGCATCGGCCTGCGGACCCGCCTGCGCGCCTTCCTGGCTGGCGTCGGCGTGACGACGGTCCTGCAGAGCAGCACGGCCACGGCGCTGATGGTGGCGTCCTTCACCGCGGGAGGCGCCGTCGACATGGTGCCTGCCCTGGCGGTCATGCTGGGCGCGAATGTCGGCACGACCCTGATCGTGCAGGTGCTGTCCTTCGATATCACCCTGATCTTCCCGATGCTGATCTTCTTCGGCTACATGGGCTACAAGCGGGGTTCGTCGAGCCGGATGAAGGATCTGGGGCGGGTCGCCATCGGCCTCGGCCTGATGCTGCTGTCCCTTCATCTCCTGAGCGAGACGATCCGGCCGATCGAGTCCTCGGAGGTTCTCAAGAACGTTCTGGCGGTCATCGCACCGGACCCGCTGATCCTGGTATTCCTGTCCGGCTTCTTCGCCTGGATGGCCCATTCCAGCGTCGCCGCGATGCTGTTCATCATGTCCCTCGCCAGCGCCGGGGTCATTGACTCGCATGCCGCGCTGGTCATGGTGCTGGGTGCCAATCTCGGCAGCTCGGTCAACCCGATGCTGGAGGGGCTCGGGGGCGATCCGGCCAAGTTCCGGGTGCCCTTCGGCAATCTGGCCATGCGCGTGATCGGCTGCGTGGCGGCGCTGCCGCTGATCGATGTCGCTCTCGGCTATCTGACCATGCTGGAGCCCGATCCGGCCCGCCTGGCGGCGAACTTCCATACCCTCTTCAACATCGCGGTCGCCGTGATCTTCATCGGGCCGCTGCCGTGGATCGCGAAACTGCTCATGAGGGCGTTTCCCGAAAAGCTGATCGCCTCCGATCCCGGCATGCCGCAATACCTCGACAAGGACGCGCTGGACACGCCCTCGGTCGCCCTGTCGAATGCGGCCCGCGAGGTTCTGCGCATGGCCGACACGGTCGAGATCATGCTGCGCAGCTCGCAGGACCTGTTCCGTGAGGACGATATCAGCCGGGTCGCCGAGGTGAGCCGCACGGACGACGTGGTGGACCGCCTCTACAGCGCCATCCGGCGGTATCTGAGCTCGATCAACCATGAGGCTCTGAGCGAGACGGAAGCCAAGCGGCTCTCCGACATTCTGGCCTTCGCCATCAACCTGGAGCATATCGGCGACATCATTGACAAGAACCTGATGGAACTGGCGGCCAAGCGCATCAAGAACCACCTGCGCCTGCCCAAGGACAGCCTCGACGACATCACCAGCATGCACAACAAGCTGCTGGAGCATCTCCAGCTCGCCGCGTCCGTCCTGATGTTCCAGGACATCGGATCGGCCCGCCGCCTCGTGTCGGAGAAGGAGCGCTTCCGCGACCTGGAGCGCGCCGTCACCCAGAAGCAGCTTGAGCAGATCCGCTCCGGCCGGACCGTGGGCGATACCAGCGCGCTTCAGCTCGACATCGTGCGCGACCTGAAGCGCATCGAGGCTCACATCGCGGCGACCGGCCATTCGCTGCTGGAGGAGAGCGGCGAGCTCAAGCCGAGCAGGCTTTCATCCTGAGTCCCTCCAGCATCGGGTGTGACATCGAACCCCCATCCGATGCGGTCAGCCTCTGGTCTCGCGCATCTTTCTACGCAAAACCGGTTCCCGCTTTTCAAGCCCGATGCGCTAGAGGCGCGTCTCGTCCTTCAGGCGCGCCCAATCCATGTAACGATGGGGCTCGGGCAGGCCGATATCGCGCCTCTCGTGATCCGACAGATGCCGCAGGGCGGCCGTCGGATCACGGGGGACTTGCCGAAACGAGCGCAGCCACATCTCCAGACGCGGCCAAACGCTTCCGACGCCGCGCAAGCGGCGGGCATCTTCGTACCTCATGACGATGTCCATTGCTGTTGTTCGGGGCTCGCGCCCTCGCTCATCCGGTAAGACGATGCTCCTGTTCGGGAGCCTTGACAAAATGAAACGCAAGGGGCTGGCATAAGGCAGCCTTATGGATCGCAGATGCCGAAACCGGTCTCCAGACTTCCTCCCATGAGCGCGGTCCGCGTCTTCGAAGCGGCGGCCCGGCACCAGAGCTTTACCCGGGCGGCGGAGGAGCTCGGCATGACCCAGGCCGCCGTGAGCTACCAGATCAGGATGCTGGAGGATCGTGTCGGCGCGCCGCTCTTCGTGCGCATGCCCCGGCAGGTGACGCTCACGTCCAAGGGGCAGCAGCTCGCTCCGGCCGTGACCGAGGCGTTCGATGCCCTCAGGGCGGCCTTTGCCGGGGTCGAGGAGATGGTGCAGTCGGTCCTCACCGTCACGACGCTGAGCACTTTCGCGTCCAACTGGCTCATTCCCCGACTAGGCCGCTTTCAGCATCTGTTCCCCCAGATCGCGGTCCAGATCTCCGTCGGCGAGCAGGTGGTGGAGCTCGCTCAGAGCGAGTTCGATCTCGCCATCCGCAGCGGGCACGGCACCTGGCCCGGGCTCGAGGCCCATCTCCTGGCTCCCAATCGGTTCACCCCGGTGTGCAGCCCCGATCTGATCCGGGGCGCAGAACTGGCCGAGCCGATGGACATCCTGAGATTTCCGATCATCTCGCCGAGCGACCCATGGTGGAAGGAGTGGTTTTCCGCGGCAGGGGTGCCCGACGTGGACCTCTCCCGGCGCCCCGACAACTCCCTCGGCGTGCAGCAGTTCGAGGGCATGGCGGCAATGGCCGGGCAGGGCTTCGCCCTGATCAATCCCTTCTTCTTTCCGGACGATCTTGCCGCGGGACGCCTCGTCCAGCCCTTCGATCTTCTCGCTGAATCCGGCCGGGGCTACTGGGTCGTTTATCCGAAGGGCCGCAGGCGATCGCCCAAGATCGAAGCGTTCCGGGACTGGATCCTCAGCGAGGTCGCGGGGGATGCGGAGAAGGATTGTCTCACGCGCGGGATCAAGGCCAGGGCGTGAGCCCGGGAGCATCGAACGCGGGAAATGGGAACCGGTCTTGCGTTCGATGCTCGAGACCAGAGACTGACCGCATCGGATGGGGGGCGATGTCACGTCCGATGCTGTAGCCTTGGGAGCATTGTTACTCGGCCGCCTGAGCCTCCGCCGGCTTGTCCTCCAGGCGCACCAGCCTGTTGAGCAGGCCGCGATCGTGCAGCACGACCATGCGCTCCTTGGGATGCAGCCATTTGACGGCATCCTCGATCGTTTCCGCATCGGCCAGCTTGGCCTCCGCCAAGGCGCGTTCCGTCTCGATGATCCCGCGCTTGCGGGCCGCCGCGGGCGGCAGCATCTCGATATGACGCTCCCTCAAGGCGGCATCGGCATAGATCGCCCTGAGGCTGTCCTCGTCGTCGAAGCCGAGAGCCGCGTTGCGCACCTGCAGTTCATTGGCCCGCACCGCGATGGAGGGCGGCCGGTGCTCCTCCGGAGTCAGGAGGAGACCGAGCCTCTTGAGGGCGAGCCCCGCGCCGAGCTGGCCGCTGAGCCATGACAGGGGAATCGCCAAAAGAAGGCCGATGATGGTGGGCGACATCCAGAGGAAGAGCGACGTGGCGATCATGAAGGCCGAGATGCCCGCGAGCGCGCCCAGAACCGTATGGGCCCGGTGGCGGCGGACGATATCCCCGAACGGGATCGAGCCGTCGTCGCGGCGCTGCGGCTGCCAGCCCGTGTCGCGCCCGAGCAGGATCTGGAACACCGAACCCGATTGAATGAGCATCAGGATCGGCGCGAGAAGGGCCGACAGGATGATCTCGATCAGGGACGAGACGACCAGGCGGAGGCCGCCGCCCGAGGCGCGGCGCTCCTTGCCCCGGAGCAGCATCAGGATCAGGCCGAAGATTTTCGGGGCCAGCAGGATCCCCATCGTCAGCGCGAACAGGGCCAGGGCTCGTTCGGGATCGAATCGGGGCCAGATCGGATAGAGGCGGAAATCGCGGGAGAAATACTCGGGCCGGATATAGGTGGTCTGCAGCACGAGCGCGATACCGACGATCAGCTGGAACAGCCAGAAGGGCGAGGCCAGATAGGACATGATGCCCGTGGCGAAGTGCTGCCTCGTCGGAAGCTTCAGGCCCTTGGCGGTGACCACGCGCATGTGCTGCAGATTGCCCTGGCACCAGCGCCGGTCGCGGGCCGAGAGATCGATGAGCGAGGGCGGGCTCTCCTCGTAGGACCCCTCGAGATCCGGCAGCATGTAGACGTCCCATCCGGCGCGCCGCAGGAGGGCCGCTTCCACGAAGTCGTGGCTCAGGATGTGGCCGCCGAAGGGCGGCTTGCCGCGCAGATCCGGCAGTCCGGCATGGGCCGCGAAAGCCTTCGTCCGGATGATCGCGTTATGGCCCCAGTAATTGCCGTCCCGGCCCATCCAGACCGACAATCCCATGGCGATCACCGGGCCGGTGACGCGGGCGGCATATTGCTGAAGGCGCGCGAAGAGGGTGTTGCGGTTGATGATGAGGGGCAGCGATTGGATGATGCCCGCATCCGGATCGGCCTCCATGGCGGCCGCCAGACGCACGACGCAGTCGCCCGTCATGAGGCTGTCGGCGTCCAGCACGAGCATGTGCTCGTAATGACCGCCCCAGCGGGAGACGAAATCGGCGATGTTGCCGGCCTTCCGGTGATGGTTCTTCGCCCGGTGGCGATAGTAGAACCGCGCCTTCGGTCCGAGCCGCTCCCTGAGAGCCAGGAAGGCGCGCTCCTCGGCGACCCATGCGTCCGGATTCGTCGTGTCCGAGAGGATGAAATAGTCGAACGCATCGCCCAGGCCGGTCGCCTCGACGGATTCGTAGATCGCCTCGAAGGCCGCATAGGTCCTCGACGTCTGCTCGTTGTAGACGGGCATGACGATGGCGGTGCGCGCCTTCAGCGAGGCCGGCAATGCCGCGGGCCGGCGCTGCCGGAGAAGAGCGACGAATCCGAGGAGGGCGCTGGTGAAGGCCACCGCGATCCAGGAGAAGTTGACCGTGAACAGGGCAACCAGCACCCACTGGAGGGCGGTCGTGCGGCTCACCGACACCACCTGGTACATCTCATAGGTGCCGTAGGCCGTCACAAGAAGGCCGCCGCCGAACACGAAAAGACGCGCGAGCCAGGTTCCGAGCTTCGAATTCCGCCGCACGGGCTTGCGCTCCTGGTCCGCCGACCAGCGCCTCAGATGCTGGGTCGGCATATCCAGATGCTTTTCGGGGGGCATGACGGATTCGGGCCGCCCGAGGGCAGCGATACTCTTGTTCGGGTCGGAACTTAGGGTGTCCAACGATACAGCCATGTCTCGCTTATCGGTTTCCCGCCTGCTTCGAGGATGAGACGCATCTCACACGCGTTTTCGTTGCCCGGGTCAAGCTCGAATGCAACGCGGATCGTCTTCCGCTCCGGATAGGGCAAAAGTTTGAGGTTCTGGAACGAGCCCGGACCAACGGTGAGGACAGATTTAATGTCCTTCGGCCAATTGTCACCCAGCATCTCGCCGGAAAAGTCCACGGTGAAGCGCCGCCGCCGTCCGGAACTGCCCCGGCCGGACCGGGTCGCGATGACGGTGGCGAGCGGCGGCCTCTCGGGCGAGTTCCAGCCCCAGTACTGCCGGTAGGCGAAGGGGATCTCCGTATTCGCCGCCATCGGGGCGCGCGGACGCCAATAGGCCAGGATGTTGTCGTTGATCTCGGCATCCGTGGGGATTTCGAGGAGCTGGACGCTGCCCTGGCCCCAATCGCTCAAGGGTTCGACCCACAGGCTCGGCCGGCGCTCGAAACGCTGGTCGTCGTCCTGGAAGGAATCGTAGTTTCGCTCCCGTTGAAGCAGGCCGAATCCGCGTGGAGAGCTGTCGACGAAGGCCGAAATCTGGAGGGTCTCCGGATTGTGCAGGGGGCGCCAGAGCCACTCGCCCTGACCGTTCAGCATCTGGAGCCCTGAGGATTCATAGACGGCCGGGCGGATGTCGTCGGCGTTCCGACGGTCGTTCGGACCGTAGAAATAGGTCGAGGCCATGCCGCCAAGGCCCACATGCTCCAGGTTCACCCGGGGAAAGAGCGTCGTTTCCACGTCGACGATCGTCATGTCGCCGGGCCGGAAGGTCATCCGCACCGCGCCGGTCGTCGAATCCGAATCCAGAACGCCGTGGATCGTGATATTGTTGCCGCCCACGCTCGGACGCTCGATCCAGAAGGCCCTGAAGATCGGGAACTCCTCGCCCTTCGCTTCCGCGGGCTTGAGGGTCAGGGCCCGGGCGATGACCCCGTAATTCTGGCCCCGCGCGAGGGCCCGGAAGAAGGTCGCTCCCTGGACGATGGCGAAATCGTAAGGCTTGCCCTCGGCCGGCTGCGCGATCAGCCGGAATCCGGAAAAGCCGATATCCTTCAGGTCGTTGGGAACGTTGACCCCGTTGAAGTTGAACTGGGCGGGGTCATAGGACAGCCGCCGGATGTTCCCGTCCTCGACGATGTAGAGATCGACCGCATTGTTGAAGACGAAGCCCCGGTGCAGAGGCTCCAGGGCGATGCCGCGCCCCTCCGAGCTCCAGATCGGCTGCTGAAGCGATTTGATGGCGACGTACTGCTCGTAGTTGAGGTTCGAGAACACGTCCGGCAGATCGTTCTGCGGGGCGGCGAACGGCTTCTTCGAAAGCTGACGGGCGATGTCGGTGACGCCGGCCGGATTGAAGCGCTGCCCGTCTCCCATCATGGTCGCGATGTTGGCTTGTGGGGTCTGGGCCCGGGCGGCGGGCGCGAGTGTGAACGCGGCAACCGAAGCGCTGAGATAGGCCAGCACTTCGCGTCGCCGAGGATGAGAAGGGCGCGATGCCCCCAGCGAAACCGACACAGTGATACTCTTGCGTGAATTTGGCTCTTCGGCCTGACAATCAGGAAGACTCATGATTTATCATCGAACATGAGTATGAAGTAAACGAGGCAGTTCGCGTTCGGGGCCGTTCCCCATGAAAAGATTGCCGAAATACCCCTTCTGGTTTAGCTGCATCCCTGACCCTCACCGGATTGAAGCCTGATGACATCGAGCCATTCTCCCATGACATCCGCCGCCCGGAGCTGCCTGGCCGTCGTGCTGGCCGCCGGGGAGGGGACCCGGATGAAGTCCGCCAAGCCCAAAGTTCTCCACCACGTCGCGAACCGCTCGCTCGTCGGGCATGTGCTGGCGACCCTGGCGGAGGCCGGCGCCACGCAGACGGCCGTGGTGATCGGGCCGGACCGCGAGGATGTGGAGAAGGAGGTGCGCGGAATCCTGCCGGACGCGCGGATCTTCGTGCAGCGCGAACGGCTCGGCACCGGCCACGCGGTTCTGAGCGCCAGGGATGCCCTCGCGGCGAAGCCGGACGACGTCATCGTCGCCTATGCCGATACGCCCCTCGTCACGACGGAGACCTTCGCCCGCTTGCGCGCCCCGCTCGCAGAGGGCGCGGCCGTCGTGGCGATGGCTTTCGAGGCCAGGAACCCGTCGGGCTATGGGCGTCTCATCACGTCCGGCGACGACCTCCTCGCCATCCGGGAACACAAGGACGCCTCGGAGGCGGAGAGGGCGATCACGCTCTGCAACGGCGGCCTGATGGCGATCCGGGGCGATGTGGCCCTGACGCTCCTGGAGCGGATCGGAAACAGCAACGCCAAGGGCGAATACTACCTGACCGATATCGTCGAGATCGCCCGCGAGGCCGGATACAGGGCCGCCATCGCGGTCGTGCCCGAAGAAGAGGTGCACGGCGTCAACGACCGGGCGCAGCTCGCGGCCGCCGAGCGCATGATCCAGGAGCGGCTCCGGGAAAGGGCCATGGCGGCGGGCGTCACTCTCGTCGCGCCCGAGACGGTCTTCCTCAGCCACGACACCACGTTCGGACAGGACGTGGTCGTGGAGCCGCACGTGGTCTTCGGCCCCGACGTCGTCGTCGAGGCGGGGGCGACCATTCACAGCTTCAGCCATCTGGAAGGGGCCCGCGTCGCGTCGGGAGCCGGGATCGGCCCCTTCGCGCGGCTGCGCCCGGGCGCCGTCATCGGCCCGAAGGCGAAGGTCGGCAACTTCGTCGAGCTGAAGAACGCGAATCTCGGCGCGGGCGCGAAGGTCAGCCACCTGACCTATCTCGGCGACGCCACCATCGGAGCGGGCGCGAATATCGGCGCGGGGGCGATCACCTGCAATTACGACGGCTTCGCCAAGGCCCGCGTCGAGATCGGCGAGGGCGCCTTCGTCGGCTCGAACTCGTCTCTCGTGGCGCCGCTCACCATCGGCGAGGGGGCCTATGTGGGCTCGGGCTCCGTCGTCACCGAAAACGTGCCCGCGGACGCGCTGGCTCTCGGGCGCGGCCGCCAGGTCGTGAAGGAGGGCTGGGCCGCGCGGTTCCGGGAGAAGGCCAAGGCGGCGAAAGGGCAGTAGGGGCGATGCTCCCTCTTAAGGGGCACCGCGGGACGCGAAAGGCCCCATTCACTTTCCCGCACGATGCGCCAGCTGTCATAAACTGTCATCGAAGTTGATTCCGGCATACCTCGCATTCTCTGTATGGAGAGGCGCAGCATAGCTTAGATTAACCTCGCGAATAGGAAGCCTCGGGGCATGTGTGGAATCGTTGGAATCATCGGCAATACACCGGTCGCGGAGCAGATCGTCGAAGCCCTGAAGCGGCTGGAGTATCGCGGATACGATTCCGCCGGCGTCGCGACGCTGGAATACGGCCGTCTCGACCGCCGCCGCGCGGAAGGCAAGCTCCGGAACCTCGAGGCGAAGCTCTCCGAGGCGCCCCTCTCCGGCGTCATCGGGATCGGCCATACCCGCTGGGCCACCCACGGCAAGCCGAACGAGACCAACGCCCATCCCCACGCGACCGACCGGCTGGCCGTCGTCCATAACGGCATCATCGAGAATTTCCGCGAGCTGAAGGCGGGCCTCGAATCCAAGGGCGTGCGCTTCGAGACCGAAACCGACACCGAGGTCGTGGCGCAGCTGGTGACCTACGAGATGCGCCAGGGCCGTCCGCCCGTGGAGGCCGTCGCCGTCACGCTGCCGCGCCTGCGCGGGGCCTTCGCCCTGGCGTTCCTCTTCAACGGCGAGGACGAGCTTCTGATCGGCGCCCGCCATGGCGCGCCGCTCGCCATCGGCCATGGCGCGGGCGAGATGTATCTCGGCTCCGACGCCCTGGCGCTCGCGCCGTTCACCGACGACATCACCTATCTCGATGACGGCGACTGGGCGATCCTGCGCCGGACCGGGGCCGATATCCGGGACGCCTCCGGGGCGATGGTCCGGCGTCCGCGCCACAAGATTCCCGCCGGCTCCTTCCTGGCCGACAAGGGCAATCATCGCCATTTCATGGCGAAGGAGATCCACGAGCAGCCGGAGGTGGTGGGCCGCACGCTCGCCCATTACGTGAATTTCACCGCCGGGCGGGTCGAGCTCCCTGTCGAGCTGCCCTTCGATTTCAGGAATCTGAAGCGGATCTCCATCTCGGCCTGCGGCACGGCCTATCTCGCCGGCCTGATCTCGAAATACTGGTTCGAGCGGCTCGCGCGGCTCCCGGTGGAAATCGACGTGGCGTCGGAGTTCCGCTATCGCGAGGCGCCCCTGGAGCCGGGCGAACTCGCGCTCTTCGTCTCCCAGTCCGGCGAAACGGCCGATACGCTCGCGTCCCTGCGCTATGCCTCGGGCGAGAAGCTCCACACGCTCTCGGTCGTGAACGTGCCGACCTCCACCATGGCGCGCGAAAGCGCGGTCGTCGCGCAGACCCTCGCCGGGGTCGAAGTGGGGGTTGCCTCCACCAAGGCCTTCACCTGTCAGCTCACCGTTCTCCTCTCGCTCGCCATCGCGGCGGGCCGCGCCCGCGGCACGCTGAGCGCCGAGGAGGAAAAGGAGCTGGTGGATGCGCTCATCGCCGTTCCGGGGCAGATGAGCGAGGCGATGAAGCGCGAGCACGACATCGAGATCCTCGCGCGCGAGCTCTCGAAGGCGAAGGACGTGCTCTATCTCGGGCGCGGAACGTCCTATCCGCTCGCCATGGAAGGCGCGCTCAAGCTGAAGGAAATCTCCTATATCCACGCCGAGGGCTACGCGGCGGGCGAATTGAAGCACGGGCCCATCGCCCTGATCGACGAGACCATGCCGGTGATCGTCATCGCCCCGCACGACCACATCTTCGAGAAGACCGTCTCCAACATGCAGGAGGTGGCCGCGCGCGGCGGCCGCATCATCCTCATCACCGACGAGAAGGGGGCGCTGGAAACGGGCCTCGACACGATGGCGACCATCGTGATGCCATCCGTGCATCCGGTGGTGGCCCCGATCCTGAACTCGGTGCCGATCCAGCTGCTCGCCTATCACACGGCCGTCTTCATGGGCAAAGACGTGGACCAGCCGCGCAATCTGGCGAAATCGGTCACGGTGGAGTGAGCCGTTCCTCAGTGTCGATCCGGCGGGCTCGCGAGTCGGACCTGCCGAAGCTCGGCCCCGTCGAACGCTCCGCGGCATCGGTCTTCCGAAACGTGGGGCTGGATTGGCTCGCGGACGGGGAGACCATGGACCTCGCGGCTCTGGCCGATCTCTGCCGTAACGCGACGCTGTGGATCGCCGCCGAGCGCACCGCGCGGACCCAGCGGGACGAGCCCGTCGGCTTCCTGGCGGCCCATGAGATGGACGGATGCTTCTACATCGCCGAGGTATCCGTCGCGCCGTCGCATCAGCGCCAAGGCCTGGGGGCGCGGCTCATCGGCGCGGCGGTTGCCCATGCGAAGCGGTCGGGCTTTTCAACCGTGACGCTGACGACCTATCGCGACCTTGGGTGGAACGGGCCCTTTTACGCAAGGCTTGGATTTGCGGAGATCGAGCCCGGTGAAACCGGGGCCGGGCACGCTGCCAAACTTCGGGCAGAGGCCGAGGCGGGCCACGATCCCGCCCGGCGATGCCTTATGGCATTGCGGCTCGATCAGCGCATCGTGCGAAAAAGTGGCTCCGGTTTTTCGCTTAAACGATGCGCTCATCTATGAAGGGAGCATCGGATTTTGATCCCAAAAGTGGATTCCACTTTTGGGTCCGATGCTCTAGCCCGCCCGCAGCAGCTTGATGGCGGAATCCCGTTCGAACAGATAGAGCATGGTCCGCAGGGCCTGGCCGCGCTCGCTCACGAGATCCGGGTCCCTGTCGACGATGAGGCGCGCATCGTCCCGCGCGGCGGCGAGGAGATCGCCGTCCGTCTCCAGGCGGGCGAGCTTGAAGCCCGGCGTGCCCGACTGGCGGGTGCCGAGCACCTCGCCTTCGCCGCGCAGGCGCAGGTCCTCCTCGGCGATGCGGAAGCCGTCCTCCGTCTGGCGCATCATCTCCAGGCGGGCCTGGGCGATCTGCCCGAGGGGCCCCTTGTAGACCAGAAGGCAGGTCGAGGATTTCGAGCCGCGCCCGATGCGGCCGCGAAGCTGATGAAGCTGGGCGAGGCCGAAGCGCTCGGCGTGCTCGATCACCATGATCGTGGCGTTGGGAACGTCGACGCCGACCTCGATGACGGTCGTGGAGACCAGGATCTTGGTGTCGCCGCGGGAGAACCGCTCCATGGCGGCGTCCTTGTCCTTGCCCGCGAGCTTGCCGTGAACGAGGCCGACGGAATCTCCGAAGAAGCTCCTCAAGGTCTCGTAGCGCTCCTCGGCGGCGGCGAGGTCGATCGTCTCGGATTCGCCGACGAGGGGGCAGACCCAGTAGACCTGATCGCCGTTGGCGATGGCCCGTCCGATGCCGCCGACGATCTCGTCGAGCCGGTCGATGGAGATGAGCTTCGTGGCGATGGGCTTGCGGCCCGCGGGCTTCTCGTTCAGGACCGACACGTCCATGTCGCCGAAATAGGTGAGCGCCAGCGTGCGCGGGATCGGCGTCGCGGTCATGACGAGAATGTCGACCGCCTCGCCCTTCGAGCCGAGCGCCAGGCGCTGGTGGACGCCGAAGCGGTGCTGCTCGTCCACCACGGCGACGCCGAGATCCTGGAACGCGACGCCCTCCTGGAACAGGGCATGCGTGCCGACCGCGATCTGGATGCTGCCATCCGCGAGGCCCGCGAGCACCGCCTTGCGGGCGGCGCCCTTTTCGCGTCCGGTCAGGAGGGCGATCGAAAGCCCGGCCTCTTCGGCCATGGGGGCGAGGCGCTCGTAATGCTGCCGGGCCAGGATTTCGGTGGGGGCCATCATGGCCGCCTGCCGGCCCGCCTCGATGGCGCTCGCCATGGTGAGCAGGCCGACGACGGTCTTGCCCGAGCCCACGTCGCCCTGGAGGAGGCGGAGCATCTTCTTGTCGGACACGAGATCGCGCCGGATATCCTCGATGGCCTGCGCCTGGGAGCCGGTGAGGCCGAAGGGCAGGGCGTTCTTCAGCGTCTCGACGAGATGCCCGTCGCCCGCATTCACCCGGCCGGGCAGCCGCCGCATGCGGCTGCGGACGAGCGCGAGGGCGAGCTGGGAGGCGAGCAGCTCGTCATAGGCGAGACGCCGGCGCGGCGCGGATTTGGCGAGCGCTTCCTCGGAGAGCTGCGACGCGTTGTCCGGCCTGTGCAGGGTGAAGAGCGCGGTCCTGAAATCGGGCAGGGCGTTCCGGCCGAGCCAGGCGGCATCCTGCCATTCGGGCAGATTCGGCACCCGCTCGAGGGCGGCTGCGATGAACTTGCCGACCATGCGCGAGGACAGCCCCTCCGTGAGGCCGTAGACCGCCTCCACGGCGGGCAGGTTCTCGATTCCCCGGTCGTCGAGGATCCGGTCGGGGTGGACCATCTGGCGGCGGCCGTCCCACAGCTCGATCTTGCCGGAGACGTAACGGCGTTCGCCGACCGGCAGGAGCTTTTCCAGCCGCGCCTTCTGGCCGTTGAAGAAGACGAGCGAGACGTCTCCGGTCTCGTCCTCCACGAGGATCCGGTAGGGGGCGCGGCGTCCGGGCGGAGGCGGGCGGTGCGATACCACGGTGACCGAAAGGGTGACCGGCTCGCCGACCGGCGCGTCGGCGATGGAGCCTTTCATTTCCCGCGAGATGCCGCTGCTCGGCACGTGGAACAGGAGGTCGGCCGCCCGCGCGGGCCGGCCCGGCTCGCCGAGGAGGCGGTCCAGCAGGGGGGCGATCTTGGGCCCGACGCCGGGCAAGGAGGCCGCCGGGGCGAACAGGGGATCGAGAATGGACGGGCGCAAGGACATCAAACGGGTGTCAAGTCGAAGGGAGATGGTTATATAGCGGCCAAGCCGCCGCGAAGCGACGTTATCTTTTCTCTGACCGGAGCATTTTCATGAGCGGGACGACACGCAGCAGCGCCGACCTCGACGTTCGCCGCAGGAAGATTCTTTTCCGGGCCTGGCACCGGGGCATGCGCGAGATGGACCTGATCATGGGACGCTTCGCGGACGCCCAGATCGGCGAACTCCCCGAGGAGGATCTGGCCGAGTTCGAGCGGCTGATCGAGGTGACCGACCGGGACCTGCTCGGCTGGATCACGGGCGAGATCGAGACCCCGTCGAATTACGACACGCCCCTGTTCCGGCGGTTGAAGGCCTTTCATACCCATACCTCGCCGATTCATAACTGACGTTCCGTTTTTCCATCCCGTCGCCGAAGAACCGGTCCCTCGAGCCCGCGTTCTCCTGCCATTGACCTGATACGCGCCATCATGAAGTCTGCACTCGCCCGCGCCCTCGACGCCCTGAAGAAGGGCCACGGCCTGACCCTGTCCAGCGTTCCGGACGGCTTCGACGCGCTCGCGGTGGCGGATCTGGCGCGGGGCCTGTCGGGGACCGTGGAGGGACCGGCCGTCCTCGTCCATGTGGCGCGCGACGGGCAGCGGCAGCAGAACTTCGCCAGCAGCCTCGGTTTCATCGCGCCGGAGATCGAGATCCTCCCCTTCCCGGCCTGGGATTGCCAGCCCTACGACCGGGTCTCGCCCAACGCGGCGATCACGGCCCAGCGCATGACGACCCTGGCGCGCCTCGCCCGCTCCAAGACCTCCGAGGACAAGCCGCGCATCCTGTCCACCACGGTGAACGCCCTCGTGCAGCGCGTCCCGCCGAGAGCCCGCATCGCGAAGGAAACCTTCTCGGCGGCGCCCGGCAACGTGGTGGACACGACCCTGCTCGTGAACTGGCTCGAAACCAACGGCTTCATGCGCACCGGCACGGTCCGCGACACGGGCGAATACGCCGTGCGCGGCGGCATCATCGACCTTTATCCGGCGGGCCTTCCGAATCCGGTGCGGCTCGACTTCTTCGGCGATGCGCTGGAATCGATCCGCGCCTTCGATCCGGAAAGCCAGCGCACCGTCGGCACCCTGCGCTCCCTCGACCTCGTGCCCATGAGCGAGGTGCAGCTCACCACGGAGAGCATCAAGCGCTTCCGCCAGGCCTATGTGGCCGCCTTCGGCGCGCCCACCCGCGACGACCGGCTCTACGAGGCGATCAGCGAGGGGCGGCGCTATCCCGGCCTGGAGCACTGGCTTCCGCTGTTCCACGACCATCTCGACACCCTGCTCGATTACGTCCCCGGCATTCCGGTGGTGTTCGACGCCCTGGCCGACGACGCCGCGGGCGAGCGTCTGTCGCAGGTGAAGGATTATTACGACGCGCGGCGCGACACCGTGGGGCAGAACCAGCCCGGCGTCGCGCCCTATCGTCCGCTGCCCCCGGACCAGCTCTATGTCAGGCCCGAGGAATGGTCGGAGCGGACGAACGCGCTCCCGCTCGCCCGCCTGAGCCCCTTCGCCATGCCGGAATCCGGAGCGCCCCGCATCGTCGTGGATTGCGGCGTGCGCCAGGGCCGGAACTTCATCGCCGAGCGGGCGGACGAGAACGCCAACGTGTTCGAGGCCGCGATCCGCCACATCCGCGACCAGCAGGCCCAAGGACGGCGTGTCATTCTCGGCGCATGGTCGGACGGCTCGCGCGAGCGCCTGTGCCACGTGCTGCAGGATCACGACCTGCGGCAGACCAAGCCGATCGGCCGGTTTTCGGAGTCGATGGCCTATCCGCGCAACGAGATCCCGGTCGGCATCTGGCCCCTGGAGCATGGGTTCGAGACGGGCGAACTCACGGTCATCAGCGAGCAGGACATCCTGGGCGACCGCCTCGTGCGCCAGAAGCGCAAGTCCAGGCGTCCGCAGGACTTCCTCACGGAGGTGGCCGCGCTCACGCCCGGCGACCTCGTGGTGCACGTGGATCACGGCATCGGCCGCTTCGAGGGGCTGAAGACCATCGAGGCGGCGGGCGCGCCCCACGATTGCCTGGAGCTGCATTATGCCGGCGGTGACCGGCTGTTCCTGCCGGTGGAGAACATCGAGCTTCTGACCCGCTACG
This sequence comes from Microvirga sp. M2, assembly GCF_047497095.1. Classification (NCBI taxonomy): domain Bacteria; kingdom Pseudomonadati; phylum Pseudomonadota; class Alphaproteobacteria; order Hyphomicrobiales; family Methylobacteriaceae; genus Microvirga; species Microvirga sp. M2. The sequence goes on from NZ_CP134063.1 coordinate 2,400,025, forward strand.
GGTCGGAGGAGACGGAGGTTCAGCTCGACAAGCTCGGCGGCGGGGCCTGGCAGGCCCGCAAGGCCCGCATGAAGCAGCGCATCCGGGAGATGGCCGGGGCGCTCATGAAGATCGCCGCGGCCCGCATCCTGAAGGACGCTCCGCGCATGGTGCCGCCGGAAGGCCTCTACGACGAATTCGCCGCGCGCTTCCCCTACGAGGAGACCGAGGACCAGCTTAACGCCATCGAGGCGGTGCTGGACGACATGGCCTCGGGCCGCCCCATGGACCGCCTCGTCTGCGGCGACGTGGGTTTCGGCAAGACGGAAGTGGCGCTTCGCGCCGCCTTCGTGGCCGCCATGAGCGGCAAGCAGGTGGCGGTCGTCGTGCCCACGACGCTGCTGTCCCGCCAGCACTACAAGACCTTCTGCGACCGTTTCCGCGGGCTGCCGCTCAACATCGCGCAGGCGTCCCGCTTCGTGCCGTCGGGCGAGCTGAAGAAGACCAAGGAAGGGCTGACGGACGGCTCCGTCGACATCGTGGTCGGCACCCATGCGGTTCTGGGCAAGTCCATCAAGTTCAAGGATCTTGGCCTCATCATCATCGACGAGGAGCAGCATTTCGGCGTGACCCACAAGGAGCGCCTGAAGGAGCTGCGCGCCGAGGTGCACGTTTTGACGCTCTCGGCGACGCCGATCCCGCGCACCCTGCAGCTCGCCCTGACGGGCGTGCGCGAACTCTCGCTCATCACCACGCCGCCGGTGGACCGGCTGGCCGTGCGCACCTTCATCACGCCGTTCGATCCGCTTCTCATCCGCGAAGCCCTCCTGCGGGAGCGCTACAGGGGCGGGCAGGCCTTCTACGTGGTGCCGCGCCTCGACGACCTCGGAGAGGTGAAGACATTCCTCGACCGGGAGGTCCCGGAGGCGAAGGTCGCCGTGGCCCATGGCCAGATGGCGGCCGGTCAGCTCGAAGACGTCATGACGGCCTTCTACGAGGGCCAGTACGACATCCTTCTCTCCACCACCATCGTGGAATCGGGCCTCGACATTCCCACCGCCAACACGCTGATCGTGCATCGCGCCGACATGTTCGGCCTGTCGCAGCTCTACCAGCTGCGCGGACGCGTGGGCCGCTCGAAGACCCGCGCCTACGCCCTGTTCTCGGTGCCCGCCAACAAGCCCCTGACCACGCAGGCCGAGCGGCGCCTCAAGGTGCTCCAGACCCTCGATACCCTGGGCGCGGGCTTCCAGCTCGCATCGCACGATCTCGACATTCGCGGCGCGGGCAACCTGCTCGGCGAGGAGCAGTCCGGCCACATCAAGGAAGTCGGCTACGAGCTCTATCAGCAGATGCTGGAGGAGGCGGTCGCGCAACTGAAGGCGGGCATCGAGGAGCCCGCGGAGGATCAATGGTCGCCCATCATCGCGGTCGGCGCGCCGGTGATGATCCCGGAGAGCTACATCGCCGACCTGCAGTTGCGACTCGGGCTCTATCGCCGGCTCTCGACCTTCGAGGCCGCCTCCGAGATCGATGGATTCAGGGCCGAACTCGTCGACCGCTTCGGCCCGGTTCCGTCCGAAGTGGACCAGCTTCTCAAGATCATGGCGATCAAGGTGCTCTGCCGTCGCGCCAATGTGGAGAAGGTGGACGGCGGGCCGAAGGGCATCATCATCTCCTTCCGGGACAATTCCTTCGCCAACCCGGCGGGCCTCATCTCCTACGTGACCGAGCAGGCCTCCTTCGCGAAAGTCCGTCCGGACATGAAGATCGTGTTCGTGCGCGATGTCGAGACGCCGGACGAACGCATCAAAGTGTCCACGCACATCCTGCGCGATCTGGTGCGGATCGCCGAGAAGAAGGCGGCCTGATCCCATGATCGAAGCCTGATTTCATGATCGAGTCTTGATTCCATGATCGAATCTTGGGCCGTGATCGAGGACGGCTTCGTGGCGGACAGCCGGGACGCCGACCGGCTCGTCCCCTGGTGGAGCTTCACGAAGACGATCCTGGCCGCCGCGACCCTCGTACTCGTGCGCGACGGGCTCGCGAGCCTCGACGAGCCGATGTCCGGCAGGCCCTATACGCTACGCCACCTGCTGCAGCACCGGTCGGGGCTTGCCGAATACGGCCGGCTTTTGGCCTATCAGGAGGCGGTCGCGCGGGGCGACGAACCCTGGCCCGTGCCGGAACTCCTCGCCCGCGCCGATGCGGACAGGCTCCGCTACGATCCGGGCGAGGGCTGGGACTATTCCAATATCGGCTATCTTCTCGTGCGGCAGGCGATCGAGACGGTGACCGGAGAAAGCGCCGGACAGGCGTTGCAGCGTCTCGTCCTGCATCCGCTCGGCATCGGAAGCGCCCGTTTGGCGACGTGGCCCGAGGACCTCGCCGGCGTGAGCATGGGACACGCGTCGGGCTATCACCCGGCCTGGGTCTATCACGGATTGATGGTCGGAACCGTCCCGGACGCCGCGATGCTGCTCCATCGCCTCATGAGCGGCATGCTTCTCCCGCCCGGGTGGGTGCGGGCCATGCTGGAGCCCCATGAACTGCCCGGCCCGGTCGACGGCCGCCCGTGGCGGCGGCCCGCCTACGGCCTTGGAGTGATGACGGGCGAAACGACGCGAGGCCTGAAGGTGGCCGGCCATACGGGCGGTGGGCCCGGCAGCACGATCGCCGTCTACTGGGCGCTCGACAGGCGCGATGCGCCTCGCGTGGCCGCGAGCTTCGCGACCACCGACGATCAGGCCATGACGGAAGAAATGGCCTTCGGCCTTCTGGAAAAATAGGCGTCAGAGCTCCGCTGCCGCCACGACCTGGGCACTCAACTCGTTCTGAAGCATCGTGGCCGCGCCGCTCGCCTCGCCCGTGATGATCACGGGGGTATGGCTTGCCGCCAAAGTCTTGCGCAGGCGCGTCGCCAGTTCGAGGAACCGCTTCCGCTCCGTCCAGTTGGCATGTCGCGGCATCTGCAGCACGACCGCTGCGGGGCTCGGGATCAAGGCAAGAACGTCGTCAGCGGCCTCGAACGGCGTCGTGACGCTGGCATAACCCATGCCCGCGAGTTCGGCCGAAAGAGCGCTGTCAGGAGCGCGCTCGCCGTTGTCCACGACGAGAACCTTCTGCATTCCGTTCATTGCAACACCCTCGCGTCAAAGCGCGTTCATCGAGTCAGGAGATCCTTCCCTCAACGAACAAAGCAGGAGGTTAGTTGCATCCGCGACCTGAACGGAACCTCAACAGGAAGGGTAACCCGTACAGCCAAAGGGTTAGCGGGGCGGCCTCCACCAGGTGTCGATAGAGGGTCCGAAAAGCGGGGTCCTGTCGGGTTTTTGCAGGTCTCCGTCATAGGCAACCCATTGATCGCCCACGTAGAACAGCGGGATCACGTAGAAGCCCGAGAGCAGGACCCGGTCGAGAGCCCGGACCGAGGAGACGAACTCCTCCCTCGTTTTCGCCTCCAGAAGAGCATCGACCATCCGGTCGACGGCCGGGGAGGCGACGCCCGCGAAATTGAGGGAACCGCTCCTGTCGGCCGCGTCCGAACTCCAGCGGTTGCGCTGCTCGTTCCCGGGCGAGGCCGAAGCCGGCCAGACCCATTGCACCATGTCGAAATCGAATTGCGACAGGCGGCGCCAGTACTGGACGTTATCGACGAGGCGGACGCGCGCGCTGATCCCGATCCGCTCGAGCGACTGGGCGAAGTTGAGGGCGAGGCGCTCCTGCTGGCTGGAGCTGACCAGCATCTCGAACGTGAAAGGCTCTCCCGTTCGCTCGTTGCGCAGAACGTCGTCCCTGATGGCCCAGCCGGCCTCCGAGAGCAGCGACAGGGCGCGCCGGGCCATCGCCCGGTCGCGGCCCGACCCGTCCGGCGACGGCGGCCTCCATCGCCCTTCCAGAAAGTCGTCCCGCACGGCGCCCGGGAAGGCCGCCAGGAGGCTGCGCTCGCGCTCATCGGCCGGCTGCCCGGTCGAGGAGAGCTCTGACCCCGAGAAGTAGCTGTCGGCGCGGGTGAGCAATCCGTAATACAGGTTGCGGTTGAGCCAGTCGAAATCGAACAAGTAGCCCAGGGCCTCCCGCACCCGGGGATCGCCGAAGATCGGACGCCGGGTGTTGAAGACGAGACCGTTCATGCCCTTCGGAAGCCGGATCGGCACGGTTTCACGGACGGTCCTGCCGCTCAGGAGGCGCGAGAAGGTGTATCCCGTCGCCCAGCGGGCGGGATCTCCTTCGAGCCGGAAATCGTAGAGGCCCGCGCGGAAAGCCTCGAACATGGTGTTGTCGTCCCGATAGAAATCGTAACGGATCTCGTCGAAATTGTAGAGGCCGCGCAGGATGGGCAGATCCGCGGCCCAGAAGTCCTTGCGCCGCTTCAGGACGATCCGTTCGCCGGGCCGGACCTCGGTGATGGCGTAGGGTCCCGATCCGACCGGCGGAGCGAGGGTGGTTCTGTCGAACCGGTCCGGATCGGTCGCATGGGCCGGGAAGATCGGCATCGTGGCGATGATGAGCGGCAGTTCCCGATCGTTGGAACCCGACAGGTCGAAGGTGATTCTGTGCGGGGTCTCGGCCGTCACGGATCTCACCTGGCCGAAACTCGAGCGGTGGAAGGGCTTTCCATATGTCTTCAGGAGCTCGAAGGTGAAGCGCACGTCCTCCGAGGTGAGCGGGTGTCCGTCCGAGAAGCGGGCGCGGGGGTCCAGGTTGAAGGTCACCGAGCTGCGGTCGTCCGGCATCTCCGCCGAGCGGGCGATCAGGCCGTAGACGGTGAAAGGCTCGTCCCGGGAGCGCATCATCAGGCTCTGCAGCACGTAGTCGGGCACGGCGGGCGGAGCGACCCCGAGAACGATCAGCGGGTTGAGGCTGTCGAAGGTCCCCTGGATCGCCAGGGTGATTCGTCCTCCCTTCGGGGCGTCGGGATTCGCATAGGGCAGGTGGGAAAAGTCCGCCGGCAGGACGGGATCGCCATGCATGGCGATCCCATGCCGCGGGGCGTCCGCTTCGGCGGCAGCCACGGGGCCTGCGCCCGCCAGGAAGAGGCAGGCGATCAGGCCAAGAATCCTTGTGAGGCTGCGGCTCATGGGTCTCCTGCTCTGCGGCGGCGATTTCGGGGCAATATTGTACAGAAAGTTAATCGGGGTGACTGGAAACCTAGCCCACGAAAGGTTAAAGGAGCCCCACAGGTCATGTCTTCGCCGCATTCGGCAAAGATTCACCGTCCCATTGCAGGTTTAAGAAAGCCGGATACCAACGGCCCATTCAAGAGCCGACCTTTCGACTGAAGAGGATCTAACGACATGTCATTCGCGACACGCATCGCGAGCTTGGGGGGTTCCTGTGGCCTGGCGATCGCCGCGGCCCTTCTCGCCAGCGCGCCCGTTTCCGCTCAGGCCCCGAAGCCCGCCGCTCAGCCGGCGAAGCCCGCCGCTCCTGCGCCTGCTCAGGCCCAGCAGCAGGCCGGCGGCCCCACGGTCGTGCAGGTGAAGGCCGAGCCGTCCCAGCCGGAATGGACCAAGGTCTGCGGCAAGGACCAGAACACCAATACCGAGATCTGCTACACGACCCGCGACTTCGTGTCGGATCAGGGCCAGCCGGTTCTCGCCCTCGCGGTCTACGACGTGAAGGGCCCGCAGCCCCAGAAGGTCGTCCGCTTCGTGATGCCGCTCGGCCTGCTGCTGCAGCCGGGCCTGCGCTTCGCCGTCGATCAGGGCCAGGCGACCCCTGGGCGCTACGTGATGTGCCTGCCCAACGGCTGCTTCGCCGAGGCCCAGGTGAAGGACGACTTCATCGCCTCGCTCAAGAAGGGCGCGAATCTGAACGTCAGCGTTCAGAACCAGGTGGGCCGCGAGATCACCTTCGCGGTTCCGGCCGCCGGCTTCGGGAAGGCCTTCGATGGTCCTCCGATCGACCCGAAGGTGCTCGAGGAGCAGCAGAAGAAGCTCCAGGAAGAGCTTCAGAAGAAGAGCGAAGAGATGCGCCAGAAGATGCTCCAGAGCAACGGCGCTGCGGCCCCTGGCGCTCCCACCGCTCCCGCCGCTCCCCTGACTCCGGCTCCCAAGCCGTAATCCGGATCGTCACGAAAAAGAAACGCCGGGCCCGTGGCCCGGCGTTTTCGTTTGTGCGGCGGCCGGGATCAGTGTGCGAGGCTCGGCTTGGCCCTGTATCCGCCGTTGGGCTGGCGCACGAACATTTCCTCGATCATCGGGTTGCGCAGGGGCTCGTCCGAGGGGTCCGGCATCAAATTCTGTTCGGAAACGTATGCGATGTACTCGGTTTCCGCGTTCTCGGCGAAGAGATGGTAGAACGGCTGATCCTTGCGGGGACGCACGTCCTCGGGGATGGACAGCCACCATTCCTCGGTATTGTCGAATTCAGGATCCACATCGAAGATGAGGCCTCGGAAATCGAACAGGCGATGCCTGACCACCTGGCCGATCGCGAATTTCGCCGAACTCGCTTTCATAGGCATGGTCGTAACTCCTTAGCCTTGCATATAGACAGGCCCACCGGAATCTCCAAATCGGCCGCCTTCACAATTCGGAGAACCCCGTCAATAGCTTACCAGTATTGGCGGGCGCGGATCGGCGCATTGTCAGTGAAAAAGCCGGCAAGCCCTGCGATTTCGGTCTAGCTGCCTTCCGAAGGTGGGATTGCTGCCGGGGCCGAACCTTGCCAGAAGAATGACCTCCTATTTCTCGCCGCTTGGCGCATCGCGCGGCCCGACGGGCCGCGTCCCGCGATGCGCTCTCTCGAAGGGAGCATCGGATTCCATCCCGGAAGTGAAAATCCGCTTTGGGATCCGATGCTCCAAGCCTCGCATCAGGAGCCTGCGATGTCCGACCTGATCGGGCTTTTCAACCTGCTCGCCCCCTTCTTCGGCCTGATCGGCCTCGGGTTCTTCTGCGGCAAGACCGTCAGGCAGCCGGAGGCGGGCCTCGCGTGGATGCAGTTCTTCCTGATCTACGTGGCCCTGCCGTGCCTGTTCTTCCGGCTCATCGCCGACAAGCCGCTGGATCAGCTCGCCAACTGGGCCTTCGTGGCGGGCACCACCTTCTCGACGGCCTGCGCCTTCCTCCTGTCCTTCGCGGCGGGGTGGCGGCACACGAAGGACCTGCCGCAATCGGTCATGCAGGGCGTCGCCGGCTCCTATTCCAATATCGGCTATATGGGGCCGCCCCTGATCCTGGCGGCCATCGGACCGGCCGCGAGCGCGCCGGTCGTCCTCATCTTCGTGTTCGACAACCTGTTCCTGTTCTCGATCGTCCCGCTGCTCATGTCGGTCGCCGGGCTGGAGCGGCTCAGCCTGCCGGCCACGATCCGCCGCATCGTCCGGCGCGTCGTGACCCATCCCTTCAACGTGGCCACGGCTCTCGGCGTCGCGGTGAGCTTTCTCCACCTTGAGATCCCGGGACCCGTCAATCAGATGGTGACGTGGCTGTCGGGCTCCGCCGCGCCCTGCGCCCTGTTCCTGCTCGGCGTGACCGTGGCCCTGCGTCCGGCGCGGCGCATCCCGGGAGAGGTGCCGGCCCTCGTCGTCATCAAGCTGATCCTTCATCCCCTGCTGGTCTGGATCGTGCTCTCGGCCATCGGCGATTTCGGGCAGACCTGGACCTACGCGGCCATGGTCATGGCGGCCCTGCCGCCCGCCCTGAACATCTTCGTGATCTCGACCCAGTACAATGTCGGCGTGGAGCGGGCCTCCGCCTGCGTTCTCATCGGCACCCTGGTGTCGATCGTGACGCTGACGGCGGTGCTCTATCTCACGACCAACACCGGCACCTTGCCCTACGACCTGTTCCCTTAAGGGGCCGAGGCGTTCTGCATGAGGCGGGGGGCTCCCATATGGGGCAGCACGCCCTCGCGCATGACGGCGCGGCGCAGGGGGCCGAGCCTGCCGAGCGCCAGGAGGCCGGCGCCCCTCAGGAGGTCGGCCGGCAGAAAGCCGGTGAGCAGGGTCCTGTTGAGCCCGTCCACGGCGGCCGTCCGCAGGCGCACGTCTAGGTCGCGGCTGCGCTGATACTGCTTCAGCGTATCGGGCGCTCCGGGCTCGCGCCCGTCGTCGAAGGCGTCCACGACCGCGTCCCTCAAGGAAGCCACGTCGCGGAAGCCGAGATTGAGGCCCTGGGCCCCGATGGGCGGGAAGACGTGGGCGGCTTCGCCCACGAGGGCGAGACGAGGAGCGCCGAACCGGTCGACGGACAGGCCGGTCATCGGAACGACCCCGCGCGGCCCGTCGATGCGCATCGCCCCGAGAAGGGATTGGGCCTGGCGTTCGATGGCCCGGGCCAGCGCCCCGTCGTCGAGCTTGGCGAGTTGTTCGGCCTGTTTGGGGCTCATCACCCAGACGAGGCTCGAGCGCCTGCCGGGGAGGGGGACGAGGGTGAAGGGGCCGTTGCGCGTGTGAAACTCGGTCGAGCTTTCCCGGTGCTCCCGCTCATGGGCCAGGATCGCGGTGAGGGCCGTCTGAGGATAGGACCAGGTCCGTGCCTCGATGCCGGCGATCTGGCGCAGCCGGGAATTGCGCCCGTCGGCCGCCACGACGAGATTGGCCTCGATCTCGGAGCCGTCGGCCAGGGCGACCACGGCCCGCTCGCCCTCGGCCCGGAAGCCGGCGGCGTGCTGGGGCAGGATCGTCAGGTGCTCGCAGGACCGGGCGGCTTCGGCCAGCCGCTCCACGAGGGTCGCGTTCTCGATGTTCCAGCCGAAGGCGTCGAGATCAATTTCCCGCGAGGAGAATGAGACCGGCGGCGGGCGGAACAGGCTGCCCGTATCGTCGATGATCCGCATCGTTTCGAGCGGAGCCGCCTCGGGGGCGAGGTCGGGCCAGACGCCGAGAGCCTGCAGAAAACGGACCGAACCGTTGAGGAGGGCGACCGTCCGCCCGTCCCGCCGGGCATCGAGGCTGCCGATCATGACCGTCTCGAAGCCGTCGCGGGCGAAGGCCAGGGCCGCGCTCAGGCCGACCGCTCCCGCCCCGACGATGGCAATGCTATAGCTTTTCGGTGTCAAGAACTTTCCCCGTCATCTGTCGCCGGACGGCTTGCCGACTCACAATAATCCATGGATTCGCCATTGCCGACCGAGGCGGCGCATCCCTATGATCGTTATTCATGGTTCTTGTCGAACCGGCTTCCACATCTTCAGTTCAGAGTCGCTTGCGTGAAGGCAGACGTATCATCATCTGGGCCGCCCCTTGTCGAGCTAAAAGGGATCAGCAAGCGTTACGGCGACCTGCTCGCCAACGACGGCATCGACCTGTCCATCGAACCGGGGGAGATCCATGCCCTGCTCGGCGAGAACGGCGCCGGCAAGTCGACCCTGGTCAAGATCCTCTACGGCGTCATCGAGCCCAGCGCGGGTGAGATCCGGTGGGAAGGGCGGCCGGTCACCATCGGCTCCCCGGTCGAGGCGCGCGCGCTCGGCCTCGGCATGGTGTTCCAGCATTTCTCGCTGTTCGACGAGATGACCGTCGCCGAGAACATCGCCGTCGCCCTCTCCGGCGAGTGGAGCCTCGCCACCGTGCGCGGCAAGCTCGGCGAAATCAGCCGGACCTACGGGCTCGCGCTCGACGCCGACCGCGCCGTCTGGACCCTGTCCGCCGGCGAGCGGCAGCGCATCGAGATCGTCCGCTGCCTGCTGCAGAACCCGCGCCTGCTGATCCTCGACGAGCCGACCTCCGTCCTGACCCCGCAGGAGGCCGAGCATCTGTTCGCGACTCTGGACAAGCTCTCGGCCGAGGGCTGCTCGATCCTGTACATCTCCCACAAGCTCGAGGAGGTGCGCCGCCTCTGCCGCCGCGCCACCATCCTGAGGGCCGGGCGCGTGGTGGCGACCATCGATCCGCGGGCGTGCACCGCGCGGGAGATCGCGGCCCTGATGGTCGGCAACGAGGTCGGCGAAATCCGCACCGACGCGCCGCACGTGCCGCAGGGAGAGATCCTGCGCGTCGACCACCTCGACATGCCGCCCGCGGGGCTTCACGGGCAGGCCCTGAGGGACATCGATCTCGTGGCGCGCGCCGGCGAGGTGGTGGGCATCGCGGGCGTCGCCGGAAACGGGCAGAGCGAGCTGTTCGCGGCGCTGTCCGGTGAAAGGCTGGCCGACCGGGCAGGCGCGATCGTCATCGCAGGCCGGCCCTGCGGCACCCACGGCATCGACGCCCGCCGCCGTCTGGCCGCCGCCTTCGTTCCGGAGGAGCGCCTGGGCCATGCGGCGGCTCCGACTCACCGGCTGAGCGAGAACACCCTGATCTCACACGCGGCGACCGAGGTGAGCCGGTCCGGTTTCATCCTGCTGAACGCCGCGAAGCGGCTCGCCCGCACGATCATCAAGACCTTCGACGTGAGAACGCCGGAAGGCGATCCCCAGGCGCGCAAGCTCTCCGGCGGCAACCTGCAGAAATTCGTGATCGGGCGCGAGATCATCCGCAAGCCGAAGCTGCTGATCGTCGATCAGCCGACCTGGGGCGTGGACGCGGGCGCGGCGCGCCTGATCCGCCAGGCGCTCGTCGATCTCGCCCGCGAGGGAAGCGCCGTCGTGGTGGTGAGCCAGGACCTGGACGAGCTGTTCGAAGTGGCCGATCAGATGGCCGTGATCCACCAGGGGCAACTGAGCCCGCTGAAACCCATCGGCGCATGGACCAAGGAGGCGGTCGGCCTTGAAATGCTAGGCGTGGCTCATACTCCAGGGGGCGCTCATGCGGTTTGAGCTGACGCCCCGCACGACGGTCTCACCCGTGGCGCGCGCCGTCGCGCCGGTCGCGGCCTTCATCGTGTCGTTCCTCATCGCGGGCTTCGTGATCTGGCTCATGGGCCGGTCGCCCATCGCAGCCTTCAACGTCTATGTGCTTCAGCCCCTGAGCGATCCCTGGTCGCTCCAGGAACTGCTCGTGAAGGCGACGCCGCTCGCCCTCATCGCGATCGGCCTGTCCTATTGCTTTCGCGCCAATCTCTGGAACATCGGCGCCGAGGGGCAGTACGTCATGGGCGCGGTCCTGGGGAGCTGGCTCGCGCTGAAGACCCACGGAACGGACGCCGGATTCTGGGTGCTGCCGCTCATGCTGATCCTCGGCATGATCGGCGGCGCGCTCTACGGCCTCATCCCGGCCGTCCTGAAGACCCGCTTCGGCGTCAACGAGATCCTGACGAGCCTCATGCTCGTCTATGTGGCGCAGCTCACGCTCGACTATCTCGTGCGCGGCCCCTGGCGCGACCCGAAGGGCTTCAATTTCCCGCAATCGGTCACCTTCGACCCGTCGGCGACGCTGCCTCCGGTGATGGAGGCGAGCCGCGTGAATTACGGAACGGTCTTCGCCCTCGTCGCGGTCCTGGTGACCGCCGTGGTGCTCGGGCGGACCCTGTTCGGCTATCGCCTCAAGCTCACGGGCGATGCGCCGCGCGCGGCCCGGTTCGCGGGCTTCAGCTCCAAGGCGACGACGCTTGCGGTCTTCGCCATCTCGGGCGGCCTCGCGGGACTCGCGGGCATTTCCGAGGTCTCCGGCCAGATCGGGCAGCTCCAGCCCTCGATCTCCCCCGGCTACGGCTTCACGGCCATCACGGTGGCGTTCCTGGGCCGGCTCAATCCCTTCGGCATCCTGGTCGCGGCGCTGGTTCTCGCGCTCACCTTCATCGGCGGGGAGAGCGCCCAGATCCTTCTCAAACTGCCGCTGGACCTGACCCAGGCGTTCCAGGGCATTCTTCTGCTCTGCGTTCTGGCGGCCGACGCCCTGGTCAGCAACCGCATTCGTCTCGTGACACGGGGAGGGGGCAAGTGACCACATTCGAGGCCATTCTTCTCACCATCGTGACGGCGTCCACGCCGCTTCTCATCGCGGCGCTCGGCGAGCTGGTGTCAGAGCGCGCGGGCGTTCTGAATCTCGGCGTCGAAGGCATGATGATCATGGGGGCCGCGTGCTCCTTCGCGGCCGCCGTGACCTTCGACTCGACGGTCGTCGGCGTGCTCGCCGGGATTCTGGCGGGCGTCGCGATGGCGGCGCTCTTCGCGCTGGCCGTGCTGGGATTTGCCGCGAACCAGGTCGGCTCGGGGCTCGCGCTCACCATTTTCGGCATCGGTCTGTCGGGGCTCATCGGCGCGCCTTTCGTGGGCGCGCGCCGCGATCCCATCGCGCCCCTCGACATCCCGGTCCTCAGCGACCTGCCGGTGATCGGCCGCCTCTTTTTTGAGCAGGATCTCTTCGTCTACGGATCCATCGCGCTCACGGTTCTGATCGCCCTCTATCTCGGCAGGACCCGGTCCGGCCTGACCCTCCGGTCCATCGGGGAGAACCACGGATCGGCCCATGGGCTGGGACTTCCGGTCCTGCGCGTGCGCTTCCTGGCCATTCTCTTCGGGGGTGCGTGCGCCGGTCTCGCCGGAGCCTATCTGTCCCTCGTCTACACGCGGTTCTGGGCTCCCGGCATGACGTCCGGACGCGGCTGGATCGCCCTCGCGCTCGTCGTGTTCGCGGCCTGGCGCCCGGCCTGGGTGCTGGTCGGAGCCTATATCTTCGGCACGGCCACCGTGCTCCAGCTCCATGCCCAGGCGGCCCAGTTCGGCGTGCCGTCGCAGGCCCTGTCGGCGGTGCCGTATCTCGCCACGATCCTGGCGCTGCTGCTTCTGTCCCTGCGGCGCGGACGGGCGATCGGCGCGCCGGGATCCCTGGGCGTTCCTTTCGTGCCTGACCGGTGATCAAACTGGTGTTATTCTAGCCACGAGAAGTGTTGCCAGAAACCTTCGGAACTGCCAGGGATACCAGACCTTAACGTGGGGGAGCGAGCATGCTTTCAAAGACAATCATCGGAGCCTTGGCGGGTGCGGCAGCCCTGGCCTTGTCCGCCGGGAGCGCGGGCGCGCAGGAGAAGCTGAAGGTCGGCTTCGTCTATGTCGGCCCGATCGGCGATTTCGGCTACAGCTATCAGCACGATCAGGGCCGCCAGGAGATGGAAAAAGCTCTCGGCGACAAGGTCGAGACCACCTATGTCGAGAACGTGCCGGAAGCCGATTCCGAGCGCGCCATCGAGCAGCTGGCCCGCACCGGCCACAAGCTGATCTTCACGACCTCGTTCGGCTTCATGGAGCCGACCCTGAAGGTCGCCAAGAAGTACCCGAACATCAAGTTCGAGCACGCGACCGGCTTCAAGCGCGCCCCCAACGTGGCGACCTATGCCGCCAAGTTCCATGAGGGCCGCTACATCGCCGGCCAGATCGCCGGCAAGATGACCAAGTCCGGCACCATCGGCTATGTGGGCGCCTTCCCGATTCCGGAAGTGATCTCCGGCATCAACTCCTATTTCCTCGGCGCGCAGTCGGTGAACCCGAACGTCAAGCTGAAGGTCGTGTGGGTGAATTCCTGGTTCGATCCCGCGAAGGAAGGCGACGCCGCCAAGGCTCTGCTCGACCAGGGCGTGGACGTGCTCACGCAGCACACGGACAGCCCGGCCCCGCTGCAGGCCGCAGAGGCGCGCGGCAAGCTCGGCTTCGGCCAGGCCTCCGACATGGAGCGCTTCGCTCCGAAGGCTCAGCTGACGGCGATCATCGACCATTGGGGCGACTATTACATCCAGCGCACCAAGGCCGTTCTCGACGGCACCTGGAAGTCCGAGGACACCTGGGGCGGCCTCGCCGCCAATATGGTGCAGATGGCTCCCTACAAGAACATGCCCGACGACGTGAAGAAGATGGCCGAGGAGACCGAGGCCGCGATCAAGTCCGGCTCGCTCAACCCCTTCAAGTGCCCGGTCTACGGCCAGGACGGCAAGGAGATCGAGTGCAAGGGCAAGGGCGCGCTCTCGGACGAGCAGGTCCTCGGGATGAACTTCTACGTGAAGGGCATCGACGACAAGATCCCGCAATAAGCGGCGAGGCTCATCGACGAACCGAAGGCAGCCGAGCGTTCGGCTGCCTTTTTTGTTTCCGGGGTCCCTGATGGCGCCCGTGCGCGAGGAGGAGAATGCCAATGACCGAGCAACAGCAGATCCGGCCGGGCGACGCCGACGTGCTGGTGGTCGTCGACGTCCAGTACGACTTCCTTCCGGGCGGCGCCCTGGCGGTCCCGGACGGCGATGCGGTCGTCGCGCCGATCAACCGGCTGGCGAAGGCGTTCCGGCACGTGGTCCTGACGCAGGATTGGCACCCGAAGGGACACGCCTCCTTCGCGTCGAGCCATCCCGGCAGAAAGCCGTTCGAGGCGACCGAGCTCGCCTATGGCCCCCAGGTGCTGTGGCCCGATCATTGCATTCAGGGAACGCCCGGCGCGGACCTCTCCCGGGCTCTCGACATTCCCCACGCGCAGCTCGTCATCCGCAAAGGCTACAATGCGGATATCGACAGCTATTCGGGTTTCAAGGAGGCCGACCGCAAGACCTCGACGGGTCTCGAGGGCTACCTGAAGGAGCGGGGCTTCAGGCGGGTCTTCTGCGCCGGTCTCGCGACCGATTTCTGCGTGGCCTGGACCGCGATCGATGCCGCCGGGGCGGGCTTCGAGAGCTACCTGATCGAGGATGCGTCCCGGGCCATCGACGCCGGCGGCTCTCTGGCGAGGGCCAGGCGCGACTGGAACGCCGCGGGCGTCCGCACGATCGGGAGCGACCGGATCCGGCAGGCATGAACCGACGCCATTGTCGCTTCCGCCCTGGCCGGGCCTGAGCCGTGCATGACGATACGGGGGGCCTTGGAATCTGAGCATTTGCGAAGATGCGTCAAAAGTCTTACATCAAGCCCTAGCGCATCGTGCGGAAAAGTGGACCCGGTTTTTCGCAGGAACGATGCGCAGTCCTCTAATGGGAGCATCGAATTGATCCCAAAAGTGGATTCCACTTCCCGCGTCCGATGCTCTAGTCCGAAGGGCAGGTCCCTTCGCCCACAAGGTTCAAAGCTAGGTTCAGCCCCTATGGCCGTCGTTCTCGACCTTCTGAACAAGGACAACCGTCCCCGTCACCCGGAAAAGGCGCACCGGCCAGACCAGCCCGTTCAGCAGCGCAAGCCCGATTGGATCCGCGTGAAGGCACCGGGCTCGCCCAAATGGGCCGAGACCAACCGGATCGTCCGTGAGAACAAGCTCGTGACGGTCTGCGAGGAGGCGGGCTGCCCCAATATCGGCGAGTGCTG
This sequence comes from Microvirga sp. M2, assembly GCF_047497095.1. Taxonomy (NCBI): domain Bacteria; kingdom Pseudomonadati; phylum Pseudomonadota; class Alphaproteobacteria; order Hyphomicrobiales; family Methylobacteriaceae; genus Microvirga; species Microvirga sp. M2. The sequence goes on from NZ_CP134063.1 coordinate 2,415,112, forward strand.
GGAGAAGAAGCACGCCACTTTCATGATCATGGGCGACACCTGCACCCGCGCCTGCGCCTTCTGCAACGTGAAGACCGGCCTGCCCGAGGCGCTCGACCGGGACGAGCCCGAGAACGTGGCCAAGGCCGTCGAGAAGCTGGGCCTGGAGCACGTGGTCATCACCTCCGTGGATCGCGACGACCTCGCCGACGGGGGGGCGCAGCATTTCGCGGACGTCATCCGTGCCATCCGGGCCCGCAGCCCCAAGACGACCATCGAGATCCTGACGCCCGATTTCCTCCGGAAGCCCGGCGCGCTCGAAGTGGTCGTGGCGGCCAAGCCCGACGTGTTCAACCACAACCTGGAAACCGTGCCGTCCAAGTACCTGAAGGTCCGTCCCGGCGCGCGGTATTTCCACTCGATCCGCCTGCTCCAGCAGGTGAAGGAGCTCGATCCGACCATCTTCACCAAGTCCGGCATCATGGTCGGCCTCGGGGAGGAGCGGAACGAGGTCCTGCAGCTCATGGACGACCTGCGCTCGGCGGATGTGGATTTCATGACCATCGGCCAGTACCTCCAGCCGACGAAGAAGCACCACCCCGTCATCCGCTTCGTCACGCCCGACGAATTCAAGGCCTATGAAACCACTGCCTATGCGAAGGGTTTCCTCCTCGTCTCCTCGACTCCGCTGACGCGCTCGTCGCATCACGCGGGCGAGGATTTCGCCAAGCTCAAGGCGGCGCGTCTCGCCAAGCTCGGCTGAAGCGTCTGACCCGGAGGGGAGTTTCGCCTTCGGGGTCCAATCAGACGCCTCATGATCACTTCGGGTGGGGGCATGCATCGCATTCTCGTCATCGGCAGCCCGGGTGCCGGCAAGAGCACCCTGGCCCGGCGCCTCAGTGAGCGGCTCGACCTGCCGCTGATCCATCTCGACCGGGAGTATTTCGGCCCCGGTTGGACGATGCCGCCGCGCCCCGAATGGCGCGAGCGGGTGAACGCGCTCGCCGCCCGGCCCGCCTGGGTCATGGACGGCAATTACGCCTCGACTTTCGACATCCGCGTGCCCCGGGCGACCGCCGTCGTCTGGCTCGACCTGCCGCGCTGGCGCTGCGCCTTCTCCGTCCTGTGGCGCGTGGCGAGGAACTACGGCCGCGTCCGGCCCGATCTCGGCCCGGATTGCCCGGAGAAATTCGATCTGTCCTTCATGCGCTGGATCTGGTCCTATCCCAGGACAATGCGCCCTAAGACCGCCCGGATGCTCGAACGCCTGCGGCCCGACCAGCGGGTCTTCGTGGTGCGCTCGCGCTCCGATATCCCGGCCCTCGAGGCCAATCTCACTCACATCAAGGAGGCCGCCTGAGCCATGCCGAACTTCCGCATGACTCGAATCGTCAAGCACAAGCCGGCCCAGATGTTCGCGCTCGTCGCGGACGTGGAGCGCTATCCGGAATTCGTGCCGCTCTGCGAGGAGCTGCGCATCATCCGCCGCGTGCAGAGCGGGGAGGGGATCGAGACGCTCGTCGCCGCCATGAGCGTGGGCTACAAGGCGATCCGGGAGAGCTTCACCACCCGCGTGACCCTGGACGAGCCGCGCCTGCGCATCGGTGTCGAATACGTGGACGGACCGTTCAAGTATCTCGAGAACCGCTGGACCTTCCGGGACGCACCGGGCGGCTGCGAGGTGGAATTCTACATCAACTACGAGTTCAAGAGCTTCGCGCTCGGTCTCGTCATGGGCACCGTCTTCGACAAGGCCTTCCGGAAGTTCACGGAGGCCTTCGAGCAGCGGGCCGACACGGTTTTCGCAACGTGAGAAGAGCTTAGAGCGTGAGCACCCGTTCGAGGAGAGCCATGGCGTCCTCGACCGCGCTCCGGCGCACGGCTTCCCGGCCGAGGTCGCCGTAGCGCCGCTCCAGGTGGATCGTCGCGAAGGACTTTCCGGCAAGGCCGAAATGCACGAGGCCCACCGGCTTCGTGGCCGTTGCGCCGCCGGGTCCGGCGATTCCGGTGACGCCGACGGCCACGTCCGCTCGGGAATGCGCCAGCGCGCCCTCGGCCATGGCCCGCGCCACCGGTTCGCTCACCGCGCCATGGGCCGCGATGAGAGGCGCCGGAACGCCGATGAGTTCCGTCTTCGCCTCGTTCGAATAGGTCACGAAGCCGCGCTCCACGACCGCCGAGGAGCCGGCGATCTCCGTCAGCAGGGCCGCCACGAGGCCGCCCGTGCAGGATTCCGCGGTCGCGATCTTCAGGCCCTTCTCCTCATAGGCCTTGAGCAGGGCCGCCGCGCGCTGCTTCAGTTCGGGTGTCATGAGAACGGGCGTCACGGGAACGATCGTCATGGTGAAACCTCCGGCGAAATATCTGGGAGGCGGATCGTTGCGGCGGCCTGGGCGGCGATGCCTTCGCTCCGGCCGGTGAACCCGAGCTTTTCCGTCGTGGTGGCTTTCAGCGACACCTGATCGAGCCGCAGGCCCACGATCCCGGCGATCCGCTGGCGCATCGCCTCGCGATGGGGGCCGAGGCGCGGCTTTTCGCACAGAAGCGTCGCGTCCAGGTGGTCGATCAGACCGCCGCGTCCCCTCACCAGGGCCGCCGCATGGGCCAGGAACCGGTCGGACGACGCCCCGCGCCATTGCGGATCGCTCGGCGGGAAATGGGTGCCGATATCCCCGTCCGCAATGGCGCCGAGGAGGGCGTCCGTGAGGGCATGGAGAATGACGTCGCCGTCCGAATGGGCGATCACGCCTCTGTCGTGGGGAACCTTGATCCCGCCGAGCCAGACATGGTCGCCGTCGCCGAAGGCGTGAACGTCGAAACCGGTTCCGAGCCGGGTCACATAGGTCATCGCTAATCCTCGCAAGCGCCTCTCGGCTTCGGGAAAGTCGGAAGCACGGGTCAGTTTGGTGTTGAGGGGATCCCCTTCGAACACATGGACGGGATGGCCCGCCCACTCGGCCAGAGCCCCATCGTCCGTGAAATGTCCGATGCCGGCCTGGGCGGCTCTGCGGTGCGCGGCGAGCAGCGCCGCGAAGTCGAAGGCCTGGGGCGTCTGCACGGCCCTGAGCCCGGCGCGATCCGGCGTCGACACGACTTCGTTCCGGGCCCCGATGACCTTGATCGTGTCGGTCACGGCAATGCCGGGCACGGCCGCCTCCCATTGCTCCGCCGCCGCGAGGGCGCGCGCGATGAGCGCGTCGCTCGCGAAGGGCCGGGCTGCATCGTGGATCAGGATGTGCCGGGGAGCGGAGGCCTCAAGGGATTCGAGCCCGTTTCGAACCGAATCCTGACGCGTTTCTCCGCCGTAGGCCACCGGCAGGAGGCGGCCGGTTCTCCCGGCGGGAAGGGCCGCAACGGCTTGCCGATAGAGATCGATATCGTCCGGATGAACGACGACGAGCACGGCCTCGATCTTCGGGTGGCGCAGGAAGGCGTCCAGGGTCAGGGTCAGGACGGGCTTTCCGCCGAGGAGCCGATATTGCTTCGGAACTCCCTCGCCGGCTCTCGATCCACGTCCTGCGGCGACGATAAGGACGGCGACTGGCACCAAGGTGGGTTCTCCCCTTCACGCGCTCTTCCGGCGCATCGCGCGGCCCTTCAGGTCCGCAAGGACGCCGCTCTTCACTCATCCGATGCTCTAAGGGCGACTTGGAAATAAGGCAAATCTCTCCGCCAGGGACTTGCGCTTCAGATTGGATTGGCTAGTAAATAGGCACAATGGAACTTGATCAAAAAATAGGCGAGGGGATGCGGGTGGGACCCATCGAGGTCGACGCACCGGCGATCCTCGCACCTCTGTCGGGCGTCACGGATGTGGCGTTCCGGCGCATCGCGAAGCGTCTGGGGGCCGGTCTCGTGGTCTCCGAGATGGTCGCGTCGGATGAGCTCGTCCGGGGTTCGGAAGAGGCGCAGCTCCGGGCCGAGGGCGCCGGCATCGAGCCTCACGTGGTCCAGCTGGCGGGCTGCGACCCCCGCTGGATGGCGGAGGGGGCGCGGGTCGCCGAAGCGGCGGGCGCCCGGATCATCGACATCAACATGGGCTGCCCCGCGAAACGCGTGATCGGCGGCTATGCGGGTTCCGCCCTGATGCGCGACCTCGACCATGCCTGCCGGCTGATCGACGCGACGGTGCTGGCGGTGTCCGTGCCGGTGACGGTGAAGATGCGGCTCGGCTGGGACCATGACGCCCTGAACGCCGCGGAACTCGCCCGGCGGGCACAGGCTCTCGGCGTGAGGGCCGTGACGGTACACGGCCGGACGCGGCAGCAATTCTACAAGGGCCGCGCCGATTGGGCCGCGATCGCGCCCGTCGTGCAATCCGTGAGCATTCCCGTGATCGCCAACGGCGATGTCGGCTCGCTGGACGACGCCCGGACATGCCTTGCCGCGTCGAAGGCCGATGCGGTGATGATCGGACGCTCGGCCGTCGGCCGGCCATGGATCGTGGGTCAGATCGGGGCCGCACTTCGCGGAAGGGCGTTGCCCGACCCGAGCCCGGCCGAGAAGACCGACCTTGCCCTGGAGCATTACGACGGCCTTTTGTCCCTCTACGGAGCCAGGGTGGGCATCCGGCACGCCCGCAAACATCTCGCGGCATATGCCGAGGCGGCGATGGAGGCCGGTTTTCACGTCCCGCAGAAGGTCCGGACCGGCCTCGTCACGTCGGACGATCCGGGCGTCGTCATGGCGCTGCTGGGCTCTCTCTATGCCCATCGGAACCGGGAGGCGGCATGACGGCGGCGATGAACGACCTCATCATGAACGCGCTGCCCTTGCCGGTTCTGACCGTGGGGAGCGAGCACGGCATCGTCCACGCGAATGCGGCGGCCGAAGCGTTCTTCGAGGCGAGCCTGCGCATGATGCAGCGGCAGAAGCTCACCGATTTTCTCCCCTTCGGCTCTCCCGTCCTGAGCCTCGTGGACGATGTCCGGCAGCGGGGCGCGAGCGTGAGCGAGCACCGCGTCGACATCGGCAGTCCGCGCCTCGGTCCGGAACGGATCGTGGATGTGTTCGCGACGCCGCTCGGTGACGACAGCGACCATGTGGTCGTGATGCTCCAGGAGCGCACGATCGCCGACAAGATGAACCGGCAGCTCACCCATCGCGGCGCCGCCCGGTCGATCACGGCACTGGGAGCGCTGCTCGCGCACGAGATCAAGAATCCGCTCTCGGGCATTCGCGGAGCGGCGCAACTCCTCGAACAATCGGCCGATGAGGACGACAGGCTCCTCACGCGCCTGATCTGCGACGAGACGGACCGGATCGTGAAACTCGTCGAACGCATGGAGCATTTCGGCGAGGAACGGCCGGTGGACCGCGGCCCCGTGAACATCCACGGCGTGCTCGACCACGTGAAGCGCCTCGCCGGGTCGGGTTTCGCGCGTCATATCCGCTTCGTCGAGACCTACGATCCGTCCCTGCCGCCGGTGCTCGGCAACCGGGATCAATTGGTGCAGGTCATCCTGAACCTCGTGAAGAATGCCGCGGAGGCGGTCGGGATCGATGCGACGGACGGAGAGATCACCCTGTCGACCGCCTTCCGGACCGGCGTCAGGCTGCAGGTGCCGGGATCGCACGAGCGCGTGAGCCTGCCGATCGAGCTGAGCGTCAGCGACAACGGCCCGGGCATTCCTCCGGAGCTGATGGGCGATCTGTTCGATCCCTTCGTCACCACCAAGGTGCAGGGCAGCGGCCTCGGGCTCGCGCTCGTGGCGAAGATCGTCGGCGACCATGGCGGCATCGTCGAATGCGAACCGGCGCCGAGGCGCACGACCTTCCGAATTCTCCTTCCCATGCACCGCGCTACCGCCGGTAGCGACATGGCTATGTGAGGCTCAAGACCATGCCAAGCGGACAAATTCTCCTCGCCGACGACGACGCCGCGATCAGGACCGTCCTGAACCAGGCCCTGTCCAGGGCCGGATACGAGGTCCGCTCCACCAGCAACGCCGCGACGCTCTGGCGCTGGGTGGCCCAGGGCGAAGGCGACATCATCATCACCGACGTGATGATGCCGGACGAGAACGCCTTCGATCTGCTCCCCCGCATCAAGAAGCTGCGGCCGGACCTTCCCATCATCGTCATGAGCGCGCAGAACACGTTCATGACGGCCATCAAGGCATCGGAGCGCGGCGCCTACGAGTATCTGCCGAAGCCGTTCGATCTCAAGGAACTGGTGGCGGTGGTGGGACGCGCGCTCTCCAGGCCCAGGACGCCCGTTCCGACCGCCGCCCCCGTCGAGAACGAGGACATCCCCCTGGTCGGCCGCTCCCACGCCATGCAGGAGATCTACCGCGCCCTGGCGCGCCTGATGCCGACCGATCTGACCGTGATGATCACGGGCGAGTCCGGAACCGGCAAGGAACTCGTCGCGAAGGCGCTGCACGATTACGGCAAGCGCCGGCAGGGGCCTTTCGTTGCCGTGAACATGGCGGCGATTCCGCGCGAACTCATCGAATCCGAGCTCTTCGGCCACGAGAAGGGCGCCTTCACGGGAGCAACCGCCCGCAATACCGGCCGCTTCGAGCAGGCCGAGGGCGGAACCCTCTTCCTTGATGAAATCGGCGACATGCCCATGGAGGCGCAGACGCGGCTCCTGCGCGTCCTCCAGCAGGGCGAATACACCACGGTCGGCGGCCGCGTGCCGATCAAGACCAATGTCCGCATCGTGGCGGCGACGAACAAGGACCTGCGGGTGCTCATCCAGCAGGGATTGTTCCGGGAGGATCTCTATTTCCGCCTCAACGTCGTCCCGCTGCGCCTGCCGCCCCTGCGCGAGCGCGTGGAGGACATTCCGGACCTCGCCCGGCACTTCTTTTCGCTCGTGGAAAAGGAGGGGCTGTCCCGCAAGCACCTCGACGCGGATGCGATGGATCGCCTCAAGCGCTACCGGTGGCCCGGAAACGTCCGCGAACTCGAAAATCTCGTGCGCCGCCTGGCCGCTCTCTATCCGCAGGACACGATCACCGGAGCGATCATCGACGCGGAACTCGATTCCCAGCCCTTGCCGACGCCGCAGCCGGCCGGCAAGGCCGCCGGGCAGGCCCAACAGGGCTCGGAGGGGCTCTCGGAGGCGGTCGAGCGCCATCTGGCGGAATATTTCTCCGGATTCCGCGACAGCTTGCCGCCGCCCGGCCTCTATCACCGGATCCTGCGGGAAATCGAAGGGCCTCTCATCGGAGCTGCCCTTGCAGCGACCCGTGGAAACCAGATCCGTGCGGCCGAACTTCTGGGCGTGAACCGCAACACCTTGCGCAAGAAGGTCCGCGATCTGGACCTGATGGTGGTGCGCAGCAATCGCCCCTGATCGGGCGGCTGTAATAATTTGACCACAGTGTTGTGTTGGTGCATCACCCTTCAACGGGTGCTCCATGAAGGGCGCCCGATTTGCGGGGCCTCACGTCTTGACCGAGCAGAGCATTCACGAACCGCGCCAAGTGGCGGACCCGCGCCAAGTGGCGGAACCGGCCCAGGGCAGCCTTGGCTGGCTGGGCTACGGTGCCGTGCTCGCGGCCCTCGGTTCGGCCCTGACCACCTTCCTGGTTCTGTCCGGCGCGACCCCGATCCTGCCGACGAACAACGTGGTCATCGGCATGTTCGTCATCAACGGATTGCTGATCACGCTGCTTCTGGGCGTCGTCGCCTGGCAGGCCAAGAAGCTCGTGCGCGAGCATCGGGCGGGGGCCGCCGCGGCCGGTCTCCATGTCAGGATCGTGGGCCTGTTCAGCCTGGTGGCCGTTCTGCCGGCGATCCTCGTGGCGGGCGTGGCGACCGTCACCCTGGAGCGCGGCCTCGATCCCTGGTTCACCGGCAAGATCCGGGAGCTGATGTACAACACGGTCGAAATCGCGCGGGCGTACCGGGAAACGCAGTGCCGGATGCTCGCCCGCGAAACCAACCTGCTGGCGGTCGATCTCAACCGCGCGAAGGTCATGTACGACGCGGACCGGAAGCTCTTTCGCGAATACATGACCTATCGTTCGGTGGCGCTCGGATTCCCGCTGGCCATGATCCTGGAGCCGAACGGCACGGTCGTGGAAAAGATCGAGTCGAAAAAGCTCGAAGGCATTCCCGAGCCGAAGGAAGCGGATCTCCAGGACGCCAGCAGCCAGGAGCCGTGGTGCCTTTTTCCGCGCACGGGCAATATCGTCGTTTCGGTCCTCAAGCTCGAGGCGCATAGCGGGCGGATCCTCTACATCGCCCGCGAGGTCGACCAGAGGGCCATCGAATTCCCGCCCATCGCCGAAGCCGGCGTCGCCTATTACGAGGCCTTCGATCAGAAGAAGGCGGGCATTCAGTTCGCGTTCGCGTCCATGTTCACCCTCATCGCCCTGACCGTGCTTCTCTCGGCGATCTGGTTCGGGCTGAATTTCGCCAACCGTCTCGTCGCGCCGATCCGCCGCCTGATTCATGCGACCGACCAGGTGGCGACCGGGAACTTCTACGTGCAGGTTCCGGTCAAGCGCAGCGAGGGCGACCTGGGCCATCTCGGCGAGACCTTCAACAAGATGACGTCGGAGCTGCGCCGCCAGCACGACGGCCTCACGGCGGCGAGCGAGCTCATCGACAGCAGGCGGCGCTTCACGGAAGCCGTTCTGGCCGGCGTCTCGGCTGGCGTGATCGGCATCAACGCGCGGGGCACGATCACGATCGTCAATCCCTCCACGGAAGCCCTGCTGCAAACGGCGCGCGAGAGCCTGATCGGCCGCCCGATCACGGACGTCCTGCCGGAGGTCGCCCAGCTCGTCCTGGAAATGAGCCAGGGACGCCAGCGCCTGATGCAGGACCAGATCCAGATCTCGCGCAAAGGCAAGGAGCGCACCATCAATGTGCGCGTCACGAGCGATCAGACCCGAAACGACAAGCGCGAGATCGTCATCACGCTCGACGACATCACCGATCTCGTCGTGGCGCAGCGCACCTCCGCCTGGGCCGACGTGGCGCGGCGCATCGCGCACGAGATCAAGAATCCGCTGACGCCGATCCAGCTCTCGGCCGAGCGGATCCGCCGGAAATACGGCAAGGTGATCACCACCGACCGGGAGGTCTTCGACCAGTGCACCGACACGATCGTGCGGCAGGTCGACGACATCAAGCGCATGGTCGACGAGTTCTCGTCCTTCGCCCGCATGCCGAAACCGACCATCGGGCGGGAGGATCTGGCCGAAACGATCCGCCAGGTGGTGTTCATGATGCGCATCGCGCATCCCGACATCGCCTTCGTCGACCGGGTCCCTGAAGGACGGGTGATCGCGCCCTTCGACCGGCGGCTGATCTCCCAGGCCGTGACGAACATCGTCAAGAATGCGACCGAAGCGATTGCGGCCCTGCCGGAAGAGGAACGCGGCGAGCCGCAGATCACGGTGACGTTGGACGAAAGCCATCCCGACTACCTGATCCTGGCCGTGACCGACAACGGCAAGGGGTTCCCGCTCGAGGGCCGCCAGCGGCTGCTCGAGCCCTATATGACGACCCGCGACGGCGGCACCGGACTGGGCCTCCCGATCGTGGCGAAGATTTTGGAAGACCATGGGGGCGGCATGGACCTCGTCGACAATCCCGCAGGCCGGGGCGGACAGGTTCGCATGTGGATCCCGAAGACGAAGCAAGTTGCCGATGAAGAGACGCCCGCCGCCTCGGAACGCAACGAAACTCGCAGAGCAAGTCTATGAGCGCTGACATCCTCGTCGTTGACGACGAAATCGACATTCGCGAATTGGTGGCCGGCATTCTCGAGGACGAGGGCCATCGCACACGCACGGCGGGAACGTCTGACGATGCGCTTGCGGCCATCGAGGCGCGCCGTCCGCATCTCGTGTTCCTCGATATCTGGCTGCAGGGAAGCCGCCTCGACGGCCTCCAAGTCCTGGACATCGTCAAGGCCCAGCATCCCGATCTGCCCGTGGTGATGATTTCAGGGCACGGCAACATCGAAACCGCCGTCTCGGCCATCAAGGCCGGAGCCTACGACTTCATCGAGAAGCCCTTCAAGGCGGACCGCCTCGTGCTCGTCGCCGAGCGGGCCCTCGAAGCGTCGCGCCTCAAGCGCGAGGTGAGGGACCTGCGCTCCCGCTCCATCCAGGCCAACCGCATCGCGGGCAAGTCCATCGTCATCAACCAGTTGCGGCAGGCCGTCGAGCGGGCCGCCCCCACGAACGCCCGCATCCTGATCACCGGCGCCCCCGGGTCCGGCAAGGAGCTGACGGCGCGGACGATCCACGGCATGTCCACGCGCGCCAACGGCCCGTTCGTGGTTCTCACGGCGGCGAACATCACGCCCGAGACCATGGAGACCGAGCTTTTCGGCAACGAGGGCGCGGAAGGCGGAGGCCGCAGGGTCGGCGCCCTCGAGGAGGCGCATGGCGGCACGCTCTATATCGACGAGATCGCCGACATGCCGCGCGAAACGCAGAACCGGATCCTGCGCGTCCTCGTCGACCAGAATTTTCAGCGCGTGGGGGGCACGACGCGCGTGCACGTGGACGTGCGCATCATCTCCTCGTCGAGCCGGGACCTGCCGGCGGAGATCGCCGCCGGACACTTCCGCGAGGATCTGTTCCACCGGCTCGGCGTGATCCCGATCCGCGTCCCGTCCCTGGCCGAGAGGCGCGAGGACGTGCCGGAACTGATCGAGTTCTTCATGGATCAGATCTCCACCACGACCGGCCTTCCCAGGCGCCGGATCGCCGAGGATGCCATGGCGGTGCTTCAGTCTCACGACTGGCCGGGCAATGTCCGTCAGCTGCGCAACAATGTCGAACGCTTGATGATCCTGAGCTCCGGCGACCCGGATGCCGAGGTGACGGCGGACATGCTGCCCTCGGAGATCGGCACCCTGGTGCCGACCACGCCGGGAGGGGCAGGGGGCGAGAAGCTGATGAGCCTGCCCTTGCGTGATGCGCGCGAGATCTTCGAGCGGGAATATCTCCTGGCGCAGATCGCCCGCTTCAGCGGCAACATTTCCCGCACGGCGGAGTTCATCGGGATGGAGCGTTCCGCCCTTCACCGGAAGCTGAAATCGCTGGGGATCGGCAGCTAGAATCTCCCTTGCCGCCTCACAGGGAAGTGGTTCTGCGGGGGGCCGTCGCCTTCCGCCGCCCTCATCCACGGGAAAATATGCTCCGGAGGGGGTAGATTAATGAAGACCCTCTTGCCGAACGGTCAACTTCGCCCTGTAATAGTCGGGCCGGTCGACGACCGCACGATAGCGGAAACCATATACAGGCGGCCCAATAGCCAAGACCGGCGGTGATGGGCTTGCGAGGCAACTTCAATGGCGGGCGATCGCGCGCAGAATCTTCAGGACACGTTTCTCAACTACGTCCGGAAGCAAAAGATTCCCCTGACGATATTCCTTGTGAACGGCGTGAAGCTTCAAGGGGTCGTCACATGGTTCGACAATTTCTGCGTTCTTCTGCGCAGAGACGGTCACTCCCAGCTGGTTTACAAGCACGCTATTTCCACCATCATGCCCGGACAGCCCGTCCAATTGTTCGACCAGGTCGACGAGGCTGGCGAAAAGGCTTGAGGTGACTGAACCGCGCACTCCGGGGGAACACCGTCTCGCAGAGCTGGCCGAACCTGAGAAAGAGGTCGCGGTCGGCACCCGGACGCTTGTCGTCGGGCCGTATCTGACCCGAAAGCGTCGCTCGCTTTCCTCCGACGGGGAGGCCGAGGAGACGAACCCTCGGCCGCCCGAGGCGCGCCTGGACGAGGCGTCGGGTCTCGCGCTCGCCATCGATCTCTCCGTCGTCCGGTCTCTGATCGCGCCGCTCGCCTCTCCCCGGCCCGCAACCTATATCGGAAGCGGCAAGGTGGACGAGCTGGCGGCCCTGATCAGGGCCGAGGACGTCGGCCTCGTGGTCATGGATTGCGCCCTCAGCCCCGTGCAGCAGCGAAATCTGGAAAAGGCCTGGGGCGCGAAGGTCATCGACAGGACCGGCCTGATTCTGGAGATCTTCGGTCGGCGCGCCCGCACGAAAGAGGGCACCCTTCAGGTCGAGCTGGCGCATCTGTCCTACCAGAAGGGGCGGCTCGTCCGCTCATGGACCCACCTGGAGCGGCAGCGCGGCGGCTTCGGCTTTCTCGGGGGACCCGGCGAAACCCAGATCGAAGCGGACCGGCGGCTCATTCAGGAGCGGATGAACCGGATCGAGCGCGACCTGGAAAGCGTGGTCAAGACACGCTCCCTGCACCGGACGAGCCGGAGGCGGGTGCCCTATCCCATCGTGGCTCTCGTAGGCTACACCAATGCCGGCAAGTCGACCCTCTTCAACCGCATGACCCGGGCCGAGGTTCTGGCCGAGAACATGCTGTTCGCCACCCTCGATCCGACGACCCGCGCCATCGATCTCCCCCACGGCGAAAAGGCGATCCTGTCCGATACGGTCGGGTTCATTTCCGATCTGCCGACCATGCTCGTGGCGGCCTTCCGGGCGACTCTTGAGGACGTGGTCGAGGCCGATATCCTCCTGCATGTGCGCGACGTCTCCCATGGGGAGACGGAGGCTCAGGCGGGCGACGTGGCCGTCGTCCTGCGCGAGCTCGGGATCGATCCGGACGACACCCGCAGGATCATCGAGGTCTGGAACAAGGCCGATCTCCTCTCGGCGCAGGACCGCGAACGCCTGGCGACGGCGTCCCGTCGCACCGGGATCGAGCGGCGGCCGATCCTGATATCGGCGCTCACCGGGGAAGGTGTGCCCGAGCTTCTGGAGACCATCGAGCAGCACCTCGCCATGGGACGGCGGACCTATGAGGTCGACGTGGCTCCCGAGGACGGGCAGGGGCTTGCCTGGCTTCACGAGAACACCGAGATCCTTAAGCGGGAAACGCTGGAGGACGGCCACACCCTCCTCCATGTGCGCCTGGTTCAGGGCAAGGAGCCCCGGTTCCTGAACCGTTTCGCCAATGCCCGCGTGATTTAGAGCATCGGGTGCGGGAAGTCGGAACCGGTTCTGCGTGAAAAGATGTTCAAGATCAAAATGGTAAATCATCGGACGTGAGTTCGATTTCACACCGATGCCGTGATCATTCATCGTCATCATTCACCGTCATGGCCGGGCTCGTCCCGGCCATGACGATGAATGATGCTGCCACGATAGAATTGCGCATCGTTCGAGCGAAAGCCGGGTCCACTTTTCACGTTCGATGCGCTAGAGCCTTTTCCGCAAAAGTGGATGCCGGTATTGCGAAGAAAAGGCGTCTTTCTCAAAAAACAAGAGCCTTTTCCATGAACCGAAGGTCATGGAAAAGGCTCTAGCCGTGCAGAAGGGAACGACCCGTCGGCATCAGTCTCGACACCTCGTTCGGCCTCCAGGTGCGCCGATCCATCTCGGGAAGGGCCTTGCTCACCCACTCGTCCGACTGGGCAAGAGCCGCGAGATGGCTCTCGTAAGCCGGCAGGCTGGGAAAGCTCGAGAACCACGCAAAGACGGTCTCGCCTTCGCGAACGGGAAGTCGCGGAAAGGTGTTCGGACTTCTCTCGGTGACGAATGCGGCCAGAACCGTTGCCGAGGCCCGTCGCAGAATCGGCTGGAGTGATTCCCCGAAGAACGTTGCGAAAGCCTCATCGGTCCGCGGAGCGAGATAGCAGATCGTCGCCACGATCAGACCCGGTTGCCCTTGGGGGCCCGCCACGTGAAGGCGCTCCTCCGCCGGGGCAGCGAACCCGGCTTGGGGCGCCGCGGGGCGCAGGAGCAGCACGTTGTCGGAGTTGATCATCGTGCCGTTTGCAACGTCCCTGTGGGCCGCCCAGACCGGGCCCGTGTAGAACGTCTGCAAGGCTGCCGCGCGGGACGGCATGTCCGAAAAGCCCCGCAACCAGACGAAATCGTTGGGGGCGTCCAGGTCGCGGAACTGCCCGATCACCCGCATGCCGACCGCTTCCTGCGTCTCCACGAACTCACGGTCGAAGAGATCGATCAAAGTCTCTCGTTTCCCTGGATGAAGGCGATAGCGCCGCAGCTCGACGATGGATGGTCCGGGGGCGTTCGCCTTCGGCCGAATGCCGCCGTCGGTCCCGTCGCGATCAGTCAAAACAGTCATGAGAATCTCCACAAACAGGACGTTCATCCTGTTTCCATTACGGGACGCTTGTCCTGTTTTGTCAACCTGCTATCCTGGCTTGCACAAGGAGGCAGCATGGCGAGCCGAGCGCCCACGAAACATCGACGCAGCAATGATCCCGAAGGTGTCCGACGCCGCGTCGTCGACGCGGCCTATGCGGCCTTCTCGACACAAGGATATCACGCGACCTCGGTCCATGACCTGAAGCGCGAGGCGGGGGCGACGGGTGGCGCCCTTGCGCACCATTTCGCCACGAAGAAAGAGCTTGGACTCGCCGTCATACGAGACCGGGTCGCCGCAGCCGTTGAGGAGACGTGGATCCGGCCCGTGCTGGCCGCCTCGACTGCGTCAGAGGGTATTCAGGCCGTCTTCGCCGGCATCATCGCGGAACTGGAGGGCCAGGGCGCAGTCTCCGGTTGCCCGTTGAACAACCTCGCGATCGAGCTCGCGCGCCATGACGACGATTTCCGTGTGTCGATCGATACGGTGTTTGTCCGATGGCGAGAGGCGATCGCAGACAAGCTCAAGGCTGACTTGAGCGCCGGGGCCGTGTTCGATCTCGATCCTGAAGCCTTCGCGGTCCTGGTCGTCGCATCCTACTCGGGCGCGATGGCAATGGCGAAAGCCCAACAGAGCGCGGAGCCGCTCAGGGTCTGCGCCGAGCAGCTTGCCCGGGTGATGTGCAAGCGCAGTCCGGCGGTCGGTCTATGACACCGTCAAAGCGGTTTCGTTCGAGCGTCCTCAGAGCATCGGACGTGACATCGAACCCGCGTCCGATGCAGCCAGTCTATGGTCTTGAGCATCGACCGCAAAACCGGTTCCCATTTTTGCGTGCGTTGCTCTCGTTGCTTGAGCATCTTTCCACGCAAAACCGGTTCCCACTTTTGCGTTCGATGCGCTAGGGCCAATCCACATTCAGGATTCACACGAGCGAAGAAAGCTGACTCACTGGGTTGCAGGTGGTTTGATTCGGAGCCGGACGATGGGTGTGAAGCGATACGAACTGAGCGAAGCCCAGTGGCGGCGCATCGCCCCCCTGCTGCCGGGCAAGGTGGGCGACCCCGGCCGCAGCGGGGCGGATAACCGCCTGTTCGTCAACGGCGTCTTGTGGGTGCTGCGCTCTGGAGCATTCTGGCAGCATCTGCCCGAGCGCTACGGCAAATGGAAGAGCGTCCACGCCCGCTTTACCCGCTGGACCAAGGCCGGGGTCTGGGAGCAGGTGTTTGCCGAGCTGATCAAGGATCGCGACAATCACTATCTCATGCTCGACACCACCCTGGTGCGCGTCCATCAGCAGGCCGCCGCCGGAAAAGGGGGGCCGCCACTCAGGCGCTGGGGCGTTCCCGCGGGGGTCTGACCACCAAGATCCACATGATCTGTGACGGCCTCGGCCGACCGCTGCGCTTCCTGCTGAGCGCCGGCCAGCGCCACGACTGCCTCGGCGCCAAGGCGCTGCTCGACGGCTTCCAGGCCCGGTCCGTCCTGGCCGATCGGGCCTATGACACCAACGAGCTGCGCCAGACCATCGCGGCGATGGGCGCCGAGGCGGTCATTCCCTCAAGCCGATCGCGCAAGCAGCCGATTGCCCATGACGCCACCGCCTACAAACTGCGCAATCGGATCGAACGCTGCTTCAACAAGCTCAAGCACTGCCGACGCTTTGCAACCCGGTACGACCGGCGCGCCTGCCACTTCCTCGCCTTCATCCACCTCGCCGCCATCATGCTCTGGCTGTGCTGAATGTGGATTCGTCCTAGGCGCCGCGCTCGGAGCGCTTCGCCTGGACCCAGAGATCTTCCATCTCTTCGAGAGAGGCGTCGTCCAGCCTGCGCCCTTGCCACTTCAGGCCCTCCTCGACCGCTCCGAACCGGCGCTCGAACTTGGCGTTCGTCCGTCTCAGAGCCGTTTCCGGATCGATGCCGTAATGGCGGGCGAGATTCGTCACCGAGAACAGAAGGTCGCCGATCTCATCCTCGATGCGGTCTCGCTCGCCGCTTGAGGAAGCATCCTTAACCTCTTCGAGCTCCTCGTGAATCTTGTCGATCACCTGGGCAGCGTCGGGCCAGTCGAACCCGACTTTCGCCGCCTTGGCCGTCAGCTTCTGGGCACGGGTCAGGGCGGGCAGGGCCGTCGGAATGCCGCCGAGAAACCCGGCATCGTGCGGCTCCGGAGCATGGCCCATCGTCTCCCGGGCGCGGTGGCGCTCGCTCTTTTCCTCCCGCTTGATCGCGTCCCAGAGCGTCTTGACCTCCTCCGGAGCCAGATCCTTCGCCTCGCCGAACACATGGGGGTGGCGGCGGATCAGCTTGCGGGTAATGGCCTCGACCACATCGGGAAAGGCGAAGGCACCTTGCTCTTCGGCCATCCGGGCATGAAACACGACCTGGAGCAGCAGGTCGCCCAGCTCGTCCCGAAGGTCGGCCAGATCTCCCCGCTCGATGGCGTCCACGACCTCATAGGCCTCCTCGAGCGTATAGGGGGCGATGGAGGCGAAATCCTGCTCCAGATCCCAGGGGCAGCCTGTCTTGGGCGTACGCAGGGCTGCCATGATCTCCAGGAGCCGTGCGATATCTGAAGAAGGCGTCATATCCGGGCTGTCCTTGTTGTCGTGGCGCTTCATAGCCCGATTCCAATAGGGAATCAGGACAAAAGATGATCAAAGGCCTTTTCGAGTTGGGAGACGGAAACGATGAAAGCACGGGTCAAGCTGGTCGACGGCATGATGTTCGTCGGAGAATCGGGCAGCGGGCACGCGGTCGTGATGGACGGGGCGCCTGAATATGGCGGCCGCAACCTCGGCATCCGGCCGATGGAGATGCTGCTGATCGGCCTGGGCGGATGCACGGCGTTCGACGTGGTGCAGATTCTCCGGAAGGGGCGGGAGGACGTGACCGATTGCGACGTCGAGATCAGCGGCGAGCGCGCCGAGACCGACCCCAAAGTCTTCACGGCGATCCACATCACGTACCGGGTCAAGGGGCGCAAGCTGGCCCCGGCGAAGGTCGAGCGCGCCATTCAGCTCTCCAAGGAGAAGTACTGCTCGGCCTCGATCATGCTCGGCGCTTTCGCCAAGATCACCTATGACTGGACCGTCGTCGACGAGACCTCCGCCGAGGCGTAAGTTCCGGAGCATCGGACGTGAAAAGCGGATTTGCCCTTTTGGGATTCCCTCCGATGCTCCGTTGTCGGAACGAGCGCATCGGGGGCCGTGCGGACCCTTCCGATGTGTTGCGGGCGATCGTCGCACTTAGACCGAATCTCCATTCCGCGCCGGTCGGCGGAGGATTATGATCTGCTTCGAACACCGGGCGCTTTCGCTCACTGTCTCGGGCGCAAGTGCCGGATTCGCGATCAGCCGATCCGGGTCGCATGGCCCTTTTCCGGGCACGATGATCATCACCCGCGGATCTCCGGCTGACGATGGAGGAACGCACGATGGCCCGCAATCCGATGACCCCCTACCGCCCCGGCGGCGGAATGTTCGCAGGCGACCCCTTCCTGTCCCTGCATCGCGAGATGAATCGCCTCTTCGACGATGTCCTGCGCGGCAACAATCTTCCCGCCGCGCCGGGCGGTCAGGGCGATGTCGGCAGCTTCGTCAATGCCAGCATGAACGTGTCGGAGACCGACAAGGAGATCCGCGTGACCGCGGAACTGCCGGGCGTCGCCGAGAAGGACATCGACGTGAGCCTCGACGACGACGTGCTGACCATCCGGGGCGAGAAGAAATTCGAGCGCAAGAACGACAAGGAGAACTTCCACTTCGTCGAGCGCTCCTACGGCACGTTTCAGCGTTCGGTGCGTCTGCCCTATCGGGTCGACCCGGAGCAGGTGCAGGCCAGCTTCGAGAACGGCGTCCTTACCGTGACGGTTCCGAAGACCGAGCGGCAGGAGCGCTCCCGGCGCATCCAGGTGCAAGGGCGGGGTTCGACGGATCAGGGCGCCGGTGGCGGAGCGGCGGGACAAGGGCGGTCGGCAGCGAAGGATCAGTCGGAGGACACCAAATCGGGCTGACCGCAGCTTGGAGCATCGAACGCGGGAAGTGGGACCCGGTTTTGCATTCGATGCTCGAGAACGGAGACTGACAGCATCGGATGCGGGGTCGATGTCACGTCCGATGCTGCAGAGTGTCAGGCGCGGGACACATGGCCGTCGTGCCCGGTGCGCGGAGGACAGGAGCGATGCTCAGGGACATCATCGTGCATCTCGACGGAGGCCGTGAAGACGAGATCCGGCTGGAGCATGCTCTCGCCATCGCGGCAGCGGAGCGCGCCCATCTGACCGGTCTTTACACGAACCAGTTGCCCGAGCTCACGCTCATGGTGCCGATGGACGGCAGCGGGGCCGCGATCGAGGTTCTGTCCGAGCTCGAGGACAGAGCCCGCCAGGAAGGGGATGTCATCGCCAAGCGCCTGGCGGAGAAGCTCTCCGGCCTCGAGGTCCCGAGCGGGCTTCGCCGGCTGGACGACACCTTGGGCGGCTTGCTGGCTCAAGTGGTCGAACAGGCGCGCTGCGCGGATCTCTTCGTTACGACACGGCCCTATGGCGAGGCCGGAGCATCCGTCTGGTCCGGTCTCGTCGAGGCCGTGCTCTTCGGCAGCGGCCGGGCGCTCCTGCTGGTGCCGCCGGGCCAGCATCCTCAAGGCCCGATCAAGACCGTTCTCGTGCCGTGGAACGGAAGCCGCGAAGCGACCCGGGCTCTCCGGGAAGGATTGAGCTTCATCGCGCAGGCAGACCGCACGATCGTCCTGGTGGCCGATCCTCCGGCGGATGCGGATCCGGGTGCGGAGGTGAAACGGCATCTCGCCCATCATGGCGTCGCCGCCGAGGTCGCGACGGTAGAATGCCGGGGCCGCTCCGTCACGGCGGCCATCCTGGAAGAGGCCCGCCGTCTTGCTGCCGATCTCGTCGTCATGGGAGGCTACGGCCATACCCGGTTCAGGGAACATGTGTTCGGCGGTGTGACCCGTGACATGCTCACCGCCTCGGATCGCCCGATCCTGCTGGCTCATTGAAATCGGGAGCCTTGGGGAGAATCTTGCGGAAGGCCCTGTCCGGGGATCCCGTTTGGGTCGGGGAGAGCGCCCGCCTCACCCGACAGTCGAAAGGGCTTGGCCTCAAGGGCGATCCGGGACCAGAACCGCCGCGCCGCGGAACCGGCCGGCTCTGAGGTCCGCGAGGGCCTCGTTGGCCGCCTCCAGCGGATACGGCACGGTTTCCGTCCTGATGCGGGCTTCAGGGGCGACGGCCAGAAACTCCCGGGCGTCCTGCCGGGTGAGATTGGCGACCGACCGGATCTGCCGCTCCTCCCATAAATACCGATAGGGAAACTGGGGAATGTCGCTCATGTGGATCCCGCCGCAGACGACCCGGCCGCCCTTGTCCACCGCCTGCAGGGCCACCGGGACCAAGCTCCCGACGGGCGCGAAGATGATGGCCGCATCGAGCCGCTCGGGCGGCGTCTCGTCCGAGCCCCCGGCCCAGACCGCGCCGAGCGAGCGGGCGAAGTTCTGGGACACATCGTCGCCCGGGCGCGTGAAGGCGAAGACGCGCCGTTCCTGCCAGGTGCAGACCTGCGTGACGATATGGGCCGCCGCCCCGAAACCATAGAGGCCGATCGTCCTGGCGGGGCCGGCTGCGGCGAGAGACCGCCAGCCGATCAGTCCGGCGCAGAGCAAGGGAGCGAGCGCGATTGCGTCCTCCTCCTCCGGCAGCGGAAACGCGAAGGCGGCGTCCGCGACCACGTGGGAGGCGAAGCCGCCGTCCCGCGTATAGCCGGTGAACAGGGGCGCGTCGCAGAGGTTCTCACGGCCCGAGGCGCAATAAGGGCAATGACCGCAGGTATGACCGAGCCAGGGAACCCCGACGCGCTCTCCGATCCTGAACCCGCCGGTTCCCTCACCCAGCATGTCGACCCGTCCGACGATCTCGTGGCCCGGGACGACCGGGAGCCTGGGCCCGGGGAGATCGCCGTCGACGACATGAAGATCCGTGCGGCAGACCGCGCAGGCTTCCACTCGCAATCGAAGTTCGCCCGGAGCGGGCGAGGGCAGGGGCCGCTCCTCGCAGACGAGCGGTGCGCGCACATCCCTCAGGACCATGGCCTTCATGAAGCGGGCCTGTGTCATATGGCGCGGACCCTCCCGCGAACGGCCCCGGCCTCCTATTCGAACCCGGCCCTCATCCGCTCCTGAAGAGCCGTGAGCTCTTCGACATAGGGCGCGCGCTGCTCCTGATGGCGCAGCAGAAGCGCCGCGACCATCGTGCGCTTATGGTCTTCGCCGGTCGGACTGCGCCTGATGCGCTCGAGGTCCTTCTCGCAGGTGAAATCGATGTCGGCCAGATCGGCCAAGAGCGACTGGAGCTGCGGCAGAATGTCGGGCGGATACATCCGCTCCGGCCTCGCAGATCCCTGAATACGCAGGTGCTCCACATCCATCGGCATGGCTCCCTCCGTTGTCTTCGCGATCCTGAATCACTGTCGTTCGCGTTGTTAACCTACGTTAAGAGCAAGATACTTTGTTCAACGTAGGGCACCTTGGCGCTTGGCGCTCATCGGATCCGGACAATCCCGGATCCTCGATGCTTTTCTCCGGCAGGGCCTTGACTTCGATCAATGCCGCCGAAGGATAGGGTGCCAGGATTATTCCGGACGCGGATCGGGTGCCGTGCCCGCATGGTACTCCACCGCTCAGGGAGAAATGGCATGATGTCCTGGATCGTCCGTCTCCTGATGGCCGTCGCCGGAATCGGAGCGGCCTGGATCGTCGCCGAGGATGCGCCGAACTTCGGAATCGTTCAGGCGATGATCGCACTCCTGCTGGTCACCTTCATCGTGGCCGTGCTGGCCCTCCGGCCGTCCCGTCGAGCCTCCGACCGCGACCTTACTCGGAAATCCCGCTGACCGACGCGCGATCGCTCGCCGGCGACGCCGAGGCGTTCTCGGCTTCGGTGGCCTGCGGCTTCGCCGTCACGGCCTGCGCCTGCTTCGGCTCATCCGGGGTCGCAGCGCTGCCGCCGCGCTTGGCTCCCGACCATTTGTAGGCGAGCCAGCCCAGACCCGAGACCAGGGCTGCGAGAACGACGAGGCCGGTGCTGGGATAGTCGCGGAAATTGATTCGTCTCCCGGCTGCGAGATCGTCCAAGCCGGGCTCCGTGTCATCGTGGCTGCTGGGCATGGAAGATCCCTCATCCTGCAAGCTCCATATTTAGGAGCTCCGCCGCGGAATGTGAGCGGCAAGCCTCGTTTGTTTTTCAAGTCGCCGATCTTCCGGGCGTCCCTTTAAACCCGAAGCGGGAATAAACCCGAAGCAAGAATCCCTGGCCGACAGAGCCGGCACGGCAGGGCAGGCTAGAGGCGTCAGCGGCCGGCGGTGACGGTCGGTGAGACGAACGCTCCACCAAGAGAGGCCCATGTCGAGCCCGTGTCGCCCTCGCGCTTGACATAGGTATAGCCGGTCTGGTGCCACGGCAGGACCGCGTCGCGCTTGTTGTCGAGGATGAAATCGCCCCGGTTCGTGCGCACCATCATGACCGCATGCCCGGCGCCTTCCTCGTCGATGACCACGGTCATCCGCAGGGCCCGGCGGGGAAAGCCGGCCTTGACCAATTGCCTGCGCTTGACGAGCTGGTAGTCCTCGCAATCGCCATAGCCGTCTTCGGCGAAATCCCAGCGGTCCTCGACGCCCCAGTGCTCCTGATCGGTCATCGGCTTGATGGCGGCATTCACCTGCCGGTTGACCTGCACGAGAACTTTCCAAACCTGTGGGGTGAGGGTGATCGTGGCGGGCTCGGAGGGGTCGACCGCACATTCCTGCGGCGTTTGCTGGCAGAAGCGGACCCATCCGGCGATCGGCTTGGCGTTGCCGACCTTCGCGACGGGCTGTGACGCGACCGGCAGAGCCGCCAGGGTCTGGGCCTGACCGGCGGCCGCCGCGGCGGTCAGAGCCAGGGCGACCGCAACAAGCCGACATGTAATCTTGGAAAAAGGCCGAACGTTCAGAAGCCTGAAGAGAGGTTGCCGCATTGCCCCCGCCGACGTGTCGTTAAGGAATTGTTCATCTTCATGACACGGCAGAGATGGCGGATTCAAGGCAGGAGTTAAACATCGGTTAACGTTGCGGGCCAGGTTCCGTTCCAGAGATCGAAACCGCAGGGTGGAGACCCAATCGCCAATCCCCCGGCCGGTTCGACGCAACGCGCCGTGGACGGACCCACACCGGATCGATCACGAATGCGTGCGGGCCGCGTGCCATGCCTATTGAGACATTGACGGAATAACCGATGGAGCGATCGTGTGGGACGCCGGAGCACCCGATGGTCAGTCATGCCCCAGCCGAGGAGAGTCCCCATGAGGTCATCCCTGATCGGAGTGTTCTTCGCTCTGACCACCCTTCCGGGCCTCGCCCAAGGTCCCGCCCAAGGTCCCGAGGGAACACCCACCCGCATCCGCGGAACGGTCGAGAAGCTCGACGGCCAGACCCTTGTGGTCAAGACCCGCGCAGGAGTGGACGTCCCCGTCGGCCTGGCGCCGAACGTGACCATTGCGGCCGTGGAGAAGCGCAGCCTCGCCGACATCAAGACCGGCGACTACATCGCCTCGACCTCCGTGCGAGGGCCCGACGGCAAGCTCCGGGCCCTGGAGGTCCATTTCCTGCCGCCGGGGGCCGGCGAGGGGCAGTTCGCCTGGGATCTGGCGCCGGACAGCCTCATGACCAACGCGACGGTCGCCGGGATCGCGGCCGCCCCGCAGGGGCAGGCGCTGCGCGTCACCTACAAGGGCCAGGAGGCGGAGATCATCGTTCCGCCTGAGGTGCCCGTGGTCGCCTTCGTGCCCGGCGATACGAGCCTTGCGAAGCCCGGGGCGGCGGTTTTCGTCTTCGGCCAGAGGAAGCCCGACGGCTCCGTATCGGCGACCCGCGTCACGCTGGAGAAGAATGGGGTCAAGCCGCCCATGTGACGAGGGGAGCGCCGTCCCTGTCTTGCCCTTTGCCGCCCGAAGGATCGTCACAGGGTCCACTATCCTCGCCGACAGCCCTGAGCCGTGCAACTGGAGGCGCACCATCGCCGACGCCGCAGCCTCAACCGCGCCTTATGGCCGGGAGAAGAGCGGCACCCGGCAAGGTCTTGAGCCAGATCGGCCGCAGGATGCGCAGTCCCGCGGACCGCTGCCATTCCTGAATGGCGGCGACCGACCATGTGCCGGACGTGCTCGTCAGAGCGAAGTAGACGTCCAGCACCGCTCCGAGCCTCCGGCTCGGCCGGTTCGCTTCGGCCGGCGATGCGATCCGGATGGCGTCCACGATCATGAACACCCCGCCCGGCCTGAGGGCTCGGGCTACCTTCCGGGCCAGCCGGAGATTCTGCTCCGCATCGAAGTGGTGGATGAGATTGGCGAGGAGCACCGCGTCATAGATGTCGGTCCCGAGATCGTCATCGAGTGCATTGCCGGCCACATGAACCACCCGGCGTCCCAGGCCCTCCCTGGACAGGATCTCGGCCGCGGCGGGAATGGCCTCCGCCAGTTCCAGGATCGTCGCCGTCAGCTCCGGATGGCGGCGGCACATCTGGACCGAGTAGAAGCCGTGGGATCCGCCGATATCGAGCATGACCCGGGCCCCGTCGGGCAGACGGGCCCGCCAGGCCACTTCGGTTGCCGGCGCCGTCGAGAAATCGCGCATGCCCCACTGATAGCGGCGCCACTCATCGGGGCTGAGAGTCCTGTGCATGTCCCGGGCTTTCCCGTCGAAAAGCCACTGGTCGAAACCTTCCGTCCAGCGCCATTCGATCTCCTGGAAGTCGAGCTTGTGCACCAGCGTGTGCGGGCTGTCGGCAAGCAGCCATTTCCGGGACAGCCGGTTGAGCTCATAGAGCCGGTTGCGATACCCGAGGTAGCCGTGGGCCAGAAGGGCATCGAGCACCTTGCCGGTCGCGCGAGGATCCGTGCCGCGCGCGGCGGCGATCTCCTGGGCCGTGCGCCCGCCGTCCTGCAAGGCTTCGAACAGGCCCGCCCGGGAGGCCGCCATGATGATCCGGGCGAACTGGAACGCGGCCTGTGTGTCGGCCAGTGGCTTCGGGCCGAGATTCAGCCTGAGAGCCAGCCACTCGATGACGGTTTCAGCATGAGCCCCTAGCCGCATCGCGCCTCACTCCTCCGGCAACCGAGACCGATCCGTCGATGGGGCGATCTCGTGCCGGTCCGGTATCATTCGACTTTCTTCGGGATGACCTTCATGACGAGCAGCGTGCTCGCTTGCTGGCGCAGGTCGATCACGTAGTCGGCGGCACAGCCACTGTCCTCGCCATGGCCGGACCTGTGGACCTCCGCAACGAGCCGCGAGACCATCGCGCTGCGCCGGTCCGCCGGAAGATCGGGATCGAAGACGATCATCGTGGCTGTCAGAGCGGTGAAGGCATCAGTGACGATCACATGAGGCTGAACGGCGGGATGTCCCTTCAGGATATCCGCCGCGAGGACGATCCTCGCGATCCGCACGTCCGATGGCTGACGATCCCGGCCGATGACGAGAACCTCGACGTGGATGGACGAGAAGAGGCACCATGCCGAAGGGGGATCGGAGGAAGGGGTATCGCCGCATTGCTTCGCGTTGAACCGAAGGTCGGACCCGGTTTTCTCCAGGACGCCGTTGACGGCCGTGCCGTAGTCGCCCGGCGCCCTGGAGAAGGGATCCGCCTGGGCAAGTCCTGTCGATCCCAAAGCTGAGAGCAAACCCCAAGCGATGACCACCGCTCGCTTCTCGACCTTCGACAAGACAGCACCCGGCTCGTGTCCGGCCTCAAGCATACGACCAAAGGCGTGCCGCCGGGAGCGCCACGGATCGCTATCCGATGCGCCTACCTCCTATGCGTCACGCCAGGATCCCGAACCTCCGTAGTAGTCTTGGCGCGGATGGGAGCACGGGAGTCCCGAACAAGGGATTGGGATCATGCGCAAGATGGTTCTAGCTGCGGCGGGCCTGCTTATGGCGGCTGGATTCGGAGCATCGGCCCAGCAGGATGAACCTATCCGCCAGCGCCAGGACCTGATGAAGAACAACCAGGAGCAGATCCGATTGCTGGTCGGGATGTCGCGCGGACAGGTTCCTTTCGACGCGGCACGCGCCCAGGCCGCCCTGCGGCAGGTGGAGCAGAATGCCCGGCGGATCCACGCCTTGTTCCCACCGGACTCGCGGCAGGGGAAGACCGACGCCCTTCCCGTGATCTGGGAACGAAAAGCCGATTTCGACGCCCGGGCGGCGAAGCTCGAACAGGATGCCGGAGCGGTCCAGGCGGGGATTACGGATCAGGCCAGCTTGCAACCCGCGCTGCAGCGGATCGGCCAGACCTGTGGCGGCTGCCACGAGACCTATCGTCGAAAGACGACTTAGAGCCTCGAACGCAAAAGTGGGAACCGGTTTTGCGTGAAAAGATGCTCAAGACCACCAACTTACAGCATCGGACGTGAGTGC
Source organism: Microvirga sp. M2 (assembly GCF_047497095.1). NCBI lineage: Bacteria > Pseudomonadati > Pseudomonadota > Alphaproteobacteria > Hyphomicrobiales > Methylobacteriaceae > Microvirga > Microvirga sp. M2. The sequence continues at coordinate 2,440,626 of NZ_CP134063.1, forward strand.
GACCACAGTACACGACAGTCTGGTGGTGGACGGTGCGATCTGGTGGAGTAGCGGATTCTTCGCCAAAAGGATCCTGCTATGCCGATCTGTCTTCGCACCGCCCTGATGCGGACTTTAGCGCCGCACCTGGGTCTGAGCCAATCCCGTCTGGAAACCGCCTGCCTGTTTCTGGTCGCGCTGATCCAGGGCCGCACGGTCAACCTGACCCATGTCGCCAGCCAGTTTCCCGGACCGGCCCGCTATGCCTCGAAATACCGTCGCCTGCAACGCTTCTTCCAGGTTGTGCGCTTCGACCAAACGGTGGTGGCCGCCCTGGTGGTCCGCATGCTCAACCTGTCGCGGCCGAAATGCCTGGCGCTCGACCGCACGCACTGGAAGATCGGCCGCCGCGACATCAACATCCTGGTGCTGGCCATCGTCACGCGCCGCTTCCGGGTGCCGCTGCTGTGGAGCGTTCTCACCCATCCGGGCAACAGCACCAGCGCCCAGCGCATGGCCCTGATGCGGCGCTATCTGGCCCGGTTTGGGCCCGACACCATCGAGCTGCTGCTGGCCGACCGTGAGTTCATCGGGGCCGACTGGATCAAGTTCCTGATCGACCACGACATTCCGTTCGCCATCCGGGTCAAGGAGGACTTGCGCCTGGCGCTCGCCGACCGGCAGCTGTGGTCGATCCGGACCCTGTTGCGCACCAAGCGCGCACGCCACCTCATCCACACCGTCGACGTGTTCCTGCCCGACCACCCGACCCCGCTGCGGCTCGCCGCCCGCCGGATCAAAAGCGGCCAATGGCTCGTCGTGCTGACCAACCGCACCGATCCGCGCCGGGCGTTGCAGACCTATCGCCGGCGCTGGGCGATCGAATGCCTGTTTGCCGAGGCCAAGACGCGCGGCTTCAACCTGGAGGATACGCACCTGGCCGATCCGGGCAAGATCGAAACCTTGACCGCCCTTCTGGCGCTCACCATCACCTGGGTTTACGCCACCGCGTCGCGCACCATGGGGCTCAAGGCCATCCCACGAAAAGTCCATGGCCGGCGCGCGAAGTCATGGTTCCGCACCGGCCTCGATACCCTCAGGCAGGCGCTCTTCAACACCCCTCACATCGCCGCAAACGCATGGACGGCAAAATGTCCGATCAGGCTCAAAGCAACATGAGTCGTGTACTGTGGAGTGCGACGGCACGTCGGATGGGTGACGGCCGTCGGTCTCGATTCTGCCTTCACGCGTGATGCGCGACCCGGCCTTGCGCCGCTGCCGGAACGCCACCGCTCCGGCCAGAAGCGCTCCCGCCATCGCGAAGGCCGCAGCCAGGAGCCAGGCCTCGTCGATGGCGAGGGTCAGGGCCGCTTTCTCCACGAACGGTTTCAGGAATGCCTGCACGAGGGGACTGTCCGGTGGAGGATGGGGCCCTGCCAGCAGATCCGGAGACAGGCCCATGAAGGCGGCTGCGGATCGGTCGCCGGCCACGAGCCGGTCGACGAGATCCTGTCCGTGCCCCGCCACACGGGACCAAATGACCGTGTCGATCAGCGCGATCCCGATCGCGCCGCCAAGATTGCGCATCAGATTGAACAGGCTGCTCGCGTCCGGCACCTGCTCAGGATCCAGATGCCCCAGCGCCAGCCGTGTCGGAGGCAGAATGCACAGCATGATGGCCGAGCCACGGATCACCTGGGGCCAGAACATACCCGCGAAGTCCGTCTGTGGCGTCTGGTCGGCACTCAGCCACAGGCCTGCGCCGAACAGCGCGAAGCCCATGGTGGCGAGAAGGGCCGCGAACCCACGCCTCTCGATCCAGACCGTCAGCGGCGCGGCCACCAACTGGGCGCTCCCGGTGACCAGCATGACGATGCCGATCCGGAGCGGGCCGTGCCCTCTGACGAGGGCGAGGAACACCGGCATGAGATAGACCGATCCGTAGAGCCCGATGCCGAGCAGAAAGCTCAGGATGCATCCGACCGCGAACCGATCGTCGGAGAAGAGCGCGAGATTGACGAGGGGCCTCGGGCTGCGGAGCGTCCGCACCGTGAAAGCGGCGCCGAGCATGAGACAGAGGGCAAAGGCCAGAAGGACGAAGACGGACCACCATCCCCGCTTCGGAGCCTCCTTCAGCCCGATCTCCAGGGCCGCCAGCGTCATCGCGACACATCCGACCGCGATCCAGTCGAGGGCCCGGAACAAAGATGTTTCGGATCGCTGCCGGGGAAGGCAGATCGCACCGACGAGAAGCGCAACCGATCCTGGCACGACATTGATCAGAAACAGCCAGTGCCAGGAAAAGCGGGTGGTGGTCCACCCGCCGACCACGGGGCCCAGCGTCGGGGCCAGGACCGCCAGGACGCCCGCGATGGTCGTCGCCAGCCCCTCCGCCCTGCGGGGCAGCAGGAGGAAAACGGCGGAAAACACCATCGGAATGAGAGTGCCGCCGCTGAAACCCTGCACGATGCGCCATGCCGTCAACGATGCGAAGCCGGAACTCGCGGCGCATCCGACCGACGCGAGAGTGAACCCGCCGATGGCCAGCATGAAGAGCCGGCGGAACGTCAGGGCCCGGATGAGCCAGCCCGTCAGCGGGATCGAGATGACCTCCGCGATCAGGTAGGCCGTCTGGATCCAGCTCATGCGGTCGGGGGAGATGTCCAGGGCGGAGCTGATCGCCGGCAGGGACGTCGCGACGATCTGGATGTCGAGGATCGCCATGAACATGCCGAGGGCCATGGCCGAGAAGCCCACCCAGGCCGCAGCGGAGGCATGGTCCGTGGGGTGAAGGAGGGCCATGGACGGAGAGACGGGCTGAGCGCCACCTACAGCCAATAGCGATGACGTGCGGCGGGACATCGTCATCGGACCGGCAGCCCCTCGTCCCGAGGTTTATGCGCAACCAGCAAGCCGTAGCGCATGGAGCCTGTCGCGTATGCCGCCCGGATGCGTAAGAGACTCAAGGCAAAGACGCGGTTCTTCGCACGGGCGTCCAGCAGATAACGGCGATAGCGCCGATCGGTCAGAAGCAGCCTGGCCACACGTCCGGCGCAGATGGTCCATGTCCGCTGCACTTGTGCGGTAAGATCATGAAACCTGTCGATTTCGAACCCTGCCGTGACGGCCCATCCGCGATAATCGGCCTCCGTCCCCATGCTCGCGAGCCGCCCTTCGCGGCAGATCGGCTCGAGGAGGTGGCGCTCTTCCCAGGGCGTGGCGCCGGTTTTCGCGAGCCAGGCGCAGACGCCGAGCCTGCCGCCGTCTCGAAGCGTCCGAAAAGCCTCGTCGAAGAAGCCCTGCTTGTCGGCCATATGCTCGGAGCTTTCGATGGCGATGACGCAGTCGAAGGCGTTCTCGGCAAACCCGTTCTCCAGCCAGTCCCGGCGCAGGAAGCCGAGGAGGGGGGCTGCGTCGCTCCGGAGCCGCGCATGCTTCATCTGTTCCGCCGAGAGGGTGACGCCCGTGACATGAACGCCGAAACGCGTCGCCAGATACTCCGCCGTGGCGCCGTAACCGCATCCGACATCGCAAAGACTCTGTCCGGGTCGCAGAGCCAGCTCTTGCGCCAGATGGTCTATCAGGGCCTCGACGGCGTCGGCCGGGCTCTCCCGGCCCGTGAGCCAAAGCCCATGATGGACATGGTCTCCCCAGACCTCACGGTAAAACGGATCGAGTTCGTCGTAGTGTTCGGCGACCGCCTGAACCGTCTGGGGCACTCTCGGGATGATCATGGCGGAACCAATGCTCGCTGAATGGCGCCCGGCCGCAGGCGGGTGAGTGCCGCGATGGACCTCAGCGCGCCGGGCCAAACCTGAAAGGCCCTGACGAGTTTCGGCTGACCTTTGGGCCAGCGGCCCGCATCGTGAATCACGGACGCAAGCCGGATCTGCCCGCGGACATGGCGGCGCACCTCACGATGATACATCGCGCTTTCCCGGCCGTGCCGCAGGTAGATGGAGGCCGCCATGAAGCCGCTGTGCAGCGCGATCGCCATGCCGTCGCCGGTGAAGGATGGGGTGACGGCCAGTTGATCCCCGAGCCGGAAAAGACTCTCCGGCTCAGACGGCAAGGGGGCATGGATGAAGCCATAAGGAATGCCGAAGATCGCCAAGGGGCGAGGCATCACGGCCGCGGCTCCGTCGAGGCGGGACGCCATGGGAGAACTGCCATTGCCAATGAACTCGAGGAGCGTGTCCCAGCGCTTGCCGACGCCCTCGAAGCACTCCCGGCCGACCAGAAGACACAGATTTGCGAGGCCGCCCTCGACCATCTGCAATCCGGCGTAGCCTCCCGGGAAGAGCACGATCTCGACCGTCCCCTCGAGGGCCGATCGCTGGGCCGGGGCGAGAACAAGGTGTGTCTTGAATCCGATCATGTCGTTTCTGGCGCCAGTGGTCACGCGCTTGCCTCCGCGCAGATCGTGCTTGCCCGTCGCCAGGAAGAGCGCGCTTGCCTGAAACGGATCGCCGGTGGAGCGGTCGACGCGCCAGCCCGCCCGAGTGGGTCCGATGCTACGGACCGGTGCACCACGTTCGATTCTGGCCCCGCTCTCTGCGGCCGCCCTCAGGAGAGCTTCGTCCAGGCTCTTGCGCGAGAGGCCTCGCGCCCTGAAGGGCAGGGCGGCCCCGGCGACCGTCCGGTTGCACATGATCCGCACGGATGAAATCGTGCTGGCTCCCAGGCGATCAAGATCGACTCCGAGACGAGCGAGGTAGTCCTGCGCCTCGACGCTGAGGAACTCGCCGCAGACCTTGTGGTGAGGTTCCGCGCTCCGCTCCATCAGCAGAACCGGACGACCCGCCCGAGCAAGCAGGCAGGCTGCCGACGACCCGGCCGGGCCCCCGCCGACAATCGCAACCTCCTCCATGCGCTCGCCCGGCGTCATTTCAGCCGGCTCACGCATAACCGGAACGGCATATGCCACCGGATCCTCACGGCTGAGAGGTCGAGGCCCGCGTCACGCAGGATCAGCTCCCAGTCGGCGCGGCGGAAGCTGCGTGCGATCGACACGGGGCCGTCATGCCGGACAAAGCGGTGCCATCCCGCGAGCCGGGAGAGAAGGCGGAACGCATGAAACGGAATGCCATGCCGGTGCAGATCGGCGATGAACCAGCCGCGCACAGCCGCGTGCTCCATCCATCGGATGAGGCGCACGAGCTCGTCGTGAGTCATGTGATGCGCGGTCTGGGAACAGACGATGAAGTCGATCGGCCGATCGGAGGTGAACTGGAACACGTTGCCAATGCGGAAATCGATCTGGGCCTCCTGGGGCGTTGCGGCCCGCGCGATCGTCTCGCTGTACGGATTCAGATCGATACCGATCAGCCTCACATTCCTTTTTCTGCGGCGGCTCCACTGATGAATCCGCCGCAGGAGGTCGCCATAGCCGTAACCCACGTCGAGAACGGTCACCCGGTCCGTGGGACCCATATCGCGCGTGGCGCGATCAAGCCACGCCAGGATCGGGCGGTGCGTCAACGTCAGAACGTTGACGCGCGCGAGATCCTCGAGGCACGCCCTGTAATCCTCGAGCGAGACGCTCTCGGTATCCATGAGTTCCGTCTCGTCGCTGCGCCGGCTTAACCCGATGCCCATGACGTCCTACCCTTTGATGACGTCCTACCCTTTGGTGACGTCCTACCCGTCGAGAGCGAACCTGAAGGTCTCCGCCACGAGTCCCGGTCCGAACGCCATGGCAAGTCCTCGCGCCGGTGAAGGCGCGTGCTGCATCATGCGCTTGAGAACGAACATCAGCGTGGCCGAGGACATGTTTCCGAACTCCCGGAGCACGTCTCGCGACCAGCGCAACGCATCGGGACCAAGGCCGAGACCTTGCTCGACCGCATCCAGGATCGTGCGCCCTCCCGCATGGACGGCCCAAAGATCGTAATCATCCTTGCTTTGTCCGCGCAGGATGCCCTGGTCGTCGTTGCGCATCATCTCCTGCCGCAGAGCGCGCGCGATCTGGGGAGGGACCTCGCCGGAGAGACTCATCTTGAAGCCCGAATCCCCGATTTTCCACGTGATCAGCTCGCCTGTGTCCGGGATCGTCACGACCCGAAAGTCCTTGAGCGCAATTCCTTGCGGCCGGGCCGTAACGAGACTGACGGCACAGCCGTCTCCGAACAGGAGAGCGCTGAGAAGCACTTCGAGTTCGGGCGTTTCCTGGAGGTGCAAGGTGCACAATTCGAGATTGACCACCAGGACCTTCGCCGAAGGCTCGGACCGGACGATATGATGCGCAACCTTCAGAGCATTGACGGCCGCCGCGCATCCCATGAAACCGACCAGCGTCCGCTCGATGGATGGGTTGAGCCCTAGACGATCGACGAGCTGCTGATCGAGCCCCGGCGCGGTAAAGCCCGTGCAGGACGCCACCACTAGGTGGGTGATGGACGCCGGGGCCTCGTCGAGGTCGAGGGATTCGACGCCGCGCTGAGCGAGATCCACGGCGTGAGCCTCGAAATGAGCCATGCGGGCACCGGTGCCGGCGAACCGGCACATCTGGTAGAGGCCCTTCCGGTCGACCTCGGCTTCCGGATTGTCACTGGGCTCCAGGGTCGAGTAGCGATGGTCGATGTCGGCCCGCTGCACCATCCTCTGGAAGAGGAGACGGGCCCTTCGATCCGGCAGAATTTGATCGGCGAAGTGGATAAAGGTTCCGTGGACATCGTATTCGGGAACCGCCGTACCGATCCGATTGATGTAGGCCACTGTCATGTCGCACCTGAGCACTATCCCGGGGTCGAATGAAAACACCGGTCGTCCTCGAAAAATTCGATCCACCGAAGAAAAGACCCTCACGTCCGTGTGATCGATCCGGGCCTTATCGGCGCTTAGCGAGAGCCCGCGCATCGGGGATGACCCAGACGTCGAGGGGCGCCGTGCGTCCCCGCATGGTGAGGGTCTGGCGCCGGGATCCGGCGAGGTCGAGCTTGGCGCGTTTTGCCAGTTCGTCGGAAACCACGAGTTCGGCATCGAGGTCCTTGGCGAGCGCCTCCAGGCGGCTTGCGGTGTTGAGCGTGTCTCCGACGGCCGTCAGATTCGTCGCCCTGCCATAGCCCATCTCACCCACGATGGCCGGCCCGACATGAAGGCTGATGACGATTCTGAGGGGCTGATCGAGCTCGCTGCCGTAGGCTGCGTTCAGGTCCGCCACTCCCTGGCTTATGCGCAGGGCCGCCCCGAAGGCCTGCCGCGAGGCCTCTTCCGGATCCGTCCCCAGGCCGAACAGGGCGAGAGCGCCGTCGCCGACAAATTTGTCGAGGTGTCCGCCGGTCTCCTCGACCGCATGACCGACGACCTCGAAGTATCGGTTGAGGATGAACACCGTATCGAACGGCAGGCGTCGTTCGGCCAGGCTGGTGAAGCCGCGCAGGTCGCAGAACAGGACGGCGATCTCGCGCTCCTGCCCGCGCGCCGCCCGGCTGTTTCCGGCAGGCACGGTGAGTCTGGTCCGCGCCGCCGAGAGGACCGGTACGACGGAGAGGTCGTGGGTGGGCCGGAACTGACAGGCAAGCCTCACATTGGGCCCGGCTTTGATCCGGGCCAGGGTCGCCCGTTCCGACGATGTCGGATCGGGTTGGCCCTCGAGCCCGTCGAGGACACGCACCCGGCAGGTCGAGCATCGGCCGCGCCCGCCGCAGACGGACGGGTGCGGGATCCCGGCCATGCGGCTGGCTTCGAGGACACTGAAGCCGCGCGGGACGCTGACGACCCTTCCTCCCGGATAGGTGATGCGGATGCGGCGGGACCAGTTTCGCGACACGCGGATCGCCCGTGCCGCGAGGGTTGTTCCGATCGAACCTGCGAACGCGAGATAAAGGCCGGTGCGGATTTCGGACAGGATGGCGGGGGCCGAGGACGGCTCAGGGGCGTTCAGCAAGTCCGGGTTGTCGGCGATGGCCCTCCCGGCCTCGGCGAACCCGAGCAGGGCCAGCAGCGGAACGATCAGGGCCCCCGTATAGAGACCGAGGGCGTACCGGCCAAACCAAGGCTTGGGGCGGAGCCAGAAGTAGATTCCAAGGCATCCATGCAGCCAGGCGATCACGAGGGCGATGCCCTGGCGGATGCCGATTTCCGGCGCACGGATCCACAAATTCCGAATGACTTCAGGGTAGCCTGCCTCCCGTCCGGTGAGTGCGAGCTCGATCCGGGTCCCGGTTACGTGCGCGACAAGGAGAAACGGCAGCACCAGGCCGAGCGTCAGCTGGGCGGCCTCCCGCAACGGCATCCGCAACGTCCGGCGGCGGTAGAGCGCTTGGAGCGCCAGCAGGAAATGCACGAGAAGCGCACCATAGAGCAGGACCGTGCCGGTCGGGTTGCGCCACACCGTGTTGAACCAGCCGCGCGCTTCCTCCATGGCCCCGATCGAGACGAGCCCGAGGGCGTGGTTGCCGAAATGGGTGATCAGGAAGGCCCCGAGCACCAGGCCCGAAGCCAGACGCACCTCACGCAGCCGCACGGGGCTCTCGAATGGGGGCGGACTGGAGCCTTGGCGTGCCGGGAATGAACTCATCGGGATGGCCGCGTGCGGAAAAGGAAGACAAAGCGCAATGTGTGGCCTGAGCAGGGCAACGGGCAGGCGGCCTGGCTGATATCCTCCGCCCGTTCGCTGCTCATGCCGACTTACTCGGCCGGCGCCATGGTTTTGCGCAAACCCTTGCGGGATCCGAGATAGTTCGGAAGGCTGAATGCACCTGCCCCGCTGACGAAGTAGAACAGCAGACCGCCGACGATGGCGAGGTTCTTGAAGAACTGGGTCTGTTGCTGTGCCGCCTGAGCCGCATCGGGGAAGGTCCAGAAACTATGGCTGATCAGGCTTGCGACGAGGGTGAAGCCGATCAGGAGAATGGCGGTGAGCCGCGGCGCGACGCCTAAGATCAGCGCAAGGGGGGCGAGGATCTCGGCCGCGACCCCGAGCATGGCAAGGAGGTCGGGATAGGGCAGTCCCTTGCCGGCCAGCATCGCCGTCAAGCCGGACAGGCCGAACAGCTTGCCGATCCCGGCGGGAAGGAAAAGGGCTGCGACGGCCAAGCGGGCGGCCAGCAGGGCCACATCGTTCGTGCGGGTGATCATGAATTCTCCGTGACGGATGATCCGTCGGACAAGCGGTACGGCACTGCGCTTAGCCTGGTCCTGCGGCATTGGGGGAGACACAATCATGTGAGACGTCGGACAGGGCTGCAGATCGTGCTTTGCAAACGTGCAAGCCGATGAGGGGAGCCTGGAACCAAAGAGGCGAACGGACAATTCAGCACTGGACCCGTTTCCAGATCCGCAATAGCTAGGTGTCCTTCGCCCTCTCCCGCAGCTCCGATGAACGTGTTTCCCTCAGATCCCGATAGCGAGGCCCTCCGTGGCCTGGTGGGCGCGCTCACGGAGAGTGGCCAAGCCGTCTCCCTCTACGATGCCGAGGATCGGCTGCGCTACGCCAACACGACGTACCGGGACCTGTTCATGGGAGACTATGACGGCCCTCTGACGTTCACGGACATCCTCCGCCACGCCAATCGGAACAGGCTCGGGGTGCGGATCGACGACGACATCGAGGCCTTCATCGCCCGAACCCTGCCGCGGCGTCGCAGCCCGCGCCGGAAATCATTCGAGACGGACCTGGTCAACGGCCGGTGGTTCTGGATCGAGCACACGATCCTGCCGAATGGCTGGGTCCTTTCGGTCGGGGCCGACATATCGACCCTGAAGCACAACGAGAAATCCCTGCGCCAGGCCCACGAGGCGGCCCTCGTGGCCGCGCGCACCGATCTTCTGACCGACTTGCCGAACCGGCGCCACATCCTGGAGCACCTGGACGAAGCGCTCGTGGTGGACAAGCAATCCGCTTCGGGGCTGTGCGTCGCCATTATCGACATCGACCACTTCAAGGCCGTCAACGACACGTACGGGCATGACGCCGGTGATGCCGTCCTCCGGCACTTCGCCCAAGGGTGTCGCGAGAGGCTGCGCGACCGGGATCTCCTCGGCCGGATAGGAGGCGAGGAATTTCTGCTGCTGCTGCCGGGTATCAGGCTCAGCGACGCCGTCGGCATCATCGACCGGGTCAGGGCAGGTTTCCCTCCCCATAACCTCCCCGACGACGCGCGGGACGTGCGGTTCACCTTCAGCGCGGGCGTGACGGAAGCCCTTCCCCACGACGACCGGAGCTCCATTCTCTACCGGGCCGACCGCGCCCTGTATGCCGCCAAGGCGGAGGGCCGGAACTGCACCAGGATCCGCTTCGAGAACGAGATTCCGCCGTTGCGCGGGGAGACTCGGTCCTGACGGGATCGCCAGCCCCGATAAGGCTCATCCGATAAGGCAAGGAGCCGCCGTCAAATCTCCCGGGGCGGCAGCGGCTCGCGGGCAGGACCGTGGATCACGGCTCCATTCCGCTCGAACATGGAGCCATGGCAGGGGCAATCCCAGGTGCGATCGGCGTTGTTCCAGGTCACGGTGCAGCCTTTGTGCGTGCAGCTTGCCGAGAGAGCATGAAGCCCGCCGCCCTCGTCCCGCCAGACCGCAATTTTTTCGTCTCCCCTCACGATGACCCCGCCTTCGCCCGGGGCGATCCGCGCGACGTCATCGACGAGCGACTGCGTGTCGCCGTTCTGGTGGAAGTCCTTCGGTGCCGGCCGATCCGGCCGGTAGAGCGGGCCCCAGGGGCGGGAGCCCGTAGCGATCTCATGGGCGACCGTCAGACCCGCTGCGGTTCCGTTGCTGATCCCCCAGCCATTGAAGCCCGTGGCCACGTGAAATCCGGGCGATTCCCCTGCGTCCGGCTGGCCGACATAGGGCATGCGATCCGGGGTGTCGTAATCCTCGTTGCACCAGCGCCAGGCAGCTTCGCCGACGGGCAGGTTGGCCCGGGTCCAGTCCTCGAGCTCGCGGAACCGGCGGGCGACATCGCCGTCCTGGCCCGTGTTGAAGCGGGGCCCGAGGGTCAGGATCAGAGGGCCGTCGGCGTCTCGGCCCGTCCGGATGGAATGGGTGGGGTCGTCGATGCTGATGAACATACCGTCGACGGCCTCCGGATGGTCGGTGCGAAAGGCCATGACCACATGGCAGCGGGGCTGAGTGCGGTTTGCATAACCCACCGGGCTTTTCACCGTGATGTTGGTCGCGACCACGACGTGATCGGCCATGACCTGGCCCTGTGCGGTCCCGACCGACCACCGGCCGGGGCGATCGAAGCGGGTGGCCCGGCTGCGCTCGTAGATCCGTCCGCCGCGGGCCTGCACGGCCGCGGCCAATCCCACGAGGTATCGGGCCGGGTTGAACTGTGCCTGATCGCGGAATTCCAACGCCCCGGCCGTCGCGAAGGGCAGGGGAGCCTCGTCGACCACGCGGACGTCGAAGCCGAGCGCCGTCGCCGCCTCCGCCTCGGCTCGGATGTCCTCCCGGCGGCCAGGATCGCAGGTGTAGGTGAAAGCCGATTTCGGCTCGAAATCGCAGTCGATGCGAAGCGTCCCGACCCGTTCGCGAATATGCGCCATGGCGGTCCGGTTCGCCTCCGCGTAGGCCCTTGCGATGTCGGACCCGGCCGTGTCGATCAGGTCGCGATAGATGAGGCTGTGCTGGGCCGTGATCTTGGCCGACGAGCGTCCCGTGACCTGCCGCCCGACCTGACGGGCTTCGAGCACCACGACCGACCTGCCGGCCTCCAGAAGAGACAAGGCGGTGGTCAGGCCGACAATGCCGGCGCCCACGATCGCCACATCGCATTCCTGGGTGCCCGCGAGCTGCGGGAAATCGGTCTTCGGCGCGTTGGCCACCCAGCAGCAATCGGGCTTTCCGGACAGTTCCGTCATGACAAATCTCCCAGATGCGGCGAAGGCCGGAGGGCCGTCCGCCAGGAGACAATGCCCAAGCTTTCGTATGGTTCTGGCCGCGCCTGACAGGTTGGCGGCCCCGACCGACCTCTCCCTCCTCGCCGCCGGGACACCACCGGGCCGGAACAATGGGCCCTGCGCACTGTTTGTGGGCGAACGGCCGACGTGCCGGCGAGGCACGGCCATGGTGCCGGCGCGCTCTATGACACGTCCTGTCATCGCGTCGAGCGGATCCCGCTTGCGGGACATGCTCGCGGTACTGGAGGATTGCCCATGAACAACGATTCCTTTGCGGCCGCCTGGGGGCCGCGCATGCTCGCGGTTCTTCGGATCGTCACGGCCCTCATCTTCCTGGAGCACGGCACCCAGAAGATCCTCGGCTTCCCGCCGCCGACCGGTCCGACGCCGCCGGTCTTCTCCCTGTTCTGGGTCGGCGGCTTCATTGAAATGATCGGAGGCCTGCTCCTCCTCGTCGGCTTTCTCACGCGTCCCGTGGCGTTCGTGCTCGCGGGCGAGATGGCCGTGGCCTACTGGATGGTCCACGCACCTCAGAGCTTCTTTCCGGCCCTGAATGGCGGCGATGCGGCCATTCTCTACTGCTTCGTCTTCCTCTACCTCGCCGTGGTGGGACCCGGAGCGTGGAGCATCGACACGTCTCGACGCAGGTCCGGCGCGGCGCCTGCCGCGAACGATCGTCTCCGATCCACCTGACGTCGATCTCGCGTCGGATGCTGGAGAACGCTCCCTGAGCCGGAGCGTCAGCGGTCGTCCTGGCTGTCGTCATCACCATCGTCGCCGGATCCGCCAGGCATCGTGCCGCGGCCGGGGCCCATCATTCCCCGCCCCATCATCCCCGGTCCTGGCATGCCGCGCGCGCCCATGCGGACGAGGACGTGCAGCCGCCGCTTCTGAGCCTCGTCGAGGGTTGCATAGAGCGGTGACGCGGCGTCCGCGAGCTTACGCATGGCGTCCGCTCCCTGGCTCATATGGTCGGCCATGCCACGGAGGAGGCCGATCGGATCGCTGGCCATCATTCCCCGGGTCTGGCGCATGGCCTGCATGTGGCTGAGATGAAGCGTGGCCAGGTTCCGGATCGCCGTTTCGACGGGGGGCCACAGCTTTTCCTGGTCGGCGGACAGCTTCAGTCCGGCGTGGATCGCCGCGATGTGGGCGTCGATGAAGGCGTTCATGTCTTCTGGCGAGAACCGGCCCATCATGCCGCCGGGCATGCGTTGGCCCTGCATCATTCCCCGTCCCATCATCTGGCCCATCGGCGTTTGCGTCACGGATTGGGCCGGCGCGGTCTGGGCCAGGACGGGCCAGGCCAGGACGGGCCCGGCAAGGGCGAAAAGGGCGGCGAGAATAGGTGTCCTCATGGCAGGCTCTCCTTGTTCGGCCGATGTCTCGTCTAAGAAAACCAATGGGTCCGCTTTCCGTTTCAGATGCGATGCCCCCTTGAAGAACCATGAGATCATACTAAATTAGTATCATCTTATAGATAGCAGGTATGCGTATGCCCAAGTTGGACCTCGATCTGGAGACGTTCGAAAAGCAGGCCACGGACGTGGCCGACATCCTGCGGGCGCTGGCGAACGAGCGCCGGCTGATGATCCTGTGCAAGCTGGTGGAATGGGGCGAGGCCAATGTGACCTCGCTGACCGAGGCCGTGGGCCTGTCGCAATCGGCCCTGTCGCAGCATCTGGCCAAGATGCGGGACGAGGGCATCGTCGCGACCCGGCGCGAAAGCCAGACGATCTGGTACCGCATCGCCGACCCGCGCATCGAGCAACTCTTCGCCACCCTCTACAGCCTGTTCTGCAAGCAGGCCAAGGCAGAAAAGTCTGCCTAACCGGGAATCTGTCATGGAGAACTTCACCCCTCTGTCCGCCCTCGCCGGCGGCCTTCTGATCGGCGCATCCGCCGCCCTCATTCTTGTGCTCAACGGGCGCATCGCGGGCATCAGCGGCATTCTCGGCGGCCTGCTCCAACCGGCTCGAAACGAGATCGGCTGGCGCCTGGCCTTCCTGGCCGGGATGTTCATCGCCCCACTGGCCTATGTGGCGTTCGGCGGAGCCCTGCCGACCGTCGTCCTCGACACCTCGCTGCCTGTTCTGATGGCGGCCGGGCTGATCGTCGGCTTCGGCACGCGCCTGGGAGCCGGCTGCACCAGCGGCCACGGCGTCTGCGGAATCGGCCGCGGTTCCCCGCGCTCTCTCGTCGCCACAGGCGTCTTCATGGCCACCGCGATCGCCACCGTGTTCGTCACCCGCCACGTCCTTGGGATGTAAGCCATGCCCCTGATCGTTTCCGCCTTCGCATCCGGCTTGCTGTTCGGTCTCGGACTGATCGTCTCGCAGATGGTCAACCCGGCCAAGGTGCTGGGCTTCCTCGACATCTTCGGCAACTGGGACCCGAGCCTGGCCTTCGTCATGGGCGGTGCGGTCGTGGTCTCCGCGCTGGGCTACCTCGTCGCCAGACGCCGGGGCGTGCCCGTGCTCGCGCCGCGCCTGGAGATCCCGACCCGGCGCGATCTCGACCCGCGCCTGATCGGCGGTGCCGCATTGTTCGGCATCGGCTGGGGCCTCGTCGGCCTGTGTCCCGGCCCGGCGCTGGTCGGGCCGACCTTCGGCCCGGCCGAGATCTTCGTGTTCGTCGCCGCGATGATCGCCGGCATGGCGGTCTTCCGCCTCGTGCCTGCCGACTGGCCGCAGGTCACCTTCCGGCGCGAGGCCACCCGCGTGGATGGCTGAGGTTCAAACACCGGAATCGAGACGGGAGGACATGATCGACGTCGCGATCATGAACACGGCGATACCGACGATCATCGCCAGGCGATCAGCGGCGAACACAAGGGGCCAATGGAAATTGCCTGCATGGGACCCGGGATCCGGCTCCAGGCAGCCTTAAGTCAGGCACACATCACACGGGTTTCGACGGCCTAATCGCCCCCTCACCACTTTCAAGCAACGCCGGCTGGAAACCGGCCCGCACGCCGGAGCGATCCTGCCGGTTCCGGAGCAGGAACGTGGCTTTCGCGCCTGCGAGAGCCGTATCGACGATGGCGAGCCCGAGGCCGCTGCCGACGGCGCTGCGGTGGCGTCCGCGGAAGAACCGGTGGGTCACCTGGCCGATCTCGTCCTCCGGAATGCCCGGGCCTTCGTCCTCCACTGCGATCGAGGGCGGATCCGTATCCTCATCGAGAAACCACCGTACGCGACCGCCCTCGGGGGAGTGCTGAACCGCGTTCTCATGCAGGTTGCGGACGGCAAGATGAAAAAGATCCCGGTTCATTCCGACCCTCGCCCGGTAGAGCGCCGGGTCGATCTCGACGCGGATGCTCGCCTTGCCCGAACCGAGGCTTGCCGCAACCTCCTCGAGGGCGGGGCCGACCGTGATCTCCCGCGCTTCGCCGTTGTCCCCCGCGGCATCGAGGGCGGACATGGCCAGCAATTGACGCACGAGGCGGCTGGTGTGGTCGACGGCCACAAGAGTTTGCCTCAACGCCCCTTCGCGCGTCTCGGGATCCTTCGCCGCCAGGGCGACCTGGACCTGGGTGCGCAGCCCGGCCAAAGGCGTCCGAAGCTCATGTGCCGCAAAGGCCGTGAAGCTGCGCTCGTGCTCGCGCGCCGCGACCACCTTGCCGAAGAGCCCGTTCAGGGCTTCGACCACGGGGCGGATTTCCGACGGCGGCGTGCCGACATTGATCGGACTCAGATCCTCCGGCCCGCGCATCTTGAGGCCTCGCGTCAGGCGGCGGAGGGGCCGCAATCCCTGTCCGACGCTGGCCCAGATCAGGAAAGCCAGCACCGGCACCATCAGGGCGGCCGGCAGGAGCAAGCCGCGAACGAGATCGGTCACGAGGCGGTCGCGCAGGCCCAGCCGGTCGCCCACCAGCACCCGAACCCCCTTGTCCCGATCGGCGACGGCATAGATGCGCCAGGGCTCGCCATTGACCTCCCGCTCCGAGAACCCGCTGACCTCATTCGACAGTTCCGTGTCAGGGGCGCCGATCGAGCGGCCGATCAGCCGGCCGTCGAAGGACCAGATCTGACACGAGAGCTGGCGTTCGTAGCCGAGGTGAGCCGGTTCGGGCAGGGGAATGGACGCGGCGGGCTGATCCGCCCGGGCCGTCAGCGCGATCTCGCCGCTGGTCACCAGCGAGCCGACCATGCGGGCAGATTCCATCAGGCGGGTGTCGAGGACATGCTCCAGCTGGCGCTTGCTGTCGAGGTAGATCCAGGCGGCTCCGGAGAGCCAGATCAGACCGGTGGCGGCGATCAGGATCACGAACAGGCGGCTTCGGATCGAGTTCACGTCAAGCGCTCCGAAGGCGATAGCCGAGGCCGCGCACGGTCTCGACGGCGTCGCGGCCGACCTTGTCGCGGAGATGGTGGATGTGGACCTCGACGGTGTTGCTCTCCACATCCTCCTGCCAGCCGTAGAGGCGATCGGCGAGCTGGTCCTTGGACAGCACCGTGCCGGGATGCATCATCAGGGCCTCGAGGATCGAGAACTCGCGCCGCGACAGGCTGACGGGGTGGCCGCCGACCTCGACCGTCCGGCGGCCCGGATCGAGTTCGATGCCGTTCCACGACAGGGTCGGCGTGGCCCGTCCGGCGGCGCGTCGCGAGATCGCCCGCAGGCGGGCCGCGACCTCGTCGAGGTCGAACGGCTTGCCGAGATAGTCGTCGGCTCCGCTGTCGAGTCCTCCGATGCGGTCCGCCACGGTGTCCTTGGCCGTCAGCAGCAGGACCGGCGTCGCGTGCTGACGCCGGCGCAGCTCGCGCAGGACATCGAGGCCTGAGCCGTCCGGCAGCATCAGGTCGAGCACGATGGCGTCGAACTCGGCTGTGGCCAGCGCCGACCGGGCGTCGCCGCAGGAGGGGACAGCGTCGACCGTAAAGCCATGAAGCCCGAGGCCCACCCTCAGGCCGTCGAGCAGCACCGTATCGTCTTCAACCACGAGAATTCGCATCGAGCACCTCCACGGGCTCACTGGCCCGCTACCCTTAAGGCTGCCTTAAGGTTGGTCGGGCGGATCGGAGACAGTCGTCCTGTCGCGGGGAATCCCTTGTCTCAGAATCTCATCCGAATGTTGTTCGCGCTCACGGCGCTTCTTGTCGGATCCGCCGGCGCAGGAGCCCAGTTCGCGATCCCCACGCCCGATGAAGTCTTCAGGCTCAACGTCTCTAAGGGCAGCGACGGCAGCGTCAACCTCGGTTGGTCGATCGCCCCGGATATGTATCTCTATCGCGACAAAGTGATCGTCTCGACGGCGGATTCGAAGCAGGTTCCCGTCGAAACCGGTCCCGGCCAGCCGAAAGACGATCCGACCTTCGGGGAGACCGAGGTCTACCACGACGCGGCCCACGCCATCGTGACGGCCGCGGCGCTCGAAGCCGCAGGCTCGCCGCAGATTCTTCGGGTGACCTACCAGGGCTGCGCCGACAAGCTGGGCATTTGCTACCCGCCCGTGACGAAATCCGTGGACCTGACGGCGCTTACGGTCGAGGAGGTCGATGCGCCGAGCGTCACGTCCAGCCGTGCCGGCGCCGATCAGGGGGCGTCGGCGACA
The DNA here is from genome assembly GCF_047497095.1 of Microvirga sp. M2. Taxonomy (NCBI): domain Bacteria; kingdom Pseudomonadati; phylum Pseudomonadota; class Alphaproteobacteria; order Hyphomicrobiales; family Methylobacteriaceae; genus Microvirga; species Microvirga sp. M2. Next base: position 2,458,011 of record NZ_CP134063.1, read on the forward strand.
TCCGCGCCGCCATCCGTCGCCGCTCCGGCACAACCGAACGCGGGTGCCGACAGCTGGATGAGCGGCAGCCTCGTGTCGGTTCTGGCGACCTTCCTCGGCTTCGGACTGCTGCTGACCTTCACGCCCTGCGTGCTGCCGATGATCCCGATCCTGTCGGGCATGCTCGCCCGCAGCGGCGGGCAGCTCTCGGCGGGGAGGGGCTTTGCGCTCTCGACCACCTACGTGCTCGCGATGGCGGCAGCCTACGGCCTTCTCGGCGTCGCCGCCGCCTGGTCGGGCCAGAACCTGCAGGCTGCCTTGCAGACGCCCTGGGCGCTCGGCGCCATGAGCGCGCTGTTCGTGGTCCTGGCGCTGTCGATGTTCGGCCTGTTCGAGCTCCAGCTGCCCGCCTCCTGGACCAGCCTCGTCGCGGGCCGGACGTCGGGCCTTCGCGGCTCGCTTCCCGGTGCGGCGGTTCTCGGGTTCACGTCGGCCCTGATCGTGGGTCCCTGCGTGACGCCGCCGCTGGCGGGGGCGCTGCTCTACGTGTCCCAAACGGGCGACATGATGCGCGGCGCGGCGGCCCTGTTCATGCTCGGCCTCGGCATGGGCCTGCCGCTGATCGTCTACGGCACCGTCGGCGCAAAAGCCCTTCCAAAGTCGGGGCTGTGGCTGGTGCGGGTCAAGCAGGCTTTCGGGGTCGTCTTCCTCGGCGTCGCCATCGCGATGATCTCCCGGATCGTACCGCCCCAGCTCTCGCTCGCCCTGTGGGCCATGCTCGCTATCGCGACCGGCGTCTTCCTCGGTGCCTTCGACGCCGCGCTTTCCTGTCCCGTTCGCCGGCTGGCCAAGGCGGCGGGGATTGCCGCTGTGCTCTATGGCGGCACATTGGTCGTGGGCACGGCGGGCGGGGCGACCGACCCGTTGCGGCCGCTTGCCTTCCTGGCTCGCGGATCCGCCGCGGCCGTCACCGCCGAGGTGGCGTCCATCCGCATCACCACGCCCGAACAGTTGGATGCGGCGGTTCAAATGGCGCAGGCGCAGGGCAGGCCGATCCTCGTCGACTTCACGGCCGAGTGGTGCGTGACTTGCAAGGAGATCGACCGCAGCGTCTTCGCCGATCCTGCCGTGCAGGCAAGGCTCGCGGACGTTGCGTTCATCCGCGCCGACGTGACGGACTACAACGAGGCCAGCCGCACGCTGATGAAACGCTTCGGCGTCATGGGGCCGCCGACGATCCTTTTCCTCGACCCGAAGACGGGGCAGGAGATCGCACCGGTCCGGACCATCGGCATGATCGATGCGGATGGCTTCCTGCAGAAACTCGCGGCGGCCGGTGCATGATGGCGGACAGACCCTCTCGTTCCGGCGCTGTGACCGGAACCGATTTGTGGCGGCGGCGAATGCTCCTGACCTTCGCGGCCTGTCTTCCGGGCCTGGCATTCGTCCCTTGGCGCACGTACGCACAGGCCGCACGACCGGCCTTTGCCCAGATCACCGACCGGAAGGGGTTCGATGCGGCGCTCGGGCGCGCCCGCGCTCAGAAGAAGCCGGTGCTGGCGTACTTCACCGCGGAGTGGTGCCCCATCTGCAAGAGCATCGATGCCCGCGTCTTCTCCCATCCCGTCATCGAGCGGCGGCTCGAGAGCATCGCTCTCGTACGGGCGGACGTGACCGCCGTCGATGCGGGCAGCCGGGCGCTCATGGAGCACCTTCGGGTGCCGGGCCCTCCGACGATGTTCGTCATCGATCCGAAGGATGGCCGGGAAATGCCCAGGACCCGCCTGACCGGAGCCGTCGACGCCAACCTCTTCCTCGACACGATCAATCTCGCCGGTCTCTAGGCCTGGCCTGCCTTTTCAAAAGATCAAGGAGCCAATCATGCCCCGCCCCACGCAGTCTCCGTTCGCTGCCCTCTTGACGGCGCTGTTCTTCGTTTTCGTCATGCCCGCCGCGCCGGCCTCAGCCCAGGACAAGGCCGTTTCGGTGGATGCGATCCTGAACGACCCGCAGGCGCCGGCCGCCGGAAATCCCAAGGGTGACATCACCATCGTGGCGTTCCTCGACTACAATTGTCCGTTCTGCAAGAATTCGGCCCCGGACCTGGAGAGGATCGTGAAGGCCGACGGCAAGATCCGCCTTGTCTACAAGGACTGGCCCATCCTCACCCCGGCCTCCATTCACGGAGCGCAGCTGGCGTTGGCGGCCAAGTACCAGGGCAAGTACGAGGAGGTTCACCATGCCCTCATGGGCATTCCGGGCAGGAGGATCGCCAAGGAGACGATGACCGAGGCGGTCCAGAGCTCCGGCGTCGACATGGAGCGCCTCGACGCGGACCTCAAGCAGCACGGCGCCGAGATCCAGGCGCTGATCCAGCGCAATCTCGACCAGGCCGACGCGCTCGGGCTGTCGGGAACGCCGGTCTACCTGATCGGCCCGTTCAAGGCGTCAGGAGCGCTCACCTACGAGCAGTTCCAGCAAGCGGTCGCCCAGGCCCGTGCCCAGGGCCGGCAATAACCCGCGCCCGCTTCTCGTCCCGTTTCACATCCCACTGCCTGTCAGGATATCCATGTTCAATCTCCCAAAGCTGGTCCAGCCAGCCGGTTTGCTACGCGTCTTCGCCCTGATCCTCCCGGCCGTCCTGGCCGCCTGCACCACCACAGCCGCACCGCCGCAGGCTGTTGCCGTCCCTGCCGTCGATTCCGTCACGGCCGGGCGCTATGCCGCGGTGACCACCGACAGGCATCCGGTTCCGGGCGTCGATCCTGCCAGCCTCAAGCCGCGCAACGTGCGCCAGCTCGTGGACTACGCGACCACCGAGAAGCCGGGGACCGTTGTGGTCGATACCGACGCCCGCTTCATCTATCTCGTGCAGGAGGGCGGCAAGGCGCTGCGTTACGGTGTCGGTGTCGGCAAGGAAGGGCTGGAGTTCAAGGGCACGGCGACCGTGAACCGCAAGGCGCAGTGGCCGACCTGGACGCCGACACCTGACATGATCAGGCGCGAGCCGAACCGATACAGGAAATGGGCCGGCGGCATGAAGGGCGGCACCGACAATCCGCTCGGCGCCCGCGCCCTGTACCTGTTCAAGGGCGGCCAGGACACGCTCTACCGGATCCACGGCACCAACGAGCCGGAGACCATCGGGCAGGCCGTCTCCTCCGGCTGCATTCGGATGATGAACCAGGACGTGATCGACCTCTACAGCCGCGTTCCGACCGGCGCCAAAGTCGTCGTCCTGTGACGACCACTCTCCCATTGCAGCGATATCGAACCCGAACGGAATGACACCATGGATTTCAACCGACGCCGGATCATCCGGGGCGCCGCGCTGACGCTCCTTGCCGCCTCGTCCTTCAAGGCCGCCCACGCCCAGAGCGGGGAGGGGTGGCATCCGCTGAAAGGGGATGACGGCAAACCGGTGCCGAATACCCGCCTGCCCGTCGAACTGACCGGCGAGATCGAAAATCTGCCCGGCGTGATCTGGGTCGGCTCGAAGAGCACCGCCGTCACGCTCTACGAGTTCTACGACTACAACTGCCCCTACTGCCACGCAGCAGCCAAGGACCTGCATGCTCTCGTGAAGAAGAGGCCGGACCTGCGCCTCGGTCTGATCAACAACGCCATCCTGTCCCTTGGATCGATGCAGGCCGCCAAGGTGGAGTTGGCTCTTCTCATGCTGAAGGGGCCGGCCGTGGCCTACGAGTTCCACCGGCGGCTGTTCGCGATGCCCGGCACGAAGGATGGCCAGCGGGCACTCGAGGTCGCCGAGGGCCTCGGGAGTCCCCGGCGCCAGATCGAGCGCGCGGCCGACAGCGAGAAGGTCGGGGGGATGCTGCGCGAGCAGATCCAGCAAGCGGCCAACCTGGGTCTTGCGGCCACGCCCTCCTTCGTGGCGGCCGGGGTCGGGGTTCTGGGCTATCCGGGGCCCAAGGCCGTCGGCAGGATCGTCGCCGCGATCGACCGGTGCGGCGAGGTCGTCTGCTCGTCATAGGAAGCCCGGGGCCAGCTCGCGTCGGCGATCCCGTCCTTAAGGTTGCCTTAAGGTTGGCCATGAAGCTGCCGGGTCGACGGGCCATCGACGACGTCATCGGTCGCATGATCTCGCCCGGCCTCGACAAAAGCGACGTCAGCACATTCGCGGAGATACTGGATGGATTGGAAGCTGCTCATCGGCTACAGCGTGGCTGGCATTGCGGCTCTTTCGCACGCGGGCCTGACGAGCGGTTCCGACCGCCGGGCAAGCCGACACACATCGTCCAAGCAGGTTGCCGTGAGCCGTGGAAGTCCGGCCGCGCCCGCAGCCTCACCCACTAGGCCGGCCGTCTCCGCAGCCACGGCGCAATCGAGTGCGGCCGGTGACGAATGGATCGTGGCCGATGTCGACAAGCTGGCCGATGACGCATGGGGCAGGGCAGTGCGCTTGGGACGGGACCTGACGGTCGCCACCTATGCCCATCTCGGGCCCGAGGTCGCCGACGCCGGCAAGCGCTATGCCGGCAACAACCTGGCGTGCCAGAGCTGCCACTTGGATGCGGGAACCAAGAAATTCGGCTTGCCCTTCGTGGGGGTGTTCGGCGACTTCCCGCAATACCGGTCCCGCGAGGGCGAGGTCGGCACCATCGAGGATCGCGTCAACGGCTGCATGACCCGCAGCATGAACGGCAAGCCGCTGCCCGTCGATTCCACCGAGATGAAGGCGTTCGTCGCCTACATCAAGTTCGTGTCCACGGGCCGTCCCATCGGGGGCAAGACCGAGGGACGCGGCTCAGGCAACATCCCCGAACTCACCCGGGCGGCCAGTCTCGAGCATGGCCAAGAGGTCTATGCGCAGGCCTGCGCCGCCTGCCACCAGGCGGACGGGCAGGGCGTCAGGAAGGGCATCGCAGGCGATGCGCAGGGCTATCAGTTTCCGCCTCTCTGGGGCCCGGACAGCTTCAACGACGGCGCGGGCATGAACCGGCTGATCTCGGCGGCCAATTTCATCCACGGCAACATGCCGCTGGGCACGACCTACGATGCGCCCGTCCTGTCGGCGGAGGATGCCTGGGACGTCGCCGCGTTCATCCAGTCCCAGTCCCGCCCGGCCAAGGCCGATCTCGACAAGGATTTCCCGAACCGGATGCAGAAGCCGGTCGACGCGGGCTACGGCCCCTACATCGACGGCTTCGACCGGGAGCAGCATAGGCTCGGACCATTCGGGCCCATCCGGGACAAGATCAAGGCGCTGAAGGAATCGGAGGCCGGAAAGGCACCGGCAAATTAGGTGGTCGACGTCTCCCGACCGGATTCGCGCTCGTCAGCAACATCCCATTCACACCATCGCGGGTCGTATGGGGAATCTCTGCCCCCTACATCGGCCCGCCCGAGCCGTAGTTGCGGCTGAGATAGTCGACAATCGTCTTCGCGTCGGCCTCGTCGACGGGCGCGCCGTAGACCTTGATCATCTTGGTGACCTCGGCCTCCCAGAGCTTCCGGTCCGGGAAGGGAGAGTTCATCTGGATGTAGTCCAGGCTGTGGCAGGCGGCGCAGTTGTTCGTCACCGCATCGCGGCCAGGAGCATCCTTAAGCGTGATGGCCGTCTCGTCGGCATGTGCGGCGGCGGAGGCGGTGAGGGCGAGACCGACGACAAGCAGCTTCCTCATGGCAGGCCTCATGCAATGGTGACGCTGACGCGATGCATCAGGTTATGATGGTACCCGGCGGGATTCTGGATCAGGGTCGATGTCTGGGTCTGCCCGATCGCATTCGTGGCTTTGGCCATGAGGGTCAAAGGGCCTTTGCGGTCCGTCTTGATCGGAAATGTCCAGGGCCGGAACGAGTAGCGGCCTGTGTCCGGGCCAAGGGTCGCCCGCGTCCAGGTCTGGCCCTCGTCGGTGGAGACCTCGACCGCCACGATGCCGTAGCCGGCGTCCCAGGCGACGCCCTTGACGACGAGCGGTGAACCCATGCCGATGGTGTCACCCGCAGCCGGTGTCGTGATGATGGAGTTCACGACCATTTCGGTGATCGGCGTGTTGGCGGCGGTCTCCTGGCTGAGGAAGCGCTGAACGATGGGGAACTTGCCGGTCGGAATGCGATAGGCCCCCTTCATCCAGAAATTGTCCTCGGGCGTGGAGCGGGCGGAGATGCCGGTGACGTGCTTCATCCAGTAGGTTGCAGTCCATCCCGGAACGACGATCCGTGCCGGCGCACCGTTGAAGTGGGGCAGGGGCCGCCCGTTCATCTCATAGGCCACGAGCGTGTCGGGATCGAGGGCCTTCCAGATCGGGATGCTTTTGACGAAGTCCGGCGTCGTGTCGAGGGGCGGCCCGTCGGCGCCTTCGAGGGCGATCTCGACGGTCTCTTTCGCGATACCCGCCCGGTCGAGGATGTCCTTGAGCCGGACGCCCTTCCAGCGGGCGTTGCCCATGGCGCCATAGCCCCACTCGACACCGGCCACATGCGGATCGAACAGGCCCCGGCGATTGCCGGAGCACTGACAGACGGCCGCGATCTCGACGGGCGTGAAATCCCGCCTCAAGGCATCGAGCGTCAGTTCGAACGGCGTCGTCGCTCCCTCGCCGCCGACGGCGAGTCGCCAGGCGTCCGGATCGACCTCGGGAATATCGGACAGGTGATATCGGACGAAGAAGGCCTCGTTGGGCGTGAACACTTCGTTGAAGTAGTGAAGCGGCGTTTCGTAGTTGGGCGGGCGATAGCTCAGCTTGATGAGAGGCGCCTTGCCGGGAAGGGCTTCCAGGACGGCCTCGGTCTGGACCCCGGGCGGAAGCTGCGGATCGAGCGTGAGGGCCTCCGCCGCCCGCGCCTCCCGCAGGAGGGCCGGAGCCGTCAGGGCAGCGCTGCCGACACCGATCAAAAAGGATCTCCGTGTGGCCATGGGCGTTCTCCCGTACCGTATAGCTGGGCTATTCGGGAAGAGTAGAGCGCGATGATCGCTTGTCGAGTGAGACTGCGGAAAAGCAACGCGAACGGGCAAGCGCGTTTGGGGGCCAGGGAACACGGTACCCGATTCTGCGGCCCAGTTGCCGCGCACAAGACAGGCGGATCACCGTCTTCGACGATGGCGGGCATTGATCTTCCTCAACTTGCTCGAGTGGTACTCGGATAGGCTGACCATTGCCTCGGTCAGGCATCGTCTGCCGATCCGAGCAGCCCGAATGCACAGGGAATTCGCCGCAGCTTGGGGGAGACCGGCCATGAGCTTCAAAAAGGTCCTGATCGCCGTCGACGATAACCCGATTGCCGCGCATGCGACCGATGTCGGCGCCGAACTGGCGCGTGTGCCTTCGGCGGAGGTGGCGCCGATCCGCATGATCGATCTGGCCGTCGCGCCGGACGCCCGCATTCCCGCCGAGGAGTCGGCTCTCCTCGGCAGCGTCGCCGAAACCGTGATGCGCCGCGCGCCATGTCCGGTCATCACCGTTCGGGCCAAGGAATGACCGACCCGCCAAAGGATTTGGCCGAGGAGGCGATCGGCGGCCGTTCGGCTCAATCGACGTTCCCCGTTGCTGCGCCGTGCCGCGAAGCGGGCCTCTCGATCACTGAAGCGGGACAGCGGCTGGCGCAGGAAGGTCCTAACGACGTACCGGACAGAAAGGCTCACCCGCTCCGCAGCTTTGCGGGCAAGTTCTGGAACCTGTCGGCCTGGATGATCGAGCTGATCGCCCTTGTTTCCCTCATTCTCCACAAATGGGCCGATCTGTGGATCGCCCTCTTGCTCCTGCTGGTGAACGCCATGTTGAGCTTCTTGCAGGAGCAGCGGGCCGCCACCGCCGTGGCGGCCCTGCGGAGCAGGCTGCAGGTCAGCGCCCGGGCCTTGCGCGACGGGGCATGGCAGGCGATCCCCGCCCGAGAGCTGGTCCGTGGCGATGTCATTCGGCTGCGGTCCGGCGACTTCGTTCCGGCCGACGCGCGGGTCATCGATGGGACCGTGCAGGTTGATCAGTCGGCCCTCACGGGCGAGTCGCAGGAGGTCGCCGGAACCGGCGGAGACGTGCTCAATTCGGGTGCGATCGTCCGGGAGGGCGAGGCCACCGCGGTTGTGGTCGCGACTGGGCCACGGACGTATTTCGGCCGGACCACTCAGCTGGTCGCGAGCGCCCATCCGAAACTGCACGTCGAGGAGGTCATCGCCCGGGTGGTCAAATGGCTCTTCACCATTGTCGGGATTCTCGTTGGGGTGACGGTCGTCGCCGCGACCGCCCAGGGGCTGCCCTTCTCCGAGATTTTGCTGCTGTCATTGGTCCTGCTGATCAGCGCCGTGCCCGTTGCCCTTCCTGTGATGTTCACCGTCAGCATGGCTGTCGGGTCGATGGAGCTCGGCCGCCGCGGCGTCCTCGTCACCCGGCTCAGCGCGGCGGAGGACGCGGCGAACATGGATGTCGTCTGCGCCGACAAGACCGGAACCCTTACGATGAACCGGCTTTCATTCGCGGGCGCCCGGCCTCAGCCCGGCTTCTCCGACGCGGATGTCCTGCGCTGCGGTGCGTTGGCTTCCAACGAGGCTGATCAGGATTCGATCGACGTCGCTTTCCTGCGGGCCGCTCGTGACAGCCAGGTGCTCGAGGGGGCGGGACGAATCCTGTCGTTCACGCCCTTCTCTCCCAAGACCCGCCGGACTGAGGCCGCCGTTGAGGACGGCGACCGTCAAATCCGGGTGACGAAGGGCGCCCTTCGGACCGTGGCGGAGCTGGCCGGGCTCGATGCCGCTGCCGTGGCCATTCTGGAGAATTGGGGCTCAGCCGAGGCGCAGAAAGGCTTCCGCATCCTCGCCGTTGCTCGGGCGGAAGGCGAGGGGCGATGGCAGCTCGTCGGCTCGGCGCTGCTGCATGATGCGCTCCGGCCCGACTCGCGCCATCTCATCGAGGAGCTCCATTCGCTCGGGGTCAGGGTCAAAATGCTGACGGGCGACGCCATTCCCGTCGCCCGAGGAGTCGCCCGCGAGCTAGGTCTTGGCGACGTCATCCGCGCCCCGGAACTGCGGGTCGAGGGAGATGCCTCGGATATTCGGGTGAGAGACCTCGTGGAGGCGTCGAGCGGCTTCGCCGAGGTGTTCCCGGAGGACAAGTTCCTCGTCGTCAAAAGCCTTCAGAGTGCCCACCACATCGTTGGCATGACCGGCGACGGCGTGAACGACGCCCCGGCCCTCCGTCAGGCCGAAGTCGGCATTGCGGTCAGCAGTGCCACCGACGTGGCCAAGCGGGCCGCGAGCGTCGTGCTGACGACCGAGGGACTCGAAGGCATCGTGGACCTCGTCAGAAACGGCCGGGCCATCTACCAGCGTGTCCTCACATGGATCATCAACAAGATCGGGAGCACGATTCTCAAGGCGGGTTTCGTCGTCATCGCATTTCTCCTGACGGGTCAGTTCGTCATCTCCGCCTTAGGGATGGTGCTGCTGCTCTTCATGACTGATTTCGTCAAAATCGCGCTCTCGACGGATCGGGTCCGGCCCGCGCAGAAGCCCGAGACATGGAACATCGGCCCGCTGGTGATGCTTGCCGTCATCCTCGGCCTGGCCATGCTCGCCGAGGCCTTAGGCCTACTGGCGATCGGGTGGCGCCAATTCGACCTCGGCCACCACCCGGGCCAGCTCCAGACGTTCACGTTTCAGACGCTCTTGTTTTTTTCCGTCTTCGCGATCGTATCGATCCGCGAGCGCAGGGCGTTCTGGGCTTCCTGGCCGGGAAGCATACTGGCTTCGGCGCTGGCCGCGGATGCGCTCGCCGGAATCCTGATCGGCCTGTACGGGCTTGCCGGACTGCGGCCCCTGGCGTTCACGCAGACCATCTGGATCATCGGCTTTTCGCTCGTGTGCTGCCTCGGCGTCAACGAGGTCATCAAACGCCTGTCCTTCGCGTACCTTGGCGTGGAGCCTGCCGTCACATGAGATGCGGCAGGCCGCAAGGGCCCGCCGATTTGTGATGTCCGCAGGAGCGCGCCGGAGTTCCGACACCTCGCCGTTCTCTTAACCGATCGCCGCCATGCCGATGGCCACGAAGCGCGTCCCGTCCTTATTCTTGATCCGCAGGAGGAGGGCCTTCTTTCCCTCCTTCCGGGCTCGTTGGACGTCCGCCCGGACATCTGCCGGGGTTGCGACAGCTTGGCCGGCAACCTCGAGGATGACGTCGCCCTCCTGGACTCCTTTGGCCGCAGCCGCGCTGGACGGATCGACATTCAACACGGCAACGCCTTCATCGCCGGCCCCGGGGACCGAGGAGGCAGGTGCCAGACGAAGCCCAAGCTGCGGACCGCTCTCCGGCTGCGTCTGGGCGCTGGCGGTCTTCTCGTCAGGCACGCTTCCGAGCCGGACGTTCGATGTCTGCGCCCGGCCTTGGCGCAGATAGGTCAGCTGGACAGAGGTTCCGGGTGTGAGCGCGGCGATCTTGCGGGACAGCTCGCGCGCATTGGCAATGGCCTCGCCGTTCACCGCCGTGATCACGTCGCCGGCCTTGAGCCCCGCATCGGCTGCCGGTGTGCCGTCCTCCGCGCGATCAATCAGGGCACCCTTGTCGGAGGAAAGCCCGAGGCCTTCGGCGAGATCCTTCGTGAGCGGTTGTATCTGCACGCCGAGATAGCCGCGGATGACCTTGCCGTCTTTTTCGAGCTGGGCGACGATCGACTGAACCGTATCCGACGGGATCGCGAAGGCGAGGCCGACGCTACCACCGGAGGGCGAGTAGATGGCCGTGTTCACGCCGACGACCTCACCGGCCAGGTTGAAGGTGGGGCCGCCCGAGTTGCCCTTGTTGATCGGGGCGTCGATCTGCAGGAAATCGTCGTACTGGCTTTCCCCGATGTCGCGGCCTCGCGCCGAGACGATCCCGGCCGTGACGGTGCCGCCCAGGCCGAAGGGGTTGCCGATAGCCACGACCCAGTCGCCCACGCGGGGCTCGGACGTGGCGAGATGCACGAACGGGAAGTTGCCGCCCTCGGTCACCTTCAGCAGCGCGAGATCCGTCTTCGGATCGGTGCCGATGACTTTTGCCGGCAGGGTTCGGCCGTCGTCCGTCGTGACCTGGACGCTCCCGGCATGTTCGACGACATGGTTGTTAGTGACCACATAGCCGTCGGCCGAGATGAAGAAGCCCGATCCCAGAACCTGGCCCGAGTGGGACTGCGGCCGGCGGTTCTCATCGAAGAAGCGGAAGAGGTTTCGCAGCTGCGGAGGGATCTGGTCGAGATCGCGTGAGGAGAACGGAAGATTGTCGGAAGCGGTGCTTTCAAGCCTGACACGCACCGCGACGACAGACGGCTTGACCTTCCCGATCACGTCGGCGAACGAGAACGCGCCCGGGTTGTCATTGACCGCGGGAGAGGCTGGCGATGTGCTTTGCGCGAAGGCGGGCGTCGAAGATCGAAGGGCTGCCGTGCCCACACCGCCTGTTACGAGAAAAGCAACGGCAGCAACGGAGGCGAGCGCACGCCCGGCGCGCGCACGGGTCCGAACAGAGTTCTGGTCTGACATAGCGTCAACTCCGTGAACGGGTTCAGCCGCGTCAGCGGCATTCCTTCCATATCGGCAGCCACCATGGACGTGTCCTGGCCTGCGGATTAAGAGTTGTTCATGATCATCCGATGCTGCCGAATCCCTTCTCCTTGAGGGCGCCGGTCGTGCAGGCGAGAGCGTCATCGAACGCTATGGAAACGGTCGTCGCGAGAAGCAGTTCACCGCCTTCTCTCTGGCTCGGAATCCGTGGGCGGATGGCGGGAGGCTGCGTCGATCTGAGAGCGCAAGGCTTCCAGATCGTATCCGGCGTCCGCAGCCGTCCGGAGAATGACGTCAGGGACGAGATGGCGGGCCGAGGCGAGGGCCCACAGGCTGGCCGAGCGCGTGCCGGTCCGGCAGAAGGCGAGCGTTGGCCCGGCGGTCGCCGTGAGGGCCTCCTTGAAGGCCTCGACCCGGTCAGGCGAAAGGCGACCGGGAACGACCGGGATATGCCAATAAGGAAGACCCAAACGCCGCGCTGCCGCTGCGAGGGCGTTGCTCGGGGGCTGATCCGGAGCTTCGCCATCCGGGCGATTGTTGATGATGGCGCGGAAGCCTGCGGCGGCGGCTACCTTCAGATCCTCGGGACGCAGCTGAGGCGAGACCGAAAGGTGATCGGTGAGCTTGGCGAATTGCATGGATCGTCTCCTATGGGTTTGAGAACTTCCGATGACGTTGCTTCAGCCTCACAGCAGGTTGAGGCTGCGCACCAGCATGTAGACGGCAACGACGAAGATCAGTCCGGCAAAGACGGTGTCGAGCGCGCCTTTCCTGACGGCCAGCTTCGAGGCGAGGCTCGCGCCCAGCAGGCCGCCGAGGATCCCGCCGCCGATGAACAGGGCGGCCAGGGCCCAATCGACCCAACCGGAAAGAGCGTAGTTCGCTGCAGTGGTCAGCCCGAATCCGGTCACGGCCACCAGCGACGAGCCGACCGCGTAGAGGATCGGCATGCCCGTCGCCAGGATCAGCCCCGGGACGATCAGGAAGCCGCCGCCGATGCCGAAGAAGCCGGAGAGCGCCCCCGTCGCCAAGCCGATTCCGACGAGCTTCAGGACGTTGTCTTTTCCGAGCCGGACATCGTGATGGCCCTCGCCCGAACGCTTTCGCAGCATGAGAGCGCCGACAATCATCATCAGCATGGCGAACAGGGCGAGGAGCTTCTGGCCGTCGACCATCTTGCCGAGCGTCGACCCGCCGAACGCACCGACGATGCCCGCGGCCGTGAACACAAGGGCACAGCGCCACTTCACGTTTCTCGCACGCGCGTGATTGCCGAGGTTGACGGCTGCATTGGCCGCCACGGCCACGGCGCTCGTGCCGATCGCCACATGCGGGTCGGTGACGCCGACCAGGTACACCAGCAGCGGCACGGCCAGGATCGAGCCGCCTCCACCGACGAGGCCGAGCGTGAAGCCGACGAGCGAGCCGGAGGCCAGTCCGAGCGCGCTCTGGATGAGCGAAAGCGTCATTGTGTTCTCCTGAGCCCGCACCTCCGCGAGGCTCGCGGGCCAGCCTTCTTTTAATTAGGCATTGCTTATTTAGTGACCGCTCATATATTGTCAACGGCAATCACGAGACGAACCACCGAGGAGGTTCAGACCATGTCGGGCCAACCCATCATCCGGGCGTTCTTCGACGAGCCCACCAACACGATCAGCTATCTTGTGGCGGATCCCGCGACCAGGAAGGCGGCGACCATCGACCCGGTGTTCGACTACGACCACAACTCGGGCACCGTCGACACCCGGTCCGTCGAGGCCATGCTGAAGGCGGCCGGGGAGGCGGGCTACACGGTGGAATGGACGCTGGAGACCCATGCCCATGCCGACCATCTCTCCGGCGCGCCCTACATCAAGGCCAGGACCGGGGCGAAGATCGGCATCGGCGAGCACATCAAGGACGTGCAGAAGATCTTTCGCCCGATCTTCAATGCCACCGACCTCGATCCGGACGGTAGCGACTTCGACCACCTGTTCAGGGACGGCGAGCGCTTCACCATCGGTGAACTCGACGTGGAGGTGATCCACACCCCCGGGCACACCCCGGCGGACATCTCCTACAAGATCGAGGATGCGGTGTTTGTCGGCGACACGATGTTCATGCCGGACTATGGCACGGCCCGCGCCGACTTCCCGGGCGGCGACGCCCATCAGCTCTACCGCTCGATCAAGCGCCTGACCGGATTGCCGCCCGAGACGCGGCTGTTCATGTGCCACGACTACAAGGCGCCGGGCCGCGACACCTATGCCTGGGAGACCACGGTCGCGGAGCAGCGCGAAAGGAACGTGCACGTGAAGGAGGGCGTCGGCGAGGACGAGTTCGTCGCCATGCGGACCGCCCGCGACGCCAAGCTGGCGGCACCCCGGCTGCTGCTGCCCTCGATCCAGACCAACATCCGGGCCGGCAAATTCCCGCCGGCGGAGGCGAACGGCGTCCGGTACTTGATGATCCCCGTGACGCTCAAGGGCGGGGCCGAGGACGTCGTCTGATCCGTCCATGGCGCCGGCCGGACCAATGGCCGGCGCACACCGTCCTGTCGGAACCGCCTCAGGAGCCGCCACGCCTGGCGCTCGGTCAGGCGCAGCATCGTGGCGCCGTGGCGAGCGGTGAGGCGGCCTTCAGCGCGGCGAAGCTCCCGTCCGCTCATCTCCACCCAGCCCATGCCGAACTCCCATGCACGTCCGTCCAGGGGAGTGTGACATTCCTCGTTTGCTCCGGTGGGACTCTGCCATGTCACCAATGCCGAGTCTGTAATCTGAAATTTCGCTGATTTTTCAACGATCAGCGTTTTCCTGACTTTGTGTCCAATCTCATCAAACTCGAGCCTACAAAGATCGATGCGCGCCAGATGGTGCGTGTTGCGGCACGCCTATAGGGCACCTCAGCACCCAATCTCGCAAAACCTGACGAGCGCAACGATCGGCTCTCCGACTTCCATCGCCGTTTCCTGAGCTCGTACAGCCCAGCCAATTTCTCGATCAGAGACAGCGCGAAGCAACTGAAATCCCTGATCGAATTCCTGACGGAGCGCCTTGCCGCTCTCGATGTCCAGGATGAAGATGCCGGAATCGTGCAGGAACTGCATCTGCTTGCGAGATGCTCTGCCCCCGTGATCCCTTCATTTTCTCAAAGTCTCAATCGTACTTGGTCCCGACTTGCAGAGAGGAACCAGGCCAATGCTATGTCATACGCATCGGTTTGATATTTTGGAGCCGGGACCAATTCTGCTCAATTACGCTCCGGAGTTCGAAACCTTGGGACCGGATGTCTATCATCCGGCCGAGAAAGGCGGGCGGAGCCGAAGACTTGCGCAGCATTATGCGACGTTTGATCCGAAGACCGGCGAGGTCAAGGTCATCCGCCTCATGACCCAACCTTTTCTCCAAGGCGAGACCAATAAGCTGACCGGCCATATCGAACGGCCGATCGAGCCGACGCTGCCGACGACCGACATGACCAAGTATATCGAGTATGGGTTCAAATCGATTGAAGAGCGCTGGCCATTGGATGGACTGGAGAACGAATGGCTGGTCAACTGTCACCTGATACGCACCCATGCCAGGGGGCCGCAGCAAGGCGTGCCGGTGCCGGAAGGAATCCATCGGGATGGCGTGGATTTCCTGATCATGGGAGCCGTGTCTCGAAACGGCATATCGGGTGGCGTATCGCACATCTATGAGTCGCCCGACCAGAAGCCGATCTTCGAAACGACGCTCATGCCGGGCCAGGCGATCTTGGTTGACGATCAGAAGCTGTACCACATGGCATCGTCGATCGTTGCCACGGACGGCGAGGGGCATCGCGACATGATCCTGATGGGTTTCCATTTCTGGAGCCGCAATCACTACCGGTTCGATTGGCGTGATCACGTCTACGATCCCAACGTGCACAAGAAGCCGAAATAGCCTTCAGGTGATCAAAGCTCCTCGCTTCTTCAATTCTGTCGAAGAGGCAAGGGCTCCCATCCGCATTCACCTAAACTCGCAAATCTGAAGATATGCTATAACGTCTGATCGAATTTCCCTGGAGAGGAAACGCATGGACAATATAGGACCTTACCTTCCCGGTCTCTTTGCGGTCTACGCAGGGATCGCAGTTGCATTTACGAGCCCTGGCCCGAATTTCCTGGCGGTGGTCTCAAGATCGGTCGAGAACCGTTCCAATGGTATATTCACAGCGCTCGGGATCAGTTTTGGAACGGGAGTTTGGGCGCTCTTCGCCGCGACGGGGATCACGGCACTTCTCAATGCCAACAAATACGCAGCCTATGTATTAGGCGCCTTGGGCGGCTTGTATCTTTGCTGGCTCGGGATAAAATCGCTCAAATCGGTCAGACAGAAGAGCAGCCTGAGTATTCAGGAAACATATATGGCGACGTCGACCGAGCGTCTGAAGAGTCTTCGCGATGGGCTTTTCATTCAGCTAACCAATCCAAAGAGTGCGATCTTTTGGCTCTCCGTGACGTCCCTTGCCGCCACCCCAGCAACCCCCGCATTGATTATTTTTCTGCTGGTGGCAGGATGCCTGACGATTGCAATCGCATGGCATCTACTGCTCGCTTTGGTGTTTTCCTCTGGCCCAGCCAGGAACTCATACCCTAGCATAAAGCCCATGATTTCCTTTGTCTTTGGGTTCCTGTTCTTGGGATTCGGGCTTCGGCTGGTCTACAATAACTTTCCTGGGCTTTATTGATACTGATACAGGTTCTTCAAGCAAAACAAGGCTTGTAAGCGCGATGAGGGAAGACTGGGGTGCCAGCATCTGCATTGGTCGTCGGAGCCGGCATCAATGGGCTATTGATCGGCCTCGAACTCGTGCGCCGAGGATGGACGGTTCGCATTCTTGACCGCGGTGGCATCCCGAACGAGAGGTCTGCATCCCACGGAAGACACCGCCTGATTCACCCTTGGAAGTCTAAAGGTCACGGCGAACTTTCCGACGCAAAACTAGCCCTTGCTCTACGGCATGAGCTGCTGAGCGAAATCGGCTATGACGGATTTGTCGGAACCGGCGTGATCGTTGTCAATTCCGACGAAATAACCGGCGTCCTCAGCAAAGCGTATTCTAGAAGTGCAGAGAATATTAGCTACGATGATACTTGCAAATTAATGCCGCAATTGGCGGGCGGCCGATTTCTGAATTCGACGCTTTATCCCGAATACGGCTGCCTGTTGGCCGATCAAATCCTGTATGCGCTGGCAGAATACTTGAGCAAGCAGGGCGTGGGGCTTCTGCCGCATCAAGACGTGCACCGCATCGATCAGTTCGACGGCAGGGTGGTGCTGTCGAACGGCGACAAGCTTCAGGCCGATCTGGTCTTTGTTTCGGCGGGCGCCGGCACCGGCCATTTGACCGGCATGCGCGAACCTTCAGGAGGCTATAAAGGAACTCGTGCCTAAAATCCTTCAACGGAATAGATTGCCGTTCTGCCCGTTTGTTACTAGGGCCTGTTAGGTCTTGAGCCACTCGAGAGCGGCGGCGAGGCAGAGTATGCCCGGCGAAGGCACTTCACCGCCGCCAGGCACCTGGGTCATTGAGAGCGGCAGCGGCCGGTCTTGGTTGTTTCACGGTCGCCGTCGTCATAGTTGATGCCGATGGTCTCACCGCCCAATGAAGCTATCTTTCCAGGATACCACTTGCCGGCACCCTTGAAGTTGCATTCGACACGACCGCCGATGACCCAGTCGTATGGCCTTACAGCAGCGACAGATAGGGTCTCGCGATCACCGTCGTCGTAAGACACGGTGATTTTTCCACCGGATACGGCTTGGATAACGCCCGGATACCAGTAACCGGCACCTTTGTAATTGGCGAGAACCCAGTCGCCCTTAGACTGCGCTTGAGCTGAACCGATGCCGGCGATGAGGCTCATGGCAAGAAGCCCGAGCTTAAGTGAATTTTTCATATTGCCCCCAAGAGACCGCACGATCACGGTCCCATTCGCGAGTATAGATACCCAGCTCAAGAAGCAATGACGCTTCGGCAATTTGGCAGCTTATACTTTACAGTACTTTATGATTACAGTTGTGTTTTGAGCATCCACTCTAGGGCCTTTTAGCGCTTGAACTCATTGCGTCTGAGGGCGTTTTGCTCGTCCTGAATGAGGAGGAGCCATGCTGACGGATGCACAATGGGCGATGCTGGAGCCGCTGGTGGAGCAGTGCCGTCCCAAGGGCAGGACGCCGCCGCAGGATCTGCGCCGGACGTTCGCGGCTAGCCTCTGGCGTCATGAGAACGGCGCGAAGTGGCGAGCTGTCCTCTCTGAGTTGGGTCCCTGGTGGCGCGCCGCTCAGACCTTTATCCGCTGGGCACGCCTGGGTGGTCGCTGATCGCGGCTATTCAAGTCACAGCTTCCGCGAGAACATCCGGAGCCTCGGTGCCAAGCCGGCGATTCTGGCCAAGGCCAATGAGGCGCCGGTCACCTGTCCGGACGGGATCTACACCAACCGCAATGGTGTCGAGCGGCTCTGGGCCAGGCTCAAAGAGTGGCGAGCCGTTGCAACCCGCGATAAGAAGACCGCCCGATCCTTCCTGAGCGTCCTCTGTCTCGCCGCTACTCTCGACTGGATCAAGCGCTAACAGGCCGTAGTCGCATTTTTTTGTCTCGTCCGGCTTGCTCGCCGACCCTGACTTGCGGCCGGTGGAAGAACATCAGAAGCAACGAGTCATCGGCCGGCGCGTCGTCAGACGGGCCAAGGCTCCTTTCACCCCTTCATGCCACCGGTTTAAGGACGTGCTTGTGATCCGCTCGCCGCCCACCCAGGCCGCTACGAGACATCCCGCGGCCAGGGCCAGGCACAATATAGCAGTAGCCCAAGCGGGATATTCTCCCGGCCAGATCCATCCGAACGCTATAACAGCGGCCAGCCGGAAGGCGAGCCGAACCAAGGGAGGTGAGAAAGCGGGACGCTTGACGGCCATTCAGCACCCGTCGGGAGCCGGAGGCATGGGAGCATCCAGCCTCCTCAGAAGCCCCACCTGCGCACGAACCATAGCTTCACGAGGTGGGTCAGAACCATATAGGCCAGCAGCATTCCCGCAATGATGGGCCAATAGCTCCAGGGCAATGGCGTAAAGCCGAGCGCCGCACCCGCCCATGAGAACGGCAAGGCAATCCCAATCGCACAAATGATGATCGTGGTCGCGATCAGCGCTGGGCTCGCATGGCTCTCGATGAAGGGAATTCGAGCGGTCCGAATGATGTGGATGATCAACGTTTGCGTCAGCAAGGACTCGACGAACCACCCGGTCTGGAAGAGAGCAGGGTTGTTCCACGCGTGAAACACAAACAGCATGACGCCATAGGTCATGTAGTCGAAGATCGAGCTGATCGGGCCGATGAAGATCATGAACTTGAAGATGTTGCTGATGTCCCAGCGCCGCGGTGTCGCCAGGAAATCCTCGTCAACGTTATCCGTCGGGATCGTCGTCTGCGAGAAATCGTAGAGAAGGTTGTTGGTCAGGACCTGGATCGGGGCCATCGGAAGGAAGGGCAGGAACATGCTTGCCCCGACCACGCTGAACATATTGCCGAAATTCGAGCTGGCCCCCATCCGAATGTACTTGAGGATGTTGCCGAAGATGCGCCGCCCCTCAACGATGCCGTCCTGCAATACGAGCAGGTTCTTTTCCAGAAGGATGATATCCGCCGAGTCCTTGGCGATGTCGACCGCGGAATCGACCGAGATCCCCACGTCCGCGGCTTTCAGGGCGGGGCTGTCGTTGATCCCGTCGCCCAGGAAACCGACGACATGGCCGCTGGCACGCAGCGCCCTCACGGTTCGTTCCTTCTGCGTCGGAGTAAGTTTGGCGAAGACAGAGGTATGGGTGGCCACGTCGGCGAGTTCCCGGTCGCCAAGCCGCTCGACCTTACTGCCGAGCAGAATCTCTCCAGGGTCGAGGTTCACCTCACGGCAGATCTTACGCGTGATGATGTCGTTGTCGCCCGTCAGAATTTTCACCCTCACGCCCTTGCCGGCCAGGGCGGCGATCGCGGCTCTGGCGGTCTCTTTCGGAGGATCGAGGAAGGCGATATAGCCAAGCAGCGTGAGGTCGCCTTCGTCATTGAGCGAATAGGCCGCCTTTGGTGGATCGAGTTCCTTGTAAGCGACCGCGATGACCCGGAACCCGTCGGAATTCAGCGCAATCGTTTCCTCTTTGGCGATCTGGAAATGGCTCTCGTCGAGGCGGCCGATCTCGTCCCCAATCTCATACCCTGAGCAGACTGCGAATATCTCCTCGATCGCCCCCTTGCAGATGAGGATGTGCTTGCCATCCTTGCGGGCGACCACGACGGACATGCGGCGGCGGGTGAAATCGAACGGGATTTCGTCCACCTTCGACCAGCCGCCGTCGGCTCCCCAAAGCGGATGGAGGTTCACGTGCGCCAGGACGGCATTGTCGAGGAGATTGCGCAGACCCGACTGGAAATGGCTGTTGAGGAAGGCATATTGCAGGACTTTATCGGACTCTTCGCCCCGAATGTTCAGGCAGCGCTTCAGGATGATGTGATCCTGCGTGAGGGTGCCTGTCTTGTCCGTGCACAGAACATCCATGGCGCCAAAATTCTGGATCGCATTGAGCCGCTTCACGATCACCTTGTCACGCGACATCGCCATCGCGCCCTTCGCGAGATTGACGGTCACGATCATCGGCAGCATCTCCGGCGTCAGGCCAACAGCCACGGCGACGGCGAAGAGAAGCGCCTCCAGCCAATCGTGTTTGGTGAGACCGTTGATGAGAAAGACCGTCGGCACCATGACGACGATGAACCGGATCATCAGCCAGGTGAAACGATTGATCCCCTCGTCGAAGGCTGTGGGGACGTGCTGCTCGGCAAGCTCATCGGCAAGCTGGCCGAAATACGTTGCTCGGCCCGTTCGCAGGAGGACGCCCTCACCGTATCCTGAAACAACGTTGGCTCCCATGAAGCACAGGTTGGGCACATCGAAAGGATCGTCGTGGTCGGTGTCGCTCGCCTGGGCATGCTTTTCCGCTGGCATAGCCTCGCCGGTCAATGCGGACTGGTTGATGAACAGGTCCTTGGCCTCAAGGAGGCGCAGATCCCCCGGGATCATATCTCCGGCCGACAGACGCACGACATCGCCGGGCACGAGCTGCTCGATCGGAACTTCCGAGAATGATGTTTCGGTGTGCGGGGTTTTGCGGCGCACGGTTGCAGTCGTATGCACCATGGCTCTGAGCCGCGCGGCGGCGTTGTTGGACCGGTGCTCCTGAACGAAGGCCGTGACGATCGCGAGCACCACCATCGTGACGATCACCACGGAGGCCCGGACGTCACCAAGAAAATAGGAGACGATTGCCAGCGTCAGGAGGAGCGCATTGAGCGGATTGCGCGCCCGTCCCCAGAGTTCCTGCGGGATCGTGGCCCGGCGCTCCCGTGTTGCCACGTTCAATCCGAACTGCTTGAGACGCCGCTTCGCCGCAGCCTGGGACAGACCTTGCGGCGTCGATCCCACGCGGGCGCAGGCGTCGAGGGGCGAGAGCCGACTGACGGCAAAGAGATCCGGGCCGCTTTCAGGCTGGTCGGGGAGGGGTCGGTTGGTGACTCTGGCCCGCCTCGATGGAGCATCCATGGTTCACCTCGGTCTCCGGCTCACCTAGTGTGACACGAGGATCGGAATCGCGGATGCCAGGAGCATCGATCGCGTCGCGCCGCCGAAGACGAGTTCGAGCCACAGGGGATCCGAGTAGCCACCCATCACCAGCAGGTCGTAGTGCCCGTGCTCGACTTGGTCCTGGAGGGCTTTGTGTTCCGCAACCGACGTGACCCGGAAAATCTCGCCCTCGGCACGGATGCCATGCCGACGCAGGTGCGCGAACAGGTTTTCGATGTCCGCCTCGTCCGGTTCGGCCGCAGCGGCGACGATGGAGAGGATCCGAACCGTTCGCGCCAGTTGGAGCAGCGGCAATGCGTCGTGGACCGCCCTGACCGCCTCGCGGCTGCCGTCCCAGGCCACTGCGGCACGCGCGAACAGGCAGGGCGGCGCCAGGGCCGGCACGACCAGCACGGGGCGGCCGCAGTGCTGCACGACCGAATGGGCGACGGGCAGCGGATGGGCCTCGGGCGGACCTTGCCATTCGGACTGGCCTACGATGACCAGATCGGCATAGCGGGCGTGAGCGCTGATGCCCTCCGCGATGTTGCCGGACGCCTCGGACCAAGAGGTCTCCGGCAACTGCGCGATAGCCTCTTCGCGGAACGCCGCGGCGGCTGCACGGGCCCTTGAGGAAAGGCCGGCGGAAATGTCTTCGGCCACCCTGTCGATCAGGCTCGGCTTGTATCGCGGCGGCACGTCCGGCGGCGGGATCACGTGCAGGCCCGACAGCCGGGCGCCCGTGCGGCGGGCCAGATCGACGGCGACGCCGACCTGGCGGCGTCCGGCGTCGCTCCCATCCACGTGTATCAGGATGTCGCACAGCATGGCTTGTCTCCGAACCGCTGTTCCGGACAGGAGCGAAGCCGGTCAGGAACGGGCGTGGACCACTCCACCGCATCATAGCGGCGGCCGCGGCGCATTGAGCTACGTCAAGGCAGCGCAGGGAACCGTGCAGGAGGGTCGTCGCGGTATGGTCTACGGCCCACGGAGGACGCGCGATGGGGTGGTTCCGATCCGTTATGGTCGGCTTGGCCCTGTTCGGCGCATCCGGCGCATTGCTGCCAGCCCGAGCCCAAACCGCGGTCGATCTCGCGCTCGTCATCGCGGTCGGCGTCTCCGCCTCGATGGCCCCTGATGAGCAGGACCTCCAGCGCGAGGGCTACGCCGAGGCGTTCCGCGATCCGCTCGTCCACCAGGCCATCCGCGACGGCGTCATCGGTGGGCAAGGGACGTTCCTGGTGCCGGCGCGGGAGCGGGCGCAGTTCCAGGCGGCCATCGGGCTGAAGATCCTGCGGGAGGCGTCCAGCGCCCCCGGAGGACTTCGCCCCCTGGTGATCCCGGCCCAAAGTCAGGAAGTCCGCATTGATTGCACATCCGGCGCGAGAGAATGCCGGGCCGGCGCCGGGAAATTGGCTGCGGCGGCCCGACCGAGCCGCCAGACCTGAAGCGCTTCGGCCTCCTTGGAACGCGGGTTCCTGCGATGACCCTTTGTCGTTTGTGGAGGCGCCTTGATCCGAGCTCCCGCTTCGTGGCGCGACGCTTCGCCCTCAAGCTCCTGATCCTTCTCGCCTTTGCAGGAGCGCAGGCAATTCGACATTATGGCTTCTGGCAGGCCCTTCTCACCCTTCTCCTCCTGTCGGGAACGCTGAGCATCGGCCTCGCGTTCGCCAACCGACAACGGCCGGACGTCTCGACCCTGACCTGATGGGACGATGCGCTGGCGTTCTTCCTGCTGGGCGTGGCCATGCTCCAGGTCGTGTAAGTTCCCCAGAGCGTTCAGCTCGGATTCTCAAGGCTGAAGGCGCCCGTCGCCTCGTCATAGGCAAAGACCTCGGCGTAGCGGGCCCAGGATGTCACGGCACGGAGCGTTTCCTGCGCATAGTCCTCCGACATGTGGTCCTCCAGCTCGTCCTGGAACCGGATTGCCGGCGCCCGGTGGCTCGGTCTCTCATCGAGGATCCGCTTGATGTGGGCAGCGAGGGGGACGTAGCTGATCAGATGCTGAGCGAACAACCGCTTGCGGTCATCGACGTCAAGATCGACGAAGCGCCGGCCGGCTTCGGTCAGCCGAATGTCACCCTCGGCCACCTCGGCAAACCGAAGAAGCTGAAGGGACTCAGCGATCGGAAACAGTTCGTCGACCTCCAGTCCAAGCTCCTCAGCCAGCCGGGGCAGATCCGCATCGCCGTTGAAGGGAGGCGTCACGAGCGCCTCCATCAGGCCGGCGAGCCGGTTGGTTGAGCCTCCCGGCAGGATCATGCCGATCCCGTTGCCCGAGGGCAGGCCTTCCTTGGCCGGAGCCGCCGCCACCCTGGCCGTCATGCGCCCATAGATGTCGTCCACCAGCGCCCGGAATTCCGGATCGAGCCGGTTGCGCGGTTGCGGCAGCTCGACCATGATCTCGGCGACGATCCGCCCAGGGTTGGACGAGAACACCAGAATGCGGTCGCACATCAGCACCGCCTCCTCGATGTTGTGCGTGACCATCAGGATCGCCTCGATCGGCATGCGGCCCTCGGCCCACAGCTCGAGCAGGTCGGTACGCAGGGTCTCGGCGGTGAGCACGTCGAGCGCCGAGAACGGCTCGTCCATCAGCAGCACCTGCGGATGCACGACGAGGGCGCGGGCAAGGCCCACCCGCTGACGCATGCCTCCAGACAGTTCCTTCGGGTAGGCGCTCTCGAAACCGTCGAGGCCGATCAGGTCGATCGCTCCCAACGCGCGCTGGCGCCGCTCCTCGGACGGCAGGCCTTGCGCCTCCAGGCCGATCTCGACGTTCTCGAGTACCGTCAGCCAGGGAAACAGCGCGAAGGACTGGAACACCATCGCGACCTCGGGCGCAGGGCCGTCAACGGGCCGCCCCCCGATGGCGACCGTGCCGGCGCTCGGGGGCAGCAGGCCGGCGATGATGCGCAGCAGGGTCGACTTGCCCGAGCCCGAGCGACCGAGAAGGGCGACGATCTCGCCCTCGCGCAGCGTGAGATCGACATCGTCGAGGACCAGCAGGTCGCTCGCGCCGCCCTTGTGGTACAGGTGCTTGAGCCCGCGGACTTCGACGAGGGCGGCATTGGGGTTGGCGGGGGCATGCATGGTGCGATCTCCCTCAATCGAGACGAAGCCGGCGCTCGGCATAGACGTAGAGCGGGCGCCAGAGCAGGCGGTTGAAGATGACGACGAAGAGGCTCATCACGGCGACGCCGAGCACCACGCGTGGATAGTCGCCTGCCTCGGTCGCGCGGGCGATGAAACTGCCGAGCCCGGTCGCCTCGAGACGGGTGTCGCCCCAGCTTGCGACCTCGGCCACGATGCTGGCGTTCCAGGAGCCGCCCGAGGCCGTCAGGGCGCCCGTCACGTAATAAGGGAAGATCCCGGGCAGGATCGCCTTGCGCCACCACTGCCAGCGGCGCAGCCGGAAGAGGGACGCGGCCTCGCGCAGGTCGGTCGGGAAGGCGCTGGCACCGGCGATGACGTTGAACAGGATGTACCACTGCGTCCCGAGCACCATCAGCGGCGACAGCCAGATGTTCGGATCGAGAGCCTTGGTGGCGATCAGGACCACGAAGACTGGGAACAGCACGTTGGCCGGAAAGGCCGCCAGGAACTGGGCGACCGGCTGCACCCGCTGTGTCCAGGCCGGCCGCAGGCCGATCCAGACGCCAATCGGAACCCATACCAGCGACGCGATGAGGATCAGGACGAGAACGCGGATCATGGTGACGCATCCGTCGACGACCGCTTCCCAAAGGTCGGACGGGCCGAGGGTGGCGTGCACATAGGCGAAGATCGTCCAGGCGGCCCAGAGCGTGCCGGCGAGCACGACGACCAGCCAGGCCGTGTCCTGCAAGCGCCCAACCGGCTGGCCGACCTCCTGCCGGGTCCACGTCCGCTTCGTCCGGGCCGTGGCCCGCATGAGCCGGTCGGCCAACCAGCGCACGGGCGCTCCCGCCCGCTTCACGAGCCGCGTCCGGCGCACGAGGTCGTAGACCCACGAGCGCGGGCGCTGTTGGGCCGCGGTCTGCTCGAACCGGAACTTGTCGGCCCAGGCGACGATCGGGCGGAAGACGAGCTGATCGTAGAGCAGGATGACGATGCCCATGGCGAGCACCGCCCAGGCGACCGCCGCGATGTCCCGCCGCTCGATGGCGAGCGCCAGCCACGAGCCGATGCCGGGCAGCTTGATGGTGGTGTCGCCGACCGTAATCGCCTCGGAGGCGACGACGAAAAACCAACCGCCCGACATCGACATCATGGTGTTCCAGATCAGGCCCGGCATGGCGAAGGGCACCTCGAGCCGCCAGAACCGCATCCAGCCGGACAGGCGGAAATGAAGGCTGACCTCATCGAGATCCTTCGGCACGGTGCGAAGCGACTGATAGAACGAGAAGGCCATGTTCCAGGCCTGGCTGGTGAAGATGGCGAAGATCGCCGCCGCCTCGGCCCCGAGCAGGCTGCCGGGGAACAGGCCCAGGAAGAAGGTGACCGTGAAGGTCAGGAAACCGAGCACCGGCACGGATTGAAGGATGTCGAGCGCCGGCACGATGACCAGTTCGGCGCGCCGGCTCTTGGCCGCCCAGGTCGCGACCGTGAACGTGAACAGCAGCGACAACAGGATCGCGACGAACATCCGCAGCGTCGTTCGCGCCGCATAGTCGGGCAGGTTGGCGAGATCGAGGCTGACGGGCGCGATGTCGAGCTGCGCGAGCGGCTGGGCCATTTCGTGGGCCCCGCGGGCGAGCACGACGAGGCCCGCGCCGAGCAGCAGGAGAAAGACGAGATCGTAGATGTTGGGCAGGGCGCGCCGGACTCCCGCCGCGAACGGCGGGAAGACATCGCGGCGCTTGTCGAGGAAGGTCGACATGGCTCACCTTTAGGTTCGGTCCGCCGTCAGCGGCCGAGCCCGGGTGAGCCTGATCCTGAAGCGATCAGTCCCGGGCCGCCGTTGACGGCCAATAAGATCGACTGTGACTGTCGCTGGGCATGGGGTTCGGGTTCCTATGGGCCGCTCGGCTGTCCTGGGACGAACCGTGCAGTTAGAGTGCCAATGCCCCTGGCAAGGGCGTCCGTCAAGAGGGGAATGCACAATGCAGCGATCAAGCTTGTCGGGCAGTTGTTTCTGGCAGCGCGATCGTAGACGTGGCATGTCGGACAAGATGGACGAGCCCCTGGCTCAGGCGGCTTCAGGGCATCGAGCTGCCACTGATCGCCAACGTCATCAACATCGGCGCGGATCTTGGCGCCATGGCCAATGGCGCAGGCAGCGCTGAAGGGCGTCAATGCGGCGGTCGTCGGCCTGCTCCTGGCCGCGCTGTATCATCCGGTCTGGACGGCGGGGATCTTCGGCCCGTCCGACTTCGCCCTGGCCGCGACCGCGTTCCTGCCGTTGTTCATGTGGAAGACGCCGCCATGGCTGGTGGCGGTCCTGAGTGCCGTCGCCGGAGGGGCCATCTCAGCACTGTGACGGTTCAGTCTAAAGGTCTGGATCTGGCACACCTGTGAAGTAGCTCGAATGTCTGCTGAGGGAAGGGGCCGCGGACATTCCTGAAGCACTGGCACAATCTATTCCGGTGACCCGCTGCGCACTGTGCCGTCCAACGGCTCCGTGCCAAGACGAACCCTCAGATGACATGATCTGTGCCAAAGAGAAATGCCAGTGTCATGGGGCGCGAACGATCAGCTTGCCGTGCCGGTCATCAGCGCCGGTACGCGGCCTGCCCCTTCTTCAGCAACTTGCCGGCCTTTTTGGCATCAACGTGGTCTCTGACCCGAAACTCTTTGTCATGGAGCCGATTGTAGGCCTCGAAAAAGACCTCAACGTCAGCAAGCATTGACGGGTTCACGTCGGCAATCGTTCGAATATGCTCATGGGCATGAGCATGGACAGCAACGGCGATCAGTCGGTCATTGCGCTCCCATTGGCCGTTCTTCTCCCGCTCATGAGCTCGGATAGCGCCAACCAAGCGTGCTCTCGTTCGTGTGCCCACCGCGACGGGCTCGTCGAGCAGAAGAAGGACGTCGAGGGGATCGCCATCCTGTCCCAAGGTGGATGGAATGAACCCGAAGTCGAGCGGAAATGTCATGCCTTCGGGCAGAACGAACTTGAGATCGAAGGTCCCTGCCTCCGTGTTGTAGGCGTATTTGCTCCGGCTGTGCCTCGGGGTTTCAACAAGCACAACGAGATCTCCCGTCTCCGGATCGAAGGTTGGAAGTCGGGTCAGAGGCTTAAGCTTGGGCATGAACGATAATGTCGCAGACCGAGGGTATGTTCCTGAGCCGATGCCGTCTGCCAGTCCACCGTGGGAAAGGCGCCGTCAGCGCGATCGGAAGAAACGCGTTGTTCCGCTCGTCCAACGGTAGCGGACGTCGGCGATAAAGTTATGCAGGTTCCGTGTCGATGCCCGCCTCGGCTAAATCCTTAAAGCCCCCGATGTTAAAGACGGCTGTGTCGCCCATGTCCTGGAGGGTCTTGCCCGCGAGCGCCGAACGGCCACCAGATGCACAATGCAGAAGGATAGTCTTGTCCTTTCGGAACGCTGGGTTGTGGTACTGGCTGTCCGGGTCGGCTCGAAACTCCAACATCCCCCGCGAGACGTTCACCGCGCCTTCGATCCGTCCTGTCTGCTGAACCTCCGTCGGATCACGGGCATCGACGACGAGTGCATCACCGGAGTGTATCTTCTCTGCTGCTTCAGCAGGGGAGAGCTTCGGAACAACGGAATGGGCCTCGGCTAACAAGTCCTTGACGTTCTTAGCCATGGCTCCCTCCGAACGGATCGCCGCAATTGGGGTAGCAATCAAGGGCTCAGCCTACCAGATGGTCCTATCAAGAAAACCAAAGATTTGGGCGCGGTTGAATATCTGTTGGGCAGCTTG
Organism: Microvirga sp. M2; assembly: GCF_047497095.1. Classification (NCBI taxonomy): domain Bacteria; kingdom Pseudomonadati; phylum Pseudomonadota; class Alphaproteobacteria; order Hyphomicrobiales; family Methylobacteriaceae; genus Microvirga; species Microvirga sp. M2. Next base: position 2,485,971 of record NZ_CP134063.1, read on the forward strand.
CCTCCTCAGAGGCTATCGTCCCTGGATTGAGGCGAGCCGCTCGAGGATGAAGGCAGGCCTCAAGCTCCGTGGAGAAGGCCATCAGGAACGGGTTCGGAGCGCCGAAGGTGGCGAGCAGGACGCCGAGCTCCGGCGCCACGCGCTGCCTGATTGCGGGTTTACGGCTCAGGCCGGGGCGTCGTGGCGACGCTGGGCGGCAGGATCGGATAGGTGACCTGCGGCTGGTCTCCGGTCAGCGCCTGCAGGAAGGCCGTGATCCGGTCGATCTCCTGGTCCGTCAGCTCTGACCCGAGCTGGCTCGTGCCCATCACCGCCACCGCCTGGCGCAGATCCCAGCTCTCGCCGCTGTGAAAGTAGGGCGGCGTCAGGGCGATGTTGCGCAGGGTCGGCACCTTGAACACGTATTCGTCGCTCACCGTCTTGGTGACCATCAGCCGGCCCTTGTCCTGCGGCGGCAGGATGTCGGCTCCGGGTTTCTGCACCACACCGAAGGGCGCGTACATGCCGCCGCCGATGTTGATGCCGCTGTGGCAGGAGGAGCAGCCCTTGTCCATGAACACGCGAAGGCCTTCGGTCTGCTCGGCTGTCATCGCCTTGTCGTCGCCATTGAGCCAGCGGTCGAAGGGTGCGTTGGGCGTGATCAGCGTCGCCTCGAAGGCCGCGATGGCGTCCCGCACGTTGGCGAACGTGATCGGATCCTGCTGGCCGGGGAAGGCCTTTTGAAACGGGTCCGCATAGCCGGGAATGCCCTTGAGCTGCTGGACCGTGTGCGCCTCGGTGGTGGCCATCTCGATCGGGTTGACGACCGGGCCGCCGGCCTGGGCCCGCAGGTCCTCGGCGCGGCCGTCCCAGAACTGGGCCGTGTTGAAAACGGAGTTGAGCACCGTTGGCGCATTACGCCCGCCACGCTGCCAGCGATGGCCGATGGAGGTCTTCTCGAGATCGACCCCACCCAGACCGACGATGTGGCAGGAGTTGCAGCTGATCGCATGGCTCTCGGACAGGCGCGGCTCGAAGTAGAGCATCTTCCCGAGCTCTACCCGGGCTGGCGTGGTCTCGATGCCCTTCACGGCCGGTGGAGTGGTCGGCAGCGGTTGGAACGTCGCCTTGGCGGTGGTCCGGAGATCGCTCTGGGCCAGCGCCGCTCCCGCGACAAGGCCGCAGGCTGCGACGGAAACGAGCAGGACAGTCCTCATGACACATCCCTCCTGATGCGGCACGAACGGCTTTCAGAATCGTCCCATACGGGTCCAGTGTCTCGGACTATTCGGAATGAGGGGCGGGATGACACCTCAGGACGACCTCCGGCGAGGGTCATCATTGCGAAGACGAGTCAACGGCGCTCCCGCAGGCTCGTGATGTAGGTCGTCACATCCCGGAGTTCCTTTGGCTCCAGAATGATGTTGGGCATCGTCTTGTGCGATGTTCGTAGTGCCACGGTCAGGGCAGTCGTGGTCATCCCGGGCACTCGTGCGATCCGCTCGAAGCTCGGCGCCTGTTGGCGGGGAGAGTGGTACTGGCCCGGCTCGACGGCATGGCAGGAGGCGCAAATCTCGCGAGCAACCTGGTGGCCGGCCCGTGGGCTGCCCGCCCCTTGGGCGTGCACGGCGCTCGGTTCGCTGAGGAGAAGAAGGACTGCCATGGCAGTATGACGGATCATGGATTGCTCCTCCGCGCTGTTGTCCAATGAAGCAGCCACACCGGAACGATAACCTGGCAAGAACGGCAAGATCCCAAATGGGGACTACGACTCTGGTCACCTCACAGCTCTTGATCCGATCGCATCCTATTGCCGAAGCAGCCTTCGTGGCCAGATGACCTGAAGGATAGCCGCAATTCAGACGGCATTTGCGGCTGTGAAGTTTGGTCCGTACGTGCAGGCGCTTACTGGTAGTCGAGAGGGGAGATCCATGAGAGGCGTTCCAGTTCTTGCAAGTGTCGTGGTGCTCACTCTCATCGCTGGACCAGCGTTGTGCGCCGGCAACCCGGAACAGGGGCGGCGACTGGCGGAGCGATGGTGCGCGTCCTGTCACCTGGTTGGCCCCGGACAGCGTCAAGCCTTGGCCGATGTCCCAACCTTTGCATCAATCGCACGACGGGAGGACCTGTCGGAGTCTCTCCTGGCGGCGTTTCTGACGGCGCCCCATCCGCCGATGCCCAACCTGAGCTTGTCACGCCAGGAGATCGCCGACGTGCTGGCCTATATCAGGAGCCTGCGCTAGCCACGTTCCTCCTGCCGGTTCTCAGACTGGGTTCATGCGCTCCATCGTTCCGTCGCGGAGCACGAACTGGTGCCACAAGGCGATCACGGCGTGCAGACCGGCGAGAACCAGAATCACCGTGCCGCCCGTCTCATGGATTTCCGCGATGGGACCGGGGGCTCCTTGCACGGACGAAGCAAGGGCGGGCAGGGGAAGGCCGAAGAACGAGACCGGGACGCCCATCCGCGAGGCGGCATACCAGCCGGTGATCGGCAGGCCGATCATGAAAACGTACAGCACCGCGTGCCCGATCTTGGCCATGAGATTGAGCCATGGGCTCTGTGGATCCTCGACCCGGGGCTGGCTGCCCCACCAACGGGCGATCAGCCGCGGCACGATGAGAAGGAGAACCGCGAGCCCGAGCGAGAAATGCAGCAGGGGCGGGTTGAGACGGACCTGCCGTCCGCCCTCGGCCGTGAACCACGCCGCCAGGATCAGCAGAGCCATGGCCCAGTGGAGCATGATGAGGGTCTTCGAGTAGCGTGGCATCGGTAACGTCCTTCCGTGCTGCGTCCTGGCGGCCCGATGCAGACGCATGCAAGTGGGCGCCTCAAGGCTCCCCGCTGTGATGCGTCGGATCGAAGCCATCCGATCCTTCGTCCCGGGAGGTGACCCACCCCGGTCGTTCCACGAAGGTGCTCTCTAAACCGTCCTTCCTGTCATTTCGCTGACAGCCCTTCACAGCACGCCGTCAGCACGCTTTCGCCATCCTTCCGGGCATTCCGGATGCCGCTTCGGCGATCGGATGCAACAGGAGAGACATCATGCGCACCATCACCATCGCCCTCGCAGCGGCCGCAACCATCGCCGGTGCCGTCACGGCCCAAGCCAGCAGCCTCGGGCGGCCCTGCACCACCGCGCCCGAGAGCCAGTGGCTCTCGCTCGATGCCCTAAAGGCCAAAGTCGAGGGGCAGGGCTACAGGGTCCAGAAGGCCAAGATCGCCAAGGCCTGTGGCGAGATCTACGCCCGCGATCCGAACGGCGCCCGCGCCGAACTCTTCGTCGACCCGGCCTCAGGCGAGATCGTCGCGAAGGAATAGGGGACCTGTCATGTCGTTCCAGAATGGAGCGGCTCCGGCCGGCGGCGCGATGCCGCCCGACCGGGCCACCGACGGCAACCCCTCAAATTCCACCATGGTGCGGGTGTGGGATCCCTTCATACGCCTTTTCCACTGGGGCTTGGTGGGTCTGTTCGGTCTCGCCTTCGTCACGGGAGACGAGGCCGAATGGCTGCACCTGGCAGCCGGCTACGCCACTGCCGGTCTGATCATGCTGCGGATCCTCTGGGGCTTTATCGGAACGAGGCACGCGCGGTTCGCGGATTTCGTCCGCTCGCCCCGAGCGACGGCAACCTATCTGTCGTGCGTCGGCCGGGGGCGGGCTCCGCGTTACCTCGGTCACAACCCGGCCGGCGGCGCCATGGTACTGGCGCTGCTTGCCATGATCACGGCCGTTGCGATCACCGGCTTCATGATGACCACGGACGCATTCTGGGGCGCGGAATGGGTTGAGGACCTGCACGAGGGGCTTGTCTATCTGACCCTCGGCCTCGTCGGCCTTCACGTGACCGGTGTCGTTCTCACCGGCTTGTCGCACAGTGAGAACTTGGTCAAAGCCATGGTCACCGGACGGAAGCGGGCCTCCTGAGGCCCGCCTTCTATCTGGACTGGGGCAGACGGAGATCGACCTGCAGGCCGCCCAAGGCGGACCTCGACAGCGAGAGAGAGCCGCCGTAGGCCTCGGCGAGATCGCCCGCGATCGCCAGCCCGAGGCCGCTTCCGGGCTTGCTCTCATCGAGGCGTCCGCCGCGGATAAGGGCTGTTTCGATTCCGGTCTCAGGAATGCCTGGTCCGTCGTCCGCAATCGAGAGCACGACCGCCCCGCCATCCTGACGACCAGAGATCTCGATCCGGTGGTGGCTCCACTGAGCCGCGTTCTCGACGATGTTCCCGAGCATCTCGGCCAAGTCCTGCGGGTCCACGGAGCTCGTCAGGTCGTCGCCAACATCAAGTTTCCATTGCAGCCGCTGGCCCCGGGTGGTGCGGCGTACCACCTCAACGACCTGATCGAGGGTCGGGCGCAAGGGGCGCGGTTTTCCCGCATAGGTCCGGTGCCCAGTACGGGCACGGGCAAGCTCCCGTTCGACATGCCGCCGCATGCCATCTGCAAGCATGGCAATCTCGGTCGCGATCTCGGTTTCGCCCCGCGCCCGGAGTTCCTCCGCGTCCGCCATGAGAACGGTCAACGGGGTTTTCAAGCCATGGGCGAGGTCGCCGGCCCGGGCCCTGGCCTGGGCGACGGCCTTCTCCTGGGCATCCAAGAGGTGGTCGACCTCTTTGGCCAGCGGCCGCACCTCGTCCGGAAAATCCTCCCCAAGCCGCGCCTCACCACCGGTGCGGATTGCGGCCAGCCGGCGTCGAACGGCGTCGAGGGGGCGCAGGCCGACGCTGACCTGGAGCCAAGCGGCGACCGTCAGGAACACTCCAAGGACAACCAGCGACGGCACCAGATCGGACGCGAAGTCCCAGCTCGCAGCTCGGATCTCCGTCCGGCTGATGGCCACCGACACGCGGACATTGCCGCCTCGTAGGCTTGCCGGCAAGCTGACCTCGCGCTCCACAGCGAGAAGCGGGCTTCCGCCCGGTCCAGCAACCGTGTGCTCGTGGATGGCTCCTGGCGCGAGCACGTCCTCCGCCAAGGCCAGCCTGGTGTCCCAGAGCGAGCGCGAGCGCAGAACCGGCCCGTCAGGCTCCACGGCGATTTGCCAGTAGAGCCCGCTCAGGGGCTCCTGGAACCGGGGCTCGGCCGGCGGACGACCGACCTGGAGCGAACCGTCCGGCGTCCGCTCGAGGCCGCTGACCAGTTGCCGAAGATGCGCCTCCAGCTCGACGACCGTCCGCCGCTCGACATGGCGCTCGAACAGCAGGAAGAGGGCAATGCCGGCAATGGCGAGGGCAACCACGATGGAGGCGCTGCCCGCTGCGAAGAGACGGAGCCGGAGGGATCCCTGCTTCATGCCGCACCGTCTTCAGGCACGATATAGCCAAAGCCGCGGCGGGTCTCGATCAGATCGGTGCCGAGCTTGCGGCGCAGCCGACCCATCAACACCTCGACGGCATTCGGCTCCCGGTCATGATCATGGGCATAGAGATGCTCCATCAGCTCGCCCGGCGGGATCACACGCCCGGCATGATGCATGAGGTAGTCCAGGGCCCGGTACTCGAGAGGCGAGAGATTGACCGGCACGTCATCGACCGTGACCCGCATCTGCCGGGTATCGAGTGTCACGGGGCCGACCGACAGGACCGGGGAGGCACGGCCCGCGGCCCGGCGCAGGAGGGCGCGGATGCGGGCCAGCAGTTCCTCCATGGCGAAGGGCTTCGTCAGGTAGTCGTCGGCGCCCGCATCGATGCCCTCGACCCGCTCCGCCCACGCCCCGCGGGCGGTGAGGATCAGGACGGGAAAATCGCGCCGAGCCAACCGCCACTTCTTCAGCACGGACAGGCCATCCAGCTTCGGCAGTCCGAGATCGAGGACAGCCAAGTCATAGTCCTCCGTATCGCCGCGAAACCAGGCCTCTTCGCCGTCGGCAACGGGATCGACCGCGTGGCCCGCGCCTTCGAGCACCGCCTGGACCTTGCGGGCAACCCGGGGATCGTCCTCGACCAGCAGGATGCGCATCAGTGCTCCTCCTCCTGCTTCACAATCCGACCTGAGGCGGCGTCGACATAGACCTCCACGAGGGCGCCGCCGGGCCGAATGACCCTGAACTCGTAAACCCAGCGGCCATGCTCGCGCTCGAAGGACACGCCGACGATCTCGCCGCCGAGATTCGAGCGCACGCGCTCGAGAATGTCCGCCAAGGGGAGCGCTTCGCCTCGCTCCACGGCGTGACGGGCACGGTCGTGATCCCGCTCCCGGTCGGCCCAAGCGGATGCCCTCGGCAAAATGGCCGCCAGACACAGGACACAGCGGATCACATCTCGACGGCTCACGGAGAACATGCCGCCCTTATGCGCTTCCGAAGCTGTCAAATCGCTGACATGGATCAACAGCCAGGCGCCAGCCGCTCTTCTGCAGAATGCCATCATCAGGTCAGGCATGAAGCTTCGACCGAGGTGGGAGACAGACGATGCGCACGATCATTGCAGCCGCCATACTGACGTTCGGTCTTGCGGCCCCGTCACTCGCTGAAGAGAGGCAGGTGGCCTGCTCGGCGACCGACGCACAAGCAGTCGCGCCGGCGAGCACAGTCCGAAGCAGCCTCGAGGATCTCGGCTACAACGTGGGTCGGATCGAGACTGAGCATGGCTGCTACGAGGTGAGGGCCGAGAACGGCAGCGGATACCCGATCAGGGCCCTTTACCACGCGGGCACGGGCGAACTGGTGCAGGCCGGCCTCGCGCGGGACTGATCCGTTTGCACTTGCTCGCGAGACGGTTCGCAGAAACGGTTCCGCTGGACCGATCAGATCTGGCGAAGCCTGCGTGTCACGAGCTTGCTCAATTCCCGCAGCCACAACACCGAACTGGCGACCATGGTGCAAAACAGCCAATCGTGTACGCTCAGGCTCACCGTCGAGAAGGCATGCTGGAGGACCGGGATATAGATCACGGCTGCCTGCAGCAGAAGCGACAGGCCGACCGCCAGCCAGAGCCAGCGGTTCCCGAACAATCCTCGTAGGGCGCTCTGCTCGTCCGAGCGGGCATTGAAGACGTTGAAGATCTGGAACAGCACCAAGGTCGTGAACGCCATCGTCTGCCCATAGCGCAGGCTGCCAGTGCCTTCGATCAGCCCTCCGGGCAGCGATGCGTCGAGAACGGCGAGCGTGCCCAGAGCCATGACAATCCCGACCAGGGCAATGCCGCCCCACATGTGGGCCGTGATCACGCCCTCGCCGGCAGGGCGTGGCGGCGCCTCCATAAGATCCGCGTCGGCGGGATCGACGCCGAGAGCGAGGGCTGGTGCGCCGTCGGTGACCAGGTTGATCCAGAGGATCTGGGTCGCCACCAGCGGCAGCGCGATGCCCCCAGCCGCATCGGCGGACAATCCGATCATGTCGGCTAGCACCACGCCGAAGAACATCGTCATCACCTCACCGATGTTCGACGACAGCAGGTAGCGCAGGAACTTCCGGATATTAGCGAAGATCGCCCGCCCTTCCTCCACGGCGGCCACGATGGTGGCAAAGTTGTCGTCGGCCAGCACCATGTCGGCGGCTTCCTTGGACACATCTGTGCCGGTCAGGCCCATGGCGATGCCGATATCGGCCGTTTTGAGGGCAGGGGCGTCGTTGACGCCGTCGCCCGTCATCGCGACCGTCGCGCTACCCCTCTGCAGGGCTTGGACGATCCGCAGCTTGTGTTCGGGGTTGACGCGTGCGTAGACCGAGACCTCGCGGACCGTGCGATCGAGGATCTCCTCCGGCATCCTTTCAAGCTCGGCGCCCGTGACCGCGCGCCTGTCGGCCGTGATCCCAAGCTCCTGCGCAATCACCGCGGCCGTCCTCGGGTGATCGCCCGTGATCATGATCGGGCGGATGCCCGCGTGCTTTGCCCGCGCCACAGCCTCCTTGGCCTCGTCACGCGGCGGATCGATCATGCCAATGAGGCCGAGGAAGACTAGATCCTTCTCGATACCCTCATCGAAGTCTTCGTGCCTGAAGCCGTTCCTCGGCAGCGGACGGAAGGCAACGCCAATGGTGCGCAGGGCTCCGCCCGCCAAGTCCTCGTTGCGGCGGTGAATCTCCTGCCGTCGCTCCGGCGTGAGCGCCAACGCCTCTTCGCCCACCTGCTCGCGCGTGCATCGGGTGAGCAGAACATCCGGTGCTCCCTTGCTGAAGGCAAGCAGGTGCTGCTCCTGCTCCGCGTCGGCGTGGAGCGTGCTCATCAGCTTGCGTTCGGATGAGAAGGGGATCTCTGCCAGGCGAGCAAACCGCGCATCGAGGATCTCGGCCTCCAGTCCCGCTTTGCGGGCGGCGACAATCAGGGCCCCCTCGGTCGGATCACCCTGGATGGTCCATCGTCCGTCACATTCCTGCAGCACGGCGTTGTTCGCCCGGTCGGCGGCGGCCAGCACCCGCTCCAGTTCGATCCGAAGCGCTCCCTCAACGGGCTGCCCACCCTCGAGGTGAGGCAGGCCGTCAGGCGAATACCCGGTGCCGTCGAACGTTACGCTGCCGCTCGCGGTCACGACCCAGCGCACGGTCATCTCGTTCCTGGTGAGCGTGCCGGTCTTGTCAGACGCGATCACGTCCGCCGAGCCGAGCGTCTCGACCGCTGACAAATGGCGGACAATGGCGTTGCGCCGGGCCATACGCTGTACGCCGAGGGAGAGCGCGGCCGTCACCACGGCCGGCAGCCCCTCCGGCACGGCCGCCACCGCCAGGGCTACCCCGAGGATGAGCACATCGAAGACCGCCGAGAAGCCATGCACATCCTCGACGAGAAGGATGGTGGCGATCATCACGATGGCGATGGCCACCACCGTGAGGCCGAGGATCCGGCCGACGCGGTCGAGTTCCTTTTGCAGCGGCGTGGCCTCGTCGGGTGCGGCCTCCAACATCCCGGCGATCCGGCCCATCTCGGTTTGCGGGCCGGTCGCCGTCACGACGGCCTTCCCACGGCCGCGGGTGACGGAGGTCCCACTGAAGACCATGTTGATGCGGTCGCCCAAGGTGACCTCTTCCGCGATCTCCGCCGTGTCCTTGATGACGGGCAGGCTCTCGCCGGTCAGCGTCGCCTCCGCCGTCTGGAGGCTGGTCGCCTCGATCAGGCGGCCATCGGCCGGGATGGTATCGCCCTCTTCGAGCAGGATCACGTCGCCCGGCACAAGCTCCCGGGCCAGGATGCTCGTACGGGTGCCGTCCCGGATGACCGTGGCACGGCCTGCCGCCATCTGGCTGAGGGCGGCGAGAGCCCTCTCGGCCCGGGCCTGTTGAACATAGCCCATCAGGGCGTTGAGCAGGACAACCGCCAGGATCGCCAGAGCTTCATAGGGCAGGGCCGTCTCGCGCTCGTAGATCCATAAGCCGAAGGAGACGCCGGTTGCGACCAGAAGCAGGATGACCAGCACGTCTGAGAACTGGCGGAAAAACTTCCTCCACTCGGGCACCGGCTCCTCAGGGGCGAGCTCGTTGGCGCCGTACCGCTCCAGCCGCCGGGATGCCTCATGCCGGCTTAGACCGTTCTTCGCGTCGGCCTCAAGCTCAGACAGCACGGCCAAAACCGCCTGCTGATAGGGCAGGGCTTCGTTGCGGTCCTCGACGGCAAACTTCATGCACCCATCTCCCACAGTCCTGCAGCGGCTCGCATGCCCAGCCCGTCCTGCTGACAGCACACTCGTAGACTGTCCAAACTCTAGCGCTCCCGGACTGACGCTTCGTTCGAGAGCGCGGTCGGCGGATACAGCACGACCCGCTCGTCCGGCCGCAGCCCGCTCGAGACGGCGGCCATCCGACTCGAACGGTGAGCAACCGAGACTTGCCGCTCCCGCGCCACACCGTCACCAACGACGAACGCGGCCCAGCCATCGCCCCGCCGGAAGAGAGCGCTGGTGGGAACGAGGGTGGCCTTGGGAATTTCTTGGACAATGATCCCGGCCTCGACCCGGTAGCCATCGCCCAAGGTCGCCCACTCTTCCGGTGGCGAGGTGAGGTCGATCACCACCCAAACCCGCTGTTCCTCCACCCCCAGCGCCGACACCTTGGTGAACGCGGAGGGCTCGACCACGCGAACGCGTCCCTGGAGGTCGCGAGGCCCACCCCAGCGTGTGATCTCGACCGGGGCACCCGGCCGGATGGCGACCGCGTCGGTGGTGAGCACGTCGACGATCACTTCGAGGTCGTTGGGATCCCCGATCTCGACCACCGGAGTTCCGGCTGAGACAACCCCTTCGCTCTCCTGCGTCACACGCAGGACGCGCCCGCTCACCGGCGCGGTGATCTCCCAGCCATCGCCAGGCTCGGGCTGGTCGTAGCGGCGCAGCATGGCCCGGGCCTGATCGAGCTCGTGTTCGGCCGCGTGCTTGCGTAATTCGGCGGCCTGCAGGTCGCGTTCGGCGAAGCGAAGGCTGAGCTCTTCCCGCTCCAGCTGCTGAACCGCGGCCACCCCCTTTTGTTGCAAGGTCCGGACGCGCCGGACGTCGGCCTGCGCCTGCAGGAGCTGGGCCTGGGCCCGTTCCCGGCGAGCGTCCGCCTCGTGGATGGTGGCCTCGGCAGCGCCCACCCGCTCTTCGAGTTCGCGCCGGGTGCGGGGATCCAGAAGCTGCGGCAGGGAGGGCAGGAGGTTCGCCACACGACTGTTCGCCTCCACGGGATCGCCGGCCTTCACTTCCAGGCGCAACAGGCGTCCGGCGAGCGGTGCCGAGACGACATAGCGGTCCCGGACCCGGGTCCGGCCGTCCTCCTCCACAGTGGCACGGAAGGGGCCCTCAGTCACAGTGCCGATTTCGACCAGGACGGGTTTGGGCCGGAAGGCCCAGTACAAGGCTCCGCCCAGCACCGCCGCCACAGCCACCGCCACCAGGATCCGCGTGAGCCACCGCATGTCAGTCTCGCGTCTTGAGGACGGCGACGAGGTCGAGCCGGTCGATTCGGCGGCGCACCAGCAGGGCACAGCCCACCCCGGCAGCCACGACGGCAAGGGCGGCGGTCGCGAACGTCGCCGTGCTGATCACCGGCGGGATCCGAAAGGTCTCGGTGTCACGCAGCCCGAGCAGGAGCCCGACGATGCCCTGTGCCATGGCAAGCCCGAGCGGGATGGCGACCAGCATCTCGATCCCGAGTTCGGCCAGCAGGATGCGGGACACCTCGGCCCGGCTGAAGCCCAGGATCCGCAGGCTGGCGAGTTCCCAGGCACGCTCCTGCAACGCGATCCTGGCGCTGTTGTAGACCACGCCGACCGCGATGATGAGGCCGAAGACCGTGAGCACGACGGCGGAGATCACGATCATCCCGGCGATCTTCTCGTCGAACACGCGCAGCCAGACGGCCTTCACGGACGTGGAAACGACGCGTGGATACCCGGACAAGTGTCGCGACACCTCGGGGGCAAGGGCCGGGTCGATCCGCAGCGCCGCATGGGAGACAAGGTCCCCTTCGCGCATGAAGCGGTTGAGGCTGCCGATCTCCATGTAGGCGCTGTAGCCGAGCATCTCGTCGACGAGGGCCACCACCGGGAGCCGGCGGACCGGCCTCTCGCCTTCGAGAACCTCGATCGTCAGGGCCGAGCCGATCCCGACGCCCAGCCTGTCGGCCAACCCGGTGCTGATCATCACGCCGTCGCTGGGTAAGGGAAGGGCGGCCAGGCTGCTGTCGCGTGGCACCCGCAGTTCCGATCCCTCGGCCAAGCCGGTCAGTCCGATCCGGTAGGTGCGGTGCCTGGCCCGCAGACGGACCGGGACGATCCGCTGTCCCTCGACGGCAAGGATCCCCGGAATGTGCCCGATCTCGCGGACCGCCCGGCCGGACACCGGGTCCGTGAACGTCACGAAAGCGTCGCCCCGCTCGATGCCGTCGAACTGCACCGCGACCATGTGGTCGAGGGCATCCCACCAGAACAGGCCGAGCACGATCATCGGCACCGCGAAGGCCTGCCCGACAATGGTCAGAAGGGAGCGAAGCGGGCGTCCGACGATGCCCCGCAGGATCATCTTGGCGCCGGGCCGCAGCCGTCCCCCCGCCAGGGCTCGGCTGAAGGCGGCGGGCGCCGGCGGGCGCATCGCCTCGGCCGGCGTGAGGCTCAGAACCCGGCGCACGGAGGCAAGGACGCCGGTCACCGCCGCCCCGAAGCTCACCGCGAGCGCCACCACGGGCAGCCATGGCGGGAACGTGTAGACCAGCTCCGGGAAGCGGAAGAACGGGCGGTAGTTGTTGAGCATGCCGTGACCGTACCAGATTCCGACGGCGACACCGGCGAGGGACCCGAGGGCACAGATCGCGGCGACGAACTTCACGTAGTGCAGGCCGATGGGAAGCCTCGGGAAGCCCAGTGCCTTGAGGGCCGCGATCTGCTCGCGCTGCGCCTCCACGAGCCGGCCGAGCACCACGTTGAGCAGGAAGGCCGCGATGCCGAAGAACACCACCGGGACCGTGATCGCGAGCGTCCGCTGCTCTGCGAGCTCGTCGGACAGGAAACGGTGGGACGGCTGATCGCGGCGCTCATAGGCTCCGGGTGCGCCATAGGGATCGAGCCGGTCGTCCAGTGCCGCCATGACGGCGGCGGCAGACGCGCCGGGTGCGAGCGACACGGCCAGGTTGTTGAAGGCGCCCTCCATGTCGAAGGCCGCGGCGACGGCATCCTCGCCCGCCCAGAGCACCACGAAGGTCCGGTCGTCCGGCAGCGGGTTGCCGGGACGTGAGGCATAGATGAACTCGGGCGAATGGACGATGCCCGCCACACGGAACGTCTGGAGGCGTCCGTTGAGGATGACCTCGATAGGATCGCCAGGAGCGACGGCCCATGTCTCCGCGAAGCCGACATTGACGAGGACCTCGTCCCGCCGGAGCTGGTCGATCCAGCGTCCCTTGACCAGGTGAAGCTGATTGAGCTGGGGTTGCCCATCCGCCGGGATCGAGATGACGCGGCCCGCCACCGAGAGGTCGGATTGCGGCCAGTCCACGCGAACGTCCTTGACGACGCGAGCCTCGACGAGCGCGGCTCCCGGGATCTCGGACAGGGTGGCGAGCAGGCTCTTCGGTGCCCGCTTCACGTCAGCCCAGACATCTGCGAACCGGCTCTCCCGGTAGTAGGTCTCTTCGGTGGTCAGAAGCGATACAAAGGTGCTGACCGAGCCCACCAGCACGGTCACGCCAGTCGCCACGAGGAGGGCGATGGTGAAGACCTGGCCTCGCAGGCTCCGGAGGTCGCGCAGCACCTTGCGGTCGAGAACGCTCACCAGGTCAGCTCCTCGGGCGGGAGGCGACGCGGGTTGACGTCGATGCCGACGATGCGCCCGCCGCTGAGGCGCAGGACGCGATGGGCCATGCCGGCAATGGCGGTGTTGTGGGTGATGACGATGGTGGTGGCGCCGACCTCCTCATTGGCCCGGGCGATGGCGGCGAGCACCAGCTTTCCCGTCTCGACGTCGAGCGCCCCGGTGGGTTCGTCGCAGAGCAGGGCGTCGGGGCGCTTGACGATGGCGCGGGCGACGGCAACCCGCTGCTGCTCGCCGCCGGAGAGCTGGGAGGGGAAGTGATCGAGCCGGTGGCTCAGGCCAACCAACGCGAGAGCCTCCTCGGGTCTCATCGGGTTGTCGGCGATCTCGGCGACGAGTTGCACGTTTTCGCGCACGGTGAGGCTGGGGATCAGGTTGTAGAACTGGAACACGAAGCCGACGTGCTCGCGGCGGTACTCGGTCAGCTGCGCCTCGGAGGCGCCGGTGAGCTCGTGATCGCGCCAGGTGGCCTTGCCCGAGGTAGGCGCATCGAGCCCGCCGAGGATGTTGAGAAGCGTCGACTTCCCCGAGCCGGAGGGGCCGAGCAGGACCACGAACTCGCCCTGGTCGATGTCGAGATCCACATCGCGCAGGGCATAGACGATGGCCTCGCCCGAGCCGTAGGTCTTGCACAGGCCACGGGCGACGAAAACCGGAGCCGGCGCGCGTGACAGTGCCGCTTCGCTGATCGACGGGTCCTCGGTGATGGAGACGGGCATCGGGTCCACCCGGGCACCTCCTCACTCGTTCTTCTCATGCCCCCAAGACGTGCCAGACCCCTTGAGCAGGCGCAAGCGGCGTCGAGGGGTCTCAGGTCCAGGCCCTCCGTCGATCGAGGTGATGGATCCGGTCCATCCGGAGGCTATGATGCCACCGTATCCGTTCCGTCGCTGCAACAGCTGCACAGGGTAATCCAGCCGATCGTCGTGATCCTGCCCGCCTTGGGGAGCGGCGAACACTCATATCGCGTTGAAGGGTTGCGGGAGATCAAGGCGTCTGTCGCAAATCCGTCCACCATTGCTGCAATGGTCTGTTTCTTGGGCCTGGGCGGGAGGGACGACATGATCGAGAATATCAAGAGCATTCTGATCGGCCTGACGAAGGAGTTCGGCCCAGACGAGACCTCGTCCGCCCTGGGCTACGGCCTTTCGCTCGCGCAGCAGGCGGGCGCTCACGCCACGGTGCAGGCCGTCTCCGTCAAGCTGGACCTGTCGAGTGCCGGGATCAGCAAGGTCGTGGCCGGCCTCGTGCACGAGGAGAACCGGCGCCTTCATGCTCTTGCCCAAGCGACCGCCCGCAGCGCGCAGGCCGATGCCGCGGCAGCGGGGATAGCCTGCTCCGTCGAGAGCCCGCATCTCAGCTATCCGGAACTGCTGGCGGGGTTCAGGACACAGGCGCGCCTGCATGACCTCACCGTCATCGACGCCGAGGCCGAAACCCTCGCGCCCGACCGGGGCCTGATCGACGCCCTGCTGATGGACAGCGGGCGACCGCTCCTGGTCGTCCCGCCAGGGCAGGATGCGTTCCGCGCCCGCCGCATCATTCTTGCCTGGGATGGCAGCGGACGGGCGGCCCGGGCCGCCGCCGATGCTCTGCCGTTCCTGCGGGCGGCGGAAACCGTGGAGGTGGTCGCCGTGATGGGGGAGAAGGAGCTCCCCGCCACTGTCACCGGGGCCGACATCGCGCCGCATCTGACCCGCCACGGTGTCAACGTGATTGTCCAGGCCTTGCCAGCCCTGGAGGGCGACGTGGCCGAGACGTTGCGCAACCATGCCTCCCTGACCCGTGCCGACATGATCGTGATGGGAGGCTATGTCCACTCCCGGCTGCGCGAGCTGGTGTTCGGCGGCGTGACCCAATCTCTGCTGAGACAAAGCCCAGTGCCGTTGTTCATGGCCTATTGAGGCCAAGAGGCTCTCAAGCCACGTCGGGAGATCGGAGTGGAAGTCAAGCATTTTCATGGCGCACAGACACAGGACGCAGGAGGACGACCATGCCCAGGATGAAAGTCGCCATTTTCGTCGAGCCCGGACGGATCGTTCTCGACGAGAAGCCGATCCCGGATATCGGGCCGCTCGACGCTCTCATCCGGATCACCACCACCACGATCTGCGGCACGGACGTGCACATTCTCAAGGGTGAGTATCCGGTGGCCCGCGGCCTCACCATCGGCCACGAACCCGTCGGCGTGATCGAGAAGCTCGGCTCAGCGGTGCAGGGGTACCGGGAAGGCCAGCGCGTCATTGCCGGTGCGATCACCCCGAGCGGGCACAGCGAGGCCTGCCTGTGCGGCTGCCATTCGCAGGATGGGGCGGGCACGAAGCACGGCTGGAAGCCGATGGGGGGCTGGAAGTTCGGCAACACCATCGACGGATGCCAGGCCGAGTACGTGCGGGTTCCCGATGCCATGGCGAACCTTGCCCCGGTGCCGGATGAGCTGACCGACGAACAGGTGCTCATGTGCCCGGACATCCTGTCGACCGGCTTTTCCGGAGCGGAGAGCGGGCGCATTCGCATCGGCGATACGGTGGCCGTCTTCGCCCAGGGTCCGATCGGGCTCTGCGCCACCGCAGGCGCCCGGCTGATGGGCGCGACGACGATCATTGCCGTCGAAAGCGTGCCCGCGCGCATGGAGGTGTCGCGCCGCATGGGCGCCGACCACGTGGTCGACTTCACGAAGGCCGATCCTGTCGAGGAAATCAGGCGTCTCACCGATGGGCGAGGGGTCGATGTCTCGATCGAGGCGCTCGGGCGCCAGGAGACCTTCGAGGCCGCTCTGCGCGTGCTCCGTCCCGGCGGGACGCTGTCGTCTCTCGGCGTCTATTCGAGCGACCTCAAGATTCCGCTCGACGGCTTCCTGGCCGGGCTCGGCGACCATACGATCCGGACGACTCTCTGCCCGGGCGGCAAGGAGCGCATGCGGCGTCTCATCGGAGCGGTCGCATCGGGGCGGGTCGACACCCGTCCGCTCGTGACGCACCGGTTCACACTCGACCGGATCGAGGAGGCGTACGACCTGTTCAGTCATCAGCGCGACGGGGTTCTGAAAGTGGCGATCAAGCCTTAGCGCACGGCCGGCTCGATCTCAGCCAAGCGCTTTTGGGGCTCGTGCGTCCGATAAATCGGAGGCGACAGATGGACGAGGACATCAGACAGACGATCCTGACGCTGTTGGACCGGCATCGGATCATGACGGTTGCTACCCTGAGACCGGATGGCTGGCCGCAGGCAACGACCGTCGGCTATGCCAGCGAGGGCCTCACCCTCTACTTCCTGTGCGGCCTGGACAGCCAGAAAGCCAGAAATCTGGCGCGGGATGACCGGGTGTCCCTGACGATTGACCATGACACGTCGGACATCATGGCAATCGCCGGCCTGTCCATGGCGGGGCATGCGCAGGCGGTAACCGACCCGGCCGAGGCGGGCAGGGTGATGCAGTTGCTGATCGGGAAGTACCCGGAGCAGACCTCCCTGCCAGGACCGATGCCAAGTCCAGAAGAGGTGCGCATCTTCCGCGTGACGCCGACCGTCATCTCGGTGCTCGACTACTCCAAGGGCTTTGGACACACCGAACTCGTCAGCGTTGCCGACGCTTCGAAGGAAGCTCTGGATGTCGTCGAGGAGGCCGATGAGGAGTCCTTCCCGGCGAGCGATCCGCCGGCGTGGACCCGGACGACCACCCGATAACGATGACACGGGTCCGGCCGGGACCGTAAGGCCGTGGCGCCGATTGGCTCCGGAAGAGGAAGTCCCTCAACGGGGCCCGTACCAGACTTGCCGTGGTAAGCGCGTCCCCGCCGCAGCGAAGGCCGCCGCGTCGCGGGAGATACACCAAACGGCTCGCCCCGGGCGGCCTAAGGCTGAAACGCGATCACGTCGCGAGCGTGAATGATGCGGTAAGCGAACCGGTCGCCGATCATGGCGGCAACGGGTATCATCTTTCAACGGGCATCCCCACCATAGACGCAGACTTGGTCAATTCCGGGCGGAAGAGACACATCCGACAGCGCATGGAAGCCTTTGCGAATTTCGATTGATAACGGTCTGGGCGATGCCCGAAACACCGGAAAATAAGAAATCGGATTCGATTGGTTTTTGAGCGATTTCGTCGAACGTGATTTGGGTTCGCAGCACCTTCCCTTCAAACTGATCCATCTTGTTCATTGGTCGAACGATTGGACCTAAGCCTCAGACAAGAATGGAGGTTTTGGCCGATGTTCGGGCATCAGCACGGCCGTCCCCGGATCCATGATCCTCACCGGGGGAGACAGGCGAGAACGGAGGGATAGAGGGTGTCTGGAAATTTAAGTGGCTGCATTCGAGCCTGCTTCACGCTGGGCCCAACGATGGGAGTGCCAAAGTAGTGCTTCTGTAATGGGCCGTTTGGTGTCAATCCCCTGAGTGATAGTCCTGTCGCCGAAGTCTTGCTTCTGTTCGGGGTCGGCGCGAGGCCGCCCCACCATGCCATCAGAGAGGATGCGGTCAGCCCATCTAGGACGCGTGTTCCACCCGATGGGTGCTCACGGCACTACTTACGGCTTGACCGCCTCCATCGTCCCGGCGACGGGACCTCAGGGGAACAGGACGAGAGCCGCCCTGTTCCGAATGCTTGCTCCTCCTATGCGGCAACACCCTGCCGGCTCCAGCGGAAGGTGGTGCCGTCGATCCAGATGCGATGCAGAATGACCGCAAGTTTCCGGGCCAGCGCCACCTTGGCCCGCCGCATGCCGCGCCGCTTGGCCACCTCGAGCGCCCAGCGCTTGAGCGCCGAGAAGCGCACGGCCCGCGTCAGCAGGATGTGGGCGCCCTCATACAGCGCCGTGCGCACCATCGGGTCACCCACCCGGCTCACCGCTCCCGTGATATCCGTCTCGCCTGACTGATACTTCTTAGGGGTCAGGCCAAAGTGCGCTCCCACCGCCCGCGAGCGCGAGAAGCGCTCGGGATCGTCCACCGCGGAGGTGAAGGTGACTGCAATCAGCGCTCCGACGCCTGGCACGCTCATCAACCGCCGGCAGACCTCGTTCTCCCGGGCGATCGCCAGCATGGCGCGATGCGACCGGGCAAACTCCGTCTGCAGAGCCTCTCGGGCCCGTAACATGGCCTCGGCGATCTTCTCCAGCATCTCATGACCTGCCGTGAGGGTGCGCACCCGCGTGGCGAACTGGCCCTTGCTGATCGCGCCGATCTTCAGGCCGAAGCCGCGCAACAACCCACGCAGGCTGAGTCGATATCGCGCATCTTGGCCTGCAGCTGCTTGCGGGCCATGAGCAGGGCCCGGACCTCCTGCGCCGGCGGCGACTTGCAGTGGACGGGCCGGAACCAGCCCATGCGCAGCAGCTGGGCGATGCCGCGGGCATCGCGCCGGTCGGTCTTGACGATCATGGCCGAGAGCGCCGCCTTCACATGCCGGGTCTCCAGCAGCACGACCTCGAACCCGGCGTGCAGAAGGCCGGCATGCAGCCACTGCGAGAGCGGCCCGGCCTCCAGGCCGACGCGGGTGAGTGGCAGGTCCAGGCTGGCGAGGAAGGTAGCGAGCGCCTCAGGCTCACTGGCGACCTTCGCCTCGCGGATGATCTGCCCGGAGGCATCGAGGATGCAGACGCTGCTGAGTTCCAAAGACACGTCAATTCCAGCATAGTAGTCCATGGCTGTCCCTCATGATGCTTGGGGCCGATCACTCGGACCCCGGTTCAACACACATCACTCTGAGGGACAGCCACCCGTTCCGCTACCTCGTGAGCGGCAGGCCCATTACGGCATCTAGGAGGCCGGTAAGGGACGATCAGCCGACTGAGCCGGACACCATGCGGCATCCGAGACCTTGCGTCCCGAACTGCCGTCACTTGGGCTTGAAGGCGTCTCCCTGTTGCTCATCTTCCGGCTCGGTCGACTGAGGCGGCGGACCCATGGGGCTGCGGGCGATATGCAGCCTCGGCTCCATGCATTCATGCAGAAGACGCAGAATGATGACCCGTGCCGCACCGCCCGAACTGCGCTCCACGGCATAATAGAGCATGTGGGCCGCCGCTCCGCGCCGCCCGGCCGCATGCTCGAGGTGGAACGCCCGCAGGCCGGGCAGGATGGTTCCCCGGTCCCACGAACTGCCGCGCTCGGGATCAGCCGCGACCATCTTCACCCCTTGCGTGATCAGGCGGCGGTAAACCTCTCGCTGGGGTGCTCCGAACTGTTCCCTGGTTTCGCGAAGGACCTTCGCAAAGTCGGCTTTCGCCGTCTCAGTGATGCGATAGGCGGTCACGGATCATTCCTGTCGATCTCGTCCAGGATGTCCTCGATGGGGCGTTCGTCCACTCGACCGTGCTTCCAGTCCTCGATCCCGACCGCAACCGCGCGTCGGAGGATTTCCATTTTCTCCTGCTCAGCCGCCTTCTCGCGATGGAGCAAGCGGAGAGCGTCCCGGACAACTTCGCTCTGTGAGGAGTAGCCTCCGGTCTCAACCTCCCGCTCCACGAAGGTTGCGAGGTTGGCCGGAAGACTGATGTTCATGGTGGGCATGTGGATTCTCCATGCATATGCCTACCTTTAGCATTTATGGCAAAATTTGCCAACAACGTACTATTCTTGCCAAGACGTGGGCCTCCAGGTGCGATCCGCTCCCAAGGATCCTCCGACCGACGCACCGTGACCGTCGGCCACCGGGCACTTTCCGAGGTCTCCGTGTCCGGACTTTCGGACACCGATCGGTCCGATGTGCGGATTTCCGAATGCGACCCGCCGTTGCGTGACCGTGCTTTCCCCAGGTAGTCCATCGTGGGTGAGGGCTGGCACGGCCCTTGCTACGTCTCCTTCCGCTACAAGACATTCGGGAGGACACCCGTGAAGCGATGCGATCTGCTTGTCGATGTCGGGCGCCGTCGGTTTTCATCAGGTGCCGGCATGGTCACGGCGGCCGCGGGCAGGGGGAGGATAGCGGAACCCCAGCCGGAGGGCCAACATCGTCATGGTGCCGCCCGTGCGGAGGCGCGTGATTGCGGCGCCCTCAAGAGCGTGTGTCCCTTCACGCGCTTCGAAAGATCGCGTGTTTGGCGGAATAGAAGGCGAGGGGCCGCCCGTGGCTGATCAGATAGCTCTTCAACGTCTCGAAATACGCCAAAGCGCTTTCGGATGGGACAAACCGCAGCGCCACCAACCGGCTGGTGGCGTCATCGATGAAGACGATCAGCGTGCATCGCGGGCCACGATCCTCGAACCAGCGGTGCTCGCTGCCGTCGATCTGCACCAACTCGCCAAAATGATCGCGGCGCAAACGCGGCTGATGCAGCTGACGCCGCTGCTTGCGCGACAACCAGAGGCCTTCCTCGCGCATCCATGTGCGCAGCGTCTCCCGCGAGACCCTCAGGTCGTGGCGCTCCAGAAGCATCTGGCATGCGAAGGTCGGTCCAAAGTCGCGGTAATTCTCTGTGACGTAGGCGATGGGCAACTGCCGGACATGCGGCCCCAGCCGTCGATTGGACGGCCGTCCGCGGGCCCGGTGCCGCAGACCGGCCGCACCATGCTCGGCAAACTGGCGGGCGAGCCGATGCGCCTGGCGCCGGGTGACGCCCATGAGACCGGCCGCCGCGGTCATCGTTAGGCGGCCTGCAAAAACCGATGCCAGCACCTCAGCGCGGCGAAGTTCTCGTTCGCTCATCTCCACCCAGCCCATGCCATACTCCCATGCACGTCCGTTCAGGGGAGTGTGACATTCCTAGTTTGCCACGGTGGGACATTTTAACTTTGCGCTGTGGAATCAAGCCGAAGTGCGACGGTTGAAGTGTCATGGGGCCACTGTCGGTCAGGGGCTGCCGGGGCGGGGCTGGTCAGGGTTGCACGGCCTCGGCAGCCCCGAATCCAATGAGGTCATCAGAACCTCTTTGGGCATGCGATAGCCCAAGCATTTGCGCGGGGTCGAATTGAGCCGATCGCAGATCTCAAGCAGAGCCTCCTCAGGCAAAGCGGCAATGTCCGTATCCCGTGACAGAAAGCGTCGAACCCGGCCATTGGTGTTCTCGACCGTGCCTTTCTGCCAGGGGGCCTGCGGCTTGCAGAAGTAGCTGTCCATCCCGAGCTTGCTCTTGAGCAGCGGGTAGCGGGCGAATTCAGTACCACGATCGAAGGTCACTGATTGCCGGGCCAAGGCGGGCAGGGCCTTCAGCTTGCCAATCACCCCTGCCACCACTCCCGTTGCATTCCGGTCCGGATTGCGGGTCAGGATCGTGTAGCGGCTCTGACGCTCGACCAGTGAGGTCAAGTTGGCCTTGCCGAAGTCCTGTCGGAACGCGATCAGGTCGCCCTCCCAATGCCCAAAGCTCGTGCGTGCGCCAATTTCAGGCGGACGCAGCTCGATGGTGTTCTCAAGCGGAATGGTGAGGCCTCGCGGCTTGCGGGCGTATCGGGTTCGGCGGCGGTGGCGGGCCATGGGCAGATGCCGGAACAGCCCAAGAGCCTTGCCATGCGGGCTGTAGACGAACGCATAGATCGTCTCGTGCGTGACGCTGCCCGGGCCTTCAGGCTCGATCTGCAACCGCCCGGCAATCTGCTCTGGAGACCAAGCGGCCTGCAGCCGCTCGACCACATAGGCGGCCAAAGCCGGCTGGCGGGCAAGCTTGCCCAGGCGAGCGCGCCGGCCGTGCGCCATCGCGTGGGCGGCGACATGAAAGTAGCCGCGGTACAGCGGCTCCTCATCCTGAAACCAATTCCGCCTGATCTCACGATAGAGCGTTGAAGGATGGCGGTTCAGACGTTGGGCAATGACCCGCATTGGGATCTTGGCGGAGCGCAGTCGAAACAGTTCGCGGCGCTCATCCAGGCTCAGGTGAGTGTAGGGTGGATTCATCCAAGGTCCTCGTGCGAAGCATTACTCTGTAACGCCTTTCGCACTTCAGATTAGAATCCACCCGCCTACATCTGGGATTCGCATAAGATATATTATGGAACTTGACGATGTTGGCGGTACCGGACCGCGTCACCCTGCCATCGGAACGGCCTACCCGAGGATGTTCGTCACCCAGAGCACCAGTTCGGACGCGGCCTTCCCGAAGGCGTCGTTCAGGCCCGCTGCCGCGGTCGCGGCATCGGTCCCCTTGACCGGAACGCTGGCATGCACGATGCGTGCCCCGACGATCCGTCCGTCCGCGGACAGGATCTTGGCCGAGAACTCCACATCGGCGCTCGGCTCCGGGAGCAGCTCCAGCTGGAAGCTGCGAATGTCGATCAGCAGCTGGTAGTCGGCGGTCAATCCTTCCGTTGGGAACGATACCGATTGCGGATAATTCGCGTTCTCGAAGCTCTGAACGACCTTCGCCTGCAGGAGCTTCGGCAGGCTGTCGCCCCACTGCGCGTCCAGCGCAACGCTTTCGTCGGTCTGGGGCCGCGTGAGGATTTTCTGGGTCTCGAACAGGGCGAGCGCGGTCGGCTCCGGAACGACGATTTGTCCGTGCGGAGCCTTGTCCGGTGGCGAGATGGCAACCGGGGCCGTCAGGTCATAGAGCACGGCCGGTGTCTTCGGCTGGCCTCCGCCGCCCAGGCGCTCCAGAGCCTCCAGGATCCCGTCGATGCGGTCCGAGTTGCGCGCGAGCACCTCCGAGAACGTCTGGAGATTGGCAAGCGTGCCATGCAGCGGCTCCGCATTGTCGGCGATGAGAGTGTCGATGCGATGCAGGGCTTCCCGCGCCGCCTGGCTCAGATCCTGGCTCGCGGCCGGATCCGCCTTGAGCATGGGCGCACCGTCCGTGGCGGTGGGACGCGGCGCCGTGGCAGTACCACCCTGCAAGGCGATGGACGGCGGGCTCATGAGCCCCTGGGACGCGAGGCCGACCTGAGTATCGGCCCGGACGGGCGTTTTGGGGTCGATGGCGACCGTGGCGATCACCTGGTGCGGATCGTCCGGATTGAGCCGAAGCTCGGTGACCGCCCCGGCCGTAATTCCGTTGAACAGAACCTGTGATCCTGGCAGCACCCCCGTGACAGGGCTCTCGAAGACGATCCGATAGGTATCCCGCTCGCCGAACCCTCCTGAGGCACGAAGCCAGTACGCGAAAGCGAATCCCGCCGCGATGACGCAGAGCGTGAAGAGCCCGATGAGAGAATATCGCGCCGTCGTCTCCATGATCCCGCCTTCACGGCCCCCGGGAGGCTATCGAATGTCGCCTAGAGCATCGGACCCAAAAGTGGACCTGCATTTTTGGGACAGATCCGATGCTCCTTCCTTAAATGGGCCTTAAAAGGGCGCATCGTTTGAGCGAAAAACCGGGTCCACTTATTCGCACGATGCGCTAGCGCCCTCGGCTCATGGTGACCGAGACCTGCGACAGCTCGGTGCCCTGGGATCGGATGCTCACCGCCTGCCGCGCCCCTTGCGGAGCCATGGCGATGCCGGCCGTGAAGCCGGGCCCCTGGGCGACCGCATCGATCCGGCCGGCCGAGATCCGGCCGGAGATGCTCCCTTGCATGTTGCGCGTGGTTTCCATCCACAAGCCGGTGACGCGCCCCCCTTGGGCGTTGATGTCGGTCCTGAGTTCGAAGGTGTAGCTGTCGCTCCTGCACTGCAGATTCTGCCGCAGGTTGGTGCCGGCGGCCGCCACCGCGTACGTGGCCTGACAGCGAAGGCGCTCGATGGTCCCGTTCGACAATGCGACCGTGCCGGCCCCGGACCACGATCCGGCAAAGCCGGAAAATGGGCTCGAGGAGGCCGATTGGGCCTGCGCATCGACCGACGCTCCGCACAGCAGGAGCGCCAATGCGCCGAGAGGCAGATGGCGCGTGGGGACAAGAGCGTTCAGCAGGCCTGTGGGCATGGTCGCCCCCTATGGCATTCGACCGGAATGCAAGCGTAGCGCCGATCGGGCGACTTGGCGAGGTGGCACGTGCGCGCGCGGTCGGCCCCTGCTGACGGCCCTGCCCCGCCACGCTCAGGCGCAGCAGGTGAGGCCGTTCACCTAAGCCGTGGCACCGTATCGCGCCGAATGACGCCCGGCGCAGCCTCGTTTCCGCGCATTATGGCACTTCGATCTGCAAACCGTCATAGGCCGGCTCGATGGCGGCCGGGAGTTCCCGGCGCAGCGCCTCGTAATCGAGATCGGTGTGCAGGTTCGTCAGGATCGCACGCTTGGGCCGGACTTTCCCGATCAGGTCCAGCGCCTCGGAGACCGAGAAATGCGTCGGGTGCGGCGTATGGCGCAGGGCGTCGATGATCAGGACCTCGAGGCCCTCCAGATAGCCCAGGCTCTCTTCCGGCATCCGGCTCACGTCCGGCGCATAGGCCACGCTGCCGAACCTGAATCCGAGGGCATCGATGTCGCCGTGGAGCATCCGGAACGGAACCGCTTCCACCGGACCGCTCGGCCCCGGGAGACTGGTCATGACGCCCGGGATCAACGGGCGCATTTCCAGGATCGGCGGATAGCTGCTGCCGGCCGGCGTCTTGAAGCAATAACCGAACCGCATCTGCAGCAGCTCGGCGGTCATGCGGTCGGCATAGACCGGGATCCGCTTGTGCATGACGATCGCCAAGGGCCGCAGATCGTCGATGCCGTGAATGTGATCGGCGTGCTCATGGGTATAGAGAACGGCGTCGAGACGCTTCACGTCGGCCTCGAGGAGCTGATCCCGGAGGTCCGGCGTGGTGTCGACGAGGACGCTGGTCGAGGCGTGGCCCGGTACCGTCCGCTCCACGAGGATCGAGCAGCGCCTGCGGCGATTCTTCGGATTTTCCGGGTCGCACGCGCCCCAGCCGACGCCCACGCGCGGCACACCGGCCGAGGAACCGCATCCCAGGATGGTCAATTTCAAGGTCATTGCGCCTGCTCGGAGATCGTGTCGGCCAAGGCAGCCTTGGAAAACAAGCGGTAGAAATTGTCCGTCGTGATCCTGGCGATCTCGTCCGCGGACACGCCGACAATGTCCGCCAGAACCTGCGCCGTATGCGCCACATAGGCGGGCTCATTGGTCTTGCCCCGGAACGGCACGGGAGCGAGATAGGGCGCATCCGTCTCGACGAGCAGTCTCTCTCGCGGAACGGCAGCTGCGATCCGGCGGATCTCTTCCGAGTTCTTGAAGGTCAGAATGCCGGAAAACGACACGTACAATCCGAGCTCGACGCCGACCTCAGCCAGCTTCGCGCCCGACGAGAAGCAATGCAGGACCGCGCCGAACCGCCCTCGCCTCATCTCGTCCGAAAGGATCTTGATCATGTCCTCGTCGGCGTTGCGCGCATGGATCACCAGCGGCAGACCGGTCGCGCGCGCGGCCTCGATATGCGTGCGAAACACCTTCCTCTGCACGTCGCGGGGACTCGTGTCGTAGTGGTAGTCGAGGCCCGCTTCCCCGATGGCGATGCAGCGCGGATGAGCGGAAAGCTCCACCAGGCGGTCTGCGGGTACGTCGGGCTCCTCGGCGGCATTGTGCGGATGGGTGCCGACCGTGAAGAAAATGCTGCCATGCGCCTCGGCCAGCGCCCGGTAGGTCTCGTAGCGCGCCACATGCGTGGAGATCGTCACGAGCCGGCCCACGCCGGTGGCCCGGGCCGCTTCCAGAACCGCGGGGAGGCGGGCCTGAAGGTCGGGAAAATCCAGATGGCAATGACTGTCGACCAGCATCGGTGAAGACGCCCTCCTCCGGGCCGTTAACCATGCGGGTTGCATAGATCGGATCGGCGGGTTCGTCTAGCGACGAACCTCCTGGGTCGTGGCGGCCGGCTCGTCGTCCTCGCGGGCTTCCTTGCTCCGCATCCTGCGGAGCTTCTCCTGATGCCTGCGGACGATGAGTTCCTCCATCTCGTGGGGCCATGTCACGGGAACCGTCAGGCAGACGCTCTGGGCCGGCAGGACGTCGCACCAATCCTTGATCAGTTGCTTGTAGCGTCGCCCGACAGGTCTGATGTTGCGGTCCAGATCGTAGAGGCCCACGGGCGTGACCCGGTTGTTTTCCACGCGCAGAGCCACGTCCCAGTCCACCTGATCGGTCAGGGAATACCAGGTGAAACCGACGATCGGCACGCCGTTGTTGCGGACCCTGAGAACGTTGGCCCATTGCTTCCAGAGCCAGTCGACGGCCTCTTCGCCGGTCGGCCCTTCCATCAGGTTCGTTTCGGTGTGCATCACGGGCAGGCGATAGCGGTCGTAGTACTGGCGCGTGATCTCGTCGTAGCCGAACACGTCTCCGGCGGCTTTCGAGGATCCGTCCGCCCTCACCCGGTGTTCGTTGGTGAGGTAGTAATCGTTGCCCATGATGCAGTGATGGCGCAGGGACGACCGATTGAGGAAGAAGTGGTATTCGTTGCGCGTCATCCCGTTGTCCATGAGGAACTCGTACATCTCCGAGTCGACGCGGCGGCCGTAATTCAGGTCGAGAGAGAGGAAACGCCGGGCATTCATGATCTCGGCCGGCTTGATCGCAGCCGGGTTCTCCGCGTGGAAGTACTCCGAGGATTCGCTCTGGATGAAGAGAACGTCCGGGCGCACCTTGAGGATGCGCTCCATGGCGAGCACGTTCGCCTTCACGATGTGCTTGAGCGCCGTGACGAAGGCCCGGTCGCTCCGCATCTGCTCGTTCCACCACCCGTAGGCCGCCGAGAAGGTGGCGCAGACGAACATCTCGTTGATGGGGGTGTAGAGCTGCACCCAGTAAAAGCGTTGCGCGAAGGCCTCGGCGTAACTGGCGAACAGCATTGGAAAATCCGGATTCTGGAAATTTTCGATCCAGTCCGGAACGCCGAAATGGCACAAATCGACGATGGGAATGATGTTGCGGCGTTCAAGCTCGCCGAAGGTCATGTCGGCAAAGGACCAGTCGTAACGCCCGGGTCCCAGAAAGGTCCTGTGCAGGGGCGGCCCGTAACGCAGGACCTGGATGTCGAGATCGGCCAGGAGCTCGAAATCGGTGAGCCAGTTTTCGTAATGGCCGCACTTCTCCATCTCGTCGATGCGGGTGCGGCCATTATTGATGGTCGGGATGCTGTTCTCGATCCCGGTCGCAAACATGAAGGTGGTGTACATGTCCCACTTCCGCTGAAGGCCCGGCAGGGCCTGTCAAAGCGGAAGCGTCAGGATGCTTCCGCCTCGACATAACGCGGGAAAATCGGAGCCGGTTGCGGGAGCGGCGTTCCCGCTGCCAGGCGGTGCTCGGGTCCTACCGCCGAAAGAACCCGGTTCTCGGGGGCGACCGACAAGAGGTCGAGAAGCTTGACCGCGGCGGTCGGCACGAAGGGCTGGGCCAGGATCCCGACGGCCCTCAGAACCTCCGCCGTGACGTACAGGACGGTGCCCATGCGTTCCGGATCGCTCTTGCGCAGGACCCAAGGCTCCTGGGACGCGAAGTACCGGTTCGCCTCGGCGACCACGGCCCAGATTTCGGCAAGGGCGGTGTGGACGGCGAAATCCTTCATGGCCGCCCTCGCCTTCTCCGGCAGCGCGTCCGCGAGCCAGAGGATGTCCTGGTCGGCCTGCGTGAGTTCGCCGCGCCGGGGAACGGCGCCTTCGCAGTTCTTGGCGATCATCGAGAGCGACCGCTGGGCCAGGTTTCCGAGGTCGTTCGCCAGATCCGCGTTGATGCGGTTGACGATCGCCTCGTGCGAGTAGTTGCCGTCCTGTCCGAAAGGCACTTCGCGCATGAAGAAATAGCGGATCTGGTCGACGCCATAGGTCTCGGCGAGATCGAACGGATCGACCACGTTGCCGACCGACTTCGACATCTTCTCGCCCTTGTTGAGCAGGAAGCCGTGGCCGAACACGCGCTTGGGCAGCGGCAGTTCCGCCGACATGAGGAAGGCCGGCCAGTAGACCGTGTGGAAGCGCACGATGTCCTTGCCGATGATGTGAACGTCCGCGGGCCAGTAATGCCAGCGCGGATCGCTCTCATCCGGGAAGCCGCAGCCGGTCAGGTAATTGTTGAGCGCGTCGATCCAGACATACATCACGTGCTTCGGATCGCCGGGCACCGGCAGGCCCCAGTTGAAGGTGGTGCGGCTGATCGAGAGATCCTGGAGGCCCGAGCGGACGAAGCTCGTGATCTCGTTGCGGCGGGTTTCCGGGCTGATGAAGTCCGGTTGGGCCGCATAATGGGCGAGCAGGCGGTCCTGATAGGCGGAGAGGCGGAAGAAATAGCTTTCCTCCTCGATCCATTCGACGGGGGTTCCCGTGGGCGCGCGCCAGCTGCCGTCCGGCTGTTTCGTCAGTTCGCTCTCGTCGTAATAGGCCTCGTCGCGCACCGAGTACCAGCCGGAATACTTGGAGAGATAGATGTCGCCCTTCTCCTGCATCCGCCGCCACAATTCCTGGGTGGAGGGCAGGTGATCAGAATCCGTGGTGCGGATGAAGCGGTCGTAGGAGCAGTCGAGGCGATCGGCCATCGCGCGGAATTTCGTCGCCATCTCGTCGACGAAGACCTTCGGCGTCGTTCCGTTCCGGTCGGCCGTCTGCTGAATCTTGAGGCCGTGCTCGTCCGTGCCGGTCATGAAGAACACGTCGTAACCGTCGATGCGCTTGAACCGGGCGATCGCGTCCGCCGCGACGACCTCGTAGGCATGGCCGATATGGGGGGCGCCGTTCGGATAGGAGATAGCCGTGGTGATATAGTACTTTTGCTTGTCGGCCATGGCGGAACCTTGAAAATCCTGAAATCTCGTCGACGAACCCGACGCGCGCTCAGGTTGCCCGCCGAACCGCGTGAGCAAGATCGTCGAACAGCGTCAGGATGAAGGGCCGGCGGTCGAGGTTGAACACGTCGATCTCGCGAGCCGTCCGGGTCATCTTCTCACACACCTCCACCAAAGGCGCAAGGCGTGCGGGACCGATGCCGGCCTGTTCGCGCAGCTTGCCGGAAATCCACCGCTCGATGGTTTCGAGGGCAAGCTCATAGCTGTCGTCGGCGTCCCGCTTCGCGAGCGCTTCGGCGAGCGCGTGGATCTGCCTCGCGTCGACCCGCGGCAGGCCGTCGAGATGCCTTGTCACCTGCTCGATGAACGCAACCTTGTCCGCATCGAGCAGTTCCAGGGTCCGTCGCACGGATCCTTCGCCGAAAGGCAACGCCTGTTCGATCAGCCCGCCCGGCATGTCGGCCCAGGGCTCCCCGAGGGACCGGATGGCGGCCTTGATCTGGTCGGCGTCGAGCGGGCGCAGAAGCAGGCGCCGGCACCGTGACCGGATGGTCGGAAGGACCCGCTGGGGGGCATGGCTGACGATCAGGAACAGGGAGCGCGGCGGTGGTTCCTCGATGACCTTGAGGAGCGCGTTGGCGCTGGAAATCGTCAGATCCTCGGCGCTGTCGACGATGCAGACCCGGTAGCCTCCGTCGGCGGCCGTGGAGCCGAACATGTTCAGAGCCTTGCGGACGGCATCCACGGGAATGGTCGTCGACGCGGCTTTCTTGTCGGTGGCGGGGGCCCGCCGGAGGACGGACAGGTTCGGATGCGAGAGCGCGGAGACCTGCCGCGCCACGCCCGAATCCGGCGGCATGTCCAGGCTGTCGAGCGCCGGATCCTGGCCTCGGCGCGGGTCGAGGGCGGTTCTGGCCAGGCGATAGGCGAGGGTCGCCTTGCCGATGCCCTGCGGCCCGCCGATCAGCCAGGCATGGTGGAGCCTGCCGCTGCGAAGTCCCTCGATGAAGGCCCCCTCGCCTTCCCGGTGGCCGAAAAAGGCGAACTGGTCCCGCGGGTGTGGAGCCCCGTCGAACTGGTCGGGCTCAACGGCCCCTTGCACGTCACGCGACATCGAGGGGCCTCTCGGCATGTTCGGTCAGTGCCGGGAGCCGTTCCCGCAGGGTCGCCCAGATCGCGGCCTCGACCTCGTCCGCCGATTGGTCGGCATCGATGACGGCGCAGCGCTGCGGGGCGGCCCTGGCAATGGCCAGGAAGGCCTGGCGCAGAGCCCGGTGAAACGCGAGATCCTCGTCCTCGAAGCGATCCACCCCCTCGCCTTTTCGCGCCCGGCGCTCTCCGGCGCGGGCCAGGCCGGTCTCCGCCGGCATGTCGAGGATGAAGGTCAGGTCGGGCCTGGTCCCGGCCAGGGTCACGCGCTCGAGGTCGTCGATCAGGGACGGCGGGATCGCGCCGGAGGAGCCCTGGTAGGCCCGGGTAGAATCCGCGAAGCGGTCGCACAGGACGTGGGTGCCGTTCCGCAGCGCCGGGACGATCACCCGGTCCAGGTGGTCGATCCGGGCGGCCGCGAACATGAGGGCTTCGGCGAAGGGTCCCAAAGGCTTGGCGCGGCCGGCCAGAATGAAGGTCCGGATGGACTCGGCCAGGGGCGACCCGCCGGGCTCGCGGGTGACGAGCGTCGGGTGCCCGAGGGCCTCCAGGCGCTCGTTCAGCCTTGCGATCTGGGTCGACTTGCCTGCGCCCTCCCCGCCTTCGAACGTAATGAACCGACCCGCCATCAAATTCTTTCGATGACGCTCGAAAAAGCGCGCCGCACCCAGCCCGTGCCGAATTCCAGCAGGCCGTCCAGAGCGCGTTGGCTCAGGGTGCCCTCCTGAATGTCTTCATTGGCGTAAAGCGGCAATTCGAGCGCCTGCATCTCACCCCGGTTGACCTGAAGCCGGGCCACTTCGTCCCCCTTCCGGATGGGAGCCTTCAGAGGACCGGTATAGAGGATGCGAGCCGTCACCCGCTCGCTGTCTCCTCGCGGCAGAAGTACACGAATAGGCTTCATGGAGACAAGCGGCAGGGAACGCTTGGAGCCCCCGAACACCTGGGCCTCGCCCACGACCTGTCCTTCCGTGAAGAGTTCCCGGGATTCGAAGGCCCTGAAGCCCCAGTCCAGGAGCTTTCGGGATTCGTTGGCCCGGTCCCGGGCCGTCTTCAGGCCGTTGACCACCACGATCAGGCGCTGGCCGTTCTGGACCGCGGATCCGATCAGGCCGAAGCCGGATTCGTCGATATTGCCGGTCTTCAGGCCGTCGGCCCCGATATCCATGGCCAGCAACGGGTTGCGATTGAGCTGGCGGATCTTGTTCCAGGTGAACTCCCGCTCTCCGAAGAGCTTGTAGAGATCCGGATAGGTCTCGATGATGTGGATGGCGAGCTTCGCGAGGTCGCGCACGGTCACCTTCTGCTCCGGATGGCCGTATCCGGTCGCGTTCCGGAAGGTCGAATGCGTCAGGCCGATGATGCGTGCGCGCTCGTTCATCATCCTGGCGAAGTTTTCCTCCGTGCCGGCGATTCCCTCCGCGAGGGCGATCGCGGCGTCGTTCCCGGACTGGACGACGAGCCCTCGCAGCAGATCCTCGAGGCGGATCGTGCTGTGGACCTGGGCGAACATCGAGGAGCCGCCCGAGCCCGCCCCACCCTTGCGCCACGCATTCTCGGAAATCGTGAAGGTGCTGTCGAAGGAAAGGCGGCCGCTCTTGATCTCGTTGAACACGACTTCCGCCGTCATGGTCTTCGCCATGCTGGCCGGGGCCGTCAGCTCATCGGCGTTCTTCTCGTAAAGGACGCCGTGACTGTCGGCATCCATCAGAATGGCCGTCGGAGCGTTGGACTGGAATGTCTGCGCCCGTGCTCCGTCTGGAGCAAGCCCGGCCAATGCCAGAGCACCGAGGGCAAGAAACGCGGTCGCGAGGGAGCGGGCAGACATTATTTGACGCATCGTAAGGGATCCAGACTCTTCCGGTAGGAGAGCCTGAATCTGTAGCGCGTCAATGGCAAATCAACGTTGCGTCAGGATAAGCTGTGCGCGGTCGCACAGCCGCACTGGCGGGGCACAAGCGATGGTCCGCCCCGTTGGTTTTCAGCGAAGAATGAACGTCGACTGGTTCAGATTGCTGAAGCTGCTGCTCTTCTGGAAGCCAGTGTGCGGAGCTTCAGGAGACGCATAATACAGGCCGGCCACCACAGGGCGCGACGGCGGCAGGGCCGTCGAGCCCGCGGAACTCATGGTTATACGGGGGCTGCTCGCGCCCGGTATCGTGCCCAGATCGAAGGGCCGCTCCGGCGGCAGCGGAACATTGCCCTGGGCCGAGAATGCAACCCGCTGGGGCATGGCAGGCACGGCGTCGATGCCGTCGTCCGCCTCGTCGCCGCCGATTCCGATGGCCTGACGCGGCGCATTGGCGGGACGCGGGGTCGCCTGAGCGATCATGGTCGGCGCGGTATTCGTCAGAGAGGCCGGCCGGCCGTCCGTGCGAAGGCTCGCGAGAAGAATCCGGTCGTCGCTGCCGTTGGTCGATGCGCGGCCGACATATTCGACACGGACCCGCGCGGTCCCCTGCCGGCGGAATCCGAGGGCGTCGGCCGCACGCTCCGAGACATCGATGACGCGGTTGCCGTGGTACGGGCCCCGGTCGTTGACGCGCACGATCATCGAATGACCGTTCTGAAGATTGGTGACGCGCGCATAGCTGGGAAGCGGCATCGTGGTATGGGCCGCGGCGACGGAATCCCGATCGAAGACCTCGCCGTTGGCGGTCATGCGGCCATGGAAGCTGGGGCCGTACCAGGAGGCGAGGCCCTCGGCCGGACGGGGCGTCTCGGTCGGCACATAGGTCTGGCCGGCAATGGTATAGGGCTTGCCGACCATGTTGCGCCCGCCGCCCTTCGGGACCGGCTGGCCGTCCGCGACGACCTTCGGGCTCGGGGCAACGCCATATTTCGGATCGATCCCGCCCCGGACGTTCGAGGAGCAGTTGGCGACGGTCAGAGCAATGGCTGCAACGCCTGCCACACGGATGAGAGCTTGGCAGTCGAGGGCCACGATGCCCGTCAGGCCGCCTTTCGCTTCAGCGCGATCACAATGCATGGTGTTCCGCATCCCCTTTTCGCACTGCGCATGGCGGCGCCCGACTCTGCCCGAGCGCCAACCAAAGTGCTTTTGTCGCCTTAAAAGGAAGTTAAATGGCCCCGCTTGTCAATCGCAAAGCTGCCGGATTGTTAACAACATTGCCGTCTGCGCAAAGCCCGCGCTCGCCATAGAACAGCCGACAAGAACCTTACTGCCGCATGGTAACGTAGAGAATATTGCCGGATTCTAAACTTCGAATACGATGGGAACTTCGATGCGGCGCACTCGCGCAAATCGCTCCCGAGCATCCGAACGACTTAATTTTGCCATATTCTGCCGTGCGCTCGGGACTGTGCATGCCGCCGGTCCGCCCAGGGTCGGAGGGAGGCCCGTCGGGCCCATGAATTTCGTTGTCCCGTTGTCCCAATGACGTTGACGGCAATGGGTTTAGGGCCTTAGAGAACGGTTGGGTCCGGCCTTCGTTGACCCAAAGCCGGAGGGGTGGCCGAGTGGTTTAAGGCAGCGGTCTTGAAAACCGCCGTGGGTGCAAGCCCACCGTGGGTTCGAATCCCACCCCCTCCGCCATCTGCCACTTCATTGCTTCGTAAAGTGAAGCGATTTTGCTTCAGTGGCGCGTTCGCCATTCATTTCAGCCCACATTCCTCTCGCGACTGATGCGGTCTTATTTGCGGCGAGGCGTGAAATCCGCATGCTTGGCTATGGCCTCAATGCCGACGATGGCCCGGTCGGAGGTGCCGCGCGAGCCCATCACCTTTCTTCAACGGGAAGGGCTTCGCCCCGTGGCGAAGCCGCATCGGCACCGGGGCCCAGACACAAGAGCGTCGATGGCGTCTCGGATATTCATCGGATGCCCCCGTCCCAAAATGCCAAGCCGTCGTCACATCCTGTCAAGTCTTTGTGGGGCCTCGCTGTATGATGGCTGCCGACCGGCACTCACAGCAAACCGGGATACCGCCCCCTTCGCTCCCGTGCTTCCGAACGTGCCGATCCCGGTATCTGTCATTCGAGGACCACGGTGCGCCCCATGAAGCGTCAAGGGCTGTTGAAGAGCGAGAGAGCCGATGTCGGCACGGCGGTTGACGCCGGCGTTCGAGAGAGGATGAAGCGGAAGGACTTCGAGAACGAGCTCAGGAAGCTCCAGGTCAAACTCGTACGCCTGCAAACCTGGGTCAAGGCGACGGGCGCCCGGGTCATCGTGGTGTTCGAGGGCCGCGACACCGCCGGCAAGGGTGGCGTGATCAGCCGGATCACGCAGCGCGTGAGCCCCCGGGTATTCCGCCATATCGCCCTCCCGGCGCCGACCGAGCGGGAGAAGAGCCAGCTCTACATTCAGCGATATATCGCCCACTTCCCGGCCGCCGGCGAGATCGTGCTGTTCGACCGCTCCTGGTACAACCGGGCCGGGGTCGAGCGCGTGATGGGATTCTGCACCGATGACGAGTACGAGCGGTTCATGCGCCTTGTGCCGCCGTTCGAGCAGGAGATCGTCGATAACGGCATCATTCTGCTCAAGTACTTTCTGGACGTCAGCCAGGATGAGCAGCGCCGGCGTTTCGCCGACCGGATCGAGGATCCGGTCAAGCATTGGAAGCTCAGTCCGATGGATACCGAGTCGGTGCGCCGCTGGTGGGATTACACGCTGGCCTATCAGGAGATGCTGCACGGCACCGACACGCCGCAGGCTCCCTGGACCATCGTGCCGTCCGACGACAAGCGCCGGGCCCGCCTCAACCTGATCGCGCACATGCTCGGCACGATCCCGTACGAGAAGGTCAAGGTCGATCTGCCGAAGGTGCCCAAGGCCGAGCCGAGACCGAAGGGGGCCGATGACGGACTGCCCGCACGGC
Source organism: Microvirga sp. M2 (assembly GCF_047497095.1). NCBI lineage: Bacteria > Pseudomonadati > Pseudomonadota > Alphaproteobacteria > Hyphomicrobiales > Methylobacteriaceae > Microvirga > Microvirga sp. M2. The sequence continues at coordinate 2,520,747 of NZ_CP134063.1, forward strand.
ACGTCGTTCCGGCACGATACTGACGGCCCAGCGCATCGGACGTGAAAAGTGGGCACCGGTTTTGCGTGAAAAGATGCTCACAAACGGAGACTGACAGCATCGGATGTGGGGTCGATGCCACAGCCGAAGCAGTAGAGGGAAAACCCGGAACGCGGTCATGGCCGGTTCGCACCCAGTGGATCCTCTTCCTCCCGGCCCGATAGAGGCTGCGACGAGACCACCTGCGGCCGAGGGTCACGCGACAGGCGGGCACGAGGCCGAAGGCCCGAGCCATGAGGGCGTGACGCCGGACGCCCGTGGAATTGGCCGCGCGGCCGGAGGGTTGCGTTGGATGCCCGGCCTCGGCACCCTCCTCCGGTACGAGACCGCATGGCTGGGGCACGACGTCGTGGCCGGTCTCGTGCTGGCGACCATGCTCGTCCCCGTCGGGATCGCCTATGCCGTGGCGTCCGGCCTGCCGGGGATCTGCGGTCTCTATGCCACCATCGTCCCGCTGCTGGTCTACGCCGTGTTCGGACCGAGCCGCATCCTCGTCCTGGGCCCGGACTCGGCCCTCGCCGTCGTCATCCTCGGCGTCGTGCTTCCGTTGTCCGGCGGAGATCCGCAGCGCGCCATCGCCCTGGGCGGGATGATGGCGCTCGTGTCGGGAACGGTCCTGATCCTCGCTGGACTGGCGCGCCTGGGTTTCGTGACCGAGCTCCTCTCCAAGCCGATCCGCTACGGCTACATGAACGGCATCGCCTTGACCGTGCTGATCAGCCAGCTCCCCAAGCTTTTCGGCTTCTCGGTCGAGAGCACGGGACCCCTGCGTGACCTGTGGGCGATCGGCGGAGCGATCCTGGCCGGCCGGACGAACTGGGTGGCGTTTGCGATCGGCCTGGGAACGCTGGCGACCATCCTGCTGCTGCGGGGACAGAGGCGCGTGCCCGGGATTCTGGTCGCAGTCGTCGGCGCGACCGTCCTTGTCGGCATGCTCGGCCTCGCGGAGAGCCACAACGTCTCGATCCTCGGCTCCCTTCCCCAGGGGCTTCCCCGTTTCGCGATCCCCTGGATCGGGATCGGCGAGATCACGTCCGTGCTGATCGGAGGCTGCGCCGTCGCCATGGTGTCGTTCGCCGACACCAGCGTCCTTTCGCGCGCCTACGCCGCACGGACCCGCACCGTCGTCGATCCCAACCAGGAGATGGTGGGGCTTGGAGCCGCCAACCTCGCCACCGGATTCTTTCAGGGCTTTCCGATCAGCAGCAGCAGCTCGCGCACGCCGGTGGCGGAAGCCGCCGGTGCGCGCTCGCAACTGACCGGCATCGTCGGTGCGCTCGCCATCGCCTTGCTGCTGCTGGTGGCACCCGACCTCTTGCGGAACCTGCCAACCTCCGCCTTGGCGGCGGTTGTGATCGCGTCCGCCGTCGGCTTGTTCGAGATGAGCGACCTCAAGCGGATCTACCGCATCCAGCGCTGGGAATTCTGGCTGTCGGTCGCGTGCTTTGCCGGCGTGGCCGTGTTCGGCGCCATTCCCGGGATCGGCTTGGCGATCGTCATTGCGGTGATCGAGTTCCTGTGGGACGGCTGGCGGCCCTACTCCGCCGTCCTGGGCCGTCCGTCCGGCATCGAAGGTTACCATGACGTCACGCGCTATCCGGAGGCGCGCCGGATTCCCGGTCTGGTCCTGTTCCGCTGGGATGCCCCGCTGTTCTTCGCCAACGCGGAACTGTTCCGCGAGCGCCTTCTCGCCGCCCTGGCGGAATCGCCGACCCCGGTCCGGTGCGTCGTGGTCGCGGCGGCGCCGGTCACGAGCGTCGACGTGACCGCGGCCGATACCCTGACGGACCTGGACGACGCCCTGCTGGCGCAAGGCATCGAGCTCCGGTTTGCCGAACTGAAGGATCCCGTCAAGGACAAGCTGCGGAGGTTCGGGCTTTTCGACCGGTTCGGCGAGACGCGGTTCTTCCCGACCATCGACGCCGCCGTGTCGCGATATTGCGGAACGACATGAGAGACGCTGTCGCGGCATCGCTCGCCTTCTACGGCGTGGGGGCCGGGATCAGGTAAAGAATGGCCGCGATGATGAGGTAGAGCGCCAGGAGCTGCGCGCCCTTGAACCAGTTGGCTTGGCCCGTCGTGGTGACGGTCGCTCCGAGCAGCACCGCCCCGAACAGCATCCACATCTCGGCTTGCGAGAACATCAACCGGAACTGCGGCTGCCCCATGCCCGGCGCGACCAAAACCAGGATGGGAGCCACGAAGAGCGCGATCTGCACACAGCTTCCCAGGGCGATGCCGATGCTCAGATCGGGACGGTTCGCCCGGCCCATGGCGATGGCCGACCCGGTCTCGGCCGCCCCCCCGACGAGCGCGAGCACGATCACGCCCATGAACACCTGAGACATGCCGAGCGCATGCCCCGCCTGCTCCGCGGCGCCGACGAGGATCTCGCTCATCCAGGCCGCGCCGAGAGAGGCAACGAGCAGGGTCGCAATGCCCCTTCCAAGGCGCGGGTGCTCCTCGGCCGCCTCCGGCGCCGGTACGTTGAGTTCGGCAAAGGTCTCGGGGTGGGTTCGCAGGGAGTAGAGCAGGAACAGCCCATAGAGGCCCAGAAGGACGATCGCCACGACGAGGTCCAGGGTGGCGTGCACGCCAAGATGGGGCTCCGCTTCGAGGGAGCGGTGGAACGCGCTCGGCAGCGCCAGGCTGATCCAGGCCAGCACCATGGTCGACGCGTAGATCCGCACCGCATCCGGGTTGTATCTTTGGCCGTGGTGGCGCAGGCCGCCGAGCAGGAAGGAGAGGCCGAGAGCCACCAGCAGGTTGGCCAGCAGCGCTCCGACGATCGACGCCCGCACCATCTCCAGGAGCCCGGCCTGCAGGGCCGCCATGGCGATGATCAGCTCCGGCAGGTTGCCGAAGGTGGCGTTGAGGAGCCCTCCAACCGTGGCGCCCGTGTGGGCGGCGACCTGTTCGGTTCCCTGGACGATGAGCCTGGCGAACGGCACGATGGCCAATGCCGCGCAGAAGAAAACGATGCCGGCCGGCACGGTGCCGGCGCGGTCGAGCATGGCGGCGGCGGGGGCAAGAACCAGAAGCCACAGGAGGGAGGGTTTGAGCAGGGACGACCTGACGAGATGAGGCACGGCCGCGGGGGCTGCGTCAGGATAGGGCTTGTCCGTCATGACCTTGTTCCCCGGCGGGACCCTGGCAATGGTTCAACCGTAGCGCGGCTCGCGCGCTGCGCTTGACCAGCAGGGACAATCCATTGACGGTTTGGGCCACCGGTCCCGCGGGCGAGCGCATCGTTCGACGTCGCAGGTCCAGCTTTCTCGGCGGATCAGGCTTGAGCGCCGGAGACGATCTCTCGACAATTGCACCCCCGACCCGCCGGAATCCTGTGAGGGCGATGGGCCTGTCCGTGACCGCATCGGACCGCGCGATAGCGCGGCCTCATTGGCGAAAGAGCTTCGTGGGGCGAGGCGTCCGATCGTCGAAGCTTGCGGAGAACGGGATTCTGAAGACGAGCTCGTCGGCGGCGTTCACGACCTCGATGATGTAGCCGCGTGGATGCCGGCCGCTGGCCGCCAACACAGCCTTGACGTCCCGGGCCGCGTCGAACGCCTCGCGATAGGCGGTCGCCACGTCGGGAAAATCGAGCCCGAGCTCGTCGCGGCTCAATTCCTGGCGAACGCCCCTGACATGAAAGAAGAAGCGAGGCACGACACTCCTCCGTTCCCGCGGTGTGCCCGACAAGGCCTATCCTGACCCGGCCGCCGGCCACCTGCTTGTCCGCTTAGGACAATCGCTTGGCGTTTCGTGACCCAGGGCTTCCGAGGCGACTTATATCGATCGGTCCCATGGACGGTCGGGTCCGGAAGTCCGCGGCCACGCAAGGACCAGAGAACGGGCGGCGGCTGGTCCGGGTTGCGGTCCCGTCCGTGTCCGAAACTGCCAACGAGAAGTCTCAAACCATCAAGTCGACCGCGGTTCATTTGCGTAGATTGATGCTTGCCGGAACCAGCAGGAGATCAAGATGCGAAAGGGAATGATCGGCGCCGCGGCGGCCTTGTTCATCATCGGCTCGCCCGTGGCCCATGCACAGCAAGCCACCACCAGCCCAGGCGCATCATCCGATGACGAAAGCCTGAGCCAGGCCGATTTCAAGATGCTGACCGACATTCGGGTCGGCGCGATCAAGGCCGCTCTGCAACTCACTCCGGAGCAGGAGAAGCTCTGGCCCGCCGTGGAAGCTGCGATCCGCGCCAGGGCCGAGACGCGCTATCGCCGGTTGGCCGCGCTCGGGGAGCACATGGACCAGGGAAATGACGTCGACCCGGTGCAGCTCTACCGCCAACGCGCCGACGTCCTGACGGAACGTGCGGCAGGACTGAAGAAGCTCGCCGATGCCTGGCAGCCGCTTTACCAGAGCCTCACGCCCGACCAGAAGACCCGGCTGCGCGTCGTGACGGTGCATGCGATCGAGGGGCTTCGGACCGCGATTGAAAACCGCGCCATGGACCAGGGTGACGAGGAAGATGCAGACCCTGGGATGCTCCCCTATTAGGGTGCTGCGCCAGCACGCCACACGCCCGATGGCGGAGGTGGAAACGACAAGGATGGAGGATAGCCATGCGGCCCATGAAATCCCTGTACTGCGCCGGCCTGGCGCTCGCGGCTCTCACCGCTCTCGCCCTTGTCCCGGAGCCCGCGACAGCAGTCGTTTACTGCAAGACGGTCGGCGTGCCGAAAGGCTGTGTCGCGCGCCCGGTCGCGCCCGTGGCCCGACGTGCGGTCGTGACACCCGGCGTCGGCGCTCCCGGCGTCGGCATTCGCCCCGGTACCCCGATGAACCGCGGCGGCCCGGTCAATCGCGTCGGCCGGCGCTGACCGTGTCGCGCACCGGCCCGGTTCGAGCCTCGCCACGAGGCGGCTGCGCTATCGCAGCCGGCCGCCTTTAGCACGCCAAGCGGTGGGCGTCTGGCCCGACCAGCGCCGGAAGGCGCGGGTGAAGGCGCTGGCTTCCGAATAGCCGAGCGCCGCCGCGATCTGCCCGAGCGGCACCGCAGTATCCTCCAGCAACTGCCGGGCGATCCCGAACCGGATCTCGTTCGTGATGGACCGATAGCCCGTACCGGTGTCCTTCAGGCGGCGGGTCAGGGTGCGGCGGTGCATCGCCAACAGACCGGCGATGTCTTCGGCCGAGCAGCGATGGCTTGTCATCCGCATGCGCAACAGCCTTCGAATATCGTCCGAAAACCCGGAGCCCGCATCCGCCCGCATCTGTCGGAGCCGCTCCTCCAGCATCACGTGCAGCAAAGGATCGGCTCCCGCCACCTTGCGCTTCAAATCGTGGGCCGGGAACACGAGAGTGGCCGTCTCCTGGTCGAATCGGACCGGGGCCCGGAAATGACGCCGGTAGGGTTCCGTCGCGGCCGGCGCCCTATGCGGCAGGAACACTTCCGTCGGATGCCAGTCGGAGCCGCACAGGCTGCGCAGCACATTGACCGAAACCGCCACGGCCGCTTCGGTGATCTGCTCCACACTCGTGCTGTCAGGCTGGTAGGCCGCATAGGTGAGCAGAGTCATGTCGCCACGGACGGTCAGCGAAACAGCCACGACCCTGTCCTGGACGCTGAGGTTGGACACGAGCCCATCGAGGGCCGCGCCCACCGTCTCCGAATGCTGCATCAGCCGCCCGATAAGATCCATGGACAGGATGGTGGCGTGCTGGCCGACCAGCAGCCCGAAATGGGGACAGTTCGTGCGCGTCACGCAGAGGGTGTACAACCGGGCCAGGGCGGCGAACGGAATGACATTGGCGCCGTCCCCGAAGAGGCGCGGATCAAGGCCCGCGTCGCGGATCACCGTATCTGGATCGAGGCCGAACTCGCGCAGAGTCGGAACGATCTCTTTCGAGACTCCCAAGTGAACGTGGCCGGGCGGCAACGTTCGGACGGACGACCCCGCCAGGACGGAAGCGGAGAATGTGATTGGTTTCTCTGAGCCCATATGCGTGCTCTAGGACGCAGGCGCGATCCTGTCGGTCATCGACTTGGCCTATTTAGATCGACTTGGCCCACGTAGATCGACTTGGCCCACGTAGAAATGAAACGACTCGTGGAAATGAAACGACTCGTGCAACGGCACAATCGGCTTTGTCTGACGCGAAGATATTGATAAGGATCAAAATGGCTCTCTTCAATATTGTCGACTTCGGAAATTAATAGGTACTAAGAAGCCATTCTTAATGATAAAGTTGCCGCCTGCGATCTTAGACCAACGTTCTTACGGACATCATCGCCTCTGCGCCCCATCAACAATATGTGAACGAATAGCCGGCGATTCTATTCTACGATTTATCTGTTCGGAATCGAACGTCAGGTGCTCGAGCATGGACAAGCACCGCGCGCGTAGCGTGCCCTCTTTCAAGGGTGCAGACGGTGGTCGCGCACTGAAATGGATCTTCCTGGGTCACCAGGACGATGCGTATGAACGCTTTCGCCTCGTCATGGCAGAGCAGCGAGCGTCTCAGCCGAGCTCTTCCTGAACGGACCATCGGCACCGTTCGCACTGCGGTCATCGAGCCTCCTCAACGAACCCAAAAGTGGGCCCCGATCTTGCGTGAAGAGATTGTCCAGCACTGTCCACGGCAGCACGATCCACTGATCGGCCGAGCCCGACCACTCCATGTAGGTCATCCAGGTAGGTCACCGCAATTCGCCCAATGACGCCCTCGCGGATCGCGGCCTGGACGAGCGGATCGCGAAAGGCCTCGGCGTAGCCCTCGCGCTGGAGGTCCTGCTCATCAGGGGCCATCGAGGCGGAGACGCCGACCGCGATGACGAGCGCGAGATCGACCGCGGTTTGGGCTCGGGCTGGCAGCAATGCGCCGGATGCGCCGAACAGGGCCAAGCCGACCATAACGGATCGGAACCACCCCATCGCGCGTCCTCCGTGGGCCGTAGACCATACCGCGACGACCCTCCTGCACGGTTCCCTGCGCTGCCTTGACGTAGCTCAATGCGCCGCGGCCGCCGCTATGATGCGGTGGAGTGGTCCACGCCCGTTCCTGACCGGCTTCGCTCCTGTCCGGAACAGCGGTTCGGAGACAAGCCATGCTGTGCGACATCCTGATACACGTGGATGGGAGCGACGCCGGACGCCGCCAGGTCGGCGTCGCCGTCGATCTGGCCCGCCGCACGGGCGCCCGGCTGTCGGGCCTGCACGTGATCCCGCCGCCGGACGTGCCGCCGCGATACAAGCCGAGCCTGATCGACAGGGTGGCCGAAGACATTTCCGCCGGCCTTTCCTCAAGGGCCCGTGCAGCCGCCGCGGCGTTCCGCGAAGAGGCTATCGCGCGGTTGCCGGAGACCTCTTGGTCCGAGGCGTCCGGCAACATCGCGGAGGGCATCAGCGCTCACGCCCGCTATGCCGATCTGGTCATCGTAGGCCAGTCCGAATGGCAAGGTCCGCCCGAGGCCCATCCGCTGCCCGTCGCCCATTCGGTCGTGCAGCACTGCGGCCGCCCCGTGCTGGTCGTGCCGGCCCTGGCGCCGCCTTGCCTGTTCGCGCGTGCCGCAGTGGCCTGGGACGGCAGCCGCGAGGCGGTCAGGGCGGTCCACGACGCATTGCCGCTGCTCCAACTGGCGCGAACGGTTCGGATCCTCTCCATCGTCGCCGCTGCGGCCGAACCGGACGAGGCGGACATCGAAAACCTGTTCGCGCACCTGCGTCGGCATGGCATCCGTGCCGAGGGCGAGATTTTCCGGGTCACGTCGGTTGCGGAACACAAAGCCCTCCAGGACCAAGTCGAGCACGGGCACTACGACCTGCTGGTGATGGGTGGCTACTCGGATCCCCTGTGGCTCGAACTCGTCTTCGGCGGCGCGACGCGATCGATGCTCCTGGCATCCGCGATTCCGATCCTCGTCTCGCATTAGGGATGGGCGGTCCATGCGGTACCAGCCCAAGCCCCCGCACGTCCCGAAGATCATCGGAACGGCCGTGCACCGCCTGAGGGAGCATCCCCTCGCGCGGATCGGACCGGGCTTGATCACAGGGGTCGCCGACGACGATCCGAGCGGCATCGCAACCTATTCGCAGGCGGGCGCACAGTTCGGCCTCAACATGCTGTGGACGATGCCGCTGGCCTTCCCGCTGATGGCGGCCGTCCAGTCGATGTGCGCCCGGATCGGCCGGGTGACCGGCAAGGGTCTGGCCGCCAACATCAAGGCCGCCTTCCCGCCGATCGTGCTCCAAGGAATCGTGCTGCTGCTCCTGATCGCCAACACGTTCAATATCGCCGCCGATGTCGCGGCGATGGGCGAGGTGGCCGAACTCGTCACCGGGTTCAGTCGTCACCTCATGACGGTGGCGTTCGTGCTGGCGACCCTGGCCCTTCAGGTCTTCGTTCCCTATCACCGCTACGTCTTCTTCCTGAAGTGGCTGACCCTCTCGCTGCTGGCCTATGCCGCCGTGCTCTTTACCGTGCACGTCCCCTGGGGCGAGGTCGCATTGCGCACGGTCTGGCCGTCCTTCACGCCGAATGCCGCTGCCGCGACCATGGTGGTCGGGGTCTTCGGTACCACGATCAGCCCCTATCTGTTCTTCTGGCAGGCCTCCGAGGAGGTCGAGGACATGCGGGGCACTGCGCCTCTCCTGCGTGATCCGCAGGCCGCCTCCCGAGAGTTGCGCCGCATCCGATGGGACACCTGGAGCGGCATGCTCTATTCCGACGCCACGGCCTACTTCATCATCCTGGCCACTGCGGTCACCCTCCACGTGGCCGGCGTAACGGACATCGAGACCGCCGCGCAGGCCGCGGGCGCATTGCGGCCCCTGGCCGGCGATTTCGCGTTCGTGCTGTTCGCCCTCGGGATCCTGGGCGTCGGGCTGATCGGCGTGCCCGTTCTCGCGGGCTCGGCCGCTTACGCGGTGTGCGAAGCAATGAACTGGAAGTGGGGCCTCGAGCGCAAGGCCACCGACGCACGCGGATTCTACGGCGTCATTGCGGTCAGCGTGCTCGCGGGGCTCGTCATCCAGTACTCCCCGATCAGTCCTATGAAGGCGCTCTTCTGGAGCGCGGTGATCAACGGCGTCGTGGCCGTGCCCCTGATGGTGGTGATCATCGTGCTGGTGTCGCGGAAGGCGGTGATGGGCGCCTTCACCGCGACACCCGGAATCCTCGTCCTGGGTTGGGTCGCCACTGCCGTCATGGGAGCTGCCGCAGTGATGATGATGATTCCTGGATAGCGCCGGCCCAGCGCCTCGACCTGCGCTTCGACCTGCGCCGCGAACTCGTGACGCCGGAGCGGGTGAAGGCCGACGCCCTGTATCGCGGCGCCGCGTTCGGCCAAGTCCCCTGTTCCGGTCAGGGCTTGATCTCCACCTCCCCTTCCAGGGCTGCCTTGTCGAAGTCGGTGACCAGAGCATCGACGCGGATCTGCCACCGTCCGGGCTGTGGGATGATGAGGTTGTCGACGTGCCATGAACCGTCCCCATCGCGCCGGGCGGCGCGCGTGATGGGCTCGATGCCGGCGGCGGGACGGGCGAGTGTCAGGGTCACCTCCTTGGGATCGAGCGGCGCGAAGTCCCCGGTCGTGAGCGTCATCGAGGCTTGAACCGGTCCGGCGCGGCTCGGGCTGAGCGTCAATTCGACCATCGCTTGTGCCGTATGGATGTGCGTGCTTACCGGCTCCGTCGCGGTCTCCAAGAGAACTCTGGGCGGCGGGGTGAAGCGCCAGGTCGCCACCAGCCCGAGGATCACCATGGCAAGGGCCACCTCTCGCATGATCGAGCGAACCAGTGCACGGCTCGCGGCCGGAACTCGGGCCAAAGCCGGCGTCAAGCGTTGCCGGTTAAGGGCGGCGAGAGCGAGGAGAATGATCACGGCAGTCAGCTTGGCGAGAAGCACGCGCCCATAGGCGGTGGAGAGAAGAGCGGCCGGGGTTGCGACCTGGATGACGCTCAGGGTCAGCCCGGTGAGGACGAGAAGGCCAACCATCGGCACCGCCACGGTCGAGAACCGGCGCACGATCGGCGATGATGCCTTGCGCATCCTCCCGACGACCAACGCGAGCGGCGCGAGGCTGCCGACCCAGAACGCCGCCGCCACGCCATGCAGGAACACCGCGGGCCGCGTCAGCCATTGCGGCTCGGCAGCGCTCGCATGTCCGCTGAGGGCAAGGGCCAATCCGGCCCCGCCCAGTCCCAACAGGGCCAACCCGCGGCTCGCCCTTCCGGCCACACCACTCAGGGCGAGCCACGCGCACAGGAGTGCTCCGACTCCGGTCATGGCCGTCGGCCCGAAGGACGTCGAGATGCCCGCGTGCCAGGGATGCGGCGACAGAAGCAGCGGGAACGATGCACCGAGAACGTCCAGCCCTTGCAGCCCGACGGACACGATGGTCGCGCCCAACCCGAGCCCCATGGCAGCGCGCATGATCCGCAGAGCCGCCTGCGGTGTCGCCCCCGGCGCGATCCAGAGAGCGAAGACGCCGCCGCCCGCCCCGGCAAACAGGCCGATATACAGAGAAAGCCGGGCCAGCCAGATGGCCGCGGCAACAGGCTCATCGAGACCGGCGGGCCGCGAGGCCGAGGTCGGTGCCCCGATGGAAAAGACGATCGAGCCGGCGACGGGATGGCCGTCGGACGAGATCACCCGGTAGCTGACGACTTGAGTGCCCTGAGGCAGGTTTCCGGGCAGGCTGAGCGTGACGGTGCTGTCCCGCGCCTCGGTCTTCAGGTCACCATGCGCTATGCCTTTGGCGTCGGTGAGTTGCACCCTGAGCGGCGCGACCGGCTCGTTGAACCGCAACTGCACACGAGAAGGAGCAGCCGTGAGAACGGCTCCGTCGGCCGGAATGGCCTCGATGAGCGAGGCATGCGCCTCAGCCCGCCCGCCCAGGAGCCCGCCCAGGAGACCGCAGACGAGCAGGAGTGTGCAGACGATCTCGAGTGTGCAGAACAACAATGGGCGAAGCCAGATCATGCCAGCCTCCAGGGCACGCCCGCGGGCGTGCCCTGGCCTCCGATCAGTCGGTGACCTTCGGGCGCAGCCTCACGCCCGGTGCCGGGGACTTGTAGTCGTCCGCCTTCCGTCCTTCGGCCGGGATCTCGATCCAGCGATCGGCCTTGCCGCCCGCGCATTCCTGCACAACAGGGAAGTAGAGCATGGTGTCCGGCTTGAGGCCGTCGGTCAGGAAAGCCCGGAAGACGAACTCGTCATAGTGCTTGTCGAGCAGCTTGCCGGTCCAGACGATCTCCCGCACACCTTCGGTCGTGGGGGCGCCGTGGTAGTCGTATGACTGCTTGTAGGGGGTCTCGACCGTGTTCAGCTCCCAACCCGCCTTGGGCATGGGCTTGACGGCAATCACCCCCTCCGGGATCTGCACCCGCAGCTTGAGCGTCGGCTCGCCCTCGCAGCCGTGCGCCACGCGCAGGACGGCCTTGTAGGTCGAACCGATGGCGGCTGGCTGGGGCTCCAACGTGACATGGGCCAGAGCCAGGGAGGAAACCAGGCAAAGGGGAGCGGCGGCGGCGAGCGTCCCGAGATGGTGGATTCTGTTCATCGGATGTGTCCCGTGATTGTGTTGATCGAACGGAAGACCGATCAGACGGGACGCGGCGGGGCACGGGCTCCGAGCCGCAGGGCCAGGATCGCCGCGAGCGCGATGACACGGCTGGCTCGTCCCCGACCTGTGGATAGTCTCCTCATGGCAGGGTAAACTACAGGCCGCCCTTCAAAAAGCCATGGGTCAGCGCATCGTGCGGACGCGGCGGGCCGCGCTGGCGAACAGTGGAATCCACTTTTCACGCCCGATGCGCCAGGACGCCTTCGGGCCTATTTCCAAACACAAAAAGATCCTTCCGAACAGCTCCTTATTCTTCGCTTGTCGTACGTTTCCGACACCTGTTGGACTTTCCTTGGCGCATGTTGGAATCGCTTGTGCGCACGTGACCGCTCGTGCATCAGGAGGCCCTTTAGGGATCGCCACGAATCCCACGGGGCATACTTCCATGAACAATTCGACCCAGACGCGGGCCACATCGGTGGGCCTCAAGGCGAGGCTCGCGACAGGCACCGCGCTCCCGCTCCTCCTCATCGCGCTCGGGGGAATCGCTTCCCCCGCCACCGCCCAGATGGCGATGCCGTCGTACTGCTCCGGCGGGAACGTCGGGTATACCTGCGGCGCTTCCGGCGTCACGGCCTCGCCCGACGATTCGGGCTTGCCTGCGGACCTGACGGTCGATACCGGGGGTGAGACGATCAACGGCACAGTCACGTTCAATCGCCCGAACGGAGCCGTTGGAAACCTGCCGATGTGGCTTCTGGTCACCGGCACGACGGAGATTGTCGTCCCTCCCTTGATGACCGCCTTCGGCATCGGGGTCTCGAACCCTGAGGGCGACATCCACGCGGAAATCGGTTCGGGCGTGACCATCCGCAACCTGCCTCCGATAACCGGCTTCGGCATGGGCGTCTTCGTCGGCGCCTCCAAGGGCAGCGCCACGCTCGTGACGGACGCGGATATCGAGACCAGGGGCGACGCCGTTTCCGCTGTCGTCCTCGGCGGGAGCGCCTCGATCTCCAACAATGGCACCGTCACCTCGCGGGATGCGGGCGGCCTCGTTGCGCAGAACCTCTCGACGACCCCCTTCCTCGTGCGGATCACCAATCAAGGAACCGTGGATGCCTACACGAACGCAATCTCCGCGGTCAGCTCCGGCGGCGATGTCGTTGTCGAGAACGAAGGCTCCGTGACGGGCCGAGGCAATGCCTCGGTCGGCATCGAGGCTCGGGCGTCGAACGGCACCGTCCGCGTCGTGAACTCCGGAACCGTCACGGGCCATGACGGCATCCTGTCGCTCTTCGGCGACACCACCATCGAGAACGCCGGCTCCATCCAGGCGACGGGCGGCGATGCCATCCGCCTCGGCAACGGCAACCACTCCCTCGTCCTGAAGAAGGGGGCGGCCATCGTCGGCGGCATCGTCGCGGGTGGGACGCTGGCCATCGACGCTCAGACCGACATGACGATCGCCGGCGGCATCCGCGAGGGCGGCAACCTGCCGGGATTCATGGTCATGGATGTCGGTCCCGGCGGCACTCTCGCCCTGACCAAGAAGGGCTCAGGCACCCTGACCCTGACGGGTGACAACACCTACTCGGGCGGCACCCGCATCGAGGCAGGCGTGCTCGCGGTCGAGCGCGACGCCAATCTCGGCTCCGCGGGAACCCCGGTCGTCTCCAACCTGTTGCGCGCCGCGGCATCTCCCCCGGCCCCCGTCAACGGCGGCATCACCCTCGCGGGCGGCACGCTGCGCTACCTCGCCGGTTTCGACAGCGCCCGCACGCTGACGGTCGAGGCGGCAGGCGGCACCATCGACACCAACGGCAGGAACGCCTCCCTGTCGGGCCTCGTCCTGGGTTTCGGCAACCTGAACAAGGCGGGCCTCGGCACGCTCGCCCTGACGGGCAACGGCAGCGGCTACGGCGGCACCCTGTCCATCAACCGGGGCGCCATCGCGCTCGTCGGCGGCAGCCTCGGCGGCAAGGTCGACATCAAGAAGGACGGCTCCCTGCTCGTCGGCGACGGCAAAGTCGATGGACATCTGCTGGCGGACACCACCAACAACGGCAGGCTCGTCTTCAACCAGACCGGAAACTACGACTACACCGGCGACCTCGACGGCGGCGGCGCCCTCGTGAAGAAGGGTTCGGGCGAACTCCTCCTGAGCGGCGAATACCGCTACACGGGCTCGACCGTCGTCGAAGGCGGCTCCGTGCGCCTCGCGGCGGGACTCAGCCAGGAGACGGACCTCGTCATCGACGGCGGCACGTTCAATCTCAGCGGTCGCGATCAGACCGTGTCCGGCCTTTCCGGCCGCAGCGGCAGGCTCCTGCTCGGCAACGGCAACCTCGTCGTCGACCAGGGCGAGGGTTCGACCTTCGGCGGCGCGATCAACGGATCGGGCACCTTCACGAAGATGGGTGCGGGTCGCCTCGACATGACCGGCACCAGTCCCTTCACGGGCGGCACCTTCGTGAACGGCGGCACACTGGCCGTCAACGGCTCGCTGTCCCGCTCGAACGTGACCGTCAACAACGGCGGCGCCCTCGGCGGAAACGGCACGGTCGGCGGCATCGTGGCCGGCAACGGCGGCATCGTCGCCCCCGGCAACTCCATCGGCAACCTGAAGGTGTCGGGCGACGTGACCTTCGGGCTCGGGTCCATCTACGTGGTGGAGGCGAACGCGGCCGGACAGGCCGACCGGATCGACGCCACGGGCAAGGCCGCCATCTCGGGCGCCACAGTCCGCGTGCTCGCGGAGAGCGGCACCTACAGCCCCACCACGAACTACACGATCCTGACGGCCGGCAACGGCGTCGCGGGGACGTTCGCGGGCGTCACCTCGAACTTCGCGTTCCTGACGCCGAGCCTCGCCTACGGCGCCAGCGACGTCATCCTCACCCTGACCCGCAAGGGAACGGGCGGCGGCGATACACCCGTCCGGTTCTCCGACGTCGCGGTCACCCGCAACCAGTTCAACACGGCCGAGGCCGTGGAGGGTCTGGGCAGCGGCCACCGCGTGTTCGACGCGGTCCTCGGCCAGAGCGTCCCCGGCGCCCGTCTGGCGTTCGACGCCCTCTCGGGCGAGGTCCATGCCGGCGTGGCGGGCACCTTGATCGAGGACGGCCGCCTCGTGCGTGACGCCGTCATGAACCGCCTCGTCGGGCCGTATGACAAAGACCCGTCGAAGTGGGGCTTCTGGGGCCAGGGCTTCGGCTCCCGGGGCCGGAGCGATCGCACGGCCGACGCGGGTTCGCTCGACCGTTCCACGACGGGGTTCCTGATCGGTCTCGATGGTGAGGTGACCAACGGATGGCGTCTGGGCCTCGCAGGTGGCTACACGTCGACGTCGCTCGACCTCGATGCGCGCAGCTCGTCGGCCTCGGTCGACAGCTACCATGCTGCGATCTACGGCGGCACGCGGCTCGGGAGCCTGGGCATCCGTCTCGGCGGCGCCTATGCATGGAACGATGTCGATACGTCCCGTTCCGTCGCATTCCCCGGCTTCGCAGACAGCCTGAACGCCGATTACCAGGCCCGCACGGGTCAGGTGTTCGGTGAGGTCGGATACCTCTTCGATCTTGGCGATGTGAGGATCGAACCGATCGCCGGGCTGACCTACATGAACCTCGACGTCGACACCTTCCGCGAGATCGGCGGCGCCGCAGCGCTCGACGGCCTCGGCGGCAGCCAGGACGTGACCTACTCGACGCTCGGCGCTCGCGCCTCGACCGACCTCGCGATCTCGGACGACACCACCGTGATCGCGAAGGGCATGCTCGGCTGGCGTCACGCCTTCGGCGACGTCACCCCGGCCTCACTGCTCGCATTCGGCGGCGGCGGCAACCCGTTCACGGTTTCCAGCCTCCCGGTCGCCGCGGACGCGCTCGTCATGGAAGCCGGCCTCGGGATCGAAGTCGGCAGCGCTGCGACCGTCGGCGTCTCGTATGGCGGCCAATACGCCCGCAAGGTGCAGGACCACAGCATCAGGGCGGGCCTCGAGGTCCGCTTCTGATCCGATTGACCGGACTCCCCTGGGAAGACTCATGCCGTTCCCAGGGGAGTTCTGGTCCCAGGGGAGTTCTGGTCCCAGGGGAGTTCTGGTCCCAGGGGAGTTCTGGTCCCAGGGGAGTTCTGGAGATTTGTCGGGCCGCAAGAGCCACCGAACCGGATCGGGCTCATCCGATAGCTTTGCACGATCGGGACATCGCTCAAGCGAGGGAGCGAACGACCGCGTGAGCTGAAATCAAGCCGAGTACACGTCAAGCGCTCAGTCGGCGCCGGCCACAATGCGACCGCATCCAAGTCGGTGGCCTCATCGGTTGAATTCCCCTCGAAGCATGGAACCGGGCTCGGACCGGTTCGGTTGTCACGCATCGACCTCCACACCGTTGATCCCCATGCTCCCCCTCGGGCCCGCTACCCTCCACCTATGCATCGATATGCAGCGTCTCTTCTCGGCAGAGGGACCATGGCCAACCCCATGGATGGAACGTGTCCTGCCGACCGTCGCCCGGATTGCCGAGGCTGCCCCGGAACGCACGGTCTTCACACGGTTCATCCCGCCGTACCGACCTGACGACATGGCAGGCATGTGGCGCGTCTATTATGAGCACTGGCGTGAGGTCACCTGCGAGTATCTCGACCCGCATCTGTTGGAACTCATGCCGCCGCTGCAACGGCTCGTGCCTCCTGCCCTCGTTCTGGATAAGCCGGTCTACTCGGCCTTTGCCGGCCACAGGCTGCGCGACCTCGTCAGGGCGCAAGGCATCGACACTCTCCTGATCACCGGGTCTGAAACCGATATGTGTGTTCTCGCGACCGTGCTGGGTGCCGTGGATCTCGGGTTGCGCGTGGTGATCGTCTCAGACGGTGTCTGCAGCTCCTCCGACGAGGGCCACGATTCGCTTCTGACGCTTTATTCGAAGCGCTACAGCTATCAGGTCGAGACAGTCGGCAGCGAGGTCGTATTGGCCCAATGGCCATCATAGGATACTGGACATCGCATTGGGAGCCTCTGCGGTTCGAAGACATGGATGCCCGGCTCAAGGCCGGGCATGACGACACAGGGCAAAGGGCAATGGAAATGACCGGGAGCGTGTCGGAACCATGGCTCGCCCCTTGGCGCGAAACCGGCGCCCACTTTTCACGTTCGATGCTCTGGCGACTTCTCGGCGAACGCCTGGACGAGGATATCCGTGAGGCGCCCCGATCGTGCGGGAAGTCTCGTCGGCCTCAGAGCACGAAATCGGCGCTGTCGAAGGTATGCCAGCCAAGAACCTTGATCGCGAACTCGGGTCGGCCGTCGCCGTTGGTGTCGGCCGAGATGTAGGTATTCCCGTCTCCAGGGTGATAGGTGTGAAGTTCGCCCGGGACGTTGTGGAACCGCTCGGTGCCGATGAAGACGAAGGGCTGCTTCCCATCCGCGGTCGTGTCCGCGTCGATGTAGTGAAGGTCGATGACGTCGGCCCCGTGCTCGAAGTCGACGATGGTGTCGCCGCGGGCCTCGTCAGCGAAATCGAACACGAAGGCGTCGCTCCCCGGCCCACCCTTCAGGGTGTCCATGCCGCCTCGACCTTTCAGGATGTCGTTGCCGGCCCCGCCGTCGAGGAAATTCGAACCGGAGTTGCCGCTGATCCAGTTGTTGAGGGAATTGCCCGTACCGTCGATGTCGGCCGTCCCTTCGAGCCTCAGCTCTTCGATCACCTGCCCGTACAGCGAATAGCTCACGGTGCTGACGACGTGGTCGAACCCGCCCCCGGCTTCCTCGTATGCCTTGTCCCCCGGATTGTCGACGTAATACCAGTCATCACCGGAACCGCCGTACATGGCATCCGCTCCGGTCCTGCCGTCGAGCGTGTCGTCTCCGGAAAGCCCGTAGATCCTGTCGTTGCCAGCCGTGCCATAGAGATGGTTGTTGCCGAAATTGCCGTAGATGGTTTCGCCCGAGGCACCGGGAAACGGTCCGGACGTGGTGGGCGTGGCGCTTCCGACGTCATTGGCCTCGGCCCGCTCGGCGGCGTTCGGCGTCCCGAAGTTCTGGGTCACGAGCACGACAGCCCTGCCGTTGAAGTCGGCTTCCTTCAGGCCGATGCCGATCTCCTCGAACGAGCCGTTGACGATGTTGGCGTAGTGCTCGGGCGAGTTGACGAGCATGGCGTGCAGCTTCCGGACGGTGGCCTCGTTGAGCGCGCCGCTCGTGTAGCCGATGTTCTCGCCCCATCCCTCCCAGCCGTAACCGGCCGCCGTCATGCGGTCTCCCGCGTTCGAACGGTCGATGCCCGTATGCGAGACGCTGTTTGCCTGGTCCATCCAGGCATTGTGGGCATCGGAGGAGTTGAGGAGCTCGCCGTCGAACCTGAGCGCCTTCACGCCCGCCTGGGCGCGGGTCTCGTTGACGAGCTGGAGGAAGTAGGTCTCCAGGGGAGTTGGAGTGCTCATTGCCGCATCTGCCTCTTGTGCAACATATTGCACGCTTGGACTGCCGGTCGGACCGGAAAAGTAAAGATGACCGATGTAACTGCAAGATGCAGTAAGTTGCAATTATAAAAAGAAAACGTTTTCAAATACTCATTATATAGTTTGAATTTCGAATTATTTATCTGGATTCATCCAATAAGTTTTACTGTCATCGACTTCACCGGCAGGATCGATGGACCGCAGATACGATGCCTTTAGAGCCTCGAACGCAAAAGCGGGCACCGGTGTTCACGAACGTGGCCCTTCGGGTCCGCTCAAACGATGCGCTGTTCCATAGGGGAGCATCGGATGCGGGTTCGATGTCCCGTCCGATGCGCTGGAGCCGTTTCCACTTGCGTGGAACCGGCTCTGAACCGGCCGGTCTCAGAAGCGGACGTTGAGGCCGATGCGGCTGATCCAGCCGTCGTTCTTGAACCGGTAGCCGACCCGATCGCCGGCGCGCGCCAGCGTCAGGGTCTCGTCGGCGAGCTTGTAGTACAGCGTCTCGCTCGTGAGCGACAGGCTCGGCGTCAGCCGGTGCTCGGCGCCGGCGCCGACCACGAAGCCCGGGCGCCAGCCGGTGCGGCGCGCTGCCGGGCCGACGCCCGGCGGCACCACCGTGATCGCGCCCTGGTGTTCGATCTGCGCCGTGGCCAGGCCGCCCGTGACATAGACCAGCGACGACGCGACGAAGGGCGCCAGGCTCGGCAGCACGAGCCCGACCCGGCCCTTGAGCGTGCCGAACCAGCGCAGCTGCGAACTCAGGTCGGTGCGCAGCGCGAACGGGCCGTCCACGCCGAGGCTGCTGCGGCCCTGGCCCACATCGAGCGCGCTCAGATCCGCCTCGAGGCCGGCGACCACCTCGCCGACCTGCCACAGATAGCCGACCTGCGCACCGCCGCCGAGCCCGCTGGCGCGCAAGCCCGCCCGGGCCGGCAGCGCCGCCGGCGCGACACCTGCCGCGTCGGTGCGGACCGCCTCGCCGCTGTCGCCGAGCCAGGCGCCGTGCGCGCCCAGATACCAGCCGCTCCAGCTCACGGCGGGCGCCGCCGGCAGCGGAAGCACGGGCGCGGCCCGCGGCGGCAGGTCGGCGGCCGAGGCTACGGCCGGCCCGGCGAGCAGGACGGACAGGGACAGCAGGAGGCGTTTCATGAGGATCTCCGGAAGGGGGGCGGATGCGAGCACGGATGGCGGTCAAAGCCGCTCATGGCAGGGCGGGCCGGGCGGCGCAGGTCGCGCCCGGCCCGGGGGCTTACAGGATCACGTCGCCGGCCGCGAGAGGGCCGACGATCCGGATCTCGAAATCGGCCCGGCCGTCGCCGTCGACGTCGCCCATCAGGAGGCCGTTGGCAAAGCGCAGCTCGCCCGCCCGGCCGGTAAAGCCCGTGGCCAGGAAGGCCGCGCTCTCCTGCGGGTGCAGGAACGGGCCGTCTGCGCCGGTCCAGCTGAACGCCTGGTTGCCGGCGAGCCGGGTGTTGGCGTCGATGCCGCGCAGGTCGATCCGGTCGTGGCCGCTCTGGAAGTCATGGATGACGTCGCGCTGCGCCCCGACCCGGCTCTCCGCGACCGTCGTGAAGACGAAGACGTCGCGGCCGGCGCCGCCCCCCAGCTGGTCCCGGCCGAGCCCGCCCACCAGGGTGTCGTTGCCGGTCCCGCCGAGCAGCGTGTCGTTGCCGGCGCCGCCGTCGAGCCGGTCATGGCCGCTGCCGCCGTCGAGGCGGTCGTGGCCGGACCCGCCATAGAGCCGGTCGTTGCCGGCATCGCCGTAGAGCCGGTCGTGGCCGGTGCCGCCCGCCAGGGTGTCGTGGCCGGAGCCGCCGAGCAGGGTGTCGTTGCCGGACCCGCCCTCGAGGCGGTCATGGCCGGCCTCGCCGAGGAGCCGGTCATGGCCGGTGCCGCCATAGAGATGGTCGTCGCCGATGCCGCCGGCGACGGTGTCGTTGCCGGCATCGCCGTAGAGCCAGTCGTTGCCGCCCTTGGAGCCGATGTAATCGTTGCCGCCGCCGCCGTGCAGGGTGTCGTCGTCGGCCCCGAGCACGATGTGCTGGGCCGCGCCGTCGCCATACACCACCTGCGAGCCGGCCCCGCCGGTGACCCGCACGGCGCCGAGGATCGTCGCGAACGCGACGTTGTCGAGCGCGATCACGGTGCCGGCCGACAGCCCGCGCGCGTCGATCACGAGCGCGGTCGCCGGCGCCTGCGCGCTGCTGTCGCCGCTGATGACGAGCGGCACGCCCGCCACCGCGCCGGCCTGGGTGAGCGTGAGCGCCTGGACGAGGAGCGGCGTGTGCGCCGGCAGGCCGGCCAGGAAGCCCGCGCCGCCGCCGCTCAGCGTGGTGCGGTCGGCCGCGCCGGCATGGGCCTGGATCTCGCGGATCAGGTCGGCGAGCGAGGCGCCGGCGGCTTTCGGCGCCGCAAAGCCCGACGCGGTCAGGCCGAGCCCGACCCCGACCTGCACCGTGAGCACGGGGCGCCCGCCCGCCGTCACCAGCGGAATGTCGGCATACAGGGCGCTGCCGTCGGTCTCGCTCCGGCCCGCCGTCACCACCGGGATCGTGACCACCTGCGACACCGAGCCGTCGAGGTTGGTCGTCTCGGTGCGGTCGACGACCGCGACGCCGTCGACCAGCGGCGCTCGGGTGTCGAGGGCCAGCGCCAGCGGGGCGCCCGCGCCGCCCGCATTGCCGGCGGCATCGGTGTAGGTCCCGGCCGTGACCGCGATGGTGGCCGTGCCGCCGCTGACGCCGGGCTCGGGCGTGAACACGGCCGTGCGGGTCAGGCCGGTGCCGCTCAGCGCGCCGAGCGTGCCGCCGACCACGCTGATGGCGTCGAGGGTGAAGCTCGCGCCGGGGTCTTCGCTGAAGGTGAACGTGATGGTGGCGGTCTCGTGGGCCTTGAGCGCGGCGAGATTGCTGGTGATCGTGAGGCCCGGCGCCACGGTGTCGAGCGTGTAGGCCTGGCTGCGCACGGGGCCGGTGTTGCCGATGGCATCGACCACGCGCACCGCGATCGTGTGCGTGCCCTCCGTCAGCACGGCCGCCAGCGACCAGGAGGTCGGCGTCTCGCTGAGCGCGGGCGTCCAGGTACCGCCGTCGTCGAACGACACCTCGACGCGTTCGCCTGCGGCCAGGGCGGCGCTCAGGGTGCCGGCAAGGGTCTGAACGGCCGTCCTCGTGACGAAGTCGGTGGCGGAAACGCCGCTGTCGTCCGAGAGGGCCATGCCGGTCACCTGCGTGGCGGGCCCCTCCGTGACGACCTGGATCTCCAGCGGCGGCGAGGCCAGCCCGACATTGCCGGCGGCATCGGTCGCCACGGCCGTGATGGTGTGGGCGCCTGCGCCGAGCGTGGAACTGGTGATGCTCCAGGTGCCGTCGGTGGCGACGGCGGAGCCGATCTCGGTGACGCCGTCATAGAGCCGGACGGTGGCGCCGATCTCCGCGGTGCCGGTGAAGGTCGGGGTGGTGGCGCCGGTGATGTTGTCGGTATTGGAGATCCCCGTGTCCGAGGCCGCCGCCAGATCGGGCGCGGACGGCGCGGACGGGGCCACGGTGTCAAAGGTCAGCGTTGGCGTCGTGCCGGCCCCTCCGGCGTTGCCCGCCGTGTCGGTATAGGCGCCGGCCGCAACCGTGATGCTGGCCGTTCCGCCATCGGTGTCGACGGCAGGGGTAAACACGGCCGTGCGGGTCGTACCGGTGCCGCTGAGCGCGCCGAGCGTGCCGCCGACAACGCTGATGTCGGCGTGCGTGAACGTCGCTCCCGGGTCCTCGCTGAAGGTGAAGGTGATCGTCGCGCTTTCTCCACTCTTCAGCTGGGATGCGCTGCTCGTGATGCTCAGCGCCGGGGCGGTCATGTCGATGGTGATGTCCTGGCCGGTGGCAACCGCACTCTCGTTACCGGCAGCGTCGATCGCCCTGGCGTGGATCGTGTGCCTGCCCTCAGCCAGCGCGGCATCCGGAGTGATGGACCACGTGCCGCCGACGGCAATGCCGCTGCCGATCACGTTGCCGGTCGTATCGTACAGGACCACGGTGGCGCCGGCTTCGGCGCTGCCCGTGAATGTCGGACGGGCGTTGGCCGTGATCCTATCGGAATTGGACAGGCCGGTGTCGCTGCCGGCGGCGAGCACTGGGGCGGTTGGCGTGCCAGGAGCCAGCGTGTCGAAGGTCAGCGATGGCATTGAGCCAGCCGCACCATTGTTGCCGGCGGCGTCAGTGTATGAACCTGCCGGCACCGTGATGCTTGCCGAGCCGCCATTCACGCCTGCGGTCGGCGTGAAGGTCGCGGTCCGGGTCGACCCGCTGCCGGAGATGGCGCTTAGCGTCCCTCCCGAGACCACGATGTCGCCGGCGGAGCCATCCCACGTGAACGTCGCTCCCGGATCCTCGCTGAACGTGAAGGTGATCGTCGCCGTCTCACCGCCCTTCAGCTGTGCCACGTTGCTGGTGATCGTGACGGCTGGGGCACCGGTGTCGATAGTCAGGGCGAACGGGCCGGACGCCGCGCTCGCGTTGCCGGCGGCGTCCGTGACCCGGGCAGTGATCATATGCGAGCCGTTCGACAGCGGCATGCTGCTGGTCGCCACCCAGCTCCCGTCGGCATGAACCGTGGCCTGGGCGATCACGGTCACGCCGTCGGTATCATACAGGCGGATCGTTGCGCCGGGTTCGGCACTGCCTGGACCGCCGAGGAAGGTCGGTGTGCTGTCGCCGGTGATGTTGTCGGTGCTGGACCAGCCGGTGTCGCTGCCGGCCGAAAGCCCTGGGAGAGAGGGGGTATTGGGAGCGATGCCGTCGACCGTCACGCCGGAGGTCGACGGGACGACGTTGAGGGACAAGGCCGCATCGTTGCCTGCAGCATCCTTCAGCGAGCCGCCGTTGAGCTCGAGACATGAGATGGCGATGCCATTGGCATCCGACTGGCCTGTCTGAATCGTGTACCGGAACGTCAGGGTCGCCGACCCGGAGCCCGAGACGAACGCGGCGTAGACCGTCTGCCCGCCGATGTCGATCGCCAGGCGCGGCGCGCCGCCGTCGGTCGCGACGATCACGGTCTCATCGAAATTCACCGTGAAGGTCAATTCCTGGCCGACACCATAGGTGCCGTTTGCGGGCACGGCGAGGGACGTGACGGACGGTCCGGTCGTGTCGACGCCGCCGGGATCCCCATAGTAGTAATGCAGCGGCTCGCCCAGACCGTCCTGGGCGACGATCATCAGCTTCCCGTCGGCACCCATCGTCAGGGTTACGTCGTTGTACGTCGCATTGGGAGAGAGAGGGACCTCGTTGCCGGGCACCCAGCCGCCTCCCGCCGTGCGGACATAGACCTTCGCGCCGGAGAGACCGTCGAACCAGGCTCCGCGGTCCTGGACCAGCAGGTATTCCACGCCGTCCTTGGCAAGATATCCGCTGCCGACCGGTATCGTCCCTGATCCCGTGACGATTTCGGTCCTGACCCAGGAGCCGGAGGCGTTCGTCATTTCGTAGAGGATCACGTCCTCGGCGAGATCGGCGGCGGCGTCGTCAACCTCCGCGTAGAACACGTGCAGGTTTCCCTGCGCGTCGAAGAACTGCGTGGTGAAGTACTCGGGTGCGGGAGCACCGACCGTCAAGACCTTCTCGGGAATCCACGAACTGTCCGGTCCCGGCGCCTTGGTCGCGAGGTAGACGGACCCTCCCCAATAATTCCAACCACCGGGATCATCGCCCTGCGTGTAGACGATCCTCAGGGTACCGTCGGGCGCCACCGCCAGCTCCGGGTTCGCCACCCGTGCGTTTCCACCGGGATCGGTGCTGTGGGCAACGGTCTCGCGCACCCAGTTCCCGCTCCCGTCCATTGTGGCATGGACGATGTCCGAGCCGGTGCCGGGGCTGTAGATCTTGTATGCCAGGTGGACATTGCCGGTGGCATCCTGCGCGAGGCTCAGGGAGTCGTCGAACCCGAACTGGTTGGAGCGGCGATCCACTTCGGTGAAGGTCCAGTCGCCGCCCGGAACGAACTTGCCATGGATCAGGATGCGCTCACCGAAGTTCCCGCCCGGATCGTTGTCAGCCGCGAAGGAGTTGAAGACGACATGGATGGCGCCTTCGGCATCGACCAGGAAATCGATGATGTGCCCCATCGCGGCACCGCCCGTGGCCTCCTCGTAGAGGTCGTAGGCGGCAACCTGGGTCCACGTGCCGTCGTCATACCGTGACACGACGAACGATCGGTTGTCGTTGAAGGAGCCTAGGTAATGCTTGCCGTCGGCACCAAGCATGGCATCCGGATGTTTCCAGTTCGCATCGGATGTCGGAACGATGTCACTGCTGAAGCTGTCGGAGGAGAGGATCGTGGGTGCCATTCGCTTGGTGCCTTACAGTCGTTCTTCGGGCCGGCGGTCGCGGCTCCGGCAATTGTCCTGAATTCATTTCCTGGCCCGGAACTGGATGATCTCGGCGCTCAGGACCATTGCCGATCAGCCGGTCAGGTTGGGCCGAGAGTTCATGGCTTTCGACGAGCGCAGCTTTGCCCGCCAAGAGCTGGCGCGGGTCGGTGAAGGAGGTTTGGGAGCAGCGGCGTAGCGATGCTGTCGGGAGCGCGGCCGCGCAAAAAGGACGCTTCCGCCCTGCGAGTTTCCCGTCTGCATCGATGCCCCACTGGTACCAAGCTTGGCGCTAACGTGCGTCAACACCCGAGCCTTCTGCGGCTCTGCCTGTTAAGACCTTGAGTGCAAATGCTCTGCATGCAGATGACCTTAGGTCAACACATTCTGTTGCCTGCCGAACAGCATCGTCCTTTGCGGCAGCGGACCTCTGCGCGTCGCCGCAAGACGATATTCGCCTTGCAGATCATAGGCATACGTGCCTACACCCCGGAAAAGATCCGCTATGGCAGAATTCGATCTGGAGGACTTCCGAGGCCGCATGTCGCAATTTTGCAACGCTCGAGAACCTCGGACGCGGGAAGTGGATTCCACTTTGGGGCTGATGCTCGAGCTCGGCCCGCGCGATGCCAACGGTCAAGCACACTCGAGCCAGTCAGCCGCATGAGATGAAAGCGTTGGTGCGGCCTCAAAGGCCGCCCGGGTCCTCTCGGACCTCGCAGAGCTGCACAGGGATAGCATAGGGATAGAATGAGACGTCAGCGCCTCAGACGCCTGACATTCGCCCGCACACGCTTGCGATACCCCTTGACGACCTTGTGGGCCGACCCGCCTGTCGCCACCGTTGCCGTCGCCTCGGCAAAGGCAGCGATCTTCTCCGTCACCATCAGGGTGGATTCGGCAGGCGTGCCCCGACCGCGAGCGATCCGGCTCAGCCGGGTCCAGATGACGATCTGAGACTCCAGAGCCAGCCTGTTCGTCTCCAGGGCCAGTTTCATCCATGAGAACAGCATCCGTGCCCCCGCTCCTCTTGCCGCGGCACACCATACCGCTCCTTGCCTGTTCCCGGGCCTGTCGACCCGCTTCCCGTAACATCCTTCTCCCCAAAATTCACAACGACCGGTGCGTGCATTTGACTCATGACGTAACGAGAACATAATAGGAACATCCTCAACACGAACGCGAACGGGCACGGGGTCATGCATGCCGGGCAACAGGACAGGCTTGCCGATTTACGGCTCCGGATTGCCCGGCATGAAGGCAATTTCAGCAGAACCAAGCCCCTGCCCTTCGGCCCCCCTGAGATCGACGGCCATCTCCCCGGCGGCGGCCTCGCGCGAGGCGCTCTGCACGAGATGATCGAAGCGGGACCTGCGTCCGAGTTCGCAGGCTGCACGACCCTGTTCACCGCAGGGATCGCGGCTCGCCTCAAGGGACCCGTGCTCTGGTGCCTGACGCGCCGGGACCTGTTCGCTCCGGGTCTCCTGCGCGCAGGTCTTCATCCCGATCGCGTGATCTATGCCGAAGCCGAACGCGAGCGGGAAATCCTGCCGCTCATCGAGGAGGGGCTGCGCGAAAAAGGATTGGCAGCCGTGGTGGGCGAGGTCACGCATATGGGACTGACCGCCTCGCGCCGTCTGCAACTGGCGGCTGAAGCCACGGGCGTGACCGCCCTGGTCATCCGGCGCTGGTGGACCGTCGCCGAGAAGGATCTGGTTCACCTGCCGACCGCCGCCGTCACCCGCTGGCGCATCGCTCCCGCCCCGTCCGAACTGATGCCGGCTCCTGGTCTCGGACGGGAACGCTGGCAAGTCGAACTCGTGCGCTGCCGTGGCGCCGAACCCCGTACCTGGATTCTGGAGGCTTGCGATGCGAAGGGTCGTCTCGCTCTACCTGTCGACATGGCCGACCGATCGGATCAGGCGGCGGACCGGCAGGCCGCCGCGTCATGAGCCGCTCGTGACCGTGCACGCGGTTGGATCGCGCCGCCTGATCCGCTCGGCCTGTGCGGCCGCCCAGGAGGCCGGCCTGCATGTCGGCATGCCGCTCGCCCAGGCGCAGGCTCTGGTGCCGGACCTGCATGTGGTCGAAGCCGCGCCCGACGAGGATGAAGCATCCTTGCGGGACCTCGCCCGCTGGGCGATCAACTACTCGCCCGTGGTGGCGCCCGACCCGCCGGACGGGCTCTGGATCGACATTGCGGGCGCGGCGCATCTCTTCGGCGGCGAGGAGGCATTGCTCGATGACCTCACAGGCCGGCTGACGCGGCATGGTATCGCGGCCAAAGCGGCCGTGGCCGATGCGCCGGGAGCGGCGTGGGCGGTGGCCCGCTACGGCGCCGGCGGCCTCGTGCCGACAGGCCGCACCGTGGATGCGGTGGCGCCCCTGTCGATTCGTGCTCTCAGGATCCCTGTCGACAAGCTCAGTGCCTTGCACCGGCTCGGCATCGAGTGGATCGGCCAGCTCGCCGCCATGCCGCGCGCCCCTCTGATCCGTCGCTTCGGACGGGATGTGGCGCTGCGGCTCGATCAGGCCACGGGCCACGTATTCGAGCCGATTACTCCGCTCGTCCCCAAGGAAACGCCGACAGCGGCTCTTGCCTTCTCGGAGCCGATCGGCCGGCTCGATGACCTCAAGGATGTCGTGATGCGCCTGTCAAAAGACCTGTGCCGGCAACTGGAGCGTCGCGGAAAAGGCGTGCGCCGTCTCGATCTTCTCTGCCAGCGCATCGATCAGAAGAGCGTCTGCCTGCGGATTGGAACCGCGAAAGCCAACCGGGATGCGGCGCATCTCGCGAAACTTTTCGACGAGCGGCTGCAAACCGTCGATCCCGGCTTCGGCATCGAGGAGATCGTGCTTGTCGCGAGCAAGGTCGAGCCGCTGGCCGAGACGCAAATCCATGCTCGCGGCCTTGGGGAGGAGAATGCCGGTGAGGCGGATATGGGCCAGCTCGTCGATCGGCTCGGCGCCCGCATCGGCATGGCGAAAGTTTATCGGCTCTCGCCCGTTCAAAGCTTCGTCCCCGAACGCATGGCGCGCAAGGTTCCGGCGCTCGCGCCGGCGACGGGTTCGGTCTGGCCCGAGAGCCTGCCGCGGCCCACGCGCCTGCTCGACCCGCCCGAGCCCGTGGTGGCGACCGCCCTGCTCCCGGATCATCCGCCGCGCTTCTTCATTTGGCGCAAGGTGAAGCACACGGTCGCCAAGGCCGACGGCCCCGAGCGCATCACGCCGGAATGGTGGAACGGCGACAAGGGCTCCGCCGCTCGCGACTACTACCGGGTCGAGACCGAACAGGGCGGCCGCTTCTGGATCTTCCGCGATGCGCCCACCGCCGAGGGTGGACGCTGGTGGATGCACGGGTTCTTCGCATGACCAGGCATTCCGCCGGCCCCATCTACGCCGAGCTTCAGGTCACCACCCATTTCTCGTTCCTGCGCGGTGCGTCCAGCCCGCAGGAGCTGTTCGAGCAGGCGAAGCTCCTCGGGATATCGGCGCTCGGCATCACCGACCGCAATTCCCTCGCGGGGATCGTGCGCGCCTACGAGGCCTCGCGGGACACGGGCGTGCGGCTGATCGTCGGTTGCCGTCTCGATCTGAGCGACGGCACGTCGCTCCTCGTCTATCCCATGGATCGGGCCGCCTATTCGCGCCTGTGCCGGCTGCTCAGCCTCGGCAAGAGCCGCGGCGGCAAGGGGCAGTGTCATCTCACGTGGGATGATGTGGCCACCTGGAGCGAAGGGCTGCTCGCCGTTCTGCTGGGCGATCATGACGACGACATGCTCAGGACCAGCCTCGCCCGTCTCAAAAGCACTTTCGGCAACCGCGCCTACATGGCCCTGATCCGGCGCTTCGCTCCCAACGAGCACCTGCGCCTCCATGCCGTCGAACAGGCGGCGCAAGTCGCCCGGGTGCCGACCATCGCCATGGGCGATATTCTCTACCACCACCCTTCGCGCCGGCGCTTGCAGGACGTGGTCTCCTGCATCCGGCAGGGCTGCACCATCGACGAGGCGGGCTATCGCCTCGAGCGTCATGCCGACCGCCACCTCAAGGATCCGATCGAGATGGAGCGCCTGTTCGAGCGCCACGGGCAAGCGTTCCGGCGGGTCCGCGAGATCCTCGACCGCTGCGCCTTCTCGCTCGACGAGCTGCGCTACCAGTATCCGTCCGAGACGGAAGGCGGCGAGACGGCGCAGGAGAAGCTGGAACGCCTGACCCGGGAAGGTGCGCGGCATCGCTATCCGGACGGCATCCCGGATGTCGTCGCCGCGACCTGCCGCCGCGAGCTGCGCCTGATCGAGGAGCTGGGCTACGCCCCCTACTTCCTCACCGTCCATGCCATCGTCTCCTTCGCCAGGTCGCGCGGAATCCTGTGCCAGGGCCGTGGCTCGGCCGCGAACTCCGCCGTCTGCTTCGTGCTCGGCATCACCTCCATCGACCCGACCGAGCATGACCTGCTCTTCGAACGTTTCGTGTCTCAGGAGCGGCGGGAGCCGCCGGATATCGATGTCGATTTCGAGCATGAGCGCCGCGAGGAAGTCATCCAGTGGATCTACGACACCTATGGCCGCCATCGCGCGGCGCTCACGGCTGTCGTCTCCTGTTACCGCGCACGGGGCGCGGTGCGTGAAGTCGGCAAGGCGCTCGGCGTGCCCGAGGACGTGACCGCGGGACTGGCCAGTCTCGTCTGGGGCTGGGGCAATGACGGCGTGTCGGACAAGGAAGCCAGGGAGCTCAACCTCAACCTCGACGATCCGCGCCTGCGCATGACGCTGGAACTCGCCGGCGAACTCATCGGCGCTCCGCGCCATCTGTCGCAGCACCCGGGTGGCTTCGTGTTGACCCAGGATCGCCTCGATGAACTCGTCCCGATCGAGCCGGCCGCGATGGAGAACCGGCAGGTGATCGAGTGGGACAAGAACGACATCGACACCCTCAAGTTCATGAAGGTCGACGTGTTGGGACTGGGCATGCTGGGCTGCATGCGCCGCGCCTTCGATCTTCTGCGCGAGCACAAGGGCGAGGACCGCGACCTTGCCAAGATCCCGCCCGATGATCGACCGACCTACGCCATGATCCGGAAGGCCGACACGGTGGGCACGTTCCAGATCGAGAGCCGCGCCCAGATGGCGATGCTGCCGCGCATGAAACCCGAAACCTTCTACGACATCGTCATCCAGGTGGCGATCGTCCGGCCGGGCCCGATCCAGGGCGACATGGTGCACCCCTATCTGCGCCGGCGCGAAAAGCGTGAGGAGGTCGAATATCCGCGCCCCGAACTCAAGCGCGTGCTGGAGAAGACGCTCGGCGTGCCGCTCTTCCAGGAACAGGCGATGCGGGTGGCCATCGAATGCGCCGGCTTCACGGCCTCGGAAGCCGACCAGCTCCGGCGTGCGATGGCAACCTTCAAGATGACGGCCGGCGTCTCCAGGTTCCGCGAGAAGCTGATCACGGGCATGACCGATCGCGGCTACGACGCGGACTTCGCCGAACGCACCTTCAAGCAGCTCGAGGGCTTCGGCTCCTACGGCTTTCCGGAAAGCCATGCGGCGTCCTTCGCCAAGATCGCCTATGCCTCGTCGTGGATGAAGTGCCACCATCCGGACGTGTTCTGCTGCGCCATCCTGAACGCACAGCCGATGGGCTTCTATGCGCCCGCCCAGCTGGTGCGGGACGCCCAAAGGCACGGGGTCGAGGTTCGTTCCGTCGACATCAATCATTCCCGATGGGACTGCACCCTCGAGCCGACCGGAAACCCGAAGCGTTTCGCCGTGCGGCTCGGGCTCCGGATGGTGCATGGCCTGGCGAACGCCGATGGCGCCCTGATCCCGCTCGCCCGGGCGGAGCGCCTCTACTCATCCGTCGAGGACCTGTGGCGGCGAGCCGGCATTCCGGTCTCCGCTCTCGAGCGGCTGGCCGAGGCCGATGCCTACGGCTCCATCGGGGTGCAACGTCGCGACGCGCTCTGGACCATCAGGGGCCTGTCCGACGAGGTCATGCCGCTGTTTGCCGCGGCCGACGAGCGGGACCGGCTCATCCGGCCCGAGACGACAGAGCCTGCCGTCGACCTCGTGCCCATGACGGAGGGCCGCGAGGTCGTGGAAGACTACCGCTCGAAGGGCTTGACCCTGCGCCGGCATCCCCTCGCCTTCCTGCGTCGGGAATTGACGGAGCGGCGCATCCGCTCCTGCGCCGACCTCCAGAACGTCAGGGATCGCCAGCGGGTCACGGTGGCGGGCCTCGTGCTGGTGCGCCAGAAGCCGGGCTCGGCCAAGGGCGTGACCTTCATGACCATCGAGGATGAGGCCGATGTGGCGAACATCGTGATCTGGTCCGCCGTGTTCGAGAAGCACAGGCGGCTGATCCTGTCGTCCGGCATGATCGGCTGCCGAGGCCGGTTTCAGCGGGAGGGAGACGTCACGCATCTCATCGCCGAGCACTTCATCGACCTGTCGGACCTCCTGGGGTCGGTCGCCGATCGCGATGGCGAACTGCGGCTGCGGGGCGGACGCGGGGACGAGGCAAGGATCGGCACACGTGATCGGGCCCGCAGCTCGCCGCGTGACGCCATGAAACGGCCGGGGGCCGACGAGACGGATCTCGAGCGGGAGACCGTCATCAAGGTGGCGGCGCGAAACTTTCGTTGACGACCGCCCGGCGGCCGCACGCCGCCCTCGGGCGCGACGAGCCGGGCCATTGCGAACAAAACGGGAAACGGGATTTATAGTGGCCCAAAGGAATGATTCGCCCGTGTCTGTGAACCCCGCCTATCTCGACCACCTCAATCCACGGCAGCGTCAGGCGGTGGAGCACGGCGTCTCGGCCAACGGCTCCCATCCGGCCGCGCCGCTGCTGGTCATCGCCGGGGCCGGATCGGGCAAGACCAACACCCTCGCACACCGCGTGGCCCATCTGATCGTCAACGGCGCCGATCCGCGCCGCATCCTTCTTCTGACCTTCTCCCGCCGGGCCGCGGCCGAAATGGCCCGCCGGGTCGAGCGGATCACCGGACAGATCCTGGGCCAGAGCGCGGGCGTGATGACCGATGCCCTCACCTGGGCCGGGACGTTCCACGGCATCGGCGCCAGGCTCCTGCGCGACTACGCGCCCGAGATCGGTCTGGATCCCGCCTTTTCGATCCATGACCGCGAGGACTCGGCCGACCTGATGAACCTTGTCCGGCACGAGCTCGGGCTCTCCGCGACGGAGAGCCGATTTCCGGCGAAGGGAACCTGCCTCGCGATCTATTCCCGTTGCGTGAATGCCGAGGCGGCGATCGAGGACGTCCTGCGGGTCTCATATCCGTGGTGTGCCGGATGGGCCGCCGAGCTGCGCCAGCTGTTCGCCGCCTATGTCGAGGCCAAGCAGCGTCAGAACGTCCTCGACTACGACGACCTCCTGCTCTACTGGGCCCAGATGGCGGCCGAGCCGTCGATCGCAGCCGAACTCGGCGGACGCTTCGACCATGTCCTCGTCGACGAGTATCAGGACACCAACCGGCTCCAGTCCTCCATCCTGCTCGCCCTCAAGCCGGGCGGTCAGGGCCTCACGGTCGTCGGGGACGACGCCCAATCGATCTATTCCTTTCGGGCGGCGACCGTCCGCAACATCCTGGATTTTCCCACGCAGTTCAGCCCGCCGGCCGAGATCGTCACGCTGGACCGCAACTACCGCTCGAACCAGCCGATCCTGGCCGCCGCCAATGCCGTGATCGAACTCGCCTCCGAGCGCTTCACCAAGAACCTCTGGACCGACCGCATGTCGGCCGAGCGGCCCCAGCTCGTGGCCGTGCGCGATGAG
This sequence comes from Microvirga sp. M2, assembly GCF_047497095.1. Taxonomy (NCBI): domain Bacteria; kingdom Pseudomonadati; phylum Pseudomonadota; class Alphaproteobacteria; order Hyphomicrobiales; family Methylobacteriaceae; genus Microvirga; species Microvirga sp. M2. The sequence continues at coordinate 2,552,925 of NZ_CP134063.1, forward strand.
GCCGATCAGGCCCGCTACGTGGTCGAGCAGGTGCTGGGAAACCGCGAGGCCGGCATCAGCCTCAAGCAGCAGGCCGTGCTGTTCCGGACCTCCCATCACAGCGGCCCGCTCGAGGTGGAGCTGACCCGACGCAACATCCCGTTCGTGAAGTTCGGCGGCCTCAAGTTCCTCGACGCCGCTCACGTCAAGGACCTGCTGGCGGCGCTGCGCTTCGCCCAGAATCCGCGCGACAAGGTGGCCGGCTTCCGCCTGATGCAGCTTCTGCCCGGCGTCGGCCCGGCCTCGGCCCAGAAGGTGCTCGATCGCATGCATGACGCTGCCGATCCGGTCCAGGCCCTCATGGAGGCCCCTGCCCCGCCCCGGGCGGGAGACGCGTGGCACGCCTTCGTCGACACGATCACGCAGCTTCGCGCGGGAACGGCGGGTTGGCCGGCCGAACTCGAGCACGCGCGCGCCTGGTATGAGCCGCACCTCGACCGCATCCATGAGGATGCGACAACCCGCAAGGCCGATCTCATCCAGCTGGACCAGATCGCGGCCGGCTATCCCTCCCGCGAGCGTTTTCTCACCGAACTCACGCTCGATCCGCCGGATGCGACGAGCGATCAGGCCGGCGTGCCTCTGCGCGACGAGGACTACCTGATCCTGTCGACGATCCATTCCGCCAAGGGGCAGGAGTGGAAATCGGTGTTCGTCCTGAATGTGGTCGACGGCTGCATACCGTCGGACCTCGGCACCGGGACCACGGCCGAAATCGAGGAGGAGCGCCGATTGCTGTACGTGGCCATGACCCGGGCCAGGGACCATCTGCATCTACTGGTGCCGCAGCGCTTCTTCACGCATCAGCAGGCCGCAACGGGGGATCGTCATGTCTATGCCGCCCGCACCCGCTTCATTCCCAGTGCGCTCCTGAAACTCTTCGAGCGCGTGTCGTGGCCCACGGCTGTACCGGATCCGGCCGCCGCCTCCTCGACCACGAGACATGTTCGGGTCGATCTTGGCGCGAAGATGCGCGGCATGTGGCGATAGCAGGCGCGAATTCATGAAGCTCAGGAGCGTTCGCGTTCAATCAGGCCCGTAGGCTCCTTGCCCTCCGGGAAAGTCCGGTGTCCCCGTGTTGAGCCGACCTGTGACATCTGAGCTTCGATTGCGGCCTTGTCGATCACCGACCAGACCCCTTTGATCCGGCCTGCCCTGAACTCGTAGAAGACGTTTTCAGTGAACGACACGCGGCGGCCATTGACCGCCAGGCCGAGGAAACTTCCCTTCGGCGAGCAATCGAACCTGAGGCGGGCGGCGATGAAGGGCGGCTCGCAAACCAGCCGTTCAGCCTCGAACCGGAGATCGGGGATTTGCAGGAAATCATTCTCGAGCATTGCTCGATACCCTGAAACGCCGAACGGGCGATCGTTATGACTGACCTCCTCATGCACGAACTCGCCTAGGCGGGGCCAATCCTGCGTATTGAGACAGTCAAGGTATGCCCGATAGATCGACCGGAGGTCGGAGCTGGTCATGCCGTCCTCTCACGTCATGTGAGCTGTCATGTCACGAGCCTCTTTATAGGGCCGGATAAAGCTGCGTATGAGCCTGTTTCCTAGAGCCTCGGATGCGGGAAGTGGATTTGCACTTTTGGGATCGTTCCGATGCTCTCTTCTGGAAAGAGCGCATCGTGCGAAAAACCGGGCCGCTTTTTCGCACGATGCGCTCGTTCGGAAGCCCGGTCAGGTCACGCGATTCCCATGCTGGATCCAACGGGTTTTCGACACTCTAGGAATGCGGACAGCCTCGCTGGCTCTCGATAGACTTGATCTTGGCATCGACCAGATCCGCCAGCGCACTGTCGGGCGTGAGAGCACGCAAATCCTTCGATGCCTGCTTGAGCTCAGCCAATGTCGCTCCGTCGACAAGCGTCCGCTCCGCAACTTGCAGAGCTTTTTCATAGGACATCGGTCAATCCTCTGGTTCTCAAATGAACCCCAGAAGGCCTTCAGAATGCGACTTTCATGCGCTCTCCAAGGGGTCATTTGGAGGTCCAGGCGCTTCACGGGCGCGAAAGCCCGGCGAGCGCCCGACGGCACGGCCGACCGAGAGACGCCGCCTTTTCCGGAACCCGGGCCGGAATGCATGATGCCCCCTCCTTCCATCATCGTCATCTCCGATGAGGTCGACCGATCCTGGGATTCCAGCCGAAAATTTGCCGGCGGCAGGTAAAAGTAAAACTTGCCGGCACCTCCCCGATTCGCGGCCGCTTTCAAGGGGCCCTCTTGCAAACCCTCTTGTAAAAATGTGATTGATCCCTATATCACTCCTATCGATTTTGGCCGGATAATCGAGCCGTTTCGCCGGCGGCTTTGCCGGGCGCACGTTCAGACTCTCTCCAAACCATCGACGGACCGAGTTGAGGTCGCACTTGGCGTGCCTTCAGTGACGTGCATCCCTGTCAGCCGCGAAAGGTTGGTCTCATGCTCATGGGCGTTGTGACATTTTATAACGATATGAAAGGCTCCGGCTTTGTCCGGCCGGACGATGACACGCGCAGCCTCGCCGAAGGCCGGAAGGCCTAAGGATGATGAGGCGTCCATCATGAGCGCCAGTCCGACGCCGCTCCCGGATGGAGCGGCTTTTTCTTTGAAAAGCTCCATCATTTGATGGTCAACCAAGTGAGGAAGCGATGAACACTTTTCGAAAGACCCCTCCTGCGAAATCCGTGATGTTCGTAGTGGACTATGACGATGCCCGCAGAGCCTATCTGTGGATCGACGATCCTGCGAAGGCCGGCGACATCCGGGCCGTCGGCGCAATTGCGCGGGCTCAGCAAGAACAAGGATCGCTGCCGGAAGGCACGATCGCCAACATCAGACGAATCCGATAGCCGGCCAGCTTGGCCGATCGACGTATGTTGAGACCCATGAGTGGAATGAAGCAGAAAGATTTCAGAGACCGGCTGAATGCCGCCAAGGACGCAAAGCAGGCGATGGCCGCCAAGTTCAATCAGCGGCCGGGCCCCGACGATCCGGCCGTTGCGGAAAAGCGAGCCGCCCGGGCTGCCGTGAGCGCCGCGCGGGATGCCCGCATGGCCGAGCGGGAGGCCCTGCGCGTTGCCGAGAATGCCCGCCTTGCCGCGGAGCGCGAGGCTCTTGCAGCAGATCAAGCTGAGCAGGAAGCGCGCGCAGCCGCCGAGAAGGCAGCGAACGAAGTCAAGCTGGAGGCCGAGCGCAAGGCTGCCCGTGACGCTCGTTACGCTGCCCGCAAAGCACGGAAGTAGCGGCCTCCAACCGGCGATATCCCATGAACGGTATATCGCCTCAATCCGCCGACGGCAAGGAGATCCGCCGATGTCTCATAAGTTCAAAGTCCGGCAACTGGTCCGACTGAAGCAGCCCGGATTCTCTCATGGCCCGACCGGTTCCACCGGTATTTACGAAGTCGTGCGGCTCATGCCGGCCGATCAGACCGGGGAGGTTTCGTACCGGATCAAATCGGGCTTCATCGAACGAGCCGTTCGCGAGAGCGAGATTCAGGGTACGTAATTCTCTGGACCATTCGATCAACTTCCATCAGACACATGCTGCCGTGGCATGAGTTCCACGAATAGAAAGGACATCCTTTGCAGGTTTTGGTACGCGACAACAATGTCGATCAGGCGCTCAGAGTGCTCAAGAAGAAGATGCAGCGCGAAGGGATCTTTCGCGAGATGAAAGCACGGAAGTCCTACGAGAAACCCTCGGAGCGCAAGACGCGGGAGAAGGCGGAAGCCGTGCGGCGCAGCCGCAAACTGGCCCGTAAACAGGCCATCCGGGAGGGGCTGATCGCCGCTCCCAAGCCCAAACCCCGTTTTTCCGGACCGCGTCGGCCCGCAGCAGTTCCCAGCACCGCATCCCGCGCTCCGGCGGGAGAGTCTAACGTCTAACCGGATCCGGGAGCATCGACGGCGGGAGCGGGAACCGCTTCCGCTTGAAAAGATGCCCAGGGTCCGACCCTTCGAGCAGCGAACGCAAAAGCGGGAACCGGCTTTACGTGAAAAGGTGCTCGAAAACAGAAACTTGCAGCATCGGATGGTGTTCGATGTCACGTCCGATGCTGTAAGTCATTCACGAGACTAAACTCCTTGCGACGGCGGCGATGTTCTTTTTCGCAGCATGCCTTGCATCCGCCACAAGGACGCATCAGATAACGGCGATCGACATTTGGTCGGACAATCGAGCCGTAACGCCTCGGCATGCCGGGCGAAGGTTCAGACACCCTCCCAAACTTCGACGAACCGAGCGAGCGGCCGCACTTTCGCAAGGAGTTTGAGCTCCCTTGCGCCGGTGCAGGCGACGCCCGAGAGCAGTGAGTTGAGTTCAGCGACAGGATGAGGAACCGCGCAAGCGGGGCCGGCGCACTGCCGGGGCCCCGCAGATCCAGGCTGCTGACGCCGGATCGGGAGCGCGGAGGCCGGCACCCTCGACCGCCGATTGATTCCAGAGCATCGAACACGGAAACGGGAACCGTTTTGCGTGAAAAGATGCCAAAAACCATAGACTTACGACATCGATGCAGGTTCGATGTCGCACCCGATGCTCTAAGGGAGCAACCCAGCATGCAGCGTATCCGCTCATTCCTGTTCGATCTTCTGCTGGCCCTTTGGACCGGCCTGTTCATACCCCTTCTGGCGATTCTCTGGCTGTGCCGCTCCCCGGAGCGTGGCGTTCGGCTGGCATCCCGGCTCTGGGCGCGCGGTGTCCTCGTCAGCCTGAAGTGGCTCGTTGGCCTGACCTATGCCGAGCGGGGTCAGCACAAAATTCCCGACGGCCCCTGCCTGATCATCGCCAACCACCAGTCGACGTGGGAGACGCTCGCGTTCCTCATCCTGTTTCCGGATGTGGCCATTGTTGCGAAGCAGGAGTTGCTGACGATTCCTGTCTTCTCCTGGTTCCTGCGCAAGTCGCCGATGATTCTGATCGACCGGGAGGGCGGCTCGAAGGCGGTGAGGAAGATGGTCGAAGAGAGCCAGGCGGCGCTGGCGCAAGGCCGCTCCGTGCTCATCTTCCCCGAGGGAACCCGAAAATCGGTCTCCGAGCCGATCGAGTTCAAGCGCGGGGTGGAGTTGCTTTATGCTAGGCTCGGCAGACCGGTTCTTCCCGTTGCCCTGAATTCGGGCCATTTCTGGGGACCCGGCCAGTCCTACAAACGCGCCGGGACAATCTCCGTGTCTTATCTCGACCCGATTGCCCCGGGCTTGGCCGGGCCTGAATTCACACGCAAGGCGGAGCAGCTTCTCGAGGCGGAGAGACAGTCCTCGTGGCCTCAGGCAGCTTGAAATCAGCGTTCAAGGAATATCCGAAGACCGGCGTCTCGCCGGGTTCATGCCGCCACCAACCGTAACGGCAGGCCGCCCCCAGGTGCCCTACCGTCCACCCTCCAGCTCGATATAGGGCTCGATGCTGGCATAGGGCAGCGTAAACTTCTCGCCTCGGAACAGCATCGGCACATCCTGACCGCCTCCCAGGCCCGCGGTGAGCCTGCCACGGACCGTGAAGGTCTCGCCTGCCGTCACCGGCCCCCAGATTTCATCGAGGTGATCCTTGACGCCGAGCTCGTTCAGGCGGGCGTCGACAGCCTGCATCCGCTCATGGGATGGTAATTCCCGGAGGCTGCTCATGAGGTCCTCGCGCGTGGAGGCATAGGCCGGGTTGCGCACCTTGTAGCGAAGCTCGGCATCCTGGACGAAGCGCCACACAGAACCGATCACCATCTGTTCCTGTTTGGTCAGCGGCTTCTTCGCCGGCTTCTCGGTCTTCTTTCCCGCCTTGGCGCGGGCAGGAGCTTCGGCAGGCTGAACATCGGCGATCAGGGCCCACTTGCTCGACCACTCCACCGCTCGGTAATCGCCCTTGGTCAAACGGTCGGTAAACTCCAGGATGTCCTGATCGATGGGACGTTTGGCGCCACTGGACTCGAAATATCGCAGTCGCATGTCGTCCGGAAGCAGCAGGTAGAAATTGTCGCTTTTGACATCCACATCGAAGATGTTGGTGACCTTCACAACCTGATCCCGCACGGACTCAGCCTCGACTCCATCGCCCGTCGGATACACCATTGTGCCTTTGGGAACCCGGATGTAGCCGTCCACTTGAATTTCCGACATATGAACTTCGTCTCTCTTCTGTGATGTCAGGATTGACCTGAAAGCCTGTGAAGGCTCGAAAATGGGAACGGCACCCGAAGGTGCCGTTTCTGTTGCTAGGCTGTCCCGAGCCCCGGATGGTTACGCCGCGAGGCGCACCGCACCCATGTCAACGTTGTCGTTGGCATTTGTGAATTTGCACTATCAAGGCCGTAGCTCAGCCTAATCGCAGCCTAGCCTTTATCGCGCCCAGTCGAACCCATGTCGCCCCCATCACAAACACATCGAGGCACCGGCCTGCCATATCCGGAAGCCACACGCTTGAACGATCCTGCCAAGCTGGACGGCTGATGTGCTTGTGGTGGAGGCGGCGGGAATCGAACCCGCGTCCTAAACGCCTATTCCACTCTGCCTCTACGATCATAGTCAGGTAAGCCTGACTTCTCCCGTGTATACCTTTGAAAGCTAAACTTCCAGTCCTCGTGTCAGCATACTTTTACCACCGGGCGATCGCCGCCCTCGCCTCCACATGCGGCGGATCTTCATCATTGCCCTACCGAACATGCCCCGATCCCTGTGATGTGCCCCATGCGGGGCCGCCTCATGGAGCTGCCTTGGCTACACACCGGCACCCATTCAAGCTACATTCCGCGAGGACCGGCGCTTAAGCGAGGCTGCATGAGGGGGACGCGGATTGGATTGGGACAAGATCAGGCTCTTCTGTGAGGTCGCGGAGTCCGGAAACTTCACCCGAGCCGGCGAAAAGCTCGGCGTCAACCAATCGTCAGTCAGCCGTCAGATCAATGCGCTCGAACAGGAATTGAAAGTTCCACTGTTCCATCGACACCCTCGTGGCCTCATTCTGACGGAGCACGGAGATGTGCTCTTCAAGGCGTCTCAGGAGATGCGCCTGTGCCTGGAGACGACTCGCCAGCGCCTCACCGAAACCAGCGAGCACCCTGCGGGAGATCTCAAGGTTTCGGCCACCGTCGGCATTGGCGGAATCTGGCTGGCCCGACGCATCAAAGAATTCCTCGATCTCTATCCCGAGGTGCGGATCGAGCTGATCCTGACGAATGGCGAACTCGATCTTGCCATGCGCGAGGCGGATCTCGCGATCCGGCTGCGCCGTCCTACGCAGCCGGATCTGATCCAACGGCGCCTGTTTACGATCCAGTATCATGCATACGCATCTGCCGCTTACCTGGAGCGCTTCGGGGAGCCCGTACGGCCGGAGGACCTCGACCAGCACCGCATCGTCAGCCTCGGCGGAGACCAGCCGGGGTTCATTCTGGATTTGCACCACCTGACGACGCTCGGTCGGCACCCGAAGGATCCCCGCCCGAGCCATCTGGTGGTCAATGACAGCCTGGCCCTACGGAATGCCATCGAGAATGGCGCCGGAATCGGCATGGCCCCGGACTACGCGATGAGCGGCAAGCCGGGGATCAGGCAGGTCCTACGCGACATCGAGATGCCGTCGCTCGATACTTACCTGGTGTATCCGGAAGAGATGCGCTCTGTCGCCCGTCTCCACGCCTTCCGCGACTTCCTGATCGCAAAGGCCCAGCAATGGGACCATTGATCCAGGTCACGGCTCGCCTGAGAAGTGCCGCAAACCCTTCTGCGCAGGCGCCTGGAGCCTCGGACACGAAAGTGGGAACCGGTGTTGCGTTCGATGCTCTATGAGACCGCTATCGACTTGAGGGCCCGCCTGACTGCAAGGCGCGCAGCATCGACATGCCCTCCCGCGAGCAACTCATCGACGATCCTGAGAGCCATGACGGCGTCGGGCCGCTGGCTGGCGTCCGGTACCAAGGGATCAATGCCGTGTGCCGGTCCTGCGCCTCCAGTGAGCTCGTCGCTGTGCCCCAGAAGATAGGCCGGAGTGCATTTGAGGACGGCTGCGAGGCTTGCGAGGGATTCCTCCCCCGGATCGCTTGCGCGCCCCGTGATGATATCCTGGATGAAGCCCGCTTCGAGCCCCGCCTCCAGGGAGGCCCGTCGCCAGGAAATCTTGAGGGCGCTGACCCTTTCTCCAATGCGCTGTCTGAGAGCCCCGTTCACGCATTGCTCCTTCGGTCAGATGCGGTGGAAACAAGAAAGGCGAGGAGGCGGTCCATCCGCGCCGTCCCCGCCAGCCTTTCGGCAAAGGCCATCTTCGGCCGGACATGGTTAAGGAATGGCAAATTTAACGAAACCGCGAAGGCGGCTCGGCTGCTCCGCGAGGCTGCTACGGCATCGGACGTGACATCGAACCCATAATCCGATGCTGTCAGTCTCTTTATGAGCATCTTTTCGCGGGGAAGCAGGTCGCTCGAACAATCGGTTGCGTTGCGCGACGAGGACGATAGATGAGACATATGCTTCCAATGCGACAAACAGGCTTTTCCGTTCTTCTCACGCTGACGGCAATCACGACGCCGATTCAAGCCATATGGGCGCAAGGCAGACTGGATGAGGGCCCGTTCGCTCCTGCCGAGATGATCCCCGAGAGCCCCGCCCGCTGCCCTGAAATCAAAGATGTGATCCGAGACGTGCCGACCCCGTCCGGATTGGACCGGATCGACTTCAGTGCGGCCGGCGCTCTCAGCCTCGTGCACTTCGACGGCGTGCTCGCCTATATGGGAATCTGCGCCGAGCCGGACGCGAAGGTCCTCTGTGTGACCTACAGCACGAACGATCTGAAGGTCGGCGAGACCGTGATCGTGACCGGAAGCTATCGCAAGATGGCCGAGAACTTCGTCGTTCTGGATCCGTGCCTGACCCGTCGGCCGGAACCATAGTTCCCGGCCCGGAGCGGCCTTGCACACATCCTGACGGGATCAGCAGAGCACTCCATGGCTCGAACTTGTCTTTTTTCCTACGGCCGACCGGGCCGCCGCCATTGTCGCCTCATTGTCGCCTGCCACGGTGCGCGCGAGGAGCTGGCCCCCCTGTCGCGCCACCCGGGTCATGACTCCAGCGGCACCTCCATGCCGTCATGGATGACTTCCCCAAAGGTGAATGACGGCCGGTGCAATGAGAGACACGCCTGAGAGGAACAGGAGGAGGAACACGATGCGCCGCATCGTGGCGGGTGACAATGGCGGCGGCCAGCGGCGAGCAGCGAAGGTCGCGCCCATCACGGCCGGAATGGCCACAAGCCCGGACAGGGTCGAATTCGATGGAATATTGCCGGACACCTCCACAAGACCGATGCGGAATACCGCGTTCAGGGCGAAAACCGTGACCAGGGTTTCGCGCACCTTCACAAGCGGCATCGGCTGACGATAGAAATGATAAACGAGAGGCGGGCCGGCGGTTGAGAACATCCCGCCCATCAGACCGGCAATTCCGCCGAAAAACAGGAATGATCCATGGCCGGAACGCTCCGGAAGCGGCTCAGGCTTTCGTGCCAGTTGCAGGCTCGAGACGACGATCACCAGACCGAGGACGAGGCGCAGAAAATCGACATGGCTCCCAGCCAGCCATTCAAGCAACCAGTAGCCGACGAACAGCATCGGAACGCTCGCCATCATGACGAGGCGGAACTGAGACCACGCCACATCGCGCCAGCCCTTCAGGAGCATCTGCGTGGCATTCACGAGGGTCAGCATGCTCACGATCAATGCCGCATCGGGCAGAGACAAGAGCCCCGTGAGACCGACCCCGCCCATGGTGATGAGGCCGAAGGCGAAGCCCGTCAGGGTTTGCGCATACGCAGCGGCGCCCGTCAGGATCAAGAAGCCAATGAGCACCGAAAGGGACATCCGTCGTGGTCTTCCTCAAACTTGCGAACAGCCCCGGAAACGGAGCCCGCGTGATCGAACAATTGCGCGCGGCCCGGCGGAGATCGGCGCGCCCGCCGGGAGGCGTGCAACTTCAGGTACGGAACAGGGGAAATCTCGGGCCACGGCCCTGGTGGTCTCAACCGGCCATTGTCACGATCAAAGGTCCGCTTCGGGTTGCGACGACGGTATGTTCGTACTGAACGGTCGGGGCTTCGGGACTGCTATAGAGCGTCCATGGATCATCGCCATCCTCGGCCCACTCCGCGCCCAGGGACAGGAACGGTTCGACGGTGAACACCAGGCCGTCGCTCATGATGCGACGCTCGGAGGAGTCGGGCCAAGTTGCGATCTCGGTCGGCTCCTCATGGAGCGACAAGCCGACACCGTGACTGGCAAGGTTTCTGACGAGGCTGTAACCGTTTTTCCGCGCGAAGCTCCCGATGGCCTGACCGATGCCTGCCATCGGTTTGCCGGCCCCGACCTGCCGCAGGCCCGTCCACATGGCCCGCCGGCCATCCCGGCAAAGACGTTCGATCGCGCGGGTGACGGGCGGAACCGCGAAGGAGGCTCCCGTATCCGCGAAGAAGCCGTTCTTCTCGGCCGAAACGTCGATGTTGACCAGGTCGCCCCGCTCGATCCGCCGGGCCCCCGGGATGCCGTGAGCGATCTCTTCGTTCACGCTGATGCACGTCGCCCCGGGAAAGGCGTAGGCCAATTCCGGAGCCGGCCGCGCCCCGGCCGATTCCAGCAGCTTTCGCCCGATCCGGTCGAGGTCGGAGGTGGTCATGCCCGGCTCGATCGCTTGTCCCATCGCCTCGAGGGTGTTGGCGACGATACGCCCGACCTCCTTCAGGCAGTCGAGGTCGTTTTCATTCGAGATTGTCATATCAGGCTCTTCCGAAAGCCAGGACATAGCGCTTATGGACCCGACTGACAAACGAATGCGCTGAAACCGGACGGGCTTGGTGAGGCCCCCGCACGCCGAACGGAGACGTCCCGGGGACGTGCTTATGCCCAGCAGAGGGGCATGCCGTCCGCTCGTCGGTTCGGTCTGCGTGGGATCATTGCCCGGCTGTGCCAGTCCTGCCGGCCTTCATGCGGACCCCGCACCAGGAGGCGGCGAACAAGGCGATGGTCTTCGTCGTCCGCAGAAGAGACGACAGGGATACCCGCTCGTCGACCGCGTGAATGTTCTCGGTCACCGGTCCATAAACGAGAGACGGTATTCCCGCGTGGACCGAGTAGACGGCAGCGTCCAGGTAACAGGCCATCACGTAGGACCCGAGCGGCTCCCTCCGGGAAGGGTGGGCGAGCCGATGAGCGTCGGCCAACATCGCCTCGGCATCCGATCCGGGGGCCAGGACGTAACCCGCATGCATGACGCCGACCCATTCCACGGTCGGGGCCGGGCCACGGGATAGGAGAGGATCATCCGCAATCGCGCCGGCGATGAAGTCTTCGAATTCCCTTGCACGCGCCTGGGGACCGTCACCCGGATAAAAGCCGATGCGGCCCTCGAACCTGCAGCTCGACGGAACCGATGCGATCCATTCGCCGCCGGATATCGTCCCGATGGTGAGGGCAGCGGGATTTTCGACGTCCTCGAAGAAGGCGCGCTCGGCCTGCTCGGCGTTCCATCGCGCCTCAAGCTTTTTCAGAAGGTCGATCAGCCGGATCGCTGCCTCGATTGCGCTGACGCCGCTGCTGACCTCGCGCGGGTGCGCCGGGGTTCCGTATACGGTGATACCGAACTTGATGACGCCGGAATTGGCGCGGACGAGCTTCTCGTCGGTCGGTTCGGGGATGAGGACCAGATCGGCGAGACGGCCGTCCGCCAGCGCCATGGCGGCCCCGTTCCCGGTGATCTCCTCCTCGATGACCGAGTGGATCTGGACCGGCGCCGCGAGCTCGAGACCCGCCGCTTCGATGGCGTCGAGCGCGAAGATCGCGGCTGACAGACCGGCCTTCATATCGCCCGAACCGCGCCCATAGAGCCAGTCGCCGTTCCGGATCGGTTCGAAGGGCGGGTATTGCCAGCGGGCCGGGTCGCCCGCGGGAACCACGTCGACATGGGCGTTGAGGATCAGCGAACGGCCTTCGACTTCAGGCGGGTTGCGGGTTCCGATCAGGTTCCACGAGCCGCTCAAGTCCATGGTCATTGGAGAGAATGCCGGGTGCTTGCCGATCAGCGCGGGATCGATGGGCAGACGGCTGACCTCGTAGCTGCGTGCGAGAAGGGCGGCCTCGACGAACTCCTGGACGGCCGTCTCCTGCCCTCGCAGGGATCGATGGCGGACGAGACCGGACAGAAATTCGATCTGCGCATCGAACTTCGCCTCGACGGCATGGAGAATGCGATCGCGCACGTCCTGCTGAATCATTGTCATCGTTCAGGAACCACAAAAGTTATACGGTTTTCCGCCCGTTCAGGCTCGGATGCCCCGCTGAAATGCGTCGGTCTCAGGAGTTGACCTGTGCTGCCGGGCAAGCACGATCGTCTTCTCGAAGTTAATGTTTCCTCAAGCGAAAGGCTCTCGGTAGATCAGCGAGCCGGCAGAGAATATCTCTTTTCTCGCCTCGCGAATCCGAGAATCTCTCTGCAAAATCGCCCGGGAGAGCGCGTTCAGTGCAACACGTTCTCACGACGGGAACTTCGTTGAGAGGTTCGCACGCGGGCAAGAGGCGCGCCGTTCAAGCGCGCGCCCGCACCTGCCCGAAGGCCTCGGCCAGAAGATGGACGCCTCTCTCGATCTGCCGTGTGTCCAGGGCGGAATATCCCAGCATGAGGCTGACGTGATCGACCAGGACAGCGTCCGCGCCCGAATCGTAGAGCGGCGCGATGGAACGCACGCCAACTCCGACGCGGCGCGCGGTCTCGATGAGGTCGGGCTCGAGGCGTCGCGGCACGTCCGGGAACCGCACGACGATGTGGAGCCCGGCATTCGCGCCCTCGACGGCGATTCGGTCCCCGAACGTCACGCGCAGCGCATCGAGGAGCGTCCGGCGCCGTTCGCCATTGAGGCGGCGCATGCGGCGCACATGGCTTTCATAGACCCCGCCTTCGATGAGCGCCGCCAGTGCCTCCTGCTCGGTGGCGGGCGAATGCCTGTCGGTCAATCGCTTGGCCCGTGCGAAGGCATCCTGCAAGCCGTGAGGGACGACCAGATAGCCGATCCGCAGGGTCGGCGAGAGTGTCTTGGAGATGGTCCCGAGATAGATGACGTTGTCACTGTCCTCCAATCCGTGCAGCGGCGGAACCGGATTGATGTCGTAGCGGTACTCGCTGTCGTAATCGTCCTCGATCACGCAGGCGTCGTGCTGCCGCGCCCATTCGATCAGCCGGTGGCGGCGCGGGATCGGCATCACGCCTCCGAGCGGGAACTGGTGCGAGGGCGTGACGTAGGCCAGCCGCGCGCCGGTTCCGGCCAAAAGGTCCGTCCGCAGCCCATCGTCATCGACGGCAATCGGAACGGGTGAGGCGCCCGTCGCGGCGAAGATCTGCCGGGCCATGGCATAGCATGGGTTCTCGATCACGAAGCGGTCGCCCGGATCGAGGAACAGGCGGGCGCACAGGTCCAGCCCCTGCTGCGAGCCGTTGACGATGATGATCTGCTCCGGATCGCAGCGCAGCGTCCGAGATCGCCAGAGATAGCCCTGCAAGGCCGTGCGCAGCCGTCGCGATCCCTGAGGATCGCCATAAGTCAGGCGCTCCGGTCGCCGCGCCATGGCCGCGTTGATCGCGCGTTTCCAGAGTGCCGCCGGGAAATCCGATGGCGCGAGATCGCCGTAGCGGAAGTCGGCGATCAGCGTGCCGGCCTCTGTCCTGCCCCACGGCGCCGCGGTGCGGATACGCTCCCCATAGGCAGAAAGACGGATCGGCCGCGCGCTCTTCGATGGCTTGCGGCAGACGTCCCTGTCGACCACAGCCGACGCGACACGCGGCCGCCTCCCCTGGCGGACCGTGATGAAACCTTCGGCCAGGAGTTGTTCATGGGCGGCTGTGACCGTCGTCCTGGAGACGCCCAGTTCGAGCGCGAGGGCGCGCGACGACGGCAACGGCCCATCCGTTCCGAACACGCCGCCAAGGATCTGGTCGCGCAGCGCTTCGTAGATCTGCCGCGCTCCGATCCCCTGGCGATATCCGCTGCCCATTGTCGACTGGACCATCAATTTTGCCGCAAACTGGACGTTCTGTATGGGCCAGTTTGCCGTTATTCGGAGAGAATTCCAAGGGGGCTCCGCCGGTCCATATGCGGCGACGTCATGCAACCTGAAGCCGACCAGCGGCAAGCGATGGAGGCATCGTGACACACGACGACGCGACACTGTCGCCCGACGATATCGAACGCTTCGGCTCCGACCCGCTCTCCTCTTTCCGCGCCAATCTGGCATCGGTCGAGGAGCGCATCGCACGCGCCTGCGAGCGTGCCGGACGGGAGCGCGCCTCCGTGCGGCTCCTTCCGGTCACGAAGACGGTACCGGCCCATATCCTGCGGTTCGCCTTCGAAGCCGGCATGTCCTCCTTCGGCGAGAACAAGATCCAGGAAGCCGTTTCGAAGCGCGAATCCTTGAGCGATCTCGCCATCGACTGGAGCATCGTCGGACATCTCCAGACGAACAAGGTCAAGGTCCTGACCCGGTTCGCCCATGAGTTCCACGCGCTCGACAGCCTGCGGTTGGCCGATCTCCTCAACGAGCGGTTGGAGCGCGAGGATCGCTTCCTCGACGTCTATGTGCAGGTCAACACCTCCGGAGAGGAGAGCAAGTTCGGCCTGCATCCGGACGCGCTCCCGCCGTTCGTCGAGTCCCTGGACAGGTTCCCGCGCCTGAGGCCGCGCGGGTTGATGACGCTTGCGCTGTTCAGTTCCGACATGGCGAAGGTGCGGCCGTGCTTTACCCTGTTGCGCCGGCTGCGCGACGAGGCCGTCCGACGCAACGGCGCGCTGACCGAATTGTCCATGGGCATGTCCGGCGACTACGAGGAAGCGATCGAGGAAGGGGCGAGCGTCGTGCGCGTCGGCCAGGCGATCTTCGGACGGCGCCCTACTCCCGACGGCCATTACTGGCCCGGCCTCGGGGGCAACGCGTGATGCGGGTGATCTCCATTCAGGGCTTGCCGACCGACCGCTACCCCTTCCTATTCGTCAGAACCATGGACGTTGCATCATGAGATTCCCCAGCGGCCTGTCCGCCTTTCCGATCACCCCCGCCGATCATGCCGGCCGCGTGGACGAAGCCGCGCTGCGACGGCTGGTGGGCCGCCTGGTTGCGGCCGACGTCGATTCCATCGGCCTGCTCGGCAGCACGGGCACCTACATGTATCTGACCCGCGACGAGAGGCGCCGCGCCATCGAGGCAGCGCTGGACGAATCCTCCGGCTGGGTTCCGGTCATTGCCGGGATCGGCGCGTTGCGCACCGACGAGGCGGTCGCGCTCGCCCGGGACGCCAAGGACATCGGTGCGGCGGCTGGCCTGCTCTCGGCGGCCTCGTATACGCCGCTCACCGACGACGAGGTGTTCGAGCATGTCTCGGCCGTGGCGCGCGGGAGCGGACTGCCGATCGTGATCTATGACAATCCGGGCACGACGCATTTCAAGTTCACTCCGGACCTCGTCGGCCGCCTCGCCGGGGTGCCGGGCATCGTTGCGATCAAGAACCCCGGTGTCGGTGCGGATGACACGGCGCAGCACCTTGCCGGACAGCGCGCGATCCTCCCGCAGGACTTCTCGATCGGGTGCAGTGCGGATTGGACGGCGGCGGAGACCATGATCGCCGGTGCCGACACGTGGTACAGCGTCCTCGGCGGCCTGTTGCCCAGTGTGTGCCTGAGGATCGTCAGGGCCGCCCGACAGGGCGACGCCGCCGAGGCGCGCCGGCTCGACGGCATGCTGGAACCGCTTTGGGACTTGTTCAGGCAGTACTCGAGCCTTCGCGTCGTCTACGCGCTCGCCGATCTCCTAGAGATCTGCCGCACCGAGCCGCCACGGCCCATCCTGCCGCTTTCCGCCCCGGCGAAACGCCACGTCGCCGATACGCTGGCGCGCCTGCCGGCGGATATCCTCGCGTGATCGGCCCCTCCCCCATGACGGCAACCCGCCGCGCAGCTCCGCCGGGCTCTTAAGCAGACGCAGGAGCAGGTCCGGCATCACGCCTGGGAGATGGCCCGGATCGGCGCTGAACTGGATCCGCTCCTGCCGCACCCGCCGGAAGAGCCAGCCAGGGTCTGGGCACAGTTTGTCCAGGATCCGCCTGAGGGGAAGTCGGAATCACCCGCTCGTGCCGGGCGATGGCGTCCAGGATGAGCCGGCGGTGGTCCTGCCAGAGCACCATGGTCTCTTCCAGCAGGCGCAGCAGGTCCCTGGCCGTGGTGCTATCCCGGCCATGCTCGGTTATCCTTTGGATCAAGGCGATCTGCCCGGCGACACGCTGCTCGCCCGCCACGAGGTGCCGATCCGCCAGGATCAGATGTGCGCGCTCTCGGTCGAGGTCACCGGTCATGGCGACTCTCCTCAGCCATTCAGGCGGGAGCGCACATCTCTCTCAGCCACCAGCGCCTGTGAGGTCCGACATGCTGGTGATGACGCCAGTATGCGCTCTTTTCGATCAGCCGTCCAAGTTTGATCCCGAATGTCCAGCGATCCGTTTGCGGAACACCCGCCAAGCTCGATTGATGGTCGTCTTTGCGTCAAAAGATGCTCGAAATCATCGACTTCCGGCACCGGCTGCAATCCCAAACGGGGGTTCCACATTTCACGTCCGATGCTCAAAGGCCTCCTGAAACGGCAACAGCACCCTTTAGGGGTGCTGCGCGGAGGCTGGCGAGCGATTGCGGGCGCCGAAACGCCCGCAACGTCATGCCATGGGTTGAGCGCGCGAACGCGCGAAACCGGCAACGCCGCCGAGAACGACCCAGAAAACGAGACTGGTCACCGACGCCATGACGATGAACTCATGCGCCAACGCGTGCGGGACGGGAGACTCGAAGCTCTCGGGTTGAGGCGCGCCCACGAGATGCGGAGCCACGATGAGCGCGACCGCCAGAACGGCAAGCGGCAAGGATTGCTTGAAGACGAGGAGGGCGAGCCCGATGCCGGTCGCCAGAACCGTTGCAACCCACCAGACCTGACGCTGACCGAGTTCCGCAGCGGGCATCGCTGGGAGTTCGGGCGGAAGCCCGAGGCCGGGCGCGAGCGTGAACACAGCAAACCCCGCCAGCCCCCAGAAGATTCCCTGACGCCAGCCGGTCAACCCGCCTCTCAATTCCGAGGCGGCCACGAGCAGAAGCGCGAAGCCGATGGCCGTCACGACATTGGCGAGAGCCGTATAGGCGGAGCGCTCGAAGCCGTCCTTCGGCGCCCAGCCCTCCTCGTCGTGATCGTGCGTGTGAGGGATAGCCGCCGCGTTCGGCGCGGCGGCATGATCGTGGGCAGGCTCGGCTCCCTCGAAGGTTTCCGCTTTCAGGATCAGGGGGACGGTGCCGGCATATTGCATGGCCGTCATCGCGAGGCCCGCCGCAAGACCTGCAAGAGCCGCGATGAAGACGATGTTACGGAAGATTGCCATCACTCGAACCCTTAATGGCAGGGGAACGCGAGCGAGTGGCGAACGTCGTGCGCCGCATTGTGGATGGCCTCGATATGCGAGAAGCCCGCGATCCCGACGACGAAGAGACCGAGGAATGCGGCGAGGCCGATCTGCGCGAGCCGGGACGTTGCGGTCGCCGACGACGGAATCGGAAACGAGGTCTGGTGAGTGCTCATGAGCTGTCCTTTGTCCTCCACCCGAGGACTTCGAGAGGTTTGTCGACGCCGGCAGGTCTCCTGGCTCACGGATCAGCGCGCTTCCTCTTGCCTTCCCGGGTGTATCCCAGTGGCGCAGCGAGGAACGCTCTCCGCCTACAGTTGCGGGGGCAGCCACGGCATTGGGCGAAAGACGCCCGCACCGTATTCCCTTGCTATCCCAAAAAAGGGACCGGCATCTTAGCTATAACCCTCTTTCATCAAACCACAAGGGTGCGAAAGCAGACCTGGCTCTCCCTCACGGGTCGGCAACCATCGCAAGCGCCCGCCGGATATCGCGGCTCGTCAGGTGGAAATTCTGCTCCGCGGGCATGTCGACCCGGCTCATCTTGACCTGAGCCGCCCGTTCGAAGGCGTCGCGGTTCGTCCGGAAATACGCTTCGCAGATGTCCCGGCCGCCCTCCCCGCTCAAGGAGCGGAATGCCAGCCGGTGGATGAAGCAGAAGCCTTCGTGCCCGCGTGGCCGGAACGCCAGGGCATCGACGTCGTGCCGCCATATCGGGCCGTCATGTCGGGTCGTCATGCGCCATGTCGCCTCGGAATATCCGACCTCGGGATAGTCGACTCCGGCGCCCTCATGCTCCGCCCCTCTTCAGGAGATAGATGTCCATGATCCAGCCCTTCTTCTCCCGAAGGGTCCGACGGACCTCCTCGATCCGGTCTTTGACCTCTTCAACGGGACCGGCGATGATCGTCTCGTCCGGCATCCCGACATAAGCCCCCCAGTAGATATGGGAGTCCCTGGCCGGGGCCGACTTGAAGCTGTTCTCCCCGTCGAGCATGACCACGATGCTGTCGGCATCGCCCGCACGGCCTTGGGCGAGCTTGCGCCCCGTCGTGATGTGAACCGCCTCGCCGATGTCGTTCAAGGGGATCTTGTGGGCGGCCGCCAGCGCCTGAACGCTGCTGATTCCCGGGATCACCTCGTAGTCGAAGCTCACCCTGCCCTGCGCCAGGACGTGATGGAGGATTCTGATCGTGCTGTCGTAGAGCGCGGGATCGCCCCAGACGAGGAAGGCACCGCATTCGTCCGGCCCCAGTTCGTCGCGGATCAGGCCCTCGGAGACGGCGGCCCTCGCCCGGTGCCATTCCTCGACGCCGTGCCGGTAATCCGCCGACCGGGCGTCGCGCACGGGATTGCGGGCGCGCACGATGCGGTAATCGGGATCCTCGATGAAGCGCCGGCAGATGTCCTCGCGCACATCGATGAGTTCGCCCGCAGCCGCTCCCTTGTCGACCATGAAGAAGACATCGACCTCGTTGAGCGCCTTGATGGCCTGAATGGTCATGTGATCGGGATTTCCCGACCCGAGGCCGATGACGTAGATCTTTCTCATGCAAGGCCCTCTTCGCGATTGGGATGCGCCGCGCTCGTGCTTCGTCCGGCGAAACCGGCAAAGGCCGCTTCCAGGCGCAGCCAGTCCTCATCGGAGCCCGGCAGTCCGAAGCGCAGGCGGTGCGGATCGTCCTTGAAACGCCGGATCCAGATTCCACGCTCCCCGAGATGGGCGAAGAGGCTTGCTGCGGCAGGGCTCTCGACCATCCGGTAGAGCGTCGTTCCCACCGAGGCCGTTCCGAGCGCCTGCCGCAGGAGCGCGTCGAGCCGACCGGCATCCCTCGCCCGCGCCGCGGCGGCGGCAAGCCGCCATCGGTTGTCCCGCAAAGCCATTCTCCCCACCTCGATGGCAGGCCCGGTCACCGCCCAAGGCCCGAGCGCCTCCCGCAGGAGGCCGGCCACGACAGGCTGCGCGACGGCAAATCCCAATCGTATCCCCGCAAGGCCGTAAGTCTTTCCGAACGAGCGTAGAACGATGGTCCCGTCGGGGAGAGACGGCACGATCGTTTCACCGGAATCGAAATCCGCGAAGGCTTCGTCCACCACGAGCCAGCCGCCGCGTCGATGATGCCGCGCCGCCAGCTCGACCAGCGTTCGCCGCGGAAGAAGCCGGCCGTCGGGGTTGTTGGGGTTGACGACGACGAGAACATCCGCGTCGCGGCCGTCATCGGGCGTGACGATCTCCGCCACCTCATGCCCTGCGCCGCGCCAGGCATGCGCGTGCTCGGCATAGGTCGGCCCGATGACGGCAACCTTCGAGCGCGGCCGCAGGTGCGGCAGGAGGCTGATGAGGATCTGCGTGCCCGGAGCGGCCACGAGTCCCCCCGTTTCCGTCGCTCCATAGGCCTCGGCGGCGGCGGCTTCCAGATCCGCGTGGGCGTCGGGCGGAGGCAGCCGCTCGAACGAGGACGCTGGCAAGGCAGGCAGAGGATACGCTATGGGGTTGATTCCCGTCGACAGGTCCACCCACGGCTCGGGTGCATCGGGAAACAGCCTTCGGGCTTCTCCGAGATTTCCGCCGTGCAGGATCCGTGTCTCAACCATTCGATTCAACCCATGTCATGGTCCGATAGCTTCCTGGTTCTGGTCCTCGCCCTCGCGGTGGAGGCGGCATTCGGCTATCCCGGCCGTCTTTATACGCGGATCGGGCACCCCGTCACCTGGATCGGGAGGCTGATCAAGGCGCTCGACCGCTCCTTCAACCGCGAAACCTGGAGCGCCGGCCGACGCCGCGCCGCGGGCCTCCTCGCCCTTCTCGTGCTTCTCGCCGTGACAGGCCTTGCGGCTCGGTCCATGGAATTCGCACTCGCAGCCACGGGTCCGATCGGATTCTGCGCCATCGCGGTTCTGGCCAGCAGCCTTCTGGCGCAGCGCAGCCTTCACGAGCATGTGGCGGCCGTCTCGACAGGATTGCGGGAGCACGGGATCGAAGGCGGGCGTGCGGCCGTCTCGATGATCGTCGGGCGAAACCCGCAGAGCCTCGACGAGGCCGGTGTCTCCCGCGCCGCCATCGAGAGCCTTGCCGAGAACTTTTCCGACGGCATCGTCGCCCCGGCTTTCTGGCTCGGCATCGGCGGCCCGACCGGCGCCGTTCTCTATAAAGCTGCGAATACCGCCGACAGCATGATCGGACACCGCACGCCCCGGCACGAGGCCTTCGGCTGGGCAGCCGCGCGCTTCGACGACCTGGTGAACCTGCCGGCCTCGCGCCTGACCGCCCTTCTCATCGTCATCGCCGCCGCCCTGAACCGGAACGCCTCGCCGCGTGCGGCTCTGCGCGCTCTGTTTCGGGATGCTCGCCATCATCGGTCGCCCAATGCCGGATGGCCCGAGGCCGCGATGGCGGGCGCCCTCGGCCTGCGGCTTGCCGGACCGCGCATCTATGGGAATGTACGCGTCGAAGACCGGTGGATGGGCGACGGACGCGCCGACGCGACGGCGCAGGACATCGACCGGGCGCTCGTCCTCTATCGGACAGCCTGCACCCTGCTGTTCGGGCTGGCCCTGACCATCCCGATGCTGATCTGGCTTATCGCAAGCTGAGTTCCAGAAGCCGTTCGCAATCCAGGTGTTTTTCCAGATGGTCGGCGAAGCGGTCGAGGATGTCGTCCACGAGCGCCTCGTAGGCCAGATCGCTCGGCTCGGCTCCGACAAGCCGGAGCCAGCGGGCTCTTTGGCGGTCGTCGGCGAACAATCCGTGGACGTAGGTTCCCGTCACCCGCCCGTCCGCCGAGACGGCGCCGTCGAGACGACCATCCTCCAGCCGGGCGAACGCCTGCACCGACACGCTCTGCCGCGACGTCTCGCCGACATGCATCTCATAGCCCGACAAGGGGATCCCGTCCGGGATCGTCGTTCCCGTGACGGCCTCCAGGCGTTTCGTTTCCGTGAGCGTGCTGGCCACGTCGAGAAGCCCCAGCCCCTCCACGGAACGGCCCGCCTCTCCCTCGATCCCGAACGGATCGTCGATCCGCCGTCCCAGCATCTGATAGCCGCCGCACAGGCCGAGGACCCGCCCTCCCCGGCGGCAATGGGCCTTGATGTCGATGTCCCATCCCTGGGCGCGGATGAACAGCAGATCGTCGATGGTGGTCTTGGAGCCGGGCAGGAGGACGAGCGCCGCCTCCGCCGGAAGAGGTTCGCCGGCCTCGATCAAGGCGACCTGAACGCCCGGCTCTTCACGCAGAGGATCGAGATCGTCGAAATTGGAGATCCGCGGTGTCACCGGCACGGCGATCAGAACGGAGCCTTCGTTCGGCCCGGCTCCGGCCCGACGAAGGCCGAGGCCGTCCTCCGCCGGAAGGCGTTGGGCATCGGGAAAGTGCGGCACGAGCCCGAGCGCGGGCCAGCCGGTGCGCTCCGCGATGAAGCGCATTCCGTCGTCGAACAGCGCCGTGTCTCCCCGGAATCGGTTGACGATGAAGCCGCGCACCATGGCGGCATCGGCCTCGTCGAGCACCGCCCTCGTGCCGACAAGGCTCGCGATGACCCCGCCCCGATCGATATCGCCGACGATGACGACCGGCACTCCGGCGGCGCGGGCAAAGCCCATATTGGCGATATCGCCGGCGCGCAGATTGACCTCCGATGCGGAGCCTGCGCCCTCGACGAGGACGAGGTCCGCCTCTTCGCCGAGGCGGGCGAAGCTGTCGAGCACGGCGGCCATCAGGCGCGGCTTCCAGGACTGATACTCCCGGGCCCTGGCGGTTCCGACGCGACGCCCCTGCACAACCACCTGCGAGCCGGTTTCGCTCTGGGGCTTGAGCAGAACGGGATTCATGTGAACGCTCGGAGGCACGCCCGCGGCCCGCGCCTGGAGCGCCTGGGCGCGGCCGATCTCGCCGCCGTCCGCGGTGACGGCCGCATTGTTCGACATGTTCTGCGGCTTGAACGGGCGGACCCTGAGGCCGCGCCGCGCGAAGACACGGCACAGGCCCGCGACGAGGAGCGACTTGCCCACATTCGAGCCGGTCCCCTGCACCATGAGCGCGCGCATCAGTACTCGATGCCTTCCTGCGCTTTGACGCCGGCCGCGAAATGGTGCTTCACCAGGGTCATCTCCGTCACGAGATCGGCCGCTTCGATCAATTCCGGCTTCGCGTTGCGCCCGGTCACGACGATGTGGAGATCCGCTCTTCGCCGCCGCAGCGCCACGACGACATCGCCAAGGGGCAGGTAGTCGTATCGCAGGGCGATATTGAGTTCGTCGAGGACCAGAAGGCGGATGTCCTCGCGGGCCATCAGCTCCTGCGCCTTGCTCCAGGCCCGCTCGGCGGCGGCCACATCGCGGGCGTGGTCCTGGGTCTCCCAGGTGAATCCCTCACCCATCGTATGCCACTCGATCTGGTCGGAGAACCGGTCCAGGGCGAGACGCTCGCCGGTTTCCCAGGCTCCCTTGATGAACTGGACGACGCCGACGTTGAAGCCCCGCCCCAAGGCCCGCAGCATGAGCCCGAAGGCCGCCGTCGACTTGCCCTTGCCGGGCCCGGTATTGACGATGAGGAGCCCTTTCTCGACCGTCTTCGAGGCGACCTCGCGGTCCTGGACTTCCTTGCGCTTGATCATTTTGGCGCGATGGCGCGCCTCTTCATCCGGGGTCATCGGGTCCTGCATCCGTATGAGAAGCCCGCACCATGACGAGCACGGGCGAGGAATTCAAGGTATGCTCATCCTCGGACGAAGGCTTGCCCATCCTCGGAGGAAGGCTTGAAAGATGGCCTCCGCCCCGGTAAGCATGGTGACGACGGTGCCCCGGCAACGGGGTGAAAAGGGAATGCGGTGAGACACCGCGGCTGCCCCCGCAACTGTGAACGGCGAGCCTGCGCTCCACATGCCACTGGGAAGAGGTCCCGGGAAGGCGGCTGCGCAACGCATCGACCCGTGAGCCAGGAGACCTGCCGTCGTCAACAGCTTCTCTCGGGTCTGTCGGACGGGGTGTGCCGACGGTGACCGTAGTCGAACGATTCGCGATCGTTCGGTTCCGTCCGTGGAAGCCCAACCGGCCTTCAGGTCTCCCGACGGAGAGATACATGCCTGCACGCGTTCTGCCCAAACCCTGCTTTCTTGCCAGAACCCATTTTGTTGCCCTGCCCGGCGCGATGTAGCCGAAGTCCATGGCTCCCGATTCCGAAGAGATCTGCCTGCACGTCTGCGTCACCTGCCGTGAGGCCGGCGGCCCGGACGACACGGCGCTCAGGCCCGGCGCGCTCCTTCACAAGGCGTTGACCGAAGCACTCGCTCGCCCGGACGCCCCGAAGGTGCGAATCGAAGCGGTCGAGTGCCTCTCCGTGTGCAAGCGCCCCTGTACGATCGCCGTGTCCGGACCCGACCGGTGGACCTATGTCTATGGTGATCTGAGCTCCGAAACCTCGGTCGAGGCCATCCTCGACGGATTGCGCCGCTATGCGGCAACCTCCGATGGTCTCGTGCCCTGGCGCGAGCGGCCGGAGGTTTTCCGAAAGGGCGTCGTGGCCCGCATTCCCCCTCTCAAGACCAACAGCGCGGCTTGATCGAAGCTGCTGAAAGGTTCGCCTCCATGAGCGATCTGACCAAGATCCCCTGCACCATCGTGACGGGTTTTCTCGGCGCCGGAAAAACCACTCTGGTGCGTCACCTTCTGGAGAATGCCGGCGGCCGTCGTCTCGCGGTTCTCGTCAACGAGTTCGGCGATCTCGGATTCGACGGCTCCTTCATCGAAGGCTGCGGCATCGAGGGCTGCACGCAGGAGGACATCGTGGAGCTGCCGAACGGTTGCCTGTGCTGCACGGTGGCGGACGATTTCGTGCCCGCCCTGAACACCCTTCTCAACCGGCCGAACCCGCCGGAGCACATTCTCATCGAAACCTCGGGCCTCGCCCTGCCGAAGCCCCTGGTGCGGGCCTTCAACTGGCCGGATATCCGCTCGCGCGTCACGGTCGACGGCGTGATCGCCGTGGTGGACGGCCCGGCCGTCGCCTCCGGCGCCTTCGCGGAGGATCCCCAGGCGCTGGAAGCCCAGCGTGCCTCCGACAGCTCGGTCGATCACGAGAACCCGCTGGAGGAGGTCTTCGAGGACCAGCTGCTCTGCGCCGACCTCATCCTCCTCAACAAGACCGACCAGATGGCATCGGGCGACAGGGCGAAGGTTCTCGCCGCGATCGACGAACATCTGCCGCGCGCCGTGAAAGTGATCGAGACAGCGCATGGCAGGATCGATCCGGCCGTGCTGCTCGGCCTGGGCGCCGCCGCCGAAGCCGATCTGGAGGCACGCCCCTCCCATCATGAGACGGCCGACGATCACGACCACGACGATTTCGAGAGCGTCGCGATCCCGGTCGGTCCTGTCGCGACGCCGGAAGCGCTCGTCGCCCGCGTGGAGCGCGCGGCGGAGGCGGCGGGCGTGCTGCGCATCAAGGGCTTCGCACCGGTCGACGGCAAGCCGATGCGCCTCGTCGTCCAGGGCGTCGGTCAGCGGATCGCCCATCACTTCGACCGGCCCTGGAAATCCGGCGAAGCGCGGGACGGGCGCATGGTGGTGATCGGCCTCAAGGGCTTCGACGTGAAGGCCGTCGAGTCCGCTCTGCGCAACGGGTGAGATGCACCTTCTCCCGGTCACGACCGTATCCCTCGACGAAGGCGCGGAGGCCATCGACCTCCAGCAGCCTCCGGGGGATATCGTGGTCCTGTCCTTCGCGGACAGCGACCTCGGCGCGCTGGCGGCTGCCCACAGGCGCAGGCCGGACGGACCGTCGCTTCGTCTGGCTTCGCTCCGCCGCCTGCGCCATCCTCTGTCGATCGATCTCTATGTCGATAAAACCGCCGCGAGATCGCGCTTCGTTCTCGTGCGCTGCCTCGGAGGACGCGATTACTGGCGCTATGGCCTGGAGCGCCTGTCGGAAACCTGCCGCGCAGAGGGCGTGAAGCTGGCCGTGATACCGGGCGACGACCGTCCCGACCCCCGGCTCGCGGCCTACGCAACCGTTTCCCCTGCCCTCTGCGACGCGCTGGAAACCTATTTCCAGGCCGGCGGCATCGACAACATGAGGCGATTGCTGGCGCGGATCGGCGCCGAGATCGGCGGCGCGGATGGAGCGGCGGAGCCGCCGCGCCCCTCTCCTCGGGCCTTCGCCTGGACGCCCGAGGAAGGAATCGTCTCGCCGGAAACGCTGCTCGCCCGCTGCCCGCCGCAACGCCGGCTCGCGCATGTGCTCGTTTACCGCTCAGTGCTTCTTTCAGGCGACATGCAGGCCGTCGAGGCTCTGTCCGCGGCGCTCCACGCACGCGGCATCACTCCGCTCGTGCTCGCGGTCTCGAGCCTGAAGGATCCGGAGGCCGTCGCCGTCCTGCGCCGTGCGATCCGGCTCCGCCGGCCGGATGTGATCGTCACGACGACGGCATTCTCGGCGCGCGACGAGGTCGGTTTCGTGCTCGATGAAGCGGATTGTCCCATCCTCCAGGCGATTCCCGTCGGCAGCCCGAAGGACGCCTGGGAGGCTTCTCCGCGTGGTCTCTCCGCTGCGGATCTCGCCATGCAGATCGCCCTGCCGGAATTCGACGGGCGCATCGCGGCCGGGCCGATCTCGTTCAAGGCCGAGGAGCCCGCCGATCCCGCCCTGAGCTTCTCTCATCGAATCCAGGCGCCGGACGCAGCCGGCATCGACATGGTGGCCGCCATGGCGTCCGCCTGGATCCGCCTCGGCCGTGCATCACGCGCCGAGCGGCGGCTGGCGCTCGTTCTCTCCGATTATCCGGCGCGCGGCGGCCGCGCCGGATTTGCCGTCGGGCTCGATACGCCGGCCAGCGCCTGCGCGATCCTCGATCTGCTGCGCGATGCCGGGTACGACGCCCACAGGGACTTCACCGCCGCCGATCTCATGCCGCGGCTGACCGAGGGCGAACCCTCCTTCGCGGTTCCGCTCGCAGCCTACCGCGCCTGGCTCGGCGGCGTGCCCGAAGAACTGAGAACCGCAATCGATGAACGGTGGGGCGTCCCGGAGAACGATGCGGCCTTGGACGGCGAAGCCTTCCGCTTTCGCGCGATCCGCGCCGGCAACGTTCTTGTCGCTCTGCAACCCGACCGGGGGCACGGACAGGACCGCAAGGGCTTCTATCATGATCCGGAATGCCCGCCGAGCCACGGCTATCTCGCGTTCTATTGCGGTTTAAGAATCCTGGAAGACATCCACGCCCTCGTGCACCTGGGCACCCACGGGACCACCGAATGGTTGCCCGGCAAGGCGGTGGCGTTGTCCCCCACCTGCTGGCCGCGCCTCGCCACCGGCCCGCTCCCCGTGATCTATCCCTTCATCGTCGACGATCCCGGCGAGGCCGCTCCCGCCAAGCGCCGGATCGGCGCAGTGACCATCGGGCACCTCACGCCGCAGACCGGTGACAGCGGCCTCACCGGGGAGGCGGCGGCTCTGCGCGAGCTGGTGGAGGAGTTTTCCTCCGCGCAGGTCCTTCATCCGGGGCGCGCCGATCTCGTCGCCCGGGAGATCCTGGAGCGGGCAAAAGCCGGCGGCCTTGCCGCGATCTGCGGGGTCGACGACGCCATGCCCATGGACGAAGCTCTGACGCGCCTCGACGCCCATCTCTGCGATCTCGGCGAGGTGACGATCCGCGACGGCCTCCACATCTTCGGGCAGGCTCCCGTCGGGTTCGACAGTAGCAGCGCCGGCGAACGCGAAGGCCTGCTCAAGGCACTCGATGGGCGCTTTGCCGTTCCGGGTCCCGCAGGCTCGCCCACGCGCGGCCATACGGACGTTCTGCCCACCGGCCGCAATCTCACGACGCTCGATCCGCGCGCCATTCCGACGCGCGCGGCAACCGAACTCGGCTGGCGCGCGGCGGCGGAAGTCGTGCGGCGCCATCTGCAGGAGGAAGGCGATTGGCCGCGCCGGGTCGTGATGGACCTGTGGGCCTCGCCGACGCTTCGCTCCGGCGGCGAGGATATCGCTCATGCGCTCGCTCTCATGGGCGTTCGCCCGGTCTGGGACCATGCCTCCACCCGCGTGACCGGCTTCGAGATCGTGCCGCAACCGCTGCTCGACCGGCCCCGCGCGGACGTCACGGTGCGCGTCTCGGGTGCATTCAGGGATACGTTCCCCGACCAGATCGCCCTCCTCGATCAGGCAGCGCGCGCCGTGGCTGCGCTCGACGAGGAAGACGACTGGAACGAACTCGCGGCCGCCCGCCGTCGCGGCGAGGCGCTTTCGCGCGTGTTCGGATCGGCGCCGGGCACCTACGGTGCGGGCGTATCGGCCCGCGCCTTGGACGGAGAATGGAGCGGCAGGAACGATCTCGGCCGCACCTATCTCGAGGGCACCTCCCATGCGTTCGGGGCTTCGGGGGCTCTGGGCGTGGATGAGAGCTTTCCGGCCAGGGTCCGGCAGGCGGAAGCCTTCGTGCATGTGAGCGACGTGGCCGAGCGCGACATCCTGGACGGCGATTCCGCCGCCGATGCCATCGGCGGCTTTGCCGCTGCCGCCGAAGTGCTCGGCGCATCCCCGGCGCTCTACAGCCTCGACACAAGCCGGCCGCAGAACCCGAGGGCCCGCATTCTCCATGAGGACGTGGATCGGCTCGTGCGCGGTCGCCTGACGCATCCACGCTGGATCGAGGGCCAGCTCCGCCATGGCTGGCGCGGCGTTGCCGAGATCGCACAAGGGGTCGATGCGCTCTTTGCCCTCGCGGCCACGACGGATGCGGTGTCATCCGGAGCGTTCGATCTCCTGTTCACGGCGCTTCTGGCCGATGAAGAGCTTCGCAAGCGGATGGCGGACGCGAACCCGGCCGCCGCGCAGGCCATCCGGGATCGCCTCGCGCAGGCGAGACGGCGGGGATTGTGGCACAGCCGCCTCAATTCCGTGGCAGTGCTGTTCGAGGATGCCCGGCAAGAGGGGACGGCCCGACAGGAGGGGACGGAATGACAGCCGCGAGCACCGTCACGCGCAGAGGCTGGTGCCCGGGCGTGCGCCGCCCGATGGCGACCGGCGACGGTCTGCTCGTGCGCCTTCATTGTCTCGGCGGCAGGCTGCCGGCCGATCAGGCGCGCCTCGTCGCCGATGCCGCACGACGTTTCGGCAACGGCCATCTCGATATCACGGGACGCGGCAACCTGCAGCTTCGCGGAGTGCGGGACGAGACTTACCCAAAGCTGCGCGCGCTCCTCGATCGGGAAGGCCTCGTCGAACCCGAAGGAGACGGCCCGACCCATCCCACCGCAACCTCCCCGCTCGCGGGCATCGATCCGGACGATTGTTTCGACACCCTGGCCCTCGCTCAGGTCGTCGAGGACACGGCCCGCGGCATAGACGGTCTTCCGGCCAAAGTCTTCATCGCCGTCGATGGCGGCGGATCCATGCCGCTCGATGCCATCGGGGCCGACCTTCACCTGCTGGCTCAGGATGATGGCGATGCCGCCGCCGTCGGCGTCGCATCGCCCGAGGGTCCCGAGTGGATCGGCGCGACGGACCTGTCGCGGGTGCCGGAGGCGGTCGCCGCCATCCTGTCCGGATATGCCGGGATGATAACGGCCGGGCGGACCAAAGCCCGGCGGCTGCGCCATCTCGAGCGGAGCCTCGTGCGCGAACTCGCCGATGCCGCGGCGCTCGGACCCGCCTCTTCTCCTGGCGCCCGTCCTTCGTCACCACGGGCCGGTATCGTCGATGCCCATGGCGGCAAGGCCCTTCTTCTCGCCCTTCCCTTCGGGCGTTGTGGAAGCGCGCAGCTCGAGCAGGTCGCCGCATGGAGCGAGCGCTTCGGCACGGGGGAAATCCGCCTGTCGTTCACGCGCGGAATTCTGCTTCCTGGCATCGCGGTCACCAGCCTTGATGCGATCCTCGATGAGGCCCGCCGCTCGGGCTTCATCACCGACGCGGGGGATCCCCGCCTCTCCCTGCTCGCCTGCCCCGGCAAGCCCGACTGCGCCAGCGCCTTGACGCCTGCTCCCGCCGACGCTTTGCGGATCGCAGGCGCCTGCGGTCATCTTCTGGCGGAAGGCGCCACCCTTCACGTCTCGGGCTGCCGAAAGGGCTGCGCCCATCCGGGCCGGGCCGACCTCACGCTGGCGGCCCGCGGCGATGGCCGCTATGACGTCATTCCGAACGCCTCCACGCAGGATGCCGCCTGCCTCCACCTTTCCATCGACGATCTCATGACGCGCTTATTGCCTCTCAGAACCCTGGACGACCTGCGCCACGCTCTCGCCGAGAATGCGCGATGAGCAACGCCCGCGACTACATCCGCGTAGGAGCCGAGATCTATCGCCGCTCCTTCGCGATCATCCGCAGCGAAGCGGACCTCTCCCGTTTTTCCGGCACGGCCGAACGCGTTGTCGTGCGCATGATCCACGCCTGCGGCATGACGGATCTGCCTGCCGATGTCGGTCTTTCGTCCGACTTTGCCGAGACAGCGGAGAAAGCCCTCAAGCGCGGTGCGCCGATCCTGTGCGATGCCAAGATGGTGGCGAACGGCATCACCCGCTCCCGGTTGCCCGCGGACAACGCGGTCATCTGCACTCTCGACGATCCCCGCGTTCCCGCGATGGCAACAGACCTCGGCAACACCCGCTCGGCGGCCGCCATGGAGTTGTGGCGGGAGCACCTCGAGGGTTCCGTCGTGGTCGTCGGCAACGCGCCCACCGCCCTGTTCCGCCTCCTCGAAATGCTCGATGCGGGTGCTCCGAAGCCTGCGGCGGTGATCGGCATTCCGGTCGGCTTCATCGGAGCGGCGGAGTCCAAGGACGCCCTGGCCCGGGATGGCCGAGTCCCTTATCTCGTCGTCCATGGGCGGCGCGGCGGCAGCGCGATGGCGGCCGCAGCGGTCAATGCCCTGGCCCACCCCATCGAGTGAGGCAGGCATGACCCAGACCGCCATTCGCTTCTTCGGCCTCGGGCTCGGGCCCGGTCATCCGGACTATATGACGGTGCGCGCCCGCAAGGTGCTCGAGACGGCCGACCGGCTCGCCCATTTCTGCAAGCGCGGAAAACGGGGCAATGCGCGTGCCATCGCCGACGCCGTCGTCGGTGCGGACCCGGAGCGGGAGATCGCACTCGTGTATCCGGTGACGACGGAGATCCCGGCCGATCACCCGGATTATGCCGCCGCGCTCAAACCCTTCTACGAGGCCTCGGCGGACAAGCTCCTCGCGGAGATCGAAGCAGGCCGCACGGTCGCCCTGCTGTGCGAGGGCGACCCCTTCTTTTACGGCTCCTTCATGCATCTCTGGTGGCGTCTCAAGGACAAGGTGCCGACCGAAGTCGTGCCCGCTATCTCCGGCATGTCGGGTGCCTGGACCCGGGCCGGCGCGCCGATCACCTGGGGCGACGACGTGCTCACCGTGGTGCCCGGAACGTTGACCGAGACCGAGTTGACGCGACGCCTCTCCGGTACGGACGCCGCCGTGGTGATGAAGCTGGGTCGCAACCTGCCGAAGGTCCGCAAGGCTCTTGCCTCCGCGGGACTTCTGGACCGTGCGATCTATGTGGAGCGCGCCACGATGGCGGAGGAGCGGATCGTTCCGCTCGCCGATCTGCCGGAGACGATCGAAGCTCCCTATTTCTCGCTCGTCATCGTGCCCGGACAAGGGAGGCGCGTATGACGGGCCGGATCACCATCGTCGGCCTCGGCCCGGGCGATCCGCGCTGGCTGACGCCGGCTGCCAGCGAGGCCCTCGCCTCGGCAACGGACCTCGTCGGCTATGGCCCCTATGTCGGCCGCGTGCCGGAACAGCCCGGTCAGCGCCGCCATGTCTCGGACAACCGCGTCGAACTCGACCGCGCGCGCTTCGCCCTCGATCTTGCCGCCAATGGTGCCCGGGTCGCCGTGGTGTCCGGAGGAGATCCCGGCGTGTTCGCGATGGCGGCGGCGGTGTTCGAAGCGCTCGAGACGGGCGATCCCGCGTGGCGCGGCCTCGATATCCACGTCGAGCCCGGCATCACGGCGATGCTCGCCGCCGCCGCCCGGGTGGGCGCGCCGCTGGGCGGCGACTTCTGCGCCATGTCGCTCTCCGACAATCTCAAGCCCTGGGAGGTCGTCGAGAAGCGTTTGAGAGCGGCCGTCGAAGCCGATTTCGTCGTGGCGCTCTACAACCCGATTTCCTCCGCAAGGCCCTGGCAGCTCGGCGCGGCGCTGACGATCGTCGCCGAAACACGAGGCCCCGATACGCCGGTCATCCTCGCCCGCGCGGTCGGGCGTCCCGATGAACGCATTCGAATCCTGGCGCTCGGCGAGGTGGAGGCCTCGCTTGCCGACATGTCCACAATGGTGATCATCGGCGCAAGCACGACGCGGCGGATCGTGAAAGGCGACGGCGATACGCCCTACGTGTACACGCCCCGCTCTTACGGAGTGCGGGCGTGACGCCGTTCGAGCCAGTCGAGAGCCGCGTCTGCCGTGGCAACCTCCTCGACGCCCGCAGGCACGCGGGGCCGCGCCACGACGATGACCGGCAGGCCCAGAATCCGCGCAGCCGCGATCTTCGGATAGGTCGCGGCGCCGCCCGAATTCTTCGTCACCAGCACGTCGACCCGCTCGCGCTCCATGAGCGCATGCTCGGCAGCCTCGTCGAAGGGCGCGCGGTCGCGAATGGCGACGACATTCGGAACCGGAAGCGCATCGCCGACGGGCTCGATGGTCCGGACCAGGTAAGTGTGCCAGGGCGCAGCCGCGAAGTGAGAAAGCTCCATCCGGCCGATCGTGAGAAAGACACGGCGAGGCGTCTCTCCAAGCGCGGCGACCGCGGCTTCCATGGACGGCACATCGATCCAGCGATCGCCCTCCTGCCGGGTCCAGGGCGGACGGCGCAGGGCGAGCAGCGGCACCCCGGCCCTCGCGCAGGCTTCAGCGGCATTGCGGGACATGATGGCGGCGAAGGGATGCGTCGCATCGGCCACCGCTTCGATATCCTCATGCCGCAGGAAGCGGGTCAGCCCCTCCACACCGCCGAAGCCGCCGATGCGTGTCGGGATCGGCAACGGATGCGGGTCGCGGGTACGGCCTGCGAGAGACAGGAGAGGGTTGAAGTCGGCCCGGTTCGCGAGCCGCGCCGCGAGCGCGGAGGCTTCCGTGGTGCCGCCTAGAACGAGAATGCGCATGAACTCCTTTTCTCCGAATTCCGCGCCCGAGTCGACCGTCCCTCGGTCGGGCGCTGCGCCGGGCCGTCCCTGGCTGACCATCATCGGCATCGGCGAAGACGGGCGCGCGGGCCTGTCGGCGGCCGCCCTCGCCGCTCTCGACGGGGCGAAGCTCGTGATCGGGGGCGCGCGCCACCTCGACTTGGCCGCCCCTCTTTCCGCGCGTACGCTCGCGTGGCCGAGCCCTTTTTCTGACGGATACGGGTTGGTGCTGGAAAGACGGGGCGAGCCCACATGCGTGCTCGCGACGGGCGACCCCTTCCAGTACGGCATCGGCGCCGAACTTGCCCGCCTGGTCCCGGCCGAGGAGATCGTCAGCTTTCCACAGCCCTCCGCCTTCAGCCTCGCGGCCGCGCGCCTGGGCTGGTCGTTGCCCGAGTGCGACTGCGTGAGTCTTCACGGAAGGGCTCTCGAACGGGTCGTGCCCTCTCTTCAGCCGGGCGCGCGCATCATCGCCTTGTCGTGGGACGGCAGCACGCCGGGCAGACTTGCCGAATTGCTGAAGGCAAGAGGTTTAGGCTCCTCGACGGTCACCGTGCTCGAGGCCATGGGGGGATCGCGCGAGCGCATCCGATCCACGACCGCAGCCGGCTTCGCCATCGCGGACATCGCCCCGCTCAATTCCGTCGCCATCGAGGTCGCGGCTGCGGACGATGCCCGCATCGTTCCCCTGGCGCCGGGCCTTCCCGACACGTGGTTCGAGAATGACGGTCAGCTCACGAAGGCGGAAATCCGCGCGTTGACGCTCGCGGCGCTCGCACCGAGAGCGGGCGAATTGCTGTGGGACATCGGCGCGGGTGCGGGTTCGGTCGGCATCGAGTGGTGCCTGCGCCATCCGCGAAACCGCTGCATCGGAATCGAGGAGCGTGAGGACCGGGCCGAACGGGCGCGCCGCAACGCGGCGGACCTCGGCGCCACAGCCCTGGAGATCAGGCTCGGTCGCGCTCCCGAGGCGCTCACCGGCCTGCCCTCTCCGGACGCGGTGTTCGTCGGCGGCGGCGCATCCGAACCCGGAATCTTCGACGCGGCCTGGACGGCGCTCAGGCCCGGTGGGCGCCTGGTCGTCAATGCGGTGACCCTTGAGACCGAAACGTTGCTCGGCACTCTTCATGCCCGTCACGGGGGCCTCATGCGGCGGCTGGCGGTTTCTCGCCTGGACCGCATCGGCGCCATGCACGGCTGGCGAGCGGCCATGCCCGTCACGCAATGGGTGGGGACGAAGCCATGATCGTGGCCGGTGTGGGATTCAGGCGGGGCGCTGCCGCCGACGAGATCGTCGCGCTCGTGGAACAGGCGCTTGCCCGCGCCGCGATGGCGAGACATGAGCTGGATCGGCTCGCGACGGTCGAGCCGCTCGCCACCCTTTCGACGTTTGCGGAAGCCGCCCGCCGTCTTGCCGTCACGCCCGTCTGTGTTGCAGAACAGGCCCTGGCCGCCGCGGCCCCGCGCGGGCGCACGCACTCGGGGCGCTCCATGGCGGCCCACGGGGTCGGATCGGTCGCGGAGGCCGCCGCGCTCGCGGCGGGAGGACCGCGATCGGAACTCATCCTGGAGCGCATCGCCTCGGCCTCCGTCACCTGCGCCCTCGCACGAGGGGAGATACGTTCATGACCGTTCACTTCATCGGAGCAGGTCCGGGAGCCGCCGACCTGATCACCGTCCGCGGGCGCAGTCTCGTCGAAAGCTGCCCCGTCTGCCTCTATGCCGGCTCCATCGTGCCGCCGGAGATCCTGTCCTGGTGCCCGCCCGGTGCACGCCTCGTCGACACGGCGCCGCTCGATCTCGAGGCCATCACGGCGGAATATGCGCGAGCGCACGAGCGCGGCGAGGATGTCGCGCGCCTGCATTCGGGCGACCTGTCGATCTGGAGCGCCATGGGCGAGCAGATCCGCCGTCTCGACGGGCTCGGCATTCCCTATACGATTACGCCCGGCGTTCCGGCCTTCGCGGCGGCGGCGGCCGTGCTCGGGCGAGAGCTGACCGTGCCTGAAATCGGCCAATCGGTGGTTCTCACCCGCACGTCGGGCCGGGCGTCCTCCATGCCGGAGACGGAGAGCCTCGCGCTGTTCGCCGAGACGAGGGCGACGCTCGCGATTCATCTCTCGATCCACGTCATCGAGAAGGTTGTCGAGGATCTGCTGCCGGCGTACGGCGCCGATTGTCCCGCCGCCGTGGTCTGGCGCGCGTCTTGGCCCGACGAGCGGGTCCTGAAAGGCACTCTTGGAACCATTGCCCCCATGGTCCACGCGGAAAAGCTGGAGCGAACGGCCCTGATCCTGGTGGGCCGCACCCTCGAGGCGACTGATTTCCGCGACAGCGCGCTCTACTCGACGGATTACGACCGACGCTTCCGTCCCAGCCTGCGCAAGGACACGCGATGAAGCACATCCCGCCCTTCGATCCCGGATCAGGCGAGAGCGCGGAAACACGCCTGGCGCGCCAGAGCCGCGTCACGCCATCGCTGACCCCGGGAACCGTCTGGCTCGTCGGGGCGGGTCCGGGCGATCCAGGGCTGCTGACGCTCCATGCTCTCAACGCCCTGGCGACGGCGGATGTGATCGTCTACGACGCGCTGGTCGGACCGGATATCCTGTCGTTCGCCCGCGCGGACGCCGTGCTCGAATTCGCGGGCAAGCGTGGAGGCAGGCCCTCGGCGGTTCAGCGGGACATCTGCGAACGGCTGATCCAGCTTGCCCGCGAGGGCCGCCGGGTGCTGCGGCTGAAAGGGGGCGATCCCTTCATCTTCGGGCGAGGCGGCGAGGAGGCGCTGGCGCTTGCCGAGGCCGGAGTCTCGTTCCGCATCGTTCCAGGAGTGTCGAGCGGCCTCGCATCGCTGGCGGTCCATGGAGTGCCGGCGACGTTCCGCAAATCCAACCATGCGGTCATTCTCGCGACGGGCCATCCGGCCCCCGGCGAGGATATCGACTGGGCCTCCCTGGCCCGCACGGGCGTTCCGATCGTTCTTTACATGGCCGTTTCGAGCATTTCGTCGATCGTCGGCGCTCTGATGGAAGGAGGGTTGGCCGGCGACACGCCGACGCTCACCGTCCACGAGGCGACGACGTCCCGGGAAAGCGTTGTGGAGGCAAGGCTCGAAGACCTGCCCGATCTCGCCGGGAAAGGCATGGTCCGCTCTCCCGCGATCATCGCCGTCGGGGCGATTGCGGCCTTTCGCTCCGCCATCGCCGATCGTCTCCTGGCGTTCGGCGACGAGGCGGCTCAGTGACCATCGCTCCCGGCCTTCTCATCGCGGCGCCCCGCTCAGGATCGGGCAAGACGACGATCACGCTCGGACTTCAAAGGGCGCTCGCACGCCGTGGCTTGCGCGTCCGCGGCGTGAAATGCGGGCCGGACTACATCGATCCGGCATTCCATGCGGCAGCCACCGGCGCGCCGAGCTACAACCTCGACAGCTTCGCCATGAGCACGCGCCTGCTGACGGCGCTTGCCGCCGCGTCCGCGGCCGGCGCGGATCTCATCGTCGCCGAAGGATCGATGGGCCTTTACGACGGCGTGCGCCAGGAGATCGGCCGCACCGGGGCCAGCGCCGACATCGCCGCTCTGTTCGGCTGGCCGGTGGTTCTCGTGCTCGACGTTTCGGGGCATGCGCAATCGGCCGCCGCCGTCGCCCTCGGCTGCGCCCGTTTCGATCCGAGGATCACGATCGCCGGCGTGGTGCTGAACAGGGTCGCGAGCGACCGTCACCGCAGGCTCGTGGAGGACGGAATGGCGCGCATCGGCCTGCCGGTGCTCGGCGCGCTCATGAGGACCGACACGCTGACCCTGCCCGAGCGCCATCTCGGTCTCGTTCAGGCCGGCGAGACCGCGGAACTCGGCCTGCGGTTGGAGCGCCTCGCCGATGCGGTGGAAGCCGCCGTCGACATCGACCGTCTCCTCGCCTTGAGCGGCCCGACCCGCATCGACGTCGATGCTCCAGCGCTGGCCCTGCCGCCGCCGGGACAGCGCATCGCCCTCGCGTCGGATCAGGCGTTCTCGTTCACCTACCCCCATGTGCTCGCAGGCTGGCGAGCGGCGGGAGCGGAGATCGTCACCTTCTCGCCACTCGCGGACGAGCCTCCGCCGCCCGATTGCGACATATGCTGGCTGCCGGGAGGCTATCCGGAGCTTCATGCGGGCCGCATCGCCGGCGCGCACCGGTTCCTTCAAGGCCTGCGTGCGTTCTCCACGAATCGTCCGGTCCATGGGGAGTGTGGAGGATATATGGTCCTGGGCGAGGCGCTCGAGGACGGGAACGGCCACGTTCACTCCATGGCGGGGCTCCTTCCCGTCGCGACGAGCTATGCCAGACGCAAGATGCATCTCGGCTATCGGGTCGCGCATCTGATCCACGACGGAGCGCTCGGCACCGCAGGAAGCCGCCTTGTCGGACACGAGTTTCACTATGCCTCGGTCACACGAGGCGACACCTCCTCCGGTGCGGCCTTCGCCACGATCGCCGACGCCGAGGGACATCGTCTCGGACCTGCCGGCCATCGCAGCGGCTTTGTCACAGGCAGCTTCTTCCACGCCATCGCGCGCGAATGACCATCGTTCACATCGCCGCCGCGTTCTTTCGAGAACCGGCATCCTCCCGGCGGTCGCAAACTGTCAAGCCCGCGTCCTCTTCGGTCAAGCAGGCTTCTCAGCACTCTCTATAGTGCCCTCGAGCACAGTGCTCTCGAGTTACACGGCGGCGTCCCGAGCTCCGTCGACGTCCTCAGCCGCATCCAGGTGATGCGAGGCAAAGGCCCGGCTGACGTGAAAGGCTCGTCGTCATATGTTTCTGGTCGATCCCGGACCGCCTTCGATCTCACCGCCATACGGGCCCCGAATTGCTGCGACCGATATCGGCCTGCGGCCCGTTTTTCCCAGTCCGTCGACACCTCGACAAGCCGTGTCAGCTTCCGGCGTGTCAGGCGAAATGCCCCAAAGACCTGACAGAGGAGTTTCCCCATGCCTCATGGAACGTCCACGGATCTCTCCACCGCGCCCACGGGCGCCGGATCGCGGCTGAAGCGGGTCCTTGCCCGCGCGCGTGGCGCGACGCAGGCGGCCCTTCTGGGAGCGACCGCGCTCGTCTCCGCCGCCGCCCTGGCGCCCGCCGCCGCACAGGCGCCTGCCGCCCAGGCATCTGCCCGGCCCAACATCATCGTCATCATGGGCGACGACATCGGCTGGAACAACATCGGTGCGTACAATCAGGGCATAATGGCGGGTCGCACGCCGAACCTCGACCGGCTCGCGTCGCAGGGCATGCGCTTCACCGACTACTACGCCGAGGCGAGCTGCACGGCCGGGCGCGCAAACTTCATCACGGGCGAATTGCCGATCCGCACCGGGCTGACCACCGTCGGGCAGGCCGGCTCGCCTCTCGGCATTCCCGATGAGGCGCCGACCATCGCCACGGTGCTCAAGTCCATGGGTTACGCCACCGGCCAGTTCGGCAAGAACCATCTGGGCGACCTGAACAGGTTCCTGCCGACCGTGCACGGCTTCGACGAATTCTTCGGCTATCTCTATCACCTCGACGCGATGGAGGATCCGTGTCACCCGAACTATCCGCAGGCGCTGCGCGATACGATCGGGCCCCGCAACATGGTCCACAGCTTCGCGACCGATCGGGACGATCCGAGCGAGCAGCCGCGCTGGGGACGGATCGGCAAGCAGCGGATCGAGGATGCCGGCCAGCTCTGCCCGAAGCGGATGGAGACCGTCGACGACGAGATCCTCGATACGACGCTGAAATTCGTCGACAAGGCCCGCAGCGACAACAAGCCGTTCTTCGTCTGGCTCAACCCGACCCGGATGCATGTCATCACGCATCTGTCGGAAAAATACGAGGCCATGCGCACGCCCGAGAACGGCTGGAGCGTCCAGGAAGCCGGAATGGCGCAGCTCGACGACGTCGTCGGCTCGGTCATGAAGTACCTGGACGACAATCGTCTCGCCGATAACACCATCGTGGTCTTCACGACCGACAACGGCGCGGAGAACTTCACCTGGCCCGACGGCGGACAGACGCCGTTCGCCGGCGGCAAGGGCACGGCGCTCGAAGGTGGCTTCCGGGTGCCGGCCATCGTCCGCTGGCCCGGCAAGGTGCCGGCGGGCAAGGTCGAGAACAGCATCGTGTCGGGTCTCGACTGGTTCCCGACTCTCGTCGCGGCGGCCGGCAACCCGGCCATCGCCGACGAGCTCAAGTCCGGCAAGAAGATCGGCGACATGACCTACAAGGTCCATCTCGACGGCTATGACCAGACCGCGCTCATGACCGGCAACGGTCCCTCGAAGCGGAACGAGATCTACTATCTCACCGAGTCGACGCTGAGCGCGGTGCGGATCGGCGACTTCAAGTACCGCTTCACCGATCAGCCCAACGGGTGGCTGGGTGCGACGGACAAGGTGGACTGGCCGATTCTGGTCAATCTTCGGCTGGACCCCTTCGAGCGCACGGGCATGCCCGACGGCAAGAACGGATCGTTGGCCTACTACAACTGGTTCGTCACCCAGTTCTGGCGCTTCGTCTTCGTGCAGCAGGAAGTCGAGAAGGCCGCTCAGAGCCTCATCGAATTCCCGCCGATGCAGAAGGGGGCGAGCTTCAACATGGAGGCGGTCAAGCAGCAGATCGAGCGATCGGTCCATTCGCGCCAGGCCGACTGAACCGGCGGACCGAGAGCATCGGACGTGAAAAGCCGCATTCACTTTCGGGGTCGAATCCGATGCGCTCTCCCAAAGGGAGCATCGAACGGGCCCAAAAGTGGATTTGCGCTATCGGGCCCGCCCGATGATCTAGCAACCCGGGGTTGAGCATGATCTGATGTCCTGAAATGGGATTGCGAGGAGGTCCAGGTGAGACCGGTCATTCACCCCCCGTCGTCGGGCGTGCCCCTTGCGCATCGTGCGAAAAAGTGGATCCGGTTTTTCGCAGGAACGATGCGCTCTTCTAAGAGTGAGCATCGGATTCGATCCCAAAAGTGCAAATCCACTTTTGGGTCCGATGCTCCAGCGCGCTTGTTCCGCCACTTCGTCCTGTCGCTCTGTGTCATCGCCGGAACGGGAGGGGTTGCAGGTGCGGCCGATCTTCCGGCGCCCCAGCCCGTCGTCGAGGCGCTGCCGATGCCGCCGTCATGGACGTTCCGTGTCGTGCCGTATGGCTGGTTGACCTCGCTGAATGGCACCCAGACCGTGCGCGGGCGCTCGGTCAAGGTGAATGCGAGTTTCATCGACATCGTCAAGGAGAGCGACACGCTGGTGGCCCTGATGGGCGATGTCGAGGCTCGCAACGGCCCGATCGCGCTCTTCACCAACGTGGTCTGGACCAAGATCGGCGTCGACCGCGGCAAGGTCCGCAGCCGCGCCCTGGCACCCGGAGTGACCGGAACCCTCGGTACATCGATCGGCCTCGACATCGAGATGGCCATCGCCGAAGCCGGAGCGGCCTACGAGGTCGCTCGCTCCGGTCCGCTGGCCTTCGATCTCCTCGGAGGGGCCCGCTACTGGCATCAGGAGGCCGACCTCTCCCTGGCTGTCACGGCCGGGCTCGACATCGGCGAACTCCAGATCGAGGGAACGCGGGCCTTCGCCCGCTCCGGGTCCGTCGACTGGGTCGATCCGATCATCGGGGCGCGGCTGCGCTACACGATGGCGCCGGGGCACGAACTCCTCTTGCGGGGCGATATCGGCGGGTTCGGGGTCGGAAGCCAGTTCTCGTGGCAGGTGATCGGTGCCTACGGATTCGAGCTCGGCACATACCAGGGCGTCACGTTCTCGGGCGTGATCGGGTACAGGGCCCTCTCTGTGGACTATACCCAGGGTGAGGGGCGGCAGCGCTACGAGTTCGACATGCTTCAGCACGGTCCGCTGATCGGCATCAGCGCCCGGTTCTGAAAGGAGCCGAGACCCACCCTCTCAACCCATCGTCGGATGAACAACCTTCACAGCTTCGCCAGGCCGAAGGATCCACACAGGATGCTCGGCTCTCATGGGCACTGGCCTCTTGGGCACTGGCCTCTTGGGCGCGGGTCTCTCGGGTGCGGGTCTCTCGGGCGCTGGCTCGCGGGACGCCACCGTCGGGCCCGATGGTGATCTGAAGCAGCGCCAGGGCAACGGCGCAAAACGCCGTCCGGACCTGCAGGGGGGCGCCCATGCATTTCCTCACTTTCCGTGTCCGGAACCGAGGACCAACGCAGGCGACGCAGACACCAGATCCAGAGTGCTCTCCCAACCGGGAAGGTCGCGGAATATTCCCGCGCTTCCCCTGTCCTGAGATGGCAACCGATTGTCCAGTTCGATCAAGCGATGCCCGCTCCCGAGGCGCAGAATGGTGCCCACCGCTGTCACGGACGACACAGGAGAAGCTGCCCCATGACCAACTCACGTCTCTCGCGGATCGCCATGGCGGCCCTGATGGCGACCGCCCTCACCTCCCTTGGCGCAACCCTCGGCCGGGCGCAGCCCGTCGAGGCCGGCCGGGCCCTCTCGGCCATGAGCCTCAAGGAGCAGGAAGCCTTCGCCATCGCCAAGGACGCCTATGTCTACGGCTATCCGCTGGTCACCATGGAGATGACCCGGCGCATCATCACCAATGTCGCCCAGCCCAGCGGGAATCACGCTCCGATGGGCCAGCTGGTCAGCCTGCGCGAATACCCGACCGCGGCTTTTCGCGAAGTGACCGCGCCCAACGCCGACACGCTCTATACCTCCGGTTTCATCAATGTCGCCCAGGAGCCCTTTGTGCTCTCTCTGCCCGAGATGAACGGGCGCTATTACCTGTTCCCCATGCTCTCGGCCTGGACCGACATCATCGCCAGCCCGGGCAAGCGCACCACCGGCACCGGACCCCAGACCTATGCCATCACCGGCCCAGGCTGGAAGGGCGCCTTGCCGGACGGGGTCCGGGAGATCAAATCCCCGACCGACATGGTCTGGTTCATCGGCCGGATCTACTCGTCTGGCACGCCGGAGGATTACAAGGCCGTCTGGGCGATCCAGGACCAGATCGGGCTCGTGCCGCTCAGCGCCTACGGCAAGCCCTACACGCCGCCGGCCGGCAAGGTGGATACCGGAATCGACATGAAGACGGCCGTGCGCAAACAGGTCAACCGGATGGATCCCGGTCCCTATTTCAACCTGCTGGCCCAACTGATGAAGGACAACCCGCCCTCGCCGGAGGACGCCCCGATGCTCGCCCGCATGGCGAAGATCGGCATCGTGCCCGGGCGCCCGTTTGATATCGGCCAGCTCGATCCCGAGATGGCCAAGGGTGTCGAGCGCGCCCACCGGGCCGGCTGGGAGGAGATCACCGCGGGCATACCCAATGTCGGCACGCTCGAAAACGGCTGGGTCGTCGCCACGACGCTCGGGCGCTACGGAACGGACTATCTCAAGCGCGCCACCGTCACCGCCGTCGGGCTTGGCGCCAACCTGCCCCAGGACGCAGTCTACCCCACGACCGGCGTGGACTCGGCGGGCGGGAAACTGACCGGAAAGGGGAAATACGTCATCCATTTCGACAAGGGGCAATTGCCTCCGGTCGACGGCTTCTGGTCGCTGACGATGTATGATGGGAATTACTTCTTCGTCGCCAATCCCCTC
The DNA here is from genome assembly GCF_047497095.1 of Microvirga sp. M2. Taxonomy (NCBI): domain Bacteria; kingdom Pseudomonadati; phylum Pseudomonadota; class Alphaproteobacteria; order Hyphomicrobiales; family Methylobacteriaceae; genus Microvirga; species Microvirga sp. M2. The sequence continues at coordinate 2,595,150 of NZ_CP134063.1, forward strand.
AATCGCTACACCCTGAGCCAGCGCAACCAGCTCACGCCGAACCCCGACGGATCCATCGATCTCTATCTCCAGAACGAGTCCCCTGGAGCCGCCAAGGAGGCCAACTGGCTGCCGGCTCCGGCAGGCGACATGAACCTGATGCTGCGGCTTTACTGGCCCAAGGAGACCTCACCCTCGATTCTGAACGGCACCTGGAAGCCGCCGAAGGTGGAGCCGGCCGAGCAGCGGCTCACGGCGGCGGATCAGAACAGTCTCGTGTCGACGCCGACGAGCGCCGGCATTCCGGCAACGACCGGCAGCGCCGGACCAGGCCCTGTCGCCGGCTCGTCGACCGTCGGCATCGCGGTCGTGGACGTCCGGACGCTCTACAGCGGCTTCAGCGTGAAGGACCAGATCCTCGGGCACGAGATCTACAACGACAAGGGAGAGCGGGTCGGCCATGTCGTGGATCTCATCGTCGCGCCCGACAAGGTGGCCACCTACGCCATCGTCGGCACCGGCGGCTTCATCGATCTCGGGGAGCACCTGACGGCGGTGCCCGTCAGCCAGTTCACGCTCAAGGACGGCCAGATCGTGCTGGCGAACGCGACCAGGCAGTCGCTGGAAGCCATGCCCCGGTTCGTGCGGGCCAGCAACGAGTAGAAACGGCGGGGCGCCATCCCGTGACGCCCCCGCCTCGCGCATCGTGCGAAAAAGCGGATCTGGTTTTTCGCGAGAACGATGCGCTCTTTCCAGGAAGGGAGCATCGGAGGGAATCCCAAAAGTGGAATCCACTTTTCACGTCCGATGCTCGAGAACACGCGCAATGGAGAGGCCATTATGATCAGATTGACCGCTGTTCTTGCGTTGGCCTTCGTGGCGACAGGGGCGCTGGCGCAGGTCGGCCCATCGACCACGGGCCGGCCGTGCGAGGCCGACCGCGCATTGGTGGACGCCCGTGGCGCAGTTGTCCTGAGCACGGGCCAATACACCTATGGCCGTTTCGTCAGGGATGCCCGCTACTGCCAGGTCGATCAATATCCGCAGCCTGCCTACGTGCCGAGCGACGACGCGGCCCAGTGCTTTGTCGGCTACCGCTGCGCGGACGGGCCCGACGACGGGTTCTGACCGCGCGGCCGCCGAGGCGGCGCTCCATCGGAAGGGCTCCTCCGAAGGCAAAGTCACCTCGCGGGATGAGCAGCGAGGCGGTGCCGAGCGGTTCGGCGCTCGTCTCCGGATCGGGCGGTTGCCCGGCCGCTCACGACACACCTGCCCGGCTGCGGAACGCTCGACCGGGATGCTCCGCTGTGTGCCTTCAAGACGCACCTCCTGTCCGATCATTGACCAATGCGGGCGTTGGGTATAGCTTTTGAGCGAACTTGACAGGAACCTCCACGGCTCGACGAAGGTGGAGGTTCTTTCGGAGGACGCGGCGTTCCATGCGCTCTCCCCTGGTTCGTCTAAAGCGGTTTTCAGCTTCATTGGAGCGATTGCTTTAGCCGAGAACGTGTCGCCTTCTGTTTCATACCGACAGCCTCTACAGGTAAGGATGAACGGGGATGGCTGTAGCGCTCATACTGGTTCTGGTCGCTGTCGGCTCGGTGGTTTTCCATCTCCTGAGCCCCTGGTGGTGGACGCCCATCGCGTCGAACTGGGCCTATATCGATACCACGATCATCATGACCTTCTGGATCGCCGGGGCGGTCTTCGTCGCCGTCGTTCTGTTCATGGCCTATTGCGTCTATCGCTTCCGCTATCAGCCCGGGAGGCAGGCGCATTACGAGCCGGAGAGCAAACGGCTGGAGCTGTGGCTGACCATCGTCACGGGAGTGGGCGTCGCGGCCATGCTGACGCCGGGCCTGTTCGTCTGGAGGCAGTTCATCACGGTGCCGCAGGATGCGACGGACGTGGAGGTCGTCGGCCAGCAATGGCAATGGAGCTTCAGGCTGCCCGGGCCCGACGGCAGGCTCGGCGCATCCGACGCACGCCTGATCAGCCCGGACAACCCTCTCGGAATCAGCCGCGAGGATCCGGCGGGACAGGACGATGTCGTGATCGAGGGCGGCGAGCTGCATCTGCCTATTGGCAAGCCCATCAAGGCGCTGCTGCGGTCCGTCGACGTCATTCACGATTTCTACGTGCCCGAGATGCGGGCGAAGATGGACCTGGTGCCGGGCCAGGTCTCCTATATCTGGTTCACGCCGACCCGGACCGGTACTTTCGAGATCCTCTGCGCGGAACTCTGCGGCGTAGGGCATCCGCAGATGCGCGGAACCGTCGTCGTGCAGGAGCAGAGTGATTACCAGGCATGGCTGCAAGGTCAGGAGCCGCGCGATTTCGCGCGGGCCGCGCCGGAAGCCCGATGAACAGGGTACCGGCTGCCGGGTGACAAGGGGGCGAAGGAACGGCCAGGGAGTGCGTCCTGATGGTTGATGTCCCGCTAGGTTCCATCGGAGCGGTCCCCGCCCCCGATGTCGAAGATGTCGAGCTCTACCACCCCCATAGCTGGGTGACGAAATACGTCTTCAGCCAGGACGCGAAGATCATTGCCATCCAATATTCCTTCACCGCCCTCTCGGTCGGCCTGATCGCTCTCGTGCTGTCGTGGCTGATGCGCCTGCAGCTCGGGTTTCCCGGCGTCTTTTCGTTCATCGACGCCAACGCCTATTACCAGTTCATCACCATGCACGGGATGATGATGGTGGTCTATGTGCTGACGGCGCTCTTCCTCGGCGGTTTCGGCAACTACCTGATCCCTCTGATGGTCGGCGCGCGCGACATGGTCTTTCCCTATGTCAACATGCTGAGCTTCTGGGTCTATCTCCTGGCCGTGCTGATCCTGATCGCGAGCTTTTTCGCACCGGGCGGGCCGACCGGCGCCGGATGGACCCTGTATCCTCCGCAGGCGATCCTGTCGGGCACCCCCGGGGGACAGGACTGGGGCATCATCCTGATGCTGGTTTCCCTGATGGTCTTCATCATCGGTTTCACGATGGGCGGCTTGAACTATGTGGTGACGGTGCTTCAGGCCCGGGCGCGCGGCATGACCCTGATGCGCATGCCCCTGACGGTCTGGGGCATCTTCACCGCGAGCTTCATGGCGCTGCTCGCCTTTCCGGCCCTGTTCGTCGGCGCCGTGATGATGCTGTTCGACAGGGCGCTCGGCACGAGCTTCTTCATGCCGTCGATCGTCGAGATGGGCCAGCCTCTGGAGCGCAGCGGCGGAAGCCCCCTGCTCTTCCAGCATCTCTTCTGGTTCTTCGGCCATCCCGAAGTCTACATCGTCGCCCTGCCGGCCTTCGGCATCGTGTCCGATCTGATCAGCACCTATGCGCGGCGCAACATCTTCGGCTATCGCATGATGGTCTGGGCGCTTATCTCCATCGGCGCGCTGAGCTTCGTGGTCTGGGCGCACCACATGTACGTGAGCGGGATGAACCCGTATTTCGGGTTCTTCTTCGCCACGACGACGCTCATCATCGCGATCCCGACGGCGATCAAGGTCTATAACTGGATCCTGACCCTCTGGCGCGGGAACATCCACCTCACCGTCCCGATGCTCTTCGCGCTGGCCTTCATCGTCACCTTCCTGAACGGCGGGCTCACGGGTCTTTTCCTCGGCAACGTGGTGGTGGACGTTCCCCTCTCCGACACGATGTTCGTGGTGGCCCATTTCCACATGGTGATGGGCGTCGCCCCCATCCTCGTGATCTTCGGCGCGATCTATCACTGGTACCCGAAAGTGACCGGCCGGATGATGAACGACACGCTCGGCAAAATTCATTTCTGGGTCACGTTCCTCGGCGCCTATGCGATCTTCTTCCCCATGCATTATCTGGGCCTCATGGGGGTCCCGCGCCGCTATTACGAGATCGGCGAAATGAGCTTCGTCCCACCCTCCGCCCATACGCTCAACGCCTTCATCACCATCGCGGCGCTGATCGTGGGCGCGACCCAGCTGCTCTTCGTCTTCAACCTGTTCTGGAGTCTCCGGAACGGGCGCACGGCCGGCGGCAATCCCTGGCGGGCGACCACCCTGGAATGGCAGACTCCGGAAACGCCCCCTCCGCACGGCAACTGGGGCAAGACGCTGCCGGTGGTCTATCGTTGGGCCTACGATTACAGCGTTCCGGGCGCGGCGGAGGACTTCATCCCGCAAAATCAACCCAACGCTCAGGTCCCGTCGGGAGCCGTCCATGGGTAGCATCCTGCTTTTTTTGACGGCGCTTTTCACGATCGGAACCTGGTGGCTTCTGCGCCAGGGAGTGATGTCGAAGCCTTGGCTGGAACAGGGCGTTCTCGAAGAGCCGGTATCGGGGCCCTCGCCGCCGTCGGCTGAGAAAGTCGGGCTCGGCGTCTTCCTGGCGGTCGTCGGTTCCCTCTTCGCGCTCTTCATCAGCGCCTATGCGATGCGGATGCAGTTCCCGGACTGGCGCGACGTCCCGCTTCCGAAGGTGCTCTGGCTGAACACGGCGATGCTCGTTCTCAGCAGCGTCGCCTTGCAGAGCGCGCGCAACGCGGCTCGCGACGGTGATGAGGACAGGCTCAAGATCGGCCTTCTCGCGGCGGGCGTGACCGCACTGGCTTTCGTGTCCGGGCAGGTTCTGGCCTGGCGCCAGCTGACGGCGGACGGATACGTCCTTGCGTCCAATTCGGCCAATGCGTTCTTCTACGTGCTGACGGGGATTCACGGGCTGCACGTCATCGGCGGTCTTGTTGCCCTCGGAGGAACCGCTTCGAAGGCGTGGCGAGGCGCACCCATCCGCCGCCTGCAGCTCAGCGTGGACCTTTGCGCCACTTACTGGCACTTCCTGCTTGCGGTCTGGCTCGTCCTGTTGAGCATCCTGACGGGCTGGGCGGGGACCTTCCTCGTCATTTGCCGGCAGGTACTGAGCTGAAGGGATATCCTGGCATGACCGAGCAAGCCTTTTCAAACCTCCAGGCAGCCCGCGACGACAATTCCGGATTGCGCAGCATCGCCGTCGACCTGGCCTCCGACAGACAGGCCTTCAGGAATGTGCCCTGGGGCAAGGCGATGATGTGGATCTTCCTGCTCAGCGACACCTTCGTCTTCAGCAGCTTTCTGATCGCCTACATGACCGCGAGGATGTCGACGACCGTCCCATGGCCGAACCCGAGCGAGGTCTTCGCCCTCACCATCGGCGGCAGGCCTCTCCCGCTTCTCCTGATCGCCATCATGACCTTCGTCCTGATCAGCAGCAGCGGAACCATGGCGATGGCGGTCAATTTCGGCTACCGCCGCGACCGCAGGAAAACCGCCATGCTGATGCTGCTGACGGCGCTGCTCGGCGCGACCTTCGTCAGCATGCAGGCCTTCGAGTGGACCAAGCTGATCCACGAAGGCGTGCGCCCCTGGGCCAATCCCTGGGGGGCGGCTCAGTTCGGCTCCACCTTCTTCATGATCACGGGCTTTCACGGAACCCATGTGACGATCGGCGTCATCTTCCTGCTCGCCATCGCCCGAAAGGTCTGGCGGGGCGATTTCGACGATCGCCGCCGCGGTTTTTTCACCAGCCGCAAGGGCAATTACGAGGCCGTCGAGATCATGGGGCTCTACTGGCACTTCGTGGATCTCGTCTGGGTCTTCATCTTCGCATTCTTCTATCTGTGGTGAGGGGCTTTCCATGGCACAGGCAACGGCAGGCGCATCGGCTCACGTGCAGGGGCAGCAGCATCCGATCAAGCTCTACCTCGTCGTCTGGGCTTGGCTGTTCATCCTGAGCACCGGCTCGTATCTGGTCGACTATTTCCAGCTCGAGGGCGGTCTCCGATATTCCCTCATTATCCTGTTCATGCTGCTGAAGGCGGGGCTCATCGTCGCCGTGTTCATGCACATGGCCTGGGAGCGTCTGGCGCTGGTCTACGTCATCCTGGTGCCGATGAGCGCGCTCCTGGTGTTCGTGGCCATCATGGTCTTCGAGTCGGACCACACGCTCCTGTCACGGCTCACGTTCTTTGCCGCCGGACACTGACGTCGGGCGACTTCCGGCTGCGACCTACAGCATCGGGCATGAAACCGAACCCACATCCGATCCTTTAACAGTTTGGTTTTGAGCATCTTTCCACGCAAAAGTGGATTCCGCTTGTCACGTCCGATGCCCTCGTCAGGTGCCGTCGAAAGACCGCAGGACCGCCCTGTCCGCCGGATGGGTCTCCTCGGCCGGAGGCGGTTCCACCACGCGCCTGTAAAGATGCCAGGTCGCATGTCCGAGCACCGGCATCACGATGGCGAGCCCGACGAACAGGGGAATGGAGCCGACGAGCAGCGCCGCCGCGATGATCAGGCCCCAGAGCGCCATCATGAGGGGATTTTCGACGACCGCCTTGACCGAGGTATAGATCGCCACGGCCACGCCGACATCCCGGTCGACCAGAAGCGGAAAGGAAATGACGCTGATGCTCAGCACCACGATGGCGAAGACGAAGCCCAGAAGGTTGCCCCAGACGATCAGCCTCATGCCTTCGGGGGTCGTCAGGACCTGATGGATGAACTCCGGATATGACGTGGGGGCCGCGTAGCCGAACAGGGACTGGTACAGCATGCGCGCGCTGGTCAACCACACGAGGAAGATCACCAGCAGAATGACGCCCATGCCGATGATCGACGGGATGGCGGGGGAATTCAGGACCGCGAAGGCATCCCGCCAGGACGTGGGCAGGCCCAGCTCCCGCCGCCGGCTGATCTCGTAAAGGCCGATGCCCGCGAACGGCCCCACCAGGGCGAAACCCGTCGCCAGCGGATAGAGAAGCGGCAGAGCATTCGACGTGAACGTGAGTGCGGCGAGGCACGCCCCGAAGATCGGATAGATCAGCCCGAGAAACACCAGATGGGACGGCATGGCCAGGAAGTCGTCGAAACCTCTCGACAACGCTTCCTTCAGGTCGGCAGGCGTGATTTTTCGTATGACCGGATGGGCCGGGGTTTCGCTTGCGCCGGCGACGATGTGAAATTGAGCCATGGCCGCACCTCCGAAGCTGAACCTTGGCAGCCCAGATCACGGTCATGTTGCTTCGCCGGGAAGGGTCACGCGCAACCGCAACCTGTCGCGCGATCATACTCGCAAACGGAGCGGTTGTCGTCGAGGAAATGGTGGTCCCGCCAAGCTATGGCCGGCCCGTCCTTGCTCCCAGAACCGCGAGATTCATGATAAGGTCATCCGTCCTGCGGTCAGGGAGAGCTCCATGGATTCCCGACTTCTCCTTATCTGGATCGGCGCCCTGCTCATCATCTGCGGCGTGGTCTACGGAGCGGCTCTGGCTCTCTGGGGCGGGCGCCTGAGCGATGCGAGGCTTGGCAGTTCGCCGAAGGCGGAGGCGAGCCTGGAACCGCGGCAGAGCACACGGTTCTTCAGCTTCAAGACGCATTGGCCCGCTTTTGCCCTGGTCCTTATCGGAGCCATTCTCATCCTGACGAAAACGGCGTTTTAGGCTGGCACGTTTCCGATCGGCGGCGCGTGTCCCGCGACCAAATGGTCAATGCAGACCCCGGATGAGACCTTGCAATGGTTTCGGCCGTTCCTTTGAATCTCCGGTCGACGTGCCGTGCTCACGACAGCGCGCGGTCCGGTGTGACCGGTTTGCCTTTGTGCAAGTTTGCCTTTGTGCACGCGAGATCGATACCGCGCGGCCTTGCAGGAGATCCGAATGACGAAGACCGTCACTGCCCTCTTCCACAGCGAGCCGCATGCAACGGCCGCCGCGAACCACCTCGAGCTGGCCGGTATCTCCCGGGATGCCATCGCCATCTGGTCGACCCCGCACAATCTCGCGTCATTCCTCGAGGACGAGGGCCTTTCGCGGGCCGATGCGCATGCCTATGCCGAGGGTGTCATGCGGGGCGGCTCGCTGGTCATCGTGAAAAGCGACGACATCGAGCGAGTCGTCAGCATTCTGGATCAGGAAGGCGTGCTGGACCTCGACGAGCAGCAGGCTTCCTGGCGCTCCGAAGGGTGGCAGGGAGAATTGACCGCGAGGTCCACGGCCGGAGCCGAAGCTCCCGTCACCGGGGAGCTGGATGAGGTCGTCCACGGCCGCGTCCGAATCCAAGGGGCCAAGCAAGGGTCCGAGGCGGAGCGTCCCAGACAGGAATAGCCGTCGCGCCTTACCCGGCTTCAGGCCGGTGCCCGGCGAATTCCTCCTGCGTGTCGATGTCCTGCACGACGGCGGGATCATGGGTCGGCCATTCCAGCACGTCGTGTCGTGCGCGAAGGATGGGGCCCGCCCCGACATCCCCCGAAAGTCCCTCGATCGCGGCCTGGAGCTTGCGAGAGATCACGACCGGATTTCCACGCTGCCCGTTCCATGTCGGAACCAGAGCCGCCGGCTCCCCCTCTTCCCGCCAGCCGGTCACGAGCTCATCGATGAGCTCGGCCGTCACGAAGGGCATGTCCCCGAGGAGGACGATTGCGGCGCGGGCCGATGGCGGAAGCGTGGAAAAGCCGGCCTTCAACGATGTCGAGAGCCCTTGAGCGAACAGGGCGTTGTGAACCATGTGAACGGGAAGCCCCGAGAGCGCCGATTGAACCTCCGCGGCTCGGTGTCCCGTCACCACGACGACCGGATGGGCCGTGGACTTGACGGCGGCCTCGGCCGCATGGCGGACCAGGGCCTTGCCGCCGAGCTGCGCCAGAAGCTTCGGCTCCGCGCCGAAACGGGTGCCGCGCCCGGCCGCCAGAAGGATGGCCGCGGTCTCGCCCGGTCCCCGGGTCATTCCTCTCCCTCGCTTTCGCCGCCTTGGCGCGGCTGCGGCCGGGATACGATCTCCATGAGAAGCCCGCCGACCCCGAGAGACATGATGTCGGCCCGTGTCACGGGCACGTCCGCCAGAAGGCGCTGCAGGATCCAGTCGAATCCGTTCTCCTTCGGAGACCGGGCGCACCCTGGGGCTCCGATCACCGGCTTGCCCGCGATCGATCCGACGAGGAGCAGGTTGCCCGGATCGACCGGCATGCCGAAATGCTCCACCCGTCCACCCGCCTTCTCGATGGCGGATGGAATGACGTCCCGGCGATCGGCGATGGCCGAAGCGCCGAAGACGACGATCAGCTGCGTGTCGCTCCGGGCCTGATCGGCCAGTTCGTCCGCCAGGGGAGCCGCCTCATGAGGAATGCGGCGATCGGACACGATCCTCGCTTGGGCGGGTTCCAGCCGCCGCGAGAGCGCCGCGAGGGTCTTGTCGACGACGCTCGGCTTGAGCCCGGGCAGGAGCGTGGATACCACCCCGACCGAGCGACGTGCGTAAGGCGCGACGCGCAGCGCGCTCTCGCCTGCCCGCGCGATCCCATCCCGCAGCAGGAGCTCCGGTATCGCATAGGGAATGATCTTGACGGTGCCGACCATCTCGCCTGCGACGACCGGTTTGTAGGCAGGCAAGGTCGCGGCCGTCATGGCCTCGTCGACCGCATTGAGGCCGTCGATGGCCTTGGCGTCAACGAGGAGAAGGCCCGCAATCCCGGCATAGAGATTGGAGCGCCCCGTGAAGGGGGCTTCGATGACGATGTTGTCGCCCGCGAGGGCGCGGGCGAGCCGCAGCGCCGCCTTGTCCTCGGCAACGTCGTCCGGCTCGAACCGGGCGGCGATGATCGTCTCGACGCCTGCCTGCTTGAGCTGCAGCGCGATGTCCTCCGAGATGACGGTTCCTTTTTTCACGACCGTTGTGCCTGCCCGCACGCTATGAGCAGCAAGCGCCCCGATGGCCTCATCGACGGAAACGGGACCAAATTTCACGCCGGACGCCTCCGCTCTTTCCGCAGGGTCGCGACAATCTCCGCCAGAACCGAGACGGCGATCTCGGCGGGTGAGACGGCTCCGATATCGAGGCCGATCGGCGCATGGATGCGGGCGAGGTCCGTCTCGGTGAAGCCGGAGGCCGTCAGGCGCTGAACGCGACGCTCGTGGGTTTTGCGGGAGCCGAGCGCGCCGATGTAGAAGCATTCCGACCGCAGGGCCGCCGCGAGCGCGGGATCGTCGATCTTCGGATCGTGGGTAAGCGCCACGACCGCCGTATACCGGTCGATGCCCATCTCCGGCAGCACGGCGTCGGGCCACTCGGCCCGAACCGGCACATCCGGAAAGCGCTCCGGCGTCGCGAAAGCCGTGCGCGGGTCGATGATGGTGACGTCGAAATCGACGCCCCTGGCCATGGGGGCCAGCGCCTGGCTGATATGCACGGCGCCGATCACGACCACCCGCACCGGCGGCGCCTGCACGCCCAGGAAGAATTGCCGGTTTCCCTGCTCGACAAGGCCGCTCTTGCCTTCGCGAAGCCGCTCCCGCAGCTCCTGCGCGAGCGGGTCGCCTGAGACCTGCGCCTCTCGGACGAGACGCTGCTCGCCGGAAGCGACATCGGTCACGAGGACGGCGGCCCGCCGGGCCGCCCGCTCCGTATTGAGATCAGCCAGGAGGCTCAGCCGCATGCGGTTTCCTTCATCTCTTCGGACGGGCAATGGCGGAAGGAGCGAACGAACAGAGGTCGCGCATCCTAATCCACGCGCTCCACATAGATCCTGATCCGCCCCCCGCACGAGAGCCCGACCTGCCAGGCGGTCTCGTCGGCCACTCCGAATTCGAGCATGCGCGGTTGTCCGTCGGCGATGACGTCGAGCGCCTCGGTGATGACCGCGCCCTCCACGCAGCCGCCGGACACGGATCCGAGAAAATTCGTCTCGGCATCGATCACCAGATGACTGCCGACAGGGCGCGGCGCCGAGCCCCACGTCTCGACGACGGTCGCGATGGCGACGCCCCTGCCCTCGCGCTTCCAGGCTTCCGCTGACTTGAGGATATCCGTATCGGTCGAGAGCATGATGATTTCCCGGCGAAACGAGCGCTTCCGAGGAACGCTCGCTCACCGATACTGCCACTATGGCGGCCTCGACCGCAACCGGTATGCGAGGCAATGCCTGCGGGCGACGGACCAGGGCATTGACAGGCACCGGTATGCGGCGTCTGATCCGCTTCGAGGACGCATTGTCGGATGGCTCGCGGGCAGCATGCTGGACGAGATCTACAGCCGGAGAATCTTGGAATTCGCGGCCGACATTCCGCTTCTCGGCACGCTGCCGGACGCGGATGCCAGCGCGAAGGCCCACTCGAAATTGTGCGGGTCCACGGTCACCGTTCATCTGAAGCTCGACGGGGATGTCGTCACGGCCTTTGCGCACGAGGTCAAGGCCTGCGCCCTCGGTCAGGCCTCCTCGTCGATCATGGGGCGTCACGTGATCGGCTCGACGGCCGAGGAACTCCGGACCGTTCGGGAGGAGATGCACCGGATGCTGAAGACGGGCGGACCGGCCCCCGCCGGCAAATGGGGGGATCTGGCCCTGCTCGAGCCCGCGCGGGCCCTGAAAGCCCGGCATGCTTCCATCCTCCTCACCTTCGATGCCGTTGTCGAGGCGCTGACAAAGGCGACGGCCTCCGAGGAGAACCCGAACCCGTAAGGGTCCGGACACGGCCCCATAGACGGCGCATGGGGGCCACGGTTGGCAGGTGACGGGCCTGCCGGGTTTGCACATACTCTGGCGCATCGTGCGAAAATGCGGACCCGGCTTTTCGCAGGAACGATGCGCTGTTCTATCGGGCAAGCATCGAAGTGATGCCAAAAGTGGAATCCACTTCCCGAGTCCGATGCTCTAGCATCAAGGCCGCTTGACAGAGGGAGGAACGGCATGGCGATGACGATGCAAGGGGAAGTCACGCTTCCCGCCGATCGGGCGACGGTATGGGCCGCTCTCAACGATCCGGAGATCCTGAAGGCCTCGATACCCGGTTGCCAGGACCTGGAGAAGATCAGCGATACCGAATTCCAGGCGATCGCCAAAGTCTCGGTGGGACCCGTGAAGGCGACGTTCAAAGGCGGCGTCACCCTCTCCGATCTCGACCCGCCCAACGGCTATACCATCGGCGGCGAGGGACAGGGCGGCGTCGCCGGATGGGCCAAGGGCGGCGCGAAGGTGCGCCTCGAGGACGTCGAGGAAGGCACGAAGCTGATCTACGACGTGGAAGCCAATGTGGGCGGCAAGATCGCCCAGCTCGGCGGGCGCCTGATTAACGGAGTCGCCAAGAAATACGCCGACGAATTCTTCGGGAATTTCGCCAGAATCCTGTCTCCGACGGAGTCCGCCGCGTAAGCCATCATGGGCGTCGTTCGGCACGATATTCCAGTACTTGACCGCTCAACGGGGGAGGTTCACACTCGCGTCTGATGGATCGCGCCCGCGCGGTCGTCCAACAAGAAAACCTGTCGGTACCTGAGACCGCCTTAAGGTTGGCCGGGTTGCCGGCGCCTGAGGAGGATTTCACGCATGACCACCGTCTCGCTGACGGTGAACGGACAATCCGTCACCGCAGATGTCGATCCCCGTACCCTGCTCGTTCAATTTCTCCGCGACGATCTCCGGCTGACCGGAACCCATGTGGGTTGCGACACCAGTCAGTGCGGCGCCTGCGTCGTTCATCTGAACGGCCAGGCCGTGAAGGCCTGTACGATCCTTGCTCTCCAGGCGGACGCGAGCGTCGTGACCACCATCGAGGGCATTGCCCAGGGCGGCGAGCTGCACCCGATGCAGGCGGCCTTCCGCGAACATCACGGCCTCCAGTGCGGCTACTGCACGCCGGGCATGATCATGTCGGCCATCGATATCGTGAACCGCAAGGGGAACGCTCTCGACGAGCAGACCATCCGGGCCGAGCTCGAAGGCAATCTGTGCCGGTGCACGGGCTATCACAACATCGTCAAGGCGGTCGCCGCCGGTGCGCAGGCCATGGCCCAGGCTCCGCTGCCGCGGGCGGCGGAGTAAGGCGACGCGATACGCCCGTTCAAGGCACGACGCTCCCGCGAACAGGCGCGGTGCGCAGGCGGGCCTCGAAGCAGAAGCTTTTCCCAGGGCCATCTCCGAGGTGCCGCTCTGCTTTCGCCCCCGCCGAGAGCAAAGCGGCAGCGAGCGCAAAAGCGGAAACCGGTTTTGCGGGAAAGGCTGCTCAAGATCGAAATGTTGAAGCATCGGACGTGAGTTCGATTCCACGTCCGACGCTGTAGGAAGACAAGGGAGGATTTCATGACCGCAACAGGGATCGGCGCCCCCGTCCGCCGGAAAGAGGATCAGCGTTTCGTCACCGGCCAAGGGCGATATGTCGACGACTTCAATCGACACGGCCAGACCTACGCCTATTTTCTGCGTTCGCCGCACGCCCATGCGGTCATCCGCTCCATCGATACCGGCCCGGCCAGGATCATGCCGGGCGTCGTGGCCGTCTTCACGGGCGAGGATCTCGCCGCCGACAGGATCGGGGGCCTCATCTGCGGCTGGATGATCCATTCCAAGGACGGGTCCCCGATGAAGGCGGGGCCGCATCCGGCACTCGCGCAAGGAAAGGTGCGCTACGTGGGCGATCACGTGGCGGTGGTGATCGCCGAGACCCTCGCCCAGGCCAAGGACGCCGCCGAAGCCATCGTGGTCGATTACGAGGTTCTCCCGGCCGTGGTCGACACCGCCGGCGCCGCCAAAGCGCCGGTGCAGGTGCATGACGTCTCGCCCGACAACACCGTGTTCAACTGGCATCTCGGCAACCGGGACGAGACCGAGGCGGCGTTCGCGCGGGCCAGGCACGTGACGACGATCGATCTCGTCAACAACCGGCTGGTGCCGAACGCCATGGAGCCCCGGGCGGCCCTCGGCGAATACGATCCCGGCACGGACAGCTACACGCTCTACACGACAAGCCAGAACCCCCATGTGGCGCGCCTCGTGCTGTCGGCCTTCATCGGCGTCGCGCCCGAGCACAAGCTGCGCGTCATCGCGCCCGATGTCGGCGGCGGCTTCGGGTCCAAGATCTTCATCTATGCCGAGGAGACGGTGTGCGTCTGGGCGGCGAAGAAGGTCAAGCGCCCGGTCAAGTGGACGTCCGACCGGAGCGAGGCCTTTCTCGCCGACGCCCATGGACGCGACCATGTCACCCATGCGGAGATGGCGACCGACGAGAACGGCAGGATCCTGGGCCTTCGGGTCCATACGACCGCGAATCTCGGCGCCTATCTGTCCACCTTCTCGTCCTCCGTGCCGACCTATCTCTACGCCCCTCTCCTGTCGGGCCAGTACGACATCCCGGCGATCTATTGCGAGGTGGACGCGGTCTACACGAACACCGCCCCCGTCGACGCCTATCGCGGAGCGGGACGGCCCGAAGCGACCTTCGTGGTCGAGCGTCTCATCGAGAAGACCGCACGCGAACTCGGCCAGGACCCGGCGGAGTTCCGGCGCAGGAACTACATCACGCAGTTTCCGCACCAGACCCCGGTCATCATGAACTACGACACCGGCGACTACGCCGCCTCGCTCGACAAGGCGCTCGACCTCGCCGATTACACGAACTTCCAGGCGAGGAAGCAGGAGAGCGCCCGGCGCGGCAAGCTGCGGGGGATCGGGTTCTCGAGCTATATCGAAGCCTGCGGCATCGCGCCCTCCCAGGCGGTGGGGTCCCTCGGCGCAGGCGTAGGCCTGTGGGAATCCGCCGAGGTGCGGGTCAATCCGACCGGTTCCGTCGAGGTCCTCACGGGTTCGCACAGCCATGGCCAGGGCCATGAGACCACCTTCGCTCAGCTCGTATCGGACCGGCTCGGCGTTCCCATCGACCAGGTGAGCATCGTCCATGGCGATACCGACAAGGTGCAGTTCGGCATGGGAACCTACGGCTCGCGTTCCGGCGCGGTCGGCATGTCGGCCATCGCGAAGGCGCTCGACAAGGTCATCGCCAAGGGCAAGAAGGTGGCGGCCCATGTTCTCGAGGCCTCCGAGGGAGACATCGAGTTCAAGGACGGCAAGTTCGGCGTCGCCGGCACGGACCGGACGCTCGGCTTCGGCGAGGTGGCCCTTCAGGCCTATATCGCCCACAAGTTCTCGGGCCAGGATCTCGAGCCCGGCCTGAAGGAGGGAGCCTTCTACGATCCCACCAACTTCACCTTCCCGGCCGGCGTCCACATCTGCGAGGTCGAGATCGACCCCGATACGGGCGTCACCACGATCGAACGCTGGACCGCGGTGGATGATTTCGGCGTGATCATCAATCCGATGATCGTCGAGGGCCAGGTTCACGGCGGCATCGCTCAGGGCGTCGGACAGGCGCTCCTGGAAGGGGCCGTCTACGATCCGAGCGGGCAGCTCGTGACCGCCAGCTTCAACGACTATTGCATGCCGCGCGCCGTCGATCTGCCGTCGTTCCAGGTCGGCATGACGGTGACGCCCTGCCCTTCGAATCCGCTCGGGCTCAAGGGCTGCGGCGAGGCGGGCGCCATCGCGGCTCCGCCCGCCGTCATCAACGCGATCACGGATGCCCTCGGACACGAGGACATCGCCATGCCCGCCACGCCCCAGGCCGTCTGGCGGGCGGCCCGGAAGGCACGCATGCCCATGGCGGCGGAATAAGGGAGGACAGGGATGTACGCTTTCGAATACCACCGCCCGACGAGCGTCCAGCAGGCCGCGGACCTCGCGAGTCGGTTCGAGGAAGCCAAGTTCCTCGCCGGCGGGCATACGCTGTTGCCGACCATGAAGCTGCGCCTCGCGGCTCCGGCCGATCTGATCGATCTCGGCCAGATCGCGGAGCTTCGCGGAATCGAGCGGGCCGGTGACGCGATCACGATCGGCGCCATGATGAAGCACGCGGAAGTCGCGAACTCGGCCGATATCCGCGCAGCCATCCCGGCCCTGGCCGAGCTGGCGGAGCTGATCGGCGATCCGCACGTGCGCAACCGCGGCACCATGGGCGGCTCCGTCGCCAACAATGACCCTTCCGCCGATTATCCGGCGGCGTGTCTCGCCCTGAATGCGACGATCGTCACCGGCAAGCGGACGATTCCGGCGGACGACTTCTTCCAGGGCATTTTCACCACGGCGCTGGATGAGGGCGAGATCATCACGTCGATCTCGTTCCCCATTCCGTCACGGGCCGGCTATGCGAAATTCCGCAATCCGGCTTCGCGCTATGCCCTCGTCGGCGTCTTCGTGGCCCAGCATGCGGATGGGGTCCGGGTCGCCGTGACGGGAGCGGGCTCCAACGGCGTCTTCAGGGTGCCGGATATGGAGGCGGCCCTGAACCGGAATTTCGCGGTCGAAGCCCTCGACGGCATCTCCGTGCCGGAGGGTGAGATGAACAGCGACATTCATGCGGATGCCGCCTATCGGGCTCATCTCGTCGGCGTCATGGCCCGCCGGGCGGTGGAGGTGGCGGTCACTCGCGGCTAGCGCATCGAACGCAAAAGTGGGACCCGGTTTTGCGTGACAAGATGCTCAAGGACATGGACGTCAGGACCATGGACCGACAGCATCGGATGTGGGTGCGATGTCGCGTCCGATGCCGTCGGCGAACCGCCGCCCTTGCTCTGGGGTATCTCAGCTGCAAGACTGGGAGGAAGGCGAACAGGCATGCATGCCCGGGTGTCCCGGGCATGTCTTCTCAGGGAGCATCGAAGCCTTGGCTGATCGACCCGGTTCCATCGACGAGACGCTAGCCCTTCTCGAACGCGCCGGCTATGTCGCCGACCGTCCGCTCGCGACGGTTCTCTTCCTCGCGCTGAAGCTCGGGCGCCCCCTCTTCCTGGAAGGAGAAGCCGGCGTCGGCAAGACGGAGATCGCGAAGGTTCTGTCCTCCGCGCTCGGGCGAAGCCTCATTCGCCTGCAATGCTACGAAGGGCTCGACGTCGCATCGGCGGTATACGAGTGGAACTATGCCGGTCAGATGATGGCCATCCGGCTTGCCGAAGCCGGCGGAAACGTCGACCGCGACACCCTCGAAAGCGATCTGTTCTCAGAACGATACCTCGTGAAGCGGCCCCTTCTGCAGGCCCTCGAACCCGATACGGCCGGAGCGCCGGTTCTCCTGATCGACGAGCTCGACCGCACCGACGAAGCCTTCGAGGCCTTCCTTCTCGAAGTTCTGTCGGACTTCCAGGTGACCATCCCGGAACTCGGCACCATCAAGGCGGAACATCCGCCGATCGTCATCATCACCTCGAACCGCACCCGTGAGGTCCACGACGCGCTGAAGCGGCGCTGCCTGTATCACTGGGTCGATTACCCGAATGCCGAGCGCGAGCTCGCCATTGTCAGGAGCCGCGTGCCGCATTCTCCCGGGCGGCTCTCTCGGGAGATCGTGGCCTTCGTGCAGGCGATCCGGAAAGAGGACCTGTTCAAGGCGCCAGGCGTCGCCGAAACGCTCGACTGGGCCTCGGCGCTCGTGGAGCTCGATGCGGTGGCGCTCGACCCGGCCCTCGTGTCGGACACGCTCGGGGTTCTGCTCAAGTATCAGGACGACATTCAGAAGATGCAGGGCAGCCGGACGAAGGAGATGCTCGACCGCGTCAGGAATGCGTTGGAGGCACCGGAGTGACCGACACCCCTGTGCGGGACGAAGGTCGTCTTGGGGATAACATCGCCTATTTCGCACGAGCCCTGCGGAGCGCAGGCCTGCCGGTCGGTCCCGGCGCGGTCCTCGATGCGATCGCGGCCGTCGAGGCTGCAAGGATCGGCACGCGCGAGGATTTCTACTGGACACTCCACGCCGTCTTCGTGAAGCGGCACGAGCACAGCATCCTCTTCGACCAGGCCTTCAGAATCTTCTGGCGGCGGCGTGCGCTGATCGAAAAACTCATCGCCCAGATGTCGCCGATCTCTCCCGGGGGACAGGAGGAGAAGAAGCCGCAGGCCGGCGCATTGCGGGTCGCCGAAGCCCTGGCGACACCGCGGCAGGACCAGCCTGAGCCCGTCGAGAAGGCCGAGTTCACGGCCCGTCTCACCGTCTCGGAGCGCGAGATTCTCAAGACGAAGGACTTCGCGCAGATGTCGGCCGCCGAGGTCGCCGCCGCCAGGCGCCTCATTGCCGAAATGTCCCTGCCGCAGGAGGAGATGGTGACGCGCCGTTTCCTGCCGGATCCCCGGGGACGGCGGATCGATCCGCGCAAGACTTTCCGACGGTCGCTGCGGGGTGCGGGCGCGGGGATCGATCTGGCTTACCGCTCTCCCGCCGTGCGCTACGCGCCGGTGGTCGCGCTCGTGGACATATCAGGCTCGATGGCGGAGTATTCCCGGCTTTTCCTGCATTTCCTGCATGCCATCGCGGAGAAGCGCCGGCGCGTTCACTCCTTCGTCTTCGCAACCCGCCTGACCAATATCAGCCGGGAGCTGGCGAGCCGCGATCCCGATGAAGCCCTCGCGCGCGCATCGAAGCGCGCTCAGGACTGGGAGGGCGGCACGCGGATCGCTCACGCCCTGCACGACTTCAACCGTCACTGGTCCCGCCGGGTGCTCGGGCAAGGGGCTATCGTTCTCCTCTTCACGGACGGCCTCGAGAGGAACGTGACGCGAGAGCTGACCTTCGAGATGGACCGGTTGATGCGCTCCAGCCGCCGGCTGATCTGGCTCAATCCGCTCCTTCGTTTCGACGGATTCGAGGCCCGGGCCTCGGGCATCCGCGCGATGCTGCCGCATGTCGACGAGTTCAGGCCCATTCACAATCTTGCTTCGATGAACGATCTTTGCCGGGCCCTGTCCGGGCAGGCGAACGAGGGAACCGAACCGCGCCGATGGCTGCGCGTCTCGTGATCATCGGAGATGAGTTCCCCCCCCCGCGACGGATGATTTAACGGAGTGGCTGCCGTGGGCTCGCGCCGGCGATCACCGTGCGGTTTCGCCCCCTTTCCTTCGCCTGGTACAGGGCCTGGTCCGCAGCCTCGATCAGGTAGGCGTAATCCGGATGGCCTTCATGGGCCGCAACGCCGATGGACGCCGTCACCGTGAGATGCGTTCCATCCGGAAGATGCATCTCCCGGGACATGAGCGCCTCGCGGATCCGCTCGGCCACCGTGAATCCGGGCTCCGCAGCCGTTTCCACCAGCGCGACCAGGAACTCCTCGCCCCCGTACCGGAAGACGAAATCGCTCAGACGCACCGTGTCGAGGACAGCCTCGGCGACCTGCCGCAGCACCATGTCCCCCGCGGAGTGCCCCCAGCGATCGTTGATCTGCTTGAAATGGTCGACATCGATCATCAGAATCGTGAACGGAGATCCGTTCTTGCCGGCGATCGAAATCTCCCGGCTCAGAATGGATGGAAGGAAACGACGGTTCAATGTCCGCGTGAGGGGATCGCGCCCGTTTTCCAGCCCGGCGACACTCTGGAAGAGATCCGCGAGCAGGAACTTCATCTGCTCGATGAGAGCTTGCAGCCGCCCGAGTGTTTCCGTCAGATCGGGCCCGTTCGTCGCCCGAGCCTCCTCGATTTTCGGAAGCAGGACCTTGTCCACCTGCTGCATGGCGCTCTCGATGCTTTCGAGAGCAGGAACATCCTGGAACATGACGCTCGCACGATGATGCAGCCACAGCCCGAAGGGTGAGCTGCAGATCGGCTTGAGATCGGCACCCGCCTGGCTGCCGAAGAGGGAGAACAGCACGCTCTGGCTCCACTCCATCAGCGCGGCGCGCTGGCTTTCCCGTTCGAGCGTAATATCCTGCCCCAGGGCAAACAGTTTGAACGCCTCGTCGAGCTGCGCCCGCCGCGCCATGCCCGAGACATAGGCCTGACTCATCAGGCGCATGGCGTAATCGATGCGCTGGTCGAGGAGAATGATCGCCTCTGCGAGAACTTCGCGCGGGAGATCCAACTTGACGAGATGGGCCGAGACCGCCTCCTTGATGAGGGAGGCCCCCTGAAGAACCAGGTGAATAGGAATCTTGATCCGGGCATGGACGTCGCCGATCGCCCTCTGGCGCTCATCGAAGGCGGACGGATCGTTATCCCATCGCGCGTGCAGGAGTTCCAGGAGCCAATTGCGCAGCGAAAGACTGAGCCGGTTGTGCACGGTGCTGTGGCTGAGAAAGGCCGAGGCGGCTTCGTCCGCGAGGAGCGTGTCATAGAAGAGCTTGACGAGGCTGTCCGCTCGTTCCGTGACCACCGAGAGCAAAATGCCCCGGGACTCGTCCCGTGACCGATCGCCCGGCGACCTCACGCCGGAGAACCTACCTTCGCTCTGTTCCGCCATTCCCTGCCGGCTCCTGCCCTGGTGCTTCGACAGGCTCGCTATCGTATCGGCCCCGAAAGTGGAAGGCACATTCGGGGCAGAGGCTTAACGATGAGCGACCCGCATGCTGAAGCGGCGCCTTTACCGGCACCCCTGTTGGGCCTTGCGCGTCATGGCGGTAAAACCCTTCAGCGGAAAACTGTACTCTGTCTTGTTGCCGCGCCTCGATGTGGCTTCGATTGTGGCCACGCGTCCCTTCTCGAGCGCGCGGACGAATTCGGATTCGCGTTCGGTGCGACGCAGCCAAGCGTACTTGCCGCGGGGGATCATCGTGAACCTCTTGCCATCCACATCGACATGGATCGCCGTCGGTGCGAAATCATAGCCTGTTTGCAGACTGGCTTCCGTCCGAACCGCGCCGCGATTGAGCCAGCGAACGAACAACGTCACTCGCCCATGATCGAGCTGCTCCGGCTTCTTCGATGCCGCGTCGGAAAAGACGTAGCACGCGGAAATATTGCCTTCTCTCGTTTTCCAAGCACTCCAGCGTTCGTTCGATCCGAGCATGCGGGGGCTCTGCGCAAATGCGCAGGAGCTTGAAAGGACGACGAGAGCAAGGGCCGTGCTTGTGATTTTCATCTACGAGATACTCGCCTTGGTGTTGCAGGAGCCCGCAAACTTCCAAGGCGAGGTTACTCATTGGTAAATTTTTACGTGCTGAAATTCCGGAAGACGACGCGCAGTCCAATTTCGGCAAATTCCGTAGCGGCTTGCCGCCCGTTCAACAGGTTGTGAACACGGTGTGAATTCCACGACCGTCCGAGACCCGGCCGAATGAACCTGGTTTCGATGCCGCAACGCTCCCGAAGGGGTCGTTCAAGGAACGTCGCTTTGCGCGGCCATGACCTTGGCGGATCTCATGAGCGTCACGAGCGTCTGGGCATGGAGTTCGCCCGTGACGGGAAGCCCGGCCGCGCGCTGAAACTTCTCGATGGCCTCACGTGTCGAGGGACCCATCGCACCGTCGGCCTTGATCGTTCCGAAACGCAGCTGCGACAGTGCTTCCTGAGCGGCCACGATATCCTCTTTCGTAGGGCGCGGCTTGATGCTCAGAATTTCCGGCGACATTCCGACGCCTGGAAAAGCACCGCCCTGCTGCGCCGTGGCCAGCTGCTCTCGCGCCTTCGCCATGTCATCGGCAGCCTGCTCGGATTGCGTCGTGAGCTTCTGGATCTGCGACTGGGCATTCGAAAGCTCCTGCCGGAGATCTGCGAGTTCCCTGGCGCTCTCTTCGGTCTTCTGGCGTTGCGCCGAATATTGAGCCTGATAGTCCTGTAACGCAGCCGACTGCGTGCGGAGCTGCTCATCGAGCCCTGCAAGATTCCATGTGGAATAGAGAGACAGGCTCCAACCCGTAATCCCTGCAAGGATGAGCAGAGCGACAACGGTTCGATTCAAATAGATCCCATGTCCTTTCTGCTTCAGCGGCACGATCGTTCCTTCAACATTCCATTTCAGATTGGCGCGAGCGGTTTGGAAATAACCTAGCTGAAATCATGGTCAAAGCATGACCGTGCTGTCTGAAACGTCGCCCCTTCGTCGTGCTCTTCCGGTGATCGGGAGCTCGTATCCGATCCGCCGCAATCCATGTCGGCGGCGTACCGGGAATGTTTGCCCAGCCACGTTCGGGCCACATTGGCGGAGTTTAGGAAAGGCCTTGTGTTTTCGCGACCAAGCACGAGGAGAAATGATGACGGCAAGACACATGGCCGATCAGCGGACATTCAGCCATGTCCTCATCCTGGCGCTCGCGATCGGAGCCGCGACGGGTTGGGGCATGTGGTTCCTCTCCGGTCAGCGCTCCGACCGTATCGAACGCGAGCTGAGGCAACAGGTCTCGACACTCGCCCAGAGCCAGATGCGGATGCTCCACGAGCGCGAGACCGCCGAGGCTGCGAAATCCGACCTGGCGTCTCTCCAATCGCAGACCGCAGCATTGCGAAAGGAGATCGAGGAGCTGACACAGCGCCGCGACACCATTCAGGCGGGCGCGCCCGCGCCGAGTGCTGCCGAAAATGCGCCACCCGCGGCCGAGCGGACGAGCACTGCGGAGACTGGATCGGCGACGTCCCATCAGCAGGAGCAGGTCGTGGTCTCGACGGCGCAGAAGGCCCTTACCAGGCTCGGATATGGCAGGCTCGCCGCAGACGGCGTCATCGGGCCGAGCACACGGCAAGCCATCGAAGAGTTTCAATACAAGAACGGCATACCCGTGACCAGGGAGCTGGATGCGGCGACATTGCAACGGCTGGGCGGCCTGAACAGCGTGGCGGCGGCGGAGTGACGGCACTCCTCTCCCGAGCCTTCTTCGGGATCGGGCGGCCGACGGCTGTGAGTCGCAGCGACGCAGCCATGATCGGTCCGTGATCGCAGCGAGCCGATAGATGCAACGGTACAACGCCTACCGGGGGCATCGCATCGTACCCGTCGAGGCCCCAAAAAGCTCTCCCGCTCTGCCATAACGCCAAATTTATCTGGTAATGGCCTTGCTTCCGGCCGG
The DNA here is from genome assembly GCF_047497095.1 of Microvirga sp. M2. Lineage (NCBI taxonomy): Bacteria > Pseudomonadati > Pseudomonadota > Alphaproteobacteria > Hyphomicrobiales > Methylobacteriaceae > Microvirga > Microvirga sp. M2. Next base: position 2,617,717 of record NZ_CP134063.1, read on the forward strand.
GGACGTCAACCATATTGGGCGACATAGCACCCCATCTCGGAGTTCCGCCCGCGCTCCCCACCCGGAAGGAGATCGCTCACCTTATGCCCATTGACACGCCCCTCCTGGCCGTCGTCATCCTTCCGTTCATCGGGAGTCTCGTCGCTGCGTTCCTGCGTCAGGACGCCAGGAATGGCGCGGCCTTCCTGGCCGGAACCATAGCGTTCTGCTGCACAGCCCTCACGGCCGCCCAATACCCCGCCGTCAACCATGGCGGCGTGCTGCGCCTGAGCGTGGAGTGGCTGCCGACGCTGGGGCTGGATTTTACGCTGAGGATGACCGGCTTCACCTGGCTCTTCTCCATGCTGGTGACGGGCATCGGCTTTCTGGTCGTGCTCTATGCGCGCTACTACATGTCTCCGGCCGATCCGGTGCCGCGCTTCTTCGCCTTTCTTCTCGCCTTCATGGGCGCGATGCTGGGCATCGTGCTCTCCGGAAATCTGATCCAGCTGGTCTTTTTCTGGGAGATGACCAGCCTCTTCTCCTTCCTGCTCATCGGCTACTGGCATCATAACGCGAGCGCACGCGAAGGGGCCCGCATGGCTCTGACGGTCACGGCCACGGGCGGCCTGTGCCTTCTCGTCGGCGTCCTGCTGCTCGGCCATATCGTCGGCAGCTACGATCTGGATCGGGTCCTTGCGTCCGGCGCCCGAATCCGCGGCAGCGATCTCTATCTGCCCGCCTTGATCCTGATCCTGCTGGGAGCTCTCACCAAGAGCGCGCAGTTCCCGTTCCATTTCTGGCTGCCCCATGCCATGGCCGCGCCGACGCCGGTCTCGGCCTATCTGCATTCCGCCACCATGGTGAAGGCGGGCGTGTTCCTCCTGACCCTGCTCTGGCCCGTTCTCTCGGGGACGGACGCCTGGTTCTACATCGTGGTCACGGCGGGCCTCTCCACGCTTCTGCTCGGGGCTTACGCGGCCATCTTCCAGCAGGATCTGAAAGGCCTTCTCGCTTATTCCACCATCAGCCATCTCGGCCTGATCACGCTTCTGCTCGGGCTCGGCAGTCCGCTGGCGGCGGTCGCGGCGATCTTTCACACCATCAACCACGCGACCTTCAAGGCCTCGCTCTTCATGGCCGCAGGCATCATCGATCACGAGGCCGGAACCCGCGATATCCGGAAGTTGAACGGGCTGTTCCGCTTCATGCCGATCACAGCCACCCTGGCCATGGTGGCGGCGGCCGCCATGGCCGGTGTGCCCCTGCTCAACGGCTTTCTCTCGAAAGAGATGTTCTTCGCCGAGGCCGCGGCCTATCACGTCGATTCGCTTCTCGACCACTCCCTGCCCTACTTCGCCATGCTCGCCAGCGCCTTCAGCGTGGCCTATTCCCTCCGGTTCATCCATGGCGTGTTCTTCGGCAAGCCGGCGACCGATCTGCCCCGCACGCCGCACGAGCCTCCGCACTGGATGCGGTTTCCCATCGAACTTCTCGTCCTGCTTTGCCTGCTCGTGGGAATCCTGCCGGCGCTGACCATCAAGCCCTTCCTCACCGCGGCGGTGCGCGCGGTTCTGGGGCCGGATATGCCCTATTACAGCCTTGCGGTGTGGCACGGCTTCAACGAGCCTCTGCTCATGAGCGTCATCGCCCTCACCATGGGCATTCTTCTCTATTGGCTTTTGCAGGGCTATCTCGCGAAAGGCATCGACGGACCTCCGCTCATGCGGCGCCTCAAGGGCCAGCGCATCTTCGAGCGCATTCTCGTTGCGATTTCCTGGCGTTGGGCGCGCGCTCTGGAGCGGCTGATGGGCACGAACCGCCTCCAGCCGCAACTGCGCCTGCTCGTGGCCTTTGCGGTTCTGGCGGCGCTCTGGCCGCTCTATCAGCATGGGCTGCGGGTCGGCTCCCGGGTCAGCACGGAGTTCGATCCGGCTTTTCTTCTCCTCTGGATCGTCGGCTGCCTCTGTGCCGTCGGCGCGGCCCATCAGGCCAAGTACCACCGCCTCGCGGCCATGGTTCTCATGGGGGCCGCCGGGCTGGTCACCTGCATCACCTTCGTCTGGTTCTCGGCGCCCGACCTCGCCATCACCCAGCTCCTGGTCGAGATCGTGACCACCGTGCTCCTGCTCCTGGGCCTGCGCTGGATGCCGAAACGCTTCGAGAGGGCCGATGAGGGCCTCTTCGCCGGCTTCCGCGCAAGACTGCGGCGAGGGCGCGATCTCGCCCTCGCCATCGCGGCGGGCACCGGCATGTCGCTGATCGTATATGCGCTGCTCACGCAGCCTCTGCCCGACACCATTTCACGCTACTTCATCGAGAACGCCTATTCAGAGGGCGGCGGCCGCAACGTCGTCAATGTCATCCTGGTCGATTTCCGCGGCTTCGACACCTTCGGCGAGATCGTGGTTCTGGCCGTGGTGGCGATCACGGTCTTCTCGCTGCTGCGGAGGTTCCGCCCGGCCCCTGAGAGCGTCGATGCGCCCGAACAGCAGCAGATGCAGGACGCCTATGACGACGCGAGCCCGGACCGGGCGGTCGGCGATACGCTCTCGGACTATCTCGCGATCCCGTCCGTGATCATGCAGTGGCTCTTCCCGGTGATCGGGGTGTTCGCAATCTATCTCTTCCTGCGCGGTCACGACCTCCCGGGAGGCGGCTTCGCGGCGGGTGTCGCGCTCTCGATCGCCCTCGTCCTTCAGTACATGGCGGGCGGAACCCGCTGGGTCGAGGCGAGGCTGCGCATTCTGCCCATCAGCTGGATGGGACTGGGGCTCCTCTGCACCATCTTCACCGGCGCGGGGGCTTGGGTTTTCGGACGTCCCTTCCTCACCTCACATTTCGAATATGTGGAGCTTCCCCTCATCGGGAAGGTGCCCGCGGCAACCGCGCTCCTGTTCGACCTCGGCGTGTTCGCCGTCGTGGTCGGCGCCACCGTGCTCATCCTGATCGCGCTGGCTCACCAATCCATCCGCAGCCCCCGCATGGCCCGTGCGCCGCTGCCGTCCCCGCAACCTTCGACCGTGAGGGACGACGCATGATGGAGCTCATCTTCGCGGCGGCCGTCGGCATCCTGACCGCCTCGGGCGTCTGGCTTCTGCTGCGCCCGCGCACGTTTCAGGTCATCATCGGACTGTCCCTGCTCTCCTATGCCGTAAACCTCTTCATCTTCGCCATGGGGCGGCTCAGGATCGGCGCGGCGCCGGTCCTCGAGAATGCCCAGGCGACCGACCCGGCGCTCTACGCGGACCCGCTTCCGCAGGCGCTGGTCCTGACGGCCATCGTCATCGGCTTCGCGATGACCGCCCTCTTTCTGGTCGTCCTGCTGGCCTCGCGCGGGCTTACGGGAACCGATCACGTCGACGGCCGGAAGGACGCGCAAGGATGACCTGGCTCGATCATCTCATCATCCTGCCGGTCCTGCTTCCTCTCGTGTCGGGCGCCGTGATGCTCCTTCTCGACGAGCGCCGCCGTGTCCTCAAGGGCATACTCGGGATCGGGACGACGCTCGGACTGCTGGTCATCTCGATCGCCCTGCTGCGCATGGCCGATACGGCACCGGCTGCCGCGGACGCCTCGTCCGTCATGGTCTACCGGCTTGGCAACTGGCCCGCGCCCTTCGGCATCGTGCTCGTTCTGGACCGCCTCTCCGCCCTGATGCTCGTTCTGACGAGCGTGCTCGGTTTCGCATCGCTGCTCTACTCGCTTGCGCGGTGGCATCGAGCCGGACCGCGATTCCACACGATTTTTCAGCTCCAGCTCATGGGTCTCAACGGGGCCTTCCTGACCGGCGACCTGTTCAATCTCTTCGTGTTCTTCGAGGTGCTGCTGGCCGCCTCCTACGGGCTTGTCCTCCACGGAGCCGGACTGCTTCGCGTCAGGGCCGGCCTTGCCTATGTCGCCATCAATCTGACCGCTTCGTTCCTGTTCCTGATCGGCGCGAGCCTCGCCTACGGCGTGACCGGCACCCTCAACATGGCGGATCTCGCCTCGCGCATTCCCCATCTCTCCCCTGGGGACGCCGCTCTCATGGCGACGGCCGCCGCCATTCTCGGCACGGCCTTCCTGATGAAGGCAGGCGTGTGGCCGCTGTGTTTCTGGCTTCCGACCACCTATGCGGCCGCCTCCGCGCCCGCGGCTGCGGTCTTCGCGATCATGAGCAAGCTCGGGATCTATGTGGTCCTGCGCCTCTGGATGCTGATGTTCGGGGCGGATGCCGGATCCCTGGCCGGATTCGGCGGCATGTGGCTGCTCCTGGCCGGCATGCTGACCATCGTCTTCGGGACGGTGGGCGTTCTGGCCTCGCAATCCATGTCGCGGCTTGCCGGGTGCAGCGTCCTCATCTCGTCCGGCACCCTCGTCGCGGCGATCGGCACGGGAAACGACGCGGTCGTCGGTCCGGCGCTGTTCTATCTCATCAGCTCCACGCTGGCGATCGCCGCCTTCTTCCTGCTCGTGGAGCTGGTCGAGCGCATGCGCGATCCCGGCGCTGACGTACTGGCCGTGACGATGGAAGCCTACGGCGAGGACGACCTCTTCGAAGAGGAAGTGGGCGTCGCCATTCCCGCGACCATCGCTCTGCTCGGAGGCAGCTTCATCGCCTGCGCCCTTCTCCTGGCGGGCTTGCCGCCCTTGTCCGGATTCATTGCGAAATTCGCCATCATGGCAGCGATGCTCGGAACCGAAGGCGCAATCGCCGTCCAGACATGGGTGCTGATCGGGCTGCTGATCGTCTCGGGTCTTGCGACGCTGCTTGCGATGACGCGAACCGGCATCAGCACCTTCTGGGCGCGTCTGGACGACAGCGTCCCCAGAGTTCGGATCATCGAGATCACACCGGTTCTCTGCCTTCTGGCCCTCTGCCTCGGCCTCACCGTCGCGGGCGGCCCGGTCATGCGCTACCTCGACGCGACCACTCAGGCCCTGCGCGAACCACAGAGCTACGTCAACGGCGTGCTGTCGCCGCCGAAGACGGAACATGCCCGGGAGGAGAGCCGACCATGAGCTGGTTCCTGCCCTTCCCGCTTCTCTCCGCCGCACTCCTTGCCCTGTGGCTTCTCCTGAACCAGTCCCTGTCGGCCGGGCACGTGATCCTTGGCAGCGTGCTCGCCGTTCTGGGCTCGTGGGCCATGGCGGCGCTGAGGCCGGACAAGCCTCGGATCCGCCGCCCATTTGCAGCCCTGCGGCTCCTGGGCCTGGTCTTGTTCGACATTCTGCGTTCGAACATCGCCGTCGGACGGATCATCGTGCGGACTCGGGAGCCCGGAGCGAATGCCGGCTTCATGACCATCCCCCTCGACATGCGCAGCCGCCATGGGCTTGCGGTTCTGTCCATCATCATCACATCGACGCCCGGTACGATCTGGGTGAGTTACGACGCCGCCAAAGGCACCCTGTTGCTCCATGTGCTCGATCTCGTCGATGAGACCGTATGGATCGAAACGATCAAGTACCGCTACGAGCGGCTGCTGATGGAGATCTTCGAATGAGCAGCCTCATTTTCACATGGTCCATTCTCGCGGCACAGATGATGCTCGGTCTCGCCATGTGCTGCGCAACCTATCGCCTCCTCGCGGGTCCGCGGGCACAGGACCGCATCCTGGGGCTGGATACGCTCTATATGAACGCGCTTCTGATGGTTCTGACCTTCGGGATCAGGGTCGGCAACACGTTCTATTTCGAGGCGGCGCTCATCATGGGGCTCCTGGGCTTCGTGGCGACCGTCGCACTCGCGAAATTCCTCATGCGCGGCGAGGTCATCGAATGAGCGGCGCGGGCGAACTGCCGGCTTGGGCCGCGCTGGCGACGGCATTCTTCGTGTTGCTGGGGGCAGGCGTCACCCTCATCGGGTCGATCGGTCTCCTTCGGCTCGGCAGCTTCTATGCGCGGGTTCACGCACCGACGCTCGGCACCACCGTCGGCATGGCCAGCATCCTGGCGGGATCGGCCCTGTTCTTTAGCGTGCTTGAGGTCCGTCCCGTTCTTCATGAGATCCTCATTGCCGTGTTCGTCACCCTGACCACCCCGGTGACCCTGATGCTCCTCGTCCGCGCAGCGCTCTACCGCGACCGCACGGAAGGCAGCGGCGACATTCCGCCTGCGGACGATGCGGGAAACCCCGTTTCTCCGGAGGAGAGCTGACGCGGCGAGGCGAACAGGCCTGCGCGCCCGGCGCTAGAGCCTTTTCCGCAAAAGTGGATGCCGGTTTTGCAAAGAAAAGGCGTCTTTCTCAAACAACAGGAGCCTTTTCCATGAACCGAAGTTCATGGAAAAGGCTCTAGCGCATTGTGCGAAAAACCGGATCCACTTCGCCGAAAAAGGCGCTAATCGAACGGTCTCCGAAGCCTCACGCCTGGGCCGCCGCCCCCTGGCGGGATCAATTGGGCTCCGCCATCTTCGAAGGCGGCGGCGACCTGCGCTGCGGTCACGGGATTCAGGACATGACGCCCGTTCTCGAAATCGCGGATCGTGCTGCGCGAGACATTGGCGCGCTCCGCCAGCTCTTCCTGGGTCCAATCGAGGAGACCACGCGCGGCACGGCATTGTTCAGGAGACAGAAGCGGCATTCGAAACGTTCTTGCTGAGCCAGCACGGTGACAGACCCGAGTGAAGCTAGTGCGCTCGACCAGTGAGCGCAAGCCATGGCGCCGGGATCGCGGATTCGCGAAAGCCGACAGGGGATGCATGGGCATCGAGGCAACCATGTGCGGCACCTCACCGACCGGAGGCTTCCGTCATGCGAGAATTGATCATCAAAGGATGATCGCCATGGCCCACCATATCGTGCCGTTCGTGCTCGGTATCATCGCTCCCCTCACGCTGATCACCTGGCTCGTGTTCCAGTAGCCGGCACGACCATACACGGCGGAATCGCAACAGTCGAAATATTGTTTCGATTGCGACGTCAAGCGTCTTTCTTTGCCGGGAGACGTTGTGTATCCCTGCTGTGTCCCTTCATCCTCTCGGGAGTCACGAGCAATGAGTCTTGAATCCGTCCGCGCATTTTTCTCGGCGAACGCACCGGACATCGAGATTATCGAGATGGAAACCAGCACGGCCACCGTGACGCAGGCTGCGGAGGCCCATGGGGTGACGCCGGGGCGGATCGCGAAAACCCTGTCTCTCCGTGTCGGCGACCGCACCTTCCTGGTCGTGACCCGCGGCGATACGCGTCTCGACAACAGGAAGGTCAAGGCGGCGTTCGGGGGCAAGGCAACGATGCTGGATGCCGAACAGGTTCAGTCGCTGACCGGCCATCCTGTCGGGGGCGTCTGCCCGTTCGGCCTTGCAACGTCTTTGCAGATCTATTGCGATATTTCCCTCAAAGCGTTTGACGAAGTGGTTCCGGCTGCCGGATCCATCCATACGGCGGTCCGCATCTGCCCCGAACGCATGGCGACCCTCGTCGGAGCGGAATGGGTCGATGTCTGCCAGGAGCCGGCGGCATAAGGTTGCCGGCAATGAAAAGAGTTCATTAACCTTAAGCATTATTGCTCGGCGCATCGATATTTGGTTAATACTTTGCTATGAACGACAGAAATTCACATCCCGGCACCGATGCTCTCGCAAAGATTTGCGATCTTTTCGTGCTGGCAGTGGGCCTCGGCCTCCTGAGCCTTGCGCTCAACGTCGTCCGTGTTTGAACCCGAGATACGTGCCGGCTCGGACGTGCCGTAAATCCACAGATCCTTAACCCGCTGCGGCTAAATTTACCCCCGCCGAGGGTTGCGCCGATCGTTCACGACGTTTAGCAAGCCCGCACCGTTCGACGACTAAACCACTTCGGAGGAGCCTGAATGCCCCACGAAGCGTATTGCGTTGCATACCGCGACCGCCGTTGGTCTGTCCTCCACCAGGGCCGCGACCTCGGCGCCTTCCATTTTCGGACCACTGCGCTCAGATTCGCCGTGACGTCGGCCTATCGCGCCGGTGCGTCGCCTCACCAAAACGTCTATGTTCTCGATCGCAACGGCGCGCTTTACACGGTCTGGAATTGGACCAGAGACGGGATCAGCCTCGATTCCGAGTGAAGCGTTGCGCGAGCAGGACGGCTACACCGATTTCCGAACCGGGACCGATTATTCGGGCGCAAACGCGGTTCCGCCGCGCCGCAGTTCCATCCTTCCCTCGCGATCCAGGCGCATGATCTTGAAGGTCGGAGGAATGATGAGCCCCGCCATCGATGCAATCACTGCACAGGTCAACAAGGTCGCCATCTGAAGTTCCCCCTCGAGCCGAATCTGCTCCGGCAGGGATGAGCTTGGGATTTGATGCTTGCGGGAACCTTGCGACACGCCTTCGGCTCCCCGACGAACAGCCGTATCGCCTGTTCCGAAGGATGTCGCTCGGTGGCCCAAACGAAAAGCCGGCCCGCGGGCCGGCTTTCGGTCGATGGAGAGGGAGCCAGACCTCTCAGACCCAGCCGCCGTCCACGAGATAGGTCTGGGCCGACATCGCGCTCGAATCGCCGGAACCGAGGAAAAGGGCGAAGTTCGCGATGTCCTGAGGCACCAGCTTACGCTTGACGCATTGCCGCTTCAGCAGCTCCTTTTCCCCTTCCGGAGTGAGCCAGAGGTCGATCTGGCGCTGGGTCATGATCCAGCCGGGAACGATGCAGTTCACGCGGATGTTCTTGGGCCCCAGTTCCCGGGCCAGGGCACGGGTCAGGCCGACCACGGCGGATTTCGCCGTCTTGTAGGCCACGAAGGAATCGTCGCTCACCATGTAGCTCGTCGAGCCCATATTGATGATCGATCCCTCGCCGGCCTTTTCCATGTCCGGAAGCACCGCCTGGGCCGCGAAGAACTGATGGTCGAGGTTGGTGGCGAACCGCTCCCGCCAATAGTCCGGCGTGACCTGATCGACCGTATGCCGATCGTCCCTGGCCGCGTTGTTGACCAGAATCGTGATGGGTCCGAGCGCCTCACTCGCGCGGCGGATCGCGGCCTGCAGGGCCGGGACATCGCGGACGTCGCTGTGCTCGAAATGCACCCGCTCGCCGAGCTCCCTCGCCAGCGCCTCACCGGCTTGCGCATTGTAATCGAGGATGGCGACCTTGCTGCCCTGCGCATGGAAGGACCGCGCAATGCTCTCGCCGATGCCGCTGGCGCCCCCGGTGATGAGGACCGTCTTGTCCTTCAGGGAGCCGTAAATCGTCTGGGTCATGGAACTCTCGTCTGGATGTGGATCAGTCAGGGCGTTGCGGCATCCGTCCGCTGCAACGCCCTGAGGCGGGCTTACTCGCTTCCCTTGGTCTTGGGCACGTAAGGTCCGTTGCCGTCGAAGGTGTAGGCGGTCTTGACCGTGGTGTAGAACTCCTGGGCGTAGCGGCCCTGCTCGCGCGGCCCGTAGCTCGAACCTTTGCGGCCGCCGAACGGCACGTGATAGTCGACGCCCGCGGTCGGCAGGTTGACCATCACCATGCCGGCCTCGGCATGGCGCTTGAAGTGGCCGGCATGCTTCAGGCTCGTGGTGCAGATGCCCGACGACAGCCCGAACGGCGTGTCGTTGGCGATCGCCAGCGCCTCGTCATAATCCCGGGCCCTGATCACCGTCGCCACCGGCCCGAAGATCTCCTCGCGCGCCACCCGCATCCGGTTGTCGACCTCGGTGAACAAGGCCGGCGCGAGATAGAACCCGGGCGCCTCGCGCTTGAGCAGCTCGCCGCCGGCCACCAGCCGGGCGCCCTCGTCCTGGCCGATCTTGATGTACTTCAGATCCTGATCGAGCTGGCTCTGGTCGACCACCGGGCCGATCTGGGTGCCGCTCTTGAGCGCATCGTCGATCACCAGCCCCTGCATGCGCGCCTGCATGGCGGCCACGAACCGGTCGTGGATGCCGGCGGTCACGATCAGGCGCGAGGACGCGGTGCAGCGCTGGCCGGTCGAGAAGAACGCCGAGTTGATCGCGCACTCGACCGCCACGGCGAGGTCGGCATCGTCGAGCACCACCATCGGGTTCTTGCCGCCCATCTCGAGCTGGACCTTCTTCATCGGGTCGGCCGTGATGCAGGTCTGGGCGACCCGCCGGCCCGTCGGCACCGAGCCGGTGAACGAGATCGCGGCAACCTTCGGGCTCTGCAGCATGGCCTCGCCGACCACCGAGCCCTTGCCCATCACCAGGTTGAACACGCCCGCCGGCACGCCGGCCCGGATGATGATCTCGGACAGCGCATGGGCCGAGGCCGGCACCAGCTCGGCCGGCTTGAACACCACCGTGTTGCCGTAGGCGAGCGCCGGCGCGATCTTCCAGGCCGGGATCGCGATCGGGAAGTTCCAGGGCGTGATCAGGCCGACCACGCCGACCGGCTCGCGGGTGATCTCGACATCGACGGCCGGGCGCACGGAGGCCAGCTTGTCGCCGGCCAGCCGCAGGCACTCGCCGGCGAAGAAGTGGAAGATCTGGCCGGCGCGGGTGACCTCGCCGATGCCCTCGGGCAGGGTCTTGCCCTCCTCGCGCGAGAGCAGGCGGCCGAGCTCGTCCTTGCGGGCGAGGATCTCGTCGCCGACGGCCTTGAGAATGTCGTGGCGGGTCTGGATGGAGGAATGCGCCCAGGCCGGGAAGGCGTCGTAGGCGGCGTCGATGGCGGCCTGCGCCTCGGCGGCCGACGCCCGGGCGAACTCGCCGATCACGTCCCGGGTGTCGGACGGATTGAGGTTGGCCGAGGCTTCCGTGGCTCCAACCCATTCGCCTGCAATGTAGTTCTTCGTCATTTGCGTTCTCCATTCCCTGTGCAGGCCCAGATGCGCCCTTCCCTCCCGAAAGGCAAGACGGCCGGGCCGCCCGGTCTAGGCCTGGAGCATTGATCCCACTATGGAACAGCGCATCGCTGCGGAGCGGGGCCTTGTGTCACTTCTTCCGATTATAGACATCGAGAGACACGGCCGCGAGCAGCACCAGTCCCTTGATGACCTGCTGATAGTCGATTCCAATTCCGAGGATCGACATGCCGTTGTTCATGACACCCATGACGAAGGCGCCGATGACGGCTCCGGTGACCTTTCCGACGCCGCCCGTCGCCGATGCGCCGCCGATGAAAACGGCCGCGATGACATCGAGCTCGAAGCCGAGACCGGCCTTCGGGGTCGCCGTGTTGAGGCGTGCGGCGAAGATGAGGCCCGCGAGCCCCGCGAGCACCCCCATGTTCACGAAGGTGAGAAACGTCAGCCGCTCCGTCTTGATGCCCGAGAGCTTAGCGGCCTTCTCGTTGCCGCCCAGAGCGTAGATGCGCCGGCCGATCGTCGTGCGGTTGGTCACGAAGGCATAGAGCGCGATCAGCACCGCCATGATGACGAGAACGTTGGGCAGGCCGCGGTACGTCGCCAGCAGATAGCAGAACGCGATGACGAGAACCGCCAGGAGAGCGTTCTTGAAGACGAAAAGGCCGAAGGGCGCAGTCCCCACATTGTGTTTGAGTTGGTTCGCACGGCTGCGGGCGCTGAAGGAGACCAATGCCGCGACGCTCGCCACGCCGAGGAACAGGGCGGTGTAGTTGAACCCCTCCCCGCCGAAGACGTCCGGGATGAAGCCGGAACTGAGACGCTGGAAGACGACCGGGAACGGTCCGACCGACATGCCGCCGAGAAGCGCCAGCGTCAGCCCTTTGAAAACGAGCATGCCCGCCAGGGTCACGATGAAGGACGGTACCTTGAAATAGGCCACCCAGTAGCCTTGGGCCGCACCGATCAGGCCGCCGACCGCAAGGCATGCGATCGTCGTCGTGACGGGATCGATCCCCCACCGGACCATCATGATCGCGGCCAGGCCGCCGACGAATCCGACGATGGAGCCGACCGAGAGATCGATATGCCCTGCCACGATGACGAGCAGCATGCCGAGCGCCATGATGACGATATAGCTGTTCTGCAGAACCAGGTTCGTGAGATTCAGCGGGCGCAACAGGGTGCCATCGGTCACGACCTGGAAGAACAGCATGATCGCCAGAAGCGACAGCAGCATTCCGTAGTCGCGGAAGTGGGATTTGACGAAGTCCAGCCAGGACGTCGGCTGGGGAACGTGAAGCTCGTCGGCCGTTCTCGTATCCATCTCAGCGCCTCCCCGACTTGACGATAGCATGCATGATTTTTTCCTGTGAGGCCTCGGCGACGTCGAGCTCCGCGATGATCGCACCCTCGTTCATCACGTAGATCCGATCGCACATCCCGAGCAGCTCCGGCATCTCGGACGAGATCAGGAGGACACCCTTGCCGGCCTCGGCCAGGCCGTTGATGATCGTATAGATTTCATATTTGGCGCCCACGTCGATTCCGCGGGTCGGCTCGTCCAGGATCAGGATCTCCGGGTCGGAGAAGAGCCATTTGCTCAGGACGACCTTCTGCTGGTTGCCGCCCGACAGGTTCACGGCTTCCTGGAAGACGTTGGCGGAGCGGATCCGCATCCTCGCCCGGTAGTCGTTGGCGACGGCGAGCTCCCTGATGTCGTCGATGACGAGCCTGCTCGATACCCCTTCGAGATTTGCCAGCGTGATGTTCTTGCGGATATCCTCCTCGAGAACGAGGCCGTAGGTTTTCCGGTCCTCCGTGGCGTAGGCGATCCCGTTCGCAACGGCTTTCTCGACCGTACCGACATCGATCTCCGTGCCGCGCAGGAGAACCCGGCCGGAAACGTTCTGACCGTAGCTGCGGCCGAAGAGGCTCATGGCGAATTCCGTCCGGCCGGCGCCCATCAGCCCTGCGATGCCGACGATCTCGCCGCGCCGGATGCGCAGGTTGACGTTCTTGACCACCTGCACGTTCGAATGAAGGGGATGGTAGGCCGACCAGTTCTCGACCTGGAAGATCGTCTCTCCGACATGGGCCTGCCGCTTCGGGTAGCGATCGGCCATGGTGCGTCCGACCATGCCGCGGATGATCCGGTCCTCGCTGATCGCCTCGGCCTTGCAATCCAGGGTTTCGACCGTGCTGCCGTCACGAAGCACGGTGATGGAATCGGCGACCTTCGATATCTCGTTGAGCTTGTGCGAGATCAGGATCGAGGAAATGCCCTGGGCCTTGAACTGCAGGAGCAGGTTCAAGAGCGCGTCGCTGTCCTTCTCGTTGAGGCTCGCCGTCGGCTCGTCCAGGATGAGCAGCTTGACCCTTTTGGAAAGGGCCTTGGCGATTTCGACGAGCTGCTGCTTGCCGACGCCGATATTGGTCACCAGGGTATCGGGCGCTTCGTCGAGGCCGACGATCTTGAGCAATTCCTTCGTGCGGGCGAAAACCGCCGACCAGTCGATGACCCCGTATGTCGCCTGCTCGTTGCCGAGGAAGATGTTTTCCGCAATCGACAGAAGCGGCACGAGCGCCAGCTCCTGGTGGATGATGATGATGCCGAGCTCTTCGCTGTCGGCGATGCCCTTGAAACGGCGCTCCTGCCCCTCGTAGACGATCTGCCCGGAATAGGAGCCGTGCGGATAGACGCCGCTCAGCACCTTCATCAGCGTCGACTTTCCGGCGCCGTTCTCGCCGACCAGCGCATGGATCTCGCCGGATTTCACGGTGATGTTGACGTTGTCCAGCGCCTTCACGCCCGGAAACGTCTTGGTGATCCCCCGCATCTCAAGGATCGCGTTCATCGCTCACACCTCAGGCAACTCGAGGACAAGGCGCGGAGCCTTTCAGAAATGAGCAGGGACCCTGCGCAACGGCGCAGGGTCCCTCACCCGTTCGAGGCTTACTTGAACTGCTCTTCCTTGTAGTAGCCGCTGCCGACCAGAACGTCCTTCCAGTTCGAGGCGTCGACATTGACCGGCTTCAGCAGATAGGCCGGAACGACCTTCACGCTGTTCTCGTAGGTCTTGGTGTCGTTCACCTCCGGCTGCTTGCCCGACAGAACGGCGTCGACCATGTTGGCCGTGACCTTGGCGAGTTCGCGGGTATCCTTGAAGACCGTCTGGGTCTGCTCCTTCGCGAGGATCGACTTCACGGAAGGCACTTCGGCATCCTGGCCGGTGATGATCGGCATGGGCTGCTGGGCGGAACCGTAGCCGACGCCCTTGAGCGAGGAGATGATGCCGATGCTCAGGCCGTCATAGGGTGAGAGCACCGCATCCACGCGCTTGTCGGTGTAGTAGGCGGAGAGCAGGTTATCCATGCGCGCCTGGGCGACGGCGCCGTCCCAGCGCAGGGTCGAGACCTTGTCCATGCCCATCTGACCGCTCTGCACCTTGAGCTTGCCGCTCTTGATGTAGGGCTCGAGCACCGACATGGCGCCGTTGTAGAAGAAATAGGCGTTGTTGTCGTCCGGCGAGCCGCCGAAGAGCTCGATGTTGAACGGCCCCTTCCCTTCCTTGAGGCCCAGAGCCTTCTCGATATAGCCGCCCTGCAGAACGCCGACCTGGAAGTTGTCGAAGGTCGTATAGTAGTCGACATTCTTCGAGTTGCGGATGAGGCGATCATAGGCGATGACCTTGATCCCCTTGTCGGCGGCCTGCTGAAGAGCGTCCGACAGGGTGGTGCCGTCGATGGAGGCGATCACCAGCACCTTGGCGCCTTTGGTGATCATGTTCTCGATCTGGGCGAGCTGGTTCGGAATGTCGTCTTCGGCGTATTGAAGATCGACGTTGTAGCCCTTCTCCTTCAGCGCCTTGACCATGTTGTTGCCGTCGTCGATCCAGCGTGCGGACGATTTCGTCGGCATGGCCACGCCCACGGTACCCTTATCCTGCGCCAGCGCCGGGTTGAGAAGGCCCGCAGCTCCGATCGCCAACGCTGCGATTGCAGTCGTGAAAGTCCTCAAGGTCGTTCTCCCTTATGATCCTATGGCCGAGCCGGGCGGTCCATGGTTGTGCCGGCTCATATCTAGAGTTCCGATACGGCGGGCCTAGGCGGCTTAGGATCTCCTCGTCCGGAGGAGCATCGTCCAAGCGCCGGCGTCCTGAGCAGGCTCTTCTGGAGGAGCCCTTGAGCATCGCATATCAGGCGATTTACCCGTGAAAGTCACGCGCTCAATCGCCCAATAATACTATAATACTATTTTGCCATAGAGAAGTGCCCGGAGCCGATCGCGTCCGGCTCGGCCGCGGTGGGAGAGTTCGCGTTTAATCGCTTGTAAAAGCGTGGGTTTCGATGCTCGTGAGGGCGTCTTCGCCGTGCTTGATCCGGATGCGCTCGGCGGCCTGCATGATCAGGTCGGACATGGCCTGGCTGGCCGCCGGAGGGTCTCGCCGCTCGATCCCATCGAAGACGGACTGATGCTGCTCCATGACCTTCCGGAAGCTGTCGTCGCTCGACACGGGCGAGCTGATCGTGAAGGATGTCGCAAGCGCTGCGCCGATGACGGAGCCGATGGATTGCAGGAACGGGTTCCCGGAGGCCTCCAGAATGGCCTGATGGAAGGCAAGATCGGCCTTGGTGAAGCCCTGCCGGTTGGTCGCGCAGCCATACATCGCCTGAAGGGCGCCGCGCATGTTCTCGAGTTGCTTGGGGCTCCGTCGCAGGGCCGCGGAGGCGCAGGCGAAGGGCTCGAGCGTCTGGCGGATCTCGAAAAGCCACCCGAGGAACTTCGCGTCGACCCCGAGTTCGAGGTGCCATTCGAGGATATCGGAGTCGAACATGTTCCAGTTGTTCCGGTCCAGAACCTTCGTGCCGACCTTGGTCTTGGACTCGATGAGCCCTTTCGCCGCGAGGGTCTTCAGGGCCTCGCGGAGGGCCGTCCGCGAGACGCCGAACAGTTCCATCAGCTCGGCGTCGCCCGGCAGGATGCTGCCGACCGGAAACCGTCCCCTCATGATGTTCTGGCCGATGCCGTGCGCCACGAGATCGTGGGCGGATCGCGTTCGCGCGGGCTTCTGCAGATCGTTTGCCAAAACCATGGGCTGCCTTACCTCTATCTTGCCCGGATCGATGCCGCCGACAGCCCCCTCTGAAGGACGATGAAGGCGAACAGGAGCGCCCCGATCGCGATCTTCGTCCACCAGGAACTCAAGGTTCCCTCGAAGGTGATGTAGGTTTGGATCAATCCCTGGATGAGCACCCCGACCAGCGTGCCGATGATTGTCCCGGAGCCTCCCGTCAGAAGCGTGCCGCCGATGACGACGGCCGCGATCGTGTCGAGCTCGACCCCGGTTGCTGCGAGGGAATAGCCCGCGGAGGTATAAAAAGAAAAGACGATTCCCGCCAAGGCCGCCAGAAAACTCGACAGCATATAGATCCTGACCGTGGTCTTTCCGACCGGAACGCCCATCAGCTGGGCCGACGTCCGGTTGCCGCCGAGAGCGTAGACATTCGCCCCGAAGCGCGTGAAATGCGCCAGCACGGTACCGGCGGCGAAGACCAGGAGCATGGCCATCGCGATGAAGGTCAGGCGCCCCCCTCCCGGAAGATGAAACGCGATATCCGTGATCTGGCCATAGGCCGGGGCATCGATCGGAATGGAATCCGTCGTGAGCACGAAGCACATGCCGCGCGCCAGGAACATCCCGGCCAGGGTGACGATGAAGGCCGGAAGCTGGAAGGCATGGATCAGCACGCCCATGCCGGCGCCGAACAGAGCCGCGATCCCGAGGATCAGACCGAAGGCCAGATAAGGGTCGACGCCGTAGCGCTCGATCGCCACCGCGAGGAAGACGCCGGTGAACGCGATGACGGAGCCGACCGACAGGTCGATCCCGCCCGAAAGAATGACGAAGGTCATCCCGACCGCGACGATCCCCAGAAAGGCATTGTCGGTCAGAAGATTGCCGATGACGCGGGTCGAGGCGAAGCTCGGGAACTGCGCGAGGCAGATCAGGTATCCGGCGACGAACACGGCCAAAGTGATCAGAACCGGCAGGTGACGGCGGATCATGCCTTACCCCTTCTCCAGATGGCCCGGAAGGCCGCAAGGACGGGCGACTGCGCCAGCAGAACCGCCAGCACGACGATGGCCTTCACGATCAGGTTGTATTCCGGCGGATAGCCGCTGAGCAGAATGCCCGTGTTCATGGCCTGAATGATGAGCGCCCCGACCACCGAAAGGCCCAGACTGAACCGCCCGCCGAAGAGCGACGTTCCGCCGATGACCACCGCCAGGATGGCGTCGAGTTCCAGCCAGAGACCCGCATTGTTGGCATCGGCGCCGCGGATGTCCGCCGTGATGATGAGGCCCGCGATGGCCGCGCACAGGCCGCACCACATATAGACCGCGACGATCACGGCCTTCGTGCCGATGCCCGCATAGGCGCTCGAGCGCACATTCGCCCCGATGGCTTCGATGAACAGGCCCAGAGCGGTCCAGCGGACGACGAGATGGGTGACGAGCAGCATCGCAAGCGCGATGACGACGGGCATCGGCAGCATCAGGAAGGAGCCGCTGCCGATGGCCGCGAAGCCTTCGCTGACGAAGGTGATGATCTGCCCTTCGGTGATGAGCTGGGCGAAGCCGCGCCCCGCCACCATGAGAATGAGGGTCGCGACGAAGGGCTGGATTTCAAGGACCGCGACGAGGATTCCGTTCCAGAGGCCGCAAGCCAACCCGATGCCGACGGCCGCCGCCAAGGCCACGGGAAGCGGGTAGCCCTGCGCCGTCAGGGCGGCCGCCATGGCTCCGGCGATGGCCATCACGGCGCCGACCGAGAGATCGATGCCGCGCGTCGCGATGACGAGCGTCATCCCGAGCGCCAGGATCGCGACCGGTGCGCCGCGGTTGAGCACGTCGATCAGGCTGCCGAACAGCCGCCCGTCCTGGAGGCGAAGGGCGAAGAAATCGCGGAACACCAGCCAGTTGACGAGAAGAACGACCGCGAGCGCCGCGATCTGCGGCAAGCCCTTGGGGAGCGATCGAGGGGCGATGGCCTGCATGACGCCGCTCATTGATGGCCCGCGATCGTCGTCATGATGGTATCGGCATTCACATCGCCTCCCGAGAGCTCGCGCACGTGTTTCCGGTCGCGGAGCACGACGACGCGGTCGCTGTAGGACGCGATCTCCTCCAGCTCGGACGAGATGACGAGCAGGGCGAGACCGTCCTCGCAAAGGCGTTCGATCAGGCGGATGATCTCGGCATGGGCGCCCACATCGATGCCGCGGGTCGGCTCGTCGAGGATGAGAAAGCGCGGCTCGGTCGCGAGCCAGCGTGCCAGCAGCGCCTTCTGCTGATTGCCGCCCGAGAGCAGGCCGATCGGCTTCTCCGCATCGGGCGTGCGGATGTCGAGGAGCCTGATGAAGCGGTCGGCGATCTCATCCTGCTTGCGCCTGGGAAGCATATGCAGCCAGCCGCGCTGTGCCTGAAGGGCCAGGATGATGTTCTCCCGGATCGACAGCTCCGCGACGATGCCTTCCGTCTTGCGGTCCTCGGGGGTGAAGCCGAAGCGCAGCCGGGACGCATCCCGGGCGGATGCGATGCGCACGGGTTTGCCGTCGACATAAGCCTGTCCGCTATCGGCCCTCTCGATTCCGAAAACGAGCTTCGCCGTTTCGGTCCGCCCCGATCCGAGGAGCCCGGCGAGCCCGACGACCTCGCCCGGGCGAACGGCAAGATCGAACGGTTCGAGGAGGCGGCGCCGGCCGTAATTCTCGAACGCCACGAGGGGAGCGCCCGTGACGGAGGACCGCTGGTTGCGGTGGAGGGCTTCCGCCGCGAGTTCGCGGCCCAGCATCATCGCGACAAGTTCGATGCGCGGCAGTTCCGCCGTCTGACGGGAGCCGACAAGCCGCCCGTTGCGGAGAACGGTGATCCGGTCGCACACGGCATAGACCTGGTCGAGAAAGTGGGTGACGAAGACGATCCCGATGCCGCGCGCCTTCAGGTCGCGGAGAATCCCAAAGAGGGTTCCGACCTCCTGGGCGTCCAGGCTGGCGGTCGGCTCATCCAGGATCAGCACCTTGGCCGAGAGATCGACGGCACGGGCGATCGCGACGATCTGCTGAACGGCGACGGAGAAGCTGCCCAACGGGTCGGCCGCGTTGATGTCGAGGCCGTAGGTCGAGAGGAGTTCGGCGGAGCGCCGGCGCATCTCGCCGGTCCTGACGAGGCCGAACCGGTGCGGCTGCCGGCCGATGAAGAGATTTTCCGCCACGGAGAGATTGGGAAGGAGATTGACCTCCTGATAGACGGTTCCGATCCCGAGCGAGAGAGCATCCGCGGGATCCCTCGCTTCGATGTCACCGCCATCGAGGCGGATGCTTCCCGCATCGCGCCTGAAGACCCCCGTCAGCACCTTGATCAGGGTCGACTTGCCGGCGCCGTTCTCGCCCAGAAGACCGTGGATCTCGCCCGCATGCAGCGTGAAATCCACCCGATCGAGAGCCTGAACCCCCGGGAATCCCTTTGTGAGGCCGCCGATCTCGAGGAGACCGGGCCGATCGTTCACTGCCTGCATGCCGCCTTGCCCGCTCACCGCGACGTCGCCGTCTCCGGCAAAACCTGAGAGGCGACAGGCGCCGTCGCGCCTGCCGCCATCGTGGTCGAAGGCTCAGTACAGGTCCTTGCGCCTCTCGTACTCGGCCGTGGCCGTCTCGGGCGTGAAGACCTTGGATTCGGTCTGAATCCATTTCTTCGGCGCGGTGCCATCCTTCTTGTACGCGATCAGGGCATCGAGCGCTGGGCCCGCCATGTTGGGGGTGAGCTCGACGGTCACGTTCGCCTCGCCGTCGCCCATCGCCTTGAAGATGTCAGGCACTCCGTCGATCGAGACGACCTTGATGTCCTTGCCGGGCTTCAGGCCCGCCTCCTTGATGGCCTGGATCGCCCCGATGGCCATGTCGTCGTTATGGGCATAGACGGCGCAGATGTTCTTGCCGCCGCCTTCGGCCTTGATGAAGCTCTCCATGACTTCCTTGCCCTTCGTGCGGGTGAAGTCGCCGGACTGGGTGCGGATGATCTTCATGCCGGGATTGGCGGCCACGACCTCGTCGAAGCCCTTCTTGCGGTTGATCGCCGGGCTGGAGCCGACGGTGCCCTGCAATTCGACGACGTTGCACTTGCCGCCGGTTTCCTTGGCGAGCCACTCGCCGGCCACCCGTCCCTCATAGACGGTGTCGGAGGTCACGGCCGTGAGATAGAGGGAATCGTCCTTGGTCTCGATGGAGCGGTCGAGCAGAACCACCGGAATCTTCGCCTCCTTGGCCTCCTTGAGAACGGCGTCCCAGCCGGTGGCGACGACCGGAGCCAGAAGGATCGCGTCGACTCCTTGAGCGATGAAGGAACGGACGGCGCGGATCTGATTTTCCTGTTTCTGCTGGGCATCGGAAATGCGCAGGTCGACGCCGCGCTTGTCGGCCTCGGCCTTGGAGACCTTCGTCTCCGCGGCCCGCCAGCCGGATTCCGATCCAACCTGAGAAAAGCCCACGGTCATTTTGTTCTGAGCGTAGGCGACACCCGACGACATCATCAGCGCAGCCATGCCGATTGTCGTCAGAAGATGACGAGCCTTCATGCGTTTCTCCCACTGCTTTGTCTGATTTTAGACTTTAGCAGCCTTAACAGCCGCGTATTTATCATATTATATACAGCGCCAGTGACAACCATCCGACGATAGTCGTATTTCATCATTTTCCCTGAGCCGCTGCCTCGATTTGTTAAGGCGCCACGACATGAACGAAGACGGAAAACACCGGCTGCGCAGCCAAGCCTGGTTCGGGCGCCAGGACAAGATGGGGTTCTATTACCGCTCCTTTCTGAAGAACAGCGGGTTCCCGCAGGATCAGTTCGAAGGGCGTCCGGTGATCGGGATCTGCAACACCTGGTCCGAGCTGACGCCGTGCAACGCGCATTTCCGCACGCTTGCGGAGCACGTGCGCTACGGGGTGCTGGATGCCGGCGGCTTTCCGCTCGAGTTTCCGGTCTCGTCGCTCGGCGAGGTCACCATGCGGCCGACCGCGATGCTCTTTCGCAACCTCGCGGCGATGGACGTGGAGGAGGCGATCCGGGCCCACCCGCTCGACGGCGTGGTCCTGCTCATGGGCTGCGACAAGACCACCCCGGCCCTCCTGATGGGCGCGGCCTCCGCCGACCTGCCGACCATCGGCGTGTCCGGCGGCCCGCAGCTGCGCGGCGTCTATCGCGGCAAGAGCATCGGCTCGGGCACCAACATCATCTCGATGAGCGAGCAGCTGCGCGCCGGGGACGTCACCCTCGCCGAGTTCCACGAGGCCGAAGGCGCCATGAACCGCTCGGCCGGGCATTGCATGACCATGGGCACGGGCTCGACCATGGCCGCGATGGTCGAGGCGCTCGGCGTCGGCCTGCCGGAGAATGCCGCCATCCCGGCCGCCGATGCCCGCCGCAATCACCTCGCCCGCATGGCCGGCCGGCGCATCGTCGAAATGGTGCGGGAGGATCTGGTCCTCTCGAAGCTCCTGACCCGCCAGGCCTTCGAGAACGCCATCCGCACGCTCGCCGCCATCGGCGGCTCGACCAACGCGGTCGTGCATCTGCTTGCGATCGCAGGCCGGGCCGGGATCGACCTGACCCTGGACGATTTCGACCGGCTCGGCCGGGACGTCCACTGCCTCGTCGACCTCATGCCGTCCGGCCGCTTCCTGATGGAGGATTTCTATTATGCGGGCGGCCTGCCGGTGGTGCTGCGCAGCCTCGGCGAGCGCGGCCTGCTCCACAAGGAGGCGCCGACCGTGAACGGCCGGCCGATCTGGGAGAACGTGAAGGACGCCCCCTGCTGGAACCGCGAGGTGATCACCCCGTTCGAGGAGCCGTTCAAGCCGGACGCGGGCATCGCGATCCTGCGCGGCAATCTCGCGCCCGACGGCGCCGTCATCAAGCCGTCGGCGGCCTCGCCCGCGCTGATGCAGCATACGGGCCGGGCGGTGGTGTTCGAGACCATCGAGGAGCTGCACGCGCGGATCGACGACGACAGCCTCGACATCGACGAGAGCTGCGTCATGGTGCTGAAGAACTGCGGCCCGAAGGGTTACCCCGGCATGGCGGAGGTCGGCAACATGCCGCTGCCCCAGAAGCTGCTCAAAAAGGGCGTGCGCGACATGATCCGCATCTCGGATGCGCGCATGTCGGGCACGGCCTACGGCACGGTGGTTCTGCACGTGGCGCCCGAAGCGGCCGCGGGCGGTCCGCTGGCCCTCGTCCGCACCGGCGATCTGATCACGCTCGATGTTGCGGCGCGCAGCCTGCATCTTCATGTGGACGCTCAGGAACTGGAGCGCCGCCGCGCCGCCTGGACGCCGCCGGCGCCCCATGCCTCCCGCGGCTACGTGAAGATGTATGTCGATCACGTCATGCAGGCGGACAAGGGCGTCGACCTCGACTTCCTCGTGGGGCGGACCGGCTCGCCCGTTCCGCGCGACAATCATTAATCGCTCGTTTTATCAAGCAGTTCGGCAAGGAGAGAAAATGTCTTCGCTCGGCAGGTCGTCAATCCGCCCCTATCGCGGTGTATATCCGGTGGCTCCGACCATATTCGACGACGCTGGTCGCCTCGATCCCGAGGGGCAGAAGCGCTGCATCGATTTCATGATCGACGCGGGCTCGGATGGTCTCTGCATCCTGGCCAACTATTCCGAGCAGTTCCTGCTCAGCGACAGCGAACGCGAGAGCGTGACCCGCACCGTTCTGGATCATGTGGCGGGACGGGTTCCGGTCATCGTCACGACGAGCCATTTCTCGACCGACATCTGCGCCGACCGCTCGAAGCGGGCGCAGGAGGCGGGCGCCGCGATGGTGATGATCATGCCGCCGTTCTTCGGTGCGACGCTGCGCGTCTCGGAAGCGGGCATCTACGAGTTCTTCCGCCGCGTGTCGGATGCCATCGACATCCCGATCATGATCCAGGACGCGCCCATGGCCGGAACCTCCCTGTCGCCGGCCTTCCTGGCCCGGATGGCCAGGGAGATCGCCCATGTCTCCTATTTCAAGATCGAGGTCGCCGGCACCGCCGGCAAGCTGCGCGAACTCATCGCGCTCGGCGGCGAGGCCATCGAAGGGCCCTGGGACGGCGAGGAGGCGATCACCCTGATGGCCGACCTCGACGCCGGCGCGACCGGCGCGATGACGGGCGGGGGCTACCCCGACGGCATCCGCCAGATCATCGATCCCTACTTTGCCGGCAACCGCGAGGCGGCGCTCGTGGCCTATGAGCGCTGGCTGCCTCTGATCAACTACGAGAACCGCCAGTGCGGCCTCTTAGCCGCCAAGGCGCTGATGAAGGAAGGCGGCGTGATCCGGTCGGACTTCGTGCGCCATCCGCTCCAGCCGCTGCATCCCGAAACCCGCAAGGGCCTCATCGAGGTCGCAAGCCGCCTCGATCCGCTCGTGCTGCGCTGGGGGCTCTGACGGGGAGGCTTCTCTTCCCGGTCTGAAGAGGGCGCAGCCGCATCCGGCTGCGCTTTTTCGCGCTTCGCGTGTCAGCGGTCCCGCCGTCGCCCGAACGGCCGACTCTCCGGCCAGAAGGCGAGCGCCGTGACCGCGACAGCGATCAGCAAAAGCATCACCATCGTCTGCACGACGCCGAACAGGGGCGCGTCCCTGGCCATGAACAGGCCCGTGACAACGCCCGCCACGATCATGATGATCCGCGCGATCCAGCCGAACATATCGCACTCCGTCTTCCGAGAGGGGCGCCGTTCCGGTTGCCGGAGGAGAGTGCCCACTACTCCTGGATCGATTCCAGATAGGCCATGACATCGTTGACCTGGGCGGCATCGAGCTGAAATTCGGGCATGGAGGGATGGCCCGTGATGATGCCCTCGGCCAGGGCTTCGGCCAGATCCTCGATCGGGTAACGGCGACCGAGAGAGCGAAACGCAGGCGCCTCCTGCAAGGGGCTTTCGCCGACACGACCGACCGCGTGGCACATGGCGCAGTTCGTCTGGACGAATGTGCGTCCGCGCTGAATGCGCCCCTCCTGGGCTGACACGGACTGGGCACTCACGAAGACGGCGACGACAGCGATGCACGAGCGCCACATGACCAGTGCTCCTCCAACCTTCTCGATCGCGTTCTAGAGCATCGGACCCAAAAGTGGACTTGCACTTTTGGGATCGATCCGATGCTCCCTTCTTGGAAAGAGCGCATCGTTCCTGCGAAAAACCGGATCCACTTTTTCGCACGATGCGCTAAGTCCGCGCTTCGACTCTGTTGAAGGCGTGAAGTTCCCTATCCTCGTCTCGGATGGAAACACATTGCCCTTCGACGAAGCGATACTCGTTGAGACGATACCCTGCCTTGGCGTCGATTGCACGCTTGCGATCGTCAATGAGCCGGGTCGCGCCATCCGACTCGCGGGACTGGATTGGAAAACCTGCCGCCCAGGGACAGCTCCTAGCGCAGCCGATAGGCCTCCCGGGCATAAGCGTCCATCATGCGCTGCGTGTTGAACACCGGCCCGATCCTGCCAATGGCCTGCTTCATCATGCGGATCCAGCCGCGGCGATCCTCCGCGTAGAGCGGCAGGATGGATCTCTCGAGCTTCTCGTACAGAATCCGGGCATGTTCGGCGTAATCCCCTTCCGGCCCGATTCCCCATCCGGTCACGCCCTCGTCGCAGCCTTCCGGCCACCACCCGTCGAGCGTGCCGACATTGAGCACGCCGTTGAACGCCGCCTTCATGCCGCTGGTCCCCGAAGCCTCGAGCGGAGGCTGGGGCGTGTTCAGCCAGATATCGCTGCCCGCCACGATGCGTTTTGCGATGTCCAGATCGTAGCCGGGTACGAAGGCGACCGGAATTTCGGCATGATGCGCCTGGCGCACGATATCGCGGATCAGTTCCCGGCCTCCCTCATCATGGGGATGGGCCTTGCCGGACATGACGATCTGGAACGGACGGCGCCGAGAGATGTCCGTCAGCCGTTCCCAGTCGCTGAACAGCATGCCGGCCCGCTTGTATCCCGTCATGCGGCGCGCGAATCCGATGATCGGGAGATCGCGGCCGAAGTGCCGTCCCGCCCGCTCCCGGATCAGGGCGATCAGCTCGTCCTTGGCGTCCAGATGAGCGCTCCAGACGTCATCGTCGGACAGGTGGACCGCGCCCGCGAGCGTTTCCGGCTGCACGTCCCAGTCCGGGGAGATCCGGCCGAACAGGCGCGCGAAGGCCGGATGGGTCCATTGCCCCGGATGAACGCCGTTCGTGACCGCATGAATGCGATATCCGGGAAACATGCGCCGTGTCGTCTCGGCATGGCGAGCCGAGACGCCGTTCGCATAGTCGCTCAGATTCAAAGCGAGCCGTGTCATGTTGAGCCGGTCCTCGCCGGCGAGCGCCTTCAACGAATCGGCATCGATGAAATCTCCGAGAATGCGTGAGACGTCCCCGTAACCGAAGCAATCGTGCCCGGCCGCGACCGGCGTATGCGTGGTGAAGACACAGCGTCTCCTCACCGCTTCGACGTCATGATCCCGTGCTGCCGCGCGGGCTTCTCGCTTCAGCAGCGCGAGCGGCAGAAAAGCGGCATGGCCCTCGTTGAGATGATAGGTATCGATGGCAAAACCCAGCGACCTCAGGACCTGCTCGCCCGCGATGCCGAGAATGATTTCCTGCTTGAGCCGGTACGCCTCATCGCCGCCGTAGAGCCTGTGCGTGACGCCGCGATCCCGCAGATCGTTCCGGTCGATATGCGTGTCGAGCAGGATCACCGGCACCTTGTGCCCGCGCGAGGATGTCCATTCGTAGAGCCACGGACGGACCCAGACGTCCCGGCCCTCGATCGTGGCGGCCATGACGTCCGGGAGAGGCGTCGCCCAATCCTCGGGCTCCCAGGCGTCGGCCTGGTCGATCTGCCACCCCTTCGCGTCGATCTCCTGCCGCAGATAACCCTGGCGGCTGGCAAGCGTGACGAAAACCATCGGGAGGCGCAGATCGGCGGCCGACCGGACGGTGTCGCCGGCGAGAACGCCGAGCCCGCCGGAATAGGTATGCATCTCGCGCCGGAGGGCGATTTCCATCGAGAGATAGGCGATCCGCGTGTGAGGCAGGT
The DNA here is from genome assembly GCF_047497095.1 of Microvirga sp. M2. Taxonomy (NCBI): domain Bacteria; kingdom Pseudomonadati; phylum Pseudomonadota; class Alphaproteobacteria; order Hyphomicrobiales; family Methylobacteriaceae; genus Microvirga; species Microvirga sp. M2. Next base: position 2,643,558 of record NZ_CP134063.1, read on the forward strand.
AGGATTCGATGGCGGACACTGATGCTTCTCCATGGCGTCTCGAAGCGTGAGACGCCTGCGGTGGCCGTCAGGAACGAGGGCAGGAACGAGGGATGGCCTTCAGCGGTGCGATGGGAGCCGACGCCGTTTGCCGCGCGTAGAGGCGCTCGACATCCTCCCGTCGGCACAGTCCCGTTCCGGGAGTCATGAGCGTCGCGGCCCCCGCGGCCATGCCGAGGCGCACAGCGCTGCGCAGATCGAGACCCTGGACGAGCCCGAAGCAGACGGCAGCCACCATGCTGTCCCCTGCCCCCACCGCCGAACACACGGGAACGTCGATGGCGGGCAACCTCTCGTATCCCTGTGAGGTCACCAGAAGCGCCCCGTCAGCGCCCAGCGAGACGAGCATCGCTTCGGAGACGCCCCGGGCGATCAGCTCGGAGGCTCCGTCGACCTGCTCGGCCTCGCTGCTCAGCTCCCTCCCGAGCCATTCCCGCAGCTCCCGAAGGCTGGGCTTGATCAGATATGCGCCGGATCGCAAATGGCGCAGGGCCTCTCCGGAGGTGTCGAGCACGAAACGTGCGCCCACCCGCCCGGCGAGATCGGCAGCGTCCTGGACGAAATCCGGCGACACCCCGGGAGGGAGGCTGCCGCTCAGGACGACCATCCGGGCGCCCTCGGCGGCACGGGCGATCTCGTCGAGGCAGGCCCGGCGTTCCGCCGGGGTCAGCTCCGGCCCCGGCATGACGAAACGATATTGAAGGCCGCTTCTGCGCTCGTCGATCGTGATGCTCTCCCGCGTGACGCCACCGATGGGAATCGTCCGCGCCGGGATGTCCATTCCATCGAGAAGGTCTTCGATCATCGCCCCGGTCGGACCTCCGGCCGGAAAGACGGCGAGCGCCCGCCCGCCGAGGGTCTGGACGACCCGCGCCACGTTGATCCCGCCCCCGCCGGGATCGTGCCGGACGGCGCCGCAACGGACCTTGTCCGTCGGCACCACCGCGTCCGCGCTCGTCGAAACATCGAGCGCCGGATTCAGGGTGATCGTTACGATATCCGGCACGCCCGCGACCTCCATGTGCTCGCCCCGTCGAATTGTTATAGGGCGCGCGACGGGAGCCCCTACCCGCATGAGACGGGAAACCTAGATCCTGCGTCGGGGCTTTGCCTCTCGTGGGATCCTCGAACGTCAAGGTGAGATCGGCATGTCATCGGCTCTGTCTTCCACGCTGCCCGGAACTCTCGAACCCGACCTCGCGAAGGTGCTGGATTACTGGAAGGACCTCATCCGGAGCGAGAATTCCATGCCGTTCTCGGACGACGTGGACCTGTCCCGCCTGCCGGACCTATCGCCCTCGCTCATGCTTCTGACCGCTTTCGAGAACCCCGACAGGTTCCGGTTCGAGACGGCGGGTGATGCGGTCGTCCGGGATTACGGCGCTGCACTCGCGGGCCGGTTCTCCGACGAGGTGCCGCAGAAGCCTCCCCTGGAGGAGTTCACGGAGCAGTGCCTCATGACGGTCGCTCGGAAGAGCCCGACATATTTTCGCTCCCCGGCGGCAGGCTATGCCCGCCTGGTGCTGCCGACATGGGGCGAAGGCCATGTGATGACGCTGCTCGGTGCCGTCACGAAGGCTCCTTGAAGCATCGGAGGTGCCATCGAACTCACATCCGATGCTTCAACCTTTTGATCTTCGAGCATCTTTTCCCGCAAAACCGGTTCCCACTTTTTGCGTTCGATGCTCTCCTTTCCTGAGCATCTTTTCCCGCAAAACCGGTTCCCACTTTTTTGCGTTCGATGCTCTACCGCGCGATCTTTTCGATGGAGACCTCGCAGGCCGCCCTGCCGGTCCGCTCGAACGCCGTGACATTGGCGATGGTCGTTTCTGCGATGTTCGTCAGCGCTTCCCTGGTGAAGAAGGCCTGGTGCCCCGTCATGAGCACGTTCGGGAAGGTGAGCAGCCGAGCGAACACGTCATCGTCGATGAAGCGCGCCGAGAGGTCCTCGAAGAACAGGTCGGCCTCTTCCTCGTAGACGTCGAGACCGAGATAGCCGATCACCCCGTCCTTCAGCCCTCGCAGGACGGCCTGCGTATCGATGACGGCCCCGCGGCTCGTGTTGATCAGCATCACGCCCCGCTTCATGCGCCGCAGAGCCGCTTCATTGACCAGATGGCGCGTCGCGGGCGTGAGCGGGCAATGCAGGGTGATGATGTCGGACGCCGAGAACAGGTCCTCGACCGGCACATAGGTCACGCCCATGCCGAGGCAGGTCGGGTTCGGCTGGGGATCGAACGCGATCACGCGGCATCCGAGCCCGATCAGGATGCGGCACATCACCTCGCCGATCTTGCCGGTTCCCACGACCCCGGCCGTCTTGCCCGCGAGATCGAAGCCGAGGAGGCCCTCCAGGGCGAAGTTGCCCTCCCGCACCCGATTGTAGGCGCGGTGGGTCATGCGGTTGAGCGTGAGGATCAGGGCGAGCGTGTATTCGGCGACCGCGTGGGGTGAATAGGCCGGCACCCGGGCGATCGTGATCCCCAGACGCCTGGCCGCCTCGAGATCCACGTTGTTGAATCCTGCCGAACGCAAGACGACGAGCCGAATGCCCCTGGCGCCAAGCGCCGCCAGCACGTCGGCGCTCACGTCGTCGTTGACGAAGGCGCAGACCGCATCCGCGTCCGCCACGAGTTCGCAGGTCTCAACGGAGAGCCGCGCCTCGAAAAAGATCAGGCGGTGTCCGGTGCCCGCACAGGCCGCCTCCAGAAAGCGCTGGTCGTAAGGCTTCGTGCTGAAGACTGCGATCCGCAATGGCTCCTCCTCGTGTCGGGGCCCGGGGCCATACGCCCACAGGCTTCGGATCTTAAACGATCACGCGGCGGAAACGTTGACCCGCAACAAGGGCGAATCCGCCCCCGGCACAGCGCCGGCCATGGAACAAGCTAGGCCGTTCAAGGGCTTACGCCTCTTCGACCCTGAGGACAGCAAGTCTGTCCGGTGTTGTAAACGCGGGCCCTCTGTTGTAAGGCATTCCCGCGCCTCAGTCGCGCGCTCCCTCGCCCGGAGCGCCTGCGCGGAGCGTGACGTCAACTTGAGAAGGTTCTCTCGGAGCGCCGGGATACCGGGCTCGCTGCGCGCCGGATGGCCTGCGCCGTGCGCCCGCTCAGGGCTCCCTTGCCATGATTTCGCACGGAAAGCCCCGCTACGGCCGCCTTCCCGATGTCCTTACAGTCTCTAAAAGTGGAATTTCGCGGATGAATGCTCCCGCACCCAAAGTCTCGTTCGTCTCCCTGGGCTGCCCGAAGGCCCTGGTCGATTCCGAGCGCATCATCACCCAGCTTCGCGCTCAAGGTTATCAGCTGACCAAGGAGCATGACGGGGCGGACGTGGTCATCGTCAATACCTGCGGCTTCCTCGACAGCGCCAAGGCCGAGTCCCTCGAGGCCATCGGCGAGGCCATGGCCGAGAACGGCAAGGTCATCGTGACCGGCTGCATGGGCGCCGAGCCCGAGCAGATCCGCGAGCATTTTCCGAACGTGCTCGCGATCACGGGTCCGCAGGCCTACGAATCCGTCGTATCCGCCGTTCACGAGGCCGCCCCTCCCGCGCACGACCCCTTCGTCGACCTGGTGCCTCCGCAGGGGGTGAAGCTTACGCCGCGCCACTATGCCTATTTGAAGATTTCCGAGGGCTGCAACAACCGCTGCACCTTCTGCATCATCCCGAAGCTGCGCGGCGACCTGGTCAGCCGCCCCATCGGGGACGTGCTGCGCGAGGCCGAAAAGCTCGCCAGGGCCGGCGTGAAGGAGCTGCTGGTCATCTCCCAGGACACCAGCGCCTACGGCCTCGACATCAAGTACCAGCCGAGCCTCTGGAAGGATCGCGAGGTCCGCACGCGCTTCTACGACCTCGGCAAGGAGCTGGGCGAGCTCGGCATGTGGGTGCGCATGCACTACGTCTATCCCTACCCGCATGTGGACGAGATCATCCCGCTCATGGCGGAGGGCAAGATCCTTCCCTATCTCGACATTCCCTTCCAGCACGCCTCGCCGAGCGTGCTCAAGGCCATGCGCCGTCCCGGCAACCAGGAGAAGACCCTGGATCGCATCAGGAAGTGGCGTGAGATCTGCCCGGATCTCGCCATCCGGTCGACCTTCATCGTCGGCTTCCCGGGCGAGACGGAAGACGACGTGGATTTCCTGATGCAGTGGCTTCGGGAGGCCAAGATCGACCGCGCCGGATGCTTCCAGTACGAACCCGTCCAGGGTGCACCCGCCAACGACATCGCGGGCGCGGTGCCCGACGAGGTCAAGGAGGAGCGCTGGCACCGGTTCATGCAGACCCAGCAGACGGTCAGCGCCCGGCTTCTGAAGGGACGCGTCGGCAAGACCCTGCCGGTCATCATCGACGAACAGGGCGCCACCGTCGCTACGGGCCGCACCAAGTACGACGCGCCCGAGATCGACGGCGTCGTCTACGTGGCGTCAAAGACCCCGCTGAAGCCGGGCGAGATCGTCAACGTGACGATCGAGAGCTCGGACGAATACGATCTGCACGGGACGGCCGTTTAAGCTCGGATCATCCTGCTACTAGTGCATCCCCGCGCAGGCGGGGATGACATAATCTCGATGGGGCCGCTGCGCAGAACCCGCTCCCACTTCCCGCGTTCGATGCTCCACTTGCTTGAGCATCTTTTCACGCAGAACCGGTTCCCACTTCCCGCGTTCGATGCTCTAATCGGTCTGCACCGCCGTCTCGATGTCGGACGGATCGATCTGGCGGTCGAGACCGGCCCTGAGCTTGTCGCGGTCGAGTTCGCCTTCCCACCAGGCCACGACGATCGTGGCGACGCCGTTGCCGGTGATGTTGGTGAGCGCCCTCACCTCGCTCATGAACTTGTCGATGCCGAGCAGAACCGCCATGCCGGGCACGAGGGCCGGGCTTACGACGGTGAGCGTGGCTGCGAGCGTGATGAAACCCGCACCCGTGACGCCGCTTGCTCCCTTCGAGGTCAGCAGCGCCACCACCAGGATGGTGAGTTGCTGTCCGAGGGTGAGATCGAATTTGAGCGCCTGCGCGATGAACAGGGTCGCGAGCGTCATGTAGATATTCGTGCCGTCGAGGTTGAAGGAATACCCGGTGGGCACGACGAGGCCGACGACGGATTTGGAGCAGCCGAGCCGCTCCAGCTTCTCCATGAGCTGCGGCAGCGCGCTCTCGGACGAACTGGTGCCGAGCACGATCAGAAGCTCGTCCTTGAGGTATCCGACGAATTTGAAGATCGAGAATCCCACGATCCGGGCGATGATGCCCAGCACGACGAACACGAACAGGGCGGCCGTCGCGTAGAAAGTGACGATCAGCCCGAAGAGGTTTCCCAGCGCCGTGGGACCATAGCGGCCGATCGTATAGGCCATGGCGCCGAACGCGCCGATCGGCGCAGCCTTCATGATGATGGCGATGACCCCGAACATGGCGTGGGCCGTATCGTCGATGAAGCTGCGCAGCTTGTCGGCCCGCTCGCCCAGGGCGAGCAGGGCAAAGCCGAAGAGTATCGCGAACAGCAGGACCTGCAGGATCTCGCCCTGCGCGAAGGCGCCTACCACGCTGTCGGGGATGATGTGCAGGAGGAAGTCCACCGGATGCTGCTCGGCGGCCTGTCTGGTGTAGGTCGCCACGGCGTTCGGGTCCGGCGTTCCCGAAAAGCCCGCTCCGGGCCGCACGAGATTGCCGATAAGCAGGCCGATGATGAGCGCGAAGGTGGACACCACCTCGAAATAGACCAGCGCCTTGATGCCGACGCGCCCCACCTTCTTGGCGTCCTGGATATGGGAGATGCCCGATACGACGGTGCAGAAGATGATGGGCGTGATGACCATCTTGATGAGCTTGATGAAGCCGTCGCCGAGCGCCTTGATCCAGTCGCTCTCGGCGATGTGCGGCGCGAGCCAGCCCAGGAGGATGCCGAAGAAGATGGCGATCAGAACCTGGATGTAGAGCACCTTGTACCAGGGCTTGTGGCTGCGGGCGGGAAGAGCCGCGCGTTCGGCAGTGACAGAAATGGTCCTCATGGCGCTTGACCCCGAACCTGGAACGGATCGCAGGCCTGCCTGCCCTCCGCCGGACCGCCTCGACCGGCCCGTGTCGGGCGGAATCGCCAAGCTTCAGGCATTGCGACCTCCAGCCCGATAACGCAGCAAACCGCCCCGGGTCGCATGGGAGCGGCGCTGTCGGGAAGGCGGTCAGGATCCGTATTGCTCGTCGGTGACGTGCTCCATCCAATCGACCGCCTTGCCGTCGAGCACTTCCTGAATGGCGATGTGGGTCATGGCCGTCGTCGGAGCCGCGCCGTGCCAGTGCTTCTCGCCGGGTTCGAACCAGACCACATCGCCCGGACGGATGTCCTCGACCGGGCCGCCCTCGCGCTGAACCCGGCCGCAGCCCGCTGTGACGATCAGCACCTGTCCGAGCGGATGGGTATGCCAGGCGGTCCGGGCGCCGGGCTCGAACGTGACCGCGTTGCCCGCCGCCCGCGCCGGAGCACTTGCGGGAAACAGCGGGTCGATGCGGACCGTGCCGGTGAACCATTCCGCGGGCCCTCGACCGGAAGGCTGTGAACCGCTTCGCTTGATCTCCATGCTCGCTCTCCCTCGTCCTCGGATGCTGGAGCATCGGACGTGAAAAGTGGATTGCACTTTCGGGATTCCCTCCGATGCTCCCTTCATAGATGAGCGCATCATTCATAACGGATGAGGAGGCCGCGGCGAAGCCCTGCGCCGCGATACGCTTTTCCCCCTCGGGGAGCGGCCGTCAGATGATGAGGAACGCGGCCGCGCTCAGGTCGATCTTGCCGACGGTGGCGAACTTGATCTGGTGCTGAGGTCCGGTTCCGTCCGGATCGTAATACAGCGCCCCGGTGCTCTTGTTGTAGATGATCCTGTCGCCCTCGGCATGAGCCTTGCCGCCCGCCCAGAAACTGTCGGCGCTCAAAATTCCCTTTTTGCCGATATTCCCGAAGACGGAACGGCTCAGCCGAATTTGATCGGTCCAGGGGTTGAAGTCGGTAATGACATCGACGTTGTCGGGTCCCAGAGGCGTGTCGAACACGAAGCAGTCGTAACCCTCGCCGCCCGACAGCCTGTCGTTGCCGTCGCCGCCCTTGATCGTGTCGTTGCCCGTGTCGCCGAAGAGCTTGTCGTTCCCGGCGTCGCCGCTGAGGAAATCGTCGTTCCAGGAGCCGTACAGGACGTCGTTGCCGTCGCCGCCATAGAGGTAGCCGTTACCCGGTCCGCCATAGAGCGTATCGTTGCCGTCCTGCCCGTAGAGACGGTCCACGCCGTCGCCGCCGTAGAGCACGTCGCGCCCGTCGCCGCCATAGAGGCTGTCGCGGCCGTTTCCGCCATAGATGGTGTCGTTGCCGCCCGCGCCCTTGATCAGATTGGCGGCATCGTTGCCCGTGATGGTATTGTCTGCGCTGTTGCCGACGAGCGTGACGGCTCGGCCGCCCGTCGCCTTCAGGTTCTCGATGGCGCTGCCGGCGGTGAGCGTGTAGCTGACGCTTGCAAGGACGGTATCGGTGCCGCCCCTCGCGCTCTCGACGATCCTGGTGTGCGTGTTGGCGATCACATAGGTGTCGTTCCCGAGGCCTCCTTCCAGCGTGTCCGAACCGCCCCCGCCGATGAGCACATTGTCGCCGTCATTGCCGATGATGTGATTGGCGAACTTGTTACCGGTGAGCGTGAGCCTGCTCGTCCCCGCGCGGGCCTGAAGGACCTCGATATACATCTCGTCGGGCAGCGTATAATGCGTGCCGGTAATGACCGTATCCCGGCCGCCGCGATAATATTCGACGACCCGATCCCTGACATCGTCGACGTAATAGGTGTCGTCGCCGGTCCCACCCACCATGGTATCGGCGCCCTTGCCGCCGTTGAGCACGTCGTTTCCGGCATAGCCTTCCAGGTAATCGCCATTGGATGATCCACGCAGGACATCGTCCCCGGCCATGATCGTCGCGGCTGCGACCGCGCTGGTGCGGTGGAACGCGGCGAGGCCATTGCCATACGTGAACCGCGCGAGGGTGTCGGACGCGCTGCCGAAAACGATCCAGGGCTTGTCCGGCGCCCCGAACGTGATCGCGGAAACGTCGCCTTGCGTGAGCGAGAGGCTCGCTCCGTAATAGGTGACCGGCACCGTGCCCTTGCTCGTGCGGATGTTGAACGAGGCGATGTTCGGATCGAGATCCTGGGACAGCGAGATCCCCGTCGCGGGCGCGGCGAAAAGATCCTTGAGCCGGAAGCCGGACGGAAGGCTGCCATAGAACTGGACGTAGGCCATACAACTTTCCTGTCGGTCGTTTCACGCATGCGGGGCATGTCCGCGCGCGAAGTCATACCGTGCAGGAATCTTTGCCGCAATCGCAATCGGGCGGATGCTCCGGACCGATCGCGAAAACCTTCGCCGCGAACCCATCACCCTATCGCATATCATACAATAGACCTGCTTGCGCCGAGGAAGCGCTGCTGTTGCCATGGCGCCCCGGACATCGATTCCCCGGTTCCTTATGCGCTGACAGCCAGGATTCCCAGGATGCCAACGGTGCAGTACAGGCGTGAGATCGACGGCTTGCGGGCCGTCGCGGTTTTATCCGTTATCTTGTTTCACGCCGGTGTCGAGAGTTTCGCCGGCGGCTTCGTCGGCGTCGACGTGTTCTTCGTCATCAGCGGCTATCTCATTACGTCTCTGATCCTCGGCGAGAAGGCCGCCGGTCATTTCAGCTTCCTGCGGTTCTACGAGCGGCGAGCCAGAAGGATCCTGCCCGCGCTGTTCCTCGTGATCGTCGCAACGATCCCGGTCGCATGGCAATTGCTGCTCCCGGACCCGATGAAGGACTTCGCCCAGAGCGTCGCTTTCGTGTCCTTCTTCTCGTCCAACATCCTGTTCTGGAAGGAAAGCGGGTATTTCGACACGAACGCGGAGCTGAAACCGCTGCTGCATACCTGGAGCCTGGCGGTCGAGGAGCAATATTACCTCCTCTTTCCGCTGATCCTGCTCGCTTTTCTGAGAAAGGGCAGAAGGTGGGTCGGGATCGCCCTCGCGTCGCTCTGCCTCGCGAGTTTCGTGGCCGCGCAATCCGGCTCGACGAGCAATCCCGTCAAGACCTTCTATCTGCTTCCGACGCGCGGCTGGGAGATGCTGATCGGAGCCCTGATCGCGCTGTATGGCTTCAACCGCGAGATCGCCTGGGCGTCATCCGCCACGGTGACGAGATATGTCAACGAGGCTGCAAGCCTGATCGGCCTCGGCATGATCGCGTGGGCGGTCTTCGCCTTCGATGAAAGAACCCCTTTTCCAGGCGTTTACGCGCTTGTGCCGACCGTCGGCGCGGGGCTGATCATCCTGTGCGCGTCTCCCGAGACATTCATCGGGCGGGCTCTCGGCTGGAAACTGCCGGTCGGAATCGGTCTGGTCAGTTACAGCTTCTATCTGTGGCACCAGCCCATGTTCGCACTGGCGCGCTACTGGAAGCCGGATATCGAGAAGGGTGTGCTGCTGCTTTTGGCCGGCCTTGCCGGCGTGCTGGCCTATCTGAGCTGGCGCTATGTGGAGCGTCCGTTCCGGGACAGGACGAGAGTGGGCAGACCGCAGATCCTCGCCTTCTCGGTCATCGGCAGCGTCCTCCTGGCCCTGTTCGGCTGGGCCGGCCACGCATCCGACGGATTCCCGGCGCGCTATTCCCCCGAGGACCAATCGTTGACAATGCCCAGGGACCGTCAGGCCGACTATGTCTGGCAGCGGTTCAACGAACGCGCCCTGAAAGACTTCGACCCGCAAGGCGGACGCAAGATTCTCGTGATCGGGGACAGTTTTTCCGCGGATCTCGTTAACGCCCTCTATGAATCCGGCCTCGGTAACGGGATTCAGATCTCGACCTACGGAGTGAGCGGAAGTTGCGGCAATCTCTACTTGACGATGGATCTTCTTGCCAAAGTACATCCGAAGGATCGCGCATTCTGCGCGAAGCAGAACTGGTATGCTGACGACAAGCTCCACACCCTGATGCAGCAAGCCGATGCGATATGGCTGATTTCGAGCTGGCAGGCTTGGCAAACGAACCTGCTGCCCGAAAGCAAGCGAAACCTCGAAAGAGAGTTTGGCAGGAAGGTGCTCGTCTTTGGACGCAAGGACGTTGGCACGATCAACTTGAGACAGATGATAGCCTTGTCGGAGAAACAGCGTATCGAGCTTCAGACGACCATGCGATCCAGTCATATCAAGGTCAACGCGTCGATGCTGAAAACGCTGGGGCAGGACTTCGTTGACGTTTCAAAGCTCCTTTGTGGACATCGCACCAAATGTCACCCGTTTACGAAGGACGGAAAGTTGATCTCGTTCGACGGCGGGCACTTGACGCAGGATGGCGCCCGATATCTCGGGCAACGGATTGCCGAGAGCATCGAGACGCGCAGACTCATGGGCTTCTCGAACTAGAGCATCGCGCGAAAAAGTGGGCACCGGTTCTTCGCGAAGAACGATGCGCTGTTCTATAGGCGGAGCATCGCGCGCAAAAGCGGGCTCCGGTTTTGCGTGAAAAGATGCTCAAGCCATAGGCAGCCGGCACCGGAGGCGGGATCGATGCCGCGTCCAATGCCGTGGGCACCTTGCATCGGCCAAAAGCCCGTATCGTCGTTCACGACAGAAGAAAGGCGGAGCCCTGCTCCGCCCGCTCGGTCAGATGTGGATGGCCCGCCCGTAGGCGTCGAGGACGGCCTCGTGCATGGTCTCCGAAATCGTCGGATGCGGGAAGACCGCGTGGATCAGCTCCTCTTCCGTCGTTTCCAGATTCATGGCGATCACGAAGCCCTGGATCATTTCGGTTACCTCCGCGCCCACCATGTGCGCGCCGAGCAGCTGGCCGGTCTTCCTGTCGAAGATCGTCTTCACCATGCCGTCCGGCTCGCCGAGCGCGATGGCCTTGCCGTTGCCTACGAAGGGAAAGCGGCCGACCCGGATGTCGTAGCCCTGCTCCTTCGCCTTGGCTTCGGTGAGGCCCACGGACGCGACCTGCGGATTGCAATAGGTGCAGCCGGGGATCTTGCCCTTGTCCATCGGGTGCGTATGCAGGCCCTTGATGGTTTCGACGCAGATCACGCCTTCGTGCTCGGCCTTGTGCGCCAGCATGGGCGCGCCCGCCACGTCGCCGATGGCATAGATGCCGGGCACGTTCGTGCGGCCGAGGCCGTCGGTCACGATGACGCCGCGCTCGATTGTGACCCCGATCTTCTCGAGGCCGAGATTCTCGATATTGCCGACGACGCCGACCGCCGAGATCATCCGCTCGGCCGTGATCGTCTGCGTGCCGCCCTTGCCGTCGTCGATGGTGGCGGTCACCGAATTCGCGCCCTTCTCCACCTTCGCGACCTTCGCGCCGGTGAAGATCTTCATGCCCTGCTTCTCGAAGCGCTTGCGGGCCAGCGCTGCGATCTCCGCGTCCTCGACGGGCATGATCTGCGGCATCACCTCGACCACCGTCACCTCGACTCCCATGGTGCGGTAGAACGAGGCGAACTCGATGCCGATGGCGCCAGAGCCCATGACGAGCAGCGACTTCGGCATGGAGGGCGGCACCATCGCCTCGAAATAGGTCCAGATCAGCTTGCCGTCCGGCTCGATGCCCGGCAGCGCGCGCGGACGGGCGCCGGTGGCGACGATGATGTGCTTGGCGGAATAGGTGCCCGGTTCCAGCACGCCCTTCGGGGTCGGGTGCTGCGGCTGCATGGCCGGCTTCTTGGAAGCCGTCACCACCACCTCGCCGGGCTTCGAGATCGAGGCCTCACCCCAGATCACGTCGACCTTGTTCTTCTTGAGCAGCATGCCGACGCCGCCGTTGAGACGCCCCGACACGCCGCGCGAGCGCTGCACGATCGCGGCCGCATCGAAGCCGATGCCCTGGGCGGAGAGCCCGTAATCCTTGGCATGCTCCATGTAGTGGTAGATTTCCGCCGAGCGCAGGAGCGCCTTGGTGGGAATGCAGCCCCAGTTGAGGCAGATGCCGCCCAGGTGCTCGCGTTCCACGACGGCGGTCTTGAACCCGAGCTGCGCGGCGCGGATCGCCGCCACGTAGCCCCCCGGCCCGCCGCCGATGACGATGATGTCGTATTGATTTGCCATGGAATTCCCCCGTCATGCCCGGGCTTGCCCCGGGCATCGACGTCTCTTCGCGCCGGGTCTCGTTGAAGGAAGGCGTGGATGGCCGGCACGGGGCCGGCCATGACGTTCGGTGCTAGACCAGCATCCCCATCGGGTTTTCGATGAGCTGCTTGAAGGCCGCCAGGAGTTCCGCGCCGAGCGCGCCGTCGACCACGCGGTGATCGCAGGAGAGCGTCACGGTCATGGCCTGCACGACGGCGGGAGCGCCGTTCTTCACCACGACCCGCTGCTCGCCCGCGCCGACGGCGAGGATCGTGCCGTGCGGCGGGTTGATGACGGCCTGGAAGTCCTTGATGCCGTACATGCCGAGGTTCGACACCGCCGTCGAGCCGCCGGTATATTCCTCCGGCTTCAGGCGACGGTTGCGGGCGCGGCCCGCCATGTCCTTCACCTCGGCCGAGATGGCCGTGAGCGTCTTCTGCTCGGCCTTGCGCACCACGGGCGTGAACAGGCCGCCCTCGATGGCGACGGCGACGCCCACGTCCGAATGCTTCATCTTCAGGATGCGGTCCTCGGCCCAGACCGAATTCGCGGCGGGCACGCGCTGGAGCGCGATGGCGAGCGCCTTGATGACGAAGTCGTTGACCGAGAGCTTGTAGGCGGGCTTGCCGTCCTTGTCCTTGCCCGCTGCCGCATTGATCTGCTCGCGCAGGGCCATGAGCGCGTCGAGCTCGCAATCGAGCGAAAGATAGAAATGCGGAACGGTCTGCTTCGATTCCACGAGGCGCTTGGCGATGGTCTTGCGCATGCCGTCGAGGGGCACTTCCTCGTAGGTGCCGGCTTCGAACATGGCCTTGACCTGATCGGCGCCCATGCTCGGCGCCAGGACGGGAGCCTGCGCGGGCTTCGCGGCCGGAGCGGCGGCTGCCGCAGGAGCGGCGGCAGGATTCGCACCACCGCCCTGGAGGGCTGCGCGCACGTCCTTCTCGACGATGCGGCCATGCGGGCCGGAGCCCAGGATCGAGGCGATGTCGATGCCGCCTTCGCGGGCGATGCGCTTGGCGAGCGGCGAGGCGAAGACGCGGCCGCCGCCGGCCTGCTGTCCTGCCCCGTTAGGCTTCGCGCCCTGCGCGGGACCGGCGGGAGCCTGGTCGACGCGGGCGTCTTCCCTGTGAGCGGCCCGATCGCCCGGAACCGCGTTGGCCTGCGGCGCGGGAGCCGCGGCGGCGGCAGCCGGAGCCGGCGCAGGCGGAGCCTCGGCCTTCGCGGGCGCCGGAGCCCCGCCGCCGGCGGGAGCCGTGACGCTCTTCGGGTCCTCACCCTCGCCGGCGATCAGGGCGATCACCTGATTAACCGGGACGTCGGCCGTCCCTTCCGGCACGACGATCTTGGCGAGGACGCCTTCGTCCACCGCCTCCACTTCCATGGTGGCCTTGTCGGTCTCGATCTCGGCGATCACGTCGCCGGATTTCACCGTATCGCCTTCCTTCTTCAGCCACTTGGCAAGGTTGCCCTTTTCCATGGTGGGAGAGAGAGCGGGCATCAGGATATTGATGGGCATGGCGTTTGGATCCTGATCTTGAATCAGTTGACGGCTTGCGACGAGCCGGGATCGGTCGGGTTGTCCAGCTCGGCTTGAATGCCTGAAACGATCTCCGCCAGGGCCTCCTCTTCCGAGAAGTCGGTTTCCATGGCGTAGACACGCGCGGCGTGGCGGGCGAGATCCACCAGGAGCACGCCCCAGGTGAACGGATCGTCGAAGGCGCGGCGCAGCGCGATGCTCACCGCTCCGTCGACCACCGAAGCCCTCAGGATTTCGACGCCGCCCTTTTCGAGCGCATCAGGCGGCACGTTGAGAGCTTCGAATTTCCGCTCTTTCATGGTCTCACCTGTAGCAGACGGCCTTCACCGCCTGGACCACCTCGGCGACGGACGGGAGCGCCAGCTTCTCGAGGTTCGCTGCGTAAGGCATGGGCACGTCCTTGCCCGTCACGCGGATCACCGGCGCGTCGAGATAGTCGAACGCGTTCTCCATGATGCGCGCGGCGATCTCCGCGCCGACGCCCGATTGCGGGTAGCCTTCCTCGACCGTGATGCAACGCCCGGTCTTCATGACGGAGGCCACGATGGTGTCGGTATCCATGGGACGGATCGTCCGCAGGTCGATCACCTCGGCGTCGATGCCTTCCTTCTCCAGCTCCTGCGCCGCCTTGAGCGCATAGGTCATGCCCATGGAGAAGGACACGATCGTGACGTCCTTGCCCGCGCGATGGATCCGCGCCTTGCCGATGGGAATCGTGAAGTCGTCGAGTTTCGGAACCGGGAACGATTGTCCGTAGAGAATCTCGTTCTCCAGGAAGATCACCGGGTTCGGATCGCGGATGGCGCTCTTGAGCAGCCCCTTCGCGTCGGAAGCCGTGTAGGGTGCGACGACCTTGAGGCCCGGAATGGCGGAATACCACGCCGAGAAGTCCTGGCTGTGCTGCGCCGCCACGCGGGCGGCCGCGCCGTTCGGACCGCGGAACACGATGGGCGCGCCGAGCTGGCCGCCGGACATGTAGAGGGTCTTGGCCGCCGAGTTGATGATCTGGTCGATCGCCTGCATGGCGAAGTTGAAGGTCATGAACTCCACGATGGGGCGCAGGCCCGTGAAGGCCGCGCCGACACCGACGCCGGCAAAGCCGTGCTCGGTGATGGGCGTATCGATCACCCGCCTTGCGCCGAATTCCTGGAGCAGGCCCTGCGTGACCTTGTAGGCGCCCTGGTACTCGGCGACCTCTTCGCCCATGACGAAGACGTTCTCGTCCTTGCGCATCTCTTCGGCCATGGCGTCGCGGAGCGCTTCGCGGACGGTCATGGAGACCATCTCGGTGCCTTCCGGAATTTCGGCCATGGCGTCGTAACCGGTGCGGTTCGTGATCACCGAGGGAGCGGCCGGCGTCGAGAGATCCGTCTGCTGCGGACGCTCGGCCGGAGCCGGACGGTCCGCCAGGCCTTCCGCCTGCATGTCCGGAACCGGAGCGGGCTGCGCGGCCGGCTGAGGAGCCGAGGGACCCTTCGACGAAACCGAGGACACGTCCTCGCCCTCGCCCGCCAGGATCGCGATGGGGGTGTTCACGGCGACGTTGTCGGTGCCGTCGGAAACCAGGATCTTGGCGAGGACGCCCTCGTCGATCGCCTCGACCTCCATGGTCGCCTTGTCGGTCTCGATCTCGGCAAGCACGTCGCCGGGCTTGACCTTGTCGCCTTCTTTTTTCAGCCACTTGGCCAGTTTGCCCTGCTCCATGGTGGGCGAGAGGGCAGGCATGAGAATATCGGTCGCCATGAAAGACTCGTGTTGATTGTCGCTGCGGCGAAAGTTTCGGAGCGGCGCTAGGGCGCGCCGCCATGAGTCAGTGGAGCGTAGCCTTCAGGACCATGCTCAGAGGAGGATATCCGTGTAGAGTTCGGCCGGATCGGGCTCGGGATCGTGCGTGGCGAACTCGGCCGCCTCGTTGACGATCTCGCGCACCTTGCTGTCGAAGGCCTTCAGCTCGTCTTCCGACAGCTTCCAGCTCTCCAGCAGACGGCGGCGCACCTGCTCGATGGGATCGTGCTCCTCGCGCATGCGGGTCACCTCGTCCTTCGTGCGGTACTTCGCCGGGTCGGACATGGAGTGGCCGCGGTAGCGGTAGGTCTGCATCTCGAGAATATACGGCCCCTTGCCGGAGCGGGCATGTTCGATCGCGCGCCGGCCGGCGGCATAGACCGCCCGGACGTCCATGCCGTCCACCTGCTCGCCCGGAATGCCGAACGACACACCGCGCTTGGAGAAATCCGTCTGCGCCGAAGCGCGGTTCACGGCCGTGCCCATCGCATAGCGGTTGTTCTCGATCACGTAGACCACGGGCAGCTTCCAGAGCTGCGCCATGTTGAAGCTCTCGTAGACCTGGCCCTGGTTCGCCGCGCCGTCGCCGAAATAGGTCAGGCAGACATTGCCGTTCTCGCGATAGCGATTGGCGAAGGCGATGCCGGTGCCCAGAGACACCTGCGCGCCGACGATGCCGTGCCCGCCGTAGAAGTTCTCCTCCTTGGAGAACATGTGCATGGAGCCGCCCTTGCCCTTCGACAGGCCGCCGCGGCGTCCGGTCAGTTCGGCCATGACGCCCTTCGCGTCCATGCCGCAGGCAAGCATGTGACCGTGGTCACGGTAACCGGTGATCACCTGGTCGCCCTTTATCGTCGCCATCTGCATGCCGACGACCACGGCCTCCTGGCCGATATAGAGGTGACAGAAACCGCCGATGAGGCCCATGCCGTACATCTGGCCGGACTTCTCTTCGAAGCGGCGGATCAGCAGCATATCGTTATAGGCTGCGAGATCCTGATCCTTGTCGAATTGTGGGGTATTGGGGGCAGCTCCGCGCGCGGAGCCTTTGCTGGAAGTGGACTTGTTAGCCGCGCCTGCACCGGCACGGCCCGCCTTGCGGGCAGCAACAGCCATCGGTTCCTCCGAAGGGTTTCCTCGACGAAAGTTGTAGCGCAGCGGAAACCGGAAATCGAGAGGCCCAAACGACGTTTTGCGCTGCACAATGAATCGCGCAACGCATTGATTTGGCTTTGTAATTCGCGATTAACAGAAATTCAGTTAATTCATTCTTTGTGGCTAGTGCGGTCAAGGGCCGGTGATGATGACGAGATCGTTCTTGTGGACACGCCCTAACATTACGCGCGCACGCTCCTCGAGAAGGTCGCGGTCGATCTGGTCGCTCCGGAGCAATGCGATGCGACGCTCCCAGTGAGTCCGCTCGTCCTTGAGATCGTCGAGCTCCTTGTTCAGATCGGCCATCTGGGCTTCGTATTTCTGCTGAGCCTCGATGCCGCGCGCGCCGCTGTGAGCGTGGTGAACGAAGTAAGCCGCGACCGCCGCCGAGATGCTGTAGAGCACCAGCGGAATCAAAAACCGTCTCAATCGTCTGCGGATCACCATGGAGATGGTTTGTACCCGCACATGGTTAAGGAGCCGTTTAGCGCATCGTGCGGACCGGGTTCGCAGCCGTCCGGACAACGCAGAAAGGGCCGCCTCCCGGCGGCCCTTGCTTAACTCACAAGTAGTTATTTTATTACGCCAGCGCCTTCAGGGCGGCGCGGCCTGCATACTTGGCCTGGGAGCCCAGCTCCTCCTCGATGCGGATGAGCTGGTTGTACTTGGCCAGCCGGTCGGAGCGGGCGAGCGAGCCGGTCTTGATCTGCCCGCAATTCGTCGCGACCGCGAGATCGGCGATCGTGGAGTCTTCCGTCTCGCCGGAGCGGTGGGACATGACGGCGGTGTAGCCGGCGCGCTGGGCCATGTCGACCGCGTCGAGGGTCTCGGTGAGCGAGCCGATCTGGTTCACCTTCACGAGAAGCGAGTTGGCGACGCCCTGCTTGATGCCCTGCGAGAGGCGGTTGACGTTGGTGACGAAGAGGTCGTCGCCGACGAGCTGGCACTTGGAGCCGATGAGATCGGTCACGGCCTTCCAGCCCTCCCAATCGTCCTCGGACATGCCGTCCTCGATGGTGGCGATGGGATAGGCCGCGACGAGCTTCGCCAGATACTCCGCCTGCTGCTGCGGCGAGAGGGTCTGGCCCGTGCCCTCGTAGCGATAGGCGCCGTCCTTGAAGAACTCGGTGGCCGCGCAGTCGAGGCCGATCACCATGTCCTGGCCGGGCTTGTAGCCCGCCTGCTCGATGGACTTCATGATGAAGTCGAGCGCCGCCTCGGCGGAGGGCAGGTTGGGAGCGAAACCGCCCTCGTCGCCCACATTGGTGTTGTGGCCGGCGTCCTTCAGGGCTTTCTTGAGGGTATGGAACACCTCTGCGCCCATGCGCACAGCTTCCGACAGGGTCGGCGCGCCGACCGGCAGGATCATGAATTCCTGGAAGTCGATGGGGTTGTCCGCATGCGCGCCGCCATTGATGATGTTCATCATCGGCACCGGCAGGACGCGGGCCTGGGTTCCGCCGACATAGCGGTAGAGCGGGAGCGTCGAGGCCTCGGCGGCGGCCTTCGCCACGGCGAGCGAGACGCCGAGAATCGCGTTGGCGCCCAGGCGGCTCTTGTTCGGGGTGCCGTCGAGCTCGATCATGGTCTCGTCGATGGCCACCTGCTCCTCGGCGTCCATGCCGCCGATGGCGTCGAGAATCTCGTTGTTCACCGCATCGACGGCCTTCAGCACGCCCTTGCCGAGATACTTGGACTTGTCGCCGTCACGAAGCTCGACCGCCTCGTGGGCGCCCGTCGACGCGCCGGAGGGAACGGCCGCACGGCCCATGGAGCCGTCTTCGAGGGTGACATCCACTTCGACGGTGGGATTGCCACGGCTGTCGAGGATCTGGCGGGCGAAAACGTCGATGATCGCGGTCATGAAGCAGACTCCTGAGGCTGAAGAGCGGCCGATGCGGCCTCACGTCATGGAATGGCTTATTGACCGAAACGCCGAAGCGGGCAAGGACGAGAGCAGCCCATGACCTCCTGATCCAAGGTGAAATACGATGACGGAGACCCATCTCCAGCTCGGTCAGACGACCGCGACGCCCCTGTCCCCCGAGGAAGCCACCCTCGACCGGGTGCCGAACCCGCACCCGGACACGGATTATCTCGCCCGGTTCACGGTGCCGGAATTCACGTCCCTGTGCCCGGTGACGGGCCAGCCCGATTTCGCGATTCTCGTAATCGACTACGCACCGGGCCCGTGGCTCGTCGAGTCGAAGTCGCTGAAGCTCTACATGCACAGCTTCCGCAACCACGGCGCCTTTCACGAGGATTGCACGGTCGCCATCGGCAAGCGCCTCGCCGGGCTCCTCGAGCCCCGATACTTGAGGATCGGCGGCTATTGGTATCCCCGCGGCGGCATTCCGATCGACGTGTTCTGGCAGACGGGCGAACTGCCGAAGAACCTCTGGCTGCCCGACCAGGGCGTCGCGCCCTACCGGGCCCGCTGAGGAGCCGGCCGCCTCAGCACCATGGAGGCGGTCAGGCCCACGCCCAGGATGATCAGCGCGGCCGTGGCGGTGGAGGCGGCGAGGCCGACATGGCGCAGGCCGAAGCCCATCGCCACGACCCCGAGCGCCTGCCCGCAGAAGAACGAGAAGGCATGGAGCGCGACCGCGGACGCGCGCGCCTGCGGCGCGACCTCCGTGACCTGGGCCTGAAAGGTGTTGTGGAGCATGTAGAAGCCGAGGCCCATGAGCAGCAGGGCGGCGAAATCGAACCTCCAGTCCCCGGCAAAGCCCAGGGCCACGAGTGCCGCCGCCGCGCACAGACCTCCACCGAGGAGGATCCGGCCGATGCCGAGATTGTTCAGCATCCAGGTCACGAGCGCGGAATAGACGAGGCCGCCGATGGCGAAGCCCCCGATGGCGAAACCCGCCTGCGCCGCGCCGCCCCCGCCCCGCTCCTCGAGCAACGGGGCGATATAGGGGAAGATGCCGAAGAGCGCGATGGCTTCGACGAAGACGGAGCCGAAGAGAAACAGCGCGCGCGGATTGGACAGGATGTCCCGGTAGCGCAGAACGGCCGCGCGCGGATCGAACCTGCCGCCTGCCGCGGCGCCGCGAAAGCCCACGACCGTTGCGGCCAGGGCGCAGGCCATCATGACGGTGGACAGGCCGAACACCCCGCGCCACCCGATCCACTCGGCCAGCAATCCCGCGAGCGACGAACCCGCGAGCTGGCCGATGATGATCGCCACGAGATAGCGGCTGAGCGCCACCTGACGCTGCGCCATCTCCACCCGGTCGCCGATGAGCGCGATGGAGAGCGGCACGGCCCCTCCCGCCGCCGCGCCGGCCACGATCCGCAAGCCGAACAGGGTCGGCGCATTGGGCGCGAAGAACGACCCGGCGAGCGCCAGGAAGAGAAGCGACAGGGCCACCTTCATCACGCGCTCCTTGCCGAGCGCATCCCCGATCGGCCCCAGGACCGGCTGAATGAAGGCATAGGGCAGCGCGAAGGCGGCGGAGAGCAGCGCGATGGTCTGCGCCGGCGAGTTCAGGTCGCGGGCGATCACCCCGACCATGGGCTCGACCGCGCGGGACGAGAAGGTGCTGGCGAAGCCGCTGACGGCCAGGATCAGGATGAGATTGCGCGAGGACATGACGCTCGGGAGAGAAGGGCCGCAGGAGGGACCCTTCGCTCAATATCATGGCCTTCCAGGAGGGGGAGAGGCAGGAATGCAGACCTGCCCCCTCCGGAAGTCATGCGCGCCTTCGCGGGGATGACGGTGGAGGGCGGGATGACGACGCGGTCTGGACGATCTCGCGCGGCCCTCAGGCCACCCGGCCCTTGGCCAGCGCGTCGAAGGCCTTCAGGCCGGCGAGCAGGCCCTCGAGCTCCTTCAGAGGGACCATGTTGGGCCCGTCGGAGGGAGCCTTGTCCGGGTCCTGGTGCGTCTCGATGAAGACGCCCGCCACACCCACGGCGACCGCCGCGCGGGCCAGCACGGGCACGAACTCCCGCTGACCGCCCGAGGTCGCGCCCTTGCCGCCGGGCTGCTGCACCGAATGGGTGGCGTCGAAGATCACCGGCGCGCCGGTCTCGGCCATGATCGGCAGGGAGCGCATGTCGGACACGAGGGTGTTGTAGCCGAAGGAGGCGCCGCGTTCGGTGAGCATGACGTTCGGGTTTCCGGCCGCCCTCACCTTCTCGGCGACGTTCGCCATGTCCCAGGGAGCCAGGAACTGGCCCTTCTTCACGTTCACGACCCGGCCCGTCCTGGCGGCGGCGATGAGAAGATCGGTCTGTCGGCACAGGAAGGCGGGAATCTGGAGGATATCGACCACCTCGCCCACGGGAGCGCATTGGTCGTTCTCGTGCACGTCGGTGATGACGGGAAGGCCGAATCTCTCCTTCACCTCGGCAAAGATGGAAAGCGCCTTGTCGAGACCGATGCCGCGCGCGCTCGAAATCGAGGTGCGGTTCGCCTTGTCGAAGGACGACTTGTAGACGAGGCCTAGGCCGAGCTTGCCCGTGATCTCCTTGAGCGCCGCCGCCATCTCGAGCGCGTGGTCGCGGCTCTCCATGGCGCAGGGCCCGGCGATGATGCTGAGCGGAAGGTGATTGCCGAAGCGGACGGAACCGGCCTCGACGACGGCGGGGGTCTGTTGGGTATCGGTCATGATCCCGTCCCCCTACTCCGTTTCGGGCCGGACGGGAAGCGGCGATGACGACGAAGGTTCCGCACTGGAACCGACCCGACCGGGGCAAAGACGTGGATGCCCGGCTCGAAGCCGGGCATGACGATGGTCGAAGGTCGATGGAGGTCTCAGAAGGTCATCGACGCCGCATTGATGATGCCTGCCGACAGGGAGGATGCGCCGAGGAACAGGGCGGCCGCCATCTCGCCTCCGGCGATGCGCTGGGAGAGATTCGGCATCAGGATGCGCACCAGCCAGTACACGACGATCTGAACCGCCAGGGCCACCAGGCCCCAGACCATGAGATCGACGATGCCCTGCGCGTGGACGATGGCGCTGCCGAGCGGCAGGGCGAAGCCGACGAGGCTGAAGCCGAGGGCGGTCGAGGCCGAGATCACGTTCTGGCGGATCAGCGCGAACTCGTTGTGCATCGTCGCCAGCGTATAGACGCCCAGATACAGCACGACGAGTGCGACGGCGATGAGGAAAAAGACCAGGAAGTCGAATAAACCCGCCAGAGTGGAAGTCACGGATAGCCCCTACGATTCATTGCCACGATCGTAATGGGGCCATGGTTAATTTATTGTGTTGCCTCGAACGCGACGGCGACCCCGAAGGCGGCGCTCGCCGGCACGACGAGCCTGCTGCCGACGTGCTGATAAGGCATTTCCGCCGCATCCAGGCGCTTTGACAGGGCCGGCAGGTCCTCCACCCGCAAGGTGAAGGCCACGAAGCAGGGCTGGTTCATTTCCGCTTCGACGGACACGTAGCTTTCCGCGGCGTCGTCCGGCGTCATGACGTCCAGGTGAGAATCCGCGAGACGGAACGACAGATCGTGCAGGGCCGGACTCGTGGGAACAGCGCCCGTGAAATCCGTCAGAAACCTCTTGCAGCGGTCGGGATCCGGCGCGGCCAGGGCGACCGTCGCGAGCCCTGTGGCTCCGTTCTCATGCACTTGAAAGGCCGGGTTCCAGAAATTCTCGGGAAAATGCTGCTGGCAAACGAAGAAGCCCGCCTTCGGGGCCGCCTTGTCGGCCGCGAAAGCCAGGGAGAAGGCCACGACCGTCTCCGTCCCGTCGGGCCTCCTGCCCTTGCGCTCGAAATGGAACGGCTCGAAGGCTCCGATGCCCTTCTCGGCGAAGGCGGCGGCGTCCGCCTTGGCGTCGGGGCTGTCCAGCACCAGCATGGCCAGACCTTCACGATCGTTCAGATAATCCCGGACGAAGGCCCCGAAGCTGAAGCGGCCCTGCTCGTGAGGCGGGATCCGGGCCCCCTCGCCGACGGTGATCAGTTCGAGGAAGGCGCCGGGAAACTGGACGATCCGGTTCTCCGTGCCCCATGAATGCCGATTGCGGGCGCCGACCTGGAAACCGAGGCGCCGATAGAGATCGGCGGCTTTGTCGAGGTCGTGAACGGCAATGACGAGGTGGTCGATCCGGCGGGTCATCAAGCTCTTTCCTGTGTACCGCCCATAGATTTAGTGCGCCCGGTGGAGTTTGGCCAAGTCCCCGCGCACGGTCCGGCCCGGATACCCGCGGTTCCGGGTCGAACGGCCGAGAGCATCGGACGTGAAAAGTGGATTTCCCCTTTCCACGTCCGATGCTCCCTTCTTGGTAAGAGCGCATCGTTTGAGCGAAAAACCGGGGCCACTTTTTCGCACGATGCGCCAGAACGCGAATGCCCGGCACGAGGCCGGGCATCATGGAAAACGGAAGGGCGTGACGGCGGAGGATGCCTCACACCAGCCGGCTCTGCTCCACGGCGGCGTGAATGAAGCTCTTGAAGAGGGGATGCGGCTCGAAGGGCCGCGACTTCAGCTCCGGATGGTACTGGACACCGATGAACCAGGGATGGTCCTCGTATTCCACGATCTCGGGCAGAACGCCGTCGGGCGACACGCCCGAGAAGCGCAGGCCCTTGGCTTCCAGCCGCTCGCGGTAGGACATGTTGACCTCGTAGCGGTGGCGGTGGCGCTCGGAGATCTCCGTGCCGCCGTAGATCTCGGCCACCTTGCTGCCGGGAGCGAGCTTCGCCTGAAAGGCGCCCAGCCGCATGGTTCCGCCGAGATCGCCCCCCGCCACGCGCTTCTCGAGCTCGTTGCCGCGCAGCCACTCGGTCAGAATGCCGACCACGGGCTCCGGGGTCGGGCCGAATTCGGTGGAATTGGCTTCCTTGATCCCGGCGAGCGAGCGGGCCGCCTCGATCACCGCCATCTGCATGCCGAAGCAGATGCCGAAATAGGGCACCTTCCGCTCGCGGGCGAAACGGGCCGCCCGGATCTTGCCCTCCGCGCCGCGCTGGCCGAAGCCGCCCGGCACCATGATGCCGTGAATGCCTTCGAGGAACGGAGCCGGATCCTCGTTCTCGAAGATCTCGCTCTCGATCCAGTGCAGGTTCACCTTCACCTGATTGGCGATGCCGCCATGATACAGGGACTCGATGAGCGACTTATAGGCGTCCTTGAGGCCCGTATACTTGCCGACGACGGCGATGTTCACCTCGCCCTCGGGGTTGTGAACGCGCTCGGAGATCTTCGTCCAGCGGCTCAGGTCCGGGCTCTTGGAGCCGTCCAGACCGAAAGCGGCCAGCACTTCGCTGTCGAGCCCGGCCTCGTGATAGGCGAGCGGCACGTCGTAGATCGAACGGGCGTCGCGCGCCTCGATCACGGCCGTCTCGCGCACGTTGCAGAAGAGAGCCAGCTTGCGGCGCTCATCCTTGGGGATCTCGCGATCCGTGCGGCAGAGCAGGATGTCGGGCTGGATGCCGATGGATCGGAGTTCGGCGACCGAGTGCTGCGTCGGCTTCGTCTTCAGCTCTCCCGCCGAGGGAATGAACGGCAGCAGGGTCAGGTGGACGTAGATCGCCTGGCCGCGCTCCAGGTCGTTGCCGAGCTGGCGGATCGCCTCGAAGAACGGCAGGCCCTCGATATCGCCGACCGTGCCGCCGATTTCCACCAGCACGAAGTCGAAGCCCTCGTTACCCGTGAGCACGAAGTCCTTGATGGCGTTGGTGACATGCGGAATCACCTGGATCGTGGCGCCGAGATAGTCGCCGCGCCGCTCCTTGGTGATGATGTCGAGATAGATCCGGCCCGTGGTGATGTTGTCGGCCCTGGAGGCCGGAACGCCCGTGAAGCGCTCGTAATGGCCCAGGTCCAGATCCGTCTCGGCGCCGTCGTCGGTCACGAAGACCTCGCCGTGCTGATAGGGACTCATCGTCCCCGGATCGACGTTGAGATATGGGTCGAGCTTGCGAAGCCTGACCTTGTAGCCGCGTGCTTGGAGAAGCGCTCCCAGGGCGGCCGAAGCCAATCCCTTGCCGAGCGAAGACACCACGCCGCCGGTGATAAATACGTACCGCGTCATGGACCCCTATCCATCAATAAGGAGCGCCGATTCGCAATGCGCGAATCCTGCCGCCCCGAAACCATCCACAAAAGAAGAGGGCCGGAGTTCCGGCCCTGCTGCTTGGCTTACTGCTGAGGCGCTGCGGGCGCCGGCGCCGGAGCATTGGGCGCAGGAGCCGGATTCGCCGGCTGCTCGCCCTGGAGACGTTGCAGCTGCTCGAGCACGCTGCCTCCCTGCGGCGCAGCGGGCGCCGTCTGGCCGGCGGGAGCCGGAGCGGCCCCGTCGAGAATCGAACGCGGTCCCCGGCTCGTCGTCGCCATGACGGTCAGCGCAATGCTCGTCACAAAGAACAGACCGGCGAGAATCGCGGTCGCGCGGGTCAGGGCGTTGGCCTGGCCGCGGCCGGTCATGAAACCGGACACGCCGCCGCCTCCGCCGCCGCCGAGCCCCATGCCGCCGCCTTCGGAGCGCTGCAGGAGAACCACGCCGATCAGGGCGAGCACAATGACCAGGTGGATAATAATGAGAACTGTTTGCATCGTTCCAAAAACCTCAAGCGGCTGCGCTTGAAATGCGTCAGCCGCTCGCAATCCGTTCGTTGCGGCGGCCTGTAGCATAGGTGGGCGCAGGATCAAAGACCCGCAAGGGCGCTTTTGTTGTAGAAGCGCCCCGGAAAACCAAGACCCCGGCGCCATCCCGCACGGGCGGGGCCCGTCGCCGCGACGCAGCGGAGGAGAAGCATGCCCCCCGCCTCGTTCTGCATCGTCGCGACCCCGGGATGGCGGCGGGTGTGACGTCAGCCCAGATAGGCCCCGGCGATCGCGAGGAAATCCGCGGCCACGAGGCTCGCGCCGCCCACGAGAGCGCCGTCGACGTTCTCGACGCCCATCAGCTCGGCCGCGTTCGAAGGCTTCACGGAGCCCCCGTAGAGAATCCGCACCCGGCCGTAATCCGCCTTGCCCACGAGGCGCTTGAGTTCCTCGCGGATCGTGGCGTGCATTTCGGCCACGTCGGCGGCGGTCGGGGTCAGGCCCGTGCCGATGGCCCAGACGGGTTCATAGGCCACCACGAGATTGTGACTGTTGGAATCGGCCGGGATCGAACCGCGCAGCTGCTTGCGGACGACCGAGAGAGCCTTGCCCGCCTCGCGCTCCTCGCGGGTCTCGCCGACGCACACGATGGCGGCCAGTCCTGCCCGGTGGGCCGCGACGGCCTTGGCGCAGACATCGGCATCCTTCTCGCGGTGGTACTGCCGGCGCTCGGAATGCCCGACGATCACATAGGCGGCCCCGGCATCGGCCAGCATCTCGGCCGAGAGATCGCCCGTGAAGGCCCCGGATTCCTTGGCGTGGCAGTCCTGGCCGCCGATCGCCACCCGGGTGCCGAGCGACATGTGGGCGAAGGCCGACACGAGCGTTGCGGGCGGGCAGACCACGAGATCGGCCTTGGCCCGCAGGCCGGGTGTGTATCCCGCATGGATCTCGCCCAGGACCTTGGCCGCGGACCTCATCAGACCGTTCATCTTCCAGTTGCCCGCCACCAGCGGGCGCGGCCTATCGACGCTCATTCCAGAACTCCTGTCACGCTTGATAAGTTGGAAGTACAGAGGCTTAACTCCGGTTTCAACCCGACTTGCCCTTTTCCCCGGGCCTTTGATGGGCTATCGGCCTGTTGAATGAGTTTTTTGAGAACGGGTTCACGATGCTTCGGAACATGCGCAAGGCTGGGCAGACCCTGGTCGGCAAAATCATCGCCACCGTCTTCTTCGTGGGGCTGATCATCAGCTTCGCGATCTGGGGAATCGGCGACATCTTCCGCACGAGGCCGGAATCGACGGTCGCCGAGGTGGGCAAGACCCACATCTCGGTCAATCAGGTTCGTAACGCCTACACGAACCAGCTTCAGCAGCTGAGCCGGCAATTCCGCACGGTGATCAGCCCCGAGCAGGCCCGCCTGTTCGGCCTCGACCAGCAGGTGCTCAACTCCCTCGTGACCGAAGCCGTCATGGCCGAGGAGGCCAAGCGCCTGGGCCTGTCCGTCTCGGACGAGCTCGTGGCCCGCTCCATCGTCGAGAACCCCGCCTTCAAGGGCCCCGACGGCCAGTTCAACCGCGCCCTGTTCGATCAGGCGCTGCGCAATGCCGGCCTCTCGGAGCCCGGATTCGTGCAGGAGCAGCGCTCCGCCATGGCGCGCGCCCAGCTGGCGGACGCGCTTGCCGGCGACGTGACCGTTCCGGCCGCCGCGAAGGAAGCCCTCCACCGCTTCGCCGCCGAACGGCGTACCGCCACCTATCTCGTGCTGAATGCCGGGATGGCGGGGGACATCCCGGCTCCCACCGACGAGCAGCTCAAGAGCTTCTTCGAGGAGCACAAGGCCGGCTACCGTTTCCCGGAATACCGCGCCGTCAACGCCATGGCGCTCGACGCCGCCGCCATCGCCAAGCCCGACGATGTTTCGGAAGCCGATGCCCGCCAGTTCTACGACCAGCAGAAGGCGAAATACGGCCAGCCGGAACGCCGCACGATCCAGCAGATCCCCTTCACGTCCATGGACGACGCGCAGGCGGCGTCCGCCAAGATCAAGGAAGGCACCGATTTCGCCGCCCTCGCCACGGAGCGCGGGGTTTCCGCCTCGGGCCTCGAACTCGGCACCTTCTCGAAGGCCGAGATGCTCGATCCCGCGGTGGCCGATGCCGCCTTCAGCCTGCCCGAGGGCGGCGTGAGCGACCCGGTCCAGGGCCGCTTCGGTCCGGTGATTCTTCGCGTGACCCAGATCCAGCCCGAATCCGTCCGTCCCTTCGAGGAGGTCGCGGCCGAAATCCGTGGTGAGATCGCGCGCGAGCGCGCCCAGGACCAGATCGAGCGGATCCATGACGAGATCGAGGATCTGCGCGCCGGCGCCAAGCCGCTCGCCGACATCGCCAAGGAGAAGGGCCTGACCCTCGTCCAGGTGCCGGCCATGGACGCCCAAGGCCTCGACAAGACCGGGAATCCGGTGAATGCGCCCGACCGCGACGCCCTCGCCAAGGCGGCCTTCGCGTCGGATATCGGCGTCGACAACGAGCCTCTTCGCACCGCCTCCGGTTTTGTCTGGTACGACGTGACGGGAATCGACCCCTCCCGCGAGAAGACCCTCGACGAGGTCCGCGATCAGGTCGCCGCGCAGTGGCGTGAGGACCAGGTGAGCCAGCGCCTGGCCGAGAAAGCCACGCAGCTTACCGAGCGCCTCGACAAGGGCGAGGCCATCGAGGCCGTGGCCCAGGACGTGGGCGTGGACGCGAAGACCGCGACCGATCTCGCCCGGAACGCCGCGAAGGACGACCTCTCGGCCGATGCCGTGAACCGCATCTTCGCGACCCCCGTCGGCAAGGCCGGCAACGCGGCGAACGGAACCGATTCACGCGTCGTCTACAAGGTCACGGCCGCCACCGTGCCGCCCATGGTCACCACGACCCAGGAAGCGCAGAATGTCGAGACCCAGCTGCGCAACGGCATGAGCGACGACCTGATCAACCAGTACATCGCCCAGGCCCGACAGGATCTCGGCGTCACCGTCAACCAGCGCGCCCTGCAGCAGGCGACAGGCAGCGGCGAATTCTGAGCCATGAGCATCGCGCCCGATTTCGAGACTTTTGCGGAGGCCTACGGGGAAGGCGAAGCGGGTGTCCTGCGCGCCACCCTCGTCGGCGACCTCCTCACTCCCGTGGCCGCCTTCATCAAGCTGCGGCACCACCGGCAAGGCTCCGCCTTTCTGCTGGAATCCGTGGAGGGCGGCGCCACGCGGGGCCGCTTCTCGATGATCGGTCTCGATCCGGACCTCGTGTGGCGATGCCAGGACGGCGTCGCCGCCATCGACCGCAATGCGCTCGCCCGTGACAGGCGCTTCGTCACCGACGAGCGCCCTGCCCTGGACAGCCTGCGGGCGCTCATCAGGGAAAGCGCCCTGCCGCTCTCCGACGAGCTGCCACCCATGGCGGCGGGCCTCTTCGGCTATCTGGGCTACGACATGGTGCGCCAGATGGAGCGCCTGCCCGAAGTGAACGCGGACGTGCTCGAAGTGCCGGACGCGATCCTGATCCGCCCCACCGTGATGGTGGTGTTCGATGCGGTGAAGGACGAGATCTCGCTGATCACGCCCGTGCGCCCGCAATCCGGCATCCCGGCGAAAGCCGCCTACGAGGCGGCGCTCGCGCGGCTCGACGCGGTGACCCACGCCCTCGAGCAGCCGCTTCCCATCGAGGACCGCAGCGATCCGACCGCCATCCATTTCGACCCTCCGGTCTCGAATACGACACCGGGCGAGTTCGAGGACATGGTCGCGAGGGCCAAGGACTACATCCGCGCAGGCGACATCTTCCAGGTGGTGCTGTCGCAGCGTTTCGAGGCGGCGTTCCCCCTCCCGGCCTTCGCGCTCTATCGTTCGCTGCGCCGCGTCAATCCGGCACCGTTCCTGTGCTATCTCGACTTCGAGGATTTCCAGATCGTCTGCTCCTCGCCCGAGATCCTGGTTCGGATGCGCGACGGCAAAGTGACGATCCGCCCGATCGCCGGCACGCGCCCGCGCGGCAAGACCGCCGCCGAGGACCGCGCCCATGCGGAAAGCCTGCTCGCCGACCAGAAGGAGCGGGCCGAGCATCTCATGCTGCTCGATCTCGGCCGCAACGACGTGGGCCGCGTGGCCGAGATGGGCACCGTCCAGGTCACGGATTCCTTCTTCCTCGAATATTACAGCCAGGTGATGCACATCGTCTCGAACGTCGAGGGCCGCCTCGACCCCTCGTTCGACGCCCTCGACGCCCTCGTGGCGGGCTTTCCGGCGGGCACGGTCTCCGGCGCCCCGAAGGTGCGCGCCATGCAGATCATCGACGAGCTGGAGAAGGACAAGCGCGGCCCCTACGCCGGATGCATCGGCTATTTCGGCGCCAACGGCGAGATGGATACCTGCATCGTGCTGCGCACCGCCGTGGTGAAGGACGGGCGCATGGCCGTCCAGGCCGGGGCCGGCATCGTGTACGATTCCGATCCGGCCTCCGAGCAGCAGGAATGCATCAACAAGGCCAAGGCTCTGTTCCGGGCCGCCGAAGAGGCCGTGCGCTTCGCGAGCCAGGCGAGGATCGGCCAGTGACCGTCATAGCCGCAATGCCTCCCTTGACCGGGCCCGCCGCATACGCGAACGTCGGTGCGCCATGACCCGCGTTCTCGTCATCGACAATTACGACAGCTTCACCTGGAATCTGGTGCATCTGCTCGGCCCTCTCGCGACCTCCGTCGATGTCGTGCGCAACGACGCCGTCACCACCGACGAGGTGCTGGCCTCGGGGCCGGACGCCATCGTGCTCTCCCCCGGGCCCTGCACGCCGAACGAAGCCGGGATCTGCCTCGATCTCGTGAAGCGCGCCTCGCCTGAAATCCCCACCTTCGGCGTCTGCCTCGGCCTGCAGGCCATTGGCCAGGTGTTCGGCGGCACGGTGAGCCGTGCGCCCCTGCCGATGCACGGCAAGGTCTCGGAGGTGGAGCATCGGGGAGAGACGGTGTTCCGCGGCATCAACGGCCCCTTCAGGGCGACCCGCTATCACTCGCTGATCGTGGACCGGGAATCCTGCCCGGAGATACTGGCCGTCACGGCCGAGACGGCCGACGGCCTCGTCATGGGGCTGTCGCACCGCTCGCTCCCGATTCACGGCGTGCAGTTTCACCCCGAGAGCATCCTGTCCGAGCACGGGGTGACGATCATGCGCAACTTCTTCGACCTGGCGGCAGCCTGGAACGACAAGCAGCGGCGGATCGGCGCAAGTCCTGTTTGAAACCGAAAGTTCTGCTTGAACCTTCAAGTCCTGCTTGAAACCGCCGCTTAACCCCAAGGCAATGAACCGATGGAATCCTTCAAATCCTATCTCGCTAAAGTCGCAACCGGCGCCGCTCTGACCCGGGACGAGGCGCGATGGG
Source organism: Microvirga sp. M2 (assembly GCF_047497095.1). Taxonomy (NCBI): domain Bacteria; kingdom Pseudomonadati; phylum Pseudomonadota; class Alphaproteobacteria; order Hyphomicrobiales; family Methylobacteriaceae; genus Microvirga; species Microvirga sp. M2. Next base: position 2,674,138 of record NZ_CP134063.1, read on the forward strand.
CGTTTGACGACCTGCTCTCCGGCGAAGTGACGCCGGCGCAGGGCGGAGCATTCCTCATGGCGCTGCGGGTTCGCGGCGAATCCCTCGACGAGATCGTCGGCGCGGTGACCGCCATGCGCGGCCGCATGCTGCCGGTGAAGGCGCCGGATAACGCCGTCGACATCGTCGGCACGGGCGGCGACCATTCCGGCAGCTATAACATCTCGACGCTCGCGTCGATCATCACCGCCGCCTGCGGCGTTCCGGTCGCCAAGCACGGGAACCGCGCGGCGTCGTCCAAATCGGGTACGGCGGACGTGCTGTCCTCGCTCGGGGTGAAGCTCGGGCTCGACCCGAAGGGTCTGGAGCGCTGCGTCAACGAGGCCGGCCTGTGCTTCATGTTCGCCCAGACGCATCATGCGGCGATGCGCCATGTGGCGCCCGTGCGCGTGGAGCTCGGCACCCGCACGATCTTCAATCTGCTCGGGCCGCTCGCCAATCCGGCCGGCGTCCGGAACCAGCTTCTCGGCGTGTTCTCGGAAGCCTGGCTCGAACCGCTCACCCAGGTCCTCAAGGAGCTCGGCTCCAGGCGCGTCTGGACGGTGCACGGCTCCGACGGCCTCGACGAGATGACCACCACCGGACCGACCTTCGTGGCCGCGCTCGAAAACGGCGCCATCCGCCGCTTTACCGTGACGCCCGACGAGGTCGGATTGCCGACCTCGAAGCTGGAAGACCTCAAGGGCGGCGATCCCGAGCACAATGCGAAGGCCCTGCGAGCCGTGCTCGAGGGCGCGCGCAACGCCTATCGCGACGTGGCGCTGCTCAATGCCGCCGCCGCCCTGGTGATCGCGGACGCCGCGGCGAACCTCCGGGAGGGCCTGGGGCGCGCCTCGCAGGCCCTCGACGGCGGGGCCGCCAAGGGTACGCTGGAACGCCTTGTCAAAGTCTCGAATGCGTGAGGTGCTGCGATGACCGATGTTCTGAGCAGGATCGAAGCCTATAAGCGCCAGGAAATCGCGGCGGCGAAAGCGGCCGTTTCCCTGGAGGAGATGAAGCGGCTCGCGCTCCAGGCCCCGCCGGCGCGAGGCTTCGCGACCGCGATCGAGCGGCATCTTTCGCAAGGGCGCCCCGCCCTGATCGCCGAAGTGAAGAAGGCGAGCCCCTCGAAGGGGCTGATCCGCCCGGATTTCGATCCGCCGAGCCTCGCCCGGGCTTACGCGGAAGGCGGCGCGACCTGTCTCTCGGTGCTGACCGACGAGCCCTCCTTCCAGGGCAGGCCCGAATACCTGAACCAGGCCCGCGAGGCCTCCGGCCTGCCGGCTCTGCGCAAGGACTTTCTCTTCGAGCCCTATCAGGTCTACGAAGCCCGCGCCTGGGGGGCGGACTGCATTCTCGTCATCATGGCGAGCGTCTCGGACGAGGAGGCCCGCGCGCTGATCGACACCGCCCACGAGCTCGGCATGGACGTGCTCGTCGAAGTGCATGACCGGGCGGAGCTGGAACGCGCGATCCCGCTCGGCACGAAGCTGATCGGAATCAACAACCGCAATCTTCGCACCTTCGAGGTCTCGCTCGCCGTGAGCGAGGAACTGGCCCCGCTGATCCCGGCGGACCGCATCGTCGTCGGCGAGAGCGGGATCTTCACGCTTCAGGACATCGAGCGCCTCACGCGGGTGAAGATCCGCACCTTCCTCGTGGGCGAGAGCCTGATGCGCCAGGCGGACGTGGCGGCGGCCACGAAGCGCCTGCTGTTTGGAGAGGCCGCATGACGTCGCTCACGCATCTCGACGCGAGCGGCGAGGCCAACATGGTGGACGTGTCCGACAAGGACGTCACCAGCCGCACCGCGATCGCGGAAGGATGCGTGGTAATGCGGCCCGACACCCTCGCGCTGATCCGCCAGGGCGACGCCAAGAAGGGCGACGTGCTCGGCACCGCGCGGCTCGCCGGCATCATGGCCTCGAAGCGCACCCACGAACTGATCCCTCTCTGCCATCCGCTGCTCATCTCCAAGGTGAAGGTGGAATGCGCGTTGGACGATGCGCTTCCCGGCGTGCGCGTGACGGCGGAGGTGAAGGTCTCGGGGAAGACGGGCGTCGAGATGGAGGCGCTCACCGCCGTCTCGGTGGCGTGCCTCACGATCTACGACATGGTCAAAGCCGCCGACAAAGGCATGCGCATCGACAACGTGCGGCTTCGCATGAAGAGCGGCGGACGCTCGGGAGTGTTCGAGGCGCCATGAGCCTGATGAGCCTGATTTCGGTCGAGGATGCCCTGTCCCGCGTGCTGGCGAGCGTCGAGCGGCCGGTTTCCATCGAGCATGTGCCGCTGTCCGCCTGCGCGGGCCGCGCCTTGGCGGAGGATGTGAGCGCCCGTCGCGACCAGCCGCCCTTCCCGGCTTCCGCCATGGACGGCTACGCCGTGCGCAGCGCCGACGCGGCGCAGGTTCCCGCGACCCTTGAGGTCATCGGCACCAGTGCCGCCGGGCAGCGCTTTTCCGGCACGCTCGCGCCGCAGCAGGCCGTGCGCATCTTCACCGGCGCGCCGCTCCCCGACGGGGCGGACACCATCGTGATCCAGGAGGACACCGAAGCCGCGGGCCATCGGGTGACCGTGAAGGAGGTGCCACGTCCGGGCCAGCATATCCGCAGGGCCGGTCTCGATTTCGCGGCGGGCGACGTGCTCCTGCAGGCAGGGCTTCGCCTCGATTCCCGCCATATCGCCCTTGCGGCCGCCATGGGACATGCCAGCCTCCCCGTGAGGAGGAAGCCCCGCGTCGCCATCCTGGCGACCGGCGACGAACTGGTGCGGGCGGGCGAGACGGCCGGTCCCGACCAGATCACCGCGTCGAGCCTGCCCGCCACCGCCCTGATGGCCGAGAAGGCGGGCGCGGAAGCCATCGATCTCGGCATCGCGCGCGACACGCTCGAATCCCTGGAAGAGCGGATTCAGGCCGCGCGGGATGCCGGCGCCGACATCCTCGTGACGCTCGGAGGCGCATCCGTGGGCGAGCACGATCTCGTTCAGAAGGCGCTGCGGCGTCAGGGAATGGAACTCGGCTTCTGGCGCGTGGCCCTTCGCCCGGGCAAGCCCCTGATGCACGGCAAGCTCGGAGAGATGCTTCTGCTGGGACTTCCCGGCAACCCGGTTTCCACTCTCGTCTGCACGGTTCTCTTCCTCATTCCGGCCATTCGCGCCCTGCTCGGCGATGCGCAGCCGGACGCGGATCCGGCGGAAGACGCCGTTCTCGGCGCGGACCTGCCCGCCAACGGCCCGAGGCAGGACTATATGCGCGCCTCGCTCGCCGGCGAGGAATTCGAGATCGCCCTGTCCCAGGGCCCGGGACGCATGCTGCTGCCGGTGGCGACGCCGCACATGATCCAGGATTCGTCCGTGCTGAGCATTCTGGAGCGCTCGCAGGCCCTGCTCGTCCGCCCGCCCCACGCACCGCCCGCGCAGGCGGGAGAGCCGTGCCGTGTCATCCGGCTGGAGCGGTTCTGCTGAAAAGAGCCGATGCCGTTTCCTGGCCCGTTCGGTTCGGCATGACGTCGCGGTGCAAGAGGACGCGGCGGTTTGGGGAGTGGCCCGCGCGACAACGTCCGTTGAGGCGGCATTTGCCGTCATGCCCGGCCCTGAGCCGGGCATCCACGTCTTCATGACGCTGCGTTCCGAAGACGTGGATGGCCGCAACGAGTGCGGCCATGACGGCGAGAATCGTGACTGATTCCCAGATCAGGTCCGGGGACGGCCATGACGAAACGGTGTTGTGACCACCTCCGTCGTCACGCCCGGCCTTGAGCCGGGCATCCGCGTCTTGATGGCTCATCCGCTCCGAAGACGTGGATGGCCGCACCGAGTGCGGCCATGACGGCGGGGGTCGTGGCGATGCACGGCCGCTCCGCCGGAGAAGGCCTCTAGATCAAGAAGAAGTCCTTTTCCGTGATGCTGAGGTGTGTGCCGACCGTAGCGAATGCGACCGCCTTGGCGGAGCCGGAGCCGTCCTTGTCGTAGTAGAGAACGCCCTTCTTGTCGTCGTAGATGATGTAGTCGTTACGATCCAGGGCATGGTCGCCCTTGACGAAGAAGTCCTTCTTCAGCTTGCCGGGCTTCGCCATGGTCCCGCTGCCGAGTTTGGTGAAGATCTTGTTCTCGAGCCAGAACGAGTCGTTGGGAGCCGAGAAGTCCACGATCTTGTCGACATTGCTCGTGCCCAGCTTGGTGTTGAAGATGAAGATGTCCTTGCCGGCTCCGCCCTTCAAGATGTCCTTTCCGGCGCCGCCGTTGAGCTTGTCGTTGCCGGCGCCGCCGTAGAGCGTATCCTTGCCCGCACCGCCGACGAAATAGTCGTTGGCGGCAGACCCGTTCGTCCGCTCGGCAGCCCAGTTCGCCACGTTGATGGTGACGTCCTGCAGGAACGAGAGGTTGTTCGTCGGATCGTTATCCCCGTCGGCGATCGTGATCTTGAGCTTGAGCGTGTGGCGCTGCGCCCGCTCGTAATCCAGATCGAAGCCGTTGGCGACCTCGATGGACTTGCCGTCGGCGCCGATCTTGAACCGGCCGTCGGTGCTCGCGAGCGTGCCGTTGGCGAGCACGATCTGATACGAGAAGGCGTTGTGCTGTTCATCCTCCGCCGTGAGGTCGCCGACCTTGGTGCCCACGGCCGCCAGTTCCCGGGGTGCCACGAAGTTGGCGAGGGCCACCTTGCCGGCCACGGAGTGGACCTCAACATGCTGGATCGGCTGCACGCGGCCCAAGGCCCCGTCATCGACCGTGATCTCGAAATCCGTCACCCGGACCGTACCGGGGGCGGTCGCCGCCGTTACCGGGGCCGAGTCGAACTTGATGACGTCCATCATCACTTCGAGGGCGGCAGCCAGACCGGTGAAGGTGTAGACCCAGTAATGGACCCCGTTGTTGTCCGTGACGTCCGCCCTCGTCCATTGGATCCCCTCAGGAACCACGAGGTCGCCGTGATCCTTGAGGAACTTCACCTTCAGCGTCAGGGCATCATGCTCGTCGTCGAAGAGGTTGAGCCCCTTGAGCGGACGGACATCCGGCCCCGTATCGACGATCCTGGTCACGCCGGTGCCGTCCGAAACGCTCACCTCCGGCGCGTGGTTGCCGAGAACATCGGTCTCCACGATGATCTGGTTGTTGGTGACCGCATTGTTGGTGGCCGGATCGCCGTCGTCCAGGGTGATCAGGAAGTCGGTGGGCACCATGGCGTCGGCCATCGCCCGGTTGAACGGGTTGAACTTCACGTTGTCGAGGATCGCCTCGAGGACATCCTTGGTGCCGGTGAAGGTGTAGACGATGCGCCCGGCCTCAAACCCGACCTGAGCGTTGCCCGTTCCTTCGAGAACGCCTTCGAACTTGCTGAACTCGATCTTGAGGGTGAGCGTGCCGTCTCCGGTGATCGCGACACCGCCGAAGGCCGATACGCTCGGCCCCGAATCCGTGCCGTGGAAAGTGGTGTTCCCGTTCACGGTGATACCGAGGGTCTGGCCGCTTGGCGGCGCGGCGACGTCCTTGATGGTGATCACCACGTCGCCGGTCGTGGTCGCGTTGGCGCTGCCCGTGCCGTCATTGGCCACCACCGCATAGGTCAGCGGCGTGTCCTGCGCCACGTCCGCCACCGCGCCGTTGGTCTTGATCACATTGCCGACGATCTTGAACTTGCCGTCGGCGCTGATCAGCCCGTTCGAGCCAGCCAGCGCGGTCTGGAAGGTGTAGCCGATGGTCTGGTTGTCGTCGTCCTTGAGCGCCAGCGTCGCCACCGTCTGATCGTCGGCCGTGCCCTCGTTGACGTTCACGGCCGTCGCCGGGCTCGGCGGTGGCTGATTGGCCGGCGGCGCGGCGACGTCCTTGATGGTGATCACCACGTCGCCGGTCGTGGTCGCGTTGGCGCTGCCCGTGCCGTCGTTGGCCACCACCGCATAGGTCAGCGGCGTGTCCTGCGCCACGTCCGCCACCGCGCCGTTGGTCTTGATCACATTGCCGACGATCTTGAACTTGCCGTCGGCGCTGATCAGCCCGTTCGAGCCAGCCAGCGCGGTCTGGAAGGTGTAGCCGATGGTCTGGTTGTCGTCGTCCTTGAGCGCCAGCGTCGCCACCGTCTGATCGTCGGCCGTGCCCTCGTTGACGTTCACGGCCGTGGCCGGGCTCGGCGGCGGCTGGTTGGCCGGCGCTTCGTTAGCGATATCGTTCAGCCGGACACCGACAGCCAATTGCTGATAGACGACCCCTGTGTCGTTCGTATCGGTCGAATCGCGGAATTGGAAAGTGATGCCCGGAAATTCGCCCGCGTAGTCAGGATCTTCGAAGTCGAAGTTATTGACGCCTTGAGGGGATAAGCCGACCAGATACCAGCGGCCATTCTCCTGAGTGACCGAAAAGCGTCCGACATAATCCTCAACGATCACGACGCGATAGGTTCCCGAGGGTGGCGGCGTCGTCGCATCGAAACCCTGGATTTCAGCAATTTTGGTTTGGTTTGGGATGTTTTCATCGATGAGAGCGGTCGTACCACTGTCGATGATCGAATTGTGGTACGGGCTGTTAGCGATAGCGGCAAGAACGAGATTGACGGCCATGAGGAGCCCCTTTCAGACCTGATGTTGAAATGCCCAGCCCTCGGCTCCGGCATATGTGATGGTATTATATTTCATTCAAGGGCGAGCCGTAAAGCCCACCCTCGACATGTCCCGCGTTAGATGAGATGGAAGTACTCGTTTGTGAGAGCCGGCTTGGTCGGGCTGATGATCGTGGCGATCAAGTTGGCCGCCACTCCGACCCCGAAGCCATCCCGGTCATACCAGATCTCCCCTGTCGCCTGATTGTAGACGATGCGGTGGTTCGCCTGCGCGGTTGCGAGCGTCCCCGCATGGAAGACGCTGGCCTTCAAGATGCCATTGTCCACGTCGGCCGCCGTGATCCCCGTAAACCGGGTCTGAGCCAATTCGATGCGGTCGCCGTTGACTGCCGGATTACCGGGATCCTTCAGATCGAACTGCACGATCTTGTCCGTGTTCAGATTCGTGATTGCCGCATCGAACCGGAATGCATCGTCACCAGCGCCCCCGTTCAGGCGATCGGATCCGCCGCCTCCGCTCAGGGTGTCGTTGCCGATGCTGCCGTTCAACGTATCGTCGCCGGCCCCTCCCCTGAGATAGTCGTCGATGCCGATCCCCGGGATATTGGTCGACAGGCCGTTCACCGTCTCCTTCTGAAGATTCAGTATCGTAAGAGTCTTCGTGAACCGTACGGTGGTGGTACCGTCGAAAACATCGACCACGACATCGAAAGTGGGGGCGAGTTCGCTGTCGATCTTCGTCTGGTTCTTCACGAGCAACTGCCCGTTGCCGCCCAACTCGACACGCCCTCCCGCATCGTCGACCAGGGTCCAGGTCAGCGCATCCGTGTCCGTTGCGGTGAACCGGCCGATGATGTTGCCGCGCCCCAAATTCTCGCGGACGGTGTTGTCCGAGAAGGCGATGTTCGACGGCGGCGCGTTTTCGTCCGCACCAAGGACACGGACGACATGTTCGACGACCGGGCTCGCCAAGTTCCCGTCATAGGCCCGAACCTTCAGCGTATGATTGCCTGCATCGGCAACCGTCGCATCGCGGTTCAGTTCGATCAGACCGGAGTTGGCGTTGATCTTGAACAGACCATCCGCACTGATCAAACCGCTTGACCCGTCCTGAGAATCGGTGAACCGGAACTTGTTGACCTGGAACTCGGGATGGAAGGTGTCCGGATCCTGCGCCGTCGCGGTCGTGACATCGTCTCCAGCCCTGCTGTTGACGCGGACGACATTCGCCGGGCCGAACGAAACGCCGGTCGCCGCCTCGTTCTCGTCCGTGACGTAGACCAGGATTTCCTGCGGGGCGGAGTCGTTCGTGCCGTCATGGGCGATCACCTTCAGGCGGTAGAACCGGTTGCCGGCATCGTCGCGCTCGAGGCCTGCACCCGGCGTCGTCGCAATCGTGGCCTCATAGTCGAGAGCCCCCGCGACCTTGATCTGCCGGGTGGTGTTGTCGATCGTGAAATGACCGGCCCCGTCGAAGCCGGTGACGAAGGTATAGGTCAGATTCGACGGGCTCTCGTCCGTGGCGCTCAGATTGCCCACGACCTGCGTGACGCCCAGGGTCTCGGCAACCGTAGCGTGATCCAGCTGAATGTCCGTCGGCACGTCGTTGTTGTGCGGACCACCGGCGAGGGAATCCACCTTGACCTCGCGCATGGTCCAGGAGCCTCCGGTGTCGGACAGCACCACCGTGAAGTTGGTCTGCTCCGACGCACCGTCCTGAGCGTCGGGACGGGGCCTCGTATGGAACCGGAGGGCCTGGACGATGGCCGTCACTTGCTGCGCCGTGCCCGTCACCTGCACGAAGCCGTCGACGTACTGGAAGGTGGCTCCGGGGAAGTTGTCCAGAACCGGCAGATTCTCGAAAGTGCCCTGACTTGGCAGGAAGAAGATCTCGACATCGATAAAGGTGTTGGGATCGTCGTCGTTCCCGCCATCCTCGGCATCGAAGAAGCTGAGATGCTGGAAAGGATCGACCACGGCATCGTCGTCCACCGTCCAGTTCAAGGGCCCGTCGGCCGTGATGACCGGAGCCGTGTTCTCAGGGTTCACATCCGTGATGTAGACCCTGATGGTCTCCGCCGCGGAGGTCTGCCCTCCCGCCGTCGCGGTCACCTGGACGTCGTACCAGCGAAGGCCGTTGGGAACTCCATCACTCCCCGGGGCCGTCTCATAGTCCAGCGGACCGGTGACCACGAGGTACCATTGTCCGCCGAACTCCCGGGCTTCGAATGGCATGGTCGAGCCGACCACATTGAAATGGGTGATGGCATCGTTATCCGGATCGGTGGCGACGAGAGCGCCGCCGATCGGCTGGTTCGCGCCGGTATCCTCGCGGATGCCTTGAAACTCCTGATGCGTCACGACGGGCGGATGGTTGACCGGGGGCACGTCGTTGACGGTGACCGTGTAGTGCAATTCATCGGTCAGAGCGCCGGGAGCGCCGTCCTTGTCCGTCACCGTCAGGGTGAGGGTGAAGGTTCTGGTTGCGGCGACCGCGAGCTTCGCCGGATCGTCCACGACGATCTTCAGGTGCTGGGGATCGGTGGCGTCCACCCGGAAGGCGCCGTCCATGCCTGCCGGATAGCCCGTGAGGGTGTAGCGGAAGTGCTCGTTCGCATCGGGATCCGTCAACGTGAAGGTCGTCAGCTCCACATTCCGTGCAGCGGTCTCGTCGATCGACACGGTCGGCCGGGTCGTCGCCAGATGCGGGGCCTCGTTCACGTCGTTGAGATAAACTTTGATGGTCTTCTGACCGGACACCAGGCCATTCGTATTCCCGACCTCCCTGGCCTGGACCACCACCTCGAAATATTTGCGCTCCTGCGGCGTGTTGGGGAACTCGGTGAGAAGACCGATATTGGTCGCCTCGTAGTTAGCGCCACCCCGGAACGAGATGACACCGGTCAGTTGATTGATCGAGAACAGGCCACCTGGATTGGTGACGATCTCATACTCCACATGGGAGCCGCCGATATTGTCATCGCTGGAGAACACGGTCGCGACCGTTCCGACCGCTCCACTGTTCTCGTTCAGCGGAGCGACGAAATCGTCGACGACGGACGGGGTTCCGGGAGGCGAGTTCACATTCGACGGATTGACCGTGACGTCGATGGCCTTCACCACGGAGAGGCCGTTGCCCGCGTGATCCGTGATCTTCACATAGACCCGGACGTCCTGAGGCCTGTCAACATCAGGCAGACCGCCGGGGCCGACCTTGATCTGTCCCGTCAGCGGATCGATGCGGAAAGCGTTGCCGGTATAGGCGGTATTGCCGGTCGCATCGGTGACCAGGGTGAAACGGAAGTCCCTGTTCGCAGCCGTGATGTCGGGATCGAGAACCCTGTCGACGGAAGCCACGATCGAATTGGGCGCGGCGTTCTCGTTCATGATGTTGACGTTGTAGATCGCTCCGGTCGGAGCCTCGTTCACGTCGTTGATGTAGACGTCGATATTCACCGGCGCCGATGCCCGACCGCCCGGATCCTTGGCGACGATCCTGACGGTGTAATAGGCGTTCCCGTTGTTATCCCGATGGATGAATGGGTCCGCGGCCTCGAAATCGAGGCCTGTATTCGAAACCTTCAACACGCCCGTTCCATCGCCGAACGTGGTGATCACGAACATGTCACGCAGTGCCTGAGGAACGTCGTCGGCGAAATCGTAGGTGACGCTCTCGTCCTCCGGATCGAAAGCGTCGGACAAAAGTGCGACGTTCTGGCCGGGTGTGTTTTCCGTGACAGCCCCGAACATATCGACAGTAGGCGCATTGGGCGCCTCGGGCAGGTCGATGGCGACGATCTGCAGCGCCTGGACATCGCCCGGCAAGCCATGATTGTCCACGGCCTGGACCCAGATCGTGTATACGCCGTCCCGGCCGTTCTCGTGGTCGAGCACGGCGCCCGGCGCCAGATAGACCCTCCCGTTAGGATCGATCTTGAAGATTCCGTTGGCGCTGGCCACGCCGCCGTCGCCGCCGTGGTCCGGATCGAAGCGATAGGTGACGGTGTTGAACGCATCCGGATCGCGCGCCAATAGAAGCGCGGAGAAGTTCGTGTTCTCGTCGACCGTGATCGAAGCCGCATTGTTCTGCGCCCATTTCGGGGCGAACGGCCTCTCGTTGACGTCCGAGACGTTGATGATCAGTTCCTGAACGGAGCTGTAAAGGCTGCCGTCCTTGACCCGGGCATAGATCTTGTATTGGCCATTGGTGGAGGCTTCGTAGTCGAGAATTTTACCAGGTGCGAGGGTGACTTCGCCGGTGGTCTGGTTGATCGCGAAGAGGCCGTTGGCGCTGGCAGCGCCGGTCGCACCGCCCTGATTTGGATCGAACTCATACGTGAAGGTCGTCGGCCCATCGGGGTCGGTGGCCCTGATCTGGGCCGAGAATGTCGTGTTTTCCCGAACTGCCGGCAGACTGGGCGAGCCATTGCTCCATGTCGGCGCGTTCGGCTTTTCGTTGACGTTGCTAATCAGAACTTCAAGTCTCTTTGGCGGAGAGACCAACCCAGCCCGATCATAAGCCTCGACCTGCAGGATATAATACCGGTTGCCATTGTGAGCGGCATCGGCAGGTTGGAGCCACTGATCTTCCTCTACCGTGGCTTCGAAATTGATGTTGGCATTCGGCGCTATCCTGATCTCGCCAGTGCCTGAATCAATTTTAAACTTGCCACTCGGATCCGTCAGTCCTCCTCCCACGAAGCGATATCTGACGGTGTCTCCTTCATCAACGTCGCTGGCTGTCACTTGGCGCACGAAAGTGTCGCTGGGGGAGTTCTCCTGCAGAACGCCTCCGGAACTCGTTACACCCAAGGCGCCCGGCGCCTCGTTCAGATTGGTGACATAAACGTTCACGATCTGTGGCGCAGACGGCTTGCCATGTTGGTCGGTCGCCGTGACCGTAACCTCGTACCAGTGCAATGCGCCATTCTTATGCAGAAGCGGATCGTTCGATTCATAGTCGAGCGTGACGTTGTCCCTCAGCCGGAGCTTGTTGCCTTCGACCGTAAAATAGTTGTTCGGATTCCCGGTGATGGCAAATGTCAGAGAGCCGTTGTCCGGCCCGTTCGGATCCGTCGCGCTCAACGTCCCGAAATAGTTCGTACCGTCGTTCTGCGTGTTTTCGGGGATCGAGGGGTCCTGACCCGGAACTCTGCTCGTCAGCACGATATTCTGGGGCGCATAGTTCGATTGCTCTGCCGTCACCTGAATAACGGGCATCTCGGGCGCCGGCAGGCCTCCGCTATCCACCATCGTGATGGTGAACGTCGTCGTCTCCGTTGCATGAACCCCGTCGAGCGGACGCTCCCGAGGATCGAAGCTCAGTTGCTGAATGCTCGCCGTCACCTCGGCAAGCGTCCCGGTCACAATGAACCTGCCGTTTGCCGCGTCATAGGCGCCTTTCGTTCCAGCCGCCGCGATGAGGACACCCTTGCTCGCGGCGTCGAGTGCGACCGTGACGGTGAAACTGTCGAATCCCGGAGAATTGATATCTGGATCGGTGAAGGTCACCGCCGAGAAGGGTCTTACGGAAACTGCCGTCTCGGTAGGAACAGTCTGGTTTTGAGCGACGATGTGCGGAGCTTCGTTCACGTTCAGCACGTCGAGGTCGAACGTGAACGAGGTGCTCACGGTGCCGCTGTTATCGCTCGCCGGCGCATTCGCCCAGACCTTCACGGGATGGCGAATGTGGGCCTCATAGTCGAACTTGCTCGGATCAGTGACATACAGGTACCAGCCGAAGCTATCACGTCCTACGTCAACTCCCTGGATGACCGAGGAGGCATCCAAGGCCCATGATACAGTCGTTCCCTCCGGATTGACGGCGGACAGGCGACCGATGATCTGACCCTGCGTCGGGTTTTCAGAAACCTGCGTATTGCTGATCAACAGAGTGTGCGGATTCTCTTTGACATTGCTCAACCGGAACGTGAACGTCGTCTGGACGGGCCCGTCTCCATCTTCGGCCCTGACGGTGACATTGAGCGGCTGGCCCGCCCGAGCTTCGTAGTCGAAGAAAGCGGGATTCTTTGTCCAGAGAGACCACTCCTGTGCTAACTCATCGTAACGAACCTCGAAGTTCTGCGTGCCCGTGACCAAGAAATTAATATCGCCCGAGAGTCTGCCCGAGGCGGTCAGGACGCCCAGCTTCACATTTTGCAGATTGTTGTAGGGGATCTCGTTGATGAACCCTCGGTCCTGCGTGTTGGTGCCGTTCAACCTGATGCTGGTGATCGACTGGGGTTCGAATACACCGTCGGAGCCGGATGCATCATTTGTGCTCGACACCGAGGAAACACTGGCCTGCTGCTTATCTGGGGCCGCCATGTGCGCTTGGAGGCGAACTCCATGGTCAAGCCCAAGTTCGGGATGGCTGACCCGCGCATTGTCCTCGTGATGTATTCCGGACGAAACCTTTCCCGAAGTGGGAGAGCCTCCAACCCCATCGATGGAATTTGCAGTAGCATGCACATCTGCAAAAGCCTCAAAGGCGCGTTCGACAGCCGGCGCCGATGAAGCCTCCACCTCCCCCACCATGACGACCGGGCTCAAGTCCGTTCCATGAGCATCTAAAGCGCGCGCCTTCAAAATCGGCGCATGGCCCTTCTCGCTCGTGGTCCACGTAGCCACGATGCGTCCGTCGGAATGTTGCGCAGCGCCCGCGAAGGGTGCGGAACGGGCCTTCTCCTCGGCAATGACGAATGGCTTGTGGCCCGGCCGCGCAGTGCCGTCGGCGTCGACGATCTGTCCGACGATCTGGCTGACGGCCTGCCCGGACGTGCTCGTACCGGATTGCACCTGGATCGCGAAGTAGGAACCGTCGCTCAACGCCAACAGGTCTGAAACGGATGCGGATGCCGCCTTGATGAGCGGCTCGAGTTCGCGACCGGCAATCGGCTTCGTCATGGCTTTCCCCTTCATACGCGCCAGAGACAAGTATTAACATAACGTAACATATCAGACGAAAACTGACTTGCAACGGTGTTTCAAATGCGGCGGTGCAAGCTAACGTTGCCGGTTTGCGCAACCGGTGAACAACCGCCACTATAGGTTGCAATCAACCCGTCGACATACGCGAATGACGCTGCTCTCGCTCCCTGCGCGCAGGTCACGTTTTCTGCTGTTCCGATCGATTGTGCGGGCTCGGGAACAGGCGAAAACGCAAGGGATGCTTCACATCCGCGGTGTCCGTCACGGCTCCCCCGGCATCACACGCGCCGTGGCTCGATGATCAACCCGCGCTGGCAGCGCTGCAGAATCTGCAAGCTGCTTTTGCATTCATGCAATCTTCTGTTCGATCACGCATTTTCGGCGACCGGCCATCGTGAGAAGCGGGCGTCCCGTCCGTTTCGGCGAATATCCGTTCCAGGATGAAGAACCGCTTGCAGAAATGGGCGATCCGGAGCGTCGGAAGTGGAAAGTGGCCCTGCACTTTTGGGGTTTCCTCCAACGCTCCCTTCTTGGAAAGAGCACATCGTTTGAGCACACCCGACAGGACCGTCCGCAACCCGCGCCACGGCCCCCACCGTCATGGCCGTCCCCGGACTTGATCCGGGGATCGGTCGCGACCCTCGTCGTCATGCCCGGCTCAAGGCCGGGCATGACGACGAGGACAAGCGGGATAAGACGCCCTGACGTGCGCCCGCCACGTGCGTAATCGACGACTCGTGGCTCGGCCGGAAGGACACGCGCCGACGGGCTCGCCGCGTCGAACCCTGTCTTCCGCCCCGGAGAAATGGCCTTTCGGACATGGACTTGCGGAACACAGCGGGAACAGCTACCTTGTTCTCGCTTTGTTTTCCAGAATCGCTCCACTCGGGAGCAGTAAGGGTCTGTCATGCTCACGCGCAAGCAGCACGAATTGCTCCGCTTCATCCATGAGCGGCTGCGTGAAACCGGGGTTCCGCCGTCCTTCGACGAGATGAAGGACGCCCTCGACCTCAAGTCGAAATCCGGCATCCACCGGCTCATCACGGCGCTGGAGGAGCGCGGGTTCATCCGCCGCCTGCCGAACCGCGCCCGCGCCCTCGAAGTGATCCGCCTGCCCGAATCCGTCGGCGCCGCCGCCGGCCAGCGCCGCTTCACCCCGAGCGTGGTCGAGGGCGGCCTCGCGGAGAAGAAGCCCGCGCCCCCGCCCGTGGCCGAGGAGCGGTTCCGCGACAGCGCGTCGATCCCCGTCATGGGCCGGATCGCGGCCGGTACGCCGATCTCCGCGATCCAGAACCGCAGCCACTCCATCACCCTCTCGGGCGACTTCCTCTCCCAGGGCGACCATTTCGCCCTGGAGGTGCGCGGCGACTCGATGGTGGAAGCCGGCATTCTCGACGGGGACCTCGTGGTGATCCGCCGGCAGGACACGGCCAATACGGGCGACATCATCGTGGCCCTCATCGACGACGAGGAGGCGACCCTCAAGCGCTTCCGCCGCCGCGGCTCCTCCATCGCGCTGGAAGCCGCCAATCAGGCCTACGAGACCCGCGTGCTCGGTCCCGACCGGGTGAAGATCCAGGGCAAGCTCGTCAGTCTGGTGCGGCGCTACTGAGATCCTCATCCAATTCATCCTGCTCGGGAGCCGGTCGCGCCGGTCGCGGCGTCTCCCGATCAGCGGAGGAGCGGGCATCCGCCGCGGCCGCCCACGGCCGGACCTCCCTGCCCTTCTTCACCGAATGAATGCCCGCAGCGTCGCTTTCGAGCCTGATCGCCGTCGCCCCGCGCTCGGCGAGAACCCGGCGATCGATCACGACGGCTGCCCTGCATTGGTCCGGCGCATCGAGGCGCGTGACGACGATGGCGGCGCGGCGGCAATCCTCCTCGAACGCGGCCGCCTCCTGCACGAAGGCGACGCTGCGATGCGCCGAGGTCTCCACGACACAGCCCAGCCTGTCGCAACGCGCTGCCGCCTTGAGCGAGGCGTCCTCGGCGCTCCGTCGGTCGCCATCGGCGCGCAGCCATTGCCCGGCGACGAAACCGGACGGCTTGCCGACCAGCGTGAGCCGTCCGCCCGGATCGCGGATCGCAGCCCCTGACCCGTCGCGGTCTACATAGATGTCGTAGCGCGGCGGCGTCGCGGCGAAAGCCAGTCCCGCACCGACGGGAACGAGCGCAAGCCATCTCAGGTTCGAGGCAGGGATCGTCAGCACGAGGAGGCCCGCGCTCAACAGCGTCAATCCGCCGATGCCGAGCGCGGGCACGACGAGCGTCGATCCGCTGAAGGCGCCGACCCAGGCCGAGACGTCGATCACCTGCGCGACGGCGAACCCCATCACGGTCCAGACCGGTCCATCGAGACCGAAGGGATAGGCCAGGACGCCGAGAACGGCGGCCGGCATGACCACGAGGGACACGAGCGGCAGGGCGAGCGCATTGCCGATCAGGCCGTAGGGATTGAGGCTCTGGAAGTGATAGGCCGAGAACGGCGCCGTCGCGAAGGTCGCCACGAGGGTCGTGGTGACGAGAGAGAGGGCCGAGCGCCCGGCCCAGGACAATCCCCGGTCGATGAGCGTCGCGGGCCTGCTCTCCGCTCTTTCCCGTTGCAGCAGCGGCACGAGCGTCATCATCGCGGCCACTGCGCCAAACGACATCTGAAAGCTCGGTCCCAGCAGCGCCTCGGGCTCGCGTGCGAGCACGACGATCGCCGCGATGGAGAGATTGCGCATGCTCAACGCGGGGCGATCCGCCAGCACGGCCCCGAACATCACGAGCGTCATGATGAGCGAGCGCTCCGTCGCCACGTCCGAACCCGAAAAGACGCAATAGGCCGTGGCCCCGATCATCGCCGCGACAGCGGCGATCTTCTTCACCGGCCAGCGCAGGGCCAGCCCCGGACCGAGCGCGAGAAGCGCGCGCACGATCCAGAAGAACGTTCCCGCCGCGAGCACCATGTGAAGACCGGAGATCGAGACGATGTGGTAGATGCCCGCCGCGCGCAGCACGTCGTTCGTGGGCTCGCCGATGAGGCCGCGCTTGCCGGTGACGAGCGCCGCGCCGACGCCGCCCGCAGCGCCGCCGATGGTCGACGCGATGCGGTGCGTGAGCGCGTTGCGGCCTGCGTCCACGCGGGCGGCGAGCCACAGGGACCAGTCGGGCGCATATGGCGGCTCGGCCTGCCGCACGCGGCCCGTGAATGAGCCGACCGCGCCGATCCCCTTGTAATAGGCGTCGCGCGCGAAGTCGTATCCGCCGGGCCGGACGGGCTGCGGCGGCGGGAGCAGACGCGCATGGCCCGAGACGAACTGGCCGGGCGAGAGCGTATCGCTCCTGCGGACGGACACGCGCACGCGCTGCGGCCGCCCGGCATCGGACATGCCTTGCAGCGAGACCACCCGCAGGAGGACGCGCTGACCATGGTCACGATCCTCGACGGCCTCGACGAAACCAGAGACCGGCGCGATCGTCATGCGCGTCAGCACGGGCGCCGCAACGCCGGCTGTGCGGACGATCCCGGCCGAAAACCCCGCGAACACGGCCGCGAGACCGACGCTGAGCGCCAGGGCAAGGAGCCTCTCGCGCAGCCATATGGCCGAAGCGACGCTCAGGGCGAAGGCGCCGAGCGGGGCCCACAGCGACGGCGCCTCCGCCTGGAAGAACAGGACCACCCCCAGGCCGAAGCAGACCGCGAGCCAGGGAAAGAGCCGACGCTGCGCGATCTCGTGTGCAAGGCATTGCCGGAGCCATTCCCTTCCGTCGAGAGCGCTCCAATCCAGCGCCAGGGCGGACGGGCGCGGCAGCACCATGGCCCGCGCGGGGCTGCGCGGGATCCGGCCGGGCTCTCCTTTGTTGTCTACCGTCATGGCTATGGCTTAACGCGGGCTCGGTTGCATGGTAGACGAGCCGAAGCTACGGCCCAAGCCGCCCTGTGCAAGCCGCCCTGTGGATGAGCCGAACGAAGGCGAGCTTGCCGCCAAAGCCGCGCAATCATTTGAGAATTTCAACGAAGGTTCCCCGCGATGACCGTTGTCACCCGCTTCGCTCCCTCGCCCACCGGCTTCCTGCATATCGGCGGGGGACGCACGGCCCTGTTCAATTGGCTCTACGCCAAGCGTAACGGAGGCAAGATGCTGCTGCGGATCGAGGACACGGACCGGGAACGCTCGACCGAGGCGGCCATCGAGGCGATCCTGGACGGCCTGAAATGGCTCGGCCTCGATTGGGACGGCGACGTGGTCTATCAGTTTTCCCGCGCGGCCCGGCATCGCGAGGTCGCCGAGACGCTCCTCGCCCAGGGCCGCGCCTATTACTGCTACGCCACCCAGCAGGAACTGGAGGAGATGCGCGAGACCGCCCGCCGGGAGGGCCGCCCCACCCGCTACGACGGACGCTGGCGCGACCGCGACCCGTCCGAGGCTCCCGAAGGCGTGAAGCCCGTCATCCGCCTCAAGGCTCCCACCGAGGGCGAGACCGTCGTCGAGGACGAGGTGCAGGGCCGCGTGGTTTGGCAGAACAAAGACCTCGACGACCTGGTGCTGCTGCGCTCGGACGGAACGCCCACCTACATGCTCGCCGTGGTGGTCGACGATCACGACATGGGCGTGACCCACGTGATCCGCGGCGACGACCATCTCACGAATGCGGCCCGACAAACCCAGATCTATCAGGCGATGGGCTGGGACGTGCCGAAAATGGCCCATGTCCCGCTCATTCACGGGCCCGACGGCGCCAAGCTGTCGAAGCGCCACGGCGCGCTCGGCGTCGAGGCCTACCGGAGCCTCGGCTATCTGCCGGCGGCGCTGCGCAACTACCTCGTGCGCCTCGGCTGGAGCCACGGCGACCAGGAGATCTTCTCCACCGAGGAGATGGTGCAGGCCTTCGATCTCAAGAATATCGGCCGCTCGCCCGCGCGCTTCGACTTCGTGAAGCTCGAGAATCTCAACGGCCATTACATGCGCCTGTCGCCGGACGAGGATCTCGTCCGGGCCATCGAAGCCATCCTGCCCGAGATCGGTCCGGAGCGCGGCCTCGGGCCCACCTTCGAACCGGATCTGCGCCAGAAGCTTCTGGCCGCCATGCCGGGCCTGAAGGAGCGCGCCAAGACTCTCGTCGAGCTTCTGGACAGCGCCTATTACCTCTATGCCCAGCGTCCGCTGAAACCGGACGAGAAGGCCGCGGGCCTGCTCGCGGACGGCCGTGCGCGCCTTGCCGGGATCGCCGAGAAGCTGCAGGCCGTGTCGGACTGGAACGCCCAGAGCGTGGAGGCCGTCGTGCGCGAGCATGCGGAATCAATCGGCGCGAAGCTCGGCCAGGTGGCGCAGCCCCTGCGCGCAGCCCTCACCGGCCGCGCCACCTCGCCCGGCCTCTTCGACGTGATGGCGGTTCTCGGCCGGGAAGAAACCCTGTTGCGCCTGCAGGACCAGTCGAGCGGTGCGCCTGCTGCATAGCAGGCGCATACCACCAATAGACGTGCTTGCCCCTCACCAACGGATAAGCTACCGAGGGGACCATTCTCCCACCGACCGGCTGACCTCGGTCCGGCAGCCCACATCCGGGACCCTCCCCGGAACACTCGGTTGCTCTAGGTTATGCCCGGCCTCCTGCTGAAAGGTCGAAGACCCATGAGTTCCAACACAACACTCACAGTCGACAACAAGGCCGTGGAACTAGCGGTGAAAGAGGGCACGATCGGCCCGAGCGTCATCGATATCGCGAAGCTTTACGCGCAGACGGGGATGTTCACCTACGATCCGGGCTTCACGTCGACCGCGGCCACCGAGTCGAAGATCACCTATATCGACGGTGACAAGGGCGTTCTCCTGTACCGCGGCTACCCCATCGATCAGCTGGCCGAGCACGGCGACTTCCTCGAGACCTGCTACCTGCTCCTTTACGGAGAGCTGCCGACTGCCGCTCAGAAGGCCGATTTCGATTACCGCGTCACGCGTCACACCATGGTGCATGACCAGATGAACCGGTTCTTCACCGGTTTCCGCCGCGACGCCCACCCGATGGCCATCATGGTGGCCAGCGTCGGCGCCCTGTCGGCCTTCTATCACGACTCGACCGACATCTCCGATCCGCAGCAGCGCATGATCGCGTCCATGCGCATGATCGCCAAGATGCCGACGCTGGCCGCGATGGCCTACAAGTACTCCATCGGCCAGCCCTTCGTGTATCCGCAGAACGACCTGGACTACACCTCGAACTTCCTGCGCATGTGCTTCGCCGTGCCGGCCGAGGAGTACAAGGTGAACCCGGTTCTCGCGCGCGCGCTCGACCGCATCTTCATCCTGCACGCCGATCACGAGCAGAACGCCTCGACCTCGACGGTGCGCCTGGCAGGCTCCTCGGGCGCGAATCCCTTCGCGTGCATCGCGGCCGGCATCGCCTGCCTGTGGGGCCCCGCGCACGGCGGCGCCAACGAAGCCGCCCTCAAGATGCTGGAGGAGATCGGCACGCCGGACCGCATTCCGGAATTCATCGCCCGCGCGAAGGACAAGAACGATCCCTTCCGCCTCATGGGCTTCGGCCACCGGGTCTACAAGAACTACGATCCGCGCGCCAAGATCATGCAGAAGACCACCCACGAGGTGCTCAGCGAACTCGGCATCAAGGACGACCCGCTCCTCGACGTCGCCATGGAGCTGGAGCAGATCGCGCTCAAGGACGAGTACTTCATCGAGAAGAAGCTCTACCCGAACATCGACTTCTATTCGGGCATCACCCTCAAGGCGATGGGCTTCCCCACCTCCATGTTCACGGTGCTCTTCGCGGTCGCCCGCACGGTCGGCTGGATCGCCCAGTGGAGCGAGATGATCGAGGATCCGTCCCAGCGCATCGGCCGCCCGCGCCAGCTCTATACCGGCCCGACCGAGCGCAGCTACGTCACGGTCGCCCAGCGCGGCTAAGAACATCCGGAAACGGATACGGAGAAGGGGCCGAAAGGCCCCTTTTTCATGCCTCGGGCTGTTTCCTCCGGCCATGCCGGAGGCAGCGCGTTTTGGGATCAGTTCCTTGAACTCGCGGCCAGCACCTGGCTGACGATTCGCGCCGCGCGCTCGCTCGGCTTCTCGCCGCCGATCTGCATCAGTTCGTCGAGCTTTTCGAAGGCCGCGACCTGCCGCCGGCGTTCGGCGCTGTCGCTCATGAGAGGCAGCACGGCGTCCTTAAGCTTCTCGGGCGTGCAATCCCACTGGATGAGTTCGGGAATGACGTTCTCGCCGAGCACCAGATTGGTCAGCACGATGGACGGCGCCTTGATGAGGTATTTCAGCACTTCCTCGATCTTCGAGACGCGATAGGCCACGACCATCGGCACGCCCGAGAGCCCGAGCTCCAGGGTCACGGTGCCGGAGGCGGCCAGCGCCAGATCGGCCTGACGGAAAGCCTCCCACTTCGCGGCTTCGCCGCGCACGATCCTGGGCTTCACGCTCCATGATTCCGCACGGGCCTCGATCTCGTCCGCGAGGTGGGAGACCGCGGGAATCGTGACCTCGAAGGTCCGTGGCGCCTGTTCCTTCAGGAGCGCCAGCGCTGCGCCGAAGGGCTCCATCAGGCGGCTGACCTCCGAGCGCCTGCTGCCGGGAAGCACCAGGAGCTTCAGAGGAGCATTCGGATCCGGGCCGCGCTCGCCGGACGCCGGCCTGACCTCTGTCAGGCGCTCGATGAGCGGATGGCCGACATAAGTGGTCGGCGGCCCGCCGAGACGCTTGTGCGCATCGGGCTCGAACGGCAGCAGCGCCAGGACGTGATCGACATAGGCGCGCATCTTCGCGGCCCGTCCCGGACGCCAGGCCCAGACGGAGGGGCTCACGTAATCGACGACCGGGATATGCGGCGCGCGCCTGCGCACGGCCCTGGCCACGCGATGGGTGAAATCGGGGCTGTCGATGATGACGAGGAGATCGGGATCGGCGGCCAGTACCGCGTCCGCCGTCATACGGATGCGGCTGAGCACCGTCGGCAGGCGCCCGATGACGGCGACGATGCCCATGACGGCGATGTCCTGGAGCGGAAACAGGCTCTTCAGCCCCTCCGCCGCCATGGCATGCCCGCCGACGCCGCCGAAGCGCAGGCGTCCCTCTCCGTGCCTCGCCTTCAGGGCGCGCATCAGTTTCGCGCCGAGCTGGTCGCCGGATTCCTCACCGGCGACGATCCAGATCGTTCGAGCATCGGACCCAAAAGTGGAATCCGTTTTCGGGTCCGCACGATGCGCCAGGTCCGGCGTCTCACCCATGGGCGGTCTCCATCCAGGGCAGGTCGACCGTGACGAGGAAGAGGCCGAGACGGTCCGCGAGGCGCAGCGTTTCATCCTGTTCCAGCACGAAAGTGGAGCCGGCGCCGATCGCGATGCCGGAGAGGCCCGCCTTCGCGGCCTCGGCAACGGTCCTAGGACCGATGGTGGGCATGTCGACCCGCAGGTCCTGACCGCGCTTGGCGGCCTTGATGAGCACTCCGCCTTCCTTGCGGCGGCGCAGCCCGAACCACGATTGCCGCAGATGCGCGACCCGGGTGAGCATCCGGTCCGTGCCCTCCGGGCCTTCGATGGCCAGCACGTGATTGCGGGCGATCACCGCGCCCTGCCCGATGTCGAAGGCCGATAGCGAGGCCAGGAGATCGAGGCCGACCGCGATGGCCTGCCGGTCGTCCTCGTTGGGCTCCCGCCCCCCCCTGAGGGAGTGGGACGCGACGAGATCGGGAGCGAGCTCATGGGCGCCGACCACCCGGTGGCCGCGCTCCTCGATGAGCATCACGGCTCCGCGCAGCACCTGGTCGTCGCCCCGGGTGATGACCTCCTTGACCTCCTGCATGTTGCGCATCGCCGAATAGGCGCCGAGCAAGGCGGAGAAGCCGGGGCGGCGGACCGCTCCGGCGAGGGATACGGCGCGGGGCCCCCATTCATCGAGGGTTTTCAGGATGGTCTTGAGATCGAGAAGATCCACATTCGCATGCGCCTTGCCGCGCAGCTCGGCCGCGGCGAAGCCCCGGAAGGCCAGAACGCGATAATCCTGGCCGGTCTTCTCCAGATGCTCGACGAGCCGAAGCGGAAGGCGTCCGCCTCCCGCCAGCACCGCGACCGGACCGCTCGATGCGCGAACCGGCTCGCGGGAGCCGGCTTCGTCCGGCCTCGCCGTTGCGATTGTCCTGCTCATGGGCTGCATGCGCAGCCTCAACCGGCGGAGCCGACCGGATCCCGCGGCGTGCAGATCGCCCGATCCCCACGGTCACGGATGAAGTCGAGGATCTCGTGCACGAAGGGATGGTTGTCGAACTCGCCGGCCACATCCTCGACCCGCTCGGACAATGTGCCTTCATCGGCGAACAGCAGACGATAGGCCCGGCGAATGTCGTGGATCTGCTCGCGGGTGAAGCCGCGGCGGCGCAGGCCGATGATGTTGAGGCCGGCCAGATGCGCCCGGTTGCCCATGGCCATTCCGTAGGGAATGAGGTCGTTCTCCAGGCCCGACATGCCGCCCACGAAGGCGTGGGATCCCACGCGGGTGAACTGGATCACGGCGGAACCGCCGCCGAAGATCACGAAGTCGCCCACCGTGACATGGCCCGCCAGCATCACGTTGTTGGAGAGAATGCAGTCGTTGCCGACCTTCGTGTCATGCCCCACATGCGAGTTGGCCAGAAAAGCGCAACGGTCGCCGATGATCGTGCGCAGTCCGCCGCCTTCGGTGCCCGGATTCATGGTCACGCCTTCGCGGATCATGCAATCGGCGCCGATCTCGAGCGTCGAGGACTCGCCGCGATACTTCAGATCCTGGGGAATGTGGCCGATGGACGCGAACGGAAAGATGCGCGTGCGGGGGCCGATCCTGGTTTGGCCCGCGAGCGCCACATGGCTCATGAGCTGGCAGCCGTCGCCTAGCTCCACGTCCGGCCCCACGGTGCAGAGCGGGCCGATCTTCACACCGGCCCCGATCTTCGCGCCATCCTCGACGACGGCGGTGGGATGGATCACAGTCTCCATTACTCGGACACCAGCATGGCGCTGACCTCGGCCTCGCAGACGAGCACCCCGTCGACCTTCGCCTCGCCCTTGTACCACCACATGTTGCGGCGGTTGTTGAGCTTTTTCATGTGAAACTCAACCCGGTCGCCGGGCTCCACGGGCCTGCGGAATTTCACCTTGTCGATCGTCATGAAGAACACCTGCTTGGGCTTCGCCTGCTCGGCCATCTTGGCCTTCACGCAGATCGCGCCCGCTGTCTGAGCCATGGCCTCGATGAGGAACACGCCCGGAAAAATCGGACGTGACGGGAAATGGCCCGTGAATTGTGGCTCATTGAAGGTGACGTTCTTGATGCCGATGCAGGAATTGTCGCCATCGATATCGATGATCTTGTCGACCAGCAGGAACGGATAGCGGTGCGGCAACAGCTCGAGGATCTCGAGAATATCGGCGGTTTGAAGCGTGGTGGGCGCTTCGGACATGACTGAATACTCCGGATAGGCCTGGCCGTATCGATATGTTAGGACGATGCGCCGTCGTCTTTGTCGGAATCGCCCTTGGATGCAAGCTTTTTCAGGGCCGTCATCTCGCGGAACCACTCGCGAACCGGCCGGGCGGGAACACCGCCCCAACGCGCGGCGGCAGGAACGTCGCCATTGATCGCGGAGGTGGCGGCGATCTGCGCACCCATGCCGACCCTCACATGCCCCTTCACGGCGACCTGGCCGCCGAGAACGACATAGTCCTCCAGCGTCGTGGAGCCGGCAATACCGACCTGGGCGACGATGACGCAATGGCGGCCGATCACCACGTTATGGCCGATCTGGACGAGATTGTCGATCTTGGTGCCCTCGCCGATCACGGTATCGCGGCTCGCGCCGCGGTCGACGGTGGTGTTGGCGCCGATCTCCACGTCGTCCTGGATGATGACGCGGCCGATCTGCGGCACCTTGAGGTGCCCCTGCGGACCCATGGCGAAGCCGAAGCCGTCCTGGCCGACCCGGACGCCGGGATGGAGGATGACCCGGTTTCCAAGGAAGGCATTGGAGACGCTGACATGGGCACCCAAGGAGCAGTCGCGGCCGATCTTCACATGCGGGCCGATCACCGCGTGCGCACCGACGATGGTTCCAGCGCCGATTTCCGCGTGGGGACCGACGACGGCTCCCGGATCGACGGTGACGCCGTACTCGAGCCGCGCCGAGGGATGCACGAAGGAGCCCGGCGAGATTCCCGTCGCCGCAAAGGACGTTTCCGGCCGCATGGCCGAAGGGAACATCTTGCCCATGACCGCGGCAAAGACCCGGTACGCCATCGGCGTTACGAGCGCGACGGTTTGCGGCGGGACCTTTCCGGCGAAACGGGGCGTCACGAGGCAGGCTGCGGCCTGGGTCGCACTCAAAGCTGCCCCATAGGCGGGGTTGTCCATATAGGCCAGATCGTTCGGGCCGGCACTCTCGAGCGGCGCGACGCCCTTAAGCAAAAACTCCCCGTCGGCACCGTCGGGGAGCGTCGTCTGCGCCATCTCCGCAACCTGACGCAAGGTGAGCGTCTGGCTTCTCGGAAAAAAAGTGGATTCTGTCATGAAAACGTGAGGGCGCCATCAGGCGCCCTCCCCGGTTAGAAGCGCGTGCCGCCGGAGAAGCGGAAGGCCTGGGTACGGTCGGCGCCGAGCCGGACGCCGTTGGCACCCTCGATGCCCTCTTCCTTGCTGAGCGCGAACGCGTAGTCGAAGCGGATCGGGCCGAGCGGCGAGGACCACAGGATCGAGGCGCCGACCGACGAGCGGATCTTGTGGCTGTCGAGAACCACGATGCAGTTCTGCGGCTGGCCCGGAGCGTTGCAGGTGAAGCCGCCATCGGGAGCGAAGACGCCGCCGACATTGAACTGCGTCGGGCCCTCGTAGCCGAAGAGCGTACCGGCATCCGCGAACACGGCGCCCTTCAGGCCCAGCTCCCGCGGCAGACCGAAGATCGGGAACTGAACTTCGAGCGAGCCGCCGAAATAGGTCGTGCCGCCGACGGCGTTCGCACCGGAATCGATGGTCGAGATGTCGCGCGGTCCGATGCCGTTCGTGGCGAAGCCGCGGACCAGGGACGGACCCATGAAGAACTGGTCGACGATGCGAAGACTGCCGTTCGCGCCGATGCTGCTGTTGTTGTCGCCGAAGCCCGTGATGTTACCACCCTGGATGCGGGCGATACCGACGACGTCCTCCAACAGCTCGCGATAATAGCGGGCATCGCCGGTGACACGGAAGTAGCGCGAGTCGCCACCGAGTCCGGCGAAGTCCGTCTTCACCTCGCCATAGAAGCCGTTGCGCGGATCGCGGGGGTTGTCGAGGGTGTTGTAGTTGAAGGTCAGGCCGGCCAGCGACGTGATCGTCGTACCCTGCGATTCCTTGATCGCGAGCGAGGCCTCGCCGTTGAACTGGCAATCGGGGAAGGCGCCCGTGAAGCCGGGGATCGGGAACGAGCAGTCGTTATACGGCTTGTCCTCGTCGTTCGGGATCGTCACTTCCTGCTGATACAGCGAGTAGCGGGCCGTCACCGAGAACGCCTCCGTGAACGGGAGGGTCAGGCGGAGCTGACCGCCGGTCATGCGGTTCTCGTAGCGGGAGTACCGGGTCTGATCGCTGAACTTCGAGAACAGGTCGATACCGGCAGCCATCCGGTAGCCGAGGAAATACGGCTCCGTGAAGGAGAAATCGACGCCGTTCGTGCGCTGTCCGAGCTGGCCCGCGACGCGGACGAACTGGCCGCGGCCGAGGAAGTTCGACTCGCTGACGGAGACTTCACCGATGAAGCCGTCCGACGTCGAGTAACCGCCCGAGATGGAGAACGCGCCGGTGGACTGATCTTCCACGTCCACGTTCACGACGACGCGGTCGGCCGAGGTGCCCGGCTCGTTGGAAATGCGCACCTGCTTGAAGTAGCCCAGGCTGTTCAGGCGGCGCTCGGCGCGGTCGATCATGACCTGGTTGTAGGCATCGCCTTCGCCCAGGTCGAATTCGCGACGGATCACGTAGTCGCGGGTACGGGTGTTGCCGCGGACATTGATGCGCTCGATGTAGATATGCGGGCCTTCTTCGACCACATAGCCGACATTGACCGTGCGGGTTCCGGGATCGCGGGTGCCGACCGGGCGGACCAGCACGAAGGGGTTGCCCTCGCGCCCGACGGCGCGGGTCATGGCCTGAACCGACTTCTCCACCGCATCGGCACTGTAGACGTCGCCCGCGGACATGGAGAGATCGCTGCGCAGAGCCTCGGAATTCACGCCGGGAATGCGGGAATCGATGCTGACGTTGCCGACCCGGTACTGCTCACCCTCTTCGACCGCGATGGTGATGACGTATCCCCCTGCATTGGGGTCGAACGTCACGTCGCTGGAGAGGATGCGGAAATCCGCATAGCCGTTCTTCAGATAATAGCGGCGGATCAGCTCGAGATCGTTGGCGAGGCGATCCGGATCATAGACGTCGGTGCTCTTGAGGAAGCTCAGGATGTTCGTCTCGCTGGTCTGCATGATGCCGCGCAGACGGCTCGACGAGACCTGGCTGTTGCCGACGAAACGAATGTCCTTCACGCCCGTCTTGTCGCCCTCGACGATGGTGTACACCACGTCGACCCGGCCGTTCGGCAGATCAACGATGCGCGGCGTCACCTGGGCGAGACCGCGGCCCTGGCGCCGGTAGACTTCGAGAATGCTCTGGACGTCGGCGTCGATGGCGGCCTGGTTCACGGCCGTGCGCGCGCGGGTCTGCAGCACGCCTTCGAGCAGGGCCTTGTCGACCTTGCTGTTACCCTCGACGGCAACGCGGTTGATCAGCGGCCCCTGGGCGGCGGAAGCCCGGCGGCTCATCGGCTGCGCCTGCTGAGCGAGCGCGCTGTCCGCAACGGTGAGGCCAGCCATCAGCGCGCTCATGGCGATCACTGCGGTGGCGGCCGGCTTCTTCCGGCGTGGCGTGGTCGTCGACATCATCAACTGGCCCGTTTCTTTTATCGTTTGTCCATCGCGAGACTGGCCCGCTGGCTTGAGACAGGTGTCCCAACCCTATTGGTGCTGCCCCGCTTGTACAAACTTTCGCCGTCATTGCAAACGGCCCATACAAACAGAGTAGCGATTTTTAACCGGCGTGGCGTCCTTGTCACGTTCTCGCCCCCACAAAACTTGTGGCAAGGTGAACGAGCCCTCACCCGAACGAGCGCGTCAGGTCGCTCCAGGTGGCCAGGAGCATCATCATCGCCACGAAGGCGAATCCGATCCTGAAGCCGATCTCCTGGGCCCTTTCGCTCAAGGGACGGCCACGGACGGCTTCGATGGCGTAGAACAGCAGGTGCCCGCCATCCAGCAACGGAATGGGGAAAAGGTTAATGAGCCCGATCGAAACCGACATGAAGCCGATCAGGTTCACCAGGCTGTAGAGCCCGCCGATTTCATAGGCGGTGCCGGCGATTCGAGCGATTCCGACCGGTCCGGAGAGCTGATCGAGCGATTCCCGCCCGATCACGAGGCGGCGCAGGAAATTGACGGTCCGGTCGACCTGATTCCAGGTATCGACGGCGCCCGCCTTCAGGGCTCCCCAAGGGGAATAGGAGATCCGTTTGATCGCCGAGCGGTCCTGCGGAGCCTGGACCCCGAGAAGGCCGATCCGCTGCTTCCCGAAGGGCGTGTCCTTCTCCTCGACCTTGGGAACGGCCGTGAGATTGACCGTCCTGCCGTCGCGATCGACCTCGAATGTCAGGGCCTCTCCCGAGCTCGAGCTGACGATCATCTGCATGTCGGCGAAAGTCTCGATCCGCGTCCCGTCGATGGAGCGGATCACGTCATGGGGCTCGAAGCCCGCCGCCTCGGCGGCGCTCCCGGGGATCACCCGTTCGATCACCGGCTCCAGGACCATGCGCCCGCTGAAATAGTTGAAGCCTGCGAAAATGGCGATCGCCAGGATGAAATTGGCGATCGGCCCGGCCGCGACGGTCGCGGCGCGCTTGGCGACATTTTGATGGGGAAAACTGATCGCCCGCTGCTCGGGCGACATCAGCCGGGCCGCATCCGTGTCCGGCACGCTCGCGGCGTTCATGTCGCCGACGAACTTCACGTAGCCGCCTAAGGGAATCGCCGAGATCTTCCAACGGGTGCCGTTCCGGTCGGTCCACCCGATGAGCTCGCGCCCGAAGCCGATGGAGAAGGCCGTCACGCCGATTCCGCACCGGCGCCCGACCCAGTAGTGGCCGTATTCGTGGATGAAGACGACGACCGTCAGCACCACGAGGAAGGCGAACAGCGTCAGGGCCAGAGACCCGGTCGCTCCGCCGATTGTCGAAAGCCATTCCATTTTCGTTCCTTCCGCGCCCGGGCAGGGCGCCTCAAAGCCGCTTGCCGGGAACGAGCCGCCTCGCCCTGTCGCGGGCCTCGCCGTCGACGGCGAGAGCCTCCGCGACCGTCGCAGGAGCGTTCCCGGTTCCGGAGAAGCTTGAGCAAACCTCCTCAACGATCTCCGATATTGCGTAAAATCCTATATGGTCGGCCATATATGCCTCGACCGCGATCTCGTTGGCCGCGTTCAGGATCGTGGGGACCGACCCGCCGGCCTCGAGCGCGGCCCTGGCCAGAGCGAGGCACGGGAACCGCAGCTCGTCCGCCCGCTCGAAGGTTAAGCGGCCAATCGCGGCGAGATCGAGACGGGGCAGGTTCATGGGAATCCGCTCCGCCCCGCGCATGGCGTTCGCGATGGGCACCTTCATGTCGGGAAGCGCCAGCCCGGCCGTCAACGCCCCGTCGGTCCATTGCACGAGGCCGTGAACGATGGCCTCCGGGTGAACGAGCACGTCGAGCCGCTCGGCTTCGAGGTCGAACAGATGGTGAGCCTCGATCAGCTCCAGCCCTTTGTTCATGAGGGTGGCCGAGTCGATATTGATCTTGGCGCCCATGGACCAGACCGGATGGGCCGAAGCCTCCCGGGCGCCGGCCCCTGCGATCCGCTCCCGCGGCCAGGTCCGGAACGGGCCGCCGCTCGCGGTGATCACAGCCTTTTCCACATTCCGGTTCTGGCCAGCCGCCAGGGCATGATCGAGGGCGTTGTGCTCGGAATCCACAGGCACGACCTCGACGCCGCGACGCCGCGCGTCGGCCATGAAGGCGGCGCCTGCGCAGACAAGGCTTTCCTTGTTGGCGAGCGCGATCCGCCGTCCCGGCTTGAGGGCCGCATGGGTGGGCTCCAGGCCCGCCGTGCCGCTGATCGCCGCGAGCACGATGTCGGTCGGCCGGTCGACCGCTTCGAGCACGGCGGAGCGGCCCGCCCCGCACCCGATCCCCGTTCCGGCGAGCGCAGCCTTGAGGTCCGCATGGGCGCGCTCGTCGGCCAGAGCCGCGAATCTGGCCCCGAGGCTCTTCGCCTTGTCGGCAAGCGCCTGCACGTTGGAACCGCCGACGACCGCCTCGACATGGAACTCGTCCCGATGCGCCAGAACCACTTCCGCCGTGGAACGGCCGATGGAGCCGGTGGCTCCGAGGATCGTAAGAGAACGTGCCATAAAAGGACTAAGCAGCTCCGTGCGCGGCGAAAAGGACGAGCCCGACGATGAGGCACACGGCCCAGAAGCCGTCGAGACGGTCCATCACACCGCCATGCCCAGGAATAAGATGGCTCGAATCTTTGATGTCGCAATGGCGCTTGAGTGCGGATTCTCCCAGATCCCCGATCTGGCTGGCGACGGACGCCACCGCCGACAACGCGATCGTGCTCCAGGCGCCGAGGGTGTGCTCCAGGCCGAAGCGCTCGCCCACGGACACGACCAGGAGGCCGACCAGAATTGCGGCAAAAAGTCCGCCGAGGAACCCGGACCAGGTTTTCTTCGGGCTGACGGCCGGGCAGAGCTTGGGCCCTCCCAGGGTACGACCCGTAAAATAGGCCGCGATATCGGTCGCCCACACGACCCCGAACATCCAGACCAGCCCGAGCAGGCCGATCTCCGGATAGGCCCGCACCAGCGGGGGCACGAGCACGATGACTGCCGCATAGACGAAGCCGGACGCAGCCCAGAGCCTGCCCTCCCGGCCCTTCGCGAGAAGAACGCCGATAACGAGCGTGACCAGCGCCACCGCTCCCCCGGCCGCGACGCTCCCGCCGGAGAGGAGGAGCAGCGTCAGGGTCGCCAGCCCCAAGCCGAGAACCGCCTGGACGCTCCGGCGCGGCTCGACCCTGGTCATGTCGGTCCACTCGATCATGATCGCGATGCCGGCGGCGAGCCAGAACAGGGCGAAGGGCCATCCGCCCCAATAGGCGGTGCCGAGAGCCAGCGCGACCATGACGATCGCGGAGATCACCCGGGTTCTGAGTTCACTGGATGGAGTTTTCGGAGCCAAGGCCGGACCTTCGGTGCTGGCCATCGTCAGCTGGCCCTGGCGCTCAGTCCGCCGAACCGCCGGTCGCGCCGGCGATACTCGTCGAGCGCGGCCTTGAAAGCGGCCTCGTCGAAATCGGGCCAGAAGACCGGAAGAAAAACGAACTCGGAATAGGCCGTCTGCCACGTCAGGAAGTTCGACACCCGTTGCTCGCCCGAGGTGCGGATGACGAGATCCGGATCCGGGATGTCGCGGGTATCGAGGAATGCGCCGAGCATGCGCATATCGATGGCGTCGGGGTCCAGCACACCCTCCTTCACCTTCCGGGCCAGAGCCCGGACGGCGCTGACGATCTCCTGGCGGCCACCGTAATTGAACGCGATCACGAGGTTCAGGCCCGTATTGCCCCGGGTCAACTGCTCGGCCTCGTCCAGCAGAAGGCGGATGTCGGAGGTGAGCCCCTCCCGCTCGCCGATGATGCGGACCCGCACATTGTTGGAGTGGAGTTCTGCGAGGTCATGGCGCACGAAGCGTTTGAGCAGCCCCATGAGGAAGGAAACCTCCTCCTCGGGACGGCGCCAGTTCTCGGCGGAAAAGCTGTAGACGGTGAGGTGGCGGATGCCGAGATCGGTCGCCGTGCGGACAGCCCGGCGGATCGCCTCGATGCCCTTCCGGTGCCCCTCGAAGCGAGGCAGGCCTCTCTGAGCGGCCCAGCGGCCGTTTCCATCCATGATGATGGCAACATGGGCCGGCAGCCCCTCGCCTTCCCTGTCGGGAGCAAGAATGGGAGCCGACCGCTTGGCTTCGCCGCTCATGATAAGGTTCCGATGCAAGTCAATGGCTTAGACTTGCATGATTTCCTTTTCCTTGGCCACCAGGAGCTGCTCGATTTCGGCCACGAACTGATCGGTGGCCTTCTGCACCTGCTCGCCGTCGCGCTTGGCGTCGTCCTCGCTGATGGCCGAGTCCTTCTCGAGCTTCTTGAGCAGATCGAGACCGTCGCGGCGAACGTGGCGAACCGCGATGCGCGCCTCTTCGGCGTATTTATGCGCGACCTTCACCATTTCCTTGCGGCGCTGCTCGTTCATCTCGGGGATCCGCAGGCGGATGACCTGGCCCTCGGTCTGGGGGTTGAGTCCGAGGTCCGATTCACGGATCGCCTTCTCCACGGCGGAGACCATGCCGCGGTCCCATACCTGCACGCTCAGCAGGCGCGGCTCCGGCACGTTCACCGTGGCGACCTGCGAGATCGGCATCATGGCGCCGTAGGCATCGATCTGAATCGGATCGAGGAGGTTGGGCGAGGCGCGGCCCGTGCGGAGGCTGCCCAGGTCGTTCTTGAAAGCGTTGATGGCGCCCTGCATGCGGCGCTTCACATCGGCGAGGTCAAAGGTCGTAGCCATGAGATCTTTTCCTTACGCGAACTGTCTATGAACGGGCTTACGCTGCCCGGGGTCCGGCATCAAGGCCCCCTGGAGCATCGGACGGGGAAAGTGGATGCCACTTTGGGATCGATCCGATGCTCACGTTTCAGGCCCCGCATCGTTTCGGCGGGAAACCGGCGGCCCGCGTCTGCGGACCTGGAACGACGCCGGTGAAAGCCGGCGCCTTTTATGCACAGAATGCGCCCTGCTCAGGGGACGACGGCCGTCGACGGCACCCTTCCGAGGAGAAGATCGGTCACGGAGCTCGGAGCATGGACCGAGCCGACGATGATCGAGAGCCTGCTTTCCCGCGCGAGCGCGAAGGCCGCAGTGTCCATCACCTTCAGGTCCTTGGCGATAGCCTCGTCATGGGTAAGCCGATCGAACCGGATCGCCTCGGGGTCCTTCTTGGGGTCGGCGGAATAGACGCCATCGACCTGGGTCGCCTTGAGCACCGCATCGCATTTCAGCTCCGCCGCGCGGAGCACGGCCGCCGTGTCGGTCGTGAAGAACGGGTTGCCGGTGCCGCCCGCGAGAACGATCACCTGGCCCTTGTCCAGGTGGTGCAGCGCGGGCTGGCGGGCGTAGGTTTCGCAGATCGTGGGCATGGACACCGCCGACATCGTGCGCGCGGGCACCCCGGCGGCGTTCAGGGCCGTTTCGACGGCCAGCGAGTTCATGACCGTTCCGAGCATGCCCATGGAATCGGCCGTGGGGCGATCGATCCAGCCGGCGGCGCTCATGCGGGCGCCCCGGATGATGTTGCCGCCGCCGATCACGACGGCGATCTCGAAGCCCGCCCTGGTGGCGTTGGCGAGGTCCTGGGCAAGGCTCGAAAGGACTTGCGTATCGAGCCAGTATCCGTCGGGAGCCATCAAAGCCTCTCCCGAAAGCTTCACCAGAATGCGCCGGAATTGTGCCACTGTCGGACTCTCCTATCGGTTGACAGATCCTCTCATGAAAACGGCGGCTGTGAAGCCGCCGTTCTTGAGTTTCGTAACCTTAGGCCTTGAGACC
Source organism: Microvirga sp. M2 (assembly GCF_047497095.1). Taxonomy (NCBI): domain Bacteria; kingdom Pseudomonadati; phylum Pseudomonadota; class Alphaproteobacteria; order Hyphomicrobiales; family Methylobacteriaceae; genus Microvirga; species Microvirga sp. M2. Next base: position 2,707,391 of record NZ_CP134063.1, read on the forward strand.
GGCCTGGGCCGCGACTTCCGCCGCGAAATCCGGGGCCTCTTCCTTCTCGATGCCCTCGCCGAGAGCGTAGCGGACGAAGGCCTTCAGGGCGACCGGCTTGCCGGCCTTGGACTCGGCTTCCTTGAGAACCTGCGTCACGGTCTTCGACGGATCGTGCACGAAAGGCTGCTCGAGGAGCGTCACTTCCTTGAAGTAGCTCTTCAGGCCGCTCTCGACGATCTTCTGCATGACGTTGTCGGGCTTGCCGGCGTTCTTGTCGCGCAGGATCGCGGTCTCGCGGTCGATGGTGGCCTGGTCGACACCCGAAGAGTCGAGCGCGACCGGGTTGGTCGCCGCCACGTGCATGGCGATCTGACGGCCGAGCGTGCTCAGAGCATCGACATCGCCCTCGGATTCGAGCGCAACCAGCACGCCGATCTTGCCGAGGCCTTCGGACACGGCGTTGTGCACGTAGGACGCGATCACGCCCTTCGAGACTTCGAGCTTGGCGGTACGGCGCAGGGTCATGTTCTCGCCGATGGTGGCGATGAGCTCCTGCAGGCGATCCTTCACCGTGACGCTGGAGCCCGGGAAGGTCGCGGCCTCGAGCGTCTCGATGGTGCCGTTCCCGTTCAGGCCGATCTTGGCGGCTTCGCGGACGAAGGCCTGGAACTGGTCGTTGCGGGCGACGAAGTCCGTCTCCGAGTTGACCTCGAGAATGGTGGCGGTGTGACCGGACGACTCGACGGCGACGAGGCCTTCGGCAGCGACGCGGCCGGCCTTCTTGGCGGCCTTGGAGAGACCCTTCTTGCGGAGCCAGTCGATGGCGGCTTCCATGTCGCCGTTGGTTTCGGCGAGAGCAGCCTTGCAGTCCATCATGCCGGCGCTGGTCGTCTCGCGCAGCTCCTTCACCATCGCAGCGGTGATATTCGCCATGGCTTATCCTTTCACGGGTTCTTGCATAGAGGGAGCCCGGCGCTCATGGAACGCCGGGCTCGAGCATTCGTTCAAGCGCCGCCGGTGTCGAGGCGGCGCCGAGAGACTTACGCCGCGGCGGCTTCGATCATCGAGCGGGCCTGGTCGATCCAGCCGTCGCGCTCGAGACGGCCGTTCAGCTTCAGGTCCTTGTCGAGCTGAGCGATGTCGCCGGCCTGCATGGCGGCGATCTGCCAGTAGTGGAAGATGCCGGCTTCGTTCAGCTTCTTCTCGAGCTGCGGGCCAACGCCGTTGAGCTTGGTCAGATCGTCCGGAGCGCCGCGGGGAGCGGCCAGACGCTCGAACTGCTCGCCTTCGTAGGCGGGGGTGTCGTTCGCCGGGAGTTCTTCGGCCATCGGGTTCTCGGACTCGCCGATATCGATGCCCATGGCGCCGGCGCCGCGGGAGATGCCGTCGAGAGCGGCGCGGGCGACGAGATCGCAATACAGCGAGATCGCGCGACCGGCGTCGTCGTTAGCCGGGACCGGGAAAGCGATGCCGTCCGGATCGCAGTTCGTGTCGACGATGGCGGCCACCGGGATGCCGAGGCGGTTCGCCTCCTTGATCGCCAGCTGCTCCTTGTTGGTGTCGATGACGAAGATCAGGTCGGGCGTGCCGCCCATGTCCTTGATGCCGCCGAGAGCGCGCTCGAGCTTTTCCTTCTCACGGGCGAGCATGAGGCGCTCTTTCTTCGTGAGGCCCTGGCCGCCGCCGGCGAGGATCTCGTCGACCTTGCGCAGGCGCTGGATCGAGCCGGAAATCGTCTTCCAGTTGGTGAGCATGCCGCCGAGCCAGCGGGAGTTCACGTAGTACTGAGCCGAACGCTTGGCAGCATCGGCGACGGCATCGGCAGCCTGACGCTTCGTGCCGACGAAGAGCACGCGGCCGCCCTTGGCCACCGTGTCGCTGACGGCCTGGAGAGCGCGGTGCATCATCGGGACCGACTGAGCGAGGTCGATGATGTGGATATTGTTGCGGGTGCCGAAGATGTATTGACCCATCTTCGGGTTCCAACGGTGGGCCTGGTGGCCAAAGTGAGCGCCAGCTTCCAGCAGCTGACGCATCGAGAAATCGGGAAGCGCCATAGTTATTCTCCGGTTAAGCCTCCGCGGAACAGTAGGCCGGACCTTCCGGCCACCGGGATACCTCATGGGCTCACGAGGCGGTTTCCGCGTGTGGGATGCGGGCGCATATAGGGGCAACCGGCTCGAAATGCAAGTTGAAAGAGCCGTCCGCCCCACGGGCGGCGCGAGGGGCGGAAACGTCCCTCCGCGCAGCGCCGCCCGGCGGCCGGGAGAAGCGCCCTGGAGGGCCCCTCCCCGAGAGGCCGACCGCTTAGCGGCCGCTTGCCGGCATTTCTCCCCTCCAGATCCCTCGGCTGACATGGCCCGTCATGATGTCCTTGAGCGATTCGCCGGCGAGACCGGCCGCCCGCGATGCGGACCTGTCGGACGGACAGGAGAGCACCAGCTGCCGAGTTCGGCCACGTGGATGAGAGTCCGAAGCCGTGCGGTATCCATGCCATCTATATAGTTTCGCTGTAGCTGATCGAAGTACATTGCTGATGTGGCATGGCTTGGGAAGGGCTAGGAGTCGGAACAGGCGCGCCGAAGCCTGAAGTCAGCCTCTTTGAGCACCCCGATGATCAACGCCAAGCTTTTGTCCCGCAAACCTTTGCCCTGCCAGCCTTTGCCCCGGCCGAACCACAATCCGCGCGAATGGCAGGATGATCACGCCGGTGTCGGCGCCCCGCGCGCCCCGCAATGGACCGAGCGCGGAACCCCGGCCTACCGGCGGATCAGCCTGGCTCTCTTCCTGGCGGGCTTCGCGACCTTCTCGCTGATCTACGCGGTGCAGCCGCTCCTGCCACACCTGGTGGAGGAGTTCGGCGTCAGCCCCTCGGCGGGCTCCCTCGCGCTCTCGCTCACGACCGGCTGCCTCGCCTTCGCGATCCTGTGCGCCGGAGCCATTTCGGAAACCGTCAGCCGCCGTGCGCTGATGTTCGGCTCGATGTGCGGCGCGGCGATTCTCCATGTGGGAAGCGCCATCGCCCCGGACTGGCACATGCTGCTGGTGCTCCGCGCGCTCGAAGGCCTCGTGCTCGGAGGGGTGCCGGCGGTCGCGATGGCGTATCTCGCCGAGGAGATCCACCCGAAGGCCCTCGGCACGGCGATGGGTCTCTATGTGGGAGGAACCGCCTTCGGGGCCATGCTCGGCCGGATCGGCGCCGGAGTGGTGACCGAGTATTTCTCCTGGCGCGTCGCATCCGGCGGGATCGGAGTGCTGGGGCTCTTGGCTTCCCTGGGCTTCTTCGCCCTCCTGCCGCCATCGCGGAATTTCTTCCCGCGCACCGCCGGGGGAATGCTGGCTCACCACCGGGAGACGTGGTTGAAGCACCTGCGGACGCCCGGCCTGCCGCTGCTCTTCCTGACGGGCTTTCTCGCGCTCGGGATCAACGTCACCATGTTCAACTACCTGACGTTCCGCCTGAGTTCCGCCCCCTTCGACCTCACGCCCGCCCAGATCGGCGCGATTTTTCTGGTCTATCTCCTCGGAGCGATCGCCTCGACGCTCGCCGGCAATCTGGCGGACCGGCTCGGACGCTCACCCATCCTGCTCGCCGGAATCGCCACCATGGCGGCTGGAACCGCCCTGACGCTCTCGTCGTCGCTCGCGGGCGTGATCGCCGGGGTGATCGCCAGCACGATCGGCTTCTTCATCACCCACTCGGTCGCGAGCGGCTGGGTCGGTCGCCTCGCCGTCGGGTCCAAGGGCCACGCCTCGTCCCTCTACCTGCTCGCGTATTATGTCGGCTCCAGCGTGATGGGCACGGTGGGAGGCTGGTTCTGGGCAGGCGGCGGCTGGAACGCCGTCGCGGGCCTCGTGGCGATCATGCTCGCGGTCGCGCTCGCCGCCGCGCTGGGTCTGGGAAGGATCGAGCGGCGGAGCGCCTGACGCTCCGCTGCGCCAGCGCCCCGCTCTAGAGCCTTTTCCATGACCTTCGGTTCATGGAAAAGGCTCCTGTTGTTTGAGAAAGACGCCTTTTCTTCGCAAAACCGGCATCCACTTTTGCGGAAAAGGCTCTAGCTCATCTGCACCTCGACCACCCCGGGCACGGCGCGGAGAGCGCCGGCGATCTGGGGCGTGGCCATGTACTTGCCGGGGAGCTTCACTTCGACCTCCCGGTCGCCGTCGTCGAGGATCAGCACGAGAGACACCTCGCCCTCGCCTCTCACCTTCAGGCGTTCGTAGACGCTGGAAATGGGGCGCTCGTCGCGCAGGAAGATCCGCATTCCCTTCTGGTGCTTGGCGATAGCCTCCTCCAGGGGTTCGGCCATGCCGATCCGCGCCCTCACCTCCTCGCCCTCGACGCCCGCCTGAAGCATCAGGACGACGGCGGTCCCGGGCTCCAGCACGTCGCGCAGACGCATGAGCCCTTCCGAGAAGATGATGGCCTCGAACTGCCCGGTCTGATCCGAGAGGGTCAGGATGCCCATCTTGTTGCCGGTCTTCGTGCGCCGCTCCTGCCGGTCGAGAATGGTGGCCGCGACCTTGCCGACGGAGTTGCCCGCCTTCACGGAGCGGCAAAAATCGGCCCAGCTCTGCACGCGCAGCTTCTGGAGCAGATCGCCGTATTCGTCGAGCGGATGGCCCGAGAGGAAGAAGCCGACGGCATCGTACTCCCGCTGCAGCCGCTCGGCGGAGGGCCAGGGCTCATAGGGAGGGATGCGAAGCTGCACGTCCGCCGAGGCCATGCCGCCGAACATGTCGATCATGCCGCCATTGGCCGCCTCGTAGGATTGCTGCGCGAGGCTCATCATGGCGTCGATGGAGGCGCAGGCCTTCGCCCGGTCCGGCTCCAGTTCGTCGAAAGCGCCGGCCGCGATGAGGTTTTCGAGCGTGCGCTTGTTGAGCGCCTTGGGATTGATGCGGCGCGCGAAATCCGCGAGATCCTTGAAGGGCTCGTCGCCCCTCGCCTCCACCACCGCCTCGATGGCCTGGCGGCCCACGCCCTTCACGGCGGCCAGCGCGTAGAGGATGGAGCCCTGCCCCTCCTGGTCATAGACCACGTCGAACACCACGCCCGAGCGGTTGATGGTGGGCGGGATCACCTTGAAGCCGAGACGCTGCGCCTCGCGGCGGAATTCCGAGAGCTTGTCCGTGTTGTCGAGATCGAGCGTCATCGACGCGGCCAGGAACTCGACCGGGAAATTCGCCTTGAGATAGGCGGTCTGGAATGCCACGAGGGCGTAGGCCGCCGCGTGGCTCTTGTTGAAGCCGTAATCGGCGAATTTCGCGAGCAGATCGAAGATCTCGTCGGCTTTCGCCTTGTCGAGGCCGTCCTTGGCGGAGCCGGCGACGAAGCGCTCGCGCTGCGCGTCCATTTCGGCCTTGATCTTCTTGCCCATGGCGCGGCGCAGAAGGTCGGCGTCGCCGAGCGAGTAGCCGGCGAGGACCTTCGCGACCTCCATCACCTGCTCCTGGTAGACGATGATGCCGAAGGTCTCGCGCAGGATCGGCTCCAGTTTGTCGTGGGGATACCAATCCTTCTTGTTGTGCTCGTCCTTTCCGAGCTTGCGCGCGCAATAGACCGGAATGTTCGCCATCGGGCCCGGGCGGTAGAGCGCCACGAGCGCGATGATGTCCTCGAAACGGTCGGCCTCCATTTCGACGAGCGCCTTGCGCATGCCGACCGATTCCACCTGGAACACGCCGACCGTTTCGCCGCGCCGGAGCATCTCGTAGGTCTTGCGGTCGTCGAGCGGCAGCGCCGACAGATCGATGTGAATGTCCTTGCGCTTGATGAGGTCGACCGCCGTGCGCAGCACGGTGAGCGTCTTCAGGCCGAGGAAGTCGAACTTCACGAGGCCCGCCTGCTCGACCCATTTCATGTTGAACTGGGTCACGCGCATGCCGGTCTTCGGGTCTCGGTAGAGCGGCACCAGCTCCTGCAGCGGACGGTCGCCGATCACGACGCCCGCGGCGTGCGTCGATGCGTGACGGTGCAGCCCCTCGAGTTTCTGCGCGATGTCGAGCATGCGCTTGACGACCGGCTCCTCCTCGATGGCGGCCTGCAGTTTCGGCTCGCCTTCGATGGCCTGCGCCAGGGTCACCGGATTGGCCGGGTTCTGCGGAACCAGCTTGGTGAGCTTGTCGACCTGGCCGTAAGGCATTTCGAGCACGCGGCCCACGTCGCGCATCACGCCGCGCGCCAGAAGCGTACCGAACGTGATGATCTGAGCGACCTGCTCCTCGCCATAGCGCTTCTGCACGTATTCGATCACGCGCTCGCGGCCTTCCACGCAGAAGTCGATGTCGAAGTCGGGCATCGACACGCGTTCCGGATTGAGGAAGCGCTCGAAGAGCAACGTGAAGCGCAATGGATCGAGATCGGTGATCGTGAGCGCGTATGCCACGAGAGAGCCCGCACCCGAGCCGCGGCCCGGACCGACGGGAATGTCGTGCTGCTTCGCCCATTTGATGAAGTCCGCCACGATGAGGAAGTAGCCGGGGAACTTCATCTTGCGGATGATGCCGATCTCGAACGCGAGCCGGTCCTGGTAATCCTGCTCGGTCAGGCCCGGCGCGGGACCATGCGCGGCAAGCCTCCTGGCGAGCCCCTCCTCCGCCTGGCGCTGCAGCTCCTCGCCCTCGTCGAGCGTGGCTGCGTCGGCGCCGGTGCCGAAACTCGGCAGGATGGGCTTGCGGGTCCGCACGCGCGTCGAACAGCGCATGGCGATTTCGACGGTGGCGCCGAGCGCATCGGGCAGATCGGAGAACAGCTCCATCATCTGCTGGCGCGTCCTGAAGCAATGCTCGGGCGACAGGCGGCGGCGATTGTCGTTGGAAACGATCTGGCCTTCCGCGATGGCCAGCAGCGCGTCGTGCGCCTCGTAGTCCTTCGACGAGGAGAAGAATGGCTCGTTGGCGGCCACGATGGGAAGGCCGTTGCGGTCGGCGAGCGCGATCAGTTCGCCCTCCACCATCCGCTCCTCGTCGAGGCCGTGGCGCTGGATCTCCACGTAAAGCTGATGGCCGAAGGCGCTCTTGAGCATGTCGAGGCGCGCCTGCGCCAGCTCCTGGCGGCCGCCGTTGCGCAAGGCGCAATCGAGCGGGCCGGAAAAGCCGCCGGTCAGGGCGATGAGGCCTTCGCTGTGGGTCGCGAGAATGGGAGCAGCGACCCGCGGCGACTCGCCGAGGGGCACGCCGAAATAGGCATGGCTCACGAGCCGCATGAGGTTGCGGTAGCCCTCCTCCGTCTGCGCGAGCAGCACGATATTGGCGGGCTGGGGCACGACCCGGGCGACCGGATCCGGCTCCTCGAAGCAGACCGAGAGCTGGACGCCGGCAATGGGCTGAATACCCGACCCGGCCATCTTCTCCGAGAATTCGAGCGCGCCGAACAGATTGTTGGTGTCGGTCAGCGCCAGGGCCGGCTGCCTGTCGGCCGCCGCGAGCTTCTGCAGCTGCGCGACTTTCAGGGCCCCCTCGAGCAGCGAATACGAGGAGTGCACGTGCAGATGGACGAAGCCGACGTCTTGGAGAATGCGCGCCATGAAACTCTACTCAGACAATGGCGCGCATATTGCCACGATTCTCGCCCCTGAATCTCTACCGGGGCGTGGGAAGGACGATCCTCCTGTGAATCCCGTGGATTTGTGTAGATTGCGGGTATCAGGCGATCGGCGCCAGGACCAGGGCCCAGATTGCCACGGCGGATCCGAACACGATTAGAGAGGTGATTTCAGCGGCGGTTTCGATGATGATGCGAAGCATGTCTGATCTCCTGTTCTCTGTGTGTTCATTTATGTTCGTTGAATGTTCCTTGTAAAGTCATTGCGGTGCAGGCTGTGGAGACACGGTGAATCGAGCCTTAAGGAAGTCCCTGGGGGGCCTGGTCTCCCACCTGCCACGGCCGCACGTGTTGCGGCGCTCCGCGCCTTCCCGAGCCAGTGGATAAGTGGTGGATGCCCGGCACAAGGTCGGGCATGACGCTCGGAATCGCTTCCGAAAGGAAGAAAGCCCCCAGGGCAATTGCACGATCAGCCCGTCACGAGTGGTCCTGCCGTGGTCCGTAACGCCGCTTTGCCATCTCCCGGTAGAGAGCTTCCGGGCTCACGCCGATCTCCGCTGCCAGCGCGGCCCACCGGCCCCGTGGCGGAACAGGTCCATGATATTCTACCCACGCGTCGAGACGTGCGGCGACCGTTCGCATGGAGACGATCTCTACCTGAAGACGTGCCCTCTGGACCTCATGGGCCAGCCGTCGCCCCCAGGCCCACGCCAGTTCGTGGTTCTCTGCCAGCCGCTTCAGGAAGTCGCGTTTGGGGATCGCGCATGTACGGGTTTCGACGACCGCATGTGCGTCGCAATGGTACCTCTCCGAATAGACGGAGGCTTCCGCCAGAACGTCATTCACCGCGGCGCGCTGGAGAATGAGGGTCAGGCCGTCCGCCTGGTGACGCGCCAGATGGATCCTCCCAGCCTGAACCCAATGAATGAAGCTTACTGGAGCCCCAAGCCGGAAAACCGTATCGCCCGCTCGGTACTCGAACCTGTGGCGGGAGGCATCCAGAAAGAGGCTCTCAATGACATCGGACATGATTACTATCATGTAGGCCTGCGGCAACCCCGTGCAAGACAGTGTTCTCATGAAGGAGATGTCACATGTTGCGAAAAGCGATTGCCTTTGCTGTCCTGATCCCGCTGAGCGCCTTTGCGCAGGGGGACGGTAAAAGTCATTACGATGACCACGCGATGCATGGTGGAGGGGGCAGGGTTCCGGAGCAGGCTGGACAGAGTGCCTTTGCGGCCATTCAGGAGATCGTCGAGATATTGGAAGCCGACCCAAAGACGGATTGGTCGACGGTCGATCTCGAAGTCCTCCGCCAGCACCTCGTGGACATGAACAACGTGACTCTGGCTTCGAATGTCACGAGCGAACCTGTGAAGAGCGGAATGCACTTTACCGTGAGGGGCTCAGGCCCTGTTCTCGATTCCATCCGCAGGATGGTTACCGCTCATGCGGCTACGATGTCCGGCGTTTCAGGCTGGACCTTCCACGCGGACGATGTCGAAGACGGCGCATCGTTGACAGTGCTCGTCCCAGACCAGGACCTCACGAAGCTACGGGCGCTCGGCTTCATAGGTGTGATGACCCGAGGTATGCACCATCAGCAGCATCACATGATGCTTGCGAGGGGCGAGCACCCTCACCAGTGACCGCGCATTGACCCGTTCCAGTAATCGTGGTGTCACGGCAATTGCACGATCAGCCCGTCACGGATCGTCACGCGGCGGTCCATGCGGGCCGCGAGCTCCAGGTTGTGCGTGGCGATCAGCGCCGCGAGGCGCGAGGCGCGCACGATGGCGACCAGCGTCTGGAAGACGCGGTCGGCGGTATGCGGGTCGAGATTGCCGGTCGGCTCGTCCGCCAGCAGCAGGCGCGGTGCGTTGGCGACCGCGCGGGCGATGGCGACCCGCTGCTGCTCGCCGCCGGAGAGCTCGCCGGGACGGTGCTTGAGGCGCTTGCCCAGCCCCAGGAAGGTCAGGAGCTGGCTCGCGCGGTCTTCGGCTTCGGCCTTCGGCAGGCCACGGATGAGCTGCGGAATCACCACGTTCTCGATCGCCGACAATTCCGGCAGCAGGTGATGGAACTGGTAGACGAAGCCCAGTTCCTCCCGGCGCACGCGGGTGCGCTCCTTGTCGCTCATATGCGATGTCGGCTTGCCGCCGACGAAGACCTCGCCTCCGTCGGGCTTTTCGAGAAGGCCCGCGACGTGGAGCAGGGTCGATTTTCCCGTTCCCGAAGGCGCGATGAGGGCCACGATTTCGCCCGGCCAGATCGCGAGTTCGGTGCCGCGCAGAACCTCGAGGAACGTGTCCCCTTGCGGATAGCGGCGCTCGACATGTGAAAGGTGGAGAGCTGGCTGGGTTTGTCCGGACGCCATATCTAACCGTAACGCAACGCTTCGACGGGATCGAGCTTCGCGGCCCGCCAGGAGGGATAGAGGGTCGCCAGCAGCGACAGGACCATCGCCATGATGAGAATGGTCGCGACCTCGGTGGGATTCACGTCGGCCGGCAACCGGCTGAGGAAATAGAGCTCCGCCGGGAACAGGTTGGTGTTCGTCAGCCGGGAGATGACATCGCGGATGTGCTCGACATTGAGCGCGAGGAGCAGCCCGAGCCCGAACCCCGCGAGGGTGCCGACGATGCCGATGGACGCGCCCGTGATCAGGAAGATGCGCATCACGGCTCCGCGCGTCGCCCCCATGGTGCGCAGGATCGCGATGTCGCTGGACTTGTCCTTCACGAGCATGATGAGGCCGGAGATGATGTTGAGCGCGGCCACCAGAACGATGAGCGTGAGGATGAGGAACATCACGTTCCGCTCCACCTCCAGAGCCCCGAAGAAGGTGCGGTTGCGCTGCCGCCAGTCGGTCATCAGAATCGGCCTGCCCGCCGCCTCCTCGATGGCGACGCGGGCCTGATCCACCTTGTCGGCGTCGTTGAGATAGACCTCGATCAGCTGCACGTCGCCCTGGCGGTTGAAGTAGTTCTGCGCCTCGGTGAGCGGCATGAACACGAAGGTGGAATCGAACTCCGACATGCCGATCTCGAACACGGCCTTGACCGGATATCCCTTCACCCGCGGCGCGGTGCCGAACGGCGTCGCGGCGCCCCGCGGCGTGATCAGGGTGAGCGTGTCTCCGGCCTGTATCGACAGGGCCTCGGCCAGGCGTCGTCCGATGACGACGCCCTCGCCTTCGTCGAACTTGTCCAGGGACCCCTGCCGGATATTGCCCGCGATGTGCTCGATCTGGCGCAGATCGTTGCCGCGAATGCCGCGCACGAGGACGCCGCTGCCGTTGTACTGCGAGGATCCGAAGGCCTGGCCCTCGACCAGCGGGATCGCACGCTTCACGCCCGGCACGGCGGCGATGCGGGCGGCGACCTCCGGGTAGTCGGTGAGCGGTCTCTCGATGGGCGCCACGAAGATATGGCCGTTGATGCCCACGATCTTGTCGAGCAGCTCCTTGCGAAAGCCGTTCATGACCGAGAGCACCACGATGAGCGTCGCGACGCCCAGCATGATCCCCAGGAACGAGAAGCCGGCGATGACCGAAACGAACCCCTCCCGCCGTCGCGTGCGCAGGTAGCGCCCGGCGAGCATCCACTCGAAGAGCGAGAAAGGCTTGGTTCCGGTCGGTGCTTCTTTGGCCATGTGGGCTTATTTATGTGCCGTCAGCCGGGTGACCACCTCGTCGACCGACAAAAGCGCGCGCTCGCCGGTCGCACGGTTCTTCATCTCCACCTTGCCCTCAGTGAGGCTCTTCGGCCCGATCAGCACCTGCCACGGAACGCCGATGAGATCGGCGGTGGCGAACTTGCCGCCGGGACGCTCGTCGCGATCGTCATAGAGCACGTCGCGGCCCGCCGCTGAGAGCTCGCGGTACAGGCGCTCGCTTGCCGCGTCGGTGCCGGAATCCCCCACCTTCAGGTTGAGGATCGCCACGTCGAACGGAGCCACGGCCTCGGGCCAGACGATGCCGTTCTCGTCGTGGCTCGCCTCGATGATGGCGGCGATCAGGCGGCTCGGGCCGATGCCGTAGGAGCCCATATGGACCGGCTTCTCCTGCCCGTCGGGTCCCATGACCTTCGCGCCCATCGGCTCGGAATACTTGGTTCCGAAATAGAAGATATGGCCGACCTCGATACCGCGGGCCGACATCTTCCTGTCGGCGGGAACCGCGTCGAAGGCCGCGGCGTCGTGCATTTCCGACGTGGCTGCATAGAGCGACGTCCACTTGTCGACGGTGCTCTGCAGACCGGCGACGTCGTCGAAGTTCGTGTCCGCCGGCGGGGTCGCGTAATCCAGGTAATCGGCGTGGCAGAACACCTCGCTCTCGCCGGTGGCGGCGAGAATGATGAATTCGTGGCTCAAGTTGCCGCCGATGGGGCCGGTGTCGGCGCGCATCGGGATCGCCTTCAGGCCCATGCGGGCGAAGGTGCGAAGATAGGCCACGAACATCTTGTTGTAGGAATGGACCGCGCCCTGCTGATCCAGGTCGAAGGAATAGGCGTCCTTCATCAGGAACTCGCGGGAGCGCATCACGCCGAAGCGCGGGCGCACCTCGTCCCGGAACTTCCACTGGATATGGTAGAGGTTCAGGGGCAGGTCCTTGTAGGAGCGCACATAGCCCCGGAAGATCTCCGTGATCATCTCCTCGTTGGTGGGTCCGAAGAGCATGTCGCGCTCGTGCCGGTCCTGGATGCGCAGCATCTCCTTGCCATAGGCGTCGTAGCGGCCCGATTCCCGCCAGAGATCGGCCGACTGGATGGTCGGCATCAGCAGCTCGATGGCGCCGGAGCGGTTCTGCTCCTCGCGGACGATGGCATTGATCTTGTTGAGCACCTTCAGGCCTAGCGGCAGCCAGGCATAGATGCCCGCCGCCTCCTGGCGGATCATGCCGGCGCGCAGCATCAGGCGGTGGGAAACGATCTCCGCCTCTTTCGGCGTCTCGCGGAGAATGGGGAGGAAATAGCGGCTCAAACGCATAGGACGCCTTCAGTCTCGATCAGGAATGGAACGGTGAGTCACGACTCGGTTTCAGCACACAACACAGGCCACGGCGAAAAGACAAGCCGCCATCCAGCCCGGAGGCCTGCGGCGCAATGGATTAGACCAAAGATCAATACAATAAGTGCCGTAAAATGCATCAGGGCATGCCCAAAAATAGTGACACCGTGGGGGAAGCCAACTATAAAACAGTCGCAACGTCTCAGACCTTCAAATAGGCAGAGGCTGCGGTCCGAGTTTCGGGAGGAACGCGATCCCCAAGCGCCGGTTCAGGCGCTGGTGCTAGAAAACCAGGGGTCAGAACAACGCCAAAAGGCAGTTGAGCAAGGCGAAAGCCTTGCTTTTTTCTTTTATCGCCCCTGTTTTCTCGACTTCTCCCAGCCGTGCCCCGTCTCATGCCGGGCTCGTAGGGGCCAGCCGGCAGGGCATCGCCCCGGGCCGATGCCCCCAGGCGAGCGGCGGTCGCGCTGCGCACCAGGGTCGGCGGCCACGACGGGAAACGGCCATGGGCGCAGAAGACCATGGCAGCGAGGCCATAAGCCGGCCTTTCGAAAGAGCCCCTTAGCGCATCGTGCGAGACGGTGGATTCCGCCTTTCACGTCCGATGCGCTAGAGCCATTTCGGCAAAAGTGGATGCCGGTTCTGCGAAGAAAAGGCGTCTTTCTCAAACAACAGGAGCCTTTTCCATGAACCGAAGGTCATGGAAAAGGCTCTAGAGCCCCGCGAGCGGGAAGACCGCCGCTGCGAAGACCAGGACGACGGCCGACACCAGGCTCGTCCAGATCGCCTTCTCCTGGAGCCCGTGGGCGGTCGGGGCGCCCGGCTCGGTGCCGGCGACGACATCCCCGCTCTCGGCCTGGCTGCGCACGCCGAAGGGAAGGATCGCGAAGAGCAGGATCCACCAGATCACGAAGTAGAGCGCGATGCCCCCGCTCAGCCGCAGATCGAAACCGGCCACCACGATGGCAACGGCGATGCCCGTGACGACGAGCACGGCGGCCAGGGTGGACCATAGGGTGGAGGAAAGGGCCTTTATCAATCTTGTCAACAGCTTGTCCTCAGGCTTGTTCGAGTTCGATGAGGGTTCCGTTGAAATCCTTGGGATGCAGGAAAAGCACCGGTTTTCCGTGAGCTCCGATCTTCGGCTCGCCCGAACCCAGCACCCTGGCCCCGGAATTCACAAGCCGGTCCCTCGCGGCCAGGATATCCTCCACCTCGTAGCAGATATGGTGGATTCCGCCATCCGGGTTTCTCTCCAGGAAGCGGCCGATGGGGGAGTCGCCGCCGAGGGGCTCCAGAAGCTCGATCTTGGTGTTCGGCAGAGACACGAAGACTACCGTGACGCCGTGCTCCTCCAGGGCGTCGGGCTCGGACACCTGCGCCCCGAGCGTGTCGCGGTAGAGCCGCGATGCCGCCGCGATATCGCGGACGGCGATGGCGACGTGGTTCAACCGACCCAGCATGATGTCTCCCTCAAGGATAGGAACGTGCCCTCTTATACCTCGATGACGAGCACATGGCAGGCGGGCTTCTTGCCCCATTCCTGATTGACGGCGGCGCGCACGGCCCGGTGGACGGCGTTCTCGACGGCTTCGGGATCGCGGCGCTTGGCCTTGGACAGGCTGTCGAGGAGATCCGCCACCGCATCGGCGACGATGTCGGTCAGATCGCGGCCCTGCCGGTTCTTCTCGGGCAGCCCCATCACGTCCACCACCGGATCGCCCGCGATCTCGCCGCGGTCGTCGATGGCGATGGCGACCGTCACGATGCCCGCAAACGCCAGCTTCCGGCGCTCCGGGATCGCCCGCTCGCCTGCCGGGATGACGATATTGCCATCCTTGTAGACGCGTCCGGCCGGGACGGTATCGACGATCTCGGCCTTGCCGGGCGCGAGGCGCACAAGAGTGCCGTTCTTCGCCCGCACCACTTCCGGCACGCCCTGCTGGCGCGCGAATTTGGCATGTTCGGCGAGGTGCAGCGGCTCGCCGTGGGCCGGAACCGCGATGCGCGGCTTCGTCCACTCGTACATCTTCGCCAGTTCGCCCCTGCGGGGATGGCCGGAGACGTGCACCAACTCCGTGCGGTCCGTCACGACCTCGATCCCCTGCTCGATGAGGCTGTTGATGATGGACCCGATACCCTTCTCGTTTCCGGGAATGGCGCGGGACGAGAAGATCACGCGGTCTCCGGCCGTCAGCGTGATGTCGGGATGCTCGCGGGATGCGATGCGGGCAAGGGCGGCGCGGGGCTCGCCCTGCGAGCCCGTGAGGACGGCGACGACCTTGTCCCTCGGCATGTAGCCGAAATTCTCGGCGGAGCGGAATTCAGGCAGGTTGTCGAGATAGCCGCACTCTTTCGCGACCTCCACCACGCGGTCCATGGCCCGGCCGACCACGACCACCTCGCGGTCGCACTCCCGCGCCGCTTCCGCCACCGAGCGGATGCGGGCGACGTTCGACGCGAACGTGGTGACGGCGACGCGATGCGGCGCATCCTTGATGAGCGTGGCGAGATTCCTCGCGACATCCGCCTCGCTCGGGCTTTCGCCCTCCCGCACCACATTGGTGGAATCGCACACGAGCGCGAGAACGCCCTCTTCGCCCAGCTTGCGGAAGGTTTCCTCGGAGGTGAGACTCCCGAGATAGGGTGTCGGATCGAGCTTCCAGTCGCCCGTATGGACCACCAGCCCTTGGGGGGTACGGATGGCGAGCGCATTGGATTCGGGAATCGAATGCGCCACCGGCACGTACTCGATGTCGAAGGGACCGAGATTCAGGCGCTGCCCGGGAGCGATCTCATTGAGGTCCACCTTCGGCGCATCGGCCTCGGACAGTCGGCGGGTCTCGAGAAGCCCGATGGCGAATTTGGTCGCATAGACCGGCGCGCGCAGGCGCGGCCACATCTCCACAAGGGCGCCGATATGGTCTTCATGCGCATGGGTGATGAAGATCCCGAGCAGGTTGTGGCGCTCCTCTTCGATGAAGCGCAGGTCCGGATAGACGAGGTCGATCCCCGGCAGCTGTTCCTCGCCGCCGAATCCCATGCCGCAATCGACGAGGATCCATTGCCGGTCTGTCTCGGAGCCGAAGCCGTAAAGGGCGGCATTCATGCCGATTTCGCCGAGTCCGCCGAGGGGCAGAAAAACCAATTCGTCCTGGGAGGATGCCATACTTGATCAAGACCTTGTCATGCCAGCGCTAAGGTCTGGCTATATCGTGCAGTAAATGAGGAAAATAAAGATCGCCGGCATCGATGAGCTCTGCACCCGAGACGGTTTTCAGCTGCAGGCGTCCGAACCGGTCGAGCCCTTCGAAGACGCCGCGCTTCTCTCCGGCGGGAAGGCGAAGCGTCACCTCCTGCCCGATCCCGGCCGCCCGCTCCAGCCACAGCCGGCGGATCGGCCCGAAGGGATCGGCGGCGTTCAGGCGCGCGGCATTGCGCCATGCGGCGAAGGTTTGTGCGAAGGAAGCGGAGAGCGCCCGGAACATGTCGGCGCGCGTCAGGCCGGGCCTCACGGTCTGCAGGGCCAGGGCCGGGTACGGCGTGCCGGTCGGGGCGAACGCCACGTTCACGCCGAAGCCGATGACGATCGCAAGCGGGCCATGGCCCGCGAGCCGGTGCCCCTCGAGGAGGAGGCCTGAGATCTTGGCCCCGTCGAGGAGAAGATCGTTCGGCCATTTGAGGGACAGGCGCGGAGCGCCCACCCCCGTGACCGCTTCGACGGCCTCGTGCAGGGCGAGGCCCGCGACGAAGCCGAGCTGTGGGGCGTGCTGCGGCTCGCAAGGATCGGTCAGCAGAAGGCTGGCGTAGAGATTGCCCTGAGGAGACGACCATTGCCGGCCGTGCCGCCCCCTGCCCGCGCGCTGTTCCGCCGAAACGATCCAGAGTGGCCCCGGATCGCCGGAGCGCGCCGCCTGGAGCGCATCGTCATTGGTCGAGTCCGTCGCCTCGATCGAGATGAGCCGATAACCGGCGGCCTCGGCTGAGGGCGACAGATCCACCATCAGAACAGAGAGCGCGCGGCCGTGCCGGCTGCGGCGACGAGCGGAGCCGGAACGATGCCGAAGAGCACGACGAAGACGCTGGACAGACCGAGCACCAGCCTCACGCCCGCTGGCATGGAATCGTACGCAGCCCCCGGCTCGTCGAAGTACATCACCTTCACGATGCGCAGGTAGTAGTACGCGCCCACCACGCTGGTCACGACGCCGATGATGGCGAGCGCGACGAGGTTGGCGTTGATCGCGGCGGTGAACACCGCGAACTTGGCGAAGAACCCGGCCAGCGGCGGAATGCCCGCGAGCGAGAACATGATCATCGCGAGACAGAAGGCGAGGACCGGATGGGTGCGGGCGAGGCCCGACAGGTCCTCGACGTTCTCGTACATCACGTTGCCGCGGCGCATCCCGAGGATGACCGCGAAGGCGCCGAGCGTCATGGCGAGATAGATCGCCATATAGACGGCCACGCCCTGGACGCCCTCGACCGTGCCGGCCGCCAGGCCGATCAGCGCGTAGCCGACGTTACCGATGGAGGAATAGGCCATCAGGCGCTTGAGATTCCGCTGGCCGATGGCCGCGAAGGAGCCCAGCGCCATGGACGCGATGGCAATGAAGACGATGATCTGCTGCCACTGGCCGACGATGTTCGGGAACGCATCGATGAAGACGCGAATGGCCATGGCCATGCCGGCCATCTTGGGGGCGGCGGAGAAGAAGGCCGTCACCGGCGTCGGCGAGCCCTCGTAGACGTCGGGGGTCCACATGTGGAACGGCACGGCCGAGATCTTGAACGCGATACCGGCCGCGATGAACACGATGCCGACGATGGCGCCGATGCCTACCTGACCCTGCAGGATCCCCGCGATAGCCGGGAAGGACACGTTTCCGGTGAAGCCGTAAACCAGCGATGCGCCGTAGAGCAGCATGCCGGAGGACAGGGAGCCCAGCACGAAATACTTCAGGCCGGCTTCCGTCGAGCGGACGTTGTCGCGATCGAAGGCCGCGATCACGTAGGACGAAAGGCTCAGCAGCTCGAGGCCGAGATAGAGCGCGATCAGGTCGTTGGCCGAGATCACCATCAGCATGCCGAGCGTCGAGAGCACGATCAGGATCGGGTACTCGAACCGGCTGATGCCCTCGCGGCGCATGTAATCCATCGAGAGGATCACGCCACCGGCGGAGGCGATGAGCGTCAGGGCCTTCATGAACTTGGCGAAGCTGTCGATCACGAAGGAACCGTACATGGTTTCGACGCGCTCGCCGGGCAGCATCAGGACGGCCACGAAGGTGACCGCCAGAAGCCCAAGGGCGATGAGGTTCATGCCCTCGCCGGAGCGCTCGCCGCGAATGGCGCCGAACAGGACCAGGACGAGAGCGCCCGCTGCCAGGATGATCTCCGGCAGCACGGGGCCGAAAGCGGGAAGGGTGAGGACGGGGTTCATCATGACCTCAGTGTGCGGAGAGAGCCGCCGTTTTGACGGTGGAGAGCGCTGCCTGGACGCTCTGCATGAGCGCATCCGTCGGCACGGCGAAGGTGTCGAGGATCGGGCCGGGCTGCACACCGTAATAGATGATCAGCAGCACCAGCGGCGCGAAGGTGATGATCTCGCGGCGGTTCAGATCCGTGATGGTCTCGAGCGCGGGCTTGTCGAGCTCTCCGTAGACCACACGGCGATAGAGCCAGAGCGCGTAGGCTGCCGAGAGGATCACGCCCGTCGTGGCGAAGAAGGCCACCCAGGTGTTCGACCGGAACGTGCCCATGAGGGTCAGGAACTCGCCGATGAAGCCCGAGGTGCCGGGAAGCGCCACGTTGGCCATGGTGAGGATCATGAACACCACCGCATACATGGGCATCCGGTTCACGAGGCCGCCATAGGCCTTGATCTCGCGGGTGTGCATCCGGTCGTAGATCACGCCGACGCAGAGGAAGAGCGCGCCGGAGACCAGACCGTGGGAGATCATGGTGAACATGGCGCCCTGGATGCCCTGCTCGTTCATGCTGAACAGGCCCATGGTCACGAAGCCCATATGCGCCACCGAGGAATAGGCGATGAGCTTCTTGATGTCCTCCTGCATCAGGGCGACGAGCGAGGTGTAGATGATCGCGATCACCGAAAGCGCGAAGACCAGCGGCGCGAAATACACGGAGGCATCCGGGAACATGGGCAGCGAGACACGGATGAAGCCGTATCCGCCCATCTTCAGGAGCACGCCCGCCAGGATCACCGAGCCCGCCGTCGGCGCTTCCACGTGCGCGTCGGGCAACCAGGTATGGACCGGCCACATGGGCATCTTCACGGCGAAGGACGCGAAGAAGGCGAGCCACAGCCAGATCTGGAGATTGTAGGGGAACTTGAACGCGAGCAGCGTCGGGATGTCCGTGGTCCCCGCCTGCCAGTACATGGCCATGATGGCGAGCAGCATCAGCACCGAGCCGAGCAGCGTATAGAGGAAGAACTTGAAGCTCGCGTAGATGCGCCGCTTGCCGCCCCAGATGCCGATGATGAGGAACATCGGAATGAGGCCCGCCTCGAAGAACAGGTAGAAGAGGACGAGGTCGAGTGCGCAGAACACGCCAATCATCGTCGTCTCGAGGACGAGGAACGCGACGTAATATTCCTTCACCCTATGCCCGATGGAATCCCACGAAGCCAGGATGCAGAACGGCATCAGGAACGTGGTGAGCAGGATCAGCGGAATGGAGAAGCCGTCGACGCCGAGCTTGAAGCGGATCGTGTCCGTCAGCCAGACATGGCTCTCGACCAGCTGGAAGCTGGCCGTCGCCGTGTCGAACCGGCCCCACGCGACGAGCGAGAGGATGAAGGTCGCCAACGTCGTCGCGAGGGCGGCCCAACGGGCGTTGGAGCGCGCCGCTTCGCTGTCGCCGCGAAGCGTGAGGATGAACGCCGCACCGATCAGCGGCAGGATGAGAAGGCCGGAGAGGATGCCGAAGCCGAGCATTAGTGGGCTCCCCTGAAGAGATAGAAGGTCACGAGAGCCGCAACGCCGATCAGCATTGCGAAGGCGTAGTGATAGACGTAGCCGGACTGGAGGCGCACGGCGCCGCGCGTCACGTCGAGCACGCGGGCGGAGATGCCGTCAGGGCCGAGCCCGTCGATGATCCGCTGATCGCCGGTCCGCCAGAAGAAGCGGCCGATGGCCATGGCGGGACGCACGAAGATGGCGTCGTACAGCTCGTCGAAATACCACTTGTTGAGCAGGAAGCGGTACAGGATCGGATGATCCGTCGCGAGCTGAACGGGCTTCTTGGTGTCGACGATGTACATGTACACGGCGAGCAGGAACCCGGCGATCATCATCACGGTGGGCAGGAACGGAACCCAGCCCGGGACGTGATGCATCTCTTCCAGAATGTTGTTGTCGGGACGGGTGAACAGAGCGCCCTTCCAGAACTCCTGGTAGCCGTGGCCGAGGAAGGCGTCGCGGAACACGAAGCCGGCAACGACCGCGCCGATGGCGAGCACGATGAGCGGCAGCAGCATCACGAGCGGGCTCTCATGAGGCATGTGAACCCCGTGGTGGCCATGGTCGTGATCGGCCCGGGTGGCGGCCTCCACGTCGTGGCCGCGCTGGTCGTGCTCGGCCCCCTCGTGGTCGGAAGGCACCTGATGGTGCGGGTCGGCCCAGCGCGCATTGCCCTCGAAGGTCATGAAGAACAGGCGCCAGGAGTAGAACGAGGTCATCAGGGCCGCGACCACGGTCGCCAGGAAGGCGAAGGAGCCGGCCGAGCTGTGGGACGCGAAGGCCGCCTCGATGATCGCGTCCTTGGAGTAATAGCCGGCCGTGAACGGGAAGCCGGTCAGCGCCAGCGTGCCGATCGCCATCATGGCCGTGGTGAGCGGGATGTAGCGGCGCAGCGCGCCCATGTTCCGCATGTCCTGCTCATGGTGCATGGCATGGATGACCGAGCCCGCGCCCAAGAACAGGAGCGCCTTGAAGAAGGCGTGCGTGAACAGGTGGAAGACACCCGCGCTGTAGGCGCCGACGCCGAGCGCCACGAACATGTAGCCAAGCTGCGAGCAGGTCGAATACGCGATCACGCGCTTGATGTCGTTCTGCACCAGGCCGACCGTCGCGGCGAAGAAGGCCGTGATGCCGCCGACGACCGTGACCACGGTTAGGGCGTTCGGAGCGTACTCGAAGAGCGGCGACAGACGCGCGACCATGAACACGCCTGCGGTCACCATGGTGGCGGCGTGGATCAGCGCGGAGACAGGGGTCGGGCCTTCCATCGCGTCCGGCAGCCAGGTGTGCAGCAGGAACTGCGCCGACTTGCCCATGGCGCCCATGAAGAGCAGCAGGCAGGCGATCGTCAGGGCATGCCACTCGATGCCGAGGAAGTGGAACCGGGCCTCGGCAAACTCGGCCACGCGCGGGAAGATGGAGTCGAACGTGACGCCGTTGAACAGCACGAACACCGTGAAGATGCCGAGCAGGAAGCCGAAATCGCCGACGCGGTTGACGATGAAGGCCTTCATGGCGGCGGCGTTCGCGGAGTCCTTCTTGTACCAGAAGCCGATGAGCAGGTAGCTCGCCAGGCCGACGCCCTCCCAGCCGAAGAACATCTGCACGAGGTTGTCCGCCGTCACCAGCATGAGCATGGCGAAGGTGAAGAGCGACAGATACGCGAAGAAGCGCGGACGATGCGGATCCTCGTGCATGTAACCGATGGAATACAGGTGCACGAGCGCCGACACGGTGTTGACCACCACCAGCATCATGGCGGTGAGCGTGTCGATGCGGAACGCCCAGTCGACCTGGAGGTCGCCGACCGACATCCACTGGCCGATCTGGACACGGATCATCGGCTCGTCGCCGAAGCCCACATGGATGAAGGACACCCAGGAGAGAACCGCCGCCACGGCGAGCAGCGCCGTGGTGATGATCTCGGACGGCCGGGCGCCGATGACGCGGCCGAAGAGGCCTGCGATGAGGAAGCCGACGAGCGGCAGGAAAACGATTGCGTGATACATGTTCGTCTACTTTGCCGTGTGGGCTCAGCCCTTCATCATATTGACGTCTTCGACCGCGATGGAGCCGCGGTTGCGGAAGAAGACCACGAGAATGGCAAGGCCGATGGCCGCCTCGGCCGCCGCGACCGTCAGGATAAGCAGGGCGAAGACCTGGCCGACGATGTCGTTCAGGTGGGTCGAGAAGGCCACCATGTTGATGTTCACCGAGAGCAGGATCAGCTCGATGGACATCAGGATGACGATGACGTTCTTCCTATTGATGAAGATGCCGAACACGCCGAGCGTGAAGAGCACGGCGGCGACGGTGAGATAATGGCCCAGTCCGATAACCATCGCGTGTCTCCTTAGATACCCTGGCGGAAGGGAACCTTCCGAACCTGGACGGCCGTTTCCTGAGTCCGGGCGTTCTGCATCGAGATGTTCTGGCGGCGCACGCCGACACGCTCGCGGAGCGTGAGCACGATGGCGCCGATCATGGCCACGAGCAGGATCAGACCGGCGGTCTGGAAGAAATAGAAGTAGCGGGTGTAGAGCACATACCCCAGCGCCTCGGTGTTGGTCATCACGTCGGCGGCCGGGATCGGAACCGCGGGGGCGCGGATCAGGCCCGGATCGATCACATAGGCGCTCACGACGAAGATGAGCTCGATCAGGAGCACGATGCCGATCAGCGCTCCGAACGGCAGGTATTGCAGGAAGCCCTGGCGGAGCGCCGCGAAATCCACGTCGAGCATCATGACGACGAAGAGGAAGAGCACCGCGACCGCCCCCACGTAGACGATCACCAGGATCATCGCGAGGAACTCGGCCCCCATCATCACGAACAGGCCCGCCGCGTTGACGAAGGCCAGGATGAGGAAGAGCACCGACTGCACGGGATTGCGGGAGGCGATCACCATGAAACCGGAAGCGATCGTAATGGTCGCGAACAGATAGAAGAAGGCGGCGGTAACCGTCATGCTCAAACACAAGCCGCCTCGAGTGCGGCCCCTTCCGACGTGGCCAGGAACTCCCGACGGGAATCCGATGGCCTGTCTATAAATTCCGAATCCGGAGGGAACAACCCGCCGGACATGCATGCCCCCTGCCCTTTGTCGGGCAGGAATTCCGGAGCCGGCCCGCTTCGCGGGATCGGCTCGTGATTGTTGCGAGGCGTCGTCCGCCGTGGACCGGGATCCACGCCGCGGACGATGCTGCGCTTACCGATAAGGCGCGGTCTTCGCGATGTTCTTCGCGATTTCACGCTCCCAGCGCTCCCCGTTCGCGAGAAGCTTGGCCTTGTCGTAGAGAAGCTCCTCGCGGGTTTCCACGGAGAACTCGAAATTGGGCCCCTCCACGATGGCGTCCACCGGGCAGGCCTCCTGGCACATGCCGCAATAGATGCACTTCACCATGTCGATGTCGTAGCGCGTCGTCCGGCGGGTGCCGTCGTTGCGGCGCGGACCGGCCTCGATGGTGATGGCCTGGGCGGGGCAGATCGCCTCGCAGAGCTTGCAGGCGATGCAGCGCTCTTCCCCGTTGGGGTAGCGGCGCAGCGCGTGCTCGCCGCGGAAGCGAGGCCCGCGATGGCCCATCTCGAAGGGGTAGTTGAGCGTGGCCTTCGGCTTGACGAAGTACTTCGCCGTCAGGATGAAGCCCGCCACGAATTCCTTCAGAAGAAGGGCGTTGAAGAACTGACCGATCTTCATGTCGTCTCCTTAGCGCATGCCCGGCGCAGTGCCGGTGATCATCAGCACGGCCGCCACGATAACCACCATGGCGAGCGAGAGCGGAAGGAAGACCTTCCAGCCCAGGCGCATGAGCTGATCGTAGCGGTAGCGGGGCACCAGGGCCTTTACCATGGCGATGAGGAAGAACAGGAAGCTCGCCTTGAGCACGAACCAGATCACGCCCGGAACCCAGGTAAAGGGCGCGAAGGGGATCGGCGACAGCCAGCCGCCGAGGAACAGGATGGTGCCGAGCGCGCACATGGTCATGATGGCCACGTATTCGCCGAGCATGAACAGCAGGTACGGGGTGGAGGAATATTCCACCATGTAGCCTGCCACCAGCTCGGATTCGGCCTCGGGAAGGTCGAAGGGCGGGCGGTTGGTCTCGGCCATGGCCGAGATGAAGAACACCACGAACATCGGGAAGAGCGGCAGCCAGTACCAGCCGAGGATGCCCAGGCGCGTGTTCTGCGACTCGACGATCTGCGACAGGTTCAGGGTGCCGGCGCACATCAGCACGGTCACGATGACGAAGCCGATGGAGACCTCGTAGGACACCATCTGGGCCGCCGAGCGGAGCGCGCCGAGGAACGGGTACTTCGAGTTCGACGCCCACCCGCCCATGATGACGCCGTAGACGCCGAGCGACGAGATCGCGAAGATGTAGAGAATGCCCACGTTGATGTCGGCGATCGCCCATCCCGCGTTGAGCGGAATGACCGCCCAGGCCGCGAGCGAGAGGGTGCACATCACCAGCGGAGCCAGGAGGAACATGCCCTTGTTGGCGGGCGCCGGGATCACCGGCTCCTTCAGCACGAACTTGAGAAGGTCCGCGAAGGATTGGAGCAGACCCCAGGGGCCGACCACGTTCGGACCGCGCCGTAGCTGAACCGCGGCCCAGACCTTGCGGTCGGCATAGAGCGCATAGGCGATGAAGACGAGAAGCGCCACCAGCATGAGCACGCTCTTGCCCAGCATGATCGCGACGGCGAGGAGGATATCTCCAAATTCCATGGTTCTTTCTCTCCTCTCTTACTCGGCCGCTTCGAGCTTCAGTTCACGGGCGAGCGCCGAGCACTCGGCCATGACGCCGGACGCGCGGGCGATCGGGTTCGTCAGGTAGAAGTCCGTCACCGCGCTCGCGAAAGCCTCGCGGGCGGGGGTGCCGCCCAGTCCGGCAAGCGCCTCGATGGCGGCAGCGCCGTCGGCCGGACGGACGGTATCGATGGCCGCCATATGCGGATGAGCCACATAGAGCTTGGCCCGCAGCACGTTCAGCGAGTCGAACGGCAGGCGATGGCCCAGCACGTCGGACAGGGCGCGCAGGATCGCCCAGTCCTCACGAGCCTCGCCCGGCGCGAAGGCCGCGCGATTGGCCATCTGGACCCGGCCTTCCGTGTTGACGTAGGTGCCGGATTTTTCCGTGTAGGTCGCGGCCGGCAGTATCACGTCGGCCCGGTGAGCGCCACGATCGCCGTGGGTGCCCTGATAGATCACGAAAGCGCCGGGGGCGATGTCGATCTCGTCCGCGCCGAGGTTGAACAGCACGTCCACGCCGCCTTCGGCCATCTGCCGGGCGGTCAGCCCCCCCTCGCCCGGCACGAGGCCGAGATCGAGCGCGCCGACGCGCGAGGCAGCCGTGTGCAGAACCGAGAAGCCGTTCCAGCCATCCTTCACGGCGCCCACGTCCTGAGCGAGCTTCGCGACGGCGGAGAGGACGGAAAGGCCGTCCGGACGCGCCAGCGCCCCCTGCCCCACGATGATCAGCGGACGCTCGGCCCCGCGCAGCTTCTCGATGAAGCTGTGGCGGCCGGAGGCCAGCTCGGCCAGGGTCTCGGGACCCGCGCCGAGATACTCGTAAGGATAGGTCAGGTCGGCATGCTCGCCGATCAGGGCGATCGGCGGAGGCCCGGCGCGCCAGCGCTTGCGGATGCGCACGTTGACGAGCGACGCCTCGAAACGCGGATTAGAGCCCACGATCAGGATCGCGTCGGCATTCTCGATGCCGGGAATCGTCGTGTTGAACAGGTAGGAGCCCCGGCCATGGGCCGGCGACAGCACCGTGCCGTCCTGGCGGGCATCGACGTTCGTCACGCCGAGGCTCTCCATGAGGAGCTTCAGGGCGAACATCTCCTCGACGGCGGCCAGGTCACCGACGATGGCGCCGATCTTCTTCGCATGCGTGCCCTTCACCCGGGCCGCGATGGTCGCGAAGGCCTCCTGCCAGGAAGCCGGGCGAAGGCGGCCGTTCTCACGCACGAAGGGACGGTCGAGGCGCTGCAGCCGCAGGCCGTCGACGACCTGACGGGTCTTGTCGGAGATCCACTCCTCGTTCACCGCCTCGTTCACGCGGGGCAGGATGCGCATGACTTCGCGGCCGCGGGAATCCACGCGGATCGACGAGCCGACCGCATCCATCACGTCGACGGAATCGGTCTTGGTGAGTTCCCATGGACGGAAATGGAAGGATTCCGGCTTGTGGGTGAGAGCCCCCACCGGGCAGAGATCCGCGATGTTGGCCTGAAGTTCGGAGCCGAGCGCCTTTTCGAGATAGCTCGTGATCTCCATGTCCTCGCCGCGCCACAGGGCGCCCATGTCGGGCACGCCCGCCACCTCGGCGGTGAAGCGCACGCACCGGGTGCAGTGAATGCAGCGGTTCATGGAGGTCTGCACGAGCGGGCCGAGATACTTATCGGTCACCGCGCGCTTGTTCTCATGGAAGCGGCTGGTGTCGACGCCGTAGGCCATGGCCTGGTCCTGCAGGTCGCATTGTCCGCCCTGGTCGCAGATCGGGCAATCGAGCGGGTGGTTGATCAGGAGGAACTCCATCACCCCCTCGCGCGCCTTCTTGACGGTCGGCGACTTGGTCGAGATTTCCGGCGGCTCGCCGTTCGGGCCCGGGCGGCAGTCGCGCACGCCCCAGGCGCAGGACGCGACCGGCTTCGGCGCGCCCTTCACCTCGACGAGGCACATGCGGCAATTGCCGGCGATCGAGAGCCGTTCGTGATAGCAGAAGCGCGGAACCTCGGCTCCCGCCGCCTCGGCAGCCTGAAGCAGCGTGTACTCGGCTGGGACGTCGACCTCGACGCCATCAACGATGATTTTAGCCATCTTCACTCTCACTCCGCCGCGATCATGACGGATTCTGAATGCGGGTTCGCCGCGTAGTCGTCGATCCGCTTCTCGATCTCGTGACGGAAGTGCCGGATCAGACCCTGGACCGGCCAGGCCGCCGCGTCGCCGAGCGCGCAGATGGTATGGCCCTCGATCTGGGTCGAGACTTCGAGCAGCATGTCGATTTCGCGCTTCTGGGCGCGGCCTTCGGCCATGCGGTTGAGCACGCGCCACATCCAGCCGGTGCCCTCGCGGCACGGGGTGCACTGGCCGCAGCTCTCGTGCTTGTAGAAATACGAGATCCGGGCAATGGCGCGCACGATGTCGGTGGACTTGTCCATGACGATCACCGCCGCGGTGCCGAGACCGGACTTCAGATTGCGCAGCGTATCGAAATCCATCGGCACGTCGATGATCTGCTCGGCCGGAACGACCGGAACGGACGATCCGCCCGGAATGACGCCGAGCAGGTTGTCCCAGCCGCCGCGGATCCCGCCGCAATGGCGGTCGATCAGCTCCCGGAACGTCAGGCCCATGGCCTCTTCCACGTTGCAGGGCTTGTTCACGTGGCCCGACACGCAGAAGAGCTTGGTGCCGACGTTGTTCGGCCGGCCGATGCTCGAGAACCAGGATGCGCCGCGCCGCAGGATCGTGCCCGCGACCGCGATCGACTCCACGTTGTTCACCGTCGTCGGGCAGCCGTAGAGGCCCATATTGGCCGGGAAGGGCGGCTTCAGGCGGGGCATGCCCTTCTTGCCTTCCAGGCTTTCGATGAGAGCCGTCTCCTCGCCGCAGATATAGGCGCCTGCGCCGTGGTGGACGTAGAGGTCGAAGGGATAGCCGTGGACGTTGTCCTTGCCGATGAGACCGGCCTCATAGGCCTCGTTCACCGCGCGCTGGAGCGCGTGACGCTCGGCCACGTACTCGCCGCGGATATAGATGTAGGCCGCGTGCGCATCCATGGCGAAGGAGGCGATGAGGCAGCCCTCGATGAGAAGATGCGGGTCGTTCCGCATGATCTCGCGGTCCTTGCAGGTCCCGGGCTCCGACTCGTCGGCATTGACGACGAGGTAATGCGGCCGCCCGTCCGACTGCTTGGGCATGAACGACCATTTCAGGCCCGTGGGGAAGCCCGCGCCGCCGCGGCCCCGCAGGCCGGATGCCTTCATCTCGTCGATGATCCAGTCGCGGCCCTTCTCAAGAAGGAACTTCGTTCCGTCCCACGCGCCGCGCATCTTCGCAGCCTGGAGGCCCGGCGAATGGAAGCCGTAGAGGTTGGTGAAAATGCGATCTTTATCCTGAAGCATCTTAAGCTCACTCCCCTCAGGACGTCTTGTTGTCTTTGTCGACGACCACGCCCGGCTTGCTCTCGCTGCCGTCGCGGCGCGCCTCGGACCGGGCCGGAGGCGTACCGGCATTCGGCGTCGTGGGGCTTGTCGGAACGGCGTCCTTGCCGGGCGACGCCACATAGGACTTGCTGCTCTGAGGAGCCGGCTCAGCCCCCTTTTCCGTGTGCGCGTCGCTCTTTGTGGCCTTCGACGGATCGGCGGCCTCCTTCTGGTCGACCGGCTTCACGGGAGCCTCGCCTTCCTTCGCACGCTTGGCCGGCGTGTCGGCCGCATCGCTCTCGATCGGGCGGCCCGCCGGGGGCTTCGCGGCCTTGGCGTCCTGCGGCAGCGATGCCGTAGCGGCAGCGGCTTCCCCGGTCGCCGCGGGCTGGGCCTGCTCCTCGAAGCGCTTGCGCCAGGCGCCGACCTGGGATCCGTCGTACAGCGAAGGATCCTGCAGCGTGTTGACAGCCTCGAACGGCTCGGAGGACTTGCGCCCGATCTGGGAGCCCGTCTTGACGGGCCGGCCGGCGGCGAGGTCGTCGAGCAGCTTCTCGAAGTTCTCCGTCGTCAGGTCCTCGTAGTAATCGTCGTTGATCTGCACCATTGGGGCGTTGCAGCAGGCGCCCAGGCACTCGACCTCGAGCCAGGAGAAATTGCCGTCGGCGGTGACATGGTTCTGGTCGCCGATGCGCTTCTCGAGGACCTTCTTGATGTCGCCCGCGCCGCGCAGCACGCAGGGCGTGGTGCCGCAGAACTGGATGAAGTATTTTCCGACCGGCTCAAGGTTGAACATCGTGTAGAAGGTCACCACCTCCATCACACGGATGATCGGCATGTCGAGGCGCGCCGCGACGGCCTCGATGGCTTTCCGGGGCAGCCAGCCACCGGCCTGCTCCTGCGCCTTCCCGAGAAGCGCGATCACCGCCGAGGCCTGACGACCGGGCGGATACTTGGCGATCTGCTGCTGGGCGAAAGCTTCCGTCTCGGACGAGAGCACGAAGCTCTCGGGCTGCATTTCTTCAGGCGCGAGCTTACGAACGGCCATTTTGACTCATCTCCTCATCGTCATGGCCGAGCGCGAGCCCGGCCATTCACGACTTGAACTCTTCGATCACGCCTTCAAAAAGCGTGTTCCGGGCCCGGAACCGAGCCCGGATCGTTTCTTACCGGTCCACTTCACCGAACACGATGTCGATCGAACCGAGAATGCCTGCGACGTCGGCCAGCATGTGGCCGCGGCACATGAAATCCATGCCCTGGAGGTGGGCGAAGCCCGGCGCGCGCACATGGCAGCGATACGGCTTGTTGGTGCCGTCCGAAACCAGGTACACGCCGAACTCTCCCTTCGGAGCCTCCACGGCCGCGTAGACCTCGCCGGCGGGGACGTGGAAGCCTTCCGTGTAGAGCTTGAAGTGATGGATCAGCGCTTCCATGGAGCGCTTCATGTCCTTGCGGGCGGGCGGGGCGACCTTGCCGTCGAGCGTGTTGACCGGCCCCTGCCCGTCCGGAGCGCGCAGCTTGTCCAGGCACTGACGCATGATGCGCACGCTCTGGCGCATCTCCTCCATGCGGATCACCTGGCGGTCGTAATTGTCGCCGTTGAGACCCACCGGGATGTCGAACTCCATCTCCTCGTAGCACTCGTAGGGCTGCGACTTGCGCAGGTCCCAGGCCACGCCGCAGCTGCGCACCAGCACGCCGGAGAAGCCCCATTTCCAGCAATCGTCGAGGGTGATCGTGCCGATATCCACGTTGCGCTGCTTGAAGATGCGGCTGCCCATGACGAGGATGTCGAGGTCGTCGAGCACCTTCAGGAACGGGTCGCAGAAGGCCTCGATGTCGTCGATCAGCTCGGGCTGGATGTCCATGTTCACGCCGCCCGGCCGGAAGTAGTTGGCGTGCATGCGCGAACCGGAGATGCGCTCGTAGAAGATCATGAGCTTCTCGCGCTCCTCGAAGCCCCAGAGGGGCGGCGTGAGCGCGCCGACGTCCATCGCCTGCGTGGTCACGTTGAGGAGGTGCGACAGCAGACGGCCGATCTCGGAAAACAGGACGCGGATCAGCTGCGCGCGACGCGGAACCTCGATCCCGAGGAGCTTTTCCGTCGCGAGGCAGAAGGCGTGCTCCTGGTTCATCGGCGCGACGTAGTCGAGCCGGTCGAAATAGGGATTGGCCTGAACGTAGGTCTTGTACTCGATCAGCTTCTCGGTGCCGCGGTGGAGCAGGCCGATATGCGGGTCCACGCGCTCGACCAGCTCGCCGTCGAGCTCCAGCACGAGGCGGAGCACGCCGTGCGCGGCCGGGTGCTGGGGACCGAAGTTGATCGTGAAGTTGCGGATATTATGCTCGCCCATGGGTCGCCCTTTCCGCTTCTAAGCCTTGGCCTTCTCGTCGCCGGGCAGCACGTAGTCCGTGCCCTCCCAGGGAGAGAGGAAATCGAAGTTGCGGAATTCCTGGCTCAGCTTCACCGGCTCATAGACCACGCGCCCCAGGCCGTCGTCGTAGCGAACCTCGACATAGCCGGTGAGCGGGAAGTCCTTGCGGAGCGGATGCCCCTCGAAGCCGTAATCGGTGAGCAGCCGGCGCAGGTCCGGATGGCCCGAGAACAGAACGCCGTAGAGATCGTAGGTCTCGCGCTCGAACCAGTTGGCGGCGGGGAAGAGCCCGATGATCGAGGGGACCGGGGTCACCTCGTCGGTCTCCACCTTCACCCGGATGCGGCGGTT
Organism: Microvirga sp. M2; assembly: GCF_047497095.1. Classification (NCBI taxonomy): domain Bacteria; kingdom Pseudomonadati; phylum Pseudomonadota; class Alphaproteobacteria; order Hyphomicrobiales; family Methylobacteriaceae; genus Microvirga; species Microvirga sp. M2. The sequence goes on from NZ_CP134063.1 coordinate 2,737,804, forward strand.
ATGGTGGGGCGCCAGGAAGTGATAGACCACGTCGAAGCGCTTCTCGCGGGCCGGATAATCGGCGCCGCAGATATCGATGAAGCAGACGAAACGGCACTGCGGGTCGTCCCGCAGGAACGTAACGACCCGCTCGATCTCCTCGAGACGGGCGACGAGCGTCAACTCGTTGAAAGCGATCGCGCGATCCTCGATCGCCTCGCCGAGGGACGAGGCGATGTGGTCGCTCAGGGCTTGGAGCTCAGCACTCATGAAGATGACCTTTGCTCAGCGCTCGATGGTGCCGGTACGGCGGATCTTCTTCTGGAGAAGAAGCACGCCGTAGAGGAGCGCCTCCGCGGTCGGGGGACAGCCAGGCACGTAGATGTCGACCGGAACGATGCGGTCGCAGCCGCGAACCACCGAATAGGAATAGTGATAGTAGCCGCCGCCATTGGCGCAGGAGCCCATGGAGATGACGTAACGCGGCTCGGGCATCTGGTCGTAGACCTTGCGCAGCGCAGGCGCCATCTTGTTGGTAAGCGTGCCGGCGACGATCATCACGTCCGACTGGCGCGGCGAGGCGCGCGGCGCGAAGCCGAAGCGCTCGACGTCGTAACGCGGCATCGACATCTGCATCATCTCGACCGCGCAGCAGGCCAACCCGAAGGTCATCCACATGAGCGAACCGGTGCGCGCCCACTTGATGAGTTCCTCGGACGAGGCGACGAGAAATCCCTTGTCGGCCAGTTCGTCGTTGATGGAGACGAAGTAAGGGTCGGTCGCGCCCACCGGCTTCCCGGTGTTCGGGTCGAGGATTCCCCGGGGGGCGGGAGCCACCAGGGTGGACTGGTTGTCGGAGATCAATCCCATTCCAGGGCCCCTTTCTTCCACTCATAGACGAAGCCGATGGTCAGGACGCCGAGGAAGAGCATCATCGAGAGAAAGCCGAACCAGCCAAGGTTCCCGAACACGATGGCCCAGGGGAACAGGAAGGCTACCTCCAGGTCGAAAATGATGAAGAGAATAGCGACCAGATAGAAGCGCACGTCGAATTTCATGCGCGCGTCATCGAAGGCATTGAACCCGCACTCGTAAGCGGAAAGCTTCTCCGAATCGGGCTTGCTGTAGGCGACGATGAACGGCGCCACGAGCAGCGCCACTCCGATCAGGAGCGACACGCCGATGAAGATCACGAGAGGCAGGTAGTCGGCGAGAAGATTCGTCATACGACACCCAGAAGAAACGAAGCACGGCCGGGTCGGCCGGCGGCATGCCACGCATTTAAGCCACAGAAAGGCCCGAAGGAAGGTCCTGCGACAAACGGCGGTTTGTGGCCGGAGGCTTAACCGAGTTCCCCTGCCGTGACAAGTGTTTGGGGCGCCCGAAAAAGAACCATTCCAAACTAAGATGTTGCCTGCTCGGCCGCATGGGCGGCCCTGCGATTGGCCTTCTCCTCCGCTCGATTGGCGGCACTTTCCGCCTTGGCCTTGGCCTCGCATTTGGCCCGAATCTCGTCCAGCTCCTCTTGCGTCAGGTGCTCGATGCCGATGAAGACGTTCTGGGCAGCGCTGGCCCGGATCAGCTCGTCGAGCTTGGCCTGAATCGCGGCTCCGTCCCGGTTCTGGGTGTTCTGAATCAGGAACACCATCAGGAAGGTCACGATCGTGGTGCCGGTATTCACCACCAGCTGCCACGTATCCGAAAACCCGAAGAGCGGGCCGGACAGGGCCCAGACGAGAATGATCAGGAGGCTGAGTGCGAAGGTGACGGGTCGCCCGGAGACCTGCGCCACCCAGTTGGAGAAGCTGGTGAAAACCTTCGAGACCATCGACACGACCCTACATCACGCCCGTCAGGCTCTCGTGCAGGTGGCATAAGAGCCGGGAACTCACTGGGAAATGCACAAGGTCCGAAAAAGTGCCACGCTTCGTGCGCATGGGGCAATCGAACCGCCCACACTCGCCCCGGGACGGGGGGCTGCCTGGAGCAGCCTGAAGATAGGGCATGGAGGGGGAAAGTGGCGCGGGCGACGGGGCTCGAACCCGCGACCTCCGGCGTGACAGGCCGGCACTCTAACCGACTGAGCTACGCCCGCGCATTGGACCGCCGAAGCGGTGTGTGGGTGCTTTAAGGGCCACCCTGTTCCCTGTCAAGCGGTTCCCTGCAGGTGTTTTCAGATCGACCTCAAAAACCTTCGCGGGGCCGTTGCGCGGTCTTTCCAAAGGAGCGGCTTCAGCCTGGAAAGATGCGAAATCCTATTCGGATGCAATCGTCTCGGCAGGGGCTTTGAGGGAGCGGAGCACCCGGTCGCACTCGATCAGCTCTTCGAGGGCGGCCTGCAGCCTGCGCAGCGATTCTTCAGGCAGGCCCGCTTCGGCCAAAACGGCTTCGGATTCGCCGTAGGACGGTTCGGCGAGGACGTCGGCGTCGCTCCCGACGGACTCGCTTGGCCCGGGACCGGACGAGGACACGCTCTCCTCGCCCCGCCCCACGGCCTGGACGAACCGGACGCCCTCCGCCTTGAGGATGCGCTGCACGCCCCTGATCGTATAGCCTTCGCCGTAAAGAAGATGACGGATCCCCTTCAGGAGATCCACGTCGTCGGGGCGGTAGTAACGGCGGCCGCCGCCGCGCTTCAGGGGCTTGATGTGGCTGAAGCGGGTTTCCCAGAAGCGCAGCACATGCTGCGGCACGTCGAGATCCTCAGCGACCTCGCTGATGGTGCGGAACGCGTCCGGGCTCTTGTCCATGGCGCCGCCGGCCATCGGGGCCTCAGTCCTCGCCCTCGACGGTTTCGCCGTTGATGTAGCCCTTAAGGACGTTGGACGGCTTGAACACCATGACCCGGCGCGGATCGATGGGAACTTCGACGCCGGTCTTGGGATTGCGGCCGACGCGCTCGCCCTTGCTGCGCACGACGAAGGAGCCGAAGGAGGACAGCTTGACGGTTTCGCCCGCGGCCAGGCTGTCGCAGATCTCCGCCAGGACCCGCTCGACCAGTTCCGCCGATTCGGTCCTCGAAAGGCCCACCTTCTGGTAGACGGCCTCGCTCAGATCCGCTCTCGTCACAGTTTTGCCAGCCATTGAGCTCCCCAAGCCAGAATGAGTTCTTTGGTCTTTCAATCAGTTAAGACGCTATGCAGATGGCTCCGTATGGTCAACCTTAGACTTGCCGTCAAGGGATTCCCATATAGACTGAATGGTCTATATTCCTACCACCGTATGAGCGCGCTGCCCCACGTAAAGCCGCCGCCGATCGCCTCGATCATGACGAGGTCTCCATCCTTGATCCGTCCGTCCTTGCGGGCCACGTCGAGGGCCAGCGGGATCGAGGCGGCCGAGGTATTGCCGTGCCGGTCGACGGTGATCACCACTTTGTCCGGCGCGATCCCGAGCTTCTCGGCGCTTGCGCTGATGATGCGCCTGTTCGCCTGATGCGGGACGAACCATTTCAGTTCCTCGGGTGTCGTGCCGCTGGCCTTGAACGCGTCCTGCACCACGTCGGCGACCATGCCCACGGCGAACTTGAACACCTCCCGGCCCTCCATCTTCAGGACGCCGGTGGTCTTCGTGGAACCCGGCCCTCCGTCGACATACAGCTTGTCGCGGTAGCGGCCGTCCGAGCGCAGATGCGAGGTCAGGACGCCGCGGTCGGTGGGCGTCCCCTCCCCCTCCTGCGCTTCCAGCACAAGCGCGCCGGCGCCGTCTCCGAAGAGCACGCAGGTGGTCCGGTCGGTCCAGTCGAGGATGCGCGAGAAGGTCTCGGCGCCGATCACGAGGGCGCGCTTGTGCGAGCCCGATTGCAGGAACTTGTCGGCGGTGGCGACGGCGTACACGAACCCGGTGCAGACCGCCTGCAGGTCGAAAGCCGCGCCGTGCGTGATTCCAAGGCCGCTCTGGATCATCGTCGCCGTGGACGGGAAGGTATGATCCGGCGTCGAGGTCGCACAGACGATCAGGTCGATATCCTGCGCGTCGAGCCCTGCATCGGCGAGCGCCGCCTCGGCGGCCTTGATGCCGAGAACCGACGTGGTTTCGCTGTCATCGGCGATATAGCGCTGCTCGATGCCCGTGCGCTGCACGATCCAGTCGTGCGTGGTGTCCACGATCTTCTCGAGATCCCGATTGGTCAGCTTACGTTTGGGCAGGTAGGAGCCGACCCCGCGCACAACGGAACGGATGCGTTTCAAGATACTACTTTCCTCAGGCCTCGTGCCCGACCGGACCATGCTCCAGCATGCCCCGGATCGTCTTCATCAATTCAAAATGCGCCATGTCGTAGGCCACGTCGATGGCACTGGCGAAGCCCAGATCGTCCGTGCCGCCGTGGCTCTTCACGACCACGCCCTCGAGGCCCAGGAAGAGACCGCCATTGACCTTGCGCGGGTCCATCTTGTCCCTGAGGGCGTTAAAGGCCTGTTTCGCGAACAGATAGCCGATCTTGGCCATCAGCGTGCGGCTCATGGCCGAGCGGAGATACTGGCCGATCTGCTTGGCCGTTCCCTCGGCGGTCTTCAAGGCGATATTGCCCGTAAAACCCTCGGTGACGACCACGTCCACCGTCCCCTTCCCGATATCGTCGCCTTCCACGAAGCCGCGGTACTCGAGATAGGGAGCGTCCATCTCCCTGAGAATACGGCCGGCTTCCTTGACCGCCTCGATTCCCTTGATTTCCTCGGTGCCGACATTGAGCAGCCCCACCGTCGGCCGCTCCAGATCGAACACGATCCGCGCCATGGCGGCGCCCATGATGGCCATGTCCACCAGATGCCCCGCATCCGCCCCGATGGTGGCGCCCACGTCGAGCACGATGCTCTCGCCGCGCATGGTCGGCCACATGGCGGCAATCGCCGGACGCTCGATATGGGCCATGGTCTTCAGGCAGATCTTGGCCGTGGCCATCAGGGCGCCGGTGTTGCCGGCGGAGACGGCGGCGTCCGCCTCTCCGTCCCGAACCGCCTGGACGGCCTTCCACATGGAGGACTTGCCGCGGCCCATGCGGATCGCCTGGCTCGGCTTCTCGTCCATTCCGATGGAGATCTCGGTATGGTGAAGCTCGGTCGCAGCCTTGAGCTTGGGATGGGCATTCAGAAGGGGCGCGATCAGCGCCTCGTTGCCGAACATGAGGAAGCGGATGTCGGGATGGCGCTCGAGGGCCAGGGCCGCACCAGGGATGACGATCGACGGGCCGTGGTCCCCCCCCATCGCATCGAGCGAAATACGCACTGGCTTCGACATAACCGCTTATTCTTTCTTTCGGCTTGGACAGGGGGCGGAAAATACCTTTTTGCGACAGCATCGCAACCGAATTCTAGAGCATCGAACGCAAAAGTGGGTAGCGGTCTTGCGTGAAAAGATGCTCGACAACAGAGACTTACAGCATCGGATGTGGGTTCGATCACAGTACACGACAGTCTGGTGGTGGACGGTGCGATCTGGTGGAGTAGCGGATTCTTCGCCAAAAGGATCCTGCTATGCCGATCTGTCTTCGCACCGCCCTGATGCGGACTTTAGCGCCGCACCTGGGTCTGAGCCAATCCCGTCTGGAAACCGCCTGCCTGTTTCTGGTCGCGCTGATCCAGGGCCGCACGGTCAACCTGACCCATGTCGCCAGCCAGTTTCCCGGACCGGCCCGCTATGCCTCGAAATACCGTCGCCTGCAACGCTTCTTCCAGGTTGTGCGCTTCGACCAAACGGTGGTGGCCGCCCTGGTGGTCCGCATGCTCAACCTGTCGCGGCCGAAATGCCTGGCGCTCGACCGCACGCACTGGAAGATCGGCCGCCGCGACATCAACATCCTGGTGCTGGCCATCGTCACGCGCCGCTTCCGGGTGCCGCTGCTGTGGAGCGTTCTCACCCATCCGGGCAACAGCACCAGCGCCCAGCGCATGGCCCTGATGCGGCGCTATCTGGCCCGGTTTGGGCCCGACACCATCGAGCTGCTGCTGGCCGACCGTGAGTTCATCGGGGCCGACTGGATCAAGTTCCTGATCGACCACGACATTCCGTTCGCCATCCGGGTCAAGGAGGACTTGCGCCTGGCGCTCGCCGACCGGCAGCTGTGGTCGATCCGGACCCTGTTGCGCACCAAGCGCGCACGCCACCTCATCCACACCGTCGACGTGTTCCTGCCCGACCACCCGACCCCGCTGCGGCTCGCCGCCCGCCGGATCAAAAGCGGCCAATGGCTCGTCGTGCTGACCAACCGCACCGATCCGCGCCGGGCGTTGCAGACCTATCGCCGGCGCTGGGCGATCGAATGCCTGTTTGCCGAGGCCAAGACGCGCGGCTTCAACCTGGAGGATACGCACCTGGCCGATCCGGGCAAGATCGAAACCTTGACCGCCCTTCTGGCGCTCACCATCACCTGGGTTTACGCCACCGCGTCGCGCACCATGGGGCTCAAGGCCATCCCACGAAAAGTCCATGGCCGGCGCGCGAAGTCATGGTTCCGCACCGGCCTCGATACCCTCAGGCAGGCGCTCTTCAACACCCCTCACATCGCCGCAAACGCATGGACGGCAAAATGTCCGATCAGGCTCAAAGCAACATGAGTCGTGTACTGTGGGGTTCGATGTCACGTCCGATGCGGGAGAGCCCCCACGGAGGCGGGCCGCGGGAGCCACGCCCCCGCAAGCCATTGTTCCGGAACGCTTCCGCTTACTCGTCGGCCTTGAGTTTGCCAAGCGCCGCGAAGGGCGAATCCTTGCCGTCGCCCGGGTCGCGATAGTCGAAATCCACCCCCGGCTTGCGCGGGTAAGGATCGAGGCCGAGCGCCAGGAACTCGGCGGTCAGCGCCCCCAGATCGATCTGGCCGTTGACGATCTCGTCCGGCGGCTCGTATTCGTTGATATCGGTCGGCGGCTCGGCCGGCATCCCGGAGGGTTCCGCGAAATCCACCTCGACCTCCTCCTCGATATCCGAATCGAACGGGTCAAGGGTGACGACGCAGACCTGCGTGATGGACGCTTTGACGACCCCGGTGACGTGGATGCCCTTGGCGGTGTTGTCGAGCTTGAAGTCGCCCGCGAGCGCCCGGATGCCCGGCAGCCCGAAATCCTTGGCGAGGGCGTCCCTCTCCTCGGCGCTCGCCTCCACGTGGATCTCCTGCCCGCGCGGCGGGATGTTCATGACGTCCACGAGGCGCGACAAGGGACCAACGGTTTCAGGAGTCATCGGCTTCCCTCCTCTGAGAAGGCCTCGGGCGCCGGGAAGGCGGGCGAGGATTCGAGTAACATCTCCAGCGTGACGGCTTTAAGGCTCTCGTCCGCCGCCAGGGCATAACGCGCGAGCCCCCGGGCAGGTGCATCGCCGCCGAGGGCGTTGCGTCCGAGGGCCTGGGCCAGCTCGGTCCCGTTGCCGGCGTTGAAGGCCGGGTCATAGGCCTGGGCCCTGCCGTAGAAGGCGGCGGCCACCTTCTTCATGCGTTTGGGCACGACGGTGTCGCCGACACCCATCTCCCGCAGGGAGGCGTCCATGTCCCGGAAAAAGGCATCCGTGAGATCCTTCGCCACGTCGTCGGCGGGAGGCGGAAGATCCCTCAAAGCCCGCAGGGCGAGGATCATGTGCAGCGAGAGGGATTCGAAGCGCCCCTCGAGACTGTCCGGGATGCCGAGTGCCGCATAGAGCCCCGGAACGCGGGAGGCATCGGCGATTCTCGCATAGAGAGCCGCGATGGTCGTGCGCCGGGGATCCTTGCGGAAGAGACTGAATATCACAGCCTTTTCCCTTCCAAGCTTGTCAAAATCGAAACCTCGGGTTACGCCATCAGGATCCATAGGCGCAAGCTCATCCGCGCCGCATTCCTGGAAGAACCGTACAATGCGTCGATATCATACTCTTTTGGTACGCTTGGCTACTGCGACTTTCCTGGCCACCTCGGTTGCGGCCTGCACGATGGGTGAGGAATTTGCCCGCGGATATCAGCTCGACGAGAACGCCGTGAACCAGGTGAAGAAGGGCATGAGCGCCGACCAGGTACTCCAGACCCTCGGCACTCCCTCGACGGTGTCCACCGTCGGCAACAAGAGCTGGTACTATATCAGCCAGAAATCCCGCCGCACGTTCCAGTTCATGGGCGAAACCGTCGTGGACCAGCGGGTCACCGCCGTCTATTTCGACAGGAATCTGCGCGTGGAGCGTGTTGGCCTCTACGGCATTCAGGACGGCCAGGTCTTCGACTTCATCAGCCGCACCACTCCCTCCGGCGGCGCGGAAACGAGCTTCCTCGGCCAGATCCTCAAGGGCACGAACAACTTCAACCCGTTCGGAACCTGAGACGGAAAGTCCTATCCAGCGAGAAGGCCGGGTCGAGCGCCCGGCCTTTTTCTTTGTCGGGCTCACGAAAAACCCGCGGCATGGGCCGCGGGTCTGACGGACGCCCCGTCTTCGGGCTTACGAATGCGCCAGGATCGCCAACAGCAGAAGGGCGATGATGTTGGTGATCTTGATCGCCGGGTTCACGGCCGGTCCGGCCGTATCCTTGTAGGGGTCGCCGACCGTATCGCCGGTCACGGAGGCCTTGTGAGCCTCAGAGCCCTTGTGATGGGTCGCGCCGGAGGCGTCGGTGAAGCCGTCCTCGAAGGATTTCTTGGCGTTGTCCCAGGCGCCGCCGCCGGACGTCATCGAGATCGCGACGAAGAGACCCGTCACGATCACGCCGAGCAGCATCGCCCCGACCGCCGAGAAGGCCTGGGACTTCCCGGCCACCCAGTAGATCACGAAATAGGTCACGATCGGCGCCAGCACCGGCAGGAGCGAGGGCACGATCATTTCCTTGATCGCGGCGCGGGTGAGCATGTCCACCGCGCGGCCGTAATCCGGGCGGTCGGTTCCCGCCATGATGCCCGGCCTCTCCCGGAACTGACGGCGGACTTCCTCCACAACCGCGCCCGCCGCCCGGCCCACCGCCGTCATGGCGATGCCACCGAACAGGAACGGAATGAGGCCGCCGAACAGCAGGCCCACCACCACGTAGGGATTGGTGAGCGAGAAGTCCGGAGCCACGCCCTGGAAATAGGGATACTGCTCCGCGTTCTTCGTGAAATAGGTCAGGTCCGAGGTATAGGCCGCGAAGAGCACGAGTGCGCCCAGTCCCGCCGAGCCGATCGCGTAGCCCTTCGTGACGGCCTTGGTGGTGTTGCCCACGGCGTCCAGAGCGTCCGTTGACCTGCGCACCTCCTTGGGCAGGCCCGCCATTTCTGCGATGCCGCCCGCATTGTCCGTCACCGGGCCGAAGGCGTCGAGGGCGACGATCATGCCCGCGAGGGCCAGCATGGCCGTGACCGCGATCGCGATGCCGAAGAGGCCCGCGAGCTTGAACGCCACGATGATGCCCGCGATGATCACGATGGTCGGCAATGCGGTGGATTCCAGAGAAACCGCGAGGCCCTGGATCACGTTGGTGCCGTGCCCCGTCACGGACGACTGGGCGATCGAGCGCACCGGACGGAAGCCGACGCCGGTGTAGTATTCGGTGATGACGACGATGAAGGCGGTCACCAACAGACCGATGATCGCACACCAGAACAGGGCCTGACCGGTAAACTCGGTGCCCTCGATCGGGCCGAAGCCGATCATCTGCCAGGTCACGAGCGCGATCGCGATCGCGGACAGGATGCCGGTCGCGATGAGGCCCTTGTAGAGGGCCCACATGATCGACTCGTTCTGGCCGAGCTTCACGAAGAACGTGCCGATGATCGAGGTGACGATGCAGGCAGCCCCGATGGCGAGCGGATACAGGAGCATCGAGTCGAGAATGCTCTGCCCGCCGAAGAAGATCGCCGCCAGCACCATGGTGGCGACCACGGTCACCGCATAGGTCTCGAACAGGTCCGCGGCCATGCCGGCGCAGTCGCCGACATTGTCGCCCACGTTGTCGGCGATGGTGGCCGGGTTGCGCGGATCGTCCTCGGGAATGCCCGCTTCCACCTTGCCCACGAGGTCGCCGCCGACATCCGCGCCCTTGGTGAAGATGCCGCCGCCGAGACGGGCGAAGATGGAGATCAGCGAAGCGCCGAAGCCCAGCGCCACGAGGCTGTCGATGACGGTGCGGCTGTCGGGGGCGAGGCCATCGATCCGGGTGAGATAGCCGAAGTAGAGAGCCACGCCGAGCAGTGCGAGACCGGCCACGAGCATGCCGGTGACCGCGCCCGCCTTGAAGGCCACGTCCAGTCCGCCGCCGAGGGATTGCGTTGCGGCCTGTGCGGTGCGGACATTGGCGCGAACGGCGACGTTCATGCCGATGAAGCCCGCCGCCCCGGACAGGATGGCGCCGATGGCGAAGCCGATGGCGACGCGGATGCCGAGGAAGTAGGCGATGATGGCGAACAGCACCACCCCCACGATTGCGATCGTCGAATATTGCCTGCGGAGATAAGCTTTTGCGCCTTCGGCAACCGCGCCTGCGATTTCCTGCATGCGCTGAGAACCGGCGTCGCGCTTCATCACGTCGCTGATGGCCCAGAGGCCATACGCAATCGAGAGAAGCCCGCCCAGAATAATAAGGGTGAGTGCCATCGTGCCATCCTTGTTATGGGAAAGCAGAAAGCCGCTCTTCAAGGCCTGACGTCAGGCCTTGAACGGCCACCACCCCCAGCGAACTTCATATTTGGTTGCAAAAAACTAGGCCGTTCGCAACGATACTTCCCGCCCAACTCACAGGAAGACCTTTAGACTTTATGCGGGTACGGTCCGCCACGCCTTCTGCTGCCAAGCTAGCAGAAGTAGAGCGACGGCAACGGGCGGGAAGACCATCCAGTTCACGGTCTCCCAGCCGCCCGCGTTGAGGAGCTTCCCCGACGAGAAGGAGGCGACGGCAACCGAGCCGAAGACCAGGAAATCGTTGGCCGCCTGGACCTTCGTGCGCTCCTCCGGCCGGTAGCAATCGGTCACCATGGCGGTCGCGCCGATGAAGCCGAAATTCCAGCCGAGCCCTAAGAGGATGAGCGTGGCCCAGAAATGGGCCAGGTCGATGCCGGACAGGCCGATGACGGCCGACACGGCGATGAGGCACAGCCCCGCCGCGGTCACCGGCTCCTTGCCGAAGCGTGCGATGAGACGCCCGGTGAAGAAACTCGGGCCGAACATGGCCAGGATGTGCCAGCGGATGCCGGAGGCCGCATCGCCGACGCTATGCCCGCATCCCACCATGGCCATGGGCGCGGCGGTCATGACGAAACTCATGAGCGCATAGGACACGAGGCCCGCCACGACCGCGACGACGAACCGGGGCTGCGCCACGATCTCGCTCAACGGCCTGCCGCCCGCTTTCGGGGCCGCGCTCACCGGCACGGGCTTGAGGAACGACACGACCGCCATGGACATGAGGGCCAGCGCCGCCTGCCCCAGGAACGCCCCCGAGAACGGCGCGGACGGCGCGGCGTCCTGGAGCCAGATGACCGTCTGAGGCCCGATGAACCCGGCCGCGATGCCGCCCATCATGACCCAGGAAATCGCCCGCGCCTTGAAGGATTCGGAGGCGGCGTCGGTCGCCGCGAAGCGATAGCTCTGGTTGAAGGAGCCGTACATGCCGATGACGGTCGTGCCCAGGCAGAACAGCAGGAAGCTGGTGGAGACGATGCCGAAGGCCGCGAGGCATCCGCCGAAGAGGCCGATGCCCGCTCCGACGATATAGCCGATGCGCCGCCCCACCCGCCGCATGAGCATGGCGGCGGGAATCGTGCCGAGCGCCAGGCCCAGATTGAGCAGGCTCACGGGAAGCGTGGCGAGTTCCTTGTTGTCGGCGAGCGTCTGCCCGACGAGGCCGCCGAGGGAGACGACGATGGCGGGGCTCGAACCGCCGAGCGCCGTCGCCATGGCGAGAACGACGGCATTGCGCTTCGCAAGCGCGTCAGAAGTGGGAGAATGAGCCTGCATCGTAGCGTCTTTCAGCACCCTGCATCCGAAAGACCGCGGCTTCATGCCCGTCGACGACTCGGCCTATGGCGGACACCATGACGCCCACGCTATCGGCCTCTTTCACGAAACTGTCGAGATTCTTTTCCGGCAGCGTGCAGAGAATCTCGTAATCGTCCCCGCCCGTGACGGCCAGGTCGAAAAGCCCGGGATCGGCGGCGACGGCCTTTCGGGCAGCGGGCGAGAGCGGCACCGTTTTTGCCTCGACGATGGCCGAAACGCCGCTTGCCCGCATCATCTTGGCAAGATCGCCCGCAAGCCCGTCCGACACGTCCATGGCGGCATGGGCATGCTCCCGCACCGCCCGGGCGAGCCGGTGGCGCGGCTGCGGATGGAGATAGCGGTCGGCCAGATGCGCCCTCTCCTCGGGCGACAGGTTCCCGGCCCATGCCGGAGCCCGTCGGAGCTTCAGTCCCAGCGCCGCGTCGCCGATCGTGCCGGTCACGCAGATCACGTCACCCACCCGCGCATTCGTGCGGCGGACCATCGTTCCGGCCGGCACCTCTCCGAGAGCCGTGACCGAGAGGGTGAGCCCGCCGCTTGCCTTGACCGTATCTCCGCCGAGGAGCGGGCAGGAGAAATCGCGCGATGCCTGCCCGAGGCCCGACGCGAAGGCGGCAAGCCATTCCTCGGTCCAGGCTTCGGGGAGGGCGAGGCTCAGGAGAAACCCCACCGGCTCCGCCCCCTTGGCGGCGAGATCCGACACGTTCACGCCGAGCGCCTTGCGGGCGATGGAGGCAGGGGCATCCTCCGGGAGGAAATGGACCGACTCGACCAGGGCATCCGCCGTCAGCACGAGATCGTGCCCCGGCCTCGGGGACAGGCAGGCGGCGTCGTCCTTCAGTCCGAGACCGCCCTCGCCCGCCAGCGGCGCGAAGAAACGGGCGATCAGGCTGTCCTCGCCGGGACGCCCGTTTGAGCCATGGCCTGACGGTTCCGCCATTCGGAGCCTCAGCGTTTGCCCTGCCCGGCCGCCTTCTTCTCCAGCTCGCCGGGGCGAACTTCGCGGGTCAGCGTGTCGAGCACCGCGTTCACGAGTCCGGGCTCATCCTCGCCATAGAAGCCGTGGGTCACGTCCACATATTCGGTGATCACGACCCGGGCCGGGACATCCTTGCGGAACATGAGCTCGTAGCCGCCCGCGCGCAGAATGGCGCGCAGCACGGCCTCGACGCGGCGCAGGGGCCAGCCCTCGGAAAGAGCCTTGTCGATCTTCACGTCGATGGGGCGCTGGTTCTGGACCACGCCGGAGATGACATTGCGGAAGAATTCGATGTCGGACGGCTTGAACTCGATGCCTTCCACCTCGCGTCCGATCCAGAAGGCCTCGAACTCGGCGAGCGCGTCCGTGACGGTCTTGCCGGAGAGATCCATCTGGTAGAGAGCCTGGACGGCAGCGAGGCGAGCGGCCGAGCGCTCTGCAGGCTTCGTCATGATCAGGCCTCCAGTCGTTGCTTGATGCGCAGGACGGCGAGCGCCGCTTCCACGGCACCCGCACCCTTATTCAATTCGCTCACGCTCGCCCGGGTCCAGGCCTGCTCGTCATTCTCCACCGTCAGGATGCCGTTGGCGAGCGGGATCTTGCGGGCGACCGACAGATCCATCAACGCCCGGGCGCTCTCGCCCGCCACGATGTCGTAATGCCCCGTCTCGCCGCGGATCACGCAGCCGAGCGCCACGACGGCATCGTAGGGTTTGCCGGCCTTTTCGGCGGCATCGAGCGCGATGGCGACGGTCGCCGGAATTTCGAGCGCGCCGTCGAGGGTCAGCACCTCCGTCTTCGCCTGGGCCGCCTCGGCCGCGCCTTGCGCGCCGCGCAGCAGCTCGTCTGCGATATCGTCATAGAACCGCGCTTCGACGATCAGGATGCGGGCGCCGGGGACCGGCGGACGGGAGCCTTGCGGCTTTTCGGAATGCGAGACCATGGGACAGTCCTTCATCCTCTCCTGGCCGGAGAGGTTCGGCGCCGAACGGGCGGCGTCGATCGATTTGGGTGAAACACGAATGAGATGGACGTTCCCCTACTCCGCCCGGCGTGCCTCCGCAAGCCGTGCCGCGTAGCGGGCCATGAGGTCGACCTCCAGGTTGAGGCTGTCGCCCTCCCGGCGCTCGCCCCAGGTCGTCACCGCGAGCGTATGCGGGATGATGAGCACGGAGAAGAGATCGCCGTCGACCGAATTGACGGTGAGCGACGTGCCGTCGAGGCATACGGAGCCCTTCTCCGCGATGAACCGCGCAAGAGCCGACGGCGCCCGGATGACGAAGCGCGCGGTCGGCCCCCAGGGATCGTCCCCGGCGGTGATCGCCTCCCGGGCCACGATGGTGGCGAGGCCGTCCACGTGGCCGGTCACGATATGGCCGCCGAGTTCGTCGCCGATCTTGAGAGAGCGCTCCAGGTTGATCCGCGTTCCCGCCTTCCATTCGCCCACCGTGGTGCGGTCCAGCGTCTCCGCCGCCGCGTCCACGTCGAACCAGCAGCCGCCCTCGCGCGCGCCGACGGCCACGACCGTCAGGCAGGGTCCTCCGCAGGCGATGGAGGCGCCGAGCGCAATGGTCTCAGGATCGTAGGAGGCATGGATGCGCAGGCGCTTCAGGGTGCCCTGCGCCCCTTCCTCGGACACGACCTCGCCGATATCGGTCACGATTCCCGTAAACATCAGGGCTTCTCCCAGAACATGAAAAGATCGGAGCCGACCTGTTCGTCGGCGTAAAGGTCGAGGGCGTCCATGCGGTCCTGCAGCGACAGCCCGAGGGCCGGCACATCGCCCTCGCCGCGCGCGGAACGGCCGGTGACCAGGGTCAGCTCGTCGATGAGATCGACCCGGGCCAGCGCATCGGCAAGCCCCGGCCCGCCTTCGCAGAACAGCCGGGTCAGCCCGCGGGTCCCGAGCAGGGTCAGGGCCTCGGACAGCGACACATGCCCGCCCTCGTCCGCGACCCGCAGCACCTCGACGCCCCTCGCGATGAGGGCGCGCTCCGCCTCCACGGGCGCGGCGAGGGTGGCGACGATCCAGGTCGGGATCTCGCGGGCGCCTGCGACGATGCGGGCCGTCAGGGGTGTGCGCAGGTGCGAGTCGAGCACGATGCGGATGGGCGAGCGGCCCTCGAGGCCGGGCAGGCGCACGTTGAGCAGCGGATCGTCGGCCAGGATCGTGCCGACCCCGACCATGACGGCATCCGCATGGGCACGCATCAGATGCACCTTCGCGTTGGCGATATCCCCCGTGATCATCAGGCGCGGTCCGTTGCGCGACCCCGCCAGGCCCTCGGTCGTGCGGGCGAGCTTCACGGCGACGGCGGGCCGTCCCTTCGTGACGCGGGTGATGTGCCCGCGATGGGCGCGGCGCGCCAGAGGCTGAAGGCAGCCGGCCACCACCGCGATTCCGGCGGCGCGCAGCCGGGCGTGGCCCAGCCCGGCGACACGGGCATCCGGGTCCTCGACGGCGGAGACCACGCGGGCGATGCCCGCCTCCACGACCGCATCGGCGCAGGGAGGCGTCCGGCCATGATGGGAGCATGGCTCCAGGGAGACGTAGAGCGTCGCCCCCCTCGCCCGCTCGCCGGCCGCCGCGAGCGCGACCCGCTCCGCATGCGGACGCCCGCCCGGCTGGGTCGCCCCTTGGGCGACGATGACAGGAGCATCCCCGCTCTCGTCCACCACGACGGCGCCCACGGAAGGGTTGGGCCAGGTGAGGCCGAGATTGCGCTCGCCGAGCGCGATGGCGAGGCGCATGAAGCGCTCGTCCCACCGGTGCCGTTCCGAATCCCGATCCTGTGCGCCGGACGAACTCATCGCTCGGACTGCACGGGCTTCTTCTGGAGAGGCGGAGCGTCCTCCGGCTCTTCCGCCAGCTTCCCGAGAATCTCCTCGAAATCCTTGGCCTCGCGGAAGTTCTTGTAGACGGAGGCGAAGCGCACATAGGCCACGTCGTCCAGGGCCTTGAGGCCCTCCATGACGAGTTCGCCCACGGTTTCGCTCGGCACCTCGCCGTCGCCCATGCTTTCGAGCTGGCGCACGATGCCGTTGATCATGCGCTCGACGCGCTCGGGATCGACCGAGCGCTTGCGCAGGGCCACATCCACCGATTGCTGGAGCTTGTCCCGGTCGAAGGGCACGCGCCTCCCTGAGCGCTTCACCACAGTGAGCTCGCGCAGCTGCACGCGCTCGAAGGTCGTGAAGCGGCCACCGCAATCCGGACAGACGCGGCGGCGGCGGATGGAGGAGGAATCGTCCGTCGGCCGGGAATCCTTCACCTGGGTGTCGAGACTCCCGCAATAGGGACAGCGCATGGTCGTTCCGGGCTTATGCGTAGATCGGGAAGCGGCGGGTCAGCTCGTGCACGCGGACCTTCACCGATTCCTCGACCGGGGCGTTGGCTTCCTCACCGTGCCGGGCAAGACCGTCGAGCGCCTCGACGATCAGCTCGCCGACCTTCCGGAATTCGGCCACGCCGAAGCCGCGCGAGGTGGCGGCGGGGGTGCCGAGGCGGATGCCGGAGGTCACCATCGGCTTCTCGGGATCGAAGGGCACGCCGTTCTTGTTGCAGGTGATGTGGGCGCGGCCCAGAGCCGCCTCGGCCGCCTTGCCGGTGAGCTTCTTCGGGCGCAGGTCCACCAGCATCAGATGGTTGTCCGTGCCGCCCGCCACAATGGCGTAGCCGCCGGCCAGCATGGTGTCGGCGAGCACCTTGGCGTTCTCGACCACCGCGTGGGCATAGAGCTTGAACTCGGGGCGCAGGGCCTCGCCGAAGGCCACGGCCTTGGCGGCGATCACATGCATGAGCGGGCCGCCCTGGAGGCCGGGGAAGATCGCAGAATTGACCTTCTTGGCGATGTCCTCGTCATTGGTGAGGATCATGCCGCCGCGCGGGCCGCGCAGGGTCTTGTGCGTGGTGGTGGTGACCACGTGGGCATGGGGGAACGGCGACGGATGCGCGCCGCCCGCCACGAGACCGGCGAAGTGGGCGATATCGACCATGAAGAAGGCACCGACCTCGTCGGCGATCTCGCGGAAGCGGGCGAAGTCCCAGAACCGGGAATAGGCCGAGCCGCCGGCCACGATCACCTTCGGCTTGTGCTCGCGGGCGAGGCGGGCGACCTCGTCCATGTCGATGATCTGATCGCTCTCGCGGACCTTGTAGCTCACCACGTTGAACCACTTGCCGGACATGTTCACGGGCGAGCCGTGGGTCAGGTGGCCGCCGCAGGCGAGGTCCAGGCCCATGAAGGTGTCGCCCGGCTTCATGAGCGCCATGAACACGGCCTGGTTGGCCTGGGAACCGGAATTGGGCTGGACGTTGGCGAACCTGCAGTCGAAGAGGCGCTTGGCGCGCTCGATGGCGAGCTCCTCGGCCATGTCGACGAACTGGCAGCCGCCGTAATAGCGGCGGCCCGGATAGCCTTCCGCGTATTTGTTGGTCATCACCGAGCCCTGGGCCTCCAGGACCGCGCGGGAGACGATGTTCTCGGAGGCGATCAGCTCGATCTCGTCGCGCTGGCGGCCGAGCTCGAGCCCGATGGCGCGGGCGATCTCGGGATCGCTGTCGGCGAGGCTGGCCGAGAAAAAGCTGTTGGACAGGTGATTTCTTGCTGCTTCGCTCGCGCTCATGGTCGTTCTCGCCTTGCTGTGAGCCCCGCCTGAAGGTGCTCCATTCCCGATGGCCCAGGCCTTTATCATGGGGAACCCGAGCGCGCCAAGCCGCTCCAGGGACTTGTGGACGCGAGCCCTGAAAAGCAACAGCCCGCCTGTGAGGCGGGCTGTCGACTTTCCGGGATCCGAAAGCCTTAGTTCTGGAGGAACATTTCCTCGTCCGGCTCGGTCGGGGTGCGGCTCGCCACCGGGATGGAGGCGCCGAGACCGTCCTTGTTGTAGATGTCGTCGCGGAACTGCACGAGCCCGTCCGGGGTCGCCCAGGCTGTCATGTAGATCCAGTGGATCGGCACCGGCTGGGCCAGACGCGCGTCGACCCGGTCGCCCGACTTGAACGTGGCGTCGATTTGCTCGCGGCTCCAGCCGGGGGTGTCCTTCAGGAGCCACTCGATATAGTCGCGCACGTTCTGCACGCGGATGCAGCCCGAGGACACGAAGCGGAAATCGTCGCCGAAGATGCCCTTCGAGGGCGTGTCGTGCATGTACACGCCGTGCTGGTTCGGAATGTTGATGCGCACGAAGCCCATGGAGTTGAGCTCGCCGCCCGGTTCCTGGCGGAAACGGTAGCGGGTCGCCTCGTCAGAGAACCAGTTGACCTGGGACGGGAGGATTTCCCGGTCGCCGCTGAAGATGCGGATCTTGTTGTCCGTGAGGTAGTTCGGCTCCTTCTGCATCTTCGGGATCAGATCCTTCTTGATGATCGAAGCGGGCACGGTCCAGTAGGGGTTGAAGTTGACCTCGACCACCTTGGTGTTCAGAAGCGGAGACTGGCGGTCGCTCTTGCCGACGCCGGCGGCGTGGCGGGTGTGGACCATGCCGCCCTCGACCGTCTCCACGAGCGCGGCCGGGATGTTGGCGACCACGTAGCGGTTCGGCAGGCCGCCGGCCACGAGGCTGCGCAGGCGCGCCACGTTGATCTCAAGCTGGCGGATGCGGATGTCGACAGGCACGTTCATGGCGGCCACGGTCGCGGCCGTCACGGTGCCCGTGGAGCTGATGCCGTGCCGGGCCTGGAAGCGGCGCACGCCGGCCTCGACATAGGAATCGTAGATCGGCGATTCGCCCGCCGACTGATCGAGATCGCCCGTGATGATAAGGCGCTGGCGCAGAGCCGCCACGGCCGGGCTCTTGGAGCCGACGCGCAGGCCCTGCACGCCCTGGACGGGCTGCCATCCGCCGCGGGCGGCGATGTTCCGGTAGTACTCGATCATCTGCTCGGTTGCGGCCAGGGATTCCTGGGAGAGCATCGGAGTCGAGGTCCGCTGCACGCGGGTGCGCGAGACGGCTTCGTAATTCTGCGACCACTCGGCCTGGGTCTGCGCCATGGCGACGCTGGCCGGTGTGAGGACAAGGGCAAGCGATCCTGTCAGGAGGGTACGGCGGGACAACATGAGCGCAGGCTCTTCTCGGTTAGGTGTGGCTCGGCGACGGGAAGCGTCAGGACCCTCGTCCGGAGCACCCCCGCTCCCAGCGAAAACTGCCGGGATAGAATTAAGGAACGGTATCGAAAACGTAGAACTTCGGGGCCGTTTTATGGCAAAATTGTCCTCGGCTCCGACTTCAGCCCTCGCGACCGGCCTCTCCCGCGATGTATCTCCGAACTGTGTTCTTGAGGATACACTTCTCTGTGAGGCGCTCGCCTCCGCGGAACCCGGCCGCATGGGCCTCGCCTACTCCTCCTGCGCCGCGAGCCAGGACACCGCCACATAGACCGCCACGAGAGTGAGGAAGAACACGATCGTGAGGATGCCGCTGGAGACGATGCCTGGGAAGAAGGCCGCGAGGATCAGATGGCTCATGACGGCCAGGAGCCACATGATCCCGCCCCAGGTGCTCGCCATCCACAGGCCGACCGCCGCGATCAGATCGATCAGGGCGAAGTAGATGATCATCGCCTGGTAACCCGTCGAACGGGCCTCGAACTGCCCGGCGGGCGTCCAGATCCCCAGGATCACCGACCAGGAGCTGAGCCCCTTCATGATCCAGATGATCGCGAGCACCCGCATGAACCAGGTCAGGACGAAGCTCCAGCGCATGGAGGCGGGTGCCGCCGGGCGCTCCTCGATCCGGTCCGAGAGATAGTCCCGCGCGGCTTCCTGCGCTGCACCGTGGTTGCCGTTCCGGGGCATCAGCGGGTCTCCAGCTCAAGGGGGCCCAGGCCCGCGAAGTAGCGCTCGACCGCTTCCCGCGTCACGCCGTCGAGAGAGGCCGGGTCCCAGCGGGGCCGATTGTCCTTGTCGACCAGAACCGCCCGGACGCCCTCGAAGAAGTCCTTGCCGTCGCCGATCCGGGAGACGATTCGGAACTCGGTCCTCATGGCCTCCTCGAAGGACAGGGAGGCACCCCGGCGGACCTGCTCGAAGGCGATGCTCATGCTGGTCGGGGACTTGGCGCGCATGCCCGCCGCCGTCTTCGACGCGAATTCGCTGCCCTTGCCCGCCGCCTCGTCGAGGCGCTCCAGCACGCCGGCGACGCTCCCGGCCGCGAAACAGAATTCGATGACCGCGCGCTCCGGGCTCAACGGCGCGGGCCCGGGATCGAAGGAGGCCTTCGCCAGCGCCTCGTCCACCGGATCGCCCGCGATCAGGGCCTGGCGCAGGGGCTCCATCGCGGCGCCCGGGACCGCATGGGTGGCAAGGCCGAGCATCAGCGCATCGGCCTGTTTCACCCGCTCGCCGGTCAGCGCCAGATACATGCCGGTCCGGCCGGGAAGGCGCGGCAGGGCATAGGTCGCGCCCACATCGGGAAAGAAGCCGATGCCGACTTCCGGCATCGCGAAGAGATAGCCCTCGCCCGCAACGCGGTGGGATCCGTGCAACGACACGCCGACGCCGCCGCCCATGACGATGCCGTCGATGAGGGAGACATAAGGCTTCGGGTAGCGCTTGATCCGGATGTTGAGCTGATATTCCTCGCGCCAGAACGCGAGCGCTTCGTCGCGCTCGCCGGCCTGCAGGAGATCGGTGAGGCGGCGGATGTCGCCACCGGCGCAGAACGCCTTCCCGCCGGC
This sequence comes from Microvirga sp. M2, assembly GCF_047497095.1. Lineage (NCBI taxonomy): Bacteria > Pseudomonadati > Pseudomonadota > Alphaproteobacteria > Hyphomicrobiales > Methylobacteriaceae > Microvirga > Microvirga sp. M2. The sequence goes on from NZ_CP134063.1 coordinate 2,758,359, forward strand.
GCCCTGGACGACGATGCGGGAGACCTCCGGGTCCGTGGCCCAGGCATCGAGGGCCCGGCGCATCTCACGCACCATGGTCAGGGTCAGGGCGTTGAGGGCGCGGGGACGATTGAGCGTGATGATGCCGGCGGCACCGTGCTTTTCGCATGTCACTTCCGCGTTCTCGTCCATGGAGCGCCTTTCCCTGCTTCGGCCCGAATGCCCGTCCTGGCGATTAAACAGCGCCCAAGGTTACCGTCAATGCATGGCAGCCCTGTCTGTTTTCCCTCAGGAATGTCCCGGATGCGACGCCGAACCCTTTTTTAGAGCGATTTAAATGTGCTACCCCTCTCGGCATGCGCCGGCGCAGCGAAGCCGGCTCTGGATGAGGATTATGTCGAAACTGTCGCCGTTCCCCCGCCCTGCCGCACCGGAAGCTGCTTCCTCCCTGAATTTGTCCCACCGCCTGCGACGCAACCGCAAGGCCGAGTGGTCCCGGCGGCTGGTGCGCGAGAACGTGCTGACGACGAACGACCTGATCTGGCCCCTTTTCGTCGTCGAAGGCGAGAGCGGTCGGCATCCGGTCGCGTCCATGCCGGGCGTCGAGCGCCTGACCATCGGCGAAGTGGTGAAGGAGGCCGAGCGCGCCGCCGCCCTCGACATCCCCGCCCTCGCGCTCTTTCCCTATACCGACCCGGCGCTTCGCGATCCGACCGGCTCGGAATCCCTGAACAGCCGCAATCTCGTGAATCGCGCCGTGCGCGAGATCAAGCGGGCCGTGCCCGAAATCGGCGTGATCACGGACGTCGCGCTCGATCCCTATACCAGCCACGGCCATGACGGCGTGATGGACGGCGACCGCATCCTCAACGACGAGACGGTGGCGCTGCTCGCCCGGCAGGCCGTGCTCCAGGCTGAGGCGGGCTCCGACGTCATCGCGCCCTCCGACATGATGGACGGACGCGTGGGCGCGATCCGCGCGGCCCTCGACGCAGCCGGGTTCCAGGACGTGCAGATCATGGCCTATGCGGCGAAATACGCCTCGGCCTTCTACGGCCCGTTCCGCGACGCCATCGGGACCAGCGCCACGCTGATCGGCGACAAGCGCACCTACCAGATGGATCCGGCCAACACGCACGAAGCCATGCGCGAGGTCGCCCTCGATCTCGAGGAAGGCGCGGATATGATCATGGTCAAGCCCGGCATGCCCTATCTCGACATCGTCCAGCGGGTGAAGGAAACCTTCGCGGTCCCGACCTTCGCGTACCAGGTGTCGGGCGAATATGCGATGATCCAGGGCGCGGCCAATAACGGCTGGATCGACGGCGAGCGCGCCATGATGGAGAGCCTGCTGGCCTTCAAGCGCGCGGGCGCCGACGGCGTCCTCACCTATTTCGCGCCCCGCGTCGCGGAGCAGCTAAAGAAGGCTCGAGCCTGACCCCATTCTCGCAATCGGCATGACGGACCTGTCAGTCCAGGTCTGTCGCGCTGATGAGTTTTCCCCTGCGTTCCTCGATCATGAGCGGCTCATTGCCGAACGAGCATGTGGTCCCCTGATTGCCACAGATGGCGGCGAACCAACCACGGCTTCTCGTTCCACCCTTCTTCCTGACCGTGATGTCCAGGAAACCTCCGCTGCAGCCGTGCACCTGCTCGACCCTGACGTTGGCGCCGGTCCATTCCTCTTCGGGACCTTTGAGCGTGAGAAGGACGGCTGCCCCGATCCGTGGCTTGGAAAAGAGCGTGTAGCCCTCCATGTCGAATGCGATCAGACCCGGGGCAACCCAGCCGGACCCCTTATAGAGCACCTGCTGATTGTCCGCGCCATAATCCGCCCAGTGGGGATCGTGGATCAATAGCCACCCGTTTCTCGCGCCGATCACCTGAAACTCCGGCTGCATATCATCTTCCGGGTTGGTTCCGGATATCCGCGCCACGATGGGAAAATTCCGCCCCGGCCCCGCTCTGAGATTCGCTCCTCCGGGATTCAGGTTCCGCAAGTATGCGTGAATCGAGCAGAGACTCGTCCCGTGGCTGAATCCGGGGGCCTCGGCGGCGACCGCTGGAACCTGGGAGTTGTCAAGCCAAGGGTCCACCCAAGCCTCCTCGGAACGGACTTCAGCGTGAAAAACCCAGAACGTAAAAGAGATTGCAATCACTCCTACGACAGCTACACATTTCGGATTCATCGGCCCTCTCCGTGCGGCTCGCGGAATCGATACAATATTACTAAACTGGTGCATCTGAGCAAAGCAAGAAGCTGAAACCTTTGGTGTCCACGCAATATTCAGAGCTGCACAGGGCCAAGGGCATGTTCCGCATCCTGGCCCTTGTCGTCTCCCTTGTCCTGCTGAACGGGTGCGGCCTGTCCATCGATGCGGATCAGGCGCGCATATGCCGATCCACCCTGCCGGCGCTCAATCCGGGCGCAGCGATTACGGTCCAGCGCATCCAGGAAGGCCCGGCTCCGCGGAGCCTGACGGTGCTCTACTCGGCCGAATCGCCGGATCGTCCCCCGCTCGACCGCTATGTCGTCTGCACCTTCGCGGCCGAGGGCCTTTCCCTCAACAAGGCCGAACTGACCGGGCTCGCCACCGAGGAAGGCCCGATCTCGGGCGCAAGCCTCTACATGCTCAAGCACTACTATCTCGAAACGCCCGAGGGCATCGCGGCGGATCCGGGCAGCCCGCCGGACGCGGCGCTGATCGAGCTTCCGGCCGGATTCGCCTATTGGCTGCAGCAGCTTCTGGTGAGCCTCCCGCGCACGGCGATCTATGCCCTTTTGTCCGTGGCCTTCGCCCTGGTCTTCGGCCTGAGCGGGCGCGTCAACCTGGCCTTCGGGGAACTCGCGGCCGCGGGATCGGCCGCCACCGTCACGGGTGCGGCCGTCGTCATCGTGTCGGGCCTGAACTCACCGCTTCTCGGACTCGCGGCGGGGCTCGCGGGCGCCGTCTTCGCGGGCGCGATGCACAGCGCCGTCGGCGGATATTTCACCATCAGCCGCATCACCGCGGCCAGCTCCCAACCGAGCCTCATCGCGACGGTCGGCCTCTCGCTCTTCCTGATGGAATACTTGCGTCTCGTCCAGAGCCCGGTGACGATCTGGCTGCCGCCCATCTGGGCCGATGCATGGCCCCTGGCCCGGGCGGGAAACTTCCTTGTCAGCCTCACGCCCATCAGCGTCATGACGGCGGGGACCGGGCTGATCGCCGCGCTCGGGCTCCTGTGGCTGATGAAGGCGACGGCCTTTGGACGGGCGTGGCGGGCGGTGGCGGACGATGCCCGTGCGGCGGCGATCATGGGCGTCAACGGCCCTCGCCTTCTGACGCAGACGCTTGCTCTTGCGGGAGGCATGGCGGGCCTCTCGGGCATGCTGATCGTCGTGCAGTACGGAGGCCTGGGCTTTGCGGGCGGATTTCAGTATGGCCTGAAGGCCCTGATCGGCGCGGTGATCGGCGGCATCGGCTCGGTGCCGGGGGCGCTGCTCGGCGGGTTCGTCATCGGGTTGTTCGAAACCGTCTGGTCGGCTTATCTGCCGATCGAGGGGCGGGACATCGCCCTCTATGCGTCGCTCGCCGTCTTCCTGATCTTCCGGCCGGGCGGATTGCTGGGCTTTCAGGACACGACGCCAAGAAACGTCTAAGGATGATATGATGGGAAAACCGGAGGAAGCCGTGGCCGATTATGCCATCACCCTGCAGGACGTGGAGCGCGCAGCCGACACCGTTCGGGGCCAGGTCCTGCGAACGCCTCTGGTGCCTGCGCCGCGCCTTTCCCAGATCACGGGCGCGAACGTCTGCGTCAAGCACGAGAACATGCAGCCCACCGGCTCCTTCAAGGAGCGCGGCGCGGTCAACAAGCTGGAGAGCCTGGCGCCCGAGGAGCGCCGGCGCGGCGTGATCGCCATGTCGGCGGGCAACCATGCCCAGGCCGTGGCCTACCACGCCCGGCGCCTCGGCATCCCGGCCGTCATCGTCATGCCGGAGAGCGCCCCCCTGGTGAAGGCGGAGAATACCCGCTCCTACGGCGCGCGCGTGGTGCTGTTCGGCGAGACGCTCTACGAGTCCGCCGCCAAGGCGCGCGAGATCGCCGAGGCCGAGGGGCTCGTCTTCGTCCATCCCTACGACGACCCGAAGGTCATGGCCGGTCAGGGCACCATCGCGATGGAAATGCTGGCCGACGCGCCCGATCTCGACCAGATCGTCGTGCCCATCGGGGGCGGCGGCCTGATCTCGGGAATCGCCGTCGCCGCGAAGGCCCTGAAGCCCTCCATCGAGATCGTCGGCGTGGAGGCCGCCCTCTACCCGTCCTTCACGAACGCGATCCGCGGCGAGGAGCGCCCCATCGGCGGCGCGACGCTGGCGGAAGGCATCGCGGTCAAGACCGTGGGCCAATTGCCGCTGCCGATCGTTCGGGATCTCGTTCCGGACATCATCCTTGTCGAGGAGCCGCTGATCGAACGCGCGGTCAACGCCTATGCCACCCTCCAGCGGACCATGGCCGAGGGCGCGGGCGCGGCGGGACTCGCCGCCATGCTGGCCGAGCCTAAGCGCTTCGAGGGCAAGCGCGTCGGCCTCGTGCTCTGCGGCGGCAATATCGACGCCCGCATCCTCGCCTCGGTCATGGTGCGCGAACTGGAGCGGGACGACAGGATCGCCTCCTTCCGGATCACCTCCCATGACAGGCCCGGACTCCTGGGCCGCGTGGCGAGCCTTCTCGGGAATCTGGGCGCCAACATCCTCGAAGTCTCCCACGGCCGCCTCTTCCTCGACGTGCCCGCCAAGGGCGTTTCCATCGACATCACTATCGAAACTCGCGACAGACAACATACATTGGAGGTATTCGAGGCCCTCAAGGCGGAGGGCCTCGCACCGCGACGGATCGACTCGCGCGGCCTGTCCGAGACCGCCTATTGAGGAAGCAACATGGTCAATCGGCCCTACCCGCCGACCATCGACTACAACACGTTCCCGGCGGATAGCCGCCTGACGGACGGCGTGATCGCGCGCCGGTTCTGGGCCTATCTCATCGACCTGCTCGTCATCGCGCTCTGGGTCGTGCTGATTTCCATCGGCATCTTCTTTCTCGGCCTCATCACCCTGGGGCTCGGCTGGGGCCTGTTCTTCGCCCTGCCCCTCACGGCGCTGATCTTCATCGTCTACAACGCGGTGACCATCGGGGGCCCCAATCAGGCGACCGTCGGCATGCGTACCATGGGCCTGCGCGTGATCGACCCGTCCACGGGCCGCCGGGTCTCGATGCTCGCGGCCGCCGTGCACGCGCTCTTCTTTTACGTCGCCATCTCGACCTTCCTGCTCTGGGCCTGCGACGTGCTGGTCGGCTTCATCCGCAACGACGGGCGCTTCATCCGCGACCTGCTCACGGGCATGATGATCGTCCGCAGCGAATAGCGGGCTGCGACACCTGCTCTCTTTTCCTGGACGGGGCGGGCACCAATGTTATCCTTGGAGCGTTGAATCAGCGCTCAAGGTTTCTCCACAAGGCTTTCCGGCTTGACGAGTCACTCCCGCGACGCCCCGCAATTCTATCTGACCTCCCCGTCCGTCTGTCCTTACCTGCCGGGCAAGGAGGAACGGAAGGTCTTCACGCATATCGTGGGGCGGCGCGGTCGCGAGCTGAACGAGATCCTCACTCAGGGAGGCTTCCGCCGCTCGCAGACGATCGCCTATCGTCCGGCCTGCGACACCTGCAGAGCCTGCGTGTCCGTCCGCGTCCTCACGGGCGAATTCGAGACCTCGGGCAATCTGAGACGCGTGCTCAGGAACAACGCCGACCTGATCGGCAACGAGATGGCGAACCGGCCCAGTTCTGAGCAATACGCGCTCTTTCGCCGCTACGTCGATGCCCGTCATGCCGATGGCGGCATGGCCGACATGTCGGTGCTCGACTATTCCATGATGGTCGAGGACAGCCACGTGGACACGCTGCTGATCGAATACCGCCGCCGCGGAATCGACAGCGGCATCACCGGGAGGGGCGAGGGCGACCTCATCGCGGTCGCCCTCACCGACGTGATGAGCGACGGCCTGTCGATGGTCTATTCCTTCTACGATCCGGACCGTCAGGACCGCAGCCTCGGCACCTTCATGATCCTCGACCACATCCGGCGCGCCAGGGCGAAGGGATTGCCGTATCTCTATCTCGGCTACTGGGTCGAGGGCTCGAAGAAGATGGGCTACAAGGCCCGCTTCACCCCCCAGGAACGCCTCGGCGCCCATGGCTGGGTGCGGGTGGGCTAACGCATCGTGCGCAGAAGTGGACCCGGTTTTTCGCAGCAAGCGATGCGCTCTTTCGAAGAAGGGAGCATCGGATGCAATCCCAAAAGTGGCTTCCACTTTTCACGTCCGATACCCTAGGCGGCGCACGCCTCCAGGGATGCCATGTGGCCGCGATCGCCGCCAGATTGGAGAACGGCGCCGGCGAGCATGGCCCGGTGCCGCCCGAGAGGCAGAACCCGACCGAGACGACGGCGGTACGGCGGGCTGATCTCGCCGCCACCGCATGCCCGATCAGGCTGCGCCGTCCGTCGAAGTGGCCGCCACCCGGAGGCTCACCAGCCATGCGCCGACGGCCATGACGGCGCTCGCGGTGAAGACCGCGACCATCGCAGGCGCGAGGATCTCCGGCGCGAGGTTGCCGTCGAACCCGGCGGCCTGGGCCACGATCCCGGCCGTCGCGGCTCCGATGGCGTAGCCGGCGGATTGCGTCGTCGGCACCAGGCCGGAGGCGAGATCCTGCTCTCCCGGCCGGGCGGACGTCATGATCGCCTGGCTGAGAAACGCCCAGCTGACGCCGAACCCGCAACCGATGGCGATCTGCGCTCCGATCAGAACCCACGGCAGCCCGGACAGAAGGGCGAGGGCCGCGCCCGCAAGGCCGAGAACCAGCAGCAGCGGCCCCGATCGGACGAGCCGGCGCGGCCAAGGCGCGCGGTTCACGAATGACACGGCGAATGCCGCCGCCGACCAGGACAGCGCCATGAGAGCGGACACGAAGCCCGCCTCGGTCGGGCCGTAGCCCCAGAGCCGCTGTAGGGACAAGGGCAGGTACACGGAGGTGGATGCCTGCGCCACCGGCATGAGAAGCGCGATCCACAATCCGGCCCCGACCGTCGTGGCCAGCGAGAAGGCGTCGCTCGGAAACAGACGGTGGCGGCTGCGCCGGTCGAAAAGGACGGTGCCCGCCAGCGTGGCGATGGCCAAGCCCACGAGTCCCGCCGTCAGCCACCATTGCGACTGCAGCCCCGCGACGGCGATCAGCATGATTCCGGCCGCGATCGCGGACAGGCGCCCGAGCGGCGGCATTCCCTTCGCGGTGCCGCCCCGTCCTCGCGGAATGATCGCAAGGACGAGCCCCATGAAGATCAGAATGAGAGGGACGTTCATGAGAAAGGCGGCACGCCACGACCAGGTCTCCGTGACGAAACCGGCCAGGAGCGGGCCGCCGAAGGCGCATCCCGCCCAGGTCACCGCGATCAGACCGAAGAAGCGCGGCACCAGGCGCGGCGGCAGGAACTCCGCCACGAGAACGTAACAGGCGGCCGCGATGATCCCCTCTCCGAGCCCTTGCAGCGTTCTGCCGACGAGGACCGTGATCATCGAGGATGCTTCGCTCGCCAGGAGCGTGCCCGCCAGAAAGACGATGGCCGGCCCGATGAGCAGCCGACGCGCACCCAGTCGGGACTTGAGGAAACCGGCCGAGGCGCCCCCGACGATGGCGGCCACCAGATAGACCGTGAAGGCCCAGCCGATGAGGGCTGCGCCGCCGAGTTCGATCACGGCCGAAGGCAGGGACGTGGAGACGAGGAAGCTGTTGAGCGCGTAAATCCCCTCCCCCAGGCAGAGGGTCAGGATGAGCACCAGGGCGTTCGGGAAAAGAGCGGCGGGCAGCCGATCGTCTCTGACTTCATCCATGGCGCGGGATCCAGCGTTTCGAAAAGGGGCCACTTTCTTTAGCCAAGTCTATTTAGAAAGTCATTGCTTGTTTTATTCGGCAGGCGCGCTAGGCTTGGTCCATGAACAATCGCCCTTCCGATCGCCTGCTCCATGCATTGAAGGCTCACGGGCCGCAATCCGCCTCCGCGCTGGCTCAGACACTGGGGACGACGGCGGTCGCCATGCGCCAGCAGCTCGACCGCCTCCATGCCGCCGGGCTCGTGGCCTATGACGACGAAAGGCTCGGGGTCGGCAGGCCCAAGCGCCGCTGGTCGCTCACGGACAAGGGACACGGGCGCTTTCCCGACAATCACGCGGGCCTGACGGTCGAGATCCTGCGCGGCGTCGCCGATGTCTTCGGGCCGGAGGGCCTCGACCGGCTGATCGCCCGACGGGAGCGGGACGTCCTCGCGCTTTACGGCGCCCGCATGGCCGACAGGGCAAGCCTGGCGGAACGCGTCGCGACGTTGGCGGATCTTCGCAGCCAGGAAGGCTACATGGCGTCCTGGTCGCGGGAGGCGGACGGCAGTTTCCTCCTGATCGAAAACCATTGCCCGATCTGCATCGCGGCGACGGCCTGCCAGGGCTTCTGCCGGTCCGAGCTCGCCGTCTTCTCGGCCGTTCTCGGGCCCGGCGCGGACGTTCGCCGGGAGGAGCACCTTCTCCACGGAGGCCGCCGCTGTACCTATCGCATCGCCCCCCGCAAGGGGGATTCCGCACCGGAAGCGACGGGCCCATAACGAAAGGCCCGCCTTCCGGCGGGCCTCATCGTCATGTCATTCCCCGAACCTGTTGGATTTCGGGAAGCCTTTCGGCGGAAGGCGTCCGGCCTCGGTGCGGTCGCCCAGCCAGTCGCGCAGGTCCTCTTTCGCCACCGTCCAGGTGCGGCCGGACGTATCCTTCCAGGTGAGGCCTTCCTTCAGGGTGAACACCTTGGCGTCGGACACGCCGCCGTCCTTGTAGCGCTGAAGGCGCACGCCCTTGCCGCGGCTCATTTCCGGCAGCTGCTTCGCAGGGAAGATCAGGAGCTTCCGGTTCTCGCCGATGATCGCAATGTGATCGCCCTCGGCCTCGGTGCAGACCACCATGACGGCCGGAGCATCGAGGTTGAGAATCTGCTTGCCCTTGCGCGTATTCGCCGTGACGTCGTCGGCCGGTACGATGAAGCCGCGCCCGTCGGACCCCGCCACGAGCAGTTTCGAGCCCGCCTTGTAGGGGAAGGCCGCGATGAAATCCGCCCCCTCCTCCAGGTCCACCATGAGGCGGATCGGATCGCCGAAGCCGCGGCCGCCGGGCAGCTTCGACGCGTCGAGCGTGAAGAAGCGTCCGTTGTTCGCCACCACGATGATCTTGGACGTAGTCTCGGCGAAGAAAGCCGTCTTGAGTTTATCGTCGCCCTTGAACTGCACCGAGGAGACGTCCTCCTGGTGGCCCTTCATGGCGCGGACCCAGCCCTTCTCGGAGACGATCACGGTGATCGGCTCGCGCTCGATCATGGCCTCGGCGAAATCGATGTCGGAGGTGTCGGGCGCGTCGGCGAACGTCGTGCGGCGCTTGCCGAGAGCCGTGTCGGGTCCGAAGGTCTTGCGAACCTCCTTGATCTCGCCGGCGACGGTCTTCCACTGCACCTTCTCGGAGGTGAGGAGCTCCTCGATCTTGGCCTTCTCGTCCTGCAGGTTCTTCTGCTCGCGCTTGAGCTCCATCTCCTCGAGCTTGCGGAGCGAGCGCAGGCGGGTATCGAGGATGGCGTTCGCCTGAACCTCGGTCAGCTTGAAGACGCGCATCAGCTCCGCCTTCGGCTCGTCCTCCTCGCGGATGATTTTGATCACCCGGTCGAGATCGAGATAGACGATGAGCAAGCCGCCCAGGATCTCCAAGCGCCTGTCGATGGCGGAGAGGCGGAAGGTCGAGCGGCGGATCAGCACTTCGCGGCGATGGTCGAGCCATTCGCGCAGGCACTCGGCGAGGCTCAGCACCTTCGGCACCTTGCCGCCGGCGAGCACATTCACGTTCATCGGAACGCGGCTCTCGAGCTCGGTCAGCTTGAAGAGCGATTCCATGAGGATGATCGGATCGACGGTCTTGGCCCGCGGCTCCAGCACCACACGGATGTCCTCCGCCGATTCGTCGCGGATATCGGCGAGCAGCGGCAGCTTCTTCTCCTGAAGCAGCTCCGCGATCTTCTCGATCAGGCGGGATTTCGGCACCGCATAGGGAATTTCGGTGACGACGATTTGCCAGTTGCCCCGGCCGAGATCCTCCTTCTGCCAGCGGGCGCGAACCCGGAACGAGCCGCGGCCGGTGCTGTAGGTCTCGGCCATCGAGGCCGGGCTGTCGACGATGATGCCGCCGGTCGGAAGGTCCGGTCCGGGCACGAACTGCATCAGCTGCTCGGATGTGGCGTTGGGCTTCGTGATGAGATGCAGGGCCGCATCGCACAATTCGGCCGCGTTGTGCGGCGGGATGGAGGTCGCCATGCCGACCGCGATGCCCTGCGAACCGTTGGCGAGCAGGTTCGGGAAGGCGGCGGGCAGCACGACAGGCTCTTCATTGGCCTGATCGTAGGTCTCGCGGAAATCGACGGAATCCTCGTCGATGCCCTCGAGGAGAAGGCGGGCCACCTCCGTGAGCTTCGCCTCGGTGTAGCGCATCGCGGCGGCGCCATCGCCGTCGATATTGCCGAAATTGCCCTGCCCGTCCGCCAGCGGATAGCGTTGGGCGAAATCCTGCGCCATGCGCACCAGGGCGTCGTAGATCGACTGGTCGCCGTGCGGGTGGTACTGACCCATCACGTCGCCGACGATGCGGGCGCATTTCTTCGGCGCGGATTTGGGGTCGAGCTTCAGGAGCCGCATGGCGTGCAGGATGCGGCGATGAACGGGCTTCAGCCCGTCCCGCGCGTCCGGCAGCGCCCGGTGCATGATGGTGGACAGCGCATAGGCGAGATAGCGCTCTTCCAGGGCGTCCTTGAGATTGATGTTCTCGATCTCGCCGCCAGAGGGTGGATTGACCGGCTTACCCATTAATCGAATTCCTCAACTGCGAATCGCTTCTTTATCACCTGGAATGAGAACATAACAGAAACAAACCTTATTCGTCCCCAGCTGTCGCGAGTGCGACGAAACGCGCCCGCTCCTCGGGGGCCCGCTGCCCCTGGGGGTCGAAGACATTCTGATGCAGGAAGAAGTCCGTCAGCGCAAATCCGGCCCGGATCTCGCTCTCGCTCGGCCGGTTGGCCCTGCTTTGGCCGATCAGGAAGCCCGGCAGCGCCAGGAGACGATCCTTGTAGGGCTCCCCTGCCGCCGCGCTGACGGCACGGCCGCTCCGGGGCGAAACATAGACGAGATCCCGTTCGGTGCCCGTGGCGGCGCAGCACGTGAGATCGAGTCCGAAGCCGAGTTCCGCCAGCATGGCGAGTTCGAACCGCACGAAGAGCGCGGGCGCAAGGTCCGGATCGTCCAGGTGGTCCACGAGAACGGTCAGGGTTTCATAGAGGGCGAAATGCGGATCGCGCTCCGGGACGGAGCGCAGCAGATGGGCCAGGGCGGCGAGGCCGTAGAGCGCCATGGACGAGCCCATGAGGCGGGACGCGCGAAGCCTGATGCCTTCGACCTGGAAATTGCCGAGATGCTCGTCGAGGCGCGCCCGCCACGTCGCCTGAACGGTATTGCCGGGCTGGAGCACCGGCTGCAGCGCCTTGGAACGCCCGCCATGGACGAGGCCCGAATGACGGCCATGCTCGCGCGTCATCATTTCGAGAATGACGCTCGTCTCGCCATGTTTGCGGACGCCGAGAACGATGCCTTCGTCGGTCCATTGCATTGGATTCGGCTGCTTTCTGAACGATCTCGGAATGAAGCCCGGATATAAGCATCGAAGGAGCTTTTTTCCATATTTTCCAAGAGCATCGAACGAAAATGTTAAGATATCCTGCAAGACGGCGCGACGCCTAAATTGGAACAAAATGGCCAGCTTAGCATTCACGCCTCTCATACCCCGAAAGTGAATTGAGGATCATGAAGCTTACCAACCTGTTCCTTGCGAGCACTGCCATCCCGCTGATGATGCTGTCGGCGAACGCTTCTGCGCTCCAGCAGCAAAACCCCGCTCCCATCACGGTAGCCCAGGCCGATACGGGTGACCAACCGCAACAGCCGCCCAAGGCAAGACAGAGAGCGCAGGGACAGGACGAGCAGGCTCCTCCGGGCCAGCAGCGCCGCGAGAGGCGCCAGGGCGCGGACGAGGAAGGCGGCCGTCCGCAGCGTCCCCAGCGCGGCGCCCAGGGAAGCGAGTCTCCCGACACCCCGCGCGCGCCCCGCGCCGCCAGTCCGGACCAGGAAGCGCCCGCGACGCCCCGCCGGAGCCAGGAACAGCGTTCTCAGGAGCAGCGTTCGCAAGAGCAGCGTTCGCAAGAGCAGCGCCCGCAACAGCAGCGGCAGCAGGAACAGCGCCAGCCTGCCGAGAAGCCGGCGCCGGCTCAGCCGAGCCAGGCTCCGGCCGAGCGCAGCCAGACCCAGAGCCAGGATCGGAAAGAGGCGCCCGCACGGCCGCAGCGGCCCGATGCGCAGGAGCGTGATCAGCGCCCCGGCGACCGCCAGCGTCCGCAGGCTCCCGATTCCTCCGAGCGCCCGGCCTCGCCCTCGACGACCGCGCCGGCCCCGCAGCGCCGGGACGCGACTCCGGCTCCCCGCCCGGGAGACGAGCAGCGTCAGGAGCAGGATCAGCGCAGAAACCCGGACCAGCGGAGGGATCAGGATCGGTCCAGGACCGAGCCCGCTCCGTCGACACCGCCGCGTACGGCGCCGACCCCGGCTCCGACCGCTCCGGCTCCGACCGCTCCTGCGCCTCGCCCGCAGCCTGCCCCGCCAGCGCCGGCCCAGCCGGCCCCCGCTCCCAGAGCCCAGCCGACCCCGCCGCCCGCGCCGAACGCGCAGCAGCAGACGTCCCCCCAGCAGGCCCAGCCCCTCGATCCGTCGCGGGTGCGCATCGACGATCTGCGCCGCCAGCGCCGCGAGCGCCGGGAAGGTGATCGCGTCATCATCGAGGAGCCCGGCGACCGCACGATCATCCGCGAGGGCAACAGCGTCATCATCCGCCACGACGAGACGGAGCGCTTCCGCCGCATCTACGGAGCGGACGAAGTGCGTGTCGAGCGCCGCGGTCCCGGAGAGGAAACCACCATCGTCCGCCGCCCGGACGGTTCGGAAATCGTCACGGTGCGCGACGAATACGGCAACCTCGTCCGCCGCATCAGGCGCGAGCCCGCGGGCCGCGAGGTGATCCTGATCGACAACCGCCGCAGCGGCATCGGCGCGCGCCCGGGCTACGGCTATGTCGAGGAGGACGTCCTTCGCATGCCGCCGCCTCGGGTCAGCATTCCGCGCGACGAATACATCGTCGAGACGGAACGCGCCTCACCGGCGCAGATCGTGGAAGCCTTCACGGCTCCGCCGGTCCAGCGCATCGACCGCGCCTATACCCTCGACGAAGTCCGCCGCAGCCAGCCGCTGCGCGAGCGCATGCGCCGCGTGGACCTCGATACGATCAACTTCGAGTTCGGCTCATGGGAGCTGCCGCCGGATCAGATCGACGCTCTCGGCGTGATCGCCGACGGCCTGCGCCAGGCCATCTCCCGCAACCCGAACGAGATCTTCATGATCGAAGGCCACACGGATGCGGTCGGCTCGGACGAGGACAACCTCACCCTCTCCGACCGCCGCGCGGAAACGGTCGCGACCATCCTGTCCCAGCGCTTCCAGATCCCCGCCGAGAACCTGACCACGCAGGGCTATGGCGAGCAGTATCTGAAGGTGAACACCCAGGGCCCCGAACGGGAAAACCGCCGCGTCACCCTGCGCCGCATCACCCCGCTGCTGCAGGGCCAGAACCAGCAGTAAAAGACGAAAGCCGCGAGGGTCATTCCCTCGCGGCTCATCGCTAAAACGCAATGCCTTTGCGGCTTAACCCTTGGGGAACTCCAGCCCCATTTCGCGATAGCGTTCGGGGTCGTCGCTCCAGTTCTCGCGCACCTTCACGAAGATGAAGAGATGCACGGGGGCTTCCGCGATTTCGGCGATTTCCTTGCGCGCCGCCTGTCCGATGGCCTTGATGGTCTGGCCGCCCTTGCCGAGAACGATCTTGCGCTGGCTGTCGCGTTCCACGAACACCGTCTGCTCGATCCGCACGGACCCGTCCGGCCGCTGCTGCCACTGGTCCGTCTCCACGGTGGACTGATAGGGCAGCTCCTCGTGCAGACGCTCGTAGATCTTCTCGCGGGTGATCTCGGCGGCGAGCATGCGCAGGGGCGCATCGGAGATCTGATCTTCCGGATAGAGCCAGGGTCCTTCCGGTATCATGGCCGCGAGCTGGCTCCTGAGCCTGTCGATGCCGTCGCCGTTCAGCGCCGAGATCATGAAGGTATGGGCGAACGGCACCATCTCGTTGAGCCGGGAGGCCAGCTCCAGCAGCTTCGAGCGCTCGATCAGGTCGATCTTGTTGAGGATCAGCACCTTCGGACGCTTCAGCTCGGGCAGCCTGGCGAGAATGGCTTCCGCCTCCTCGTCGATCCCCCGGCGCACGTCGAGCAGGAGCGCGACCACGTCCGCATCCCCTGCCCCGCCCCAGGCCGAAGTGACCATCGCCCGGTCGAGGCGGCGCTTGGGCTTGAAGATGCCGGGCGTGTCCACGAAGACGATCTGCGTATCGCCTTCCATGGCGATGCCCCGCACCAAGGCGCGTGTCGTTTGCACCTTGCGCGACACGATGGAGACCTTGGAGCCCACGAGCGCGTTGAGCAGCGTCGACTTGCCCGCATTGGGCGCGCCGATGAGGGCGACGAAACCGGCTTTCGTCGTGACCGGCTCAGGATGTTCCATGCTCTTCCTCCGTCCAGACGCCCTCTCGGAGGAGAAGGCTCCGCGCCGCCGCCTGTTCCGCGATGCGCTTCGATGTACCGTGCCCGAACTCGGTGTCGGCGCCCTTGACCCTGACCATCACCCGAAACTTCGGCGCGTGATCGGGTCCCGTCTGCTCCGCGACCGTATAGGTCGGCGGCGGCAGGCCCCGTCCCTGGGCCCATTC
Organism: Microvirga sp. M2; assembly: GCF_047497095.1. Classification (NCBI taxonomy): domain Bacteria; kingdom Pseudomonadati; phylum Pseudomonadota; class Alphaproteobacteria; order Hyphomicrobiales; family Methylobacteriaceae; genus Microvirga; species Microvirga sp. M2. The sequence continues at coordinate 2,773,373 of NZ_CP134063.1, forward strand.
CTGCAAGGCGCTCTTGGGATCCCGGAGGGAGCGCCGGGGCGCTTCCAGCAGGCCCTTGAAGCTGCGCTCCACGAGCCCCTTCGCGGCATCGTAGCCGCTGTCGAGGAAGACCGCGCCGATGATCGCTTCGCACACATCCGCCAGGATGGTCGGGTTGCGGCGCTCGCCCGAATGCGCTTCGCCCGCGCCGAGCTTGAGGTAGGGCCCCACATCCCAGGCGATGGCGATCTCGGCACAGCTTTCGCGGCGCACCAGTTCCGCCAGGCGGCGCGAGAGCTCGCCCTCTGGGGCCGTGGGGAAGATGTCGTAGAGCATCTCCGCGACGGCGAGGCCGAGCACGCGATCCCCGAGGAATTCGAGGCGCTGATAGCTCTTTCCGCCGCCCTTCGGGGCGCTCACATGCGTGAGCGCCTCGTCGAGAAGTTCAGGCTTCAGAAACCGGTAGTCCAGCTTCTTCAGCAACGGGTCGTGATTCGGTTTGCGACGGGTCACGGCTTAATGAATCCGCTCGAAAAGGCGATTCCAGCGGATGTGCTGCGGCCAATCCCAGAACCGCCACAGGGACGCGCCCTCGTCGATGGAGAAGAAGATGATCTCCGCGCGGCCGACGAGATTTTCGGCCGGGACCTGGCCGACATTCGCCTCGTCGCGCGAGTCGGTCGAGTTGTCCCGGTTGTCGCCCATCATGAAGTAATGGCCGGGCTGCACCGTGTAGATGTCGGTGTTGTCCCAGTAGGCCCGGTCGCCCTTCAACTCGATGATGTAATGGCTGGTGCCTTCCGGGAAGGTTTCCTTGTAGCGCGGGACGGCGGTGGGGCGGCCGTATTCGTCCACCGTCTTATAGTCCTCCACGCGCTCGCGATGGACCGGCTGCCCGTTGATATTCAGAACGCCGCCGATCATCTGGATCCGGTCGCCGGGAAGGCCGACCACGCGCTTGATGTAGTCGGTCGAGTTGTCCTTGGGCAGCTTGAACACCACGATATCGCCGCGCTTCGGATCCGAGCCGAAGATCCGGCCGGAGAACAGGGGCGGGCTGAAGGGCATCGAGTGCTTCGAATAGCCGTAGGCGTATTTGGACACGAAGAGATAATCGCCGATCAGCAAAGTCGGGATCAGGGAGCCAGAGGGAATGTTGAAGGGCTGGAACAGGACCGTGCGGACCACCACGGCGATGAGGAGAGCCTGGATGATGACCTTGATGGTCTCCCAGAGGCCCTCTTCTTCCTTCTTCTTCACGCTTCTACCCGTGCTGTGCTTGGCGTTGTCGCTCACTTGAATCGACCTATGCTCGAGGAATGTCGCGGCCAAAAAGCCGCCCTTCGTTGTCTGCTGCGGCAGTCGAGAGCGGTTTGCACTTCGTCCGGAAGTGCAAACCGCTCTCGAGGCTTATCGAGCCGCATGGCTTCGGAGCCGGCATGGCTGCCCGTCTCGTGGCCCCATGCTCTAGCCTATGGCGGGTGCTGCCGCAACGCGCCCGTCCCGGCAACCGGCCGTGCTTCGATCACCACGAAGGCCTGCGCCAGAGGGGGATCGTCCGTCAAGGAGACGTGGATCACCGGCTCGTAGCCCTGCGGGGTCATGGCCCTGAGCCGATCGAGGGCTCCCCCGGACAGGCGCAGGGTCGGGCGGCCGCTCGGCAGGTTCACGACCTCCATGTCGCGCCAGAACACGCCATGGCTGAGGCCGGTTCCAAGGGCCTTGGCACAGGCCTCCTTGGCGGCGAAGCGCCGGGCATAGGACGGTGCGCGCGCGGCGCGGCGGTCGCTGCGCGCCCGTTCGCCTTCCGTGTAGATGCGATGCGTGAACCGGTCCCCAAAACGTTCGATGGACCGTTCGATCCGGCGAATGTCGCAGAGGTCCGATCCGATTCCGAGAATCATGCGGGCACCTGTGCCCGGCCCTCGTCCATGGCGGCGCGCATGGCGCGGACCGCCTCGTCGAGGCCCATGAAGATCGCCTCGCCGATGAGGGAATGGCCGATATTCAGCTCCACGATCTGCGGGATGGCCGCGACCGGGCGCACCGAATCGAGGGCCAGACCGTGGCCCGCATGGATTTCGAGACCGAGGCCGGCCCCGTGGGCGGCGGCCCGGCGCAGGCGCTCCAGCTCATGGGCGACCTTGGCCTCGTTCCCTTCCGCAACGGCCTCGCAATAGGTGCCGGTATGGAGCTCGACCACGGGAGCGCCCAGATCGCAGGCGGCCTCCATCACGTCCGTGTCCGGCTCGACGAAGAGCGAGACACGGATGCCCTGGGCTTTCAATTCCTGGATCATCGGACGCAGATGGGAAGCGCCGCCGATGATGTCGAGCCCCCCTTCCGTGGTTCTCTCCTCACGCTTCTCGGGCACGAGGCAGCAGGCATGGGGATGAATGCGCGTGGCGATCCCGAGCATCTCGGGAGTCGCCGCCATCTCGAAGTTGAGCGGCACGAAAAGCTGACGCTTCAGGCGCTCCATGTCCTGGTCGCGGATGTGCCGCCGGTCCTCGCGCAGGTGCGCCGTAATGCCGTCGGCGCCTGCCAGCACGGCCATATGGGCGGCCCTGACCGGGTCGGGATGGATACCCCCGCGGGCATTCCGGACGGTTGCGACATGGTCGATATTGACGCCGAGGCGAAGAGGAGGAGCTTTCATGGAGATCGTTTTAGCCTAGACTCGCTTGTTGACCATATCCTTGCTCCGTCCCGGAGAAGCGATCAATGGCAAATGCTCCATATACCGTCGTGCCCTGCTCAGGGCCGGGCATGGCGGCGGAACCGGACACAGCGGAACACGACATATGCCCGCGACGGCCGGAAAGGCTACCGTCGCCCCATTGCCTTTCCCGCACAAATCGCCTATAGCCCGCGCTTCGCGTTCGCTCCGGCCGGGGGCTGAACGGACGGTGCGGCCTGTCGCACAGGGTCCTTCGGACCCGTCGTCCCGTGTCTCCGCCTTCGACAACCGCTCGGGCCTTGCAGGCTCGAAGGGCTTGGCGCCGATCGGACGCGCGAAACCGGCCTGAACACTTCGCCAAACGTGGTGCGAAGGCCTGATCCTCAAACCTGAGAAAGGCCCATTATGCCTCTCTACGAGCATATTTTCATGGCTCGCCAGGACGTGACACCCCAGCAGGTCGAAGCAATGGTCGACCAGTACAAGGGCGTCATCGAGCAGAATGGCGGCAGCATCGAGAAGACCGAGATGTGGGGCGTGAAGTCCCTCGCCTACCGCATCAAGAAGAACCGCAAGGCGCACTTCACGATGTTCAACCTCAACGCTCCCGCTGCGGCGGTCGCCGAGATGGAACGTCAGATGCGCATCAACGAAGACATCCTTCGCTTCATGACCATCAAGGTCGAAGAGCTCGAGACCGAGCCGTCCGTGATGATGCAGAAGCGCGACCGCGACGAGCGCAAGGACCGCGAGCGCCGTGAGCGCGACGGCGGCGGCTTCGACGGCAACGAAGGCGAGGAGGCTTAATCATGGCATTTGGTGCTGGTGGCGGCGGTGGCCGTCGTCCGTTCTTCCGTCGTCGCAAGACCTGCCCGTTCTCGGGCCCGAACGCGCCGAAGATCGACTACAAGGACACGAAGCTCCTGTCCCGCTACATCTCGGAGCGCGGCAAGATCGTTCCTTCGCGCATCACGGCCGTCTCGGCCAAGAAGCAGCGTGAGCTCGCCCAGGCGATCAAGCGCGCCCGCTTCCTGGGCCTGCTGCCCTACGTGATCCGCTAATTGAGCCTTCGGTGGGCCGTTCACCCGAACGGCCCACCTTTTCGACCTTTCGCCCAGCGGTGGAATTCCGCCGGGTCAGTTGGGGCAAAGAGCCCCTAACCCTGCCGTGAGCAGCGGGACAGCGAGAACCATGAACTTTATCGCAACAGGCATCGGCGCGGGCCTCGTCTCGGCCCTTCTGACAGTGGTGGTGGTCAAGGAGACCATGCTGGCTGTCCTGCTCGCCATGCTTGCGCCGCTCCCCATCCTGATCGTCGCGCTCGGCTGGAACCATCGCTCCGGTCTCGTCGCCACCCTCGTGGGCGGCCTGGCGATTGCGATCTTCACCGCATCCCCCATCAGCGCCTTCGGGTTCATCGCCATCACGGGCCTGCCGGCCTGGTGGCTCGCCTATCTGGCCCTGCTCGGACGCCCCGCCGCCGACGGGACGATGGAATGGTATCCGATCGGACGGCTCCTCGGCTGGGTCGCGGCCACGGCGGCCCTCACCATCGTGGCGACCGGAATCATTTCCTCGGGGGCCGATTACACGGCCTTCCAGTCCCGGTCGCGGCAGATCTCCTCAGCCTTCGTCAGCATGTTCTTCGAGGCCCCCGACGCGGGGACCGAGGACGGACGCGAGGCTCTCACGGACACGCTGGCGACGATGACGCCGGCCCTGTCGGCCTTCGGCTTCACCTTCTTCATGGGCCTCTATCTCTGGCTCGCCGCGAAGGTGGTCTCCGCCTCCGGACGCCTGCCGCGTCCCTGGTCGCCCGTCCCCGGGCTGTCGATGCCGCGCGCCATTCTCTGGGCCCCCATCCTGGCTTTCGTCCTGATCCAGTTCGAAGGCTTCGTCGGCGCCCTCGGCTATGCGCTGTTCGGCGCCCTCCTGATGGCCTTCACCCTCCAGGGCCTCGCCGTCATCCACGAGCGGACGCAGGGCAAGCCGGGACGCGGCTTCATTCTGGCGGGCCTCTATGCGCTGCTGTTCCTCACGCAGGGCGTCATGGTCACGGCCCTGTCTCTCTTCGGCCTCGCCGACACGATCTTCGGCTTTCGGCGCCGCTTCGGCGGAAACAGGCCGAAACATCCGCCGACCCTTTCAACCTGATCACGAACATTAAAGGAGAAAACCGATGGAAGTGATCCTTCTCGAGCGCGTCGCAAAGCTCGGCCAGATGGGCGAGACCGTCAAGGTTCGCTCGGGCTATGCCCGCAACTTCCTCCTGCCGCGCGGCAAGGCTCTGCGCGCCACGGAGACCAACAAGAAGCATTTCGAGCAGCAGCGCGCCCAGCTCGAGGCCCGCAACCTCGAGCGCCGCAAGGAAGCCGAGGTCGTGGCCGAGAAGCTGAACGGCCAGAGCTTCATCATCCTGCGCCAGTCCGGCGAGACGGGCGTGCTCTACGGTTCGGTCTCCACCCGCGACCTCGCCGAGGTGATGGCGGAGAACGGCTTCACGGTCGACCGCAACCAGATCGTCCTCAACACGCCGATCAAGACCCTCGGCCTGCACAGCGTGCCGGTCTCCCTCCATCCGGAGGTCGAGGTTTCGGTCACGATCAACGTGGCCCGCAGCCCTGAGGAAGCCGAGCGCCAGGCTCGCGGCGAGGCGGTCACCACCCGCGAAGAGACCAACCTCGACGACCTCGGCCTCGAGGTCGGCGCGGCACTCGCCGAAGCCGGCGACGTCGAGCTCTAAGCATCGGACCCAAAAGTGGAATCCACTTTTGGGATCAATCCGATGCTCCCGCTATAGAACAGCGCATCGTTCTCGCGAAAAACCGGATCCACTTTTTCGCACGATGCGCTAGGGAGCTTCGACCGGCAGCCCCTCTCGCCTCCTTCCGTCGAGGGAGGAGGGTCAGGGTGCGACGACCCGCCGGAACGGTCCATGACGACAGGCGAGGCGGGAGCTTGGCGGAAGCCTTGCTCTGGTTCTCGTTTTGTTCCAAAATGGCGCTTTCCATCGATTCGATGGGGAGCGCCTTTTTCGTTGGGTTCTTCCTGCACCGGAGAGTCAAGCCGAATGAGTCGCGAGGCGATGGCCATGTGAGTATTGAGGACAGTGAGGACAGGTGCCCCGAGTCCCGTCTTTGTGTTCGAAGAGCAACCTTTCGGACACGAATTCGGGTCTAAGACCAACAATCCCCTTCCCCCGTTTTCGGAGCGCCAGATGGCCACCGCCAATGCCCTCATCGCCCGCTTAGAAAATGCCGAGCCGCAGTTTCGCACTCCTCCCAGCAACCTCGAGGCCGAGCAGGCCCTGCTGGGCGCCATTCTGGTCAACAACGACGCCTATTACCGCGTCTCGGACTTTCTCGAGGCCGAGCACTTCATCGAGGATCTGCACCGGCGCATCTACGAAGTCGCCACGAGCCTGATCAAGGCCGGCAAGGTCGCGACCCCGATCACGATGAAGACCTTCCTGGGCGATCAGGATCTGGGCGGCGTCACCGTCTCGCAATATCTCGCCCGCCTCGCGGCGGAGGCCACCACGGTCATCAACGCCGAGGATTACGGCCGCACGATCTATGACCTCGCGATCCGCCGCTCTCTCATCAACATCGGCGAGGACCTGGTGAACACGGCTTTCGACGCCCCCGTCGACAGTTCGCCCCGGGACCAGATCGAGGAGGCCGAGCGGCGCCTTTACTCCATCGCCGAAACGGGCCGCACCGACGGCGGCTTCCAGCGCTTCTCGGACGCGCTGACCGCCGCCATCGACATGGCGGCGGCCGCCTACAAGCGCGAGGGCGCCCTGTCGGGCATCTCGACCGGGCTCATCGATCTCGACAAGTCCCTCGGCGGCCTCCAGTCCTCCGACCTGATCATCCTGGCGGGCCGCCCGGCCATGGGTAAGACCTCGCTGGTGACGAACATCGCGTTCAACATCGCCAAAGCCTACAAGGCGGAGAAGCAGCAGGACGGGACCCTGAAAACCGTGAACGGCGGAATCGTGGGCTTCTTCTCCCTCGAAATGTCCGCGGAGCAGCTCGCCACCCGCGTCATCGCCGAGCAGGCGGGCGTGCCCTCCTACAAGATCCGCCGCGGCGACATGCGCGAGGACGATTTCTACAAGATCACCGAAGCCGCCCGGGAAATGCAGTCGATTCCCTTCTATATCGACCAGACCGGCGGCATCTCCATCGCGCAGCTCACCGCCCGCGCCCGGCGTCTCAAGCGCCAGCGCGGTCTCGACCTTCTCATCGTCGACTACCTGCAGCTCCTCTCGGGCTCGTCCAAGAAGGGCGAGAACCGCGTCCAGGAACTGACCGAGATCACCACCGGCCTGAAGGCGCTCGCCAAGGAACTCGCCGTTCCGCTCATCGCGCTGTCCCAGCTCTCGCGCCAGGTGGAATCCCGCGACGACAAGAGGCCGCAGCTCTCAGACCTGCGTGAATCGGGCTCCATCGAGCAGGACGCCGACGTGGTCATGTTCGTTTACCGCGAGGAGTACTATCTAAAGAACAAGGAGCCGAAACCCGGCACCGAAGAATACTTCAAGTGGCAGGCGGAGATGGATCAGATCCACGGCAAGGCCGAAGTCATCATCGGCAAGCAGCGTCACGGCCCCACGGGCACCGTGCAGCTGGCCTTCCAGGCCGACATCACCCGCTTCACCAACCTCGCAGACGAAGACAAACTTCCCGATCGGATCGGCGATTGACCAGGACAGAACAGACCACCCCCGCCGGGCGCATCCCCGACGACATGGCCGGCGGGCTCCTTCACATCGACCTCGCGGCGCTTAGGCGAAACTGGCGCAGCCTGCGCGACCGGGCAGGCGGCGCGGAGGCTGCGGCCGTGGTCAAGGCCGACGCGTACGGGACCGGCATCGATGAGGCCGTGCCCACCCTGGCGCAGGCGGGCTGCCGCACGTTCTTCGTGGCGCATGTGAGCGAGGCGATCCGCGCCCGCGCCGCGGCGCCCGATTCGATCGTCTACGTGCTGAACGGCCTGTTTCCCGGCACGTCGCAGGCCTATGCGCAGCATGATCTGCGCCCGGTCCTCGGCTCGTTCGAGGAGATCGAGGAATGGGCGGCCTTCTGCCGCTCGCAGGGGCGCCGATACGCCGCCGCGATCCATGTCGACACGGGCATGAACCGCCTCGGCCTCACCGTCCCTCAGGGTTTGAGCCTCAAGGACCGCGCCGAACTGAAGGATTTCGAGACCGCGCTTCTCATGAGCCATTTCGTCAGCGCGGAGGAGAGTGACAACCCGATCAACGATCGCCAGATCGACGCCTTCAGGGCCGTGCGCGAGACGCTGCCAGGGGTGCGCGCTTCGCTCGCCAATTCGTCCGGCATCTTCCTGAAGCAGAAGCCGCATTTCGACCTCGTGCGTCCGGGCTACGCCCTCTACGGCGGCAACCCAACGCCCGATCTCGTCAATCCCATGAGCGCGGTCGTTGAGCTTCAGGCCCGCATCGTGCAGCTGCGCTGGGTCGAGGCCGACGACACGGTCGGCTATAACGCGCGCTGGCTCGCGCTCGGACGGCGGCGGATCGCCACGCTCTCGGTCGGTTATGCGGACGGCTATCCGCGCTCGGCAAGCGCGCGCGGAACGAGCGGCGAGGAGCTGCTGGCGGGCCGGGTTCTCGTGGCCGGGCGCCCATGCCCCTTTGCGGGCAACGTCTCCATGGACCTGATCACGGTGGACGTGACCGAGATTCCGGAAAACGACCTCAGGCGCGGCGACACCGTGACCATGATCGGCGGCGCCCTCGCGATCGACGAGGTCGGCCGCCGCGCAGGCACCATCGGCTACGAAATCCTCACCAATCTGGGCCGCCGCTACGCGCGCACCTATCGCGGGACGCAGGGTTGATGGCCAAGCGTCACCCGTCTTTCGTCTGCCAGGAATGCGGTGCGGTCTACAACCGCTGGAAGGGCAAGTGCGAGGCCTGCGGCGGATGGAACACCATCGTCGAGGAAGCGGGCTCCGCGAGCCCCATGTCGGGACCCGTCGCAACACGCCCCTCGCGCGCCAAGGGCCGCATCTTCCCGCTCGAAGGGCTCTCCGGGGAAACCAAGGAAGCGCCCCGTACGCCGTCCGGAATCGCGGAGCTCGACCGGGTGACCGGCGGCGGTTTCGTGCACGGCTCGATCATCCTGCTCGGCGGCGATCCGGGAATCGGCAAGTCTACGCTGCTCATGCAGGCTTCCGCCGCCCTCGCCAACCGCGGCGAACGCGTGGCCTATATCTCGGGCGAGGAAGCGGTCGGGCAGGTGCGCCTGCGCGCGGAACGGCTCGGCCTCGGCCTGTCGCCGGTGGAACTCGCCTCGGAGACCAATGTCGAGGATATCGTGGCCACCTTGAGCCAGGGCCGCCCGCCCGCGCTCGCGATCATCGACTCGATCCAGACCATGTGGACCGAGACGGTGGAATCGGCGCCCGGCACGGTCACCCAGGTGCGGGGCTCGGCCCAGGCGCTCATCCGATTCGCAAAGACGACCGGCACCGCCGTCATTCTCGTGGGCCACGTCACCAAGGACGGACAGATCGCCGGTCCCCGCGTCGTCGAGCACATGGTCGACGCGGTGGTGTCGTTCGAGGGCGATACAGGCCATCATTTCCGCATCCTGCGCGCAGTGAAGAACCGCTTCGGCCCCACCGACGAGATCGGCGTCTTCGAGATGTCCGATCAGGGCCTGCGCGAGGTTCCCAACCCCTCCGAGCTCTTTCTCGCCGGGCGCGACATGGCGACCGCCGGTACGGCCGTCTTCGCCGGCATGGAAGGCACGCGCCCGCTTCTCGTCGAGATTCAGGCGCTCGTCGCCCCCTCCTCCCTCGGGACGCCGCGCCGGGCCGTGGTCGGCTGGGACCAGAGCCGCCTGTCCATGGTGCTCGCGGTCCTCGAGGCCCATGGCGGCCTGAAGCTCGGCATGCACGACGTCTATCTGAACGTCGCGGGCGGCCTGCGGATCACCGAGCCGGCGGCGGATCTCGCAGCAGCCGCCGCCCTCGTGTCGTCCCTGTCCGGCAATCCGCTGCCGCCCGACACGGTGTATTTCGGCGAACTGGGCCTCTCCGGCGCGATCCGGCCCGTGGCCCAGGAGCAGGCCCGGCTGAAGGAAGCGGCCAAGCTCGGCTTTTCCGGCGCAGTCTCCCCGGCGCCGCGCATCGACAAGAACAAGCCGGAGAAGCTCCCGCTCGCCACCTCGTCGATCGGCCACATCACCGATCTGGTCGCGGGAATCGCAGCCCGCCGGCGCAGGGCGTCCTGAAACCTCTTCCGGCGGGAGAAGCAGCCGCCGTCAGCAGCGCACCGTCAGGAGATTCGCGTCGCGGGCGAGCCGCCACCGGCCGTCGGGCTCCTTGCGCAGAAGCGTGAGGGTGTGCCCCGACCGGCGCAAAGGCTCCTTGGCGTCCGGAGGCGTGATCGTCATGTCGATGCGGCATCGCATGAACGCCCAATCGCCGGTCACCTGCAGTTCCAGGATGTCGCTCGTTCCCTCGAGGCGCATTCCGTCCATGCTCCGCGAGGCGGCCGCGAAGGCCTCCCGGCCGAACGGGTCCCGGCCCGGAACCATGAAGACCACGTCCTCGGTCATCAGGGACAGGACCTTTTCGACATCGCCCTCCATGCTCGCCGCCATCCACGTCGCGACAAGCTCCCTGATGGCCTTCTCGTCCTCCGTCATGCTCAGCCTCCGGCTTGGAACACCATGTGCGCCGCCCCGACCGCCGAGATCGAGACCCCACGGCGAAGCGTCCATTCCCGATGACGATACCGCTCAAGCCGGGCCTTAGGCCATCCGGTCTAATTGACCTCTCACGGCAATCTTATACGTCTGGATCGAGAACTTTTTGGGCACATATGCGTGCTGCAAGAGTTGACAGTCACTCCTCTCCCCCTGGCCCCGGCGACGTTCGCCGGGGTCTTTTTGCGCCCGCGCTCTTTCAGGGCGCATGCGGGCATGCATAGGGGTGACGAAAGCATCTCTTAAGGCTATACAGCCTGGCCTCGTTCCGCGAATGCGGCCCTTGTCCCTGTTTCTGCGTAGGCTCGGCTCATGCCCTTTTCTGTTCTGGACCTCGTCGTCATCGGAATTGTCCTGATCTCGGCCCTCCTGGCGGCCGTCCGCGGCTTCACCCGCGAGGTTCTGGCCATCGTGGCCTGGGTCGTGGCCGCCGGCGCGGCCTGGTACCTGCATCCCACCGCCCTTCCCATCGCGCAGCAATATATCAGCAGCCACACGGTCGCCCTCGTGGCGGCCATCGGCGGCATCTTCGTGGTCACCCTGATCATCGTGTCGATCATCACGGTCCAGATTTCGGACATGATCCTCGATTCCCGCATCGGAGCCATCGACCGCACGCTCGGCCTCGTCTTCGGAGCCGCCCGCGGCTTCCTGATCTGCGTGATCGGCTGGGCTTTCCTGAGCTGGCTGCTCCAGGGCAAGGAGCCCGAATGGGCGACCGCCTCGAAGACCCGCCCCGCCATGGAGAACACCCGCGACAGCATCATCGCCATGCTGCCGGAGAACGCGGAAGCCCTCATCCAGAGGCTCAAGAAGCCCGCTCCGGAGAACGAGCCCGTGGAGCCGGCCGAGCCCGATCCGCAGCGCGGCGCCGCGCCCGCACCGGCCGCTCCCGCCCCGCAGACGCCGCAGCGCCGGGGGTGAGCCGCTCCCGTTCACTCTTTGAAGAGCGACAGGAAAACCCATTGGCCTTTGGCCTCAGGACGATTACATAGAGGCCGCGTCGGCTAAGGGCGCGGATCCCAAGGAAATCATGATGTCTTCCAGGTCTGAGACGTGGCAGGTCACCCCTAAGAAGGCGGACCTCGACCTCGACGGCGATACCCTGCGTGAAGAATGCGGCGTGTTCGGCATCTGCGGCCATCCGGACGCGGCAGCGATCACCGCCCTTGGGCTTCACGCCCTCCAGCACCGCGGACAGGAGGCGGCCGGCATCGTCTCCTTCGACGGCGACGTGTTCCACTCCGAGCGCAAGCTCGGCCTCGTCGGCGACAGCTTCTCCGACCGGGGAACCATCGAGCGGCTCGCGGGCGTTTCCGCGATCGGTCACGTGCGCTACTCGACCACCGGCGAGACGGTCCTGCGCAACGTTCAGCCCCTCTTCGCCGAACTCGACGGCGGCGGCTTCGCCGTGGCCCATAACGGCAATCTCACCAACGGCCTCACCCTTCGCCGCAACCTGATCCGCGACGGGGCGATCTGCCAATCCACCACGGATACGGAGGTGATCGTCCACCTCGTGGCCCGCAGCCGCAAGGACCGGGTCGTGGACCGCTTCGTCGAGGCGATCCAGAAGATCGAAGGCGCCTATGCTCTCGTGGCGCTCACCAACAAGAAGCTGATCGGCGCCCGCGACCCGATGGGCATCCGCCCGCTTGTGCTCGGAGAACTCGACGGCCGCTACATCCTCACCTCCGAGACCTGCGCGCTCGACATCATCGGAGCGCGCTTCATCCGCGACGTCGAGAACGGCGAATGCGTCGTGATCTCGGACGAGGGCATCGAATCCTTCCGCTTCGCCGAGAAGGTGCCGCCGCGCCCCTGCATCTTCGAATACATCTATTTCGCCCGCCCCGATTCCATCGTGAACGGCCGCAGCGTCTATGAGGTGCGCAAGGGCCTGGGCCGGGAGCTCGCCAAGGAAGCCCCGGCCAACGCGGACGTGGTCATCCCGGTGCCCGATTCGGGCGTTCCGGCGGCTTTGGGCTTCGCTCAGAGCTGCGGCCTGCCCTATGAGCTCGGCATCATCCGCAACCATTACGTGGGCCGCACCTTCATTCAGCCGACCCAGTCGGTGCGCGAGCTCGGCGTGCGCATGAAGCACTCCGCCAACCGCGCCGCCATCGAAGGCAAGCGCATCGTTCTGGTCGACGACAGCCTCGTGCGCGGCACGACATCGGTGAAGATCGTGCGCATGATGCGCGAGGCGGGCGCGAAGGAAGTGCATTTCCGCATCGCGAGCCCGCCGATCACCCATCCCGACTTCTACGGCATCGACACGCCGGAGAAGGAGAAGCTGCTCGCCGCGACTCACGACCTGGAGCAGATGCGGGAGTATATCGGGGCGGATTCGCTCGCCTTCCTGTCCATCGAGGGCATATACCGGGCCATGGGCGAGAAGGGCCGCAACCCGGCGCAGCCGCAATTCACCGATCATTGCTTCACGGGCGATTATCCGACGGCCCTGACGGATCTCTCCGTCGCCACGCCGCGCCGACTCGCCCTGCTGGCCGAAGCGGACTAGACCTGTCCCACTTGCGTGGAGCCGGGTCTTGTCCTGGTTCGACGCATAGTACCGACGACAAACCGGATCTCCTTCGCCGAAACATGCTCTGAGGACGTCTCATGGACAAACCCCTTCTCAACCGCGTGGCGGTCGTCACGGGCGCATCGCGCGGCATCGGCCGCGCGGCCGCCCTGGCCCTGGCCGAGGCCGGTGCGCACATCATCGCGCTGGCCCGCACGCAGGGCGCCCTCGAGAGCCTCGACGACGAAATCCGCGCGAGAGGGTCGTCCGCGACCCTGGTTCCGGTGAACCTGAAGGATCTCGACGCCCTCGACCGCCTCGGGGCCGCGATCTACGAGCGCTGGGGCAAGCTCGACATCCTCCTCGGCAATGCGGGCCAGCTCGGCGAACTGGCGCCGATCACCCATGTCGACCAGCCGGTCTGGGACGAGGTGATGACCGTCAACGTCACGGCCAATTACCGCCTGATCCGCTCCTTCGATCCGCTGCTGCGCGCCTCCGACGCCGGACGCGCGATCTTCCTGACCTCGGGCGCCGCCCATTCCTGCAAGGCCTATTGGGGCGTCTATTCGGTCTCCAAGGCCGCCCTCGAGGCGCTCGTGCGCACCTATGCGGCTGAGACGGCGACCACGCCGGTCAAGGTCATGCTCCTGAGCCCCGGTGCGCTTCGCACCTCGATGCGCCGCGCCGCCATGCCGGGCGAGGATCCCCTGACCCTCAAGACCCCCGAGGACCTTGCGCCCCACATCGTGAAGCTCGCCCTGCCCTCCTGGACCGAGACGGGGAAGATCTACGATTTCAAGCAGGACGGGAAGGTCGTCACGCCGCAAATGCCGGCCTAGAGCATCGGACGCGGGAAGTGGAATCCACTTTTGGGATCGATCCGATGCTCCCTTCTGAGGTGAGCGCATCGTTCCGGCGAAAAACCGGGCCACTTTTTCGCACGATGCGCTGATCGCGCCCTGCGACATATTGGCCGTTTACTGAAGGCAGCCCTATCCGGGCTGCCTTTTTGCTTTCCCGCCGAACCCGTGCGGCGCGCCGGCGCCGGATTCTTCAGCAGAAGTTCATTTTGGCAGCGTTAATCATCGCCGCATCAGGAATTCGCCGACCGGCGAATGCTTGAGAAGCGCCTTCTTCTCTCACCGAATACTCACAGCACATCACATTGTTCTGCCGGGGGCGACACGCGGAATGCGGCGCTCCGACAGGATCTCAAGAGCAACGCGTCGCGCACAGGGCCGTCAGAGTTCCGGCGCGGCGGGTTGCCGGGGCCTATCCATGTTCATTCAAACGGCCGCGCCGGCACATTCGGCGCAACGGGGACGGCTGTCCGCTCTCCTCTCCTTCTTCCCGCTTCGCAACGCATTCCTTCGCGACGTCTGGATTCTTGCCCGGCCCTACTGGCATTCGGAGGAGAAGTCCTATGCGCGGCGCATGCTCGCGCTCCTCCTCGCCATCAAGTTCACGGCCGTCTGGATCTGCGTGCAGCAGAACAACTGGTATGCGAGCTTCTACGCGGCCATCGAGCACCGCGACATCGCGGAATTCGCAAAACAGATCGGCGTCTTCGCGCTGATCGCCGGCAGCTTCATCGCGACCCTCGTCTATTCCCATTGGGTGTCCGAGAGCCTGAAACTCCGGTGGCGCGACTGGCTCGTGCGCCGTTACACGCAGGACTGGCTCGCCAACCGCGCCTATTACCGCCTGCAGATCGGCGATGCGCATGGCGTCAACCCCGATCAGCGGATCGTGGAGGATCTCGGCCTCTTCGCCGGGCAGACGATCAATCTCGTGGTCGGCTTCCTGGACGTCGCGGTCAGCCTGGTGGCCTTCACGGCCATTCTGTGGACGCTCAGCGGCACGGTCACGATCGCCGGCTATTCCATCGCCGGGTACATGGTCTTCGCGGTGTTCGGCTACACGTTCCTGGCGAGTTGGTTCACGCATCTCATCGGGCACCCGCTCGCCAGGCTCCACACGGCCAACCAGAACCTCGAAAGCGACTTCCGCTACAGCCTCGCGCGCCTGCGCGAGAATGCGGAGACCATCGCGTTCTATCGCGGCGAGGAGCGCGAGGCCGCCGTCATCGGGGCGCGCTGGAGCAAGGTGGTGCAGAATTTCCGGGGCATCATGCGGCGCGAACGCTCCATCGGCCTCTTCGCCCATGCCCATGGACAGTTCAGCACCATCCTGCCCATCCTGCTCGCGGCGCCACGCTATTTCTACGGTCAGATCGGCTTCGCCCAAGTGATGCAGATCGCGGCCGCCTGCGGTGCCGTGCAGGCCTGCCTCAACTTCTTCATCACGAGCTACGGCCAGATCGCCCAATGGCGCGCGACGACCGAGCGCCTCAAGGGCTTCCGCGCCGAACTCGACGCCCTGAAGGCGGCCGTTCCCTCCGCCGTCGCGGCGGAGCGCAAGGGCGAGACATTCCTGGTGCGCGACCTCGAGCTCGCGCTGCCGGACCGGCGCGTCATCACCACGGGCGTGACCATGGAGGCGGCCTCCGGCGAGGCCGTGCTGATCAAGGGACCGTCGGGCGCGGGCAAGAGCACGCTGCTGCGCGCGGTGGCGGGCATCTGGCCCCATGCCAGCGGGGAGGTCTCCTTCCCCGAGGGCGACGTGTTCTTCGTGCCGCAGAAGCCCTACATCCCGCTCGGAACCCTGAGGCAGGCCGCCTTCTACCCGGCCGCGCCCTCGACCGACGACGCGGAGATCGCGCGGGTTCTCGAGGCGGTGCGCCTCGGCCATCTCGTGGCGCATCTCGACACGGTCGACCAGTGGAGCCAGCGCCTCTCCGGCGGCGAGCAGCAGCGCCTCGGCTTCGCCCGCGTGCTGCTGGCGAAACCCCGCACGGTCTTTCTCGACGAAGCGACCTCGGCCCTCGACGAGGACACGGAGCGGCAGGTCTATACCCTGCTGCGGGAGGCCCCCTGGAAACCCACCATCCTCAGCATCGGCCACCGCTCGACCCTCACGCAGTTCCACGACACCACGTTCGAGATGAAAGCCGCGGCATGAGAGGGGCCGCGACCTGGCCGGGATGATTTGAGAGGCCGGGACGGCCCGAGAGGCGGGGATCGGCCGGAAGCCTTATCCCCGCTTGTCCTTGTCGTAAGGGTTCTGGCCCATGCGCAGCGACACGCGGATCGGCACTCCCGGCAGGTCGAAGGCCTGGCGGATATTGTTGACGAGGTAGCGCGTGTAGCTCTTCGGCAGAGCGTCGAGCTGGTTGCCGAAGATGGCGAAATGCGGCGGGCGCGCCTTCACCTGCGTCATGTAGCGGATCTTGATGCGCCGCCCCGATACGGCGGGCGGCGGGTTGGCGTCGATGGCCTCCTGAAGCCATTGGTTGAGCTTCGCGGTCGAGATGCGCCGGTTCCAGGTTTCGTAGACCTGGAACACCGCCTTCATGAGCGGATCGATGCCGCTGCCGGCAAGCCCCGAAAGCGGCACCACGGGCGCGCCCTTCACCTGCGGCAGCAGACGGGAGGCCTTTTCCTTCAGCTCGGCGAGGAGACCCGGCTTGTCGGCCACGAGGTCCCATTTGTTGAGGCCGATCACGAGGGCGCGGCCCTCCTGCTCCACCAGATCGACGATGGAGAGATCCTGCTTCTCGAAGGGGATCGTGGCATCGAGCAGCACCACGACGACCTCGGCGAAGCGCACGGCCCGCAGGGCGTCGGCGACCGAGAGCTTTTCGAGCTTGTCCTCGACGCGGGCGCGCTTGCGCAGGCCCGCCGTGTCGAAGAGCTTCACGGACTTTCCGCGCCATTCCCAATCGAGGGAAATGGAATCGCGGGTGATGCCCGCCTCGGGCCCCGTGAGCAGGCGATCCTCGCCCACCATGCGGTTGATCAGCGTCGACTTGCCCGCATTGGGACGGCCGACGATGGCGACCTGCAGCGGCTTGTTTGGATCTTCCTCGTCCTCGTCCTCGCCGGGCTCGGGGAAGTGAGGCATCAGGGCCTCGAAGAGATCGGCCATGCCCTCGCCATGCTCGGCGGAGAGCGGCACCGGCTCGCCGAGTCCGAGCGAGAAGGCGTCGTAGGCCCCCGCCATGCCGGACCCGCCCTCCGCCTTGTTGGCGATCAGGATCACGGGTTTGCCCGACCGGCGCACCATCTCGGCGAAGGGACCGTCCGCGGGCAGGATGCCGGCGCGGGCGTCGACCACGAAGAGGATGACGTCCGCATCCGCGATGGCGGCTTCGGTCTGGGCGCGCATGCGGCCGAGGAGCGACTCCTCCGTCGCCTCCTCCAGGCCCGCCGTATCGATGACCCGGAATTCCAGGTCGCCGAGCCGCGCCTCGCCCTCGCGCCTGTCGCGGGTCACTCCCGGACGGTCGTCGACGAGGGCCAGCTTCTTGCCCACGAGGCGGTTGAAGAGAGTCGACTTGCCGACATTCGGCCGCCCGACAATGGCGACGGTAGGCGTCATGTCCCTGGTGCTCCGCCTTTACTGAGTGACTTGAACGGGGCCGCCCGCCACGAGAGCGGTGTAGACGGCAAGCCGCTGCCGGAGGGCCGGGGGCGTCTCACGGTCGGCCGCGATCTGGTCGAACCAGCGCCCGGCGTAATCCATGTCGCCTGCCTTAAGGCCGGACAGACCCAAGAGTTCCCTGGCCGAATGGCGCCACGCGCTCGCGGGCGAGGCCATGGGTTCCACGGTCTTGCGGAGCTGGGCCGGATCGGCCGTGTCGAGGCGCAGCCACGCGGCGCGCAGACGGGCCAGATCCCGCCAGAGCCCCGGGACGCCGGAATCGTTCGCCAGGGCGTCGTAGGCCGACGCGCCCTGCTCGGCGTTCTGCTGGCCGCGCTCGGCCGCCAGACGGAAACGGGCGAGGAGGCCGTAGCCGGTGTCGCCTTCCTTCGCGAGCGCCTCCAGCGCAGCCTCGGCCTCCTGGGGCTTGTTCTCGCCGGAGAGCTTCAGGGCGTCCTCGTAGCGCGCGGACGCGGCCTGAGCACGGGTCTCCTGCACATGCTCCCAGTAGCGCCAGCCTCCGACGCCGCCCACGATGAGGATGACGGCGGCGATGATGAGACCGCTGTAGCGCTGCCAGATCTTCGCCATCTGGTCGCGGCGGTATTCCTCGTCGACTTCGCGAATGAACTCGTCGTTCCGGTTCGTGGCCATCTTCCCCATGCAGCCTGAGCGGCCGCCTCCTTCGATCGAAGTGGGTCGCCTAGCATACACCCCCGCGCAAGGCGAGAGGTTTCCTGAGCGAGAAGCCTCCTGAGCGAGAGGTTTCACGCTCCCGTGGGCGGCAGGACGGGCACGCCGATCAGGAGCTGATGGAGCCAGAGAACGAAGGCCGCGTACACGGCCGCGCCGATCACGACCGCCAGGATGTCGTTGCGCCAGCCGGCGGGTGCGGCCGTCCCCCCGTGCTCGGCCGCCACGTCCCTGCGCTTGGCGCTGATGCGGGCCATCACCGCCCAGGCCAGAACGGAGCCGAAGAGCAGGATCGAGCCCAGATCGCCGTTGGCGAGAAGATGCGCGAAGGCCCAGATCTTCACGCCCGCCAGCATGGGATGCTTGAGACGGTGCTTGATGTGCCCGGGAAGGTAGGCAGCGGCCACGCAGATGAAGGCGATCAGGACGAGCGGAAGGGCCAGATGCCGCGTCCAGACCGGCGGGTCCCAGACCGGAATGTAGCCGTTGGCCCGATAATGTCCGTAGCCGATGGCGATGAGCACGATTCCGGCGAGCGACAGAAGCGAATAGAGCCCCTTGAAGGGCCCCTCGCCGATCCGCCCGATGAGTGCGGCACGACGGTGGCGCGCCATGCTGAACGAATGGGTGCCGAGGAACAGGATCAGACCCAGAACAAGCAGCGTCACGATGGCCCTCCAAAAGACTAAGAAACGCTCGCCGCTCTCGCCGCCCCTGCCGTGCGGCCGGCGGGACCGCAGACGAGGATAGTCATACCGGCACGTCTTGATTCCTATACGGCAAGTTTCGACCTGTCGATAAGCGCCTGCGCTGCCTAAACTTTTAATATCGCGCATCTTGCGGCACGAAAATTTCCCGGTTACTGACCCGTTTAATCTTCAGCATAGACTAAGGCGGAATAGTGTAGCGGCCCAAAAACCGCTAGCTACGCCTTAAGATTCCAACCATAACCGTTTTATCGAAGGGGGAGGCAGAAGGTGACCGCGCTCATCAAGCTTTCTCGCGTCATCGATGCGATCAACGTACGCGTCGGCAAGATCGCCGCCTGGGCCATCGTCGTGGCGATCCTGGTTTCGGCCATCAATGCCATCATCCGCCGGGTCTTCGGCGTCTCCTCCAATGCCTGGCTTGAGCTGCAATGGTACCTGTTCGGCGCCGTGTTCATGCTCTGCGCCGCCTGGACGCTGATCTCGAACGAGCACATCCGGATCGACATCCTCTCCAGCCGCCTGTCCAAGCGCGGCCGCGACTGGATCGACATCATCGGCCATGTGTTCTTCCTGCTTCCCTTCGTGGCCCTGATGCTGTGGCTCTCGATCCCCTATTTCGCGAAGTCCTACGCGTCCGGCGAGGTCTCCTCCAACGCGGGCGGCCTGCTGATCTGGCCGGCCAAGGGCCTCATCCTGCTGGGCTTCATTTCCATGTTCTTCCAGTGGATGAGCGAGCTGATCAAGCGGGTCGCCATCATGCAGGGCAAGCTCGAGGACGTGCACGATACGGGCGGACACGGTGCGTCCGCCGAGGCGGAGGCCGCACGCCTGCTCTCCGGCATCGCGGCCGAGAACGAACCTCCGGGAAACAGCAGCCGCTGACCCCCGCCCTGACCTGATTTTCGGAGTTTTTCGTCCATGGCTGCTTTGATTGCCCAGAACCTCGCGCCGATCATGTTCGCGGCGCTGGTGGTCTTCCTCCTGCTCGGCTACCCGGTCGCCTTCGCGCTCGCGGCGAACGGCCTTCTCTTCTTCTTCATCGCGGTGGAGCTCGCGCCCCTCGCGCCGGAGACCATCAACCTCTCCTGGCCCCTCCTCCAGGCCCTGCCCGACCGCGTCTTCGGCACCATGTCGAACGAGGTGCTGCTCGCGGTGCCGTTCTTCACGTTCATGGGCTACATCCTCGAACGGTCGGGCATGGCCGAAGACCTGCTCGACACGATCGGCCAGCTCTTCGGGCCGGTGCGCGGCGGCCTCGCCTACGCGGTCATCTTCGTGGGCGCGCTGCTCGCCGCCACCACGGGCGTCGTGGCCGCTTCCGTGATCTCGATGGGCCTGATCTCGCTGCCGATCATGCTGCGCTACGGCTACGACCGCCGGTTGGCATCGGGCGTGATCGCGGCCTCGGGCACGCTCGCCCAGATCATCCCGCCCTCCCTCGTTCTCATCGTCATGGCCGACCAGCTCGGCCGCTCGGTGGGCGACATGTACGAGGGCGCGTTCCTTCCGGGCCTGATCCTGACCGCGCTCTATGCCGCCTACGTCATGGGGATATCGATCCTGTTCCCGAAAGCGGCTCCCGGCCTTCCGCCGGAGGCGATCGGCTACCGGGAGCCGAACGGCACGCGCGGCGTGTGGCAGCTCGGCATCCTGGTCGTCTTCTCGGGCTTCGTGGGCTATTACGTGCTGTCGCAGACCGGCACCAAGGCGGGCGCGGATTTCGTGATCCTCACGATCTGCGTGGCGACCGTGGTGGCGCTGATCTGCGCGCTCATGAACAAGATGCTCGGCGCGAAGCGCATCGCCACCTCGGCGGTTCTCGTCGCCCTGCTCGTGGGCGTCTATTACGTGCTGCACACCCAGAACCACGAAGGTCTCGCGCTCGCCATGGAGATGGTGCTCGCCGGCGCGATCTACGCCCTCGTCGTGGGCCTGATCGAGCGCTTCACGGGCCTTCGCCTGATGTCCAACATGGCGCAGCAGGTCACCTTCGTCATGGTGCCCCCGCTGCTGCTCATATTCCTCGTGCTCGGCACGATCTTCATCGGCCTCGCGACGCCGACGGAAGGCGGCGCCATGGGCGCGCTCGGATCGGTGATCCTGGCCGCGATCAAGCGCAAGCTCGACAACAACCCGAACCGCTTCAACTGGAACCTGGTCCGCCAGGCGACGGAAGCGACGGCGAAGCTCTCGGCCTTCGTGCTGTTCATCCTGATCGGCGCGCGCGTGTTCTCGCTCACCTTCTACGGCGTGAACGGGCACCTGTGGGTGGAGCACCTGCTGACCTCGCTCCCGGGCGGGCAGGTCGGCTTCCTGCTCGTGGTCAACGTCCTGGTCTTCTTCCTGGCGTTCTTCCTCGACTACTTCGAGCTGGCCTTCATCATCATTCCGCTCCTCGGCCCCGCCGCGGACAAGATGGGAATCGACCTGATCTGGTTCGGCGTGATCCTCGCGGTGAACATGCAGACCTCGTTCATGCACCCGCCCTTCGGTTTCGCCCTGTTCTTCCTGCGCTCGGTGGCCCCGAAGGTGCCCTATATCGACCGCGTGACCGGCAAGAAGATGGAGCCGGTGACCACGGGCCAGATCTACTGGGGCGCCGTGCCCTTCGTGATCATCCAGCTCATCATGGTGGCGCTGGTGGTGACCTTCCCGCAGATGGTCACCCACTACAAAGCCGCCGGCCCCGCCGTCGATCCGGCCGCGGTGCAGAAGAAGCTCGACGAGCTCCTGGTGCCGGGCCTCGGCGCTCCGGGCGGCGACGGCGGCCTGCCCAGCCTGAACTTCGACGAACCGCCGAAGATCCAGTAAGGCGCTTCGCGCAACGAAAAAGGCGGGCCCAGCGGCCCGCCTTTTGCTTTGGTGACGGAACTCTCGATCATCATTCGCGCGCATCCGCCATCACCTCAAGGCGTAATGGCGGCGGCATTGGGATGACGCGGTGAGCGTGAACACGCGGACGGGCCGAAGCCCGACCGTGGCAACGAGGGACGGACCTTCCGCCCTACCTGACCGCCGCCTCGTATTGCTCGGGCTTGAACCCGACGAGAAGGCGGCCGCCCCGTTCGAGAACGGGGCGCTTGATCATCGAGGGCTGGTCGAGCATGAGCGCGAGCGCCTTGGGCTCGTCCATGCCGGTCTTGGCGTCATCGGGGAGCTTGCGGAAGGTCGTGCCCGCCCGGTTGAGAAGGGTCTCCCAGCCGACCTGGCAGACCCAGCCTTCGAGACGCGCCCGGTCGATGCCCTCCGCCTTGTAGTCGTGGAAAGCATAGGCAACGCCGTTGGCATCGAGCCAGGCCCGCGCCTTCTTCATCGTGTCGCAGTTCTTGATGCCGTAGATCGTGACGGCCTCGCCTGTCGCCATGCGGTCACTCCCACTCGATGGTGCCGGGCGGCTTCGAGGTGATGTCGTAGGTCACGCGGTTGATGCCCTTCACCTCGTTGATGATGCGGGTGGCGACGCGGCCCAGGAACGCCATGTCGAAGGGGTAGAAATCGGCCGTCATGCCGTCGATCGAGGTGACGGCGCGCAACGCGCAGACATGGTCGTAGGTGCGCGCATCGCCCATCACGCCCACGGTCTTGACCGGGAGCAGCACGGCGAAGGCCTGCCAGATCTCGTCGTAGAGGCCCGCATTGCGGATCTCCTCCAGATAGATCGCATCGGCCTTGCGCAGGATGTCGAGCTTCTCGCGGGTGATCTCGCCGGGAACCCGGATCGCGAGGCCCGGCCCCGGGAACGGATGACGGCCCACGAAGGCGTCGGGAAGGCCGAGCTCGCGGCCGAGCACGCGCACCTCGTCCTTGAACAGTTCGCGCAGGGGCTCCACGAGCTTCATCTTCATGCGCTCGGGCAGGCCGCCCACATTGTGATGGCTCTTGATGGTGACCGAGGGGCCGCCCGTGAAGGACACGCTCTCGATCACGTCGGGATAGAGGGTTCCCTGCGCCAGGAAATCCGCGCCGCCGATCTTCTTCGCCTCCTCGTCGAACACGTCGATGAAGAGCTTGCCGATGGTCTTGCGCTTGACCTCGGGGTCCGACACGCCCTCGAGCGCGTCGATGAACAGGTTCTGCGCCTGAACGTGAACGAGGGGGATGTTGTAATGGTCGCGGAAGAGGCTCACCACCTGCTCGGCTTCCGACGCGCGCAGCAGCCCGTGATCGACGAAGACGCAGGTGAGCTGGTCGCCGATGGCCTCATGGATGAGCACCGCCGCCACGGCCGAATCGACGCCGCCGGACAGGCCGCAGATCACGCGGCCGGAGCCGACCTGGGCGCGAATGCGCTCGATCGCCTCCTCCCGGAAGGCCTTCATGGTCCAGTCGCCCTTGCAGCCCGCGATGTCGCGGACGAAGTTCCGGATCAGCTGCGCGCCCTGCGGGGTGTGGACGACCTCCGGGTGGAACTGGACGCCGTAGAACTTGTGCTCCTCATCGGCCACGACCGCGAAGGGCGCATTCTCGGAAGCCGCCAGAACCTCGAAGCCTTCCGGCAGCTTGGTGACCCGGTCGCCATGGCTCATCCACACGGGATATTTCTTGCCGACCTGCCACACTCCCTGGAAGAGCGGGCTCTCGGACAGGACCTCGATCTCGGCCCGGCCGAATTCCGAATGATGTCCGCCCTCGACCTCGCCGCCGAGCTGCGCCGCCATCGTCTGCTGACCGTAGCAGATGCCGAACACGGGAAGCCCCGTTTCGAACAGTTCGCCCGGAGCCCGCGGGGAAGCATCGGTCGTGACGGATTCGGGACCGCCGGACAGGATCACGCCTTTCGGCTTCATGGTCCGGATCGCTTCGGCGGCTTTCTGAAAAGGAACTACCTCTGAATAGACACCGTCCTCGCGAACCCGGCGGGCTATGAGCTGGGTTACCTGAGAGCCAAAATCGATGATCAGAATCTTGTCGTGGGTCTGAGCCATTTGCTTCACTTCGGGTAGGAGGGCACATCTCGGCAGAGCGTTGTGCTGGTGCTTTACCCTCATCCCTGCCGCGGTGTCATGCCCTTTAACGGGGCCGCCATGGGGCGCTTCACGTTTATAACGCTTTTCTCATCGCTTGGACTTTTCCTTCCGGGCTCGGGAATGCCCGACGGATTGTCCATGCAGAAGATCGAGACGCTCAGTCAGGGCGCGCTCCCGGAGGTGCGCGAGTTCATCACCCGCAAGCTCGGATGCTCCCATTGGGTAGAGGCCGACAAGCGGCGCCTGCTCAAGACCGCCGAGGTCAAACGGGCCCTGCGGCATCTGAGATGCAGCGATCTGAGCCAGGACGAGGCCTTCCTGCGGAAGACCTATGCGGGCCATGCCGCCTCGATCAACGCCCTCGATGCCGCCCGGAGCAATCCGAATCCCGACCCTGGAACGACGGGCTCGGCGCGACGCCCCGCTCCCGCGATGGGATTTTAGAGCCCCACCCGGGCGCAGGGCCGACGATCCTGTCCGTCGTCGACCGGGCCCATTCCCTTTATGAGCGGCGTTTCAGCGCGGCGACGAAGAAGCCGTCGGTGCCGGTCGTCCCGGGCGTCAGCTGGATCCCGTGCTTCGTGAGGCGGACGACGGTGGAGAGGTTCGACAGGCCGGCCGAGGCGAGAAGAGCCTCGGCCTTCACGGTCTCGAAACCGGGAGCGCGCTGCAGCAGGCCTTCGAGCGCCTCGTCGTTCTCCTCGGGCAGGATCGAGCAGGTGATGTAGACGATCCGTCCTCCGGGCTTCACCAGAGCCGCCGCGCGGTCGAGAACGGTCGCCTGCTCTTTCCGCCTCACCTCCAGGCTGCCGGGGCGCAGGCGCCATTTGGCGTCCGGATTGCGCCGCCACGTGCCCACGCCCGTGCAGGGCGCATCCACCAGCACGCAATCGATCCGTCCGTCGAGATCGGATACGGGGTCCGCGCCGCCCCGCGGCGTGCGCACCTGGACATTGCGCACCCCGGCCCGGCTCAGCCGGTCGTGGATGGGAGCCAGACGGCGCGTATCGCCGTCCGTGGCGTAGATCTGCCCGTGGTTCTCCATCATGGCGGCGAGGGCCAGCGTCTTGCCGCCGCCCCCGGCGCACAGATCGACCACCTGCTCGCCGGGCTTCACGGCCGACAACAGGGCCGCCAGCTGCGACCCCTCGTCCTGGATCTCGAACCATCCCTTGATGAATTCCGGTTCCGCCTGCACGGCGGGGCCGCGCCCGTCCTCGCTCGGCGCGATCCGCAGGCCCAAGGGCGAGTGCGGGGTCTCGACCGCGCCGAGATGCGGCAGGGCGTCGTGCGCCTCCTCGCGGGAGGAAACCTTGAGGGTGTTGACGCGCAGGTCCAGGGGCGCGCGGGTGGCCAGCGCCTGCATCTCGGGAACCAGATCTTCCCCGAGGAGACCTTCGAGCGAGGGAGCGATCCATTCGGGAAAGTCCCCCGCCACATGGGCAGGAGCGCCTTTGAGGCTTGCAGCCGCCAGGTTCGCGCGCTCGCCGTCCGACAGCGGCTCGGGGGCGAACCGCTCGCCCGAGCAGAGGGCCGCGATGGCCCCGGCGTCCATGCCTCGCTGGAGGCGGAGCATGCTGAGCATCACCGCGCGCGGCGTGTTCTCGCCCATGATCCAGGCCGCCGAGGCTTTGCGGCGCAGGGCGTCATAGACGAGGCTCGCGATCGCGGCCCGGTCCTTCGAGCCGGCGAAGCGATGGGAGAGGCCCCAATCCTTGAGGGCCTCCGCCGCGGGACGCCGGCGGGACTCGATATCGTCGAGGACCTCGACGGCGGCGGAGATGCGGGCTGCAGGTGTCATCGAAAAAGCACACTCGAGCTTGGCCGCGAAAGCGACACGTTATTTCCTATATCTCAACATGCGCGGAAATGGATTCAAGAGCGGCGTGCATTCCGCACGATCCGGCTTGGAGCATTCCGAAAATGTCGTTTCTTCCTCGCCTCGTGGCCCTCGGCCTGACCCTGGCGATCGCCGCCTGCGCCACGGCTCCGGCCGTCGGCCCGACCCCGCCGCCGCGCAAGATGACGGATGCGAAGACCCAGCTCGAAAGCGGCAAACGCTACTGAACGACGAACGCTACCGAGAGACGAGAGCGGGACGGACGCAAGCGCCTGTCCCGCCTCTTTCAAAGGCCCGCCTCCGCGAAGAAGACCCTGAGGCCGAAGACGATCCACATGGCGGCCAGGATCATCACCCCGACCACGAAGGCCTGAAATCGCCACAGCACCGTGTTGGACGTCGTGTGGATGAAGGCGTGGACGAGGCGGCTTACCACGAACATCCAGGACATGACCACGAAGAGCATGTCCGCCTTGCGGGTGAGCAGCCCGAGGATCACCAGGGCGTAGAACAGCACCGGCAGCTCGAACTGGTTGTGATACGCGTTCTGGATCTGCAGAACGCGCTTGGGCCAGTTCCGCTCGCCCAGGGCGATATCCGCCGTCTTGACCGAACCTGTCCGGAGAGCCGCGACGCGCGAACTCCCGAGCCGGAGAAGCAGCGCGAAAGTGAGCCCGACCTGAACGAAGACGGGCAGGAGGACGGCGGTGATGCTCATGGGCGAGGACTCAAGGTAACCCTTAACTGCGAGTCGGGTAGTTAGGGCTCTCCCGGGTGATCGTCACGTCATGGACGTGGCTTTCGCGAAGGCCGGCGCTCGAGATGCGGATGAACTGCGCCTTCTCGCGGAATTCCGGCAGGGTCGCCGCGCCCACATAGCCCATGGAGGCGCGAAGGCCGCCGGTGAGCTGATGGAGCACGCCCGAGACGGGCCCCTTATAGGCCACCTGCCCCTCGACGCCCTCGGGGACGAGCTTGAGGGTGTCGCGCACCTCCGCCTGGAAGTAGCGGTCCGCCGAGCCGCGCGCCATGGCGCCGACCGAGCCCATGCCGCGATAGGACTTGTAGGAGCGTCCCTGGTAGAGGAACACTTCGCCGGGGGTCTCGTCCGTGCCCGCGAGCAGCGAGCCGACCATGGCGCAGGAGGCACCGGCCGCCAGGGCCTTGGCGAGGTCGCCCGAGAACTTGATGCCGCCGTCGGCGATGACCGGGATATCCGCCGCGTGAGCGGCCTCGACCGCCTCCATGATCGCCGTGAGCTGCGGGACGCCAACGCCCGCCACGATGCGGGTGGTGCAGATGGATCCCGGACCGATGCCGACCTTGATCGCATCGGCGCCCGCGTCGATCAGCGCCTGGGCGCCTTCCCGGGTCGCCACGTTGCCGGCCACGACCTGAACGGCGTTGGAGAGCTTCTTCACGCGGGTGACGCTTTCGAGGACCTTCACGGAATGGCCGTGAGCGGTGTCGACCACGACCACGTCGCAGCCCGCGTCGATCAGGCGCTCGGCCCGCTCGAAGCCCTGCTCGCCCGTGGTGGTGGCGGCGGCGACCAGAAGACGGCCCTGCTCGTCCTTGGCCGCGTTCGGATAGGCCACCTGCTTCTCGATGTCCTTCACGGTGATGAGGCCGATGCAGCGGTAATGGTCGTCCACAACCAGCAGCTTCTCGATGCGGAATTGGTGCAGGAGGCGGCGCGCCTCGTCCTGGCTGACGCCTTCGCGGACGGTGATGAGCCGGTCCTTGGTCATCAGCTCGGAAACGGGCTGGCCGGGATTGTTGGCGAAGCGCACGTCGCGGTTCGTCAGGATGCCGACGAGCTTGCCCTTCGTGCCGTTGGGGCCACGCTCGACCACGGGAATGCCGGAAATGCCGTGATGCTTCATCATGGCCAGCGCATCGGCCAGGGTCTCGTCGGGGTGGATGGTGATGGGGTTCATCACCATGCCGGACTCGTAACGCTTCACCAGCCGCACCTGCTCGGCCTGAATCTCGGGCTCGAGGTTCCGGTGGATCACGCCGAGACCGCCGTTCTGGGCCATGGCGATGGCCATGCGGGCTTCCGTCACCGTGTCCATGGCGGAGGCGACGATCGGCATGTTGAGATGGATCGTGCGGGTGAGCCTCGTGGCGACGTTCACGTCGCCGGGGAGCACCTCGGAGCGACCGGGCCGCAGCAACACGTCGTCGAAGGTCAGTCCTTCGATAATCTTATCCGTGACGATTGAGGCCATGGCCAACTCCTTAAAAATACAGGGCGGATGAAGCGAAAACGCTTTGACGAGTTGGCACGGGTCCGTAGCACGGTGTTTCGCTTTCGCAAAGGGGCGAGGGACGCTTTCTCAGAAGATCTGCCGTGCAGGAAACGGCTTTCCAAGATTTCCTAAGGGCGCTAAGTCCCTCGGGTCATGCTGCGCAAGGTCCGTCTTCTCCCCCTCATCATCGCCACTGCCCTGTTCATGGAAAACATGGACTCCACGGTGATTTCCACCTCGCTCCCGATGATCGCCCTGGACCTGGGCACCGACCCGATCGCCCTGAAGCTCGCCCTCACCTCCTATCTGGTGAGCCTTGCCATCTTCATCCCGATTTCCGGCTGGATGGCCGACAAGTACGGCGCGCGGACCATTTTCACAGTCGCCATCGGCGTATTCATGGCGGGTTCGCTCGCCAGCGCCGGCGCAGGTTCCCTGGAAGGCTTCGTCATCGCGCGCTTCGTGCAGGGCATGGGCGGCGCCATGATGGTGCCGGTGGGGCGTCTCGTGATCCTGCGCAGCGTGCCGCGCAACGAGGTGGTGCAGGCCATGGCGCTTCTGACCATCCCGGCCCTCATCGGCCCGGTGGTCGGCCCGCCTCTCGGGGGCTTCATCACCACCTATTTCCACTGGCGCTGGATCTTCTTCATCAACATCCCGATCGGCATCATCGGCATCATCCTCGGCACGATGTTCGTGCCGAACATCCGGGAGGAGGACACGCCGCCCCTCGATATCGTGGGCTTCCTGCTCTCGGGCAGCGGCCTCGCCCTCCTGATGCTGGGGCTGGCCTCCGGCGGACGCCATCTCATCCCCGAGGAGGTGTCGCTCGGCTGCGTGGTCGCCGGCATCCTGTGCGTGGCGCTCTATGTCCGGCACGCGAAGCGGACGCCGCATCCGGTTCTGCGGCTCGATCTTCTCAAAGTGCCGACCTTCCGCATCAGCATCGTGGGCGGATCGCTGTTCAGGGTCGGCATCGGGGCGATTCCCTTCCTTCTGCCGCTGATGCTTCAGGTCGGGTTCGGCCTGAGCCCCGTCGCATCGGGATCGCTCACCTTCGTGGCGGCCGTGGGCGCGCTGTTCATGAAGACGATGGCCAAGCGGATCCTGGAGCGTTTCGGCTTCCACCGGGTCCTGACGATCAACGCATTCATCGGGGCGGCCTTCGTGGCCTTCAACGGATTCTTCACCCCCTCGACGCCCCATTGGCTGATCATGATCATCCTGCTGATCGGCGGCTGCTTCCGCTCGCTCCAGTTCACGAGCCTGAACGCCATCGCCTTCGCGGAGGTGTCGAAGCGCGACATGAGCTACGCGACGAGCCTGTCGAGCGCGGCCCAGCAGGTGGCGCTGAGCATGGGCGTCGCCTTCGGGGCCTTCGTGGTCGAGGCGGTCGCCCACATGCACGGCAGGCAGGCCATCGCGGCAGAGGATTTCGGCCCGGCCTTCTGGGCCGTGGCGGCGGTCTCCGCCCTCGCGGGCTTCGCCTTCGCCCGCCTCGAGCCCACGGCGGGCGCGGAAATGTCGGGCCACCGGGCCGTCGAACGGAAGCCCGCGGCCACGGGCCTCGGCGACGGCACTACAAATCTCAGTGAGGAGGTGGAACGCCGCTAGGGTTCGACGCTACCATCCTCCGGGGAGGCCAGAAGGTCTCCGCGGGAGGCCTTCATGGATCAGCGCATCATCGACCTTTACGACGACTTCACCCATGGCGGCATGAACCGCCGCTCCTTCCTCGACAGGCTGGCGGCCCTCGCCGGCAGCTCCGCTGCGGCAACGGCCCTGCTGCCGTTCCTGCAGAACAACTACGCCATGGCGCAGACGGTCCAGGAAAACGATCCGCGAATCGCGACCGCCATGGTCGACATCCCCGGCCCTCAGGGGCTCAAGGGCTATCTCGTGAAGCCGAAGGACAGCAGCGGGAAGCTGCCGACGGTCCTCGTCATCCATGAGAACCGTGGCCTCAACCCGCATATCAAGGACGTGACCCGCCGGATCGCCGCCGAGGGGTTCATCGCGCTCGGCCTCGACTACCTCTCCCCGATCGGCGGCACGCCCGACGACGAGGACAAGGGCCGGGACATGATCGGCCAGCTCAAGGCGCCGGACGTGATCGCCTGCGGCAAGGCGGCGGTCGCCTATCTGAAGGGCCTCCCGGACGGGAACGGCAAGGTCGGGGCCGTCGGCTTCTGCTGGGGCGGCGGAGCGGTCAACACGCTGGCCGTCAACGAGCCCGACCTGAACGCGGGCGTCGCCTATTACGGCGGGCAGCCGAAGGCGGAGGACGTGCCGAAGATCCGGGCCGCCCTCATGCTTCATTACGGCGGCCTCGACGAGCGCATCAACGCAGGCATCCCGGCCTACGAAGCGGCGCTCAAGCAGGCGGGCAAGACCTACGAGATCTACGTCTACGAGGGCGCCAACCATGCCTTCAACAACGACACCAATGCGGCCCGCTACGACAAGGAAGTCGCCGGTCTCGCCTGGAGCCGGACGGTCGGGTTCCTGAAGAAGCATCTGGCTTGAGACCTCGCCCGTCATTCCGGAGCTGCGCGGCGGCGTCCGGAATGACGGGCGATCGAACAACGCCCCTCAGCCTTTCAGATGGGTGTTGCATTGCGAATAATAGCCGCCGCCCTTCTCGATCCACTTCAAGCCGCCATTGTTCGCCCCACCGGAGGCCTGGTTGGCCTTGTACTGATCGAGGCAGGTATGCATCCGGGCTTTTCCGGCCGATTCAGTCGAGTATTTCGACGAAACGGACGTCGGGAAGACCACATTGCCTCGCACCATCGGAGCAGCGGGTTGCGCCGTGGACGGCTTGGCCTGGGGCGGAGGCGTCACGGCCCCGGTTGTCGCCGGTGCCGCCGTCTCTCCGCACTGTGCCTTGCGGAAATCGTTCCACTTCATCGTTCCGAGGGTTCCGGCCGTCTGGGCGGCCTTATACTTGGCGCTGCATTCCTTCATCGTCAGGGCGGAAGCCGGAACCGGATGGGTCAGGAAAAGTCCCGCGGTACCGGCCACAATCGCAGAGAAAATCAGGTGCCGTTGCATGATCAAACCTCCCGCACTCTCGTGCGCGCCCGATCCGGCAAGAGCCCTTCGCGTCGCGACCAACCGGACGCTTCCTGCCCTGTCGGGGAGCGCTCGTTACAATCATGCCTGAGCAGCTGAATCGGTTCCCCGGCAGGCCTTATTAATCCTCGAACGCCTCCACCTGGATGCGCTTGCCGATCATGAAGGCGTCCGCCACCAGGCGGAACGGGGCGTCGTCGACCTCGGAGCGGCCGAGGGTGAGAAGCGCGTCGAAGCGCCGATAGATGCCCTGGTACTCGGCAGGCTCCTCCTGCACCACGAGGCGGCCGTCGATTTCCAGGCAGCTGCCGCCATGCGAGAGCTTGAGGGCAAAGCCCGCTTCCGTTTCGACCTCGATGTCCCAGGTCTGCGGGCCGGTCTGGCGCCAATCGAAGACCGCCTGAAGCTCCCCGTCCGTATGGCCCGTCTGAAGCTGCAGCGTGGCGGCAATCGGCGCATCCCTGTTCGCCGGGAACTCCAGGTCGGCCGTCTTGATGAAGACGGGCTCGGGCATGATGCGGGTCACGATGGAGAGGGCGTTGATGCCGGGGTCGAACACGCCGAATCCGCCCGCCTCCCAGATCCATTGCTGGCCCGGATGCCAATGGCGCACGTCTTCCTTCCAGGTCACCTTGAGGCGCTTGATGGACCAGCCGGCGAGCGCCTTCTTGGCCTCCTCGACCGCCTTGTTGTATTGGGCGTGCCACGTGGTGAAGACGGTCCTGCCCTGCTTCTCGCCCAGGTGCCGCAGATCCTCCAGCTCGCTCAGAGTGGCGGCGGGCGGCTTTTCCAGAAGCACGCTCTTGCCGGCCAGAAGCGCCTCGCGGGCGATCTGGTGGCGCACCTGCGGCGGGGTGCAGATCGAAACCGCCTCCACGTCCTTGAGGCCCAGAAGGTCGCGATAATCCCGGAAGGTGTACCGGGCGTCCTTATCGGTCAGCCCACGCGTGCTCGAAACCGCCAGAAGCTCGAAATTCGGATTGGCCCGGATGGCCGGCAGGTGCTGGTCCTGCGCGATCTTGCCGAGGCCTATGATGCCGATCTTGTGCGTGGTCATGGGCGTGGTCTTTCCATGGAGCAACGGCCACGCCCTGCGCGTGGCTCTTATGAGGTCCGTTCTGTCGCACCCCGAAAACCGGTCGCCAGCACATAGAGTTCCGCCGAATCCGCCCGGCTTGCCGCGGGCTTCACGTGGCGAACGACGGCGAAGTCGCGCTTGAGATCCGTCAGGAGCTGGTTTTCCGTGCCGCCCTGGAACACCTTGGCGAGGAATGCGCCACCGGGAGCCAGGATCTCGCGGGCGAAATAGATCGCGGCCTCCGCGAGCCCGATGATGCGCAGATGGTCGGTCTTCTTGTGGCCGGTGGTGTTGGCGGCCATGTCGGACATCACGACGTCGGCGGGGCCGCCCAGCAGCTCGATGATCTTGCCCGGGGCGCTCTCGTCCAGGAAGTCGAGCTGGATGAACTCCACCCCCGCCATGGGATCGATGGGCAGAAGATCGATGCCGACGACCTTGCCTTTCGGCCCCGCCGTCTTGGCCGCGATCTGGGACCAGCCGCCGGGGGCCGCGCCAAGATCCACGACGCGCTGGCCGGGCTTGAGAATGTGATATTTCTCGTCGATCTCCAGAAGCTTGAAGGCCGCGCGCGAGCGATAGCCCTCGCGCTTCGCGCGGGCGACGTAGGGGTCGTTGAGCTGGCGCTCGAGCCATTTCTGCGAGGAGAGGGAGCGCTTGTTCGCCGTCTTCACGCGCTGCTTCAGGTTGCGGACACCCGAGCCGGACTTGGTGCTCACCGTCGGCCTCCCTCCCGCCATACGCTGTCTTCTCTCATCATCTTCATCAGAATTCCTTCGCGTAAGCCCCGGTCCGCGATGCGCAGGCGATCCGAAGGGAAGGCCCGGCGGATCGCCTCCAGAATGGCGCAGCCGGCCAGAACCAGATCGGCCCTCTCCCGGCCGATGCACGGATTGTCGGCCCGCTGCTGAAAGTTGGAATGCAGCAGGCGGTTCATCACCGTCGAGATCTCGCGGTTGCGCATCCACATCCCATCGACCCTGCGCCGGTCGTATCGGGCAAGGCCCAGGTGAATACCCCCCACGGTCGTGACGGTTCCCGACGTGCCGAGGAGATGGAAGTTCCTGGCCCGTCCCGCCTCGGCCGCCACGAGGGCGAAATCCATGAGTAGGTCGGAGACCTCCTCGACCATTCCCTCGAAGCTCTCGGGCGTCACGTCAACCCCCCCATGCCGCTCGGCGAGGGTCACGACGCCGACCGGCAGGGAATCCCAGGCGCGGATTCGCTTGCAGGGATCGGCGAAGGCATGCGGCGCCTGGCCGTCGAGCCAGGCGATCTCCGTCGATCCGCCGCCGATGTCGAAGATGATCGCCGATTGCGCCTTCGGATCGACCAGGGCCGCGCAGCCCGTCACGGCCAGATAGGCCTCGGTCTTGCGGTCGACGATTTCGAGATCGAGTTCCAGGTCGTTGCGGACGCGCTCGATGAACGAGAGACCGTTCTCGGCGAAGCGGCAGGCCTCCGTCGCCACCAGCCGCGCGCGGATCACCTCCTTGGCGACCATCTTGTCGCGGCACACGCGAAGCGCCTCGATGGTCCGCTCGATGGCATCCTCGCTCAAGGCGTTGCCGAGGCCGAGCCCCTCGCCGAGCCGGACGATTCGCGAGAAGGCGTCCGTGACGCGGAACCCGAAATGCGCGGGCTCCGCAATGAGGAGACGGCAATTGTTGGTGCCGAGATCGAGCGCGGCATAGCTTCGGGGCGGACGCCTTCTCGCGTCCCGCCTGATCCATGTCGCCGGCTGTCCGGAAGTCCACGCCGAGGCGCTTCCGGCCCCAGCAGATGGGGCCGCGCGTCGATCTCTCTCCTCGGTCGTCGCATCGGCTTTCACGGTCAACATCAAATCCCTGGGCATTCCAGCGGAACGCCGGTGTTCCGTTTAGAGTAACAACCGGCGACTGGATCTGCCAAGGGTTGCGACGCAGATTGTGGCCGCCCCTTGGCGGAGCGTCAGAGGGCCAAGCCCTTCAGGCGGTCCGTGAGCGTGGCCAGAACAGGGGCGCCCACATTGGCGACCGCGATGCGCAGGTGCCCGTCCTGACCGGGACCGAAATAGCTTCCGGGCAGGCATAAAACGCCGCGCTCGGTCGCCAATTTCTCCGCGACGGCCTGGGCCTTCGCTCCTTCGAAAGGATGCCGCAGATACGCGAAATAGGCGCCCACCGATTCGATGCGCCACTCCGGAAGCGGCGCCAGCGCCTCCCGAAAAACCTGTGCACGCCGGTTGATCTCGGCCCGGTTCTCCTCGCGCCAGGCGCGCAAGCCGTCGATCGCCCAGGGCAGGACGGCCTGAGCCGTCCGGGGCGCGCAGATCTGGATGCAGTCGAGAATCTTGGCGATCTGCTCGACGAGCGCGGCATCCGCCGTGATCGCCCCCATGCGGTGCCCCGGAATCGCATAGGACTTGGAGAAGGAATAGAGCTGGATCACGTTGCGGCGCCAGGCCTCGCCGGTGAAGAGCCCATGCGCGCGGTTCATTCCCTGGGGCAGGAAGTCCCGGTATGTCTCGTCGATCACGAGATAAATGCCGCGCCGCGCGCACAGCTCCGCGAAGCTCTCGACGACGTGGGCGGGATAGACGGCCCCGGTCGGATTGTTCGGCGTCACAAGAACGACGGCGCGGACCTTCTCGTCGATGAGCGCCTCGGCATCCTCCAGGAGCGGGACGAAACCGTTCTCCGGCCGGCACGGCAGCGGACGCGGCTCGACCCCCAGCATGTCCAGGCTCATCTGGTGATTGAAGTACCAGGGTGTCGGCAGAAGCACCGCGTCGCCTCGCCGGGCGAGCAGCATCATGGCGACGAAGAAGGCCATGTTGCAGCCTGCCGTGATGGCCGTGTCGGCCGCCTCGATGCGGCCCTCGTAGAGGCGCGACATCTCCTCCGCGTAAGCCTGCCTCAGGCCCAGGTCCCCGTTGATCGGCCCGTATTGCGAGGTCGCGGGCTCGCCCGCGACCGAGGCGAGACGCTCCAGGAAGCTCGCATGCGGCGCATTGCCGGGAACCGCCTGGGAGAGATTGATCAGAGGCCCGAAGGATCCGTCGTAGCGCCGCGTCCAGCTCTGCGCCTCCGGAATCGGAGGGCTGCCGACATCGGCCACGAGGGAGTTGATGGGTGCGAAGAGACCGCCGGCCATGGGATTTAAGGCTCCGAACAAGGAAAAGGCAGGGACTCCGGTGAAACTCGACCGAAATTCCCTGCCCTGCAAGGTGTATTCGCGGCGCCCCCCGTCGCGCTCAGATCAAGGCGGGCATGACGGGGAGGGAAGGAACCTTAATCCTTCGCGCGCTCCACGTAGGAGCCGTCTTCCGTCATGATCACGACGCGGGTGCCGGCCGTGATGTGCGGAGGCACCAGGGTGCGCACGCCGTTGGACAGGATGGCGGGCTTGTAGGACGAGGAGGCCGTCTGGCCCTTCACCACCGGCTCGGTCTCGACGATCTCGAGGGTGACGCGGGCGGGCAGCTCGATGGCGATCGGCACGCCGTTATGGGTCGAGAGCATCACGGCCATGCCTTCCTGAAGGTAAGGCTTCAGATCGCCGATGATGTCCTCGGGAACCGCGACCTGCTCGAAGGTCTCCGGGTTCATGAAGTGGAAGCCTTCGCCGTCCTCGTAGAGATAGGTGTGCTCGCGATCCTCCACGAACGCGCGCTCGACCTGCTCGGTGGTGCGGTAGCGCTCGGAGACCTTCACGCCGTCGGAGATGCGGCGCATGTCGAGCTGGGTGACGGGCGTGCCCTTGCCGGGGTGGATGTTCTGGGCGGTGAGCACGACATAGAGCCTGCCGTCGATGTCGACGACATTGCCTTTGCGGAGCGTAGAGGCGATGACCTTCACGGGAAGCGTTCCTTGTGACAGATAGGAGGCGCGTCGCGAGGCCAGCAGCCCAGTCCCGGCGACGCCGAAATTCGGTTTCGCTGCCGCAACTAGCCTATCTCGGCGAAAATCGCCAGCCTGACGTGTGAGGAAGTCTTTCCCGATGGACAACGCCACGCCTGCCCCCTCCCCCTGGTGGACGCCCCATGTCCATGCGGATCGCCGCCCTTTCCTCCTCGGGCGGAACCGGATCCAGGCGGCGTTCCGCGGCTTCTTCGGAGCCCGCGATTTCGTGGAGGTGGACACGGCTGCGCTTCAGGTTTCCCCAGGCAACGAGGCGCATCTCCACGCCTTCGCCACCGAGGCCGTCGGGCATGGCGGGACGAGCACGCCCCTCTACCTTCACACCTCTCCGGAATTCGCCTGCAAAAAGCTGCTGGCCGCGGGCGAGACGCGGATTTCGTGCTTCGCCCATGTCTACCGCAACCGGGAGCGCGGCCCCCTTCATCATCCAGAATTCACCATGCTCGAATGGTACCGGGCGGGTGAAGGCTACGAGACCCTCATGGCGGATTGCGCGGCCCTGCTGGCGCTCGCCGCCGAGACGGCGGGCACCCGCGCCCTCGCCTACAGGGGCAAACAGGCCGATCCCTTCCAGGAGCCGGAACGCCTGAGCGTGGCCGAGGCCTTCCGGCGCTTCGCCGGAATCGACCTCCTCGCCTCCATCGACCGGAGCGGCGCGACGGACCGGGACCGCCTGGCCGCGGGGCTCCGGGACGCCGACATACGCGTGGCGGAGGACGACACCTGGTCGGACCTCTTCAGCCGCATCATCGTGGAGCGGGTCGAGCCGCATCTCGGCCTCGGCCGCGCCACGATCCTCGACGAATACCCGGTCGCCGAGGCGGCGCTCGCCCGGCCGACGGCCCGCGACCCGCGGGTGGCCGAGCGGTTCGAGCTCTATGCCTGCGGCGTCGAGCTGGCGAACGCCTTCGGCGAATTGACCGACCCGGACGAGCAGCGCCGCCGGTTCGAGGCGGAGATGCGGGAGAAGATGCGGGTCTACGGAGAAAGCTATCCCCTGGACGAGGATTTCCTGGCGGCCCTGAGCGGGATGCCGGAAGCCAGCGGCATCGCGCTCGGCTTCGACCGCCTCGTCATGCTCGCCACCGGGGCTTCGCGCATCGACCAGGTGATGTGGGCTCCCGTGCCGGAGACAGACCATTGAGCACCCTTCGCACCCCGGCCGAACTGGAAGAGGCCGGACTGATCGCCTCCGGGGAGGTGCCCGGGATCGCCCGCGTGGCCGAGCGCTACGCCATCGCGATCAGCCCCGCCATGGCCGATCTGATCGACAAGGCCGATCCGGACGACCCGATCGCACGTCAGTTCGTTCCCGATGCCGCCGAGCTCGCGACGACGCCGGAGGAGCGCGAGGACCCCATCGGCGATCTCGCTCATTCGCCGGTCGAGGGCATCGTGCACCGTTACCCCGACCGCGTGCTCCTGAAGGCCGTGCATATATGCCCGGTCTATTGCCGCTTTTGCTTCCGGCGGGAGATGGTGGGGCCGCAGGGTCTCGGCACCCTCGCTCCGGAGGCCTTGGACAGGGCCTTCGCCTATATCGCCGGGCATCCGGAGGTCTGGGAGGTGATTCTCACGGGAGGCGACCCGATGGTGCTCTCGGCCCGGCGCCTGTCGGCGCTGATGCAGCGCCTTTCCGCGATCGGGCACGTGAAGATCGTGCGCCTGCACACCCGCGTCCCGGTGGTCGAGCCGGAGCGGATCGACGAGGCGCTGATCGCGGCCCTGAAGACGAGCGGCAAGACCGTGTACGTGGCGGTCCATGCCAATCATCCGCGCGAGCTCACGCCCGCCGCGCGCGCCGCCTGCGGCCGGCTCGTGGATGCGGGCATCGTCATGCTCAGCCAGTCGGTGCTGCTCAAGGGCGTCAACGACGATCCGGACACGCTCGCCGCCCTCATGCGCGCCTTCGTGGAGACGCGCATCAAGCCCTATTACCTGCACCATCCCGACCTCGCTCCCGGAACGGCCCATTTCCGCCTGTCTCTCGACGAGGGCCGCGCGCTCGTGGCCGGTCTGCGCGGGCGCATCTCGGGGCTGTGCCAGCCGACCTACGTCCTCGACATTCCGGGCGGCTACGGGAAGGCCGCGATCGCCCCCGACACGGTCGGCGAGGAGGACGGGTCCCAGACGATAGCGGATTTCCGGGGCCGCCGGCACCTCTATCCGCCGGCCGAATCCTGATCTCAGTCGTAGCCGGGCTTGGAGGTTCGCCCCTTCTTGATGTCGGAGCGCCGCCCCTTGGCCTCGAGCCTGCGCTTCTTGGATGCGAGGGTCGGACGCGTGGGCCGTCTCGGCTTCGGACGCTCCGTCGCCTGGCGGATCATCTCGACCAGACGGTTCACCGCATCCTCGCGGTTACGCTCCTGCATGCGGAAGCGCTGCGCCGTGATGATCAGCACGCCCTCATTCGTCAGCCTCTTCCCGGCGAGCCGCTCCAGGCGAACCTTCACATCCTCCGGCAGGGACGGCGAGCCGCGCACGTCGAAGCGCAGCTGCACGGCGGTTTCCACCTTGTTGACGTTCTGCCCGCCCGGGCCCGACGCGCGGATGAAGCTCTCCTGAAGCTCGGCTTCATCGAGCGCGATGCTGTTCGTCACCTGGATCATGCGGTCCTCGCGGGGGCAGGAAGAAAAGGAAATGGGGCGTGGGTCGGTCCTGTCCAATGAGCGCAGATCCCGCCCTTGTCGAGCTTGGGAATAAGCTTTAAGCGCCTCATATCGTCCAGCTGTCGAGCCAGTCCGGCCCGGCCTTCCAAGCGCTCCCATGTCCGCCGTTTTCGCCAGCCTTATCCCGACCTTCCTGATCATCGCAACCGGCTGGCTCTGCCGCATCACGGGTTTCGTGAACGACCAGCAATGGTCCGGCCTGGAGCGCGCGACCTACGTGATCTTTTTCCCCGCCCTCATCGTCGATACGCTGGCCCGGGCGGATCTCGCATCCGTCCCGGTCCTGGGCGTCGGGGGAGCGCTCGTCGGCGCCATCCTGTTCATGGCGGGCCTCATGCTGGCCCTGAGGCCCGTGCTCGAGCGCCATGCGTCCCTCGACGGTCCGAGCTTCACCTCGGTGTTCCAAGGAGCGACGCGCTGGAACACGTTCGTGGCGATCGCCGTTGCGGGCAGCCTGTTCGGCGAGCGCGGGATCGCCCTGATCGCGGTCGCCATCGCGGCCATGGTGCCGCTCCTGAATCTCCTCGCCTTCTACGTGTTCATCCGCTTCGCCGGCCGACCGCGGCAGAGCCCCAAGGCCATCCTTCGCTCGTTCGCCACGAACCCTTTCATCTGGTCCTGCGCCCTCGGCCTTTCACTCAACCTTCTCGCTCCGCCGCTGCCGAAGCCCATCGTCTCCTATATCGACCTGATGGGGCGGGCCTCGCTGGCGGCAGGCCTGCTGATCGTCGGAGCGGGGCTCGACCTTCGCCGCCTTGCCAAGCCCGGCCTTCCGCATGCCCTGGCATCGGCCTGCAAGCTGCTTCTCATGCCGCTCGTCGCGGTAATTCTCGCCCATTACGCGGGGATCGGCGGCAACGACCTGCTCGTCACGATCATCGCAGCCTCCGTTCCGACCGCCGCGGCCGGTTACGTGCTGGCGCGCCAGATGGGCGGGAACGCGCCGCTCATGGCCGAGATCCTGACCCTGCAAACCCTTATCGCCATGATTTCCATGCCGATTTTGATCGGGATCCTGGGCTGAGGACGGGGGCTTTTGTCGGGACCCGCCGTCCCGACAAAAGCCCCCGCGTCGTTTCCTGATCGTTCCCCAAAAACGAAAACACCCCGCCGGCCCGAGCCGGCAGGGCTTAAACTTGCGCACAGGTCGATGTCAGGCAGAGACCATCTCCCGGGCCCCTGCGCCTTCCGTCGATGAAGGATGGATGCTGCCCTCACGGCCGGCGGAGACCATGACGATCGCGTCGGTTGCAAGGCTGCGGAACTCGTCCTTGACGTCTTCCGGCGCCCGATCCCAGGTTTGCTCATCGTTCTCGACGCCGAAAAATGCGCGAGCCACATGTTCGATTTGCTGGTCCAGACCCATCACGGCTCCTCCGAAGTGCCTCTTCGGGTATTAAACTCCTATCGCAACGTTTATTTCCTTATGCCCTACGGCCTAGGCCGTACGGCCTAGTAACGGTCCCCGCTTTGCGTTCGACGCTCTGGTCCCGGGCCTTTTTGGATGGGGCTGGCGCCCGGGGCGGAGATCCTGGCTCTCCGGATTTGGGCAAGCCCTGTCGGCATTGCGGTCCCTGCCCTGCCGGATTCTCTTCTGGGTTGATCCCTGCGGCGAGAAACACAACCTATGATTACATAAAGATCACTTGTTTCATTTACGGTTGCATTGATAATGAGCGTCCTGTGAAACAGAAGCACAGCCGCATCCAGATGACCAAAGCTCCAATCTCCGGCCTTCCCGCTCCCTTGCCCCAGGACTCCTTGCCCCAGGACTCCTTGCCCCAGGACTCCTTGCCCCGGGACTCTTTGCGCCAGGATTCTTTGCGCCAGGATTCTTTGCGCCAGAACGAAGAGTTCGCGGGCGGCATCTCCGTCGCTGGCCGGGACGCCAAAGGCGCGGCCGAGACGGCGCGCTACATCGCGGAATTCACCGCTGAGTTGTCCTACCTCGCGCGGCGGGAACGTCTCGATCTGCTGGCCTACCTCCTGGACATGGCAAGGCTCGAAGCGGCGCGGGCCGTGCAGGCCGATGCCCGGAAACGGTAGCTCAGGGGGTCAAGGATCAGGGGTCCTGGGTCAGGGGTCCTGGGTCAGGGGTCCTGGGTCAGGGGTCCTGGGTCAGCGAGACTGCGTTGCCGCCATGGCGCTCCAGCCGTCCCGCGATTTCGAGTTCGAGCAGGATCATCTGGACGGTCCGGATCGGAAGCCCGGACTGACGCACCAGATCGTCGACGGCGACCGGCGAAGGGCCGAGGAGCGCGATGAGACCGAGGGCGGCATCCGTCCCGCCCTCCTCGATCCCGGGGGCAGGCGAGACGGAGCCTTTCGGCGCCCGGGGAACGTCCGGCAGATCGAGCTCGTCCCACAATTCCTCGGTATCCAGGGGGTGATGCGGCTCTTCCGCGCCGGGCTCCGCGCGGGGCCCTGAGGCGATCAGCGGTTCGAGCACGCTCGTGACGTGCTCGACGGAGGCGCAGAGGGTGGCCCCGTCCCGGATGAGGTCATTCGTTCCCTCGGCGCGAGGGTCGAGGGGAGATCCCGGCACGGCGAAGACCTCCCGTCCCTGCTCCAGGGCGAACCGGGCGGTGATCAGAGAGCCGGAGCGGCGCGCCGCCTCGACGATCACGACCCCGTAGGAGAGGCCGGAGATGATTCGGTTGCGGCGCGGAAAATCGCGCCCGCGCGGCTCCCATCCCATCGGCATTTCGGAGACCACGGCCCCGCCCTGCTCGACGATGGCGCGCAGGAGCGGCTCGTTCTCGGACGGATAGACCTTGTCCTGCCCGCCCGCGAGCACCGCCACCGTGCCGGTCTGAAGCGTCGCCCGATGCGCCCGCGTATCGACGCCGCGCGCAAGGCCCGAGACGACCACGTAGCCGGCTTCGCCCAGCTGTCGGGACAGGCGCTCGGTGAAGGTGAGCCCCGAGGCGGAAGCATTGCGCGAGCCGACCATGCCGACGGCTGGCCGCGCGAGCACGTCCGTGGAGCCGCGCACGCCGATCAGCGGCGGCGCGGTATCGATGGCCTGCAGGGTCTTCGGGAAGTCCCGCTCGCCCATGGCGACGAAGCGCACGCCGAGGCGCGTGGCGGCGGCCATTTCCTTCTCGGCCACCGCACGGCTCGTCACCTTCAGGGAAGGCCGCCCGCCGCGCCGCGCGAGATCGGGCAGGGCCTCGAGAGCTGCGGATGCGCCGCCGAATTTGTTGATCAGGGCGCGGAACGTTCGCGGTCCCACACTCTCCGACCGGATGAGCCGGAGCCAGTCGAGGCGCTGCTCGTCCGTCAGCTCCACGGCTTCAGCCCTTCTGACCGATCTTGCCTTCCGTTCCGGCAAGGAGCCGGGTGATGTTCGCGCTGTGCTTCCACCACAGAAGCGCCGCGAGGATCACCACCATGCCGGCGAGCGCGGGCTGGCCCAGAAGCCACAGGGCGATCGGGGTCGCGGCGCTGGCGACGAGGGCCGAGAGGGACGAATAGCGCGACGCGAAGGCCACCCCCAGCCAGATCGCCGCGAAGATCAGCGCGGCGATCCAGTTGAGGCCGATCAGAACGCCGATGAAGGTGGCCACACCCTTGCCGCCCTTGAAGCCGAGCCAGACCGGGAAGAGATGGCCCAGAAAGGCCCCGAGCGCGGCCACGCTTGCCGCATGCTCGCCCCATCGGGCCGCGATCAGCACGGCGGCCGTGCCTTTGAGGGCGTCGCCCAGAAGGGTCGCGGCGGCAAGCCCCTTCCGGCCGGTGCGCAGGACGTTGGTCGCGCCGATATTGCCCGAGCCGACCTTGCGGATGTCGCCCAGCCCCGCCATGCGGGTGAAGATCACCCCGAACGGGATCGAGCCCAGGAGATAGCCGAAGACCAGGGCTCCGAGCAGGTACAGCATGTTCACTTCGTCGGACATTCGGGTCTCGTCACGTTGGGCGGCGGTCGAACACGATCCTGCCCGCAACCATCGTGATCGTCACCTGTCCTTCCAGACGGGCCTCGTCGAATGGCGAGTTCTTGGACAGGGACTTCAGATCGCGCTTGTCGAGTACGTAGGGCGCCTCCGGGTCGAACAGGATGAGGTCGGCGGGAGCCCCGATCTTCAGCCGCCCGGCCGGCAACCCCAGGATTTCCGCGGGTTTCGAGGTCATCGCGCGCAGAAGCTTCGGCAGCGAAATGCGGTCCGAATGGACGAGGCGGAGCGCCGCCGAGAGCAGCGTTTCGAGCCCGACGGCCCCGTTCGCGGCCTCTGCGAAGGGCAGGCGCTTGTTCTCCACATCCTGTGGATTATGGTCCGAGACGATCACGTCGACGGTCCCCTCGGCCAGGGCCTCGATCATCGCCTGCCGGTCGTCCTCGCTCCTCAAGGGCGGCGAGAGCTTCAGGAAGGTGCGGTAATCCCCGATGTCGTTCTCGTTGAGCGAGAGATGATTGATCGAGACGCCGCAGGTCACCGGCAAGCCCCTCGCCTTCGCGGCGCGGACGATCTCGGCCGAATCGGCGGTCGAGATCATGGCCGCGTGGTAGCGCGCCCCGGTGAGGCGCACGAGGCGCATGTCGCGCTCCAGCATGATGGTCTCGGCCTCGCGGGGAATGCCCGGAAGCCCGAGGCGGGCGGAGAACTCGCCCTCGTTCATCACCCCCTGGCCGACGAGATCCGGGTCTTCCACGTGATGGACGACCAGCGCGTCGAAATCGCGGGCATAGGTCAGCGCGCGGCGCATGACCTGTGCGTTGGTGACGGAGCGCGCACCGTCCGTGAAGGCGATCGCCCCCGCCTCCTTGAGGCGCCCGATCTCCGCCATCTCCTCGCCCATGAGGCCCTTGGTGAGGGCCGCGGCCGGCAGGATGTTCACGACGGACGTATCGCGCGCCCGGCGCACGATGAAGTCGATCACCGCCGGATCGTCGAGAACCGGGCTCGTATCCGGCATGGACACCACGGTCGTCACGCCGCCGGCGGCCGCCGCCTCGCCCGCGCTTTTCAGCGTTTCGCGATAGGGCCCGCCCGGCTCGCCGATGAAGGCGCGCATGTCGATGAGCCCAGGGCTCAGCACCTGGCCGGCGCAATCGATCACATCGGCATCGGCGGCCTGGGTCAGCTGCGGCCCGAGATCCCGGATCACGCCGTCGCGGACCAGGAGACCGCCCGCCTCCTCGCGCCCGGTATCGGGATCGACGAGGCGTGCGTTCTTGAAGAGAAGTGGTTTCAGGCTCATCGCGCGTCTCACCCGTTCGGCAAATGGCTCGCGAGAGCCTCGAGCACCGCCATGCGGACGGCCACGCCCATCTCGACCTGCTCGCGGATCAGCGACTGCGCGCCGTCCGCCACGTCGGAGGAAATCTCCACGCCCCTGTTCATGGGGCCCGGATGCATCACGAGCGCGTCCGGCCTGGCGTAGGAGAGCTTCTCCTGGTCGAGACCGTAAAAGCGGAAGTATTCCTTTACGGAGGGCACGAAGGAGCCGTTCATGCGCTCCCGCTGGAGGCGCAGCATCATCACGATATCGGCGCCTTCCAGCCCTTTGCGCATGTCGGTGTAGGTCGGGAAGCCGAGCCGCTCGATGCCGGGCGGAAGGAGATTCGTGGGCGCGACGAGGCGCACCTGCGCCCCCATGGCGGCGAGCAGGATCATGTTCGAGCGCGCCACGCGGGAATGCAGGATGTCGCCGCAGATCGCGACCGTCAGGCCCTCGATCCGTCCCTTGTTGCGGCGGATGGTCAGGGCGTCGAGAAGCGCCTGGGTCGGATGCTCGTGCGCGCCGTCGCCCGCGTTCACGACCGCGCAATCGACCTTCCG
Organism: Microvirga sp. M2; assembly: GCF_047497095.1. Lineage (NCBI taxonomy): Bacteria > Pseudomonadati > Pseudomonadota > Alphaproteobacteria > Hyphomicrobiales > Methylobacteriaceae > Microvirga > Microvirga sp. M2. Next base: position 2,817,764 of record NZ_CP134063.1, read on the forward strand.
GGCCAGGAGATGGACCGCGCCGGCCGCGTGATGGCGCACGACGATGATGTCGGGGCGCATGGCGTTGAGGGTCGCGGCGGTGTCGATCAGGGTCTCGCCCTTCTTCACCGAGGAGGAAGCCACCGCCATGTTGAGCACGTCGGCGCCCAGGCGCTTGCCCGCGATCTCGAAGGACGATTGCGTGCGGGTCGAGGGCTCGAAGAAGAGATTGATCTGCGTCCGTCCACGAAGGGACGTTTTCCGCTTCTCGATCTGCCGGCTCACCTCGACCTGATCGTCGGCCAGATCGAGCAGCGCCTGTATGTCCAAAGGAGACAGCCCCTCGATTCCGAGGAGATGCCGGTGAGGAAAAACGGTTCGGGAGGTGTCGCTCATGTTAAGCGATGGGCTATAGGGGAAGTCGGCGGAGGCGACAAGCCGACATTGGACCTCAGGGTGACTTCGGACCTCAGGGTATCTTCGCACAGGGTCCTGCGCGCGATTGTCCCGGGCCGCACACCGCGTGGGTCCAACGGCCGCCCCGGAGGGGTACGCCGGAACCTCGACCGTCTTCCCGCACATGCTCCCGGAATGGTCGGACGGCAAAGCCCCGGCGGCTCCCCGCCAGGGTCCGGGTCGCAGGCGCGGTCTGGCATCAGGTGACGATGAAGTCGTTGTGGGTGATGGGCTTGTCCTTGCCGATATTGGCGAACACCACCTGCCCTCCGGCCTTGCTGCCGTTCGAATCGTACCACAGGTCGCCGGTCGCCTTGTTGTAGCCGATGTGGTCGTCCCCGTCCTTGGCGGCGGCGCCGAGCCTGAAGAAGCCCGAGGCGAGCGCACCGGTCTTCTTCAGCGCCGTGAACACGCCGTTCTCCAGCTGGATCGTGTCGTCGGTCCTGTTCCAGTCGGCGATCCGGTCCTTGTTGGATTGGGTGCTCGGAGCCTTGTCGAACACGAAGACGTCCTGCCCCGAGCCGCCATAGAGCGTGTCGTTGCCGGAACCGCCATAGATCGTGTCGTTACCGGACCCGCCCTTGAGGGTATCGTTGCCGGCAAGCCCTTTCATGGTGTCATCGTACCGGCTGCCCGCGACGGAATTGGCCCCCGCGCTTCCCGTCCAGCCGATCGTGACATGATCGCCCGCCGCGAACCGGATGGATCCGAGCGCCGCGTATTGGGCGGAGGTGAGAGCGATGGAATTCGTCGTCGAGTCCAGCATGTCGACGCCGCCTGCCGCGAGCTTTGCGAATTGAGCTGCCGTGAGCCTGGCGAGATTCGCGCCGCTGTCGGCGATGGTCACGGTATCGTCCGCGGCGAAGACCATGCGGGTTCCCGCAACGGCCGCGGCTTTCGCCGAGGTGAGCACGGTGGCGTCGAGGTCATTGTCCTGGTCCGCGTCCAGCACGTCCGCGCCCTTCGCGCCGAGCGCCGCCAGCTCGGCCGCCGTGAAGTCGCCGATCGCACCAAGAACGGTCACTTTGTCGTCCGCGACGTAGGGCAGGCCGAACTGCGTCAGGCTCCAGGCCTGATGATGGCTGAGGGTGACCGGATTGGAGGCATCCAGGAAGTCGACGCCCTGCGCCCTGAGGGCCGCGAACTGAACGTCCGAAAGATCGGCCAGTTCGGTGCTGGAGCCGGTCGCCGACACCTTGTCGTCCGTCGCGAACTTGATCGACGGATCGAGCTGCCGGAGCCTCGAGAAGGAGATCCCGATCTCGCCGTCCTTGACGTCGATGAGCTTGACGCATTGCGATTTCAGAGCGGCGAACTCGGCCGGGGTCAGCAGGCCGAGATTGTCTCTCGTGTCCAGGAGAGCCACCGTATTGCCGCTGGTGATCCCCTGATGGATGACGTTGAGATTGGCCGAGGCCCTGAGCTGCTCGACGGAGAAGACGATCGTGCCGGTGGATCCCGCATCGAGGCTTTTGAAGCCTCTGGATCCCAGCATGATGATCTGTCCGACGCTCATGCCGGAGATGAAGGCGGCCGTTTCGCTCAGCGTGCCGCCGCCGCCGTTCGGATTGAAGGAGATGTTCGTCTGCAGCAGGGCGGCAGCCTTCTCCCAGTTCCAATTGAAAGGGGACCAGGCCGAAAAGCTGATGGCCCCGTTCGCGGCCAATGTACCGATGTCTTTCGTCGTCAGATTCTGGAAATTGATGCCCTGATCCGACACGATGATCGGGGCCTGATGGTCGATACGCACGAGGGCTTCGGCGATCGTCAGAACGATGGGGTCCGCCATTGTCAACTCCTTCCCGGATTCGCTCACGAGACAAGGGAAACTCGTCGTCCGCGTAAGGCATGGAGATTCCCCGGTCTACTCTTTAAAGGTATAGTATTTCGTTTCGCGATCTTCTGTGCGGGAGAGCACGAGGCGGAAGAAAGTCCCGCGGACCGCCCCGCCCGCCGGGACGGAGAGTGCCGCCGCGTTCAGGCGGCGGGTGCCGGCCCTTCACGGCCGCCCTAGAATAGAAAGGCGCTTTCGGAGACCGCTGCCGTGCCGCAATCTCTCGACCCTCATGAGATCTTCAACCAGACGCCCCCCTTCGGCGATGCGAGCCTGATCGCGGGAGACCGCCCCCTGCTGGACGCCCTCGCAGGCAACGGGGTCGATTGCGAGGCCGAAGGACTCAGCGCCTTCGGCGAGGCCTGGGGCAGCGCCGAGCGGCTCGACCTCGGACGGCTCGCCAACGAGAACCCGCCGAAACTGCGGACGCACGATGCGCGAGGCTACCGGATCGACGCGGTGGAATTCCACCCGGCCTATCACGCCCTCATGCGGGCGAGCATGGCGGACGGGCTTCATTCCTCGACCTGGGACGAGCCGCGATCGGATCACGCGCATGCGGCCCGGGCGGCCAGGATCTACACCGTGGCCGGGGTCGAAAGCGGCCATGTCTGCCCGATCACCATGACCCATGCCGCGGTAGCGGCGCTCGCCGCCGCGCCCGCCCGGCTGAACGAGTGGCGGCCGCGGATCCGCTCCCGGGACTACGATTCCCGCTTCATCCCCTTCTGGGAGAAGAGTTCCGTCACCCTCGGCATGGGCATGACCGAGAAGCAGGGCGGAACGGATGTGCGCGCCAACACCACCCGAGCCGTCCCGACCGCCGGCGACGAATATGCGCTGACCGGGCATAAATGGTTCATGTCCGCGCCCATGTGCGACGCCTTTCTGGTGCTGGCCCAGGCGCCGGGCGGCCTCACGTGCTTTCTCCTGCCGCGCTTTCGGCCCGACGGCTCCCTGAACGGGCTTCGCCTTCAGCGGCTGAAGGACAAGCTCGGCAACCGCTCCAACGCCTCCTCCGAGGTCGAGTTCGTGAACGCGTTCGGCTGGCGCATCGGCGAGGAGGGAGCGGGCGTGCGCACCATCATCTCCATGGTGCAGCTCACGCGACTCGATTGCGCGGTCGCGTCCGCCGGGCTCGTGCGCATGGGCCTGACCCTGGCCATGCATCACGCCCGCCATCGCACCGTCTTCCAGAAGAAGCTCATCGACCAGCCCGCCATGCGAATGGTGCTCGCCGATCTCGCCCTGGACAACGAGGCCATGACGGCGCTCGCCCTGCGCACGGCCCACAGCTTCGATCTCGCCGCCCGGGACGAGCACGAGGCGGCCTATGCCCGCCTCGTGACGCCCGCCGCCAAGTTCGGCATCTGCAAGGCCGCGCCCAGGCTCCTCTACGAGGCCATGGAGAGCCTGGGCGGCAACGGCTACGTGGAGGAGAGCCCCCTGCCCCGCCTCTACCGGGAGGCCCCGGTCAACGCGATCTGGGAAGGCTCGGGCAACGTGATCGCCCTCGATCTCCTGCGCGCCGAGGGGCGCGACCCGGAGCTCGCGGCCGCCGTGCTGGAGCGGCTCATGGCCGATGCGGGAGACCTGCCGGGTGCCTCCGAGGCGGCCCGGGACATCGTCCTGGCCCTGCAATCGCCGGACGCGGAGGCCAAGGCCAGATTCGTCGCCGAGCGTCTCTTCTCCCTCGCGGCCGCCGGGGCCCTGGCCCGCTCCGCTCCGCCCTCCGTGGTGGAATCCTATGCCCTCACCCGGCTGGCGCGGCCGGCCCGGATCATCGGGGCGAACGAGCTGGGGGGAGCCGTCGAACCCTTGCTGGAGCGGGCTTTCGTCACCAAATAACGGTGGACGGAAAACGGCCGATTTGACTTGTCTTCAATCATCAACCACTTATCGCGCCTCTGACGGTCAGAACCGACCGCAGCCTCCGGTCACCAGAAGTTTGAGCATCCGCTCGCGGCCATCTACGGGAAGTCGCCCATGAAAGTCGTCGTCGTCGAGTCGCCTGCAAAGGCCAAGACGATCAACAAATATCTCGGCAAGGATTACGAGGTCCTGGCCTCCTTCGGGCATATCCGCGATCTGCCCGCCAAGGACGGTTCGGTCGACCCGGATGCCGATTTCCGCATGATCTGGACGCTCGAGGACAAGGGCTCGAAGCGGGTCTCCGAAATCGCGAAGGCGATCAAGGGCGCCGAGAAGCTCATTCTCGCCACCGACCCGGACCGCGAGGGCGAGGCGATTTCCTGGCACGTGGTCGAAGCTCTGCGCGAGAAGCGCGCCCTCAAGGACCTGCCGGTCGAGCGCGTGACCTTCAACGCCATCACCAAGGACGCCGTGGAGACGGCGCTCCGTCAGCCGCGCGAGATCGATCAGGCGCTGGTGGACGCCTACATGGCCCGCCGCGCCCTCGACTATCTCGTGGGCTTCACCCTGTCGCCCGTCCTCTGGCGCAAGCTTCCCGGAGCGCGCTCGGCCGGACGTGTGCAGTCGGTGGCGCTCCGCCTCGTCTGCGACCGCGAGCTGGAGATCGAGACCTTCAGGCCGCGCGAATACTGGTCGCTGATCGCCACGCTCGCGACGAAGGACGGCGCGGTGTTCGACGCGCGCCTCGTCGGGGCCGACGGCAAGAAGATCCAGCGTCTCGACATCGGCAACGGCAAGGACGCCGAGGCCTTCAAGAAGGATCTCGAGCTGGCGACCTTCTCGGTGGCGAATGTCGAGGCCAAGCCCGCCAAGCGCCATCCCTATCCGCCGTTCACCACCTCGACCCTGCAACAGGAGGCCTCGCGCAAGCTCGGCCTTGCGCCGGCGCAGACCATGCGCATCGCGCAGCGCCTCTACGAGGGCGTCGATATCGGCGGCGAGACGGTGGGCCTCATCACCTATATGCGTACGGACGGCGTCGACATGGCCCCAGAAGCCGTGCACTCCGCCCGGCAGGTGATCGGCAGGGAATACGGCGACCGCTACGTGCCGGCCGTTCCGCGCAAATATTCCACCAAGGCCAAGAACGCGCAGGAAGCGCACGAGGCCATCCGCCCGACGGATATGAGCCGCCTGCCGAAAGCCGTGGCGAAGTACCTGGAGCCCGAACAGGCCCGCCTCTACGACCTCATCTGGACCCGCACCGTGGCGAGCCAGATGGAATCGGCCGAGCTGGAACGCACCACCGCCGAGATCGCCGCTCAGGTCGGCCCGCGCAAGATCGATCTGCGCGCGACGGGTCAGGTCGTGAAGTTCGACGGCTTCCTCACGCTCTACAACGAGAGCAAGGACGACGAGGCGGACGAGGATGAGGGCCGCCTGCCGCCCATGAAGGCGAGCGACCCGCTGGAGCGCCGCCGGATCAACGCGAGCCAGCACTTCACCGAGCCGCCGCCGCGCTATTCGGAGGCCTCGCTCGTGAAGCGCATGGAGGAGCTCGGCATCGGCCGTCCCTCCACCTATGCCGCCGTGCTCCAGACCCTGCGCGACCGCGAATATGTGAAGATCGAGAAGAAGCGCCTCGTTCCCGAGGACAAGGGCCGCATCGTCACCGCCTTCCTGGAGAGCTTCTTCCGCCGCTACGTGGAATACGACTTCACGGCGGACCTGGAGGAGCAGCTCGACCGGGTCTCGAACAACGAGATCGACTGGAAGCAGGTGATGCGCGACTTCTGGGGCGACTTCTCGGCCGCCATCGGCGAGACGAAGGAGCTTCGCACCGCGGAGGTGCTGGACGCGCTCAACGAGCTGCTCGGGCCCCACATCTTCCCGGACAAGGGCGACGGATCGAACCCGCGCACCTGCCCGACCTGCGGCACGGGCCAGCTCTCCCTCAAGCTCGGCAAGTTCGGCGCCTTCATCGGCTGCTCGAACTACCCCGAATGCAAGTACACCCGCCAGCTCGCCGCCTCCGGCATCGACGGCGACGGGGAAGGCTCGTCCGAGAACGGCGGCCAGCCCGGCGTGAAGGTTCTGGGCGAGGATCCGGAGACCGGACAACAGGTGACCCTGCGCGACGGCCGTTTCGGCCCCTTCGTGCAGCTCGGCGAAAGCGAGGGCGAGGGCGAGAAACCCAAGCGCTCCTCCCTGCCGAAGGGCCTGGCTCCCTCGCAGGTGGATCTGGAAAAGGCCCTCAAGCTGCTCTCGCTGCCCCGTCACGTGGCGACGCACCCGGAATCGGGCGAGCCGATCCTGGCGAGCATCGGCCGCTACGGGCCCTACGTGCAGCATGGGAAGACCTACGCCAATCTGGGCCCTGGCGACGACGTGCTGGAGATCGGGGCCAATCGCGCCATCGACCTGATCGTCACGAAGGAAAGCGGTGGCGGCAACGCCCGCCGCGCCGCCGACCCGGGCCGCCCGCTGGGCGACGATCCCGAATCGGGCAAGCCCATCGTGGTGAAGGCCGGGCGCTACGGTCCCTACGTCACCGACGGCGAGACCAACGCCACCCTGCCGCGCACGATGGCGGCGGAAGCGGTGACGCTGGACGAGGCCGTCGAGCTGCTGAAGGCCCGCCGGGCGGCAGGCCCTTCCAAGAAGTCCGCCCGCGGCCGCAAGGCGCCCGCCAAGAAGGCCGCCGTCGCGAAGAAGGCTCCCGCCAAGAAAGCGGCGGCCAAGAAAGCGGCGGCCAAGAAAGCCCCGGCCAAGGCAGCGGTAAAGAAGACGGCGGTAAAGAAGACGGCTGCGAAGAAACCCGCAGCCAAGAAGGCAGCGGCGAAGAAGGTTGCAGAAGGCGGTTGAATGCCATGAGCGAGTGGGTGTCCTGGCTCCTCGTAGGTCATTCCGACAAGGTCGAGATTTTGCTGCGCCTGTGCGTGGCGGCGATCGCGGGAATGGCCGTGGGGATCAACCGGGACATCCGCAACAAGCCCATCGGCATGCGGACGCTCGGCCTCGTGGCGCTGGGCTCCGCCACCGTGATTCTCTCAGGATCCGTCTATGAGGGACTGAACTATGGGGAGAATGCCGTGAGCCGCGTCGTTCAGGGGATCCTGACGGGCCTCGGCTTCCTCGGCGCCGGCGCGATCATCAAGGCCCGGGAAGGCACGGAGGTTCGGGGCCTCACCACCGCGTCCACGGTCTGGATCGCGGCGGCCCTCGGCGTGACCGCCGGCCTCGGCGCCTGGTTCCTTACCTTTGCCGGAACGGTGATGACCCTGATCGTCCTGATTCTCGGCAAACCTCTCGAGAACTGGCTCACGCGCCTGTTCAGGGGCGACGAGGAAACCGTACGGGACGATGGTTAGTTGAAGGCGTAGCCCAGGCCCAGAACGGCGAAGGCCGCGATCGAGAGCCACAGCAGGCTCGGGCCGAGAGAACCGCTCTTCGCGGCAGGCGTGGTGTCGGGCTCGTCGAAGGCGAAGGCTTCTCCGGCAGTGCGCGCCGCGCGGTCCAGGTGAAGTTGCCGTGCCGATCCGATCGTCGTGCGCATCGCCGCCCTCGTTCTCCGTTAAGCCCATGCTTATCCAGCCAACGTGAATGGTAACTAAACAGTTCCTGATGACAGGTGAAAGACATCCTTTAGGGGCAGCCGCGATACTGCCCGAACACGGGTTCCCAAGACGCAGTTTTTGTGGCTTGTGACCCTATACCGCCTTCCCGTTTCTGTTTTGTTCTCGTATAAAAACGGAATGGGAAATAGTGTAAACAAGCGCGAATCATCGAAACGGACCAAGGTCCCAATGGACAATGACGATCTCTTCGGGGGCGCCGCCGCCAAGCGCGCGACGCCAGCCGCAGCCAGAACGGCTACCGTGAAAACCTCCCGCGCCGCGCCGCCGTCGCCAGGCATTCCTGCGCCAGGCATTCCTGCGCCAGGCACCTCTGCGCAAGGCACTCCCGGCGAGGCCGGCTACGACGCGTCCGCGATCGAGGTTCTGGAAGGTCTGGAGCCCGTCCGCCGCCGCCCGGGCATGTATATCGGCGGCACGGACGAGAAGGCGCTTCACCATCTCTTCGCCGAGGTGATCGACAACTCGATGGACGAGGCGGTCGCTGGCCACGCGACCTTCATCGAGGTCGAGGTGGAGGAAGGCGGCTGGCTGTCCGTGACCGATAACGGGCGCGGCATCCCGGTCGATCCGCACCCTAAATTCCCCAAGAAATCGGCCCTCGAAGTCATCATGACCACGCTCCACGCGGGCGGCAAGTTCGACTCGAAGGTCTACGAGACGTCCGGAGGCCTGCACGGCGTCGGCGTGTCGGTGGTGAACGCGCTCTCCGAGACGCTCGAGGTCGAGGTCGCGCGCGGCCAGCAGCTCTACCGGCAGGTCTTTTCCCGGGGCCTGCCGCAGGGCAAGCTCGAGACCGTGGGCCGCGTGCTCAACCGGCGCGGCACGAAGGTGCGCTTCAAGCCCGACTGGCAGATCTTCGGCAAGGACGCCCATTTCCTGCCCCGCCGCCTGTTCAAGATGGCCCGCTCGAAGGCCTATCTCTTCGGCGGCGTCGAGATCCGCTGGAAATGCGCCCCGTCCCTGCTCGAGGGCAGCGAGAACGTTCCCGCCGAGGCGACCTTCAAGTTCCCGAACGGCCTGAAGGACTACCTCCTCCACGACATCGACGGGAAGGAACTCGTCACCGACCAGATCTTCTCCGGCAAGATCACCAAGCCGGGCAGCCACGGCTCCCTGGAATGGGCGGTCGCCTGGATGGCGAACGAGGACGGGTTCTCGATCTCCTACTGCAACACGGTGCCCACGCCCGAAGGCGGCACGCACGAGAACGGCCTGCGCATCGCCCTGCTGCGCGCCCTGCGCGACCACGCGGAGCGCGTGGGGCAGCAGAAGCGCATGGCGGCCGTGACCACCGACGACGTGATGGCGACCTGCGCGTCCATGCTCTCGGTGTTCATCCGCGAGCCCGAGTTCCAGGGCCAGACCAAGGACAAGCTGGCGACCGTGGAGGCGGGCCGGATCGTCGAGAACGCGATCCGTGACACCTTCGACCACTGGCTCGCCGCCTCCCCGCAGCAGGCCAACAAGCTGCTCGACTGGGTGATCGACCGGGCCGAGGAGCGCCTGCGCCGCCGCCAGGAGAAGGAGGTCGCCCGCAAGACCGCCACCCGCAAGCTGCGGCTGCCCGGCAAGCTGGCGGACTGCTCCAATGCCGGCGCCAAGGGGTCCGAACTCTTCCTCGTCGAGGGCGATTCGGCCGGCGGCTCCGCCAAGCAGGCCCGCGACCGAGCCTCCCAGGCGATTCTCCCGTTGCGCGGAAAAATCCTCAACGTAGCCTCGGCCGGCCGGGACAAGCTGCACCAGAACCAGCAGATTTCCGACCTCGTCCAGGCGCTCGGCTGCGGAACCGGCTCGCAGTACCGCGAGTCCGATCTTCGCTACGAGAAGGTCATCATCATGACCGACGCGGATGTGGACGGCGCGCATATCGCGACGCTTCTCATCACGTTCTTCTATCGTCAGATGCCCAAGCTCATCGACGGCGGCCACCTCTATCTGGCGGTGCCGCCGCTCTATCGTCTCAGCCATGGCGCAAAATCGGCCTATGCCCGCGACGAGGCGGATCGCGACCGGCTGATGAAGACGGTGTTCAAGGGCTCTGGCAAGGTCGAGATCAGCCGCTTCAAGGGCCTCGGCGAAATGCTGCCGGGCCAGCTGAAGGAAACCACTATGGACCCGAAGAAGCGCCTGCTTCTGAAGGTCGTCGTGGAAGCCGACGACCGGCCGGAGGCCAGCGACACGGTGGAGCGCCTGATGGGCAACAAGCCCGAAGCCCGCTTCACCTTCATCCAGGAACGCGCGGCCTTCGCCGACGAGGCGGATCTGGATATCTGAACTTTATAACGATATACTTCCGGCGCAGAACCACCCACCGAGGGTACGGGGATGCGCCGGGTTGGACGGGCCAGGAGGACCTGCCAAGAGAGACGACAACTTCTCACATCAGTTCAATTACTTAGCCTCTTTGCACGTCCTTTTTGAAATTTTTTTGAAAATTTTTCGGAAAAGCCGGGAACCAATGAAGAAGCCGGCCGTTGATAGGCATCACCGGCCCATTCTGCCCCCACGGGCCGGTCCCTCACAGGCTCCTCTCCGGAGCCTTTTTTTTGGCCTGAAGGGCCTCCGGGCCCCTGCTGGATCCATCGGGCCCCTCGCGCGTCATTCACAGGCGGGCTTCCCGGACCGGCGCATCGTGCGAAAAGGTGGACCCAGTTTTTCGCAAGGACGCTGCGCCGTTCTATAGGGGGAGCATCGAATTGATCCCAAAAGCAGAATCGACTTTTGGGTCCGATGCTCTAGCGGCGGCCAAGCTCGCATGCGACAAGACCTGACGAACTCAACGAGTTTTCCCTTGGCCAAACGTTCAAAAACTTCTTCCTCCTCCGCTCTCCCGTCCCGGGAGGATCTCGTCGCCTTCATCGCCAAAACGCCCGGCAAGACCGGCAAGCGCGAGATCGCACAGGCCTTCAACATCAAGGGCAGCGACCGCATCTGGCTCAAGCAGATGCTCAAGGACCTCGAGATCGAGGGTGTCGTCGACCGCCGGGGCAAGCGCGTCCACAAGGCGGGCCAGCTGCCGCCGATGGTGATGGCCGACATCGTCAAGCGCGACCGCGACGGCGAGCTGATCGCCGTGCCGACCGAATGGGACGAGGAGGAGCACGGCGCCGTTCCGACCATCCTCATCATGCCCCCGCGCAAACAGAAACCCGGCATGCCGGTGGCAGGGGTCGGCGACCGGGCGCTCCTGCGGGTCGATCCGCTGAAGGCCGGCGACATCCACCGCTATGCGGGGCGCGTCACCAAGATCCTGGCCAAGAAGCAGGCGCAGGTGCTCGGCATCTTCCGCTCCCTCCCCGAGGGCGGCGGCCGCCTGATTCCCGTCGACAAGAAGTCGCGCGAGCAGGAATTGCAGGTCAATCCCGGGGACGAGGCCGGCGCGCAGGACGGCGACCTCATCGCGGCCTCCATCGTGAAGCACGGCCGCTTCGGCCTGGCCCACGCGAAGGTCAAGGAGCGGCTGGGCTCCGTCAAGTCCGAGAAGGCCGTGAGCCTGATCGCGATCTTCGCCCACGGCATCCCCAGCGAGTTCCCGAAGGCGGTCCTCGACGAGGCGGAAGCGGCCAAGCCCGCCACGCTCGCGGGCCGCGAGGACTGGCGCGACCTGCCCCTCGTCACGATCGATCCGCCGGATGCCAAGGACCACGACGACGCGGTCCATGCGGCTCCCGATTCCGACCCGAACAACGCGGGCGGCTACATCCTCACCGTCGCCATCGCGGACGTGGCGGCCTATGTGAAGCCGGGCTCCGCCATGGACCGGGAAGCCCAGGAGCGCGGAAACTCGGTCTATTTCCCCGACCGGGTCGTGCCCATGCTGCCGGAGAGGATCTCCAACGACCTCTGCTCGCTCCGACCGCGCGAGGACCGCCCCGCCCTCGCGGTGCGCATGGTCGTCGGCCCCGACGGCCGCAAGATCCGCCATTCCTTCCACCGCGTCATGATGCGCTCGGCGGAAAAGCTCTCCTACCAGCAGGCTCAGGCCGCCATCGACGGCAGGCCCGACGAGGTGACGCAGCCGATCCTCGACACGATCCTCAGGCCCCTCTGGGCGGGCTATGCCCTGGTCAAGAAGGCACGCGACATCCGCGAGCCGCTCTATCTCGACCTGCCCGAGCGCAAGATCGTGCTCAAGCCCGACGGCACCGTCGACCGCGTGTTCGTGCCCGAGAGGCTGGAGGCCCACAAGCTCATCGAGGAGTTCATGATCCTCGCCAACGTGGCGGCGGCGGAGGCGCTGGAGAAGGTTCAATCCGACCTGATCTACCGGGTCCACGACGAGCCCTCGCTGGAGAAGATGCGCGCTCTGAGCGAAGTGCTCGCGTCGATCGGCCTGAAGCTGCCGACGCAAGGGGCGCTCAAGCCCGAACTCTTCAACCGCATCCTTCGCAGCGTCGAGGGCTCCGAGCACCAGCTCTTCATCAACGAGGTGGTGCTGCGCTCGCAGTCCCAGGCCGAGTATTCGGCGGAGAACTACGGGCACTTCGGCCTGAACCTGAGGCGCTACGCCCACTTCACCTCCCCCATCCGCCGCTATGCGGATCTCATCGTCCACCGGGCGCTGATCACCGGCCACAGGTTCGGCAAGGACGGACTGCCGCCCGATGCCACCCGCGCGGAGCTGATCGAGATCAGCGCCAAGATCTCGGCGGCGGAGCGGCGCGCCATGGCGGCGGAGCGTGAGACAATCGACCGCCTGATCGCGCACTTCCTTGCCGACAGGATCGGGGCCACATTCGACGGACAGATAGCGGGAGTGACGAAGGCGGGTCTCTTCATCAAGCTGAGCGAGACCGGCGCGGACGGTTTCGTTCCGGCGGCGACCATCGGCGACGATTACTATCGCTTCGACGAGAAGACCCATTCCATGCGGGGCGAGCACACGGGCGAGACCTATCGCCTCGGCGACAAGGTCGAGGTAAAGCTCGTGGAGGCGGCTCCCGTCGCCGGCGCCCTGCGCTTCGAGCTGCTCACGAAAGGGCGCTTCACGGGCAAGGCCGGGGGCGGCAGGGAGGGTGGCAAGCGCCCGCCGCGCGGGGCCAAGAAGACCGCGAAGGCGGCCGCGTCGAGCCACCGCTCTCCGACACGGGTGAAAGTGAAACGCCGCGGTCGCGGCTGACAGGAAACGGAAGACATGTCCCTGACGATCCACACTGCCGCGGCGCCTGCCGAGGATGTGACCCTCATGCCCGCCATGAGGCGCGGGTTCCGCGGCCGCTGCCCGGCCTGCGACGGAGGCCGCCTCTTCGGCCGCTTCCTGAAGGTCGTGGATCGCTGCGACGCGTGCGGCACGGAGTTCCACCATCACCGGGCCGACGATCTGCCGCCCTATGTGGTGATCACCATCGTGGGCCACCTGATCGGCTACGGAATCTTCATGACGGAGACCAAGATGGAGATGCCCCTTTGGGCCCATCTGGCGATCTGGCCCGCCCTGACTCTCGTCCTCTCCCTGCTGCTGCTCCAGCCCGTGAAAGGGGCTGTCGTGGGGCTGCAATACGCGTTAGGGATGCACGGCTTCGGCGCGGCGCGCCAGGCAAGACGATCAGACAGGGAGGACTCGGGTGACGGACGCGCAGGCACTGACCCGGATGGATACGCTGGTCGCCGGGGAGCGTAGGGAGCACGCCCCCGTCCTTCGGCCCGTCGACGCCGCGACCCTCATCATCATCGACCGGAGAGGCAAGCACCCCAAGGTGCTCATGGGCAGGCGCCACGAGGGCCACACCTTCATGCCGGGCAAGTTCGTGTTTCCCGGCGGGCGAATCGAGGCCGGCGACCGCTCCATGACGGTGACGGGGGCCCTGCATCCGCGCGCCGAGCAGGCCCTCATGACCCGGGTGTCCCGCCCCTCCCTCCAGCGCAGCCGCGCCCTGGCGCTCGCCGCGATCCGCGAGACCTTCGAGGAGACCGGCCTGCTGCTCGGCACCCGCGATTATGGAAGCCCCGATTCGGTCCCCGCCGGCACGCCCTGGGAGGCGTTCCGCGAGCACGGAGTGTTTCCGGACCTGGAGGCCCTGCATTTCATCGGCCGCGCCGTCACGCCGCCCAAGCGTGTGAAGCGCTTCGATACCCGCTTCTTCGCCATCGACCGCGATGCCATCGCCCATGAGGTCGAGGGCGTGGTCGGACCCGATTCCGAACTCGTCGAGCTGGCCTGGGTGACGATGACCGAGGCCAGGAAGCTCGACCTGCACGCCGTGACGGGCATGCTCCTGAGCGAGCTGGAAGGCCGCATCGCCGCAGGCTTCAGCCCCATGCTGCCCGTGCCCTTCTTCCATCAGAAGCGCGGCCATTTCGTGCGGGAAGAGCTGTAGGTTCCCCGCTCCGCCCTTCCGGTCCTCCGGCGTGACAGGCGCGCGCCATACGGGATGGCGGGGCAAGCCCGGCGCCAAGCCCGGCCGGAAGCGCGGTCATGACGAAGTCATGATGGGAAGGCGTCCGTTCTCCCGAGGGAAATCTCGGCACCCTCCCCCGTAACCCTTGACGGAAGCGGCATAATCGGGCATGGGAACATCACGATTTTCCGGCCGGGTTCGCCCGGCCTTTGCGTTTCGGCCACGCCGTGGGGCCAGCCGAGCGCGTCGATACCGAACGAGAGGTCCAACCCATGGCCAAAGCCGCTACGATTAAAGTGAAGCTCGTCTCCACCGCCGACACGGGCTATTTCTACGTCACGAAGAAGAACTCCCGCACGATGACCGACAAGATGTCGTTCAAGAAGTACGACCCGGTCGCGAAGAAGCACGTGGAGTTCAAGGAAGCCAAGATCAAGTAAGTTTCCTGCGAACAAGCGCAAAATCGAAAAGGCCGCTCCGGATCGGAGCGGCCTTTTTCATTTCGGGCCGAGGATAAGGCAAGGGGATAAGGCAAGGGGATAAGGCATGGGGATAAGGCATGGGAGGCGGCGGGACGCAATCCGCGGCCGAGCCAAAAAAAGAGCTGTTTCCACGTCCGTGGAAACAGCTCTCGTGTCTGAGCCCGAACATCGCTTCACGCAAAAACGGCGCCCGTTTTCGCGTCCGATGCACGGACGACCTCAGATCGATTCCTTCAGGTCCTTGGCGGCGCGGAAGGCGATCTTCTTCGAAGCCTTGATCTTCACGGGCTCGCCGGTCTGCGGGTTGCGGCCCATGCGGGCGGCGCGCTTGCGGACCTGGAGAATGCCGAGGCCGGTCAGGCGGATCTTGTCGCCCTTCTTCAGGCTCTTGGCGATCAGCTCGACCACCTGGGTGAGCATCTCGTTCGCCTGACGCTTCGGCAGCTCGTGCATCTCGGAGAGCGTCTCGGCGATGTTGCGCAGCGTGAGGATCCCGTTCGACGATGCCGCCTTCACGGACTTCTTGGCCGTCTTGGCCGCAGTCTTCGCAGATACCTTCGGGGCTGCGGTCTTGGCGGACTTCTTCACCGCTGCCTTGGTCGCACCCGCCTTGGCGGTCGCTTTGGCAGGGGCCTTCGCTGCGCTCTTGGCTGCGGCCTTGGCGGTGGTCTTGGCGGTGGTCTTGGCTGCGGCCTTGACGGTCTTGGTTGCTGCGGCCTTGCGGACCGGGGCTTTCTTCGTTGCTGCTTTTGCCACTGGAAACTCCTTTCGAGGCCATGTGCATATGGAATAGCATTATCTGCATAGTGCTTGGAGACAAAGTTCCAAGTTGGCGGAAACGCGTTTCCACAAGGCAAATGCCGCAAAAAGCCGTCGATAACCTTGCTCAATACGGTGAAAGGTCGGCCTAACCTACCGGCACGTCTTGCGTTGGCACTCCAGGAATCGGCCGCCTCGCGCTACCCGCGTCGTTTCCCGGACGGTCAGAATCACCTTTCGCATCGGATCGGCCAGGTTGAAGTGCTTCGTGTGCCGCATTGTTTGACGGCGAGCCGGGCCGGGCCGCGCTGCGCTTGTCATCTCACGAAGTTTCCGCCGAGCTCATCCTCGATATGCAGGCGGATGATGTCGTCGAAGCTGGTCTCAGCCTTGAAGCCGAGGCTCTCGGCCCTGCCGGCGTCGAAGCGGCGCGGCCATCCGGCCACCATGCGCATGATGTCCGGATCGGGCTCGCGGCGGATTCGCGCCGCGACCCTGTCTCCCGCGATGCGCCGCAGGGCCTCGATCTGCTCCGCGACGCTCACCGAAACGCTCGGCATCGTCAGATTGCGGCGGGGACCGATCCTCGCCGTGTCGATGGTGGCCGCGTGCATGAGGAACCCCACGGCGGACCGTGGCGAGGCATGGGCGTGGCGCACGTCGTCCGGCACGGGCAGAACGGCGTCCTGCCCGCTCAACGGCTCGCGGATGATGCTCGAAAAGAAACCCGAGGCGGCCTTGTTGGGCTTGCCCGGCCGCACGCAGATCGTGGGAAGGCGGATGCCGACGCCGTCGAAAAAGCCGCGCCGCGTATAATCGGACAGCAGCAATTCGCCGATGGCCTTCTGGGTGCCGTAGCTCGTCAGGGGCGTGAGAAAGAACTCGTCGCCGATGGCCTGCGGGAACGGGGCGCCGAACACCGCGATGGAGGATGTGAAGACGAGGCGCGGACGATACCCGTCGCCGATCTTGCGGATCGCATCGAAGAGAAAACGCGTCCCGTCGAGATTGATCCGGTAGCCCTTCTCGAGGTCGGCCTCCGCCTCGCCGGACACGATGGCCGCGAGATGAAAGACGACGTCCGGACGACTCTCCACGAGCCTTTCGGCCTCGCCGGGCGCCGAGACATCGGAGGTCCGCACCGTGATCTCGAACGGAGCCTGCGGACGATCGGCCGGCACCACATCGTGCAGGACGAGGCGTGAAATCGCCTGGCCGTTGAGTTGCCCTGCTTCGACAAGCCGCTCGGTGAGTTTCCGGCCGACCATTCCGGCCGCTCCGAGAATGAGAATCTGCATGAATCAGGACCTTCGTTCGTGAGGAATGCCGCAAGCGGAAGAGATTTTTGTGGCTCATGTCGTCCGGCGCGATCACGACCCGGACGACATGGTTCGGACGCGGAACCGGATGGGCTATTGCTCGCGCATCGTCTCCAACGCGCACGGCATCATCGTCACCGTGCCGGGCCCGATGCTGGAGGCGTGCTTCTCCCACACGGATTTCACCTCGTCGCGCATGCGGTTGGCCTCCTGCCCGTTCAGCTCGTTGACGATGATACCCGAGCCCTCGATCTTGTCGAGAGAGGCTTGCGAGAGCTCGCAGGAGACCTTGCGCTGCTTGTCCCGGGACAACTCGGCGCACGCGCAGGCCACCGGCTGATCCTCCGACGGAGCGTTCCACAGCTCTTTGGAATAGAGAACCAGCAACCGACGTCCTCGTCCGTGTCACGGACGGGTCGGAGCGACCACTCCGTGAAACCGTTCTGCAATTTGCGCCAAACCGAAAAAAACCGCCTCCATGCGGAGGCGGTTTTCAGCCCGGATCTTCGCCATCGCGCTTGAGCATCGGACCCCAAAGCGGGCTTGCGCTTCGGGGATCGATGCGATGTTCCCGCTATCGAAGAGCGTGTCGTTCGCTGCGAGAACCCGCGTCCGCTTCTTCGCACGATGCGCTAGCGGTGATTGACGCGGCGCACGTGCTGCCGGGAAGCGACGGAGCCGGTGGAGACCACGTCGCGGCGCACGGACCGGACGACGCGGGTCGGCTGGGCGCTCGCCCGATACACCGTGCGGGTGCCATAACGGGGCGCGTAATAGGCGGACCGCGTCTGATAGCGCGGAGCCCCGTAGACGACACGCGTGCGGTAGGCGGGCTCACGATAGACGACCCGCGTCCGGTACGTCGGCGCCGCATACACGACCCGCGAGGCGACCGGAGCACCGTAATAGCCATAGGTGGTGGGGTAGCCATAACCATAGCCGTAGGCCGGAGCGTTGTAGCCGTAGCCATAGGTGGCGGGATAGCTGTATCCATAGGCTGGATAGTTGTAGCCGTAGGGATAACCATAAGCGGGGGTCGCCGCCGCACCGATCAGGCCGCCGAGCACGGCGCCTCCGACCAGACCGGCCGCGACGGCGCCGCCATTGCCCCAGCCGCCACGGTGGTAATAGCCGCCGTGCCAGCCATCGCCCCGATAAACCCTCTGGGCTTGCGCGGCGCCGATGCTCGCAAAGGTCAGCAAAGCAGCACTCGATAACAGGATCACCTTCTTCATGACAAACCTCATAACAAAATGGTGGGCACCATTCGTGCGATACTAATCGCGAATTCCATAAAAGGTTTCATGATCATCTATACTCATTCGAATTAAGTTTACGCCCGTTCATGCGGCGTTCATTTACCAGCAACGCAACCGCAATACTGCCAAGCATGACAGGCGAATACGGATTGCAGCTTTATGCCTGATATCAAAAGCGAATAGTCGATTCCGGGCGATCTTCGGTCCGTTACTCGGAATAGACCTGCGAGCGGTGGGAGGCGGCGCTTCCCGCGACGACCTGCGCGATGGCTCGCGCGATCTTGTCGCCCCCCTTGGCGGACAGTTCGATCGGATCGGCATAATCGTCATGCTGATTGCAGATCAGGCGCAGATCGATCAGGGAGAGCCTCCGGCTGAAGGCTTCGCGCGTGATGATATCGTTGAAGACCGACAGGGAGGCCACCACATGGCGTCGGCTCTCCTGCTCGGGAAAGCGTCCGTCGTGGATCGTGCAGAGCGCCGTCGGCAGACGATAGCTCATCACCAGGTCGAGCATTCTGCGGTAGCCACGGGCGAACGCATCCCTCGTATCCGCGATCCGGGTCAGGACCTCCGCCACGGACCGGGCGCCCTCCCGAAGGATCGCGCTGCAGCCGAGCGCATCGCTGCTGCCGATGCTCAGGATCAGATGGCTGGCATCCTCGGGCAAACGGGCGAGCTGGCGCTTCACGTTCGTCGTGATGGCGCCGTCGACCGCATTCATCGTGGTGCGCCAGCCGTCCGGAAGTTTCGCCTGGACCTGGGCGAGAACATCCGGTTCTCCAGGCTTCAGGTAGCCACCGTTGTCGAACACGCTGTCACCGAGAAGAACCACGTGGTTCATCGCGCCGCCCCCGTCTTTCATTGATATGATAACGTATCACAGGGGCGGTCTCTCAAGAGAGGCAATAAAGTATAATGACGAAAAGCGCAGCGCTGCGACTCCGGAACGGCGCTCGCACGGCCCTTCGGAACGGGCCGCGCCAGGCCACGTTAATCTCCCGGTCCGCTTGTTGATCCGGAGGACAACGGATGATCGGAACCATCAGAACATCGCTGCTGACGATGATGCTGGCCGCATGGAGTGCCGTTGCCATGGCGCAGAATGCGCCCGGTGGAACTGAGAACGCTCCAGGGACGGCAACGCCATCGCCGACCACCACCGGCGCCGTCGGCAATGGCGACATGGGCACCTGGCTGTGGGTCGTCCTGGCCGTCGTCATCATCGCCGGGCTGCTTTATTATTTCCTGGGACGGGGCCGCGGGACCCGGATCTAGAGCCTCGAACGTGAAAAGTGGAAACCGGTTTTGCGTGCAAAGATGCTCGACAACAGAGCCTTGATGCATTGGATGGGTTCGGCGTCACGTCCGGCGCCGTAGCCTCTTGCTGGCAGCCCCGCATGAGCGTAATATCGTGTCGCTTCAAGGAGGCGACCATGTTCGAAGAAGCGGTTCAGGTCAGCGAGGCCCTTCGCCGGAGCGCGAGCCAGATGCAGGGAAGTCTCCGGATGGCCATGAAGGGCTGCCCGCGATGTGGCGCCACGCACATGATCGCGTCCCCGGAACTGGGCACATGCGCGGATTGCGGCATCCCTCTCCAGGTTCTGGAGACCGAGGCCTAGCGCATCGTGCGAAAAAGTGGCCCCGGTTTTTCGCAACAACCATGCGCTGATCAATAGCGGGAGCATCGGATGGAATCCCAAAAGTGCAGATCCACTTTTGGGTCCGGTGCCCGAGCACGCCCGGTGAACCACTCTCGATGCTCTGCGTTCGGACAATGGCATGGCATCGTCAGGGTGGATCAAAAAGGCTGCCGGAAGCATTGGGGCGCGTCAGGCGGAGATGAAACTCGCCTTGCGTGTGACCATTGCCGGCACGCTCGCTTTCGCGATCACGAAAGCCTTCAATCTCCCGCAGGGCTATTGGGCGGCCATCACCGCCGTCGTCATCACGCAGGCCAGCGTCGGCGGCTCGCTCAAGGCCGCCATCGAGCGCTTCATGGGAACCCTCGCGGGCGCCGTCTACGGCGGCCTCGTCGCAGCCGTGGTTCCGCACGGCTCGTCGACGGGCATGGGACTCGCGATGATCGTAGGCCTGTTTCCGCTGGCGCTTCTCGCGGCCGTCAAGCCGAGCTTCCGCGTGGCGCCCGTGACGGGACTGATCATGCTCCTGCCGCCCTCCGGCCAGGCCATCGGTCCGCTCGCCGCGGCCATCGACCGGGTGGCGGAGATCACCCTCGGCAACATCGTGGGCGTGGTCGTGTCCCTGTTCGTTCTGCCCGCGCGGGCACACACGCTGATGACGGACGCGGCCGCGAAGGTCGTTTCCCTCAATGCCGACCTGATCGATCTCCATATCGGCGAACTCACGGCCGAGCCGACGGGACGACCCGCCCTTCAGACGATCCATCCGCAGATCCGGGCCGCGCTGAAAAAGGCTGAGGCGGCGGCCGACGAGGCGGCGCGCGAGCGCAGGAGCCATCTCACCGACGCGGCCGATCCGGAACCGCTGATCCGAACGCTCTATCGCGTGCGCCACGACTTCGTGATGATCGGACGCGCCTCGACCAACCCCCTGCCAGAGCAGCTTCTCCAGACGCTCGGCCCGTCGCTGAAGGCTCTCCGGGATGAAACCCGCGCGCTCCTCCTCGGCATCGCCAAGTCCCTGCGGACTCGCACGACGCCTCCCGATGCATCCCGCTTCGAGACGGCTTTGCACGCATTCGTCAGCGAGACGGAGGCGCTGCGCAGTCAGGCGCTCTCGCAAGACCTGCCCTATGGAAGCTTCGGGCAGGTCTTCGCTCTCGGCTTCGCGTTCGAGCAGTTCCGGAAGAACGTCGAGGATCTGCTCGCCCGGACGCAGGAGCTGGCCTCCGCCCGAACGGGCCCGGGGGCACAGGAGCGATCGTCCGCTTAGTCGTCGAAGAGCGGCACCAGCTCCATCTCCGGCACGAGCACCAGACCCTTGTCGGTGATGCGGATCTCCGGGATGACCGAGAGCGGGATCAGGTTGAAGCCCATATAGGGGATCTTGCAGCCCGCCTTGTCCCAGGCCGCCTTCAGGGCGCGCGTCTCCTCGGCCACCTCGGTGACGCGCTTGTCGGACAGAAGCCCGGCGATCGGAAGCGGCACCATCGCGGCGACCTCGCCCCGGTCGACCACGCAGACGCCGCCCTGCGACCGGATCAGCGTATCGAGCGCCACCCGCATGTCGGCCTCGTTGGTGCCGGCCACGATGATGTTGTGGGAATCGTGCCCGACGCTGCTCGCGACCGCACCGCTCTTCAGGCCGAAATCCTTCAGGAGCCCGTGCGCGACGCCCTTGCCGCCGGACCGTCCGTGCCGCTCGATGACCGTCACGAAGGTGAGATCGTTCTTGGAGAGAAGGTCATCCCAGCTCTCCGCCCTGGCCAGCTTCACCTTGTCGTGGAAGAGCACGATGCCGGGCAGCGCCACGCGGATGACACTCGCGGTGCAGTCCCCTGCGGGCAACTCCGGGACGAGCTTGGGAACGCTCGGGATATGCACCGTCCGGTAGGCCGCGTCGGGATAGCGGTAGCGATGGGACAAGGCCTGATCGAGCACGGGAGTGATCGTCTTGTCCTCGACGACGAGTTCGCCGCCATACCAGGTGTTCCGCACGTTCAGGTCGTCGTCGAGCAGCACCAGATCGGCCCGCCGTCCGCCGCCGAGACCGCCGATCTCGCCCTCCATGCCGAAGCGGGTGGCCGGATGAAGCGAACCCATGCTCCAGGCCTGTTCGCGGCTCATGCCCGCCCGGCGCGCCTCCCGCGTCACCCAATCCATGCCGAACAGCATGAGATCGTCCGCGTCCCGGTCGTCGGTGCAGACGCAGATGCGCTTGTGCGAGGCGCCGAGTTCCGTGATCGTCTTGATGGCTTCCGGCAGGGAGTGCCACGGCGTGGTCGGGGGACCGCCACGCAAAAAGATCCAGATGCCCGAATCGAGCAGGTCGTCGGCGATGTCGCGGTCGATGGCTTCGTGCGTGTCGGTCACGCCGCTCGCCGCATAGGCCGCCACGAATTCGCGCCCGTAGATATGGCCGGAAACGGGCTTCCCGCGCTCGAGCGCCGCCGCCAGGATCGCGTGGCTCCGCTCGTCCCCCATGGTGACGGGGACGAAATCCATCTTCTCGCCCAGGGCCGCGGCTTCGGGCCAGCGATCGAAGAGCGCGGCGATCTTTTCAGGCGTCAGGTCACCGCCCGCCGTTTCGAGCTCCGGCGAGGTGGCGGGCACCGTGCTCGGCACGGTGAGGAAGATGGAGAGCGGCGCGTGACGGGCGTCCTCCAGCATCATCTCGACGCCGGCGACATCCATCACGTTGCCGATCTCGTGGCTGTCGCAGAAGATCGTCGTGGTGCCGTTGAGCAGCGCCGCCTCCGCATAGGCGCAGGCCGTGACCATGCTGCTCTCGATATGGATATGCGGATCGACGAGGCCCGGCGCGATGATGCCGCCACGAGCGTCGTAGATCCGTCCGGGCGCGCCGTTCACCCGGGCATGGGACCCGGCAGGCTTCACCGCGGCGATGCGCCCGCCTGAAATCCAAACCTCCCGCTCCGTCGCGATGCGCTCGCTGTAGGTCGACAGCACCCGCGCGCCGGTGATGACCAGATCCGCCGGAGCGCGTCCTGAAGCCACATCCGCGAGCCGCCGGGTCATGGTCGACAGGGGCGCCACGGAAAACCGCGTGAGGGCAGATTTCGGAGGCATTGAAGGTGGGCGCTGGTCCATGATCGATCCCCTTTGTCTCAAACGATGCGCACCAGGATAGTCCCGTGGGGCATCCGCTCTTCGTCTGAATAGTCACGGCCAAGCTTAACTTGCAAGCTGAAGCCTGCGGTCAGCTGATTCGCTTCCGGTCCGGACGGAATGCGGATGGCTGTGGGAGACAGTTAGCGCGTCGAACGGAAAAGTGGATCCGGCTTTTCACGTCCGATGCTCTCGAGCACGAGGGAAGCCGCGACAGATCGGGGCCGGGCGAGACCGGCAATAAAAAAGCGCCCTGAGGCGCAGCATGGATCCGATGTCGGGACCCGGCATGGAGGGGTGGCCGGCTGGAAGTGGTGTTGAGGAGGCAACGATCCTCTTCCAGCCTGGCCGAGCCCACGAAGTCCCAGGAGATGCGGCGGACCTGAGCATCCGTAGGGCATTTCTTCCGCCTGAGCGGGAAACTGGCTCGAACATATTGGAAACAAGAGCCGATGCAAGCGTCTATGTGCCTGAAAAGCTACATTTTCCAAGAAAAGTTAACGGGAGCGGCAACTTTCTTCCAAAATGCTTGGCAGCCAGCTTGACAGTTAGGAAGAAGCTCCCTCCGCCTCTAGGTATGTTTTCACAGTCGCAATGAACTTGGCGACGGAAATCGGTTTGGACATATAGGCTTCGCAGCCTCCCTCCCGGATTCGCTCCTCGTCGCCCTTCATGGCAAAGGCCGTGATCGCGATCACAGGGATGGACTTCAATTCCTCGTCGGCCTTGAGCCAGCGCGTGACTTCGAGGCCCGATACCTCGGGAAGCTGGATATCCATGAGGATCAGGTCCGGCTTGTGGGCACGCGCCAGTTCCATGGCTTCGATGCCATGGCTGGTCTTCAGCGTGGCATAGCCATGGGCCTCAAGGAGATCGTTGAAGAGCTTCATGTTGAGTTCGTTGTCCTCAACGATGAGCACGGTCTTCTTCATTGGCACAGTCCCAGAGGCCGGATGCAGCATTTCACCGGCTCATTTCTTCGAGAGATGGTATAGTTAGAGCATCACCTATTGATGAAGTGCAAACCGACAGCATGAACACTCCCTTAAAAAGGATGAAGAGAGACGAAGCCGAGAACCTCGCCTTGAGCGCTTTCGCGTTCATCACGGGCGACGAGGAACGTATGAGCCGCTTTCTGGCAGTTTCGGGGCTGAGGCCCGACACGATTCGCTCCGCGGCCTCGGATCCCGGCTTTTTCACCGGAATTCTGGACTACGTGGCCGCCGACGAGCCCCTGCTGGTCGCCTTGGCCAAGGAATTGAATACCAAGCCCGAGCACATCATGGCGGCTCATTGGACCCTCTCCCCTTCCGAGTTCGAGTGACCGCCCTCACCGGGGTACCTCATCCAGGTACCTCATCCAGGCGCCTTTGCCCCCACTGTCCCTGACCCATGACCAGCGCTCCGTTCTGCCGCGATTGCCTCAGCCTCGCAGCCTCGCCCCTGGCGGAGCGATGCTCCGCCTGCGGTTCGCCGCGCCTGCTGCGCCATCAGGAACGCGACCGGCTCTCCATCGCCCATGTGGATTGCGACGCGTTCTTCGCGGCGGTGGAAAAGCGCGACGACCCGAGCCTTGCCGACAAGCCGGTGATCATCGGCGGCGGCAAGCGCGGGGTCGTATCCACCGCCTGCTATGTGGCGCGCACCTACGGCGTGCGCTCGGCCATGCCCATGTTCCAGGCCCTCAAGCTCTGCCCGCACGCGGCGGTGATCTCGCCCAACGGGGAGAAATACCGGAAGGCGGGACACGAGGTCCGTGCGCTGATGCTCGAACTGACGCCCCTGGTCGAGCCGGTTTCCATCGACGAAGCCTTCCTCGACCTGACGGGGACGGAGCGTCTCCACCACGGGAGCCCTGCCCTGACTCTGGCCCGCTTCGCTCACAAGGTGGAGAAGGAGATCGGGATCACGATCTCCGTGGGTTTGTCCTACAATAAGTTCCTCGCCAAGATCGCCTCCGACTTCCAGAAACCCCGCGGCTTCTCGATCATCGGACGCGAGGAGGCTCCGGCCTTTCTCGCGGACAAGGCCGTCGGCATGATTCCCGGGATCGGAGCCTCGGCCCAGGCACGGCTCGCGAAGGTCGGCGTCACACAGATCGGCCATCTGCGCGAGGTGCCCCTGAAGGCCTTGTTCGAGGCTTTGGGCCGGGATGCGCAGCGCCTGTCGCGGCTGGCCTGGGGCGAGGATACGCGACGCGTGACCCCGGACCGGGAGACCAAGAGCATCTCGGCGGAGACCACGTTCGAAACCGATCTCCGGTCCTTCGACGACCTGGAGCCCGTTCTCTGGCGCCTGTCGGAAAAGGTATCGCGGCGCCTGAAGGCGGCGGGTCTTGCCGGACGGAGCGTCACCCTGAAGCTTAAGGACAAGGATTTCCGCCTTCTCACCCGCACGCGCTCGGGCATGGCTCCGACGCAGCTCGCCGCGCGTCTCTTCGAGCCCGCACGGCAGCTCCTCAAGGCGGCCTGCGACGGCACGGCCTATCGCCTCATCGGCATCGGCGCGGCCGATCTGTGCGACGCGGCCGAGGCGGATCGCGGCGATCTCGCGGATCAGAGCGTGATCAGGCAGGCTCAGATGGAATCCGCCATCGACCGGATCCGCGACAAGTTCGGGGCGGCGGCCCTTCAGAAGGGGATCGCCCTGCGCAACAAGCTTCAGCGCTGACAGGTGCTCGTGACGGGGTGGATCTCAAGGCTCTTGAGATCGCCCTTCAGGGCGAATTCGCCGTAATTGATCTTCAGGGCGCGGGCGACCCCGTTGTCGTAGAGCTCGAACGAGATCGTATAGGCCGGCTCCCGGTCTCCCTTGCCCTCCTCGAAGTAACTGATCGTCATCGGCCAGCGCGGCACCGTGGCCAGGGCCTCCTGACGGGCGGGCTCCTCCACATTCTGCTCGGCTCCCGGCTCGATCCTGCTGCCGATGACGCTCAGGGTCTCATAAACTTTCTTCCCGTCGTCCGAACCGTCATAGACCCGCGCGGAATAGGTATGCTCTCCCTTCCGGGCCGTCTCGATCAGGCGCCTCATGTGATCGGTCGGAAAGATCGGCTGCCCCGTGGCCGCGAAGGTGTCGCGGCGCGGCTGCTTGAACCGGACGTTGAGCGAGCCGTCGGGCCGCAGCTGGGCGTCACCGTCGACGCCGTCGCGAACGAGGCCCTGCGCCGTCGAGGTACTCTTGAAGCGCATGGACAGGCCGTCGCCCGTCTCGTACGTCGCGGTTTGGGTGTCGAGCGTGCGCGACCCCGCCTCGCCGCTGTCGAGTACCGTGACCTGGCGGTATTTCAGGGTGTAGCCCTCGCAGGCATCGCCGCCGAACTCCATGGCGATCCGGCCCCTCGCCGTCTCCACTCCCTTGGAGCCTTCGGAGCGCAGGAGAGACAGGTCGTATACGGCTCTGTGCGGTATGAGATGAACAGGTGATTTTGCACCATCCGCCATGGCGACAGTCACCATGGCGAGGGAAAGGCCGGCAGCCATCATGAGGGAACGCATGTCATCTCCAAAATTCGCCAAAAAAATCGGCCCCGAAAGTCGATTCCGCCTTTTGGAATCCGTCCGACGCTCGCCTTGTCCAGCAGCGCATCGTCGGGTGCCGAAAAAACCGGCCTCACCTTTTTCGCAGGGTACGCTAAGCGAAAATAGGAGCACCTTGAGGACAGGGCAATGTTCCGGCTTGCGTCCTTTAGCGCCATCCGCCACTAATCCCCACACTGTTACAGCAGAGGGCTCTCATGAGCGCAGTCGACAAGAAACTTCAGGACCTCGGCATCACCCTGCCGGCTCCTGCCGCTCCGGTGGCGAACTACGTGCCGTTCGTCCGCACCGGCAACCTGGTCATCATCTCCGGACAGCTCTGCCTCGGGCAGGACGGTAAGCTCGCCGACGCCCACAAGGGCAAACTCGGCGCCGAGATTTCTCCGGAGGCCGGTCAGCAGGCGGCGCGCCTGTGCGCCATCAACCTGCTCGCGCAGCTGAAGGCCGCGGTCGGCGACCTCGACAATGTGGTGCGCTGCGTTCGCCTCGGCGGCTTCATCAACGCCGTTCCCACCTTTGCCGCCCTCGCGCCGGTCATGAACGGCGCCTCCGACCTCATGGTCGAGGTGCTCGGCGATGCGGGCCGCCATGCCCGCTCCACCATCGGCGTCGCAGAACTGCCGCTCGATGCCTGCGTCGAAGTCGAAGGAATGTTTGAAGTCAAATGAATACGCCCGAGTGGCTTGTCGCGAAGCCCATCGCCCATCGCGGCCTCCATGACAAAGCGAACGGCATCGTCGAGAACACGATCTCGGCTGCGGAAGCGGCCATCGCGCACGGTTTTCCGATCGAGCTCGACGTTCAGCTGACCGCCGACAACGACGTCATCGTCTTTCACGACTTCGACCTCGACCGCGTCACGGGCGAGACGGGACTTGTCGCCGAACGCAATCTCTCCGCCCTCGCCGGGATCGAGATTTCCGGCACTCTCGGCGGAGACAGGATTCCCTCCCTCAAGGACTACCTTGCCAGGATCGCCGGGCGCACCCCGCTCGTGATCGAGGTGAAGAGCAAGTTCGACGGCGACATGCGCCTGACGAAGCGCGTGATCGAGATCCTGGCCGATTACAGCGGCCCGTTCGTCGTCAAATCCTTCGATCCGGACATCGTGGCCTATCTGCGCCAGAACGCCCCGCACATCACGCGCGGCTTCATCGGCGAGCTGGAATACGCGTCGAAGGCGGACAGTTTCCTCTCCCCGGAGAAGAAGCACCGGATGGCGAACCTGCTGCATTTCGAGGAGACGCAGCCGCATTTCCTGTCCTGGCGGGTGAAGGACCTGCCCTGCGCCTCGGCCTATCTCAGCAGGCTCCTGGGCCAAATCCCCGTCATGACCTGGACCGTGCGCAATCCCGAGGATCGCGCGAAGGCCGAGAAGCATGCGGACCAGATGGTGTTCGAGGGCTTCATTCCCTGATCGGCCCTCCCCGACTCGCGTGTCATCCCCGCGACCTTTCGAAGGACGAAGGGCGATGGACCGATGTTGCAAGGATCCTGCCGAGTGATTAGCTCTTGAGCATCGAACGCAAAAGTGGGGACCGGTTTTGCGTGAAAAGATGCTCAACACCATGGACTGACGGCATCGGATGTGGAGCCGATTTCACACCCGATGCTGTAGGTCCGAGCGGCGGGATCCTTCCAGTCAGTGACGTTCCAGGTCAAAATCGCCCAGGGACTGAAGGCGGTCTCCCCCGCCGCGTGGGATGCCTGCGCGCTTCGGGCAGGCTCGGGCGACGATGATCCGTTCAATCCCTTCGTTTCCCACGCCTTCCTGTCGGCGCTCGAGGAGTCCGGCTGCGTCGGGCCCAAGACCGGCTGGGCGCCCGCGCATGTGCTGGTCGAGGAACGGGATGGCGGGCTCCTGGGAGCGGCCCCCTGCTACGTGAAGTCCCACTCCATGGGCGAATACGTGTTCGACCATTCCTGGGCGGACGCCTATGAGCGTGCCGGCGGGCATTACTACCCGAAGCTCCAGGTGGCCGTGCCCTTCACCCCGGTGGCCGGCCCCCGCCTGCTCGTCCGGGACGACGCGCAGGCCGGTTCCGTGCGGGCCCATCTCGTTGCGGGGCTGCGAGCCCTGCGGGAGCCGATCGGAGCCTCGTCGATCCACGCCACCTTTCTTCAGCAGGCGGATCTCGGCGCCCTGACGGAGCAGGGCTTCCTGCGCCGGGACGACCAGCAGTTCCATTGGTTCAATGAGGGCTACGGCAGCTTCGAGGATTTCCTGGCGGCGCTCGCTTCCCGCAAGCGCAAGGCGATCAGGCGCGAGAGGCGCGATGCCCTGGCGGACGGCATCTCCATCGAGTGGCTGACCGGGCGCGAGATCACGCAGGCGCATTGGGACGCGTTCTTCGCTTTCTACATGGATACCGGCTCGCGCAAATGGGGCCGCCCCTATCTCAACCGCCGCTTTTTCTCCCTCATCGGCGAGCGCATGGCCGACCGCGTGCTGCTCGTCATGGCCAGGCGCAACGGCCGCCATATCGCGGGCGCCATCAACTTCATCGGCGACAGGCGTCTCTACGGGCGCAACTGGGGCTGCATCGAGGACCACCCCTTCCTGCATTTCGAGGTCTGTTATTACCAGGCCATCGAGTTCGCCATCGCGCGGAAGCTCGACCGTGTGGAGGCGGGGGCACAGGGGGAACACAAGCTCGCGCGCGGCTACCGGCCGGTGATCACATCCTCGGCCCACGACATTGCCGAGCCGTCCCTGCGCAGGGCCGTTCAGGCTTACCTCGACCAGGAGCGTCGTTACGTGTCCGAGGCGGCCGGCGAACTGGCGCAAGCCATGCCCTTCAGGCATCGCGACGAAGACTGAACACTTAGGACGCAGACGACCTCTTGCGCATGGCATCGGCATAGGCAACGAACCCCTGGAGGTATGTCCGAAGCTGCTCCTCGATCCTCTGATCCGCGAGGGACCCGTCCTGGCTGAAGACGCTCTGGGCCCTGGACACCATCAGGCGCCCGCCCGACCAGAGGTCCGCACCCAGGGTCCGCAGGACAGGAAGCCAGGCATTCTGGGACAGGATCGTCCCGAAGCCACCGGGAGACGCACCGATGACGGCAACCGGCTTACCGCCGAACACACGCGGGATGTCGGCCGCCGGCCGCGAAAGCCAATCGATGGCGTTCTTGAAAACGCCGGGAATGGAATTGTTGTATTCCGGCGTGACCAGGAGCAACCCGTCCGCGGCCGCGATGGCGTCCTTCAAGGCGGCCACACGCTCAGGGATTCCTTCGGCAGCCTCCACGTCCCCATCGTAAAGCGGGATCCCCCGGATGGTTTCAACGACCAGGTCGGCTCCTTCGGGCATCAATCCCGATGCGCTTCGCAGCAATGCCGCGTTGTATGAGGCCTGGCGCAGGCTTCCCGAAAGACCGATCAGCTTCGTCACGTTGTCATTACCTTAGGTAAGTGCCCTGCCAGGTTAGCGCATCGTGCGGAAAAGTGGACTCGGCTTCCAAAACCGGACGCCACGCCCGAAGGACAAAAGCCGCACCGGCGCCCGAGGGCGTCGATGCGGCTTCATCAAAAGCGTCGTCCCAACCCTCTTGTCAGAGAGCGTCCGTGAGTGTCTTGAAACCCTCCATGAGGGCTTCGGGAGAGGATCCCATCGCGGCCAGCCCCGCCTTCAGGAACCAGTAGCAGCCGACGATGATGGCCGGGACCAGGACCCAGCCGAGGATTTCCTCGAACCAGACCCGCCGGCGCCGGCGCCGCTCGCGCTTTTCGCGCCAGGACAGCTTCGGCGGCGGCTCGATGATCCGGGTGGCCTCGATCGGGGCCTCGTTCAGCTCACTCGTCATGCTCTAACCAACGGAACTTTGGGAACGGTGCGGACACCTCCGCCCCCATTACCACCGGATCCTTTTGGCTTCACGGACTTTTTCGTCTTGGAGGACGACTTGGCGCGGGGCTTCTTTTTTCCGGCGTTCGTCACGTCCTTTTCCGGCTTCGGCTTGACCGGGCCTTCGACATACTCGAAGCCGAGGCTCTGCAGGCCGATCTCGTCCGTCCTGACCACGACCTTGACCGCGCCGCCGCTCTTCAGGCGCCCGAACAGCACCTCGTCGGCGAGCGGGGTCTTGATGGTGGACTGGATCAGACGCCCCATCGGCCGGGCGCCCATGGCCTCGTCGTAGCCGTGCTCGACCAGCCAGTCGCGGGCCTCGTCCGTGAGTTCGATGGACACGTTGCGTTCGGCAAGCTGGGCATCGAGCTGCATGACGAACTTGTCGACCACCTTCTGCACCACCTCCTTCGGCAGATGTCCGAAGGAAATGACCGCGTCGAGACGGTTGCGGAATTCCGGCGTGAAGAGCTTGTTGATCGCCTCCGTATCCTCACCCTCACGCTTGGTGCGGGTGAAGCCGTAGGCCGGGCGGGCCATGTCGGCGGCGCCCGCATTCGTGGTCATGATGATGATCACGTTGCGGAAATCGACCTGCTTGCCGTTGTGATCCGTCAGCTTTCCGTGGTCCATGACCTGGAGCAGGATGTTGAACAGATCGGGATGCGCCTTCTCGATCTCGTCGAGGAGGAGCACGCAGTGCGGATGCTGGTCGACGCCGTCGGTCAGGAGACCGCCCTGGTCGAAGCCCACATAGCCGGGAGGCGCGCCGATCAGGCGGCTGACCGTGTGCCGCTCCATGTATTCCGACATGTCGAAACGCAGGAGCTCGACGCCGAGCGAGGCCGCGAGCTGCTTGGCCACCTCCGTCTTGCCGACGCCCGTGGGGCCGGCGAAGAGATAGGAGCCGATGGGCTTTTCCGCGTCGCGCAGGCCCGCGCGGGCCAGCTTGATGGCGGAGGACAGCGCCTCGATGGCCTTGTCCTGGCCGTAGACCACGCGCTTCAGGGTCTCCTGGAGGTGCTCCAGCACCTCCGCGTCGTCCTTCGACACGGTCTTGGGCGGGATGCGGGCCATGGTGGCGATGGTGGCCTCGATCTCCTTGATGCCGATGGTCTTCTTGCGGCGGCCTTCGGGCAGGAGCATCTGGGACGCGCCGGTCTCGTCGATCACGTCGATCGCCTTGTCCGGGAGCTTGCGGTCGTTGATGTAGCGGGCCGACAGCTCCACCGCCGCCTTGATGGCGTCGTTGGTGTATTTGAGCTTGTGGAAGTCCTCGAAATACGGCTTCAGGCCCTTCACGATCTCGATGGCATCCGGCAGCGACGGCTCGTTCACGTCGATCTTCTGGAAGCGGCGGACGAGCGCGCGGTCCTTCTCGAAATACTGGCGGTATTCCTTGTAGGTCGTCGAGCCGATGCAGCGCAGGGTTCCCTGGGCAAGCGCGGGCTTGAGCAGGTTCGAGGCGTCCATCGCGCCGCCGGAGGTGGCCCCCGCGCCGATCACCGTGTGGATCTCGTCGATGAACATGATCGCGTTCGGATGCTGCTCGATCTCCTTCATCACCTGCTTCAGGCGCTCTTCGAAATCGCCGCGATAGCGGGTGCCGGCCAGCAGCGTGCCCATGTCGAGGGCAAAGACCGTCGCGCCTTTGAGAACCTCGGGCACCTCGCCCTGCACGATCTTGCGGGCAAGGCCCTCCGCGATGGCGGTCTTGCCGACGCCGGGATCGCCGACGAGGAGCGGGTTGTTCTTCTGGCGGCGGCAGAGGACCTGGATCGTGCGCTGCACCTCGGCCTCGCGGCCGATGAGCGGGTCGATCTTTCCTTCCTTCGCCTTCTTGTTCAGGTTGACGCAGTAGGAATCGAGGGCGTCGCCCTTCTTCTTCCCGCGCGCTTCGGATTCGTCCTGGGTGGGGCGCTCGCTGGAGGATTCCTCCTCCGCGCCGCGCGGCGAGCGGCTTTCCGCGAGGCCGGGACGCTTGGCGATACCGTGGCTGATGTAGTTCACGGCATCGTAGCGGGTCATGTCCTGCTCCTGCAGGAAATAGGCGGCATGGCTCTCGCGCTCGGCGAAGATCGCAACGAGCACGTTCGCGCCGGTCACCTCGTCACGGCCCGAAGACTGGACATGGATCACCGCCCGCTGGATCACCCGCTGGAAGCCGGCCGTGGGCTTGGAATCCTGGCGCCCGTCCGCCACCAGATTGGCAAGTTCGCTGTCGACGTAATCGACCAGGTTCCGGCGGAGGACTTCGAGGTCGACATTGCAGGCCCGCATGACGGCGGCCGCATCCTGGTCGTCGATCAGGGCGAGGAGAAGGTGTTCGAGGGTTGCATATTCATGTCGGCGCTCACCCGCGAGAGCGAGAGCTCGGTGAAGGGCTTGTTCCAGACTGCGAGAAAAGCTCGGCAACGGCTTGTCCTTTATAAGACGGGTCTCGGCTAATTCTTTTCCATGACGCATTGCAGAGGGTGCTGGTGCTTACGGGCGAAATCCATCACCTGGGTCACCTTCGTCTCCGCAACCTCGTAGGTAAAAACTCCACACTCCCCGACGCCGTTCTGATGCACGTGAAGCATGATCCGGGTCGCATCCTCGCGGTTCTTATTGAAGAAACGCTCCAGCACGTGCACCACGAACTCCATCGGGGTGTAATCGTCGTTCAAAAGAAGAACGCGGTAAAGGTTCGGCCGTTTCGTCCGCGGTTTAGCTTTTGTGATGATGGCCGTGTTCGAGCGACCATCGTCGTCGCCGCCAGGGGGCTGTGACCCGCCGGCAGCGGAGAGTGGAAACCGCTTCGTCCGGATCAGACTGTCCTGAGCTAACCGCAGCATGATATTTCGACCGACCCCTTGTTTTCGCCCTCGGCCCCCGCGCACCCCGCGTCTCCGCCGGGCCGCAGCGCCTCAGGCCAAATGTATAGTCGCTCCATTCGGTTCGCTAGATCAACCAGATGGGGACGTGAACCGGCCTTTGAAAGCGCGACATCTTCCCGCTCTTGCGTGAAGCCACCCCGGAGCCCCGCGTTCGGCGGCCCTCAAACGCAAAGCGCCCGGCATGGTGGCCGGGCGCTCCATTCGGGACCGATGAGACGGCTCGAACTTGGTCTCAAGCCTTGACGGACTTGGACAGAAGGCCCTCGAAGGGCTTGAACGTCTCGGTCGCCAGCGCCGTATAGAGCGCGCCCATCCGGGTCGACTGGCCGATGAGGCTGTCGCAGGCATCCTTCACATAGGCGGCCTGCACCTCGATGGCCTTCTCGACGCTCTGGACGCCGGTCAGCTTCTCGAAGGTTTCGGAATTGTATTCGAAGGATTTGCGGGCGTACTCGGCGGTTTCGTTGACGATCGCCTGGGCATTGCTGGAGAAGGCACCTGCGGCCTTGTAGGCGGCTTCCAGGTTCTCCTGGCCAAACTTCTGCAAGTTTGCGAAAGGCTGAATCATAGTTAACCTCGACTGTAAGGCGTTTGGTGCCGGCATATGCCGGCCAACGGGAACGGGCCCCATTATGTGCACCGCACAAAATTTGTCAAGTTTTTTTGTGCACCGCACAAAGGCTATTCAACCGGAGCAATCCCTGTTAACGGCCTCGTAACCTCACTCTCGTACGGTCGGACGATGTGTTGCGCCGGCAACATTCTCCGTTCGGAGAACCGGTCGCGGAGGCCAAAAACCCAATTCAACAGGGATTTTCAGTATGACTTCGGTTTGGGTACGACGCCGAACTGCATGGACGTTTGTTGGTATTGTCACTTCTGTCGCCATAGCCCTCTCCTCTCCTGCCGAAGCCGCACGCCGCAAGGTTTCCACGGGGGGCGGCTACGCTCCTCCTTCCGCCTCCATCGTCGTGGATGCAAAGACCGGCAAGATCCTCCAGGGCGAGAACATCGACGCTCCCCGCATCCCCGCCTCCATCACCAAGGTGATGAGCCTGTACCTGCTGTTCGAGCAGCTCGAACGCGGCCGCATGGCCCTGAACCCCCCCCTCACCGTCTCGGAATACGCGGCAAGCCAGCCCCCGACCAAGCTCGGCCTGCGCCCGGGCTCGACGATCGAGGTGGACGACGCGATCAAGGCCATGGTGACGCTCTCCGCCAACGACGTCTCCGTCGTGGTGGCCGAGAACATCGCCGGCTCCGAAGAGGCCTTCGCACGCATGATGACGCGCAAGGCCAAGGAACTCGGCATGAACTCGTCGGAATTCTACAATCCGCACGGCCTGCCGAACTCGCCGCCGAACATCACGACGGCACGCGACCTCTCGATCCTGGGCCGCGCGATTCAGGACCGCTTTCCGAAATATTTCGCCTATTTCGACACCCGATCCTTCCAGTTCGGCAAGCGCACGATCCGGGGCCACAACCGGCTTCTGGGCCAGTTCAACGGCGTCGACGGCATCAAGACCGGCTATACCCGCCTCTCCGGCTTCAACCTGCTGACGTCGGTCAACACGGACAGCCGCAGCCTCGTGGCCGTGGTTCTCGGCGGCCGCTCGGCCGGTTCGCGCGACCAGAAGATGGCGGGTCTCATCGAGAGTTACCTGCCCCGGGCCTATGCCGGCAGCCGCGTTGCGCCGCCCGTGGTCGAGCGCGGCGCTCAGACCCAGGTGGCCGAGGCGGCGCCCGTCCCTGCTCCCGTCCAGGTCGCCTCGGCAGTGCCGCAGGCCATGGCCGCCCCCGAGGCTCCCGCGCCGGTCCCCGTCCCGGAGCGCAAGCCGCTCGACCTGAACACCCTGCGTCCGGTGGTCGCTTCCGCGACCGGCGCGAGCTCCACCACCACCCCGTCTTCCATCCGCTGGCAGAAGGGCTCCGAGCCGCTGCCGCTGAACGCCCAGGCCTATGCGGCGCTTCCGGCCCAGCCCCCGAAGATCTCGGATGCCCAGAAGGCCGCCCTTCAGGCCAAGATCGAGACCAAGCCCGCGGCTTCGGCCCAGCCCGAGCCGACGAAGGTCGCATCCCTGAAGGTCGAGCTTCCCGAACCCAAGAAGACCGTCAGCGGCTGGGTGATCCAGCTCGGCGCGACCGATGACGAAGGCAAGGCGAAGGACATCCTGGACTCCGCCCGCGGCCGCTTCGGCAATGTCCTCGGCAAAGTCTCTCCCTACACCGAAAAGGTGGTCTCGAACGGCAGCACGCTCTACCGCGCCCGCTTCTCCGGCTTCAAGGAATCCGGCGATGCCGAGAAGGCCTGCAAGGCGCTCAAGAAAGGCGGCCTGAACTGCTTCGCCTCCCGCGGCTGACAAAGTTTTAATCTCTCGCCGTTTTAATCAATAGGCGACGGTGCGTTGTGTCTGCTCCGTCGCACTCATCCAAAACCGGATCGCGCGTGGAGTATCAGCGATGTCGGCTCAACAGGACTTCTCTCGCCTGATTCACGCGAGCGGCGAGATACGCCGTCCCTCCCTGGTCAGGATGGAGCTTCTTGATCAGCGTGCGATGCGCATGTCTGATCTCGTCGAGGCTCGCTCCCGGCTTAAGCCCCAGGATCTGATAGGCTTCATCTTTCGTCATTACGCCCGAATGCGCATGGGTGCGCGTCCGCGTGTCTCGATCTCCCTGAGCGTCTTCACGCCAGCCGGCAAACCGGCGATCAAGATAAGCCTCTAGGAGAGAAATCCCGTCCGGATCCAGAGCGCCGCACTCGTCGTAGAGGCGGCGCAGGTTCTCGGGCGCCAGGCTCGACAGCCGCCGTCCGGCGAAGGCGCCGGCCAGGACGCTGCCCTCCACTCCGCCCGTCGCATGGTCGATCTCCATCTCGATCATGGCGGACCGGATCCGCGAATACCGGCCGGCGGCCTTCTGAAAGCGGCCCAACGGACCGGGGAGCGGCAATCTGCTCCAGCCGAGCATCCAGGCGCCGAGGCCACCCACCAGGAGGGCTGTGGCGATCTGTCCCTTGGCCCCGATCGCCACCGCCGCGCCGAGGGCCGCGATCCCTCCGACGATCTTCACGGCCTTGGCCACGGCAACCGTATCCGAGCGGGCGAAAACCTTGAGCAGCCACCACACGAGGGCGGCGGCCGCAATTCCAAAAAGCAGCATCATGTGTCCATTCCCGCCTCATGATGTGGGCCGGGACGAGGCGCTTGTAAATCGTCGAGGGCTTCTTTCACGACAAAGCCGGCCCCACTTTCGTGGAACCGGCCTCGACAGAAGCGGAATTTCCGTATGACGATTCAGTGGAGGAGGCGGGCCGATCCGCGCTGGCTCTCCCGCTCCCAGGCCTGAATAACGATGCCGTTGATGCCGGAATCGTGCAGGCGGTCGCTCAGGTCGATGAAATGGCGCTCGGTGATTTCCACGTCGATTTCGATCTCCTTGTCCTCGACCTGCTCGAGCTCGCAGGCAGCGTAGCGTTCGTACGCGGCCGACATCTCGGCATAGGCGAATGCAACCGGGAGGGTACGGAAGATCGTGGAGAAATCGTCGTCCAGCTCCCCCGTTGTCAGATCGCGCATCTGGACGAGATATCCGTCCTCGTGCTCACAGACTTCATAACGCCAGTGCCGGCCTTCGGATGCGGACAGGAGCATCGGAACCTCCACTCTACTGAACTGTAAGGCCAATGCGAATCCAGCCAGCGGGGTTCCAAGACGCTCCCCAGCAAAAAAGTCTAACGGCGCCAGCCCGTTTCCGCGCGTACGCTGCCTCCGATTCGCAGCGTCGTTCCGTTCCCGAAATCGATGGCGCCCGGCTCGCTCCGCAGCGCTTCGGCCTTCGGCCCGGGTCGCGCCACGTCCTTGCATTCGGGCGGAAGCCGAAGGGCCTGTCCCGGCTTCGGATCGGGAATGCGGCACTCCTTGGCGAGCGCTGGTCCCGCCGTCATGAGCAGTGACGATACGAGAAGAGTCGGGAGCTTCATGACACTCTCCGGGATTCACATAGGTTAAAGCAAGCCGAGTTCGGCCAATTCCCGTCGCATGTCCTCGGGCATCTTGGCAAGATCGCCTGTCTTTCCGTCGATATCGCGCGGCGCATCCTTCGCGACCAGATAGCGCCATCCCTGGAACGGCCTGTAGGGACGCGGCTCCACGGCGACGACCTTGGGCTCCAGCACGAGCCGGCAGCGGCCGATGCCATCGGCATCGGTGAAAGGGCGCACGTCCAGGAGCGTCTGGCGCGCAGCGACCTGGCCCTTGATGACCCAGTAGAGGGAACCACCGTCCAGAAGCTCCTCCACGCGTTTGGGCATCATGCGGGTGGTATGCGTCTGCTCGAAATCGCGTCCGAGCCTCCGATGATGGGCGCGGTTCTCCTCGATCCATTCCTCGAGATCGGTGATGGACTCGCAGCCTACGCAGAGT
Source organism: Microvirga sp. M2 (assembly GCF_047497095.1). Classification (NCBI taxonomy): domain Bacteria; kingdom Pseudomonadati; phylum Pseudomonadota; class Alphaproteobacteria; order Hyphomicrobiales; family Methylobacteriaceae; genus Microvirga; species Microvirga sp. M2. The sequence continues at coordinate 2,855,174 of NZ_CP134063.1, forward strand.
TTGATCAGATGAAGAGCCATGTCAGCGTTGAACCATGCGGATGGGGATACGCCCATCAGGCGTTCCGCCGCACTCCTAGTCCTCTTCTGCCTTCAGGACAATGAGACGGGCGCCCTCGGCAACCTGCGCGCCGGGCTCGGCCGCGATCTCCGCCACCTCGCCGTCGGAGGGCGCCACGAGCACGTGCTCCATCTTCATCGCCTCGACGACCGCGAGGCGCTGCCCCTTCTCGACCTTCTCGCCCGGCTGCACGAACACGGCCACGAGCTTCCCGTGCATCGGCGCCTTCACGGAGCCACCCTCGTCCATGTGTTCGAGATCGACGTCGAAGGGATCGTAAGGCTGCACGAGCGTCTGGCGTCCGTTTCGGAAAATGTAGACACCGTGAGGCGTATCGACCTCACGGTCGATCTGCTCGTCGGCCCAGGGATCGCTCCGACCCACGGCGACCGTGCTGACACCCGAATGGTCGGCGCTGAACACTTCGCGTGCCTCCACGCGCTCGCCGTCCACGCGCAGCGGAATACCGACATTGCGTATCCCGAGAAGCTGAAATCCATCCGCATGCGACCAGGGAGACGAAGGCTCATCGTTCGTCAGATGCTCCGACATCTGCAAGCGGTCGATCTCGCGAGAGATCAAGGCCGCGGCCCCGATAGAGGCGGCAACCTCGTCGACGGGGCGCGGTTGCGCGCCGAGTTCTTCCAGATTCCGATCGATGAACCCGGTGTCGAACTGCCCTGCCCTGAATTGGTGAGCCTCGCAGAGTTTCTTCAGAAACGCCGTGTTGGTCTTCGGTCCGGCGACGATCGTCTGCCCGAGCGCGTCCGCGAGCTTCGACAGTGCCTCATCGCGCGTGGCGCCGTGGGCGATCACCTTCGCGATCATCGGATCGTAATAGGGCGTTACCTCGGCCCCCGCCTCGACACCCGTGTCGATCCGGATGCCCTCGCCTTCAGGAAACTCCAAAGCCCAGAGTTTGCCCGTCGAGGGCAGGAACTCCTTTTCCGGATCCTCCGCGTAAAGGCGGGCCTCCACGGCATGACCGTCGACGGAAAGATCTCCTTGCGCGAAGGGCAGCGGCTCGCCGGACGCCACGCAGAACTGCAGCTCGACGAGATCGAGCCCGGTGATCGCCTCCGTCACCGGATGCTCCACCTGCAGGCGCGTGTTCATTTCCATGAAATAGAAGCGGTCGGCGCGAAGGCCCTCGCGTCCGTCGGCGATGAATTCCACCGTGCCTGCGCCCACATAGCCCACGGCGCGCGCCGCCTCGACCGCCGCCTGGCCCATGGCCTGGCGCATCTGCGGCGTCATGCCGGGAGCGGGAGCTTCCTCGATCACCTTCTGGTGCCGACGCTGGAGCGAGCAATCGCGCTCGAAGAGATGCACCACGTTGCCGTGGGCGTCGGCGAACACCTGCATCTCGATATGGCGCGGCGACAGGACATATTTTTCGACCAGCACGCGCGGGTCGCCGAAGGCGCTCGCGGCTTCGCGCTGCGCGCTCTCCAAAGCGGCATCGAAATCGGCAGCCTTGTCGACGCGCCGCATGCCCTTGCCGCCACCGCCCGCGACGGCCTTGATGAGAACCGGATAACCGATCTCGTAGGCTTTCTGGCGCAGGAAATCGGGATCCTGCTTCGAACCGTGATAGCCCGGCACGACCGGTACGCCCGCCTGCTGCACGAGCGCCTTGGCGGCGTCCTTCAGGCCCATCGCCCTGATGGCTGACGCAGGCGGCCCGACGAACACGATGCCGTTGGAGGCGCAGGCCTCGGCGAATTCGGCGCGCTCGGACAGAAAACCGTAGCCGGGATGAATGGAAGCCGCCCCGGCCTGCTTGGCGACTTCGATGATCCTGTCGATCCGCAGATAGCTCTCGCGGGCGGGGGCGGGACCGATCGGATAGGCCTCGTCCGCCATCTGCACGAAGAGTGCGTTCGCATCCGCTTCCGAATAGACCGCGATGGTGCGCATTCCCAAGCGCTGCGCCGTGCGGATGATCCGGCAGGCGATCTCGCCGCGATTGGCAATGAGGACACTCTCGAGCATGGTCATTCCTTCCGGTCCGAATTCAGGTTCGGTTGATCAACAGCTAGAGCATCGGGCCCGAAAGTGGAATCCGCTTTTGGGATTGGATCCGATGCCCCCCGCGAGCATCGAACGCAAAAGTGGGTACCGGTTTTGCGTGAAAAGATGCTCAGAACCATAGAATCGGGGAGCGCATCGCTTGAGCGGCCCGCCGGGTCCGCACGATGCGCTGGCGCAAAACCTGGGCGGCTCGTCTCCCTCGAACAGCTGCCGCTGGGTCATACCGCGGCCCGGAACCGGCGCTTGCGTGAGGCGTCCGTCTGGCGCAGATTCCATCGGGTCTCATTCGGATGAGCGCTTCATCCCCTCCAATTCCCTTGTGAATGCCCTCTTGCGCAATGGGGAAGCCCGGGCTACCCTTTACTTGCAAATGACTTGCAACTGCAGAATTGGCCATGGATCAATCTCCCCCCGTCTCCCTCGTCCGCAAGGCAGCCTGGCGTCAGGAAGGCGACCTGCCGTCGATGCCTGAAGTGAACCGTTCGATTAAGGTGCGCTCCGGTTCCCCCTGGCGGCGAGCCATGGCGTTCTTCGGGCCGGGCTACCTCGTGGCCGTGGGCTACATGGACCCCGGCAACTGGGCCACCTCCATCGCGGGCGGCTCGAAATACGGCTATGCTTTGCTGTCGGTGGCCCTGATCTCGAACGTCATGGCGATCATCCTGCAGTCGCTCTGCGCCCGGCTGGCGGTCGCCACGGGACGCGACCTCGCCCAGGCCTGCCGCGACGCTTATTCGAAGCCCGTCGCCTGGGGACTGTGGGTTCTGGCGGAGCTTGCCATCTGCGCCACCGATCTCGCCGAGGTGATCGGTACCGCCATCGGGCTGAACCTCCTGTTCGGCATTCCTTTGGAGATCGGCGTCGTCATCACGGCGCTCGACGTGTTTCTCATTCTCTATCTGCAGAATCTCGGCTTCCGCTGGGTCGAAGCCTTCATCATCACCCTGCTCGGGGTGATCGCCGTATGCTTCGGCATCCAGATCGTCATGGCCGATCCGAATTGGGGCGCGGTCGTCGCAGGCTTCGCGCCTACGACCCAGATCGTCACCGATCCGGACATGCTCTATCTCGCGCTCGGAATCCTCGGCGCGACCGTGATGCCGCACAACCTCTATCTGCACTCGGGCATCGTGCAGACGCGCGCCTATGGCGAGACCCTTCCCGAGAAGCGCGAGGCGCTGCGCTTCGCGACGCTCGATTCGACCGTGGCGCTCATGTTCGCGCTCACGATCAACGCATCCCTGCTGATCCTCGCGGCGGCGGCCTTCCACCATACGGGCCGCACCGAAATCGCCGAAATCGGCGAAGCCCACACCCTGCTCTACGGCATTCTGGGAACCGCCATCGCCCCCATGCTGTTCGGCCTGTCGCTGCTTTGCTGCGGCCTGAACTCCACCGTCACGGCCACGATGGCCGGTCAGATCGTCATGGAGGGGTTCATCAACTTCAGGATCGCGCCATGGATGCGCCGCCTCATCACGCGCGGCATCGCCATCATTCCGGCCGCCGCCGTCACCATCGCCTACGGCGAGGGCGGAACGGCGAGGCTCCTGATCCTGAGCCAGGTGATCCTCAGCCTTCAGCTCCCCTTCGCGGTCATCCCGCTGGTCACGCTGACGGCCTCGCGCTCCAAGATGGGCGATCTCGTGACGCCCCGCTGGCTCACGGCCGTCGCCGGCCTGGTCGCGACCGTGATCGTGGTGCTCAACATAAAGCTGCTGGTGGATTTCGTGGTGTGACGAGGCATCCGGAGGCCTCGCCCGTCACGCCTTATCCGTTAGCGCCTCGTGCGAAAAAGTGGCCCCGGTTTTTCGCGAGAACGATGCGCTGTTCTATAGGGGGAGCATCGGGCGCGGGAAGCGGGAACCGGGTTTGCGCGAAAAGATGCTCAAGACCACGATGTTAAAGCGCCGGACGTGAGTTCGATATCACGTGCGATGGCGTCATCCTGCATCGTCATGGCCGCGCCGAGTGCGGCCATGACGATGAAACCTTAGGCGTCCTTCAGACGCCCGAGCGCCTCTTCCATCTTGGTCTTGCGGGCGAGAGCGTCCTCGCGGCGTTCGCGCTGCTCGTCGACCACCTCTTCGGGGGCGCGCTTGATGAAATCGGCATTCCCGAGCTTCGCGTCGATCTTGCCGATATCGACGTCGAGCTTCTGGATCTCCTTGGCGAGACGCGCGCGCTCGGCATCGAGGTCGATCACGCCCTCCAGCGGAAGCGCAGCCGCTTCGCCGCGGATGAGGAGCTGGATCGAGCTCTTCGGCGCGGCGTCGACAAAGGAGATTCCGGAGAGGCGCGCGAGGCGCTTCACGATATCGCCCCAGCGATCCGCGCGGGCCTTCACGTCGGCCGAGGACGCGACGAGCGCAAGCGGGATCTGCGCGCCGGCGGGCACGTTCGTCTCGGAACGGGCGGAGCGGATCTCGTTGACGAGGTCCACCACCCAGCCGATCTCGGCCTCGGCCTGGCCGTCGATGAGATGATCGAGGTTCGACCACGGCGCCAGCGCCAGGACCGTCTCACGCTTCGGCCCCTCCTGGCCCTTCACGTCCCACAGCTCTTCCGTGAGGAAGGGCATGAAGGGATGAAGCAGCTTGCAGATCTCATCGAGGATGAACGCGATGGTGGCGCGGGTCTCGGTCTTGGCCGGTGAATCGGCGCCCTGCAGGACGGGCTTGGCGAGTTCCAGAGTCCAGTCGCAGAACACGTTCCACACGAAGCGATAGGCCGCGAGCGCCGCCTCGTTGAAGCGGTAGGCCTGGATGCCGGCCGCGACCTCGTTGATGGCCTTCGCGCATTCGCTGAGCGCCCATTTGTTGAGCGTCTCCCCGACCGCCTTGGGGTCGAAGCCTTCGACCCGCTTGCACTCGTTCATCTCGGCAAAGCGCGCCGCGTTCCAGATCTTGGTCGCGAAATTGCGGTAGCCTTCGACGCGCTGCACCGACAGCTTGATGTCGCGTCCCTGCGCCGCCATGGCCGACAGGGTCATGCGCAGCGCATCCGCGCCGTATTGTTCGATCACGTCGAGCGGATCGATGACGTTGCCCTTCGACTTCGACATCTTCGCGCCCTTCTCGTCGCGGACGAGGGCGTGGATATAGACCGTGTCGAACGGCACTTCCTCCATGAAATGCAGGCCCATCATCATCATTCGGGCGACCCAGAAGAAGATGATGTCGAAGCCCGTGACCAGGGTGTTGGTCGGATAATAGCGCTTCAGCTCCGGCGTCTCGTCCGGCCAGCCGAGCGTCGAGAACGGCCAGAGCGCGGAGGAGAACCAGGTGTCGAGCACGTCCTCGTCGCGCGTGAGCGCCACGTCCTTGCCGTGCTTGGCGCGGGCTTGAGCCTTCGCGTCCTCTTCCGAATGGGCCACGAAGACGTTGCCCTCGTCGTCGTACCAGGCCGGGATCTGATGGCCCCACCAGAGCTGGCGCGAGATGCACCAGGGCTCGATGTTCTCCAGCCACTGGAAGTAGGTCTTCTCCCAGTTCTCGGGCACGAACTTGGTCTTGCCCTTGCGCACGGCGTCGAGCGCGCGGTCGGCCAGCGGCTTCACGTTCACGTACCACTGGTCGGTCAGATAGGGCTCGATGACCACGTTCGAGCGGTCGCCGTGCGGCACCGTATGGGTGTGCGGCTCGATCTGCGCGAGGATCTCGCGCTCCTCGAGCATGGCGACGATGCGCTTGCGGGCCTCGAAGCGGTCGAGGCCGTCGAGGGCGAGAACCGCCTTCAGGTCGTCCGTCTCCGCGAGGCCCTCGAGGAAGCCCTCGTTGCCGGAGAGCGCCAGCTGCGCCTCCGTGCCGAAGATGTTGATCAGCGGCAGCTTGTGGCGCTTGCCGACCTCGAAGTCGTTGAAGTCGTGCGCGGGGGTGATCTTCACCGCGCCCGTGCCCTTCTCGGGATCCGAATATTCATCCGCGACGATCGGAATGCGGCGGCCGACCAGGGGCAGGATGGCGAACTTGCCGATCAGGTCCTTGTAGCGCTCGTCCTCCGGATGCACGGCGACCGCGACGTCGCCGAGCATCGTCTCGGGCCGGGTGGTCGCGACGGTGATCGAGCGGTCGGGCATTCCCTCGATGGCGTAGCGGATATGCCAGAGATTGCCCTTCACCTCGACCTGCATCACCTCCAGGTCGGAGATCGCGGTCTGGAACTTGGGATCCCAGTTCACGAGGCGCTTGTCCTTGTAGATCAGCCCCTGGCCGTAGAGATCCACGAACACCTTGAGGACGGCCTTGGACAGGCCCTCGTCCATGGTGAAGCGCTCGCGCGACCAGTCGCAGGAGGCGCCCAGCCGCTTGAGCTGGCGCACGATGGTGCCGCCGGATTCCTCTTTCCATTCCCACACGCGCTTGATGAACTCGTCACGGCCGAGCTCGCGGCGGTGGATCTGCTTTTCCATCAGCCGGCGCTCGACCACCATCTGGGTGGCGATACCCGCATGGTCTGTGCCCGGCTGCCAGAGCACGTCGCGCCCGCGCATGCGCTCGAAGCGGCAGAGGATGTCCTGAATGGTGTTGTTGAGGGCGTGCCCCATATGGAGCGAACCGGTTACGTTCGGCGGCGGAATGACGATGGAATATGGGTCGGCGCCCTTACGATCGGGCCGTCCGGCCTTGAAGGCCTCGGCCTCCTCCCAGCGGGTGGCGATGCGGGCTTCGACGGAAGCGGGGTCGAACGTCTTGTCCATCATGATGTGGTACCGGCCTGTTGGCGCGCCAAACGCGCAAGCAAGACGGCTACAAACCGGACGGATCGAGGGAAGTCAACCGATGGACGAAAACTTCAAGCTCAGCCTCGCGTCAGGCGCTTGATTTCGGCCTGGACGAGGCGTTCCACGAGGTCAGGAAGGTTTTCATCGAGCCACGCCTTGAGCATGGGGCGGAGCATTTCCTTCATCAGCTCCTCGACCGTGAGAGACCGGCTTGCCGCACGCGCGGCCGCCAGTTGGGCGAAAGCCTCGGAGACGGACGTTTCGGCCGCGCGGGACATCAGGGCCTCGCCCGGATTGCGCTCGCAAGGCTGGGAGAGGGACTGAGCGGCCGCCGCGGAGAGCGAGGGTCGGACGGGCTCCGCGGCCTCTACGCTCTCCCTGTGGCGGGCGGAGGACGGCTCGCTCCGGAACGGGCCATCCTGGGCAAGGGGCCATTCTTCCCCGGCAGGCTCAGGGAGTGCGTCGGCATAGAAGCCGGACGACACGTGGCGTTCAGCGATGCCGAGGACGGTCTGCAGCGGCGTTGGCTCGGGCTCGTGAGGGCTGGGCTCGGGATCTTCTGAAATAATCCGGCGGATGGACGCTAAAATATCATCCATCGACGGCTCGTTAGCCTTCAGGTTCATCGAACCCATCGCCCCACCCAGTAAAATAGAGTTTTTTAGAATCTCTTTATCGAGAATAGTATGAGTATTTTACGCAAACCCGCAGAAAACAAGCGGGGCCGGAACCAAACCGTTCCAGCCCCGATACTTATCAACGACCGTCAGGCGTCGTCGTACCGATCCAGAGATCTTTGACCTGGTCGTAGTGAATCTTGGGGCTGTAGTGATTCACGGCGAGACCCAGGGCGCGCGAATTGAGGCGACCCATCGCGCTGACGAGCTGATAGGACGCCACGACGCGATCGCGCTGCGCCTGAATCAGGTTCACGCGCGCCGTGAGAAGTTCCTGCTGGGCGTTCAGCACGTCGAGGGTGGTGCGCTGGCCGACGCGAGCCTCTTCGCGGACACCGCTGAGAGCGGTCTCGGCGGCATCGATCTGGGCTTGGGCCGCCTGGATCTGAGCGCGGGCCGCTTCGAGAGCGCCCCAGTTCGAGACGACGGCGGCGCGAATCTGATCGCGGACCCAGTCGGCCTGGAGCTGCGCCTGGCCGGCCTGCTCCTTGGCCTGCCGCGTGGCGGAATAGGCCTGACCGCCTTCGTAGATCGGAACCGTCAGGCGGGCCCCGGCAGAGGCGATGAGGGCCTCGTCGTTGCCGATCCGGGTATCGTAGCGCTGGGAGACGGAGGCCGTGACGCCGAGCTGCGGAGCGAGGGCGCCCTGCGCGATCTTGACCTGCAGTTCGGCCGCGTCGACCTGGTGCTGGGCCGCCTTGATGGCCGGATGCTCGCCGAAAGCGATCTTGAGCGCCCTGTCCAGCGAACTGGGGGTGAGCTTGTCGAGGGGCCGCCCGGGCGCCAGCTGCCGGGGCTCGACGCCCACGAACTGGCGATAGCGCGCGATGCTCGCCCGCAGATTGGCCTCGGCCTGGGCTTCCTGCGAGCGGGCCGCCGCCAGACGCGATTCCGCCTGGGCCACGTCCGTCCGGGTCACCTCGCCGACATTGAACCGGTCCCGGGTCTGGCGGAGCTGCTCGTCGATGACCTCGACGTTGTTGCGCTGAAGGTCGAGAATCGCCGTGTCCCGCAGCACGTCCATGTAGGCTGTCGCGGCATTGACCAGAGTGGATTGCTCCGTCGTGGTCAGGTCCTCGCGGGCCGCGAGGACGCCGGATTCGGCCCGGCGCACGGAATTGTCCGTCCGGAAGCCGTCGAAGACCGTCTGGTTGATCTCGAGCCCGAAGCCGCGAGGGGTGAGGATCGTGGTTTGTTCGCCGCCGCCGAAGATCGTCGGCGGGGTGCGGCTGTCATACTTGGAATAACTGCGCGCGATGTCGGCCGTGCCGGTGATCGACGGACGATAGCCGGATTTCGCCTGGGCGACGTTTTCATCCGTCGCACGCACGCTGGCGCGCTGAGCGTTCAGGTTGGGGTTGTTGCCATAGGACTTGGCCAGAGCGCTTTCCAGCGTCTCGGCCGAGACGTTGCCCGCGACCGCAAAGACGAACACGGAGGTCATGGCCCCGAGGAGGATGCGATTCTGCCTGCTGGATTGCTTCCCGTTCACGCTGACCTGCCTAACGACCCAAGATACCAAAAACTCACGAGCGAAACCGATTCACAAGACTCGCACGATTTAAAGCGCAACAATACCCATCACGGCCGAGTCGGCAATAACGCACAGCTCGCAACGGCATTTTAGCAGCGAGGTGGCGCAAAAAAGCGACACCTTTCTCGAAGGATTTAAAGGATATTAAGGGTTTAGAGAACGGGACCAGAGCACCGGACGAGAAAAGATGCTCAAGAGCATGGATTCGAGGAGCGCGTCGTTTGAGCGGACCGAAGGGCCGCACCAGGCGCTAGAACGTGAAACCCGGCTCTTGCATGAAGGGCGCAAGCACGGGAGCCGCCGCGTCGAACAGGGTCCGCTCGCCGAAGGCCTTGCCCGTGCGCACATAAAGCGTCACGCGCGCCGCGCGGCCACGGCCCTTCACGCAGACCAGGCGGCCGCCATCGGCCAGCTGCTCGAGAAGCCCGTCCGGGCGCAGATCGACGGCACCGTTGATCAGGATAACGTTATAGGGAGCATTCTTCGGATGCCCCCGCTCGAGAGCGCCCGTAACCACCTCGACGCCAGTGAAGCCGGCGGCCGCAAGGCTCCTCCTCGCCTCGGCGGCAAGGGTCTCGTCCGATTCCAGCGCCGTCACCTGAGCGCCGAGCTCGGCAAGGACGGCGGAGGCATAACCGCGACCACAGGCCACATCCAGGGCCTTGTCGCCGGCCACGACGCTCAGGGCCTGGATCATGCGGCCCAAGTTCATCGGGGAGAGCATGTACCGGCGGGCGGCACCTTCATCGACCAGGATGTCCTGGTCGATATAGGCAAGCCCCTCACGGCCGGGGAGAACGAACGTCTCACGCGGAACGCGGCCCATGGCATCGAGCAGCGGAATGTCGTTCACATCGAAAGTGCGCAGCTGGCTATCAACCATCATTCGGCGCGCTTGCGAGAAATCGACCATGGGGATTGCCTTCAGAAATTCGACTTGGAGGCCTCGCCCGGAATCGAACCGGGGTGCAAGGATTTGCAGTCCTCTGCGTAACCACTCCGCCACGAGGCCATCCGGGGCGCACCGCGACTGCGGCGGGAGCCTCATAGCAAGTGCCCTCCCAAAGAGCAACAGCCCGTTTTGCGACATCGGTGACGAAAGGGGCTTGCAACGCGCAAAACCCGTGTTATATGCCAGCCACCGTCGCCGACGAGAGCTGCTCCGGCAGCCCTGGCGACAGAGAGGAACCGCCTCTCGAAGGTATGGCTTATTCCGGCGTGGCGCAGCGGTAGCGCAGCGGACTGTTAATCCGTTGGTCGTAGGTTCGAATCCTACCGCCGGAGCCAATTTCTCTCCCCAATCGCGACGAAATCGGTTTTCTCCCTGTAAGCCGGCCTTTGGCCTCTGCAGGCCCGCATGCCGGCAGGCGTGGCGATTGCCCTTGTCTGCACATTCCTTTGCCCCCCTTCCCTTTGCCCCCCTTCCCATTGCCGCCCCTTCCCATTGCCGCCCCTTCGATCCCGTCGCATCCTGGTTCCGGTCCCTGCCCTCGCCGGGACCGTGACGATTCCATGTCCCGGATGCGATCGTGGCTCTCGGAACAGCCATGGCAAGTCGCAGGTTCGAAGGGCCCCGCAGGTTCGAAAGGTCCCGCAGATTCGAATCCCCGGGCGCCGCGCGATGGAATGAGGGCTCCGATTCACGAAATGTCGGAGCGAAATTCCGATGGTCGTCACGAAAGCCGGTCCTTTTTTTCGTCCGTGATCCGGCGGGAGCGGTCGTTCGTCCGGATTCTTCGCCCTCGAAGATGAAAAAACTTCGCAGACTTATCCACACCCGCCCCGGAATCATGCACCCGCGCCATTGTTCGCGGGCTCCGGGATGGAAACGCCCGGACGCTCGAAATGTCCGCGCAACATCGAAAGCCCGATCCGTCGACGGCTTGACCCGGCCCTCTGGTTTCCAGCAGCATCGGGATCCCTGTGCGGGAACGCTCCCGCACCCTCGTCTTCCGGATTGACCATGACCGCCACCACTCTCCTGTTTCGCGACAATGCCTATGCCCGTTCCTGCACGGCGACCGTTCTCGATGTGACGCCCGAAGGCGGCGTCATCCTCGACCGGACCGTGTTCTATGCCCAGGGCGGCGGCCAGCCGGGCGATGTCGGCGTCATCCGTCGCCGGAACGGCGATTCGGTCGCCGTGACCAACACGGTTTACGGCTCCGACCGCTCGCAGGTCGTTCATCTGGTGGGGACGGAGGCCGCCCCGCGCTTTTCCCAGGGAGAGAACGTCGACATGGAACTCGACTGGGAGCGTCGTTTCAAGCGCATGCGCGTCCATACGGCGCTGCACGTCCTGAGCGTCGTCCTGCCCTACCCGGTCACCGGCGGCGCGGTCGGCGACGGCGACGGCCGCCTCGATTTCGACATTCCCGATGCGGGTCTCGACAAGGCCGAACTGACCGAACGGCTGAACGCATTGATCGCGCGCGATGCGCCCGTCACGGAGCGCTGGATCACGGACGAGGAGCTCGATGCGAATCCCGGCCTCGTGAAGACCATGTCGGTGAAGCCGCCGCGCGGATCGGGCCGGGTGCGCCTCGTGGAGATCGAGGGAATCGATCTTCAGCCCTGCGGCGGCACGCATGTGCGCCGCACCGGCGAGATCGGACAGGCGCTCGTCACCGACATCGAGAAGAAGGGCAAGCAGAACCGCCGCGTTCGCCTGTCCCTTGTGGACTGAAGCGCTATTTCATCGACAGGACACCGCCAGGAGCATTCCCATGTCCCCTCCCTTCGTTTCACCCGAGCGCCTGCAGGAGCATCTCGACGATCCGAACGTCGTGATCGTCGACGGTTCCTGGTATCTGCCGGCGCAGAATCGCGATCCGCAGGCGGAGTTCCTGGCGGGTCATATTCCCGGCGCGGTGCGCTTCGACATCGACACGGTCAAGGATGCGGCCTCGTCCCTGCCGCACATGCTTCCCTCGCCCCAGGATTTCGCGAAAGCCGTGGGAAAGCTGGGAATCGGTCAGGACATGACCATCGTGGTCTATGACGGCATCGGACTCTACTCCGCTCCGCGCGTGCGATGGATGTTCCAGATCTTCGGCGCGCCCCGGGTGTTTATTCTCGAAGGAGGATTTCCCGCCTGGAAGGCCGAGGGCCGGCCCGTCGAGACCGGGCCGGAGCAGCCCCGCGCCCATCGGACCTTCACGCCTTCCTTCAATGCCGCCGCCGTCGCGAACGCCGCCGTCGTTCACGACGCGGTTCGCTCGAACTCCGCGCAGGTCGTCGATGCGCGCGCCGCCGACCGGTTCAGGGGTGAGGCACCGGAGCCGAGGGCAGGCCTCCGGTCGGGGCACATTCCCGGCAGCCTCAATCTTCCGTGGGGCGATATCGTGGAGAACGGACGCCTCAAGGACAAGGCCAGTCTCATGCGGGCGATCCAGGCGGCAGGCCTCGATCTCGACCGCCCCATCATCGCAAGCTGCGGCTCGGGCGTTTCGGCGGCCGTTCTTTCGGTCGCCTTCGAGACCCTGGGGCACCCCGCAAAGGCGATCTATGACGGATCCTGGTCCGAGTGGGGGTCGCGTGAGGACCTGCCGGTCGAAACCGGACCCGCGAAGAGGGGGTGAGCGTCCGGCATTCGCCGCTCTTCCCAAGGCGGCCGAAGCCGCATCCCAACAAAAAGGCCCCGGGCGTTTCCGGGGCCTTTCTCTTTTGCACTTCGCAGAGCGGATCAGTGCAGGATCTGGGACAGGAAGAGCTTGGTGCGCTCGTGCTGCGGATTCTTGAAGAACTCGTCGGGCGTGTTCATTTCCACGATCTGTCCGTAATCCATGAAGATCACCCGGTCGGCCACCTGCCGGGCGAAGCCCATCTCGTGGGTGACGCAGAGCATGGTCATGCCTTCCTCGGCGAGACCCACCATGGTGTCGAGCACCTCCTTCACCATTTCGGGATCCAGAGCGGAGGTCGGCTCGTCGAACAGCATGATCTTCGGGCTCATGCAGAGCGAGCGCGCGATCGCCACGCGCTGCTGCTGACCGCCGGACAGCTGACCGGGATACTTGTTCGCCTGCTCCGGGATCTTTACCCGCTTCAGGTAGTGCATCGCGACCTCTTCCGCCTCCTTCTTGGGCATCTTCTTCACCCAGATCGGCGCGAGCGTGCAGTTCTCGAGAATCGTCAGATGCGGGAAGAGGTTGAAGTGCTGGAACACCATGCCTACGTCGCGCCGCACCTCGTCGATGCGCTTGAGGTCGTTCGTCAACTCGGTCCCGTCGACGATGATGCGGCCCTTCTGGTGCTCCTCCAGGCGGTTGATGCAGCGGATCATCGTGGACTTGCCGGACCCCGACGGACCGCAGATCACGATGCGCTCGCGCCGGCGCACGTTGAGGTTGATGTCGCGCAGCACGTGGAACTCGCCGTACCACTTGTGCACATCGATCAGCTGGATGGCGGATTCGGCCTGCGGATCGAGGGCGGCGGTCTGAACTGTTTGGGATGTCACTGTCGTTGCCATGAATGATTACCGTTTCTGACCTGCCGCGAGGCGCCGCTCGACTCCAAGCGAGTAGCGCGACATGCCGAAGCAGAAGATGAAATAGAACAAGGCCGCGAAGGCATAGCCCGTCAGGCCGATATTGGGCGCTGCCCAGTTGGGATCGATGCGCGAGGCCTCGATCGTCTTGACCACGTCGAAGATGCCCACGATCGACACGAGGGAGGTGTCCTTGAACAATCCGATGAAGGTGTTCACGATCCCCGGGATCACGATGCGCAGGGCCTGCGGCAGGATGATGAGGACCATCATCTGCGGGTAGTTCAGGCCGAGCGACATCGCACCTTCATATTGCCCCTTCGGCATGGCCTGGAGGCCGCCGCGCACCACCTCGGCCATGTAGGCGGAGGCGAAGAGCGCCGTACCGATGAGAGGACGCAGCAGACGGTCGACCGTGATGTCGCCCGGAAGGAAGAGCGGCAGCATCGTGTTGGCCATGATGAGCACCGTGATCAACGGCACGCCGCGGACGAACTCGATGAAAATGACGGAAGCCATCCGGACGATCGGCAGCTTCGAGCGGCGCCCGAGGGCCAGGAGGATGCCGAAGGGCAGCGAGCAGACGATGCCCACCGTGGCCACCAGCAGCGTCACGAGAATTCCGCCCCAAAGGGCGGTCGGCACGGCAGTCAGGCCGAAATCGACCGACATCAGGCCAAGGGTGATGCCGACCACCGCGACGATGCCGCCTCCGATGATCAGGGCCGGACGCATGGGCGTCTTGAGGATCGCGGCGACGAACGCGAAGAGCGCGATCAGCAGGGCGCCGAAAATCAGGAACCCGATCCAGAAGCGGCTGCTGAAATTGGCGTTGCCGCCCGTCAGCAGGATGTAGGAGAAGATCGGGAACAGCCAGAAGAAATAGACCGCTCCCAGGTCCCGGCGCGGCGCCCTCAGCCACAAAAGCCAGCCCACGCCCAATCCCAGGAGGGCGAAGAAGATATCGACCCTCCAGCGCTGCGTAACCGGATAGGAGCCGTAGGTGAAGTAGCCGAGCTTCTCGCGGATGAAGGCCCAGCAGGCACCGGCTTCGCTTCCGCCCATGTCGGCCCTGCAGGCGGCGCGGTCGGCACCGCTCCACACGGCATCCACGAACAGGAAGCGCACGAGGGGCGGGATGCTGACATAGAGCAGATAAAGGACCACCAGCGTCAGCACGGTGTTGAAGGGGCCCGAGAAGAGGTTCTCCCGGACCCAGGCGATGGGGCCGCGCGTCAGGTTCGGCGGAGGCAGAGCCTCCTCCTGCTTGGCGCGGACGAAACGAGGCATATCGACGGTGGTGCTCATCGGAATTCCTATCGTTCGACGATTGCCACACGGCGGTTGTAGATGTTCATCACGGCCGAGGTCACGAGACTGATCGTGAGATACACGCCCATGGTGATGACGACGACTTCGATGGCCTGGCCCGTCTGATTGAGGACGGTGCCCATGAACACCTGCACGAGATCGGGATATCCGATCGCGACGGCCAGCGACGAGTTCTTCGTCAGGTTGAGGTACTGGCTCGTCAGCGGCGGGATGATGACGCGCATCGCCTGTGGAATGACCACGAGACGGAGCGTCTGGCCCGACTTGAGGCCGAGCGAACTTGCCGCCTCGGTCTGCCCCTTCGACACGGCGAGAATTCCCGCGCGCACGACCTCGGCGATGAAGGCCGCCGTATAGGTGGTGAGGCCGAGCAGCAGGGCGACGAATTCCGGCAGGATCTGCATGCCGCCGGTCAGGTTGAAGGTGCCCTTCTTCGGCAGATCGAAGCCGATCGGGTTGGCGCCGGCGAGGGTCAGAACGATCCAGGTCACGACGGGCAGGCCGACGACGAGGCCGAGCGTCACGAGGCCGACCGGAGACTGCCGCCCCGTCTTCTCCTGCCGGGTCTTCGCCCGGCGCCGGTAGACGAAGGCGCCCACGAGGCCGATCGCCAGCATGGCCGGAATGGCCCACGCGTCTGCCGCATAGACCGGCCGGGGCATGAAGAAACCGCGCGAGTTGAGGAAGAAGCCGGCGCCCATTTCCAGGGAGTTGCGCGGCTGAGGCAGCGGGCCGAGAACGGCGATGTACCAGAACAGCAGCTGCACCAGGAGCGGGACGTTGCGCAGCGCTTCGACATAAACCATGGCGACCTTCGCCACCATCCAGTTCTTGGACAGGCGGGCGATTCCGATGAGGAAGCCGAGAATGGTCGTGAAGAAGATGCCGATGGCGGAGACGATCAGCGTGTTGAGCAGGCCCACGAGGAACGCGTCGCCATAGGTGGACCCGGCCGCGCTGAACGGGATCAGCGACTGGCTGATGTCGAATCCGGCCGTATTTTCGAGGAAGCCGAAGCCGGACGCGATCTTGGCCCGCTGCAGGTTCTCGATAGCGTTGGTGGCGGCCATATAGAACAGGTAGCCGACGACGGCGACCAGAAGGACCTGGTAGAAAATCCCACGGATCTTCGGATCGTAAAGAAACGATTTTTTGGGTGGCGATGTCTGGCTGACAACGGTCTGCACTGAACTCAATCCTCTGACGGCTGACTTTGTTAGGCCGTCCTCCCCCCGTGTTCATGCAATTGTCGCTGCCATGAACGACCGGCAGTTTATTGTTATTGAGGAGCGCCCGGGGATCCGGGCGCTCCGGCCTTCAGAGATCCGGTTAGCGGATCGGCATGCCGTATTGCAGGCCGCCCTTCGTCCACAGGGCGTTCTGGCCGCGCTTGATCTTCAGCTTGGAGCCTTCGCCCACGTTCTTCTCGAAGATCTCGCCGTAGTTGCCCACGTGCTTGATGATCCGGTAGGCCCAGTCGTTGGTCAGGCCGATGCCCTCGCCGTACTTGCCTTCGGTGCCGAGCAGACGCTTGATCTCCGGGTTGTCGGAGCTCTTCATCTGGTCGACATTGGCCTTGGTCACGCCGAGTTCCTCGGCGTCGAGCATGGCGTTGTGGGTCCAGCGGACGAGGTCGCCCCACTGGTTGTCGCCGTGACGGACCGCCGGGCCGAGGGGCTCCTTGGAGATGATCTCGGGCAGAACGATGTGATCGTCCGGAGCGGATGCGCGCAGACGCTCGGCATAGAGGCCCGAGGCGTCCGTGGTGAACGCGTCGCAGCGGCCGGCGTCATAGGCCTTGAAGGTCTCGTCCGAGGTCGCGAAGGCCACGACTTCGTACTTCATGTTGTTGGCCCGGAAGTAGTCGGCGAGGTTGAGCTCGGTCGTGGTGCCCTGCTGGGTGCAGATCGAGGCGCCGTTGAGCTCCTTCGCGGAGGACACGCCGAGCTTCTTGCGGACCATGAAGCCCTGGCCGTCGAAGTAGTTGATGGCCGGGAAGTCGAGGCCGAGCTGCGTGTCGCGCGACATGGTCATCGTCGAGTTGCGGGACAGCACGTCCACTTCGCCCGACTGGAGCGCGGTGAAGCGGTCCTTGGCGGCGAGCGGGATGTAGCGAACCTTGGTCGGATCGTCGAAGATCGCGGCAGCCATGGCGCGGCAGAGGTCGACGTCGAGACCGGTCCAGTTGCCCTGGGCGTCCGGCAGGCCGAAGCCGGCGAGACCCGTATTCGAGCCGCAGGTCAGGAAACCCTTCTGCTTTACGCTGTTCAGGGTCGCCTGCGCGGAAGCGCCGGTCGCGAACAGGCTTGCCGTAAGGCCGAAGGCAATCGATACGAGAGCCTTTTTCATGTTGGTTTATTCTCCCAATAGTTCCATTCGGCTCGCCTGTTCTTGTTCCCCCAGCCGAGCCACGGTCAGACCGTTCCACGCCGCATCGGACGATTGCGGCATCGGATCCATCACATTCCATGATTGATCACCGGTCAAGTCTTGATGGAATGGTTTTTAGTCGGAGGGTTGACGTCGGAGCGCCCTCGGCTTCTGATCAGGCCCCCTTCAGCAAGTCCTTGAGCCGATGTCAAAACTTTCCCCCAAACCCGCCCATCTCGCGGAACGCACCCTCCTCGTTCATGCAGGCCGAGAGCCGTTCGAGCAGCACGGCTTCGTGAACACGCCGATCTATCGCGGCTCGACCGTGCTCTACCCGACGACGGACGATCTCCTGCATCGCCGAGGGCGCTATTCCTACGGAACGAAAGGGACACCGACCACGGAAGCGCTCGAGACCGCGTGGACGGAGCTCACGGGAGCGGCCGGTACCGTCCTGACCCCCTCGGGCCTCGCGGCGGTCACGGTCGCCCTCATGTCCTGCCTCAAGGCCGGCGACCACCTGCTGGTCACGGATTCGGTCTACCTTCCCACGCGGCAATTCTGCCATGGGATGCTCAAGAAATTTGGTGTGGAAACCACCTATTACGATCCCTCGATCGGAGCCGGGATCGCGTCCCTCATGCGTCCGAACACGGCTGCTGTCTTTACGGAAGCGCCTGGGTCCCAGTCCCTCGAGATGCAGGACATTCCCGCCATCGCCGAAGTCGCGCACCGTCATGGAGCCGTGGTGATCATGGACAACACCTGGGCGACTCCCCTGCTCTTCCCGCCCCATGAACGGGGCGTCGACATCGCCGTCGAGGCAGGCACCAAATATCTCAGCGGAGGATCCGACCTCCTGCTCGGGCTGGTTTCCGCCAACGAGCGCTGCTTCAAGGATCTGCGCGCGGCCTATGACGCCTTTGCCATGTGCCCGGGCCCGGAGGACGTCTTCCTGGGGCTTCGCGGTCTTCGCACCATGGCGCTGCGCCTGCGCGAGCACGAAAAGCAGGCGCTGGAGATGGCCCGCTGGCTCGCTCGGCGACCCGAGGTGGACAGGGTGCTTCATCCGGCGCTCGAAACCTACAAGGGGCACGACATCTGGAAGCGGGACTTCAAGGGCTCGTCCGGCCTGTTCTCCGTCATCCTCAAGCCCTGCTCCGACAAGGCGCTCGCCGCCATGCTCGACGGGCTGGCGCTCTTCGGGATGGGGTATTCCTGGGGCGGCTTCGAGAGCCTGGTGATCCCGTTCAACTGCGCGACCTATCGCACGGCGACGAAATGGGAGCCGGGCGGCCATGCCCTGCGCTTCCATATCGGCCTCGAGGATCTCGACGATCTCAAGCGCGATCTGGATGCGGGCTTCGCCCGACTGCGGGAAGCGGATTAGAACCTTTGTCGCCGCGGCGGATCCGGTTCGCCGTCAGCAATGCGGCCGGGCCGAAGATAAGCCGAAGGTAAGACGATAAAGAGCCGGTTCCGCGTCCGTGGAACCGGCCCTAGGTCGTGAGCTGCGCCGTCTTGGCCTTCCGGCGCGCCTCCTTGGCGATCAGCATGAGGTTGCGGACGTAGATGAAGATCGACAGGGCTTGCCCGGAGATGATGACGATGTCGCGCCGGGCGAACCCGTAGATGAGCGTCATCAGCCCGCCCCCGATGGACAGGAACCAGAAGGCCATGGGAATGACGCTCTTCTCCGCCTTCTCACTAGCGATCCACTGCACGATGAAGCGGGCGCCGAACACGAACTGCGCCAGCACGCCGAAGGCGGCCCAGAGATCGAAGCGGGCGATGACGATATCGTAGAAGTACAATCCGATATCGTGGGACAGGCGCATCAGCATCAGTGGATTTCCTGGGAAACGGGCACGCGGCGGCGGCGGCGGATCAGCCACCACACGCCCGCGAGATCGAGGATTCCGACCCACAGGCGGTCGAAGAGGCCATAATTGGACTGCCCCGCATGCCGGGGCCGGTCGACCACGTCCACATGGGCGATCCGGTAGCCCTCCCGCTTGACCAGGGCCGGCATGAAGCGGTGCAGGGCGTCGAAATAGGGAAGACGCAGATAGACCTCGCGGCGGAAGGCCTTGAGACCGCAGCCGGTATCGCGCGTTCCGTCCTTCAGGACGCGCCCGCGCACGCCGTTCGCGACGCGCGACTGCCAGCGCTTGGCCGCCCCTTTCCGCCCGAGCCGCTGCCCCGCGACGAGGCCGACGGCCGGGTCGTCGAGAGCCGCGACGAGCTCAGGAATGAAGGCCGGATCGTTCTGTCCGTCGCCGTCGAGGGTGGCGATGATGGGCGCGCGCGCCGCATGGGCGCCCGTGCGGACGGCAGCGCTCTGCCCACAGCTCGCCTCATGGCGGACCAGGCGCAGCCAGGGCCTGGTGGCGCGGGCCGAGCGCACCTGCTCGACGGTATCGTCCGTCGAGCCGTCATCCACATAGATCACCTCGAAGGGCGCAAGGGCCGAGCAGGCGCGCTCGATCTCCTCCACGAGGGGAAGGATGTTCAGGGCCTCGTTCTTGACGGGCACCACGACGCTGAGGCGCGGAGCCGGGTTTAAGTCGCTCATCGATCAAGGGCTTGTGAGCCCCCTCTTTAAGGGCTTGTGAGCCCCCTTGGGATAGGAAGTCAGGGACAGCCGGCGTCGACGGAATAGACGCCGATATCGACACGCTTCCCACTGTTGATATTGAAACCTGAGACGCGGGTCGAGAGCGCAGGCGCCAGCCCGTTCCGCTCGTTCGCGATCCGGAAGTCGGCCTCGAAGCGCTGATCGACGAACACCGTCGCGCAGCCGCTCTTCTTCAGGAAGGCGGAGGCCTCGGGGGCGCTGTCGAGCATATCGAGATCGGTGCCGACCAGGAAAACGAGACTCGGCTCGCGATAGCCGAGGGTGCCGACGCTCGCCTTGGCGGACGGAAAGCCCCGCAGGGTCTGCGCGAGCTTGTCCGAGACCTTCAGGGACCTCAGGTCGAGCTGGGCGAACCCGAACACGCCGATGGCGAGGCACACGGCCGACAGGAAGCCGGCCCAGAGGCAGCCCACCATACGGTTCCCGATGAAGAGCCACCAGGCATAGAGCGCGATGGCGGAGGCGGCCGCCATGGCCGGGAGCGCCCGGTAGGGCAGCGTGCCGTCGAAGGACCAGTTCGCCGCCGACAGGCCGATGGTCAGGCCCACGGGGATGAAGGGAATGAGAACCGTCGCGAGCTTGGCGAAAGGCCGGTGCGGCCCCACGAACTGGCGGGCGATCGCCATCACGACGAGGATGGCCACGGCCGGAAGAAGCGGCATCGTATAATGCGGCAGCTTGGTGGGAACCGCCTCGAAGACCAGCCATGAGGGGACGATCCAGGCCAGGGCGAAGGCGACCGGCTCCTCACGGCGATGAATCCAGGCGAACGGCGCGGCGATGGCCGCCAGGATCGCTCCCGGCCAGAAGGTGGCGAAGAATGCCACCAGATAGAAGCCCGGAGGAGCCCAGTGGTATTTCTGGGCCGTGCCGACCTTGCCCAGCATGTCGTGGCCGACGGCTTCCGAATAGAAGGCGCCGCCGCTCTTGACCGCGATGGCGACGAACCAGGGCAGAACCACCGCCAGGGTGAAGGCGAGACCCAGCCAGGGCCGCAAGGTGAGCAGCCAGCGCGTCGAGCGCTCCCGGTAGGAGAGGACGGCGCCCGTGAGACCGGCGAACATCAGGACCAAGGGCCCCTTGACGAGGATCCCGAGGGCAAATCCGGTCCAGAAGATGATGAGGGCGCGGCGCGGCAGGACCCCGGCCCCCCGGCTCAGATAGGCCCGCGCGAGGCCGCCCATGACCGCCACCGAACAGGCGGTCAGCATGGCATCGGTCTTGGCGAGCCGCGCCTCCACCATGAGGATGACGCAGGTCGCCATCAGGGCCGCCGTCAGGAAGGCCCCTCGCCTTCCGAAGAAGGCCAGAGCCGCCCAATAGGTCAGGAGAACGGTCGCGATGGCCCCGAACAGGGACGGCACGCGATAGAGCGCGATCGTGGTGTGCGCCTCGGGAATGCCGAGCGCATCGCCGATGGCGACGCTGGCGCTCTGCATCCAGTAGATGCCCACCGGCTTCTTGTACCGCGCCTCGTCCTGGAACCGGACATCGACGAAGTCATGGGATTCCAGCATCTGCTTCGATGCCTGGGCATAGCGGGGCTCGTCCCGGTCCATCGGCTGGAGGGTCGTGAAGCCCGACAGGAAACAGGCCAGCGACAGCAGGACGAGGACAGCGCAGAGCCGGGCATGGCTGCGCTCCACGAAGCTGGCGAGCTGCGCGGGCGAGAAGCGACGCATGGAGATA
The DNA here is from genome assembly GCF_047497095.1 of Microvirga sp. M2. NCBI lineage: Bacteria > Pseudomonadati > Pseudomonadota > Alphaproteobacteria > Hyphomicrobiales > Methylobacteriaceae > Microvirga > Microvirga sp. M2. The sequence goes on from NZ_CP134063.1 coordinate 2,876,723, forward strand.
CTCTGCTGGGCGACGGAACCGTCCATCGATGGCATGCCTTTGCGGACAAACACGGGTGGGAATAGCCCCGCAAAGGCGCTGGTGTCCTCCAAACTCGGCGTGAAGTCAAATCGAGCGGCACCGGGCGGGCTGCCGCCCATCGAAAGGTCCCCCCGAATAAAACCCTCGAACCCGGTGTTCTCCGGGCAGCAACCAAGGAGGACGCCATGTTCGGCCCAAGCAAGCCCCTGTTCCTCGCAAGACTTGCCTTCACAAGACTTGCCTTCACAAGACTTGCCGCCACGGCAGGTGCCATGTGTCTTGCAGCGGCCCTCGCGACCGGCCCGGCCTTCGCCCTCGGTGGCGGAGGCGGCGGAGGCGTCGGGAGCGGAAGCGGCGGCTCCGCCAGCGGAGCAACCGGCGAGAACGGCAACCGCGCAGGAAGCGAGCGCAACACGAACAATCCTTCCATGCCCGTCTGCCCGCGGGGACAGGTCTGGGTTCAGAAGACGAACAGGTGCGTGCGGGCGCAAAGCGGAGTCGTGCCCGACGGCAACCTGACCGAATACGCCTACGCCCTGGCCAAGGCGAAGCGCTACGGCGAGGCGATCGACATGCTCGATCTCCTGGAGAACCCCAATACGCCACGAGCCCTCAACTACCGGGGCTATGCGACGCGCAAGCTCGGGCGGACGGACGAAGGCATCCGCTACTATCTGCAATCGGTGGCCCTCGATCCCCACTACGCGCAGGTTCGGGAATATCTCGGCGAGGCCTATGTGACCCAGGGTAAGATCGATCTCGCCAAGGAGCAGCTGCAGACCATCAAGACCCTCTGCGGCACCGGATGCGAGGAATACCGGGATCTCGCCAAAGCCATCGGGGCCACCCCGAAGCTGTAAAGCGCCCGTGTGCGGCGGGCCCGCCCCGCCTCGCACGGCCTCTGCCCTGTCCTCTTCGAGGAGGCGATGCTCATGAAGCTCCAAGCTCCCTTCAGGCTCCAAGCTCCCTTCAGGCTCCAAGCTCCCTTCAGGCTCCAAGCTCCCTTCGCGCTCCAAGCTCTCTTCGCTCTCGCGGCGCGGCTTCTCCTGGCCCTCATCTTCGTCGTCGAGGGCTGGGGCAAGCTGCTCAACTATTCCGGTACGCTCCAGTACATGGACCACCACGGAGTGCCCGGGATCCTGCTCCCGCTCGTGATCCTGACGGAGCTGGGAGGCGGCCTGCTCGTCGCCTTCGGGTTTCTCACCAGGATCGCAGCCTTCGCCCTCGCGGGCTTCTGCCTTCTGACCGCCCTCCTCTTCCATGGGCGTTTCTCGGATCCGGGCGAGCTCATCCAGTTCTACAAGGACGTCGCCATGGCCGGAGGCTTTCTCGCGCTCGTTGCGTTCGGCGCCGGAGGCTGGTCCGTCGACGGCCTCGCCCGCCTCTCCGAGCTCCCGGACATGCCCTCGGGCGAAGCGCGGGAACAGAGGGGATGAGCGAGCTGTTTCAGGCGCGGCACCTTGCCTTCGACTGCGGGGGAACCCTATCTCTGATATCGCCATCGAAGCCGCGATACAGAGCATGTGCGCAGGTGATGTTCAGGACCGGGCAGGATGAAATCAGAGCGGACTTGCCCCGACATTTGACGCGGCTGTGGCGCTATGGACTGGTTCTGAGCGGCCGCCGCGACACCGCTGAAGATTTGGTTCAGTCCACTTGCCTGCGGGCCCTCGAGCGAGCGGAGCAGTTTTCGGCCGGGACGAATCTTCAACGCTGGCTGTTTTCCATCATGCATTCCATCTGGCTGAACGAGGTCCGCTCGCGGCGAATCCGCGAGGGCTCGGGCACCGTCGATGCGGAAGCAGCCCTCGCCTTCGACGGTTCGGAACAGGTCGAAGCCAGCGTGCTCGCTCATCAGGTTCTGCGCGAGGTGCTCTCCCTTCCGGACGGCCAGCGCGAGGCGGTCTTTCTCGTTTACGGCGAAGGCATGGCCTATCGGGAGGCGGCGGAAGTTCTCGCGGTTCCCATCGGGACGATCATGAGCCGCCTCGCGGCGGCGCGCCTGACCCTCGGCAGACTCGGCGCGGAGGCCCGGACATCATGACGGCGCCGCAGGATCATGAGACGGATGAGCGGCTCGTCGCCTATCTCGATGGCGAACTCGCTCCCGACGAGCAATCGGCCCTGGCCAGGAGAATCGCGGCCGACCCCGAGCTCCAGCGCCGCCTCCTCGTGCTTTCGGGCGGAAACCGTCCATTCAGGCAAGCGTTCGAAACCCTCCTCGCCCAGGCTCCCGAAGAGCGCCTGAGTTCCATGCTGCCCGCCGTACCCGCGGCCGCTCCGCAGGGCAGGTCCAGGAGCTGGAGGGCCGTCGCCGCCGTTGCCGCGGCGATCCTGCTTTTTCTCGCAGGCTTCGCGACGAACAGCCTCCTCGGCCCGCGTGCCTCCTTGCGGGATCTCGTCGCGGGCTCATCCCGCACCCAGGACGATGACGACTGGCGCCAGGCAGTCGCCGAGTACCTTACGCTCTACTCGGCCGACACCCTGGCCAACATCCCCGATGACGACGCGATGAGACAGCGCGAGATCGACAGCTTGAGGGCCAGGCTCGCGATCAACCTGTCCGCGCGCCAAGCCGATATCCCCGGCCTGTCCTTCAAACGCGCCCAGCTGTTCGAGTATGACGGAAAACCCCTGGGCCAGCTCGCCTATCTCGATCCGGCGACCGGGCCGGTTGCCCTGTGCATGGTCAGAAGCGATGACGAAGACGCCCCGCCGCGCACGGAGCAGAGAGAAGGGTTCAACATCGTCTTCTGGACCCAGGCGGGCCACGATTACATGGTGATCGGCCGGATGCCGTTTCCCCGCCTCGAAAACCTGGCGAAGGATTTCTCGGATCGATTGGCGGGATAGGATGCGGATCATCGCCTCGCCGGGAACGGACGATGATCCGCCGCTCGCGCATCGAACGCAAAAGCGGATTCCACTTTTCACGTCCGATGATTTAGACCACGAGGAAGTCGTTTGCCGTCATCTTCAGGCCCTTGGTGACTTGGGCGAACTCGACGGATGCAGCCTTTCCCGTGCCGTCCGGATCGTAATAGAGGTCGCCCTTCGTGGAATCGTAGACGATGCGGTCGGAGGAATCGTGAGCCTTGCTCCCGATCCAGAACGCGGTCGACGGGAGCTTGCCAGCCTTCAGCTTCGTGAACACGGCGTTCTCGAGGTAGACCGTATCGTCGACGACGGAGAAGTCGGCGATGCGATCGAGGTTGGAGGTGCCGCTCGGCTTCGTATCGAAGACGAAGACATCCTTGCCCGGTCCGCCGTAGAGGACATCGTTGCCCTCGCGCCCGGCAAGGCGGTCGGCTCCCGCGCCGCCCTTCAGGATGTTCGCGACGCTGTTGCCCGTGATCGTATCGTTGCCTGACCCACCGATGGCGTTCTCGATCAGGGACCGCAGATCGCCGCGATACATCAAGGCATTGGCGATGTTGCCGCGCGCGTCATGCCCGACGCCGAGCTGGGCGACCTGCTCCGTGGAGAGGCGCGTCCACTGCCCCGGGCGCAGGTCGACGTCGAGATTCGTGGCATAGTTCGAGAGGTCGTAAGTGTCCTGACCGCCTCCGTCCCAGAGCGTCATGAAGATACGATTGCCGCCTGGAACATCCTGGCCGACGCCGTCGACGAATTCCTGTCCCGTCGACGGATCCCAGCGATAGACCGTGTTGCCGGCCCGCGTGGCGAAGTTGGCGCCGTACATGTATTGCAGGGCGGCGATGTCGTACATCATCGGCGTCTGAGCGTAGCCCCACTCCTCGTTCTCCACATATTGCCCGGCCGCGCCCACATAGGACCTGTAGGTCATGGCCGAGAATTCCATGGAGTCCCGCGCAGGCGTCATGGCTCCGAAGCCGCTCGCCTCGTTCCCGTGCTTCAGGCCGACGGAGTGCATGATCTCGTGGATGAAGCCGTAATAGCCGTAGCCTCCCGGGACGGGATCGTCGAACCAGCCGTCGGTTCGGCCGAACCATACATCCCCTCCCTCGTCAGTCTGATCCGGGAAGTAGGACCAGGCCGTGGACGGCAGGTCCGAGTTGGCGAGCCGCACCGTCGCGTGACTCTTGGAGGTCTCTGGGACCTCTGCAAAGGTCAGATTGGCGAACGAGGCGATCATCGCGAAGGCGTCGCGCGCCGCCCGAGTCTGGCTTGCATTCAGAGCCTCGAAATTTCCCCGGGGCTCGCCCGATCCGTATTGGCTGCCGTAATAAGATGCCTTTTGCGGAAAACTGTATGTGAGGTTCGGGCTGCTCCACCCCGAACCCGAAAGAATACCATCGATATCCTGATTGCCTGTCCGTGCGACCGTAATCGTATCTGCCATGCCCGTCCTCACGTAAATGGGGGAATTTTTAGAGCATAGAGAGAGCGCGAATTTTATAATCCATAGGGGTTAATTTTGAATTTTATCTAGCTTTATATTCTTATATTTATGCAAATTTACGCACAGATCTAGCTTAATAGCTTTCGATGTGAAATTTACACGAGATTTGCATTCTTATAACAAAGTTAATACTTAAGCTCCATATCAGCCTCGAACCTCCGAGTGCCGGCGCCTTTCCCCTCGAGGAACAGGCTCTCCTTCATGGGGTTCGATCACGCGACCGCGCGAGGCGCTTCATGGAAACCCGCATCTACGGCGAGCACGACGAGAGAACGATCAAGCAGCTGCCCCGGTGCATGATGGCAGGAAGCGCGGCCAAGGGCGTACTTCTCGGAGGCGGCGATGTGGATGAAAGTCCGATAGTCAATCGCAGGCTCGAAGACGTGCTCGCCTATCACGGCGGAACCATCGCCATCGAGCACAGCCTGCGCCCGTCCGCCATAGCCATCCATGGCAGGCCCCGGCGAGTTCGATCCCTACAAGGATTGAAGCCGCGCCGGAGCCTGACCGGTTATCGAAGCCAGCCGAAATAAAGCGACCAGAGGCTCGGCGACCGGATGCCGCGCACCCGCCGGGCCGCTTCTTCGGCTCGCATGGACTCCCCTCCGTGGCATGAACAGAGCACGATATGCGCATCATGCTCGGAGATCTGGAAGAAGTTCACGGCATCGCCGAACCGGTCGCTCACGAGACCCGCCGTGCGCAGCACCGGATCGTCGAAGGCCACCGTCAGGGCGGAATTGTCGGCGCGCATGGCCTGGCGGACCGCTCTCGGCTTCCACTCGATCTCATCGAGCGTTCTGAGAACGCGGTCGGGGTCCCGCTCGAGCAGTTCGGCCCAGCGGTCCAGCCGCTCCCTTTTCGACAGCACAGGAGTTTGCGAGGGCTTCAGATCGGCCACGTGGCCGATTTCAGACAGAGGCCTGTGTTCCATGCTCCCCTCCTTGGCAGAGAAGCGTTCGCGAGCACCCACCAGCTGTCAGCTCAACCATGAAGCCCGAGGAAAAGTTCGGAAACCGGCTCGCTGATATTTTAGGCACACACAACAAGAGGCCCCGCGCTGCCCTTCAGGGCAGCGCGGGGCCTCTTATGGTGGTTCGATGATCAGGCCTCGGCGGCGTGATTGTGATGCTGCAGCCGGTCTCCGGCTACGCCCATCAGCTCGGCCAGGCGATTACGGGCCCGGTTCACGCGGCTTTTGATGGTGCCGACCTTCACGCCGAGGGCTTCCGCCGCATCCTCATAGGACATGCCTTCCGCGCCGATCAGAATGATCGCTTCGCGCTGCTCCTGCGGAAGCTTGCCCAAGGCCGTCGTGAGGTCCTGGAGCGCGAGTTTGTCTTCCTGGTCGGGAATGGCGACCATGCTCGCGGCATGGGCGCCGTCACCGTCCTCGACCTCGCGGCTGGTCTTCCGGTGGGTCGAGTAGAAGCCGTTGCGGAGAATGGTGAAGAGCCAGGCCTGAAGGTTCGTGCCGCTCTCGAAGGTTTCCTGCTTCGTGAGCGCCTTCAGGACCGTATCCTGCACCAGATCTTCGGCCTGATCGAGCTTGCCCGTGAGTGACAGGGCGAAGGCGCGCAGGTTCGGCAACGCCTCCATGACGCCGTCGATGAACGCCTGATCGACGGGCTCGGTATGCGCGCGGATGACCTGCGCGACGCGCTCGGCGAGCTTGGCCAGGTCGCGCGGCAGCTTGTCCTCCGCGGGATCCCCGTAGAGCGCGCGAAGCTGCTTACCGAGATGAAGACGGACAGCCGCGCTCAGGGCCGCGCCCGAGATCGGCGAAGATGGATTCTGAGAAAGGGTTTTGGTCGTGTCTGGCATGCGGCAATATTTGGGGCGGCCCCCGCGCATTTAAATATGCTTGGCGCATTTCGACCGCGTGAATGTCTGCGACAAAAGGCGAACTTGATGTCCCGCTTCGCACGCCTAGCGGCAAAAGGATCCTTGAAGGCTCGCCTCCCGGCGATGCCCTTTCGGATCAGAATCGGAACCCTTTGCCCGCTCGCATGTTCCTGTCGACTCGACCATTGAGGAGGAATGACATGAACAGCCGCGGTTTCCCTTCCATGACGGCCCTTCTGGGGCTTCTCGCGATCGCCGGCTACCAGAACCGGGACAAAATCGCAGAGATGCTGCGCGGAGGGCAGCAGCCTGGCGCGCCGGGCCAAGCACCGGATCAGCAGACCGGCGGCCTTAGCGGTCTCGGCGGCTTGCTCGGCGGCCTCGGTGGTGCGGGCGGCGCAGGTGCGGGCAGCGCAGATGCGGGCGGCCTCCTGAAGGGCGGGCTCGGCGAACTGGTCGACCGGTTCCGCGAGAGCGGTCATGGCGAGGCGGCCGATTCCTGGGTCGGGCCGGGCCCGAACAAGGAAATCGCCCCACAGAACCTCGAACAGGTCATCGGGCCCGACGTCCTGAACACGCTGACCCAGCAGACCGGCCTCTCCCGTGAGGAACTTCTCGCACGCCTGTCGCGGGATCTGCCGAACGCCGTCGATCAGTACACGCCGGAAGGACGCCTTCCCGAATAGCGCAGGGGGCTTTGTCACCATGGCCCGAGGCTCGATACGGCGCCGCCTCCGTTGCGCGCAACGTGTTTAAGTCCGCTCGCGCCGCGCACCGCGCCGCCGCCCCCACCATACGACGGAGCGGCGGCGCAGCCTGCGCGCCACGGCGATGTCGATCGACAAAACGATGAGCCCCAATGGGATCATCCAGAATCCGAGCACGGGCAGAAATCCGACGAGGCCTCCAAGGAGCAGCGCGGAGCCGAGGGCGATCCTGAGGCCCTTCGAGCGCGGGAGCGGGACTTGACGGTTGCCGAAAACAACCCGGTGCCTGGTCATGGACGGACCTTCCTTCTCGCGCGAGCAGGAAGGGCGGGCCCGGACCGGCCAGGCTCCCCCGTCACGCCTCCTGCGTCCGCCACAGCATCGTTTGCTTCACGGCCTCGACGAACGCATCGGAACGCATCGGTTTTTGCAGGAAATGCGTACCTGCCGGCAGATCGCCGGGCTTGGGCGCGACTTTGCCGGAGATCACGAGAATGCCCACATCCGGCCATCCCTGGCGGACGAGACGGGCGAATTCGAACCCGTCGATGGAGCCGGGCATGTTCACGTCGGTGAGCACCACGTTGATATCCGGGCGCTTTTTCAGGAGATCGAAAGCCTCGTCCGCATCCTGGGCCTCGACGACCCAGAACTCGGCCTCCCGCAAAATCTCCACCTGCGTCAGACGCACGAGCAGCTCGTCCTCCACGAGGAGGACGACAGGCCGGTTCAAAATCTCGCGCCGGGGCTTCATACAGCGGAAAACGGACGATCCGACGCCCTTGTTCCCACCTTCATTTTCCGTCCGGGCGCACTAGCCTTTTCGTTTGCAGAAATTCCGGCCGCCGCCGGTCAATCGAGGAGGATTCCATGACGACGTTCAAGGTCGGCTACCTGATCGGCAGCCTGGCGAAGGAATCGATCAACCGGAAGCTCGCAATCGCCCTGACACGCATCGCACCCCAGCAGCTCACCTTTACCGAAATAGCGATCGGAGACCTGCCGCTCTACAGTTACGACTACGATTCCGACTACCCTCCGGTCGCGCGTGCCTTCAAGGAATCCATCGCGGCCGTCGATGCCGTTCTCTTCGTGACGCCGGAATATAACCGCTCGATCCCGGGCGGTCTGAAGAACGCCATCGATTGGGCGAGCCGCCCCTACGGCCAGAACGCGTTCACCCGAAAACCCTCGGCCGTGATCGGCACATCCCCCGGATCGATCGGAACGGCCATTGCGCAGCAGCACCTGCGCAGCGTGCTCGGCTTCTGCAACTCGCCTCAGATGAATGCGCCGGAAGCCTATATCCAGTTCAAGCCCGGGCTGATCGACGACGACGGAAACATCACGAACGAGTCGACCGCCGCGTTCCTGAGAACCTACATGACCGAGTTCTACCACTTCATCGAGCGGGTCTACATCGCTCTGCCGCGCGACACCTGAACCGCGCCGGTTCATGAGCCTGCCGGCCGAGGGGCCTGTCGGCAGGCCCCTCCGCTTCGCTGGCGCCCGCGTCCCTCAATACTCGAGCTCGAAGCCGAGGCCGACGGAGGTTCCCCCTTCGGCGTCGACCGCGCCCTGCGCCTTGAGGCGCCGCGTCAGATCCACATCGACGGTGACCCCGCTCTCCTCTGGCCGAGCCCCTGCCTTGACGCCGACGCGGACATTGTCGCTGATGTAGCGCGAGACGCCGACCGCGGGACCGCCGCTCGCGTCGACGGAGATGTCGAGGCTGTCGACGCCCAGAGAACGCCGCAGGCTCTCGAACGCATCCGTTCCCGTGCCGCCCGAGAGCTGCGCCACGGTCTGTGCGAGCTGCAGCGCCTGCCCGGCCGAAAGGCCGCCGGAGGGGCGCTGGAACAGGATCCGCGACAGAACCTCGTCCTGCGGCAGATCCGGGCTCGAGCTGAATCCGAATGCGGGCTGCGAGGCCGGTCCCGTCACGGCGATGCGAGCCGTCACGTCGCCTGCCTGCGTTTCCGCCACGAAATCGAGCGAGGGCGTCAGATCACCGGTGAAGTCCAGTCTTCCGTGCACGAAGTCGAGACGCCGGCCGATGAGATCGAGACGCCCGCGCCGGAGATCGAACGCCCCGATGGCGACCGGATCGCGGGATGTTCCCTGGAGCCGCAGATCGCCGCCGAGTTCGGCGTTGATCCCCCGGCCCCGCACGAAGATGCGGTTCTGCGCCGTGACGACGAGATCGAGTCCCGCATTGAACGGGCTTCCCCGGGCGGCGGTCTGCTGCCTGCGCTCGAGGGCAAGCCGCGCGGCGGCGGTGGGCGTCGGCTGAACGTGCCGGGTGCCCGGAAGCGGCCTCAGGGTGGTGGGAAGGCGGTCGGGAACGGAGACGTTCATCGAGATGATGTCGACCCGCCCCCCGAGACGCGGGGCGCTCATGAGTGGGCCCGAAACCGTGAGAGCGAGATCGGCTGTCGCATCCACAAGCGGGTTCGATACGAGTTGGGCGCGGCTGCCGGTGATGCGGATATCGGCAGGCAAACCTGCCGCCGGATCGAGAGTCACCCGTCCGCTGGCGCTCAGCGACCCGTCGTTTCGCGTGCGGGCGTTCAGGCTCTCGATGGCAAGCGTATCGCCACGCGCGGCCAGCCGCCCGTTGATGTTGTTCAGCTGGATGCCCTGAAGCGAGTCGACGAAGGTTCCGCCCGCCAGGGTCACCGCCCCTTGAATGCGCGGCTCGGCCACGGCGCCCGCGACCGAAAGATCGAGTGCGGCGCTTCCGGTCAGGCGCTGGCCGCGGGCCGACAGGAAGCTGTTTGCCACGGCAAGATCCGTCCGGCCCGCAATCTTCAGCGCGAGGTCGTCCGTGGCGTCGAGCGGGACGCTCCCCGAGACCTGCAGCGTTCCGAAACGTCCTGCGGCCACGGCCGCATCGATCGTCGCTCTTTGATCCGCGATCCGGCCCCGCGCCGTCACGGCCATCGGGGGAAGGCCCGCCTGACGCGTCTGGGGCGTTGCGAGCCCGGCGACCCGCACGTCGTAGGAGCCGGACGGATTGCCGGCATCGCCCGTGACCGCCGCACTCCCGTTCACGGTGCCTGCGAGGCCGAGACCGGGTACGGCGATCTCCGCGACCTGGAGAGGAAGGTTGCGGATGTCGACCGAGAGATCGAGCCGGCTCCCGACCTTGCCCGAGACGCCGACGCGTCCCTGGTCGGCGGCAATCACGAGCCCGGCGATGGTGGCATCGCCACCCCGGAGTTCGATCACGGCGGGCTGCGCGAGAGCAAGACGTCTGCCGCCGCGCCGTGCCGCGAAGCTCGCCAGTTCGATCCGCGTCGCATCGCCCGGCACCACGCGAGCCTGTGCGTTCAGGTCGAAGCCCTGTCCCACGGCCGATGCCGTGATGGTCGATGCGGCGGGCGATCCCACGGCCGAAAGGCGGATCGTCCTGAACGTTTGTCCTGCCGCCGTCAGCGCGTCCGCCTGAACGATGCCGTCGATCACGGGGCGTGCGTAGAGATCGGCAACGGACAGCCGGGCATCGAAGCCCTGCACCGCCACGGTCGAAACCGCGACGCGGGATCCCTTCGCCGTGACCGAAACATCCTGGCGTCCGTTGACGGCGCTGAGCGCGATATCGGCGTTCACCGATCCGTCGAGCTTCGTCAGGACGAGCGGACTGAGATCGTCGAGATCGCTGCCCGAAACCGACACCCGGCCCTCCGCCAGCTCGTCGGGGCCGATACGGAGATGTCCGTTCAGGGAGACGGAGCCGATCCGTGCGTCGAGCCGGTCGAGAAGCCATCCGCCCTCGCCCGGTCGCGCGACATGCGCGCTGCCCGTCGCGGCCTTGGCGCCGACCTGCCCGTCGAACGTGAGAGCGGCATCGAGCGCGCCCGTCACGTCCTTGGCGTCGAGCCGAAGCGCGAGGCGCGGGACGGGCCGGTCGAGCGCCCGCACGTCGGAGAGCGTCGCATCCGCCGTGACATCGGGCTTTTCCAGGGAGCCCGAAAGGCGAGCCGTCAGATGGGCGCGCCCGGCGCTCACGCGCGAATCGAGATGCCGGAGCTGGTCGATGGCAATGTCGAGGCCGAGATCGGCCGTGCTCTGCGTGGCGCGCCCGTCCACGCGCGCATCGAGATGCGCTCCGTCGATCCGGAAGTTCTCGAACGCGAAGCCGCCGGGCACCCGGCGCATGACGCCTTTCGCCGCCACCGAGCGGCCGAGGAGGCCGTCCAGGGGCGGCGTTCCCGTCGAGAGTTCGCGCAGGCTCGCGTCGATCGTTGCGGCGATATCGGACCGCCTCGGGTTTCCCGAGAGCTTCGCGCCGAGGGCGGCCGAGCCGCGCAACGTCCGGCCGGCGACGCCCGAGAAGGATGCGAGCGCGGGAATCGTGGCGTTCAGGTTTCCATCCAGCACCGTCGGGCCGACCCGGCCGCTGAACCCCGCTTGCGCGGTGGCGGTTTCGAGGCGCGCCGTGTCGACGCTGGCGATCCCGTCCCGGTCGAGCGTGCCGCTGGCGTTCAGCGACAGGGTCCGCCCGAGGGCGCGGGCGACCGCCCGGTCGGCCGGTTGGATGCCGTCGGCTCTCGCATCGACGGAGAACGTGAACCGATCGGGAATGGCCGCATCGTTGACCGGGTTCATGGCGATGCGCGCCGCGAGGGTGTCGAGCGCGCCCTGCGGCAGGCGGATTCCCGCGGCATCGAGAGAACCGTTGATGCGCGGGGCCGTCATCGTTCCCTGCACGCGTCCGTCGAAGACGAGACGGCGGATCTCCGCATCGCCCGCACGGGTGGCCGATCCGTCATTGGGAAGGGCCCGGGCCTGCAGGGTCAGGTCGAGAGCCCGCGCCCCGTTGACGGTTCCCGCCATGTCGAAGCTCGCCACGTTCGAGGTGACGCGCAACGGCTGGAGCTTCAGGCTGCCGTCGTCCCCGATCGTCACGTTGCCGACGAGCTGCGTCGTTCCCGAGAAGACGGGAGCGACCGGCGCGGGGAGCAGCCCCTCGACCTGCGCGGCGAGATCCGCATCGACGTCATAGGCGGCCCCGGCGCGCCGGACCGTCGTCGTGCCCGCGGCGCCGATGGTCGGGCCGGCCGAGAAATCGAGCCGTGCCGCGAAACTGCTCAAGGGGCCGTCGCCCGCGAGCTTGAGATCGACCGGCGGAAGGCCCGGCAGATCGAGCAGGCGAGCCGCGATGCCGCCCTCGGGCTCCTGGTGCTTCAGGTCCAAGGCAAGCCGGTTGGTTTGCGGGACATAATTGAGTGCGATCGAAAGGCTGCCCGGGGCATCAAGACGCTGCGCCGCGAAATCGAGCTTCAGTCCTTCGCCCGGATCGCCGAGATTGGCCGAGCCTTTGGCGGAGAGCCACGCGGCGGTGCCGAGCACCGGCTCGCCGAGCGTGAGCTCCTGCAGGGTGAATCCTTCGACGATCACCTTTACGGGCAATTCGGGGAGGATCGGTTCGTCGGAGACGGCGACCTTCTCCTCCTCCGTCGTCTCGGGTTTGCGCAGAACCTGCAGGTGATCGATCTCGAGCTCGTTCACCTCCAGGCGCCCGCGCAGCAGCGCGGTCCGGGTCCAGACCAGGCGCGCGCGATCGAGCGAAAGCCAGACGCCGTCGCGATCCGCAATCCTCACATCCCGGATCACCGCGTTCGATGACAACGCCCCTTCGATCTGGCCGATCGTGACCCGCGTCGTCGGCGTCGACAGAACGCGTGATATCAGGTTCGCCAGAACGCTCTGATCGGTCTGGGCCCGGCTCGGGGAGCCGGCGGCGAACCACAATGCGGCGAGCGCGAGAACCAATGCGGCGAAGAGGGTGAGATGGCGTCGCGGCTTGATCATCAGAACGCCTGTCCAATCCCGACATAGATGGCGAGGGAGCTGTCGTCCCATTTTTCGCGGCGAATGGGCATCGCGACATCGAGGCGGATCGGTCCGATGCCGGTATAATAGCGCAGCCCCAGGCCGGCGGAGACCCGGATCGTGTCGTTGAAATCCGGGTAGCTCGATGCGAAGGCGGTCCCGGCATCGACGAAGGGAACGATCCCGATCGTGTCGGTGACCTTGATGCGCGCTTCCAGGGACCCTTCGAGCAGGCTGCGCCCGCCGATGGGGTCGCCCAGGAGGATCGGGCTGAGACTGCGATAGGCGAAGCCGCGCACGGAGCCGCCGCCGCCTGCGTAGAAGCGCCTGTTCGCCGGAATGTCCTCGAGATTCGCGCCGATGATCGTGCCGAGGCCGAGGCGGCCTGCGATCACGTAGCGGGCTTCCTCATCGAGCGACCAATAGGCCGAGGCGGCTCCCTTCGCGACCGTCATGGGAACCGACGAACCGAGGAAGCCCGGGTAAGGCGTCACCGACGCGATGAGCCTCATGCCGCGCGTCGGATCGAGCGTATTGTCCGTGGAATCGTAGGAGACGGACAGGGGCAGGCCCACGAGGGTGTAGTCCACCTCGCCGAGAATGTCGGAGGCCTGCCCCTTCTCGTATTCGATGCCGCCCTGGATCGAGAACGTTTCGCTGAAGCGATGGCGGATCCCGGCCGTTCCGTTCACGAGGCGGCTCGTGTAGCCCTCCGTTCGATCACGCTCCGCAAGCGCTTCGGCCAGAAAATCGTTGCGCGTTCCCCACAGGGCGGGCTTCAGGAAGCTCGCCCTGAAACGCCCCCCGAGGTCGCTCCAACCGAAACCGCCGTCGTCCTCGGGACGACCGCCGTTCTCGGTGAGATAGAAGAGGCTGCCCTCGAGCCTCAATCGTTCGGCTCCCCCGAAGAGATTGCGATGCGCCCAATAGGCGCGAACCGCGGGGCCGTCCGTCGTCGAATACTGGACCGACGCGCCCACGACGCGGGGCGGGCGTTCCGTGATGTCGACGAAGAGGGGCAGATTGCCGTAGGCGTCGAGCGCCTGCCCCTCGCGCACCCTCACCGACGACAGCGCCTCGATGTTGAGGATCGACTTGCGCATCGAGGCGATGGCGGCCGGCGAATAGGGATCGCCCGGGTCGGTATAGATGAACGAGCGCACCACCGCGGGGTCCACGTTCTCCGCGCCCCTCACGGCGATTTCGCCGATGCCCGCGCGCGGCCCGGGGTCGACCGTCAGGCCGACATCCATGACCTGCGCCGGGTGATAGACGACGGGATTCTGTCCCGTCACCTTGGCGAAGGGCCGCGACTGCGCACGGAAGAAATCGACGATCCGCGCCTGGGTCGCCACGATGTCCGCCGCTCGCGCCGGATCGCCGGAACGGATCCTGACGATGCGGGGCGGCAGCTCGCCCGGCGGGAACGGCTGGCCCGTCCGTGCATCGAGAACGGCGACATTCCGGAGAACGAATTGCGGCCCCGGGTCCACCGTGACCTGAACCGGCACGAGCGCTCGCGCGCGATAGGCCATGGCGGCCCGGATGGCGGCCTCGGGGCGCGTGGCCTGAAGCGAAAGAGACGCGCCTGCGACGCTCACCGTGATGCGGGCATTGTAATAGCCCGCGCCCCAGAGCGCATCGTTCAGGCGGGGAAGATCGGCCTCCGCCCGGCGCACCAGCGCCTCCGCGTCCGGAGGCGGATCGCTCCGCAGGCTCTGAAGAGTGGATGCGTCCTTGAGGATCTGGACCAGGTCCTTGTCCCCGCCGACGACCGAAAAATCGAGATTGTAGGGCAGGGTTTCCGCATTCGGCGGCGGCGGCTCATCGCTCCCGCCGAAGAGGCCGAAGAAATCGAACGCGATGGCGGGCGGGACCGATACCGCGGCGGACAGAAGTCCCGCGAGGATCGCCAGAGATGAGAGTTTTCTGGTTCCCGACCATACCGATTGAGCCACGATCACCCTAATGACAAATGATGGAAATGAACTTTTCGACGCATGCCGAGACTTCGCGTCGAAATAGGGCGAAATCTAGGACGAGCCAACCCAAAGTTCGCCACACTTCGGCAAGGCTCCAGGATCGATAAGCTATTTCAATAAGATGTCGAGGGCTACCCGGCTCATCGATGGATGTGAACAAGCCTGCCGCGATCCGGCAAGACCGCTTCGGGCTCGCATATCATCCTTCATCATGGACGAAAGGTCCGCCGAATTTCAGAACTCGACTGCGAGATAGGTTCTGTCGTCCGCCCAATGGGATGACGTGGATCCCTTCGGCGAAGAGTAGAGAAGCACCTTCGCGGGATCCTCCCGTTCGGCCTCGGCGAAGGCCTTCTCCCACGCGGCCACGCCGAACCCGTCCCCGGGCTTGAAATACCCGTCCGAGTAGATCTCGACCGTCCTGACCTCCGAGCGCAAAAACCGCTCGATCCTGATCATGTGCTGCGGCACTTCGAAACCGTCGATGCAAGGGTAGCCGAGCTGCAGGGAGCCATTGTTCTGATAGCCGCCCTGCGCATTGACGATGCCGCCCCGCACGAGGTTTTCGATATCGGTTAGGGCCACATGCGGCAGCGCCTCGCGATTGGCCGCGATGGCGCGGCTCTCGATGAGGGCCATATCGTCGGCATCGAGGGTATCGGCGACGGCGTCGAGAGGCTGACGCGTCCCGTGCCAGGTGACGCGGCGGGACACCTGCTCCTGCTTTTCGGGATCGGAGGTCTTCTCGCCGATCACGGGCCATGCCTGCCGGCGCAGGATGGACGTGATCAGGTCGAGATCCTTCTCCACCCGCAGAATGTGCTCGCCGTTGATCCGCACGCCGCTGTCGCCGACAAGGATCACGTCCACGGTCTCGGCCTGAACGAGCACGAGGGCCAGCGCCGCCGAGAGACGCAGGTTCCAGTCGGTGAGGACCTTTTCGGCGGTCCCGAACGCCTTGTAGGCCGCGGCGATTTCCGCCGTCAGCGCATGGACGACGGCAAGGCCGTCCATACGCATTTCGGGCGCGCTCAGCATGTGTTCGAGCGCGCGCTTGACGGTCACGGCCGCATACTGACCGGAGAGCATTCCCTCGTAGCGGGTGCCGAGTCGATCCGTGACCCCGTCGATGACCGCATAGGCGCGGCCCGGCAGGATGACGATCTGGTCCTCATTGGCATGAGGCGCGGCAGGATTCTTCGCCTCGGAGAATGCTTCGATCAGCATGTCGGCTTCATGACCTCAAGCGGTGGCGGCTCAACGATTCTGAAGAGCCGACTTCCACTTGGCGACCCAATCGTTGCGGCTCTGTGCCACCTTCTTGATGTCGTAGTCAACGAGCTTGATTTCGCCGATGGGCTTGAGACCGGAGCCGGTCACGTCCTTGCGGACCGAGCGACGCCCGATCTCGGAGACGAGCTGCTCCTGCACGGGTTTCGAGAGAAGCCAATCGATGAACACCTTGCCGTTATCCGCGTGCGGCGCGCCCTTCACGAGAGCGACGCCGTCGGCCACCGTCGAGGATCCGTCTTCCGGATAGACGATCGCGACATTGCCGCCGCCCTTCACGTAATCGAGGGCGTTGTCCTCGAGGGTCAGGCCCACGAGCGCCTCGCCGTCATTGACGTAGCGCGGAACGGCGCCCGAGGAATCCGACAGGTTCGTGTTGGCGAGGATCTTGTTGTAGACGTCCCAGCCCTTGTCGCCATGACCGATCAGCACGGTCGCGAGCTGCTGGAAGCTGGAGCCCGACGTATCGGCGCGGGCGGACGAAATCTTGCCCTTCCACTTGGGATCGCCGAGTTCGGCCCAGGTCTTGGGATAGTCGGCAGGCTTCAACTCCTTGTTGTTGACCGCCATGACGAGCAGAATACCCGTATAGGGAATCCATTCCGGGCTGACCTTGTAGGTCGTCAGGATGGCGTCGTCCTCCTTCGGCTTGTAGACCGCCAGCAGGTCCTTGTTGTCCTCCAGCTGCTCGCCGCCGATGCTCCAGATCACGTCCGCCTTCGCGGATGACGATTCGGCCTTGACGCGCTTGATGATGTCGCCCGATCCGGCCTTCACCACGTCGACCTTGATGCCGGTTTCCTTCTCGAACTTCGGCACTAGTGCATCGACGATGGATGCCTTATGAGCGGTATAGACCACGACAGTCTTGTCCTGGGCCATGGCCGCAGTTGTGAGAGACGCGAGCAGTACGCCCGCGGTCAGTCCGACTTTCAACATAAAATCCTCCCGGGGAATTCGTTAGCCAGGTAAGAGCATGTTGCTGAAGGCGGTAACTTTTGTAAAGTCAGAGCCTTCCAAGGCGTGGATAAACCAACAAGGGAGCCGGGTGTGGCCGATTTGAAGATCCAGGGGCTGGCCAAGAGCTACAAGGACGTTCGGGTCCTGGAAAGCATCGATCTCGACATCGCATCGGGGGAATTCTTCACGCTTCTGGGGCCCAGCGGCTGCGGCAAGACCACGCTTCTGCGCACCATCGCGGGCTTTCAGCATCAGGATCGTGGCGACATCGTCGTCAACGGCGAGCGGATCGACCACAAGCCCGCGCACAAGCGCGACATCGGCATGGTGTTCCAGGATTACGCCGTCTTTCCACATCTTTCGGTTGCAGACAACGTCGCCTTCGGCCTCAAGGCCCGCTCGCTTCCCAAAAGCGAGATCGAGGCGCGGGTGGCCGAGAGTCTCAAGATGGTGCGCCTCGACGGCTACCAGAGCCGCCTTCCGGCGGAGATGTCGGGCGGCCAGCAGCAGCGCATCGGCCTCGCCCGCGCGATGGCGATCCGCCCGACCCTCCTGCTCATGGACGAGCCGCTCTCGAACCTCGATGCGAAACTGCGTATCGAATTGCGTGAAGATATCCGCGACATCCAGCGGCGCCTGGGCATCACGACGATCTACGTGACGCACGACCAGGAGGAGGCCCTTGCAGTCTCCGACCGCATCTGCGTGATGAACAAGGGCCATGTCGAGCAGATCGGGACGCCCTTCGAGATCTACCGCAAGCCCCTGCGCCGGTTCGCGGCCTCGTTCGTCGGCACCATGAATTTCCTTCCGGGGCGCCTCGCAGACGGACGCCTGACGGTCGGCGGCCAGTCCGTCGCTTATCCTTCCGGCCAATCCGGCGCTGTCGAAGTCGCCATCCGGCCGGAGAACGTGCAGCTTTCCCTCGAGGCGGCGCACGGCGAGACGATCACGCTGAAGGGCGAGGTGATGAAGGTCACCTTCCTCGGCCGCGAGGCTCATTATACCCTCAGGACCGAGGCTGGCGAGATCGTGGCCCAGGTGGCCGATCCGACACACGACTTCATCGCGATGGAAGGGCGTTCCGTCGAGGTCCGGCTTCCGCTTTCGAAGATCGCCCTCTTTAGCCCCAACGGCGACGTGATCGAGGCGGGACGGCCATGATGAAACGGCGCGTTCGCTTCGACATCTGGACCTTCGTGCTGATCGCGGCCTGGGTGATCCTCATCGCGCTGCTGATCTGGCCCTTGTCGTCGGTCCTCCGCGCCAGCCTGATCGACAACGATACGGGGGCCTTCTCGTTCGTCCATTATGTCGAGATCGCGACCGTCAAAGCCTATCAGCGCGCCATCGGAAATACCCTGCTGGCCGGCTTCGGCGGCATGGCGGGCGCCCTCGTTCTCGGCGTCACCCTCGCCTTCGTGACGACGCGCTTTCATATCTACGGCCGAGCCCTCATTCAAACGCTCGCTGTCGTGGCGCTCGTCTCGCCGCCCTTCATCGGCGCCTATGCCTGGATCGTGCTGTTCGGCGCGAGCGGCGTGGTGCGCAAGGGACTGGCCGAGATCGGCATCTCCATTCCGCCTCTCTACGGCGCGGCGGGCGTGATCCTTGTCTTCGCCTTCAAATTCTTCCCGCATGTCTTCCTGATCACGTCGGGCGCGCTCGCATCGATCAACCGCTCCGTCGAGGAAGCGGCGGAGAGCCTCGGCGTCTCCCCGTTCAAGCGCCTCTTCACGATCACGCTCCCGCTGATCCTGCCGGCGATCTCCGCAAGCGCGCTTCTCACCTTCGTTCTCTCCATCGCGGATTTCGGCACTCCGCGCATCATCGGGCGCGATTTCAACGTGCTGGCCACGGAGGCCTTCAATCTCTACGGCAGCGAAGTGGGCGGCAATCCGGGAATGGCCTCGGCGCTGAGCATCGCGCTGATCGTTCTCTCGATGATCGTCGTTTTCGGGCAGCGCTGGGTTCTTCGCAAGAACGTCTATCACAGCAACCTGATCAAGAAGCCGGAACGCATGCGCGTCCGGGGCATCGAGGCCCTGGGCCTCCATGCCCTCGCCTACGCCATCGTGATCATCGGCGCGCTCCCGGCCATCATCGTGGTGCTGTTCTCGTTCCGCCGCACGAGCGGGCCGGTGTTCCAGCCCGGCGTGAGCCTGCAGAGCTACGAGCGCGTCATCTCGACGGTCTCGGATCCGATCTGGAATACCCTGATCTTCTCCTCCGTCGCGGTGGTGGCCATCGTCATCACGGGAACCCTGATCGGCTACCTCATTTCCCGACGTCCCGGAATCGCGACGGGCGCTCTCGACGCCCTTCTGATGGTCCCTTACGTGGTGCCCGGCATCGTCATGGGCATCGCCTTCATCACCCGTTTCAACG
This sequence comes from Microvirga sp. M2, assembly GCF_047497095.1. Taxonomy (NCBI): domain Bacteria; kingdom Pseudomonadati; phylum Pseudomonadota; class Alphaproteobacteria; order Hyphomicrobiales; family Methylobacteriaceae; genus Microvirga; species Microvirga sp. M2. The sequence continues at coordinate 2,896,138 of NZ_CP134063.1, forward strand.
AGCCACCGCTCGCTTTGACCGGGACGGGCCTCATCATCATCATGGCGGTCTTCGTCAGGCGCCTTCCCTATTCCGCGCGCTCGGTCGCTGCCGCCTTGAAGCAGGTCGGCCCCAATCTCGAGGATGCGGCCGTGAGCCTCGGCTATTCCCCCGGCAAGGCCTTCCTGAAGGTGACGGTGCCGCTGATCCTGCCCGGCATCATGGCCGGCGCCCTCATGAGCTTCGTCACGGCCATGAACGAGTTGTCGTCCTCGCTGGTCCTCTATGTGGGCAGCACCGTCACCATGCCGGTGCGAATCTATCTCTCGGTCATGGACGGTGAATACGGCACCGCATCGGCCCTTTCGACGATCCTTCTGACGATGACGGTCGTTGCCGTCTACGCAGCCTTCCATCTGTCGGGCCGGAAGGAAAGCGCCCTCCTCTGACCGGCTTGGAGCATCGGACGCGACAAGGGGAATCCACTTTTGGGATTTCCTCTTCTGCTCCCTTCCTGGAAAGAGCGCATCGTGCGGACCCGAAGGGCCGCACGATGCGCCATGCGCAAACTCGCGCCCCATCCATGACATTGCGGCCTATTGCCCATCTCGGTGGCCCGAACTGTCAAGAGATTGTCCGCATCGATCAAGCGACGCAGCCTCTGCAGATATAGGGTCGCGGAATAGTTCGTTCATGTTTCACATGCCGGGATCCCGTCGCGCACGTGCGGCGGGCTCGTCCGCCCTGTCAGGACAATTCCGATCCAGGCTGGACCGGTGAGCCTAAGGCACGAGTGCTTTCAGCCTCATCCCGCTTACCCAAGCGACCTTGGATGACGGCCGACGAGGGATCTCCAGGACAGCAATCACGAATTTGTTGTGAGAGGATGGATGCCGATGAGGGAAGAGGCGAAGCTGAGTCTTGAGCCGAACGAGACCGCGCAACGGATGACGAACGACATCGCCGGTGCGCTCCGCGCCAGCATCGAAAGCCTGCAAACCATTGCACGCACTGTGCAGGAGACGGTGGAAACCAGTGCCTGCGCGATGCCGGAACTGGCCCGGCACTCGTCCCGTCAACCCACGAATGGCGGCTCCGATAGCGACGAAGACGCCCAGCGGACGATCGAAGAATCGGTTCGCAGGCTTCGGGCGGTCGCCGAAACCGGCACGGTTCTCGCCAGTGCCTTCGAAGAGCTCTCCCGCGAATGGCTCCGCTTCCACCAGAGACGGCTGACGCGAAACCTCGACAGTTTCAATGCTCTCGTCTGCTGCCGCTCGACGGACGAGTTTCTCGCGATCCAGAGTTCGCTTGCCTTCGACAATCTCGATCAGAGCCTGAAGAGCTTTCAGCGGCTTGCCGAGGTCGCGATCAGGATGGCCGACGAAGCATCGATGACCTTGTCCGTCCAGCCCGATCGCACCACGGTTCAGATGGAGACGGTCGCCCCGTGGGCTCGCCGCACCGGCGTGAACGCCTAGAGCATCGGACGCAAAAGTGGGTACCGGTTTTGCGTGAAAAGATGCTCAACAACAGCGACTGCCGGCATCGGATATGGGTCCGATGTCACGTCCGATGCTGTAGCGCATCGGGCGCAAAAGTGGCCCCGGTTTCTCGCAGGAACGATGCGCTTTTTCCAGGAGGGGAGCATCGAACCTGGATCCCACAGGGCCCTGAATGCGACGATATGGGCTGCCGGAGAGAGTGGCTCAAATTGTCAAGGACCTGTCCCATTTCATCAAGCGTGAACGCCTGAGTGAGGTATCCTGATCCGATGCGCCGGATCCATGTTCCGCTGACGCGGACCTTCGGTCCGGCATGATGCGTCAGGGAGGCTGATATGCGCAAACTTGCAACGGTCGCCGTCGCCATCCTCATGGTGACCGGCAGCATCGAAACGGCGAATGCGCAACGCTGGAGAGGTGGCGGCTGGGGCTGGCACGGAGGAGGCTGGGGCGGCGGCTGGCGCGGCGGCTGGGGCGGTTGGCGTGGCGGCTGGGGCGGCTGGCGTGGCGGCTGGGGCGGCGGCTGGGGCTGGGGCGGAGGCGGTGTGGCCGCCGGTCTGGTCGGCGGAGCGATCCTCGGAGGGCTGCTCACAGCCGCTGCGACGACTCCCGCTTACGGATGGGGCTATCCGGGTTACGGCTACGGCTATTACGGGCCCTGGCCAGGGTACAATTATTACGCCCCCGCGTACTATTACCGGTCGCCGGCCTATTATCCGCCCGGCTACTTTTTTCCGCGCAGGGCCTATTTCGGCCCGCGCTTCTATACACGGCGCGCCTTCTGGGGACCTCGCTACTATGGTGCCTATCGGGGCTTCTATGGGCCGCGCTTTGGTGGCGCACGCTTCGTCGGCCCGCGCTTTGGTGGCGCACGCTTCGTCGGACCGCGCTTTGGCGGCACACGCGTAGCGTACCGTCGCTTCCGATAAGCGGCTCGCCGAATAATGAAGCCGCTCACGCGGCGATGATCGGCAGAAAAGTCCTAAGCAGGCGAGAACCGGATCCTCGCCTGCCCTGTCGCACGTCTCTCGATCGTCGTGCCGACATCGTGGCTTCTCAATAGGCGTCGCAGGCCCAAACGCGCCCGGTCACGATACCGCCATTGGGACCGACGACGCGGCGAAGGACCCAGCGGCAATCATTGCCATAGGTCACATCGTAATACGGATTGTCGTAATAGTCGTAATAGCCGTAATCGGAGTCATACGGATAGCCCAGGGCCCCGAGCGCGAGGCCATAATAGGGATAGCCCCAGCCATAGCCGTTCCGGTAGCGCCACCCGAATCGCGGATTGTTCCAGCCATAACGCGGAAAATAGCCGGGACGGCCCGGAAAGGTACCGATGCCGGGCCGGAAGTTTCCCCTCGGCCCCTCGATGGCTCCCGGCGCGAATCCGGCTTGAGAGCGGAATGTCCCAGGAACGACGCCCTGCCGCATCAAGCCGCCGCCTACCATGCCGACGGGCGGCCCGTAGCCGATGCTGCCCGTACGAAGCGAGTACCCGCCGAAGGAGCGCCCCCCGCCCTGAGGAAAGAAGAAGCTGGAGCCGCCGAAACCGCCCAGGCGGTTGCCACCGAATCCGCCTTGGAAACCGCCGCCTCCGATGCGCCCGCCGCCGCCGAAGCCGCCGCCCCCGTGGGAGCCGCCGCCTCGCTGGGCAGCAGCCTCGCCCGGCACGATCAAGGCCCCTGCTACAACGGCACCCAGAGCTACGAGAAATCGATTCATCTTACCCTCCTGTTCACCGGCAGGCGCGCGACACCAGCCGAACAAGCCGCAGTGAACGGGACATGATGATCGGCTTGAGCCTCCCTTGCTTGATCACTTGGGACAAGCTGGCCGATAATTTTTCGGCGCACCCGCCGGACTCCACAACCCTGCCGAACGTCTCACGTTACCGTCAGACGAGCCGCAGCAGCCGTGGGTCGATGAAGGCTTCTTAAGGCTTCTTAAGCCTTTTGCGCTTTTGACAGCCCGAGCCTCAGTCCGCAAATTGTCCATGTTCTGGCACATCGCGCGAAAAGGCGGACCCGTTTTTCAGGGACGCGCCCTTCGAGACCGCACGCTGCGCCGATCCAAGAAGGGAGCATCGGATGGAATCCCAAAAGTGGATTCGACATTTCAAGTCCGATGCTACAGGGAGTTGCGACAATGCCCGTTGATCGTGCAATGCTGAAACAAGCTCTGAATGAACTCGTAAGGCTGAGGGGCGGTGCAGAAAACCCGACGCGGTTTCTCGCCCAGCTTTACAGCTCCGCCTTGAGCGAATGGGCCGGAGAGCTCGGGGTGGATCGCCACAAGCTCCACAAGCTGGTCCATTTCAAGGAGGCGATTTCCGACCGTCGCCTCAATTGACGCGCCCGCGCAGGACAGCAGCGCAACCCGTTTGACCGTGCAGGCGGCACGGCATCGATCATGGGAGCATGCGAAGGAGCGCTCCGATCCATTGCCGGTAGCTATCGCCCGCTGCCCGACTCTCCACCGTTCATGGAATGGCTGTAGATGGTCATCAATTTGGACATCTCGGCGTTGTAGTCACGGAGTGTTTCCTCCATCCAGTGTGAATGAAGCGTCACTGCATCCGCGAGGTTCCGGCAATCGAGAATATCCCGCATGGCTACGCCGTCCTTCTCGAGACGCCTGGACATGAAATCCATCATCTCGCGCTGGCACTGGCTCGTGGCGGAAAGCCACGTTTGCGCAGCCCTCGCTACAGCCTGACCGTCACCCATCGGCATCGCCCGCTCGGTGGCGCTGCGAGTCGTGTCCGACATCGACGACCTCTTTGACGCGGTTGTCATTCGTAATCCTCCTCGAACAGGCTCAAGTCGAATGGTTTGTCACCGCTGTCTTCCAGGAGACGAACGGCGAAACGGCACTCCTGCGCGATGCACCCTGTCAGCACGTCGAGTGCGCGGCCCTCCGATGGTTTCCGCCACTCACGCACCGTGAGGAACCGAGGGCTCGGCGAAAAGCGGATCCGATTGCCGGCAAGGCCTCAAGCTCTCCAGCATCGGGCGTGATATCGAACCCATATCCGATGCCGGCAGTCTCTGTTGTTGAGCATCTTTTCACGCAAAACCGGTGCCCACTTTTGCGTCCGATGCTCTAAGAGCCACGGCATCCATCGCCGGTGGCCAATGTTCTGCCGGGCACACTCCACCGACGTCGGAGAGGCCCAACCGACGCAGCGACAGCAGTATGAGCGCTCCCTCCCGATGTGCTTGACCGATTGGGCCATCGGACTGACAGTTGGAGACGGTCCCTGAGAAAAACTGGCGGCGTGTTTTGGCGGCGTTCCTAAGCTCTGAAGGAAGTCGAGCGGGCTCGTGCCGGGCAACGGTTCAATCCGCAGCCTGAGCAGGACGCCGTCATCCGGCAGACCGCGAGCCCCACCGAGGGCGCCGTGATCGGCGAGAGGATCGCCCGAGGGAACCTGACGGGGCGGCGGACGGATACACTGACCTACGTGTTCGAGCGTCCCGGCTCGTACGCGTTGCCCGCCGTGACGCAGCCGTGGTGGGATCTTCGCAACGCAGCGCCGCGGGAGGAGCGCGCAGCCGGCCGCGCCGTCACGGTTTCCGCGATCCCGACGCAAGCGTCGCCGGTCCGCCCGTTCGGCCTGCGGCGGTTCACCGGGAGGGATCTGGGAGCAGCGCTCGCCGTGCTCGTTCCCGCCTGCCTCCTGGGGTGGCTCGCGTGGCGCCTCGGTCCCGGCGCGCTCAGCCGGTGGCGCGAGGAGCGGGACCAGCGCTCCAGGTCCGAGGGCGCCGCCTTCAGGGGCTTGCTCAAGGCCGCGAGATCGGGTGAGGCTGACCGCACCTACCAGGCCTATGTCACCTACCAAGCCTATGTCACCTGGCGATCACGCCTTCCCGCGAAGGAATGGTCGGATACGAAAGCCGCCATGGAAAATCTCGAAGCTTTCGTGTTCCGCTGCCGCCCTCCTGCCGCACATTGGTCTAAGATCGAAGGCCGTGCCCTTGCCGCCGATCTCAGGAGGCTCAGAGCCGATCTGCGGCATCGCACGCCCGAGCACCGCAAGCCTTCCGCCCTGCCCCCCTCAACCCCATATCGATCCCATGAAGCATGCAGCCAACACCCCGAAGCCATCGACCGCCGACGACATGGTCCGCATTCCGGGCGGCACGTTCGCCATGGGATCGAACGACCATTACCCCGAGGAGGCGCCTGTCCACCGCGTGAGCGTGGACGCATTCTGGATGGACGCGACACCTGTCACCAACCGCCAGTTCAAGGCTTTCGTCCAGGCCACGGGCCACGTCACGACGGCCGAGATGGTGCCCGATGCCAGGGACTATCCAGGCGCCAGGAAGGAGATGCTGCGGGCCGGATCCCTGCTGTTCACCCCGCCCGGCCACCCCGTTGACCTCCGGGACTGGAGCCAATGGTGGACCTTCGCCTTCGGGGTCAACTGGAAGCGGCCGTACGGCCCGACCAGCAACCTCAAGGGACTGGAGGACCATCCCGTGGTCCATGTCAGCTACACCGACGCCCTCGCCTACGCCCGCTGGGCCGGCAAGGATTTGGCCACGGAGGCCGAATGGGAGTTCGCCGCCCGGGGCGGCCTCGAGGGCAAGGAGTTCGCCTGGGGCGACGAGCTCACGCCCGGCGGGCGGCAGATGGCCAATACCTGGCAGGGGCAGTTCCCGTTCCAGAACACGATGCTCGACGGCTACGAGCGCACCTCGCCGGTCGGATCGTTCCCGCCCAACGGCTACGGCCTGTACGACATGATCGGCAACGTCTGGGAGTGGACGGGCGACTGGTACAGCCCGAGGCATCCCGAGGATGCGCAGAAGGCCTGCTGCATCCCGGAGAACCCTCGTGGCGGACGGGAGGACAGCAGCTACGATCCGCGCGAGCCCGCGATCAGGATTCCCCGCAAGGTCGTGAAGGGAGGCTCACACCTGTGCGCGCCGAATTACTGCCGCCGCTATCGTCCGGCCGCCCGGCATCCGCACCCCATCGACACCTCGACGAGCCATATCGGATTCCGCTGCGTCCGCCGCGAAGGAGACGTTCCGGCGCGATCGTGAAGGGATCGATATGAGCTGGACCACGCTGCGCTCCCGCGCCGTCAGGGTGCCGCCGGGAACATGCCCCTTCGCCAGGTAAGCGTTCAACAGCGGCTCGTTCTCGTGCATGGTGAAGATCAGCACCTCGGGATCAGCACCTCGGCCTGCGGGGCAACGGCCCGGATCCCGCGCGTGGCGTCGAGACGCGGGCAGGATCTTTCGGTCGGCGGTTTCAGCAAGCAGGCCGTCATCTCTTCAGGCTCGCTCCGCCGCTGACGGAGTTGCTGTAGATCGTCATCAGCTTGGTGATCTCGGCGTTGTAGTCGCGAAGGGTTTCCTCCACCCAATGCGAGTGAACGGATGCGGCATCCGCCATGGTCTTGCAGCCCATCATTTCCCGGACCGCCTCGCCGTCTTTTTCAAGCCTCATGGACATGAAGCCGAGCATCTCGCGCTGGCATTCGGCGGTGGCGGCGAACCAGGCTTCCGAAGCGTTCGTCAGAGCCCGGCCGTCGCCATCGGGCAACGCCATCCCGATACCGCCGCGCAGCCTCTCCGATGCTCCCGATGTCTTTGACATGATGGTCATGGGTCGTCCTCCTTTTTCCGCTTCAGAACGAAAGGGTCGTCTTCACCTGCACAAGGCGGCCGATGGCAGAATCCGCCTCCCAGCGGGAGCGATCATCACCATGGTCGCCATCGCTCTCCTCCCAGGTTGATCTCAGTGCCCACCGAGCACGAGAATCTGGATCGGATACATCAGCGCCTGAATGCGCAGGATCATGGCATGCACGAGCCCGACGGCATCAATCCCGTGAAGCACGAGTCCCCGCATCGTGCCGGTCTCCGGGGCGATGATTTCCTCGTGGTGGCTGCTATAGGCGTTGACGATGCAGCTGCTCCCGGGCGTGACGCTGTCGAACCCGCCCTCGTAGAGCGGCTCCAGGAAGGCGAGAACGGTTCCCGGCTGCGTCACCTGCTGGGCTTCCATCAGCTGCTCGCCGCTGCGGAGCTGGCCGGCAGCGATGTAGTTTTGCACTCCGGTGACCACCATCGGGATGATCGTCCATGGCTTCGACGCGCAGGTGGCCTCGGCGACCATCCCGAGCGTCAGCGCCTGGGACTCGACCTGCCCGAAGCCGGCCTGCAGGCGCCCCCGCCCGGCGCCCTCCGGGATCAGGACCCCGGCCGGGCGCATGAGCGGGTTCACGACATCGCCGACCCGCAGCGTGAACTGTTCCACCCGGCCATTGACACCGGCCCGGATCACGGTCTTTTGCAGGTCCACGTCGGCCTGAGCCAGCTCGGCTTCGGCGCTGGCCTTCTGCGCGGGAAGCAGGGTGGAGATGCGCGTCTCGGCCTGCTCCTTGGCGGCAACGGCGGCGTCGATGCCACCCTGGCGCCCCTCGACGGCGACCTGGAGCTTCTCGATGTCCCGCATGGCGACGGCGCCCGGGTTGCGGCGATAGATCTCCTGCTTGGTCGCCAGTTCGTCCAGCGCCTGCTGATGGGCGCTCCGGGCCTCGATGATCCGGCCTTCGGCCGCCGCGACATCGGCCCGCGCCGCCACCAGTTCGGCATCGACCTCCGCGATCTTGCGGCGGGCGGTCTCCACCGCCGCCTCCTGCTTGGCGCTGTCGAGCCGGAAGATCGGCTGCCCCTGCTTGACCTCGCCGCTCAAGCCGAGATTGACCTCAGCGACGCGCCCATTGGTTTCCGGCAGGATCGGGATGGTCCGGAAGAACACCGTGGCATTGCTCGTGGAGGGGTGGTTGTAGAAAACGGTCGTGATCAGGGCGACGGTGAGCATCGCGCAGGTGACGATGCCCCAGCGCAGCTCGAACCACACCGAATAGAGCGTGATCTCCTTGCCGATCCGCTTGCCCTGGGCGTAGCGGCGATAGAGATAGTCCGGCAGGATCGTCAGCAGCGAACAGAGAAGGAGTTCAAGCATGGGACTGCTCCTTCGGCACGCGATAGGGAGTGACGGTCGTCGCCGCCTCCGCCGTGCCCTCGCCCGGCGGTACGGGGGGAACACCGTCCTCCGGTACGTCGTTCGCGCCCTCGCCCGGCGGGATGCCGGCGATCTTCTCGAGCGAACCCGCCATCCTGCGGAGCGGCCAGCCGAAGTCGGGTATGTCGATCAGAGCGAGCAGCAGACCCACGACCCAGAAGATGTGCATGTGCGTGAACAGGGACAGCAGGCCCAGCACGGCCACGAGCTCGAACTGGATCTTCTTGGATTTGTGGGCCATGCGCTCGGGCAAGGTATGCAGCCGCAGGAAGAGGAGGCCGACGGCCAGTACGGCGAGCACCAGGAATACCGCCATGACCGTCATGAGGACGTCGGTCCCGTCGGGCCCGGCGATGAAGATGGGAAGATGATGAGGTGCCGCAGGATTTATCGATGGACTTATCGATGGGGTCATAGGGCGTCTCCCACGAAGGGCTTGGCGTCGGCGCCGGACGCGACCCTCGCGATTGTTGGTTTTGACAGTTCAGGGGAGATTGCGAGTTCGGCCTCGGTTGCGGCGACGACCTCCTCGACGGTGACCCCTTCATGCATTTCCAGAAGAGTGGCTCGCCCCTCAGGAAAGCCGATCACCGCGAGTTCCGTGACAACGAGGTCGACCGGCCGGTCCGAGGTGAGCGGGAGCGAGCACTCCCGGACGATCTTCGGGCGTCCCTTGGCCGTATGCTGCATGGCGACGATGACGCGCCTGGCTCCGGCCACGAGGTCCATGGCGCCGCCCATTCCGGGCACCATCCTGCCCGGAACCATCCAGTTCGCGAGGCGGCCGTGCCGGTCGACCTGAAGGCCGCCGAGCACCGTGATGTCGAGATGCCCGCCCCTGATCAGTCCGAAGGACGTGGCGCTGTCGAACGTGGACGCGCCCGGAAGGGCCGTCACGGGTTTCCCGCCCGCATCGGTCAACCACGGGAGCGCCATGCCGGGTTCCGGCACCGGGCCGGTGCCGATGAGACCGTTCTCGGACTGGAAGAAGACATGGATCCCCTTGGGGACGAAGTTGGCCACGAGGGTCGGGATGCCGATTCCGAGATTGACCAGCACGCCATCCCGCAATTCCTGTGCGATGCGTTTGGCGATGAGGGATTGCGCATCCATGGCCTTACCCTTTCGCGATGAGATAATCGACGACCGGAGCGGGAGTCATGACGTGGTCGGGCGCAACGACTCCGATCGGAACGATGTTCTCGGCCTGGGCCACGACGGTGTCGGCGGCCATCGCCATCAGCGGATTGAAGTTGCGCGCCGTGAGGGCATAGGCAAGGTTGCCCAGGTAGTCGGCGATGAACGCGTGCACGAGCGCGTAATCGGCCCGCAGGGCGGGCTCCAGCAGGTAGGACCGGCCATCGACATCGATCTTCCGCTTGCCCTCTTCGACGACGGTGCCGATGCCGGTCGCGGTCAGGATCCCCCCGAGGCCGTAGCCCCCGGCGCGGATGCGCTCCGCGAGCGTGCCCTGCGGAACGAGGTCCACCTGCAGTTCGCCGGCCAGCATCTGCTGCTGCGTCTCGGGGTTGAGACCGATATGGCTCACGATCACCCGTCGGAGCAGTTTCGCCGTGATCAGCTTACCGATGCCGATCCCCGGCGCCGCCGTGTCGTTGGCGATGACGGTCAGATCGCCTCTCTGCTGCCGCACGAGTTCGTCGACCAGCGGCTCAGGCGTTCCGACGCCCATGAAACCGCCGACCATCAGGGTCGCTCCGGCCGGGATCATCGCAACGGCATCCTGGAGCTTGATCGTTTTCATCGAGGCTCCCTCCCCTTTGCACGTGCGCCGGCCCGATCGTGCACGGTCTCGCCGGCGCGCCCCCAGTCCTGAAACAGGGTATGGGCGACCGCCAGCAGCACGGGGCCGACAAAGATACCGATGATTCCCAAGGTCAGCAGACCGCCGAGCACACCGAGGAAGATCAGCACCGTCGGCATCCGGATGCCGCGGCTGATCAGGTATGGGCGCAGGACATTGTCGAGACTGCCGACGAAAAGGCCGTTCCAAGCCATCACGAACACGGCCCATCCGGTCTGGCCGTCGGACATCAGCCACAGGGCGGCTGGCAGCCAGAGCAGCACGAGCCCCATCGGCAGCAGCGTCAGCACCACGCCTACGGCGCCCAGCACGATCGCGCCGGGAACGCCCGCGACCCAGAAGCTGAACCCGAGCAGGATGCCCTGCACCAGCGCGGTGCCGAGAACCCCGTTGACCACGCTCTTGATGGTGGCGCCTGCGGTCTCAAGCACCCGGTGCGCCCGCCAGCCGCCCAGGCGCGCCATCGCCCATTCGAGACGGCGCTCCACATAGCCGCCGTCCCGGTACAGGAAGAAGGCCAGCACGATGCCGAAGCCCACCTGGAGCGTGCCCGAGAGAAGCGAGGCTCCCTGACGCAGCCCCCATTCCCGCAACGGCCCCAGATAGGGCGAGATGACGGGTGCAAGCCCCTTGCCCTGCTGGACTGCCTGGAGCCATACCTGCTCCGCCTCATGCCCGATCAAAGGTATGCGTCCGAGCCAGCCGGGCGGCGGCAGCCCCTGATCGATGGCGGAGCGGACGGCCACGGCAAGCCGGGCGACATCGTCGGCGAGGTTTGCACCCAAGGTCAGCAGCGGGAGCACGAGCAGACCGGCGGTCATCAAGGTCATGAGCAGGGCAGCGGCGGTCGGACGCCGACCCAGCCATGTCTCGATCCTCCGGAACGGAGACCAGGTGGACACGCACAGCGTGACGGCGAGGAAGATGGCGTTGAGGAACGGCGTCAGGATGTAGATGCAGCCGACGGCCAGCACCAGGAGCAGCACGAGCCCGAGCGCCTTCTCCACATAGCCCACATCGAGAGAGGAGGCCCTTTCCCGGCTGTTCATCGTGTCGCGCGGATCCACTGAACGCAAGACTCTCTCCCGATGTGACGACTCTCTCCCAATGTGACGGCCGCTACAGCATCGGACGCGGAATCGAACCCGCATCCGATGCCGGCAGTCTCTGTTGTTGAGCATCTTTTCACGCAAAACCGGTTCCCACTTTTGCGTTCGATGCTCTAGCAGCCGATACAGACGCTACGAAGGGTGTGGCTCATCCGGCGATCCATCTCGCGCACCTTCCTGTCGGCTTCCGACACGCCTTTGTCGGCTTTCGCCTCCTGTCCGCCGCTCTGCCCCTGAACGGAGGATTGTGTCGGCTGCCGCTGCTTGGCGGGAGCAGGCGCTGAAGTGTCCTGACCTTGTGCCTGACCTGGTACTTGACCTGGTACTTGACCTGGTGCCTGGCTTGGCTCTTGGGCCCATGCGGTGCCTGCCAGTACGGCGGCGAATGCAGCGACGCCGAGGCACCTGGATAGATGGAAGCGACCGAAAGTCATCGTGACCTCCCTTCGACCGGCGCTCACGAGCGAGGCTCGCCTCACGCCATGATGCTCAGCCCTCCGTCGACATAGGTGGTGGTCCCCGTCAGCCGCCTGGCGAAGGGCGTCGTCAGATAGGCGGCCGTGAGGCCGACATCGTCGATATCGACGAGTTCGCCGATGGGCGCCCGCTCGATGGCCTCGGACAGGAGAACATCGAAATCCTTCAGCCCCGAGGCCGCCCGCGTCTTCAGGGGTCCCGGCGACACGGCGTGAACCCGGATGTGCTTGTCGCCCAACTCATAGGCGAGATAGCGCACGGCGCTCTCCAGCGCCGCCTTCACGGGCCCCATCAGATTGTAGTTCGGAACCACCTTGTTGGCGCCGTGATAGCTCATCGCCAGGAGCGTACCGCCGTCGGGCATCAGCGGTTCGGCGAGCCGGGCCATGCGGATGAAGGAGTGGCACGAGACGTCCATCGCCACCTTGAACCCCTCGTCCGAGCTGTCGACGAGCCGCCCCTGCAGGTCCTGTTTCGGCGCAAACGCGATGGAATGCAGCGCGATGTCGAGGCTGCCCCAGCTTTCGCGGATTTGCTCGAAGACCGCTTCGAGCTGTCCGGCCTGAGCCACATCGCAGGGCGCGAAGATCGACGCTCCGAGGTCCTTGGCGAGAGGCTCGACATAGGGCCTGGCCTTTTCGTTGAGGTAGGTGACGGCGAGGTCGGCGCCGAGTTCCCTGAACACCCGCGCGCAGCCATAGGCGATCGAACGCTCGTTGGCGATTCCGACGACGAGAGCCCGCTTGCCGTGCAGGATCTTCGATTGAATGGCGATTTCGGTCAGCTCGGTGGGACGGTCGTTCATGAGTTTGCCCTCGTGCGTCGGGTGACGCTGGCGCGTCGGGCGGAGCCCCGCCTTGCCGCCGTTCCGGGGCGGGCCTCCGTGTCGCGCTCCACCAGCGTCACTGTGATCGGCTCGGCCTTCGTCTCGCGTGCGGTCTCGTCTTCGGCGAGGAGGCGCCGGATCTCGCCCAGCAGCCTCACCTGCTTCTCGTTGGCCTCGATCCTGCCCTCCACGCGGTCGAGCAGATCGAGCAGGCTGCGCCTGTCCTCGGGGGTTCGCAGAAGTTTGGGAAGCGCCATGAGCGCCTTCACGGGTTCGAAATCGACGATGTACGACTGCTCGCGGATGATGTCGCGGGCAGCTTCCGTCGGCAGATCGAACAGGCCGATATCCTGTCCGACGAGCTCTCGCGTCCGCTTCATGGACGAGAGCCGCCGCCGCCCGGTCCCGGCCTTCATCAGCAGAAGCGCCGCGCGGACGATGGCCTTCGTCCGGTCGCCTTCCTCGATGTGCGCCAGCGCCTCCTTCACCAGAGGGGTATTGCGCACGTTGACGGGCTCTTCCGCGACGGCTTCCCCCCCTTCCGCGCCCATGCCGATGCGGGCCAGCCCGTAGATGCGGAAGAACGTGTTCTCGACCGCCGCATCGCGCAGGTCGCGGTAGAGATCCCAAGAGGCTGACGTGACGGCGGCGGCGCAGCGTTCCGCTTTTGCCGCCGGGCCGTCGTTGTCGCGAGGCGCCCGGTTCGCCTTCGCCATGTCGGCGATGCCCTTGAGCGGCCACAGGAAGGGATTGATGTCGGACACCGCCCAGCGCTGGACCCTCTGCGGATTGAACGTTCTCGCGAGCCCGGCCGCGGCCGGAGTCACCAACGGCGCCACGAACGGGTGCACGAAGGTCTCGTAGGCGGAGGCGAGCGTCTCCGAGGTCTTCTCGACCGCCTCGAACGGCATCTCGTCCTTGCGGCCGTATTTCTGCAGGACGTGAAGGTCCTCGACGCGGCGCTCGGTCAGCAGCACGTCGTAGCGCAGGCTGCCATTCGTGTTGTGCTCCTCGACCTGCATGCCGTAGAAGCCGGGAGGCAGATGCTCGATATACTCGATCAGATCGACGATCTGGGTATATTCCCGCTTGGCGACCGATCCGGAGACGAAGATGCCGAGATGGCCGACGCTCTTGTGCATCAGGCCGACGATGACCTGGCCGTTCGCCTTGAGAGCCTCCGTGGTCGGGTAGAGGTCGGCGACCCAGTTGAACGCCTGCTGCGGCGGCGTGATGTTGTCCCCGAGCGACGCGAACAGGATGATCGGCGATTGTATCGACCGCAGGTCGAAGGCGCGTCCCTCGGACCATTCGGCATCGCCGTCCGCCAGATTGTTGCCGACGAACAGGTTCTCGACGATCCACTTGATCTCCTGCCGGTTCATCAGGAAGAAGCCGCCCCACCAGCGTTCGAACTCGAGGAAGCGCTCGGGTTCGGTGTCGATCTTCGAGAAGAGCGTATAGTACTTGTCGAAATACGTATTGGCCGGGTTGAGATACTCGAAATTCTCGACGAGATAGGCGCCGTCGAACTTGCCGCCCCCGAGATCGCTGGCGAAAAGCGCAGGCCAGAGGCCACCGAGGATGCCGCCCGCGTAGCGCATCGGGTTCTCGCCGTCGTTGCCCGCCCAGTAAGACATCGGCGCCCCGTTGATGACGATCGGGCCGACGAGGCCCGGTTCCACGGCTCCGACCAGCATGGAGGCCCAGCCGCCCTGACAATTGCCGAACAGGACGGGCTTGCCGGTCTTGGGATGACGCTCGCCGACGATGCGGAGGAATTCGGCCTCGGCCCGGGAGACATCGGCCAGGGCCTGCCCGGCAACCGGATCGGGGAAAAAGATCACGAAATAGACCGGATACCCCGCCTTGAGCGCCACGCCCACCTGCGAGTCCTGCTTGAAGCCGCCGATGCCCGGGCCATGACCGGCTCGCGGGTCGATGATGACGAAGGGCCTGAGTTCAGGGTCGGTCCTGATTCCGGCCGGCGGAACGATGCGCACGAGAGCGTAGTTCACGGGCCGTTCGAACGTCCGGGCGTCGGCGATCATCTCCCAGTCGAAGGCCAGCAGCGGCGGCTTGCCGCCCTTCTCGTGCTCGATCCAGTTGTCGCCGCGCTGGCGCAACGTGTCCCAGAACAGGACCGAGCGCTGCGTGAAATCGAGCCAATAGGCGCTGGCGTCGCGCCAGACATCGAGAGGAGACGCCGCGCGGATCGCCCCGTCCCTGAGCGGCTCCCCCGCGGCCTTCACGGCATCGAGGTAGCGCTGCACGGCCTTGGCGCATCGCTCGTGATAGACCTCGGTCACCTTCGCTTGGGAACGAGCAAGCGCCGTCAGCCTGGCTTGCCTGCCCTCATCCCTTTCGTCGATCCTGGATTCGCCGTCTCGCATTGCTTCCGTCCCGTCAGAAACCGGCCTGCGAAGATGCTCACTGCCGAAGATACTCACTGCTTGGTGTCGCCCCATTTGAGAAAGAATCCGACGTCACCCGGCAGCCCGCCCGGCCACTCGATGATCATCGCGCTCAGCCTGAACCCGGCGGGCCTGAGCTGATCGCGCCAGAGCTCGTAGGCCTGGCGCGGGCGTCCGGCGAGGGTGTCGGGCCAGGTCGGATCCGCGTTGTTGATGGCGCGGCCATGGTCGGCGCACAGCGCGCTGGGAAAGCGCATGACCATCAGCTCGGTCTCGCCGCGTTCCGCGGCCGAGCGCAGTTTCGACTTCAGCGGCAGGAGAATTTCCTGCAGCTTCTCGGGAGTGAGGTCGAGAGGCTCGGACAGGCGCTTGATCAGATCCTGGCGCGCCTTCTCGGCGCGGTCCATGCCCTCGATCGACTTGCTGGCCTTCGCCACCTGCATCTCGGTCATGTAGGTCCGCAGATCCGCCGCCGACATGAACGTCTCGTCCGCAAGCTCCTGGTTGGCCTTCTCGTCCGGCTTGGTCTTCAGGGTCTCCATGGCATCAATCTCCATCTTCAGGATGCAAGTCTCGCCTGCGCCGCGCCGAGTACGCTCTGCGTCTGTCGGGCGATCACGAGTTCCTCGTTGGTCGGGATGACCCACACCGTCGCCGCGGATCCGGCGGAGATCCTCGGTCCGCCGCCACGGTTCGCCTCCTCGTCGAGCGCGAGGCCCGTCCATGCGAGCCCGGCGATCACCTCGGCGCGGGTCGCCACGTCGTTCTCGCCGATGCCGCCGGTGAACACGAGCCCGTCGAGCCCGCCGAGGGCCGCGACCAGCGAGCCGATCTCCCGCGTGATGCGATAGACGAAAAGGTCGATGGCGCGTTTGGCATCCGCATTGGTCGCTGCATTGGCCCGCAGCACACGCATGTCGTTCGACAGGCCGGAAACGCCGAGCAGGCCGGACTTGGTGTAGAGCATGCGCTCGGCCGCCTCCGGGCTGAGCTGCATCTCCCTGAGCATGAAGAAGACGACCCCTGCATCGATGGTGCCGCAGCGCGTTCCCATCGGAAGACCGTCGAGGGCCGAAAAGCCCATCGTCGTCGCGATGCTTGTCCCCTTGTCGAGGGCACAGAGGCTCGCGCCGTTTCCGAGGTGAGCGGCGATCACCCTCCCCCCGGCGAGCCGTGGATCGTAATCCTTCAGCACGGACGAAATGTAGTCGTAGGACAGCCCGTGGAAGCCATAGCGCCGCACGCCGCGCTCGCGCATCTCGCGCGGGAGCGCGAACAGGCTCGCGATCTCGGACTGGGTCCGGTGGAACGCGGTGTCGAAGCAGGCAACCTGCGGCAGGCCCGGCAGGCGCCGGCGAACGATCCGGATCGGCTCCAGGTTGTGGGGCTGGTGCAAGGGCGCGAGCGGCACCAGCGTTTCGAGCTTCTGGACCACGTCTTCATCGACGATCACGGGGCCGGTAAAGGCCTCTCCGCCATGCACGACCCGGTGCCCGATCGCCGCGAGCCTGCGCCCCTCCTGATGCTGCCGCAGCCATGAGACGAGGTGCATCAGCGCCTCCTCGTGCCCGAGCCGGTCGCCGGAGCTCCAGGTCATTTCGTCCAGAAGTTTTCCGGAGGCGTCCTTGACGACGAAATGTGCCGATCCGCCCAACCCCTCGAACAATCCCTTGAAGGCCACGCGCGGCTCCACGCCGTCCGGCGTGTCGTAGACCTGGAACTTGAGGCTCGACGAGCCCGCGTTGAGGACGATGAGAACGGGCATCATGGCTCAGATCTCCTGGACGGCGAGTTGATTGCGCTGCGCGTCGGCTACGAGCGAGGCCACGGCGCAGGAGGCCAGCCGCGTGAGGGTCGAGTCGGCCCGGCTGGTGAGGATGATCGGAACGCGGGCGCCGAGCACGATGCCGGCCGCATCGGCGCCGGCCAGGAAGGTCAGGCTCTTGGCGAGCATGTTGCCCGCCTCGAGATCCGGAACGACCAGAACGGTGGCCTGCCCGGCGACAGGCGACTGGATCTTCTTGATTGTCGCCGCGCCGAGATCGATGGCATTGTCGAGGGCCAGCGGACCGTCGACGATCCCTCCCGTGATCTGCCCACGGTCGGCCATCTTGCACAGGGCGGCGGCCTCGATGGTCGAGGGCACCTTCGGATTGACCGTTTCCATCGCCGACAGGATCGCGACCCGCACCGGATCGACCCGCATCGCCCGCGCGAGATCGATGGCGTTCTGGACGATGTGGACCTTGTCCTCCAGCGTCGGCGCGATGTTGACCGCCGCGTCCGTGATGATGAGCGGCGTCTCGTGGCCGGGCACGTCCATGACGAAGCAGTGGCTGATCCGGCGCGCCGTGCGCAGGCCGCCCTCGCGCCGGACCACCGCGCCCATGAGTTCGTCCGTGTGCAGGCTGCCCTTCATCAGCGCCTCGGCTTCGCCGGCCCTGACGAGATCGACCGCCTTCTCGGCTGCCGCATGACTGTGCGGGACATCGACGACGCGCATCGCGGAGATCGACTTGCCGAGCGCCTGCGCGGCAGCCGCGATCTTGGCTTGCGGTCCGACGAGGATCGGATCGGCGAGGCCGAGGTCGACCGCCTCGAACACTGCGCCCAGCGAGGCCGCATCGCAAGGATGCGCCACGGCGACCTTCAGCCTCGGCAGAGCCCGGGCGGCCGCCACGAGGCGGTCGTACTTGTCGTGCCTTCGCTGACCCTGCTGTGCCGTGTCCTCGGCTGAAACCGCAACCGTCATGATGGCCTCCCACTGTGCTCCCCGGCTGTGCGATGGATCGCCGGGCGTGCCGAACGGCTTGCGGAGCGGAGTTTGGATCCGGAGCTTGGATCCATGTCCGCGACGATCCGGCTTGGACGATCCGGCTTGGACGATCCGGCTTGCTTGCGCGGGCAAGTGTGCTCTTTCGCCCGTCCGTTGCTTGACCCTTTCGGCCATCGCTTTGACAGTTTGGGACGGCTGTGGGGATTGCGGCCGCGCCGGTTCCACGCATGCCGTTGACGGGCCGTCGTTCCGCACTGGCCCAAGAGAACCTGGCTCAAGAGAACCTGGCCCAAGAGAACCTGGCCCAAGAGAACAGGGTGACTTGCGATCAGCCGGGATCCGGGATGGCGGCCGCATCGGGCAGCCGAAGGGGCACATTGAGCGACGGCCTGTCGCCTCGTCGCGGAAGTAGGGCTTTGTGCCGCGCCGAATGGGGCCTTCGAGGTCTATGGCTTGAAGCGATGCGGCCGGCCATTGCCGTCATACGCAATGGAAAAGGGCGGACGTACAAGCGCGGCCGTCAAGGCGAGCCCTCTGGACGGCAACCGGACCTGGCCAACCGGTCAGTACCCGGCAGAGGCGTTTACCGGCAGGATGGACCGCGTTTCCTCAGCGAGGCGCACCATGTCCATTCCCGCATCCGCCCCCTCCTCCCTTGAAGCCGTCTCGGATCGTATCGCCGATCTCTGCGACACGATTGCCCCGAGACTCGTGGCGATCCATGGCCCGCGACGCAGGTCGTCGACAGGCATCATCTGGCGTCCCGGACTTGTCCTCACGGCGGAAGAAGCGTTGGAAGCGGACGAAGACATTCTGGTCGCTCGCCCGGACGGCAGCCAGGTCTCCGCAAGTCTCGCCGGTCGCGATCCGAGCACGGACATTGCCCTCCTGCGGATCGAGGAGCAGCCCACTCACGAGAGCCCCCTCCCCGATCTCACCTTCGCCGATACGTCGAGGCTCCGCGTCGGTCATTTCGTGCTTGCTGCCGGCCGTCGGGCCGAGGGCGTGTGCGCCGCCTTCGGCATCGTGGCTTTGGCAGGCGGTCCCTGGAGAAGCCTGCGCGGCGGCCATATCGACCGTAGGCTCCATCTGGATCTCCGGCTCGATGCCCGGTCGGAGGGCGGAGCCGCTCTCGACCTCGATGGAACGATCGTCGGGATGACGGTTCTGGGTCCCCGGGGACGCGTTCTCGTCATTCCGTCCGAGACGATCGAGCGGGTGGCCCAGCAATTGCTCGCCCATGGCCGGATCGCCCGCGGCTATCTGGGGCTCGGCCTCCAGCCCGTGCGGATCGATGAAACCGTCGCCGATGCGGCGGGGCTCGCGGAACCCAAAGGGCTCATCGTCATCAATGTGGATTCCGGGGGCCCCGGGCAGAAAGCCGGGCTCAAGCAAGGGGATATTCTCATCCGCTGGCAGACCGATCCTCTGCACTCGATCCGCCGCGTCTACACGCTTCTCGGACCCGAGAGCGTCGGTCAGTCCGTCCCCCTTGGAATCTTGCGGGCGGGGAAGCAAATGTCTCTGACGGTCGAGATTGCGGAGCGTCCCAAACCTCAAGAGTGAAGCCGTGCAACGCGTCGCGCTCCAGATCGACGATCCAGACCTGCTCGACCGCGTCGGCACGATGCTGGCCGGCGAGCCTGAGAGGGTCACACTTGACCCGAGGGAGCCCGACGTGGTGATCGCCGATCACCTTCCGGCCGGCGGCGGAACCCCGATCATCGTTCTTGAGGATTCCGCGAACCCGCTCGAAATCCTAAAGGTCGGAGCGAGCGGAGTGCTGCCCCGGAGCGCCACCCTCCCGGAGTTCCTGCTGGCCCTCGATGCCGCCGCCAGGGGCTTCGCGATCCTGCCGCGCGATGTCCGACGGCCGGACATCGCCTCTCCTTTCCTGAGGGATCATGCCCTGCGGGATTACGCCCTCACGGCGCGGGAGCTCGAGGTTTTGCGGCTGCTGGCGGAGGGAGCGTCCAACAAGGTGATTGCCCGACGGCTCGGGATTTCGTTCCACACCGCCAAGTTTCACGTGGCCTCCATTGCGGCAAAGCTCGATGCGACGGGCAGAACCGATGCGGTCGCGCAGGCCGTGCGCCTCGGGCTCATCATGTTGTGAACCTCGGCGAAGGCCGCCCTCTTGGTGTGAGATCGCGGCGTCACCATATCGATCGAAACGATATAATCGTCGGAGCCTCCCATGCTCGAACGCACCCCATCCTATCTCCTTCACTCCGCCAATTCCTCTTCCAATTCCCCTTCCGATTCCCCTTCGGAGCGGCAACGGCCCTCGCCTGCGCCCGACGAAGTCCTGCTCGACGCCTATTCGCACGCGGTCACGAGCGTCGTGGACGGCATCGGCCCGGCCGTTGTCCGCGTCGAGCCTCAGGTCTCGCGCCGTATGGCCGGAATGGGCTCCGGCGTGATCATCTCGCCGGACGGCCTCCTCCTCACCAACAGCCATGTCATGCAAGGCGCGCGGGACGCGATGGTGACCGGCCCCGATGGGCGCGCGATCCACGCGCAGACGATCGGCGACGATCCCGACACGGACCTTGCCCTGTTGCGGGCGAGCGGCGGCGGGCTGCCCTTCGCAACCCTGGGCAATTCGAAGCTTTTGAAGCGCGGACAGATCGCCATCGCCATCGGCAACCCGCTCGGCTTCGAGTCGACGGTGACGGCGGGAGTGGTTTCGGCCCTCGGACGAAGCCTTCGCGCGAAATCGGGGCGGCTGATCGACGACGTGATCCAGACGGACGCGGCCCTGAACCCCGGCAATTCCGGCGGCCCGCTCGTTGCGACCTCCGGAGAGGTCGTCGGCATCAACACGGCCGTCATCATGGGGGCGCAGGGCATCTGCTTTGCGGTGGCCAGCAATACGGCGAGCTTCGTCGTGACGGAGCTGATCCGTCACGGGCGTGTCCGGCGCGCGTCGATCGGCGTTGCGGGTCAGACCGTGCCGCTCCCGCGGCGTGTCGCATACGCGGCAGGGCTGCCTCTCAGTGCAGGAGTCGCGATTGCGGCCGTCGAGCCCGACAGTCCCGCTACCCGGGCGGCGATCGAGCAAGGCGACGTTGTCCTCGCGCTCGACGGCGAACCCGTCGGCGGCATCGACGATCTCGTGCGGCTCCTGAACGGCGACCGCATCGGCCAGGTCGTGACGTTGACGATCCTCCGGCGCGGCGAGATGCAGACCCTGCCGGTCACGCCCGTGGAGCGCAGAACGCTGAACGGGCGCTGATGCCGCAGGCCGGCGAGGACGGTCCGTTCCCGCGGTCAGAAGGGATTGACGTAGTTCAGGATCGCGCTCTGCCGCAGCACGACCTTGCGGATGACGTGGGCCGCCTGCACGTGGTCCGTATAGATCGCCGCAAGGCCCGTGCTCCCGGCCGGCAGGCGCCGCGCCACTTCCTGATCATCGAGCCTGGGTCTCAGGTCCTTGCGCCTCCGGCCGGATCGATGCGTTGAGGCTTCCGTCTCCCGGCAATGCGTTCGTCCGATGCGGCGAGCGAGCGCCCGGCAGGTCGCGAGGCATTGAACCTCCCGGCCCGCTCTCCCGCGACGTCATCGAGCCTCAGATCAGGGCGGCGTCGAGTTCAGCCTTCCAGTGGACCAGGCGCTCCTTCAGCGTGGCTTGGAGCACATAGGCCAGCGTCTCTTCCGGCAGACGCTCCAACTCCTCGAACGTGAAAGCAGCCTCGCCGCAGGCGTTCCAGGCCGCCTGCAGGCTTCGGTTCATGCCCGATCCGAGCCTGAGCGTGAACCACAAACCGTTCTGCTGGGTATCGAGATGCCGGCTGCGACCGACCCATACCTGGCCCGTGGCCGAGCAGCGCACCGCAAAGATGCCGGCCGGCGTCTTGCGCTCCTTATAGGCCGCAATGGCCGCTTTCCTGTCGATGGTGTCCATGCCTCGGTTCCCTGGTTCATCGCGCACCGTCGCGTCTCTCATGCGCCGGCGGGTCTTTGGGCAGGGTGTAGTTGCAAAGATCGGCCCCGTCAATTATACCCGGGTAATAATTCCAAACTCCGGACCCACCTGAAGAATCCTACGCGAGACATCCATGGCAGCAGCACCTCACCCCACCTACACCGCCTTCCTGGGCTTCGGCCTGCTTGCCCGCGGCGCGTTGCCTGCCGTCGCACTTGCCGTCAAACGCGCCAACGAGACCGACCCGACGCAGACCGTGCTCATCTTCGAGGATGCCACGGGGCGGCAGATCGATCTCGATCTGAGGGGCCGCTATGAGGAGGTGCTCGCCCGGCTCGCGGTCAAGACCGGCGAGGATGAAGCTCCTGCGGAACCTCGCGGACGAGGACGCCCGAAGCTCGGGGTGACGGCCCGGGAGGTGACGCTCTTGCCGCGCCAGTGGGAATGGCTGAGCGCACAGCCTGGAGGAGCCTCGGTCACCTTGCGGCGGCTCGTGGACGAGGCGAAGCGCAAGGATGCGCAAAGCGGCCGATCGGGTCGCAATGCGGCCTATGGCTTCATGTCGGCCCTGGCCGGAAATCTTCCGGACTTCGAGGAGGCGTCGAGAGCCCTGTTCGCCGGCGACCGGGAACGGTTTGAGACCCTCGTCGCAAGTTGGCCGGACGACGTCAGGGATCACGCGATCCGGATGGCTTTCGGCGCCTGATCGACGACTTTGCGGCTTCGGACGACAGCATCGGCCGTGGAATCGAACCCACATCCGATGCCGTCAGTCTCTGCAGTTGAGCATCTTTTCACGCGAAACCGGTTCCCGCTTTTGCGTTCGAGGCTCTCCTTGCTTGAGCATCTTTTCACGCAAAACCGGTTCCCACTTTTGCGTTCGAGGCTCTATTCCAATGCAATCTTCGGGGTGGATGGATCCAGGTGATACAGGGTCAGCAATGCGGCAGTCGCGATCAACAGGCCGACGAAGTAGATCCAGATGCCTTTGAAGATTTTCAGTTCGGGCGGCATCCGCACATGCGTCTCCTCGCTTGCTCCATGCGGCCAACGACTGCAGAGCCAAAAGGTTCTGCTGCAGCTCACCTGTGGAAAGACATCAGAATACGTCGGCGACCTTATGCCGTTGGCGCGTAGATCATCCTCTCCGTCGCCGGGCCGGTAACAAGTCTGTGAAGCGACGCCATAAATCGTCCGAAACTCAGAACCTTTGCCGTGGCGCAGGCGTTCGAGCCTCATGTTCCCCGCCAACGGAGGCCTCGATGTCGCAGAGAGCAAGAGCCCCTTGCCCGGTCGCCTCGCCCTGATCGCCCAAGGAGCGCTGGAGCATCACACGTGAAAAGTGGACTCCACTTTTTCTCAAGATGCGCTGGGCCGGAACGACTGATCCATCGAACAGCCCCAGGCGCCGCAGCAGCGGTCCCCGCGGCCGGTGTTCCACCGCCCATCACTACCGACCCGGAAGACGAGCATGCCCTTGTACGATCCCTATTGCGGTCCTGCGCCCGTCCCATCCGAGCTGTGGACGAGCTGGAATCTCGATCCGTGGCTCATCTCGGGGATGCTGCTGTCCGCGGCGGCCTACGCTCTTGCCGCACGGGCGTCTTCGACGATCGGTCCACGTGAGATCATCTGCTTCACATGCGGCTGGCTCATCCTCGCGGTGCTCTACGTCTCGCCGTTCTGCGCCCTGACGTCGGCGCTGTTCTCGGCCCGCGTGGCGCATCACGTCATCGCGATCGCCATCGCGGCGCCCCTGATCGTGCTGGGATGCCCGCTTCTCGCGCGACCTAGCGCATCGTGCGAAAAAGTGGATTCGGCTTTTCGCTCAAACGATGCGCTCATCCAAGAAGGGAGCATCGGATCGAATCCCAAAAGTGGATTCCACTTTTGGGTCCGATGCTCTAGGCGGACATCGAACGGACATGGCGTCGTCTTCGCCGTCCAGATGCTCACGATCTGGTTCTGGCACGCGCCTGCTCCGTATGCGGCGGCGCTGGGCAGCCACGGGGTCTTCTGGCTGATGCAGGCATCGCTTCTCGGCACCGCGATCCTGTTCTGGGGCACGCTTCCTCTGCGCCCGGCCGCGTTGCCGTCCCTTCTCCCGCTGCTCGGGAACGTAGCGCAGATGGGACTGCTCGGCGCCCTGATCACCTTCGCTCCCGCACCGCTCTATGAGCCGCATCTCGGCACGACGGCGGCGTGGCACCTGTCCCCGCTCGAAGACCAGCAAATCGCCGGCCTCATCATGTGGATCCCCGCCGCGGTACCCTACATGCTGGCCGCTCTCCTCATCGTCGGCGCTTCGCTCCACGGGCCGTCGCTCCCACGCGGGCGCGAGGGCGCCGCATGATCGCATGGCTGAAGGCGATCCACATCGCATCCCTGGTGGCCTGGTGCGCCGGGCTTCTCGTGCTGCCGGGACTCTATGCACAGAAGGCACGGGTGGGAGACGAGGATGCGCTCCATCATCTCCAGCGGTTCACCCGCTTCGTCTACACGGCGATCACATCCCCGGCCGCCTTCGTGGCGGTGGGCACAGGCACGGCGCTGATCTTCGCGCGGGAGGTCTTCACGGCATGGATGGCCTTGAAGCTCGCGGCCGTCGGCACCCTGGTCCTGCTGCATGTCCATGCCGGCTACATCATCGTCCGCGTCTTCCGCCCGGGGCGGCGCTTCGCGGCATGGCGCGGGCATGCGACCGCCCTCGCGACCTTCGCGGTCATCTCGGCGATCCTCTGGCTTGTCCTGTCGAAGCCCTTCATCGACATGGCGCCGCTGCCGGACTGGATGCGGCAGCCGGGCGGGCTTCAGTCGTTCTCCGACAGCATGAGGCCGATCTGATGCTCGAACACCAGCTTGCCCCCGTGCCATCCCGCGATGCCGACGAACGCCATCCCGAGTCCGGACAGGAAAAGTCCCGTGGGGAGCACGGCCGCCTCATGGTCGGATATGCGCAGGCCCCAATTCGCACCGATGATCGCAATCAGCATCATCGCCGCGATGGCATGCGTCCAGCTCGCGGCACGCTTGCGGATGCCCTTCACGAGCACGAGTTCAGCCGTGCCGACAAGGCCCGCGATGACGCCAAGGATGAAGGCGATTCCGCTCGACCAGAGCGCGGCCCGCGCCCAGAAGGCATCGCCCCACCACCAGTAGAGGACGTCCGCTCCCAGCGTCCCGACCGTGAACGCGATCGGAAAGGTGACGAGCATCGCATGGACCGGGTGCCCGGCCACCGCGACCGCGGAGCTGACGTCATGTCTCTCGACCTCCTCGACGACGGGATTCGACACAAGACACCTCCTCGTTCCTGGTTTCGTTCGAATGGCACAACACGTCTGGCGGCGGCATGGTTCAAGCTGGCCGCCGCATCGGCGTCCTGCATCGCGCTCGCAGGATGCGCCGGGCCGTTGTCGGCGCTCGATCCCGCGGGCCCTCATGCGGCCTCGGTGGCGCGCCTGTGGTGGGTGATGCTCCTCGGCGCGGCCGCCATCCTGCTCCTGGTGATGGCCCTCCTGCTCAGGGCCTTCGTGACATCCGGCCGGACCCGTGCATCGGCCCGCCTCTGGCTCCTCGGCGGAGGCGTCCTGTTTCCCATAGCCACCCTCGGGGCGCTCCTGGCCTATGCGCTCGTGAGCGGGGAGAGGCTGCTCGCGCACCCGGGAAGGCCCGAGGTGGCGCGGGTCGACGTGCTCGCCCGTCAATGGCGCTGGGAGGCTTCCTATCGGCTCGCGGATGGGACTTCGGCGAGGTCGGTCGGCACTCTCCACATTCCGGCGGGAGTCCCCGTCGACCTTCATGTCGCCAGCGCGGACGTGATCCACGGCTTCTGGATCCCCCGCCTCGGCGGGAAGATCGATGCCGTGCCGGGACATGTGAACGTGATCCGCCTGACGGCCGATGCACCCGGCACATATCAGGGCGTGTGCGCCGAGTTCTGCGGCAGCGGACACGCCGGGATGGACATGGCCGTCGTGGCGCATCCTCCCGGCGAATACGCCGCCGCGCTTGCGCGCCTTGCCGCCGGTCTGCCGGTTGCTCCGCGCACGGAGGCCGCTCCGTGACGATGATGCCCCCACCGCAATCTCCGGTCCGCCTGCACAAGGAGCTGGATTCCGTCTGGGGCACGCCCGGAGGATGGCGCGCTCTCTCGGCCGTGAATCATACCGTCATGGGACGGCGCTTCATCGTGGCGGCCTTCGTCTTCTTCGCCATCGGCGGCATTCTCGCCATGCTGATCCGGGCGCAGCTCGCGTCCCCGCACAGCGCGTTCCTCGGACCGGACCATTACAACCAGATCTTCACCATGCACGGCACGGTGATGATGTTCCTGTTCGCGATTCCGATGTTCGAGGGACTGGCGATCTATCTTCTGCCGAAGATCCTCGGCTCGCGCGACCTCGCCTTTCCCCGCCTCGGCGCCTACGGATTCTGGTGCTACGTCTTCGGCGGCTCGATCCTGCTGGCGGCGCTCGCGGTGGGCGCCGCGCCCGATTCCGGATGGTTCATGTACACGCCGCTCTCGTCGCGCACCTACACGCCGGGGATCAACGCGGATGTCTGGCTCATCGGCATCACCTTCGTGGAGATTTCCGCGATCTCGGCGGCCGTGGAGATCGTCGTCACCATTCTCAGGATGCGCGCGCCCGGCATGTCGCTCGACAGGATGCCGCTCATCGCCTGGTACCTTCTCGTGACGGGCATGATGATGCTGGTAGGCTTTCCGCCGCTGATCCTCGGCAGCATCCTGCTCGAGGTCGAGCGTGCCTTCGACTGGCCGTTCTTCGATCCGGCGCGCGGCGGCGATCCTCTCCTGTGGCAGCACCTGTTCTGGCTCTTCGGCCATCCCGAGGTCTACATCATCTTCCTGCCCGCCGCCGGCGCCATCTCGACGATCCTTCCCGTCCTCGCCCGCCATCCCATCGTCGGGTATTCGTAGATCGTGGTGAGCGTCGTCGCGCTGGGCTTTCTCAGCTTCGGCCTGTGGGTGCACCACATGTTCACGGTGGGCATCCCGCATCTCGCGCAGGCCTTCTTCTCCGCGGCGAGCATGCTGGTGGCGATTCCGACGGGCGTGCAGATCTTCTCGTGGCTGGCGACGCTGTCGTCGGGGCGACCAAAGCTCGACGTGCCGATGCTCTATCTCCTCGGCTTCTTCTTCGTCTTCGTCGTCGGGGGCCTCACGGGCGTGATGCTGGCGGTCGTTCCCTTCGACTGGCAGGCGCACGACACGCACTTCGTGGTGGCGCACCTGCATTACGTGCTGGTGGGCGGCTTCATCTTTCCGATGATGGCGGCGGCCCATTACTGGCTGCCGCACTTCACCGGACGCATGCCCGTCCACCGCTTGAGCGTGACGGCCTTCTGGCTGATCTTCACCGGCTTCAACGCCACCTTCTTCCTGATGCACCTGACGGGCCTGCGGGGCATGCCGCGCCGCGTCCACACCTACGCACCCGACCTCGGATGGGACTGGCTGAACCTGCTCTCCTCGATCGGCGGCTTCGTCATGACCATCGGCTTCGCTCTGTTCGTCGTGGACATCGTCATGCAGGTGCGTTTCGGGCGCCGCGCGCCGCGCAATCCATGGAAGGCGGACACGCTCGAATGGGCCATGCCCATCCCGAGCCCGACCTACAACATCGCGGCGATCCCGGAGGTGGGAAGCCGCTCGCCGCTCGCGGATGCCCCCGGCCTGGCGGCCCGCCTCGCCCGCGGCGAGGGCTATCTCGGCTTCGTGCGCAACGGCTGGCGGGAGACGCTCGGCGTGCACATGGTCACGGGCAGGCCCGACCAGGTCATCCTGCTTCCCGGACCGACCTTCCTGCCCCTCTGGACGGCGCTCGCGACGGGTCTCTTCTTCGTGTCGCTTCTGGGAAAAGCCTATGGGCTCGCCCTGGTGGGCGCCGGATTGACCACTGTGCTGCTCGTCGCATGGACCCGCAACACGGGCCTGCGCAGGGATTGCGGCCGGCTGCCCATCGGCCGGAGCAAGGCCGTGCCTGCGCACCAGGAGGCGAAAGGTGCTCCGTCCTGGTGGGCCATGGTCTTCACGCTCCTGGCCGACGGAACCCTGTTCGCGTCGCTCATGTTCGGCAGCCTCTATCTCTGGATCGTCGCTCCCGGCTGGCCTCCCTCCCGGCTCCTGGTGGCGGGTATCGCCCTGCCCCTGACGGGAGCCGGAGGCTTCGCCCTCGCGGTGCTGGCCGCCCGGAAGGCGCGGTTCGAGAATGCGGCCGGCCGGACGGTGCGCGCCTCCCTCGGCCTGATCGCCACGACGGCCGGACACGGGGTCGCGCTGGCCTGCCTGATCGGGCTGGCCAGGGGGGCTCCCGACCCGACCGGGCACGCCTATGCGGCGACGACCCTTGTCATCCTGGCCTATGCCGGCCTTCACGCGGCGCTGGGCATCCTGTTCGCCGGCTTCGGCTGGTACCGGTGCCTCTCGGGACATGTGTCGGCCAAGCGCGACCTGGATCTGCGCATCGGCGAGCTCTGGCACGGCTACACGGCGGCGAGCGGAGCCACGGCCCTCCTCCTCGTCTACGGACTGCCCCGGGTGATCGGCTCATGAACAGACCTGCCTCACCCAGCCTGCTTCTCCTCGTCGCCGGGTTCGGCATCTGGAGCTCGGCCTTCGCATCCCTGTACGCGGCGAACGCGATCGGCTGCAGCTTCGGCTGGCAGAACGTGGATGTCGGGCCGATCAGTCTGAACAGACTTGTGCTGGTCCTGCTGTGGATCGGTCACCTGACCGCATCGGGGCTGCTGCTCGCCGGATGCCTGAAGACGGGACTGAAGGCCCGCCTGAAGATCCGGAGAACCCACGCCGATCAGGGACATCCCTCCCGCTTCCTGTCGGCGAGCGCGCTTGGGGCCAATGGCTGTGCCCTGTTCGCGACCCTTTGGACGGGCCTGCCGGTTGTGGGCGCCTCCGCCTGCCTATGAGGCCGCTGTGACATCGCCGAGAGCGTCGCCTTTATGGAGCAGCATGCCGCGACCAACGCCAATCTGCGGGTGATCGGCGTCGTGAAGCTCGGCCGGTTTCCGCACCGCTCGATGTTTTCCGGCTGGACGGCGGCTGACGAGAACACGGTCGCGGAAGCGATCGAACGCGTCGGCATGACGGAGAAGCGCAACGAGCGCTGGCAGAGCCTTTCAGGAGGCGAAACGCAGCGCGCCCATCCTGCGAGGGCATTGCTCAGTCGCCGAGCGAGTTGATTCTCGACGAGCCGACCAACCATCTCGACATGCAGGTGGCCGCAATCCCTCCCGGATCTCCGGGCCGAAATGCGTTGCGCGCTAGCGCATCGTGCGAAAAAGTGGCTCCGGTATTTCGCAAGAACGATGCGCGCTTTCCAGGAAGGAAGCATCGGCCTTGTCCCAAAAGTGCAAATCCACTTCCCGGGTCCGATGCTCTAGCAGCGATGCAGCCGCGGCCGCCCGGATGCATGCCTCATCAAGCGGCCGTGCCGGTCATACGTGTAGCAGTAACCGGGCGATGCCTGCGCGACCCGGACTCCTGTCGCCGCCCCCGCGGCTGCACCGGTCACGGCACCCGTCGCCGCACCGGCGACGCCACCGACCACCGCCCCCACCGGACCACCGACGATGGCTCCTGTCGTGGCACCCGCTGCGGTTCCAGTCGTCGTCGGTGAACAGGCTGAAATGGCTACACATGCACACAGAGCTAAAGCAAGCTTGTACATCGTCCGCTCCTCGTCCGGATGCTGGGATCCGACCTCCCCGCGCGTCGTGATCGGGCGCGAGGGGTCTCTTGCTAACGTGGCTGTGCCCGATAGGGTTGCCGCAGATGCGGATCTCCAATGGAAGTACTCTTCCGGATTCGAAGGGCTCCGCAGCGTATTGCGTGGACGAGCGGCCCCGAAATCCGCGTCACGGATCGAGAGAAGCCGGATCGCCAGGTTGCACGGGGAGAGCGGAAAGACCGGAACGGCAGACTGTCGGCCCGCGCCGTCCGACTGCACATGAATAGGCAGAGGAGCACGGCCCAAGCATCCGTGACCGCATCCATCGGTGGGATACCGGACGCAGGGCACGGCTTGCCCCCGAGACACCGGCACCACTCAAAAACCTATCGCCAAAAACCTATCGCCAAAAAACCTGCCGCCAAGAGCCTATCGGGCAGCCCCCTCGCGACCTCGCTTCGGAAACACGAGCCTGACCCGAAGAATTCGCCTGGCGGCCAAACGGTCAAGGGTCTCCTTGATGATCTGCACAGTCGCCGGGTCAGTCCTCAGCGTGAGATCGATGACCGGCGCCATGGCCCTCATCTGCTGGAGGCTCGTGATATTGGCATCCTCCAGAGCCTTCCGCGCGCTCTCGGGCAACCGCAACCCCTCGAATGGATCAGCGGATTTCTTGAAGACAGGTCGAGGCATCGTGCAAACCTTCCGGCTGTGTTGATCGGGGATGCGACGCGTAACCACCCGTTATAGACACTTGAGGCAGTCGGATTATTCTCGACGCCGGCAAATTTCCGGAGTTGAGGGAAACCTCCTGCTCATGCCTTCATTCCGGCCCCTGCCTGTTCCAGCGACATCACCCATCATTGGCGAGGTCGTTCCAATCACCGCGGCAGGACCTTTCGTGGCTCCTTGAGCTTTTCTTGGCGGACTGCCGCTCAGAGGACACCAATTTCCGTCAGGGTCATCTTCTGGTAGGATTGGTTGCCTTTGCAGGCCAAGACCGTGGATCCGGGGCTCAGGTAGATCGTGTGATCGGATGCTTCATTTCATCCTGTCGTTACGCTGGATCACGCTCCTTGCCGCCGCTGGCGCGGCCATCGGAGCAGTTCTGATCTTCGGGGTTGGCGGCATCAAGCTGGCCTACGCCCTGGGGTTCGCCCTTTTGCCGAATGAAACCGGCGGCCTCACGGTCATTGCCTCGGTGATGCAGGCCACCGACGCATTCCTGTTCGGGCTTGTCCTCATCGTCTTCGCCTACGCGATCACGTTCGGCTTTGCCTTCGATCTCCCCGAGCATGCTCGGGCCAGACTGCCCCAGTGGATGAGGGTGAGCGGGATCAGCGAACTCAAGATCACGCTGATCGAGGTCATCCTGGTCTACCTGGTCGTGGATTTCGCCACCGACATGGTGGAGGTCGAGACCCATACCTCCTGGGAAATGCTGATGAAGCCGGCCGCCATTCTGTTCATCGCAGCAGCCCTTCGGCTTGTCTGGATCTCTCACTTGGGAAGCCACGGGACCATCGAAGAGGGTCCCGAAAGCTCCACTCGCCCGGGACCACAATAGAGCGCAAGCGGCAGCATCGACGGCCGGGGGTTGAGAGCCCGTCGTGCGGAAAGGCGGCCCCGGTTTTTCGCAAGAACGGTGCGCTCATCCAAGAAGGGAGCATCGGAGGAAATCCCAAAGGTGGATTCCACTTCCCGCGCACGATGCTCCGCAGCATCGGATATGGGTTCGATGTCACGTCCGACGGTGTCACCATTCATCGTCATGGCCGCACTTGGTTTGCGGCCATCCACGTCTTCATGCACCGCACCAGGTCAAAGACGTCGATGCCCGGCTCAGGGCCGGGCATGACGAGAATGATGCTCCAGCGGCAGGCCTCCTGGAGGTCTACCTGGAAGTCTTCCTGGAGGTCTTCCTGGACGTCTCCTGGCGCTTCCGTTTCCGGCCGCGTCGAGGACCGCATCTCAGGCCGGCGGGATGACCCAGTCGGAAGACGCCATCGTGTGATGCTTCTGCGCCGTGTCGGCCGTCAGGGTTCCGAACAGGCCGTGCTCCTCGTTCTCCACGCCCGCCGTGAAATAGATGCTGTGCGGATCGCTGTTCGGCCCGGCATTGCCCGGCACGAGGGCCCACAGGTCGCCAATGACCACTTGATTGCCGCTGGGATCATCCAGCGTGCCGAGGAAGTGGAAGTCGTGCGGGTCGTAGGCATTGATCCTCCCATCCCCGAAGTTTCCGACCAGGAGGTCGTGGGAGAACTTCCCGAAGCCGGACGGTGCAATGGCCAGCCCCCATGGCGAGTCCAGCGGCCCCTGCGAGGCAACCCGGTGCAGCAGGTGCCCGGAGAAGTCGAATTCATCGACGTAGCCGTGCCCCGGGCCGGCGACATCGTCATGCTTGGCATCATCCTGGAGCGCGAAGGTCACGAAAAGACGGCCGTTGAGCGCCTGCACATTGAAGGGAGCGTAGCCGTCCGGCAGGTTCGGATCGGTAAAGCTGCGGACTTCGTGGAACCGGCTGTCGAACATGTCGACCTTCCCGTTATGGAAGTCCGTCGCGTAGAGATAGGTGTGGCCATGCGTCTTCCCGATAGCCAAGCCCTTGTAAACCGCATCCGAGTCGGAGTTGTCGACCGCAATCACCGAACTGGCGCTGTCGACCGCAGGATTCCAGCCGGAGATCGTTCCATCTTCCGTCGCGAAGATGAACTTGGATGGGGCGGTATGCCCGTTGCTGGAGATGTCGAACCCGGTCCCCTTGGTGTTGAAGACCTGGCCGGTCGGGGCGGAGGGCCCTGTCTCTCCGGGAGGCGCAGCGATCGTGATGGACGAATGGCCGTCAATCGTGACCGGGTTGCCGTTGCCGTCGTAGATCGTGGCCACCCCGATCCCATTGTCGGAAACCCAGAAGGGCCCCGTCGGGCTGCTTGAAACTCCCCAGGGATTGATCAGGTTCTCGTCGATATGCTCCGCGGGCAAGAACCCGTCGGAAACAAGGTTCGTCTGAACAAAGCTGTTCTCCCGTTGCGCATGATCGTGTGTGTGGTGTCGTTTCTGGAAATCGAACTCGAAATCACTGAAGGATAAGATGCTCATCGTTGCCTCCATGGCCCGAGAGAAGCCCCTACCTCCCCAACGTTCACGCCAGGGCTCATCGCATCACGGCGTCCCGGCAGGCAGTTCGCAAAGACCAAAGGTCGAACGGCATTCACTGAATTCTGAGACGCCTGAGTGGGAGCAGCCCGCGATCGGCTTTTGCTCGATCACCTCGTCAGCTTCGTCGAGAAGCGTCGGAGAAATGAAGGCCGGCTGCTGTCGGTGTACTGGAATGCAAGACCTCTGCCTGCTCCAGAATCCACGCTCGAAATCTCCTGATCGGATTTGCGTAGGATTCCCGAACGATTCTACCACCATCTCGTCCCGCAGGCGAGGCTCCTCTGACTCAAGATTTTCGGCCGCAGCATCGGGTGTGGAACCTGCCCCACATCCGATGCAGTCAGTTCATAGTCTCGAGCATCTTTTCACGCAAAACCGGGACCCACTTTTGCGTTCGATGCTCTATGGTCTTGAGCATCTTTTCACGCAAAACCGGGACCCACTTTTGGGTCCGATGCTCTAGGACGAATCCACATTCAGCACAGCCAGAGCATGATGGCGGCGAGGTGGATGAAGGCGAGGAAGTGGCAGGCGCGCCGGTCGTACCGGGTTGCAAAGCGTCGGCAGTGCTTGAGCTTGTTGAAGCAGCGTTCGATCCGATTGCGCAGTTTGTAGGCGGTGGCGTCATGGGCAATCGGCTGCTTGCGCGATCGGCTTGAGGGAATGACCGCCTCGGCGCCCATCGCCGCGATGGTCTGGCGCAGCTCGTTGGTGTCATAGGCCCGATCGGCCAGGACGGACCGGGCCTGGAAGCCGTCGAGCAGCGCCTTGGCGCCGAGGCAGTCGTGGCGCTGGCCGGCGCTCAGCAGGAAGCGCAGCGGTCGGCCGAGGCCGTCACAGATCATGTGGATCTTGGTGGTCAGACCCCCGCGGGAACGCCCCAGCGCCTGAGTGGCGGCCCCCCTTTCCGGCGGCGGCCTGCTGATGGACGCGCACCAGGGTGGTGTCGAGCATGAGATAGTGATTGTCGCGATCCTTGATCAGCTCGGCAAACACCTGCTCCCAGACCCCGGCCTTGGTCCAGCGGGTAAAGCGGGCGTGGACGCTCTTCCATTTGCCGTAGCGCTCGGGCAGATGCTGCCAGAATGCTCCAGAGCGCAGCACCCACAAGACGCCGTTGACGAACAGGCGGTTATCCGCCCCGCTGCGGCCGGGGTCGCCCACCTTGCCCGGCAGCAGGGGGGCGATGCGCCGCCACTGGGCTTCGCTCAGTTCGTATCGCTTCACACCCATCGTCCGGCTCCGAATCAAACCACCTGCAACCCAGTGAGTCAGCTTTCTTCGCTCGTGTGAATCCTGAATGTGGATTGGCCCTAGTACCGCCGACGGTAATAACCGCCACGGTAGCCGTAGTAGGGACGTCCATAATATGGTCTGCGGTAGCCGTAGTACGGGCGACCGTAATAACCACCACGGTAGTAATAACGGGGCACCCCATAATAGCGGCCGTAGGCGTTCGGTCGGCAGTAGCCATAAGGCCCTCGATGAAAGCCGGGACCACAGCCCTGAGCCGCCGCAGCGGGCGCGACGCCGACTCTTCCCTGTTCCAGTGAGGCCATCCCGAGCCATGCGCCGAACACAAGGGCAGCAATTGTTATCAGTCTCCGGAATTTCATGACACGCGCTCCTCATATCGAAGCGGAGGATGCTCTACGTGGGCGGCGTTCGACACGCAGGCTCCTCGCGAGATACGGGACGATTATAGAAGCACGGGAAAGAATTGTCTTCCGAATGTTGCGGCGTTCGAGACCAAGAGCCGCCGGACCGGATCCACTCCTTGAGTCGTCTCCGGACCCATTTCCGGAGCGGAGCAACGCGCGCCCGCGAGAGGGTCCGGACGGCGGGAAACGTCCGGCGCAAAGCCGCAGGTGTCCCTTTGTGTCAAAGGGTCGCGAACGGCCGACGAAATGAAGGTCTGCTTCCCGCCGCGCCAACGACGAAGGCACGTCTTCGGCAAAGTGCCATTATCGGGCCTTCCCTGTTCATTCCGCCTCAGGTCATTGGTCCGGAACGCCTGACGTGAGGGCCTCCGGAAGGCCCTCACCAGGCAGTACAGCCGCTTCCCTTACTGCCGTGGCAGCGGGGGAACGCCATTCTTCCATTCCGGCCAGTGCGCGACGATGTAATCGACCATCGTGCCTCCGACAGCGGCGACATTGTCGACGGTCTCGGCGAACCCGCCCGCCGTT
This sequence comes from Microvirga sp. M2, assembly GCF_047497095.1. Lineage (NCBI taxonomy): Bacteria > Pseudomonadati > Pseudomonadota > Alphaproteobacteria > Hyphomicrobiales > Methylobacteriaceae > Microvirga > Microvirga sp. M2. The sequence continues at coordinate 2,931,093 of NZ_CP134063.1, forward strand.
TGGCCTGGAGCCGGATCGAGATGCTGAAGGGTCGTCTCGTTCGGATTGCCCTGGTCGAAGTTCACGGCTCCCCGCAGGCTGAGGAGCCTTCCGTCACCGAGCGTGCGCTGGACCACTTGGGCGATGGCGGCCGCCTCCATCTCGGTGATGAGGTAATCATCCGCACCATAGAGCTTGGCAATGTACTGCGCCTGTTGCGACATGCCGGGACCGTGGAAGAAGGTGTCACCGGTCATATGCGTGCCGGCCTTCACGGACGGGGCCTGGCGTGCCGCCTCCTGCGGGTATCGCATCCGGTAGGCCCGCGCGGACTCCGAATCCTTCAGGGTCATCTTGCCCGTCAGCCGCATCGCCCAGCCGACCAGATCGGGATTGAGCTGGAACAGGCGAACCTTCTCATATCCCTTGCGCGGCATGAAGGTCGGTGCGCCCGGCTCTCCCTCTTCCGGAGCCCAGCGATGGCCGAGATCGTAGTCGACGAGCCAGGTTGCCCAGCTGACATCGGCAATGGTGCCCCGCTCCGGCGGCGTTCCGGCCACGCCGTTGATGACGAAGTACGCTTCCGACATGTCGAATTGCGGGTTGAGAATGATCGCCTGCAGGGATGAGGACGAAGCCACTTTGCCCATCCCCAGAACGGACCCGCAGACGCCGTCCTCGTTGCAGTAGACCGGGTTCAGGGCCCCTTTCACCGGGATAGCCTGGCTGTGGTTGAAATAGCGCTCGTACCAGTGCTGGAACTCACCGGCCCGATCACCGGTATTCTGGCCGATCTCGAACATCGAACCGATGAAGACCTTCACCTTCAACGGCTCGGCGGCAGCGGCCGACGACGCGATCGAAAAGGTGAATGAAAGGGCAGCGGCAATTGGGATCAATCTCTGAAACGGCACCGGGACAACTCCTTGCAGGGCGAGGCTCCGGATAAGCACGTTCCCCATCCGAGACCAAGGCTGAAGAATGCGCATCTGACTAATCTTTGATCAGACGGAGAAGGAATGGCCCCGCGGGCGGCCATAGCGCCCGATGAGCGGCGCAGGACGGTCGACCGTCTCTCGGCCACCCATCCGATGCCTCCGTCCCAAACTGCCAAGAGATCGTCCACTTCCGTCAAGCGCGAGGCTTGGCCTTGCCTAGATTGGTCCTGCGGTGGGCCGTCGAGGACGGTAGTCTTACCATGATGGGAGGTTAGGATGAGAGTCGTGAGCTTTGCGGCTGCCGGACTTGGCGTGGCCATGTCGTTCGCCGCCTCAGGCACGATGGCGCAAGGAGGATTGTCCGGGCTCCAGGGCGCCTGGCTTTCGGGAAGCGCGGAGTGCGCCGATGTCTACTCGTCGTCCGGGAAGGGAACGACGTTCAGGAAGCCGGTCGACATCTTCGCGCCGGCCTTCATCATTTCGGGCAATAGCCTGAAGACGCCTCAGGCCTCGTGCCGCATCAAATCAAGCCGACCGGGCGCGGACCACAAGCTTCTCGTCCTCAACTGCACCAATGCGGTGGGGGGCAACGAAGTCCGGGCCTTCATGACGCTCGAGCCGGATGGCTCGCTCAAGCGCTACCTCAACGAACAGGACACGACCGGTACCGTATACAAGCGCTGCTCACGATGAAGATCCCACACCGCATGCGTTCGATGCTCTAACGGCGACCGCCTCCGCGACCTCCGAAGCCGCCGCGGAAGCCTCCTCCCCCTCCAAGGCCCCCCGGTGGCCTGAAGCTGCGCTGCGCTGAAAAGGACGCCGGGCGGCGCGAGAGCTGCGGCGACGCCGGTCCGGCAAACTGCCGGCTTGCGATCTGCCGCTGGTTCCCGAGGTTCCGCGCCTTAACGTCCAGCGTCAGGTTCGAGGGCAGCGGCTGTGCGGACGGACGCTGCGCGGTCGGGCGCTGCTGCGCCGCGGGACGGGGCTTTGCCGCTGGACGCTGCTGCGCCACCTGACGTTGCTGAACCGGGCGTTGCTGCGGCGCCGGCCGTTGCTGGGCGCCGGGACGCTCCTGCTTGACCGGGCGCGATGGCGCCGACGGACGCTGCTGGGCTGACGGGCGTTGCTGGGCCTGGCGCTCTCCCGCCGGGCGTTGCGCCGCCCGTTCCCGACCGGCGGCGCTACCTTCTGGACGGTCTCTGCGCCCCTCTATGCCTTCGGCGGTCAGCCGCTGGCCGAGAGCCGCACCGGCTGCCCCCGCAGCGCCCGCTTGAGCAAGGCCCCTCAAGGCCTCTCCCCCGCCGCGCTCCTGCAGCCGCTCACGCCCTTCCGGCGAGAGGCCCTCGCGCCCTTCGCCACGGCCGATAAGCTCGCTGGCTTTCGGCTGCGCCGCGTCCTGCCAGCCGCCGTCCCAGCGCTGCCATCCGTTGCCGGAGTTCCGGTAGACATTGCCGTCGCGGCCCGCATAGATGTCGCCGCGCCGGCCCTCGCGGATGAAGCCTTGCCCGTTCGAGGTGTTCCAGCGGATCGCCGAGCCGCCGGCAGCCGTGTCCCGCGCCGTCACGCGGGCCCATTCGGACCCACGCCTGACCCCGGCCGACTTCCACGCGCCATAGACATTGCGCCCGCCGGCGAGATAGCCGCCGGCATCCGTGCGCGGATTGTAGGCGCCGACGAAGGCCGCAGACCCACGCGGGCCCCAGGCCGCGCCCGCGCGGCCATAGGTGCCGCTCGCCGGGTTCCAGGTCCGCGCTCCGGCGATGCCGCGATACGGGCCGTACGCGTAGCCGTAACGGCCATAGAGGCCGCGCACCGGGTTGTAATAGGCCCCGATCCCCCAGGTGACCGGCCGCGGGTAGTAGATCGGGTAGGCATAGCCCGGCCCATTGTACCAGTACGGCGGGTACGCCCAGCCCGTGCCGTAGACATAGCTGCCCCAGGCCAGGAAGCCGTACAGATAGCCCATGGTGTAGCCGTACCAGACCGCATCCGGCTCGGTGTCGTACACGCGCACATAGGTGACGTTGTAAACCGGCGAGGACGGGGGAATGCCATAGATGGCGTCGGGCACCTCGCGGGCGAGCTGCCACGGGCCATTCTGGCTCTCGGACACGAACCAGACGCCGTCCTGAAGCAGGAAATACTGCTCGCCGACCTTGATCACGGTGTCGGTCGTATTGGTCGCATAGGAAAGATCGGTCGTCTCGATGGGGGCGAACTGAGGCTCCCCCGCATAGGCGACCGTCGGTGCGATCGAGCCCGTCTCGACCCGCGCGGTTGTGGGGATGCCGGCTTTCAGCCGTGCCTCCGCGGCCTCCGATGTTCCGGGCACGGATGCGCGCACGGCGTAGTACGGCGCGTCCTCCGGAAGGTTGCGGAAGTCGGCGGGCAGGTCGGGTGTGGCGAACGTCCATGGCCCGTCGAGCGAGGCCGCACGGAACCAGCGGCCGGACAGGAGCACGTACCACTGCTTCCCGGCCGTGTCGAAGAACACGTCCGTCTCGGTGTTGGAGGCCCATTGCAGCGAGGTCTTCGGGACGTCCACGAGCTTGGGATCGCCAATGAACAGGATCATCTCGGCCGGTGCATCGGTGGTGACGATTCGAGGGACCTTGCCGTCCTGATAGGGCTCCGGCGGAACGGCTCCGCGGGCATCGGCCCAGTTGCCGTCGTCGGGCAGATCCTTCAGCAGTGCAGGCAGATCGGTCACGGGCGCCCATGGGCCATTGATGGCGGCTGCCGTCAGCCAATGGGTGTCGTCACGCAGATAAAGGGCGCTGCTCTCGTCGATCCGGAACAGGTCCCAATTCGTATTGACGACGAAAGACAGGCCGGACTTGCCCTTCACGGGCGCAAAGGCCGCCTCGCCATCGGTCTGGACCAGAAGAGCCGGGGTGGTCGAGACGACGATCCGCGGCGGATCGGCCTTGAGCCCCGTCACATCGACCATGCGCTTCTGCTCGGCAAGGCTCGCGGTCACGCGCGCCTCGGCCACCGTGATCGGGCCGGTCGGCAGGAGCTTGCCGGTCTCGACGGAGAGCGTCGTCAGAGCATCGCGGTCCAAGCCCGAGAAGTTGAGCTGCGTGACCGTCACGTCGCTGATGACGATCGCGCCGGTGTCCTCGTCATAGGAGGTCGAACCTTTAAGTCCGATCACACCGAAGACCGGATTGGCGTTCGGCGTCGTCATGTATTCCGCCGCAACCAGCGCCTCGATGGTTTTGAAGTCGGTCCATTCCGTGAATTGCGGCTGAAACAGTACGATCCGGCCCTGACCGACCTCAAAAGTGCGGGGCCACCCCTCGGAATCCTGCTTCGCGTCCAGATAACGCCCGCTCACGAAGCCCTGTTGTCCTTTGACGGTGACGGCGCACCAGCTGCCGGAGCCTTCACATTGTCCGATATCGACAGCGGTGTCGGCCGGCAGGGTTCGCATCGACGGATAGTTCGTTCCCGGCCCCGCGCGCAGATTGACGCTGGTGGTGGTCACGCCCGGAGCCGCGAGCGCCGATGTGGTGGCGATGATCGGAACAAGCGTGCATGCGATGACCATTCGCATCGGGGCGCCATCCTCCCTGTCGATGCCCTGCTCGAAGACCCGGGCAGATTGTCGACGAAGGACATTGTGGCCGTGTTGGGAAAATCTGCTTGATTGTTTGGGACAGGCGCTTGGCATTTTGCGACGAAGGCCAATTCGGGCCGCTCGCCTTCGCGCGCCCCTCCCACCCTCCTATCCAGGGCGCCAAGCCTGCTGGACCAGTTCACGCAATGTCCGCCCTTGGTCCGCCCTTGGTCCGCCCTTGGTCTGCCCTTCGTCGGCCCTCGGCAATTCAGAGCCGGACGTCCCGGACGAACGAGCGAACCGGCAGCGTGGCAGTTGCGTTCGTTCAGAAGAGCAGGATGAGACGGCGAGGTGAGGCAGATGGTGCGCTCCGGAGTGGCGCTTGCGGCAATTGCGATCCTGGGAGCCGGACCAAGCCTGGCGCAGGCGGGGCCGCCCCTGCCTCCGCCCCGGCCGAGGGACGCGCCCGCACCCGCGCAGCCGTCCAGCCCCCCGGCCGAGACACCCCGGCCCCTTCCGGAAGAAAAGGGACCGGCACAGGCCGTGACGGAACCGGATTCGTGCCTCGTCCAGCTCAGGGCCGATGGGTTCGAGGTCGAAGCGGCCGAGCAGCCCTCCACGCCAAACGAGCTCTGCCGGATCGAGGCGCCTGTAAGGCTGAGGGCCGTGCCGGTGCCGTCCCGACCGGGGGCGACCGTGCGCCTGGGCGATCAGCCCATGCTGGCCTGCCGGTTCGCCGGCAACTTCGGGCGTTGGCTGGGGGGCCTGGTGGCGCCCGTAGTGGCTGGCAGCCTGAACACGGAATTGAGGAATGTCCGCACCGGGCCGGGGTTCGAGTGCCGGAACCGGAACGGAGCCGCGACCGGCAGGCTGTCGGCCCATGCCGAGGGCTTGGCGATCGATATCGTCGGTTTCGAACTCGCCAACGGATCAACCCTGCGCATCCGGCCGGAAGGCGATTCCCCCCAGAATCCATCCCTGATGGCCCTGCGCACCGCCGCCTGCGGCTGGTTCACCACGGTGCTGGGTCCCGGATCCGACGCGGCCCATGCCGACCATCTGCACGTGGATCTGCAGCAGCATGGGTCAAGCGACCGTTACCGCATCTGCCAGTGATGGACCGGCTTTGTCATGCGGTTCGACGTCTCAGGTGCTACAGCGTCGGGTGTGAACTCGAACCTCCATCCGATGCAGTCGGTCTCTGTTCTTGAGCATCTTTTCACGCAAAACCGGTTCCCACTTTTCACGTCCGATGCTCTCCTTGCCTGAGCATCTTTTCACGCAAAACCGGTTCCCACTTTTGCGTCCGATGCTCTAACGCCAGAACAGAACGGCAGTGCCAAGAACCGTCACGCATGCGCCGACCCAGGATGGCCATGCGAGCCTGTTCCCCGTCCGCAGCCACAGCATCGGCAGGATGGCGACCGGAGCCATCGAGGAGAGTGTCGAGGCAACCGCCACGCTGGTTCCGGTCAAGGCGATCATCAGCATCGACATGCCGGCCACGTACCCGATGAAGACCCCGAGCGAAACACGAGCCAGCGTCTGCCCGTCCGGAATGCCGATGCCCGATTTCCAAGTACCCGATTTCCAAGTGCCCGATTTCCAAGTACCCGATTTCCAAGTCTTCGGTGACCCGAGATGGTACGCCCACAGGACGACAACGGCCACGAGTCCCCGCAGCGCCATCACGGCGAATGGATCGGGGTGGTCGAGCATTACCGGCCGCATGGAGAGGATGCCGACCGCCTGGCCGAAGGCGGCAAGCACGGCCAGCAGGACGCCCGCAGCCGAGAGGCGAACCTCCGCGTGAACGAAACTTTTATGCGCCGCTTCAGGGCGAGTGGCGGGCCCGTGCTTGAAGCCGACCGCGATCACGATCCCGCACGTGACCAGCACGCACCCGACCAGTTGGCTCGGGCCCAGCGTCTCCCCGAGGACCAGGAAGCCGAGCACGGCCGCAAAGGGGGCGCTCAATGAGAAGATCAGCCCGGTCCGGCGTGCACCGATCAGGGCGATGCCGGCGTTCAATGCCGGATCCGCCACGACAATCGCCACAAGACTTGAGAGCAGGATAAGGGGGAAATGCCTTGCCGACACACTGCCCCAGCCCCCAACCACTGTCGCAATGGCGACCAGCATCAGGAAACCGATGAGCATGCGCCAGCGCGACAGCGCCATGGGGCCGCCCACGGCCTTCACGACCTCGGCAGAGATGAGGGTCGCCAAGGCGATGCAGAGTGACGTGCCGAGGGCGAAGAGAGCCAAGTGTGTGTCCTTAACCGGGACCGGACGCCAGCGGAGTGGCTCAATCGCCCTGGGGATTTGGAGAATCGATGTGACCGGAAACTTTAGAAGCCCACGGGAGGCACTTGTCCAGTCACTGGAAAGACGCACACCGGACTGGCACCGCCGGCTTTCCTGCGCTCAGCCCGGCGGCACTTCCCGGGGTCTTCGGGACGGACACCGGCGTCGTGATCGGTCCGCTGAAGAGCAAGGCCCCACTCCTCCGAAGAAGGAATCGGCACCCCGCATGGAGAGCTTCTGCCCCCGACCGAAATCATTATCATCCCTATCATCTTTCGCCTGAGGGCGAACCGACCGGACAAAGCCGAGAGGACCTGGCATGCCGCACTTCTATTTTCATATCCGGGACGCCGATCAGCGGCGGAGCCGTGACAGGTTAGGGCTTGAATTTCCTGACGTGGAGACCGCCTATCTTGAAGCGTTCCGCGCGGCTGAAGGTATCCGAGGGGTGTTCGTGGCCCGGGGCCGGAATCCGCGGGACTATGCGATCGAGGTTGCGAATGCCGCAGACGAGTTGATCTTGGACCTGCCCTTCGCCGAGATTTTCGACCGTCATGCCGGGCGGCATGTCCCCCGTTCGATGATCAAGGCCGCCAGGGAACAGGGAAACCGAATGATGCGGCTCAGTGCCGAGGTGGCCGAGCAGGTCCGCCTTGTCCGAGAGAACCTGCGGCGCTCGCAGGATCTTCTGAACAGTCTCGGCCGAGGCCACGCGGACTGAGGCGTCGTTGCGACCGGCCTCCCTCCGCACGTTCGGGCAGCGGCTGCGAAAGTCCGAGAGCGCCGGGATCCAGTCGAACGGCCGTCACGCGTCAGCCCCTATGACGCAGATCGTCCATGTGCCGCCCCTCCTGCTGGAAGGACACCAGGGCCTCGCCGGTGAGCCCTTGTCCGTCGGGCAGACGGACTTTCATCGGGTCGACGAACCGATCGTTGATCTTGACCTCGTAGTGAACGTGAGGCCCCGTCGAGAGGCCGGTTGAACCGACATAACCGATCACCTGACCCTGTCGCACCGTTGCGCCGGGGGTGATCCCACGGGCAATCCGTGCCAGGTGACCGTAGCCCGTCATGTAGCCGTTCAGGTGCCTGATCTCGATGTGATTGCCGTAGCCGGAAGCCGTTCCGGCCGCCTCGACGACCCCATTGCCCGTTGCCATGATGGGTGTTCCCCGGGGGGCCGCCCAATCGACGCCGTTATGAGGACGGGTGTAGCCGAGAATGGGATGAAACCGCCCGCCGAAGGGTGAACTGAGACGCCCTTCGGCAACAGGCTTTCTCACGAGGAGCTTCTTGGCCGAGTGGCCTTCCTCATCGAGATATTCGACGTCCCCGGTTACGGGAGACTGATAGCGGTACACCTTTCGGATCTCATCTCCGATTTTGAGAGCCGCATAGAGCAGTTCGGGATCGCGCCCCTCGTCATTGGCGAAGAACAGCGAGAGACCGTCCCCGCGGGCGGCCTGCTGGTTGAAGTCGACATTGTACGCGAGAGCCCGGATCATGGTGTCGATGATCGGACGTGGGATCCCATTCTCGAGGCAGGTCTCGTAGACGCTCTCGTACAAACTGACCCTTTCTCCCTCCTCGTCCACTGTGTCGCCGGATGAGGCGACCTCCGGGGATGGCTGATCAGTTCTCAGTACGGAAACGAATTGTCCCTGATCGTTCTCGGCGACATTCTCCAGGACATTGCCATCCCGCTCGATGGTGACTCTCTCGATGGGCCGGCCACCGGTTTGCGGCCCCAGAAGAAGCCGGACATGGGGAGCCTCGGGGAGGCTGGACCGGACCCAGGAACTCAATGCCGCCAGGATCTTATCGGTTCGTGCTTGGGTCGCGCCGTTCTTGCGAAGCGCAAATTCAAGCGTTTCCCCACGCTCCAGGATGATCTCGCGCTCCTCGTAGAGGGGAGATGCGGAATTGATCCGGTTCTTCGGAATCGAGACGACGTTCTCGGGCGCAACGCGAACGTCGATCGCATCGAAGGGATCCGATGGAGCTCGCTCGATCGTCCCTTGACCGATCTGATCCTTGAAGCGGAAGGTTCGGGCAAGGATGCGCTGCTGCGTAAAGCCCTCCGCCAGATGAGAGAGGTCCGAGGTCAGGCTGGTGAACTCCCTGATCTGATCCGCAGCGTTGTCCTCCGTCAGCGCCGGCGCATCGTTCCCGATCGTGAGAGCGGCCAGATCGCTTCTGGTGATGGTTGCCTCGGTCTCGGATGGATCATAGGAAGCCGACACCTCGTCTTCCTCGGGAGCCTCGGGCTCGCGCTCAAGGACCATGTGCGCAAAGTCGAATGGGGGGATGTCCTCGATCTCGGCCCGGGCCAGCGAAAGATCCGTCTTGAGCCGGACATAAGCCCGGGCCCGGATGACTTCGTGATCGCCCACCTGCTCGACGCTGGATGCGCTGAATTCCTTTTTTGCCGCAGCCGGCACAGGGCCGAGAGCCAATCGGTCGCCTTTCTGCCCGACAACGCCGGAGTTCTGGAAGTCGCGGACGGAGCGGATCACGACGCGCTCGGGACGCTCGATATCCACGCCCTCTGTTTCGACAGCTCCATAGAGCGCCGTGCCGATGAGCACGCCACCGCTGACGCTGACCAGGAGACAAGCGGTGAGCCAATGGAGGTTGATGACGGGTCTTTTGCCGTCCGAACGGCTCTCGAGCGGTGCGAAGCCCGCATCGAACTCTGTTCGTGCGGAGGGCGCCTCTCTCGTTCGAGCCGAGGTAGATTGAGCGGCGAGGTGTTTCACGGCGAGTCGTCGACCAGGTGGGATTTCACGGACGTGGACCGGCGCCCTTCAAACTTGACCGTTTTGTGGCGGGATGGAGCGGCCCTGCCCTGCGCGGCGCGTATAGGTGACCTTGCGGCCGGATGGGCGACCAAAGAGCAGTGCAAGTTGAAGGACCGCTTGGGGTCGAAGAGGATCGGACGGCTGGCGTCGCCGATCCCAAAAGCCGCCCCTTCGGCGGTCCGTCAGGCGCGTGGCCGTGACCATGCTGGAACGCGTGACGATGCCGGACCGGCGCTTCTTTGCCTAAGCGCAGGGACTGGCCGGGAGGCCTGTCCTCGTCTAGATACATCGCATGCCGCATGACATTGCTCCTCCGGACCTGACCTTTCTCGTAGGCGGAGGCGAAATGGGCGCCAGGATCCGCGCCTTCGACTGGTCCCAGACCTCCCTTGGCCCCATCCAGACCTGGCCGCAGAGCCTGCGGACCATGGTCAGCATGGTCATCAACTCGAAGTTTCCCTCCTATCTTCTCTGGGGACCCGATCTCGTCGGCATCTATAACGACGCCTATCGCCCTTTGGCGGGAGGCAAGCCCGAACTGCTGGGCGTGCCTTTTCGCGAGGCCTGGGCCGAGGTTTGGGACGACATCACACCCATCGTCGACAAGGCTTTGGCTGGCGAGGCCAGCTACTTCGAGGACCTGCTCCTGCCGGTCAATCGATACGGAGAGCCTGAGGAAGCCTATTTCACCTTCTGTTACAGCCCGGTCCGAGATGAGAGCGGGCGAGTGGCCGGCCTTCTCGACACCGTCACGGAGACGTCTCAAAAGGTCAGGACCGAGCGCGCCCTGCGGGAAAGCCAGGACAGGCTGCGCCAACTGAACGAGACCCTCGAAGCGCGCGTGGCCGAGCGCACGCGCGAGCGGGACCGGATCTGGCGTCTGAGCGGCGACCTCATGGATGTCTGCAACGCGAAAGGCGACCTGCTGGCCGTCAATGCCGCCTGGACCCGCGTTCTCGGCTGGACGAAGGACGAACTGCTCCAGCTCAACTTTCTCGACCTGGTCCATCCCGATGACGTCGGATCGACGCTCCGGGAATTGGCGAAGCTCGACCGGGGCGTTACGACGCTCAATTTCGAGAACCGCTTCCGCTGCAAGGACGGTGAGCACCGGCTCATTTCCTGGACGGCTTCGCCCGAAGGCGGATTGTTCTACGCCATCGGACGCGACATCACGGGGCAACGCCAAACCGAGGAGGCCTTGCATCAAGCTCAGAAGATGGAAGCGGTCGGCCAGCTCACAGGCGGGATAGCCCACGACTTCAACAACCTCCTGACGGGGATCCTGGGCGCGATCGAGATGCTCCAAACCCGGGTCCGCCAAGGGCGGCTCAACGACATCGAACGCTATACCACGGCAGCCTCGAATGCGGCCCATCGAGCGGCCGCGCTGACCCATCGCCTCCTGGCGTTCTCACGACGCCAGCCCCTTGATCCCAAGCCCGTCGATGCCAACCAACTTGTGACGTCCATGGAGGATCTGCTGCGCCGCACGTCAGGCGAGACCATCCGGATCGAGACCATGACGGCGGCGGGCCTTTGGACGACCTTGTGCGATCCCAACCAGCTCGAGAGCGCGATCCTGAATCTCGCCATCAATGCACGCGACGCCATGCCGGACGGAGGCACGCTCACGATTGAGACCTGCAATGTCGACATCGACGCCCGATATGCCCAACGATTGGGTGAGGTAGCGCCGGGACAATACATCTGTGTTTGCGTGTCCGACACCGGTGTCGGGATGGCAAAGGAGACGATCGACAAGGCATTCGAGCCCTTCTTCACCACGAAGCCCATCGGGCAAGGCACGGGCCTCGGCCTGTCGATGGTTTACGGTTTTGCCCGGCAGTCCGACGGCTTTGTTCGCATCGACAGCGAGGTCGATCGGGGATCGACAGTCAAAATCTACCTGCCGCGTGACCATGGCCTGCCGGACAATCAGGACATGCCGCAATTGGAGCCGCCTCAGCGCGGGCAGGGCGAAGTCGTGCTGGTGGTCGAGGACGAACCCACGGTTCGGGACTTGGTGAGCGAGATCCTCCGGGACTTGGGCTATCATGTCATGGAGGCACATGACGGCCCGGCAGGGCTCAAAATCCTCAATTCGAATGTCAGAATCGATGTGATGGTGAGCGACGTCGGCCTGCCGGGCTTGAACGGCCGCCAACTCGCCGATGCAGCCCGCCACCACCGCCCGGCCCTCAAGGTTCTGTTCATGACCGGATATGCGGAGAATGCAGCCATCGCGGGCGGCTTCCTGGAACCGGGCATGGAGATGATCACCAAGCCCTTCGCAGTCGAAGCCTTCGCGGCGCGGATCCGAGGACTGGTGGGACAGGCCTAGGGTCTCGGACGTGAAAAGTGGAATCCACTTTTGGGATTGAATCCGATGCTCCTGCTATAGAACAGCGCATCGTTCGAGCGGACCCGAAGAGCCACGTTCGTGAAAACCGTGTCCACTTTTTCGCACGATGCGCCCGTGAGCGAACGACAGCTCGTGCCGGCCGGTCTGCAACTCAGGCGGTGGCAAGGATCGGGAGCGCGAAGACGCATCCGATCCTGCTCTCTCGTCGCATCGGCCTGCTTTAGAACCGGACGTTGAGCCCCAGGCGGCTGATCCAGCCGTCGTTCTTGAAGCGATAGCTGGCCTGATCCCCGGCCCGCGCCAGCGTCAGCGTCTCGTCGGCGAGTTTGTAATACAGCGTCTCGCTCGTCAGCGACAGGTTCGGCGTCAGCCGGTGCTCGGCGCCGGCGCCGAGCACGAAGCCGCTCGTCCAGGCGGTGCGGCTCAGCGCAGGGCCGACGCCCGGCGGCGTCACCGTGATCGCGCCCTGGTGCTCGATCTGGGCCGAGGCGAGACCGCCGGTGACATAGACCAGCGACTGCTCGACGAGCGGCACCAGGCTCGGCAGCACGAGCCCGACCCGGCCCTTGAGCGTGCCGAACCAGCGCAGCTGCGAACTCAGGTCGGTGCGCAGCGCGAACGGCCCCGCCACGCCCACGCTGCTGCGGCCCTGGCCCACATCGAGCGCGCTCAGATCCGCCTCGAGGCCGGCGACCACGTCGCCGAACTGCCACAGATAGCCGACCTGCGCACCGCCGCCGAGCCCGCTGGCGCGCAAGCCTGCCCGGGCCGGCAGCGCCGCCGGCGCCACCCCCAGCACGCCCGTGCGCTCGGCCGCGCCCTGGTCGCTGATCCAGGCGCCATGCGCGCCCAGATACCAGCCGCTCCAGCTCACCGCGGGTGCGGCCGGCAGCGGAAGCACAGGCGCGGCCCGCGACGGCAGGTCGGCGGCGGCCGCCGCGACCGTTGCGCCAAGCAGGACTGAGGCGGACAGGAAGAAGCTCTTCATCACGATCTCCGATCTGGGCTTACAGGATCACGTCGCCGGCCGCGAGAGGGCCGACGATCCGGATCTCGAAATCGGCCCGGCCGTCGCCGTCGACGTCGCCCATCAGGAGGCCGTTGGCAAAGCGCAGCTCGCCCGCCCGGCCGGTAAAGCCCGTGGCCAGGAAGGCCGCGCTCTCCTGCGGGTGCAGGAACGGGCCGTCTGCGCCGGTCCAGCTGAACGCCTGGTTGCCGGCGAGCCGGGTGTTGGCGTCGATGCCGCGCAGGTCGATCCGGTCGTGGCCGCTCTGGAAGTCATGGATGACGTCGCGCTGCGCCCCGACCCGGCTCTCCGCGACCGTCGTGAAGACGAAGACGTCGCGGCCGGCGCCGCCCCACAGCTGGTCCCGGCCGAGCCCGCCCACCAGGGTGTCGTTGCCGGTCCCGCCGAGCAGCGTGTCGTTGCCGGCGCCGCCGTCGAGCCGGTCATGGCCGCTGCCGCCGTCGAGGCGGTCGTGGCCGGACCCGCCATAGAGCCGGTCGTTGCCGGCATCGCCGTAGAGCCGGTCGTGGCCGGTGCCGCCCGCCAGGGTGTCGTGGCCGGAGCCGCCGAGCAGGGTGTCGTTGCCGGACCCGCCCTCGAGGCGGTCATGGCCGGCCTCGCCGAGGAGCCGGTCATGGCCGGTGCCGCCATAGAGATGGTCGTCGCCGATGCCGCCGGCGACGGTGTCGTTGCCGGCATCGCCGTAGAGCCAGTCGTTGCCGCCCTTGGAGCCGATGTAATCGTTGCCGCCGCCGCCGTGCAGGGTGTCGTCGTCGGCCCCGAGCACGATGTGCTGGGCCGCGCCGTCGCCATACACCACCTGCGAGCCGGCCCCGCCGGTGACCCGCACGGCGCCGAGGATCGTCGCGAACGCGACGTTGTCGAGCGCGATCACGGTGCCGGCCGACAGCCCGCGCGCGTCGATCACGAGCGCGGTCGCCGGCGCCTGCGCGCTGCTGTCGCCGCTGATGACGAGCGGCACGCCCGCCACCGCGCCGGCCTGGGTGAGCGTGAGCGCCTGGACGAGGAGCGGCGTGTGCGCCGGCAGGCCGGCCAGGAAGCCCGCGCCGCCGCCGCTCAGCGTGGTGCGGTCGGCCGCGCCGGCATGGGCCTGGATCTCGCGGATCAGGTCGGCGAGCGAGGCGCCGGCGGCTTTCGGCGCCGCAAAGCCCGACGCGGTCAGGCCGAGCCCGACCCCGACCTGCACCGTGAGCACGGGGCGCCCGCCCGCCGTCACCAGCGGAATGTCGGCATACAGGGCGCTGCCGTCGGTCTCGCTCCGGCCCGCCGTCACCACCGGGATCGTGACCACCTGCGACACCGAGCCGTCGAGGTTGGTCGTCTCGGTGCGGTCGACCGCGACGCCGTCGACCAGCGGCGCTCGGGTGTCGAGGGCCAGCGCCAGCGGGGCGCCCGCGCCGCCCGCATTGCCGGCGGCATCGGTGTAGGTCCCGGCCGTGACCGCGATGGTGGCCGTGCCGCCGCTGACGCCGGGCTCGGGCGTGAACACGGCCGTGCGGGTCAGGCCGGTGCCGCTCAGCGCGCCGAGCGTGCCGCCGACCACGCTGATGGCGTCGAGGGTGAAGCTCGCGCCGGGGTCTTCGCTGAAGGTGAACGTGATGGTGGCGGTCTCGTGGGCCTTGAGCGCGGCGAGATTGCTGGTGATCGTGAGGCCCGGCGCCACGGTGTCGAGCGTGTAGGCCTGGCTGCGCACGGGGCCGGTGTTGCCGATGGCATCGACCACGCGCACCGCGATCGTGTGCGTGCCCTCCGTCAGCACGGCCGCCAGCGACCAGGAGGTCGGCGTCTCGCTGAGCGCGGGCGTCCAGGTACCGCCGTCGTCGAACGACACCTCGACGCGTTCGCCTGCGGCCAGGGCGGCGCTCAGGGTGCCGGCAAGGGTCTGAACGGCCGTCCTCGTGACGAAGTCGGTGGCGGAAACGCCGCTGTCGTCCGAGAGGGCCATGCCGGTCACCTGCGTGGCGGGCCCCTCCGTGACGACCTGGATCTCCAGCGGCGGCGAGGCCAGCCCGACATTGCCGGCGGCATCGGTCGCCACGGCCGTGATGGTGTGGGCGCCTGCGCCGAGCGTGGAACTGGTGATGCTCCAGGTGCCGTCGGTGGCGACGGCGGAGCCGATCTCGGTGACGCCGTCATAGAGCCGGACGGTGGCGCCGATCTCCGCGGTGCCGGTGAAGGTCGGGGTGGTGGCGCCGGTGATGTTGTCGGTATTGGAGATCCCCGTGTCCGAGGCCGCCGCCAGATCGGGCGCGGACGGCGCGGACGGGGCCACGGTGTCAATGACATAGGAATGCGCGTACACAGGACCGGTGTTGCCGGCGGTATCCATCACGCGCACCTGCAAGGTTCCGGAGCCGCTCAGGACGGCGGCGAACGACCAGGTGACGCCGTCAACGGTGGCCACGTCCCAGCTCGCGCCGTTGTCGAGCGAGACCTCGACCCGCTCTCCGGTTCCCAGACTGCTGCCGAGCGTACCGGAGATGGTCTGGTTTGCGCTCGACGTGATCATGTCGGCGCCCGAGGCGCCCGTGTCGTCCGAAAAGGTGGCGCTTTCCACCGCAACTGTCGGCGCCTTGGTGTCGAAAGTGATCGATGGGCTGGCACCGGCTCCGCCTGCATTGCCGGCCGCATCGGTATACTTGCCGGCTGCGACGGTGACGCTGGCCGTCCCGTTGTCTGTATTCGCACTCGGCGTGAAGGTCGCGGTACGCGTCAGGCCGCTACCGCTCATCGGTCCCAAGGTGCCGCCGCCGACCATGACGTCGTCGCTCGTAAAGCTGGAACCTGGATCCTCGGAGAAGGTGAACGTGATCGTCGCCGACTCGCCCGCCTTCAGGACCGACCTGTCGCTCGTGATCGAAAGCGTCGGAGCGGTCGTGTCGACCGTGTAGGTCTGACCGGCGGTATACCCGCCCGTGATCGCATTGCCATGCGTGTCGGCAATGCCTGTGCCGGAACCATTCAGGTCCAGGCGCAGGGTTCCGTTCCCCGTGACGTTGGACACGGTGACGGCATAGGCCGAGGGTCCGACCATGGTGACCTGGGTGACCTGGCCGCTCGCGTTGCCCGTGGCGGTGAGGGTGAAGTCGTCCGCCGAGACGCCCGTGACATCTTCGCTGAACGTGACGGTGTATGTGATCGTGTCGGCATTGGTGGGACCGGCAGTCCCCGTCGTCACGATGGAGATGACCGTAGGGCTGATCGTGTCCGCGGGCGGCGCCGCCGGCGCAACCGCGCCCGTGAAACCATTGACGTACTTGTAGGGATTGTTGCCAAGGGATGGATCGTTCGTCGCAAGGACGTTCCAGTCGCTTGCGAGATAGCCTGTCCCGGGGTCCTCGAAGTTGGTGTTCCGTACCACGATCCCCGGACCGTCCAGAAGTGGCGTGCCGGTCCCAGGATTACCGAGGGTATCGACGACCACACCGCCCTTCTTGAGGACAAGCGCGATCACGTCGGGCTTGGAGTCGCCCGCGCTGATCATGACCTCGTCGTTGAAGTAAGAGCTTGCCGGAACCACATCGAAGTAGTCGTACCAGGTACTCTCGATAATGATGTACTCGGTCCCCGCAGAAAGCTCGCTATAGATGGGCGTGGGCAGTGTCACCGGGGCTCCGCCCGCCCCGCGATAGATGATGTCGAGCGTATATCCTGCCCCGATCTGCGCACCGGGTGAGCCATAGTAGTAGAGGCCGATTCCGACCTGTGGAGCCCCGCTGGGGCTCACACCGAGATCCGAGTAACTGGCGATGATGAAGCGATTGGCGGGAACGGTCATGGCTTGGACTTTGGCTTGGACTTTGTCTCGGAGGTCGTCCGGATCGGGCAGGAATGACGGGATGGTCAGTTACCCGCGAGGGCCATGGCACTGGATCGGATGGAGGGCATCCGGCGCCACGGTTGCTCGTCGCGGTGGCTGGCCGGAGCAGGTTGGTAGAGGCTAGGACTCTATGGCCTGGTGGTTGTTAAAATTTCAAGTAGAAACAACAGCAACATCGTTTCCATTTCGTGTCAGCAGACTCCTCAATCGAAGAAGCAAGCCTGCCGCCTTCACGCGCAACCGGCGACCCGTCACACAACGCCGAGATCGCAGAAATGCTGCGTCGGTGGATCCTCGAGCGCGAACCCGAACGCGCGACGGCTTGACGAAACGAGGGCGCCGGAATGTCTCCCGCGGATCGACGAGTGACGGTTCTACCCTTTCGCTGAACCGTTCACGACGCGGTTCGGCTGAACATCTCCTGATAGGCGAACAATGCCGGTGCGCCACCCGTGTGGATAAAAAGCAGATCGTCCTTCGGGCCGAAGCGGCCCGTTCTGATATCGTCGATGACGACCGCCATCGCTTTGGAGGTATAAACGGGGTCGAGCAAGATCCCTTCGTATCGCGCGCATAAAGCGATCGCCTCGCGGGAGGCGTCGTTGGGCAGTCCGTAGCCGGGAAGGTACATGCTGTCGTCGAGGCGGATCGCCGATTTGGCGGCGGCATCGATGCCGAGCAACGCTGAGACGCCATCCACCAGAGCCTCTATGATCGGGCGCTGCTTCTCGACCGGACGGGAGATCGTCGCGCCGATCAACTCCGATGTCGATTTCGAGAGGTGAAGGCCTGCGAGCAGACCCGCATGCGTCCCCCCGGATCCCGATACGACGAAGATATGCGTGAAGCTCCGTCCGAGCACACGCTCCTGCTCGACGATTTCCCGTGCGCAGGCGACGTAGCCCAGACAGCCGATCGGGTTGGAGCCGCCCACGGGGATGACGTAGGGCGATTTTCCCTGGCCCTGCAACTGTTCGGTGCAGCGAGTGACCGCCTCCGCAAGGCTGTCCTCTCGCCGGACCAGGTGAACCTCGGCCCCGACAACATCGTCGATCAGCCGGTTCGCCGAATTGTAATACGCCGGTCGTCGGTCAGGGACTTCGTCGATCAGGACGATGTGACATTCCAGGCCGAGCTTGGCCGCCGCGGCGGCCGTCAGTCGCGCATGATTGGATTGCAAAGCCCCGGATGTCACGATGGCGTCGCATCCCTTCGCCTGCGCATCGGCCAACAGATATTCGAGCTTTCGCAGCTTGTTGCCGCCCATGGCGATGCTGCCGAAATCGTCCCGCTTGATGGAAATTCGGGGACCGCCGAGGGCAGCGGACAGTCGGTCGAGCGGCTCGATCGGGGTCGGCCACTGGGAGAGTTCTACGCGGGGAAATCTCTCGTGCAGCATCAATTCGATGCTCCCTTCTTGGAAAGAGCGCATCGCTCTTGCGAAAAACCGGGTCCACTTTTTCGCACGATGCGCTGGCGCTGAAGGTCGTCCTGCAAGGTGCTCCTGCAAGGTGCTTCTGCAAGGTGCTACCATGGACGGTGATCGGGAGAAAGAGGCGGCCCGAACCAGCGAAGCCGAGTTCATCCGTTCGGCGGACACCGATCGGTTCCCACACAGACGTCGGCGAGTTTTTCAACGCGATCTGCCAAGGCGGCATTCGAAACCTGTGCCGGATCTCCGCTCGTTCCTCCTTTCATGTTCCGGAGGGAATATTCGTACATCGCGGGCGACCGGAACCAGACCGCTGCACAGGCTTCTGCCCCCGGTCGTGGACCTACGCCACAGGAGCGTCGACGGTGCACACCACGCCGGTCGGCGGAAACGCGATCTCCACATGGCCATCCAGGTCCTGCGCCAAGCTGCGCTCGATCAGCCGCGACCCGAAGCCCCGCCGGCGCGGAGCCACCACGGGCGGGCCTCCGGTCTCGGTCCAGCGCAGGCTCAGCCGGGGCGGCGCGGCCCCGTTCTGCACGGTCCATAACACCTGGACCGTGCCGGCCTTGTTGGACAAGGCGCCATACTTCACCGCGTTGGTTGCCAACTCGTGCAGAGCCATTGCCAGCGCCAGCGACATGCGCGGCGTCACTCTCACGTGCGGCCCCTCGATGTGGAATCGCGTCTCCCCGGGAATCTCGTAAGGCTTGAGGGCGTTTGCGACCACTTCGACCAGGTCTGCTCCCTCCCAGCTTTCGCGCGTGAGCACATCATGGGCTCGGGACAGAGCCAACAGACGCATCTCCAAAGCCTCGCGCGCCTCCTCTTTGCCGTCCGCCGTCCGTAAGGTTTGGGCCGAGATGGACTGCACCGTTGCGAGAGTGTTCTTCACCCGATGGTTCAACTCATTGATGAGCACCCTCTGATGCTCGGTCGCGCGCCTTTCCTTATCAAGCGCGGTCCTGAGGCGCTCCTCCCCTTGGTGCAGGTCCTCCAGCCGGGCCCGCGCCTCATATTGCCGCCGCCGCCCCCGCAAAGCCGAGCGGGCGACGCTCACCAGCGTTCCGGGATGAAAGGGGCGCTCCAGAAAGGTCACATTGCCCAGAACCTCGGAGAGCCGCGCCAGCGCTGGATTGCGCTCGACCCCGCCGCCGCGCAGGGTCAGCAGCACGAAGGCCAGGTCCGACCATGGCGGCTGATCCGCCAGCCAGCGCGCCAGATCCTTGAGATCGGCCGTGCGGAACGCATCGTCCGTGACCAGGGCGAAGCCGGCCCCACGGGCAATCTCGCGCGCCAATGCCGGCAGATCGGGGCAAATCTCCGCCATGATCCCCACACTCCGTAGAATGTCCGCCGCAACAGCCGCATCCCGCCCGTGCGGCGCCAGGATGAGCGCTCGCTCCGAATACATTTGAGGATTGCCGCTCATACTCAACAGTCTTCGCTCAACAGTCTTCGCTCAACGGTCTTCGAGCAGCCGGTCACGGTCGTGGCTGGCGAAGACTGGCGTGCCGCGCAGAACGCCTTGGAAGCCCGTGAGAGGCTCTCCCACGGCAATGCCCCTGCTGTCGATCCGGATCTCGCGAATGGTGTTCTCGTGCGAGCCGAACCGCTTCTTGATGATCGAGATCGCCCGCCGAACCTGGCCGTAAGCCTCGAAGTAACGCAGCAGGATCACGGTATCGGCCAGGTAAGTGACGTCGACGGGAGACTTCATGTCACCGACAAGTCCGTGCTGGGCGACCGTGAGGAAGGTCGACGCCCCCTGCCGGTTGAGGTATTGCAACAGCTCGTGGATATGCAGGGTGAGAAACTGCTCCTCCGGCATGGCGGCCTGATAGCCGTTGAGGCCGTCGACGACGACGGTCTTAACGCCCGAGCGATCAACCCTGGCGCGCACCCGGTCGGTGAACTCACCCGGCGAAAGCTCAGCGGCATCGACCTGTTCGATGAACAGATTGCCGCTGGCGCACAACGCCTGCAGATCGATGCCCATCAGCTTGGTTCGGTCGATCAGGAGACCAAGCTCCTCGTCGAAAATGAACAGGGCCGCCTTCTCCCCACGGAGAGCGGCAGCAACAGCGAACTGCACCGTCAGAAGGGATTTGCCCGACCCAGACGGCCCCACGACCAGCGTGCTGGAGCCCTGCTCGATGCCGCCGCCAAGGAGCGCGTCGAGTTCACCGATGCCGCTGGTCAGCACGTTGCGGGCAAAGCCTGTCCTATGCTCGCTGGAGATCAGACGTGGAAAGACCTGGACACCGCCCTCGGCAATGATGAAGTCGTGGAAGCCGCCCCGGAAGGACTGGCCGCGGTACTTGATCACGCGCAGGCGGCGGCGCTCGGCTCCGTAGGTCGGCGTAAGCTCCTCCAGGCGGATGACACCATGGGCGAGGCTGTGAACGGTTTTGTCGTTCGCATCCGTGGTCAGGTCATCCAGCATCAGCACCGTTGCGCCTTGCTTGGCGAAGTAGTGCTTCATTGCCAGGATCTGGCGGCGGTAGCGCAAGGAGCTTTGCGCCAGGAGCCGGATCTCGGACAGGCTGTCGATGACGATCCGCACCGGTTTGGCCCGGTCGATCGCCTCGAACACCGCCTTGGTGGTTTCGCCGAGTTCGAGATCAGACGAGTAGAGCAGGCTCTGCTGGTGCTCGTCGTCGAGAAGGTTCTCCGGCGGCACGAGCTCGAACACCTGAACGCCATCGCCAAGGGCCCAGCCATGCGAAGCCGCGCCCTCGCGCAGCTCCTGCTCGGTCTCGGACATGGTGATGTAGAGCCCGGCTTCTCCGGCCTTCGCTCCTTCGAGCAGGAACTGGAGCGCGATGGTGGTCTTGCCGGTGCCGGGGCTGCCTTCCAGGAGATAGACGTGTCCGGGTGACAGCCCTCCGATGAGGATGTCGTCCAGCCCTGCAACCCCGGTCCGCGCTTTCGGGGAGGGTTGAGGCTTACCGGTCATGACGAAGTCCAATCTCTTTCTGAAGGGCGGCTGGAAGGGTGTGGGTCGGGATCTGCCCGAGCACGCCGGCGAGTGCCTGCTCCGCGTGCCAGAGGTCGTGCCGTTGCTGCCGGTCAAGCCAGAAGTGAGGCGTCGTGCCCGAGAGACGAGCCAAACGAGTGGCCATCTCGGGACTGACCGAAGCCGTCCCGGCGAGAACGCGATGGAGCGTCTGACGCGCGATGCGAAGCTCCCGGGCAGCCCGGCTGACGGAGAGCCCAAGGCCAGGCAGGATCCGGTCACGCAGGATCCAGCCTGGATGGGGCGGCGACACCGCAAGGGCATCTCGGGGGCGGATCATGCGCTTACCTTGGACTCAACCAACTGTAGCGTTATGGGTGACAGGTCGCCGAAAACAAGGGCTGCCGCCGTTTCGAGCATTCGAGATCCATCTGCTCGCCCTACCCGGCCTCCAGGAACGTTTGGTTTTTGAACGTTTGGTTTTTGAACGTTTGGTTTTTCCTCGTCATTCCAGGGCGCGAAGATCAGCCCCGAGTCATGGAATAACGAAACAGCCGGTGAAATGAAGGTCCGCCCACCACCTCATGGGCGCGCCAAGATGCCTCTTCCGGGATCTGCCAAGGGAAGACATCCGGAACCGTCATGGAGACGGCCGGCCATGGACCTGGCTCGATTGCCGTCGCAGAGGACGGGGCTGACGTCAGCGCCTCACGCAGTCCAAGGCGCGTCCGCTCCAGCATCGGGTGTGACATCGCCCCCCATCCGATGGCGTCGGTCTCCGATCATGGCTCTTGAGCATCATTTCACGCAAAACCGGTGCCCACTTTTCACGTTCGATGCTCTATGTTTTCGAGCATCTTTTCACGCAAAACCGGCGCCCACTTTTCACGTCCGATGCTCTATGTTTTCGAGCATCTTTTCACGCAAAACCGGTGCCCACTTTTCACGTTCGATGCTCTAGATGCGCTTGCCGGTCTGCTCATCGAAGAGGTGAACGAACTTTGGATCGGGCGTGACACGGATCTGCTGGCCGGGCTGAGCGTTGACGCGCTCGCGGAAGACGCCGACGACATCGGAGCCGCCGAATTTCGCGAAGACCTGCGTTTCCGATCCCGTAGGCTCTACGACAGCCACCTCGGCCGGCAAACCGTTCGAGTCGTCGAGAATGAAATGCTCCGGCCGGATGCCATAGATGATCCGCTGCCCATCCGAGGCTGCAGGCGCATTCGCCACCGGCAGGGCCGTGCCGCTGTCCGAGACGAAGCGCCCTCCCTGAAGGTGACCTTTCAGGAAGTTCATGGCCGGCGAGCCGATGAAGCCGGCGACAAAGAGGTTTGCCGGACGATCGTAGAGGTCGAGGGGCGCACCGATCTGCTCCACGATGCCGTCGTGCATCACGACGATCTTGTCCGCCATGGTCATGGCTTCGATCTGGTCGTGCGTCACATAGACGGTCGTCGTCTTCAGGCGCTGATGCAGCTGCTTGATCTCGGTACGCATCTGCACGCGCAGCTTGGCGTCGAGGTTGGAGAGCGGCTCGTCGAAGAGGAAGACCTGTGGGTCGCGCACGATGGCGCGGCCCATGGCGACGCGCTGGCGCTGGCCGCCCGAGAGCTGGCGCGGGTAGCGGTCGAGGAGCTTGGTCAGGCCGAGAATCTGCGCCGCCTTGCCGACGCGCTCTTCGATCTCCGGCTTCGGCGCCCTCCTCAGCTTCATCGAAAAAGCCATGTTGTCCGCGACCGTCATATGCGGGTAGAGCGCATAGTTCTGGAACACCATCGCGATGTCGCGGTCCTTCGGCGGGAGATCGTTGACGACGCGCGACCCGATGCGGATTTCACCGCCGGAGATGTTCTCGAGCCCCGCGATCATCCGCAGCAGCGTCGACTTTCCGCAGCCGGAAGGCCCGACGAGAATGACAAATTCGCCATCGTCGATGGCGATGTCGACGCCGTGGATGACCTGGGTCTGGCCGTAGGCCTTGCGAACATCGACGATCTGGAGTGAAGCCATGTCAGTTGTCCTTAGCTGTCGCATCGGCGGAGAGAGCCACCGTAGGGCCCATTCGCCAGAGCGGTACAAACGCCGTTGGTTGGAGAAGAAGAACAATCCGCCGGGAACGCCCTGCCCTGGGCTATCCCTTGACGGCTCCCATGGTCAGGCCACTCACCACGTAGCGCTGGAAGATCATCGTCAGGACGAGGGCGGGCGCCATGATCGTAACGGAGGCCGCCATGACGCCGCCCCAGTCGATATCGGCATAGGAGAGGAAATTGAACACGGCGATCGGCAGCGTCCTGGTCTTCTCCATGCTGAGCACCTGAGAAAAGAGGAAGTTGTTCCAGGAAAAGATGAATGCCAACGTCGTGGCCGTGATGATGCCGGGTCCGGACAGGGGAAGAATGATCCGCAGGAAGATGTAGTGGCGCGTCGCGCCGTCGACCATCGCCGACTCCTCGAGTTCCAGGGGAATGGTCTCGAAGTAGCTCGACATGATCCAGACCACGATCGGCAGGGCGATCAGAACGTGGCTCAGCACCAGCGCCACGTAGGTATCCATCAGGCCGAGGCGGGAGAAAATGATGTACCACGGCATCAGAAACGAGATGCCCGGCATCAGCCGCGCCAGGAGGATCACCAGCGCGAGCCGCCGTTGAGAAAATCGTGCGATGGAATAGGCCGCCGGAAGGCCGAGCAGGAGTGAGACCCCCACTGAGAAAACCGCAACGATCGTCGAATTGATAAAGTACCGGATGAAATCCTGCTCTCCGAAGACCCTGTAATAGTTCTGGAAGGTTGGGCTGAAGACGAATTTGGGCGGCCAGGCGACGATGTCGACCTGGGTCTTGACCGAGGAGACCAGCATCCAAAGGAATGGCAGCAGTACAATCGTCGCCAGCATGACGACTGCGCAGTAGAATAGAACCTTGAGTCCAATTTTTTTCATGATCGATTCTCGTCCCGCGCCGAAATGACAGGTCAGACCGCCGTTCGCTTGCCCAGTCGTGTGATAGCCACGCTGCACGCAAGGACGACCAGAAAGAGCACCACCAGGATGACCGCAGCCTGTCCCATGCGGAAATACTCGAAGCTGTACTTGTAACCGATGAGGTTGAGCGTCTCCGAGGCGTAGCCCGGGCCTCCGCCTGTCATCGCGAAAATGATGTCGAAGGTCTTGAGGGCATCGATCAGGCGCAGGATGACGGCCGTGACGATGACCGGCATCACCATCGGGATCGTGATGAGCCGGATGATCTGCCATTCGTTTGCGCCATCGATCCGCGCGGCTTCCGCCGGCTCATCGGAAAGAGCCGCGAGGCCGGCGAGCACGATCAGCGTGATCATGGGAGTCCATTGCCACACATCGACGATGACGAGGGAGAAGAGGACGGTGCTGGCGTCGGAAATCCAGGCGCTGGTCGGCAGCCCGAGCGTTTCCAGAACGTAATTCGCCAACCCGATCGTCGGATCGTAGAAAAGGTTGAACACGATCCCCACCGCGACCGGTGTCGCGACCAGAGGCAGGAGGAGCAGAAGCTTCACCACGTTCCGACCGACGAAGGCGCGATTCAGCAACAGTGCGGCCGCCACCCCGAGCACGGCCTCCACGGCCACGGCCGAGATGGTGAAGACCATCGTGCGCCACAGCGCCTGCAGAAAGCGGGGCTCGATCAACACCTGGCCGTAGTTGTCGAGGCCGACGAAAGACGGTGGAGCACCCGACGTCAGCGTCCAGTTCGTCAAGCTGATATAGGTGGTGTAGACGACCGGAAAGACCATGAGCAGCGCGACGAATAGGATCGCCGGCAGGGGGTAGATCCAACGGATATTGCTGTCCGCGTAGCTGTTATGGGTCATGAATTCTCGTCGGGTGCAAGCGCGAGGCGCGCCAGGTAGTTCAGATCCAGGTACTTTAGATCGGTGCCGTGCCGCCCGAAGGCGGCACGGCACTTCGGTGCTTTTACTGCCCGTATTCGCCCGTGTCGCGCAGCAGCTTGTTGACCTTGGCGGCGCGGTCCTTGGCCATCTCGTCGATTTGCGGCGACGCGCCCTTCGTGTTGATCGATTCAAGAACGATCTCACCGATCAGGTCGCGGGCCTCGCCGACGGCGCTCATGAAGGGCCGATCGGTCGGATAGCCGTTCTTCGCCACGAACGCGCGCGTCTCGACGAGGCCGGGATCGACCTTGGCCACGACGGCCTGATCTTCCCAAACCGACGTCCTTGCCATGGTGATGTTGGCGACCATCGCCTTGGCGGCGAGTTCCTTGCTGGTCGCCCAATCGAGGAAGGTCTTCGCCAGATCCTTCTTCTTCGATTGGCTGGCCATGGCGAGCCCCCAAGAGGTCGCGTAGAAGGGGGAGTTGGTCTTTGGCCCGGCAGGGAAGTTGGCGATACCGATCTTGTCCGCCCCGAGCGACGTCTTTGCGGGATCGGTAATCTGGCCATAGAAGACGGACGCATCCGTCCACATGGCGATACGGCCTGCCTGGAACAGCGGCAGGATGTTTTCCCACGACATGGACGTCACGCCGCGGGGGCCGTAGCTTCCAATCACCTTGCCATAATAGCGGATGCCATCGACGGCCTCTTTCGAATCGAAGACCGCCACGCCCTTGTCGAGATACTGGCCGCCGAAATTATAGATGTAGCTGGAGAGTTGGGTCACGGCCGCTGCGCCCTTCCCACGGGAAGCGAGGCCCGCGACACCTCCGGTGTTGAGTTTCTCCGCAGCGGCTGCCAGCTCGTCGAAATTCGTCGGAACCTTGAGGCCCGCGGCGGCAAGAAGGTCCTTGCGATAGAACAGAACCTGCCATTCGGTCACCAGAGGAACGATGTTCGGATTGCCGTCGTATGTCACGATGCTCACCGTATTGGCCGGGTAATCCGAGAAATCGTAGCCGACCAGGGGTTCATACCACTTGTTCTTGGCGAAGAGTTTCCCGTCCTGCAGCGGTCGCGTCATGAACACGTCGACCGAGGACGAGTTCGTGGCGAACTCAGTGGTCAATTTGGTCGAGAGCTGGCTTTCCTGGAGGCTCTCGGCGTTGACCTTGATGCCACTCTGCTGCTCGAATTCCGGAATCGCCGCCTTGATAATGTCGCCATACGGATGGTTGGCCAGAAGGACACGGATTTCCTTCGTCTGTGCCAGCGCTCCCCCGCTCAGACTCAGTCCGAGGGCTATGGCTAGGCTGAATTTCAAAGTCGCTCTCATTTTTCCTCCCATTGGGCCGGTGCAGCAGTACGCTTGCGCGGCACCGGATTCTGTGCCATTCGGCGATAAGCGCGCGTGGAACGCAGGCCCACAACCACTGCAGGGCTACCGCCGTTCATACAGCCGCCCATCTCGTACGGCAAGCGACCGATGCATGGGCCAGGCCGGTCTCTCAAGCCCTCAGCCTTGCTGTCGGCAGAACGCCGTTCGTTCGCTTTGGGCTCGTTCCGGAATCGAAGATCGGTGCTGTACTGCTTCCTTCATGGGAGGCATGCTTCGTTTCGGCATGCCCGACCAGGATGCCCAACCAGCATGCCCAACCAGAAGGAGTCAGCCGTCATGAAGTGCCTGCGCATCTATGCCACCGCGGACGGCGAGTCGCGTTTCGATGAGGTCGAATTGCCCACGACGAAGCGGTCGGTGCACCCCGAGGCCGTGCCGTTCGACGTGACAGCCAGCTATCCGGCGTCCCGCGTCCGCATCACCCACATCCCGGCGGGCATGCGCGAGGTTGCTTGGCATACGGTCCCGGAGCCGGTGCTGACGGTCAGGCTGGATGGTTCTGTCGAATACGAGACGAGCGACGGAGAGGTGCGCCACGTTCCGGCGGGGAGCTTCGTATTGGTTGAGGACACACACGGTAAGGGCCACCTGTCGCGCCATTCCCCAGAGGCGCAGACAGTCATCTGGATTTCGCTACCGAACGGCCTCGAACTGCCGCCCGCATAGCCCGTCCGGGCACGCTGTCGGCGCCGATGCCGAAGGTCTGCCTTCCACCTTTCAGGAACATGCGGCCGTCCGACCGTCGCAATCTGTCAATCCGATGTCTCCTTCGGACAAGCAGACCTCTCGGCTGTCCCTAGAGTGCCCTCGGCGCAGAATGCCTCGGTGGGGTGACTTATGCGCCCAGGAGACCACGGACGGCACGTGCGGTTCGATCTCGAGCACCCGCGCGTTCGGAAACGGCTCACGCAACTCCGGAAGCGCGACCTCATTCGCCGTCCTGGCTCGGCCACGCTGGCCTTCAGGGTCTTCGCTGGCGATGCTCCCGGCCCTGGTCGGGGAGCTGCGGCATGGGAGGGAACCGTGACGAGGATCCTGCTAGCCGCCCTTGCCCTCGGCTTGGGGACGACGGCCGCCAAGGCCCAGATCGGGCCGCCGGTCTCGCAACGAACCTGCTCCGCCAACCGCGAGCTTGTTCTGCGGCGAGGCGCCGTCGTCCTTGACACCGGTCCTTTCACCTATGAACGCTTCGTCGGGACCGGTTCGGAATGTGCAATCGAACAATACCCCGAGCCGGTCTGGGTGCCCAGCGCCGACAATCCGCAATGCCCTATCGGCTTCCGATGCAGGGACGGCCACCGATGAAGTCCGTTCGAGGAAAGAGGCGTGTGGTCCAGTACCGCTGTCCGCCAGGACGAGCTGGGCGCATTCGGCGCTCCACGCTTGGAGCCTATGGCGAGAGCCCCACTCCCGATCAGGCTCGGAGCATCGCCGTTCAGGTCAAGGGCGAGCTGGCCCAAGGCATCGACCCGGTCACGCAACGCGCGCTGCGTCACGCCGGAGCCCTGCGCGCCACCCAGAAGCAAAAGCGGACGACCGCCCCCTCTGTCGCGGCCATTGCGACCACGTTCATCGAGCGCCACGCCAAGCCGTGCCCGAGGAGATGGCGCGAGTACGAGCGTAGGCTCCGGGACGATGTTCTGCCCGCATGGGGATCGCGCCCGACCACCGAGATCCAACGCTCAGAGGTGACGCCCTCCTCGATGTGATCGCGGAAAGACGCAGCGCTGCTTTGGCCGACCATGTGCTGGCGGTCGTCCCCAAGCTGTTCAACCGGCACGCCGCCCGGGGCCGCGACCGGGTGCTGAGCGATGGCGAGATCAAAGCCCTCTGGCAGGCCCTGCAGCAGATCCCCTACCCCTTTGGCCCCTTCGTTCGGCTTTTGCTGCCGACGGCCCAGTGCCGGGACGAGGTCGCGCACATGCGATGGCGCGAGATCGATGGCGACCTCTGGACTCCTGTATTACCCTGCCGCGGCAACCAGCCGGGTGCCCACCGCTTCCAGGATCATGCGGTGCGCCCGTTCGGCGATGTCCTCCAAGGAGCGCGTCTTCACGAACATGGTCGATGCGCGGGCCAAGATTTCGTCCCTCGTGGGAACATGCGGCAGATGCACATGGGCCAGCACCTCGTGCGCCTTGTGCTGGGCGGCGGAGAGCTTCACCCGGAGATCGGTGAGACTGGGGGTGGTTTCCAGAGCATGGCTCACCTTGGCCGAAATGCTCTCCACATTGAAGGTCGCCACGAGATCGGCGGCCGCCCGGTCGATCACTCGCGAACCGAGCTTCTGCTCGTTCCTGAGCACCGCTTCGGGCGGACTCTTGAGATCCCATACCAGGCCGATCCACGAGAGCGCCTTGAGGATGTAGAAGGTCGGGTCGATCTCCCACCAGCGGAAGCCCTGGCGCGCGCTGGCCTGATAGGCATGATGATTATTGTGCCAGCCCTCGCCCATGGTGAAGAAGGCCAGCAGCCAGTTGTTCCGGGAGTCGTCGCCCGTGACATAACGCTTCGAGCCGTGCACGTGGGCCAGCGAGTTGATGCAGAAGGTGGCATGGTAGACCGCCACCGTGCTCCAGAAGAAGCCGACGACGAGGCCCGGCCAGCCGGCGATCAGGAAAGTCATCACGGCAAGCACGGCGGCAGGAACGAGCTCGTATTTGTGGAGCCACATCAACTCCGGATACTTGGTGAAGTCGCCCACCTTCACGAGATCAACGGTGTCGTGCTTGCGCGCGAAGATCCACCCCACATGGGCAAAGAGAAAGCCGGTGTGACGCGGTGAATGCACGTCGTGCTCGGTATCCGAGAACAGGTGATGGTGCCGGTGCTTGGCGGCCCACCACAGCACGCTCTTCTGAGCGGTGCTCTGGGCAAGGCACGCCAGAATGAATTGGAGGACGCGGCCGGTCGCATAGGAGCGGTGAGAGAAATACCGGTGATAACCTGCGCCGATGCCGAAGATGCGCAGCCAATAGAGGGTGACACCGATGGCGGCTGCCTGCCAGGTCACACCCGTCCAGATGGCCGCAAAGCAGGCCAGGTGAACCAGGATGAAGGGGATCGTCTGAGGATAGACAATGTCGTCGTGGACGGGGTGATCGTCATGGCGCGGCTGCTTCGGAGGAGACGTGGAACTCATTCTGAACCCATAAGATGATAGGTGGCGCTTGGCATGGTGATAGCGGAGCAAGCCCGCGCATGGCATTGTTTAGCTGTAACCCATATCCAGGGAAAGCCGGGCTTCATGCGACTTAGTGGGCGCTGGCCGAGAGGCCGGAGGGGCCCACCCGAAAGGGCGGACTATCTGGCTCCTCCTTGTTACAACATCCGGAAGAGGTCGACGAGCGGCACAGCAGATGAACCGAATCTCCACTCACCGCACCAGAAACAGACCAAAGCGCTTCTTCCGCCTCGCGCCGCATTGAGACCTTCTACTGGCAGACACCACAATGGCCTCGGCCTCCTCTCATGGCACGATAACGGACTGTCGAGGTGTGTCGGTGAGCCCTAGGGCCCCGGTCGACCGTCTGGAATGGGCCAACGCTATGCCAAAAGTGTGGATGGCGACCTTCAAAGCCAGCGACAGCAGGGTGTGCCGCCAGTGGAATGCCCGATTCGGCAGTGCCTCCTTGACGAGCACGAGCTTCTCAAGCTTGCGCGGCTCGACCCCAAGCCGGTCGGCTCATTCCTCCAGCGCCGAGGCATAGAGATGGGACAGGACCAGGGTCCGGCCCGACGCAGCGATCTTCAGGCGCACCAGTTCCTGCAGAGCCTGCCTCAGCAGGTCACGGTTCATGGAAAAGGCTCTTGTTGTTTGAGAAAGACGCCTTTTCTTCACAAAACCGGCATCCACTTTTGCGGAAAAGGCTCTAGACCACAGGGGCATCAACCGTGCACACGACACCTGTTGGAGGAAAGGCGATCTCCACCCGCCCATCGAGATCCTGCGCCAGGCTGCGCTCGATCAAACGCGAGCCGAATCCGCGCCGCTGCGGTGCCTTCACCGGCGGGCCGCCGCTCTCGGCCCAGCGTAGGCTCAACCGGGGTGGCGCAGCCCCGCTCTGCACCGTCCACGACACCTCCACGATGCCGACCTTGTTGGACAGAGCTCCATACTTGACCGCGTTGGTGGCCAGTTCATGCAGCGCCATGGCCAGCGCCAACGACATGCGGGGCGTGAGCCGCACATGCGGCCCAGCGATGCGAAGCCGGTTCTCGTTCGAGGTCTGGTACGGCTCCAGCGCTCGCGTGACGACTTCGATCAGGTCGGCGCCCTCCCAACTCTCGCGGGTGAGCACGTCGTGCGCCCGTGACAGGGCGAGCAGCCGCATCTGGACCGCCTCCTTTGCGTCCTCCGAGGCGGCATTCGTGCGCAAGGTTTGCGTCACGATGGACTGCACCGTGGTAAGGGTGTTCTTCACGCGGTGGTTCAGTTCGCCGATGAGCAACTGCTGGTGCTCGGCGGCACGCCTGGCTTGGTCGAGCGCGGCCGTCAGGCGCTTTTCCGCCGTGTGCATTTCCGCCAGACGAGCGCGCGCCTCGTATTGCCGCTCCCGCCCCCGCAGGGCCGTCCGGGCCACGCTCACCAGGGTTCCGGCATGGAACGGACGCTCCAGGAAGGTGACATTGCCGAGGATCTCGGTCAGGCGAGCCAGAGCAGGATTACGCTCGACCCCGCCCCCACGCTGGGTTAGCAGCACGAAGGCAAAGTCGGACCAGGCGGGCTGGGCCGCCAGCCAGCGGGACAGATCCGTCAGGTCGGCGGTGCGGAAAGCCTCATCGGTGATGAGCGCAAAGCCTGCCTCTCGTTCAAGCTCCCGGACCAAGGTCGGCAGATTCGGGCAGATTTGGGTCGCGATCCCAACGGTGCGCAGAATATCGGCCGCGACGGCGGCATCCCGCCCGTGCGGCGCCAGGATGACGGCCCGCATCGCGTGGGGATGAGCCAAGGCATCCATGCTCAACGGTCTTCCAGCAGAGAGGCACGATCCTCGTCTACCAACTCCGGCACGCCGCGCAGCACGCCTTGGAAGCCTCTGAGCGGCTCGCCGACCGCAATCCCGCTGCCGTCGACCCGGATCTCGCGTATGGTGTTCTCATGCGAGCCGAACCGCTTCTTGATGACGGACAAAGCCCGCCGCACCTGGCCGAAGGCCTCAAAGTAGCGCAGCAGGATCACCGTGTCGGCGAGATAGGTAACGTCGACGGGAGCCTGCATGTCGCCCACAAGCCCGTGCTGGGCCACGAGCAGGAACGTCGAGGCGCCCTGCCGGTTCAGGTATTGCAGCAATTCGTGCATGTGCAGCACCAAGAACTGCTCTTCCGGCATGGCAGACTGATAACCGTTGAGGCTGTCGATCACGATGGTCTTGACGCCATGCCGATCCACCCGGGCGCGCACCCGGTGCGTGAACTCGCCCGGCGAGAGTTCGGCAGCATCGAGCTGCTCGATGAACAGGGTCCCGGCCGCGCACATCGCCTCCAGATCAATCCCCATCAGTTTCGTTCGGTCGAGCAGGAGACCGAGCTCCTCGTCGAAGAGGAACAAGGCGGCCTTTTCGCCCCGCTGAACGGCAGAGACCGCGAATTGGACGGCGAGAAGCGATTTCCCCGATCCGGCGGGTCCCATCACCAGGGTACTGGAGCCCTTCTCAATCCCGCCGCCCAGCAAGGCGTCGAGTTCCTCGATCCCACTGGTGAGCACGTAACGGGCAAAGCCCGTCTTGTGCTCGCTGGAGATCAGACGCGGAAAGACCTGGACACCACCCTCGGCAATGATGAAGTCGTGGAAGCCGCCCCGGAAGGACTGGCCACGGTACTTGATCACCCGCAAGCGGCGGCGTTCGGCCCCATAGATTGGGACCATCTCCTCCAGGCGAATGACGCCATGGGCGAGGCTGTGGACGGTCTTGTCGTTGGTGTCGGTGGTCAGGTCATCCAGCATCAGCACCGTTGCGCCTTGTGTGGCGAAGTAGTGCTTCATCGCCAGGATCTGGCGGCGATAGCGCAGGGAACTCTGGGCCAGCAGGCGGATCTCGGACAAGCTGTCGAGCACGATCCGCACCGGCTTGGCCCGGTCGATGGCCTCGAACACCGCCTTGGTGGTCTCGCCGAGTTCGAGGTCGGACGAGTAGAGCAGGCTCTGCTGATGCTCGTCGTCGAGCAGGTTTTCGGGCGGTACGAGCTCGAACACCCGAATGGCAGCGTCCAAGGACCAGCCGTGCGAAGCCGCGCCCTCGCGCAACTCCTGCTCGGTCTCGGACATCGTGATGTAGAGGCCGGTCTCGCCCGCCTTGGCACCCGCCAAAAGGAACTGGAGCGCGATGGTGGTCTTGCCGGTGCCGGGGCTGCCTTCCAGGAGATAGACGTGGCCCGGGGCAAGTCCCCCGGCGAGAATGTCATCGAGGCCCGCGACGCCGATCTGCGCTTTGGGGAGGGACTTGGATTGAGCGATCATGCAAAAGTCCGATCTCGGCCTGGACGGCCGGCGGTAGGGAATGGGTCGGGATCAGTGCCAGCACCCTGGCCAGCGCCTGTTCGGCATGCCAGAGGTCGTAGCGCTGCTGGAGATCGAGCCAGAACTGCGGGGTGGTTCCCGACAAGCGGGCCAGACGGGCGGCCATCTCGGGGCTGACCGCGGCCGTTCCGGCCAGAACCCGGTGGAGGGTCTGGCGGGCAACGCGAAGCTCGCGGGCGGCCTGGCTGACGGAAAGGCCAAGGCCGGGCAGCACGTGATCCCGAAGCATCCCACCGGGATGGAGCGGGGGCTGTAGGCAGGCATCGCGGTTTGGAGCCATGATCCTGCTTTCGGTAGAGCTGATTGTAGCGTTATGGGCGACAGCACGCCGGAAGCAAGAGGACGGCCTGCACGGCCGCGCGGTATATCGTGGAATGCAGGTATCTCAAGTAAGGTATCTCAAGTATCTGAGGGGCGCGTCCGAACGGAACCGTCATCCCGGTGTTGTCCCACATCGCCGGGATGAGTGTTTCAGGCACCGGCGACCGAGAGATGCGTGCGCTCCCGCCTGCAGCAGAGGGGAGCGTCCGATGGACCGCTTCTATTTCGACATTCACGACGGTGAGCGTTTCACCCGCGACAAGGTGGGAAACCTGTGCCCGAGCCGCAAGGCGATGCGCGATGCCGCCATCAAAGTGCTGCCGGACATCGCTCGCGATGAGCTACCCGATGGCGACCAGCGGGATTTCACCGTGAAGGTCAGAGACGCGAGCGGACAGTATCTTTTCCAGGCAACTCTTTCACTCACGTCCAACTGGCTCGAACATCAGGATGGGTGAGCCGAGGGCGGGTCGAGAATCCCAGCCACGGAACCATAGCGCTCACAAACGCTCCGTGCAGCTCTCTCTCAGGCCGGCCGGGCAGACGATCGAAGAGACGAAGCGGGTGATTGAAAAATCTCGCAAGCTGCCGGATCGCCCGACCGGCTCGCACCCTCCGAAACGCCCTGATCGGAAATGAATGACAAGACCAGCCGGGATCGAATACCTCACAGTGCCTGTCTCTGAACAGCCCGGAGAGCTTTGTGCCCCGCCTCGTCGTCGTGTCCAATCGGGTGTCGATCCCCGATCCCACCGGCAAGGGTTCCGCCGGCGGTCTGGCGGTTGCTCTGCGCGAAGCCTTTCAGGGCCAGGACGGTTTATGGTTCGGCTGGAGCGGTAGAGTTTCGGCCCATCCATCGACCGAGCCGAAGATGATCGACAAGGGCCATGTGCGCTATGCCCTGATGGATCTGACCGCCACGGACCGCAAGGAATATTACAGCGGGTTTGCCAACCGGGCGCTCTGGCCCGTCATGCATTACCGGATTGGTCTGTCGGAATTCTCCCGCGCGGACTACGCCGGCTACCTGCGGGTCAACCGGACCTTCGCAGGCGCGCTGGCGCGGCTCATCCGGCCGGACGATCTCGTCTGGGTGCACGATTACCATCTGATCCCGTTGGCCTCCGAGCTGCGGGCGCTGGGCGTAGCCAACCGGATCGGCTATTTCCATCACATTCCCTGGCCCGCTCCGGAGGTCATCGGAACCTTACCCGGAAGCCAGGACTTGCTGCGTGCGATCACGGATTACGATCTCGTCGGCGTGCAGACCGAGCGGGATGCGGACAACCTCCGGCGTGGCATCCTCCAGGAGTTCGATGCCGCCCAGCGCGCATCTGACGTGATCGTCCTCGATGGCCGCCAGACACGGGTGAAGGGCTTCCCCATTGCCATCGACATGAGCGGCTTCGAGCAGGCTGCCCGCCGCCCTGCCACCCATCGCCTGATCAAGCAGACCGTCGCCAACCTCGGCTCACGCAGCCTCATCATTGGAGTCGACCGCCTGGACTACTCGAAGGGCATCCCCGAGCGAATGGAAGCCTTCGAGCGCTTTCTCATCAGCAACCCCGATCAGCGTGGCCGCGTGACTTATCTCCAGATCGCTCCGACGAGCCGCAGCGAGGTCCCTGAATACGCCTCACTGAGCCGAACCGTGAGCGAGACCCTCGGGCGGATCAACGGGGCGCACGGTGAGCCTGGCTGGGTGCCGATCCACTACGTGACGAGCGCCTACCCCCGCAGCGTGCTGGCGGGTCTGTATCGCATCGCCCGGGTGGGCCTCGTCACCCCCATGCGCGACGGCATGAATCTTGTGGCCAAGGAATATGTGGCCGCGCAGGATCCGGAAGATCCCGGTGTGCTGGTGCTGTCCAAGTTCGCCGGGGCTGCGGAGCAGCTCGGCAGTGCTCTGATCGTCAACCCCAACGACAAGTTCGAGGTAGCCGAGGCCATCAACACGGCCCTCCACATGGACCAGGTCGAGCGGATCGCCCGCTGGCGGCGGATGATGGAGGTGCTCCGGCGCTATGACATCTCCTGGTGGACCAATGCCTTTCTGAAGGAACTCGCGGGCCAGCGGAGAGCCGGCAAGGCGCGGAGCCCGGCACCAGTCTAGGGCGAATGTCAAAGATTCTCGACGTGCCGGCCAATACTACCCTTGCAGGACTACCCTTGCAGGCGCCAAAACGGGTGAAACAGGAGAAGAAGCATGATCGGTGCTGTGAGTTTGCTCAGGGGTGTATCTCCGGTTGGGGACGTCCAGCGCCGCCATCCCTGCTTATTGCCAAGCTGACACCGTTCGCGCACGTATCGTGATCGTCAGTGTTCCCAGAGCATCGAACGCAAAAGTGGGTCCCGGTTTTGCGTGGAAAGATGCTCAAGCAAGTGGAGCCTCGAACGCAAAAGCGGGTCCCGGTTTTGCGTGCAAAGATGCTCGAAAGAAGAGGCTTACGGCATCGGACGTGAGTTTGATTTCACGTCCGATGCTGTAGGCAACCCCTCCTGTGCCGGATAAGCTACGAGGGATCATGACAGGGCTGGAGCGGCCGAGATGATGAAGAGGCAGACACTTGCAATCCAAGACATCTATGTGCCGGTGCAGCGGCGCCAGACGATTGATTCCAAGAAAGTCGAAGCCCTCGCAGAGAGCATGATGGAAAAGGGGCAGGAAGTGCCAATTCTCGTGCGGCCTGACGGCCAGCGGTTCGTCCTGGTCGAGGGCCTGCATCGGCTGGAAGCCTGCAAGGCCCTCGGAGAGACCACGATCCCGGCATATCTGGTGCAGGCGCGGAAGCATTGATCGGCGTTCGGCGCCGGAGCGGAACAGCTCAGTCACAGGCCTTGGACGGAGCCGGACAGGGGGCAGATCGCGTTCGAACCGAGGCCGCGGCCCTTTGCGGGTGGCGCGGTGCTCGCCCCTGCAGAGCCTGAGGGCGATACGAGCCGGGCGCGCGCAGGAGGATGCCGCATCCTCATTCGATCCCATCCTCGTGCCTGTCACCCCTTGAAGCAGACCCTTGTAACGGCCAGCATGCCGCCCTATCGTTCCGGCATCGAGAATTGGCCGACGACTGAGCTGCTGCGCTGACCGAGCATCCGCACGGACGACCTCCCCAAGCATCGATACCCACCAAGCCAAGGCGTTCATGCATCTTGGCCCCACCTGATCATGAACAGGGAAAGGAACTCGTCATGGCAACCGGTACAGTCAAGTGGTACAATGAAACAAAGGGCTATGGCTTCATCCAGCCTGACGCTGGCGGCAAGGACGTCTTCGTTCATGTGTCCGCACTTGAACGCGCGGGCCTGCGTGGTCTGGCTGAAGGTCAGAAGGTCTCCTACGAGATCGAGTCCGACCGCCGCACCGGCAAGGAGTCAGCCTCGAACCTGAAGACGGCCTGATCAAGCCCTCTGGTCCCACGTTTCGGAATGGAGGCCGCCTTAGCTAAGGCGGCCTCTGCTTTTTGCAGGCGGTACCGCCTGGTGCGCCGAGCCAAGGAAAGGAACACGAAAATTGGCCCGCAAGAACTCTAAACCGGTCGAGAGCGGCTATGCCCTCTTCGACGTACTCTATGAGGATGGCTCCCGTAGCTCGAACCGACGTGTTCCACGCTCCCTTCTGGGCGGGCTTGACGGTGATGAACCGGCCAGGAGAGCTATCGAGGAGCAGGACAACGCCATCGCCGAGAAAGCCGGTCGGCCCCGCATTACGATCAAGAAGATCACACGTTCACCCATTTAGCGTGAACTGGCCGCCGCGCAGGAATTTCCCATCGTGATCTTGATGGTTTACGGTGGAATCGTCCGCTTCCGAGATCTCATCAGACTATTTTCTAGCGAGTTGCGCGCGAAAATCTTGTCAGACAGTCCGGTTCTGCCGCAATTTCAAAGCCGCCTCTTGAAAAAACTCGGGTTAAGGCCTATATTTTTATTATCGACTTTGGCCGGACAATCGGGCCGTTTCGCTGTTGGCACTGCCAGGCGCACGTTCAGACTCTCTCCAAATCATCGACGAACCGAGTTGAGGTCGCACTTTCGTGTGCTTTCGCTCACGTGCATCCGCATCAACCGCGAAAGGTTATTCCCATGATCACGGGCACCGTGAAATTCTATAACGACA
The DNA here is from genome assembly GCF_047497095.1 of Microvirga sp. M2. Taxonomy (NCBI): domain Bacteria; kingdom Pseudomonadati; phylum Pseudomonadota; class Alphaproteobacteria; order Hyphomicrobiales; family Methylobacteriaceae; genus Microvirga; species Microvirga sp. M2. The sequence continues at coordinate 2,968,525 of NZ_CP134063.1, forward strand.
TGAAGGGCTTCGGCTTCATCCAGCCGGATGATGGCAGCAAGGACGTGTTCGTCCACGCCACCGCCCTCGAACGCGCCGGCATGCGCAATCTCGTCGAAGGCCAGAAGGTTTCCTTCGATACGGCCGAGGACCGCCGCTCCGGCAAGATCGCCGTCAACAATATCGAGAACGCCTGAGAATGATCGGGCGCAAACCATAAGCGCCTCTCCGAAGCCGCTCCCGGGTGGAGCGGCTTTTTCTTTGCAAAGCTCCGTCATTCGATGGTCAACCAAGTGAGGTAGCGATGTACACGTTTCGAAAAGCCCCTCCTGCGAAATCGGTCATGTTCATGGTGAACTTTGAGGATGGCCGCACGGCCTATCTGTGGATCGATGATCCAGCAAAGGCGAACGATACCTGGGCTATCGGCGTGATCGCCCAAGCCCAGCAGGAGCAAGGCTCCCTGCCGGAAGGCACGATCACCAGCATCAGGCGTGTCCGATAGTCGGCACAGGTCAGACAAGGCATCCGCATTGAGATCGATAAGTGGAATGAAGCAGAAAGATTTTAGCGAACGCCTGAGCGCCGCCAGAGACGCAAAGCAGGCCATGGCGGCCAGGTTTCGTCAGCGGCCAGGGCCAGATGATCCGGCGGTTGCAGAACGGCGGGCCGGTCGAGCGGCCGTGAGCGCGGCGCGGGATGCTCGCATCGCTGAGCGGGAAGCCCAGCGCCTGGCCGAGGATGCCCGCCTTGCTACGGAGCGTGAGGCCCTCGCGGCAGAACAAGCCGAGCAGGAAGCACGCACGGCTGTCGAAATGGCCGCGAACGAGGTCAAGCTGGAGGCCGAGCGCAAGGCCGCCCGTGATGCCCGTTACGCAGCCCGCAAAGCACGGAAGTCGTGACCTCTACCGAGCCACATCCTGATGACTGCGTTCCATCCAGTTCATTCAGCAACGAGGAGATTGACCGATGTCTCACAAGTTCAAGGTCCGGCAACTGGTCCGGCTGAAGCAGCCCGGCTTTTCTGACGCCCAGACGACCACAGCTGGTGTTTACGAGGTCGTACGGCTGATGCCGGCCGATCAGACCGGCGAGGTTTCTTACCGCATCAAAGCAGGTTCGATCGAAAGAGCCGTCCGCGAGGGCGAAATTCGCAGCACGTAGAGCCAGTCTCTCGGGCTTATTGGCTACCCTCCGGCCGTCGCATGCTGCGACGGCCCGGACACAACGAATAGAGAGGACATCCTTTGCAGGTCTCGGTACGCGACAACAATGTCGATCAGGCGCTCAGAGTGCTCAAGAAGAAGATGCAGCGCGAAGGGATCTTTCGCGAGATGAAAGCACGGAAGTCCTACGAGAAACCCTCGGAGCGCAAGACGCGCGAGAAGGCGGAAGCCGTGCGGCGCAGCCGCAAACTGGCCCGTAAACAGGCCATCCGGGAGGGGCTGATCGCCGCTCCCAAGCCCAAACCCCGTTTTTCCGGACCGCGTCGGCCCGCAGCAGTTCCCAGCACCGCATCCCCCACTCCGGCGGCAGAGCCGAAGATTTAGCCTGCTCCGAGGCAGAAGCTCGTCTTGAGCCTGGGCTTTCCAAGTGGCGCACGGAGAATTGCGCGTCACTTGGCACCTCAATCGTCAGAGCCGAACCTGGAAAGTCAGCCGATCATCTCGATGATGTGGCGGAGTTCCTCGCGCGAGAGGCTGGATGGTTGTGGTTTGGCCGCGACCTTGACCGGCGGGATGTCTTTCGGTGGCTGCGGTTTGTGCTTCGGAAGCTGAGATTGTGTTGAAGTAGACATGAGATTCCTGTTGGCGCATCGGATCATGCTCCGAGCAACCTTTCGTGTTTGAGAATGTCGAAGGCAAAGCAACGACGCCTAAGCCCGCCTCGGCAGACTGAAGAGTAGCAATCGATTGGAACGGAAAGCGGGCTCGGCGCTCGATCACGAGCAAGGGAGAGCAGGCCGAACACGTCGGTTGATTGACCCAAGATAGAGAACGACTTAGGCTTTTGCAAGACGCATCTCGTCGCAAGGCCAACACGACATCGCTTGGAGCTTGCGAGCGGCACGACGTGACGCCTACAACCGTTGGACAGAATGAGCGATTGGCCAAGACGCCGTGCCTGCCGATCGAACGTGCTTAGGCGCCGACTTTCCAGGGATACGCCGCTAACAGACGCAAAGGAACGGATCATGGTTGATCAACCGACCAATCTCGATGCTCATCGCGGCATGGCGGCTCAGAAGGCAACCGACCTCCGACGGCTCCGGGCAGAAGTCGAAGCCGATCAGGAAGCACTGCGTACCAGACAAGCTGCCCTCGAAGATCTGCTGGCAGCCGCACCCGCTTCGGATTGGCACGAGGCGGTTGAGAAGGCACGCTATCTGCTTGGCCTCTTTGCACGGAGCTTGGATGCAAGCGATCAGCGCCGCCGCAAGCTGATCGACCGCGTGCTGGCCGATTTCGACCATCTGCTCGACAACTCGACACGGGAGTGAGACAATTTCACCCGAGAACTGACTGACAGACGGAGGCTTGCCATGGACAGGGGCGAACAACGCGGTAAGGGATAGCGCCCTCTTGCATCGCTCTGTGAAAGGCCCTGCTTCGTGCATCGATTGGCCAGGATCACGAGAAAAAGGTGTCTTGCATTGGCCAATTGCATGGACGAGCGTGCGTCCATTGATCGGCGTTCCCGATATATCCAATCGACTGTGCATGGTCCCGTGAAACAGGGAGTGCTGTCCGAAGAGCTTTTCATGATTCCTTGGGTCTTACTCGACACGGCAAAAATTCCGGGCGACCGGGGCGACTTGCGCCTCAAGAGGCGTGGGGCCGAGTTCTCCATCATGCTGGGCAGCAACGAGTTGATGAACAGCCGCCTCAGTGGCTCCGAGGAGGCGCTCGCCAGATTAGCTTGCCTGAAACTTCGGGGCCGCGAGCGTCCACAAATCCTGATCGGTGGGTTGGGGATGGGCTTTACGCTTCGTGCTGCGCTCGCTGAACTGGGACCCGATGCTCAGGTCACTGTGGCTGAACTGGTACCCGCGGTCGTGGCATGGGCCCGTGGTCCCATGGCCGAAGTATTCGGCGATTGCCTTACCGATCCGCGCGTCCGCATCGTCGAAGGAGATGTCGGCAACCTGATAAGATCGAGCCGGTCCATTTACGATGGGATCCTGCTGGATGTCGACAACGGGCCCGAAGGGCTGACACGCCGGGCCAATGACAGCCTCTACGACCTGCCGGGGCTAAGCTCCGCTCGGACAGCGCTGGCCCCCGGTGGCGTCTTTGCCGTTTGGTCATCGGCACCGAATAAAGCCTTCACCCAGCGCCTGCGCAAGGCGGGATTTGGCGTGGATGAGGTCAACGCTCGCGCCCACGGAACCCGTAGGGGCGCAAGACACACGATCTGGATTGCGGCCAAACAGGGTGGCTAGAGCCTTTTCCATGAACTTCGGTTCATGGAAAAGGCTCCTGTTGTTTGAGAAAGACGCCTTTTCTTCGCAAAACCGGCATCCACTTTTGCGGAAAAGGCTCTAGAGCATCGGACGCAAAAGTGGGAACCGGTTTTGCGTGAAAAGATGCTCAAAAGCATCAACTGACAGCATCGGATGGGGGTCCGATGTCACGTCCGATGCTGTAGGCGGGCTATCCAGTGATGAATCACGTTCACAAGCCTGCCATCTCAGCACGTCTGCCTGCCCATCAATGATGGCTGCTCTCGAGCGCTCCATAGTTGCTCCACAAAACCTCATGCTCTATGGCGCGTCTACAAAGCTGTGCCGATGAGCTCCCGCACTGTCTCGAGAAGGCGACCGTTCTGAAACGGCTTATCGAAGACAGCCGCGAACAGATCGTGGCGGTCCCGTGCGATCGCCCCTTGCGCCCCACTCATCAGAACAATCGGAAGATCGCGATACTCCGGCAAGGACTTTAGAGTTTCGGCCAACTCAAGACCTGTCATGAGCGGCATCATGAAATCGGTAATGATGAGCCCCGGGCGTTCTGCTTTGATCATGGCCAGGGCTTGGCGTCCGTGAGCCGCCTGCGCCACCTCGTACCCTTCGTCTTCCAGCAGGCACGTCACCATGTCGGCTACAAGAAACTCGTCATCGACGACCAGGATCTTTGTCACAATGCAGCGTCCTCGTTCCTGATCAAGTCTTACGACCGGTGGAGGCGGGATGGGCTGTGCCTGTGATGGCACCTTCCACCCCTTGGAGCCGCTGACCGATTGCGAGCCCGCGCTCGGTGATCGTCACTTCATAAAGGCGTGGATCGAACGCGCTGTCGCGAACTTTGATCACAGCCAGCACACGACGGAGCTCAGACTGAAGCTCCGTCTGACGCAGCAGGAAAAGGTTGTCGATGATGCCCGAAAACTCTGGAGAGGGGTTCGTAATCTGAGAGCCGAAGAGGTCCCGCATTTCCCATGTGGCAAGCGTCGTGACGCCCAGAGCCCGAAGCTCATTCGTCAGAGCCGCAAGATATTCGACCAGCCGTTCTGGCGGGACTGCCGCGCGCTGGAAGCCGCCTAGGCCATCAATGAACAGGCGCTTGACCCCACGCCGACGAACCGCGTCCAGCAGCCGATGACCGAGTTCGTCCAACAGGTTTTCGGTCAAGGGCTGCCAGATGACCTCAAGCATGCCGCCCTCGACCAGAGCTGCGATGTCCACACCGACGGAACGGCCCTTGCGCGCCAGTCGCGCGGGTGTCTCGTAGAATCCGAAATGAAGCGCTGGCTCTTCATCGGTTGCCTGACCCAGAAAGTTCAGACCGAACGTTGTCTTTCCGCTGCCTGTCGGGCCCATCAGGAGGGTAACGGACGATTGCGGCAAGCCCGGCCCTATGATGGGATCAAGGCCGCCGATGCCGATGGGGACGCGCGTGAGTTCGGGATAATGATCATTCGTCGGACGGGCAAGGACTGCCTCAATCCGCGGGTATATCGTTAGTCCGCTATCCGAAATCACATACTGATGGTAGCCGCCGATGGCTGCACTGCCTCGCGACTTGCGGACCCGGAGCTGCCGGACGGAACGCACCCCGGTCGTTTCCTCGGAGAGCTCAATCACTCCGTCGACCATGGTATGTTCCGGGCTGGAATCGTCGATCTGGGCGCTGGTAAGGAACAGAACCGTGCAATGGGCAAAGGCCGCATGCGATTGCAGTTCAGCGACAAAGGTTTTGACATCAAGATCACCGCCTGCTGCGTCGCGGGCATTCAAGAGGCCATCGAAGATCAGCAGGTTGGCCTTCTGTCGCTTGATTTCCTGCCTTAGGGTCTCGACGACTGCGCCTAGTCCTTCGCTCTTAAGCGTTTGGAAAACACTGACGAAGCTGATGCCGTTGCCGACCTTGGCGGCGTCATAGAAGCCAAGGGGCGAAAGTGTTTGGAACAAGCGCTCGTGGGTCTCTGCCAGGAGCGTCACATAGAGGACCCTGCGACCTAACGCTGCCTGCGTGAACGCGATCTGGTTCGCCAGGATGGTCTTTCCAGCGCCTGGGCGTCCTTGGACGATGTAAGCTGAGCCATCGATCAGACCGCCACAGAGCACCGTGTCCAGGCCTGCAACCCCGCTCTTTAGGCGTGCGAGAGTGTCACCCACGTAATATTCCTCCAAAACACCGGGACCGGCTCGACCTCAGCTTAAGTGGGCCAGAACTGTCCCGGTTCCAAGGTGTGTCACTAGCAGCCAAGTGGCACGGAACCGACATATGTGAACACGTCCCTTTGACAAGAGATGTGTATCGGCGCGGCACGTGCCCCCTTGTTCGGATCGGACGGATGACTCTTGCTCCGATTGACCAAGTCTCTGTGCTTGCGTGTTTTTCAGACTTCGCTCGGGATCATGCTTGCACGCCGACGACAGGGTCAGGCACTGCCGGTTCACACCCCTGGGGCCCGTGATTCCGATAAGCGGCCATGGAAAAGCGAACAAACGGCTCACGATAAATCTGAGAGAACGGTTCGGAGCTCAGTTGCGCCAGAGCTAAAGTCTGCTTCGGGTCAGGTGCAGCCTGTAAGAGTGCCCGTATCGAGGTCCGCCTACCGCGCAAAAGAGAACACCTGAATCGGGGCGGGTGCAGCAGCGATCCTCGCCGGCGCCGATCACCACCCGCCACCCCTTGGATCGTAGGATCCTCCTTTATCGCTGCGATCTGAACATCACGCTTGTAGCCCAAGCCGTCAATCTTCTGACGTGGCGAACCACCGCCGGCCCTCGGCGCGCACCACCCCGTGCAGGTTGACGGGCAGGTATTTTCGCGAGCGTACGGACCCCAATGCGCCGATGTCGAGGTTCACGTACCTGCCAGCATCGACTGAGGGCTCCGGCACTTGGCGCAGCGTGGATCTGATCCCGTCGAAGGAGACCCAAGACCTGTGACATTGGTCCGAGCCGGGCGCCCGTCCCGGATGTCCAGGCCTCAGCCGGCCGGCATTCTCTGAAATTTCTGCAGCGCGGGATCGAGCGAGTCCCAAGCGTGACCGCGAACGGTATAGGTCACGGCTTTCGGCTCGAACTGGCCGGGGTCGTCCAAGCTGGCGGCATGAACCGCGATCAGGTCCGGCATCGCAGTGAAGGTGAGGTAAACCGGCGTCCCGCAGGCCGGGCAGAAGGCGTGAACCTTTTCGTTACCGCTGTCGCCGGCTACGCTCCAGGTCGCCACCTCCCCGTCGATTGTCATCTCGGCCCGGCCCGAAAACACCAGATAGGAGGAATGCCCGGTGCCACTTCGTCGTTGGCAGTCGCGGCACTGGCAATGGCTCTCGACGATGGGCGCCCCGCCCGTTGCGTAACGGATCGCTCCGCACGCGCATCCACCGGCATAGGTCTTGGTCATGGTCGCTCTTTCTCAGATGGGACACCTGGCAGCAGGAGGGCTCACGCCGCCTTCGGCTTGGCAAAGACGTCGAGCGCCCGGCCCGTTTCGAGGAAGGACTTGAGGCTGGACAGGACGATCGGCCAGCCCTTGCTGATGCCCTTGGCCATGCCACTGTCAGCCTCGAGCTCGTCGTGGGTGACGGTGAGGCGCACCATATTCTCGTATTCCTCGATCTCGAACGTCACACGGCTGTAGGCTTCTGGATCCGAGGCCTGCGACGCGTTCGCCCAGGTGACCACGAGACGGTTCGGCGACGAGACCTCGACGATATCACCGACGAGCTGCACGGTCCGCTCGTCATTGTCGCGGACATGCTGCCACCTCGAACCAGGCCTCCAGTCCGAGATGTTCTCGTGGCCCCAGTAGCGCCGTGAGATATCGGCCCTGGTGATGGCCTCGAACACCTTTTCCGGCGTCGAGACGATGTAGGTCACGTAAACAAAGCTGGTCTTCCCTTTGGTCATTGTCATTTCCCTTCGAGTTCCTTCTTCAACTCATGCAGCAGACTGAGCTGCTGGCGCTCGAACTTGCGCACCCACCGCTCGTAGACCTCGTGGAGCGGCACGGGGTTGATGAAATGCAGCTTCTCCCTGCCCCGCCTTACCGTGGTCACGAGGTTGGCGTCCTCGAGAATCCCGAGGTGCTGGGTGGCGGACTGCCGGGCCATGTCGAGATTCTCGCAGAGCCGGCTGAGCGTCTGCCCGTTTTCCTCGCACAAAAGGTCGAGCAGCTTCCTGCGGGTCGGGTCGCTCAGTGCCTTGAAAACCTTGTCGGCATCCATCGGTCTCTCTCGTATGCGGCCATAATATGCAGTCATTTACCTGCATGTCAAGGCGGGCTCATCCTTCTGGAGTCACAGGGCGTGGTGCACCGTCATGCCTTCGAGGGCGCCCCGCCCGCTTCGAGCCAGCCGCCATGGAGCATCACGATCACCTGATCGACCTCGACACAGGCGCGGTGACCGCGTTCCGGTCCGACAAGATCGAGAGCACCGTTCGGTATCTTGGGATCGACCTTGATGACGCCCTTCTGATTGCAGAACAGGCTGAAACAGCTACGAGACAAACGACAGAGACCTGCCAACAGGGGTCATTTCAATCCCGCAATCCACTCCTCCAATGCCCGTCGGATCGCGCGTTCCGGCGGCTCCTCGCGGGTGAAGGCCCACCATGTATGGGCTCCCTGCCAAAGGCTTGCCATCTGCCAACCGAGGCGTTTGCTCTGTGCCTGATCCTTGGAAAGGCGGCGACCGAGCGCGTCGGCCAGGCGATGCCCCCAGGCCGCACCGCGGCTACGCAGGATGGGATTGCGCATGTCTTCCCTCAAGAGCAGCAGGCCATTGGTAGCATCGCGTTCCGCGGTCTCGATCGGCATCAGGCGCAGCAGCAGGTCGATCGCGCCTTCAGGCGTCGGTGCTTCCTCCTCATCGGCCGCTTCGGTCTCTGCGTCGAGCCGGTCCCAGGCGCGCAGGAGAATGGCTTGAACCAGGGCCTCCCGGGCACCGTAGCGCTGGACCAGTGTCGCCGGTGAGAGACCGCAGGCCGCTGCGGCGCGCGTGAAGGTGAGCCCGTCGGGCCCGTTGTCCATGAGCGCTTCAAGAAGGGCGTCGAGCACCTGCTCGTCCGGAATCGTCCTGGGTCTTGCCATAGGCGCATATATAAACGTATATTTATTTATTAATCAAGGGGACCTCTCATGGCCAAGATCGTAGGCTATATCGCCGCCAGTCTCGATGGATTGATCGCCACCCACGACGACAATCTCGACTGGCTGTTCAAGTACGACGACATGAATCTGGGCGAGCACGACTACCGCACCTTCCTCAAACGCATCCGTACAGTCGTGATGGGACGGGGTACGTACGATTTCATAGCGGGCGAGTCCTCACCTTGGGCCTACGGGGACAAGCGCGTCATCGTTGTCACGTCACGGCCGATCGACGGGCCGAAGGGGCCACTGGAAGTCCGCAGCGACGTCGATGCATTAGTCCACGAACTTCGCAGGCTCGACGATGGCGACGTCTGGATGCTGGGTGGCGGGCAGTTGCAGATGGCCTTCCTTGAGCGCGGGGCACTGGACGAGATTGAGGTCTACGTCATGCCGGAAATGCTGGGGGGCGGTCGACCGCTCTTTCCGCTCAAGGGCTTTCGCGCGAGCCCCACGCTCGTGAGCGCTCAGGCGATCGACAAGGGCTGCGTGCGGCTGCACTACCGGTTCTAGAGCATCGGACGCAAAAGCGGGAACCCGTTTTGCGTGAAAAGATGCTCAAAAACGAAACCGTTAAAGGATCGGATGTGGGTTCGGTTTCATGTCCGATGCTGTAGGAAGCAACCTGCTCTACGGCCCTTCACCGTTGCGAAAACGGAGGCGCGGGCTTGGCAGAAATACCGTGACTGCTAAGTGCAGGCATTCAGATCAGCGCCGGTTCGATGGACTAATCGAGGAGCGTTCCGGGACGCGTGACACTTGACTCCTGACGTTCTTACGCTGACGTCCTGCTTCCGCTGGATCCCACCGATCCAGCACGGGGGTTCACCCGCGATCCCGAAGGTCGCCCGCATCCCTGATGAGCAATCGGGCTACCGGCTCATAAATTGTGGGGATTGCCAAAGCGCACGATCGCCATAAGCGAAGTCAACGTCTGCATCGTGTCACAACCGGTCTATCAGCGTGACTGTTTGAAGATCGGTTCGTAACCAGATTGCAGAGCCTCGGCCACCCAACTCGAAATGAGTCGGGCCGTGATGAGCTGCTCACTATTCGTCTGCTGTTACCCGCGCGTTACCCGAAGGAAACGATGGCGAGGGGCTGCCGCCACAGGAAAACTATAAAACCCTTGCCGGTTAAGGGTTTGAAGTGGTGAGCGCGCTGGGACTCGAACCCAGGACCCTCTGATTAAAAGTTAGGTGCTATTTCACCCACATCTTTGCCCTGTGATGTCTCATGCGTCACGATCCCTTGATACACAAGCGCTTTCGTTGCACACTGTGTCCGATCCCAAATTGTCGTTGCCGATCGCGTGCTTACCATGTGATTACCGGGTCGATCATGGCTGCCTCCGCCCTCACTCGCATCAAGCTCACCAAGCGTGCCGTCGATGCGCTCATGGCCACCGATAAGGACTGGGTCATCTTCGATGCGGAGCTCCCGGGCTTCGGCCTCAAGATTACGCCTTCTGGCCGCAAGGTCTTTCTGGTCCAATACCGCTATCCGCCAGGACGAGCGGGGCGCATTCGGCGCTACACGATCGGAGCCTATGGCGAGAGCCTCACCCCTGACCAGGCTCGGAGCATCGCTGTTCAGGTGAAGGGCAAGCTGGCCCAAGGCATCGACCCGGTCACCCAGCGGGAATTGCTTCACGCCGAAGCCCTGCGCGCCGCCCAGGAGAAAAAGCGGACGATCGCCACCTCTGTCGAGGCCATTGCAACTATGTTCATAGAACGCCACGCCAAGCCCCGCCTCCGGAGCTGGCGCGAGTACGAGCGTATGCTGCGGGACTATGTTCTGCCCGAGTGGGGAACGCGCCCGATCACCGAGATCCAGCGCTCAGAAGTGACCGCCCTCCTCGATGCGATTGAGGAAAGGCGCAGCGCTGCCTTGGCCGACCACGTGCTGGCCGTTATTCGCAAGCTGTTCAACTGGCATGCCGCCCGGGACGAGCGGTTTCACAGCCCTCTCGTGACAGGCATGGCACGCACCAGCATCACCGCCCGGGCCCGCGACCGGGTGCTGAGCGATGGCGAGATCAAAGCCCTCTGGCGGGCCCTGCAGCAGATCCCCTACCCCTTTGGGCCCTTCGTTCAGATTCTGCTGCTGACCGCCCAGCGCCGGGACGAGGTCGCGCACATGCAATGGCGTGAGATCGATGGCGACCTCTGGACCATTCCCCGACAGCGCTACAAGAATGGCCGAGCCAACACCGTTCCGTTGACCGAGGAGGTGCAATCCATCCTGGCGGCCCTCCCCCGCTCGGGCGAGTTCGTGTTCAGCACCACAGGCCGGACCGCCATTTCCGGCTTCTCGAAGGCCAAGGCTGCCACCGATCGGGCCAGCGCCGTCACGGGATGGCGGTTGCACGATCTGCGCCGCACCGCCCGCTCCCTCATGAGCCGCGCCGGCGTCAGCGGCGAGATCGCCGAGCGGGTTCTTGGTCACACGATCCCGGGTGTCGCTGGGGTCTACGATCGCCACGACTATGTGCCAGCCAAGCGCGATGCCCTTCGGAAGCTCGCCGCCGAGATCACACGCATCACTGCTTGAGTGTCGCTTCTCGCAAGCGCCCGCGCATCCCATGCACGAGCGCAGCCTACCCGGACTCTTTTGCCTCAACTCTGCTCCACGCGGCAGCCGGTCCTGCGTACGCATCCGAGGAAGACCGCGGGATCAGGCCTCGCGCGTCGATGGGATCGTGGCTAACGTTGGTGCAGGTTTAAGGGGCGGCTTTTTGTGATGCGACGGTCCTGCGAGCCTCGATGATGTACTTGAGGTTCTCGATGCCATCCTCGGTGAAGAGGACAATGTGCTCGGTCAATTCGGAGGCTGGGTAGTTGTCGTAGGCACTGAGGCGGCCGTCTTCCGGGAACATCTCGATGGAGCACTCGTGCAGGAAGTCCTCGTCTTCACCGAGCATGTCAGCCACGTATTTCAGCGTGTACAGCGTTGAGTTGCGATATCCCATTCGTCGGTCCCTTTTCGGTCACGCGGCCAGCTGGGAGGCCGGGTTCTCGGCCAGCCGTCGGCCTTTCCACGCCCAGGGAAGCAATTCGGGCAGGCGGGCGACAGGAAGATCGGCGATCCGGGCCAGCACGTCGGCGAGCCAGGCTTTTGGATCGACATCGTTGAGACGACAGGTCGTGATGAGGGTAAGCATGACGGCGGCCCGATCGGCCCCGCGCGGCTGGGAACCGGCGAAGGTCCAGTTGCGGCGCCCCAGGGCGATCCCTCTCAAGACCCGTTCGGCGGCATTGTTCGTCAGACACACCCGGCCATCCTCCAGGAAGCGGGCAAAGCCATCCCAGCGCTTCAGCATGTAGTCGATGGCGCCGATCACCTCGGACGATCGGGTGAGCGTGGCACGCTCCCGCTTCAGCCACTCGTGCATCTCATCGAACAGCGGCTTGCTCTTCTCCTGCCGCACAGCCAGTCGTTCCGCGGCGCTCAAGCCGTTGATCTGACGCTCGATGTCAAACAGCGCGTCGAACCGCTTGACGGCCTCCAACGCGATCGGGGAGATCGGCTTGCCGTTTCTTTTGCGATCCCGAGCCCTTTTCTCGATATCGGCCAGTTCAAAGAATTTCCGTCGCGCATGCGCGTGGCAGAAGGCAAAGGTAATCGGCACCGTTTTCTGTTCGGCAACACTGATCGGCTCGAAGCCATTGTAACAGTCACTCTGCAGAATGCCGCCATACCCGGCCAGGTGTTTCTGCGGATGCTCGCCGCGGCGGTCACCTGAGGCGTAGTAGACCGCGGCTGGCGGCGCAGGCCCACCAAACGGCTGGTCGTCCCGCACGTAAGTCCAGATCCGTCCGGTCGTGCACTTGCTTTTGGCTCGGATGGGGATGGTCGTATCGTCGCCGTGAAGGCGCTCGGCCGCAAAGACATGCTTCTCGATCAGATCGAAGACCGGCCTGAGAGCGGAGGTTCCAAACCCAACCTGATCGGCCAGCGTCGAGGTCGACAACGCGATGCCTTCGCATGTAAACCGGGCGCTCTGGCGATTGAGCGGACTGTGCATGCCAAACTTGTCGAAGAGGATCGTCGCCAGCAGATGAGGGCCGATGAAGCCGCGCGGCGTGGCATGGAACGGCGCCGGCGGCTGGCTGATCGCCTCACAGTCCCGGCAGCTGAACTTTTCCCGCACCGTCTCGATCACCTTGAACCGACGCGGGATCTCCTCCAGCGTCTCGGTGATGTCCTCGCCCAGTTTCGCCAGGCGCGAGCCACCGCAGCAGGCACAGGTCGCCGGGGGATCAAGCACCACGCGTTCGCGCTCGATAGTCTCCGGCCAGGGCTTTCGGACTGGCCGCCTGCGCACAAAAGAGCGCCCGTTTGAGTTCCTGGTGGCGGCCTGTGCCGCAACCTCATCCTCGGTCGCGGCCATCACCAGTTCTTCGAGTTGCAATTCCATCTGGTCGATCAGTCGCGCCGCGCGCTCGGAGCGCTGGCCGCGCAGTTCGCGCTTCAGCTTTTCGATCGCCAGTTCCAGACTGGCGATCAGGGCCTCGCTGTCGGACAACAGGGCTTGGGCCTTGGCGGCTTGCGCCACAGCCCTGTCCCTCTCGGCGACAACGACATCTCGTTCAGCCTGCAACACCTCACGCTCGGACAGCAGCGCCAGATAGGCGCTTGCAAGGTCTTCTGGAAGATCATCAGGCTTTGAAGGCATGACACCATTCGATCAGAATTCCCCTGTCTTTTCAATTGAATAATGCTACCCGACCCGTGTCGGACGCCAGGTTTCCTGAGGGGCACGCCAATCGATTCCGGACAGAAGATAAGACAGCTGCGCCGGCGAGATTGTCACCACGCCATCAGCCGCTGACGGCCAGATGAACCTGCCGCGCTCGAGGCGCTTCGTGAACAGGCATGCCCCCTGGGAATCGTGCCAAATCACTTTGATCAGATCGCCGCGACGACCCCGGAAGCAAAATAAATGACCGCTGAGCGGGTCATGTTTTAAGACTTCCTGCACCTGCAGGGCCAACGATGGAAAGCCCCGTCTCATATCGGTATAGCCCGTCGCCAGCCATACCCGAACGCCTGTTGGGATGGGGATCATCGCAGCGCCTCGAGGCCCCGGATGATCCGCAACAGCGCATCGACGTCAACATCCCGGTCGACGATCACATGCCGCCCATTCGCCGTGACAACGTCCATTCGGCCGGGGCCGCGTGGGGAATGCGGTACCGGCGCAGTCGGCGAAGGCTCCAAGGGCGCGTGCGAGTCCGGCACGACCAGGGCAGGCACAAACCCATCCCATGAACCAGCGCCAAGCCGTCCTTCTCTGTGAGCCTTGCGCCAGCTGTTCAATTGAAAGCGGGTGATCCCGTGCCGGCGCGCCGTGGCCGAGACCTGCTTTGGGCCGCGATGGCTCTCGGCCACAATCGCGAGCTTTGCTTCATCGCTGAACCGGCGACGGCGACCAGTGTCGACCACGTCCAGGCGGCTGACCGGCCCACGGTCCCTGATAATGTCCATGGCTACAACACCGTCCATATCGACGTCGATAGAGCCAGTGGTCTTCCAAATGCCTCAATCCCACAAGGCGGCCCTGCCCGGATGCGTACGGTCCTGCTGCGTACTAAGTCCTTGAAAAGGATTGGAGCCGTCGTGGCGGATTGCCACAACTAAGAAAGTAATCTGTAGCGAAATGCCACGACACTTCTTGTGGCAGTTTTGTACTAAATCTATTCAAACCCACAGTGGGCAACACTGGAAAGGATAATGTAAGTAGGCATAACCGCTTCAGCTCGCACCAATACAATCGTGCAGTTTTCCACAAAGAACTTCATCTTCCAATAACCAGCATCTTGCAACTTTTTATTCACAACACAGTTCTTGGGACAGAATCCAAGAGAGCTTGCAACGATGACCACGGCCCATCCAACAATGCACAAGGCGAAACCCGCACCGCAATCGCGTCAGCAGCCTCGTCCATCCTTTGGACAGGAGCAATCCGACCCGCACCTGTTGCGGCACCTGCGGACCCCCGAGGCCGCTCATTACCTCGGCGTCTCGGTCTCGTTTTTGAACCACGCTCGCCTGCGCGGCACCGGCCCGATCTACAAGAAGCTCTCGCCCAAGCTGATCGTCTACAGCATTGAAGACCTGCGGACGTGGGCCAACAGCAAGAGCCGCTGCTCGACGAGCACCTCTAGCCCGTCGCACCCCTAGCCTCCCCTGGTCCCCAGGCAGTCCAATGTCGAAACAGTCACAACCGCATCACCCCCTCCGCACTCCGATTGAGCTGGCTTGTCTGCCAGATGACACGATCGCTTCCGCCGCAGAGGTCGCGCTGTTCCTCGGCTGCTCGGTCGCGAGGCTCCAGTGCTGGGCGCGAGAAGGCCGTGGCCCGGCCGGCCTGCGAGCCACCTCCCGCGCCGATGATGAGGAATACCGGATGGGTGATGTCCGGCGCTGGACGGCCTTGCCTGTCGTGAAGCTGGGCACATGAGCGGCACCCGACGGGATGGTCACGAATTTTGCCGCCCGCGAGGCATGGGGCAGGCAAGTTGGCAACGAGTTGATGAGAGCACTACGATGAACGGCTGCAAACTTGGAAAGGCCATGGCTTCTGACACTGAAGTCGAAAGCCGGCCAAAAGACGCATCAAACCCTTCTGCGGCCACGCGTTCGTCACGCGAGCGCTCGCGCGTGCCCCTCGCGCACACGCGAAGTTCTCGTAATAGGATCATTAGATCCCACGATCCTGTCGTGTCAGTCCGCTCCCAGCCCGGTTGGTCTGATCGGCTGACCAAGGCTCAAGTCGAGGCCATTCTCGCCGCGGCCAAATTCGCCCATGCGCGTGGATATCCGCTTAACCTCAGCATCGACATTAACTGGTCCCGCACGTGGGTTGGCGGTGATCCGGATGGTCGGATCCTCGGCCGGTGTCGTCCGAATTGAGAAACTGACCCCCTGACGAAAGGAAGACCTGACCCCTCCTTGGCAAAGGAGGAATAGATGTCGATTGGGGTTTCAGTGGATCCTGCATTGTCGCGCACGATGCGGGGAGACGAGATGCTTCAGGCTGAGGAGGTGGCTGCGATGCTGCGGCTGCATGGGCTTGGCTGGGGTGCCAAGCGGCTGGCGAAAGAATTTGGGTGCGCGCGCAATACGGTGCGGCGCTATCTGCGCCAGGGCGGGGCTGTTGTTTTCCGCAAGCCCGTGCGCCGGACTGTTTTCGACGGGCTGGATGAGTGGCTGCGGGAGCGCTTCTTCCGGCATAGCGGCAACGCCGACGTGGTGCGCCAGGAACTGGCGAGCGAGCACGGCATCGTCATCGGGCTTCGCTCGGTGGAACTGCGGGTGCAGCGCTGGCGCCGGGAGTTGAAGGCGCAGATGCGGGCTACCGTGCGGTTTGAGACGGCCCCGGGCCAGCAGATGCAGATCGACTTCGGCGACACGCGGGTGTGGATCGGCGGTGAGCGGGTGCGGGTGCACCTGTTCGTGGCAACGCTTGGCTACTCGCGCCGGCTGCATATTCGACCCTCCCTGCGCGAGCGCCAGGCGGACTGGTTCGAGGGCATGGAAGGCGCCTTTTTGCGCTTCGGCGGGGTTCCAGCGGAAGTGCTGTTCGACAATCCCAAGGCGCTCGTCGAGCATCACGATGCGGCCACCCGGGAGGTGCGGTTCAACGGGCGGCTGCATGCCTTTGCCCGCTACTGGGGATTTGCACCCCGCGCGTGTGCGCCCTACCGGGCGCGCACGAAGGGAAAGGACGAGCGCGGGGTCGGCTACGTCAAGAAGAATGCCATTGCCGGCCGCCGGTTCGAGAGCTGGGCCGCCCTCGAGGCGCATCTGGATCGATGGACGCGTGAGGTCGCTGATCAGCGGGTGCATGGCACCACCGGCGTGGCTCCGGCAGAGCGCTTTGCGGACGAGGCCGGGGCACTTCGTCCCCTCGGCGGGCGGGCGCCGTTCGGGCAGCTGCGGGATCTGGTGCGCAAGGTTCAGGCTGACTGCGCGATCGACCTGGACACGAACAGCTACTCGGTGCCCTGGCGGCTGATCGGGGAGAGCGTCCAGGTCGTGGTGCTGGGCGGACGCGTGATCGTGCGTCATGCGGGCGAGGTCGTCGCCGATCATGCCCTGTGCCGGGGCCGCCGCCAACGGATTGTCGAGCGTGCGCATCTGGCCGGCGTGGTCGGCGCCGCGGGGCCGGTGCGGTCGGCGCCGACGGACATCGTTGTGCCGCCCGCCCTGCTGCGGCCGCTGGCCGAGTATGAGGCGCTGGTGGGAGGAGGCTGGTGATGACGGCCATCGATCACGAGGCGCTGGTGGCGATGCTCGATCGGCTCAAGCTGACGGCGATCCGCGACCAGCTCGACACGCTGCTGGACGAAGCAGCCCGGTCGGACATGACCTTGCGCGAGGCCCTGGCGTTCCTGGTCCGGTGCGAGATCGCACGGCGCGACGAGCGGCGGATCGCCATGGCGAGCAAGATCGCCCAGTTCCCGTTCGTGCGCGAGCTCGACGGCTTTGACTTCGACGCGCAGCCGTCGCTGGATCCGCGACAGGTCCGGGAGTTGGCCACCTGCCGCTGGATTGCGCATGGGGATGCGGTCTTGCTTTTAGGGCCGCCGGGCACCGGCAAAACTCATCTGGCGGTCGCTCTCGGACGCGAGGCGATCCGGCAGACCTATAGCGTGCAGTTCGTCACGGCCGCGACGCTGGTGGCAATGCTGGCCAAGGCCCATGACGATGGCTTGCTCGACAAGCAGCTGACGATCTTGGCGCGGCCGAAACTGCTGATCATCGACGAACTTGGCTATCTGCCGTTTGAGGCCAATGCGGCGCATCTGTTCTTCCAGCTGGTGTCGCGCCGCTACGAGCGGGGCTCGATCCTGATCACCTCCAATCGCTCCGTGGGCGAATGGGGATCAGTTTTTGGGGACGCCGTCGTGGCGACAGCGATATTGGATCGCCTGCTTCATCATTCGACGGTGATCACCATCCGCGGCGATAGCTACCGGCTTCGTGAAAAGCGCCGATCCGGCCTTCTGCAGAAGGCCGGAGTAGCCCTCGAAACTGAGGGAGACACAAAGCGATGAGAGGGGGTCAAACCTTCAATTCGCCCAAGGGGTCAATTCTTCGGTTCGGTTGACAGCCGGCTGATGGAACTGAGCAGGAAATGGCTCAAGCCGCGACACTGCAAGGTTTTTGCGCAGATTGCAGTTCGTGAGAATCCTGATGGTCGCCCCAACACGCATATTCTGGTGCACTGCCCACCCGAAGCCCTTCGCCGCTTCAAGGAGCAGGTGCGGAATGTGCTCGACGGGGCCTGCCATGGCTTGAACGATAAGGCCGTTAAGTTCAAGCACATTGGCAACGGCAATCCAACGTTATCAGCGATCTTGGGAAAGCTGGCCTACATGGGCAAAGGAATGGATCCCGAGGACGCCAAAGAGTTCGGGATCGCCTGCAAGCCGCAAGGGTGGATCTACGCCAAGAGGGTATCGATCTCGCAGGACATCCATCACGCAGCCCGCCAACGCTATGCAGAAGGCGCGGAAGGCTAAGGGTCCCATGACATTCTACAGAAGGCAGTTGCAGTTGCAGTTGCAGTTTGTAACCAAGGCTGCAGATACTACAACCTATCACTCTCCGCACAACCATCTGAAAATACACTATTTCGGCTCCTGCCGACCGATAAATGCAGTGCAACCTTCTTTGACAAATGGTTGCGCGACAATATAGGCGGCATCCATCGGCGGCGTTGGATCAGGCAACTTCTCGGTATGGCGTTCACGCCGTGGTCTTGTCGAACATGCCTTCGCACTTGACATCGCCGCTCTCGCCCGTGCCGGACAGCTGTGCCTTGGAACCGTGATGGAAGGACAATGGTGTGCTGCCGCTCTGCTTCGATCCCGCCGCCTTACGGTCTGGTACAGCGGCGATCTAACTAATGCTGAGGCCGCGAGCGTCACCTTATTGTTCCAGGTGCAGGGGCATTAAGCGCCATTGCAGAGGTTAAACTCTAGGCCTATCCTCCGGGCTCAGCGCGTGACTTCCGTTGATGGAACGGTCAAGGCAAGTACCACAGCCCTCCAATAATGAAGCCTGCCACGGCCGCAGTGGTGTCCTGCTTCTCAAGGCCCATCGTCTTGGTAGAGCAACTCGTGGGCAAACGGGTGCAAAGGAAGTCGGGTAACCATGAAGCCCAGTTATATTAATAACTTAGATCTGGATCTGGGCAGTTTTGGGATGGTTACACTACACTCTGTAACGGCCGTAACCTTCCGAGCCACCCGTCCGCAGAGATGTTTCGAGCGGCATCAGTCGGGCATCGGCGGACCTGAGCAGAGGGTCTGCCCAGGGTCGAACTAAGCCGTTAGGCGTGGCCCTATTGAAGGCCAGCTTATCCCACGATTCCGAAGGCTCAGCTTTCATCTGCCCTGGGCCATCTTCAAACATCCCGGGTACATGAACGCTATTTCGCAGAAGGCCGCTTTTTGCACGTCCTTTTTGCACGTGGACGCCGTGGAGTTTGCGGCTGTTCGGGCGCCGATTATCCGAATAGTACCCTGCCCTTGTACACACCTCGTGGTCTACCCCTGTGCCAGTCGGGCAAGCTGCTCAGGCGTATCAGGAGCTTCCATCTTGCGGGCCGCCTCTTCTGCCGTAAGGCCCTGAGCATCACGGGCGTCGATATCAGCCCCGTGCGCCAGCCGAAGTTCAACGATCCCGGTTCGGTTGAACATCGCCGCAACCATCAGCGCCGTTCTACCATCAGGTCCGCTGCTGTTGACATTGGCCCCGTGCTCCAGAAGCAGGCGAACGATTGCAGCATCTCTTTTGAACGCTGCTCCCGCAAGAGGCGTCTGGCCCCTGTCGTTTGCCAATTCCGGATCGCCACCGTGCATGAGCAGTTGCTCCGCCACATCGGCATGGCCGTGATAGCAGGTCAACATGAGGAGGCTGTCACCCTTCTCGTTGCGCAGGTTGGGAGGGAGTCCTTGCTTCAGCAATGAGGCCAACTCATCGGCGTAGCCGGCTCGCGTATATTGGAAAATCCGTTGCACGAACGCGATTGTCTCCTCGTCTAGGGCTAGCGGCTGGGATGGATCCTCATTCTGCATGCTGGCCTCCGGGCGGCGATCGAGAAAGCGGCTCACCAGAAGATATGGCTCGTTGGGGGACTTGCCAGCTGGCGGGAGGAGCATCCTGCCTCGAATACACGCTACGCCCTCACCTTGGGCATTTGGTCCGGGACAGACTTCTAAGTCCCTATCTTTGGAGCTTCCGCTTAGGGCCCATAAGCTGGCTTTGATGCAACGTCTCAGAAGTGCCAGTTCCGGACCTTCGCCAAGGCTGGTAACGAGATCAGTGCAGCAACTCAGCCGAAAATGGCTTGCGCGAGCTGGTACATGCCGATGGGCTTGTCTCGGTAGAGCACGGCGGCGCAGGCCTGTGGCAGCCTCATTGCTCATAGGCAATCCAGGACGTCAAAGACCAAATTCGGTGCAGGTCAGCTTGAGAGCGGTTTCGCGAGGGCTGCCCGCACCAGTTTGTCTAGCTCCTCAACCCGCTGCGTCTGATCCTGAAGCAAGCCTTCGAGATGCTCGACGCGAATGCGGTCAAGTTTGTCGTGCAGGGCCATGATCTCAACCTCTGCCTTCAGGTTAACTTCGTAATCCAGGCTCGCAGCCAACCTGTCTCTGGCGGCCTGGCGGTTCTGAGACATCAGGATCACAGGGGCTTGGAGCGCGGCGACCATCGACAGGATCAAGTTCAGGAAAATGTAAGGGTACGGATCAAAGCCCCCGCTGAAGCCGGTTAAGGCAAGGCTGTTCACGACAACCCAGGCGATGAGCATCCCCGTGAAGATCGTGATGAAGGTCCAAGAGCCGCCAAATTGAGCGACCCGATCCGCCAAGCCTCACCCAGTGTCTGCTGTTCTTCGAGAACACTGTTCACATTTCGAGCGACATGCGAACGCTTGGCAATGTGGAGAATTACCCGCTGCTCGCGCTCAGAGAGCCGTGTTACGCCGCTGTCCAGCAACTGCCGAGCGAGTTGAGTCACCTCGTCCATACGTGCCCTCCGCTATCACTCTGATCAGAGATTGCAGTTTACTCGAGCCATGGACACCAGAGGAGGCTTGCCGTTCGGGGATGCCATCACCACGTCCGAGAGCCATACTGGGGGCAGCCTTCACGAGAGGCTTCCGTTCGCACCCGTGGCGTATCCTAAGGTGCCCAAGACAGCCTTCTATTGCACGCCGAGACCAGTGCCACTCTTCAAAAAAACCGGGCGGCTGCTCGATTGCCAAGTCCATCAATCAGGCCGCACTGTACACACGACCCACGCGACACCCAAGGGGAACATGGGAAGGATGTCGACCTACTTCCCATGTTCCCAGCTGTTTAGATTAAATGCAAAACTCGTGCACTCTCTTCGTTCATGCCGAATAAGCCCTGTTTTGAGATAATCCTATATTTTCATCTACTAAACCCCTATACTTCGATAAAGTTAGGAGGACAGCTTGTCTCAAAGAATCAGGCCCTACATTTCTTACGGAAACGAAGCGATCCTTGTTGCGGCTCTGGCCTTCCTGTTCTGCGGAGCCGTGATCTTGGGGTTCATATAATGCTTTCCCAAGCACTGATTTCACTCCTCCTGATCGCTGGCATTCTCGCCGTTTTCACGCTGGCGATCCGCTCCCACGGGTGAGAGAACCCTGATCGCGAACGCGGGTCCGTGCAATTTCGCTGGTGTCGCCGGTCGGTTAGGAACGAGACTCAGCACTGGCCGATTGTCCTGTAGACCGAGAGGCTCTACCGACACGACATGGGTCTGGACAAGCCTATGAAGCGCGGTGTCCGAGGATGAACAAGCGCGCATCAGTCATGCATCGCCGCCTCGCAGCGATCTTCTACGCTGACGTGGCAGGCTACGTG
Source organism: Microvirga sp. M2 (assembly GCF_047497095.1). Classification (NCBI taxonomy): domain Bacteria; kingdom Pseudomonadati; phylum Pseudomonadota; class Alphaproteobacteria; order Hyphomicrobiales; family Methylobacteriaceae; genus Microvirga; species Microvirga sp. M2. Next base: position 2,990,021 of record NZ_CP134063.1, read on the forward strand.
CGCCTGATGAACGCGGATGAAGCCGGCACTCTGGCCCTGCTCGATTCTCGCCGCGAGATCATGGATCGGCAAATCACCCAGCACGGCGGTCGCACGGCCAACACCGCAGGCGACAGTATTCTTGCCGACTTCCCAAGCGTCGTTGATGCGGTCCAATGTGCGGTTGGCATTCAGGAGAGGATCGCTGCGGCGAATGAGGAAACTCCTGAGGGACGCCGGGTGACCTTCCGGATTGGCATCCACGTTGGGGAGGTCATGGTCCGCAACGGCGACATGTTTGGCGACGGAGTGAACATTGCGGCCCGCATGGAGAAATTGGCACAGCCGGGATTGGTCTGCCTCTCGGGAGCTGCCCATGATTACGTGTCCAGGGTGCTACCGCTGAACTTTGACGACCTCGGGACGCAATTGGTGAAAAATCTCGACGCGCCCATGCGGGCCTATCTGGCCCATCCCACGGATCATCCGCTGTCTCGGGCGCTGCCACCGGTTCACCGCCGCAGTGAGTTCAACCTGGGGCGACGCTTCCACACCATTCTGAACCACGCGCTGGTGGATGTGACCAAGCCCGAGGGCCTGACACTGGTCGAGCCTGCGGTGCTGGCCTCCCTCCACGATGCGCCCAACATCGACGAGCGGCGACTGGCCGAGCGGATCGGCATTGACCTCGCCAGTGGCCAGCGGATGGTCAAACACCTTGAATTTCTCGGATTCGTCAGCCGGACACCGGGGAAACACGGACGCGATCTGCGCCTCCTCAGCCTGACCCCAGCAGGGCTCGATCTCTATGCCCGGTTGTACCCGGCGATCCTTGCTGTGCGGGATCGGGTGATGGCTGCCCTGTCGGAGCGCGAGCGGGAGACCCTGCAAGATCTCTTGGCGCGGGTGATCAGCGTCAATGAACTCACGAGCAATCGCCGCTCGGGCTGATCCTGGCGAGACCACGCCGCTGCAACGGGGTGCATCGTTCTGAGTGCTATGACCGATTGCTCTGATGTGCTGTGATAGCACGAGCCTTCAGGGAGGTGTCCCATGGCCTTTGTCATGTTTCAGTATGATCGCCCGACCGACTCGCATCGCTGGAACGATTATAACCAACGGGTCCGGGACTGGATTGCCGAGCCTCTTCAAATCCCTGGAGCGGTGTCCTTTATGGCCTATCGCACTGCTGACGGGGCCAGCCCCGACACAATCACCCTGCTGGAGTTCCATACTGTGGAGGATGCTCGCAAGGCGCAAGCATCCGAGCAGATGCAGAGAGTTCTCGAAGGTCTGCAGTCAGTCGGCGTGGCGGCCAAGATTCGGCTGGTGGAGCGCTCCCCATTTACGCCCGAGCCATTTCATACGTGAGACCAGAGCCGCGTGGAAGGCAAGTGAGCCGACGAAGAGTCAACCAAGGTTGCAATTTGCGCCGTCGACCGGAGCACCGAGAATTGGAATCCGACCCGAAATCCGCCGACCCTGATCAGGAAAGAGCCGAAGCGGGAATAAATGCCGCTCAGCATCGTGGCGGCCCGTTCGTGGCAGCGGTTGAGGCCACCCGCATGCCGATGGTGGTGACGGATCCCGGCATTGACGGCAATCCCATTGTCTATGTGAACCAATCCTTTATCGACCTTTTCGGGTATACCCGTGAGGAGGTTCTGGGCCAGAACTACTTCTTTCTGACCGGTCCTGACACTGGCCCTGAGGCCGAGAGGCTCATCCGGGCTGCCGTGCAAGCCGGCGAACCTCTCACCCTTGAGGTGTCGCTTTGCGCCAAAGATGGCCGTGAGGTCTGGGCCGCACAATTCGTCAGCCCCGTCCATGATGAGCAAGGCCGCGTTGTCCAGCACTTCGCGTCGTTTTGGGATATCACCCGCCGCGTCAGAGCCGAGCGTCGCATCCAGCGCATGAACGAGGTTTTGGAGACAAGGGTCAAGGAGCGGACCCAAACGCTCCAGAATGAAGTCGATCGCAGGCGGACTCTGGAAGCGGTTTTGACGGAAAGCATCCGCGAAAAGGACCAGCTTCTGAGCCAAAGGAGCGTGTTGCTGCATGAGGTCAACCACCGCGCCAAGAACAGCATCGCCATGGCGATCTCAATGCTGCGCCTTCAGATCGGGCGACAGGACAATCCTGTGGTCTCAGAGGCGTTGGAGAATGCCATCCAGCGACTGGATCATCTCGCCCGCATTCACGAGCTTCTCTACCGGCAGGGCGGCCATGACGTGGAGCCGGTCGATATGGCAGGGTATCTGCCGGAGCTATGCCGGAACTTCAGCCATCTCCGGAGCCCGCAGGATCAGCGCATAGACCTCACGAGCGACGCCGATGAGATCACGTTGGACGTTGATCGCGCCATCAACGTGGCGTTGATCGCCGGGGAGGCAATCACCAACGCACTCAAGCACGCCTTCCCCGACAAGCGGCGCGGCGCCATTCGGGTCGGGCTGCACCATGAAGGGGAGGACGTGCTTCTCTCCATCGAGGATAATGGCATGGGTCTTCCCGCCACACAGCGCACGGGGGCAATGGGCATGCGCCTGATCGAAGGCATGGCTCGTAGTCTTAACGGCATCCTGGCGATCGAGGGGGGTCGGAAGACGCGGATTCAAGTGCGGTTTCCGCTCACGTCTGAGCGCAATAATCCTGCTGGCTAGGTCAACGGCCACACGAGCAGGATGAGCGGCACGCCGAGCAGAATGACAACGAAGGAGAGCGGCAACCCCAGCTTCCAATAGTCGCCGAACCGGTATCCGCCCGGCCCCATCACGAGCGTGTTGCACTGGTGTCCTATAGGCGTCAGGAAGTCGCAGGCTGCGCCCACCGCGACCGCCATGAGAAAAGCGTCAGGTTTATAGCCGAGTTGTCCGGCAAAGGTTGCCGCGATGGGAGCCATCACCAGCACCGTGGCTGCATTGTTCAGGAACGGCGTCACGGCCATGGCTGCCATCATGATCACCGCCAATGCGCCGTAGGATGGGAGCGTGCTGGCAAGCTGCGACAGCCATCCGGCGAGGAGATCGGCCCCTCCGGTCTTGCGGATGGCGTCGCTGATCGGGATCAGCGCCCCGAGCATCACCAGAATGGGCCAATTGACCGCTTCGTAAGCCTCCCGGAGCGAGAGTGCCCCGAGCAGGACCATCAGGGCGGCGCCGGTGAAGAAGGCGGTGGCAACGGGCAGCACGCCCAAGGCCGTGAGTCCCATGGCGCTCGCCAGGACCAGCACGGGGACAAGACCCTGCCGGACATTGCCCAGACGGATTTCGCGCGCAGCCAGCGGCAGACAGCCGAGTTCCTTCAGCTTGTCCGGAAGCCGGGTGAGATCGCCCTTCAGCACGACAACGTCGCCGGTCTGCAAGGTGATGTCGCGCAACCGTTCGGTGAACCGCTCGCCGCTGCGACTGACGGCCAGGAGATTGATGTTGAAGCGCTCGTGCAACGCCATGCGTTTGGCCGTTTGGCCGATCAACATCGAGGTCGGTCCGACGACGGCCTCGATTCCTCCGACCTCCTCATCGGCACCCCTGCCTTGCGTGGGGCGATTGTCGCCTTCGAGTTCCAAGTGAGCGCGGGCGACGGCCCGCTCCAACGCTTCCGGATCACCCTCCAGAAGAACAATATCGCCCTTGCGAAGGACAGCATCCGGCAGCGGCGTCGTATGCTCGGTCTGGTTCCGAACAATGCCTGTCACCAGCACCTCGCTGTCACAGAGCTTGGCCAGATCACTGACCGTCTTCCCGACCATCGGTGAGTTCGCGGCAACGCGAGCTTCCGTCATGTAGTCGGTGAGGTTGATCGCCTCGTCCATAGTCCCCACGGCTTTGCGACCGCCAGGCAGAAGCCGGTAGCCGAAGGCCAGGAACGCCACGCCAGCCGCCGCAAGGCCGAGGCCGACCGGGGTGAAATCGAACATGCTGAAAGGCTGACCCGTCAAATCCTCGCGCACACGGGAGACGATGATGTTGGGTGAGGTGCCGACAAGGGTCATCAGACCGCCGAGCAGAGACCCGAAGGCCATCGGCATGAGAAAGCACGAGGGGGAGGCATTGGAGCGCCGTGCCATCTGGAACGCCACTGGGATCATCATCGCGAGCGCGCCGATGTTTTTGACAAAGGCGGACAGGATCGTGACCACTGTCACAAGGACCACAATCTGGCCCTGCACCGAGGTGATGTAAGGCGAGACCCGATGGAGGGCCGCCTCCATCACGCCAGAGCGTGCGACGGCGGCGCTGACGACGAGCGCACTCGCGACAATGATGACGATGTCGTCTCCAAAGCCGGAGAAGGCCGCCTTATGTGGCACGATGCCGGTGAACACCGCGGCCAGGAGCGCCAGAACAGCGACGAGATCGTAGCGCAGCCGTCCCCAGACGAACAGAGCCATCATTCCGGCCAGTATGGCGAAGGCGAAGGTCTGGTTCTGCGTCATCGTTCTGCCTTAGATCGCGCTGTGGACAAGGAGCCCGCGCGATTTCCTAATCCGATTGGTCCTGCTGTCCTGTTTACACCGTTCAGGGATTCGACTCTCGTCCCACCGATGCCGACGCTGCAATCCTATCGTTGTCGTGTATCATCACTCATGGAGATCCGCCCTACAGCATCTGTCGGCTTTGGGTCCGCCCGGGGACCTCAGATTGCTCAAAGGAAGAATGCCGAGGCATGTTCAAGCTCAGCAGAAGAGTGCCCCACTTAATCTGGGAATTCCCTGCCGCACTGTTCTCCTCACTTATGGATTCAGCGGTGAGGCCATCGGTGCGCCTGATGGCGCTCTCATGGCCACAGTCCTGATCCCTCGACTGATCGGCAGAATATTCGCGGCGGTCCACCATACCGAGAGGCGTCGGGTTGGAGCGGCCAGGAGCTTACGAACCTGATATTCTGCCGAACCCTGATCAACAAAGCATGGCTCCGATGAATGAACAGGCAGAGGATTGGCGCTCTAGCGTCGGCGGGAAAGCAGCCCGCGGCGAGCCGTCGGGCGATTTGGCCCGCGCTCGTGAGCTTGGCCGGGGACGGGACGCCAACACCCCTGGGGAGATCCCGGCGCAGGGCTGGAAAGACATTCTCTGGCGCATGCTGTGGTCGATTCCGGAGAACCGGATCCTGTCCACCGCGGGCGGGGTCGCATTCTTTGCCCTGCTGGCAGTGTTCCCGGCAGTCGCCACAATCGTGTCGCTCTACGGGCTCTTTGCCGATACCAGCGCGATGAGGGGGCATCTGTCCCTTCTGGCCGGCATTCTGCCCGGCGGCGTGCTGGAACTCATTGGCGAGCAGATCGGCCTGATCGTCGCCCAGGACAGCGACACGCTCAGCCTTGCCTTCGTGGCGGGTTTTCTGGTGGCGCTCTGGAGCGCGAACTCGGGCGTTGCGGCCCTTTTCGATGCGCTCAATGTGGTCTACGGCGAGAAAGAGAAGCGCAGCCTGCTGCGCTTCTACGCCACAACGTTCCTGCTCACCCTCGGCATGGTTGGCGTTGTAATCCTGGCCATCGGCGCGGTGGTGGTGGCGCCTGTCGTTTTCACCTTCATGGGCTTCGTGACCCCGGCCGGACGGCTCTTGGGCATTCTGCGTTGGCCCGCCCTGTTCGTTGTCGTCTTTGCCTGGCTGGCCGTCATCTACCGCTACGGCCCAAGCCGCCAAGATGCCAAATGGCGTTGGGTGACCTGGGGCAGCGCTATGGCGGCCGCGCTCTGGCTTGCGGCGTCGATGCTGTTCTCCTGGTATGTCGCCAACTTCGACAGCTACAACAAAACCTATGGCTCGCTTGGCGCTGGCGTCGGCTTCATGATGTGGATCTGGCTGTCGGTAGTGATTGTCCTGCTCGGCGCCGCGCTCAATGCCGAGATGGAGCACCAGACCGCCAAGGACAGCACGGAAGATCCACCTAAGCCGCTCGGATCTCGCGGCGCCAACATGGCGGATCATGTCGGTGCGTCACACGCCTGACCCACTCGCCCTGAAACCGCATCCAGAGACAACGCTCATCCGCAGGACCCGCAAACGCCGCCGGAGGGTAGTGCCTGAATTGCGGCTGCGGGAGGATCTCACCCGCGCTATCAGAATCATAAGGAGCTGGTCCCTCACTCGGTGCAGATGCGCCGCTAACCTGACTATGCCAACGGCGGCAGAGCGATCGGCGACTCGAACCACGTCAGAACTCATCGGAAGAGCCGAGGTGAGGTGCTGTCTCTCCCGTGAGAAGACCACCAGCGACGTTGAGTTCCCGATGCGGCCCAGCAGGTCTGAATTCCTTGCCGGATCTCCTGCGAGGTCAGGACGCCTTCTTGGCAGGCTTGTCGGGTTTCTGGGTCCTGCCACCCTGCTTTCGTGACCGATCGCCGGACGAGGGAGCGCCTCCCTCGTTGTCCCATTGTGAGATGCCGTTCTTGGGCTTGCCCTTGGGCAGGCTTACGCGAGTTTTCGTGGTCATCGGGATGGACCCTTCTAATGGAGCGCTCTTTACTGAACCCTCTTCGTCTGGCGGTGGATTAGCGGGGCTGCGACGGCGCTCGTGTGATCTCGAAGCCTTGTTCAGAAAGCGCGGTTAAGATTGCTCTTGCGATATCCACCCGCTCCTCGGTCGATATGACGGCTCCGGGACGATTGGGAGCCTTCTGCGCGTGCTGGAGGGTGAATTGGATGGCGTTGACGATGATAGAGAGCACCATCTCTTGGTCCTTCATATCAACCTCCGAGGCGGCCCTGAGGATAACACCAGCGGTCCCGCCATGTTCCGGGAACAACCATCTCCAGACCAGGAGTGCTGAAGCCCCAGTCAAGGTCAGAGACAGACCGTGATCCGGCCCGCCGTGCAGGCAACGGGAGCCTCATGTCCACAGCGGACACTTTGCCCTTTCATTATGGCAGTGCCTTCTGGACCATCATGGACTTCCGAGCACACGACCCCACGTCCTCAGACAGAGGATCGATGATCACAATCGCAATCATGGCTGGTCTGCTGGTCCTCGCCACCTCGGCAACGGTACAAGAGACTCCGCCATCGACGTGGCGCGACCCGGACGCCCGGTGTGTATCTCAAGGTGGGAGATACCCTGAGCCTGCGCTACCGCCGTGACGGCACGCCGGATTGCGCGAGCGTTCAGCAGGACAGCACGGACGCATCGATCACTCGCGGTGACTTAAGGGAGTTTACTCAGCAGATTGCGCGCTCAATTGAGGAACTGCGCCGCGATTGGGGCAGTCCGGCGGGAGATGGAACATACCCGTAATGAACTGGAAAGTATCCACCGGGAAACGAGGCAGCCCCGAGCGCCATAGTATTATCTCTGCCTCTTCGAGCTGGCCTGTGACGGGACAGGTTGACCTGAAACGGGGTCGCGGGCTGCGCGGGAGCCCAGTTACTGTGCCTGACAGGCCGGCCTCTTGGGCTTTCAATCAGCGGTGAGAGACGTTCATGAGCGACGCTCCCTCCGGGTGGCCGTGCTCTCAGACCTCAGTCGGGCAGTTTGATGCTGCCGTCTCCGTAGCCTCGCCTTCCGTTGAGCTGCGGTCGTGGTTGTGCGGCGGGAGTTGGGGCAGGCACCAAAGTACCCCAAATCTTACGGATGATGGATTTCGCTAAACTGAGGATGTTCTGTGCCATGTCTCGCTCGCTTTCCTTGGTGCAGCCAACGGCCCGGGTGCGCAGTTCCCCCTGCGGCGCCTTGGAGCAGGTTCCTGCCCGAACCGGACGGAACCCAGTGAGAAGCTTCAACGGCCACGAGCGCGGGCGCCCAGGTCCTCGCGGAGCTCGTGCTCGTGCACGATCCGATCATACGACTGATCCGCGCTTCTGATCGCGTATTGCGGCTCACCACGTGGGTCATCGAGCCTGACGATCTCATAGCCGCCTTTCCAGACCTCGGGCCGACCGTCCTCCGCGTAGGAGACCGCCTGCCCAGCAGCAAAACGGTGCTGGCCCGCGGCGTGTGTTGATGGGCGCTCTTTTGACCGCTCTGCCGGCACCAGAGTCGCTGGGCGCGGTCGTTTGCCGGTGGCCTTGGTTGGAACGCGGCTGGGTAAATAGGTCGCCGGCTGCGCGATCTCGATCGGCACTGTCCAATCGAGCAGCGTGCGGCCACAATCGTCCATCACACGCAGAGCATCGGTCCGCACTGGCCAGCGTCTCATTCCAGCGGGGCTCTGGGCGAATGCCAAAGCTGTGGCACCATCCGCAGCGGCAACAGGCAGCGTTCCAATCACCTCAAGCACACCGCGTCGGTATCTCTTGAACTGGACCAGAAATGTCATGGCGGCCTCCTCAATATAGAACTCGTTCAATGAACGCCTCAGGCCAAGCCAAGTTGAGCTTCCCGTATGGTGACGAGTGTCTGCCGTAAACAGAAATTCGAATCGTCCGTCTACAAGATATGGTAGCTTGCCACTTGAATAAGTAGGAACAGATCCGAAATAAAAATCAAATAATACGCCTATCGTTCGTGCCATACTGATCTTTGATGATACGAGGCTTGCGCTTCCATCGTCCTTAGGAAAACATCATGCAAACGCCAGAATGGCTGAAACTTGGCCTGTATGACGCCGCCTGCTACGCTGCAGAACTTGCCGTCATCGGGTTTTCCTGGGGCGGTTGGGTCACTGGCGGAACCGCCCGCACGATGGCCGCCGATCGGTCGAATGCCAATGTGGTCGCGGCTTTATCCCTGATCTGCGTTGATCAATCAAAGCACGATTCCCAGCCTGCCGACCGTGTTGCAGCCATCAAGACCGCCTCGTCCTGGAACAGGGGCAATTTCGTCATGAAGAACGGGTGGGCGATGATGCCAGGCACTGCGGAATGCGACAGCCAGGTTGCCAAAGTTTGCGCCGATAAGATCGCGGCTTAGGAGCAGGTCATGCGTACGACACGAGAGACCGTTACCTTCGATCACCCGTTCTCGCTGATGGCTGTTGATGGCTTACAGCCCGCCGGCACATACACGATCGACATTGACGAGGAGCTGATTGAGGGGCTGTCGTTTCTCGCCTACCGGCGAGTTGCGACCATCATTTACCTGCCATCGCATCAGGAGCATCAGGCGTCGGTGCAAGCGGTCAGGGTCGATCCGCGGGAATTGACGGCAGCTCGGAAAGAGTAGCCGTCTGCCTGAGGCGGGGATCAACCGCCTTTGCTGCGACCGGCATCGTCGATTGAACTCTCACCAGTGGCCATCAGCACCAACACGTCTACGGGTCTGAGGCTAGGCCCATACAAATGTCTATGGCTGAGAACCTGCAGCACGGCTTGGCTTGTATACTTCTCGGAAGAAATCGAACGAAGGAGACGCAAATGGCGACGAACACCCATATTACCCAGGACCAGGTAAGACAGCGTGCCTTTGAGCGTTGGGAGAAACGCGGCTGCCCAGAAGGCTATGAGGCGGAATTTTGGCACTAGGCCGAGCGTGAGCTGATAGGGGAAGCAAACAGCGGGGGCATCAGCGCAAATGCTGCTTCCGCGAAGAGTGGCTCTGGATCTGACGGCCCGGGCTAGGAATGGATTTCGGAGCAATGCGGGTTAGCAATGGCAGTCGGTTGTGGCGTGACGGGCGGCCGCCGCAAAGTCGGCCGACGATACCTCGATTAAGGTGAAGCCTTCCTCCTCCAAGCATCTGCCCACGGCCGATCGAGCCGGAGAATTGTTCGGTGGGCGAGGTCGCACCTTGGGAATGGCTTTGCTAGCGAGGGAGTGACGAAAGCGGGTATTGTCCACTGCGGACGCAGGGACATGCTCAGGCCCGGGAGGGAGAACGACCATGGTTTCGGTCTCAACGCCACCACGTTCCCCGTTGGCACCGGTCCAAGATGATCGGCCGCCGGAACCGAATGCCGTGTCGACGGAGGCGCTCGGCGAGGCAGAGATGCCGCTGCCATCCAATCCACAGACGCTCTTTCTCGGTGGGCTTTTCGCCTTGGCCGCTTTTGCGGCGCTCTATGTGGCAAGCGCGATCATCCTTCCCGTCGTACTCGCTTTCGTGTTGAAGCTGCTTCTGCAACCCGCTGTGCGTCTCCTGGAGCGTGTGCATTTCCCCCGGGCGGTCGGAGCGCTCGTAGCCATCCTTCTAGTGACTGGAACGCTTGTGGGTGCCGTGGCGGCCCTGTCAATCCCCGCCGCGACTTGGACGGAAAGGTTGCCGCAGGGCATACCGCGCCTCGAAGCCCACCTGGCGGTTCTCGCGGGGCCGATCCAAGCGTTGCAAAAGGTCATTGATCAGGCCGAGCAGGCCGCTGACGCCTCCGGGCCAAAGGGTTCCACGATTGCGGTTCGCCGCGATCTTGGCCTGACAAGCGCGTTGTTCACGGGAACGCGGTCCGTCCTCGACGGCCTGTTTACAACCGTTCTGGTGCTCTATTTTCTGTTGGTGTCGGGCGATCTCTTCCTTCGACGCATTGTCGAAATCCTGCCGAAGTTCAGCGACAAGCGGCAAGCCGTCGACATCTCCCAGCAGATCGAGGAGGACATATCCGCCTATCTCGTGACGATCACGGCCATGAATGCGGCGGTTGGAGTCGCGACCGCGGCCGCGATGTATTTTTGCGGGCTCGGAGATCCTCTCTTGTGGGGGGCCACAGCCTTCCTGCTCAACTACACTCCGATCCTGGGACCGATGTTTGGGATCGGCATCTTTCTTCTCGCCGGGATGCTGAGTTTCGATAGCTTATGGTGGGCCCTGCTGCCGCCGGCCCTCTATCTCGGCATTCACCTCGTCGAGGGCGAAACTCTGACACCCATGCTGCTGGCGCGGCGCTTCACGTTGAACCCCGTGCTGGTGATCTTGTCGCTGGTGTTCTGGTTCTGGATGTGGGGCGTGCCCGGCGCGATCTTGTCCGTTCCGATGCTGGCGATTCTGAAGATCGTTTGTGATCGGGTGCGCCCGCTGAAGGTCCTGGGACACTTCCTCGAGGGATCAGAGACTTCGGCAAGTTAGAATGACCATCATGGTGCTGGCGTAATCCGGTACGGCGATTGGACAAGGCCCTTACCGTGGCGGGCACTCTAGCGCATCGTGCGGATAAGTGGACCCGGTTTTCGCTCAAACGATGCGCTCATCTCAGAAGGGAGCATCGGGCTCGCGTGGCTCGGCGTTACGAATCGGCAGCGCTCTACCGGAACTGACCACGTCAGCTCCATGAAGAATCCACTGCCCCAGCATTGGCCACTAGCTTCCGTCGGCCTATTCGTGCCAACAAGCCATCGCTAAACATCCGGATTGAGCCAGGGTTGGAGGGTCTTGAGGCGGCCCAAGCCGTAGCCCAAGTAACCCTGCCGGAGATGGCTAAGGATGAGCGCCCTAACGGTGACCGGCGCGTTTTCATGGTTAGCGTAAGGGAGGAGGCCGGACAGGTAATCGTGCGGGTTGCGCTGACATTGACCGTTGAATACCCGCTTCTGGCCGAGGAACTAAGAGCCATGAACTTCCGATAGGGCACTTTACAGAACCGTATAAGGTGTCGTTTGAGCGCATTTGGAAACTTCCATCGACGCTCAGGGCGGTGAGCCAGTCTATACAGCTGCTTTGCCCGGGTGGATGTGACCACGAATATCGTCCAAGACTACCGGGAAGCGCGTTTGATATGACTTCGAAGGAGAGAACTGTGAGATCGGTTCCCGGTGAGCAGCCAAGTATGGGAAATCGGCCCCATCAAGGAACGATGATGGGGCTTCTGTGAGACCAAGCTCAACTTGGTTTACTTCTTGAGCGCGTCTTTGACGCTGCCGACGGCATTTTGGATCTTACCCTTGGCCTGATCCATCTTGCCTTCGCTTTGGAGCTTGGAGTCGCCCGTCAGATCGCCGGCGGCCTGTTTGATCTTGCCGCCCGTGCGTGTCGCTGAGCCTTTGATGCGATTTTTGTCCATGACCCTCTCCTGAGAACTGACGCGTATCGACGTCACCAGAAGCAAGCATCGGCGCACAAGATCGTTCCTGTGGCATGAGCGCACCCCGGCCCGTGAGGGAAGCCACTGCGGATGATCCTCCTAAATCGACCACTATCCTGAACGAGACTGAGGCTGGCGGCCCCTTCAAGGATGAATACGATGCACAGTTCAGCCCCTATGGCTCTCATCGCCGCCCTGGGTTTTGCCAGTATGGCTCACGCTCAGAGCACGCCCGCCGCGTCCAGTGCGCCGCAGTTCATCACGATCAATTACAATGCCATTCTCGGCTCAAGGCTGATCGGTTTGGATGTCCAAAATGCCAGCGGCAAGGAGATGGGTAAGATCGAGGACATCGTCTTTGAAGGCGGTCAGATCTCCGGCATCGTACTATCGGTCGGCGAAGTTCTGGATGTCGGGCAAAGATATGTGGCCGTGGATCCCTCATCGATATCGATCCGGTATATGGAGGGTGAGAATCAGTGGCATGCGGCGATGAACGCCGACCTCGATCAGCTCAAGTCGCCCCCCGAGTTTCGTTACGAGGGCAAGTGGAAGCGTTGATTTTTCATCGGTCACCATCTCGCCGTAAGTTGCGAGCCATATGGCCGAATGAACATGAATTTTGAAGCACCGGCCCGGCTCATCTTCTGGCCCGATTACGATGGAGCGATAAGAGGTCGGGACTTTCCGACACTCGCCCGAGCTCTTGCGGCGGTGCGGCGAGATCGGATGCCTCGGGTTCATTGGATTGTGACCGACAGCGGCGGCGTCATCCGGCCCTGGCATATTGCTTCGCTGTTGATGCGCCACCGAATTCGGATTTGGCTGTCCAGCCGGGAGGGTCGGAGCCATGAGCCATCTTGACCTCAGCCAGCAGGCTCAGGTCGTCTGGTCCGCTCCTGACGATCCGACCCGGCAGCAGACGGGAGATCCGGGAACTGTCAAGCAGTTCGGCCGTCTGAAGGACGCCGTGGTTTTTACAATGGAAGGTCTGCCGGAACGATACCGTGAAAGTGCTCGCATCACCGTCGCGGATGGGAGCTCATTGGATCTTGATCAGATCAAACGAATCTACGCCGACATCATCAGGTCCTGACATGCCATACACTGTAGGCGGTCTTCTCCACCGGGTTTATCTTAAAGGTTTCGCAGCTCGCGCTTCACAAAGCTCCGTCAGACGCTGTAGTTGATCCTGCTGCGCCCGGGCGATCTGCTCAAGATTCTCGATAAGGATGTTGTCCATCTTCTCATGCAAGGCCATGATCTCGATTTTGGCCTTGAGGTTGACGTCATAATCGAGGCCAGCAGCAATGCGATCCCGGGGCGCCTGCCGATTCCGTGACATCAGAATGAGCGGAGCCTGCACGGCAGCGACCATTGAGGGAACCAGATTGAGAGGAAGATTTGGGTGGCGATCGAACGCCCCATGAGTCCGCTACAGCGGAATCGTATTGGGATGGGTCCGGACACGCAGGCTGCTCAGGAAGATCGTGATAAAGGCCCATGCCCCTCCGAACCCGGCAACGCGGTCAGCCAACAGTCTCCCAGCGCTTCTTCCTGGTAGAGCGCGTGGTTGACGTTTCGGGGCACATGGCGGCGGGTTGCAATTTGCGTCAGAAGGCGGCGTTTCCGTTCGGAGAACCAGTCTCGGAGAACCAGTCAAAGCCGCTCTCCCGGAGTTGTTGGGCCAATTGTCGGATCTGGTCGGGGTCAGCCGTGTCGCTGCGGTTCGGGGTGAGATCCCGCTCTTCGCCCGCTCCCTCGATCCGCTTTCTGCTCAACCGCATCGTCCCCTCGCGCCGAGATCCTCCTGGAGCTGGGATTCCCCAACAACCCGATCATAGGTCTGATCATCGCTCCGGATCTGATACTGAGGCTCCCGGTCTCCGGCAGGGAGAAGGAAGACGATCTCGTAATGGCCACTCCACACATCATGGGGTGGAGAGGCCTCGGCGTAGCTGACGTGCTGGCCGACAGCATAACGATGCGTTCTCATGTCACAATCCTTTCTGGTCCTTAGGCAAAGCCGTCGATCCTGCTCGTCTGTCACCAGGACCAGCCCCGCACGACGATGAAGTACAGGGCAATCGACGCCGCGATCACGACGATGACGAGCGTCAGGTTCAGTGGGTCGTTGATCCATGGCAGGCGATTTTTGTCGAACATCTTGTCCTCCTTTACCGAAGGTTTTTGGAATGCTTGACCGTTCTTTCTCGAGTGCCCGCTTCGTAGAGGAGGAGGCATCCGGCGATGAGCGGAACTGAGACGACCGCTTGGCTTAACAGTTCCCTACTCCTTGGCTGAATCATGCCGAGAATTTTAAGTAAATACTCCTAATTCCCGCTTCATTTATTGTCTATCAGCATACGCCGTTGTGTAGAATCTAGATATCTAAATCGTATTTACTTGATATTTATTTTGCGAGCCACCTGTAATTGCAGCTCTCTTTCACCATATTAATTTAAGATGAACTTTAGGCCCACTTTGCGATGGGCCAAGGTTCACATGTGAGAGGTCGAGTTTTCCCATGTGCCCGCACAGCCGCTTCATGTTCGATCTTCAGCACTATCGAACGCACGACGGCCCCGGGCTGACACTTCACGCGTTGCCGATGCTGCGATCCAGGTGGGATCGATTGACGATGGTCGAGATGATCGGGGTCCGAACCACGTCGGAGCTCATCGAAAAGGTCGAGGAGAGCTACAACCTCTCCCACGAGCAAGCGACCAGGGACGTCGAGTTCTGGGCCCTGGACAAGCAGCTTTGAGCCGGTCGCTGCGCGAGTGAGACCAGCCCAACCATGGAGGCTTCGATGTTTGGCGATCAAGGCGGCGAGAGCCAGGGGACCGTCATCCGCAAGATCGGGTGCCGGGATGACACGAAGCGCCAGCAGAGTCGCTTAGCCCCCCGGGACCGGTCCGGACGGACAATCAGTGGAGATCAATCGATGGCAACGGAGTTCTACGTCGTTCGGCATCATGGCGCTTGGCGCATCCGGGTGAACGGCAAACACCATGGGGAGTATGGATCCCGTGTTTCGGCCATCAACGCCGCCGCGACGGAGGCTCAGTCTGCCGGGCCGGGGGCCAAGGTCTTCAGCACCGGCATTGCCAGCCAATTCAGCGACGAGTGGCCATCACAGCACAATCTTACAGGAGACGGGAATGAGTGAGCGGATCGGTCGCCTTTGTGACGAGCTGCGAATCAAGCTTCATGGGATGGACCGTCGGCTTGAGGCGCTGAAATCGAATGGCGCGGCGACCTTCGATCAGTCTCAGGACCTCCTTGAAAGCCAACTCGACCGCGTCGAGCAGCGTATCTACGACAACCGCGTGACCGTTGAAGCAGCCAATGTCAGGGTCAAGACGTGGCTTGCGGAGAAAAAGGCCGGCTCTGTTGCAGGCAGGGGCCTTTGGACAGAACGCCACAAGGCTCATCTGCTGGAAGCCCGCGCTGATGATGCGGAGGCGTATGCCATTGCGGTCTTTGAGCTTGCGGCCGCGGCAGCCGATGAGGCAGCACTGGCGGTCTTGCAGGCAATCCTCGCGCGAACCGATGCTGACGCGGCGATTCTGCCCGAGGTGGAATCACATGGCCCATGAGTACCCGATCCCAGGAATGCTCCAACTATCCGGTCGGCATTCCAAGTCTCTGCGCTGATAGAACGGTCGAGGCGGAAGATCAAGTTAGTCCCAAGGGGCCTAGGGCCTCTCGATTCCTTTACCAAAACGGTGCGCCAGCAATGTTTATTATCGAGTTTTTTCGGGTCCGGGATACCGATCAGGCCCACGCCACGCTCGGCCGGGTTGAGCATGACGCCACCAGTTTGGAGGACGCAAAAGTAAGAGCCCGGTCGCTCTTTGAGACCTTGGACATGCCGCAAAAACCGGATGCCGTGCGGGTCGTCGACGAGCGCGGTGAGGAGGTGTTTGTCTGGAGCCCCAAGGGTCGCAGGACCTGAGGGTGCGACGGTCGCGCTCCAGTATGTTGTTCACTTCATCCGAGCCCGACGGGAGGATAATGACGGCAAATGTCCACTACAGGATCGTGGAGCACGAGAGCGGATGGGCCTACAAAGTCGGCGACGTGTTCTCGGAACGCTACACGACCCATGACGAAGCCCGTGAGGCTGCGGAGCGGGCCGCCGCCGAGCAGATGCTGCCGGGCGCGACTGAGGACATTGAATACCAGGACGAAGCCGGGGACTGGCACGAAGAAGTCTCTCTGGGAAAGGACCGACCCGAGACAGACGTCACAGGCTGAGGGACAGCCCCTCGCAACGTGGCAGCTTGCACGCCAGGGATGTTCTTCCTCGCACAGACGACAGGGAAGCCCCCGAAACACCTGATGAGGCAGCTACATGGTGCCAGAGGCAAAGAACAAACGCCTGGGAGTCCTCTCCGCCAAGCAGGGAGCCGAAGATGACGAAGGCGCGAAAGCTGTACAGCAGCCCAACTGGCGACCGCTGGTTCTTGATCCGTAATGCGTCGGGAGAGGTTTTCGTACGGCACGAAGCCAACTCAGCCTCTGGCGGCAATGTCGATCATATCGAGATCGGAGCTTTCCTGAGTTCCGGGCGCGGTCCTGAGCATCAGGAGCTGCCCCGCCTGATTGGATCCTTGTTGGATGATGAGACAACGCATGTCTGACATGGCTGCGTATGCCTAGAGGACGAGAAAGCGTCGAACCTCACGGCGTGGGACGAATTCCTTCGCCTTTACTTGTCTTGATACCGGTTGCCCACCGATACTCCCGGCCATGCCTCAAACGTTCCATTCCCTCAGCGTCAGATTTGGCCGGGTTCCACCTTTCCGTGCTCGCCAGAATGCCGGCTGCGCTTGCAAGAGCCACGAACATCTCGCGGGCCTGCTCAACGGCACCCGGATGCTCGTGCGCCCGTGCCAGGGCCGCAGTCGCGATCGATCAAACTGGAGGTCGCGTATTCGAGCAGAAGCTGCTTACCGGCTCTCTGTGAAGCGCTGCGCAATCCAATCCTTGGCCATGTCCAAGTTGGAGAAAGTCGGATGGTTGACCCCATCGATCGAGCCAAAGCCGGCTTCCAGATACCACTGCCCAGGAGACACCTCGTTCTCGTCCGAGAGGCGGACCAGCACCGCCACCAGCCGCTGCCTCTCGTCGAGGACCAACATGCCCTCTTCGTCAAAGCCTGTCACGACGCGGATGGGCTGGAAGGTGAAGCTCATGCGGCGGCCTGATCGTGCTCCCAGTGCAGGTAGGTCGGGTCGAACTCACTTACTTCCTTCAACTTCTCCCAGTTGGGAATGTTCAGCCGCTCGCCTTTCAGCTCGATCAGCCCGTCGGCGCGCAGCTCCTTGAGAACCCGATTGACGTCGACCGGGGTGATGCCGAGCGCATCGGCGAACTCGCCCTGGGTGATCGGCAGGTCGCAGGCATAGCCCTCGGCCAAGCCGACAGCCCTCAGGCGCACCAGCAGTTCGCACAGCACATAGGCCATCCGATTGTAGGCCTCGCGGCGTCCGACATTCGTCACCCATTCCCGGAAGATGGCGGCGTCGATGAGGGTCTCGCGCCAGAAGGCAGCCGTGATGCGAGGATAGCGGGTGCACAGGTCCCATAGGGCTTCACCCGGCACGGGCTGATGGTGCCAACGCTGTTGTCCAGCACCTTCAGGTGCAGGCTCTGGAGGTCGGGAATGTCACCAGGGATGTTGAAGGAAACGATCTGGCGCTTGCCTTGCGCGGTCATCTTGTAGGTACAGGCAAAGCCGCTCAGGATCGGGAGGGGCGATCCCCCTCGCGCACGATGTCCTGATAGTCCTTGATGACAGCGACCTGCATGGGCAAGTTTTCGGGTGCCTTCCGCTCGTCATCGGCCAAAGTGAAGATGCTCTCCAGCCTGCTGATGAGCGGATTGTAACCATGGCAGAAAGGTGAGTGCATGATGCGGCTCCCTATTTCATTAGGCAGGAGCGCCCGTATCTCTCAGCCATCAGCGCCTGAAATCGGTTGCTGATGATGAAAAAACTATCTCACGCATGCGAATGTCTGCCACTGATTTATGTTTGTACAAGAACCTATTGTGATCGAAGACAGAAGGCGCCTGCGCTGGCCGTAGTTCTTAGAATTTGCGGTTATCTAATGCAGTTAGAAAGACGCATCACAAAGAAAAAGCGCCTGTCCGAAGACGGCGCTTTGAGTTTACGGATCCGTAGGGGCAAACAAAACAAATCCGATAAGAGCTACCTGCTCACAGAAACTCCATCATGTCTTTGTCTTTATGTCGATTGCTGGTGCGGCAATTTGGCAATAGCTGCCATGGATAGGGTTTTTTACTCATTGAATTGCATGGTCTAGCTAGGTATAAGGTGCGCTCCGTAGGGGCAAATACGGGCTCAAGGGTCGCGAACACGGTCAAAAGATCGGGCGCGGCCCTTTTTCATGAGCGCTCTGGCTCAATCTCATCGGCAAGCCAAAGCCGCGCAGCTCATCCCCGTCATGGAACAGCGCTGGCGGTGAGTTCGGGTAGGGTGTAGAGAATGGGATCGCCGGTATAAGCGCCCCAGGCGCCGACGACTGAGAGATACGTGCGCTCCCGCCTGCAAGGCTCAGGAACAGCACATGCCTCGTCATTTTCAAACCTGCGCAGGTCCCATTAAGGGTCTTTATTTACCTCAGCTTGCCTGGGACGTGTTCCATCGAGAGAGCATCCAGACGATCGATCAGCTCAGGGCTGTCGCTGGCCAGCTTGAGCGGTTCGAAGGCCTTGGACCCATAACAGTGCGAGTCATCGGACAAGAACTCGACCGTGTAGCGGCACCCGGAGAGCAAATAACCAGTGACGGGCAGCTTTCCGCGTGGGGTGCGTAATGCTGACGAGGCTCTTTTGGAACTGCACTGGTTATCGTGCATCGTGATAGCCATATGGGGTCTATCGCTGACTTGTGCTTTCAGGCGTCAGCGGCTGAGGGCTATGAGCCCCCGCCTGTCGTGCGGAGTGCATCAATGCCTGATAGCCCTCTCCCAGATCCTCTAATCGCTGTCGGCAGCTTGATCAAGGAAGCGCAAGCCGCACGGGTTGCCGCGCATATCCAGGTCGTCCTCTCCCGCTTCAAATCTCACGTGATCCGGTCATCCAACCCGAAAGTCGAGCCGATGCATAAGGGACTTTTTGACGACTGCGAGGGACCCATTCGAGGTCTCCGGCTGCCGCTTAATGCTTGGAACGTGCTCCACAGCGAGGGCGTCACCACTCTCGAGCAGCTCAGGGCGGTGGCCGACAAGATCCACACGCTCCCGGGCATTGGGGCCAAGACGGCTCTTGCGATCAGGGTTGAGCTCGGTCGTGTGGCACTCCTCGACGCTCAGTCCCCCTGAACCCTACCAGCATCGTAGGGCCGCGAAATTCCGACTAAGGGATGTCTGTCGGTGCGACAAAGGACGTTGTGGAATGCAGGGCCACATGAATAGTCCGCTAATGGGATGGACCGGCCGTGCTTACCGGCGCACCCTTTATCAGGGGCGCCCAGCACGAGGACTTGAGCCATGCCTAAAGCTCCGCTTCAGCACGTTTCGACGCTTGGCATCGACATCGGCAAGAACAGCTTCCACCTGATCGGTCTGGATGCTCGCGGCGCCATTGTCCTGCGCCAGAAGCTCTCCCGCGGGCAGGTGGAGCAGCGCCTTGCCAATATGCCAGCTTGGAGCTCGCCGAGGTCTGCGAGAGGAAGACGAGATGGAGAACGGTCGCGCCGTCGCATTCATGCTCTGGTGACCCGGTGGGCCATAACGGGCCGATCCGCTTATGAGACTGAATGCGCGCGGATATCCATGATGGCCAGGAGCACTGCTCCGCAAGGGCCGGATACATTAGCGCAAGACCAACCTCGCCATCTCCAAAGCCTCTTGCGACGCACGGCCGGTCCATACATCCGGGTCAGGCAGTGAAGTCTATTCACTTTTCGGAATGTCTGGTTACGTGAGGATTGCTGCCCTTAGGGTGGCGTCGCAGGTGTGCCAGAAGCGGCAGTTGTCAATGCGAATGACGGACTGCCAGTGCAGGCTGATGCCCTTAATGCTCATCAGCGTACAGCCACGTGAGTGCGAATGGCGCGGCGATCACGCACATCGAAAGAAGCGGGCCACGACAACCCGGCAGGCTCAGTTGTCGAATCGGGTCGTCGGAGTTCCCGGCCAGGAGCCTTACGGTTTGACGAGCGCCATCCGTGCGGGCGCGGCCTCGACCCGATTCCGTCCCTCCTGCTTGGCCTTGTAGAGAGCCGCATCCGCCATCGTTAAGAGATCCGCAGGACTAGCCGAGGTCTGCGGGATCGACGCCACACCAAGGGACGCGCTCACCACCACGCCTTCAACCGGCGAGACCTCCGCGATGCGTTTTCTGATTTCCTCCGCCTTTGTGCGCGCGGTGACAAGATCGCTGTCCGGCAACAGGACGATCAACTCCTCGCCGCCGTAGCGGCATGCAATGTCGCTTTTGCGCAGCGCGGACAGAATGGCAGCGGCGACATCACGCAGCACAGCATCGCCAACGGCATGACCGTGCTGATCATTCAGCTTCTTAAAATGGTCGAGGTCGATCATGATCGCCGACATCGGCGCGTTCCGCCTCTCGGCCTGGAGCGCGAAGCTCTCGAGCACCTCCTCCATGAAGCGGCGGTTATAGAGCCCGGTGAGAGGATCGCGCAGGGCCTGGTTGCGGAGACGCTCCCGCAGCGCAATGCTCGACAAAGCCAAGGACATGCTGTCGGCCAGGGCGATCGCCAGCGGCCTGATGGTTTCCAAATCCGCCCCAGTCGGGTCATCACTGAAGATCTGCAGGAGCCCATAAACCTCGCCGCGCGCCAGCATCGGGATTTCAAGCGCGCTCTGCCCATCGAGTGCATGGCTGCAGCGGAGCGCCCCATAGGTTCCGCGATTGATGTGGGGCTTGCCCCGCTTGAGCGCCCAACACTGCGATGGCGGGATGACCTGTGGATGGGACATCCCTACATCATCGACATTCCACGCTGTGGAGAGGTCGAGCCGGTCACGCGAGTTGTTGAAGATGTAGAGTGCGCCGCCAAAACCGGAGAGCAAGCGTCCGGCAGTAGCCCGCAACACCGCATTGGCGTCCTCGTACCCCATGGCGCTCTGCAACATGTCGGCCATTGAGAGCAGATGTCCAATCTGATCCCGGTTCTGGACCGCTTCGGCCATGGCAGCCGCCCGCGCGCGCGATTGGCTGACCAAGCCGCGGAAGGCCAGGAACAACGCAGTCAGGATCGCGACCCCACTGATGATCTGGAGCGCCAGAAGGAGCCTCTGCAGCGCAGCGACATTGTCCTCCGCCCGGGTTGCCTCGCCGGCCTTGGCGGTCAGGAACTGGCCCATGATCTGACGCAGCGTGTCCATGGTCGCTTTGGTTCGGTCCAGGTGGACGAACTGCTCGGCTCCCCCGGCGCTTCCAGGTTGCGCTGCACTGATCATCTTGGAAAGCTCGGATCGGAGATGGGCGATGAGAGAAGACACCGTCTGGGTGCCTGGGGCACTGCCGGACCGCTCGGCCACGAACCGGTCGAGCTTGCCCAGCGTCGCGCGGTTGTCATCGAGAGCCTGCGATCCAACGCTATAGGGCTGGAGATAGTCGGGCCGCGAGGACAGGGCATAGCCTCGTGCACCACTCTCGATGTCGAGCAGGGCCAATTGGACGATTCGGACGTCACGGCTCTCCGTCCGAAGAGCCAAGAGATCCTGCTGAGCTCGATAGGTGTAGACGAATGCGCCGAGAGTGGCGCTGACCGTGAGAACAACGACGCAGGCTACGAGCAGCGACAGGATCATGGCTGCGGGGACGCGTTCGTTCTCCGGCAGGCCAACGCTTCGCAAGAGCGCGGTCCTGATGCCGGTGCCAAGGAAATTCGGACGCTTGCGTATCATTGATCGGAGTATCCAAGGAAAAGCGGCCCGGCCCGTATGCTTAACAGTTGCCGGGACGAGCGAAAGCGTGTGGCTGGTTGATAGGTCTGAGCCAGATTAATCCGTGACTGCTTATACCAACTTCATCATAAATTGAAACTTAGTTGTATCACGATCAGCCAGCGTGAATTTACACTGGCACTGTATCAAGGCTAAGCTTCTTCGGTGAAGCCTTGGAGGCTCCAGTCAGTGAAACGGCTGTGTTTAGCATTATGGGCAGCCAAGGTCGGCAACGGGTCAAACTCGGCCTCTAAGCACGGTCGCGTTACGGTCCGTTCAGGAGCTCAAAACGGATATTGGGCCTAATCTTGTGTTCTAACACTACAGTTGCACCTTTCGTTTGCGGTGTGAGGCTTGCGCCATGGCCTGATGCGCTCGTCGCCACGCGGACCAAGCGATCACGAAGGCAGGCTCGATCCGGCGCTGCTGGAGACGTGTGGCAACCCGGCGGATTTCCTGGACAGACCAGCATACCAGCGCTGCAATCGGGCTTCGTCGTTTCTTTTTTGGGTGAGGTGAGGCGGTTGGCGCGCTCCCGCACCACCGTCATCATGGCAAAGGCGAGCATCACCAGCGACACATGCCGGTGCCAACCATGCCACGAGCGGGTTTCATTGTGCGTGAGCCCCAACTCTGTCTTCGCGGTCTCGAACGCATCCTCAATCGCCCAGCGCTGGCCTTCGACCCGGACCAGGGTCTCCATCGGTGTGCCGGCCGGGCACCAGGTTGGGAAGAACGCCAGATCCTGATCGCTGAGGGTGCGCCTGATCAACAGGCCGCGCGTCCACAGGCCGGTCAGCGCCGCGTTGAATTCCTCGGCCTCGAGATCGGCCAACTCGACATAGGCCCAATCATACAGGCGCGGCCCCTTGGTGCCGCTCCCGGCGGACAGACGCTGCCAGGTCTCGGGAGCAAGCTCCTGGGCAATCGTCGCGGCCGTGCCGGCCACCGGCAGGCTCTTGTCCCAGGACGTGAAGCGGTCTGTGGCTTGAGCACCCAGCACGTAACCTTTGCCAGCGCGGCGCAGCTGCATGGCCAGGGCCCCCTAGATGGTGTCGGTGGCCACCCACGCGAACGGCACGCCGGCCGCCAGTGCCCTCTCGATCATCGCGGCGGCGATCTGCGGTTTGGTGACGAAGCGGATCGCATCGGGCGCGTGAGCCGCGGCCAGGCGCTCGGGCTTCGTCGTCCAGTCCTGGGGCAGATAGAGCTGGCGGTCGATCAAGGCGCTGTGCAACGACAATTTTCATGTCCGGGTAGCGTCAACTACGATGACCGACTTTTTCGTGTGGGCTTAGGCTGGTGCAGGCGGCGCCGGACATTGGGCTTGAGGGCGTTCCTGACGTCCTTGTCGGTGAGCGCCAGATCGAACCACTCCGGATCGAAGTGGCCGCCGCACCAGATCCGGGTCTCAGTGTGCTCAAGATCGTTCGGGTCGGCCATGATGGCGAGAAAGCGCTCATAGCTACTCACGCCACCCACGTCCTCCGGCGGTCTGGCACGGGCTCCTGCGATGCAGGCCCCCAAACGAGGAGGCGCATCGAGAGCCAGCAGCTTCTCGATCTCCACGGTGTGCAGCCAGCTGTCCCCGAAGTCATAGAGATAGCTAAAGCAGGTGCCCGGCTCCCGGTCGAAGTCGCGCAACCGCACCTCACGCTCGTCGAACACCCGCGCGTCATCCTCGAAAGCCCCGTCCTCGAGCAGCTCCGGATCGCCATAGCGCAGGCCACCAATGCGGAACTCGTGCAGGTGATAATCCCACCAGTTGAACGCCGCCTGGATCGCAAGGTGCAACTGCCCCAGGTGCCAGGTCCACGGCACCACCAGCCGCCGCCACACGGGCGGGTCGATCTCGGCCAGCGTGATCTTGATCTGGAGGGCGTTGGGATCTTTCCAGGACATGCCCCAGTGGACCTGTCACCGGGGGCGGCGTCAACTAGCCGGACGCGTCCGACGACAATTAGACAGCGGCGCTCTTGGCCTCCGTCGCGGTTCGGCGCCGGTAGCTCTCGGTGTTGAGTTCCAGAATGGTGGCGTGGTGGACCAAACGGTCGATCGCCGCGACCGTCATGGCGGGATCCGGGAAGATCTGATTCCAGGTGCTGAAGGGCTGATTGCAGGTTGTGATCAGAGAGCGTCGTTCATAACGCTCGGCGATCAGCTCGAACAGGACGCTCGTTTCCGCCTGATCTTTACGCACGTAGCCGAGGTCATCGAGGATCAGGCAATCGAAGCGGTCGAGTTTGGCCAGGGTCGCCGGCAGGCTCAGATCGCGCCGGGCGGCCTGCAGCTTCTGGACCAGGTCGGTGGTGCGCGTGAACAACACCCGTTGGCCGGCCTCGATCAGGGCCGTGCCGATCGCCGCGGCGAGGTGCGTCTTGCCGGTCCCAGAGGGGCCGAACAGCAAAATGTTGGCGCCCTGATCGAGCCAGGCATCCCCGTCCGCCAGAGCCAGGACCTGCGCCTTGCGCAGGCTCGGCACCGCGGCGAAGTCGAAGGTCGCAAAGGTCTTGCCGGGGGGCAGGTCGGCCTCGGCGAGATGGCGGGCAATGCGTCGACTGTGTCGCTCATGGATCTCGTGCTCGCACAGGGCCGCCAGGAAGCGAGCCGATCCCCAGCCCTCCGCATCGGCCCGGGCACCGATCTCCTGCCAGAGCCGCGAGATGGTCGGCAGACGCAAGGTGGTGAGCAGGACCGGCAACTTCGCCGTGTCGACCGGCGGCGCGGCGGATGAGGATCGGGTCATGGTGCGGCCCCTTCTGAAGCGGCGATGGGATCGACAGGGATCAGGCAGTCATAGACGCTCGGATCCGGCGCCCTCACATGAACCACCGGCGCCTGGACGTTCAACGGCCCGGCCACGAGGGCCCGGGCCTGATCGAGATCCGGGAGCCCGCCGCCGGCGAGGACGCTCGCGAGATGATCGGCCAGCTGGGCCTCGCAGGCGTGCGTGGCGGCCAGATGCAGCAGGCCGACATAGACCCGGCACGCCTGTCTTGGATCGAGCCTGGCATCAAGCACCTCCCAGGCCCGTCGGAAGGCAGTCTGCGGGAACAGATCCTCCCGGAATACCGAGTGCCGGAAGGCCTGCGGCTTCTTCACGAGAGCATGGACCAGATGGCGGTAATCGACGACGCGGACACCGGGACCGCCGCGTTTGAAGTAGCGGCGGGGGACGGTCAGCACCGGGCTCAGGCCGAGATGGCAGACAAGACGATCATCGTAGATATGCACCTTGAGCCGACAGCCGACGAGGCGCGAGGGCACGGTGTAAAGGACATTGCGCACCGAGATCGTGCCGGAGCGTGTGACGGTGACCGTCGCCACCGAGTAGTCGCTGGTGCGAAAGCGCGGCAGAGGAGCCAGCGCCTTGCGCTCGATGGCAAGCGCCGCCTGCACGGCTGCGTTCTTGCGCATGGCGAAGTCCTGCAGAAAGGCCTGGTAGGCCTCCAGGTCCGAGAAGTCTTTCGAGCCGCGCAAGTCGAGAGCTTCGCGCAGCCCGAGCTTGAGATGGCCATGGGCGGCTTCGACCGATCCGTTCTCGTGGGCGATGCCGGCATTGTTGCGGGTGGGCTGCAGACCATAATGGTTGCAGAACGCGGCATAGGCCTTGGCCTCGTCCTCGCGATCAATGAGATTGCGGTAGGCGGCCGAGAGCCGGTCGGTGCGATGCTCGCGCGGGACGCCGCCGAGCTGCCAGAGCGCCTCCTGCAGGCCTTCGGTGAGAGCCGTGAAGCTCTCGCCGCCGCAGATGGCTTTGATGAAGCGCCAGCCGGAATAGGCGAGCCAGAAATGATAGAGCAGATGGGGAAAGGGTCGGCCGGCGATGGTCACGCCGAGCTTGGCGCCATTGGTAAAATCCGAGAGGGCCTGCCGACCGGGCGGATGCTCCTGTCGGAAGATCAGCTCACGCTCCGGTCCCTCGGTGGCGCGCCAATGGGCCACCCGGCGCTGCAGCGAGCGCAGATGGCCGTCGCCATAGCGCCCTGGATGCAGCCGTTGCAACTCTTCCAGCAAAGTGGTGGCCCGGATCTGGGGCGCGGCCTCCAGCATCGGCACGAGTTCGTCGCGCCAGACTTCGGCGAACGGATCCGGACGCGTCCGGTAGCGCCGGCCCTCGCGCTGGCTGGGAAGAACCGGGTCGGCTTCGATGCGCCGACCGGTGCGCTCGCTGAAGCCGGCCCGTGCCGCCGCGGCGGCCTGAGAATATCCGTCCTTGCGTGAACTCATATAGCGCCTGACCTGGCGGTCGGTGACGTGCATGCCCGGCATCAACCTTCTCCCGCAATCGCGGGAAAGATTGATGCATCTCACACCTAACCGGCCATCTCTGTCGTCATCAGGCGGCCATCATAGTTGGCGTCGTACAAGGCGCAGCGCGTCATCGACCCGACGGACCGCACCGTCATCGTCTCCGGCGCCTCGGGCAATCCGAAGAACATCGACGCCCCAGGCACCCAGCCGAGCCAGCAGCACCTCTGCCATCTTGTCGGACACAGCAGCAAGGTAGACATCCTGATAGCCATCCCCTTCCCCATTTAATGGAGCATACTTCTCTGGAAGGTGGGGTCTGATCTCGCTGATGAATTCCTTGGGTCTCAGTGGCTGTGGCAGGGCGTACCAACCGATCGGGACCATCCAGCCGTCCTGGCCCCAGTTTGTACCGGCCGATCCAAACTCAGATGGTTTAGGACTGGAAACAGCTGGACGCGTGACGATGCCAAGCTGTCGGATCTGCGCTCCGGCATATGAGAACACGAGATCGCCCAGCATGACGAGCCGCAGGTTATCGTAGGACTGGTTGCGGCTTCCAATTGCTCTTGGTCTTGGGTGACCAGATGTGCTGCCCGTCGCCCTCCTGCCGGTATGTCTTCTTGTGGTTGACCCACCAGAACGTCATCGTACGCCCCTTCCTCAGGGGCAGATTATATTCAGCACTTTTGGTTGGCCGGCAATCCTGCGTTCGATCAAGGCGCACTCCTCCATGGGTGATGCGCAAAGACCATCGGGCTATGGCTTGGGACGGTCTGTCCGACAGCCTACCGAGACGGCTCTATCGAGTGGGCGCATGTCCAGTCGCCTGCTGAGATCAGGATGCTGCGGCTATCGGCTCTGGATAGCTCGATCTGGGACAGTCTTGTGTCAAAACCCGGGACAGGATTGCAAGGGCCAACGCTTTAAAGGCTTTGGGCTTTCAGCCTCCGGTTCTGTCGAAGCGGGACAACGGTGGGACAGTATGCGGGACAATCCGAAGCGCGGCACAAGCCAACGCCGTTCACCCCTGCAGCACCAAAGTGCTTCAGGTGCTTACTATGTGATTACCAGGATTGGGATCTGTGGCCTGCCGGCTGGCCACATCAGAGATAACCTCTTGGAATTTATGGTGAGCGCGCTGGGACTCGAACCCAGGACCCTCTGATTAAAAGTCAGATGCTCTACCGGCTGAGCTACGCGCTCCCAGAGGTGAGCCCGAGATAGGGGCTCTTGAGCGGTGGGTCAATCGAAAAGCCCCGGTCCGATGCCGAATTCTCAATTCGGGCTGCCGGGCATTCGGGTTTTCCACCGCCTGAAAAGATCCCTCCCCCTCAGCCCTCCGCCGGCATGGCGATGTTGTCGGCGTGCTGGCCGATCTCGGCCTTGCTGTCGCGCTCTCCCCTCACCCAGCCTTCCTTGATTTCGCCCATATGGTCCTCGAGACGGCCCTCCGCGATGGCTTTGCGCAGGCCCGCCATCAACTCCTGGTAATAGGCCAGATTGTTCCAGGTCAGCAGCATCATGCCCAGAATCTCGTTCGAGCGGACGAGATGGTGAAGATAGGCGCGGCTATAGGTGTTCGAGGCCGTGCATTTCGAGCTCTCGTCGAGCGGGCGCGTGTCTTCGGCAAAACGTGCGTTGCGCAGGTTCATGCGCCCGTGCTTGGTGAAGACCTGACCGTGACGCCCGGCGCGGGTGGGCATGACGCAGTCGAACATGTCCACCCCGCGGCGCACGGCCTCGACGATGTCGTCCGGCGTGCCCACGCCCATGAGATAGCGCGGCTTCTCCTTGGGCATATGCGGCTCGACCGTCTCGATCATGCGCAGCATCACCTCCTGCGGCTCGCCCACGGCGAGGCCGCCGATGGCGTAGCCTTTCAGGTCCATGGCGGCGAGTTCCCGCGCGCTTTCGATGCGCAGCCGCTCCACCGCACCGCCCTGAACGATTCCGAACATGGCCTTGCCGGGCTGGTCGCCGAAGGCGACCCGGCAGCGCTCCGCCCACCGCAGGGACAGGCGCATGGCCCGCTCCGCCTCTTCGTCCGAGCATGGCAGTCGCACGCATTCGTCGAGCTGCATCTGGATGTCGGAGCCGAGAAGCCCCTGGATCTCGATGGAGCGCTCCGGGGACATGAAGTGCCGCGATCCGTCGATATGGGACTGGAAGGTCACGCCGGTCTCGTCCACCTTGCGCAGGGCCGCAAGCGACATGACCTGGAACCCGCCGGAATCGGTGAGAATCGGATAGGGCCAGTTCATGAACTGATGCAGCCCGCCGAGGCGGGCGACGCGCTCCGCGCCGGGGCGCAGCATGAGGTGATAGGTGTTGCCGAGCACCACATCCGCGCCGAGCGCCTTCACCTGATCGGGATACATGGCCTTCACGGTGGCGGCCGTGCCCACCGGCATGAAGGCAGGCGTCCGGATGACGCCGCGCGGCATCCGGATTTCGCCGGTTCGTGCGGCTCCGTCCGTCTTCGATACGGTGAAGGTGAAATTCTCGGTGGTCATTCGGTCCTCATGGGATCGGCTCAGGCCCGTGCGGGCGCGAAGAGCAGAAATGGCGCATCAACGCCGGAAGAGCAAACTCGCATCGCCGTAGGAGTAGAAGCGATAGCCCGCATCGATGGCGTGGGCATAGGCCGCGCGCATGGAATCCAGCCCCGCGAAGGCCGAAACCAGCATGAACAGGGTCGAGCGCGGCAGGTGGAAATTGGTCATCAGCACGTCCACGGCCTTGAAGCGGTATCCGGGCGTGATGAAGATCGACGTATCGCCCGAAAAGGGAGCGATGGTGCCGTCCTCGCGGGCGGCGCTCTCCAGGAGACGCAGCGAGGTGGTGCCGACCGCCACGATCCGCCCTCCCCGCGCCCGCGCCTCGTTGAGGGCTTGCGCGGTCGTCTCGCCGACGGTGCCCCATTCCGCATGCATGCGGTGTTCGCTCGTATCGTCGGCCTTCACCGGCAGGAAGGTTCCCGCGCCCACGTGCAGCGTGACGAAGTGGCGGGAGATCCCGCGCGCGTCGAGGCGCCGGAACAGATCGTCGGTGAAATGAAGGCCGGCCGTCGGGGCCGCGACCGCGCCCTCGTCCCTGGCATAGACCGTCTGGTAATCGGTTCTGTCCTTCTCATCCGTCGCGCGCTTTCCCGCGATATAGGGGGGCAGCGGCAGCTCACCGAGACGAACGATCGCCTCGTCGAGGAAGGGGCCCGAGAAGGAGAAGCGGAGCGCCACCTCGCCGCCCTCGCCTTTCTCCACGACCTCCGCGTCGAGGCGCACCAGCTCGCAGGCCGTGCTCTCCGATTCCTCGCCGAAGCGGATGCGGTCGCCGATGTGAAGCTTCTTCGCCGGACGCGCGAAGGCGCGCCACCGGTCGGCCCCCTCCCGCTTGTGCAGCATGATCTCGACGCGCGCGGCGGTCTCCTCGCGCATGCGCAGGCCGTAAAGCCGCGAGGGAATGACCTTGGTGTCGTTGAGAACCAGCACGTCGCCCGGCTGCAGGAGCTCCGGCAGGTCGCGCACGATCCGGTCCTCGAAGCCTTCCGCGGGCCTGACCACAAGCATGCGCGCGGCGTCCCGCGGCTCGACGGGGCGGAGCGCGATGTTCTGCTCGGGCAGGTCGAAATCGAAGAGGTCGACGCGCATTGAGGCGGTATTCCGAGAGGCTGGTTTCGGGGCACCGGTTATCGGCTTGAAGAAGGCTGGCCGTCAATGGCCGCAATCCACCGAAAATCAGACGGCTTCAGGCTTCTTCTTCTCAAAGGACTTGCCAGCTGCCATCGATTGTTATGAAATTCCATTTCATCAATCGACTCCGAAGAGCCTCATGGAAAACTCAGACGACAAGTCCCAACCCAAACCCAACCCGCTCCGTAAACTTTGGCCCGATGTAAGGACCGAGAAGGGTCGGAGAGAGGCCATCAAGGCCGGCGCCATCGCTCTCGCCTATATCGCAGTCTCATATGCCATCGTTGCTGTGCTCGTACTCACGACGGGCCGGGACTTGATGGGCGCTCTGGACGGGATCGAGTTTGCGACCTCTCTGGGCCTCGACCTTGTAGCCATTGTGGCTGCGAGCCTGATGGCTTGGTTCTTCTATAAGCGCGAGAGCCTCGTCATTGCGTGCATCGGCGTCATCTGGATTGCTCTCGAAGTTGCCATGAAGCTTGTGGCTGCTCCCGGACGCGGAACTGTTGTGGCCCTCCTGGCCCTGCTTTTCAGCATCAATGGCGTACGTGGTGCCCTGGTGGCCAGGAAGGCTCTGCAGCCCACACTCAAGGCCTAAAAGAAAAACCTCCCGCGAGAGGCGGGAGGTTCTGGACGGCAACTCAGTCGCTTACGCAGCGTCGGCCGCGACCTTCATCGAAATGATGCGGTCCGGATCGCTCACGGGCTCGCCGCGCTTGATCTTGTCCACATTATCCATGCCTTCCGTCACCTTGCCCCAGACGGTGTATTGCTTGTCGAGGAAGCGGGCGTCGTCGAAGCAGATGAAGAACTGCGAATTGGCCGAGTGGGGGAAATTGGTGCGCGCCATGGAGCATGTGCCGCGCACGTGCGGCTCGGCGTTGAACTCGGCCTTCAGGTCCGGCAGGTCGGAGCCGCCGGTGCCGGTGCCCTGGGGACAGCCGGTCTGGGCCATGAAGCCGTCGATCACCCGGTGGAAGGCGATGCCGTCATAAAATCCCTTGCGGGCCAAGGTCTTGATGCGCTCCACATGGCCGGGGGCGAGATCGGGGCGCAGTTCGATGACCACGCGGCCCTTCGTGGTTTCCATGATGAGGGTGTTTTCCGGATCTGCCATCGGTCTCTCCTGAAGCGGTTTGTTCGGCAAAATTCTATTCCTGCCCGTTCACATAGGTCGGGCGTCGACGAAACGGAAGGCAAAGATGCGTCCCGCGATGGCTGCTCCAAAGCTTTCCGTGAACGGAAAGGGCGTGCAGCGCTCGAAAGCGTCGCGAATGGAGCGGGTGAAAGGCTCGCGCTGCTCCCCCTCCGTTCCCGGCTTGTAGTAGGTGATCTGCGGCCGGCCCAGAACCTCGCCGTTACGCTTGAAGCTGAGGCGCAACGTGACTTCCTGGCCCGAATAGCCTCCCCCATGCGGCGGATGCCAGCAGGCCTGCAAAGCCTTGAAGACGTCCTGCATGGTGTTGACGCGCCCGACCGGCCCCGCATCCGGCTGTGGCCTGACGGTTCCTATGATGCCTTCGGGCAGGGGCGGAAGCTCCTCGAAGGGCCTGTACCAGGAACCTTCCGGATGGCGATAAAGACCGTGGCCGCGCCAACCGTCCCCGGCGACCGCCGAAGCGGAGGTCGCGGCGAGGAGGAGCGGGACGGCGATCCATCGCGCTCCGGATGGCTGGCCGGAGCCCATTCACTTCGCGTCGGTGGCGAGCTGCATCTTCACGATCTTGTCGGGATTGGACACCATGCCGTTCGCGGCGGCGTTCCCCTTCTTGATCTTGTCGGCCACGTCCATGCCGGACACCACCTCTCCGAAGAGCGTGTATTGTCCGGTCAGCGGGCCGCAGCCGTCGTAGCAGATGAAGAACTGGCTGTTGGCGGAATTGGGGCTCTGCGAGCGGGCCATGCCGACGGAGCCGCGCTTGTACTGGGTCTGGGTGAATTCCGCCGGGATGTCCGGCAGGTTGGACTTGCCGGTGCCGGTGCCCGTCGGATCGCCCGTCTGAGCCATGAAGCCCTCGATCACCCGGTGGAACGGAACCCCGTTATAGAAGCCCTGCTTCGTGAGCGCCTTGATCTGCTCCACATGCTTGGGGGCGAGGTCCGGGCGCAGGCGGATGGTGATGCGGCCGTCCTTGGTGTCCAGGTAAACGGTGTTCTGCGGGTCTTTGGCCGGCTGGGCCGCGGCCGGAACGAGGCCGGCCAGCACGAGCGCACCGGCTGCGAGCAAACGCTTCATGGAAGGGGTTCTCCTCTGAGGATCGAAAAACGTTATGGCCGCGTGAATTTGGCCTTGAGTCGCTCCGCGACAAGTCCCGGCACGAAGGCCGAAACGTCGCCGCCCATGGCGGCGATCTGCCGGACAAGCGTGGCGGTAATCGGGCGAACCGGCGGGGAGGCCGGAAAGAACACCGTCTGGACCTCGGGCGCCATGGCGGCGTTCATGGACGCCATCTGGATCTCATAGTCGAAATCCGTGCCATCCCGCAGACCCCGGATGATGAGACCGGCCCCCTGGCGCCGGGCGGCATCCACGGCGAGATCGCTGAAGGTGACGACCTCCAGCTCCACGCCTCTGGCCTGCAGCACGGGGCCGCAGACCTCCCGCAGCATCTCGGCCCGCTCCTCGGCCGTGAAGATCGGGGCCTTGGAGGAATGGACGCCGATGGCCACGACGATCGTGTCCGCCACGCTGCAAGCCTGGCGCAGGACGTCCAGATGGCCGTTGGTGACGGGATCGAAGCTGCCGGTATAGAGGGCTGTGCGCGTCATGGCTCAAGGCGTAGCGGGAGAATTCGATATCGGCAAGCCGTGCGCCAGCGCACGGCGCCCTCGACGGGCTCGTGGCAGATGGAAACCCGCATCGCAGGGAGGTTCACATGATCGTTCGGCTCGTCATCACCCTTGCAACGGCTTTCCTCGTCCTCACGCCCGCCGCCATTGCGTCCGGCTATATGCTGTTGACGATGTGAGGATCAATCCGGCCGCGAAAAACCTTTTGAGGTCATGGCCTTAGCCTGATTTCTCTCAACCGTAGGTTTTTCACACCACCCGGAATCACGATCCAATGCAACCTAGACTGGACGAGATCTTGGCTCGCCCTAGGTAACTCTTTGTTAACCTTTTCGGGAGCCACTCCATGGCATTTCGTCTTGGCATTGTCGTTCTTCTCGCAGTCGCCGTCCTGAGCCCGGCCGCCGTCCAAGGGCTGCACCTGTTCTGATCCGACCTGACGGCTTCTCGTCCTTGGCTCAGAGCTATCCGCTCTCCTGCCCTTTGGCGAAGCCTGGAACGAGAGGTCGATTGGGGCTTTGAACCTCGGCAGACGCCCCGCTTTCGAACTTTATATCATCCTGCTATACTGGGCTTCTGATCAACCGTATCTGGGCAGTTGCCGGAGATGACCCCGCGCCTGAACGAGACCTTGCAGGCCGCCTATGAGGCGTTCGGCCACCATGGTCTCGGTCAGCAGCTGGACGTCTGCCATTGCGAATCCTGCATGTCCGCAGAGATCGCCGAGAGCATTCTCAAGACGCCCCTGCGCGAGCTTTCGAACGAGCAGCTCTCCGAATACACCAATTCGGCGCATGGCTGGTCGGATCAGTTTCTCTATCTGTTGCCGCGCTACATGGAGCTGATCACCCAGGGTGATCGACCGACCTATTTGGATGCAGACAGCATCTTCTCCCGGTTTCGTTACGCCCCTGAAGATTGCCTTACACGCCAGGAGGCTTCGGCTCTGGGTGACTGGTTGACGGTCCTGTTCGGGGAAACCTTGTGCCGTCCCATTTCCTCTGAAGAACTGGCCTGCGCGCTCGCACGACAAAACCAGCCCTCATGGAACGGGTTTGGAAACGATGCATGCGAGATCGTTCAGATTGCCCTCCCAACGCCTGTCGACACCTCACAATTGCGAGCGCTCTGGGAGGGCTGCGAAACGCGCGAAGCCACCCTGCGCATGGCCAGTGCAATCTACTTCGGGCTCGGGGCGCGGCGTTTCAACAGGAGCAGCCTCTTGCCCGGGCGTCCGAGCGAAGCAGCCGCTCAGTGGTACGATTGGTTCACGCGCAAGGACCACACGGAGCGGCTGAGCCGGGCTTATGAGCGGGAGACGGACCTGCTGACGAAAGAGTTTCTTCTCTTGGCGATCTGATCTTGGCGATCTGACGCGCCGCCTCTGTCAGCACCAACAGAAAACCCGCCGACCGAGGTCGGCGGGTCTCAAAGTGGCAGATGCGCGGCAGCTCTTACTCTTCGCCGCCGACGTCGCCCTCGGCTCCGGCGTCCTCGCCATTCTCGCCGTCTTCGCCTTCCTCACCCTCGATGTGCTCCACCGAGACCACGCGTTCCTTGTCGCGCGTGGAGAAGATCGTGACGCCCTGCGAGTTGCGGCCGACGACGCGGATGCCGTCCACCGGGACACGGATCAGCTGGCCGCCGTCGGTGACGAGCATGATCTGGTCGGCGTTTTCCACCGGGAACGAGGCCACCAGCACGCCGTTGCGGCTGTTCACCGCCATGGCCGTGATGCCTTTGCCGCCGCGTCCCGTGATGCGGTATTCGTAGGACAGGGTGCGCTTGCCGTAGCCCTTTTCGGAGATCGTCAGGATGCATTGCTCCTGCGCGCTCATCTCCGCATAGCGCTCCTGCGAGAGGGAGACGTTGCCGTTCTCGATCTCCTCCGCGTCCTCCGCACCCGCCGCTTCGGCATCGCCGTTAGACTGCTCGCCCATGACGGCGCGGCGCATCTTGAGATAGGCGGCGCGCTCCTCGCCCGTCGCCTCCACGTGGCGCAGAATCGCCATGGAGATGATCTTGTCGCCCTCGGCTAGGTTGATGCCGCGCACGCCCATGGAATCGCGGCCCTTGAACACGCGCACATCCGTCACGGGGAAGCGGATGCACTGGCCCTTGGCCGTGGTGAGCAGCACGTCGTCATGCTCCGAGCAGATCTGCACGTCGACAATGGACTCGCCCTCGTCCAGCTTCATGGCGATCTTGCCGCCGCGATTGACCTGCACGAAGTCCGACAGCTTGTTGCGGCGGACCGTGCCGCGCGAGGTCGTGAACATCACGTCGAGCTTGTCCCAGGACGCCTCGTCCTCGGGCAGCGGCATGATGGCGTTGATGCGCTCGCCCTGGCTGAGCGGCAGCATGTTCACCAGCGCCTTGCCCTTGGCGTTCGGAGCCGCGAGCGGCAGGCGCCACACCTTTTCCTTATAGGCCTGGCCCTTGGACGAGAAGAAGATCACCGGCGTATGGGTGTTCGCCACGAACAGGCGGGTGACGAAATCCTCGTCCCGCGTCGTCATGGCGGAACGGCCCTTGCCGCCGCGGCGCTGCGCCCGGTAGGTCGAGAGCGGCACGCGCTTGATGTAGCCGGCGTGGGAGACGGTCACCACCATGTCCTCGCGGGCGATGAGGTCCTCGTCGTCCACGTCGGAATCCCAGTCCACGATCCGGGTCTTGCGCGGCGTGGCATAGGCCTCCTTGATCTCTGCGAGCTCGTCCTTGATGATGCCCATGATGCGGGCGCGCGAGCGCAGGATCTCGAGGTATTCCGAGATCTCGGCCGCGAGCTTGGCGAGTTCGTCGCCGACCTCGTCCCGGCCGAGAGCGGTCAGGCGCTGCAGGCGCAGATCGAGGATCGCGCGGGCCTGGGTCTCGGAGAGGCGGTAGGTGCCGTCGTCGTTGATCTTGTGGCGCGGATCGTCGACCAGCGCGATCAGCGGCGCGATGTCGTGAGCGGGCCAGTCGCGGCCCATGAGGGCCTCGCGGGCGCTGTTCGGATCGGGCGCCGTGCGGATGAGGCGGATCACTTCGTCGATATTGGCGACCGCGATCGCAAGGCCGCACAATACGTGGGCGCGCTCGCGCGCCTTGTTGAGCAGGAACTTGGTGCGGCGGGAGACGACCTCCTCGCGGAAATCGACGAAGGCGCCGATCAGGTCCTTGAGCGTCATCTGCTCGGGACGGCCGCCGTTGAGCGCCACCATGTTGGCGCCGAAGCTCGTCTGGAGCGGCGTATAGCGATAGAGCTGGTTGAGCACCACGTCCGCCATGGCGTCGCGCTTGATCTCGACCACGATGCGCATGCCGTCGCGGTCGGATTCGTCGCGCAGATCGGCGATGCCCTCGATCTTCTTCTCGCGCACGAGTTCGGCGATCTTCTCGATCAGCGAAGCCTTGTTCACCTGATACGGGATCTCGGTGAAGATCAGCGCCTCGCGATCCTTGCGGATCTCCTCGACCTCGGACTTGGCCCGCATGATGATGGAGCCGCGGCCCGTGGTGTAGGCCGACCGCGCGCCCGCGCGGCCGAGGATCAACGCACCGGTGGGGAAATCCGGCCCGGGAATGATCTCGATCAGCTCCTCGGCGGAAACACCGGGATTGTCGATATAGGCCAGGCAGCCGTCGATGACCTCGCCCAGATTGTGGGGAGGCATGTTGGTGGCCATACCGACCGCGATGCCGCCTGCGCCGTTGACGAGCAGGTTCGGGAAGCGCGCGGGCAGGACCGAGGGCTCGTCCTTCGACTCGTCGTAGTTGGGCGTGAAATCGACCGTGTCCTTGTCGATGTCGTCGAGCAGCGGCATCGCCGCCTTGGCAAGGCGGGACTCGGTGTAGCGCATCGCCGCCGGGGGGTCGCCGTCCACGGAGCCGAAATTGCCCTGCCCGTCCACGAGCATGAGGCGGAGCGAAAAGTCCTGCGCCATGCGCACCAAGGCGTCGTAGATCGCGCTGTCGCCGTGCGGATGGTATTGACCCATCACGTCGCCGACGATGCGGGCGGACTTCACGTATTTCTTGTCGGGCGTGTAGCCGTTCTCGTGCATCGAGTAGAGGATGCGCCGATGGACCGGCTTGAGACCGTCGCGCGCATCGGGCAAAGCGCGGCTCACGATCACGCTCATGGCGTAATCGAGGTAGGAGCGCTTCATCTCGTCGACGATGGAAATCAGCTTGATGTCGCTGGCCGGCTGGTCCCCGCCGGGGCCGCCGGAGCGGATATCGTTCGGATCGGTCAAGGTAGGTCTTTCTTAAAACGGTCTGCCCCATCGCGAGAGGCGGCTCCAGATGCCGCTTCGTCAAGCCACTCGGCAGCCTCGCGAATCCAATTGAAATTCAAATCCTTAGATGGCCGTTTTCCGCGCCATTTTCAAGGTTTTCGAGGCGTTTTCCAGAGGCAAGAGGACGCGGATCCGGGAAGGGCCCTCCAGCCTTGTCGCGACCGCCCCCCCAGCGTCACCCTTGAGGCCGCACGGCGTAGCCCCGGATCCATAGCCGCCAGCGGTTCAGAATGGAGCGAGCGGGTGCCGCAATGCCCTTCTCCGGAAGCGTCAGCGGCTATGGGCCCCCGCCTTCGCGGGGGATGACACGCCGGGGAAGCTCTCGTTTCCCTTAAACCCGCAGCAGAAGCGCCGTCGTGTCGTCGCTCTGCTTGAACCGGGGATAGCGCCTGCCGTCCGGGTCCACCGCCGTCTCGATCTCCCGCGCCTTCCGGGCGAGCGGCTCCAGGCCCGAGGCGATGGCGACGTCCATCAGGCTCGGGGCGTCGAAGGCCCCGTACAGGTCGACCAGGGCCGAGAAGCCATCGCTCGCGAGCAGAATGACGGTGCCGTCCTCGCAGGGCACGCTCTCGTGCCGCAGGCGGTCGGCGGCATCCGGGTTGAAGCTCAGCAGGGCCGCCGGGACACCGCTCCTGCGCTGCCGCTCGCGGCGCTCGCCGAGCCAGTCGAGGAACACGGGCTCGGCGAGGATGTCGTTCGGCCGGGACTTCGCGGCCTGCATCAGCTCGGCCGCCTTGGCGGCTTCGAAATTCCTGAGGTCGGGAGCCTCCCCCACGGTCAGGACGGTGCCGTCGGGTCGGCGCACGAAGGCCGTCGTATCCCCGAACGTCCAGGCATCGAGACCGTTTCCGCGCCGCCGGACGAGGGTCATGGCCCCGAGCGGCCAGGTGACGAAATCCTCGTGCCGCTCCAGGGGAGCGACGGCCCTGTAGGCGGTGCGGGCTTCCTCCATCACGTGCCGGATCAGGGCGGCCCCGTCCTCGGCCTGGGGCGCGAGATTCGACAGGCGCTCGTCCGCGAAGGCCGCGAGCCAGGCCGCGTCGCTCTCCGGGTGCACCACCGGCGCCGTGCCGGGAAAGATCGACGTGTCGATCACCCAGGCCCAGTCCTGGGACGCCCCGCAGACATCCTCGTTGGCCTTGTCGGGACGGCCGGGCCAGCTGATCTTGTCCAAAATCGTGAACATCGTTGCGCACCCTCTCGCCAAAACCCTGCCGGCACCCCATAAAGCAAAGCTGTCCTGAAGGTCCAGCCGATGCTCTTCGACTATATCTCCGCCGCTCTCGTCACGCTGCTCGTGACCCTCGATCCGGTCGCCCTCGCCCCCATCTTCGTGTCGCTGACCCGGGGCATGAATTCGGAGGAGCGCCGCCGGGTCTCCACCCGGGCGAGCCTGATCGCCTTCTGCATCCTGGCCTTTTTCGGCCTCGGCGGCGAGGTTCTCCTGCGCCTCCTCGGGGTCGGGATCCCGGCCTTCCGCATCTCGGGCGGGCTGCTGCTGTTCTGGATCGCGTTCGAGATGGTGTTCGAGCGCCGCAACGAGCGCAAGCAGCACACGGCCGAGATCGCCATCACGGAGGACCATATCCGCAACATCGCGGCCTTTCCCCTGGCGATCCCGCTCATGGCCGGCCCCGGAGCCATCACGGCGGTCATCCTCCTGGCCGGGCGGGCCGATGGAAATCTCGTCTATCTCTCGTCCCTGATCATCCTGATCGCCCTCGGAATTGTAAGCTGCTTCATCGTGTTCTCCGCGGCCGAGCGCGTCTCCCGCTGGCTCGGCGTGACCGGGAACGTGGTCCTGACCCGGCTGCTCGGCGTCATCCTGGCGGGACTGGCCGTGCAATTCATCATCGACGGCGTCGGTGCCTTGCTGCGTCCTGAGACGTTGTAAGCGATGGTTCTCCGTCAAACAAAGAAGAAGCCATGAAGAAAGCGTCCGAATACCGCAAACATGCCGAAGAATGCCGCGTGCTCGCCAAGCAGGTTCCGGAGGGACCGCAGCGCGATCAGCTGGTCGAGATGGCGCGCACCTGGGAGGCGCTGGCCAAGGACAGGGACGTACTCGTGCGCAAGCATCCCGAGATCGCGCAGCCGGACAAGGAGGACGACGACTGAGATCTCGGAGGCGGTCGCCTCAATCGCTTCGCGCGGCAGGCGCGAGCGCGAAGCCTGCGAACGCCCCCGCCACATGCTCGTAGACCGCCCGCTTGAAGGGCACGACGAGCCCGGGCGCGGCGGCGAGTTCCTGCCAGCGCCATTCGGCGAATTCGGGAACGGCATTGCCGTGCGTGAGCGTGACGTCGATCTCGCTCTCGTCGCCGGTGAAGCGCAGGGCGAACCATTTCTGCCGCTGCCCCCGGTAGCCCGAAAGATGGTGGACGGGGCCGTCATAGGGCGGAAAATCGTAGCTCAGCCACGACGCCGTCTCGCCCAGATAGGCCGCGTTCGTGACGCTCGTCTCTTCCTGAAGCTCGCGCAGGGCCGCCGCCAGCGGATCCTCGTCCGCATCGATGCCGCCCTGCGGCATCTGCCACTCATGGCCCGGCGCGATAATTTCAGGGCCCGAATTCCCGAGCCGCCGGGCCATCAGCACCTGCCCGCGATCGTTGAACAGGGCTATGCCCACATTGGGCCGGTAGTCCGGCTTCGCCTGCACATTCATTGCAATGCCCCTCGGCAATGCCCCTCGGCAATGCCCCTCGGCAACGCCCCTCGCCCGCATTCCTGATCAGGACATGAAGCCCCGGCTCCAGCACGCCGCTCTCGAGCACCGACCAGCCGAGGCTCTCGTAATAGGCCCGGCGGCGTTCGCGCGAGAGAAGATAGACCCGGGCAGCCCCCGTGCCGAAGGCAAATTTTGCCGCCCTCTCGACGAGGGCCGCCCCGACACCCCGCCGGCGATCCCCCGGTTCGACCCACAGGGCCGCGACCCAGGGGGTGTAATGGGGACGCCTCTCCTCGTCGCAGGCGATCACGGAGACGGTTCCCACGAACCGCCCGCCGTCATGCGCCACGAAGGTCGTGGGAACGGGGCCTGCCGCCAGGCTCTCCCGGACGAGTCCCGTCAGCAGGCCGATCGGATGACCGTCGTCCTTCCAGAAGGCGCGCCAGACCCGATCCGCGACCGTATCGGCGAATTCCGGCCTGTCGCGCAGATCGCCGATCGCGATCAGCGGAGCGTCTCCAGCAGGCGCTTCACGAGTTCCTGGCGCGGAGCGATGGAGGAAATCAAGCCGTATTCGTGCAGCGTATGCGCTCCGTCCCCGTCGATGCCGATGCCGTCGAGGGTCGGCACGCCGAGCGCCGCCGTGAAGTTGCCGTCCGAGCCGCCGCCGACCCGGGGGGCGGAGACGAGGTCGAAGCCGATCTCGGCCGCGAGCGATTTCGCATGCTCGAACAGCTTCGCGGTTCCTTCCGTGCACTCGTAGGGCGGCCGGTTCATGCCGCCGGTCACGGTGATCTTGAAATCGGGATCCTGGGGCTTGAGCCCGAGGATCGCCCGCGCCAGCGCCTCGCCGTCCGCCACGGTCTCGACGCGCAAATCCACGGGGAAACTGCAATGCTGCGGGATCGTGTTCACCGCCGTCCCGCCCGACACCATGCCGACCGTGGTCGTGATACCCCGGGCGTAATCGGTCATGGCCTCGATGGCGAGGATCTGGCGTGCCGCCTCGTAGACGGCGTTGCGCCCGTGTGCGTGGCGCGAGCCCGCATGGGCCGGGCGGCCCTCCACACGCACGTCGAAGCGCCCGACGCCCTTGCGGGCCGTGACGACCTTGCCGCCGTCCCGCCCCGGCTCCGTCACGAGGGTATAGGCCGTGCGGCGGGCGAAATTCTCGATGATCGGCCGCGTCATGGGCGAGCCGATTTCCTCATCGGGCGTGACGAGATAGATCAGCGGACGGGCGGCCGTGCCTTTCCGGGCGACCTCCTTGAAGGCCTCCAGGCAGTACCAGGCGCTGGCCTTCATGTCGTAGACGCCGGGGCCGTAGAGCCGGTCCCCCTCGATCCGCAGCGGCAGGTCCTTCTCGATGGTGCCGACGGGGTGCACGGTGTCGAGATGCGACAGGATCAGGATGGCGGGCTCGTCCGTCTGCGGGCCCGCGCGCAGGATCAGGGCATCGCCGAGCCCCTGC
The DNA here is from genome assembly GCF_047497095.1 of Microvirga sp. M2. Classification (NCBI taxonomy): domain Bacteria; kingdom Pseudomonadati; phylum Pseudomonadota; class Alphaproteobacteria; order Hyphomicrobiales; family Methylobacteriaceae; genus Microvirga; species Microvirga sp. M2. The sequence continues at coordinate 3,030,991 of NZ_CP134063.1, forward strand.
TCTCCCTGGACGCGCTCGACGGCGACCGGCGCGTCCGCCATCTGCCCGACGACGAGATCCATCATCAGGTTTACGCCGGCCACGTCGTGGGTCGGGCTCTCGGTGCGGATCCAGGTGAAGAGGGTATCGAGGGCTGGGGAGGTCATGGCGGCTTCGCAAGGGTCTCTAGGAGGGAGCATCGGATTCAATCCCAAAAGTGGATTCCACTTTTCACGTCCGATGCTCAAAGGAAAAGGCGGCTGAAGCCGCCTTTGGGTCTCTTACCCCCCTCGCGGGGCGATGTCACGGTCAATCGCCGGACCGCCGGCCAGTGACAAGCGGCCTCGATGTCCATGATCCGTCCGATGCTCCCGCCTCACGCCGTACATCGTTCGAGCGACCCCGGAGGGCCGCACCGGCCAAGATCCGTAACGTCTATCCGCGGAGGACATGCGCTTCGCCCCGCCGGAGCCGATCGGTCACGGTCCGGCTCGAGGAGCCCGCAGCGCAACCGACCGGCAGCATCCCCTTTACGGGACATAACCCTAGAACGGAATATCGTCGTCGAGGTCGTTGTAGCGCGGGGTTCCGCCTCCGCTCGGAACCGGAGACGGCCGGCGTTCCATGGGGGAGGAACGGCCGAAATCGCCGCCGCGGCTGATCTGGCCCGGCTCCTCGTCGCCGTATTCCGACGACGCCCCGCCGCCCGAGCGCCCGTCCAGGATCGTCATCTCGCCGCGGAAGCGCTGCAGCACCACCTCGGTGGTGTACTTCTCCTGGCCCGACTGGTCGGTCCATTTGCGGGTCTGGAGCTGCCCTTCGATGTAAACCTTCGAGCCCTTCTTGAGATATTGCTCGGCCACCCGGCCCAGGTTCTCGTTGAAGATCACCACCGAGTGCCACTCGGTCTTTTCCTTGCGCTCGCCCGTGGCCTTGTCCTTCCAGGTCTCCGAGGTCGCAATGCGCAGGTTGACCACCGGCTCGCCGTTGTTCAGCCGGCGCACCTCGGGATCCCGCCCCAGATTGCCCACCAATATCACCTTGTTCACGCTGCCTGCCATCGGGCACTCTCCTGTTCACGTGGGGCTGTTCTGGAGCCAAATGGATGCCAGGACAAGCCCGGGAGCGACCTGTCCCCAGAATGCCCAGCCCCCCTGCCCGAGCGGAGCCCGCCCAGCTGCGCCTTCGGCCCCCTTCATGTGAAGGAGGCCGAAGCCATCGAATTCGCTGCGCCGATCCCGATCAGATGATCGTGAACTCGGAGGCGGTGAGCGCGACCTTGTTGGTGAACTGGGCGATGAGCACCTGCGCCTGGCTGCCCGAGCCGTCAGGGTCGTAATAGAGCTTGCCCGTGCCCTTGTCGTAGATCAGGTGGTCGTTGCCATCCTTGGCCACCTTGCCGACCACGAACTTGGAGCTGCTCAGACGGCCCGGGCCGCCGAGCTTGGCCATGTACTTGTTGTCGAGCTGGATGCTGTCGAGGGCCTTGTTGTAGTCGGTGATCGTGTCGTAGTTGGCGCTGGCCGGCCGGTCCCGGAACACGAAGGTGTCCTGGCCCGTCCCGCCCGTGAGAACATCCCGCCCAATGCCGCCGTCGAGCGTGTCGTTGCCCGACCCACCGGTCAGCCGGTCGTTGCCGCCCAACCCGAAGAATGCCCCGCTGTTGCCTTGGCTGACGAAGACGTTCGCAGAGGACGTTCCCTGAACCCTGACGACGTCTTCCGCAGCCAGGGTCAGAAGCCTCAGCGCATTGAACTGCTCCAGGGAGAGATCGATCCTGTTGTCAGACGCATCGACCGCATCGACGCCCCTGGCCACAAGAGCCCCCATCTGCGCCGCCGTGAGGGCGGAAAGCGCTGCGCCCGTATCGGCCAACGTCACCGTGTCGCCAGGGGTCAGACCGAGCTCGCCAAGCGCTCCGAGCTGGGCGATGGACAGCTTTAGCCTGTCGTCCGAAGCATCCAGGGCATCGATGCCCTTGGCGGCTAACGCACCGATCTGCGCTGCAGAGAGGGCGGAAAGCGTGCCGCCCGTATCCGCCAAGGTGACGACGTCGCCTGCCGTCAACCCCACGTCGCCGAGCATCCCGAACTGGGCGACGGACAGCTTGAGCCGGTTGTCCGAAGCATCCAGGGCATCGATACCCTTGGCGGCCAAAGCACCGATCTGCGCCGGGGTGAGCGCGGCAAGCGCATCGCCCGTATCGGACACGGTGACCGCATCGCCCGCAGAGAACTTCAGGGAGGCGGTCGAGGCGAGCGCCGCAGCCTGCGCTGCGCTCAAGGTCGCGGCATTGTCGCTCACGTCGATCATGTCGAGGTTCTTGCGACCCAGAGCGATGATGTCGGCAGCCGTGAGGGTCGCCACTTCCGCGGCAGTCCCCTTGAGGATCACCTCGTCCGTCGCGAAAAGGCCGATGTCGGTCGCCGCCAGAGCCTTGGCCTGGGCGATCGTCATTCGCCATTCGTCGTCGAGGACATTGAGTCGGTCGACGCCCTGGACGTCCAGGGCCCTGATCTGGTCCGCCGTCAGTTCGACGAGCCACGCGCTCGTATCGAGCAGAGTGATCGAGTCGTTCTCCGTCAGCCCGATCTGCCTGAAGGCATTCAGTTGCGCCAGGTTCAGAACCAGGATGTCGTTTCCGGCATCCACGGAATCGATTCCCCACTCGGCGATCTGCGCGATCTTGGAAACCGAGAGGCTTCCTAGCTTTGCGCCGGTATCGCGAAGAACGATATTCTCGAAGGCGGACAAATCGAGACCGGCCACCGCCTCGAGCTGCGCCACGGTCAGGAAGAGCGTCTCGTTGTTCGGGTTCGTCACGGTAATATGATCGACGCCCTTGCCGAGAAGCGCATTGATCTGAGCCCCTGTCAGGGTCTGCAGTTCGGCTGCCGTCAGGGCGAGCGTGACGTCGTCGTCGTTCGCCAGCACGATCGGGGTATCCGCCAAGGCTCTCGCCTGATCGATCGTGAGATTCAGGGCGACGTTGACGCCTGACGCATCGATCACGTCGACGCCCTTCGCACCGAGCCTGGTGATCTGGGTCGTCGACAGGTGCACCAGATCGACCGCATCCGCCAGCAGGGTCACATGGTCGCCCGCGGACATCTTCATGCTCTCGGTGGCCGCCAAGGCGACCGCCTGCGCGAAGGACAGGATCATGGCGGCGTTGTTGCCCGTGGCGTCGAGCACGTCGACGCCCTTCTCACCGAGCCTCGTGATCTGGGTGTCCGAAAGGGTCCGCAGATCCGCCACGTCGCCCAGCACGGTGACCTTGTCGCCCGCGGACAGGGTCATCGTTGCCGTGGCGGCCAGGGCAACCGCCTGCGCGACGGACAGGGTCATGTCGGCATTGTCGCCCGTCGCGTCGATCACGTCGACGCCCTTGGCGGCGAGCTGGCCGATCTGAGCGGGCGTCAGCTGCAGGTCGCCGGGCGCACCGGTCACCGTGACCGTATTGCCTTCGCCGAGCGCGATGGCGGTACCGGCCAGAACGGCCGCCGCACCGACCGACAGGCTGAAAGCCGCGTCGGTCGATTCGATCCGGTCGACACCCTTGTCGGCCAGTCTCTGCATCATGGCTGCGTCGAGCAGGAGAAGCGCAGCGGCGTCACCCCGCAGGATCACGGCATCGTCGACCTCCAGACCGACTGGGCCCAAGGCGTTGAACTGTGCCACGCTCAAAATGAGGTCGCCGTCATCCACGACGATCGAATCGATTCCCTTGGCGGCAAAGGCTGCGAACTGATCGGATGTCAGCGCGGCAAAGGCCTCGCCGGAAGCCCGAACCTTCGTGACGTCCGCCGCCGTCAGGGCGATCCCGCCCAGGGCGTTGAACTGCGCCAGGGTAAAGACGATGAGATCATCCCTGGAATCGAAGCTGTCGACGCCCTTCGCGGCGAGCGCAGCGATCTCATCGGCATCGAGGAGCGCGGCGAAATCCGCCGAGAAGCCCTTCACGACGACGTCGTCGTCGCCGGCAGCCCCATCCGTCGTGAAGCTGATGCCCGTGCCGGCCACGGCCTCGGCCTGCTGAACCGACAAGGCGAGATTGTCGTTGAAGGAATCGACCACATCGAGACCCTTGGCGCCGAGCAGGCGCAACTGATCCGGCGTGAGGCCCGCCAGAGCGAGTGCGGTGTCGAACAGCGTCACCACGTCACCTTCCGTGAACATGATCGACGTTCCCGCCAGGGCGGCGGCCGCGTTCGCCGACAGGGCCAGGCTTCCGCCAGTGGCATGGATCTTGTCGAAGCCCTTGACGTTCAAGTCAGCAATCCGCTCCGGCGTGAGAAAATCCTGCAGCACGCCTTCCGAGGCGGTTAGGGTCACCGTATCGTCGCCGCTCAATGCAATCGAAGTCGCGAGCAGGGCCTCGGCCTGCTCTTTCGAGAAGCTGAAGGCGGCCTCCGGCGAGCAGTCGATGATATCGAGACCCTGGGCGCCGAGCGCGGTGATCTGATCCGCTGTGAGGCTTTCCAGATTGAGTTTCGTATCGATCAATTTCACCACATCGTCTGCTGCGAAAACGATGGATGTCTCAACCAGGGCCGCGGCCTGCCCGACGCTCAGGCTCAGCTGGTTGTCGGTGGCATCGATCTTGTCGAAGCCGTTCCTGTTCAACGCAGCGATCTGAGCCGGCGTGAGGGTTTTAAGGTTCGCACCAAGGCCGGTCAGGCTTACCGTATCCTCATTTGCGAACACGATATTGGTGAGGGCCAAGGCCGCAGCCTGATCCAGCGACAGACCGAGACTCCCCTCGTTCACGTCGATTCGGTCGATGCCCTTCGCGCCGAGTTGCCCGATCTGATCCGTCGTCAGGGCTTTTAATGTATCTGCCGTATCCCGCAAAACCATGACATCGGTGGTGCTCCCGACGTTGAGGGAGCCCAGGGCATTCAACTGCGCCAGTGACAAAGCCAGGTCGCCATTATTCGCGAAGAGGATGTCGATACCCTTGGTCCTCAGTCGCCCAATATCATCAATCGTCAAGGCGGCGATCACTTGCCCGGAAGCCTCCAGCCGGTTCATGTCGGTATCCGTCAGACGGATGCCGCCGAGAGCATTGAATCGAGCCAGATCGAAGATGTTGGTACCGGTGGTGGAAGCGAGGAAATCGACGCCTTTGGTCGACAGCTGAGTGAGTACGTTTACCCCGAGGGTCTTGAGCTCGCCCGTGTCGCCGAGGACGCCGACAACATTGTTGTCACTCAATGCCATCACGGTCGAGGCGAGCGCGATGGCCTGCGCAACCGATATGGTCAGACCGACATCGGTGCAGACGATCGCATCGACCCCCTTTTCCGCCAGGCTGACAATCTGCGCAGGCGTGAGAGCTTGCAGTTCCGCGTTGGTACCGCGCACGGATATCGTGTCTGCACCGGTAAATACGATATCGGTTCGAGCCCAAGCAGCAGCCTGTGCGACCGAGAGGCTGAGGGAGCCGACGCCCGCATCCACATCGATCCGATCGACAAGATGCACGTGCATTTGTGTGATTTGAGCAGGGGTAAGGGCGCTCAAGTTGTCCGCAGAATCCTGAATAACGACCTCTTCCGCATCATCATATGGATGAGGGTCAGCACGATACTGAGCGAGGGACCGAACAAGCGTCATAACATTGCTCCTGATGGGATCAGATAACGTAACCCAAAGTCCTTCCCGATGTCAACGTTATTACATATATCATACGCATGGCCCATTGCGGATTCTCACACCTTTGAAGCGAGCCGTTCCGATATCGGCCTCGGCAAAGCTCGCTTCGCCGGACAGCGAGTTCGCTGCATATTCAGAGCTCATGGCTGGGATGCCGCACGGGCTGCGAAGCTGAAGTCGGCCGGCGGCGAGTTCACATTTGCCCTGAATCCGACTTCTCTCGCGCGGCCGATATATTTGCCTAGGAAGCAGAGCCTGCGGCCACCGACAATTCGCTTTGGTTGACGGTTGCCCCGCGTACCCTCTTTGTTCTAGGTTTGGGATATGGAATCATCCGCCGCATTGCATCGGCGGCACAGACATCACATATCCCGGAGCCGGCCGTTCATGGCCGCTTCCCCCATTTTTGAAGGCTAGCTGGGCCATGGCCAAACTCGACGAGCTGTTCAACCGCGCCAAGGCGGGAGATCCCAATGCGCGCGTGATCTCCGTGCGCGGGGCGCGGGAGCACAACCTCAAGAACGTCGACCTGATGGTCCCCCGCGACCAGCTCGTCGTCTTCACGGGCCTGTCCGGTTCGGGCAAGTCGTCGCTCGCCTTCGACACGATCTACGCCGAGGGCCAGAGACGCTACGTCGAGTCCCTCTCGGCCTACGCCCGCCAGTTCCTGGAGATGATGCAGAAGCCGGACGTGGACCAGATCGACGGCCTCTCGCCCGCCATCTCCATCGAGCAGAAGACCACGTCGAAGAACCCGCGCTCGACCGTGGGCACGGTGACCGAGATCTACGACTACATGCGCCTGCTCTGGGCGCGTGTCGGCATTCCCTATTCTCCGGCGACCGGCCTTCCCATCGAGAGCCAGACCGTCAGCCAGATGGTGGACCGGGTCCTGGAGCTTCCGGAGAAGGCGAGGCTCTACCTGCTGGCCCCGGTGGTGCGCGGCCGCAAGGGCGAGTACCGCAAGGAGATCGCCGAGTTCCAGAAGAAGGGCTTCCAGCGCCTGAAGATCGACGGCGAATACTATGCCATCGACGAGGCCCCTGCCCTCGACAAGAAATTCAAGCACGATATCGACGTGGTGGTGGACCGCATCGTGGTCCGCGCCGACATCGCGGCGCGCCTCGCTGATTCCTTCGAGACGGCCCTCGAGCTCACCGACGGGATCGCCGTCGTCGAATATGCGGACGAGAAGGACGACAAGGGCCAGCCCAAGCGCATCGTCTTCTCGTCCAAGTTCGCCTGCCCGGTCTCCGGATTCACGATCCCCGAGATCGAGCCGCGCCTGTTCTCGTTCAACAACCCCTTCGGCGCCTGCCCCACCTGCGGCGGCATCGGCCACGAGATGCGCATCGACCCGGCCCTGGTGGTGGACGAGGCGCTGTCCCTGAAGCGCGGCGCGATCCTGCCCTGGGCGAAGTCGACTTCGCCCTATTACGGCCAGACCCTGGAGGCGATCACCAAGCACTACAAGGCTTCCATGACGAAGCCCTGGGCCGAGCTGTCCGAGAAGGTGCGCGACGCGATCCTCTACGGCTCGGACGGCGATCCCATCTGCATGGCCTATGACGACGGCCTGCGCGCCTATGAGGTGAAAAAGCCCTTCGAGGGCGTGATCCCGAACCTGGAGCGCCGCTACAAGGAAACCGAGAGCGACTGGGCCCGCGAGGAGATCGGCCGCTTCATGAGCGAGACGCCGTGCGAATCCTGCGGCGGCAAGCGCCTGAAGCCCGAGGCCCTGGCGGTGAAGATCGCGGGCTCCGACATCGGCGACGCGACGGCGCTGTCCGTGAAGGACGCCCATGTCTGGTTCGGCGCCCTTCCGAAGAAGCTCAACAAGAAGCAGAACGAGATCGCCGGCCGGATCCTGAAGGAAATCCGCGACCGCCTGACCTTCCTGGTCGATGTGGGCCTGGAATACCTCACGCTCGCGCGCTCGTCCGGCACGCTGTCGGGCGGCGAGAGCCAGCGCATCCGCCTCGCGTCGCAGATCGGCTCGGGCCTGACGGGCGTTCTCTACGTGCTCGACGAGCCCTCGATCGGTCTCCACCAGCGCGACAACGACCGCCTGCTGATGACGCTCAAGCGCCTGCGCGACCTCGGCAACACCGTGATCGTCGTGGAGCACGACGAGGATGCGATCCTCCAGGCCGATTACGTGTTCGACGTCGGCCCGGGCGCGGGCATCCACGGCGGCCGGATCGTCGCCGAGGGCACGCCCGACGAGGTCATGAAGAACCCGAAATCGATCACCGGAAAGTACCTGACGGGCGAGATGTCCGTGAAGGTGCCGGGAGAGCGGCGCAAACGCGATCCGAAGCGCATGCTCAAAGTGGTCGGCGCGAAGGGCAACAACCTCAAGAACGTGACGGCCGAGATCCCGCTCGGCACCTTCACGTGCATCACAGGCGTGTCCGGGGGCGGCAAGTCCACCCTCGTCATCGACACGCTCTACAAGGCGGTGGCGCGCAAGCTCAACGGAGCGCTGGAGCATCCCGCCCCGCACGAGCGCATCGAGGGCCTGGAGCATCTCGACAAGGTCATCGACATCGACCAGTCGCCCATCGGCCGCACGCCGCGGTCGAACCCGGCCACCTACGTCGGCGCCTTCACGCCGATCCGCGAATGGTTCGCGGGCCTCCCCGAAGCGAAGGCGCGCGGCTACCAGGCGGGCCGCTTCTCCTTCAACGTGAAGGGCGGCCGGTGCGAGGCCTGCACCGGCGACGGCGTCATCAAGATCGAGATGCACTTCCTGCCCGACGTCTACGTCACCTGCGACGTGTGCAAGGGCAAGCGCTACGATCGCGAGACGCTGGAGGTGAAGTATCGCGAGAAGTCCATCGCCGACGTGCTCGACATGACGGTGGAGGAAGCCCGCGACCTGTTCAAGGCCGTGCCCTCGATCCGCGAGAAGATGCAGACGCTCGCCCGCGTCGGCCTCGACTACGTGCATGTGGGACAGCAGGCGACGACGCTCTCGGGCGGCGAGGCCCAGCGTGTCAAACTCTCGAAGGAGCTGTCCAAGCGGGCCACCGGCCGCACGCTCTACATCCTCGACGAGCCCACCACGGGCCTTCATTTCCACGATGTCGCCAAGCTCCTGGAGGTGCTGCACGAGCTGGTGGACCAGGGCAATACCGTGGTGGTGATCGAGCATAACCTCGAAGTCATCAAGACCGCCGACTGGGTGATCGACATGGGTCCCGAAGGCGGCAGCGGCGGCGGCCAGATCGTGGCCGAGGGCACACCCGAGGACATCGCCAAGTCCAATGACAGCCATACCGGCCGCTTCCTCAAGGAAGTGCTGGAGCGCAGGCCCTTGAAGAAGGAAGCCCCGGCCAAGGACGCCGGCAAGAAGACCAAGAAGGTGCCCCGGCAGGAAGCGGCGGAATAACCGCTTCCTTGGGCCCTCCGGCCATCGGCCCGATGCCATTGCGCTCGCTGCCGTATGGCCTTTTGGTGGCGATCACAGGAGAGAGAGCCCGCCATGCCCGCCTATATCGCCCTCCTGCGCGCCGTCAATGTCGGCGGGACGGGCAAGCTGCCCATGAGCGACTTGAAGCATCTGTGCGAGAGCGCAGGCTTTCAGGCGGTCCGGACCTTCATCGCGAGCGGCAACGTCGTCTTCGAGAGCGGGACGACGGAGGCCGAGGTCAAGGCGATCCTGGAGGCGAAACTGCGGGCCTATGCGGGCAAGCCCCTGGGCGTGCTCGTTCGAACGGCGGCTCAGATGGCCGATGTGCTGGCCGGGAACCCGTTCCCGGACGCCGCCCCGAACCGGACCGTGGCGATCTTCCTCGACGCGGCGCCGCCTCCCGATGCCTTGGCAAGCGTCACGGGGCAGGACGGAGAGGACATGCGGCTCGGATCGCGGGAGATCTACGTCCATTACGGCGACGGGATGGGGCGATCCAAGCTGCAGATCCCCGCTGCACGAACCGGAACGGCGCGAAATATGAACACGATCGCCAAGCTCGCCGCCATGGCGGCGGAGCGCGCGGAAGTCGCCTAAGCCCGGCCCCGGAGGACTTTCGGAGAAGCGGAGCCGGCTCGCCGTCAAATAGGCGGCGCGGTCCTATGGGGTCGAAGTCACCTTCGGAGCCTCGAGTTCCTCATCGAGCACGGCCTCGTAGGGCGTGGTGTCGATCGTGGCCGGGCCCGCATAGGGATGGCTCAGGGCGAGGATGAAATAGAGCGCAAGCCCCGTATAGGCTCCGTAGACGGAGAGAATGGCGATATGGGTGGGCGACGCGGGAAAGACCAGGAAGAACGCCGCGATGATGCCGAAGCCTACCATGGCCATCCACCAGAACAGGCCGGGCAGGCCGCGATGAAGAAGCGCCAGCCGGGCTTTCCGGTGATCCTGAAGGTTATCCATGTTCATGATCATGCGGTTGCGCAGCGACTGCTCCTGGAGGGTATCGGCCTTCAGGTTGAGAATGCTGACATCGAGATCGCTGTAGGCGCGTCCCGCCTCCTTGCTGCCCTGGGGACGGGCATCGGCCCGCCACTCGTGCTGCAGAACGGCTTCGACATAGGCCGCAAGCCGGCTTCGGAGCTCGATTTTCTCCGGACCGTCCCATTGGTCGAGCTGAAGCGCCACATGCTCGATGGTGGCGATCTCCTTCGAGACCTCCTGCTGCAGGTTCGTGTGGGTCGATTGCGCGTCCGCGAAGACGAGCGCCAGGATGAGGCCGTGGATCGTGCCGATCCGGACGGCGACCGTTTCCGTCACTTCGCGCGCCGATGGCGACAGCTCGTCCCGGATGCGCCTGCCGACGATGGCGAGCGGGAGCGCCGACGCGGCGACGGCGATCAGCATCGCGACGACCGCGCCCAACCAGGACGGCAATAGCAGAATGGCCGTCATGCTTTTGCCTCCCCGACCTCCGCTCTGGCCCCCGCCCGTCCATGCCGCACAGGTCAACATACCGGCATTCGCAACGCCATGGCTTTTCCGGGGAGCCGCCCCGGCCCGGCTCCTTCCGGAGAAGGCGTCCCGCTGCGATCCTGGCCCTACCCCTTTGAGGCTATTGCAGGCTCTCGTCACGGGCAGGATGATGAGTCCTTCCCGGTGGAGGAGACGATGGGCGCTACCGACACGGCCTTTGCCGGCTCGATCCCGGCCCTCTACGAGCAATATCTCGGATCGCTCATCTTCCAGCCCTTTGCGGAGGATCTCGCAGAGCGCCTGCGCGACCTCGCCTCGGGCAGGATTCTGGAAACGGCGGCGGGCACGGGCATCGTGACCCGCGCCTTGGTCGCTGCGCTTCCGCCCCGCGTCGAGATCGTCGCGACCGACCTCAATCAGGCCATGCTCGATCTCGCCCAGACGAAGCTTCAGGCGCCCAACGTGACATGGCGCCAGATGGACGCCCAAGCCCTCCCCTTCGAGGACGGGTCCTTCGATGCCGTGGTGTGTCAGTTCGGCGTGATGTTCTTTCCCGACAAGACGGCCGCCTTCCGGGAGGCCCTGCGTGTCCTCAGGCCCGGCGGGCGCTTTCTGTTCAACGTCTGGGACAGGCTGGATGCGAACATGGTGAGCAAGGTCGTTTCGGATCGGGCCATCGAGATGTTCCCCGACGACCCGCCGCGCTTTTTCGAAAGGATGCCCTTCGGCTATTTCGATGAGGATCGCATCCGGGGAGAACTCCAGAGGGCGGGCTTCGAGACCATCACCATCGAGCCCGTCGAGAAAACGACCCATGCCCCGACGGCCCGGGACGCCGCCGTCGGTCTGACCCAGGGAACCCCGCTTCGCGGGGAACTCGAAGCCCGCGCCCCGGGCCGCCTCGACGAGGTCGCGGAGAGGGCCGCGCAGGCTCTCGCCGATCGATGGGGCGACGGAACCATCGAAAATCGCATGAGGGCGCTCGTCGTGACGGCGCTACGCTGAGGCTCCGGCGAGGATCGAGCGCATCGTGCAGGAGCCGGAGCCTCGAACCAGGAAGCGTCTGTCTGAAGCGTCTGTCTATTGAGCCGCCTTGAGCGGAAATCCCGGCATCACGACGTCCCGGCCGTGATCTTTCGCCCGATAGAGCGCCAGGTCTGCCTCCTGGAGCAGCGCCTCGAGGGTTGCATGGGTGGCTGCCGAGCACCCCACGCTGACGGTCGCCGGAACGTGCGGGCCGGGCGTCGTCTTTCCCGCGCCGGAGAAGTCGGCCCTGATGGCCTCGGCAAGAGCGACGGCCTTCTCCATCTCCATCGGCAGGATCGCGGCGAATTCCTCACCCCCGAGCCGCCCGAAGGTTTGCGGGGGAAGATGTTTGGCCATGACCTGCCCGAAGAGCCGCAAGGCCTTGTCGCCCGCATCGTGGCCGAAGACGTCGTTGATGCGCTTGAAATTATCGAGATCGAAAACGAGGCAGCTGACGGGCTTGCCCTCCCTGGCTCCGATCAGTCGGGCCGCGCTCTGCATGAACCCGCGTCGGTTGGGCATTTCGGTCAGGGGATCGAGCAAGGCAGCCTGCTTGTAGCCCATCTCCACGCTTTCCTTCGCCATGGACAGGAAAATGAAGGCAAGCGTCGGCGTGAAGACCACGAGGAAGAGGGCCATCTCGGACGACCAGCGACGGGCCAGGGCATCGAACCAGGGGATCGACGTCAGCGCGATTCCGGGCCAGGTCCGCATGATGTTGAAGATCGCCAGGAGGATCAGGAGGACCACGGCGATCCGCTGGGAGGCGAGAGGCTGCCTGGCATGCCGCCAGAGTTCCCAGGCGCTGAGCAATGAATAGGTGCCGGTCGTCAGGGCAACCAGGATCAGCCGGTAGTCCTGCCTCTCATAGATGAAAGGGAACGCCAGGATCCACAGCACGACCCCCGCCAGAATCGGCACGGGGAAGCCCCTGCGATCGTTGAAGGACCGGCATCCGGCGTAAAGCGCCACATAGGACATGAGCCCGAGGGCATTGCCCGCCATGAGCGCCGGGTAGGAATTGAGCGGCCGGCCAAGGTTCGCGACGGCAAAGCCGCTTGCGATCAGGCAAAAGGCCGCTCCCCATGGCAGGAGAGCACGGACCTTCTGGTTGAGCGCCCATGAGAAGACGAGCAGCGCGCCGAGAACAAGCGCGAGCAGGACGAAGGCAGCATTGAGGGTGACGGGATCTAAGGTCATCAAAGCAGCGGCAAGGATTCGATTAGACTACGGCAGCAGTAAAGGAGCTCCTGCATGCCCCTCACCCTCGATAATGATTACCGTGCTATGTTCGATTAACCTTCGGATGTCCAGCCCCCGTGCACTGTATCATCGCCGCATGCAGCCAGGGGAGCAGGAACGAAGCATTGGCCGCGGCATTCTTCTTCATATCGCATTCATGGGAGTGCCACATGGGCCGATTTCATCGTTACGGAGTGGAAAGCACGGCAGCGATTGCCGGGCACCCCCTCCATCATATGCTGGTCGTTTTCCCCATCGCCTTCCTTATCGGCGCCCTCGCCACCGACATCGCTTTCGTGAGCACCGCCAACCCGTTCTGGGCCGAAGCCTCCTACTGGCTGCTGATCGCGGGCATCGTCATGGCGCTCGTCGCCGCCCTTCCGGGACTGATCGATTTCGTGACCATCGACCGGGTCAGGACTCTCTGGATTTCCTGGACCCACATGATCGCGAACCTGGTGGTCGTCGCCCTTGCCCTGGTGAATATGGGCGTTCGCCTGGGCGACCCGGCCGCTGGCGTCCAGGGATGGGGCATCTGGCTCTCGGCCGTGCAGACGGTGCTGCTTCTCTTCAGCGGCTGGCTCGGGGGCGAGATGGCTTACCGCTACCGCATCGGCGCGATCGAGGACGACAGCCCGAAAGCCGAACAGTTCCATGTGGAAGTCGACCGGGCCGGCGTCGCGGGAGCTTCCGGCCGCCGTACCGGGACGGGCCGGCTCTGACACCTTGGCCGTTCAGGTTTCCTTTCGGGCCTCCAGCAGCTAGACTGCGGGCCCATGAAACAGGTCGCCCTCATCCTATCGGCAGCTCTGACAGCTTGCGGCAGCTCCGCCATGGCGGCCTCGCCCTGCCCTCCCGGTTTCGCCCAGCTTCAGGATTCCACCACCTGCGTGCGCATCAGCGGCCGTGTGCGGGCCGAGACGATTCTCCGTTCGTCCCGAGGGCGAGTGTCGGACACCATGACGAATCAGACCAGCGGCCGCGTCCAGATGGATGTCAGGAAGCAGACCGAGTACGGCCCGGTGAGGGCCTTCATCAGCGTCGACGGCGTCCGTCGCTGACGCACCGGCTTCCTTGAACGCGACGAACCTCGAGCCGGAACCATCCCGGCGCTCTCCGATTGGCTCCATGCTTGCCGGCCAATGGCTTTTGCCGAGCTTCCCGCAAGCCCCCCCCACACCATTCGAGGAGATCGCCATGCACGCCCGCGAGATGATCAGCACCCATCCGCATGTCAAAGGGAACGCCAACGACGCCCTGATCCGCTGTATCGAAGAATGCTTCGACTGCGCGCAGACCTGTACGTCCTGCGCCGATGCCTGCCTCGGCGAGCCGATGGTCGCCCAGCTCACGCAATGCATCCGCCTGAACATGGATTGCGCCGACATCTGCATGGCGACCGGCGCGGTCGCGACCCGGCGGACCGGCACCAACGAGGACGTCATCCGGCACATGCTCAACGCCTGCATGGCCGCCTGTGGCCTGTGCGGAGAGGAATGCGAGCGCCACGCCAAGCAGCACGAGCATTGCCGGGTCTGCGCCGAGGCCTGCCGCCGCTGCGAACAGGCTTGCCGGCAAGCCCTCGACAGCATGGGCGCCCGCCACTGATCCCGCGCGGCGAGATTGGGGCCTTATGGACATCCATCGATGCGAAGGGGCCGGAAACCGGCCCTTTCGTCATCCGTAGCGAAAGCAGAGGCCTTACTGTGCCGTCGAGCTGCCGCCCTGCTGCTGAGCCGGCATCCGCCGGGACGACGTCGCGTCGTTGTTCCTCTCGGAGGACGCGCTGCCGGTCGACGTGCTGCGGGTCGAGACCGAGCCGGTCGTCGAGGGAGAGCGCGACGTGTTCACGTCCGTGGACGTGCGGGTCGAGCTGCGGCGCTGCTCCACGGAGACGCCGACCGACGGCGCTTCATGGCGGGTCCGGACCGTCGTGCGGCGGGTCACGGAGACGCGTGGCTCGCTCACCTCCTCATAACGACGGACCGTGCGGCGACGCACCTCCACCGGCTCCTCAACCACCCGGTAATGACGCTTCTTGACGGCAACCTTCTTCGTGTTTCTCTTCTTCAGCACCACCTTCTTGGTGGAAGGCTTCTTCTTGATCACCGTATGGCGGACCTCGGTGTCCGGCTCTTCGATGGTGGTGACGCTGCGGTGGCGGCGGACGGAGACGCTCGGCTCCTCGACCGCGCGCACGGTGCGGGAGCGAACCGAAACACCCGTGCGCTCGCGGCGCTCGACACCCACGCCGACGCGTGTGCTGCCATGCTCGCGGGTCGACACGTTGGACCGAACGCTCGTGCTCGCGCCGTCCCGGACGGAGCCGGTGGCCTGCTCCGTTGCGCCCGAATGCTGCCTGTCAGGCACCGTCATCCGGGTGTCGGAGGTCGAGGTCGACGAACTGTTCGAGTTCGTCGTCTGCGCATAGGCCGTGCCGCTCAACAGCAGAAGAGCCGCACCAAGGGCGATTTTCTTCATCTATTCATCTCCGTTTAACTATAAATCGGAGTGAGAACGCGCACCGGAAATGACTGTTCCGCCACCTTGAGTAACGAATGATGTCATTACTCAACGAGTTCTGATGAATATCTGTTCATCTTGCGACCTGCAACGCACCGGCGCCGCTCAGGAAGCATTAACGCTACCAAGTCTTTCCGCGCATTGTGCAGCTTAAATTCAGATTTGCCCCGATAGAGTGGCGCTTGTCAGTGACCCAGCAGGAATGTGCCGCCATGGCCATCTTTCAAGCGTTCAACACCGCCGGTGTCGGTTTCAACATGTCCGGCACCACTCCGTCCGGCTGGTCCTTCGTCAGCGCCAGTCCGTACATCGAAACCGTTACCATCTACGACGACGGCGACCTCGCCATCTTCGACGTGAACGGCAGCTCTCTCGTCGACCGCTACTCGGCCTGGTACTGGAGCAACGGCTACGACGTGATCATCGACGACCTGCTCTATGAGAACAACGGCTTCGCCGTGCTCTCGATCAAGGGCCTCAATCTCCACACGACGGTGGACGACCTGAACAGCTACGACTGGTACGTGGCGCTCAACAGGGGCAACGACACGTTCTATGGCAACGATTATGCGGACGTGATCCGCGGCGGCTACGGCAACGACGTCGTCTATTCCTATGGCGGCGCGGACATCGTCTTCGGCGATGCCGGCAACGACAGGCTCTACGGCCTCGACGGGGACGACGATCTTTACGGCGGCACCGGCCGCGACTCTCTCAATGGCGGCTATGGCAGCGACTATCTCAGCGGCGGCCTCGACAGCGATACCCTGACGGGCGGCCCGGGACGGGACTACTTCGTGTTCGATGCGACGCCCTCGCGCACCAATGTCGACACGATCACGGATTTCAACCCGCGCGACGACACGATCATGCTCGACAACAAGATCTTCACGAGGGTCGGACCCGACGGCTGGCTCTCCGCGGCGGCGTTCCGGGTCGGCCCGGCCGCGGCCGATTCCACCGACCGCATCATCTACAACAAGGGCACGGGCGCCCTTCTCTACGACCCCGACGGCATCGGCAGCATGGCGGCGATCAAGATCGCCCAGTTGAAAGCGGGCCTCGCCATCACGAAGGCCGATTTTTACGTGCTCTAACTTGCGGCGATGTCTGCAAGGATCTCAGCCTCGGCCCGGCCGGGGCTGTTCTTTTGGGAACACCTTCCCGGCCATGGCGTTCCGCTCCCATGCAGGACATCATGCTGACTCTCACCAACGCTCTCGAGCGATGGCAGGGCTTGTGGCCGAGCTGGTTGGTCAACATCGCCTTTCTCGTGGTCGCGGCCTTTCTGCTCTTCTTCCTCCACTCGCTTCTCTTCCACGCGTTGCGACTGGCGCTGAGAGGGCGACTGGCGGAATTCGGGCGCAAGCTGCTGCACAGAATCGGCCCGCCCACCAGGCTCGGACTGCTGGTGATGGGTCTCGGCCTCGTGGTGCAGGTCCTGCCGAGGCGGGGACCGGGCTACGACCTGTTCGAGCGGGTTCTGCTCTTCGGCTTCATCGTCTTCCTGGGCTGGAGCGCGATCACCATCGTCAACACGGCCTCGGAGATCTATCTCCGCCGCGCTTTGAGAGGCTCCGAGGACAGCGTCCTGAGCCGCAAGCTCCTCACCCAGGTGCGTCTGCTGCGCCGGACGATCGTGTTCGGACTGGGCTTTCTCACCTTTTCCGCGATGCTCATGACGATTCCGTCCGTGCGGCAATACGGCGTCAGCCTCTTCGCCTCGGCGGGCGTCGCTGGCCTGGCCGTCGGTCTGGCGGCGCGGCCGGTGCTCTCGAACCTCATCGCGGGCGTCCAGCTCGCCATCGCCCAGCCGATCCGGCTCGGGGACGAGGTGCTGCTCGAAGGCGAGTTCGGCACCGTGGAAGAGATCCAGACCACCTATGTGGTCATTCGCCTCTGGGACTGGCGCCGGATGGTCGTGCCCCTGTCCTATTTCATGGAAAAGCCCTTCCAGAACTGGACCCGCCAATCGAGCTCGATCCTCGGATCGGTCTTCTGGTATGTGGACTACGCGACGCCGATCGATGAGGTCCGCGCCAAGTTCCTGGAACTCCTTGGAGAATCCAATCTTTGGGACCGCCAGGTGGGCGTTCTGCACGTCACCGACGCGAAGGAGACCACCCTCCAGATCCGGGGCCTCATGAGCGCGGGCTCCTCGGGAGCCTCGTCCGACCTGCGCAACGAGGTGCGCGAGAAGCTCGTCGCCTGGCTGCTCGAAACCTACCCTCAGGCGCTTCCCCGCACCAGGACGGAGTTCGTCAGCCCCGGGCAGGAGGCCCTACAGGAGCGCAGGCCCCATTAACGGGGCCTTAAAGCGGTATGCTACTAAAGCATAACTGATCTACATTATTACCACTCCTCTTTTGCGGCGCACAGGCCTATATGCTGCATTGCACACGCAAGAACAAAGGCCGCCGGTCACAGGGGCCGGCTCACTGAAGGAGGTTCCCAATGTTCGTGTCCTACATCCTCGCTAAAGTCCGCGCTTACATGCGTTATCGCGAAACCGTCCGTGAGCTGTCGCTCCTGTCGGACCGCGAGCTCGACGATCTCGGCATTTCCCGCTTCCAGATCGACAGCATCGCCCGCGAGCACGCCACCGCGTAATATATAGCTGCACTGCAGCAATGGATTTACGCCCGCCGCAAGCGGGCGTTTTCTTTTGGGGCAACAGTCTTCCCGTCATGGCCGCGCTTGGCGCGGCCATCCTCGTCTTGAAGGCCTCTCGAAGAGCGGCCCGGCAAGGCGGGAAATTCCTGTCCCGGACATCGGGGCATGCCGCCTACAGCATCGGACTTGACATCGGACCCACATCCGATGCTGTCAGTTGATGCTTTTGAGCATCTTTTCACGCAAAACCGGCATCCACTTTCGCGGAAAAGGCTCTAGCGCCCGCCCGTGACCGGCAGATTGGCGCCCGTGATATAGGACGCCGCACCCGACATCAGGAACAGCACGGCCTCCGCGACCTCCTCGGGCTCCCCGATCCGCTGCATGGGAATGAAGGGCTTCAGGCGCTCCAGACGCCCGAGATCCTGGGTGCTGCGCTCGTGAATATCCGTTTGGGTCATGCCCGGCGAGACCGCGTTCACGCGCACGCCGTCCAGCGCCAGCTCCCGGGCGAGGCCCACCGTGAGGGAATCGATCGCGCCCTTCGAGGCCGCATACCAGACGTATTCGCCGGAGCTCCCGAGCCTGGCGGCGGCCGACGATATGTTGACGATGGAGCCTCCGTGGCCGCCTCTCCCGGTCGAGAGCCGCCGGGCCGCCTCGCGGGCCACGAACAGGGCCCCGGTGACGTTGATGTCGATGCAGCTGCGCAGAACCTCGGCCGAGGCATCCTCCAGGCGGCCGGACTTGCCGGTCACGCCCGCATTGTTCACCACATGCGAGAGGCGCCCCAGGCCCGCCTCGGCCTCGTCGAACATGCGGATGACATCCGCCTCCACGGCCACGTCGCCCTGACAGGCCAAGGCCCTGGCGCCGGAGGCCCGGCAGGCGGCGAGCACCGCCTCGGCGGCCTCGCGCTCGGTCCGATAGGTGATCGCCACATCGTAGCCCCGCGCGGCCGCCATCTGCGCTATCGACGCCCCTATGCCCCGGCTGCCGCCCGTAATAAACACCACCGGTCGCATGGATTGCATGGCGCGAACCTCCTCGAAAACGCCGGCTCACCTTGACCAGCCCCCCCTGCGGGAGTCAACAAGGCCGCAGGCACCGGCCCCGGAAGTGCGATCCACTTTTGGGACACATTCGATGCTCAAGTCTTTGAGCCGCGCATCGTTCTTGCGAAAAACCGGGGCCACTTTTTTCGCACGATGCGCTAAGAGGATGACCATGAGCAAGATCGAACCTATTCACGTCATCGGCGGCGGGCTCGCCGGTTCGGAAGCCACCTGGCAGATCGCGCAGGCCGGCGTTCCCGTCATCCTCCACGAGATGCGCCCGGTGCGCGGCACCGACGCGCACAAGACGCAAGGCCTGGCCGAGCTCGTCTGCTCCAATTCCTTCCGCTCGGACGACGCGGAAACGAATGCCGTCGGCCTGCTGCACCAGGAAATGCGCACCCTCGGCTCCATCATCATGGCGAAGGGCGATGCCAACCAGGTGCCCGCGGGCGGCGCGCTGGCGGTGGACCGCGACGGCTTCTCCGATGCGGTCACGGCCGCTCTCGAAGCGCATCCGCTCGTCACGATCGAGCGCGGTGAGATTCCGGGAATTCCGCCGGAGGATTGGACATCCGTCATCATCGCCACCGGCCCGCTCACCTCGCCCTCCCTGGCGGAGGCGATCTTGAAGCTCACGGGCGAGACCTCGCTCGCCTTCTTCGACGCCATCGCGCCGATCATCTATCGCGAATCCGTCGACATGGACGTCGCCTGGTTCCAGTCCCGCTACGACAAGGTCGGCCCGGGCGGAACCGGCAAGGACTATATCAACTGCCCCATGACCAAGGAGCAGTACGAGGCCTTCGTGGACGCCCTGATCGAAGGCGACAAGACAGAGTTCAAGGAATGGGAGGCCAACACCCCCTATTTCGACGGCTGCCTGCCGATCGAGGTCATGGCCGAGCGCGGCCGCGAAACCCTGCGTCACGGCCCCATGAAGCCCGTCGGCCTCACCGATCCGCATCATCCCGACCGGAAACCCTATGCGGTGGTGCAGCTGCGCCAGGACAATGCGCTCGGCACCCTGTTCAACATGGTGGGCTTCCAGACCAAGCTGAAATACGGCGCCCAGTCCGGCATCTTCCGCATGATCCCCGGCCTGGAAAACGCCGAGTTCGCCCGGCTCGGCGGCATCCACCGCAACACCTATCTCAACTCGCCCAAGCTTCTCGATCCGACGCTTTGCCTGAAGGCGATGCCGCGCCTGCGCTTCGCGGGTCAGATCACCGGCTGCGAGGGCTATGTGGAAAGCGCGGCCGTGGGCCTCATGACGGGCCGCTTCGCCGCCGCCGAGCGGCTGGGCCGCCCGATTCAGCCCCTGCCGCACACCACGGCGCTCGGGGCCCTAATCAACCACATCACGGGCGGCCATATCGAGACCATCGACGAGGGCCCACGCTCGTTCCAGCCCATGAACGTGAATTTCGGCCTGTTCCCGCCCCTCGACCGGGCGCCGAAGGCCGAGGACGGCAAGCGACTGCGCGGCTCGGCCAAGACCATCGCGAAGAAGAAGATGCTGACCGACCGCGCCCGCGCCGATCTGTCGGCGTGGCTCTCCGCCGCCAACATGCCCGCCGCGGCGGAGTAAGCTGTTTTAAAGTCATCCCGGGGCCGCGAAGCGGAGCCCGGGATCCATAACCGCTGACGATACCGAAGGCAGCCGCGGGGGGCGGTTTCGCGTCTCCTCGACGCGTCGCTAGAGCATCGGACGCAAAAGTGGGAACCGGTTTTGGGTGAAAAGATGCTCAAAAGCATCAACTGACAGCATCGGATGTGGGTCCGATTTCACGTCCGATGCTGTAGACACCGCCTGCGCGGCGATGAGGAAAAGGGCGTTCGAGCTCTAAAACGGCCCGCGCCAGAGCGCCCAGATCTTTCGCCATCGCGGAACGTCGATGGGCGTGTGGAGCGGATCGTAATCCGGTGTCTCCATCGCCTTCAGATAGGGCTCGACCAGCGCGAGCGGGCGAAAGGCCGGTTCGGCCTCTGGCGGAATCGTCGTGCGCAGCGTCCTTGCCTGATCGAGATGGCGGCGGGCCATGGCGCGCATGTCGGCCAGCGCTCCCTTGAGGCCCGGGCCGCCTCGCCCGGTGACGATATCGTCCCGGACCACGCCGTGCTGCGCCAGAATGTCGGTGGGGATATAAAGCTGCCCCTGCCGCGCGTGAATCGGAAACGCGCGCAGGAGACCCGCGATGGCATAGGCCACGCCCGCGTGTCCCGCGGCGTCGGCCGTGCCGGGGTCCTTGCCGTCCGAGAGAATGATGCTCGCGAGCTGGATCAGGCTCGACGACGTCTCGCCGCTATAACCCTCCAGGTCGTTCACGCTCGGCATGGGATCGTCGTAGAGGTCGAAGATCCGGGCATCGATCAGATCCACGAGCGATTGCCGGGGCAGGCGGAACCTGACGATCGTATCGTCGAGCGCCGCCGCGACCGGATTGGCGCGCACGTCGCCCCTCGCCTCTCCCTGCAATGCGTCGCGCCACCATTGCAAGCGGATCTCGCCGAGCATCGGCTCGCGCACGGATTCCCGCACGCGCGCGATCTCGAAATTGAAGGCATGGAGGGCGTGGAGAGAGGGACGCTTTTCCTCGGGCGCGAGGAGGCTTGCCCAGTAGCGGTCGGGATCGGCCTCGCGGACGAGCGCCTCGCAATGGGCGAAATTCGATTGCGGATCGGCCATGTCAGCCCACGGCGATGAGGGCGGCGGCAACCTTGCGGTTTTCCGCCAGGAGGATGTTGTAGGTGCGCGCGGCCGCCCCGGTCTGCATCACGTCGAGGCCGATGCCCGCCTCGCGGAAACGCTCGCGAAACCGTCCCGGAAACGCCGCGATCTCCGCGCCCGTGCCGAAGAGGAGGAGATCGATCTCCTCGGCCTCGGCGAAGATCGGCGCGAGCGCCTCGTCGGCGAGCTCCCTCATGGCGCCGACCGGCCACGCCTTGATGCCCGACGGCAGCGCGAGGATCGAGCCGCGATGGGACATGTCCGCGAAGCGAAAGCCGCCATTGCCATAGGAATCGATCGGAAAGCGTCCGGGGACGAAACCGTCATACAGGCGGCCATCGCTCATCGTCTTACTCCGCGGCTGCGGCCTTGCCCTCCGGCACCTTGACGGTCTCGGATCCGCGCAGGCCGATATAGATCAGCATGGGCGAGGAGATGCAGATCGCCGAATAGGTGCAGATCACCACGCCGTAGAGCATGACCTGGGCGAAACCCTGGATCGCCTGTCCGCCGAAGAGCACGAGAGCCAGCAGCGCAAGCGCTGTGGTCGTCGCCGTCATGATCGTGCGGGACATGGTGTGGTTGATCGAGAGGTTCAACAGCTCTTCGGGCGGCATGGTCTTGTAGCGGCGCATGAGCTCGCGGGTGCGGTCGAACACCACCACGGTCTCGTTGAGCGAGTAGCCGACGATGGTGAGGATCGCCGCGATCGAGGTCATGTTGAACTCGTGCCGCGTGATCACGAAGAAGCCGATGGTGAGCACGATATCGTGCAGCGTGCCGATGATGGCCGCCACCGCCAGCTCGCGCTCGAAGCGGAACCAGAGATAGAACAGGACCGCGATCACCGAGAACACGATGCCGATGGTGCCGGACTGGACGAGCTCGCCCGACACGCGCGGGCCGACCGTCTCGACGCGGCGGAACTCATACTCGTTGCTGAAGGTATCGCGAGCCTTCTGCACCACGCCCGCCTGTGCGGACTCGCCGCCCGACTGGATCGGGAACCGCAGCGAAACGTCGCCGGCGGCGCCGAATTCCTGCACCTCCACGTCGCCGAAGCCGAAGCCCTCGGCCGTCTGGCGGATCTGAGCGACGTTGGCCTGGCCCGATTTCGCCTGGATCTCCATGAGCGTACCGCCCTTGAAGTCGATGCCGAAATTGAGGCCGACCGTGTAGAGCACGATCGCGGTCGCCACCGAGATGACGGCGGACAACGGGAAGGAGAAGCGCCTGAAGCGCATGAAGTCGAAGTGGGAGTTTTCGGGCCAGAGCCGAACGAGGCGCACGATACTCACTCCTTAGAACGGAAGAACTTTGGGACGCATCCACTGGTACCAGAGCGCAATCATCATGCGCGTCAGGGTAACGGCGGTGATCACCGTCGTGAGGATGCCGAGAATGAACACGACCGCGAAGCCGCGCACGGGACCGGAGCCGAGGAAGAACAGGATCACGGCGGCAATGGCCATGGTGCTGTTGGAGTCCACGATGGTCGCGAAGGCCCGGTCGAAGCCGGCCTGGATGCCGGACACGATGGAGCGTCCGGAATGGACCTCTTCGCGGATGCGCTCGTAGATCAGCACGTTCGAGTCGACCGCCGTGCCGATGGTGAGCACGATGCCCGCGATGCCCGGCAGGGTCAGCGTGGCTTCGAGCACCGACATGAGGCCGAAGATCAGGCCCACATGCACGAGGAGCGCGATGTTGGCGATGAGGCCGAACACTCCGTAGGTGGCGAACATGAAGATCACGACGAGGATGGCGGCGACATAGGTCGCCAGCTTGCCGGCCTCGATGGAATCGCGGCCCAGGCCGGGACCCACGGTGCGTTCTTCGACGATGGTCAGCTTGGCGGGCAGCGCGCCGGAGCGCAGCAGGACCGCGAGATTGTTCACCTGCTCGACCGTGAAGCTGCCCGAGATCTGGCCCGAGCCGCCGGTGATCGGCGACTGGATCGTGGGCGCGGAGATCACCTCGTTGTCGAGCACGATGGCGAGCTGGCGGCCGAGGTTTTCCGTCGTCGCCTGGCCGAAGCGCTGCGCGCCCCGGATGTTGAAGCGGAAGTTCACGATCGGCTGGTTGGTCTGCGAATCGAAGGCGGCCTGGGCATCCGTCAGGTCGCCGCCCTCGGCGATGACGCGACGCTCCACGGGCACCCGCTGGCCA
Source organism: Microvirga sp. M2 (assembly GCF_047497095.1). Taxonomy (NCBI): domain Bacteria; kingdom Pseudomonadati; phylum Pseudomonadota; class Alphaproteobacteria; order Hyphomicrobiales; family Methylobacteriaceae; genus Microvirga; species Microvirga sp. M2. The sequence goes on from NZ_CP134063.1 coordinate 3,054,878, forward strand.
CTCGCATCACGCATGGGAAGCATGTCCACGTCGGTCGCGCCGGGCTGGGCCAGGAGGCGGAACTCCAGGTTGCCGGTCTCACCGAGAAGCGCCTTGAGCTGCTGCGGATCCTGAAGGCCGGGAACCTGGACGAGAACGCGATCCGCGCCCTGGCGCTGAATGCTGGGCTCGGTCGTGCCGGTGGCGTCGATACGGCGGCGGATGACCTCGATCGACTGGTCGACCGCGCGGCGCACCCGCTCGGTGATGCCCGCATCCGTCAGGGTCAGCGTGATCGCGCCGTCCGGCGTGTCGCTCAGCGCCACGCTCGCGTTGCCGGTCTGGCCGAGAACGGCGTTGCTGATCGGTTGAGCGAGCTCGCGCAGGCGCGGCATCAGGCGCTCGCGGTCGGCCGCGTTCGGCACGCGGATCTGGACGCCGCGCGGGATCGTCTGAATGCCGTTCTGCGACGCGACGCGGGTGTCGCGGAGGACCCGGCGCACGTCGTCGCGCAGAAGGGTGATCTGGCCGCGAACGAGATCCGACTCGTCCACCTGGAGCAGAACGTGGGAGCCGCCCTGCAGGTCGAGGCCGAGCACGATGGCGCGCGAGGGCACGAGCCAGGAGGGAACCCAGCTCGGAACGGCGCTCAGATACGCCTTGCGATGCTCAGGCGACATCATGCTCGGAATCCCCAGCAGGAGACCGATGATGATGATCGCCAGGGTGGCGATGATCTTCGACTTCGAGAAGCGCAGCATCGTCAGCTCAACCTTTCTCAAACACTCTGCTGCACATGTCGTGCAGCGGACCGGCCCTCAAGGGCTCCCGCCCGAGGGCCGGTCATTAATTTCAGGCCTTCACCGGCTCGGTCTTCGAGCGGACCTCGGAGATCATGGCGCGAGCCACCTTCACCTTCACGTTATCGGCGATCTCCACCTCGATATCGGCCGAATCCTCGAGCACCTTCGTGACCTTGCCGATGATGCCCCCGGAGGTGACGACGGTATCGCCGCGGCGCACGTTCTTGATCATTTCCTGATGAGCCTTCACCCGGCGCTGCTGCGGACGGATGATCAGGAACCACATGATCACGAAGATCAGGATGAACGGGACGAACTGGATGATGGTATCCATTCCGCCCCCGGTCGCGGGGGCCCCTTGTGCGAAGGCAGGTGAAATGAACAAGCGGCTCTCCATGGATAAAGGCGCGAGGCAGGCGCTGCTTCGAGGCCCACCCGCGCCAAACGGGATGAAAGTGGGCGGACTATACCCATCGACTCCACGAAATCAATGAAGTTGGAAGGCTTTCCCAAAGCTCCTGCATGGACCGGGGAGCGGTTTTTGGGCTAAGCACGACCTCCTCACCTTTTCTTGAAGTCAGATGCCGATGTCCCCCGACCTCACCTCCCCCGAATCCATGGCCCTCCTCAAGCGCATCGCGGACGCCCTGGAGCGCCTGGCCCCGGCCGGCGCTCCCCAGGCGGATCTCGCGGCGGCGGACGCCTTCGTCTGGCACGCGGCGGGGCGCAGGCTCGCCCCGGTGGCGAAGGTCAACCGGGTCGAGATGAACCTGCTCCGGGGCATCGACCGGGTGCGGGATCAACTCGCCGAGAACACCGGCCGCTTCGCCAGGGGCCTTCCGGCCAACAATGCCCTGCTCTGGGGCGCCCGGGGAATGGGCAAGTCGTCGCTGGTGAAGGCGGTCCATGCCGAGATCAACGCGACCAAGGCGGCCGAGGCCCTTCCCCTCAAGCTCATCGAGATCCACCGGGAGGACATCGAGACGCTCCCGGACCTCATGGGCCTGCTCCGTGCGGACCCCCATCGCTTCATCGTCTTCTGTGACGATCTGTCCTTCGATGCGGACGACACCTCCTACAAGTCCCTCAAGGCGGTGCTGGAAGGCGGCATCGAGGGCCGTCCGGACAACGTGATCTTCTACGCCACGTCCAACCGCCGCCACCTCCTGCCCCGCGACATGATGGACAACGAGCGCTCCACCGCCATCAATCCGGGCGAGGCCATCGAAGAGAAGGTGTCCCTGTCCGACCGCTTCGGCCTCTGGCTCGGCTTCCACAAGTGCAGCCAGGACGAATATCTCGACATGATCTTCGGCTATGTCGACCATCTCGGCCTCGACGGCGACCGCGCGGCCATCCGGGCGGAAGCCCTGGAATGGGCCACGACCCGCGGCGCCCGCTCCGGCCGCACGGCCTGGCAGTTCATCCAGGATCTCGCCGGACGCCAGGGAAAGGCGATTTAGGGGAGTTCGTTCCGTGAAGGTCAAACGGATCGTCGCCAATATACCGGCATCCGACATCGGGGCGGCAAGGCGCTTCTACGAGGATGTTCTCGGCCTCGAGCGGCTGATGGACCATGGCTGGATCGTCACCTACGGCAACAGCGAGCCGGGCAGCGTCCAAGTCAGCGTCGCAACCCAGGGCGGCTCGGAGACGCCGACGCCGGACCTGTCCGTCGAAGTGGACGATGTCGACGAAGCGCTCCGGCGCATGACGGGCGCCGGATTTCCCGCGATCTACGGACCCGCCGACGAGCCCTGGGGCGTTCGCCGCTTCTATGTCCGGGATCCGTTCGGCAAGATCGTGAACATCCTCTCCCATTCCGGGAACGAAAAAAGGGACGGTGGCTGAGCTCCACCGTCCCCTCGCGTGATCGGCCTCGGGTCTCGAAAGCCAATCCAAACTTGTGCCGGATCAGTCGGCGAGATGCTTCATCGGGTCGACCGGGGTCGCGCCCTTGCGGATCTCGAAATGCAGCTGCGGCGAGGTCACGTTACCCGTCTGGCCGGCAGTAGCGATCACCTGACCGCGCTTCACCTGCTCGCCGCGCTTCACGTTCACCGCGCTGTTATGGGCATAGGCCGAGACGAAGCCGTTCTCGTGCCGGATCAGGATCAGGTTACCGTAGCCTTTCACCTCGCTGCCCGCATAGGTCACCGTGCCGGCCTCGGCGGCTTTCACGGGCGTGCCCTCGGGGACCGCGATATTGATGCCCTCGTTGCCGCCGTTGGCGCCGAAGCCCGCGATGACGCGGCCGCGGGCGGGCCACCGGAAGTTGCCGGCGGACAGGCTCGCCGTCTGTTCGGGCTCCTGCACCGAGGCCTTCGCGGCCTCAGGCTGCGGAACGGGCGCAGGGGCGGGAGCCGGAGCAACCGTCTGCGAGACCACCGGAGCGGGCTTCAGGGGCTGCGGCTCGATGGCCGCGACCCTCTGAGGCTGGAGGGGACGCGCGGGCGACACCAGCGGCTCGTTCGTGGCCGAGGCGACCTGCTGCACGGGCGCGGGCCTCGGCTGCATGGGAGCCGGCGCCGGCATCGCGGCCTGCTGCATGCCGGGGCGGGTGCGCCGACCCGGCTCGGCCGGAACGGGCTGCTCGGAGACGGCAACCTTCGTCTGATCGACGAAGCGCATCTTCGGCTGAGCGGCGGGCGGAGTCATGGGCGCGGGGCGCGGCTGGATGGGGGCGGGCGCGGCGGCCATGCGCGAAGGCTGGGGCAGCGGCTGAGCCTGCACCGGGGGAAGCGCCTGCGCCTGGACGGACGAGGTGGGCATCGGAGCGGCCGCGTAGGAGGGAGCCCCGCCATAGGACGGCGTGTCCTGAGACGCCGTCGGCGTGCCGGGCGCGACGCGCTCGCTGTTGGAGAACGGGTTGGAGAACGGATTCTCCGAGAACCGCATGGTGTCGCCACTACAGGCCGCCGCGGCACTGCCGATCAAGCTCACCAGAGCGACCCGCGATACTGCACTCCATTGCCCAGAACACACACGCAAACGCATGACTCAATTACCCCAACCGCACGCAACTTGATGGGGGTATTAAAAGGCTGTTCAGGTTAAGCAACGGTTGACGCCATGAAAAATGTCGTAACCGTGTCGCGAAATTTTTTCGATTCGATCAGAGTGTTGCCGCAATGCCTGCGACCAGCCTGGAAATCCGCAAGGGCCCGCCCAGGTTCCGGCTGAACTCCCCATCCTGAAGGCGGTCGATCTGAACGAGGCGCGGCGCGCCTTCCTCCGCCAGCGCGCCGACGAGACGCCCGCCGGCACCGAGCAGCGACGTCAGCGTCGCCGGGATGTCGGGCCATGCGCCGTTGAGCAGGATGCGGTCGAACCGGTCGCGCACACGCGCGGCAAGGCCGTCGCCCACCTCCACGCGCACCCTGCCCGCCTCGACGATGTTCAGATGCTGTCGCGCGCTCTCGGCGAGGGTGTTGAAGCGCTCGACCGTGGTCACGTCCGCCCCGCGATGCGCCATGAGCGCGCTCACATAGCCGGTGCCGGTGCCGATTTCGAGAATGCGCTGTCCCGGCGCGAGGCCCAGCGCCAGGAGCATGGTCGCGACCGTGCCCGGCGCGGTCATCGTCTGACCGCAGGGTAGCGGCAGGGCGACGTCGGTGCGGGACAAATCGCGGAAGCGCCGCGGGGCGAACACGTCGCGCGGCACGAGCTCCATGGCTCTGAGCAGCGCCGTGTCGCGGATGCCTTTCGCCCGCAGGGACAGGATGAAGGATGCGACGCCGATGGCCTCCTGCTCGCTGCGGCTTTCCGCTTCGGAGAAGAAGGGCTCCTGGCTCATCCCGGTCCCTCTCAGCCGAAGGCCTGCGCGTAGCGGGTCAGCGTCGGCTCGTCGGTCATGTCGATGCGCAGGGGCGTGACCGCGATGCGCCGGTTGGCCAGCGCCCAGAGATCCGTTCCGTTGCCGGGCGTGAACGGGCCGCGCTCGAAGGCGATCCAGTAATAGGGGTTGCCCCGTCCGTCGAGCCGCGCATCGAGCCGCAGAAGCTCCTGCGTGCGCTGCCCCTGGTGGACCACCGCCGTGCCCTGGACATCGTCGGGCTCGCAATCCGGGAAGTTCACGTTGACGAGAATGCCGCTCTCGATGCCCGTCTCGAGGATCCTGCGGATGACCTTGGGCCCGTGATGCTCGGCGCAGTGCCATTTCAGGGCGTTGCGGTTTCCTGCGCTGTAGGCCTGGGACAACGCGATGGAGGGAATGCCCAGGAGCGTGCCTTCGATCGCCCCGGCCACCGTTCCCGAATAGGTCACGTCCTCGGCCGCGTTCTGCCCGCGGTTGACGCCGGACAGGATGAGGTCCGGCTTGTGCTCGCGCATCAGTTCGCGCACGCCCATGATCACGCAATCCGTGGGCGTTCCCTTCACGGCGAAATGCCGGTCGGAAATTTCGCGCAGGCGCAGCGGATCGTTGAGGGAAAGCGAGTGCGCGACGCCGCTCTGGTCCGTTTCGGGCGCCACGACCCACACATCGTCGGACAAGGCGCGTGCGATGGCCTCCAGGGCCTTCAGGCCCGGAGCATGGATGCCGTCGTCGTTGGTGCAGAGAATGCGCATGTCAGGCCTGACGCTCGATGCGGGTCACACCGCCCATATAGGGCCGCAGGGCGGCCGGAACCGTCACGCTGCCGTCCTGGTTCTGGTAGTTCTCCAGAACGGCCACGAGCGTGCGGCCGACCGCGAGGCCCGAACCATTGAGCGTGTGCACGAAGCGCGGCGATTTCTCGGAGGACGAGCGGTAGCGGGCGTTCATGCGGCGCGCCTGGAAATCCGAGCAGACCGAGCAGCTCGAAATCTCGCGATACATCCCCTGCCCCGGCAGCCAGACCTCGATGTCGTAGGTCTTCGTCGAGGAGAAGCCCATGTCGCCCGTGCAGAGCGTCATGGTGCGGAACGGCAGCTCCAGCTTCTTCAGGACGTTCTCGGCGCAGGTGAGCATGCGTTCGTGCTCGTCCGCGGAGGTCTCCGGCGTCGTGATCGAGACGAGCTCGCATTTCACGAACTGGTGCTGGCGGATCATGCCGCGCGTGTCGCGGCCGGCGGACCCTGCCTCCGCGCGGAAGCTCGGCGTGAGCGCGGTGAAGCGCAGCGGCAGCTCCTCCTCGGAAAGGATCTGCTCGCGCACGAGATTGGTGAGGGTGACTTCCGCCGTGGGGATCATGCCGTAGCGGGTGTCCCTGATGATCTTGCGGACCGCCTCGCGCGGCTGGCCTTCAAGGGCCGCGCCGAGAGCCTGCTCGAGCGAATTTCCCGGAAACGCCCAGAACTGATCGTCCTCGAATTTCGGCAGCTGCGCGGTGCCGAACATGGTCTCGTCCCGCACCAGCAGCGGCGGGTTCACTTCCATGTAGCCGTGCTCGTTGGTGTGCAGGTCGATCATGAACTGGCCGAGCGCGCGCTCCAGACGCGCGAGCTGGCCCTTTAGAACGACGAAACGGGAGCCCGAGAGCTTCGCGGCGGTCTCGAAATCCATGAGGCCGAGGGCCTCGCCGATCTCGAAGTGCTGCTTGGCGTCGTTGATCACCGGCGGCGTGCCGAAGCGATGGCGCTCGACATTGCCGTGCTCGTCGGCTCCGATGGGCACATCCTCCTTCGGGATGTTCGGGATCGCGGCCAGAGCCTCGAACAGGGCCTTGTCGGCGGCCCGCTCGGCCTCCTCCAGCCCCGGCACCGATTCCTTGATGCGGGCGACCTCGGCCATCAGCACCTGCGCACGGGCCTCGTCCTTCTTGGCCTTGGCCTGGCCGATCTCCTTCGACAGGGCATTGCGCCGTTCGGTGGCGGCCTGCAGGGCCGACACGGCGCTTTTGCGGGCATCGTCGAGAGCGATCAGGCGCTCGGACAGGGGCTCCATGCCCCGGTTCCGGAGGCCTTTGTCGAAAGCCGCGGGATTCTCGCGGATGGAACGGATGTCGTGCATGGGACTGACTCGAGCCTGCTGGATGGACCGGCCCTGCCCGTGGCACGACCGCCCCTGTTGTTCACGCCAAGGATGAGCGGCCGACCGGAAGCTCTTCGAGCCCTATCCTTCCGCCGCGCGCGCGGCCTCGGCCTCCGCACGCTTCCTCTCGACCATGCGGACGGAGAAGATGGACGCCTCGTAAAGAAGCAAAGTCGGGACGGCAAGGGAGAACTGGCTGATCACGTCCGGAGGGGTCAGCACGGCCGCGATTATAAAGACGATCACGATGGCGTAGCGCCGTCTGCTCTTCAGGAACTGCGAATCGATGATTCCTGCCCGGGCCAGAAGGGTCAGGACCACGGGCAGCTGGAAGCAGATGCCGAAGGCGAAGATCAGGGTCATGATCAGCGACAGGTACTCGCTGACCTTGGGCAGGAACTCGATGGCCGGCTCGTTGGCCGTCGCCAGCTGCTGCATGCCCACCGAGAAGCGCATGAGCGTGGGCATGGCGATGAAATAGACGCAGGCCGCGCCGATGGCGAAGAGAACCGGCGTCGCGACGAGATAGGGCAGGAAGGCCCGCCGCTCGTTCTTGTAGAGTCCCGGCGCCACGAACTTGTAGATCTGCACCGCGATGACCGGGAAGGCCAGGAAGCCCGCCCCGAAGGCTGCCACCTGGATCTGGGTGAACAGGTATTCCAGGCCGTGCGTATAGACGAGATGCGCCCGTTCCGGCGAACCGACCGCGAAAACGTACGGCCATACCAGGACGTTGTAGATGTACTTCGCGCCGGCAAAGCAGATGAAGAACATGATCACGAAGGCCACGAGCGCCTTGATCAGGCGCGAGCGCAGCTCGGTCAGATGTTCGATCAGAGGCGCGCGCGATGCCTCGACCTCATCCTCTTCAACGGGGGTGGTGGTCATCAGACTTTTGCGTCCGGTTTCTCTGGGGCCGCTTCCGCAGCGGCCGCCTTCTGCGCCTCGATCTGTGCCTCACGGCGCAGGGATTCGGCAATGGCTTCGGCTGGGTCGTCCACCGGCGGGGGCGGGAGATCGATCAGCGGATCGGACGGCGCGGGCGCCCGCCCCTCCACGATGGCCTGAGCGGCGGCGTCCCCCACCGGCGGAGCGACATCCGCTGCCGATGCAGCCTCGGCCGCGGGCGCAGGCTCGATTGCGGGAACGGGCTCGGTTGCGGACACGGGCGCCGTCTCCGGCTTCTCGATAGCCGTCTTCAGCTCGTCGCGGATCGTCTGGATCGGGTTGAAGCTCGTGCTGTTGAGGCTTGAGACGGAGTCGTTCATGCCCTGGAGCTGCTTCTTGACGTCGTCGAGCTCGGCCTCGCGCATGGCCTCGTTGAACTGTCCCTGAAACTCCGCCGCCATGCGGCGCAGCTTCCCCGTGACCTGTCCGACCGTCCGAAGCGCGCGCGGCAGATCTTTCGGGCCGATCACGATCAACGCGACGGCGCCGATCACCATGACCTCACCCCAGCTCATGTCCAACATGGCGCGGCCTCGACCCTGCTTTTACTCACCGCAGCCACGGTTGTGGCTGCCACTCGAAACTCAACCGATCTTGTGATCCGTCGTCGCCGCATTCGTCGGCGTACCAGCCTGATGATCGAGCGTGCGAACCGGCTCGGAGGGCTGCACGGGCTTCGGAGACTCGTCCTCGGCCATGCCCTTCTTGAAGGCTTTGATACCCTTGGCGACGTCGCCCATCATGTCGGAGATCTTGCCGCGTCCGAAGAGCAGGACAACGATCAAACCCACAACGATCCAATGCCAAATACTAGCGCCACCCATGGCAATCCTCCTGCGCCTTGAAAGGCGCGGCTTCGGAATATTAACTTGCGGCCAACCTATGCGTCGGACGCGGCGAAAACAAGGACATCCTTTGGTCCAACATCGATGCCCACATCCTGACCTTCCTTCACGCCCGCGAGATCGTGAACGCGGGCCTGGAGAGGACGATCGACTCCTTGCACATCGATATGCACCAAATCGACCTCGCCGAGAAAGCGGCGTGATACCACACGCCCCGGAAGGCAGAAGCCTGGCGGCTTCAGCCGCACGCCCTGCGGGCGCACGCAGACGATGGCCGGGCCGTCCGGCAGATGCGCAGCCGGGAACACGCCGATCGGACAGATCACCTGCCGGTTGCGCACCTGGCCTTCGATCTCGTTGAAGTCGCAGAAGAACCGCGCGGCGAAGAGATTGACGGGATTGCGATAGATCTCCTCGGCCGTACCCTGCTGCACGATGCCTCCGGACCGCATCAGCACGATTCTGTCGGCGATCCGCATGGCCTCCTCCGGATCGTGCGTGACGACGATGGTCGTCGCACCTGTTTCCCTCAGAATTGCTACGGTTTCATCACGGATCGCGTCGCGCATGCGCCGGTCGAGATTGGAGAACGGCTCGTCCATGAGCAGCACGCCGGGCCGGGGCGCGATGGAGCGCGCCAGCGCCACGCGCTGCTGTTCGCCGCCGGACAAGGTATGCGGAAACTCGCTCGCGTAATGCTCGAGCCCGACGCGCGACAGGGCCCGGCGGGCCGCGATGTCGGCCTCCGAGGCCGAGAGATCTTTCAGCCCGAACATCACGTTCTGGAGAATCGTCATGTGCGGGAACAGCGCATAATCCTGGAACATGAGGCCGATGCCGCGCCGCTCCGGCTCCACGAAGCCCCTGGGCCCGCTGACCTCGCGGCCGTCCATCAGCACCCGCCCGGAGGTCGGAGCCTCCACGCCCGCCGCGATGCGAAGGAGCGTTGTCTTGCCGCAGCCCGAATGGCCGAGGAGACAGACCAGCTCGCCCGGCTCGACCGTCAGCGACACTCCGTTGAGCGCCCGGGTCGAGCTGTAGGTCTGGACGATGTCCTCGAAGGCCAGCTGAGCCGGGATCGACGCGCCGGCCGTGCCGCGCTGTCCCCATCGGGGCAGCCTGAACCGGTCTCGCGCGGAGATGGGGGGCCTGTCGCTCATTCCCTGCCCGTCTCGTCCGTCACCGTCTGATGCATCTCGAGGGGCTCCTGGAACGGCTCGTCCTGATCCAGGGGATCCTCGTCCTCGCGCAGCGCCTCCGCATCCGAGGGCGCCGGCACGGACATGTCGGACGGAACGCGCCCCTCGATGAAGCCCGCGCCCTTCAGCTCCTCGAGGCCCGGAAGGTCCTCGATCGCGTCCAGGCCGAAATGATCGAGGAAGGCGGGCGTCGTCCCATAGGTGACGGGCCGCCCCGGCACCTTGCGGCGACCGCGAAGGCGGATCCAACCGGTTTCCAGCAGCAGGTCCAAAGTCCCCTTGGACGTGGCGACGCCGCGGATTTCCTCGATCTCGGCGCGGGTGACCGGCTGGTGGTAGGCGATGATCGACAGGGTCTCCATGGCGGCGCGGGAGAGCTTGCGCTGCTCGACCACGTCGCGGGCCAGCACGAAGGCGAGATCGCCCGCCGTGCGGAAGGCCCATTTGCCCGCCACCCGAACGAGATTGACGCCCCGGAGCGCGTACAGCCCCTGGAGGTCCTTGAGGATCTGCTCGATATCCGCGCCTTCGGGCAGGCGGCCGGCCAGCTCGTCCGCGCTGAGCGGCGCGGCCGAGGCGAACAGAAGAGCCTCGGCGATCCGGATCGCCTCGCCGTGATCGGGCACGCGGCTCTCGGCCGAAGTCTCTGCGGGTGATCCGGCATCCTGCATGCCGGCCGTTTCGTCCATCATGGTTGGGCTCCTGTCTCGGCCGGGTCGGTGACGGATTTGACCCAGACCGGAGCGAAGGCTTCGTCCTGCCTGACCGTGAGCTTGCCCTCGCGGACCATCTCGAGGGTCGCGGACAACGCCGAGGCCAGAACGGTCGGCCGCATGGACGGCTCGACCATGTACTCCACCAGATAGGTATCGAGCGTCACCCAGTCATCGAGGTGGCCGACGAGGCGCTCCAGGGCGTCACGGGCGTCGATCAGCGACCAGACGTTGCGCTTGTGGAGGGAAACCCGGCTGTTGAACTGCACCTGCCTTTGCTGCGCATAGGCCTTGAGCAACTCGTAGAGGCCGGCTTCGTAGCGGGCATCCCGGTGAACGATCACGGGTTCGGGCGCGCCACGGCCGAAGACGTCGCGGCCCAGGAGGGACCGTTCGCCGAGCTTCCTGGCGACCTCGCGGATCGCCTCCAGGCGGCGCAGCCGCAGGGCCAGGGCGGTCGCCAGATCCTCCGCGCTCGGTTCCTCGCCCTTGGGAGGCTCCGGCAGCAGAAGGCGGGACTTCAGATACGCAAGCCAGGCCGCCATGACGAGGTAATCGGCCGCCAGCTCCAGGCGCATGCGGCGCGCCTCTTCGATGAAGGCGATATACTGCTCGGCCAGGGCCAGGATCGAGATGCGGTGCAGGTCGACCTTCTGGCGGCGGGCAAGCTCCAGCAGAAGATCGAGCGGGCCCTCGAACCCATCCACGTCGACGAGGAGCGCGGGCTCGCTGTCCGCGCGCTCGGCGGTGGGCTCGACGTCCTCGAACGGTAGGGGCTTGGCCATGGAGCGTACTCTACTGAAGCGGGTTCGAGCTTGCGGCGCTTACGACGTCGCCGCAAGGGCGGCATCGAGTCTTGCCCGCGCATCCACAGGATCGAGCGGCTCCGGCTCGTGCCGGATCCGGGCCAGCGCGGCCTCGGCCCGGCGCAGGGGCTCGCCCTCGAGAAGGGGGGATGCCTCGGCCACGGCCGCCATCTCGTCCATCTGACCGTTGCAATGCAGGGCCATGTCGCATCCTGCCGCGAAGGCGGCCTCCGTCTTCTCCCGGAAGGAGCCGGACAGGGCCTTCATGGACAGGTCGTCGGTCATCAGGAGGCCGTCATAGCCGATATGGCCGCGGATGATGTCCCGGATGACGGCGGCGGAAGTCGTGGCGGGATGCTCCGGATCCAGCGCCGTGTAGACCACATGGGCGGTCATCGCGAGCGGCATGTCCGTCAGCATGCGGAACGGCGCGAAATCGTGACGCTCGAGCTCCTCGCGGGTCGCCTCGACGACAGGCAGCGCCAGATGGCTGTCGGCCCCGGCCCGGCCGTGGCCGGGAATGTGCTTGATCACCGGCAGGACGCCGCCGGCCAGAAGCCCTTCCGCCGCCGCGCGGCCGAGAACGGCCACCTTTTCCGGCGTCTTGCCGTAGGCCCGGTCGCCGATGACGTCGTGCGCGCCGGGCGAGGGCACGTCGAGAACGGGCAGGCAGTCCACGGTCACGCCGACGGAGCGAAGATCGTGGGCGATCAGGCGGGCGCCGAGTCGGGCCAGCTCCCGCTGGACGAGGGGGTCGTTGGCATGGAGGGCGCCATAGGCGGCGCCGGACGGATATTTCGGCCAATGGGGCGGCCCCAGGCGCTGGACCCGACCGCCCTCCTGATCGATGAGGATGGGGGCCTCCTCGCGCCCGACCGCCTCCCGCAGCGAGGCGCAGAGCGCCCTCACCTGCTCGGGGCCGTCGACGTTGCGGCGAAACAGGATGAACCCCCAGGGCGCCGCCTCCTTGAAGAAGGCGATCTCGTCGGGGGTCAGCTCATGGCCGGCGCAGCCAGCGATAAAGGCGCGGGTTTTCATGCCCGCGCCTTAAGTCCCTTGATGGAAGGGGTCAAGAAGTCTTCTCGTCGAGACGAGCCGTCAGTGAGACGAGCCGTCAGTTCTTGGCCACGAAGCACTGACCGCCCTGTCCCTGCAGCTTGGAGCAGAGGGAGGAGGCCTCTTCCCGCGACATGGGGCCGACGCGGACGCGGTAGATCGTGTTGCCGTTCACCTCGGCCTTGCGGATCATGGACGGCAGTCCCTCGAGATCCGAATACTTCCTCTGATAGGAGGTGAAGGCCGTCTCGGCCGCGCTTTCCGAATTGGCCAGCCCGAGCTGGACCGCATAGCCGCCGGCCGCCGTGGTCGTCGTGTCGGGCGACGCGGGCGCCGCCACGGGAATGGGCTGGGCGGAGGCCACCCTCTGGGGTGCGGGAGCAGCGGCGGGCGCCGGATTGACAGGGGTCGCTGCCGCCGGCGTGGGCTTCGGCGCCGACGCGGGCGTAGCGGGCGCGGCGACCGGCGTGGCCGAGGTCGAAACCGGTTTGGGCTGGGCCGCCGCCGGCATCGTCATCGCAGGCGCGGCAGCGGAAGCCGGATGGGCGCTCGGCGCCTCGGGAGCGCCCACCACGGAGCCGTCGGGGCGGATCGTGACGGTACGGACCTTGCGCGGCTCTCCGAGATTGAGGCTGTTCGGCGCGCTCCGGCCCTGGGAGGCGGCGCTCGCGGCCGTCGCACCCGTGGCATCCGCCATGACGGAGCCGTTCGAATGCATGGCCTGCTTGACGTCGACGGGCTGCTCCTCGCGGTTCACCACCTTGGTGTCGGTATTCTGGGTGCGCTCGTAGATCTGCTTGTTCTGGTTCGGAATCTCGACCCCGCCCGGGTTCTGAGGCTGGACCTTGACCGGGGCCTTGGTCGCCTGGACCAGGATCGGCTCCCCGCCCGCAGGGCCCGAGGAACCCGTGGAGAAATAGGCAACGCCGCCGCCGACGACGATTGCGCCGAGGGCCGCGCCCATGGCCACCAATCCCTTGCGGGAGCGGGGCTTGCGAACCGCCGGATAGTCGAGACGGTCAGGCTGCGCGTAATCGTCCCGGCCGTAGCCGTCCGCCTGCCCGTACCCATCCGCCTGACCGTAGCCGTCGGCCTGGTCGTAATACCCGTCCGCATAGGCTCCCTGATCATAGGAATCCTGCGGTTGGACCGGAGCCGCCTGCTGATAGCCGTAAGCCGGGGCCCGTCCGCGGGGCGCCTCCGGACGGGCATAGCCGGCCCGGTCGAACGCCGAGACCTCGAACGCTTCAGGCTGCGCCTGCGGCCGAGCCTGGCGGACGGCAGGCGTCACATTGTCGCGGGCGGCGAACAGCTCGTCGATCGGCGACGGCTGCTGACGCGGCCGCGCCGCGCCGTCATTGGCCAAAATGGCCTGAAACGGGTCTTCCTGGCCTACGATTTTGGCCAGTTCCGCCAACGGGTCGTTGCGCGTTGCGGCGGCGGGCTGGGACGGATGGGAGCCCGCCTGGGCCAGGTGCCGCTCGATCTCGTTCAGATCGACGGCAAAACGGGGCTTCACTGATTCGCTCATGCGCCGGTTCTCCAGTTACGCGACAGGAGCCCTCATCGCTCCGCCGGCACGACGTGACAGCATCCGGCACACGCGTTCCCCAAGCGGTTGATCCGCATGGGAAAATATCAGCGCATCTCGTCGGGTGCCGTGACGCCCAAGATTGCGAGGCCAGATGCGAGCACCCCCTTCAGGGCATGCACGAGCGCAAGCCTCGCTTTCGTTGAATCTTTATCAGTTAGATTAACAAAGCGTAATTGCGGCAAGTCTTTGCCCTTGTTCCATAAGCTATGGTAGGCGCTGGCGAGGTCGTAGAGGTAGAACGCCACCCGGTGCGGCTCATGAGCTTCGGCCGCCGCTTCCACCACACGCGGGAACTGGGCGATCCGGTGGATGAGATCCGTCTCCGCCTCGTCGCCGAGAACCGCGAGATCGGCCTTCTCCAGCTGGGTCGCCGAGAAGTCCTCCCCGGGGAAAGCCTCCGCCGCCTGACGGAAGACCGAGGCGCAGCGGGCATGGGCGTACTGCACGTAGAAGACCGGGTTGTCCTTGGACTGTTCGACCACCTTGGCGAGGTCGAAATCCAGGGTCGCGTCGTTCTTGCGGAAGATCATCATGAAGCGGGTCGCATCGCGGCCCACCTCGTCCACCACCTCACGCAGGGTCACGAAGTCGCCGGAGCGCTTCGACATCTTCACGGGCTCGCCGCCGCGCAGGAGCTTGACGAGCTGGCAGAGCTTGACGTCGAGCTCGCCCTGGTTGTCCGTGACGGCCCTCACGGCGGCCTGCATGCGCTTCACGTAGCCGCCGTGATCCGCGCCCCAGACGTCGATCATGGAAGCGAAGCCGCGCGCGAATTTGGAGCGGTGATAGGCGATGTCGGAAGCGAAGTAGGTGTAGGAACCGTCGGACTTCAGCAGCGGACGATCGACCTCGTCGCCGTAGGCCGTCGCCCGGAACAGGAGCTGCTCGCGGTCCTCCCAATCCTCGTCCTTCTGGCCCTTGGGAGGCGGCAGACGTCCCATATAGACGAGATCGCGCCCGCGCAGCTCCGTGATGAGCTCCTTCACCTGGTCTCCGTCGGGGCCGAGCTGCAGGGAGCGTTCGGAGAAGAATACGTCGTGATGGATGTTGAGCACCGCGAGATCGTCGCGGATCATGTCCATCATGGCGTTGATGGCCGCCTCGCGCACGAGCGGGAGCCACTCGGCCTCGGGCCTGTCGAGCAGTGCCGCCCCGTGTTCCTTCGCGAGACGCTCGCCGACGGGCTTGAGATAGTCGCCCGGATAGAGCCCCTCCGGGATCCCGCCGATATCCTGGCCGAGGGCCTCCTTGTAGCGGAGATAGGCCGAGCGGGCGAGCACGTCGACCTGCGCGCCCGCATCGTTGATGTAGTACTCGCGGGTCACCTTGTAGCCCGCGAAGTCGAGAAGCCCGGCGAGCGCATCGCCGAACACCGCGCCGCGGCAGTGCCCCACATGCATGGGACCGGTCGGGTTGGCGGAGACGTATTCCACGTTGACGGCGGTGCCGCCCCCCTGCCCGCTCCGGCCGAACCCGGCCGTATCCGCCACGGCGGCGCGCAGCACCTCGTGCATGACCTGCGGCGCGAGGCGGATATTGATGAAGCCGGGCCCCGCGATCTCCACCCGGGTGACGCGCGGATCGTCCTTGAGATCGGCCGCGATCAGCTCGGCGAGCGCGCGCGGGTTCATGCGCGCCTCCTTGGCGAGGACCATGGCGGCGTTGGTGGCGAGATCGCCGTGGGACGGATCGCGCGGCGGTTCGACCACGACGCGGCTCACATCGAGGCCCGATGGAATTTGGCCCTGGCCGGCCAGACGGCCGAGGGCGTCGGCGACCCGCTTCTCAAACAACCCGAAAATGTTCATGGCACTTCATCTCAATGGACGACTGGGCAGACCCAGCCGCGATACCGCTTCGGAAGCGGGTCGGCTTTCAAAAGGCTTCGCCGCGCCTAACGCAAGTCCGGCGTCACGTCAAACAAACGCCGGTGTTCCAGGATCGCATAACGGTCCGTCATGCCGGCGATGTAGTCGGCGACGCGGCGGGCGAGGCGGGGCTCGTCCTCCCGCGGCAGATCCGCCTGCCATTCCTCCGGCATCAGCTCAGGCTCGGCCTTGAAGCGGCGGAACAGGTCCCGCAGGACCTCGTCCGCCTGAGTGCGGACCCGCATCACCTCCGGGTGCCGGTACATATGGGCATAGAGAAAGCGCTTGATGGCGGCGTCCGACCGGCTCATCTCCCCGGAGAAGCAGACCATCGTCTCGTCCGCCCTGCGGATCTCCTCGGCGCTCTGGGGCGACAGCGCCGAAAGCCGCCGGTCCCCCTCCGCGACCACGTCCTCCACGAAGCGGGTGATGACCCGCCGGGTGAGCTCGTGGATGCGCCGGGACAGGTCGAGATTTGGCCAGCGCGCATCGATCTCGGCCAGGATCTCCTCGAGGAACGGCACCTCGCGCAGATCGTCGATCCTGAACAGGCCCGCCCTCAGGCCGTCGTCGATGTCGTGGGCGTCGTAGGCGATGTCGTCGGCGATCGCGGCGGCCTGGGCCTCGCCGCCGGCGAAGGTGGCAAGCTCCAGGTCCTGCACCGCGTTGTATTCCATGATCGCGAGCGGCACGCCCCGCGCCGCATAGCGCAGGGTCGGCTGGCCCTCGGCATCGAGCAGCGGGCCGTTGTGCTTCACGAGCCCTTCCAGGGTTTCCCAGGTCAGGTTGAGCCCGTCGTAATCCGGATAGCGGCGCTCCAGGCGGGTGACGACCCGAAGCGCCTGGGCATTGTGGTCGAAGCCCCCGAAACCGGCCATGCATTCTTCGAGCGTGTCCTCGCCCGTATGGCCGAAGGGCGTGTGGCCGAGATCATGTGACAAGGCCAGGGCCTCGGCCAGGTCCTCGTCGAGGCCGAGCGACCGGGCCAGGGCCCGGGCGATCTGGCTCACCTCGATGGTATGGGTCAGGCGCGTGCGGAAGTGGTCGCCCTCGTGGTAGACGAACACCTGCGTCTTGTGCTTGAGCCGCCGGAAGGCCGAGGAATGGATGATCCGGTCCCGGTCGCGCTGGAACTCGCTGCGGGTCGGAGAAACGGCCGTCGGGTAAAGCCGCCCACGGCTCGCCCACGGATCGCAGGCATAGGGGGCTCGCCATCTCTCGCCAAAGGGCCGCACGGATCATCCTCGGGTTGAAGCCTTGTCAGGGCGCACTTACCTTGTCTTGAGAGCATATCCAAGACCATGGTGATTTGCCGTTTTGGCAGCAAATCACCATGGGATATAGTGTACTCACGCATTTTCGGGCGGCGAACCGGTATCCGCTTTTCCTGAAAATGCTCTTATGTCCCTGTGAGGACCGGAAGTACGATGACTGGAATTTCCCTGACCGAGCGCGCCGCCCGCCGCATCAACGAGATCATGACCACCGAGCCGGAAGGCTCGATGCTGAGAATCAGCGTCAATGGAGGCGGCTGTTCGGGGTTCCAATACGCCTTCGACGTGGACCGGACCCGTCAGGACGACGACCTCCTCATCGAGAAGGACGGAGCCACGGTCGTGGTGGATGAAGTGTCCGTCCAGTACATGGACGGCTCAGTGATCGATTTCGTGGACGACCTGATCGGCCAGTCCTTCAAGATCGAGAACCCCCACGCCACGGCCTCCTGCGGCTGCGGAACCTCATTCTCCTTGTGAAACTTTGCTCCTTGTGAAACTCTGTCGCCCGAATTAGCCTTTCGCAAAGACAGTCCGGCCTGAAGGAACGAACCTTCAGGCTTTCGGCTTTTTGCGGGATCACGACAATGACGATTCTTCACCGCTCAGGCGTGTGCGCACTCGCCCTCATGGCGGGAACGGCGGCCATGCGATTCGAGCCGGCGGTCCTTCGCGACCTCGTCGCAGGCGGCGGCTCGCACGAGGTCTCCATCGGGGCCGTGAGGACCTCCCTGTGGAGCGCGGCCTTCGCCCAGACCCTCGACAGCTTCACCCTGGAGAACGTCCGCTTCAGCTGGGGCGGCGCGGATTATGAAGCGAAGCAGATGACGTTCACGGGCGTCTCGGTGCCGCGCAGCGACATCGAAAGCCTCTTCTCCGCCGGATCCGGCCCTCTCGCCGACAAACTCGCGCGGATAAACGCCAAGAAGGTGAGCATTCCCGAGCTGAGGATCACGCAGAAGCTCGGCCAGGACACGCAGATCTCGCTCCACCGGAACGTCTCCCTGAACGATATCGTGCAGGGCCGGATCGCCTCCGCGATGGTCGAGGCCAGCGCGATCGAAGGGACGGACAAGCAGGGCAAGAGCCTGATCAGCTACGGACGGATCTCCGTGAGCGATGTCGATATGCCCGCCTTCGTCAAACTCTACGACACGAAGGGCGCTTCCGGTCCGCTGACGAAAATCTACGGCGCCTTCTCCATCGAGAAGATCGACATGGCGGATGCGGGCGGCGACTACCACATCCAGGTTGCCCGCATCGGTGGTCGGGACATCATGGCCCGCCCGACGCAGGATTCCTGGAACGGCACGCTCGCCGCCATCGACGAGCTCGCTCAGAAGGACGAGACCACGCCCGAAGAGCGGACCCGTCTCATGCATATCGCCGCCGACCTTCTCAGCGCCTTCGACGCGGGCCTCGTGGAGGCCACCGGCATCACGTTCAAGGGCGACGGGAAGGACAACAAGGGAACGGGCTCCATCGCGCGCCTCGCCTATACCGGCGCAGCCGGTCAGCAACCCTCGGAAATGCGCATGGAGGGCATCGACGTCGGGGATGCGGACGGCCGCGTCAAGGTCGGCGCGATCAGCCTCTCGGGCTTCTCCCTTGCGCCGACCATCGAAGCGCTCAAGTCGCTCGACAGCCAATCGCTGACCGACCTCGACAGCGCCGCCCTGCGCAGCCTCGTTCCCACACTCGGAACATTGCGCATGACGGACCTCGACATCGATGCGTCAAGCGAGGACGGGGACAAGCCCGGCGAGCGGATCCGCGTCGTTCTGGGCCTCATGGAGCTCACGGCGGACAAGCCCGTCAACGGCATCCCGACGAATATCCGCTTCGAGCAGCGCAACGTCTCCACGACCCTTCCGGAGGACAGCGACGATGAACTCGTCCAGCAGCTTCAGGCGCTCGGCTACAAGTCCGTCGACGGCTCCCTGGTGATCGCCGCAAGCTGGAACGAGGCCGCGAAGGAGATCGCCATCACGGAGCTCTCCATGGACGGCAAGGACATGGGAAGCCTGCGCATGACCGGCCTCATGGGCAATGTCAGCCCGGATCTCTTCAGCACCGACGGAGCGACCGCCTCGGCCGCGCTGATCGGCGTCAAGGCGAAGGCCGCGCGCGTCACGATCGAGAACAAGGGGTTGTTCGAGCGCTATCTGGCCAATGCCGCGAAGGAGGAAGGCGCCTCGCCGGAGGCTCTGCGGAAGCTCTACGCAGGCGCCACGCCGCTCGTGCTCTCGAGCATGATCGGCAATTCGGAGCAGGCCCAGTCCCTGGGCAAGGCCATCGCGCGCTTCATCGAAAAGCCCGGCAGGCTGACCATCGATGCCGAGCCGAAGAACCCCTCGGGCTTCGGCGTGATGGACGTGGTGCTCACATCCGATCCGAAGGCACTGATGAACAAGCTCAAGATCACCGCGAAGGCGGAGTAGGACGAGGTCCAGGCAGAAAAACGGCCGCACCTGCTGCGGCCGTTTTCGATTCACATCGCCCGCTCGTCATCCCGGCGCAGGCGGAGATCCGTGACAACGGCAGTCAAAGAAAGCGCGCAACGGGCCCCGATGCGCTCTCTTCCGCCCCTCGGGGGATAGGGATCCCCGGCTCGCCTTCGGCACCCCGTGACGACGGGACTGCGCCGGACGGCCAGGCGGTGAAGGCGTGAACTAAATCAGCACCGGCTGATCCTGATCGGCGGCCTGCGCCTCGACGACCGCGATGGCCGTGAGGTTGACGATGCCGCGCGCGGTGACGGACGGCGTGAGGATGTGCGCGGGCTTCGCCGGGCCGATGAGAATGGGCCCCACCGGCAGCGAATCCGCCAGGATCTTCGTGAACTGGAAGGCGATATTGGCCGCGTCCAGGTTCGGCATGATCAGCACGTTCGCCTCGCCCGTCAGGCGCGATCCCGGGTTCACCCGGTCGCGGATCATCTGGGACAGAGCCGCGTCCGCCTGCATCTCGCCGTCGACCTCCAGGTCGGGAGCGCGCTCGTTGATGCGGGCCAGGGCTTCGCGCATCTTCACGGCCGAGCGCGTATCCGCCGCGCCGAAATCCGCATGCGAGAGCAGCGCGATCTTCGGCTCCAGGCCGAAGCGGCGCACATGGCTCGCGCAGGCGATCGTCATGTCGGCGATCTCCTCCGCGCTCGGATCGAACTGCACGTGCGTGTCCGCCAGGAAATACGCTCCCTTGGGCGTGATCACCAGCGACAGAGCCGCCATCTCGTGGACGCCCGGAGCAAGGCCGATGATGTCCTTGATGTGCTTCACGCGGGACTGGAAACGTCCCTCGAGGCCGCAGATCAGCGCATCCGCATCGCCGCGCCGCACGGCCAGCGCGCCGATGACGGTGGAATTGGTGCGCACCAGCGTCTTCGCGGCGTCCGGCGTGATGCCCTTGCGGCCCGCCGCCTCCACATAGGACGCCACGTAGTCGCGATAGCGCGGATCGTCTTCCGGGTTCACCAGCTCGAACTCGCGCCCGATGCTCATGGAGAGGCCGAAGCGCTTGATGCGCGTCTCCACCACGCTGGGGCGGCCGATCAGGATCGGCTTTGCCAGCCCCTCCTCGGCGATCACCTGCACGGCGCGCAGCACGCGCTCGTCCTCGCCCTCGGCATAGATCACGCGCTTCGGGTTCGACTTCGCCTTCGAGAACAGCGGCTTCATGATGAAGCCGGAGCGGAACACGAAGCGGCCGAGCGATTCCGTGTAGGCTTCCAGATCCTCAAGCGGGCGCGTGGCGACGCCCGTATCCATGGCGGCCTTCGCGACCGCCGGGGCGATGCGCAGGATCAGGCGCGGATCGAAGGGGCTCGGGATCAGGGACTTGCGCCCGAAGGGATGCGCCTCGCCGCCATAGGCCCGCGCGACCACTTCCGACGGTGCCTCCCGGGCGAGGCCTGCGATCGCCTGCACGGCGGCGGCCTTCATCTCCTCGTTGATGGTGGTGGCGCCCACGTCGAGCGCGCCGCGGAAGATGTAAGGGAAGCAAAGGACGTTGTTGACCTGATTCGGATAGTCGGAGCGTCCGGTGCAGATCATGGCGTCGGGGCGAACGGCCTCGGCCTCCTCCGGCATGATCTCGGGGTAGGGATTGGCGAGCGCCAGGATCAGCGGGTGCGGGGCCATCTCGGCCACCATCTCGGGCTTGAGAACCCCGCCGGCGGAAAGGCCCAGGAACACGTCCGCATTCGGGATCACGTCGGCGAGCGTGCGCAGGTCGGTCTTCTGCGCGTAGACCGACTTCCAGCGGTCCATGAGCTCGTTGCGGCCGTCATGGACCACGCCCTCGATGTCGGTGACCCAGATATTCTCGCGCTTGGCCCCCAGCGACACGAGCAGGTTGAGGCAGGCGAGCGCGGCGGCGCCGGCGCCGGAGGTGACGATCTTCACCTCCCCGATGTCCTTGCCCGCGAGCTCCAGGGCATTGGTGACGGCGGCGCCGACGATGATGGCGGTGCCGTGCTGGTCGTCATGGAAGACCGGAATGCCCATGCGGCTCTTGAGCTGCTCCTCCACCTCGAAGCACTCGGGAGCCTTGATGTCTTCGAGATTGATGCCGCCGAAGGTGGGCTCCAGCGCCGCGATCACTTCGACGAGCTTGTCCACGCGCTTCTCGTCAACCTCGATGTCGAACACGTCGATGCCGGAGAATTTCTTGAACAGGACCGCCTTGCCCTCCATGACGGGCTTGGAGGCGAGCGGACCGATATCCCCCAGGCCCAGCACGGCGGTGCCATTGGAGATCACGGCCACGAGGTTCTGGCGGGAGGTCAGGTTGGCGGCCTCGGCCGGATCGGCCGCGATGGCCTGACAGGGTGCGGCCACGCCCGGAGAATAGGCCAAAGCCAGGTCGCGCTGGTTGCCGAGGGGCTTGGTCGGCTGGATCTCGAGCTTACCGGGGCGCGGATGCTGGTGGTAGAACATCGCCCCCGATTTCAAATCCTGCGAGATGTTCTCCGGCATCGCCAACGCTCCTTACACAAGCCGTTTAACCTGAAAGGTCCTTGTGCGCGCCCTTGCTCTTTGCGTCAACGCTCTTCTCTCGGGGCGAGGCGGAAACCCGGATGCGGGCATGACGGGTCTGCCCGGAACGCAAGGCGCCCGGCCTCGATCCGGGGATCGGCCCCGGGATCCACGCCTTCGACGCCCTGCGGTTTGGAAAGGCGTGGATGGCCGGGACAAGCCCGGCCATGACGCGGGAAGGAAGCGCTCCCGCCTCCCTCATCGGCATCCCGGCCTTGGCGCATCGTCGCCCAAAGACGCGAATGGCCGCAGCGAGTGCGGCCATGACGCGGTGATCGGGTCTCGCGCTTTCCCGACGAGGCGCCTTATTTCTCCGGCAGGTTCGTCCGGATGTGCAGTTCGCGCAGCTGCTTGGGTGTCGCCTCGGAAGGCGCGCCGAGCAGGAGGTCCTCCGCCTTCTGGTTCATCGGGAAGAGCGTGATCTCGCGCAGGTTGTGCGCCCCGCAGAGCAGCATCACGATGCGGTCCACGCCCGCCGCCATGCCGCCGTGGGGCGGTGCGCCGTACTGGAAGGCGCGGTACATGCCGCCGAAGCGCTCCATCACTTCCTTCTCGCCGTAGCCGGCGATCTCGAAGGCCTTCACCATCCGGTCGGGGCGGTGGTTGCGGATGCTTCCCGAGGCCATCTCGTAGCCGTTGCAGACCATGTCGTACTGGAAGGCCGTGATCTTGAGGATCTTGTCCTTGTCCGACGGGTCGAGCGCCATGAACTCGTCGTGGCCCATATCGGCCATGGAGAACGGGTTGTGGGAGAAGTCGATCTTCTTCTCGTCCTCGTTCCACTCGTATTGCGGGAAATCGACGATCCAGCAGAAGGCGAACTGGTCCTTGTTGCCCAAGCCCAGCTCGTCGCCGATGCGCACGCGCGCCTTGCCGGCGAGAGAAGCGGCCTTGTCCTCGGTGCCGGCCGAGAAGAACACGGCATCGCCCGGCTGGATGCCGGCCTTCTCGCGGATCGCCGCCTGGGCGGCTTCCGGGATGAATTTGGCGATCGGACCTTTGCCGATGATCTGGCCGCCCTCCTCCTCGAACACGATATAGCCGAGGCCGGGCGCGCCCTCCGAGCGGGCCCAGTCGTTGAGCTTGTCGAAGAAGGAGCGCGGCTGCGAAGCGGCGCCCGTGGCCGGGATGGCGCGCACGACGCCGCCGGACTTGATGACGTTCTTGAACGCGTTGAAGGTCACGTCCTCGCGCTCGAACACCTCCGACACGTCGGCGATCACGAGCGGATTGCGCAGATCCGGCTTGTCGGAGCCGTATTTCAGCATCGCCTCGAAATACGGGATCCGCGGGAACACGTCCGTGACGGGCTTGCCGTCGGCGAATTCCTTGAAGGTGTCGCGGATCACCGGCTCCATGGTCTGGAAGACGTCTTCCTGGGTGATGAAGCTCATCTCCACGTCGAGCTGGTAGAATTCGCCCGGCAGACGGTCGGCGCGCGGGTCCTCGTCGCGGAAGCAGGGCGCGATCTGGAAGTACCGGTCGAAGCCGGAGATCATGATCAGCTGCTTGAACTGCTGCGGGGCCTGCGGCAGCGCGTAGAACTTGCCGGGATGGATGCGCGAGGGCACCAGGAAGTCGCGCGCGCCCTCGGGCGAGGAGGCCGTCAGGATCGGCGTCGTGAACTCGAAGAAGCCGCCGGACTTCATGCGGGTGCGCAGGCTGTCGATGATCGCGCCGCGCTTCATGATGTTGTTGTGCAGCTTCTCGCGGCGAAGATCGAGATACCGGTACTTGAGCCGGGTCTCCTCCGGGTAGTCCTGGTCGCCGAAGACCGGCATCGGCAGCTCGTCCGACGGGCCCAGCACCTCCATGTCGGTGATGTAGACCTCGATCATGCCGGTGGGCAGCTCCGGGTTCTCGGTGCCGGCCGGGCGCTTGCGGACCTTGCCGTCGACGCGGATCACCCATTCCGAACGGGCGGTTTCGGCCATCTTGAAGGCCGGGGAATCCGGATCGATCACGCACTGCGTCATGCCGTAATGGTCGCGCAGATCGATGAACAGCACGCCGCCGTGGTCGCGGATACGGTGGCACCAGCCGGAAAGGCGGGCCGCCTGGCCGACATCGGATTCGCGGAGCGCGCCGCAAGTGTGGGAACGGTAACGGTGCATGGAGGCGGACATGGGAAAAAGCCTGCTGGTTCGGAATTACGCGCAACATCCATGGGAGGCCCGGGAAGTCAAGGACGAACGACAGGATTGTGCTCCGAGGCAATCTGTAACAAAGTTCCTCAGCCGGAAGCATGGCCGAAGTCCCTGATGTCCCACTCAAAGCCCAAGCTGCTCGTTTTCCCTGGAATCGATGGCGATCCCGAGTTGCGCCGAGGCCTGCCGGAAGCCCTGGAAGGCCGAGTGGAGGCTCAAATCTTCGCTCTGCCGGATGATACAAGCCTGGGCTACGAGGCTCTGGCCGAACATTTTTCCGCGCTCCTGCCCGACGGGCCGGTCGTCTTGGCGGGCGAGTCTTTCAGCGGTCCTCTGGTGGCCATGATCGCCGAGAAGCGTCCTGACAAGGTCAAAGGGATCGTCTTCATCGCGTCGTTTCCCAAGCTCACCTACCTGCGGGCAGCCAAGCCTCTCCTGCCCTTAATTCCTCTCCGCGCCATTCCCTATGATCTGCTGGGCTGGCTCATGATGGGCAACAAGGGCTCCAGCGATGTCCCTCGCCGGATGCGAGCGGCTTTGAAGCAGCTCCCTTCAAGGCTTGCCAAACATAGGGTCACGTTGGCCCTTGACGGGGACGTGAGCAAGATCATCAGCCGTCTCCCCCAGCCGATCCTGATCATTCATGGCACCAAGGACAGACTTCTTCCACGGGGGCACATCAGTCGTTTTCTGAGCCTTCGCCCAGATGCCCAGGTGGTCCTGCTCGACGGCTATCATATGATCCTCGAAACCCATCCAGGGCCCGTTGCGAGGGCGATTGAAGCCTTCGTGGAGTGCCTTTCCGCCCCTCGGCCCATCTGATTTCTCCAAGCCTGAAGCACCGCCCGATTTTCACCCTCAAACCCTTATTTTTCAAGGCTTTTGCCTTGAAGAACAAAGCGTGAATTACCATATCCATCCCATGGCGATGACTCATGCGACAACCCTGCTCAAACATGGGCCGAACGCTCCGATCGAGGAGCGGATCGAGGGGAACTGGCACGTCTATCCCTTCGACGGCGCCCTCGAGATCGATTATGTCGACCAGGCCGGCAACGCGACCCGGCGCTGGGTGATCGCACGCGAGCTGAAAGTGGGCCCCGGCAAGATGCTGCTCGGCGGCATCGACATGTCCGACGACGGCTATCGCGGCTTCCGGGTGGATCGGATCGAACGTCTCGAGGACGCCGAGACGGGGTTCGTGGTCGACCGGAATATCCTTGACTGGCTCATGAAGCGGGCCGAAAAGCAGTCAAAAGAGCGGAGGAAAGCCCTTCGGCGCGCCTAACGAGGGGTCGCCTGCACAATCAGGTTCCGCTAAAAGACTTTGCCATGAATTTGATCACGACCACCGCGGCGCTCTCCGACGCCTGCTCCCGCCTGAGCCAGCATCCGTTCGTCACCGTCGACACGGAGTTCCTGCGCGAGACCACTTATTATCCGAGGCTGTGCCTGATCCAGATGGCCGGCCCCGACCCGTCCGATGCCTATCTCATCGACCCGCTGGCCGAGGGGATCAGCCTCGAACCGTTCATGGCGCTGATGTCCGACAAGGCCGTCATGAAGGTGTTCCACTCCGCCCGGCAGGATCTGGAGATCGTCTGGAACCTGGGCGGCATCGTGCCCGAGCCGCTGTTCGACACCCAGGTCGCCGCGATGGTCTGCGGCTACGGCGACTCGGTTTCCTACGAGCAGCTGGTGAACGATCTCGCCAAGGCCAAGATCGACAAGTCCTCCCGCTTCACGGACTGGTCGCGCCGCCCCCTCACCGATGCGCAGCTCACCTACGCCCTCTCGGACGTCACCCATCTGGTGAAGGTCTATGAGGCGCTGATGGCCCAGCTTCAGAAGAACGGCCGCCTCGACTGGCTCACCGAGGAAATGTCCATCCTCACCTCGCCCGAGACCTACCAGGCCGACCCCGACAACGCCTGGCGCCGCCTCGCCGGCCGCCTGCGCAAACCGAAGGAGGTGGCCGTCCTCATGGAGGTGGCCGCCTGGCGCGAGCGCGAGGCGCAGGGGCGCGACGTGCCGCGCGGGCGCATTCTCAAGGACGATGCGATGATCGACATCGCGACCTCCGCCCCCCGCAGCGTCGAGGCGCTGGGAAGGCTGCGTTCCATCCCCAACGGCTTCGAGCGGTCCCGGACCGGCGCCGATATCCTGGAAGCGGTCGAGCGCGGCGTCGCCCGCGACCCCGCGACGGTGCCGATGCCCGAGCGCAGCCGCGGGCGAGGCAACACGGGCGCCGTCGTGGATCTGCTGAAGGTCCTGCTCAAGGCCGTGGCCGAGCAGGAGGGTGTCGCCCCCAAGATCATCGCCACCGTCGAGGAACTCGAGGCCATCGCCGAGAACGATACGGCGGACGTGCCCTCCCTGCACGGCTGGCGCCGCGCCCTGTTCGGCGAACAGGCGCTCGCCCTCAAGAACGGCAGACTCGGCCTCGTGCTCGAGCGTGGGCGGGTGAAGATGCGGGCCCTTCAAAGCGCGTAAGGCAGCCTCCCTCCAGCGTCGGCGGCGCTGGCCCGGGCATGGGCGCGTTCCCCCTCACAGGGGCCGCTCCACCGCTTGATGGCCCGGGTGTTTCCTCATGGAAATGGCCCCACGGGGCGGCCGGAGTTACTACGGGATTTCCGTATTTTCCCGTTGAATTAGTGCGGGAATTCCGTACTATATTTTCGTGAACGCACCGAGCGAATTCGAATGGGACGACGCCAAAGCCGAGAGCAATCTCGCCAAGCACGGCGTTCCATTCGAATATGCAATTCAGGTGTTCCTTGATGAAACCTGCATCTGCTTCGATGCCTCCCGCCTTGAGCAGGGCGAATTCCGCAACAAGGCAGTCGGCATGGTCGACGGCAGGCTCTTTGTTTTCGTCTTCACCATGCGCGGCACGACTTGCCGGATCATCTCGGCCCGCCGCGCCAACGCCTTAGAGGAGAAGCGTTATGGCTCGTAAAACCCTGACCGATCTAAGGGCGAACCCTCGCAAGCTGACCCCTGAAGAGAGCGCCCGTCTCGGGGCCCTGACGGACGAGGAGATGACCCGTGCCGCGGAGAACGACCCGGACAATCCGCCTCTGACGAGCAAAGAACTTGACCGCCTGACAGGGGCCCAAGCCGTCCGTCGCGTTCGAGAGCGGACCAGGCTGACGCAGCGCGAATTCGCCGAGCGTTACTGTTTCAATCTCGGACGGCTCCGGGATCTGGAGCAGGGCCGCACTGAACCGGACTCCGCTCTCAGGGCCTATTTGAAGGTCATCGAACAGGAGCCGACACTTGTGGAGCGCATCGTCAGCACCACTTGACGTTGCGCGATGCTCCGTTCCGAGCCCGGCCCCCCAAGGTCGCGCGGGTCACCATCACGATCCCTGAGAACGCCCTTCAGAAAATTGACAACTATGCGGAGAGCCATGGCTATTCCCGCGCGGGTTTCCTGACCCTCGCGGCCAAGAAAGTCATGGCGGAAGCTGTATAGACCAAGGCGGGGAGGGTCGGCACTGACACCTTAGGGAGCTTAGCCCTTCATCTCGACACCTGGTCGAATCGTGATAAAGTTTCACCGCTCGATAGGAGGGGCTCTTGGTGCTTGATCGGGTGCGGATTTTGCTGAAGGCTCGACTTAAAAGGCATCTGAGCTTTCAAGACCTGCTTGTATTTAGCGCGGGCCTCATTTCCAAACCGATAGGGTATGAAAAGTTAACAGAGACCATCACATCTAAGTGGTCAGATGGCACTACCTTGCTTGATCACTGGCGATCTGGCTTTCAACAGCGTCTTGAAAGAATTGCACAAGAAGAGACATGGATCCTTCAGCGTCAGCGATGTGTTCTCTATATGCTCCAAGAATCTGAATGGCTGGCCATCTATGCAGCCGCCAATCCTAAAAACGATATCCCGCTTCTTGCTGACGCATGGTCACATTACGTCCGAGATACTTGGCCTGACAGGTCCCAAGAACACCTACCCTTACTGCTTGTCCAGAGGTGGATTCACGCCCTTCTGACTTTGGGAAATCTTGGTGAAGTCGCCGCCCAATTATTTAAGATCGACACCCATAAGAGGCTTGAAATCGATCTATATTACGCCTTTTACGAAGATGTTATTGGCATTGATGTGAACATACGGTCCTTAATACTCAAAATTCCTCAGGAAAATTATGAACAAGCCTTCAAAACGGCTAAATCAAAAGCATTGGATATAGATCCCCTGCTAGCTGAGACACGAAAATATCTTGCTGATACTTCAGACAGAATCGTGAACGACACCTTTGACATCTATGAATTTAAAGACAAGGCAGATCATTTTGATGCGCGGCGCAAGGCAATCGCCGAAGAATTTACTTCTGCTCCTCTAGAAATGACAACCGCTGGACGAGCCGGATAAGTGATCCGCCTGCCCCTCTCTTTCGTTAATTTCTGCACCGCAGGGATGATCCTGTATCCATGGGAGATGAATTGGCTCATCGGGCAGGCGAAGGCCAATCTATCGCCCATCCAACACGATTGGTTTACAGTCGCATGGATTGGCGGCTGTCTTCTTATCGCGGGGTTATGGGATCTGTCTGACGCACGTAAGCGGCGGCGAGTGTCGTTTCCAAGAAGGCTGTTCAGCCTTTGCCTGGGAGGCATGTGCTTCAGGGCGAAGTTAGAACGGAAAACGCGAATGGCCGGGACTGATCCCCGGATCAAGTCCGGGGACGGCCATGACGAAGGATAAGTCCCATTCCTCCGGATACGGCAGCCTACCGTCCGAAGATTCCCTTGAAGAACTGGGCCATCTTGTTGTGCTTCTTCTTGCGGTCCACGTCCGCCTGGCTCTTCACCCAGGCGATCTGGACCACCCGGCGCTCGCCCACGAACGGGAGATGGCCGTGCCAGGAATTGTCCGAGCGCAGAAATGCGAACATGGTGCCCATCATCGGCGGCACTTCGAGCTTGTAGGGCTCGAAGTTCTGGCCGTCGTAGAGCACCCGCAGGCGTCCACCCTCGTCCTGCTGCCATGCGTCGTTCATGTAGACGAGCATGGTCATGACCTTCGACGGCCCGTCCGTGTGGATCGAGCCGTATTTGGGCTGCGACTTCTTCATGATCGTCGTCAGGCGCGGGTACGGGTGCAGGTCGACGCCGAATTTCTTCGACAGGGCCTCGGTCAGCTCAGGGCCTTCGAGCTCCTCGATCAGCGCCTTGAAGCGGCCATGGAGATTGACCTCGTCGACAGTGAGGTAGCCGGGCTTGCTGATCTCGGGAAAATCGCGCCGGAGATCGTCGATCGCGTCCTGTTTCAAGAACTCGGACGCCAGAAGATGATCGTAAGGGTCGCGCGAATGTTGTGCATTCTGCACGGCCGACAGATTGATGAGGCTCATTGCCGTTCCCGCCAAATTCTGCTCCGCTCTTGTGATGAGCGGCGGAATTTCTTTAACCCAAGTTAAAGGGTTGTGCAAAGCAGCCGGAAAACGCAAGCCCCGTCAGCCGCACAAGAGCCTTTTTCGGCGAAATGGATCCGGTTCGCCGTCAATCATGCGGCACGCGAAAGAAGAGAGCCGTTTCCAAGAAAAGGGGTAGCAGTTCTAATTGCGTTCCCATCCGATCCTGGAGGCGCCGAACTTGCCAACTTACCGTTGAGGCACTCGTAGTCGGTATCTCTGCCGCACCGCTGAACGATTCCGCTTTCAATTGCTAGAAACCGCGTAATTCCCCAGAAATGCCCCCTCAAGATACTCAGGTCATCAAGAGGGGATCGCATGAGTTCCCGCTGCTCGGGATCAAAGGGCTCCATCGGGCTTGGCTGATCGCTCGCTTCATAGGACCGACACCAAAGTTACGCAACTTACACCAGACAGCAATCACCGATAGAGTGGGCTTGTTCTCGAAACACCGGGATTTCAGGTATTTCCGCGACAACTTGGCAAGCGAGTGGCCATTCTTGTGCACCCACCTCTCGCGAGGGCACCATTGGTCATCTTCATATCGATCAGCGGTTGTCTCCCCATGGTGTGACCTATCATTCCAGCAAGACTCACCTCCACGTGATGCCGATATCCACATTCCGGCGACCTAATTCATATCTAGGCCCGCCGATCACGCGCACGAAAGTATCAACACATAGGTGCGCTAATCCAAGGCCAAGTTACTTAGCCCTTGCGATCAGTTTGTTTACGAAATAACGTAACGAATAAACCTGGGATTTGCCTATCACGGGAACGCAAACTGGCGGCGATCGATTAAGGTGAGTATTGCCATGGCAACAATTCCAAACTCTAAGTCACACTCACACAAAAATGACAATTTACCAAAGAAAGATCACGTAGTTAGAAGCCAGTTGCTAAGCGGAGCCCTAACTTCGTACGATACCCGGCAATTTGAGAAGACACCTATATCTATTGATGAATATACGACCATAGTACTTGTTAAGCCTGACCGAAGTGCTGAGCATTCTATATCACGATTTATACCTAACCTATATCACGGCACTTGGCGAATTAAGCATTACCTAGAAAAGCGCCACAATATTAAGACAGCCGTTGTAGATTTTAACATTCATAGCAGAGAGGAAGTATATTCCCTGCTGAAAACATATCAGCCGCCCCTGATTGGTTATCCCTTTTTTTATGACACTCTTGAGCAGGACCTGTCCAATGTTTGGGCGCTGAAAAATGCATGCCCTAATAGCTTTATTGTGACGGGCGGGATTGAAGCAACGGCTCGCTACCGAGAGTATATAGAGAAGCTTCCCATCCATGGCCTCCTCCGTGGCGAAGGCGAGTTCCCGCTGATCGAACTGATCAAGGTCATCCGTGCCGCCTCTCAGCCGAGTTCCGACGACATTATAGATAACTCGAAACACATCGGAGGCTGGTTATTCAAGAAAAGCGACGGGACTGTCGTCGTCAATCCCCCCGCCATTCCCTTGAACTCAGAACAGTACTCAGAGGTGTTCTCAACCTATGAAATGGATGTGAAGGACTATCAGCCTTACTGGAGATATATCAACGACAACTATGACGATGAATTGCTCCAGATCCTCGATCTTAGCCCGAAGATGATCAGGCTGATTACGTCAAACTATTGCCCTTATGGCTGCTCGTTCTGCATCAGCACAAACTTTCTCAAACTCGCGTCAGACGAGAAAAAAGTGCGAGTCGTCGGCGCATCGGCACAAGAGTTGGTCGAGAAATGTGTGAAGATTTTAGCAACCGACCCAGAGATCTTCATTTAC
Source organism: Microvirga sp. M2 (assembly GCF_047497095.1). NCBI lineage: Bacteria > Pseudomonadati > Pseudomonadota > Alphaproteobacteria > Hyphomicrobiales > Methylobacteriaceae > Microvirga > Microvirga sp. M2. The sequence goes on from NZ_CP134063.1 coordinate 3,086,320, forward strand.
TTTGACGACGAGAACTTCCTCGCCATGCCTCAGCGCGCCAAGCAGTTTTGCGAGGCGATCATCGAACACGGAATCGACGGCCACTTTGGATGTCGCGCAACGGCACAAATGATCACCGATGACATTTGTGCATTGATGTACAAAGCCGGATTCAAGGTCGTGGCCTTCGGTGCTGAGTCATGGTACGGAGATAGCTTAAAGGATTTCAACAAGCGCTTGGAGAACGACCGATCCGACATCGCGATTAGAAATATTTTGAACAACAACATGAAATGTTCGTTCAACATCATTCTTTTCGCCCCCAAGATTACTCGGGACGGCCTAATCTACACGTGCGACAAGATCCTGAAGTACGTCGGCCTCGAATGCAATGTTGGTATTACCACATTTATCGCCCCTTATCCTGGTACGCACTATTTCGATAACGATCAATACGTGATCGTCCCCGGAGAGATTACCGTACCGGGGACCGGGCAGGTCCTATCTTATCCACAAGCTGTCCTTCCCAGCGATGAATATCTACGCGACGTCGCCCACCGCGCTCAAACGCGAGGCGCAGAGATTCTTTCGTTCTGGAAAAGTGAATTCCAATGGAAGCACCTCATCATGCCGCGAGAAGTATCGTGTCTCGCTCTCATCTATGCGGTCTACCTTGAACTCGGCGTAGCGTCTCAGAATGATCGCGAAAATCAGATCATGCAGATCGTAGCCAGCATATTGGGCAACCAGCGAAACAACTTTGTCCGCGTCGGACGACCGTAAGCGGTGTTCTCGCCGCACCTTACATTCGCATGTGTGAGCAGCGAGACTGACGATCTTGGATTGAGGATCGTTTTGTGCCGATGGTTGACCATATGCTTGAGCCGCCGCGGCCGGTGCGGCGCCTGGAAGTGATCACCGGAGCCAGTGGACGCCGGCGCTGGTCAGCCGATGAGAAGGCGCGGATCCTGGAGGAAGCCATGGCGCCGGGCGCGGTGGTGTCCGAGGTGGCCCGCCGAAACGGGATAGCGCCGCAGCACCTGTTCACCTGGCGCCGTCAGGCCAAGTGCGCGGCGGACGATCATCCTCTCGCCTTTACCCCGGTTATTGTCGCCCCTGACGGGCCGCAGCCCACCCCGGCAGCCTGCCGGGAGGCGGTGATCGAGATTGTTGTGGCGGGCACTGTCATTCGCATCCCTCCGGGGGCCGATGGCGCAACGCTGGCTATGGTCCTGCAAGCGCTCAAGAGCCTGCGATGATCGGGCCGAGCGGGACTGTCCGCGTCCTGGTGGCCACCAAGCCCGTCGACTTCCGCAAAGGGGCGGATGGCCTCGCTGCGCTCGTGCGCGACACCATGGGGGCCGATCCGTTCTCCGGGACGGTTTATGTCTTCCGCGCCAAACGCACGGATCGCGTCAAACTGGTGTTCTGGGATGGCACCGGCGTGGTTCTCGTCGCGAAGCGATTGGAGGATGGTGAGTTCCGCTGGCCCAAGCTGCAGGATGGTGCCCTTCACCTGTCAGCCGCCGAGCTCTCCGCTCTGCTCGAGGGTCTGGACTGGCGCCGCGTGCATGCGCCACGACCGACCTCTGTGCCTGTGGAGCCCAGCTGACCCGATCCCATCCATAAGAGCCATCGCGGCTCCCGTCGAAGCATGATTCACTTCGTCCTGTGACCAGCGCGATGCAAACTCTCCCGGATGATCCTGAACTGCTCAAAGCCATGCTCCTGGCCGAGCGGGCCCGCGCTGAACGTCTGGAGCAGATTATCAAGGCGATGCAGCGTCATCGCTTCGGCCGCAGGGCCGAGAGCCTGCCTGAGGATCAACTGCTGCTCGGGCTGGAAGAGGCCGAACAGACTGAGGCCGCCGAAGGCGCCCAACACGAGCAAGCGGATCTGGCCGAGCGTCAAAGCCGAGCGGCCCAGCGGCGTCGGAACCGCGGATCCTTGCCGGCCCATCTGCCGCGCATTGAGACGATCATCGACATCGAGGATCCAACCTGTCCCTGCTGCCGCAATGCCCTGCACCGCATCGGCGAGGATGTCTCCGAGCGCCTCGACATCGTGCCGGCGCAACTGCGCGTGCTGGTGATGCGACGGCCCAAATACGCCTGCCGCCACTGCGAGGATGGGGTGGTGCAAGCCCCGGCTCCGGCCCGCGTGATCGAAGGCGGCCTGCCCACCGACGCGCTGGTCGCGCAGGTGCTGGTGTCGAAATACGCCGACCATCTCCCGCTCTACCGGCAGTCTCAGATCTACGCGCGTCAGGGCATCACTTTGGATCGTTCGACCCTGGCTGATTGGGTCGGGCGCGCCGCCTGGCACCTGCGGCCGGTACATGAGCGCCTGCTGGCGCAGCTGAAGACCTCACCCCGGCTGTTTGCCGATGAGACCACCGCACCGGTGCTCGATCCCGGCCGCGGCCAGACCAAGACCGGGCAGCTGTTTGCCTATGCGCGGGACGATCGGCCGTGGGGCGGCACGGATCCGCCTGGGGTGGCCTACGTCTATGCGCCGGATCGCAAGGCGGCCCGGCCGATCGAGCATCTGTGCGGTTTTGCCGGCGTGCTGCAGGTGGACGGCTACAGCGGCTATCGGGCTCTAGCTGGAGGCAATCAGGTCACCCTCGCGTTCTGCTGGGCGCACGTGCGACGGCGCTTTTACGAACTGGCCGTGGCCGGAGCGGCGCCGATTGCCAGCGAAGCGCTCACCCGGATTGCGGAGCTCTACCGGATCGAGAGCGAGATCCGTAGCATGAGTGCGGCGGAGCGCTGCCGGATTCGTCAGGCCAAGAGCGGTCCGGTACTGGACGCTCTCGAGCCGTGGTTGCGCGGCAAACTCGGTCTGATCAGCCAGAAGAGCAAGCTGGCCGAGGCGATCCGCTACGCGCTTGTGCGCTGGGACGGGCTGACCCGCTTTGTCGACGACGGGCGGATTGAGATCGACTCCAACGTGGTCGAGCGGGCAATCCGGCCTTTGGCCTTGACGCGCAAGAATGCACTGTTTGCCGGCTCGGATCGCGGGGGCGAACACTGGGCGATCATCGCCTCATTGGTCGAGACCTGCAAACTGTGCGGGGTGGATCCGCAGGCTTATCTCGCCGACGTGTTGAGCCGCATCGCCACCGGCCATCTCAACACCCGCATTGATGATCTACTGCCGTGGGCCTATGCCACCGCGCCGGACCTCAAGGCCGTGGCCTGAGAACACCGCTAACGGACGACCGCCGCAGGATCTTGCCAAACATCTGCGTATCGACGGCGAACATTATGCAGTCGAGAACCCCTATTGAGGCGTCTCAGGCTGTATCGAGAAAGGGCATCAGTTCCATGAATCTAAAATACGAACCCCTCTCAACCTATGTGGGCGTCGAGCTGAAGGACGTCATCCTCAGCGACCTTTACGCCTCGGACGAGTTCTATTGGCGACTGCGCCAAATTTTAGCAGATCACCTCGTCGTGCTGGTTCGAAATCAGGATCTATCAGCAGAACAGCTTGAAGGGTTAGCGGGTCGTTTTGGACCATTAATGAATACTAGAACACCATCGGTTGAAGCCCATCACATCGGGGGGGCAATCAAGGTGATCTCTAATGGAACCGATGCCACTGGACGACGTCTCGGCAATGGCAATGCCTCAGCCCAAGTGTGGCATACGGATTCGTCCGCCCCATGGGAGGTTCCGTCCGGACACGTAATCCTTTACTGCAAGAAAGCTCCGCGCAAGCCTCCACGGACCTTTTTCATGGATATGCGTAGGGTCTACGCATCACTCCCCTCTGAGCTCCAAAACAAGATCTCGAAGTTACGCGTAATTCATCACCACTATCCGCGAGAACACGAAGTCGCCATATCAGAAGCAGGGCCATCATATCCAATAGAAATCCGGAAGATTGGCCCGGTACACCCGCTTGTGCGCCGCCACCTCTCGACACAAGCCCCCATGCTGTACCTGCCTACCCGCAGAGACAGCCTTGTCGTGGGCCTCACTGAAGAGGAAAGCCGAGCTCTACTGACCGAGCTATGGCGTCATGTAGACGAAGCTCCTTATCGCTGCGCGGTAGCCTTGGAACCCGATGATCTCGTTCTATGGGACAATGGGGCATGTGTTCACGGTAGAGAAGGCTGGAGCGAGGATGAAGTCCGAGTTCTATGGCATCAATCTGCTGCAGGTGAGATTCCCGTTCCATACTCACCGGAAGCAGGAACAAGAAACGAGAGTCTATTACCTTCTCTAGCATAGGCTGCAATGGCAACTTAATACCGTGAAATTGACCCATCACCCTTCACTGGATGTCTCGCAAATCTCTTGCGGCAAGTGATGCCCCGGAAATTGTAGGGATCTCCTCCTCTCGCTTCCGGCCCAATCTTCGGAGTGATCGGATGGCAGGCTGGATTAAAGATATTCGAAGCAAGATCGGAAGCGACCTCATTTTCGTCAATTCGGCAGGCGGCTGGATAGAGGACGACGAAGGCAAAGTCCTTCTTCAGAAGAGGTCGGCAATACTTGATCACTGGGGATTCCCAGGAGGCATCATTGAACTAGGAGAGTCGGCGTCTGAAGCCGCCGTTAGAGAAATCCGTGAGGAAACTGGCTTGATCGTCTCACCAATAGAGCTGCTCGGAGTGTACTCGAAATACTTCGCAACCTGTGAGAATGGCGATCAATGCCAAACCTTCACTGTCTTCTTTAGGATGAAGATTATCAGTGGAGAATTGTCAATTGATAATAAGGAAACCTTCGAGCTCTCGTTCTTCTCTCCTACATCCCTCCCACACCTAATTTACGAGCAACATCAACAACTGGTGAGTGACGTCTTGGCAGGATGTATTCCTGCTTTCCGATAGGAGTACACGCACCTGGTGAACGGCCTTTCTAAGTGAGCAGCATGTCATGAGCCTATTGCCTCTATCATTGGTCCTATTCTCCGCTGCTCTGCATGCTACATGGAATGCCATGATCAAGGTTGGAAACAGCACATCCATTGTTCTGGCAATGGCTGTGTGCTCTGCTGTGGTTGGCCTAATCGGAATATTTGTATTTGACGAGATTTCGTCCACTTCGATCAAGTATCTAGTTTACGGCGCTTCATTCCATATTGCTGCGCGCATCATCGGCCAACAAGCCTACCGTTTTGGAGATATGGGTCAGGTCTACCCGATCGTTCGCGGAGCTACCCCGATTCTTGTCGCACTGCTCGCTCTCTACGTAAGCGGTGAGGCAGTCTCAACCGGAGGCACCTTCGCCTTGATGGGCATCGCGTTAGGCGTTGCAATCGTAGCATTGAAAGGCGGAGCAATCCGAGGCGATTTTTGCACTGGAGCCGTGATATACAGCCTCATGGCCGCCTTGCTCTCCACATCCTACATCGTCATTGACGGTGTCGGTGTAAGAGCGTCTCTCTCTCTCCACTTGCGTATGTAGCGTGGATTTCACTAATTGACGGTTTGGGGAGCGCAGCTGTTCTCCACTTTTTGGCAAAGACGAGCTACCGCAGCATTCCACTTTCGATCTGGAAACTCGGATTTGCTGCTGGTCTCCTTCAAGTGATGTCCTGGGGACTTGTGGTAGTTGCGATGAATTATGCCCCAATGGCTCTTGTGGCAGCTACCCGTGAGACCAGTTTGGTTTTTGGGTTCGGCATTTCCCTACTTATACTCAAAGAAAGATACTCGCATTGGCGGGCGCTTGGCTCGAGCACAATCGCACTGTCACTCATACTTTTCCAAAGTTTCAGAGGGTAGTGCAGCAACGTTTATCGGCGAAAGTATCTGCATCATGCGAGGACCTGGACGCAGTTCGGTCAGCCTAGGCTTGGGACTTCTTTCGATCGGGCGCCCATGGGGGTACAAGCAGGGTATGCCTCCTAGTGAGGAGCGGGCTTATGCATTGCTCGATCATGCAATCTCCAAGGGGATCACGTTCTTCGATACTGCTCCGGGCTACGGCTCGAGTGAAAAGATTCTTGGGGCATTTCTAAGGAATCGACCGGCCAACAATCCTCCGATCTACGTCAGCACCAAAATTGGCGAGCACTGGGATTCGACCTCACAGACGCCATTTGTCGATCACTCGTACGACGCACTATGCCGAAGTATCGACCAGAGTATGAAGATCTTTGGAAAAATCGATCTTCTTCAGGTTCATCGGCCAAAGGCTGGTACACTGACATCAAAGGATTTAATGAGGTCCCTTAGCTACGCACAAACACAAGGCATAACGACATTTGGGGCGAGCACAAGCGACATCGGATCGGCAAGGATTGTTTGTCGCGCAGGTGCATTTAGCTACCTACAATTTACGTACAACAAACTTAACACGTCGTTGAGGCACGCCTTTGAACTCGCAACCGAGCATTCGTTAAACGTAATTGTCAATCGACCACTCGCGATGGGAGAGATTGTCGAAACGGCTACCGAAGGAAAAGCGGAAGCGCTCAAGAATGCCTTCAGCTTCATCCTCGACAACTGTTTCGGCGGGGTGATCTTGACTGGAACTAGATCCAAACATCATCTTACCGAAAATGTGAGCGCTTTTCGCGCCGGCAGCCGAGCTGCGCGTTGGTAACCTGCGCCCTTCCTTTGTCTAATCCTACTGGTGACTACGAACGAAGACAGTCCTTAGCCAAGGAGCGTCCAGTACGCTCGCCCGTCTAGAACATAGGACCCAAAAGTGGAATCCACTTTTCACGTCCGATGCGCTAGGACGAATCCACATTCAGCACAGCCAGAGCATGATGGCGGCGAGGTGGATGAAGGCGAGGAAGTGGCAGGCGCGCCGGTCGTACCGGGTTGCAAAGCGTCGGCAGTGCTTGAGCTTGTTGAAGCAGCGTTCGATCCGATTGCGCAGTTTGTAGGCGGTGGCGTCATGGGCAATCGGCTGCTTGCGCGATCGGCTTGAGGGAATGACCGCCTCGGCGCCCATCGCCGCGATGGTCTGGCGCAGCTCGTTGGTGTCATAGGCCCGATCGGCCAGGACGGACCGGGCCTGGAAGCCGTCGAGCAGCGCCTTGGCGCCGAGGCAGTCGTGGCGCTGGCCGGCGCTCAGCAGGAAGCGCAGCGGTCGGCCGAGGCCGTCACAGATCATGTGGATCTTGGTGGTCAGACCCCCGCGGGAACGCCCCAGCGCCTGAGTGGCGGCCCCCCTTTTCCGGCGGCGGCCTGCTGATGGACGCGCACCAGGGTGGTGTCGAGCATGAGATAGTGATTGTCGCGATCCTTGATCAGCTCGGCAAACACCTGCTCCCAGACCCCGGCCTTGGTCCAGCGGGTAAAGCGGGCGTGGACGCTCTTCCATTTGCCGTAGCGCTCGGGCAGATGCTGCCAGAATGCTCCAGAGCGCAGCACCCACAAGACGCCGTTGACGAACAGGCGGTTATCCGCCCCGCTGCGGCCGGGGTCGCCCACCTTGCCCGGCAGCAGGGGGGCGATGCGCCGCCACTGGGCTTCGCTCAGTTCGTATCGCTTCACACCCATCGTCCGGCTCCGAATCAAACCACCTGCAACCCAGTGAGTCAGCTTTCTTCGCTCGTGTGAATCCTGAATGTGGATTGGCCCTAGCCTAGAATTTCGATCACGGGCTCCATCCCGAGGAGCTTGCCGAGCGCCTTCATGCGGCCCGCGAGCCTCTCGTTGGCCAGATCCTGCATTTGAGCGGGCAATTGCAGAACCACCTGGCTGCCCCTCGCCCGCAAGGGCGCCTGCGGCAGGATGCCCTCCATCGAGACCGAGACCGGATAGGCGATGCGCATGAGCGCGGCGAGCAGGCGGGCGCGCTCCAGATAGCGGGAACCCGCCAGGCTCCGGATGCGCGAGCTCACCTTGTCGGGAGACAGGCCCTCGTGCCGGAAGAAGATCGACAGCGCGAGATAGGCCCGTCCCGGGTGATCGAGCCCCGCAAAGGCCCCGTAGGCAATGAGGTTGAGGCTCTGCTCGCCCCGGTAATCGGGATGCGCGCGCCAGCCGATATCGGCCAGGAGACAGGCCGCCCGGCGCAGGCGGTTGTCCGCCTCGGTTTCGGGAAGGCCGAAGCTCCTGATGAAGGCCTCCGTCCATTCGCACAACTCCTCGCCGTGGCGCGGGGAGCGGGAGCGCAGCAGGTTCAGGTCGCTGGCGGCGGCGAGCAGCGGATCGCGCTTCTGCGCCTCCGGGTCGAGCCTGTCGAAGAGGACGCCCTCGCGGACGCCGAAGGCCGAGATCGCCACCTCCTTCGGCCCGCCGAGGCGGATGATCTCCTCCAGCACGATGGCGCCATAGGCCAAGAGCGGCCGGCGGGCCTCGGAAATGCTCTCGATGTCCTTGAGGCCCTTCGCGTCCGCCTCCTCCACGAGGCGCAGGAAGTCGAGGCCGTCTCTGGGGTCGATCATGTAGCCGTGCATCACATGGAGCGGATAGTCCGTGGCGGCCTGATGAAGGCGCGCCAGCGCGCGCCAGGTGCCGCCGACCGCATAGAAGGTGCGGCCATGCAGATGCTCCAGGTATTCCGGCGCGCGCTCCAGGGCCGCGCGCACGATCTTCTGCGCCTTCTTGAGGGAGCCTCCGCTCACGTCCTGGAGGGCAAGGCCGCCCAACGGCATCGTGACGCCCTGGCCGACGGTCGGGCCCTTCACGTCCACGAGTTCGAGGCTGCCGCCGCCCATGTCGCCGGCAAGTCCGTCCGGTTCGTAAAAGCCCGCCACGACGCCCAGCGCCGAGACCCGCGCCTCCTCGGCCCCGGAGAGCAGGCTGATGGGATGTCCGCAGGCCTTCTCGGCGGCCGCCACGAAGGCGGGACCGTTGGTGGCGTCGCGCGCGGCGGCGGTGGCCAGCACGAACACCTCGGAGACCTGCATCGTGTCGCACAGCACCCGGAAGCGGGCGAGCGCGCGAAGCGCCCGGTCCACCGCGTCCTCGTCGAGGCGGCCCGTCGTCGCCACATGGCGGCCGAGGCCGCAGAGAACCTTCTCGTTGTAGATCGGCGTGACCGCGCGGGCCAGGCCCTCATAGGCAACGAGGCGTACGGAGTTCGAGCCGATATCGATGATGGCGACGGGCTGGCCGATCTTGAGCCGGCCCTGGGCTTCTCGGGCGATGGTCTGCATGTCAGCGCTGCCCCCGTTTCGCAAGCGCCCTGGGGCTTGAGGTCTTGAGGGACTTGCCTCGGCCTGAAAGGCTCGGATTCGTCATGAAGTACTTGTGGGCGTTGAACGGCTCCTCGCCCTTGCCCGGCACGATCCGCTGGCTGGTGCCGTCGGGAAGCACGGCCCAGCTCTGCTCGTTGTCGAGGAGATTGGCCAGCATGATTTGATCCAGCACCTGCTGATGGACCGTGGGATTGCCGATCGGCAGAAGCGCCTCGACGCGGCGGTCGAGATTGCGGGTCATCAGATCGGCGGAGGAAATGTACACATGCGCCTTCGGGTTCGGCAGGCCGAACCCGTTGCCGAAGGCGTAGATGCGGGTGTGCTCCAGGAAGCGGCCGACGATGGATTTCACGCGGATGTTCTCCGACAATCCCTTGATGCCCGGCCTCAGGCAGCAGATGCCGCGCACGATGAGATCCACCTGAACGCCCGCCGCGCTCGCATCGTAGAGCGCGTCGATGATGTCGGGGTCGACGAGCGCGTTGCACTTGGCCCAGATCGCCCCCGGCCGCCCGGCTTTGACATGGGCGATCTCCTCGTCGATGTGCTGCAGCAGGCGCTTTCTCAGGGTCAGGGGCGATACGGCCATGCGCTCCAGCTCGGCCGGCTCCGCATAGCCGGTGACGAAGTTGAAGATGCGCGACACGTCCCGGCCGATCGCCGGATCGGCGGTGAAGAAGGACAGATCCGTGTAGATGCGGGCGGTGATCGGGTGGTAGTTGCCGGTGCCCACATGGCAATAGGTGATGAGCTGGCTGCCTTCGCGCCGGACCACCATGGAAAGCTTGGCGTGGGTCTTCAGCTCGATGAAGCCGTAGACCACCTGAGCGCCCGCGCGCTCCAGGTTGCGCGCCCAGCGGATGTTCGCCTCCTCGTCGAAGCGGGCCTTCAGCTCGACGAGGGCGGTGACGGACTTGCCCGCTTCCGCGGCTTCCGCGAGAGCCGCGACGATCGGCGAATCCGAGGACGTGCGGTAGAGCGTCTGCTTGATCGCCACGACGTTGGGGTCGCGCGCGGCCTGGCGCAGGAACTGCACCACCGCGTCGAAGGACTCGTACGGGTGATGGACGATGATGTCCTTCTCCCGGATCGCCGCGAAGCAGTCGCCGCTGTGTTCGCGGATGCGTTCGGGAAAGCGCGGATTGTAGGGCTTGAACTTGAGGTCCGGACGGTCCAGCGCGACGAGCTGCGATAGATCGCGCAGACCCATCATGCCCTCGACCACGAACACCTCGTCGTTGGAAACCTCCATCTCCTCGGCGACGAAGAGGCGCAGATCCTCCGGCATCGCGGCCTCGACCTCGAGGCGGATCACGCTGCCTCGGCGGCGCTGCTTGAGGGCCGTCTCGAAGAGGCGCACCAGATCCTCCGCCTCTTCCTCCACTTCGATATCGGAATCGCGGATGACCCGGAACGCACCCTGCCCCTGCACCACGTAGCCGGGGAACAACCGGCTGGTATAGAGCACGATCATCTGTTCCAGCGCGATGAAGCGGGCCGAGCCGGTCTCGGAAAAGTCCGGCAGGCGGACGAACCGCTCCGCCCGCGACGGCAGGCGGATCAGAGCGTTCAGGACCTTCCCGTCGCTCTGGCGCACCAGCTTGAGCGCGATGGACGAGCCGAGATTCGGGATGAACGGGAACGGATGCGCCGGATCGATGGCCAGCGGCGTGAGCACGGGGAAAATGTGGTTGAGGAAGTAGTCCTCGAGCCAGGAGGCCTCGGGCTTCGTCAGGCCCGCGCCCTCGACGAGGACGATCCCCTCCTCCTGCAGGGCGTCGCGCAGCTCGCCCCAGCGCCGCTGCTGGTCGGACGCGAGACGCGACACCTCGACCGCGATCCTGGAGAGCTGCTCCTGGGGCGTGAGGCCGTCCTGCGAGATCGTCGATACGCCCGAACGCACCTGCCCGCGCAGGCCCGCGACGCGGACCATGAAGAACTCGTCGAGGTTCTCGGCCGAGATGGAGAGGAAGCGCAGCTGCTCCAGCAGCGGATGGTTGCGGTTGGAGGCCTCTTCCAGCACCCGGCGGTTGAATTGCAACCAGGACAACTCCCGATTGATGAACCGCTGCGGAAACCGGCGCAGCACCGCTCCGTCCAGCTCGATATCCGGGGGAGCCTTCGGCAAAGGCGCCTCGCTGACCGTCTCCACGTCCCTCAGGGCCATCGCGTCCCGCACCTCGATCTCCGCCGATTCCTTCTTCGGCGTCCGTTTTGCTCTGGGCTTCGTGACGATCTCACGACGTTTCGGGGACAATGAGGCGGGATCAGACGTCACTCGTTCTCTTCCGTTTCTTGTGCGGATCCGATGATTTCGGCGGCAATCGCGCGCGAGACGCGCCGTCCCCGGCTGAGCGCCTCCTTGTCCAGAAGCGCCACCAGTTCCGAAGCCTTGGCGAGAGATCGCTCGATCCGAAGCGAAATATAATCGACAACGGAGGTATCGACCACGAGTTGCCTGTCCACGAACAGCTTCACCAGAACGGCCTTGAGCAGGGCGTCGTCCGGCGCGTCGAGAGACACGGCCGGGGCGAGGCGCAGCCTCGACAGGAGGTCGGGCGTCCTCAGGCCCCAGCGGTCCGGAGGCGTCTCGCTGGTGATCAGGAGGGAGGCCTTGCGCTCTCTGGCCAGATTGAGAAGGTGGAACAGGGCCGCCTCGTCCCGCTCGCCCCGGTCCATGTCCTCGATCGCGAGGGCCCCGTTGGAGATGACGTGAGGAACCTTGTCGTGGGTGATCTCCAGGGCATCGACCGTCCAGGCATGGGCGTTCTCGGCCCAGATCGAGGCGAGATGGCTCTTCCCGCTGCCGGGCGGACCGATCAGCAGGAGAATCGTGTCGGGCCAGTCGGGCCATCCCTCGACAAGGCCGTAGGCCTGCTCGTTCGACGGGCTGACGAGAAAATCCTCAGCTCCGAAGCGCGGATCCAGAGGCAGGTCGAAGGCCAGCTGCTTGGGAGCGTCACGCATCGAGATCGGCCCTGTCGTCGAGCTTGGGATGGATCACCACGGGCCCTGTTCCGCGATAAAGGGGGCTTGCCAGATACTGCCGGAGGGCGAAGCGCGCGATGACCCCGATGGCGGCCGCGAGAGGCACGGCGAGCAGCAGCCCCACGAAGCCGAAGAGCGCGCCGAACGAGACCAGCGCGAACATGAGCCAGACCGGGTGCAGCCCGACGGAATCCCCGACCAGCTTGGGCGACAGGATGTTGCCCTCCACGAACTGCCCGAACACGAAGATGCCGAGCGTCGCCAGGATCATGGTCCAGTCGGGCCAGAACTGCACGATGGCCACGCCGACCGACAGGATCAGGCCGGTGAGCGAGCCCACATAGGGAATGAAGCTCAGAAGGCCCGCCGTCATGCCGATCAGCGCCCCGAAATTGAGGCCGATGAGGGCGAGGCCGACCGCATAGAAGGTTCCGAGGATCAGGCAGACCAGCGCCTGCCCGCGCACGAACCCGGCGATGGCCCGGTCGATGTCGCGGGCGATGGCGCGGATCGTGTCCCGGTGGCGCAGAGGCATCCAGGAATCCACGGTCCTCACCATGCGGTCCCAGTCGACCAGCATGTAGAAGGCCACGACCGGGGTCACGACCAGAAGGGAGAAGATGCCGATCAGCGCCTGCCCGCCCGACCAGAGCCCCTGCAGGAAGGCCGTGAGCCATGCGATGCCCTGACTGATGAGGTTGCCGACGGATGTCGGCGCGGCGGGCAGCGCCTCCTCGATTCCGAGCTTGCGGATGATCGGCCCGAGCTGCTCGGCCCCCAGCTCCTGAAGGCGCGCCACATAGCCCGGCAGCCTCTCCACGAAGGCCCCCACCTGCTGCGCCGCGAAGGGCACGAGGATCATCAGCGAGATGATGAAGAGCAGGACGAACAGGATGAGAATCAGCAGGCTGGCGCCCAGGCGTCCGACACCCATCCTCTGCAGCCGGTCGGCCAGCGGATCGAGCAGATAGGCCAGCGCGAATCCGGCGACGAAAGGCAGGAGGATGCCGCGCAGCACGAATAGCAGCAGCACCCCGGCGACAAGCGCCGCAATCCAGAATCCGATCTGCCTTTGGACCGTCATCGGCACTCCATACCCGAAAGCTCAGGGACCTTAAGCAGCCATGTGCCGCAGCCAGCCCCCGAGATAGGCACCAGCGGAAGCCACGGTCAAGGTGGCGACGATCAGCATCACGATCTCTTCAAGCCCGCCCAGCTCCACGCCATAGGCATTGGCCGCGAGCGCGAAGGCCGCGAATCCGATCTGGGCCGCGGTGTTCAGCTTGCTCACCATGATCGGCTTGATCTCCACCGGACGGCTCATGACCCAGGAGAGGAGAACGGCCGACACGATCATGGCGTCCCGCGAGACCACGATGATCGCCAGCCAGCTCGGGATCGCGCCCACGATCGCGAGAGACACGTAGATCGAGACCAGCAGAGACTTGTCGGCCAGCGGATCGATATAGGCCCCGAACTCGCTCCTCATGTCGAAATGTCGGGCAATGAAGCCGTCGACGGCATCCGACACGCCCGCCACGACGAACAGAATGAAGGCCGCGGCCCACCGCTCCTGCATGATCATGACGATCACGATGGGAACCATGACGAGCCGGGCGATGGTGATGATGTTCGGTATGGTCATCGTGCCGGGATGATGCCGGGTCGGGAGCCCAAGTTCAATTTCCGGTTGGACCCGCCGAGGTTTCCAAGAGCCGGACGATTGGGGTGCCCCGGCACAAGGCCGGGGACGACGACGCTGGCACTTCCCATCTTCCGAGGGAAAACCCTTGCCTCTCAGTCCCTATCGCCTTACTCCCCACCCCAACACGGGGTGTCCCATGAGCGAGAAGCAGACGAACGGCCTGACCTATGCCCAAGCGGGCGTCGATATCGACGCGGGCAATGCCATGGTCGACCAGATCAAACCTTTGGTGCGGTCCACGCGCCGCCCCGGAGCGGATGCCGAAATCGGCGGCTTCGGAGGTCTTTTCGACCTCAAGGCCGCAGGATTCAGGGATCCGATCCTGGTGGCCGCCAATGACGGCGTGGGCACCAAGGTCAAGATCGCCATCGACACGGGCATTCACGACACGATCGGCATCGACCTCGTGGCCATGTGCGTGAACGACATCATCGTGCAGGGCGCCGAGCCGCTCTTCTTCCTCGATTATTTCGCCACCGGAAAGCTCTCGCCCGACGTGGGCGTCCATATCGTGAAGGGCATCGCCGAGGGCTGTCTCCAGGCCGGCTGCGCGCTGATCGGCGGCGAGACGGCCGAAATGCCCGGCCTCTACGCCAAGGGCGATTACGACCTCGCGGGCTTCGCGGTGGGTGCGGCCGAGCGCGGCACCCTCCTCCCCAGGGACGTGAAGGTCGGCGACGTGCTCATCGGCCTGCCCTCCTCCGGCGTCCATTCCAACGGCTTCTCGCTGGTTCGCCGCATCGTCGAGCGTTCGGGCCTCGCCTGGGACGCTCCCGCCCCGTTCGCCGAGGGCAAGACCTTGGAGGGCAAGACCTTGGAGGGCAAGACCTTGGAGGGCAAGACCTTGGAGGGCAAGACCCTGGCCCAGGCCCTTCTGGAGCCGACCCGGATCTACGTGAAGGCCCTGCTCCAGGTGCTGAAGGGCGGCGATGGGATCCATGCGCTCTGCCACATCACCGGCGGGGGCTTCCCGGACAACGTCCCGCGCGTGCTTCCCGAGGGCGTCGGCGTGCGGCTCGATCTCGACGCCATCGCGGCTCCGCCCGTCTTCGGCTGGCTCTCCAGAACCGGCGGCGTCGCCGAAGCGGAGATGCTGCGCACCTTCAACTGCGGCATCGGCATGATCGTGGTGGCGGACGCATCGCAGGCCGATGCGGTGACCGAACGTCTCCGTCAGGCCGGCGAAAACCCCGTTCGCATCGGCGAGACCGTCCCGCATTCCAGCGGCGAGCGTGTCGCGACCTCCGGGTCGCTGAAGCTCTGATGTCCCGCCGCGTCGCCGTTCTGATATCCGGGCGCGGGTCGAACATGGTCTCGCTGATCGAGGCCGCGCGTGGCCCGGACTTTCCGGCCGAGATCGCCCTGGTGCTCTCCAACCGCCCCGATGCGGGTGGCCTGGAACGGGCGCGGGAAGCCGGCATCGCGACGGCCGTCATCGATCACAGGACGCACCCCACCCGCGAGAGCTTCGAGCAGGCGATGGATGCGGTGCTCGCCGAGCACGGGATCGAGTTCATCTGCCTGGCGGGCTTCATGCGCGTGCTCACCGAGGGGTTCGTGGAGCGCTGGGCCGGGCGGATGATCAACGTTCACCCCTCCCTCCTGCCCCTGTTCCGCGGCGTGCACACCCATCGGCGTGCCTTGGAGGAAGGCGTGCTCATCCACGGCTGCACGGTGCATTTCGTGGTGCCGGAACTCGACGCGGGCCCCATCATCGCCCAGGCGGCAGTACCCGTGGTCCCGGGCGACACCGAGGACTCCCTCGCGGCGCGCATTCTCGTGCAGGAACATCGTCTCTATCCGCAGGCCCTGCGCATGATCTGCGACGGCAGCGCGCGGCTCGAACACGGACGCGTGATCTTCTCGGGTCCCTGGAGCGGCGAAGGCGCCCTGCGCTCGCCAGCTTAGACGGCACTCTCCCATCCACGTCCCGTGTCCGATGCTCCAGTCCTAAAAGAGCGCATCGTTCGGAGCGGACCCGAAGGGCCACGTTCGTGAAAACCGGGTCCACTTTTCGCTACAGCATCGGATGTGACATCGGACCCACATCCGATGCTGTCATTTGATGCTTTTGAGCATCTTTTCACCCAAAACCGGTTCCCACTTTTGCGTCCGATGCTCTAGCGCGGCCCGCCGGGTCCGCACGATGCGCTAGCCGCCGACCGGCTCGGCCCTTCCCCGAACGGTCAGGACGGGCGCCTCCACCACAAGCTCCTCGTGGACTTTCTCCAGCGCCACCCGGTTGTCGTGGAACGCGGCTCCGCCATAGGGCGCCACCTGGTCGCCGCCCGTCAGCGTGTTGATGCCCCGCCCCAGAGGATGCGCCTTGTTGGGCCAGATCCCCTCCGCGATCAGCACCCCGCGGCGCACGCCGTCGAACAGCCTGGCGCGCAGAAAGACCTCGCCGCGCTGGTTCCTGAGCTTCACCCAGTCGCCGTCCGCGATGTCCTGCCGCTCGGCATCGAGCGGATGGATCATCACCTCGGGCCTGCCCTCCTTGGCCACCGAGCCGGGGGTTTCGGTGAAACTGGAGTTCAGGAAGCTGCGCGCCGGGCTCGTGGCGAGGCGGAAGGGATGCTCGTCCGTCGCCGCCTCGATGACGGCCCAATGGTCCGGGAAGGCGGGCATCCGGGCGTGGGGGCCCATCGGCCCGTTGTTGTAGGACGGCACCGCCGTCCAGTCCGGCTTGAAACGGAACTTCCCGTCGGGATAGCCGAAGCCCTTCAGGTAGTGGGCCTCCTCGAAGGGCGGCTGAACGTCCTTGTGGACGACAGCCTCCAGCTCCTCGATGCTGCCCCAGCCGGAATGGCGCAGGGTCCAGTCGATGATCTCGCGCGGCTCCATGCCGAAGGCGCGGTGCTCGGCGCCGAGGCGCTTCGCCAGGGCCTGGATGACCTGATGGTTCGACCGGCACTCGCCGGGCGGGTCGACGAGCTTCGGTCCGACCTGGAAATGCTGATGCCCTCCGCCGGAATAGAGATCGTCGTGCTCCATGAACATGGTCGCGGGCAGAACGATATCGGCCATCATGGCCGTCTCGGTCATGAACTGCTCGTGCACGCAGACGAACAGGTCCTCGCGGGAAAAGCCCTGCTTGACCAGCTCCTGCTCCGGCGCGACGGAGACCGGATTGGTGTTCTGAATCAGCATCGCCTTGACGGCGGGGCCATCGTAGAGCGCCTCCGCGTCGCCCGTGAGCACGCGGCCGATCTGGGACTGGTCGAGCACGCGGATCGAGCGGTCGATGGCCTCATGCCCTTCGATCAGCGCCTTGTTCCAGCGGAAGATGCCGCTGTTGGAATGGAACGCGCCGCCGCCCTCGTATTGCCAGGCGCCGGTCACCGCCGGGATGCAGGACGCCGCATGCATGTTGACCGCGCCGTTGCGCTGGCGGCCGAACCCATAGCCGAGGCGGAAGAAGGTGCGCCTGGTCGTGCCGACGAGCTTCGCGAAGGCCTCGATCTCCTCCGCTGGCAGGCCCGTGATGGAAGAGGCCCAGGCCGGATCGCGGGTCTTGAGATGCGCTTCGAGCTCGCGCGGGTGATCGGTGTAGCGCTCCAGATAATCCCAATCCGCATAGCCGTCCCGGAACAACACGTGCATGACCGCGCAGGCGAGCGCGCCGTCGGTGCCGGGCTTCACCAGAAGGGCCATGTCGGCCTGCTTCATGGTGGCGTTCATATAGATGTCGACGGCGACGATCTTGGCCCCGCGCTCCTTCCGGGCCCGCATGGCATGGGTCATCACGTTGACCTGGGTGTGAACCGGATTCGTGCCCCAGATCACCACGCAATCAGACACCGCCATCTCGCGCGGGTCGGAGCCCGCGAGCCTGCCCGTGCCGGCCACGTAGCCGGTCCAGCCCATGGGCGTGCAGATGGTGGAGTACTGGCCCGAATATTTCTTCACATGGCGCAGCCGGTTGATGCCGTCGCGCATCACGAGGCCCATGGTGCCGGCGTAGTAATAGGGCCAGACGGATTGCGGGCCGAACGCCGCCTCGGCCTGCAGGAACGCCTCGGCGACCGTATCGAGCGCCTCGTCCCAGGAAATGCGCTCGAACTGTCCCGAACCTTTCGGGCCCGTGCGCTTCAGCGGATGGAGCAGCCGGTCCGGATGGTGGATGCGCTCGGCATAGCGCGCGACCTTCGCGCAAATCACGCCCGCCGTGTAGCTGTTGGTCTTCGCCCCGTGCACGCGCCCGATGCCGCGCCCGTCGATCACCTCCACGTCGAGGGAGCAGACGGAGGGGCAATCGTGCGGACAGACGGACGCGCGGCGTTCGATGCGGGGAGCTTGGTTCATGGCCGGCGCATCATGACGGAGCCCGAGCCCAAAGAAAAGGCCGCCCGAAGGCGGCCTGGTCGTTTTGCGCAAAGAGCCGCTGCGGCTCAGCCGACGATCTCGTTGCCCGAGAAGAACTGGGCGATCTCGATCTTGGCGTTGTCGAGGCTGTCGGAGCCGTGGACCGAGTTCTCGCCGATCGACTTGGCGTAGAGCTTGCGGATGGTGCCCTCGGCGGCGCTCTCCGGGTTGGTGGCGCCCATGATCTCGCGGTAGCGGAGCACGGCGTTCTCGCCTTCCAGGACCTGCACGACGACCGGCGCGGAGATCATGAAGTCCACGAGCTCGCCGAAGAAGGGACGCTCCTTGTGGACCGCATAGAAGGTCTCGGCCTCGCGGCGGGACATGAGGATGCGCTTCTGGGCGACGATGCGCAGGCCTGCGCTCTCGATGACGGCGTTGACGGCGCCGGTCAGATTACGCTCGGTCGCGTCGGGCTTGATGATGGAGAAAGTACGCTCGATGGCCATGACAGGTCACCCTCTTGAGAAAAGAAATCGGGAAAGTCCGGCGCTTATAGCGGCGAGACCCCTCCCTCTCAAGTCCCTCCCGAGCGCCTTTTCGCGATTGCGAAGGCGATCGCCTCGTTGGAAAGCTCGGCCGCTTCCCCTAATCTCCTTCCCGACCGGTCCCTTCGCAGACCGGCCGGGGGGACAATCATGGAGGACGATCATGAAGTCTCTGATCCTTGCCGTGCTCGGTCTCGGCCTGCTGACGGGGGCGGCCCGCGCCCAGGCTCAGGACCCGAGCGGGACATATCTGAGCGAAAGCGGCGAAACCCGGGTGCGGATCGCCCGATGCGGGCAGGCCTATTGCGGAACCATCGTGTCCGTTCAGGGAGACGCGAAGGACGTGAACAACCCCGACGCCGCCCAGAAAGGGCGCAGCCTCGTCGGCGTTCAGATGATCTCCGACATCCGGCCCTCGGGCGATGGTTTCACCGGCCAGCTCTACAACTACAAGGACGGCAGGACCTATTCGGGCAAGATGACCTTCGCGGGCAAGTCCATGCAGCTCTCCGGCTGCGTCCTGGGCGGCCTCATCTGCCGCTCCCAGATCTGGGCGAAGCTGAATTGAGGAGCCTCCTCGGGCACCACGGCCGTGGCAGGCACGGCCATGACGCTAGAGCCTTTTCCGCAAAAGTGGATGCCGGTTTTGCGAAGAAAAGGCGTCTTTCTCAAACAACAGGAGCCTTTGCCATGAACCGAAGTTCATGGCAAAGGCTCTAGCGTAGGATGGCTCACCGCGCCTTCTGGCCGAAGAGGATGGCCTGAACGGCGGGATCCTTCATGTCGTAGGACCCGCGGTCCTCGGCATTGACCTCGAGCGCCCGCTGGACCGCCGGACGGTCCAGCACGGCGGCCAGCCAGCGCTTCACGTTCGGGAAATCCTCGATGTTCTGCCCCTGGCGTTCCCACATCTTGGCCCAGGGAGCGATGGCCATGTCGGCGATCGAGTAATCGCCCGCCACATAGTCCCGGTCCGCGAGGCGCTTGTCGAGCACGCCGTAGAGACGGTTCGTCTCGTTGGTGTAGCGATCGATGGCGTAGGGCACCTTTTCCGGCGCATAGATGCGGAAGTGGTGTGTCTGTCCGAGCATGGGACCGAAGCCGCCCATCTGCCAGAACAGCCATTGGTCGACCTCGACGCGCCTGCGTTCGTCCTGCGGATAGAATTGACCGGTCTTGCGGCCGAGATATTGCAGGATCGCGCCGGATTCGAACATCGCGATCGGCTGCCCGTCGGGCCCGTCGGGATCGACGATGGCGGGCATCTTGTTGTTGGGCGAGATCGCCAGGAACTCCGGCTTGAACTGGTCGCCCTTGCCGATATTGACCGGATGGATCGTGTAGAGCAGCCCGCATTCCTCGAGCATGATGGTGATCTTCCATCCGTTCGGGGTCGGCCAGTAATAGAGATCGATCGGTTGTTGGGCGGATGCCGCCATGGCGAGCCCCTCCTTGTGTGACGACATGTATCTGACGTTAAGTTAGGATATCGCGTCCTCTATCGCATCCTCAAGACATGCGCTTTGCGGTGGAAAGAACGCATGACTGCCCCCGGGGCCTTGCATGTTTCATTGTTTCAATATGAGATGTCCCTAGCGCCCACCGAAGCGCTCTTGGGGGAGATCATGACGAACCGATTGACGCACGCCGCCCTGGCCGCCGCCCTGGCCCTGGCTTTCACCGGCCCGCTTCCGGCGGCCGCTCAGATGAAGCCCGGGAAGGAGCCGAGTGCCGCCCAGCTCGCCGCCCGCGAGCGCCTGACCAAATGCAGCGCCGAGTGGAAGGCCGCCAAGGCCGGCGGCAAGATCGAGGCCGACATGAAGTGGCCGAAGTTCTGGAGTGCCTGCAACACACGCCTGAAGGGCGGCACGAAGGCTTGAATCGTCTCGGATTCGACGAGAGCCGTTTCCACGCGGTGGAAACGGCTCTTTTCTTTGGCTCGGCTGCATTTTTGACGGCGAACCGGGTCCACGTCGCCGAAACATGCTCTAAGTGCATGATGGGAAGACCATCATGCACCCTGCCTCCCGGACGGGCGCTGATCAGGACTTCCGCCCACATGGCGGACCGCGTTCCCGTTTCCGCACAACCGGAATCGCGCCGCCGGAACCGGATCGTGAGCGAACGCGGTGTCCTTGATCGGAACCCATACGGCCATCGTCAGCTTAGGCATGTCCTGCCAGTCGGCCCATCAGATCCGGCTGCACGCCAAACTCATATCGACCTGCCTGAAGAACGGGGAAGCCCTCGATGCATCGCGGCTCCCCTTCGACTGGCTGATCTGCCCGCCGTCGTCGGTGCTCAAGATCCTGGAATCCGGCCGCTTCTTTCCCGATCATCGAGATGCGCTGGAACTCGATCACGCTCCGTACTGGCGGGACTATCATACGTATTTCTGGCACGACTTCCTCGACGAGGATCGTCGTTACGACCTGTCGCTCGACTTCCAGGGCACCAGGGACAAATACGAGCGTCTCGCCGAAAAATTCCGCGCCTTGAGCAAGATGCAGCGCCTCGTCTTCGTGATCTCGAACTCGCAGAACAATCTGGATGTCGTGGCCGATCGCACGCAAGCGCTCACGCCGGGCATGACCGCCTGGCAAATCGAAGAACTCTGCGATGCGACCGACCAATTTTTCGGCCGCCGATGCGAGTATCTCGTCGTGAGCTATGCCGACCGTCTCGACAGGAGCCCGGCCCGGCGCAACGTGAATGTCTTTTCCATCGGCAAGGATCCGAGCGAATGGCGAGGGGAGCCCGATACATGGGCTCGGGTCTTCACCGAATATTTCGAGACCTGGCCCGAGACGAGACCCTTCCTGTCGTCTCACGGGACCGACCAGAGCATCGTTTGAGCGGCCCCGGCGGGCCGCCTCAGCGACCCGCAGGGCCACGGTCGTGAAAACCGGGGCCCGTTTTCGCACGCGCGACCTGTGGGGCCGCGTCAGCGACCCGCAGCCCGGCACCACGCCTCGTCAGAGCTTCTTCTTGAAACCCTCATGCGAGCGTGAGTAGCCCAGCCGTTCGTAGAATCGGTGCGCGTCCTTGCGGGTCTTGTTGGAGGTCAGCTCCATGGCCCTGGCGCCGCCGAGGCGGGCCTGCTGCTCGGCATAGGCGATCATCCTGCCGCCGATGCCTCCGGAGCGGCGCGACGCCTTCACCTTCACGCTCTCCACCTTCACGCGAAGCGCGCCGCGCCCGGTGAGGTTGGGAATGAAGGTGAGCTGGAACGTGCCGACGACCTCGTGGCCATCCACGGCCACGAACAGCCTGTTCTCGGGGCTGCGGGCAATGGCGGCGAATGCCGCCTCATAGGCCGGCCTGGTCTCCTCCGACCACACATCGCCATGCGTTCCGAGATCGTCCTCTTCGTGAAGGCGGATGATCGCTTCGAGATCGCCCGCCCTCGCTTCCCGGAATTCCAGATCGCTCATGCCGCCACCCGCGATTCCATCGGCAGCAGGGCCTTCGTCGAGGCGAAGCCGGGCAGTGCCTCGAAGCGGTTCATCCAGGCCTGGAGATTGGCGTATCCGGCGAGGTCGAAGCCCGCCTCATCGGCGTAGGCGACGACGCCGTAGATGTCGATATCGGCGATGGTGACACCCTCCCCGACGATCCAGTCGCGGCCCGAAAGGTGCTCGTCGAGCACCGTCAGGGCGGCATTTCCGCCGGCGACATTGGCGTCGTACACCTCCTGAGGAGCCGGGCGGATGCCGAGCTTGATGGTGCGGGCGCGATACACCGGCGAGGCGAGCCGGTCGAAGTCCCAGTACAGCCACTCCCGTGCCCGCAGGCGCTCGTCCAGGGTCGCTCCGCCGAATTTGCCGAGCGTGTCCGAAAGGTATTCGAGGATCGCGGCCGACTGGCAGAGATGCCGCCCATTGTTGCGGTCGATGAGCAGCGGCACCTGACCGAAGCGCTGCTTCGACATGTAGGCGGGTTGCTTATGCTCGCCCTGCATCATGTTCACGTGCACGTAGTCGAACGGCTCACCCGCCAGGGCCAGCATCAGCCCCACCTTGTAGGTCGGGCCGGAGAAGGCGATCCCGTTGAGTTCAAAGCGCGCAGGCATGAGCGGATTCCTCGAATGTTCATCTTGTCTTTGCAGACTCTATTGGATTGCGGAAGGATACGGAAGCGGAGGCAGGAAACCGCAGGAGGAGTTATGCCCAGCATGGATCGTGAGCGGAAGCTGCTGCAGCAGAGCGTGGCCGTCGCGGCCACCATACCGGTGGCGGTCGGCCTCTATGGCGTTCTCTTCGGGCAGGCGCTCACGGGCGACGCGGTGAGCATCTCGGCGGAGAGCCACTTTCGCTTCCTGTCGGGCCTGCTGCTCGGCATCGGCCTGTGCTTCTGGAGCACGCTGCCGTCCATCGAGGACAAGACGGGCCGCTTCCGGCTGCTCACGCTGCTCGTCGTGATCGGCGGGCTGGGACGGCTCATCGGGCTCGCCCTGACCGGACTGCCCTCCTTCTTCATGGTCGGCGGCCTGGTCGTGGAACTCGTCGTCGCGCCGGTTCTGTGCCTGTGGCAGACGCGGATCGCAAACCGCTACGCCGAGGAATTCGGCGTCGCGGACGCATAACCCGACGCCGTCGAACCAGACCGCCGCGATGGGGCGAAGAATGACGCCTTCTCACCGTCTCTTGACCGAATTCCCGGCCCAATTCCTTGTTTTACAAGCCCTTCAGAGGATTAGGTGCTATTCTGGAAGCACCGAAGCCGGCCTCGAGCGAGGGACGAGCGCCCTCGACACGGGATACCCGGGGTCCCGAGATTCCCGGGGCCGCAAGCGAATCTCTCCACCTCGAAGGAGGTCGGACCATGAGTGAAGCGCAGAAACTCCTTGCCGTTCTCAGGCAGTCCGCGGACCCTCTGATCGTGGATCGGATCGAGCGCCTGATCGACGATGCAGCGGACCACGAACTGAACCGCATCAACGTCCTTGCCTTCGCGGGCAAGCATCGCCTCGACGAGGAGCGCGCCATCGCGGCCTTCCTGCATGCGGCCCGGCTCGGGCTTTTCGAGATGTCCTGGAACGTCCTGTGTCCCGGATGCGGCGGGGTCATGGATGCGGGCACCAGCCTCAGGTCCCTGAAAAGGGAGGCGTACAGCTGCGCCCTCTGCGCCGCCGGCTACGAGCCGACGCTCGACGAAATGGTCGAGGTCACGTTCACGGTCAGCCCGCGGGTGCGCGAGATCGCCGCCCACAATCCCGACAAGCTTCCGATGACCGAATACCTGCGGCAGGTCTTCTGGAGTTCCGGCATCGACCTGCCGGACAATCTCGACGAGCAGCTCGAGGACATCGTGATCGATGCCGTCGAGCTGCCTCCCGGCGACCGGGTCATCCTGTCGCTCCAGCTCCCGCCCCAATTCGTCATCGTCTTCGATCCCGTCACCCATGCGGCCCAGTTCATCGACGTGAAGGGAGAACCGACCCGCGAGCGCCAGAACCTGTCCCTGGTCCTGAGCGAACTGCACACGGAAAACCGCACCCTCGAGCTGCGCCCCGGCCCGCTGCGGCTCTCGCTCGAGAACCACACGAAGCGGCGTACCCTGCCCGCCGTGTGGCTGGCCAACGACGCCCTGCACCGCCTGATGGAGCGCCGCCGTCCGTTCCTGACCGCCAAGCGCCTTCTGACGAACCAGACCTTCCGCGACATGTTCCGGACGGACACGCTCGATGTGGACCAGCGCCTGAAGATCACGAGCCTGACCTTCCTGTTCACCGACCTCAAAGGCTCGACGGAGCTCTATGAGCGCGTCGGCGACCTCGTGGCCTACGACCTGGTCCGGGAGCATTTCCGTGTGCTGAACGAGATCGTCGCCTCGGAAGCCGGAGCCGTCGTGAAAACCATCGGCGATGCCGTCATGGCCACGTTCCCGACGCCGGATCATGCGGTCTCGGCCGCACTCCGGATGCGCCAGGCCATGCGCGGCCTCAACGAACAGCGCGGGCGGGAAGACCTTCTCCTCAAGATCGGCATCCACGAAGGGCCATGCCTCGCCGTGGTCCTGAACGAGCGCCAGGACTATTTCGGGCAGACCGTGAACATCGCATCACGGGTCCAGAATCTCGCGGCGTCGCACTCGATCTTTGCGACGGGATCGGTCGTCGAGAATCCCGAGGCCCAGGAGGTGATCGAGCTGCAGGGCCTCCACCCGACGCTTCAGAAGACCATCCTGCGCGGGATCAACAACGAGTTTTCCATCTACGAAATTCCGTGAAAGGTGCCGTCCCGCCCTACAGCGCCTTCTCGAAGTGATATTCCGACGAATGCGAGATATCGCCGAGATCGCGCATGCCGCCCGTCTTCGTATAGCCCAGCTTCCCGTAGAGCCGGTGGGCATCGGTGAAGCGGGTGTCGGACCACAGAACCAGGCGCCGGGCCCCCTTCTCGCGGGCGTGGCGCTCCACGGCCCGCACCAGGAACGAGCCGAGGCCCTTCCCGCGCCGGTCGGGGCGCACGTAGAGGCGGCGCAGTTCGGCGATGCCGGCTTCGGGGAAGTCCATGGCGGCGCATGCGCAGACGCGCCCGCTCTCGTCCTCCGTCACCCACAGAAGGCCGTCGTCGGGCCGGGGCGACGATCCCGGCATGCGAAGGTCCTTCAGGTCGTCGTGAGGGTCGACGAAACAGCCGGGATAATCCGCAAAGCAGAGCGCCAGAAGCCCGAAGAGGTCCTGCGCGTCGCGGTCTTCGGCGGCGCGCAGGGTTTGATCGAACGCCCCGCTCACGATCACTCGATCCCGAGCTTCGCCTTCAGGATCTCGTTGACGGCCTGCGGATTGGCCTTGCCGCCCGTCTGCTTCATCACCTGGCCGACGAACCAGCCGAGCAGCGTGGGCTTGGCCTTGGCCTGCTCCACCTTGTCGGGATTGGCCGCGATGACGGCGTCGATGGCCGTCTCGATGGCGCCGGTATCGGTCACCTGCTTCATGCCGCGCTTCTCGACGATGTCGCGCGGGTCGCCGCCTTCGGTGAAGACGATCTCGAACAGGTCCTTGGCGATCTTGCCGGAGATCACGTTCTCGCCGATGAGCTCGATGATGGCGCCGAGCTGGCTCGCGGAGACCGGCGTCTGCGTGATGTCCTTGCCTTCCTTGTTCAGGCGGCCGAACAGCTCGTTGATGATCCAGTTGGCGGCGGCCTTGCCGTCGCGGCCCTTGGCGACCTCCTCGAAGAAGTCGGCGGAGGCGCGCTCGGCCACGAGCACGCTCGCATCATAGGCGGACAGGCCGTAATCGCCCATGAAGCGCGCCTTCTTGGCATCCGGCAGCTCGGGCAGGTGCTGGGCGAGATTGTCCACATAGGCCTGGTCGAACTCGAGCGGCAGGAGGTCCGGATCGGGGAAATAGCGGTAGTCGTGCGCCTCTTCCTTGGAGCGCATGGAGCGGGTCTCGCCCTTGCCCGGATCGTAGAGACGGGTTTCCTGGTCGATGACGCCGCCGTCCTCGATGATCGCGATCTGGCGGCGCGCCTCGTACTCGATGGCCTGGCCGATGAAGCGGATCGAGTTGACGTTCTTGATCTCGCAGCGGGTGCCCAGCTCCTCGCCCGGACGGCGCACGGAGACGTTCACGTCCGCGCGCAGGTTGCCCTTGTCCATGTCCCCGTCGCAGGTGCCGAGATAGCGCAGGATCGTGCGCAGCTTGGTCACGTAGGCGCGCGCCTCGTCGGCCGTGCGCAGATCGGGCTTCGACACGATCTCCATGAGCGCCACGCCCGAGCGGTTGAGGTCGACGAAGCTCATGGTCGGGTGCAGGTCGTGGATCGACTTGCCGGCATCCTGCTCAAGGTGCAGGCGCTCGATGCGCACCGTGATCGTCTCGCCCGTCTCCGGCACGTCCACGATCACCTCGCCCTCGCCCACGATGGGGCTCTTGTACTGGCTGATCTGGTAGCCCTGCGGCAGGTCCGGGTAGAAATAGTTCTTCCGGTCGAAGGTGCTCTTCAGGTTGATCTCGGCCTTGAGGCCAAGGCCGGTGCGGATCGCCTGGCGCACGCATTCCTCGTTGATCACGGGCAGCATGCCGGGCATGGCCGCGTCGACCAGGGACACATGGCTGTTCGGATCGCCGCCGAAAGCGGTCGAGGCGCCGGAGAACAGCTTGGCCTGGCTCGTCACCTGGGCATGGATCTCCATGCCGATCACGATCTCCCAATCGCCTGTCGCACCTTTGATGAGCTTCTTCGGGTTCACCGGAGCGTTCATGAGCCTTGCGCCTCTAATCTCTCGCGTTTGCCTGCCCGGAGTAAGAGCGACGCGGAACCGGGTCAACCCCCCTTCAAGATGAACAGCCGTTCAGATTTGTCGCATTACACCCAAGATCAATTTCACTTATGTCACAATTATTTAAGATTAATGCTACGCTCGGATGAAACCGCTGCCAACATCAGGCGTTGAACGGGAGGTAAAACGGTCAAGGAGGTTACAAATGGCTATGGATCCCATGGATCGCGAACCGAACGTCTACAATCGCGAGACAAACGTCTACGATAATAGCGCGCGCGGCT
Source organism: Microvirga sp. M2 (assembly GCF_047497095.1). Classification (NCBI taxonomy): domain Bacteria; kingdom Pseudomonadati; phylum Pseudomonadota; class Alphaproteobacteria; order Hyphomicrobiales; family Methylobacteriaceae; genus Microvirga; species Microvirga sp. M2. The sequence goes on from NZ_CP134063.1 coordinate 3,113,484, forward strand.
CCAATACTCTTGCTTATGTGATTGGCGGTCTTGTTATTGCCCTCGGCCTGCTCGCATTCCTCTTCTATGATGGCAGCAACGAGCCGAGCACGACCGGCAGCACGGCGCCGCAGACGCAAAGCTCGCCGTCGACGAGCCCGTCCCCGGCTCCTGCGGCCCCGGCCGCTCCGAGCGCCCCGGCTCCGGCAGCCCCGTCGGCTCCCGCTTCGCCGTCCGCTCCGGCTTCCCCGCAGCAGTAATCCCGCGTTTCGCGAGATGCTGCCGCAAGGGCCTGACTTCGGTCAGGCCCTTTTTCATGGACAGGACTCTACGGGCGATCAGGCCGCCCGCGCCGCCGCCGGACGCCCCCGCTCCGGCAAGGTCATGAACAATACGCCCGCCAGGATGCACAGCAGGCCGATCCAGGCGGAGGAGTCGAGCCTTTCGCCCAGAACATAAGCCCCGATGGCGACGCCGATGGGGGCGCGCAGATAGCCTTGGGCCGTGACGCCCAGGGATCCCAGGGTGCGGACGAGCCGGAAGAAGATGAGGAAGGCTAGGGCCGTCGAGAAGACCGCCAATCCGACTAGGGCCAATCCACATTCAGGATTCACACGAGCGAAGAAAGCTGACTCACTGGGTTGCAGGTGGTTTGATTCGGAGCCGGACGATGGGTGTGAAGCGATACGAACTGAGCGAAGCCCAGTGGCGGCGCATCGCCCCCCTGCTGCCGGGCAAGGTGGGCGACCCCGGCCGCAGCGGGGCGGATAACCGCCTGTTCGTCAACGGCGTCTTGTGGGTGCTGCGCTCTGGAGCATTCTGGCAGCATCTGCCCGAGCGCTACGGCAAATGGAAGAGCGTCCACGCCCGCTTTACCCGCTGGACCAAGGCCGGGGTCTGGGAGCAGGTGTTTGCCGAGCTGATCAAGGATCGCGACAATCACTATCTCATGCTCGACACCACCCTGGTGCGCGTCCATCAGCAGGCCGCCGCCGGAAAAGGGGGGCCGCCACTCAGGCGCTGGGGCGTTCCCGCGGGGGTCTGACCACCAAGATCCACATGATCTGTGACGGCCTCGGCCGACCGCTGCGCTTCCTGCTGAGCGCCGGCCAGCGCCACGACTGCCTCGGCGCCAAGGCGCTGCTCGACGGCTTCCAGGCCCGGTCCGTCCTGGCCGATCGGGCCTATGACACCAACGAGCTGCGCCAGACCATCGCGGCGATGGGCGCCGAGGCGGTCATTCCCTCAAGCCGATCGCGCAAGCAGCCGATTGCCCATGACGCCACCGCCTACAAACTGCGCAATCGGATCGAACGCTGCTTCAACAAGCTCAAGCACTGCCGACGCTTTGCAACCCGGTACGACCGGCGCGCCTGCCACTTCCTCGCCTTCATCCACCTCGCCGCCATCATGCTCTGGCTGTGCTGAATGTGGATTCGTCCTAGGGCCAGGATGGAGGCCTCCGACGGGCGAAGCGTCCAGGGGCGGTCCAGGACGAGGCTGACGGGCACCAGCATGACGGCTCCCGAAACCAGCGACCCCGTCGCCGGCATGATCGGATCGAGGGACTTGAAGCTGCGCCCGAAGATCGCCGCCCCGGCATAGCAGATTGTCGCCGCGACGACGGCGAGCTGCCCCGCCAGCTCCTGCCCCACATGGGCCAGCGCCTGCGTGCCGACGATGATGCAGGTTCCGAGCAGGCCGATCGTGACGCCCGCGAATTTGCGAAAGGTCGTGGCCTCGTGCCGGGACCAGAGCCATGTGACCAGGAAGGTGAAGACCGGCGTCATGGCGTTGAGGATCACGGCGAGGCCCGCATCGACGGATTGCTCGGCCCAGGCGATGAGGGTGAAGGGAAAGACGCTGTTGAGGCAGGCCTGGACCGCGAAGCTCCGCCAGGTCGCGCCGTCGCGCGGGAGCCGGAGGCCGCGCATGCGCAGGACGACCAGCAGCACGCCCCCGGCGATGAGCGTGCGGGCCGCAATCAGCGTGACGGGCGGGATCGTCTCGACGCCGATCTTGATGAAGGTGTAGGACGCCCCCCACAGCATCGCGAGGAGCGCCAGCAGGGCGAGTTCGGCAACGGGAGGGCGGGCGGAATTGGGCGCCATGGACTGCATCCGTTCTTGTTCAGTGTGGGATGCGGCAAACTGGCACGCGGATCCTCCGCCGTCGCGCTGGAACGCTTCGGTCACGGCCGAAGCGTTCCCGGCTGACCGGCGCCCCGCGCTCGCCTATGATCGGCCGATGACACCCATCGTTTCAGGCATCGTCCTTGCGGAAATCGCCGCCCTCATGGGCGACGTGGCGCGCGCCAACATCCTCTCGTCGCTCATGGACGGCCGCGCCCTGACGGCGAGCGAGCTCGCCTGGCATGGCGGCGTGAGCCCGCAGACCGCGAGCGGCCACCTCGCCAAGCTCAGCGAAGCCCGCCTGATCTCCATGACGAAGCAGGGCCGGCACCGCTATTACCGGCTCGCCTCGCCCGAGGTGGCCCAGGCCATCGAGGCCCTGATGGCCGTCGCGTCCTTCGGGCCGGGGCGGCACCGGCCGACGGGACCGAAGGACGAGGCCCTGCGCCGGGCCCGCACCTGCTACGACCATCTGGCCGGCCGACTCGGCGTCGCGCTGACGGACGCCCTCACGGCGCAGGATCATCTGGTGCTGTCGGACAGCGCCGGCGCCCTGACCGAGAAGGGCCGGCGGTTTCTCTGCACCTTCGGGATCGAGGTGGAGAGCGGGCCGAAGGACAAGCGCGCCCTCTGCCGGACCTGCCTCGACTGGAGCGAGCGCCGCCCGCATCTCGCGGGCCGCCTGGGCGCGGCGCTCTGCACGAGGATATTCGACCTGGGCTGGGTCGAGCGCATCAAGGACAGCCGCGCCTTGGCGATCACGGCTGCGGGCCGCGATGGTCTGAAGGCGACGTTCGGAATCGACGGGATCGCGTGATCCCGCAGAAGGCCTTTCAGCGCCTCGCCACGCGCCGCGCCCCGTAGGCTCCGGCCGCCCAGATGACGGCCGCCAGGAAGCGCACGGGAAAGAGCGTCAGCGCATCGCCCCGGACCGGCGCGATCCAGGGAATGCCGAGGCTGCTGATGGCCCAGGACACGAGGACCGACAGGCCGAGCGCCGCGAAGGCCGCGATCGCGACCTTGCCGAACTGGTCGGCCTTCCAGCCGAGCCACACGGCGACCAGGATCAGCACCGGATCGAAAGCCGCGGGCAGCCAGTCCCAGAGATGGATGACGGGGACGGTGGGACCCACGTCTTCAGGCCCACCAGGGCCGGGGCAGCGCGATGCGGCCGGCGGCATCCTCGATCGCCTGGCCGACGGCGAAGAGGGTTTCCTCGTCGAAGGCGCGGCCGATGAGCTGGAGGCCGAGCGGCAGGCCCTGCGAATCGAGGCCGGCCGGAACCGCGAGACCCGGCAGGCCCGCCATGTTCACGGTCACGGTGAAGATGTCGTTGAGGTACATCTCGACCGGATCGCCCGAGCCCTTCTCGCCGATGCCGAAGGCGGCGGACGGGGTCGCGGGGGTCAGGATCGCGTGGACCCCCTGGGCATAGACCTCTTCGAAGTCGCGCTTGATGAGGGTGCGGATCTTCTGGGCGCGCACGTAATAGGCGTCGTAATAGCCCGCCGAGAGCACATAGGTGCCGATCATGATGCGGCGCTTGACCTCGCGGCCGAAACCGGCGGCTCGGGACTTCTCATAGAGGTCGACGATGTCCTTGCCGTTCTCGCGCAGGCCGTAGCGCACGCCGTCGTAGCGGGCGAGGTTCGAGGACGCCTCGGCCGGGGCCACGATGTAGTAGGCCGGCAGCGCGTATTTGGTGTGCGGCAGGGAGACCTCGACGATCTCGGCGCCGGCGGCGCGCAGCCACTCCGCGCCCTGGTGCCAGAGCGCCTCGATCTCCGGCGACATGCCCTCGACGCGATATTCCTTCGGAATGCCGATCTTAAGGCCCTTCACGCCGCGCGAGACGGCGGCCTCGAAATCCGGAACCGGCAGATCGACGCAGGTCGTGTCCTTGGCGTCGGGACCGGCCATGGAGCGCAGCATGATGGCGGCGTCGCGCACCGTGCGGGCGATGGGGCCCGCCTGGTCGAGCGACGACGCGAAGGCCACGGTGCCCCAGCGGGAGACGCGGCCATAGGTCGGCTTGATGCCGACCGTGCCCGTGAAGGCGGCGGGCTGGCGGATCGAGCCGCCGGTATCGGTCGCGGTCGCGCCGAGGCACAGATGCGCCGCGACGGCGGCGGCCGAGCCGCCCGACGAGCCGCCGGGAACGAGATGCGTGCCTTCAATCGCACCGGAGGCGCCCGCGCTCACGTTCGAACCCTCGCGCCGCCAGGGCGACACCACGGGCCCGAAGGCGCTGGTCTCGTTGGAGGAGCCCATGGCGAACTCGTCCATGTTGAGCTTGCCGAGCATCACCGCGCCGTCGTTCCAGAGATTCCGGGTGACGGTGGATTCGTAGGGCGGGTTGAAATTGCCGAGGATCCTGGAGGCGGCGGTGGACACCACGCCTTCCGTGCAGAACAGGTCCTTGATGCCCAGCGGAATGCCTTCCAGCGGGCGCGTCTCGCCCTTGGCGATCTTCTCGTCGGACGCCTTGGCCATGGCGAGCGCCTTTTCGGGCGTCTCGAGCACATAGGCGTTGAGCGCCCTCGCCTTCTCGATGGCGGCGATGTGGGCCTGCGCGAGCTCGGAGGCCGAGAACGTCTTGGCCTTCAGACCGTCGCGGGCCTCGGAAATCGTGAGATGGGTCAGTTCGGTCACGGGACTGGATCTCTTGTCTCGACGTCACGGCCGGCTTGTCCCGGCCATTCACGCCTTATTCTGCGGGAGATCCCCGGGTCGCGCTTCGCGGGCCCGGGGCGGGTCGAAAAAGGCCGGCGCCTTATTCGACCACCTTCGGCACCAGGAAGAAGTTGTCCTCGGTCGCGGGGGCGTTCTGGACGATCTTGTCCGCATAGCCGCCGTCGGTCACGCCGTCCTGGCGCTTCTTCATGGTCATGGGCGTCACGGAAGTCATGGGCTCGACGCCGTCCACGTTCACCTCGTTGAGCTGCTCGACGAAGGCGAGAATCGCGTTGAGTTCACCCTGGAGGTGAGGCACATCCTCATCCGTCACGGCAATGCGCGCCAGATGGGCGATGCGGCGGACCGTTTTCTCATCGACCGACATGAATGGTCATACCCCTTGGAAAAAGCGTCCGCGGGCTATAGCACCCGCCCGCCTTAGGGGGCAACGGCGGATATCGAACCCCGTTGCCCACCCTGACACCGTCACGCCCGCACGTGTTGCGGGCATGGCGCGGAAAGGCGGCATTCGATCCGTTCAAATCCTCACGGCCACGGTCTTGTGCGGGACCACGACCTGGACGCCCTTCCCCTCCAGGGCCGCCACGAAGCGGTCCGCATTGGGCACGAGCGGCGGGAAGGAGGCGTAATGGCAGGGAATGGCCGCCTTCAGGTCGCCGAAATAGCGCTCGACCGCGAGCGCCGCGACCTCCGGGCCCATGGTGTAGCGGTCGCCGATCGGGACGATCGCGACGTCCGGCCGGTGGATCTCGGCGATCAGGGCCATGTCGCCGAAAATGTCCGTATCGCCCATGTGGTAGACGGTCGGCTCCCCCGGAGCCTTCACGACGATCCCGTTGGCGGAGCCCAGGGGAAAGTTCACGTCCATCTCCACGAGGCCGGACGAATGATCCGCCCGCACCAGGGTGACGGTGAAGCCGTCCTGGTCCGTGGTCCCGCCCGTGTTCATGGAATCGACGTTCTGGACGCCCTGCTTCGTCAGGTACATGCACAGCTCGAAATTGGTCACGACCTTCGCGCCCGTCGCCTTCGCGATCTCCACCGTGTCGCCGATGTGATCGCCGTGGCCGTGGGTGAGGAGAATGTGGCTCACCCCCTCGACGATCTTCGCCCGGTCCCCCTCGAAAGCGGGATTGCCGGTAAAGAACGGGTCGATGAGCACGGCCTTGTCGGCGAAATCGAGCCGGAAGGCGGAATGTCCATACCAAGTGATTTTCATGTGGGCACCTTCGCTGAAACGAGCATGAAGATGGGGCAAGGCCGCCGGTCGGCCACGTCGCAGAGGAACAAAACCAAGCCCCTGGGCTTATCAAGCTAAGCAATAACCACCGAGCATGCTGGAGGATAGCCATGTCACGCCCGATCGCCAGCCTCACCTTCGCGGCCGGCCTGTTCGCCACGGTGAGCGCCTCCGCCGCCGAGATCTCCATTTCGTGCAGCGCGCTAGGCCAAGAATACGAGATCTGCAAGCAGGGCGTCGATGCCTGGGCCAAGAAGACCGGCAACACGGTCAAGATCGTCTCGACGCCGAACTCGGCGACCGAGCGCCTGGCGCTGTACCAGCAATTGCTCGCCGCCGGTGCGGGCGACGTCGACGTCTTTCAGATCGACGTGGTGTGGACGGGCATCCTGGCCGATCACCTGCAGGACCTGACCGCGAAGGCCCGGGGCGAGATCGGCCAGCACCTGCCCGCCATGGCGCAGACGAGCGAGGTGAACGGCAAGGTCATGGCCATGCCCTGGTTCGCCGATGCGGGCCTGCTCTATTACCGCAAGGATCTGCTCGAGAAATACAAGCGTCCGGTGCCGCAGACCTGGGCGGATCTGACCGAGACCGCGCGCATCGTCCAGGAGGGCGAGCGCAAGGAGGGTAAGACCGACTTTTGGGGTTATGTCTGGCAGGGCCGCGCCTATGAGGGCCTGACCACCAACGCCCTCGAATGGATCGCCTCCCACAACGGCGGCACCATCGTCGACGAGAAGGGCGAGATCACGGTCGACAATCCGAAGGCCGCCGAGGCTCTCAAGACGGCGGCGGGCTGGGTCGGCGGCATCACGCCGGAGGGCGTCCTCAACTACACGGAAGAGGAATCCCGCGGCGTCTTCCAGGCGGGCAATGCCGCCTTCATGCGCAACTGGCCCTATGCCTGGGCGCTCGCGCAGGGCGCGGACAGCACCATCAGAGACAAGGTCGGCATCGCGCCCCTGCCGAAGGGCGGCGCGGACGGGCGCCATGCGGGCACGCTGGGCGGACAGCTCCTCGCCGTGTCCAAGTATTCCAAGAACGCCGACGCCGCCATCGACCTCGTCCTTTACCTGACGGGTCCGGAGGAGCAGAAGCGCCGCGCGGTTCAAGGCTCGTTCAACCCCACCATCGTGTCGCTCTACGGCGATGCCGACATCGCCAGGGCGAACCCCTTCATCGGCGAGCTGGCGGACGTCTTCTCGAACGCCGTCGCCCGCCCTGCGACGGTCACCGGCCAGAACTACAACAAGGTCTCGACCGAGTTCTTCAACGCGGTCCATCAGGTGCTCTCGAAGCGCGCCCAGCCCGAGCAGGCCCTGAACCGCCTCGACCGGGACCTGAAGCGGATCAAGCGCAACGGCTGGCAATAACCATGTCGGGCGCTGCGCTCCACGCGACCGGGCCCGCGCGCGACGCGGCGCGGGCAGGCCGATCCGCCCTGACCCGATCGCGCGTCAGGGCGGCATGGCTCCTCATCGCGCCGAGCCTGATCGTGCTCGCCCTCATCGCGGGATGGCCGCTCGCGCGGACCATCTGGTTCAGCTTCACGGACGCCCATCTCAGCAACCTTGGCGACTACCGGTTCATCGGCCTCGAGAACTACCTTGCCAACTACGACGGCGAATGGCTCGGCCTGCTGACCGATCCCGACTGGTGGCGCTCGGTGTGGAACACCGTATGGTTCACGGCCGTCTCCGTGTCGATCGAGACCGTGCTCGGCACCGTCGTGGCGCTGATCCTGAACGCCTCCTTCCCGGGACGCGGCATCATGCGCGCGGTCGTGCTCATCCCCTGGGCGATTCCCACCGTGGTCTCCGCGCGCATGTGGAACTGGATGCTGCACGACCAGTTCGGCGTGATCAACGACCTGCTGTTGCGCCTCGGCCTGATCGCCGCGCCGATCGCCTGGACCGCCAACCCGGACACCGCGTTGTGGGCCGTGGTGATGGTGGACGTGTGGAAGACCACGCCCTTCATGGCGCTCCTCATCCTAGCCGCGCTCCAGATGCTGCCGGGCGACATCTTCGAGGCCGCGAAGGTGGACGGGGTCCATCCGGTCAAGGTGTTCTTCCGGGTCACGCTGCCGCTCATCAGGCCGGCCCTCCTCGTCGCCGTGATCTTCCGCGCGCTCGATGCGCTGCGGGTCTTCGACCTGATCTACGTGCTCTCGGCCAATTCGCGGGACACCATGTCGATGTCGGTCTATGCGCGCCAGCAGCTCGTGGACTTCCAGGAGGTGGGCCTCGGCTCCGCGGCCTCCACCCTCATCTTTCTCATCATCGCCCTCCTTATCGCCGTCACCATGGTGGCGGGACGGGTCCGGTTGGGAGGGGAGACGCGATGAGGCTCCTCGCACGCATCGGGTTCTGGCTGCTCGTGCTCGCCATCGGCCTGTTCTCGATCTTCCCGTTCTACTACGCGGTGATCTCGTCCTTCCGATCGGGAGCCGAACTGTTCTCCGTGGCGTATCTTCCGGAGCGGCTGGACGTCTCCAACTACGTCGCCGTGTTCGAGCGCCAGCCCTTCGGCACGAACATCGCCAACTCCGTCGTGGTGGCGGCCTTCGTGGTGGCCCTGTCGCTCGCGCTCGGCCTCACGGCGGCCTATGCCTTCGGACGCATCCGCTTCCGGGGCCGCTCGCTCCTGCTCATGACCATCCTGGCGGTTTCCATGTTCCCGCAGGTAGCGGTCTTGTCGGGCATGTTCGAGCTGATCCGGACCCTGGGCCTCTACAACACCCTGCCCGGCCTGATCCTCGCCAATCTCATGCTCACCCTGCCCTTCACGATCTGGGTGCTCACCACCTTCATGCGCGAACTGCCGAAGGAGATCGAGGAGGCGGCCTTCGTCGACGGCGCGACGCCCTGGATCGTGGTGCGCCGGGTCTTTCTGCCGCTCATGATGCCGGCCGCCGTCACCACGGGCCTTCTCGCCTTCATCGTGTCGTGGAACGAGTTCCTCTTCGCCCTCACCTTCACCCTGACGAACGAGCGGCGCACGGTGCCGCCCGCCATCGCGCTCATGAGCGGCTCGACCGCCTACGAACTGCCCTGGGGCACCATCATGGCGGCCTCGGTGATCGTGACCCTGCCCATCATCGCCCTGGTGCTCGCCTTTCAGCGCAAGATCGTGGCCGGGCTCACGGCGGGCGCGGTCAAGGGATAGCTTAGGGCAAGGGATAGCTTCAGGACTGTCAGATGGCTGATGTCGCTCTCAGGAATATCCGGAAATCCTTCGGCAGGGCCCGTGTGATCCACGGCGTCGATCTTGAGATCGGGGACGGCGAGTTCATCGTCTTCGTCGGCCCCTCGGGCTGCGGAAAATCGACCCTCCTGCGCCTGATCGCGGGCCTCGAGGACATCACGTCCGGCGATCTCTACATCGGCTCGGAGCGCGTGAACGACCTGGTTCCCGCCAAGCGCGGCATCGCCATGGTGTTCCAGTCCTATGCGCTCTATCCGCATATGAACGTCTACGACAACATGGCCTTCGGGCTGGAGCTGGCGAAATCCTCGAAGCCCGAGATCGACGCGAAAGTGCGCGAGGCCGCGCGCATGCTGCAGATCGAGGCCCTGCTCGACCGCAAGCCGCGCCAGCTCTCCGGCGGCCAGCGCCAGCGCGTCGCCATCGGCCGCGCCATCGTGCGCAATCCGAAAGTGTTTCTCTTCGACGAGCCGCTGTCGAACCTCGATGCGGCGCTTCGCGTGCAGACCCGCATCGAGATCGCGAAGCTGCACGCGGACACCCGCGCCACGATGATCTACGTCACCCACGATCAGGTCGAGGCGATGACGCTCGCGGACAGGATCGTGGTGCTCAACGCAGGACGCATCGAGCAGGTGGGCACGCCGCTCGAACTCTATCACCGCCCGGCCAATCTCTTCGTCGCGGGTTTCCTCGGCTCGCCCCAGATGAACTTCATTCCGGGCAGGATCTCGCATCTCGGCCCGGATGGCGTGGAGGTGCAGCTCCCGTCGGGGAGCACGATCGCCGTCCCGGTCCCGGGCGGCACGTTGCGCGCGGGCGAGCCCGTCATCCTCGGTATCCGCCCGGACCATGTGAGGATCGCGAGCCGGGGCGCTCTCGCCGGCCGCGTCGCGCTGGTGGAGGAACTGGGCGAGAATCACCTGATCTATGTGGATGCGGGCCTCGAGCGCCCCCTCACGGTTCGCGAGCCCGGCGACGCGCGCCACGCCGCGGGCCAGGAGGTCTCGCTCGCGCTCGCCCCGGAATCCTGCCACCTCTTCAAGGAGACGGGCGAGGCTCTGCCGCCCCTGGCCGCCGGCATGAGCCCTCCCCCGTCTCCGAAGCCCGGCACCAGGGCCGCCTGAGCGGGAGCCCGTCCCGCGCGCCCCATCTCGACGCCGGACGACTTCCTCTATACTGGCTGGCTCGAAGCAGCGACGCGAGGAGGCGCCCATGATCTCGAAGGACGACGAGCTGACCGCCTTCATGGAGGCGTTGAGCCCCCGGGCGCGCCTCATGGGCGTCGATCTCGGCACCAAGACCATCGGCCTTGCCCTCTCGGATGTGGAGAGGCGGATCGCGACGCCGCTCGAGACGCTCAAGCGGGTCAAGTTCACTCCCGACGTGCAGCAGATCAAGGCCCTGACGGAACGCTACGAGGTCGGCGGATTCGTGTTCGGTCTGCCCCTCAACATGGACGGCTCCGAAGGCCCACGCTCCCAGGCGACCCGCGCCTTCGTGCGCAACCTGAAACCCCTTCTGCCTCTGCCGGTGCTGTTCTGGGACGAGCGCATGTCCACCATGGTGGTCACCCGCACGCTGCTGGATGCGGACACCTCCCGGGCGAAGCGCGCCGATGCAGTGGACAAGATGGCGGCAGCCTACATCCTGCAGGGAGCCCTCGACCGCTACGAGCGAATCCTGGCAGCCGCGGAAGCGGCGGAGGACGAGGCCCAATACCGCTCCGATTCAGGCCTCGATGCACCGCCGGAGAGCGGCGCGCTGGACGACTGAGCCCCCTCGCAAGCGCCAAGCTTCGAGCCTCCGTCATTCAGATGTCAGAAAGCCGTCGAATGGGGTTGACGCCCCGGAAAAAGCAGCCTATCTGACCCTCGTCCACGACGCTGATTGAAAAACTTTCGCCCGGCTTGAGAAACTCTCCGGAAAAAGCGAGCAATAACAGTCAGTTCGGTGGGGGATAGTTTAATGGTAGAACAGCGGACTCTGACTCCGTTAGTCTTGGTTCGAATCCAGGTCCCCCAGCCACCTCTCTTTTCAATGGCTTAGCGCCCTTCCCTGACAATTCGCTCGACGCGGTTAGGCACCAGATTTCCGACGGGTTGGGCAGAGCCGTTCTCGCTTTTGCCACTCTCGCAGGTTGGAAGGCCGCATGAGCGGGCGCCTGCCCCAAAGCCAGTTCGTCATTCAGATGGTCGTGCATCTTGCCCGGACCGGGAAGCTGAGATTTCGGATGCGGTTCGAACGGACCATGCAATTGGTTCGACGGAGATATCCGCACCGATCAAGCGGCATCCGCTCTTTCCTACGACCTGACATCTCTACAGTGTCAGCAGCCCAGCATGTGAGATTGTGTCATAGGCTTAGGACTTTCGACGGATTTGCAGTGAGATTTGGCATATGAAACAAAGCCAGTACTTACACTGGGGTGCTTCGATGCGTCTGCCTGCAACTGCTGCGCTTCTCGTTAGTTCTGCCACTCTCGCAGGATGCGTAACAGCGAGCAATCCGCTCCCACCTGTCCCAGCCAATCACATTGGGCCAAATGCACGAGTGCTCGTTGCTCGTGCTGTCTGGTCCGGCTCACCTGGCTGGATTGGATACCGGAAGAAGCTCTTTGATACGCGGATCAGCCGTCCGGCGACTTTGAGAGACCCGTTCACAGGGGAAACATATACGGCTTACTGTGTGGACGGTAAGCTCGAGGCTTTGATCCTCTATCAAACCTTCCAAACCATCGCCCAAGTAAGCGACGAGAAGGGCAGCCTCAAAGTCGAGACAAAGTCACGGAGGAACTCGAGCTGCAGCGGTGATCTGGAGCCCTTCCCTGAGCTCGAGGCCCTCAATCCTGCGACTTGATCTGTCCGGCCCGAGACTGGACCAGGGCAGCCATCCCTCTTCTCCTCCAGCCTGGACGCGTCCTCGCTCCTCTCGCTGCCTGTCTCGGTTGTGGCGTGTCTCACATAGGGGCTGGGTCTTCTCATACGTGAGAAGAACAGATCAGCGTTTCCGCCGTGCGTCCTGATGCGCGAACATCGCGCCGAGGTGGAAGAATGAGACGGGCTTTCTCGCCCTGAACTCTGCCAAGGCTTTCTCGGTCGCTTTGCCGCATTTGCCCGGTGCGTGCCGTTCAGTCCTGGCATCGGGTGGATTGGATCGCGCCTGAAACGTTTGGACGCGGCTGTCCGGATCTTGCAGATGCATTCGTAAGATGTGAGGCCCTTCAGGGTCTTCAGATGCCGATCGAGGTGGCCCTTGCCTCCGTCGTCGGGTTCTGGATGTGGACGCTCAGTGAAACCGCTCGCCGCGATCGAGTTGCGCGAGGATCTGAGCCATTCGCTTCGCTCGCGTCTCAGGTCGCTTTGCTGTGTGGAGGCGATAGTAGATCGGATAGAGGTTCTTGCGGTCGAGCGTCTCGAAGAACGCCTTGGCGGCGGGCATCGTCGCAAGCAGGTCAAGAAAGTCTTGGGGAATAGTCATCCCGGCCGAGCCTGCATAGGCGTTCTCCCACCGGCCGTCCTTCTTCGCCGCCTCCACATGGATGAGCCCAGCCGGCGTCATCCGCCCTTCGGCGATCAAGCGCGTCGCATGCTCGCGGTTCTTGCTCGACCAGTTGGACTTTGGCCTCCTGGGCGTGAGGCGCTGGAGAAAGGACTCGGCGTCGAGAGACTGCTTCCGGCCATCGATCCAGCCGAACCGGATCGCCTCGACAACGCACTCGGTCCAGGTCACGGACGGTTGGCCGGAGCCGGCCCTGAAGATCCTGATCCAAAGCTCACTGGCGCTGTCGTGATGCTTTGAAAGCCAGTCGCCAAGGGCCGTCGCGCTTTGAAAGGATATGGCGATTCGAGGTATCTCGGTCATGCTCCACTGTAGGGCGATGAGGCGGGTGCGGGAAAGGGTGCGTCTTTGTCATCAGCGCACGTGCCGCGTCAGACATGACCGTCTGCAGGCGGTTGGATTCGTTGAGGCGAGCCCCCGTTACGAAGCCGAATGAGCAGGCATTCCAGCCGGTCCCAACGCCTCAGTCAGCCTCGCAAGGATGAGCGCCTCTTCCCGGACCGCAGGCGGCGCTTTCATCGGGGCTCTGTCCCAAACGGCATAAGCCAATGCAATCCGCTCGGCAGCCAGGATATAGAGGTTGGGGATCTCGCACTCGCCCCACTCGAACGCCTGATATTTCCGAGTATTCAGTTCAAGAAGATTGGCCATCGCATTCTGTGAGAATCCGAGGCCCATTCGGATCTCAATCAGTTTGTTGGCTCGGTCCAAGTCGCTCATCGTCGCCCCGAAGTCAGTCGACGCGATAGGATGCGCCGGAGGCTGCCGTGTCCATTAGGCCATATGGTCTAGTGAGGGGTCTCAGTACGCTCATGGTTAATGAAACAGGACTGTTCCGCTATATCGGGTCTGTCCCCTCGTCGAGCGTATTGCGGATCATCGGGATCACGTCGGTCATCCGGTAAGGCTTCGGTAGGGAGCGAGTCTCGGGGCCGCTCCGCTCACGCCAACCGGCTCCCGCTTTTGCGGTCGATGCTCCAACTTTCGCGCAGACCTCGATGCCGGAGGGGTTTTCCCGGAACAATGTGTTTTGTGGCGAGGCTTTGGCACCGGATGGGATCATGGGCGGTTTCAGCGGCGGGATCGGCGCAAGCGTGCCCAAAGACGACGTTACCCAGGCCTCTTGGGATCCGAGGATTGCTTCAGCTGTAACGCCAGCTTTCGGAGCATCCGCCTGACATGCTCTTTCACGCGCTCGCGTTCGCTGTCGGGGCCGGGCTGTTGAGGACGATGACCGTCCTGCACCATGAACGATAACTCCGGTCTCAGACTCTCCGTGAGCGCCAGCGTATTTAACTCCAGGCGACGATTGCAATATGGAACAGCGCAAAGAACACTAGAGCCTTTGCCATGAACTTCGGTTCATGGCAAAGGCTCCTGTTGTTTGAGAAAGGCGCCTTTTCTTCGCAAAACCGGCATCCACTTTTGCGGAAAAGGCTCTATGCGCAGTGCGTCGGAGGGCCCTATCGACCGCGGATGCAACTTGCCGATCGGATGTTTCATCGTTCAGTCAAGGCCCCAGACAACGTTACAGAACATTGTCCGCCTTGAAGAAAACAAACTTACGTTTATCCCTTTGGGTCGGCCTGATTTCCACTTTCGATGGGGTGATCGTTCAAAAATGCCCTCCCGCTTCTTTTTCCACCTGACCGATGGGAGGGACATGATCCGCGACGAGGAGGGTGTTCTGGTCACGGACCTTCAGGTTGCCGTGATCTACGCAATGGAAGTCGTTCAGGAGTTGCGAGCCGAAGACCCGACTTCGGTGGCCGAATGGCAGGGCTGGCGGCTGGACATCACGGATGACACCGGGCGGGTGATCGAGAGCCTCGCACTCGACGACCCCAGATCGCGGAAGACCTCACGGCATTAACGACGAGCCTCAGGCATAGCCCATTCTGAGAGCAGCCATGGCACCTGTGACGCGGATAACGGCCTGGAATAGAGATAACCCTGCGCATGGTCGCAGCCCAACTTCCGAAGGCGCTGGGCTTGCCCCCAGGTCTCGACACCCTCCGCAGTCACCTGGATGTTCAACTTCCGGCACAGTCCGATGATGGCCTCGACGATGGCCTCATCCCCCATATCGTGTTCCAGGCCTCTGACAAAACTCTGGTCGATTTTGATGTGATCGACCGGGAATTGCTTGAGGTGCGTCAGCGAAGCATAGCCGGTTCCGAAGTCGTCGAGAGCAATTCGGACACCCTGCCGATGAAGCTGGGTCAGGATGGCAGAGGCATGCTCCGAGCCTTTGCCGAGGAAGACCGTCTCGGTGACCTCGACCTCGAAGTGCCGGGTTGGGACGGACGTGCGTTCCAAGAGCCTGAGGAGTTCGTCGGCGAGTCCCGGCTCATCGAAGGCTGACGGCGACAGGTTGACCGCCATGCGCCCGAAGTCGAGGCCCGCCTCGAGCCAGCCGTGCATGTCGGACGCGGCCCTGGCGCCGATCTGCCTGCCGATGGCTCGCGCCAATTCGGGATCATGGAAGGCCGCCCCGAAGACGTCCGGCGAAACGAGCCCCTTGCTTGGATGGTGCCAGCGGGCGAGCGCCTCGAATCCGACGATCCGGCCGGTCGCAAGGCATACCTTCGGCTGGTAATAGGGGACGAACTGGTTGTTGGAGACCGCTTCATGGACCTCCCGTCCGATCGCAACCCGCCGCTCGCTGGCGAGACGCAGCTTGGACGAGTACGTCACGATTCGGTTGCGCCCCTGCGCCTTGGCCTGGCGGAGCGCGAAGTCCGCATCCTTCATCAACTCCGTTGGCGTGGACGCATGATCGGGGAAAGCAGCCACACCGATACTCGCATTGCCGGTGATCTGCCGTCCCGCATGAGTGAAGGGGCGGCGCAGGATTTCGATCACGCGATCAGCGAAACGGATTGCATGATCCAGGCTCAGCGGCTCCTCAATCATGATCATGAACTGATCGCCGCCCACGCGGGCCACAGTGCCGCGATCCCGGACCATGCCTGAGAGCCGTAGGGCCGTTTCCTTCAGCAGGGCATCACCTGCCTCATGGCCGAGGGTGTCGTTGACCTCCTGGAACTGGTTCAGGTCGACCAGCAGCAGGATGACGCCGGTGCCATTCCGTCGGGCGTCCCCGAGAGACTGTTCCAGCCGGCGTTGGAACAGGACCCGGTCCGGTAGGCTCGTGAGAGAATCGTGGTTGGAGGAGCGCCAGGCTTTCTCTTCGGCCAGCTTGCGGTCAGTGATGTCAACCGTCATGCCGACCAGACTCCTGGGACCAGCGCGTTCCGCCCGAATCCCCAACCACATCATGCGGCCGCTTGGCGGCATGTACCGCAACTCCACCGTCGCAAGTGCCTGACGGTCGGTTCGGCGGATGAACGAATCGGCCTCAGGGCGGTCGTCAGGGTGAACTCTCTGGAGAAAGTCCGACAAGGGGCCGGACCCAAGACCGAGCAGCTCGCGAGCATTGGCCGAGCGGGTCACATACTCCGTCGCCAGATCGCGCTCCCAAGCGATCATGCGGCCCGCCCCGAGGGCCAGCTTCAGCCGCTCTTCGCCCGCCCGCATGGCATTTTCCATGCGCTTGCGGTCGGTCACGTCCTGAATGGTTCCGATTTTCCGAACCGGCCGTCCAGCCTCGTCGAGAAGCGTCCTGCCGCTCGTGGCAACCCAACGTTCCTTCCCGTTGTCAGCCCGGATGATGCGGTAGGTGCCGCCATAGCTTGGGCCACCGGCGGGCCAGTCGGCGAAGAATTTGCTCTCCACTTCGCCCCGATCGTCCGGGTGGACGCAATCCAGAAAACTCTCCCGCGTGACCGGAGCATCGGCGGCGATGCCGAGGATTCGTCGGGCTTCGGCTGTCCATAGCCGGCGCCCGGTTACAAGATCGGCATCCCATATTCCCGTGGCTGTCGTGTCCAGCGCGAGCCGCAGGCGCTCCTCACTGGTCAGAAACGTTTCCTCCGCCTGCCTGCGCTCATGAATGTCGGAGATCGCTCCAACCCATTCCTCGATGGCTCCCTCGTCGTTCTTGAGGGCGACACCGCGATCCGCGACCCATCGATACTCGCCGCTCATATGTCTGATGCGGAACTCGCAGCTGTAAGACTCGCCGGACCGCAAGGCATTGCGCCAGGCGGCGGATACGGACTCGCGGTCATCAGGGTGAACTGTGCGCAACCACCAACCCGGCTGCTCCTTTTCGACTGTCACGCCACAAAACGCATCCCACCCTTCACCTTCGACGGAAGAGCCATCCGGAGTGGCCCGCCAGAGGATGGCAGCGTCGGCTTCTGCTATCGCTCGGTGTCGCAGTCGCGTTCTGTCGTCGTCTCGTTCCGGCTCTCCCTCTGCCGTCACATCGCGTGAGACGGAAAGCAGGTGCTCTGTCTGCCCTGCCGTGGTCCGCATGAGAGTGACGATGACATCCCACCGCTTGAGCGCACCTTCGGCCGTCGCGCGCGTTCCCAGAAATCGTCCGATCCTCCCGGCTTTTGCATTCCGGACGGCCGCCTGTGCCGCTTGCTGGTCCCGGTCTGCCCAGCACCGGATCCAGGAGCCCCCCAAAAGGGAGCGATGGTCGCTCATTCCCGTGACGCGAAGACCGCTTCCGTTCATCAGGACCAGGCGCATATCCAGGTCGAGCACCTCGATGCAATCGATGCTGCTCTCGAAAATTCCGATGAGAAAATCGTCGATCGTCACAGGCGTGTCTTTGTTGCCGCCTAACTCTGTCGGTCGGCGTGTCCGCGCCCAGGCAGCGAGCCTCGCGCCTGCCGCGAGGATCTGGATGTCGTCACCATACGCACCAGAGGCACGACAGTGAGTCCTGTCAACGAGCCTGCCACCGTTGCAATAAGAAGAATCGTCACAGGCGTCCTTTCAGGTCTGTGCTCTTGATGGGACCGATGGTGGAACAGGCGTCAGCTCAGAAAGCTGTATCCGGCGTGTCGTTGTGCCTGGATCGGATCGTAGCCGAGGCCCTTGCGCAGCTTCTTGCGCAACTTGCTGATATGCCCCTCGACCACGGTTTCCTCCAGTTCGTCCGAGGCGTCGTAGATGGTGCGGTAGATCTGGCCTTTTGGGACCCAGCGGCCGCGATGCCGCACAAGATGCTCCAGAATGTCCCGCTCGCGGCGCGGCAGTGGCAGGCGAATGCCGTCGATCTCGGGATCTCGCCCGTCGAAGAAGACCTTCAGACGCTCCTGACGGGTCTCCGTCGCTCGGCTGTCATGGATGCGACGCCAGATGGATTCCGAGCGGGCGAGGATCTCGCGGACATGGATGGGCTGGCGCACCACGTCATCGAACTCGGCTGAGAACAGGTCAAGGGTCTGCCCCAGAGAGCGCGCCTCGCACAGGGCGATGACCGGCGCCTGGGAGCGTCGACGGATCGTTGCCGCCATGGCGGTGCGGCCCTCGCACTCGCCGAGCAGAAAACCCTGCACCTTGTCCAAGGCACTGCTGGCACTCGCCTCAAACCAGAGGTGAAACTCTCGGTAGGGCAATCCCAATGCCGGGAGGCCTTCCTGGTCGAAACCCGCGACGTATCCGGCAGTAATCGTCTGCCGTTCATCGACAATAATATGCATGATTCTGTGCCCCCACAGACGCCTTCCGAAAGTCATAAGATCACTTTGCCGATGAACGCTCGGAGTTGATATTCGGCAAAGTACTTGGGCGCCGGAGTACTCAATGCAGTCGAGGGCTTTTACAAAGCCTCTCTCAACGGCGGCCCGAACATTCGCGAATCAAACGATACTATGACTTTTGTCCTTGTTAGGGTGCGACGCGGCCCCAGGTCCATTAGACCAGATGGTCTAGTTGGGCCGATATCCGCATGACTTGAGCGGGCGCCTAAAGCGCTTTTGGGATCGGCGTAGGGCATAGCCGGCATGCCTGATCCAGCTTTTGGAATCTGCCTCCCAACACTCTGACATCGTTCGCCGAAACACGGCCCGCTCGGACCGGGGAGATCCACAAAGGCCGAGAATGTTGGCGGCTGGACACTCAGCAGACGTGCCCGCATCCTTCTTCAGGATCTGCCTTCATGGTCTTCGGCGCTCGTCACTCCATGGAAGGGACCATGGCCGAGAGGCCCGGCCTTCCAAGATCGCCCAAAGAAAAAGGGCTCCGAAGAGCCCTTTGAATTACCGTTGAATTAGCGGCGTACGATCCTGCAGCGCTCGACGCGCTCGCGGACGATCCTGCCACGGATGCGCTTGGTCACCGTTTCCCACTTGCAGATGCGGCGGGGCGGCCCGAAGCGACGATCGCCGTGACGATACTGAACCTGAACGAGGCCGGGGCCTGTCGTCAGAGCGGGGTTGGGCGAGAACGGCGCAGCCTGCGAGGCAGTCCCGCTCAGGCCGATGAACGCAGCCGCCACAACGGCAGCAAAGCCAATTTTACCGAAGGTCATAAGCAATCCTAGTTCTTAGTTTTAGCCCCCGGCCGGCAAAGACACCGCGGCGAACTAACAACAGGTTAATGAGCCGTGGCTCCCGGCCAGCCCGTGGCGGAACTTTAGGGGAAAGAGGCGAACGATCCCGAATGCGACCTCTTCGCTTCGTCTTTCTTCGCGGTTTCCGGTCCGGAGGTCGGATCGGCGCCATCCCGCCCTCGCGACACCGCATGCCACCTGAGACGGCGGCTATCGCAGACGATGAACCAACTTAGACTTTCGTCTATGTTCTCCAGACATAGGTCACCTGTCCTTACCTATCTACCGCACCGCAACAAAAGTCCTATCTTGCGATCGTAGCTGGAGGGCATCCCTATGATCATCATCACTTTCCTTCGTCTCATGCGCGCGAGCTGGCTCGAAGCTCTCAGGCAGCGCAAGATCGCCCAGCGCCGCTATCCCTATCTGTCCTGGGAGGATTAAAGCATCGGACGTGAAGAGTGGATTCCACTTTTCCCGTCCGATGCTCTAGAAGGTGTCCTGAACGGCCAAGCTCGCCTCGAAGGCGAAATGGCGGGTTCCCGGACACCCTTCGCATCCGCACAGGTTCGACATGCTGAGACTCGCAGCTTCCTCGATTCTGATCCTCGCTACTGGCGGCACCGCTCTCGCCGATGCCCAGCGCTGCTATCCCCGGCTCGGCAACATCTCGTTCCAATACGAGGGGCAGTGCCCGAATTCGCAGCTCAAATGGGTCATTTTCGAAAACGACCTCGGGGCTTTCGGGCGCAACTGCAACGATGAGCCCTGGAGCTACAGCCGGGCGGAGCAGGCCTATTACAACCATCGGAGCCAGACGACGGTCCCGATGACCGACTGCAGGTGGCGCCGGTAGGCCCTAGAGAGTATCGGACGTGAAAACCGGATCTACTTTTCGCTAGCGCGGCCCGCCGGGTCCGCGCGATGCGCTAGAGCCTTTTCCGCAAAAGTGGATGCCGGTTTTGCGAAGAAAAGGCGTCTTTCTCAAACAACAGGAGCCTTTTCCATGAACCGAAGTTCATGGAAAAGGCTCTAGCCGGTCATTCCTGGATGCAGAATTCTCCGCCGAAGCTCACTTGGAACCCCGCCGGGCAGCCCGCCCTGACCCTCACCCAGTCCCGCCGCGAGGCCAGGACGCAGTAGGCTCCGTCCGCCGTGCCGACGTAGCCTGCCGGGCAGACACCCCTGTTACGAAGCGAATCCGGGATATTCTTCACGCACAAGGCTCCGCTCGCATGCGTGGAGGGCGGGCAGTCGCCGCGTGGCCCCCAGGGCTGCGCCATCGCCGGCCCGAGTGAGCAGCCGATCATTCCTGTAAGGATCAAGAAAAAGCGCATCTGTCGCCCCGACGCCGTGTCCCGATGGGAAAGTTCTTCTTAACACAGCTTGGCCGTATGCACATTCCCCAACGTAATATCAAGAAGACGAAAGCCTCTCTCAGCCGAAGACCAGCATGACGGTGATCAGTGCCCCCAGGGCCAGAACACCGACCGCGAAACCTGCGACCGTCAGGACATTGGCGCGCTGTTCCCGGTCCATGGATGCTCCTCGCGCTCATCCGCCTGCCGTCACAATGCGCTCAAATCCGGAAAATGTCCCGGCCTGAGACGATGGAGCGAAACGACAAGAATAAAGCCAAGCTTCGAGCGCTGATCTCATTGAACTTAATCCTGATAAAGCTGTTTCCAACGAGCATCAAGGATGCTATAAGTATATTTCCCTAGTTCAGTCGCGTCCTTCGCTGAGTTACAGACATCCGCGCTGACCGAGGCGATTCTCACGCCAGCAAGCCAGTGACTTCATCCTAAGAATACTGCCGCGCATGGGGGCTTGCACGGCAGAGGCCGCGTTCCTGGACCCGCTCCGGACGCGGCCTTTCCTTTGGTGCCGGTAGCTGCCCTTCCGCCGCGCCGCAGCACAGGGCTCAGCGTCCCATCCGGCCTCCCTGCCGACGGTCCGTTCACTCTCATTCGCCCCCCGAGGATGGCCTGTGCCGTGCGAAAATCGCCATGGGGCAAGGCATCGTCATCGTTTTGCCGTAGGCATCATCCTTCATCCAGGACCGCACGGACGCTGATCGGGCCGCCGAACGGCCTCGTCTCCCGCAACCGTGAAATTTGCGTCTTGAAGGCAATTCGCGTCTTGAAGGCAATTTGCGTCTTGAAGGATGGTGAAGGCGCTGATGACGAATGCATTTCATATCGGCCAGCTTGTCCGGGTCACCCGCCCCTCGTCGGGCTACGCGGACCATCGGATCTACTGCATTCTCTGTATGGTCGCCGAAGAGCGGGGCATACCGCTCTACCGGATCAAGAATACGGTCGGGGCGGAACGGCTGGTCTCGGCGGAAGAGATCGAGCCCGCAGCCCTGACGGCCTTGCCGTAGCGCCGCGGGCGGCCTGGCGCCTGCCTCGAAAGCGCGTGCGGGCATATTAGCCCATGGTATGGGTGGGCCTCCCTTGCCGATACCGGAGCGGGGCGACACAATGTCTCCCATAGCGCTCGTCAAGAGCGGCCGGCGGCAGACCGGACAATAAAAGCGCGGCGCTCGACAAGCCGCGCGACAGAGGAAACGAGGCCAACCCGCACACCGCCCGGTGTGCGGTGTCCAGGGAGGAGACGTCGGTGACGGCGGCTGCGGACTCGCGCGAAGATACATTCCCCAAGCTGCTCGCGCGGAATGCGCGCATTCGTCCTCAACGGACCGCGTTCCGCCACAAGGATCTCGGCATCTGGCAATCCTGGACCTGGGCCGAGGTTCACGGCATCGTCCGCGCCTACGCTTCCGGTCTTCAGGCGCTCGGCCTCCGGCGGGGCGGCAAGATCGCCGTCATCGGCTATAACCGCCCTCACCTCTACTGGACCATCGCGGCCGCCCAGTGGCTCGGCGCGATTCCGATCCCGGTCTACGCGGATTCCGTCGCCGACGAGATGGCCTATGTGCTCGCTCACGCGGAGGTGACCCATGCGGCGGTGCAGGACCAGGAGCAGGTCGACAAGCTTCTCGCGGTCTCGGACCAGCTGCCGTGCCTGGAGCGCGTGCTCTACGACGAGGAAAAGGGCCTGCGCGACTACGACCACGGCCGCTTGCATGCGATCGCATCCGTGATCGAGGAAGGCCGGGCGCGGCTCGACGATGCGGGTGAAGCGGCGAAGCTCGAGGATGCGCTGCAGGAAGGCAAGGGTTCGGACCTCGCCATCATTCTCTACACCTCCGGCACCACCGGCCGCCCGAAGGGCGTGATGCTTACCTCCGACGCGGTCATCGCTGCGGCCCGGATCGGCTGCGAGTTCGACCGTCTCGACGAGACCGACGAGATCCTGGCCTATCTGCCGATCGCCTGGGTGGGCGACCACATCTTCTCCTACGCGCAGGCTTTCCTGGCGGGACTGTGCGTGAACTGCCCCGAGGGCCCCGAGACCGTGGCCGAGGACCGGCGCGAGGTCGGCGCCACCTACATCTTCGCTCCGCCGCGCGTGTTCGAGAGCATCCTCACGCTCACCATGGTGCGCATCGAGGATGCAGGCGCACTCAAGCGGCGCATGTTCCACTTCTTCATCAGGCACGCCGACAAGGTGGGCGAGCGCATTCTCAACAAGGAACCCGGCGTGAGCGCGTGGGACCGCCTGCTCTGGCGGATCGGCGACGTGCTCGTCTACGCCCCCCTGCGCAACCGCTTCGGCATGACGCGCGTGAAGGTGGGCTACACGGCGGGCGAGGCCATCGGCCCGGAGATCTTCCGCTTCTACCGCTCCATCGGGGTGAACCTGAAGCAGCTTTACGGACAGACGGAAGCATCCGTCTACATCACCATGCAGCCCGACGGCGAGATCCGCGCCGACACGGTCGGCCGCCCGGCCCCGCAGGTGGAAATCCGCATCGACGACAGCGGCGAGGTGCTCTACCGCTCCCCCGGCGTGTTCCTGGGCTATTACAAGGACGAGGAGAAGACCGCCGAGACCAAGACGCCCGACGGCTTCGTTCATTCGGGTGATGCCGGCTTCTTCGACGCCAGCGGACATCTCAAGATCATCGACCGCGCCAAGGACGTCGGAAAGATGAGCGACGGCTCGCTCTTTCCGCCGAAATACGTCGAGAACAAGCTCAAATTCTATCCCAACATCAAGGAAGCGGTCTGTTTCGGCGACGGCAGGGACTACGTTTGCGCCTTCGTCAACATCGACCTCGTGGCGGTGAGCAACTGGGCCGAGCGCAACGGCGTCACCTACGCGTCCTACCAGGAACTGGCGGGCCACCCCCGGGTCTATGAGATGATCGAGAAGCACGTGGGCGAGGTGAACCGCTCGCTGGCCTCCGAGCCGCACATGGGCGGCGCGCAGATCCAGCGCTTCCTCATCCTGCACAAGGAGCTCGATGCCGACGACGGCGAGCTGACCCGCACGCAGAAAGTGCGCCGGGGCTTCATCGCCGAGCGCTATGCACCGCTGATCCAGGCGCTCTACGACGGCTCGCCCGAGGCCGACATCTCCACCGAGGTCACTTTCGAGGACGGGCGCAAGGGTGTGATCTCCGCCCGCGTGAAGATCAGGGACATGGAGCGATATCCTGCGCCGCAATCGGCGACGATGCCGGAGGCCGCGGAATGAGGGCGCCCGACCATTCGGTCCTGAGCGAAGGGGATGTGCTGCTCGCAGTCGAGAACGTGTCTCTCGGCTTCGGCGGCGTAAAGGCCCTGACGGACGTCTCCTTCGATATCCGCAAGAGCGAGATCCGCGCGATCATCGGCCCGAACGGGGCCGGCAAGACCTCGATGCTCAACTGCATCAACGGATTCTATTATCCCACGCAAGGCCAGATCACCTTCAAGGGCGTGAAACGTCCGAAGATGCGGCCCCACGAGGCCGCGCGCAGCGGCATCGCCCGCACCTTCCAGAACGTCGCGCTCTTCAAGAGCATGTCGACCCTCGACAACATCATGGCGGGGCGCTCCATCAAGATGCGGTCGAGCTTCTTCTGGCAGCTCTTCCGCCACGGCCCGGCCATGGCCGAGGAGATCGAGCACCGCCGCTTCGTGGAGGAGATCATCGATTTCCTCGAAATCCAGCACATCCGCCGAACCCCCGTGGGGCGCCTTCCCTACGGCCTGCAGAAGCGCGTGGAGCTCGGCCGCGCGCTCGCCATGGAGCCGGACCTTTTGCTGCTCGACGAACCCATGGCCGGCATGAACCTCGAGGAGAAGGAGGACATGTCGCGCTTCATCCTGGAGGTGAACCAGCAATACGGCACCACCATCGCCCTGATCGAGCACGATATGGGTGTGGTGATGGACCTCTCCGACCGGGTCGTGGTGCTGGAATACGGCCGCAAGATCGCGGACGGAACGCCCGGCGAGGTCAAGCGCGACCAGCGTGTGATCGACGCCTATCTCGGCGTGGCGCATTGAGGGGAAGCGGATGGACATCCTCTACAAGGTCTTCGTCGAGCCCTTCGTGTTCATGGGAGAAGCGCCGGACCTCCTGCTTCAGACCCTCTGGGAAGGCCTCGTCTCGGGCGTGCTCTACGCCCTCATCGCGCTCGGCTTCGTGCTGATCTTCAAGGCCTCGGGCGTGTTCAACTTCGCGCAAGGCATCATGGTGGTGTTCGCCGCCCTGATCCTCGTAGGCCTTTACGAGAAGGGCGTCCCGGCACTCCTGGCGCTGGTCCTGGCCGCCTTGGCGATGCTCGTCCTCGCCATGGCGGTCGAGCGCGTGGTGCTGCGCCCGCTCGTGAACCAGCCCGACATCATCCTCTTCATGGCCACCTTCGGCCTCACCTATTTCCTCATCGGCTTCGGCGAGCTCATCTTCGGCGGCAGTCCGCGGGAGATGATCACGGACGCGCTCTTCCTGCCGCAGGGCACGACGGAGATCGGGATTCTGGGCGGCTCCATCCGGCTTCAGCATCTCGATATCGCCGCCGCCGTGATCGCCTCCCTCATGATCGGCCTCCTCGCGGTGTTTTTCTCCAAGACCCGCATCGGCCGGGCGCTGCGCGCGGTGGCAGGCAGCCACAAGGCCGCGCTGTCCGTCGGCATCTCGCTCAATCAGATCTGGGTGATCGTGTGGTTCGCGGCCGGGCTCGTCGCCCTCGTGGCGGGCATCATGTGGGGCGCGCGCTCGGGCGTGTCCTTCTCGCTGCAGATCATCGCCCTGAAGGCCCTGCCGGTGCTCATCCTGGGCGGCTTCACGTCCATTCCGGGAGCGATCGTCGGCGGACTCATCATCGGCGTCGGCGAGAAGCTCGGCGAGTTCTACTGGGGGCCGCTGGTCGGCGGCGGCATCGAGACCTGGCTCGCCTATGTCATCGCCCTCCTCTTCCTGCTCTACAGGCCGCAAGGGCTGTTCGGCGAGAAGATCATCGAACGCATTTAGGGAGACGCCGACGTGTTCTATCGCGAGGCAGGCCAGTTCAAGACGACCTATGTCAGCGATTCCGCGATCTTCCCCCTGCGCCAGGACAGGATCGGGCTCGGCCTCATCGTCGCGGCGGCCTATGCCCTCGCGTTCCTGGGGAGCGACTTCCTGCTCCAGGCGGTGATGATCCCGTTCCTGGTGTTCTCGCTCGCCGCCATCGGCCTCAACATCCTCACGGGCTATACGGGCCTGCTCTCGCTGGGCACCGGCGCCTTCATGGGCGTGGGGGCCTATGCCTGCTACAAGCTGATGACGGCGTTTCCGGGCGTGAACGTGATCGTCTGGATCTTCGTGTCGGGCTTCTTCTCCGCCGCCGTCGGCGCGCTCTTCGGCCTGCCGTCCTTGCGCATCAAAGGCTTTTATCTCGCGGTTGCGACCCTTGCGGCGCAGTTCTTCCTGCAATGGTGCTTCATCCGCATTCCGTGGCTGGTGAACTACAACGTCTCGGGCGCGCTCGACGCGCCCCTGCGCACCCTTTTCGGCACGCCCATCATGGGGCCGAACGCCACGTCGCAGACACGCTACCTCCTGGTCCTCACCATCGTGATCCTGCTCACCTGGATCGCCTCCAACCTGGTCCATGGCCGCATCGGGCGCATGTGGATCGCGATCCGCGACATGGACCTCGCGGCGGAGCTCATGGGCATCCGGCCGCTCCAGACCAAGCTCCTCGCCTTCGCGGTCTCGTCCTATTACTGCGGCGTCGCGGGCGCGCTCCTCGTGTTCCTCTGGTACGGCGGCGCGGAATACGACGTGTTCAACATCAACCAGTCCTTCTTCATCCTCTTCATGGTGATCATCGGGGGCTTAGGCAGCCTCATCGGCTCGTTCTTCGGCGCAGCGCTCATCTTCATCATGCCGATCGCGCTCGGCATGACGCTGCCGGCCCTCATGTCGCCCTTCGGCCTCTCGGTGGGCTCCGACACCATCGAGCACCTGCGCTTCATGATCACGGGCGCGCTCATCATCTTTTTCCTGATCGTCGAACCGCACGGTCTCGCGCGGCTCTGGCAGATCGGCAAGCAGAAGCTCCTCGTCTGGCCGTTCCCCTACTGACGGCCCGTTCGAAAAGGAGACGGGATCATCAATCCGGCGCAGCCGGACCAACAACGGGAGGAAACGAGAATGTCGTTTCGCACATTGAGCCTGGGACTGGCCGCCGCGACGATGCTCGCCGGCACGGCACTGCCTGCCTTCGCGCAGGATTCGATCTACGTCCCCCTCTTCACCTACCGCACGGGCGCCTTCGCGGGCTCCGGCACCTTCATCGCGGACGGCATGCACGATTACCTCGAGATGCTGAACCAGCGCGACGGCGGCATCGGCGGCGTGAAGCTCGTCCTGGAGGAATGCGAGACCGGCTACGACACCAAGAAGGGCGTCGAGTGCTACGAAGCGGTGAAGGGCAAGAACCCGGTCATCGTCAATCCCTGGTCCACGGGCATCACCCTGCCGCTGATCCCGCGCGCCTCGGTCGACAAGATCCCGATTCTGTCCATGGCCTACGGCCTCTCGGCCTCGGCGCGCGGCGACATCTTCCCTTGGGTCTTCAACCCGCCGAGCACCTATTGGGACGGTCTCTCGATGATCATCAAGTACATCGGCGAGAAGGAAGGCGGGCTCGAGAAGCTGAAGGGCAAGAAGATCGGCTTCATTCATCTCGACGCCGCCTTCGGCAAGGAGCCGATCCCCCTCCTGCAGGAACTCGCCAAGGATATCGGCTTCGAGGTCGCCCTCTATCCGGTGGCCGCGCAGGACATGCAGAACCAATCCTCGCAATGGCTCAGCGCCCGCCGCGACCGTCCCGACTACATGATCATGTGGGGCTGGGGCTCGATGAACGGCGCAGCCGTGAAGGAAGCGGTCCGCTCCGGCTATCCGATGGACAAGTTCTACTCGGTCTGGTGGCCGAGCGAGGACGACGCGAAGAGCGGCGGCGCCGGCGCGAAAGGCTTCAAGGAGCTGAACTGGCACGCGGTGGGCGCGAATTTCCCCGCCCTGCAGGACATCCAGAAGCACGTGATCGACAAGGGCCTGTCCAAGGCCTCGAAGGACAAGGTCGGCGAGGTTCTCTACAACCGCGGCGTCTACAATTCCCTGCTGATCGCCGAAGGCATCGCCATGGCCCAGAAGCTCACGGGCAAGAAGGCCGTGACCGGCGAGGACGTGCGCCGCGGCATGGAGAACATCAAGCTCGATCCCGCCCGGCTGAAGGAACTCGGCCTCGAGGGCTTCACCGAGACGCTCGCTCTGTCCTGCACGGACCACAACGGCCATCGTCCCGCCTTCATGCAGGAATGGGACGGCGCGAAATGGGTGAAGATCTCCGATCCCATCGAGCCGATGACCGATCGCGTGAAGTCCCAGCTCGATGGCGCCGCGAAGGACTATGCCGAGAAAAACGCCGGGTGGCCCAAGCGCACGGAAGCCTGCGACAAGGCAAGCTAGTTCAAGCTCCTCATCTCCTCCCTCCCCGCAATGGGGAGGGAATTTCCCGAGGACCGCACGAGGCCAGCATGTCCAACGCCGCTCGCGACCAAGCCAACGAGACGCCCGCCCCCCCGGAAACCGTTCTGGTGGTGAACAATATCGAGGTCGTCTACGACCACGTGATCCTCGTGCTCAAAGGCGTGTCCCTCACCGTGTCCAAGGGCGGCATCGTCGCCCTCCTCGGAGCCAACGGCGCGGGAAAGACGACGACCCTGAAGGCGATCTCCAACCTGCTTCACGCGGAGCGCGGCGAGGTCACGAAGGGCAGCATCGCGTTCAAGGGCGAGCGCGTCGACCGGCTCTCGCCCAACGAGCTGGTGCGGCGCGGCTGCATCCAGGTCCTCGAAGGTCGCCACTGCTTCGGACATCTCACCATCGAGGAAAACCTCCTGACCGGGGCTTTCACGCGCAGGGACGGCAATGCCGCCATCCGGCGCGACCTGGAGGCCATCTACGAATACTTCCCGCGCCTGAAGCAGAGGCGCGGCTCCATGGCGGGCTACACGTCCGGCGGCGAACAGCAGATGTGCGCCATCGGACGGGCGATGATGTCGAAGCCCTCCATGATCCTGCTCGACGAGCCCTCCATGGGGCTCGCGCCGCAGATCGTGGAGGAGATCTTCGAGATCGTGCGAATCCTGAACACGTCGGAGGGCGTATCCTTCCTGCTCGCCGAGCAGAACACCAACATGGCGCTGAAATACGCGACCTACGGCTACATCCTGGAGACGGGCCGCGTGGTCATGGACGGCCCCGCGCAGGTCCTGCGCGAGAACGAGGACGTGAAGGAGTTCTATCTCGGCGTCTCCGAGGGAGATCGAAAATCGTTCCGCAATGTCAAAAGCTACAAGCGCCGCAAGAGGTGGCTCGCCTAGCCGGGAGGTCCGGCCGGCAAGAGCTTGACGCAATGCCATAACATTCTTAGCACAAAGAAGACGGAGTCGGAGGCGACTCGCGTGAAACCTGGAAAACGAGGGGCAACAATGAATATCGAAATCCTGAAGAAGAATGTGGAGCAGGCCGTCAGAATCGCCATCGGCAAGTTCGCGGAATTTTCCGGCCGCTCATCCCGCCCGGAATATTGGTATTTCATGCTGCCGGTCATCGTGCTCATGATCCTGGCGAATGTGCTGGATTCCCTCCTGCTCAACGGCATGTCCGTCCTCGGCCTGATCGTGGCCCTGGCGACCCTCGTCCCCACCCTGTCGGCGGGTGCGCGGCGCCTTCACGATACGGACCGCTCGGGCTGGTGGCTTCTCATCGGGCTTGTTCCCTTCATCGGCGCCTTCGGCCTCATCTATCTCTGCTGCCAGCCGGGAAGCCCTGAGGCGAACCGCTTCGGCCCCGCGCCTTCGTCCGGAGCCTTCGGCGCCCTGGCGCAAGCCTGACCTGCCTGGCTAGAGCCATTTCCATGACCTTCGGTTCATGGAAAAGGCTCCTGTTGTTTGAGAAAGACGCCTTTTATTCGCAAAACCGGCATCCACTTTTGCGGAAAAGGCTCTAGGCTCCGACGGCTTATCCACCCTTGCCTGCGTGCCGCCGGTCGAGCATCCTGCGACCGGTGGCGTCGCGTGAATCGTCCGCTTTTCCATCGGATGATCCGGGGGGTCGCGGCGAAGCGGAGGGAAGCCTTGGCAGATCATTACGACGATCTTGAAACCCGCGATCCGGCCTTACGCGAAGCCGCTCTCTTCGAACGGCTCCCCGATATCCTGAGAGGCGCCCTCACAGCGCCCGCCTACGCGGCACGGCTCAAGGGCATCGATGTCGAGAGCATCAGAGACCGCAAGGCTCTGGCCGGAATCCCCGTCCTGCGGAAAGCCGAACTCGCGGCGCTGCAGAAGGCGTCCCTCCCCTTCGGCGGCCTCGTCGCGGAGGCTCCAGGCTCTTTCAGCCGCCTCTTCACGTCGCCCGGCCCCATCTTCGAGCCTGAGGCCGCCCGACCCGACCCTTGGCGCGCGGCGCGGGGCCTCTTCGCGGCGGGCCTCCGCGCGGGCGACATCGTTCTCAACACCTTCAGCTATCATCTGACACCTGGCGGCTTCATCATGGATTCCGGCGCACGGGCGCTGGGCTGCGCGGTCATCCCCGCAGGGCCCGGCAACACCGAGCAGCAACTGGACCTGATCGAAGCCTATCGTCCGGACGCCTATTGCGGCACGCCTGACTTCCTGAAGATCCTGCTCGATGCGGGGGCCGAATCCGGACGGGACACGTCGTCCATCAAGCGCGCCCTCGTGTCCGGAGCGGCCTTTCCGAAGTCGCTGCAGGAGGCGTTCTTCGAGAAGGGCATCGATGCCTACCAGGCCTATGCCACGGCCGATCTCGGCTTCATCGCCTACGAAACCTCCGCACGCGAAGGGCTCGTGGTCAACGAGGATCTCATCGTGGAGATCGTGCGCCCCGGCACCGGCGATCCGGTTGCGGAGGGTGAAGCCGGCGAGATCGTCGTCACCAGTCTCGACCCGTGCCATCCCTTCATCCGTCTGGCGCTCGGCGATCTGACCGCCGAGCTGCCGGGACGCAGCCCCTGCGGGCGGACCAACGCACGCATCAAGGGGTGGATGGGCCGGGCCGATCAGGCCGCCAAGGTCAAGGGCATGTTCGTGCGCCCCGAGCAGGTGGCCGAGATCGGCCGCCGGCATCCCGAACTCGGACGCCTCCGCCTTCTGATCGAGCGGCAGCATGAAACCGACGTGATGACCCTGGCAGCCGAATGCGAAGCGGCCTCGCGCATTCTGGCGGAGGCGGTGGAGAACACCCTGCGGTCCGTCACGAAGCTCAAGGGCATCGTCATGCTGGTCGCGCCGGGTAGCCTCCCGGCTGACGGCAAGGTCATCGCGGACGAGCGCGGTTAAAGCATCGAACGCAAAAGTGGAATCCGGTTTTGCGTGAAAAGGTGCTCAAGATCATGGACTGACAGCATTGGCCGGGGACGCGACGGCACGCCCGACGCTACGGCGTTGTCTTGAGTGTGAGCCTGTCCTGACGGAAAAAGAAAAAAGCACCCGAGGGTGCTCTAAGGTGTCCGGCCGTAGGGGCAAAAAGGACCGGAGGCTCTACCAACGCGCGGTCTGAGGGTTTGTTCCAAACTTTCTTAAAAATTTTTATTCCCAGGCCTGCGCCTCATTCAGGTCACGTTTTCGGGGTCTAGGGCTTAGCTTCCCGTGGGGGCAAACACGGGCCGAGGCCGCGGCCAGGATCCGACAACCGGACCGGTCGCGGCCGATCTCTCCCGCTGTCCGAAAGGGACAAAGCATAAGGGCCCGGGAATTGCCCGGGCCCATTCTTTGACAACAAGGCGTCTCAGTAAGTGCCGAACTTGAAGTTGAGCTTGGCACGCGCGACGAAAAAGTCGTTGTCGTTGTTGTTCCGGAATTCCGGCGCAAAGACATTGACCGTCGGGCCACCGACGGGTGTGAAGGTCCCGACGAAGCCGTTGAAGTCGTTGTTGTTGTTATTGTCGAAGCCGAGCCACAGGCCTTCGACGCCGAAGGTGACCGCAGACGAACCGAACCAGTTGACCGGAAGCGCCCATTCGGCGCCGCCGCCGACGACCCACCCGGTGTTGTTGTCCGTATAGGCCAGACCGCCGGTGGCATAGATCAGGACGCGATCGAACGCGACACCGACGCGGCCGCGGACGGTGCCGAACCAATCCGACAGGTCGTTCCGGAACTCGCCGGGGATGAAGGTCCCCCCGGGAGCCCCGAGCGGCACGAAGGTGACCCGCATGTTCTGATTGGTGTCGGCCCACTGGATGTCCGTCTCGAGACCGATCACGAACGAGCCCATCTGGTAGTTGTAGCCGATCTGACCGCCGCCGGTGAACCCGCCGTCATTGTTGTTGTCGAAGAACAACGTGCCTGGCACCCCGCCCGCGCCGTCGATGACCACGGACTGGCTGTTATCGTTGCGCCAACCCCAACCCGCGTTCACACCGGCGTAGAAGCCGGTCCAGGTGAAGATCGGAGGGGCTGCGATGATCGGTGCCGGAGGAGCGGGACGGGCGAGATCTGCAGCAGAGGCAGTCGCTGCAGCCAAGGTGACACCTGCAACTCCTGCAATAAGGCTCAATACGCATTTTTTCATAACCGTAACCCCTGTTTGAGGATCCACGGCAAGAACTTATGCGATTTCAACCAAAAATTACTATTGCGCGAAAGCAACACCGATTTACAAGCACACGAATATCTTACATGCAAAAGTAGTAGCACTTTTGTATAGCAGTCCCCATTAGAGGTATAAATTCTAATACTAAGAGAAACTGTGCCATATTAATTTGACATTAACTTTTCAGCATGCCCTAATGATCGCGTTTTCGGGTTAGCAACCGAAGGCGAGGAGACAACTATCCACCCTGCCCACCGGGCAGGGTTTTTTCTGGGCGAATCACTTTACAGCTTGGGACGTCAAATCGAACCCGCATCCGATGCTGTCGGTCGCCGGTCTCGAGCATCTTTTCACGCAAAACCGGTTCCCACTTTTCGCGTCCGATGCTCCAGCCCTACAGGTCTCCGAGGTTCAGCTGAGCCTGAGGAACGGGCTTGCGCTTCGGCCGCTTCTCGGAAGCGGCGCTCCTGGCTGAACGATTGCGGCCGCCTTCGCCCTTCATCCGGGCCTTGGCCTTGTCCCGCGCCGCCGCCTCGGGCGAGGTCGGGTCATCCTCCAGCCACTTGCCGCGCTTGATGACCTCGTTGACGCGTCCCTGATTGACGCCCAGCTCGAAGGCGATTTCCTGCTGGGTCATCTCCGTCGTCGCGTGGAGCTCGAGGATGCGCCGGGCGAGTTCGGGCGTCATCTTGCGGCCCGCGATCCGGCGCGCAGGGGCGGCCGAGCGTTTCCCGCGATCCCTCTCGCGCAGCTTCTCCAGAATCGCGAGTGCCATGTGCATGCCCTGCTCGCGTAGTGCGTCCTCGAACTCCTTGAGTGTCGTCACCTGGATCTGCTCCTGGGAACTGCCGGTTCGGGCCGATGAACCTCAATGAATAAGTCTCAACGAAAACAACGGTCAAGCTGGCGTTTGGTTGCAAAGGCGCGGCGTCTCAATCCTCGTTTCCCGTGCAGGGCCAGGCTTGCGGCACCGTCAGTCCGGGGGGAAGCCTGGTCTGCGCGTCGCCGCAGGCGATATCGATCTGCGCCTGAGTGAGCCCCTTCACGGAAGACAGGTCCGCGCCGCCAAGCTGCGTCAGATACAGATAGCTCCCGGCCATGGAGACGTTCTGAAGCACGGCTCCCTGCAGCTGCGCCCGTGAGAGATTGGAATAACTGAAATCGACGCCCGTGAGCTTGGTCTGCTGAAAGATCACCCGCGAGAGTTCGGCCTTCGTCATGTTTGCGCGTTCCAGATTGGCGCCGCTGAAATCCGACCGGTTCAGCTCCGCCTTCTGGAAATTGGCCCCCGAGGCCTGGACCTGCGCGAAGTTGGAGCGGTTCATGTCCGCGGACGCGAACTCGGCATCGGACAGGATGGCTTCGGCGAAATTCGCCCGCCACCCGAGAGCCTTCGTGAAATTGGCCCTCGTCAGGTTCGCCTTCTCGAATCGCGTCCGGCTGATCTCGGTCTCGCTGAGATCGGCCTCGATCAGCTTCGAGCCCGCGAAATCGCTCAAGGTCAGGAGGGATCGCTGAAACCTGGTGCCCGACAGATCCTCTCCGTTCAACATGAGACGCGCCTTGGAGCACCCGGCCCAATCGACACCTGGGCCGGGCGAATCCTGACATCTCGCCTCGGCCGCGCCACTCCAGACGACCAGCATCAGTGCGGCGCCGGCAATCCGGATGCCTCCGCCGCCAAGCGGCCATGCACACACCTTCAACCAAACGGGTTCCATGATCTCCTCTTCGACCGGCAGCAACGAACCTCTTCATAAAGCTAGGTCTCAACATTGGCGAGAGGAGCCCTGCCCTAGGAATTTAGGCGATTGATCACTCGACTTGCGGCCGGTATGGCCTAGCTCTAGAGCGTCGAATTGATCCCAAATGTGGAATCCACTTTTCACGTCCGATGCTCCCCCTCTAGAACGGCGCATCGTTCCTGCGAAGAACCGGGTCCGCTTTTTCGAACGATGCGCTCGCGACGGATATCGAGGACTTAAGCATGCGTCAGACACTTATCTTTTTCCTTCTTGCGGTGACGGGGCTGACCCTCGGCGGGTGCTCGGCCTCGCCGAAGCCCGAAGGCGTGCTGCCGCGCATGGATCTTCCCCCGCCGCCATCAGCCGCCGGCAGCGTGCCGGGACGCGCCGCCGTCCGTGCCCCCGCAGGCCCACAGCCGCAGCGTCGCGGCCTGAGCGTGCCCGACAGGCTCGTTCCGCCCACTCCCGCGGCGCAGCCCTGAATGCGGCCCGGAATCATGGGGCCGGCGATCATGCCTCCCGATCTTGCCTCCACGATCAAGGCCCCATCCGGGGCCTTTTTCATGCGCTCGCGGATCAACTGAGCTACTACGAGATGCGGATAGGCTCGGCTGTGGTATTTGCGTCGTGGAATGGTAGGTATATGACGTTACGGAACAAAGAGGGGAAAGAATTCCGATGGCTTGGCTTCACGGCTTGACCTGGCTCGACGCACTGGCATGGCTGGCGGCCGTTCTCGCCATCACCGGCAGCGCGATGCGGACGATCATTCCCCTGCGCTGCATCGGGATCGCAACGAATGCCGTGTCGCTCACCTATGCGTCGGCGATGCGTCTTTACCCCAGCATGACGGTCAATCTGATCCTTCTCCCGCTCAATGCGGTGCGCCTCTATCAGATGATCCGTCTGATCCGCCAGGTGAAACAGGCCTCGAAGAGCGATCTCTCGATGGAATGGCTCAAGCCCTTCATGACCCGTCGCACGGTGAAGGCGGGCGAGATCCTGTTCGCCAAGGGGGATAGCGCCGCCTGCATGTTCTACACTCTTTCCGGACGCTATCGTCTGAAGGAACTCGACATCGAGCTGCGGCAGGGACAGGTCGTCGGCGAAATGGGCTTCATGTCGCCCGAGAACCGGCGCACGCAGACACTCGAATGCATGGAGGACGGCGATGTGCTGAACATCTCCTACGACGAGGTGCGCCAGCTCTATTTCCAGAACCCCGAATTCGGCTTCTATTTCCTGCGCCTGACCAGCGAGCGCATGTTCAAGAACATGGAGCGGCTGGAGGCCGAACTCGCGCGCCTGAAGGCCGCTGCCCCGGATCACGCGCCTGTTCGTCAGGCCGCCTCAGCTTAGAATCCCTCTAATCGACACCCAGTTTAGAAACCCTATAAGCTATTGTTCTAACTGACATTTTCCTTGACCGAACGTCACGATCCGTGATTGTTGCATCATCTTCGGGTTGGGCTTGCACCTGCTCGACGCTGCCGGTGAAGGAACTTCTATCATGCTGACGACGACATTCACGCGCACTCTCCTGCTGGGCGCCGCCGCTCTTTGCACCATGGCCGGATCCGCCGTCGCGGCGGAATCCCTGAACATCTACACCACCCGCGAGCCCGGCCTCATCAAGCCAGTCCTCGACGAGTTCACCAAAGAGACGGGCATCAAGGTCAACACCATCTTCATCAGCAACGGCCTTGAGGAGCGCATCCGCACCGAGGGCGAGAACAG
The DNA here is from genome assembly GCF_047497095.1 of Microvirga sp. M2. Classification (NCBI taxonomy): domain Bacteria; kingdom Pseudomonadati; phylum Pseudomonadota; class Alphaproteobacteria; order Hyphomicrobiales; family Methylobacteriaceae; genus Microvirga; species Microvirga sp. M2. The sequence goes on from NZ_CP134063.1 coordinate 3,149,217, forward strand.
CCCTGCGGACCTGATCCTCACCGTCGATATCGGTCGCCTGCAGGCCGCCAAGGATTACGGCGTGACGCAGCCCGTGAAATCGGAGGCGCTGGAGAACGTCATTCCCGCCGCCTACCGCGATCCGGAAGGCCACTGGTTCGGCATGGCCCTGCGCGCCCGCGTCGTCTATGCGTCCAAGGACCGCGTGAAGCAGGACAAGTTCACTTACGAAGAGCTCGCCGATCCCAAGTGGAAGGGCAAGATCTGCAGCCGCTCGGGCCAGGCCCTGTACAATATCAGCCTCTTTGCCGCCGCCATCGCCCACATGGGCGAGGACAAGGCCGAGCAATGGCTGAAGGGCGTCAAGGCGAACCTCGCCAGGAAGCCCTCCGGCGGCGACCGCGAACAGGCCAAGGACATCCTGGCGGGCGTTTGCGACATCGGCATCGGCAACACCTACTACGTCTCGCTCATGCGCAACGGCAGCGACGCGGAGCAGAAGAAGTGGGGCGAGGCGATCAACGTGATCCTTCCGACCTTCGAAGGCGGCGGGACCCATGTGAACGTCTCCGGCCTCGCGCTCGCCAAATATGCGCCGCACAAGGCGAATGCCGTGAAATTCATGGAGTACATGGTTTCCGACGAGTCGCAGCGCATTCATGCCGAAGCCAATTCCGAATATCCGATCAAGGCCGGCATCGCGATCCACCCGACCATCGCCTCCTTCGGCGAGCTCAAGGCGGACAACGTGCCGATTGCCGAAATTGCGAAATTGCGCAAGAAGGCCAGCGAAATGGTCGACACGGTCGGCTTCGATCAGTAACCGAAGAGCAGTCCTTGAAGCCGCTCTCCTAGCAGGAGGCGCTGCCGGCGACGGCAGCGCCATTTCACATTGAAAGCGACCGCCGAATCCCGCCTCCTGTTTCGCCCGGCCACCTGGCGGGCGGTCAAGCGCATCCCGTGGTGGCTCTCCGCCGCCGTGGCCGCGGTGGGGCTGCTCGTGCTCATGCCGATCGCTGCGCTCGTCGGAATCGCCGCGCAGGGCGACGCGGAGATCTGGCCTCATCTCATTCGGAACGTGCTGCCGTCGAGCATCGTCGACACGCTCGCCCTTCTGGCCGGCATCGGTCTCGTCGCGGGCTCCATGGGCATCACCTCCGCCTGGCTCGTCACGGCGCATCGTTTTCCCGGCCGCAATATCCTCGTATGGCTCCTGCCCCTGCCCCTCGCGGTGCCCACCTACATCACGGCCTACATTTATGTGGAGCTTTTCGACTCCGCCGGCCTCGTGCAGATGGCCCTGCGCGACGTGATGGGCTGGAAGTCCCGCTCCGATTACTGGTTTCCCGAGGTCCGCTCCCTCTACGGCTGCATCATCGTGATGTCCGCCGTGCTTTACCCTTATGTCTACATCGCCGCTCGCGCGATGTTCCTGACGCAGAGCGCGAGCATGCTGGAAGTCGCGCGGGTTCTCGGGGCAAGCCGCCTGAAGCTGTTTCGCGTCATCGCGCTGCCGCTTGCCCGCCCGGCCCTCGCGGTCGGCCTGTCTCTCGCGCTCCTCGAAGCCCTCAACGACATCGGCGCCAGCGAGTATCTCGGGGTCCGCACCCTCACCGTTTCGGTCTACAACACCTGGCTCAATCGCGGCAGCCTCCCGGGCGCGGCGCAGATCGCCTGCGTGATGCTGGCCATCGTCGTCGGGCTGATCCTGATCGAGCGCTATGGGCGCAGGGACCGGCGCTATGCCACGTCCGCGAAGCGCTCGCGCGTCGTGCACCCGGCGCCTCTCTCGGGCGGACGCGCATGGCTGGCGAGCGTCCTCTGCGCCATTCCGGTTTTCCTCGGCTTCGTCCTTCCCCTCGCCTTCCTGGTGCGGGAGATCCTGCGCGGCAGCCTCGTCTCGCAATTCGACGAGGAGTTTCTCCAGCACCTCCTCACGACGGTCGGCCTGTCGGTGACCGCGACGCTCGCGGTCCTGGCGCTCGCCACCCTGCTCGTTTCCGCCGCGCGTATCTCGAAATCCTTCCTGACGACGAGCACGCTGTTCGTGGCCGGATTGGGCTATACGGTGCCCGGCACGGTGCTCGCGCTCGGGCTCATGACGCCGCTGGTGAAGATCGACGGCGTGATCGGCATGGTGTGGCGCAGCTTCACCGGCGAGCGTCTGGGGCTGCTTCTCATGGGCACCGCGGGCGGCATCATCATCGCCTATGTGCTGCGGTTCCTGTCGATTGCGACGGGCTCGCTCTCGGCCGGCCTCGATCGCGTCTCGCCGAGCCTCGAGGATGCCGCCCGCACGCTCGGCTCGTCGCGCCGGGAAATGGTCTGGCGGATTCAGGTTCCGCTCATGCGTCCGGCTCTCGCGAGCGCGGCCCTGCTGATCTTCGTGGATTGCATCAAGGAATTGCCGGCCACCCTGCTGCTCCGCCCGCTCAACACGGAAACTCTCGCCACCCAGGTCTATACCTATGCGTCGCGCGGACGCTTCGAAGACGGATCGCTCGCAGCGCTCGTCATCGTCCTCATCGGCCTGCTGCCCGTGATCCAGCTGGTGCGCAGCGCGGAAGCGCGCCCGAAGGCGCCGGAGACCTCGGGCTCCTGAAAAAAAGAAGCGGCCGAAAGGCCGCTTCGCGATAGGCGCATGGAGCATCGGACGAGATGAGCGCATCGTGCGGACCTCAAGGGCCGCACGATGCGCCAGCCCGCCGGTTCCGGCGGGCTTCGGTTCTCATGCGAGGGCGATCTTGAACTCGGCCTGGGTCTTGGCCTTGATCTCGTCGACGGTGACGCCGTCGGCGAGCTCGATCAGGCTCATGCCGGTGCCGCCCTTCTTGTCGATGGAAAACACGCCGAGATCGGTGATCACCAGATCGACGACGCCCGCGCCCGTCAGCGGCAGCGTGCAGTCCCGCAGGAGCTTCGGCTCCTCCGTCCCGTCCTTGGCCTTGGCGACGTGCTCCATCACCACGACGACGCGCTTGACGCCCGCCACCAGGTCCATGGCCCCGCCCATGCCCTTGACCATCTTGCCCGGGATCATCCAGTTCGCGAGATCGCCGTTCTCCGCCACCTGCATGGCCCCTAGGATCGACAGGTCGATATGGCCGCCGCGGATCATCCCGAAGGAATCGGCCGAGGAGAAATAGCTCGTCGTCGGCAGCTCGGTGATCGTCTGCTTGCCGGCATTGATCAGGTCGGCATCCTCCTCGCCCTCATACGGGAACGGGCCCATGCCGAGCATGCCGTTCTCCGACTGGAGCTGCACGTGGACCCCTGCAGGGATGTAGTTCGACACCAGCGTCGGAATGCCGATGCCGAGATTGACGTAAAAGCCGTCGCGCAGCTCCTTCGCGGCGCGGGCCGCCATCTGGTCACGGGTCCAAGGCATCAGACGGTCTCCTCGCGCTTGCGGGTGGTGCGTTGCTCGATGTGTTTGACCGGATTTTGCACATGCACCAGGCGTTTGACGAAGATGCCCGGCGTGTGGATGCAATCCGGATCGATCTCGCCGGCGGGCACGAGATGCTCCACCTCGGCGACGGTCATGCGCGAGGCGGTGGCCATCATCGGATTGAAGTTGCGGGCGGTCTTGCGATAGACGAGGTTGCCTTCCGTGTCGCCCTTGAAGGCATGAACCACGGAGATGTCGGCGAACAACCCCGTCTCCATGACGTATGTCTCGCCGTTGAACTCGCGCACTTCCTTGCCCTCGGCGATCAGGGTGCCGACGCCGGTCCGGGTGTAGAAGGCCGGGATGCCCGCGCCGCCGGCCCGGATGCGCTCGGCGAGCGTGCCTTGCGGGTTGAACTCGAGCTCGAGTTCGCCGGACAGGAACTGTTGGGCGAAGAGCTTGTTCTCGCCCACATAGGAACTGATCATCTTGCGGATCTGGCGGGTCTCCAGGAGGCGTCCCAGTCCGACCCCGTCGATGCCGGCATTGTTGGAAATGAAGGTGAGGTCCTTGGCCCCCGAGTCCCGGATCGCCTCGATGAGGGTCTCCGGAATGCCGCACAGGCCGAAGCCGCCGGCCATGATGGTCATCCCATCCTTCACCAGACCAGCCAGCGCGGCACGCGCATCGCTGTAAACCTTGTTCATGAACGCTTCCTCCCGGGCATATCCCTATCCCCTCGCATCATTGCAACGATATAAGCCGATACGGTGCAATCTGGCCTCAATTTAGACAATCCCTTCCTATGGATATATGAGATCAATTGCTTATTCGCCCCGCCGCCCACAGAACGGGTATTTCTCAGCCCTTGCGGGACGGAGCACAAGGTTAAACACTACAAAGCCATGTCCCGCCGCGTCACCCTCCTCATCGCGCTGTTCGCCCTTGCCCTCGTCGGAGCAGCGGCCGCTCCCTGGACCCTGAGGGAGAACGGCCTGTCGTCCGCCCTCTCCGAGCATATGAGGGAGCGCTACGGACTGGACCTGACGGCGAACGGCCGCAGCACCTTCGCGATCCTGCCGATCCCGCGGGTCAAGTTCGAGGACGTGACGCTGCGTTTCCCCGATCAGGCGCTGAAGGCCGAAGGCGGAACCCTGCGCGGCGAGATCCGGATTCTCCCTCTCCTGTTCGGCCGGGTCGAACTGTCCGACTTCGACCTGAGCGACAGCAGGATCACGGCCTCCGCCCAGGCGCTTCAGGGTCTGAATTGGGGCGATGCGTTCAAAAGCCGCTCTCGTGCGCTGCATGCCCGGCGCCTGGTCCTCAATCACACCAAGATCCAGTGGACCGACCTGAGGAACGCCGATCTCGACGTTGCGGAGCTCGTGATCCGCTGGGTGGGCGAGAACGAGCCGCTGACGGCTTACGGCAACGCCACATGGCGTGGGGAGCGGGTGATCCTCTCGGAAGCCTCCATTCATCCCGACCGCCTCGCCTCCGGCGGCATCAGCCCGGTCAGGTTGGCGATCGCCGCTCAATCCGCCCGCCTGAACCTGCAAGGCGACGCTCAGCTCGGCATCAATCCGGGGATGACCGGCGAAGGCGGCATCGAAGCACGATCCGTGCGGGACTTCGCCCGCTGGAGCGGCGTAAAGTTGCCCTTCGGGCCACTCGTCCGGGCCTTTTCCGTCAGAGGGGACTTCTCCTTCGACCGCCGCCGCCTCTCCTGGCCCTCCGCCACGGTGAAACTCGGCGATGACAAGCTGGAAGGGACCATGGCGGTTCATTTCGACACGGAGCGCCCCGTGATCACGGGAACCCTGGCGGCGGACGACCTGGATCTGACCGACCTCTTCGCGCCCTTCGCGCAGGCCCGCACCTCGTCGGGAAGCTGGAGCGAGGACCCCCTCGACCTCGCCGGCGTGACCGGCAGCGATCTCGATCTGCGCCTGTCGGCATCCTCCGCCCATCTGGGCAAGCTGCGCGTCGAGGACATGGCGGCCAGCGTTCTCGTCCGCCCCGGGGAAATCGAAGCCTCGATCAGTCGCGCGGGCTTTCACGACGGCAGCCTGAAGGGCCGCCTTTCGCTCGCCTCCGCCGACGGGGTCACCGAGTTCAAGAGCCAGGGCACCTTCACGGGAATCGAGATCGCTCCGTTCCTGAGCAGCATCGGGGAACCGCGCTGGATCACCGGGCAGGCGCAGGGGCAATTCGCCTTCGAGGGCCGGGGCAAGAACCCGGTCGACGTAGTCCGGCAGGCTCAGGGGCGCTCCACGATCACCGTGCGCGACGGCGAACTCGTCGGCATCGCCCTGGGCGACGCCCTGAAGCGCGTGGAGAAGCATCCCCTTCTCGCGTCCCTCAACTGGAAGGGCGGCCGGACTCCGTTCAAGGAGGCCCAGGCGCAGATCGTCGTGCAGGACGGCATCGGCGAAGTCATGGAAGGCAAGCTCAAATCCGCCGACCTGACCGCCGAGCTCAAGGGCGAGGTGCTGATGGTGGACCGCACGCTCAACCTGAAGGCGGAGGTTTCATCCACCGCCTCCCCATCCTCCGCCCTCGCATTCGACATCGATGGCGGATGGGACGATATCAACGTCATGCCCGACGCCCGTTCCCTCATCGAGAGATCGGGCGCCGCGAAGCCCCTGCTCCCGATCCACGCGCCCGCCGACCGGCTGGCGCCGGAGGCCGCCGCTCACTGAGCACCTTTCGCGCGAAAGCGGCTCCCACTTTTCACGTCCGATGCTTTCTTTGCCTGAGCATCTTTCCACGCGAAAGCGGCTCCCACTTTTCACGTCCGATGCTCTCTTTGCTTGAGCAGCTTTCCACGTAAAACCGGTTCCCACTTTTCACGTCCGATGCTCTCTTTGCTTGAGCATCTTTCCACGCAAAACCGGTTCCCACTTTTGCGTACGATGCTCTAAGCCTCGCGCCGGGAGCGCAAGGCCGAGCGCTTGCTGATCAGGGTCGCCGAGATCACGCCGAGCGTCACAAGGCCGATCAGGATCGTCGAGGCCGCATTGATCTCCGGAGAGAGACCGAGACGGACCTGGCTGTAGATCTTGATCGGAAGCGTCGTCGCGCCCGGCCCCGTGTTGAAGCTCGCGATCACGAGATCGTCGAGCGACAGGGTGAAGGCGAGCAGGAAGCCCGCCACGATGGAGGGAGCGATCAACGGCAGCGTCACGGCGAAGAAGGTGCGCAGCGGAGGCGCGCCGAGATCCATCGCGGCCTCTTCCAGCGAGCGGTCGAAGGTCGCAAGACGCGCCTGAACCACAACCGTGACGAAGCACATGGTGAGCGTGGTGTGGGCGAGCGTGACGGTCCAGAAACCGCGGTCGAGATCGACGGCCACGAAGAACAGCAACAGCGACAGGCCGGTGATGACCTCCGGCATGACCATGGGCGCGTAGATCATGCCCGTGAACAGCGTTCGCCCCGGAAAGCGTCCGTAACGCGTCAGCGCCAGCGCCGCGAGGGTGCCGAGCACCGTCGCCATGCTGGCTGACAACAGCCCGATCCGGAGTGTGACCCAGGCCGCCCCCATGAGGGCTTCGTTGCGGAACAGCGCCCCGTACCATTGCGTCGAGAAGCCGCCCCACACGGTCACGAGCCGCGACCCGTTGAACGAGTAGATGACGAGCAGCAGGATCGGCAGGTAAAGGAACGCGAAGCCCAGAACCAGCGACGTGACGTTGAAGACGCTCAGGCGCCGGGTCATGGCCGCGCCTCCATGCGCCGCGCCTCGACATCGCGATAGATCACGATGGGCACGACGAGAATGATGAGGAGCAGGATGGCGACGGAAGAGGCCAGCGGCCAGTCGCGATTCGAGAAGAATTCGCTCCAGAGCTGGCGTCCGATCATGAGCGTTTCGGAACCGCCGAGCAGATCCGGGATCACGAACTCGCCCACTGCCGGAATGAAGCAGAGAAGAGATCCGGCGATGATGCCCGGCATGGCGAGCGGCACCGTGATCGTCCAGAAGGAACGCCATGGAGGCGAGCCGAGATCGAGCGCCGCCTCCAGCAGCGTGTCGTCCATCTTCTCCAGCGTGGCGTAGAGCGGCAGCACCATGAAGGGCAGATAGGCATAGACGATGCCGATATAGACCGCCCATTCCGTGTTGAGGATCTCGAGGGGCTCGGAGATGAGCCCGATGCCCGTGAGCGCCTGCGTGAGCAGGCCCTCGGGCTTCAGGATCGCGATCCAGGCATAGATGCGGATCAGGAAGCTCGTCCAGAACGGCAGAATGACGAGGGCCACCAGAAGCGAGCGATGCCGCTCCGGAGCCCGCGCCATCCCATAGGCGATGGGAAACCCGACGAGCAGCAAAAGAACCGTCGAGATCGCGGCGATGCGGACGGACGACAGCGTCGCCCGGAAATAGAGATCGTCCTGCGTCAGCATCTCGAAATTCTCGAGATCGAGCGCGCTGAAGAAGCCCGTGATGTCGCTCCATTCGAAGATCGGTTTGTAGGGAGGCTGGGCGACGGCCGGATCCGACAGGCTGATCTTGAACACGATCAGGAAGGGCACGAGGAAGAACACGCCGAGCCAGAGATAGGGCACGGCGGGCACCAGGCCTGCGGTCAGCCGCTTGGTGAGGGAACGCTCATTCATGGCTATTCCGCCAGAATGACCGCCGCAGCCGGCGCGAACGTGACATAGACCTGCTCGTCCCAATCGATGGGGTTCTCCACGAAGCGGGAGACGTTCGCGCAGGAGACGCGCAGGATCTCGCCGGTCGCGAGACGGATCCGGTAGACGGTCCAGTCTCCGAGATAGCCGATATCCCAGATTTCGCCGGTGAGCACGTTCACGGCCTCGGGGCCCGGCTTCTCGCGCCGGACGGTCATTTTCTCGGGCCGCACCGCGATGGCGACCGCCTGACCGGCATGCAGCACCTCGTCGGGATCGTCGATGGTCAGCGGCATGTCCGCGGAAGGCGATTTCACGCGCCAGAGGCCATTCTCGTGCCCCTGCACATGGCCTTCCAGAATGTTCACGTCGCCGACGAATTCCGCGATGAAGCGCGTCTTGGGCTGTTCGTAGATCTCTCCCGGCGTCGCCACCTGAACGATGCGGCCATGGTCCATGACCGCGATGCGGTCGGCCATGGTCATCGCCTCCTCCTGATCGTGGGTCACCACCACGAAGGTCATGCCGAGCTCGTGCTGGATGTCCATCAGCTCGAACTGCGTCTCCTCACGCAGCTTCTTGTCGAGAGCGCCGAGCGGCTCGTCGAGCAGGAGAACCTTCGGCCGTTTCGCGAGCGCGCGGGCGAGCGCGACGCGCTGACGCTGGCCGCCGGACAGCTGGCTCGGGTAGCGCCGGGCGAGCTTTTCCAGCTGCACGAGGCGCAGCATCTCGCCCACCCGGTCGGCGATCTCGGATTTGGACAATCCGTCCTGCTTCAGGCCGAAGGCGATGTTCTTCTCAACGCTCATGTGGGGAAAGAGCGCATAGGACTGGAACATCATGTTCACGGGACGGCGATAGGGAGGCACGCCTTCCAGGCTCTGACCCGCCAGGGTGATGACGCCCTCGGTCGGGAACTCGAAACCCGCGAGCATTCGCATCAGGGTCGTCTTGCCGCAGCCCGAGGGGCCGAGCAGGCAGAAGAACTCGCCTTCGAAGATGTTCAGCGTCAGGTGATCCACCGCCACGGCGTCGCCGAAGCGCTTCGTCACGTTCTCGAAGCGGATCAGCGGCTTGGCATCGGGATCGGCCCAGGGAGCGAAGGTGCGGCGCACGGCGCCGACGGAAGCGGATTGGCGGACTGGAGGAGGCAAGATGTTTGTACTTCGGCCTTTGGTTGGAAAGATCCGCGCAAGCTATGATGTTCGGCGCGCAAGAACAACAACTTAAACACCGGATTTTCACCACTCGGACCCGCGCCGGGCGGTGCGCCGCCGGCCGCAAAGCCGCACCCGGGAGCTTGAAATCGAACCGACGAAGGTTTATAGAGTGTACATATTATTAGCACCCTATCAATATGCCCCCTAACGAAGCGCAGCCATGACGGCGAAGATGACGTTTTCAGAGGAACTGTGGAAGGTCAGCCGGAAGATGCGGACCCTGTTCGACGCCCGGGTCCGCGCCGAGGGACTGACCCTGCCCCGTGCCCGCACGCTGATGTTCCTCGGCAAGAAAGACTGCATGACCCAGACGGAGCTTGCGGACGCCCTGGAGATCGAGGGACCGACCCTGGTTCCCCTTCTCGACGGGCTGGAAAAGCAAGGCCTGATCGAGCGCCAGCCCGTCGATGGAGACCGGCGGGCAAAGCAGATCGCCCTGACCCCGGCGGGCCAGGAGCAGGCCGCTCACGTCGATGGCCTTGTCAGAGACTTCCGCAGCGACGTCCTGAAGGATGTCAGCGATGCCGACCTGAAGGCGGCCATCCGCGTGTTCCACGCCATGTCTCGGAACATCGAAGCCGCGAGCTGATGGTGGTGCAACTCCCATGACAGCGGTTCCCAGCGATCGCAGGTTCGATCCTTCGTTGCCTGACGCCAAGGACTCCGAGGCCGTGCCCCCGCCGGATCCTGCCGAGCGTCAGGAGCCGCAGGCACCGCCCTCCCCACCGGCGGCGCCTGCTCCCATGCCGGCCCATCGGGCTGCCCTCTACTTCATCACGTCGGTGCTCCTGTCTCTGACACAGGGCCTGGGAATGAACCTGATCACGGCCAACTTGCCGCAGATCCAGGGCAGCCTCGGTGCGACGACGAACGAATCCATGTGGCTGGTCGCCGCGTATCTGGCGCCCAATGTCAGCCTCTCCGTCATCCTCATCAAGGTGCGCAACCAGTACGGACTGCGCCGCTTCGCCGAGCTCGGCATCCTGGGCTTCGTGCTCGTGGCCGCGATGCATCTTTTCGTCAGCGACATGCAATCGGCGCTGATCGTCCGCTTCTTCAGCGGCATCGTCGCCTCCCCGATGTCGTCGCTCGCATTCTTCTACATGCTCGAGCCCCTGCCCCCGGCGAAGAAGCTCGGCCTCGGCCTCAGCCTCGCGCTGACGAACACGACCCTCGGCGCTCCCATCGCGCGCCTGGTCGCCCCGGGCCTGCTCGAAATCGGCCAGTGGCACGGCCTCTATCTGCTGGAGGCCGGACTGGCCATGATGGCCTTCGCGGGAGTGTATACGCTGCCGCTGACGGCTCCTCCCCGCGCCAAGGTGCTGCATTGGCTCGACTTCGTCAGCTACATCTTCCTGGCCCTCGGATTCGGTCTGGCGGCCATGGGCCTGACAGTCGGGCGGTTCTACTGGTGGGTCGAGGTTCCCTGGCTCGGCGTCATGTTCGCATGCGCGATCGCGGCCCTGACCATCGCCGTTCTCATCGAACTCAACCGGGAAAGCCCGTTCCTCGACATCCGCTGGCTCACCAGCAAGCAGACGCTCCACCTCGCGGGCGTCCTTCTGCTGTTCCGGTTCGCCCTGTCGGAGCAGACCAGCGGCGCCTACGCATTCTTCCAGGCTCTGGGCCTGCAGAACGAGCAGCTGGGTACCCTCGCCTGGGTCATCCTGGCCGGCGGCATAGCCGGCGGCGTCGCCTGCGCGGCGTTCCTCAAGCCGGGGCGCGAACCCCTGTTCCACATGGTCGCTCTCTGCTTCCTGGTGATCGGCGCCTACATGGACAGCCAGGCCACCAATCTGACCCGACCGGAGGAGATGTATGTCAGCCAGGCGCTCATCGCGGCGGCCGGCACGCTCTTTCTGCCGCCCGCCATGGCCGCCGGAATGGTGTCGGCGCTGCAGAAAGGGCCGAACTACATCCTAAGCTTCATCGTCGTCTTTCTGGCGACCCAAAGCCTCGGCGGCGCGCTCGGCTCGGCGGTGCTCGGCACCTTCGTGACCTGGCGCGAGAAGTTCCACTCCGCGGCCCTGGTCGAGCACATCACGCTGACCAATCCCGTCGTCGCCCAGCGCATCAGCCAGCTCTCCGGAGCCTATGGCCGGGTCCTGACCGACAAGTCGCTTCTGAATGCAGAAGGCTTGGCGCTGCTGAGCCAGCAGGCGACGAAGGAGGCCTATGTCCTGGCCTACAACGACGTCTTCCTGGTGATCTCCGTCCTGTCCAGCGTCGCCCTGGCGATCCTGGCGCTCCACATCGCGATCCTCTCCATCGGCAGGCGGCTTTCTCCTCCTGCCCCTCAACCCTCTGCCGGCTAACGGCCGTCCCGATTGACACCTATGCTCAAACTGTTTCGATCCGCCGCCTCCATTGCCGCCCTGATCCTTGGCATCGCCGGGGTCTTTCTGGTTCTCTACGCGTGGCGCCTCCCGCCCTTCACGGGCACGGTGCAGACCACCGACAATGCCTATGTGCGCGGGCAGGTCACGATCATCAGTCCCCAGCTCGCGGGTTATCTCGCCGAGGTGGCCGTGCAGGATTTCCAGCATGTGAAGGCCGGACAGGTGCTGGTGACGATCGACGACCGGATCTTTGAGCAGAAGCTGCAGCAGGCGAAAGCGACGCTCGCCAGCCAGCAGGCGGCGCTCGCCAATTCGGAGCAGAAGCGCCGGTCGGACGAAGCCCGCATTGCCTCGAGCAAAGCCCAGGTCGACAGCACGCGGGCCGCCCTGACGGCGGCGGACGCGAACTGGAAGCGCATCGAGCCGCTGCTGGAACGCGGCGTGACGACCCAGAGCCAGGCCGATCAGGCGCGCGCCTCTCTCGATCAGGCGACGGCGGCCCTGCATCAGGCCGATGCAGCCGAGGAGGTGGCGCGCCAGGATCTGGCCTCGACCCTCGTCAACCGCCAGGCCCTCGAAGCGGCCGTCCAGAGCGCGGAGGCCGCGGTTCATCTGGCCGAGATCGATCTTCAGAACACCCGCATCGTCGCTCCGCAGGACGGCCGTCTCGGCGAAGTCGGCGCGCGCGTGGGCCAGTACGTGGCGGCCGGAACGCAGCTCATGGCTCTCGTGCCGGAGAAGACCTGGGTCATCGCCAATTTCAAGGAAACGCAGCTTGCCGGGATGACCGTCGGCCAGCCCGTCACCTTCACGGTGGACGCCCTCCAGCATGCCGAGCTCACCGGCCATATCGAGCGCTTCTCGCCGGCGGCCGGCTCGGAATTCAGCGTGCTCAGGGCCGACAATGCCACCGGCAACTTCACGAAGGTGGCCCAGCGCGTACCGGTTCGCATCGCCATCGATCCGAATCAGCCCCTCGCCGGGAGCCTCGCGCCCGGCATGTCGGTGATCGTGAGCGCCGACACCTCGGCCGCAGCCTCCGATGTGTCCTCCACCGGGACTGCTCCGACAGCCGCGCCGCCGGCCCAGGTTTCGGAACAGTAAGGCGGTTCACGGGGGCGAACCGCCACGCAAGAGATCAGGGCATCGGGCCGAGTTTTTGGTGCCTTTCAAGGCGATCGCCCGGGAACAACCCTTTGCCTGCATCGTTCCGGGATCATCGGCGGAAGGAGTTTCCAGATGCCCGGCAGCCCCGACACCAGGCGCGACCCGATCGCCGGCGGCGATCCTGCTCGAAGAGCCGAGCAACGGGGCGGCGGCTCGAAGGAACCACAGGGTCCGGCGCCCTCCGCCGAAAAGAAGAACCCCAACTCCAGCGCCACACCTTAAGTCCAGCGCGGGTTGACGCCGGCGGGCGCCGGGGCCTGTCGGCGATTGCGACGACGGAGGTTCGCCATGAGCGCGACTGGTCTCGAAGTTTTCGACAAAACCCTTCACACGACGAATTCCTGGCTCAAGGAAATCATGGAGGCGCTCGGTACGGACCGGCATGTCGCCTGGCATGTCCTGGGCTCCGTTCTGCGGGCGCTCCGCGACCGGATTCCCCTCGAGCTCACGGCCCATCTCGGCGCGGAATTGCCGCTTCTCGTACGTGGGCTGCTCTATGACCGGTGGCATCCGGCCTCCGCACCGGAGCATTACCGGACGCTCGACGAGTTTCTCCAGCGCGTCGGGGAAGACCTGCGCTCCACCCGCCCGGTCGAGCCGGAACAGGCGTGCCGTGCCGTCTTCACCGTCCTGACGCGACATCTTCCGGAGGGACAGGTGGAAAAGGTGCGGCATGCCCTGCCGGAGGATGTTCGCGCTCTCTGGCCCGAGAGGGCGTCGCTCGGCGACCGCACCCGCGTCGAGATCGAAATCGACGAGGCGCGCCTTTCCCGCGAAGCGTAGACGACATGGCCGGAACAGCATTCCGCCGAGAAGAGCCTTTACGGGCAATGCCTCGGGCCGAAAAAAAGCCCGGCTCAAAGGCCGGGCTGGAGGTTTGGAGGTCTGGACGGCTGCCCCGGACGTGACATCGCCCCCATCCGATGCAGTCAGTCCATGGTCTTCATCTTCTCACGCAGAACCGGTCCCCACTCTTGCGCTCGATGCGCTAATGCCCCCCGCCCCCTGAGGCCGCCGCGCGCGGCTTCTTGATGAAGGGCAAGGCAAGGATCAAGGCCAGGAACAGCACCGTCAGCAGCAGGAAGACATCCGCGAAGGACATGACCATCGCCTCGCGCCGGACCATGTTGGACAGGTTCTTGATCGCCGCCGTGCTGGCATCGGCGCCGAGGGCCTGGAATTTCCGGGTCATGGCGTCCATCGTCTCGACCGCCGTCGAGCGGCCCCAGTTCACGTTCTCGCGCAGCCGCTGGAGATGCAGGTCCAGGCGGTTGTTGAGAACCGTGTTGATGAGCGCCAGACCGACCGCGCCGCCCAGATTGCGGGTGAGGTTGTAGAGGCCCGATGCATTCTTGATGCGCTCCGGCGGCAGCGTGCCGAGCGCGATGTTGTTGATGGGCACCATGCAGATCATGAGGCCCACGCCCCGGAAGATCTGAGGCACGAACAGCTCCCAGAAATCCCAGTCCTTGGTGAGCCCGCTCATCATCCAAGTCCCGAAGGCGAAGGCCGCAAAGCCGATGCCCATCATGACGCGGGGATCCATCCTGCGCGACAGGATGCCCGCGACCGGCGCCATGAAGAACATGGTCGCGCCCGACACGAACATGGTCTCGCCGATCTGCAGGGAGGAATAGCCGCGCACGCGGCCGAGATAGACCGGGTAGAGATAGGTCAGGCCGTAGAGGCCGATGCCCATGACGAAGCTGAAGGAGGAACCCGCCAGGAAGTTGCGGTCGGCGAAGGCGCGCAGATCCACGATCGGCTGCTTGGCCGTGAACGCCCGGTAGAAGAAGCCCACCGCGCCGACGACGCACACGATGGTGAGGACGAGCACCAGCTCGTCCTGGAACCAGTCGTTGGTCGGCCCTTCCTCCAGCACGTATTCGAGGCTGCCGAGAAACGCCGCCATGAAGCCGAGGCCCGCCCAGTCGAAGCTCTTGAAGAGATCGAGATTGGGCTCGTCGAAATCGACCAGGATGAAGGTGGAGATCGTCACCAGGATGCCGGGCACGATGTTCACGAGGAACAGCCAGTGCCACGAGAACAGGTCCGTCAGATAGCCGCCCAGGGTCGGGCCGATGGTGGGCGCGAGCGTCGCCACGAGGCCGATGATCGGCGAGATCACGGGCCGCTTTTCCGGCGGGAAGACCGTGAACGCCGAGGCGAACACGGTCGGGATCATGCCGCCGCCGATGAAGCCCTGCAGCGCACGGTAGACGATCATCTGGTCGATGTTGCCGGCGGTCGCGCACAGGAAGCTCATGAGCGTGAAGCCGCCGGCCGAGATGACGAACATCCAGCGCGTGGAGAGCACCCGTGAGAGCGTGCCCGAGAGCGGGATCATGATCACTTCGGCGATCAGATAGCTCGTCTGGACCCAGGAGATCTCGTCGGAGGATGCGGAGAGACCCGCCTGGATCTCCGACAGCGATGCCGAGACGATCTGAATGTCCAGGATCGCCATGAACATGCCGAAGACCATGCAGAAGAATGCAAAGGTCCTGCGCGCGCTCACGGGCGCGGGCTTTGCGGCCGGGATGCCCGGCTTCATGGTCGTGACGGCGGCGGAAGCGGCCATGTCGGCTTGCTCTGATCCTATCGGGTCGCGTTGGCCGTCTTCTGCGGCCCGGCGGATGTGCGCGTATCCACGTCGACGACGACCGAAAGGCCGGGGCGCAGCAGACCCTGCTGGGCGACCTCGGGGCTCACGGCCACCCGAACGGGCACGCGCTGGACGATCTTCGTGAAGTTGCCGGTGGCGTTCTCCGGCGGCAGCAGGCTGAACACGGCGCCGGACGCGGGAGACACGCTCTCCACCGTGCCGACGATATTGGCGTTCGGGAAGGCGTCGACCTCGATCTTCACCTTCTGGCCGGGCTGCAGATAGGACAGCTGGGTTTCCTTGAAGTTGGCGTCCACATGCACGCTGGTGAGGGGCACCAGGGCGGCCAGGCGCGCGCCCGGCTGGACGAAGGTGCCGACCTCGACCGCCTTGTTGCCGACCACGCCGTCGGCCGGCGCGCGGATTTCCGTGAAGGAAAGGTCGCGCTGGGCCTTGTCGACCGAAGTCTGCAGCTCGGCGGCGACGCGCCGGGCCTCGTTCTGCTGGGCGGCGAGAACGTCGACATTCGCCTTGGCGGCCGCGAGCGCCGCCTCGGCGCTCTTGACCTTCGCCTGGGCGCTGTCACGGGCGGCCTTGGCGTTTTCGAGCGAGGCGCGGCTGGTGTAGTCGGAACGGGCGAGCTGCTGCTGGCGCGCATAATCGCTCTCGGCGCGCTCGAGCTCCGCCTGCTCCGCCAGGATCTGTGCCTCGGCCTGAGTCGCGGAGGCGCGGCCCGCCTCGATCTGGCGGCCGATGCGCTCGATGGCGCTCTCCTGCGTGGCGAGCTTGTCCTTGGCCCCCTGCAGGGCGAAGCGATAATCGCCGTCGTCGATCTTGGCGATCAGATCGCCTGCCTTGACGCCCTGGTTGTTCGTGACGGCCACGGAGGAGACGTAGCCGGAGACCTTGGCCGACAGGATGGTGATATCGGCCTGAACATAAGCGTCGTCGGTCGAAACCATGAAGCGGCCGTCCGTCCACCAGTGATAGCCCTCGTAGCCGCCGAACGCCAAGGCGCCCAGCAGCACGACCGCGATCACCGGCTTCTTGCGGGACCTTTTCCTTGCGGGCGCAGCCGAATCCTGGGCCGGAGCGCCCTGCCCCGCCTTAATCGCCTGTTCCGCTTCCCGAGCTTGGGCGGGCTGTCGATCCATGACGGGACCGGACATGCCCTGCCCGCCCTTCTCGAACTCATCCCGATAAGCCATCGAACCCTCTTTTCGACAACGCAAACCGCTCCGACCGAAAGTTTCGATCCGTTCTTGCGGCATTAACCTATAATGACTAAGTGAGCCACATATGATTTGACCGAACCGTTCGGTCAATAGCCTGGAGGTGACAAAACGCACATGAGCGACCTGAAAGATTTCGCTCGCGCCGAAGCGGCCGTCCCCGGCGTCTCCCCGTCAACGGAGGATGGACCGGAGAGTGCCAAGCGTCGCCAAATTCTGGAGGGTGCGCGGCGGGTCTTCCTGGCGAGCGGCTTCGATGGCGCCAGCATGGGCGAAATCGCGAAGGCGGCAGGCGTCTCCAAGGGCACGCTCTATGTCTACTTCGACAGCAAGGAAAGTCTCTTCGCTGCCCTGACGCTCGAGGAGAAGCAGGGCTTGGCGGAAGTTCTCTTCAAGCTGGACGCGGAGGATCCCGACGTGCGCTCCGTGCTCACGCGGCTCGGCCATACCTACCTGAGCCTCGTCGGCAACCCGGAACATATTTCCTCCATCCGGATGGTCATCGGGGCCGCCGACAAGTTCCCGGCCCTCGGCCAGGCCTTCTATGAAGCCGGCCCCTGCCGGGGCGCGGCCCGCCTCGCAGCCTATTTCGACCGCCAGGTTCGGGCCGAGCGCCTGTCGATCGAGGATACCGGCATCGCCGCGCAGCATTTCCTCGACCTTTGCGTTTCCGGCATCCTGCGGCGCCTGCTCTTTGCCGTCAGCGGCCCGCCGACGCAGGACGAGATCACAACCAATGTGGAGAACGCCGTGCGCGTGTTCTTCGCGGCCTATGGACCGGACGCGGGCAAGAGAGGCTAGGGTACAAGAGAGGCTAGGGTATCGGACGCGGGAAGTGGATTGGCACTTTTGGGCTTCCCTCCGATGCTCCCTTCATCGATGAGCGCATCGTTGCGAGCGGACCCGGCGGGCCGCGCGATGCGCTAGTGATCGGCCCTCAGTGATCGGCCCTCATGGCCTCGGCGACGCGGGCCTTCAGAACGTCCGGCTGGCGCAGGATCAGGGCCCCCCTCGTCCGCTCGATCAGCCCTTCCTGGGTCAGCATCGAGAATTCCCGGGTGATCTGCTCGCGGCGGCAGCCGATGCGGGCCGCGACGATATGGTGGAAGGGCGGCGGGGTGATGACCCGTTCGACGCCCTTGTCGCCGCGCGGCACCGAAAGACGCAGCAACTCCGAGTAGAGCCGGTGCCTGAGGTCGAGCACCGTCTGCTCCATGAACTTGGCGTTGAGCTCGCGCAGGCGGGACGCCATGAGGCAGAAGAGACGTTCCGCGATGGGGCGGTTCGCGAAGAGCAGTTCCTTGAACACCGTCGCGGGCATCACGCAGGCCTCGCCCCGCGTGAGCGCCGTCACATTCGCCGAGCGCTTGATGCCATCGAGGGCAGCCAGCTCGCCGAAGACCTCGCCCGGCTTCATCTCGTTGAGGATGACCTCCTTGCCCGAGGCCGTGCGCATGAGGACGCGCACCTCGCCCGACAGGAGGAAGTAGACGTCGGTCGAAAGTTCGTCGAAATCGACCAGAACCTCGTCCGGATCGAAGCGACGCCAGTTGGAACGCGCCTCGAAGGGCGCCAGATCGAGATCCAGCCCCTTGAACAGATGAACATTGGCAAGCCGCGCCATGCCTTTTCCCCGACAGCGAACCCTGGCTATAACTATGTCACATTTTCGGACCGTCCAGGCCTGACGCTCAGCTTATCAGGCTTTGACGGTCCGGTCATTCGCAAGCGCAGCTTTTGCAAGGCAATTGCGCGTATCGACGACGAGACGGGCATGGTCGGCAATCAGGCGGTCCTCCACGTCCTCGTAGTCGGCGGCGAGCGCCTGGGCGGCCATGGCGGCCGCGAAGCCGCGTCACCGGACCCGCCGCATCCGGCCCTCGCTCATTCACCCGGCCGCAAAGCCCAAGCTCGCTTTCCCGGCCGCAAGCACCTTGCCAGCGCCATCGTCACGGGCCAAAAGGCGGCATGCTCCACGTCAACGACCTGACCTATCGCATCGGCGACCGCCTGATCCTCGACCATGCCACGTTCAACCTGCCTACGGGCAGCAAGGTGGGGCTCGTCGGCCGCAACGGCGCGGGCAAGACCACCCTGTTCAAGATCATTCAGGGCGACCTGCCCACCGAAAGCGGCATCATCACCCTGCCCCGCGGAATGCGCATCGGCGCCGTGGCCCAGGAGGCTCCGGGCGGGCCCGAACGCCTGATCGACGTGGTGCTGGCCGCCGACAGGGAGCGCAGCGCCCTTATCGCCGAGGCCCAGACGGCCGAGGGGGTCCGCCGCGCCGAGATCGAGATGCGGCTCACCGATATCGGGGCGCATTCCGCCCCCGCCCGCGCCGCCGCGATCCTCCACGGCCTCGGCTTCGACGCGGAGGCCCAGGAGCGGCCCTGCTCGGATTTTTCCGGCGGATGGCGCATGCGCGTGGCGCTCGCCGCCGTGCTGTTCACCGAGCCGGACCTGCTGCTCCTCGACGAGCCGACGAACTATCTCGATCTCGAAGGCACGCTGTGGCTCTACGACTATCTGGGGCGCTATCCGCACACCGTTCTCGTCATCAGCCACGACCGTGAGCTGCTCGACACCTGCGTCAATCACATCCTGCATCTCGACCGCGGCAAGCTCGCCATCTATCGCGGCGGCTATACGTCGTTCGCCAGGCAATATGCCGAAAAGCGCGAGCTCACCGCGAAGGCGGCGGCCAAGCAGGAGGCCGAGCGCAAGCACCTCCAGGCCTTCGTGGACCGCTTCAAGGCCAAGGCCTCGAAGGCGCGCCAGGCCCAGTCGCGCGTGAAGCGCCTCGCCAAGCTCGAACCCATCGCCACCATCATCGAAGACGATGTGCTGCCCTTCAACCTTCCAGGCCCCGAGCGCCCCGCGGCGCCCCCGCTGATCACCGTGGAGGGCGGCGCGGTCGGCTATGGCGAACGCATCGTGCTCGACCGCCTGAACCTCACGATCTCGCCCGACGACCGGATCGCGCTGCTCGGCTCCAACGGCAACGGCAAATCCACCTTCTGCAAGCTCATCGGCGGGCGGCTCGAGCCGATGAAGGGCGACATGCGCACACCCTCGCGCATGGATGTCGCCTATTTCGCCCAGCATCAGCTCGACGAGCTGAATCCCAAGGCGACTGCCTACGACCATGTGGCCGAGCGCATGCCGGAGACGCCCGTCGCCAAGATCCGCGCCCGCACCGCCCAGATCGGTTTTCCGGGCGCGAAGGCCGACACGCCCGTCTCGGCCCTGTCGGGCGGCGAAAAGGCACGCCTTCTCATGGGTTTGGCAGCCTTCAACGGCCCTCACCTTCTCATCCTCGACGAGCCGACGAACCACCTCGATATCGACAGCCGCACCGCGCTGATGGAAGCCATCAACGACTACACCGGCGCCGTGATCCTCGTCAGCCACGACCGGTTCCTGATCGAAGCCTGCGCCGAACGTCTCTGGATCGTCGGCAACGGCTCCGTGAAGCCCTTCGAGGGCGACATGGACGATTACCGTCAGCTCGTGCTGTCGGGAGATCTCGATCCGCAGAAGCAGAGCGACAGGGCGCCGGCTCCCGCCGCATCGAAAGTCGACGAGCGCCGCGCCGCCGCGGAACGGCGCGCCGCGCTCGCGCCCCTGCGCAAGAAGCTGGAAGCCATCGAGGCGCGCATGGCGAAGCTCACCGAGGCCATCGGGAAAGTCGATACGGCGCTCGGCGACGGCACGGCCTTCCTGAAGGATCCCGCGAAGGCCACTGAGCTTTCGAAAATGCGCGCCGAGGCGGCCGAAACGCTCGCCTCTCTGGAAGAGGAATGGCTGAGCGTGAGCGGGGACATCGAAGAAGCGAGCGCCTGATCATGCCGAACGAGGCGAAGCCCGAAACCGGGGCCGGGCGGAAGGCTCCGTGGCGAGAGATTCCCAGCGGCGTCTGGGCTCTCGGCTTCGTCTCGCTGCTCATGGACATCTCGTCCGAGATGATCCATGCCCTCCTGCCGGTCTACCTCGTGACGGTGCTCGGCACGTCCGCCCTGACGGTCGGAATCATCGAAGGCATCGCGGAAGCGACGGCCTCCATCACAAAGGTCTTTTCCGGCGCCCTCAGCGATTGGCTCGGCAAGCGCAAGCTTCTGGCGGCCCTCGGCTACGGTCTCGCGGCTTTCACGAAGCCCGTCTTTCCCCTCGCGCCGTCCGTCGGCTGGCTCATCGGCGCGCGCTTCGTCGACCGCGTCGGCAAAGGCATCCGAGGTGCGCCGCGCGACGCGCTGATCGCCGATATCAGCCCCGCGAATCTGCGCGGCGCGAGCTTCGGACTTCGCCAATCCCTGGACACGGTCGGCGCCTTCATCGGCCCGTTCCTGGCCATCGCGCTCATGTGGCTGACGGCCGATCACTTCACGGCCGTGTTCTGGGTCGCGGTGATTCCCGCTTTCCTGTCGCTCGCCCTGATTCTGTTCGCGGTCCGGGAACCCGAGCGTCCGGAAGGTCTGCGGCGCGTGCGCGTGCCGCTGCACCCGTCCGAACTCGCACGACTCGGCGCGACCTATTGGTGGGTGGTGGCGATCGCGACCGTCTTCACCCTCGCGCGCTTCAGCGAGGCCTTCCTCATCCTGCGGGCACAATCCTCGGGCGTGCCGATGGCGCTGGTGCCGATCGTGCTCGTCATCATGAACGTGGTCTATGCCCTCTCGGCCTATCCGGCGGGGGCCCTCTCCGACCGGATGGATCGCATCGCGATCCTCGCCATCGGGCTGGGCCTCCTCGTCGCGGCCGACCTCGTTCTTGCCTTCGCGCCGGGTCTCGGCGGCATCGCCCTCGGCGTGATGCTCTGGGGCGCGCATATGGGCTTCACCCAGGGTCTCCTGTCGACGCTCATCGCCGACAGCGCCCCGCCGGAACTGCGCGGCACGGCCTTCGGCATGTTCAACCTCGTGACGGGCCTCGCGCTTCTCGCAGCCAGCGTGATCGCCGGGATTTTGTGGGACAAGGTCGGTCCGCAGGGCACATTCCTGGCCGGCGCCGCCTTCGCCGTGCTGACGCTGGCCGGCCTGCTGCCGATTCGAGGGCGGCTGAGGACGCAGAAAAGCCCTTAAGGCTTCACCATGCGCTCGAGCTTGTTGTTGACGAACATGTACAGTTCACGTCCGCCGGGCTCCGCATAGAGTACCTGCACCTCGCGCTGTCCCTTGCCGCTCTCGCCGACGAGCACGTCCGTGGCGGGCTTGCCCTTGAGACGCACGAGATCGCATTCGCCGATGCCGGGTTCGATGGCGGCGGCCGTGCCGGTCGACGGACCGGTGCAGCGGCCGTCAGGGCCCAGCAGGGGCCCGTCGAAGGTGGGGCCCGACGGGGCCATGGCCACAGGAGCAGGTGCGGCGGACGCTGCGACCCGGGGTGCGGAACTCGTGCCATTGCAGGCCGACAGCCCCAGGGCGGCGAGAGCCGCGCATGCCAAAACCTTCAGACGCATCGATCACTCCCCATTGGCGGCCCGGGCCTGCAGGGCTTCATCGAAGAGCCGCTGCACGTCCGTGCGCAACGCCTGCCGCGACGCCTGTCGCGAATAGAACATGTGGCCGCCCTCGTAAACACTCAAAGCCACTCGCTTCTGGGGACCGAGAACGGGGAGCTGATCGAGGAGAAGCTGCGAAGCATAATAGGGGGTCACGAGATCCGTGAAGCCGTGCGTGACGAGCACGCGCATCTTGCCGTCGAGGGCCAGAGCCTGCCGCAGTTCCTGGAGGTTTTCCGGACCCGTCCGCCCATTGCCCCAGCGCCAGGACCCGCTGAGCGCGCCGTTCAGCAGATTGTAGCGTCCTTCCGCCTTGTAATTCAGCGTATCGGTCAGAAGATGGATGATGGCGCTCGACAGGGGGGCGGTCATCGCATCGAGCACGGGATCCGCGAAACGGGGATACTGGCTGGTCGGGTTCGGGTCGGCGGCGGCCACATTCGTGTCGTAGGCGCTGACGATCTCCGATGTGCCGCGCCGCATTTCCCTCTGGATCGTGCGCATGTCGATGCGGCCCGCCAGACGCCGGACCAGGTCCGGATCGAGGCCGCTCAGCTCCGCCACCCGGCGACTGATGCGCTCGACGGCCGCCTTGTCCTGCAGGCCGCGCACGAGATCCGTCAGGTACTCGCCGGACGCGTAGGCCTCGGCCTCCTGGAGCATCTGCCTGGAGACCGGACCCTTTCGCGACAGCGCGGCCGCCGCGAGCGACGGCAGACGCGACGCGTCCGTCCACGGCGCGCCGGGACCGCCTTCGAGCCAGTCGAAATCGAGAACCGGCGAGATGAGGACCAGCCCGCTGAAGCCGACGCCCTGGTCGTTCTGCAGCTTATGCGCCAGCAACGGCCCTCGAAAGCCGCCATAGCTCTCGCCGACGAAGAACTTCGGCGAGGTGAGCCGGTTCTTCTCTTTCAGCCAGCGCATGACGAACGCCGCCAGCCCGTCGATGTCGCCCTGCACGGAATAGAACCGTTCCTGCACCTGATCGCCCCCGACCACGCGGCTGTAGCCGGTGCCCGGGGGATCGATGAAGACGAGATCCGTGAAGTCGAGCCAGGTTTCCGCGTTGGGCACGAGCGACGGCGACGCGGATGGGCTGATGGTCGGCCCGTCGAGCGGGAGAAGCCACGGCCCGATGGCGAGAAGGTGCAGATAGGCCGAGGATGCGCCAGGTCCTCCATTGATCGCGAAGGTGACGGGCCGGGTCGCGGCATCGGCGCCGTCCTTCGCATAGGCGACGAACGCGATCTCGGCCTGCGGCGCACCCTGCTGGTCCGTGAGCGTCAGGTGTCCCGCCGTGGCGGTGAACTGGAGCGTCCGCCCCGGAAGCTCGAGCGTGTGACGTGTCACCGAGTCCGGCGGCAGGCTCTGGGCCTGACCGTCGGGGCGCGACCTGCGCCCGTCCTGCTGGCCTGCCTGTTGCTGTTGCTGTTGCTGCGGCTGGCGCTGCTGCTCCTGGGCCGTAGCGGCGAGAGGCACGGCAAACGACAGGCAAAGGGCGGCTGCGGCGGGCAGGCGAAAGGCTCGAAGCATGGCGGTCATCCTTGTGGCCTTCGGGAAACTGGAGACTGGGCCGGCAGTTGCAAGCCGCCGGACGATGAACATGTCGTGTTCTCCGTCACGCCTTGCGCTCCCAGCGGCCGCGATCGTCCTGCTGCCAGTAGGTGGCATCGTGGCCGCCCTCCTTCACGGCCCGCCACTGGTCGCGTGCGAGGGCAAGCGCCTGCCGATCGTTACCGTCGAACAGGATCGCGAGACGCTGATAGGAGGCGATATCGCCCGGCAGGCCCGCCCCCTCCGCCAGGAAGCGGATCGCCGCCCCGTTGGGATTGTCGCCGCTCAGGGTGATCAGGATCGGCTGATCCGCCGCATGGGCCTCGCGGTCCGTGCCATGCGGCAGGAAGCTCTCGTCGGAAAAGGTCCAGAGATGATCGTCGAGCGCGGCCATGCGCTCTTCGGTCGTCACCTGCACCACGGCGCGCCAGCCCCGCTCCAGGGTCTTCATGAGCAGCGTGGGCAGCACCGCTTCGAGGGGCTGCTGCTGGAGATGATAGAAAAGGACCTCGGCCATCGGCGCCTACATTCCGTTGCAGATCAAAATGTTTGCGGGAAGCGCGGGACCCTTGAGCACCATCAACCCTCGTAATGGTCGCGCACGAGACGGTCGAGCAGGCGCACGCCCCAGCCCGAGGCCCATCCGCGGCTGATCTCGGTCTGCGGCGAACCCATGGCCGTGCCCGCAATGTCGAGATGGGCCCAAGGCACATCGTTGACGAAGCGCTGGAGCAGAGCGGCCGCCGAGCTCGAACCGCCGAAACGGCCGCCCGCGTTCTTCATGTCGGCGAATTTGGACTCGATCAGCTTGTCGAATTCCGGGCCGACGGGCATGCGCCACACGCGCTCGCCCGTCGCCTTGCCGGCCGCGGTCAGGCGTTCGGCCAATTCGTCGTTGTTGGAGAACAGACCCGCGTATTCCTGCCCGAGCGCGACGAGGATCGCCCCGGTCAGGGTCGCAAGATCGATCATGAATTTGGGCTTGAACCGGTCCTGCACGTACCAGAGCACGTCCGCCAGCACGAGACGGCCCTCCGCATCCGTATTGATGATCTCGATGGTCTGCCCCGACAGGGTGGTGACGATATCGCCGGGACGCTGGGCGTTGCCGTCGGGCATGTTCTCCACGAGGCCGATGGCCCCGACCACGTTCGCCTTCGCCTTGCGGCTCGCCAGCGCATGCATGAGGCCGACGACGCAGGCCGCGCCGGCCATGTCGCCCTTCATGTCCTCCATGCCGGCCGCAGGCTTGATCGAGATGCCGCCGGTGTCGAAGACCACTCCCTTGCCGATGAAGGCGATGGGCTTGTCGCCGGCCTTGCCGCCGTTCCAGCGCATGACGGCGACGCGCCCGCCGCGCGCCGAGCCCTGCGCCACGCCGAGAAGGGCCCCCATGCCGAGCTTTCTCATGGCCTTGTCGTCGAGAACGTCGACCTCGACGCCGAGCTTCGTGAGCTCCTGGGCCCGGGCCGCGAACTCCTGGGGGCCGAGCACGTTCGGCGGCTCGTTGACGAGATCGCGCGCCAGCGTGATCCCCTGCAGGGCGCCCTCACGGGACTTGTAGACCTTCTTGACGGCGGCGGGATCGGCGACGCTCAGGACGAGGCGGGCCGCGCCCTTTCGCTCATTGTCGTCCTTCTTCGTCTTGTAGCGGTCGAAGCTGTAGCGGCGCAGCTGGATGCCCAGAGCGATATCGGCCACCGCCTCGGGTGAAACCTCGATCCCGGGCAGATCGACCATGACGGTCGCGGCCTTGCCGTTGACCTTCCCGGAGATCAGGCCGCCCAGCTGGACGAAATCCGCATCCGCCCGGTCCTTTTCGCCCCCGACGCCGATCACGATCAACCGGTCGACCGAGAGGCCGTTCGGCATCACGATCGTCATGGCGGATTTGGGCTTGCCCTTGAAATTCTCCGCGGCCGCGGCCTTGGCGATGAGATCGACAGCCTTGGAGCCGATCTGCTTGGCAACCGCCGGCATGGGCTGGAGGTCGTCCCCGACGAAGATGATGAGATCGCCGGACTCGACCTTACCGAACGGCTGAAAGTCGATCTTGAAGCTGTCGGCCATGAAACCCTCTTGCTTTGACATGAGCGCCGGATTCGGAACGGCTCGCTCTTGGTGACCGCCATCATATAGGGCATGCCGGGCCCCGCCGTGAAATAGGCGCAATCTCAGGCTGTTGAAAACGGCCGTCTTGCCTTAAGACGAAGCGGCAGGGTAACCCAGGACCTTCCCGCCGGGGGGCTGAAGGGCTTCATGACACTTCTCGAACGTTACATCCTGAAAATCGCGTTCAGCGCCTTCACGGCCTGCCTGATCGCCCTCACGGGCGTCATCTGGATCACGCAGGCCCTGCGCGAACTCGATCTTCTGACGGGCAAGGGCCAGACGATCGTCATCTTCCTGACGGTCACGGGCCTGTCGCTGCCGGCCCTCATCAGCGTCATCGCCCCGGTCGCCCTGTTCATGGCGACGATCTATACCCTGAACAAGCTGAACGGCGATTCCGAGCTGATCGTCATGAGCGCGGGCGGCATGGCTCCTCAGCGCCTGCTGCGTCCGTTCATCGCGCTCTCGGTCTTCATCAGCCTGGTGGTGGGAATGATCTCCCTCTACCTCATGCCCGCGAGCCTCCAGGAGCTTCGCCTGCTGTTCACGCGGATCAGGGCGGACTTCGTGGCCACCATGGCCAAGGAAGGGCAGTTCATCTCCTTGGACAACGGCATCACCTTCCATTACCGCGAGCGGTCGGGGGACGCCCTGCTCGGCATCTTCATGGAAGACCAGCGCGACAAGACCAAGCCCATCGTCTATCTGGCCGAGCGCGGCCAGACCGTCGAGCAGAACGGGCAGGCTTATCTCGTGCTCGAGAAGGGCAGCGTGCAGCGCAAGGACCCGAACCCGAAGAGCAGGGATTCCTCCATTGTCGCCTTCGAGCGCTACGCGGTGGATCTGGCCGCCTTCAACCAGGAGGGCGGCGAGGTCGTCTACAAGCCGCGCGAGCGCAGCACCACGCAGCTCCTCTTCCCCGACGAGGGCGACTCCCTCTATCAGGCCCAGACGGGTCGTTTCAGGGCCGAGCTGCACGACCGGCTTTCCGCCTGGCTCTATCCCATGGCCATGATGATGGTGGCCTTCGCCGCCCTGGGCGAAGCCCGGACCACGAGGCAGGGACGCGGTCTGGCCATAGCGATGGCCATCGCCGGGATCGTCCTGCTCAGGGTGCTGGGCTTTGCCGCGTCCAGTGCCGTGGTCCGCTCGCCCACGGCGATCGCGGCCGTTTACGGGACGCCGCTGGGAGCGATCGCCGCCTCCCTGCTGCTGATCTTCCAGGGGCCGAGAGTGCGAGCCGCCTACGCGAGGATCCGCTCGGCCCTCGGCGGTCTGCGCCCGGCGCGCAAACCGGCCACCCAAGGAACTTGAGCATGCTGATCGGCCGGACGCTCGGACTTTACTTCGCTCGACAGTTCATCAAGACGATCTTCATCGTCTTCGCCACTGTGTTCGCCCTCGTCTATACCATCGACTTCGTGGAGCTGATGCGCCGCGCGGGCGATGCCGAGCACGCGACGCCGGGCCTCATCGCCCGGCTGACCCTGTTTCGCACGCCGGCCATCGCCGAGCAGGTCATGCCCTTCGCGGTGCTCTTCGGCAGCATGGCGGCGCTCCTGCAGCTCAGCCGCAAGCTCGAACTGGTGGTGGCCCGCGCCGCCGGGATCTCGGCCTGGCAGTTCCTCCAGCCGGGGCTTCTCGTGGCCCTGCTCATCGGCGTCGGGTCGGTCACGGTCTACAATCCGGTTTCCGCCAGCCTGAAGCAGCGGGCCGCGAACCTGGAGACCAGGATCTTCTCACGCACGACCCAGACTTCGGGTAAAATCATCTGGCTGCGGCAAAAGAGCCAGGACGGGCACGCCATCTTCCGCGCGGACGGCTCGCGCACGGATACCGCGACTCTGGTCGGCGTCACCGTCTATACGTTTGACCTGGATGGCCGCTTCACCCATCGAATCGAGGCCAAGGAGGCCACTCTCCACGAAGGCTTCTGGGAGCTGAAAGGCGCCCGCGTCCTCTCGGCCACCGAAGAGCCGGAGAATCACGACCGATACCTGATCGCGTCCCTTCTTCAGCCGTCGCAGCTGAAGCAGAGCTTCATCGCCCCTGATTCCGTGCCGTTCTGGGACCTTCGGCAGACCATCGACCGGATGGAGCGGGCGGCGATCAACACCACCGCCTACAGGCTCCACTACGACATTCTCCTGGCCCGCCCCCTGCTGTTCATCGCCATGGTCTTCGTGGCCGCGTCGGTGTCGTTAAGATTCTTTCGATTTGGCGGTGTAGCGATGATGGTTCTGGGTGGCGTCGCCGCCGGGTTCATGCTTTATGTCGCCACTGAGCTAATGGCGGAGCTTGGGGCCTCCGGGATCATCAGCTCGGCTGTTGCAGCCTGGCTCCCTGCTGTAGTAGGCAGTCTTTTAGGAACCTTGGCGTTATTGTACCAAGAGGATGGCTGAGCCTGTCCTCATATAAGAACCGAGTTGAGGAGTGGGGATGCAGAGGCTCAAGGCATCGATCGCAATGTCTGCGGTCGCAACGGCACTTTTCTTCGCCGTTGGAACAACGCCTGTGCTGGCCCAGTCGCTCAACGACGCCATCGGCTCGCGCCTGCAGTCCAACCCGAACCAGGACCGGCTGTTCGTCGACGCCAAGGAAATCGTCTACAACAACGACAAGAACACCATTTCGGCCACCGGCGACGTCCAGATGAACTATCAGGGCAAGACGCTTCAGGCCGACCGGGTCACCTATGACCGGAACACCGGCCGGGTCTATGCCGAGGGCAATGCCCGCCTCACCGATACCAGCGGCGCGGTCGTGACGGGCGACCGTTTCGAGCTGACGGACGACTTCAAGAACGGCTTCATCGATTCGCTGCGGGTGGTTCAGACCACGGTCGACAACGGCCGGCCGGTCACGACCCGCTTCTCCTCGCCGCGGGCCGAGCGCGCGGAGGGCGAGACGACGGTCTTCGAGCGCGGCACCTACACGGCCTGCGAACCCTGCAAGGAGCATCCGGAACGGCCGCCCCTCTGGCAGGTCAAGGCCGCGAAGATCATCCACAACAACAGCGAGCAGACGATCTACTACGAGGACGCGACCCTCGAGCTCCTCGGCCTGCCCGTCGCCTACCTGCCCTATTTCTGGACTCCGGATCCGACCGTCAAGCGCAAGACCGGCTTCCTCGCGCCCCGCTATGTGGTGTCGAACACCCTCGGCTTCGGCGGCTCGATTCCGTTTTTCTGGGCGATTGCGCCGAACTACGACCTGACAATTGCCCCCACCTTCCTGTCCCGCCAGGGCCTTCTCGGTGAGGCGGAGTGGCGGCATCGCCTCGAGACAGGTGCCTACAACCTCCGCGTGGCCGGCATCTCGCAGCAGGATCCGGGCGTCTTCCTTCCCGGTCCCCGCGGCGGCGGCGATCGCGACTGGCGCGGCTCGCTCGAAACGGCGGGCCAGTTCAATCTGAACGAGCGCTGGAAATGGGGCTGGGACATCACTCTCGTCTCGGACAAGTGGTTCCTCGACAACTACAACATCCGCAACGAGAACCTCACCTCGCTCTATCTGAAAGAGGCGGTCTCGACCCTTTATCTGCAGGGGCAGGGAGACCGGTCCTTCTTCGACGTGCGCGGATACTACTTCCAGGGCCTGTCCACGAAGGACTGGCAGAAGCAGCAGCCCGTCGTTCACCCGGTCCTCGATTATGACAAGCGGACCACGCCGTCGAGCATCGGCGGCGAATTCGACCTCAACGTGAACGTGACCAGCCTCTCGCGACAGGCTGCGCAGTTCGAGCCGCTGTCCAAACTGAACAAGGCCTTGGTGGACCGCATCTACCAGACCTGCCGGATCTTCGAGCAGGAGGAGTGCCTGGTTCGCGGCACCAGCGGGACCATGTCCCGTGCGTCGGTCCTCGCCTCCTGGCGCCGGGAATTCGTCGATCCCGTCGGCCAGGTCTGGACGCCCTTCGTTTATTTCCGCGCCGACAATTTCTGGATCGCGCCCGATTTCGAGGGCTACCAGAACCCCTATCTGCGCAACTATCTTGACGGCAACAACGACTATCTCTTCCGCGCCATGCCGGCGGTGGGAATCGATTACCGGTATCCCTTCGTGGCCGATATCGGCACCTCGGGCCGCCAGGTGCTCGAACCGATCGCGCAGATCATCGCCCGTCCCAACGAGACCCGGATCGGCAACCTTCCCAACGAGGATGCGCAGAGCCTCATCTTCGACGACACGTCGCTGTTCGATTGGGACAAGTTCTCGGGCTACGATCGCGTGGAAGGCGGCGTTCGCGCCAATCTCGGTGTTCAGTACACCGTCACCGGCGCCGACAATTTCTACGCCAACGTGCTCTTCGGCCAGTCCTATCAGGTCGCCGGCCGCAACTCGTTCCGCCAGCCCGACTTGGCCAATGTGGGCCTGGATTCCGGCCTCGACACGCGCGCTTCGGACTATGTGGGCCGCATCCAGATCGCGCCGAACAAGAACTTCTCCTTCGTAACCCGTGCCCGGTTCGATCAGGAGGACTTCGGCGTCAACAGCATCGAAGCCGGCTTCCGCGCCACTTTCGACCCGTATCTGCCGGTCTCGACCTCGCTGACCTATGCGCGGTACGGGAAGCAGCCGCAGATCGGCTTCCTGAACCCCCGCGAGGGCTTCCTTGGGACTGCGACCTGGAACGTTACCCCGAACTGGCGCATTTCAGGGTCGGTCCTCCTCGATCTCGACCGGTACCTGTCGGAGCCGGTGGAACGGGCCTATGTGAGCTCCATGTCGCTTGGTGTCGGTTATATCGACGAGTGCACGACCTTCTCGGTCCGGTACATCATGAGGCCGCGGTCTCTGACCACCAGTTCGGGCGAGAGAGAACAGAACCATACGGTGATGCTGAGCCTGGAACTGAGGACCCTCGGCGCCGCCTCGCTTACCCAACGCCTCGACGGCGCTTCCTCCGAAGAAGGTGTAGCGAGATAGTGAACGGGCTGGCGCGCCCTCTCCTTCTGACCCAAGGCGACCCGGCCGGAATCGGGCCCGAGCTGACCCTGCGGGCCTGGCTCCAGCGCGAGCGGGACGCGCTGCCGCCCTTCGCCGTCCTGGCGGATTCCGGCTATCTCGAACGCCTGGCGAGGGCTCTGGGCTGGACCGTACCGGTGGCGGTCGTGGACGCCGCGCAGGCCGCATCGGTCTTTCCGCACGCTCTGCCCGTCATCCCGCTGAAGGCGGCGGTATCGGCCGAGGCGGGCAAGCCCGATCCCACATCCGCCGGATCCGTCATCGAGGCGATCGAAACGGCGGTGGAGCTCGTCCGCAACGGCGAGGCCGGTGCCGTGGTCACCAATCCGATCGCGAAGCACGTGCTTTACGATGCCGGGTTCCGGCACCCCGGGCATACGGAATTCCTGGCCGCCCTCGCGGGCCGGGACGGACAGTCCTATCACCCGGTGATGATGCTCTGGAGCCAAGACCTCGCCGTGGTCCCGGTGACCGTCCATATTCCCCTCTCGTCCGTGCCTGCGGCCCTGACGAGCGAGCTGATCGTCGCCACGGGACGCATCGTGGCCCGGGAACTGAGGGAGCGGTTCGGGATTGCCGATCCGCGCCTTGCTCTTGCAGGCCTCAACCCTCACGCAGGGGAAAGCGGCGCCATGGGCAAGGAAGACGGCGCCGTCATCGCACCCGCCGTCGCAACCCTGCGGGCCGAGGGCATTGCGGCCTCAGGGCCCTTCCCGGCCGACACCATGTTCCACCCGCGCGCCCGGAAGGGCTATGATGCGGCGCTCGCCATGTATCACGATCAGGCCCTCATCCCGATCAAGACCATCGCCTTCGACGAGGCCGTGAACGTAACGCTCGGCCTGCCCTTCGTGCGCACGTCGCCCGATCACGGAACCGCCTTCGACATCGCCGGCAAGGGCATCGCACGCCCGGACAGCCTGATCGCCGCGATCAAGCTCGCGGCGCGCCTCGGTGCGCGGACGAAGTCTCCATGAGCCAGATCGACACCCTTCCTCCCCTGCGCGAGGTCGTCCGGACCCACGGGCTCATGGCCAAGAAGTCGCTCGGCCAGAACTTCCTGTTCGATCTCAATCTGACGAGCCGCATCGCCCGATCCGCCGGGGCCCTGGAGGATGCGACGGTGATCGAGGTCGGGCCCGGCCCGGGCGGGCTCACCCGCGCCATCCTGGCCGCCGGAGCCAAGAAGGTCGTCGCGATCGAACGGGACAGCCGCTGCCTGCCCGCATTGGCCGAGATCGCGGATCATTACCCGGGGCGCCTGGAAGTCATCGAAGCCGACGCGCTCGAATTCGATCCCCGGCCGATGGCCGGCGAAGGGCTCGTGCGCATCATCTCGAACCTGCCCTACAACGTCGGCACGGCGCTTCTCACCGGCTGGCTGACCGGGGAGGCATGGCCGCCCTGGTGGGCCTCCCTGACGCTCATGTTCCAGCGCGAAGTCGCCGAGCGGATCGTCGCCACGCCGGACGATCCGAAGGATTACGGACGTCTCGGCGTGCTCTGCGGCTGGCGGACCGATGCCCGTATCCTCTTCGACGTCCCCCCCTCGGCCTTCGTGCCGCCGCCGAAGATCACCTCGAGCATCGTGCACCTCACGCCGAAACCGTCGCCTCTGCCTTGCCGCATCGGTGCGCTGGAGGCGGTCACGCGCGCGGCGTTCGGACAGCGGCGGAAGATGCTGCGCCAGAGCCTGAAGGCGATCGCCCCCGATCCGGCTGCACTGATTGCCGCCGCGAGCCTTAATGAGACGACTCGCGCCGAGAACGTGCCCGTGGAAGGTTATGTCGCCCTGGCCAATGCCTTCGACGCCAAGCACGGCAGGAGCTGAGCACGGCAGGAGCTGAGCACGGCAGGAGCTGAGGCATTCTTCGGCGAAGGGGGTCCGGTTCGCCGTCGACAATGCGGCGGACGAAAGAAAAGAGCTGATCTCCCGTAAGGGAAATCAGCTCCGTTCTTGGTTGAGCCGCATCGTTTGACCGGGCGCCGGGCCCACTTTTCCGCACGATGCGCTAATCGATCTTCTCGGACAGCAGGCCTTCGACGAACTCCTGAAGTCCCACGAGCCGGTCCCGCTTGAGGCGCTCCGCCGTCTGGATGGCCTTGAGCTTCTCGAAAGACTCGCCCAGATCCTCGTTGACGATCACGTAGTCGTATTCGACCCAGCGCTCCATCTCGATACGGGCATTGGCGAGACGCTTGGCGATCACCTCGGGGGCATCCTCCGCCCGGCGCTCAAGGCGAGCCTTCAGCTCCCTGAAGCTCGGGGGAAGGACGAAGACGGTCACCACATCGTCCGGCAGCTTCTGCCGGACCTGACGGGTGCCCTGGTAGTCGATGTCGAAGATCATGTCCTGGCCGCCCGCGAGGGTCTTCTCGACGAGCTTGCGCGGCGTGCCGTAGAAATTCCCGTGCACCTCGGCCCATTCCAGCAGTTCGTCGCGCTCGCGCATCGCCTGGAACTCGTCCACGCCGATGAAGTAATAGTGCTTTCCCTCGATCTCCGACGGCCGCTTGGGGCGCGTGGTGACGGAGATGGAAAGCGCGCCCGCGCGATCCTCCACGAGGCTGCGGGTGAGCGTTGTCTTTCCGGCGCCGGACGGCGAGGACAGAATGAGGATGAGGCCGCGACGTCCGACCATGGGCTTCGAATCTTGGCTCACCACATTACTCCACGTTCTGAACCTGCTCGCGGAATTGCTCGATTACGGCCTTCAATTCAAGACCAATCCTGGACAGAGACACATCATTGGCTTTGGCGCAGAGCGTGTTGGCCTCGCGGCCGAACTCCTGCGCCAGGAAATCGAGCCGGCGTCCGACCGGGCCGCCCTCCTCCAACAGGCCGCGGGCGGAATCCACATGGGCGCGCAGGCGGTCGATCTCCTCGCGGATATCGGCGCGGGCGGCAATGAGCACCGCCTCCTGGTGCAGACGAGCCGGGTCGAGGGCAGCCTTGCCGTCGAGGAGCTCTGCGATCTGCGCTTCGAGGCGCGCACGAATGGCATCCGGCTGGCGTGCCGGGCATGCTTCCGCGTCGCTCACGAGCCCGGCGATCGCGTCGAGCTGCCGGTTCAGGACGGAGGCGAGCGCCTGGCCTTCGTTCAGCCGGGCGGCTTTCAGCGCCTGGATCAGATGGGTGATGCCGCCCTTGAGCGCTTCGGTCAGCGCCTCGTCCTGCCCGGGATCCACGGCGTCCTCGTCGAGTTCCACGACGCCGCGGACGGCGAGAAGACCGTCGAGGGAGGCCGGTTTCACATTGTCCGGGAGGGACAGCCCGCCGACGGCGGAGAGAAGGGACTGCAGCACCTCCTGATTGACCCGGAGCCTGGGCGCGGTCGATGCCCTGGACATCGAAAGGT
Organism: Microvirga sp. M2; assembly: GCF_047497095.1. Taxonomy (NCBI): domain Bacteria; kingdom Pseudomonadati; phylum Pseudomonadota; class Alphaproteobacteria; order Hyphomicrobiales; family Methylobacteriaceae; genus Microvirga; species Microvirga sp. M2. The sequence continues at coordinate 3,183,287 of NZ_CP134063.1, forward strand.
TGAGTTGCCCCTGCCCGCGGGTGAGCGCCTTGAGGATCAGGCCGCGAGCCTCCTCGCCCACGGCGTCGAGCCCGGACGGCGTCCTCACGCGCACTTCGAGACCCCGTCCATTGACGGTCTTGAGCTCCCAGGCCCATTGGTAAGGACCGGTCACACCGGCTTCGCGGGCAAAGCCGGTCATGCTTGCAATCGACATGCACTGAACCTCAGGCGTCATTCATCACGAAAATCGGCGCGACCATAGCGCATCGCGCAAAAATGTGGATCCGATTATTGGCGGGTCAGGGCCTTCGAAGCGCGACCCGACGGATGCGCGGCCTGAAAAGCGGCACGAATGCCGAAGCCTGCGGCCGGCCCGGTCGCGCAGGATCAGGGCTGGGTGAGGACCGGAACGTTCTTCGGGTTCGTCAGATCGAAGGTCTTGTTCTTGAGCGGATCCTTGTCCGTGCCCTCGCTCGCATCGAAGCCCCGGGCCCGCTTGCCGCCGGCGCCGGTCGCGGTCCGAACCCCGGACGGCAGGGCGCTGGCCGTCCCGCGCAGCTCGGACAGCCCATCGTCGAGCGCACCGGATTGCCCCGGAGCGGCAGGCTGGACGGGTGCATCGGGATCCACGATCCGGTCGACCGCATCGCTGTCGGTCGCAGGCTTGTTCTTTTCGATCTGGCGCCAGCGGCTCACGTTGCGCTGGTGCTGCTCGTAGGTCTCGGCGAAGGCATGGCCGCCCGAACCGTCGGCGACGAAATAGAGGTCCTTGGTTCGCGACGGATTGGCCACGGCTTCGAGCGCCGCCCGTCCGGGGTTGGCGATGGGCCCGGGAGGCAGGCCCTCGATCACGTAGGTGTTGTAGGGCGTTGCCGTCTCGATCTCCGTGCGCAGGATTCCGCGCCCCAGAGTGCCTTTGCCCCCGACCAGCCCATAGACGATGGTGGGGTCCGACTGGAGCTTCATGCGTTTCAGGAGGCGGTTGATGAACACGCCCGCGACGCGGGTGCGCTCGTCCGCCCGGCCGGTTTCCTTTTCCACGATGGAGGCGAGGATCACGAGTTCCTGCGGCGACCTGATCGGCAGGTCCGAGGACCGGCGCTGCCAGATCTGGTTGAGCATCTGCCGCTGGGCGGCCTGCATGGTGTTGATGATCTGCTGGCGGGTCGTGCCGCGCTCGAACTTGTAGGTGTCCGGAAGCAGGGTTCCCTCGCGCGGGGTCTCGGCGATGTCGCCGCTCAGGATCTCGTTCTCGTAGAGCCGGGCGACGATCTGATCGCTCGTGAGGCCCTCGGGAACGGTGACCGCGTGAAGGATCGCCTTGCCCTGGACGAGGGTATCGATGGCGTCCTGGATGCTCGCGCCCGCCTTGAACTGGAATTCGCCGGCCTTGAGCTGACCGCGCTGGCGGTTGATGAGCGCATAGGTTTCGAACAGCAGCGGCTGATTGATGACGCCTTCCTCCTTCAGGATCGAGGCGATGTCGCTCGTGCCGGTATTGCGTGGGATCAGCACCACCTTGTCGTTCTGAAGCGGCCCCTGGGCGGTGATCTCCCGCTCCAGCATCGTGAAGCCGAACACGCCCGCCAGGGCCAGGGCCACGATCAGCGTCAGCAGGCCGCTCATGAGTGCCAGCATGCCCCCGCGGCGCCGGCGGATCCGCGGCGGCGGCGGCGGCGCGAGCGACGGCTTCAGCGCCTCGCTCGGGGAGCGGGGCGCCAGGCGCGGCTGTTCCTGTCCCTGAAGCTCGGCCTCATGGTCAGAAATCAGGGTGCGTCTCTTTTTACGTCCGAACATCACGATGCTTTTCTGGTGCCGGCCGGGCCTCCCCCGACTCGTCCGACACCCTAGTGGTGATTATGGCGAAAAGCCGTAACGCAGAAGCGTTGTCCTCAGGCAACGCGTCGGAAGATCAGGGAAGCATTGGTTCCGCCGAAGCCGAAGGAGTTCGACAAGGCTACATCGACTTGCTTGCGCTTGGCCACCTTCGGCACGAGGTCGATCGCGGTTTCCACGGACGGATTGTCGAGGTTGATGGTCGGGGGAACGATGCCGTCGCGCATGGCGAGGAGCGAGAAGATCGCCTCCACGGCCCCCGCCGCGCCCAGCAGGTGCCCGATGGCCGACTTGGTGGACGACATGGTGAGCTTGCCCGCCGCATCGCCCATGATGCGCTCGATGGCCTTGAGCTCGATCTCGTCGCCGAGGGGCGTCGAGGTGCCGTGGGCGTTGACGTAGTCGATCTCGGAAACCTTGATGCCGGCGCGCTTGACGGCGGCCGACATGCAGCGATAGGCGCCGTCGCCGTCCTCCGACGGGGAGGTGATGTGGTAGGCGTCGCCCGACAGGCCGTAGCCGATGACCTCGCCGTAGATCTTCGCGCCGCGGGCCTTGGCGTGCTCGTACTCCTCCAGCACGACGACGCCTGCGCCCTCGCCCATGACGAAGCCGTCACGGTCCTTGTCGTAGGGGCGGGACCCCTTCTCGGGGCTGTCGTTGAAATTGGTCGAGAGCGCCCGGCAGGCGGCGAAGCCCGCGAGGGAGAGGCGGTTGACGGGCGATTCCGTTCCGCCGGCCACCATCACGTCGGCATCGCCGAGGGCGATCAGGCGGGCCGCGTCGCCGATGGCGTGGGCGCCCGTGGAGCAGGCCGTGACCACGGCATGGTTCGGTCCCTTGAGACCGTGCTCGATGGACACGTAACCGCCCGCGAGGTTGATCAGGCGGCCGGGAATGAAGAAGGGCGAGATGCGGCGCGGGCCGCGCTCGATCAGGGTTGCCGAGGCCTCGTAGATGCCGCCGATGCCCCCGATGCCGGAGCCGATCAGGACGCCCGTGGCGCATTGCTCCTCATAGGTCTTCGGGGCCCAGCCGGCATCGCGCAGAGCCTGCGTCGAGGCCGCCATCGCATAGACGATGAAGGGATCGACCTTGCGCTGCTCCTTGGGCTCCATCCACTCATCGGCATTGAACGTGCCGTTGCTGCCGTCCCCGACCGGAATCCGGCAGGCGATCTGGCAGGCGAGATCATCGACCTGGAAGTCCGTGATCTTCTTCGCGCCGCTTTGCCCCTCCACGAGGCGGGACCACGTGGCATCGACACCGCTGCCCAGCGGCGTGACCATGCCAAGACCTGTAACAACAACCCGGCGCATAACGTTCTACCCTATCGTTAAATAAAAATCGGGCGTCGGGTGGTTCACCCGACGCCCGCCGAAAGTTTAGGCTGCGTTCTTCTCGAGGAAGCGGATCGCGTCGCCGACCGTGACGATGGTTTCGGCGGCATCGTCCGGGATCTCGACGTTGAACTCTTCCTCGAACGCCATCACCAGCTCGACCGTGTCGAGGCTGTCCGCGCCCAGGTCGTCGATGAAGTTCGCGTTGTCCGTCACCTTGTCGGCCTCAACGCCCAGATGCTCGACAACAATCTTCTTCACGCGATCAGCGACGTCACTCATCGTTTTCTTCCTCAGTGGCTGCCGCCTCAGTAACGGGCGGATTAAAAAATCGAAATCGGATCAGCTGCTCAGCTGACAACGCTGAAACGGCTACCTTGCGCCGTGCAAAGCCGTATTTTTGTGCGCCGGTCAACCCCTTTGGCGTGATCGGGCTCATGCTTAACACAAGCTTATCATGTCTGGCGAGAGGCGAGCGGCACCTGCGAACAGATTCCGCCGGCCCCGCTAAGTGCCTTTAGAACATCGCCATTCCACCGTTCACGTGCAGGGTGTGCCCGGTCACATAGCCGGCTTCGCTCGACGCGAGATAGACCACCGAGGACGCGATTTCATCGCCCTGGCCCAGCCGTCCCATGGGAATGGTGCCCAGGATGCCTTCGCGCTGCTTTTCGTTGAGCACATCCGTCATCGGGGACTCGATGAAGCCCGGAGCGACCAGGTTCACGGTGATGTTGCGGCTCGCGACCTCGGCGGCGAGCGCCTTGGTCATGCCGATGAGGCCAGCCTTCGAGGCGGCGTAGTTGCCCTGCCCCGGATTGCCGGTCGAGCCCACCACGGAGCCGATATTGACGATGCGGCCGTAGCGGCGGCGCATCATGCCCTTCACGGCGGCGCGGGAGAGGCGGAACGCGGCCGTCAGGTTCACGGCGATCACCGTGTCCCATTCCTCGTCCTTCATGCGCATGAACAGATTGTCCCTGGTCACGCCCGCGTTGTTCACGAGGATGTCGAGCCCCTCCATCGCCGCTTCCGCGGCGGGAACGAGCGCTTCGACGGAATCCTTGTCGCCAAGGTTGGCCTCGACCACATGGACCCGCTCGCCGAGCGAGGCGGCGAGCTCGTCGAGGGCGGCGCGGCGGGTGCCGGAGAGAGTCACGGTGGCGCCCCGGGCATGCAGCGCGCGGGCGATGGCGCCGCCGATTCCGCCGGTGGCTCCGGTGACGAGAGCCTTGCGGCCGGTCAGATCGAACATGGAGGCTCTCCTCTATTAGCCTTGCAGGGTAGCTTTGAAGGCGGCGACATCCTCGGGCGTGCCGATGGCGCTGGCGGTCGCGCCCGCGGCGATGCGCTTCACGAGACCGGTCAGGACCTTGCCCGACCCGACCTCATGAAAGGCCTCGACGCCCTGAGAGGCCATGAAGGCCACGCATTCGCGCCAGCGGACCGTGCCGGTGACCTGGCGGACCAGGGCGTCGCGGATCGCATCCGGGTCCGTGATCGGCGCGGCCTCCACATTGGCCACCACGGGGATTGCGGGAGCCTTTACGGCCACTCCGGCCAGCGCCTCGCGCATGGCGTCGGCGGCAGGCTGCATGAGGGCGCAATGGAAGGGGGCGGACACGGCCAGCATCACGGCGCGCTTGGCGCCCTTCTGCTGGGCGATCGTCACCGCGCGCTCGACGGCCGCCTTATGGCCGGAAACCACTACCTGGGCGCCGCCATTGTCGTTGGCCGCATCGCAGACCTCACCCTGAGCCGCCTCACGGGCGACCTCGAGGGCCGTGTCGTATTCGAGGCCGAGAAGAGCCGCCATGGCGCCCTGCCCCACCGGCACGGCATTCTGCATGGCGTTTCCGCGAATCCGCAGGAGGCGGGCCGTATCGGCGATCGAGAGGCTGCCGGCGGCGGCGAGCGCCGAATATTCGCCGAGCGAGTGCCCGGCGACATAGGCGGCATGCTCCCTGAGCCCGAGCCCGGCTTCGGCCTCCAGCACGCGCATGGCGGCGAGGCTCACGGCCATCAGAGCGGGCTGCGTGTTCGCGGTCAGGGTCAGCTCCTCGGCGGGTCCCTCCCACATGAGGGTGGACAGCTTCTGCGAGAGAGCCTCGTCCACCTCGTCGAATACGGCTTTGGCCGTGCGGAAGTTGTCGGCGAGGGCTTTGCCCATGCCCACGGCCTGGCTTCCCTGGCCCGGGAAAATGAATGCGCGCTTCATCGGGAGCGGAACCTTTATTGCGTCGAATCCGCGCGGAACTGGCACCCGCAAGCCCTGGAGTCAAGGCACAGAGGTCGTTTGAAGGTCTCAGGCGGCCTCAGATGTGCCGCCTCCATCCCCTGAGAAGATTGCGGTCGATCTTCGACCGGATGACGAAAAACCGGCTCCAGAGGAGCCTGCCCCGGCGCATAACCCCTTGCAGACAATCATTCAAATAATGCATTCGCCCCTCGCAATTCATATGTTACAACATACTATAAACAAACTCGCGAAAACGTGCGACTCCGCACGTGGCGGGCGGTTTCGGGTTTAAGTCCCTGTTTCGGAACGCATCCTCTTGAGTTCTTGCTCTTGTGTTCTTGGAGCATCCGTTGTATCCGGTCACCCTTCCGATATTCCTTTGAACCTGAAGAAGGAGCCCCTGCATGGCTCGCGTGACCGTCGAAGACTGCATCGACAAGGTCGACAACCGGTTTGAGCTCGTGCTGCTGGCCAGCCACCGCGCCCGCCTGATTTCCTCGGGCTCGCCGCTCACCATCGACCGCGACCGTGACAAGAACCCCGTCGTGGCTCTCCGCGAGATCGCGGACGAGACCATCGCTCCCGACGACCTCAAGGAGCAGCTCATCCACTCCATGCAGAAATATGTCGAGGTGGACGAGCCGGAGGCCGAGGCCGTTCCCATGCTGGGCAACACCGCAGCCGCCACCGGCAGCGACAATGATGCCGACGTCCAGTTCGACCGCATGAGCGAGGAAGACCTGCTCCGCGGCCTGGAGGGCCTCGTGCCCCCGAGCAACAACAGCTCGGACGACGACGAGCGTGAATAACGGTTCGAACCTGTGATTTTTCGAAAAGCCCGGCCCTCAGCCGGGCTTTTTTCATGCCTCTTAACCACGGCGTGGATTTGCCGCCTGCGGCAAGGTATTCCGCTTGCGGTCAGAAGTCCTGGTACAATATTCTTTAGTATTGCCCAATTTTAGCCTGACAGACCGATTTGAGGAGATGGCGGCCGCATGATGCGCCAGTACGAACTTGTCGAGCGGGTGAAGCGCTACAACCCCTCGGCTGACGAGGCGCTTCTCAACCGCGCATACGTTTATGCCATGATGGCGCATGGCAACCAGAAGCGCGCATCCGGCGACCTGTTCTTCGGCCATCCCCTCGAAGTCGCCGCGATCCTCACCGACATGAAGCTCGACGAGGCGACCATCGCGGCGGCCGTGCTCCACGACACGGTGGAAGATACCGAAGCGACCCTGGAGGAGATCAACAAGACCTTCGGCACGCAGATCGGGGCGCTCGTCGACGGCCTGACGAAGATCAAGCGCCTGGACCTCGTCTCCAAGCGCGCCGCCCAGGGCGAGAATTTCCGCAAGCTTCTGCTGGCCATCGCGGACGATGTGCGCGTGCTTCTGGTCAAGCTCGCCGACCGCCTGCACAATATGCGCACCCTCGGCTTCATGCCCCCGGAGAAGCGCCAGCGCATCGCGCAGGAAACCCTGGAGATCTACGCCCCTCTCGCCGGACGCATGGGCATCCAGGAGATGCGCGAGGAGCTGGAGGAACTGGCCTTCCAGAACCTCGACCCGGAAGCCTATGAGGCCATCAACAGGCACCTGCACGAACTGACGGCCAAGAGCGAGAAGCTCGTCGAGGAGATCGAGCGGACGCTCACCACCAAGCTGAGGGCCCAGGGCATCGACGCGCAGGTGACGGGACGTCAGAAGCGCCCCTATTCGATCTGGCGCAAGATGGAGCGCAAATCCGTCTCCTTCGAGCAATTGTCCGATATCTTCGCCTTCCGGATCATCGTCGGCACCGTCGACGAATGCTACCGCGCGCTCGGCATCGTCCATACCAGCTGGCCCATGGTTCCGGGTCGCTACAAGGACTACATCTCGACGCCCAAGCAGAACGACTACCGCTCGATCCACACCACGGTGATCGGCCCCGGCAGCCAGCGCGTCGAGCTTCAGATCCGCACGGAGGTGATGGACCAGGTCGCCGAATACGGCATCGCGGCCCATGCCCTGTACAAGGAGGGCGTGAACGACAATTCCCGCCTCGCCACGGAAAGCCGCGCCTATCAGTGGCTGCGGCGCACGATCGACCTCCTTGCGGAAGGCGACAATCCGGAAGAGTTCCTCGAGCATACGAAGCTCGAACTCTTCCATGACCAGGTCTTCTGCTTCACGCCGAAGGGCCGCCTCATCGCCCTTCCGCGCGGTGCGACGCCGATCGATTTCGCCTATGCGGTGCACACGGATGTCGGCAACACGGCGGTCGGCTGCAAGATCAACGGGCGCATGTCGCCGCTGCTCACCGAGCTTCAGAACGGCGACGAGGTGGAGATCGTCCGCGCCGAAGGGCAGACACCGCCCGCGGCCTGGGAATCCCTCGTGGTCACCGGCAAGGCCCGCGCCTCGATCAGGCGCGCCACGCGCGCAGCCGTCCGGCGCCAGTATACGGGCCTCGGCCATCAGATCCTCGAGCGCGCCTTCGAGCGCGCGGGCAAGAGCTTCTCGGACGAGAAGCTCAAGGGCGCCCTGCCCCGGCTGGCGCGCGTTTCCGTGGAGGACGTGCTGGCGGCGGTGGGCCGGGGCGAGATGTTCTCCGGCGACGTGGTGCGCGCCGTCTATCCCGACTACAAGGAAGAGCGCCGCACCGGAACGGACGGCAGGGCGATGGGCCAGCCGGACGGCGTGGGCGCGCGCCCGACCGGCGAACAGACGGACGGCATCCCGATTCGGGGCCTCAACAGGGACATGCCGATCCGCTTCGCCCCGGAAGGCGGGGCCGTGCCGGGCGACCGGATCGTCGGCATTCTGACTCCCGGCCAGGGCGTCACCATCTATCCCATTCAGTCCCCTTCGCTCGCCGATTTCGACAACGAGCCGGACCGCTGGATCGACGTGCGCTGGGATCTCGAAACCGGCTCGACCCAGCGCTTTCCGGCGCGCATCAAGCTGCAATCGATCAACGAACCGGGGTCGCTCGCGCAGATCGCGCAGGTCATCGCGGATCATGACGGCAACATCGACAACGTGAACATGAAGCGGCGCACGCAGGACTTCACCGATGTCACCATCGACTTGACCGTCTGGGACCTGAAGCATCTCAATGCGATCATCGCGGAACTGCGCGCCAAGCGCGTCGTCAGCCGCGTCGACCGCGTGACCGGATAATCGCCCATGCCGGCCAAGCCGCTCATCGCCGTCATCATGGACGAGAACACTAGCGCATCGTGCGAAAAAGTGGCTCCGGTTTTTCGCGAGAACGATGCGCTCTTTCCAAGAAGGGAGCATCGGATTCGATCCCAAAAGTGGATTCCACTTTTGGGTCCGATGCTCTAGCGTCGACGGCACGCGCTACGACATGACGAAGAAGTACTTCGTCGCCGTTCACGGTGCCGGCGGCCTGCCTTTCGGCATTCCGTATGTCATGGACATGGTCGAAACCGTGGTCGACGCGTTCGACGGCTTCATGAGCGTGGGCGGCCGCTTCGCCTTTCCGAACGAATGGTTCGCCGAAGGCCAGGTTTCCAAGGCCCCGCATTCCGAGCGGCTCGACGTGGAACTCGCGCTCATGCGGGGCTTCCTCGAACGCGACAAGCCGGTGCTCGGCATCTGCAACGGCATGCAGGTTCTCGCGGGCCTGCACGGCTGCCGCCTCTCACCGGACGTGCGCGCGATGGGGCCGCATATCCTGGAACACGACAAGCGCGATCACCGGCATCCCGTCGCCATCGAAGACGATACCCGGCTGTTCCAAATCGTCGGGCGGCGCGAGCTTTCCGTGAACACCTTCCATCGGGAGGCCGTCATCGGGCTTTCGGATCGCGTGGTGGCGAGCGCCCATGCGGCGGACGGCGTGATCGAGGCGATCGAAGTTCCCTCCCGCCGTTTCGCGCTCGGGGTGCAATGGCATCAGGAATTGTTCGCAGGCCAGGACCACCCGGGCAATGCGATCTTCGAGGCGTTCATGCGGGCAGCCGAAAAGAGCTGAGCCCCTCCTTCCCGTCACGACCGGTGCGTCTGGATATGCATCGACGCCCAAAGTGCGGCCTGCGTGCGGTTCTTCGCCCGGACCTTGCGCAGGATGGACTTGACGTGGACTTTGACGGTCGCCTCGGTGATCTCGAGCCTGCGGGCGATGACCTTGTTCGATGCGCCCTCCGTCAGGCATTCGAGAACGGCTCTTTCGCGGGACGACAGCTCCTTTCCCCTGTCGAGATCGTGGGGAAGGCCCGGCCTTCGGAGGGTGGTCAGGACCGTCGCCGGGACGAGCGTTTCGCCCAGCATGACGAGGTCCAGCATCTTGAGAAGCGCTTCATGCGAGGTCGACATGTCGAGGCATGCCGCCGCCCCCGCATCGAACGCGATCAACATCCGCTGCGGATCGCACCGCTCGACGAACATGACGACCCGGGCGGATGGATTTTGCGCCAGGAGCGCCCGCACCTGCCGGCATGTTTCCCGATATTCCTCACCCGCGTTCGTGACCAGGAGCAGCGCCTCTCTCTGCGCTCCCAGCAACGGCCGCGCATCGTCGAGACTCGCGACGGAGAGAACGGGAGAATAGGCGCTCCCCGTCAGGATTTGCCTCACCCCCTCCCGGAGCAGGCCATTCGGCTCGATCAGGAGCGTCAGGACCTGCTCGGCGCCGCCGCGCTCTCCGGCTTTTCCTGCCGCCTGAGCGTGACGGAGCGGCGAGCGGCTGCCGGCACGGCCGATCCGGGCATGAGCGCCCATGATGACGGATGCTCTGGTCGCCTGAAAGCCGCCGGGTTCATCGCCCCTCTTTCCCGTCCCCGCGGGGAGTTCGACATTTCGTATTCTCATGGCTCTGGTCCTCATGTCCGGCCGCAGATAAGGCAGGCGGACCCGCACGACGCCTCGAGCGCGGATCCCGCCCGGCTGCCCGAGACAGGCCCCCTTGGCGTGGTGTAGATGGAACGTCATATCGTTTTTCAAGTGCGCCTCCACACAAGGACGACAGGCACCGGGAGGCCCCCCGGCGTTGGTCCCGGCGCGAACGCCCTTGCGTCTCGGCAGTTCACCTGCCACACAGCGCTGACGCAGGAGACCTGAGCCATGACCCCGAACGACATCCTCGACGAATTCCGCTCCGCCGGCGCCTTGCTCGAAGGGCACTTCGTCCTCTCGTCGGGCCTGCACAGCCCGGTCTTCCTGCAGAAGATGTTCGTGTTCCAGGACCCCGCCCGCACGGAGCGGGTCTGCCGGGCCCTCGCCGACAAGATCCGGCAGGCCTTCGGGAGCGTCGATTACGTGGTCTCCCCGGCCGTCGGCGGAATCGTTCCCGGCTATGAAACGGCCCGGCATCTCGGCGCCAAGGCGATCTTCGTGGAGCGCGAGAACGGCGTCTTCACCCTGCGGCGGGGCTTCACGATTCCGGAAGGAGCGCGTGTCGTGATGGTCGAGGACATCGTGACGACCGGCCTCTCGTCGCGGGAATGCCTGGCGGCCCTTAAGGACTATCCGGGGACCCTCCTGGGCGCCGCCTGCCTGATCGACCGTTCCGGCGGCAGGGCGGATCTCGGCGCGCCCCTCGTGTCCCTGGTCCAGCTCGACATTCCGGCCTACGAGCCCGACAAGCTGCCGCCGGAACTCGCCGCTCTTCCGGCGGTCAAACCCGGCAGCCGAAGCCTCAAATCGTAAAAATTGTTGATTTTTCAGTAGAAGGCTTGACGGCCCCCTTTCCGCCACCTTGACTCTTTTCTTTTACTCACCATTAAGTATTCGAGCTTGTGGTTTTTACTCGTCTAAAGGGTTGATAACAGCCTGTTCTCGGGCACGTCCTGTTCTTGTTGCGCAATTGTATTGTCCGCATAAATAATAGATGTCGCTGCGACCGATTGGGTTGTTATGCTGCCCAGGCAGACACAAAAAGAGAATACTTATGTCAGGCCAGCAGCGGATCGCACTCTTCATTGACGGAGCGAACCTTTACGCTACGACAAAGACACTTGGGTTCGATATCGACTACAAGCGTCTTCTGAAGGAATTCCAGGGTCGAGGCACGCTTGTGCGTGCGTTCTACTATACGGCGCTCGTGGAAGATCAGGAATACTCGTCCATCCGCCCGTTGATCGACTGGCTCGATTACAACGGCTATCGGGTGGTGACGAAGCCCACCAAGGAGTTCGTCGATTCGGCCGGTCGCCGTAAGGTGAAGGGCAATATGGATATCGAGCTCGCGATCGATGCGCTCGAGCTGTCGCCCTATATCGACCACATGGTGCTGTTCTCCGGCGACGGGGACTTCCGCTCGCTGGTCGAGGCCATGCAGCGCCGGGGCGTTCGCGTGTCCGTGGTCTCCACCATCACCACGCAGCCCCCGATGGTCGCCGACGAACTGCGCCGTCAGGCGGATGAGTTCCTCGACCTTTCGCAGCTCGCGTCCCGAATCGGCCGCGATCCCTCGGATCGGCCGCAGCGTGCGGCCGGCGAAGGCAACGACCGTCCCCGCCAGCAGCATCAACAGCAGCCCCGCAACGGAGCACTGGAGAGCCGCTATGGCATCCGGCAGGGCCAGGACGACGAGTTCGATCTCTGAGATCGCCGCTCCTAGCGCAAGCATTCTGACGGGATCGGAATGCTTGCTCTCTCTCTTTGATGACGCATCGTTCTTCGCGAAGAACCGGTTCCCACTTCTTCGCACGATGCGCTAGGAAAACGATGAAGCTCGGCCGGGTGCGACCCGGCCGTCGCCCCGCCCCGTGGCGGTCAAAGCGTTCCCGCCTCGACCTCGCAGTCCAGGCCGAGCGCGCCGGCGGTATTGCTGACCGTCGCCAGACATAGGTTGACCTGGCTCTCCGGAATGAACACGGCGAAACGGGTCACGTAGAGGCCGCCTTCCGCGCTGCCGAGCTTGCGGGCCTCCAGGCGCACGATGTTGGAATCGTACTGCTTGAACACTTCGGCGAGCCGCGCCACGAGGCCGAGCTGATCGCCGCCGCTGATCGTGATGCGATGCGTGATGCTGCCCGCGGGCCCCGGGCTGGGATCGAAGGCATAAGGAATGGCGCGAATCTCGGCACCGGCAAGATCCGGAAGCTGCCTGAGACCCGCCTCGATGTCGTCAGCCTCCAAACCCGCGGGCAATTCGCACAGGGCCACGAACTCCGCCCCGGAGCCCAGGGCCGAAAAGGTCGTATCTCTCAGGTTCACGCCGACATCGAACAGGTGCTCCGCAATCGCGGCGACAAGCCCGACGCGGTCGGGACCGAGAACGGAAACAAGAGCGACGGACGCCATACCAGATCCTCCCAGACAAAGGGTGGACTTAGAGCATCGGACCCAAAAGTGGATTCCACTTTTGGGATCAATTCGATGCTCCCCTGATAGAACAGCGCATCGTTCCGGCGAAAAACCGGGTCCACTTTTTCGCACGATGCTCCTTTTTTGGAGGAGCGCATCGTTCCGGCGAAAAACCGGGTCCACTTTTTCGCACGATGCGCTGGAGCGCTCCGGCGTCCTGTCAGCCCTTCTCGCGCATCAGGCGCGCCTTCTCGCGATTCCAGGTGCGCTGCTTGTCGGTCTCGCGCTTGTCGTGGAGCTTCTTGCCCCGGCCGAGCCCGAGCTCCACCTTCGCCCGCCCCCGATCGTTGAAATAGATCTTGAGCGGGATCACGGTGAAGCCCTCGCGCTGGGTCGCGCCGATGAGCTTGTCGATCTGGCGCTTGTGCAGCAGCAGCCGGCGCGGACGACGCGTCTCATGGTTGAAGCGGTTCGCCTGGAGGTATTCCGGGATATAGGCGTTGAAGAGGAAGAACTCCTCGCCCGACGGACCGGCATAGGCCTCCCCGATGGTGGCCTTGCCGGTGCGCAAGGACTTCACCTCCGTGCCGGTGAGCGCAATGCCCGCCTCGTAGGTATCGACGATCTCATAATTGAACCGCGCCTTCCGGTTGTCCGCGACGACGCGGTTGGCGCTCTTCGGAGCTTTGGACATCGGTTCTTCAGGTGTTGATCAGACCCGCATGAACCATCGCCGAACGCACCGCCTGCTTCGTTCCCTCGGAAACGGGAATGAGCGGCAGGCGCACATCGTCCTGCATCAGGCCGAGAATGGAAGCGGCGTGCTTCACGGGCGACGGATTGGTTTCGAGGAAAAGGTTGGTGTGGAGCGGCATGAGGCGGTCCTGGATCCTCAGTGCCGTTGCGTAATCGCCCTTCAGGCAGGCCTCCTGCATGTCGGCGCAAAGGCGTGGGGCCACATTGGATGTAACGGAAATGCAGCCGTGGCCGCCATGGGCCATGAAGCCGAGAGCCGTCGCGTCCTCACCCGAGAGCTGGATGAAATCGGGCCCCATGACCTGGCGCTGCTGGCTGACGCGGGCGATATTCGCGGTCGCGTCCTTCACGCCCGCGATGTTCTTGAGCTCGAAGAGACGCGCCATGGTCTCGACCGACATGTCGATGACGGAGCGGGCGGGGATGTTGTAGATGATGATCGGAATGCCGATCGCGTCGTTGATCGCCTTGAAGTGCTGATAAAGGCCTTCCTGCGTCGGCTTGTTGTAGTAGGGCGTGACGATCAGCACCGCGTCGGCGCCGACCTTCTCGGCATGCCTGGAGAAGCCGATGGCCTCGTCCGTGCTGTTGGAGCCCGCGCCCGCGATCACCGGGACCCTGCCCTTCACCTCGTCGACGCAGATCTCGACGACCCGGTCGTGCTCCTTGTGGCTCAGCGTCGGGCTCTCCCCCGTGGTCCCGACCGGAACGACGCCGTGGGCGCCCTGATCGATCTGCCAGTTGATGAAGGCCCTGAAGGCGGCCTCATCCACGGCGCCATCCCTGAAGGGGGTCACCAGAGCCGTGATGGAGCCATTGAAGCGGGTCATGATAGTCCTCGAATAGAAGCGGCAAATCTGAAGCGGGCCAGTCGGTCACACATAAGGGCTGCGGCCCATCGGCGCAAACGAACCTTTGAGGTGTTGTCCTAACGCGGCACTTGGTGTTTCCTCAAGAGAAACGTCGTCATAACGAGAGGCGACGACACGGGGGGTGAGCGGGTGAACCTCACAATGCGCCGTTCGATGGCTCTTCTGGCGTCCGTCGCCGTGTTCCAATTGTCCGCTCTCCCCGTTCACGCAGGCGAAATGCCGGCCGGCTCGCCCGTCCCGCCCGCCCTGGAGAGCTTCAGGCCTCCCTCCACGGCCATGGGAGACCTGGAACAGCTGCCGCTGATCTTCAAGGCCTATCGGGCCAACGATCCGACCGAGGCCGCGATCCTGCAGTCGAAACTCACGGATCCGGCCGCGCAGGCGGCCGCGGAATGGTTCGCCATCCGCAGCGGCCTCCCCCTCGGTTACGAGCGGATCATGGCCTTCCGGCGCGATTTTCCGGACTGGCCCATGACGTCGCAGCTCCGCCGGCGGCTGGAGGTCACCTTTCTGGCCGAGCGCCGCTCGAATGCGCAGATCCGCGTCTTTTTCGACAAACGTCCGCCCGTCACGCCGGCCGGACGCATTGCGCTGGGCCTCGCGCTCAAGGGAGACGGCCTCGACAAGGAGGCCGCGGATCTGATCCGCTTCGCGTGGCGGGAGGATACCTTCGGAAGCGACACCGAGCGCCGGATCCTCGACCAGTTTCCGGATCTCCTCACCCGGGCCGACCACCGCTACCGCATGGAGCGCTACCTCCTGAAGGAGAACTGGGGCGCCGCCCAGCGCGCCGCCGAACTCGCCGGCAAGGATTACGTCACCCTGGTCAAGGCCCGCATGGGCCCGTTCCAGGGTAAGAAGAAGGCCGACAAGGCCTTCGCGGCGGTTCCCGCCCCGCTCAGGACCGATCCGTCCTACCTGTTCTCCCGCGCCCTCTTTCAGCGCCGGGCGAACAACATGGCGGAGGCGGCCAGGATCATCATGCAGGCTCCCCGCGATCACGAGCTTCGCGTGGACGGGGACGAATGGTGGGCCGAGCAGCGCCGGATCGCCCGGGAGCTCCTCGACAAGGGCGACGCCAAGACCGCCTACATGGTGGCGAGCCACCACTCGGCCGAATCCCCCGCGGAGCAGATCGAGGCGGAGTTTCATGCGGGCTGGATCGCGCTTCGCTTCCTGAACGACCCGGAAACGGCCGCGAAGCACTTCGCGACCGCATCCCAGGCCGCCTCCACGCCGATTTCCCTGTCGCGCGCCGCCTATTGGCAGGCCCGCGCGGCGGAATCGGCAGGCGTCGCCGAGGACGCCAAGCACTTCTACACCCGGGCAGCCGGCTACCCGACCACCTATTACGGCCAGCTCGCCCGCGACAAGCTGGGCGAAAGCGTGTCCCTGCGCTCCGTCGAGCCCCTGAAGGACGATGAGCGCAAAGCCTTCGAGGCGCTCGTTCCCGTGCGCGCCGTGCGCCTCCTGAATCAGATCGGCGAGCCGGAACTAGCCATCGGCGTTTACGCCGACCTCGCCCAGGTTCTGAACGATCCCGGGCAGCTCGATGCTCTCGCGGCGCTCGCCACGTCCCAGCACAATCCGCGCGCGGTCCTGGCGGTGGGCAAGATCGCCCTGCAACGGGGCTTCCCGCTCGATCAGCACGCCTATCCGATCGCGGCCATTCCGGATTTCCAACCGGTCGGCGACGAGGTGGAGGCGGCCATGGTCTATGCCATCGCGCGCCAGGAAAGCGCATTCAATCCCAAGGCGGTTTCGAGCGCGGGCGCGCGCGGGCTGATGCAGCTCATGCCGGCCACCGCCAAGCGCACCGCGCAGCGATTCGGCGTCGGGTTCGACCTGAACCGCCTGGTGGACGACCCCTCCTATAACGCGAAGATCGGCTCCGCCCATCTCGGAGAGCTGATGGAGGACTGGAAGGGCTCCTACATTCTCGCCTTCGCCTCCTACAACGCAGGCGGCGGCAATGTGAAGAAGTGGATCCGGAGCTATGGAGATCCCCGCCAGCCCGAAGTGGACATGATCGACTGGGTCGAGAGGATCCCGTTCCACGAGACCCGGAACTACGTGCAGCGGGTTATGGAAAACCTGCAGGTCTACCGGGCGCGATTGAAGGAGAAGCCGGTCTCGGAGAGCTCCGAGACGGCGGATGCGGCGAAGACCGCCTATTGAGGCGAACCGAGCCTTCGCGCCTCGTCCCTATCGGCCTTCTGCCGGATCCGAAGGGGCTCCCGGAGGCATGCGCCTGAACTCCGTCGGCCACACCCGCCTTCAGGTCATCCTCGGGCTCCTGCCGTCAGCGGTGCGCGTCGTGGGATACGCAGAACCGATTCCGCTCTCCCGCATGATGCACTGACATGAAAAAGAAAACCCCGGTGTTGCCACCGGGGTTTCCTCTAACCAATCGGGTTGAACCGATTAGAAGTCGCGCTGGACGCGCAGACGAGCGGTCCAGAAGTCGTCGTTGTCGACGCCAGCCGTATCGAAGTCGCGGTTGATGTACTGCACTTCGGCGCCCAGGGTCAGACCGGAAACCGGCGACCACAGGATGTTCGTGCCAACCTGCCACTCGTTGAAGTCGGACGGAGCAGCGATGGCGTTGCTGCCGTACTCGACCTTCGCATACGAAGCGAAGACGTTCTGGCGGATCTCGGGGGTCCAGTAGTGACGGATGCCACCGGCAACCTGCCAGCCCTTCGTGGTCTCGATGTCGCCGTTGACGTCGTAGAGAGCCTCGATCGGGTTACCGCCGCCGAAGCCGAGATAGCCGAGGGCGCCGTCAGCATAGGTCGCAGCGAGCCAGAGGTTGTCGCCAGCGCCGAGCATCGGGAGGTTGAAGTTGAACTGACCCGTCACGGCGAAGCCGTAGTTGGTATCATCCAGAACAACGCCAGGAACGCCACCGATCACAGCCACACGCGGCATGGCGCGGAGCTGGTGGAGAGCACCCGACAGCTGAGCGGAGCCCCAGGTGCCAGCGTAGCGGATGTTGGCCACAACGTCCGGAGAACGCTGACCAGCGATCAGGCCAGCGCCTTCGCCGACCACGTCGCCGGCGAGACCAGCGCGACCCGAGTAGCGGCCCTCTTCGAGCGACAGCGAGGCCGAGAAGCCGTTGCCGAACGAGAAGGTGTAGGCCAACAGGTTGACGTTCGGCTGATCCGACCAACGGACGCCCTGCATCGTCTGAGCGTCGATGTCGCCGTTGTCGAAGAAGGTCAGCGCGCGACCGGCGGTCAGGCCACCGAACTGCACGAAGGCCTGATCGACGTTCGGGTTCGTGTTGACGACGCCGGGAACGCCGTTGAAAGCGCCGGTGTCGCGGGTGATCTCGAAGCGAACGAACGTGCGCAGCAGACCGTAGGCCGTAGCGGTACGAGCGTCGAGCTGGATGCGGCCACGGGTACGGAAGCCGATCGAGTCGTCAACGCGACCGAGCGGGCCTTCCGGCTCGACGTAGATGTAGTCAGCGCGGACGCGGCCGCCGACGCGGAGGCAGGTTTCCGTGCCGGGGATGTAGAAGAAGCCTGCGCCGTAGGTGGAGCAGACGCGAACGTACTCAACAGGAGCAGCCTTCTTAACGGGAAGGTCAGCAGCCTGAGCCCCGGCAACAGCAGCAAGACCAGCAGCCGATCCGAGGAGAAGGCTCTTAACGAGCTTCATGATAAACCTCCAAAGTTTCGAGACCCTTGGGGGGTCGGGTTTTTGTGCTTTGAAGGCCGAAGCCCCAAACACCTCCCTTTTCCCCTAGTGATCTGATGGCCCGCCTTTTGGCTGGAGCCGATCAAATGACGACTGGGGTGCCCCCGTCGCTGGAGCCACATTAGCCAGAGCGATCCGCCAAGCAACCGAATGAAGGCATAAACTGGGCAACCTGGAGGGCTTTTCACCGGCATGTTGCACAAAGGCAACGATTTCGTTTCCGGCCGTTTACTGTTCGTAAAACTTTGAAGCCAAATCCTAACAAACCCTTAATTTGCAAGGGTTATTGGATGGAGCAAGGCAGCCACGACCATAGTCGCGAGCCCGTGTTTTGCGGGATCACGAAGGGGTGAGCCTGTGAATAAGTCTGTCCACAATTGGGGCGAAGAAGGGCGTCTCGGGTCAAAATTGAGAAGGCCGGGACATGCCCGGCCTTCGGAGAATCGCGTCGCTAGCGGCCGTCTCAGGCGGCGCTCGGCTTCAGGACGCCGCGCCGAATCTGGTCCTCCTCGATGGATTCGAAGAGCGCCTTGAAGTTGCCCTCGCCGAATCCCTCGTCGCCCTTGCGCTGGATGAACTCGAAGAAGATCGGGCCGATGGCCGTCTTGCCGAAGCGCTGTAGCAGCACTTTGGTGAAGCCGCCTTCCACGACACCCTCACCGTCGATGAGAATACCGTTCGTCTGCAGCCGCTCGATCGACTCCTCGTGGCTCGGGAGGCGCTTGTCGACGCGCGAATAATAGATGTCGTTCGGGGCGGGCATGAATTCGAGCCCGTTCGCGATCAGGGTCTCGATGGATTCGTAGAGATCGTGCGACCCCAGCGCCACGTGCTGGATGCCCTCGCCCTTGTATTCCTGCAGATACTCCTCAATCTGCCCGGTCTCGCCCGCATCCTCGTTGATCGGGATGCGGATCTTGCCGTCCGGGCTCGTCATGGCGCGCGAATGCAGGCCCGTCAGCTTTCCCTCGATGTCGAAATAGCGGATCTGGCGGAAGTTGAAGAGGCGCTCGTAGAAGCCCGCCCATTCGTTCAGTCTTCCGCGATAGACGTTGTGCGTCAGGTGATCGATGTAATAGAGGCCGACGCCCTTGGGCTTCGGATCCTTCTCGCCGAGCCATTCGAAATCGACGTCATAGATCGAACCCTTCGCGCCGTAGCGGTCGACGAAGTAGATCTGCAGCCCGCCGATTCCTTCGATGGCCGGGATCTCGAGTTCGTTGGGGCCTCTGTCCGTCTGTACCGGCTTCGCGCCCATGGAGAGCGCGCGGTCATAGGCATACTTCGCGTCGACCACGCGGAAGGCCATGGCCGGCGCCGAGGGGCCGTGCTGGCTGGCGAAGCGCTCGGCGAAAGAGCCGGGCTGCGCGTTGACGACGAAGTTGATGTCGCCCTGCCGGTAGAGCAGCACGTTCTTCGAACGGTGTCTGGCGACCAGGCTGAAGCCCATGGTCTTGAACAGCCGGTCGAGAGCCTGCGGGTCCGGGTGACAGAACTCCACGAATTCGAAGCCGTCGGTTCCCATCGGGTTGTCTTCGCTGATGGCCGGCGGCGGTGCGTCGTGCGGGAACGGTCCCATGGCTTTCCTCCTGTTGCGGATGCAGTCCCCCGGGGGCTGCTCCTCTTCATCATGCGCAGGACCGCGGGCGGTCCTTGCGCCCATTCATCGAACCGCGTCCGGCTGGCGTTCCGGCGCGGCATCCTGAAAGGCGGGGAGTTCGGCGCAGGCCGCGTCCACCGCGAGGATCTTCGGATAGGCGTCGAGCGGGATGTTGAAGCGCCGCGCGTTGGAGACCTGCGGCACGAGATAGAGATCGGCGAGCGTGACCTGCGTGCAGAAGGCGTAGGGGCCCGGCTCGATCAGCGCCTCGATGGCGTCGAAGCCGTCGCGCACCCAATGGGCATACCAGGCATCCACCGCGGCCTGGTCGTGCCCCAGAGTTCGCTTGAGATAGCGCAGGGGACCGAGATTGTTCAGCGGGTGAATATCGCAGCCGACGATGGCGGCGACGGCGCGCACCTTCGCGCGGTTCAGCGCATCGGCCGGCAGCAGGGGCGGATCGGGGTAGACCTCGTCGAGATATTCGAGAATGGCCGGGGACTGGATGAGAACGGGGCCGCCGAGATCAAGGGCCGGCAGGCGCCTCTGCGGATTGACGGCGCCGAACGCCGCCTCGCGCTGCTCGCCCTCGAGAAGATTCACCGGCACGGATTCGTAAGGCACGTTCTTCATGTTGAGCGCGATCCTGACCCGATAGGCCGCCGAGGAGCGGAAATAGGTATAGAGCTTCACTCTCGTGCCTCCCCTTCCGGCGTGAGCTGCCGCGCGTGACCGCTCAGGCGGTCGATGAGCGAGCCGAGGAGTTTCTGCTCCTCCTCCGTGAGCACGGACACGAAGCGCTCTTCGAAAGCGAGAGCCTCGGGAGCCAGGGCCTCGTAGATCTCCCGCCCCTCCCCGGTCAGTTCGAGCAGCTCCTCGCGCCGGTCGTCCTGGTTGGGGCGCCGGGCGATCAGCCCGCGCTGCTCCAGGGCGGCGACGGCCCGCGAGACGGTGGATTTGTGCATGACCGCATGGGCCGCGATGTCCCGGGCCGTCCGGAACTCGTATTGGCCGAGGGTCGCGACCACCCGCCAGGCCGGGATGGAGAGGCCGAAGCGCTCCGCGTAGATCTGCGCCAATGCGTTGGAGGCCAGGCTCGCCAGCACGTTGAGGCGATACGGCAGGAAGCGCTCCAGGACGACCATGGGGCTGGAAACAGACTGTGTCTTCGCTGCGGATTGCCGGGTCATGGTTGACAATAATTCGTTGCGCATGCAACTAATAGGTCAAATTCGTTGCACAAGCAACTAGATTTGCGGACCGAGTGGTCAATATCCATTCCACCGATCGGTTCCATTCCAGGGAGAACGCTCATGGACGTTCAGACGGTCTCTGGCTTCGAATCCCAACAGCCCCGCCGCAGCGCCATCGTGCCCGGCTACATGTCCGGCTTCGGCAATTCCTTCGAGACCGAAGCGCTCGAAGGGGCGCTCCCCCTCGGGCGCAACTCGCCGCAGAAGATCACTTACGGCCTTTACGCGGAGCAGCTCTCCGGCTCGCCCTTCACCGCGCCCCAGGCCACGAACCAGCGCTCCTGGCTCTACCGCATCAGGCCCTCGGTGAAGCATTCCGGCCGCTACGTGAAAGTCGACAAGGGCCTCATGCGGACGGCGCCCGCCGCCCGCGACGAAAGCGACCTTCCCATCGGCCAGCTGCGCTGGGATCCGACGCCGATTCCCGACGAGGCTCTGACGTTCGTGACGGGCCTGCGCACCATGACGACGGCGGGCGATTCCGACACGCAGGTCGGGATGGCCGCGCATGTGCTCCTCGTCACGCGCTCCATGGAGAACGACTATTTCTTCAACGCGGACGGCGAATACCTCGTCGTGGCGCAGCAGGGGCGCCTGCGGTTTTTCACCGAGTTCGGGATCATCGACATCGAGCCCGGGGAGATCTGCATCATTCCCCGGGGCGTGATCTTCAAGGTCGAGCTCCTGGACGGTTCCGCGCGCGCCTATGTGTGCGAGAATTACGGCGGCTCCTTCACCCTTCCCGACCGCGGTCCCATCGGGGCGAACTGCCTCGCCAACCCGCGCGATTTCCTGACGCCGGTAGCGGCCTACGAGGACAAGGAGGCCCCCTCCCTCCTCTTCGTGAAATGGGGCGGGGAACTCTATCGCACGGAGATCGGCCAGTCCCCGCTCGACGTCGTGGCATGGCACGGCAACTACGCGCCCTACAAATACGACCTGCGCCATTTCTCGCCGGTCGGCGCGATCCTGTTCGACCATCCCGACCCGTCGATCTTCACCGTGCTCACCGCGCCCTCCGAGACGCCCGGCACGGCGAATGTGGATTTCGTGATCTTCCCCGAGCGCTGGGCGGTGGCCGAAAACACCTTCCGGCCGCCCTGGTATCACCGCAACCTGATGTCGGAATTCATGGGACTGGTCTACGGCGTCTATGACGCCAAGCCCGAAGGCTTCGTGCCGGGCGGCATCTCGCTCCACAACCAGATGCTTCCGCACGGGCCGGACGCCACCGCCTTCGAGCATGCGAGCAACGTCGACCTGCAGCCCGTGAAGCTCTCCGGCACCATGGCCTTCATGTTCGAGACGCGCTTCCCGCAGCGCGTCACGCGATACGCGGCCCAATCGCCGACGCTTCAGGACAACTACATCGATTGCTGGAAGGACCTGCAGAAGCACTTCGATCCGAACCGACGGGAGCCGCGATGAGAGTGGCGCGCCTTTCCGCGAGCCGGAGAGGCCGCACCGCATTCATCCCATTGCCGGGCTCAAGGCCCGGGATCGAAGGTCAATCCATCACCGACGGCGTCGAGAGCGAGAGGGGCACGGCGAGGCAGAGGAGAAGCGCCGTTGAATAGGCTCTTCTCCCCTGCGGCTTCATCGGGCTTACGACCGGCCGCGCGTGCGGATCATGAAGGTGTCGAAGGCGTATTCGTTGAGCTGCCACCAGGGCAGGACATCGTTGCGGTACGCAACCATCGAGTCGTAGGCCTTCTTGAAGTTGGCGTTCTTGGCCGACAGCTCGTCGTAGAGCTCGTTGGCGGCCTTGAGCGAGGCTTCCATGATCCCCGGCGAGAAGGAGCGCAGCTCCGCGCCGCCCCCGACCATCCGGCGCAGGGCCTGGCCGTTCACGGCGTCGTACTTCGCCAGCATCCAGTTGTTCGCGGCCTCGGCGGCGTTCGACATGATGGCCTGGTAGTGCTTGGGCAGCTCTTCCCACTTCTGCTTGTTGATGACGAGGTGCAGCATGGCGCCGCCCTCCCAGAAGCCGGGGGCATAGTAGTACTTGGCGACCTTCAGGAAGCCGAGCTTCTCGTCGTCGTAGGGGCCGACGAACTCAGCCGCGTCGAGCGTGCCGCGCTCGAGGGCCGGATAGACGTCGCCCGGCGCGATCTGCTGCGGCACGACTCCGAGCTTCGCCAGCACCATGCCGCCGAGGCCGCCGATGCGGAATTTGAGGCCCTTCAGGTCGTCGACGGTGTTGATTTCCTTGCGGAAGAAGCCGCCCATCTGGGCGCCGGAATTACCGCAGACCAGCGAGGTGCAATTGTATTTCGCCAGGATCTCGTTGATGATTTCCTTGCCGCCGGCGAAGTGCCACCAGGAATGGGACTGGCGCGCATTGAGGCTGAACGGCAGGCCGGTGGCGACGCCGAGCGCCGGCTCGCGGCCGATGTAATAATAGGTCGGCGTGTGGGCGCATTCGACGGAGCCGTTCTCGACCGCGTCCATCGCCTGGAGGCCGCCGACGATCTCGCCGGGCGCGAAGACCTGGATCTGGAACTTGCCGTCGGTCGCGTCCGCCATGTACTTGGCGAAGGTCTGGGCCGTGCCGAAAATCGTGTCGAGCGACTTGGGGAAGCTCGAGGTCAGACGCCAACGGATCTCCGGCATCGACTGCGCGATGGCGGGAGCCGCCACCGTGGTGGCCGCAGCCGCAAGGCCGGCCCCCTTCAGGAAGTTTCTTCTCTTCAACGTTGTCATTGGCGTTTCCCAGCAGACTCTTTCGTTGCAAGCTCGATAAACCACGAACAACCAGGTGGGTGGCTATGAAGCTTTCCTCGCTCAAACAGGGCCGTGACGGCCGGCTCGTAATCGTCTCGAGGGACCTGACCCGCGCGACGGACGCATTTTTCATTGTTCCGACGCTTCAGCAAGCCCTTGACGATTGGGAAAAAGTCGAGCCGCGCCTGCGCGACCTCGCGGAACAGCTCGAACACGGGTCCGTGCCCTCCTTCCGCTTTCACGAGCACGACTGCGCTTCGCCCCTGCCCCGCTCTTACCAGTGGGTGGACGGCTCGGCCTATGTGAATCACGTAGAGCTGGTACGCAAAGCCCGGGGGGCGGAGATGCCGGCCTCCTTCTGGACCGATCCGCTCATATACCAGGGCGGGTCGGATTCCTTCCTCGGTCCCCGCGATCCGATCCCCGCCCAGGACGAGGCGCACGGCATCGATTTCGAGGCGGAGATCGCCGTGATCACGGCGGACGTGCCCATGGGCGCGACCCGGGAGGACGCCGCCGAGGCCATCCGCCTCGTGGTTCTGGTCAACGACGTGTCCTTGAGAAATCTCATTCCCGGAGAACTCGCCAAGGGCTTCGGCTTCTTCCAGTCGAAGCCTTCCTCGGCCCTGTCGCCGATCGCCGTCACGCCCGACGAGCTCGGCGACGCCTGGGACGGCGGCCGCCTCCGTCTGCCCCTGCTGTCCAGCCTCAACGGCAAGCCCTTCGGCAAGCCCGATGCCGGGGTCGACATGACCTTCGACTTCCCGACCCTGATCGCCCACGCGGCCAGGACCCGGCCTCTCGGGGCGGGCACGATCGTCGGCTCCGGCACCGTCTCCAACCGGGGCGCGGACGGCGGGCCGGGCCGGCCGGTTTCCGATGGGGGCCTCGGCTATTCGTGCCTTGCGGAGCAGCGCACGGTCGAGACCATCCTGTACGGCGAGGCCCGGACGCCCTTCCTGCGCGTCGGAGACCGGGTCCGCATCGAGATGAAGGACAAGGCCGGCCATTCGATCTTCGGCGCCATCGAGCAGGAAGTGGAGGCCTATCGGACGGACGGCTGACCCGGCCTCCCGATAGGGGAATCCCGGAGCGCCGGCCTGGGAAATGCGGCGAGGCGCGCTACGTCCATGATGGCGACACGGCATGGAGCCCCTGATGAACGATCACGTCTACAAAGTCGTCGAACTCGTCGGCTCGTCGGAGACGAGCATCGAGGATGCCATCCAGACGGCGATCAAGCGCGCCAGCCAGACGTTGCGCAACCTGCGCTGGTTCGAGGTCCTGCAAACCAGGGGCCACGTGGAGAACGGCGAGGTGCGCCATTATCAGGTGCTTCTGAAGGCCGGGTTCACCCTGGACGAAGGCAGCTAGAGCCTTTTCCATGAACTTCGGTTCATGGAAAAGGCTCCTGTTGTTTGAGAAAGACGCCTTTTCTTCGCAAAACCGGCATCCACTTTTGCGGAAAAGGCTCTAGGGCATCGTTCGGACAAGCGGCTCCCTCCCGTTCATCGTCTTGCTCCCACGGCATTCCCGAAGACGTGGATGCCCGGCTCGGGGCCGGGCATGACGTCGGGGGCATGACGGCCGATCTCGTCACACCCGCGTCATCGCGATCCTTGTCCGTCATGGCCGCACTTGGCGCGGCCATGACGGGGACCGGGAGCCATTCAGTCGTCCGCCCGCATGTCGAAGAGGTTGGGATACTGGCGCGGCTGCGAGCGCAGGTACTGATCGGGCGCCTTGACGGCGGCTCCGAAATGGGCGGCCGCATGCCACGGCCAGCGCGGATCGTAGAGGATGGCGCGAGCCAGGGCGATGAGATCGGCGTCGCCCGTGGCGAGGATCGCCTCCGCCTGCACGTAATCGGTAATCAGCCCCACCGCGATGACGGGCATCTTCGTGGCGGCCTTCACGGCGCGGGCCAGCGGCACCTGGTAGCTCGGCCCCACCGGGATCTGCTGCGCCGAGGTCAGCCCTCCGCTCGAAACGTGGATCGCATCGCAGCCGCGGGCCTCGAGCGCCTGCGCAAAGGCGACGGTCCCGTCGATCGACCAGCCGCCGTCGGCCCAGTCGGTGCCCGAAACGCGCACGGTCACGGGCCGCTCCGCCGGGAAGGCCGCGCGGGTCGCCTCGAAGACTTCGAGAGGAAAGCGCATCCGGTTTTCCAGCGAGCCGCCGTATTCGTCCGTGCGCTGGTTCGACAGCGGCGACAGGAACTCGTGCAGCAGATAGCCGTGGGCCGCATGGATCTGAACCGCCTCGATCCCGAGCCGGGCCGCGCGCCTCGCCGAATCGGCGAAGGCGTCACGAATGCGTGCGAGTCCGTCCCGGTCCAGAGCGGTCGGCGACGCGTCGCCTGGAGCATAAGCGACCGAAGACGGCGCTTCCGTCCGCCACCCGTTGGAGTGGTCCGGCGAGATCTGGTGTCCGCCCTTCCACGGCACCTCCGTGGACGCCTTGCGCCCGGCATGGGCCAGCTGAATGGCGAGCGGCATGTCGGACCAGCGCCGGACACTGTCCAGGACCCGGCCCATGGCGGCTTCGGTCTCATCCGAATAGAGGCCCACATCCCCATAGGTGATGCGCCCTTCGGGCACGACGGCGGTCGCCTCGATGGTCAGAAGCGCGGCACCTGACAGAGCCAGATGCCCCAGATGGATCACGTGCCAGTCGGTCATGCACCCGTTCTCGGCCGAGTACTGGCACATGGGGGCGATCACGATCCGGTTGGCAAGGTCGAGCTTTCCCACTTGGAAGGGGGTAAACAATTTTGCTGGCGCCATCGGCTGTCTCTTACGTAGCGGGTGAATGCAGGGCTTATCGCCGTCCGGGCTAAAACGCACAACGGGTCCAAAAGGTCTGGGTGACATGCACTCAGCACGGACGGACAACCGGTGCCGCGCTGCGGCCCGTCGCCCGTCAGGCCCGGTACGGACAAGCCGCTACTTCACCTCGGCTTCGTAGATGTAGAGAACGGACTTGTCGTCTTCGGGCATGAAGTAGCCCCGGATCCCCGCCTCGCTCGCCTCCATCCAGACCGGATTGTGGGTCATGTCCATTCCCCCGGCCGTCCAGAGCAGCACCGGGGTCTGGAAGAGCGGGCGGCCATCCGTGAGGCTGACGAGGTCGAGGCCGCCGAGCCGGAACGGCCCCGCATCGGGCGTGATCCGCATTTCGGTGACGCCGGAGCACAGCATCCGGTGATCGCCGGCATATTTGCAGTCCTGATAATCGAGATAGTGCGACGTGTTGAGCGTCCTCAGCTTCTCGGGCGCCTCGTCCCCGTTGGTAGGCTTGCCGTCGGAGCCGAGCGTCCAGCGGTAGAACCTGCGCGAACCCCAGCTCACCCCGTGCAGGGAATTGTCGTCGGTGTCGTGAACCAGGCCGCCGATATGATCCGCGAAGCGGAACATCTCCTCCGCCTTCATGGTCTCCGGATCGACCCGGTAGATGATGGCGCGGCTGTTGGGTCTGTATTCCGCCACCGGCACCCAGATGTAGCGCCCGTCGTAATCGATCCCGCCCGGATGATAGATCGAGCCCTCCCCGAGGGTGATCTCGGACACGAGGTTGCCCTTCATGTCGATCTTGAAGAGATGACCGACGCCCGCGCCCGTGTCCCGGTCGTAGCCGTCCACCGGCTGCGCAAAGCGCTTGGTCGGCTCCTTGATCTCCACCGACGAGACGAACAGCGCATCGCCGATCTTCACCATGCCCTGCGGATGGTGGGTCACGAAGTTGATGGGAACGGCCATCACGGGCTTCCACTGCGTCCCGCGGGACAGCTTCGTGACCCGCTCGGCCAGGACGTTCCGGTCGAGATCGGCGGCCTGCAGGATCGAGGGCATGCCCGCCACTCCCAGCATCGTCAGAAACACGCTCAGGCAACGTCGTGAAAAGCGATCCATCGCACTCCTCCCTGGTGACGATCCGCTTCTAGCGAGCGGGTGATGTCACTTTAGTGTCGAGTCTCGATCCTGAGCAATGCCGCTGGGTCATGCCAACCACGCGGGATGGTTCGGAGCGCGATGGCTGGGTCCTACCCCTCCAGCTCTTCCCTCAGCATCTCCAATTCGAGCCACCGCTCCTCCGCCGCGTGCAGGTCCGTCTGGAGCTGCGCGAGCGCGTCCATGGCCTTCTGGAAGCGGGCCGGGTCGCGGGAATAGAGCTCGGGATCGGCGAGGATCTCCTGCACCTTCGCGATCTTGGCCTCCAGGTCCTCCATGCGCTGCGGGAGCGTCTTGAGGTCGTGCTGCTCGTTGAAGCCGAGCTTGCGCTTGCCCTGGGCCGGAGCCGCCGCCGGCTTGTCCGCCTTGGGCTCGCCGTTCCTGGGTTTCGCCTCCTTCTCGACGGTGCGGGCCTGCACGCCCTGGCCGCGCTGGGCCACCATGTCGGAATAGCCGCCCGCATATTCGATCCAGCGCCCCTCGCCTTCCGAGACGAGGACGGAGCTGACCGTACGGTCGAGGAAGTCGCGGTCGTGGCTGACCAGGATCACGGTGCCGGAATAATCCGTGATCATCTCCTGCAGCAGGTCGAGGGTCTCGAGGTCGAGGTCGTTGGTCGGCTCGTCGAGGACGAGGAGGTTCGAGGGCTGCGCCAGGGCGCGGGCCAGCATGAGCCGGTTGCGCTCGCCGCCGGAGAGAACGCCGACCGGGGTGCGGGCCTGCTCGGGCGAGAACAGGAAGTCCTTCATGTAGCCGATGACGTGCTTCGTCTGCCCGCCGATGGTGACGCTGTCGCCGCGCCCTCCCGTGAGGGTCTCGGCCACGGTGGCGTTGGGATCGAGGCTCGCCCGGCGCTGGTCCAGGGTGACCATCTGCAGGTTCGCGCCCAGCCTGACCCGGCCGGAATCGGGCTCGAGCTGGCCCGTCAGCAGGTTGATGAGGGTGGTCTTGCCCGCCCCGTTCGGCCCGATGATGCCCAGGCGGTCGCCGCGCAGGATGCGCAAGGACAGGTTCGCCACGATGGGGCGCTCGCCGTAGGATTTCGAGACCCCTTCCGCCTCCACCACGAGGGTGCCGGACTGCTCGGCCTCCGCGAGGGTCATGGAGACCGTGCCGACCGCGCGCGTCCGGTCCCGGTACTGCTGGCGCATGGCGTGCAGGTTGCCGAGGCGGCGGACGTTGCGCTTGCGCCGCGCCGTCACGCCATAGCGCAGCCAGTCGGCTTCGGCCACGAGCTTGCGGCCGAGCTTGTGATGTTCGGCCTCCTCCTGTTCCAGGACCTGATCGCGCCATTCCTCGAAATGGGCGAAGCCCCGGTCCATGCGGCGGGTGCGGCCCCGGTCGAGCCAGACGGTGGCCTCGGACAGGCTTTCCAGGAACCGCCGGTCGTGGCTGATCAGCACGAGGGCCGAGCGCAGGCCCTTCAGCTCGCCTTCGAGCCATTCGATGGCCGGCAGGTCGAGATGGTTGGTGGGCTCGTCGAGCAGCAGGATATCGGGCTGGGGCGCGAGGACATGGGCCAGGGCCGCCCGGCGGGCCTCGCCGCCCGAGAGATCGGCGGGCTTTTCCTCGCCGGTCAGGCCGAGCTGCTCCAGCAGGTAACGCGCCCGGTAGGGATCGTCGCCCGGGCCGAGGCCGGATTCCACATAGGCCAGCGTGTCGGGATAGGCGCTCAGGTCCGGCTCCTGAGCCAGGTAGCGCACCGTGGCGCCCGGCTGCACGAAGCGCTTGCCCCTGTCGGCCTCGATCAGGCCTGCGGCAATCTTCAGCAGTGTCGATTTGCCCGAGCCGTTGCGGCCGACGAGACAGGCGCGCTCGCCTGGTGATACGGAGAGGTCCGCGCTCTCGATCAAGGGCGTTCCGCCGAAGGTGAGCGCAATGTCCTGGAGGTGGAGAAGAGGAGGAGGAGCCATTCCTGCTCCCCTGACACCTCTTGCCTGAGGATGCAAGCACGCTTGTCGTCCTTACGGGGTGGACGCTCAACAATCTTTATGATCCCCTGCACCTCTCAGACTAGGCATCTGCATGACTCTGACGAGACGTTTGCTCCTCCTGGCCCTGATCTCCGTTCTGCCCGCGCTCGTCATCTGGGCATTTACGGAAGTCTCGCTGAGGCGTGCCCGGGAGGCCGAAATCAGCGAACTCGTCATCCGACAGGCGACGCTGGTGGCCTCGGAGGTCGGCCACATCTTCGATGGCGTTCACAGCCTTCTTCTGGCCATGGACGAGAACCCTTCCATCCGGTCCTTCGACATGCCGGCCTGCAACGCCTATCTGCGCTCCGTGCATCAGAAGGTTCCGCACATCATCGCCTTCGTGGTGCTCGATCTCGACGGAGCCGTTCGCTGCAACGACAGAGGATTCATCAACGCCGACCTGCGCTTCAGGGACCGGCCCTATTTTCAGGAAAGCATTACCAAGAGAGCGTTCGCGATAGGAACCTATACGGCCGAATTCACGGAAGCCGGGCTCGGCGCCTATTCGGTCATTCCCCTGTCGCTGCCGATCTGGGGCGAGGACGGCCACATCATCGGCGTCATCGCGGCCGCCATGGATCTGCGCTGGCTCGACAGGGAATTGAAGGAGCGCGTGCTCGCGGCCGGGGGCTCGCTCACCCTCGCCGACAGAAACGGCATCATCCTCTCGCGGGAGCCCTATCCGGACAGGTTCATCGGAACCAAGATGCCTGAGGAATTCTCCTCGCGCCTGTCAGCCGGGGATACCGGCAGCTTCACGGGGAAGAGCCTCGACGGCACGAACCGGATCTACGGCTTCATTCCGGTCGGCCGCCCTCCCGCCGAGGACATCTATGTGAGCGCGGGCCTGTCGTCGAAAGTGGCCTTCGCGACCATCAACGAGGCGGCGAAGCGCGGCTTCCTGCTGATCGCGGCGGCGCTCGTGCTGGCCCTCTCGCTCTCGTGGCTGGCCAGCCGCGCCTTCATCACGAAACCGTTCGAGATCATGACGAACGCCGTCCGGGACTGGCGGCGCGGCGACTATCAGGCCCGCATCGACCTGCCGAGGAATTCGGGCGAACTCGGTCTCCTCGCGAAAGCCTTCAACGACCTCATGGACGACGTCGCCGAGCGCCAGGAGGCCCTGAAGGCGAGCGAGGAACGGGCCCGTCTCGCCCTCGAGGCCGGGCACATGGGCACCTGGTGGTACGACCATCGCAAGCGCATGGGCGGCTGGTCGAACCAGGCCGCCGTCCTCCTGGGCCTGCCCGTGTCGCAATCGCTCAACAACGTGCAGGAGTGGAAATCGATCGTTTACCCCGACGACGCAGAACGGGTCCTCGAGAAGCTGCGCGCGGCGGTTCTCGGCAACGGCAACTACGAGGACGAGTACCGCGTGCGACGCCCCGACGGGACGGTGCGCTGGATCGGATCGCGGGGAAAAGTGTCCTTCGACAGCCGGAAAAGGCCCGCTTTCTTCGTCGGGATCATTCAGGACATCACCGAGCGCAGGCAGGCGGACGAGCAGCAGCGCTTCTTCCTCGACGAGTTGAACCACCGGGTGAAGAACACGCTGGCCACCGTCCAATCCATCGCCTCCCAGACCCTGCGCTCCTCCAAGAGCCCGGCCCAGTTCAAGGATTCCTTCGAGGGGCGGCTGCTCGCCCTTTCGATGACCCACAACCTGCTGACCCTGAAATCCTGGCGCGAAGCCGATCTGCACGACCTCATCGAGCAGGAGCTCGCCCCCTACAAGCGGGAAGCGGACGAGAGGGTCGCGCTCTGCGGCCCGAAGGTGAACCTGCCTCCGCGCTATGTCATCAATCTCGGCCTCGTCCTGCACGAACTGGTCACGAACGCCGCCAAATACGGCGCTCTCTCCATCCCGACGGGACGGCTCGACTTGTCCTGGGCGGTCGTCGAATCCGAGGACCGGCCGGCCCATCTGAGCATCCGGTGGGCCGAGACCGGAGGTGCGCAGATGCAGCCCCCCAAGCGTCAGGGCTTCGGATCGCGCCTCATCCGCCGCAGCATCGAGAGCGAATTGAACGGCACCATGACCCTCACCTTCGGCCCGTCGGGCGTCTCCTACGACATTTCCATTCCGCTGCCGTGATCGGCTTCATCGCAGCAGGAAGGACAGCATGCGCTCCACGCGGCGGCCGTAGGGCGGCTTCGTCATCCCGGCCCCGTTGACGCGGCCCCGGCGAAAGACCGAACGGGCATGGCTGAAGGTCCTGAAGCCAGCCTCGCCGTGATAGGATCCCATGCCGCTCGCCCCGACGCCGCCGAAGGGCAGCTCTTCCTGAACGCAATGGAGCAGGGTCTCGTTGACGGCGACGCCTCCGGACGAGGTCCGATCGAGCACCCGCTTCACGAGCCCCCTGTCCCGGCTGAACAGATAGAGCGCCAGGGGATGCGGGCGATCGTTGACGAAACCGATCGCCTCCTCGAGCGTGCCGTAGGAGACCACGGGCAGCACGGGGCCGAAGATTTCCTCCTGCAGGACGGCGGCATCCGCGCTCATCCCGGTCAGGACCACCGGTTCGAGCTTGCCCGCGGCGGGATCTAACCTTTCCCCGGCCGGGTTGATCGCGTGAAGGACGGCTCCCTTCGCCTCGGCGTCCGCCACGAGGCCGCGCAGGCGCTCGCGGTGCCGCTCGCTGATGATCGCCGTATAATCCGGATTGGCCGCGAGCGTCGGATACAACCGGCCCGCCGCGTCCCGGAAGGCGCGGACGAAGGCCGCCTCATGCTCTCGCGCAACCAGCACGTAATCGGGCGCGATGCAGGTCTGGCCCGCGTTGAACAGCTTGCCCACGGCGATCCGCTCGGCGGCCTCCGGAAGCGGGTAGTCGGGCGCGACGATCGCGGGCGACTTTCCTCCGAGCTCCAGCGTCACCGGGACGAGGTTCTCGGAGGCCGCCTTCATCACGTCGCGCCCGACCGCCGTCGAGCCGGTGAAGAACAGGTGATCGAACGGCAGGCGCGCGAAGGACCGGGCCACGTCCGCGCCGCCCTCCACCACCGCCGCCTCGCTCTCGTCGAACACCTCTCCGAGCACCCGCGCCAGGAGCGCCGAGGTGTGGGGCGTCAGCTCCGAGGGCTTGATCATGATCCGGTTGCCGGCCGCCAATGCGCCGGCGAGCGGCGACAGGGCGAGCTGCACCGGGTAGTTCCAGGGACTGATGATCCCGACGATGCCGAGGGGCTGATAATGGATGCGGCCCGAGGCGATCTGGAACATCATCCGGATCGGCCGTCTCCGGGGCTTCATCCAGCGCCGGAAATGCTTTCTCGCGTGGCGCAGCCCGGCCACGACGGGATAAAGATCGGCGAGCTTCGTCTCATGCGTCGAACGGTGTCCGAAATCCTGCGCGACCGCGCGCGCGAAATCGTCCGCATGGCGGATCAGCGCGGCCGCGAGCCCCTCCAGGGCGTCGTCGCGCCGGGCGACGGAGAGAGCCCCGTGCTCGGCCAAGGCGCGCCTCTGCCCGTCGAAAACCTCTCGAAGCCGCCTTTCGGAAGGCGCCACGCTCGGAGATGACACGCTCGGGGATGAAATGTTCTCTTGCACCGGGCACGAACTCCGCCTGAACCATGGCCAGGATATGGGTGCGGCGGGGCCCTTCTCAACCGGGCGGGTTTTCACGCCCCAAAGACGTGTGACGGATTGACGAACGGGCCGTGGGGCGAAGATGCTGCCGTCCTTGTCGGGTTTCCTTGGCCCGCAGCAGGAGATTCTGAGTGAACGGCCCCTCCCCCGTGCTGTCGATCGAGAACCTGTCCATCGGACTGCCTGCCCGGTCGGACCGGCAATATGCGATCAGGGACCTGTCGCTGGCGATCCGGCCGGGAGAGACGCTCTGCGTCGTCGGGGAATCGGGGTCGGGCAAGTCCATGACCGCCATGGCGGCCATCGGCCTGCTGCCGCCCGCCGTGACCGTGCTCTCGGGCGCCGTCAGGCTCGACGGGCGCGATCTTCTCACCCTCGACGAGGCGGGATGGTGCGACGTGCGCGGACGGGACATCGGCATGGTGTTCCAGGAGCCCATGACGTCCCTGAACCCGGTCATGCGCGTGGCCGACCAGATCGCCGAAACCTTCCGGGCCCATGGCCTGCTGAGCCAGGGCGACCGCGCCAAGCGCGCCCTCGAGCTGCTGACCGAGGTGAACCTGCCCCATCCCGAACTCATCGCCCGGGCCTACCCGCATGAACTCTCCGGCGGCCAGCGGCAGCGGGTGATGATCGCCATGGCGCTGGCCCTGGAGCCGAAACTCCTCATCGCGGACGAGCCGACGACCGCCCTCGACGTCACGACGCAGGCCCAGGTGCTTCGGCTGATCGACAATTTGCGCCGGAAAAGGGGCACGGCGGTTCTCTTCATCACGCACGATTTCGGCGTCGTCGCCGAGATCGCCGACCGGGTCGCCGTGCTCCAGAACGGCGAGCTGGTGGAGCAGGGAACCGCGACCGAGGTGCTGACGAATCCCCGGCATCCTTACACGAAACGCCTGCTCGAGGCGGTGCCGTCGCTCACGCCGCCGCCTGCGAAGCCCCTTCAGCACGAGCCCATCGCCCTGAAGGTGAACGCTCTCACAAAGACCTATGGCGGCCGCGGCCTCTTCGGCACGAGCCGCGAGGTTCGGGCCGCGAACGCGGTGACCTTCGACATCCGGCGCGGCGAGACCTTGGGCCTCGTGGGCGAGTCGGGCTCCGGCAAGTCGACGGTCGGGCGCTGCGTGCTGCGCCTGATCGAGCCCGACGGCGGAAAGATCGAAATCGGCGATCTCGTCTTCAGCTCCCTGTCGCAGCACGACCTGCGCCCACATCGGCGCAGGATCCAGATGGTGTTCCAGGATCCCTTCGCGTCCCTCAATCCACGGCGCAAGGCGGGCTATCTGATCGCGGAAGGTCCGATCACGCAAGGTGTGGAGCCCGAGCAGGCCTTTCAGGACGCGCGGAACCTGCTCGAGAAGGTGGGCCTGCCCGCGCAGGCCGCCGAGCGCTATCCGCACGAGTTCTCCGGCGGCCAGCGCCAGCGCATCGGCATCGCCCGGGCGCTGGCCATGAAGCCCGACGTCCTGGTGGCGGACGAGGCGGTGTCCGCCCTCGACGTATCCGTGCAGGCCGAGATCCTGAAGCTGCTCAAGGGCCTTCAGGAGGAGCTGGGCCTGTCCATTCTCTTCATCACCCACGATCTGCGGGTCGCCGCTCAGATTTGCGACCGCGTGGCTGTCATGCAAAAAGGTCGAATTGTCGAAATGGCGGAAACCGCACATCTGTTTGCGAACCCGCGCGACGCCTATACGCGCCAGCTCCTGGCCGCCGTGCCGGGACAAACCCGAACGATTGCCCGAATGATTGACGGAGCCCTAGACCGGTGAACGACCAGATCAACCCGCATATCGCACCCGACATGGTTTTCGGGCATCTCATCGGCGGCAAGGAGGTTTCAGCCTCCGACGGCATGATGCTGGATGTCGTCTCGCCGGTGGACGGCGCCCTCTTCGCCAAGATCGCGTCCGGCGCGGCCCAGGACGTCGATGCGGCGGTCGGGGCCGCGCGCAGCGCCCTCGAAGGATCCTGGGGCAAGCTGACGGCGACCGAGCGCGGGCGCCTGCTGATGAAGCTCGCCGCCATCGTCGAGGCGCATGCGGACGAGCTTGCCGCCCTGGAGAGCCGCGACAACGGCAAGCCCCTGCGCCAGTCGCGCGCCGACGCCATCGCGCTCGCCCGCTATTTCGAGTTCTACGGCAGCGCCGCCGACAAGCTGCACGGCGACGTGATTCCCTATCTCAACACCCATTTCATCGGCGTCGAACGGGTGCCGCACGGGGTCACGGGACACATCGTCCCGTGGAACTATCCGATGCAGATCTTCGGCCGCTCCGTGGGCGCAGCCCTGGCTGCGGGCAACGCGACCGTGGTGAAGCCCGCAGAGGACGCGTCCCTCACCATTCTGCGGGTCTCGCAGTTCGCCCGCGAGGCGGGCTTTCCCGACGGCGCGCTCAACGTCGTCACGGGCCTCGGCCGCACGGCGGGCGCTGCGCTCTCGGCCCATCCGGGCATCGACTTCCTGTCCTTCACGGGCAGCCCGGAAACCGGCACCGCCGTGCAGACGGCCGCCGCGCGGAACCATGTGGGCGTGACCCTCGAACTCGGCGGGAAATCGGCCCAGCTGGTCTTCGACGATGCGGATCTCGAGCGCGCCCTGCCGACCCTCGTCAACGCGATCATCCAGAACGGCGGCCAGACCTGCTCGGCGGGCAGCCGCCTGCTGATCCAGCGCGGCATCTTCGACGATGTCGTGAACGCCGTCGCGGAGCGCTTCCGGGCGCTGCGGGCGGGCCATCCCGAGCGCGAGCCCGATCTCGGCCCGATGATCAACCAGGCCCAGCAGCGCCGCGTCGTCGGCTATCTGGAGCGCGCCCGCAACGAGGGCCTTCACATCATGGGCGAAGGGGTCGTGGCGCTCGACGCGCCGGCCGAAGGCTTCTACGTTCCGCCCGTCTTCCTCGCGCCGGTGCCGCATCAGAGCCTCCTCTCCCAGGAGGAGGTCTTCGGTCCGGTCCTCGTGGCGACGCCCTTCGAGGACGAGGCCGAGGCGGTCCGGCTCGCCAACGGCACGCCCTACGGCCTCGCGGCCGGGGTGTGGACGCGCGACGCCATGCGCTCGACCCGCGTGGCCCGCGCCATGCGGGCCGGCCAGGTCTTCGTGAACTGCTACGGCGCCGGCGGCGGCATCGAGCTGCCATTCGGCGGCTTCGGCCGCTCGGGCCACGGACGCGAAAAGGGCTTCGAAGGCCTGATCGAATTCACGACCACCAAGACGCTCGTCATCGCGCACGGGTAGAGCGTCGTTCTGCGAAGCGTATCCGCTTCGCCGTTCACGAACGCGGCCCGTCGAACGGGAGAGCCGTTGCCGCACAAGCGCATCGTTCGAAACAGTGGCCCGGTTTTTCGCAAGAACAGCTCCCGGGCGCTGCATCCGACGACCGACGTGAAAGGGACAGATCTTTGCTGTTGCGTCCTTCCTTCAGACATGCCGCCGGAATTGCAGGCCCTCTTCTTGCCTTCCTCATCGGCGGGCTGTCCTGCGCGCTCGGCGCCGACGCAGACCGCGACGCCAAGGTGCGGCAGGCCGTCGACGAGGCGATGAAGCCGCTCATCGCGCAATACGACATCCCCGGGCTTGCCGTCGCCGTGACGCTCGATGGAACGCGCCATTTCATCGAATATGGCGTCGCCTCGAAGGAGCCTCGGGTTTCCGTGACCCGCGACACGCTCTTCGAACTGGGCTCGGTCAGCAAGACCTTCACGGCCACCCTGGCGGCCTATGCGGAGATCGAGGGGAAGCTGTCGCTGAACGAACCCGTCAGCCGGCATATGCCCGAGCTGCGGGGAAGCGCGCTCAGCAAGGTGCGGGTCCTGGATCTCGCGACTCATACGGCAGGCGGTTTCCCGCTCCAGCTTCCCGCTCAGGTGAAGAGCGAGAAACAGCTCGTCGCCTATTATCGCGACTGGACACCTCAATCCGCTCCCGGCAGCTCCCGCAGCTACGCCAATCCGAGCGTCGGCCTCCTCGGCGTGATCACCGCGCGGGCCATGGACGACAATTTCGGGACCCTCGCGGAGCGCCTGTTTCGCGAACTCGGACTGCGGCGCACCTATGTGAACGTTCCCGCGGCGGACATGAAGTCATATGCCTGGGGGTACAATCGCAACGGCCAGGCGGTCCGCGTTTCGCCCGGTCTTCTTGCAGCGGAAGCCTACGGCGTGAAGTCGAACACGGCGGACATGATCCGCTTCATCGAAGCGAATATGGGCATCGGCCCGGCGCCGGCGAAGATCGCCCGCGCCATCGACAGGACACAGACCGGGTATTTCCGGGCGGGCGATCTGATCCAAGACATGATCTGGGAGCAGTACCCCTACCCGGTCGCGCTCGAGACGATGGTTGCCGGCAACTCCGCGACAATGAGCATGAACGCCGTCCCGGCGACCGCGATCGATCCGCCCATGGCCCCGCGCGGGGACGTGATCCTCAACAAGACGGGATCGACCAACGGTTTCGGCGCCTATGTCGCCTACATTCCCGGGAAGAAGGCCGGAATCGTCATGCTCGCGAACAAGGCCTACCCCAACGATGCGCGGGTGAAGGCCGCCTATCACGTGCTGTCGCGCCTGACGGAATAGCGGCGTCCCTACCCGGCGGGTCGCTTTTTGAGAGATTCAGGCGTTCGAAAGTCCGCGACCTTCTAAAAATCGGCCTAAAAATCGGCGAGGAACATCTTCCATCCGCCGTCACACTGCGTAATCTGAGGGCCAATACGACCCTCGCTCCTTGCTACCGGATGGAGTTCCGCCTTATGTCGAAGCGTTTCCTGGCCGCCGCCCTGCTGCTCTCCGTGAGCGCCCTTCCGGCCTTCGCGGCCAAAACCTCCCTCGTCGTCGGCATGCCCATCGAGCCGCCGGGCCTCGATCCGACGATCGCCGCGCCTGTCGCCATCCGCGAGGTCACCCTGGCCAACCTCTACGAAGGCCTGGTGCGCATCGACAGGAACGGCAAGGTGCAGCCGCTTCTCGCGAAAAGCTGGGAGATCTCGCCCGACGGGCTCGCCTACACGTTCCATTTGCACGAGGGCGTGAAATTCCACGACGGCACCGCCTTCGATTCCGGCGACGTGAAATTCGCCTTCGACCGCGCCCGCGATCCGAAATCCACCAACGCGCAGAAGCAGATCTTCGCGCCCATCGACAGCATCGAGACGCCCGATTCCGCGACCGTGGTGATCAAGCTGAAGGAAACCTCCGGCAACTTCCTCACCTATCTCGGCTGGGGCGATGCGGTGATCGTGGCGCCCGAATCCGCTGCCGACAACGCGGCCAATCCGGTCGGCACCGGGCCGTTCAAGTTCAAGTCCTGGACGCGGGGCGACAAGGTCGAACTCGTCAGGAACCCGGATTACTGGCAGAAGGACAAGGTGAAGCTCGAGAGCGTCACCTTCCGCTTCATCAGCGACTCGCAGGCGCAGGTCGCGGCCCTGCGCGCGGGCGACATCGACGCTTTTCCGAACCTCGCCGCGCCGGAGCTTTTCGCCGAGTTCCAGAAGGATCCGCGCTTCAAGGCCGTGGCCGGCAACACGGAGGGCGAAACGGTCGCGGGCATGAACAACGCCAGGAAGCCCTTCGACGACGCGCGCGTGCGCCGCGCCCTCATGCACGCCATCGACCGCAAGGCGCTCGTCGAGGGCGCCTATTCCGGCTTCGGCACGCCCATCGGCAGCTTCTTCTCGCCCAACAATC
Organism: Microvirga sp. M2; assembly: GCF_047497095.1. Classification (NCBI taxonomy): domain Bacteria; kingdom Pseudomonadati; phylum Pseudomonadota; class Alphaproteobacteria; order Hyphomicrobiales; family Methylobacteriaceae; genus Microvirga; species Microvirga sp. M2. Next base: position 3,222,074 of record NZ_CP134063.1, read on the forward strand.
CGGCCTATGTGGACATGACCGGCGTCATTCCCTACGACCCCGAGAAGGCCAAGGCTCTGCTCAAGGAAGCAGGTTATGCGAACGGGCTCTCGATCTCGATCAAGACGCCGCAGATGGCCTATGCGAGCCGCTCGGCCGAGCTGATGGCGGCGATGTTCGCCGAGGTGGGAGTCGAGATGAAGATCATCCCGACCGAATTCCCGGCGAAGTGGATCGAGGAGGTCTTCAAGAACAAGGATTACGATCTCACCATCGTGTCCCACACGGAGCCGCTCGACATCGATATCTTCGCCCGCGACAACTACTACTTCAATTACAAGAACGACACGTTCAAGGCCCTGATCGCCGACGCCGCCAGGACCACGGACGAGAAGGCGCGCTTCGCCAAATATGCGCAGGCGCAGAAGATCCTGGCCGAGGACGTGCCCGCCCTCTTCCTGTTCCAGTTGCCGAAGCTCGGCGTGTGGAACGCGAAGCTCCAGGGCATGTGGGAAAACTCGCCGATCCCGATCAACGACGTGACGGAAGCGTCGTGGACGGAGTGAAGAACGCGCTCACGCCTCTTCCCTCCCCCTTGCGGGGAGGGTTAGGGTGGGGGTATCGGCGCGGACCCGCATAGGCGGCCGCTCATGCCCCCACCTCCATCTCCTCCCAGCAAGGGGGGAGTGTCGATCGGCAGTCCATGAATCGCTTTCTCGTCAAGCGCGCGACTCGCATAGGGCCCATCTAGGCCATGCTCCGCCTCATCATCTCCCGCCTGACATCCCTCGCCGTGACGCTTGTGCTGGTCTCGCTGGCGATTTTCCTGATCCTGGAAGTGCTGCCGGGCGATCCGGCGGCGATCATGCTGGGCACGGCCGCGCGAGAGGATACGCTGGCGGCATTGCGGCAGGAGCTCGGGCTCGATCAGCCCGCCCTCATCCGCTACGTGCACTGGATCGGCGGCCTTCTCCATGGCGATCTCGGCACGTCCATCACCTACAAGATGCCGGTCTCGACCCTCGTGGCCGAGCGCATGAGCGTCACGCTGCCGTTGAGCCTGCTCGCGATCCTCATCTCGACCGCGCTCGCCCTGCCGCTCGGCGTCGCGGCCGCCGCGCGGCGGGACGGCCCGGTGGATCGCGCCGTCCTGGTCTTCAGCCAGATGGGAGTCGCGGTGCCGAATTTCTGGATCGGGCTGTTGTTCATCCTGTTCTTCTCGACGCGCCTGGGCTGGTTTCCCGCCGGCGGCTTTCCCGGCTGGGAGGCAGGATTGTGGCCGGCCTTCCAGGCTCTGCTTTTGCCCGCCGTGGCGCTCGCCCTGCCCCAGGCCGCCGTGCTGACCCGGGTCACGCGCTCCGCCACGCTCGAGGTCATCGCGGCGGATTTCGTGCGCACGGCGCGGGCCAAGGGCGTGAGCCGGGGGGCCACCCTGCGCCGGCACGTAGTGCCGAACGCCCTCATTCCCGTCACGACGATCCTCGGCCTTCAGCTCTCGTTCTTCTTCGGGGGCGCGATCCTGGTCGAGAACGTGTTCAACCTGCCGGGGCTCGGCCGCCTCGCCTATCAGGCGCTCAACCAGCGCGATCTCGTGGTGATCCAGGATATCGTGCTGATCTTTTCCGGCCTCGTGATCGTGGTCAATTTCCTCGTCGACATCGGCTATACGATCCTCGATCCGCGCCTGAGGAGCCGGGCATGACGCTGCGTTCCCCCATCCGGCTCAACACCGCTCTCGTGGTCGGCGGCATCCTCACGGGGCTTCTCATCGCGACCGCCCTCCTGTCCCTCGTCTGGACGCCGGAGGTGCCCACCCGCGTACGGGTCGCCATGCGCCTGAAGGCGCCGCTGGAAGCGGGCCTTCTCGGCACCGATCACTTCGGCCGGGACGTGACCTCGCTGCTCATGGTCGGAGCCTGGAACTCGCTTGCCATCGCGTGGCCCGCGGTTCTCCTGGGCGCTGCGATCGGCACGGCCATCGGCACCAGCGCGGCGGCGTGGAAAGGCCTCGCCGACGAGATCGCCATGCGGGTGTCGGATGTCGTGTTCGCCTTTCCGGCCGTGCTCTCGGCCATCATGATCGGCGCGCTCGTGGGGTCCGGCCCGCTCGCGGCCATCCTGGCCATCGCGGTCTTCAACGTGCCGGTCTTCGCACGGGTCTCGCGCGGCGTGGCGCTGCAGGTCTGGGCGCTCGACTACATCGCGTCGGCCCGCGCCATCGGCAAGCATCCTCTGCGCATCACATGGGAAGACGTGATGCCCAACATCGCGGGCGCGCTGATCGTGCAGGTCACGATCCAGCTCGCGCTCGCCATCCTGACCGAGGCGGGACTGAGCTATCTGGGCCTCGGCGTGCGCCCGCCCAATCCGAGCTGGGGGCGCATGCTGAGCGACGCGCAGACCTATCTTTCGCAGGCCCCTCACCTCGCGATCGCGCCGGGCGTCGCGATCGCGCTCTCGGTGCTCGGCCTGAACCTGCTCGGCGACGGCCTGCGCGACGCGCTGGATCCCACGCTCAAGGACCGTGGCGCGACGGCTTGATCCGCGCGATGCCCTACCCCATGGCCTCCCGCACATCCGCCAGGATCTCGTAGGAGCGCAGACGCTGTCCGTGATCGTAGATGGCCGAGGCGACGATCAATTCGTCCGCGCCCGTCTGCTCGAGAAAGCCTTCGAGCCCTTCGCGCACGGTCTTCGCCGAGCCGACGAAGGAACAGGCCAGCATGGCGGACGCCTGCGCCTTCTCGGCGGGCGTCCAATAGGTCTCGATATCGTCGATGGGCGGCTGCAGCTTGCCGCGCGTGCCGCGGAACATGTTGGTGAAGGCCTGCTGCGCCGAGGTGAAAAGGACCCTCGCCTCCTCGTCCGTATCGGCCGCGATGACGTTCACGCCCACCATCGCATAGGGCTTGTCGAGCTGGGCGGAGGGCTGGAAGCGCTCGCGATAGACCTGAAGCGCCTGAAACAGCGCGTTCGGGGCGAAATGCGACGCGAAGGCATAAGGAAGGCCCAGCATGGCGGCGAGCTGGGCGCCGAAGAGGCTGGAGCCCAGAATCCAGATCGGCACGTTGCTGTCGGTTCCGGGCACGGCCTGGATCGCCTGCCCCGGCTGGAGCGGCCCGAGCAGCGCCTGCAGCTCCAGCACATCCTGCGGGAAGGTATCGGCGCTCGTGGGATCGCGGCGAAGCGCCCGCATGGTGCGCTGGTCCGTGCCGGGAGCGCGTCCCACGCCGAGATCGATCCGGCCCGGGAACAGCGCGTCGAGGGTGCCGAACTGCTCGGCGATGATCAGCGGCGCATGGTTCGGCAGCATGATGCCGCCCGCGCCCACGCGGATCGTCTTCGTGCCGCCGGCCACATGCGCGATCGCGATGCTCGTCGCGGCGCTGGCGATGCCCACCATGTTGTGGTGCTCGGCCAGCCAGAAGCGGCGATAGCCCCATCGCTCCGCGTGCTGCGCCAGGTCGAGAGAGTGGCGCAGGGCGTCGGTGGGCGTGGCCCCTTCGGGAACATGCGCGAGATCGAGGATGGACAGCGTAGGCATGAGCACGTCTTTCTGAGGCTTTTCGGGCAAAAATCAGGTCGAGCATGGATCGGGTTGCCCTCAGATCAGCACTCGGCGGGCGCGATGCAAGCCCTCAAGCTCTCCGCTCAGAGCGGAGCAGCCCTGCAAGGAAAAACCCGGCGCTTGGGACGCCGGGTTTCACGAGTTTCCGTCCCGTGCGGGCTCAGCCGCGGGTGCGGGCGCGGATCATGTAGCTGTCGAACGCATATTCGGCGACTTGGAACCAGAGATATTCCTCGTTCCGGAAGGCGCGGATCGAGTCGATGATCTTCTTGAAATCCGCGTTCTCGGCCGAAATTTCCGCATAGACCTCGTTGGTCGCCTTGTAGGCGGCGTCGAGGATCTCCTGCGAAAACGGACGCAGCTGCGCTCCTCCGCCGACGAGGCTGCGGAGCGCCGCCGGGTTCTTGGCGTCGTACTTGGACAGCATGTCCATGTTCGTGGCCATGCAGCCCGCCTGCAGGATCGCCTTGTAATTCTTCGGCAGGGATTCCCACTTTGCCTTGTTGAACATGAAGTGGATCGTCAGGCCGCCTTCCCAGAAGCCGGGATAGTAGTAGAACGGCGCGACCTTCTGGAAGCCGAGCTTCTCGTCGTCGTAAGGGCCGATCCACTCGGCGGCGTCGATGGTGCCGCGCTCGAGCGACGGGTAGATGTCGCCGCCCGCCACCTGCTGCGGAATCACGCCGAGCTTCGCCATGACCTGACCGGCGATGCCGGCGATGCGCATCTTGAGACCCTTGAGATCCTCGACGGTCTTGATCTCCTTGCGGAACCAGCCGCCCATCTGGGTGCCGGTATTGCCGCCCGGAAGAGCGTACATGTTCTGCTTGGCCATGAACTCGTTCACGAGGTCGATGCCGCCGCCGTGGTAGTTCCACGCGTTCAATTGGCGGGCATTGAGGGTGAACGGAAGCGCTGCCGCCGCCGCATAGGTCGGGTCTTTGCCGACATAGTAATAGGCGGCCGTATGAGCCATTTCGACCGTGCCCGAGGAGACGGCATCGGCTGCCTGGAAGGTGCCGACGATCTCGCCTGCGGCGAACGGCTGGATCTGGAACCTGCCCTCGGTCGCCTCGGCCACGTATTTCGACAGGAAGTCCGCGCCGCCATAGATCGTATCGAGGGACTTCGGGAAGCCCGACGTCAGACGCCAGCGGATTTCAGGATTCGACTGCGCGATGGCCGGCTTCGCGATGGCGCCGGCGGCGATGCCCGCACCGGCCGTGGCAAGAAAATTGCGGCGTTTCATGGGTCCCTCATCTGTCCTGGTATCTGTGTTGCTTACGCAACGTCAGCTTGTCGGGCAATTCGCCGTAAGAATAATGCATCGAATAGGGTGCTTCCGACCTTGGCAGCCTGTCATGACCGCCCGCCGAGGCAGGCGCGGGATTTCACGCAAATGTCGGAAAGTAGACACCTGTCGCGGCGAGGGACTACCTCGCATTCGCCAAGCATATTGAGAGAATACCCCTAGCTCGCCGTCAGCAACTTCCATTATTTCATAGAGTCGCCACATTTTCTTAACTGAATTTTATCGTAACGAGGGGAAGGGCCAGAAGGCTCTTGAATGCCGATGAACAGGATGAGAGTTTTACTCGGCTCAGTCATCGTGCTTGCGGTCGTAAGCAGCAGCGCCGAAGCCCGGAAAGTCTATTACGATATCAACGGCAAGCGATATTCCTACAGCACGAACAATCGCGCGGAGGCGGCGCGGGCGAGAGAACGGATCGCAGCCGCCAAGGCCGCGAAAGCCGCGAAGGCCAAAGCCGAGGAGGAGGTCGCCAAGCATCCCCTGGTCAAGGCCCTGGGCTCGACGACGCAAAGAGAAGCCCGATTGGCCCAGGAGAAGCTCGACGAGCTTCTCGACGGTCCGTCCTCGACGGAAGCCCGGAAGTCCTCCCCCGAGCGCTGGGCCCTTCTGAAAGAGAAGCGGAAAGACGACGGGACGGACGAGCAGGCCACCAAGGCCGCAGCGTCCGCGCCGGTGCCTCATGTCACCGCCGCCGTCCTTCAGGAGCCCGCGCACACGCCCCCGATTCTGGTCGCCGCCCCGCTTCCGCCTGTCGCCGAGCCGGCCGGTCCTTCGTTCCGGACCAAGATCAGATCCATCTCGTTCGATGTCGAGACCGGCATCAAGACGACCGTCATGATCGACGGGGCGGTCGAGGAGGAACCGTTCGACAGCGGCGTGCTGGCCCATATCGCGTCCGAGCAGGGACAGGCCAACAGCCTGGTGGCCTTCGTGAAAAAATTGCGCAAGGTCGCATCCGACGAGGCGACGGGTTCGATCATGGCGGGGGCTGCACGGCCGGGCCCCTGAAACGCGAGAGCGTCGAACGTGAGAAGTGGGCACCGGTTTTGCGTGGAAAGATGCCCAAGGCTCAAGACCCGAGCCCGCGCCGTGGCCGAGCGGCGCGGGCTCCGTCGTCTCAAGGCTCGACGATGATCTCCCCCGTCATGGTGGGATGATAGCGGCAGATGTAATCGAAGGTGCCCGGAACCTTCATCACCGCGCTCCCGCTCCGGCCGGGCATGAGGTCGACGTCCCAGCTCTTGTCCGTCGCCGTCGCGGTGTGGGCGACGATGTCCTGGTTCTGCCATTCCACCCTATCGCCCACATGCACCCTGATCTGCTTCGGACCGTACGCGACCTCCTTCATGACCACGCGGTCGACACCTCCCGCAGCCAGGGAGGGCCCGAGCATCAGGAGCGAGACCACGAGGGCCTTGAGCGGTCTTGCAGCCGCCATGGTCATTGCAGGGCCGCTCCGGATCGCGTGGCGAGATCGTGCACCAGATGCTCCGCATGCTGCTCATGCCCCTGGAAGATCTTGAGCCCGGTGGAGAGCAGGTCCTTCAATTCGCCGTTGGTCGCGGATGGGATGAGCGTATTCTGAAGCGCGCCGTTCACCTGCTGGTGAAAGGCGACTTCGTTCTGCGCATAGGCCTTGTCGAAGGCCGCACCCTTCAGGCCTTCCAGTTCTTTACGCTTCGCATCCGCCTGCTGCACGAGAGAGCGGCTCGTATCGTTGTCCTCCGGCTTGACGTTCAGCTTCTTGACGAGCGCCAGAGCCTTCTCGTTCACGGCCGTGTGGTCACGCACCATGTCGTTCGCGAAGGTGCGCACCTCCTTGTTCTTGGAGTGCTTCAGGGCGAGTTCCGCGGCTTTGATGTCGATCTCGCCCGCCGTGTAGGCAATGTGCGCGATCTGGGGGTCGGTGGGGCGCGGTCCCTGCTGGGCGAGCACCCCTTGAGAAGCGAGACAGAGGCAGGTCCCCAACAGGGCTATGGAAAGTCTGGACATGCGATCCTCCTGTAGCATCCGGCATGAGCGGGACATCCGGGAGAATGTCCTTCATGTCCTGGGGTTGGATGCGGCAGGGACGAGCGGGGTTCCCGATGAAAGGCATCGTCCCGCGGGATCAGTCCTGCGCCTGCTCCAAGCGGCGCATGACGCGCTCGGCGATCCGTGCGCAGCGCAGGCCGTCGAAAGGAAAGGCGTCCTTCAGGGTCGAGACGAGCTGCGCCGCCAAGGCCCGCCGGAGCAGAAGCCGCGCCCGGTGCAGGCGCGTCTTCACGGTCGCCGGATTGATCCCGAGCTGGGAAGCGGTTTCCTCGATGCTCATCTCCTCGATCTCGCGCATCATGAAAACCGACCGGAAATCCGGCGGCAGGCCGTCCACCGCCCGCTCGATCATCCGGCGAAGCCGGGCTCGCCCGGCATCGTCCTCCGGATCGCTCGGATTGGACGGACCGGGAAACATCAGCACCCGCGCCTGCCCGCCCTCCATCCGATCCAGCAGACTCAGATCCACGAGGTCCCGTCGCCTCCGCACGCGCCCGAGCGCCTCGTTGATCACGATGCGCGTCAGCCAGGTGGACAGGCGGGCATCGCCCCTGAAATCCTGCAGATGGGAGAAAGCCTGGAGGTAAGTCTCCTGCACCGCATCCTCGGCCTCCGCGTCGTTCCCGAGGATCCCGCGCGCAACCCGGTAGAGGCGCCGGTTGTGACGCTGCATGATGATCCTGAACGCCTGGCCCTCTCCGGCCAGGGCATGCCGGACGAGCCCGGAATCGTCCAGGGCTCCCGGATCGGTGACGGCTTCCATCCTGATCCGCATGGGACACCTGCCTGATGCAACATCTGCCTGATGCGACATCTGCCTTCAGGACCTTGGATGCTAGCATGTCCGAAAAGGTTCCCGCAGCCCCGGCGCATACGCGCATGAAAAACGGCGCTGCGGCTTCCTGCGTGGGCAGGTGGAGTGCCAGGCGGGTCCGTAAGAGCCCGGATGGACAAAGGACCGGCCCGGCGGCTAGCGCATCGTGCGAAAAAGTGGCCCCGGTTTTTCGCAAGAACGATGCGCTCTTTCCAAGGAGGGAGCATCGGACCCAAAAGTGGGTTCCACTTTTGGGTCCGATGCTTTAGCCCTTCCGGGCCGGGCGAACAACGCGCCGTGGGAGATCGAGATGTCCGATAGGGTTGTCAGGGACAGCAATGGAGCCCAGCTCAATGAAGGCGATTCCGTGCAGGTGATCAAGGACCTGAAGGTGAAGGGCTCCTCCACCACTCTCAAGCGGGGCACCGTGTTCAAGAACATCCATCTGACGGACGACGCAGGTGAGATCGAGTGCCGCTCGGCGCAAATCAAAGGCTTGGTGCTGAAGACCGAGTTCGTGAAGAAGGTCTGAGAAGCAGAGGCGCCACGCCCGGGCCTGTCCCGCGCGCCCACGTCGTTTCTCCGAGACGTCCCAAGACGTGAATGGCCGCACCACGTGCGGCCATGACGTTGAGAGCCGGGGCTCCCTTCGGCGATAGGCCGAAACCCCGCCGCGATGTCGGTCAAGCCGGAAGGCGCTGCTCGTAGTCGTTCTTCAACCGCGCCCAACCGTCCCAGAACGGTTCCGGCGCCCTGCCCGTCATGCGGGCCGCCAGAATATCGAGGTGTATGTGCCATCCGGCGCTGACGCTCAACAGAGTCGAGCGGTCGGGCACGCGGCGATGGATCACGGTCAGCAGAACCTCGTACCCTTCCGGCTCCAGCTCGAACGTCACGCCCCCGGTGCTGCCCCAGGTGATGCCGAGCCTGCGGAGCGGCTCGAGCTCGGTGATCCGGCTCTGCATGCGGTTCTCCTCGGAGATCCCTGCCGGACGCTGGCCAGGGGGGTCGCTGAGCTCGTCGTTACGCCACGTCAACTCGACAGGCGCCCCGACATTCAGCTCCATGTGACCGGCTGCCAGCCACTGACGACGCAGCTCGCTCTCGGTGAGATAGGCCCAGACCCGCTCGATGGGACCGGGCAGAAGGCGCTTGATCGTCAATGTGGCCGGCTCGGTCAGCACGCCATAGGGGTCCAGGGTCGCAAGGTCCGTCGTCGCAAGGTCAGTCATGGGGCGTCTCCTTTGAGGGTGGTTTTTTGCGGCCATCCTCCTCGCGGAGGAGCCGCTCCAGCACATCCAGACGTTCGGTCCAGAAGCGTTCGTAGAATGTCAGCCACTCGTGGGCGCTCGCGAGCGGCCCGGGGTCGAGGCGGCAGACATGGGTCCGCCCCCTCACTTCGCGGTGGATCAGTCCGGCATTCTCCAATGCCTTGATGTGCTTTGAAGCCGCGGCGAGCGAGATCGCGAAGGGCTGCGCCAATTGACCGACGGTCCGCTCGCCCCCGGCGAGGTCGCGGAGCATCCGCCGTCGCGTGGCATCGCCCAGGGCATGAAAGACGGAGTCCAGTCGAGATGTTTGTAATTCAACCATGTGGTTGAATATATGCGCGCGCGTTCAGATAGTCAACCATCTGGTTGAAGGACGGATCTGCAGGTCTCAATAATGCGGCGGCGGAGGCTCCGGCGCGCGAGGTCCGGCCGAGCCGTCCTCGACCTCCTGGACCCGGTCGAGCAGTTCGGCGAGCTGACGCTTCAACGCGTCGATCTTCTTCCACTGGTCGATGACGGTCTGGTTCAGGTCCTCGATGACCTGATCCTGATAGGCGGTGCGCACCTCCAGGGCTTCCAGGCGCGCCTCGACGGATTGCACATCACTCATCGGTCAACAGGCTCCTGTCCTCCGGGCGCTCGGCGAGACCATGGCCGAGGGACACGCGCTCGTCGAACACGAAGCAGCCCCCGCTCCAGCGGCTCTCGGCCTCCGGCACATCCTCGAGATATTTCAGGATGCCGCCCTTCAGGTGATAGACCTCCTCGAAGCCCTGGCCCAGCATGTAGGAGCTGGCCTTCTCGCAGCGGATTCCGCCGGTGCAGAACATGGCCACCTTCCGGTGCCGGGCGGGGTCGAGTTCCTTTCGGACGAATTCCTTGAATTGGCTGAACGTCCCGATCCGCGGATCCACCGCGCCCTCGAAGGTCCCCATCGCGACCTCGAAGTCGTTGCGGGTATCGAGCAGGATGACTTCGGGATCGGCGATCAGCGCATTCCAGTCCGACGGCGAGACATAGGTGCCGACCTGCCGGGTCGGATCGGTCTGCGGATCGCCGAGCGTCACGATCTCCTTCTTCAGGCGCACCTTCATGCGCTTGAACGGCATCTCGGACGCGGTCGAGAACTTCAGCTCCAGATTGTCGAGGCGGCCCCGAAACAGGGCTCCCTCGCGCAGCTCGGCGATGAGGGCATCGATCCCCTCCTCCGTGCCGGCCACGGTGCCGTTGATCCCCTCCCCGGCGAGCAGGAGCGTGCCCCTGATCCCGTGATCGGCGCAGACAGCATGGAGCGGGTCGCGGATCTCCCGGAAATCGGGCAGCGCGACGAACTGATAGAGAGCGGCCACTTTGTACGTCATGGCCGTTCTCTACCAGCGCCCGGCCTTCCGGAAAACCCGGTGCGACGATCCGTGGTGCAATCCGAAAGGATCTGCCGAAAGGATCTGCCGAGAGAACCTGCCTTTACGGCGTCGGCCAGGGCCGCCTGTCGGAGCACATCTCCTCCCAAGCCTGCGAGAGCCTGAGAACCCCGACGTCGTCGAAACGGCGGCCGATGATCTGCAAGCCGATCGGCAGCCCGGCCTTCGTGAAGCCCGCATTGACCGAGGCCGCGGGCTGATCCGACATGTTGAAGGCGACCGTGTAGCCGATATGCTCGAAGGGTCTTTGAGGATCGTGGATCGGGGACGCGAGCTCGGCTTCGTAGGCCACGTTGGGAGCCACCGGCGAAAGGACGAAGTCGAAGCCGTGAGTGGCCGCCACGGCCGCATGGCGCATCGCCATCATCTGGTTCATGCCGGAATAGACCCGGGCTCCGGTCAGGCCCTTTCCGCCCTCGGCCCAGGACAGGATATAGGGCAGGACCTTGGCGCGCTCGTCCTCGCCCAAGGGTGAGATGTCCATCCAGGCGCGCTGGCGCCAGAAATCGTCGAGCCCGTCGAGCATCTCGCGGGTGACGAAGGGCCTCATCTCCTCGACAATGGCCCCGGCCTCCCTGAAAGCCGACGCGGCCCTTTCCACGGCCGCGCGCACTTCGGGATCGAGGGGCAGGCCGATGCCGGCCTCCATCATGAGGCCGATCTTCAGCCCTTTGACGTCGATCGCGAGATCGAGCCAGGGCAAATCCTGATACGGCAGGCTCATCGGATCGCGGGCATCCGGCCGCGTCAGGCTCGTCATCATCAGGGCGGCATCGTGCACGGTGCGCGTCATCGGCCCGGCGACGCGTCCATAATAGGTCGGGTCGATGGGCACGCGTCCGAAGCTCGGCTTCAACCCGAACACGCCGCACCATGAGGCCGGGAGGCGAATGGAGCCTCCGATATCCGTACCGATGTGAAACGGGCCGTAGCCCGCCGCAGCAGCAGCCCCCGCGCCCGCCGAGCTGCCGCCCGGATTCTTGGACAGGTCCCAGGGATTGCGGGCCAGCGGGTGAAAGCTCGACAGGCCCGAGGAGAGCATGCCGTAATCGGGCATCGTGGTCTTGGCGAGAATGACGACGCCGTCCTCGCGCAGGCGCGCCGCCGCGGGCGCATCCTCCTGGGCGGGCGTGAGCGGCCGCGCCGCCGTGCCGAGGGGCACGGGCGTGCCCCGCGTCGCGATGTTCTCCTTGATGGTTGCGGGAACGCCGTCGAGCGCCCTCGCCTCTCCCCGGGCCCAGCGCCGCTCGGATTCCTGCGCGCTCTTCAGCGCCTCGTCGGGATCATAGGCGTAGAGAGCCTGGAGACGGGGCTCGCACGCCTCGATGCGCGCGATCACGGCCTTGGCGGCATCGACGGGCGAAAGGGTTTTGCCGGCATAGGCCTCGAGCAGATGCGCAGCCGGCCAGTCGGCCGGATCGGAGGAGAGTCGAGGGAAGGTTCTTGGCAAGGTTCTTGCACTCACGTGGATGGTCCCGAAGCAGCATGGAATCGCGTTATTGCCATGCTGCGCCATCACCTTCCCAAGGTAAACAGGGGTAATCCCGAAGGGAATGTCGGGACTGCATCCGGACATGCCTTGACGAAAGGGGTCATGAAATACCTCCTTTCCGCCAATCCTCCCTCCGTCGGGCGACCGAACCTATCGGATCCGGATGGATTTTCGGGATCACCCCATGCGACGATCCGGTTCGCGGCGGCGGCCGATCGATTGACACCTCAGGTTGCGCTGGGATCTTGTATGGAGATCGGCTCCAAACCGAGCCGGAATCGATTCAGATTGGTACGCCTCGATATGCCGCCTTGTCCTGACGCGGTCCCCCATCGTAAGAACCGGCTCCTTGCAGCCTTGGAGCCCGAGGATTTCGGTGTTCTTGAGCCGCATCTCGAAATTGTGGACCTCCCGAAAGGCGGGCTCGTGTACGATGCCGGGGAGTTCATCCGGTATACGTACTTCCCCCACAACGCCATCGTGTCCCTGTCGACCATTCTGAAGGACGGCGGTACCGTGGAGATGGCGCTGTTCGGGCGGGAGGGCATGTTCGGCCTTGTGAGCGCGCTCATGACGCGCCAGTCCTTCGGGCGTTACGTCACCCAGGTCGCCGGCACGGCTTCGCGTATCCTGGTGGATCGCCTGATCGATGTCGGGCGCGAGAGTCCCCGGACCCTGGAACTGATGTTCAGGTTCACGGAAGCCCTTCTGGCGCAGACGCTTCAAACCGTCGCCTGCAATGCCGTCCATAGCGTCGAGGCCCGGTGTTGCCGCTGGATCCTGACGACGCGCGACCGGGTCGACCGCGACGCTCTCCCCCTGACCCACGAAACGCTCGCCGAAATGCTGGGTGTGCAGCGCTCTACCGTCAGCAGTGTCACACGGGCTCTACAGATGGCCGGTTTAATCCAGCAGGGCCGAGGGGTGATCACGATCGTCAACCGCGCCGGGCTCGAGCGGATGTCCTGCGAATGCTACCGCAGGATCCGCAGGAGCTTCGAGCGGCTGCTCCCCGGCACCTATGGATTGGCGGAGGACGCATGACCGAAAGTATCCGCTCCCCTCAAAAGAGAGGTCAGCTATGCAAAGGTCACGCTTCTCCAAAAGAAAGGGCAAAAAATTTCTCGGTTTTGTCGGAAACATAGCAGACGGAGTACTCATGCGTCAGTACCATCGATGTTGTTAACCTAAGTTAATATGGAGCAAGGGATGAAAGAATCCGAGTTCTGTAATAACGGTCCAAGTGACGCGCAAAGCACTCCAAAAATTTACTCTCCGGCTACTCAACCCTTACTTCAGTCTCTCCTTTCAACCTTGGCTGATATAGACTTCGAGTATGAACGTCAGAGAGAGAAGGTCAGCAGAGGCTCGACGGATCTCAACCTGAGAATCCGCGTGCTCGAAAGGCTCAAGGTACAGCACCAGGAACGGCGTCTGCCGTATATCCAGCAATTGGCCATCTTGCAGGAACGTATGATCCCGCACAGATGACCGGGGCATTCAAGCCTATGCGCAGGACGACAATCGACAAAGGGTCGCACGCATCCCTGCGAAGCGACTTCGGGGCCCATAACAATGCATCAGGTCACGGCACGCCACCGTCAGATCTGAGCGTCACTCCGGATTTCTCGAGGGAATGAGCCCATGACTGAAGAAGAAATTGAAATCGTCGCGGAAGAGCTGGCGAAGATCGGCGGCGTCTCCTGGTATCCTGGGCGCGAACAGGGCACCCTGATGAGACTGGTCACCGACCGCTACCGCGACCGGGCCCGCGTCGCGATCGAAGCTCTCGACCGCTACCGCGCAGGCCGGAGCGCCTCCGTCGTTCAGGACAACGGCCATCAAGAGCCCTGCGAACAGAGCAAACCTCCTCACGCCCCATCCGGTGAGATCAAGCCCGGCAGCACGGTGGTCTATCGTCCTCCCGGGGACCGGCGGGCCTATCCCTGCCGCGTGGTCGAGATCGAAGGCAGCCGTGCCTATCTCGCTCCCATCCTCAGGGCGTGCACGGATTGGGTTTCGATCGAATACCTCACCCCGCAGAGCGAGGTTCAGTCGCTCGCATCGCGGGATCAGAATTGACGTCGCGGCCCTGTCCCGGCGCGGGAACGCGGCGGCGCCGGGGCACATGGCTGCGCATGACGTCTTTCCCTACAATCTAGCCCGGGTGCTGCGCGGGGTCGCCAGCAGCAGATTGGTCTCCGATGCGATCACGCCGGGGATCAGGCGGATGCGCCTGAGGATGCCGTCGAAATCCGACAGGTTGGCCGCCCCCAGCTCCACGATGAGATCCCACTTCCCGTTCGTCGTGTGAATGGCGCTGACTTCGGGAAAACCGCCCAGGGCATCCACGACCCGATCGGCCGCGCGCCCCTCCACTTCGATCAGCATGATGCCCCGCACCGGCAGGGACACGGCGTCGGCCCGCAGGATCACCGTATAGCCGACGATATCGCCCGAGCGCTCCAGACGCTCCATGCGCGACCGCACGGTCGCGCGGGAGACATCGAGCTCGAGCGCGAGATCCGAGACGCTGCGCCGCCCGTTATGCCGCAGAAGCGTGATGAGGCGCTGATCGAGATCGTCCATGGCCGCCATTTTGCAAAATAAGTGCTTCCAGATTGGTCGATTATGTTTCTCGAATTGTCAAACTGGCCTGTTCAAAACGCCAAGCCCTTCCCCTAGCTTGGCTCATGAGATGTGGAGAACCCGATGACGCAAAAACGCTGCCTTCTTATCGGCGTGCCCGTTCAGGAGGGCTCCGGCCGGCTCGGCTGCGATATGGGACCGAGCGCCTTTCGCACGGCCGGCCTTGCGACCGAACTCGCCGGCCTGGGCTACGAGGTCGAGGACCGGGGCAATCTCGCGCCCGCCCGCCTGCGGGCGCTGAAGCACGAGAACCCGGCCGTCAAGGCGCTGCCTGAAGCGGTCGCCTGGACCGAGACCATCGCCGAGGCGGCCTTCGCGGCAAGTGGAGAGGGCATTCCGATCTTCCTGGGCGGCGATCACAGCCTGTCGGCGGGATCGATCACGGGCCTCGCCCGGCGCGCCGCGGAAGAAGGCCGCGAGTTCTTCGTGCTGTGGCTCGATTCGCATCCGGACTTCCACACCCTCGAGACCACGACGAGCGGCAACCTGCACGGCGTTCCCATGGCCTATGCCACGGGCCGTCCGGGCTTCGAGGGCTATTTCCCGAAGGTTCCTCGCCCGGTGAAGCCGGACCATGTCTGCATGATGGGCATCCGCAGCGTCGACCCGGCTGAGCGCGCGGCGCTCGCCCCCTCGGGCGTCACGATCCACGACATGCGCGCCATCGACGAGAACGGCGTCGGCCCCCTCCTCGACGCCTTCCTGAAGCGCGTCGCCATGGCGGACGGCATCCTTCACGTGAGCCTGGACGTGGACTTCCTCGACCCCGGCATCGCGCCGGGCGTCGGCACCACGGTTCCGGGCGGCGCCACCTTCCGCGAGGCCCATCTGATCATGGAGATGCTGCACGACAGCGGGCTCGTGAGAAGCCTCGATCTCGTCGAGCTCAATCCCTTCCTGGACGAGCGGGGCCGCACGGCTCTGCTCATGGTCGATCTCGCCTCGAGCCTCATGGGCCGGCGCGTCCTCGACCGTCCGACCCAGAGCTACCGCCACACACCAAAGTGAACGCACCATGACCCCGAAGCTCAACATCGTCCCCTTCGTCAGCGTCGATCACATGATGAAGCTCGTTCTCGCCGTCGGCGTGGAGCGCTTCCTGATCGAACTCGCCGAGTACATCGAACTCGACTTCCGCCGCTGGGAACTGTTCGACAAGACGCCGCGCGTGGCCTCGCACAGCCGCGAGGGCGTGATCGAACTCATGCCCACCAGCGACGGCGAGGTCTACGGCTTCAAATACGTGAACGGGCATCCCAAGAACACGCGTGAAGGACGCCAGACCGTCACGGCCTTCGGCGTGCTGGCGGATGTGGGAACGGGCTATCCCGTGCTCCTGACCGAGATGACCATTCTGACCGCCCTGCGCACCGCCGCGACATCGGCCGTCGCCGCCAAGCATCTGGCGCCGAAGAACGCCCGCACCATGGCGATCATCGGCAACGGCGCGCAGGCCGAGTTCCAGGCCGTCGCCTTCAAGGCGCTGCTCGGCATCGACAGGCTGCGCCTCTACGACATCGACCGTTCGGCGAGCGCCAAATGCGTGCGCAACCTCGTCGGCCACGGCTTCGACATCACCGTCTGCGGCACCATCGAGGAGGCGATGGAGGGGGCCGAGATCGTCACCACCGTGACGGCCGACAAGCAGAACGCCACGATCCTCACCGACAACATGGTCGGCTCGGGCCTGCACATCAACGCGGTCGGCGGCGACTGCCCCGGCAAGACGGAGCTGCATGCCGACATCCTCAAGCGGTCGGACATCTTCGTCGAATACCCGCCCCAGACCCGCATCGAAGGCGAGATCCAGCAGCTCGCGCCCGACCATCCGGTCAAGGAGCTGTGGCGCGTGATCGCCGGCCAGGAGCCGGGCCGCGCCAGCGACCGCCAGATCACCCTCTTCGATTCCGTGGGCTTCGCCATCGAGGATTTCTCCGCCCTTCGCTACGTGAAGCGGCAGATCGAGGCGACCGGCCTCTACGAGGAGCTCGATCTCCTCGCCGATCCGGACGAGCCGCGCGACCTCTTCGGCATGCTCCTGCGCGCCGCCGTCGCGGCTCCCACGGCTGCGTGAAGCCGGAGCCTCGGCCCCGGACAGCCGCGTTCCGACCCGCCATGACGGGGGAGCGATGACGTCGACGTCAGAGCGGGTCCGGCCTTCGGTTCCCGCTTGATGCTCTAAAAGCGATCCGCGCGGTAGGGCGACGGATCGCAGAAGGGCTCCTCGCCCGTCATCATCTCCGCGAGCAGGCGGCCCGTCGCGGGGCCGAGGGTCAGCCCGTGATGGGCATGGCCGAAGCAGAACCACAGGCCCGTATGGCGAGGGGCCGGCCCGATGACGGGACGCATGTCCGGCAGGCAGGGCCTGCGCCCGAGCCACGGCTTCGGATCGACCCGCTCGCCGAGCGGAAACAGGCCGCGGGCGAAGGTCTCCGCCTGATCGAGCTGCCGGGGGTCATCGGGCGCATCGAATCCGGCAAGCTCCACGCCCGTGGTCAGCCGGATGCCCCTGGTCATCGGAGCAAGAACGTATCCGCCCTCGAAATCGAGCACCGGCTGGTTCAGGCGCGCCTCTCCCTTCGCACCGTAATGCATGTGATAGCCGCGCTTGACCGCCAGCGGGATCCTGTAGCCGAGGGGCTCGTACAGGCGGCCGGACCAGGGGCCGAGCGCGACGACGGCCTGACCCGCCGTGACGGGTCCCTCCTCCGTCGCGACGGTCCAGTCGCGCCCGCTTCGCGTCAATGCCCGCGCATCGCCCGACGCGAAGCGCCCGCCCTGAGACGTAAAGAGCGCCGCATATCCCTTCGTGAGCGCCTCCGGGTCCGACACGGTCGTGGGATCGCGCCAGTGAATGGCCCCGATGGGCGCGCCGAGCAGATCGGGTTCGCGCCGCTTGAGCTCCGCGACGTCGAGCACGTCGTATCGCAGGCCGTATTGCTCCACGTCGGCGGCCGCGGCCAGAGCCTTCTTTCGTCCCTGCGCGGTCCGGAAGGTCTCGATCCAGCCGCTGCGGCGCAGAAGATGCGTCACGCCGGCTCGTTCGATGAGCCGGTCGTGCTCCGCCACGCAGCTTTCGATGAGCGGCAGCATGGCGTCGGTCGCCTCTCGCAGCCGCTCCGGCGCGGAGTGCCGCCAGTACTGGAACAGCCACGGGCTCATTTTTGGCAGATGGGACAAGCGGTAGCGCACGTCCGGAGAGCGGTTCAGGCCGTAGCGGAGAAGAACCGGGAGGCGGCGCGGCATCGCGTAGGGAACGACGCTCGCCCGCTCGATGAGACCGGCATTGCCATAGCTCGTCTCCTCGCCCGGCGAGCGGCGGTCCACGAGACAGACGGAGCGGCCGCGCGCCTGGAGGTGAAGCGCAGCGGAGACACCGACGATTCCTGCGCCGAGCACGACGACGTCATAACGCATGATGAGCAATCTTTATTGAGCGTTGGGTTTGAGAGCGGTCTTCGCCGGGCGGCCGAGCCAGGTCCGGCGCGCCGGTCGAGGCCGATCCTCCATCCGCAGATGACGGGTCAGCCGCCTTTCGAGAAGCGCCCAGAGCCGCCTGATGCATTCGACGATCAGGAGGTAGAGCACGGCCGCCCACAGATAGAGTTCGAAATTGTACGAACGCGAAAAGGCGAGCTTGGTCACGCCCATGAGATCGTAGATCGTGACGAGCGACGCGATGGCGCTGGCCTTGATCATGAGGATCAGTTCGTTTCCGAGCGGCCGCAGGCAGACGATCATCGCCTGTGGGAAGACGACCTTCACGAAGGTGATGGCCTTGTGCATCCCGAGCGCCGCAGCGGCCTCGCGCTGCCCGCGCGGCACGGACTGGATGGCGCCCCGGAAGATCTCCGCCTGATAGGCGGCGGTGTTCAGGGTGAACGCGAGCAGGGCGCAGTACCAGGCCTCGCGGAAGAACCACCAGAGGCCGAGATCGGTCCAGAAGGCGCGCAGCGATCCGAGGCCGTAATAGAGCAGGAACAGCTGCGCGAGCAGCGGCGAGCCGCGGAAGAAATAGATATAGGCGCTCGTGAGCCAGCGAAGGAAAGCCTTGTCCGAGAGGCGCGCCAGCGCCAGCAGCAGCCCGAGGATGCCGCCGAGCGTGAAAGAGATCGCCACCAGTTGCGCCGTGACGCCGACGCCTTCGACGAAGCGCCAGCCGTAACGGTCGAGAAGGTCGAGATCGAGGACGAGGCCCAGAAGATCGCGAAACGTCATTCTAGCCTCGCGCATGGCCGCGATCGGCGCGGCGTTCCAGAACCGTGAAGGCGAGCCCCGATCCCGCCGAGAGCACCAGGTAGATGACGCAGGCCGCGAAATAGAACACCACGGGCTGCTTCGTGGCGCCCACGGCGAGGTTCGTCTGCCGCATCAGGTCGACCAGCGAGATCGTCGAAATCAGCGACGTGTCCTTCAACAGGGTCAGCCAGTTGTTGGAAAGCCCCGGCAGCGCCGCCCGCATGAGTTGCGGAAACACGATCAGCCGGAAGGTCAGGAACCGGGACAGACCGAGCGCGCTTCCCGCCTCGTACTGCCCGCGCGGAACGGTGTTGAGCGCGCCGACCCAGACCTCGCTGGAAAAGGCCCCGAGAACCAGACCGAAGGCCACGACTCCGGCCAGGAAGGCGTTGATCTGCAACTGCCCCCCATAGCCCATCGCCGCCATGAGGCGCTGGATCAGGATCTGGCCGCCGTAATAGACCATCAGCAGGGTCAGAAGCTCCGGCAACCCGCGGAACACCGTCGTGAAGAGAGTAGCCGCGGTCCGGGCCCGGGCGCTGCGGGAGCGCGCCATCAGGGCGATGGCGAGGCCCAGGAAAATGCCGACGGGCAGCGTGGCGAGCGCCAGCGACAGGGTCACGGCGGTTCCTGCCGCGAGCGCGCTGCCCCAGCCTCCATCGGAAAAGGAAAGAAGCGACAGAATATCCTGCAACGGACCGTCCTTTGCGCAGGGATTGCGGCAGGCGCCGGCGCGATGAACCTGCGCCTGCCGACAGTGAAGCGTTAGCGCATCGTGCGAAAAAGTGGACCCGGTTTTTCGCCGGAACGATGCGCTCCTCTAGAAGGGAGCATCGGATTGAATCCCAAAAGTGCAAATCCACTTTTCACGTCCGATGCTCTCGTTCGGACGATTCAATAGATGTCGAACTCGAAATACTTGCCCTGGATCTTCTTGTAGGTGCCGTCCGCGACGATCTCCTTGATCGCCTTGTTGAACTTCTCCTTCAGATCCTTGTCTTCCTTGCGGATCGCGATGCCGGCCTCGGACATGGTGCCATCGATGTCGCCCAGGAGCTTGCAGCAATCCTTGCCGGCGTTCTTCAGCCATTCGACCAGCACGAACTTGTCGGCGACGGAAGCATCGAG
This sequence comes from Microvirga sp. M2, assembly GCF_047497095.1. Classification (NCBI taxonomy): domain Bacteria; kingdom Pseudomonadati; phylum Pseudomonadota; class Alphaproteobacteria; order Hyphomicrobiales; family Methylobacteriaceae; genus Microvirga; species Microvirga sp. M2. Next base: position 3,241,981 of record NZ_CP134063.1, read on the forward strand.
GCGCCCGCTGGCGAGATCGGCATTGGCCTCGTCCTGCGTCGGATAGAGCTTAGCCGAAGCGCCCGCCTTGCCGTACACGTCCTCCGCGTAGATCGCCTGGGTCGTGGACGATTGCGCGCCGACCGTCATGCCTTTCATGGTGGCGGAAGCGGTATCCTTGATCTTCGAGTCGTTCGGAACGGCGACGGACAGCGGCGTGCGGTAATAGCGGTCCGTGAAGTCGATCTGCTTCTTGCGCTCGTCCGTGATCGTCATCGACGCCACGACCGCATCGAATTTCTTGGCGAGCAGCGCCGGGATCATGCCGTCCCAATCCTGGGCCACGATGGTGCACTTCACCTGCATCTTGTCGCAGAGCGCATTGGCGATTTCGACGTCGAAGCCCTGCAGCTTGTTGTTGGAATCCATGAAGTTGAAGGGCGGATAGGCGCCTTCCGTTGCGATGACGATCTCCTTCTTGTCCTGCGCGGACGCCAGCGACGTCATGCCCAGAACGCAGATTCCTGCCGCGAGAAGTGTCTTGTACATTCTTGTACCCTCTGTTGTTTCGACCTGACCGGTCCTCTTCACGCCTGACCTCACGGGCTCTCCGTGTAGCCGACGAATTCGTGATAAAGCGCAGCCGTCGCATTGAGCCGCTCTTCGACCTGCGGGCCGAGTTCGTTGAAGACGGCATTCAGCAGCAGATGCACGAGAGACAGCATCGGCGCGGTCGATTCCCAGAACAGATTGAGATCGGTCGGAATGCGGAACACCTCGCTCGTACAGCCGTCCGCCCAGTCGCAATAGGTGTCCGTGACCAGGGTGACCGGAATGCCGCGCCGATGCGCCTTCAGGGCCAGAAGTTCCGCGTGCCTGGAATAGCGGCGCGCCTCGAAGATCACGAGCGCCGATGCCTCCTCGCCTCCGAGGAGCGCCTCGGCGAAATGCCCGGAGCCCGCGTCGAGCAGATGCACCCCGTCGCGCAGATACTGAAGGTTATGGACGAGCGAGGCGGCGATGCCCCTCTCGGTCTGGAAGCCGGCCACATGGACCCGCGACGCCGTCGCCAGGCGGTGGCTCACGGCCTTGAAGGCCGCCGATTGCGCATATTCATAGACCCGGACCAGGGCCGCGATCTCCAGCTCGAAGCTCTTCGTAAGCTCGCCGAGATCCTGGCGGCTGCGCCTGCGGAATTCCTTGAGCCGGTCGCCCAGGAGCCAGGGGCTTCCGCCCAGGTCCGTCCTCAGGTGATCCTTGAGATCCTTGAGATGCCGATAGCCGATGGCACGGCAGAAGCGCCCGACCGTGAGCTCGCTGACGCCGATCTTCTGAGCGATGGAGGCCGAGGTCTCGAAGGGCAGCTCGTTCAGGTTCGCGAGCATGTAGCTCGCCACCGCCCTGCCCGACGCCGTGGCCCTCTCCAGACTCTCTTCCAGGCGCTGCTTTACGTGCCGGCTCAAGACCGCTCTCCCCCGGGCCATTAAGACAGCTCTCTGACATAAATGCAATCATTGCTATCTTTCTGTCATTGAGAGACCGACAGGGTCCATGAGCCTGGAGCATCGTCCGGGAGAAGCCGAAGGGCCGTGACGGCCAACCGCACCGTCACGCCGCAAAGAGGGGGCCCCCCGGGGCGAGCCCGGGAGGGACGAGCGACGATTTCACGTCGACCGGCCCGGCCGCGTGACGGCCGGGGAAGACCCGGCCATCCACGTCGTTATGAACCGCGGAGGGGAGAAGACGCGGACTCCCAGTTTTGGGATGTCCTCCGATGCGCCCATCCTGGAAAGAGCGCATCGTCCTGGCGAAAAACCGGGTCCGCCGTTTCGCCCGATGCGCTAGCGGGTCGGAGGCGGCCCGCCGGGAGGCGTTCCGCCCGGACCGCCACCTCCTCCGCCACCTCCGCCAGGCATCGTATTGCGGGCGCGTTCCAGAAGCGTCGTGGCGGCGTCCACGCAGGCTCTCATCGAATCCCTCGGGTCGCAGCGCACGGCGAGCGTCGCATCGCCCGAGCGCAGCAGGAAGCCTGCGCCGCGCTGCGGGCCCCGGCTTGCCATGCCGCCGCCGTCGTCGATTCCACGCAGGAGATCCTCGAGCCCGCGATCACGGCGGCTATAGCCTCCTCCACGGTCGCCGGAATCGTCCGAGCTCTGGCTGAAGGCGGGTAGCGAGATCAGCATCAGGCCAGCCGCCGCAACAAGGACCTTCTTCATCTCAGTTCTCCCATGGGTCAGGACCGGGTCAGGACATTCGGTTCGGATCAGTCGCGGCAGATGCGCCTGCGCACCACGACCAGGAGGCTGCCGTCCTGATCGCGAAGGATTCGGGTGAAGAAGAAGCAGCCCTCTCCAAAGCGCTCCGCGATCCGCTCGCGCAGACGGCCGCGCAAGCCGCCGCCTCCGCCGCCGTCACCCTCATCTTCCCACCGTGAGGCGAGGCGTTCGCGAAGGCGCTCGCGCAGCTCCGGATGGTCCTGCAGAAAGTCCCTCAACTCGGCTCGACGGTCCATGCGCTCACGCCTCATGTCCATGAGTTCGCCGCGCCGGTCGCGGCGCTCCTGGATCATGTCCATCAGCATGTCGCGGCGGTCCGAGCGTTCGTCGATCCAGCTTTGGACGAGATCGCGCAGGTTGCCGCCACCGACATCGGTTTCGCTGTTGCTCCAATCGTCGTCCTGCGCCGCCGCCGGACCGGTCGTCGCCAGGAGGAGTGTCGGCGAAGCGACGAGCGTGAACGCCGCTACCGCCAAAACGGACAAACGGGTCATGATGTTTCTCCAGTTGTGAACGAAACGCTTCAACTCGGACGCACATCCGCGCCGCTCGGCGAAACTCTCGCGCCCCACGCGACGGCGAGGCGGATTCGGCGCGGAAACCCAGACTGTGCCGTGAAGAACCAGTGTCGTCGCAAGGCGGGAGCTCGAAGCGCATGGCTTGAAAGCTGCACTCTTCAAGGCACCGGCTGATCGGCATGCTCATTCTACCGAGCATGGTGTCCTGATTGAGTCCGCTCCTTCGCTCTCGCTGGATCGTTCGCGAGAATTAAGCGGTAGTCCTTTGGCACTTCCGGGAAGCCCGACGGAGTTCGTGTCGCAAAGTGTTCAGCCCTTGTCCCAATGAATCAAGCGGCTTTCGGCCGAACCTGCTCTCATCGCACGGCCCCGAATGCGTGAGCATGGGCAGCAGCCCGCAGCCCCATGGAGGAATGACGCAATGAAAGCCGTCTTTACCGCGACGATGCTGGCGATCGCACTCGCAGCCTCACCGGCCTTGTCACAGCAGCCGCGGGACCCGTTCGAGGCCTCGGGCGAGATCCGGATCCCGTCCCAAGAACAGCTCGAGCATGAGGTGTTCACGCAGCCGCGGAACAACTTCTCGTCCATCGATACGGTGGCCGACGGCGAGATGGACCGCATGGACCGCGAGATCGATCGCCTCGTCGATCGCGGCATCTGCAGCGGCTGCTGATCCCGGAATGCGGGCATCATCGGATGCCGAGACATCGTTTGGCGACACGCAATATCGTGGCGTCTGCGATGTCGCCGGCGGCTCGATACCCGTAATATCCCCAACCTTGTCCGAAATAGTCGTCGGGTTGTCCTGCGGGCGCGAAGGGGAGCCACATTCTGGCCTAACTGCCAAGCAAGCCTTGTCCGCCTGCCCTTAGGGCAGTTCAATCGGAAGGAACGAGGACCCATCACCCGATGCGAGACAGCACACCGTCGACCTCATCGCCTGACGTCTCCCCCGCTCTGCGCCAGCTCGAGCGGACGATCGTCGCGTCGATTGCTCTGATGAAGCGCATGCGGCGCGAGCGGCGGCGATCGCTGCGTCCGGACGCGGCAGCGCAGAGCGCGAAGCCGTAAGCGGAACGCTCAAAATCCCATTGGCCGCCTCGACAGGCGGGCCTCCCGAAAATCTTTCAAGGCAGGACACGAAGACCGGGTCGCGGTTTCAGCGCATCGTGCGGAAACCGCGACCCGGTTTTTCGCAAGAAAGATGCGCTCTTTCCAAGAAGGGAGCATCGGAGGAAATTCGGGTCGTAAGCCGGATTCGGGCCGAAGGGATAGCGGGCCGTCGCAGAGCGGATGGGCCTTCGCACCCGTCGTGCGGCCTACTCCTCGAAGCGGCTCGTGGAGTTGCGATCGCGCTCGTATCGCCGCACGAGCGGGAACGGCGGCAGCCAGGACTCGCGGCGGACGGTCCAGAGTTCGTAGGTCGGCATCAGCTGGTCCGGAGCATCCAGGGATCCCAGATGCACTTCGACTTCGTCCGCCGTGCGCGAGAAGACGGGCGATCCGCAGCGGGGGCAGAAGAAGCGCCCGGCATAGTCGCGTGTTTCGCCGTCGATCGTCACCGCATCCTGCGGGAACACCGCGGAGGCGTGGAAAAGAGCGCCATGATGCTTGCGACAGTCGAGACAGTGACAAAGGCCGACCCGGTACGGCAGTCCCGACGCCACAATTCGAACGTTGCCGCACAGGCAGCCGCCCGTGAAACGGTCCATGCCGCGTCTCCTCCGGTTCCGTCAATCGGTCGAGCCTGGGGAACCAGAACCGGCGGCTCGATCGGGAGCCGGGTTATCCCCAGAGTTGTCCCTGGACTATGCACCTGATTCACGAAGGAATGTCCCCCGAATATCCCCGGCGCACAAAAGTCCTCGTGATGTCAGGGTGATATGGCGGAGACGGAGGGATTCGAACCCTCGATACCCTTTTGGGGTATGCTCATTTAGCAAACGAGTGCCTTCAGCCTCTCGGCCACGTCTCCGTTCGCGAATGGACAGGGTTCACAACCCTGCTTCGCAGGTGGCGCAATAGACGCGAACAAGGGCCCTTCGTCAAGGCCCAAAAGCACCCTGTTAAGAAGGAAAAGCCGCCCGCCTGACCTGGGCCGGGCAGTGCTCTCCGTGTTAGGAGGCGGCATCGAAGAGACCAAAGGAGCCTGACGTGGCAGACATCAAGCGGATCGGCGTCGCCGCCCGTTACAGCGATCTCGTGATTCACGGGAACACGGCCTATTTTTCGGGCTACGTGCCCGAGACCACCCTGGCAGGGACGGTCACGGAGCAGACCCGGGACGTGCTGGCGCAGATCGAGCAGTCCCTGACCGAGATCGGCAGCGACAAGTCCAAGCTCCTGCAGGCCACGATCTGGCTCACCGACATGGCGTCCTATGATGAGATGAACGCGGTCTGGGACGCCTGGGTCGTGCCCGGCCATACGCCCGCGCGGGCCTGCGTTCAGGCGCGGCTCGCCGATCCGGCTTATGCCCTCGAGATCCAGGTCACGGCCGCGCTCTGACGCGACGTTTCCCCGCGAAGGCGCTCAGGCCTGCTCGGCCTTGGTCGCCTTCGCCATGGAGCTCAGGCGCTTTTTCTCGTAGTGCTTGGCGAGGCGCAGGTGGCGCCAGATGGCGTAGTTCATGGCGATAAGAAAGCCGTAGGTGCCGCGCAGGAAGTGCAGCCGCCCGAAATAGGCCTTGAGGAAAGCGGCCGGGAACTCGCAATAGACCCGCCAGGTCGGGATCGAGACACCCCGCACCTCGAGGTCGAGGGCGAGCTGGTCGGTGTAGAAGTTGAGCTTGGCGATCTGGTCGCCGAGCGAGCGGATCGAGCGGTGATGGACCAGGCCCTTGAGCTTGCCGACCCGCGTGCCCGGCTTGAGCTCGACCCGGTCATGGACCAGCGAGGTCGAGTAGCGCCCCACCTCGCGGCGATAGAGCCGCACCGGCGCGATCCGGTAGGCGAGCGGATGCGGCGCGGCCTCGCCGGGATAGGTCTCGGCGATGCGCAGGCCATAGGCCGGGCGCGCCGGCTCGCCATGCGCGAACAGCGCCCGGATCTCCTCGCGCAGGGCCGGCGAGAGCTCCTCGTCGGCATCGAGGTTGAGCAGCCAGGCGTGGCGGCACTGATCCTCGCCGAAGCGCTTCTGCTGGCCGTAGCCCGGCCACGGATTGAACAGCACCCGCGCGCCCAGCTCCTCGGCCAGCGCCTGGGTGCCGTCGGTCGAGCCCGAGTCGACGACCACGATATCGTCCGTCAGGTCGCGCACGGCGCGGATCGTCGCGCCGATCCGGTCGGCCTCGTTCTTGGCAATGATGAACACGGACAATGGCAGCATGGCAACGGCTGCCTAGCCGCCCGCGAAAAAGATGGCAAGGGGTTCCAGGCCCTTAGCGCCCCCTTGCGTCTCTGTGTTGTTTTTGGGTCCCGCGCACGGGCCTTCGGGCTCGCGGGACTCCGGGGGCCTGGGCTGGGTCATGGAGGCGGGCGCGGCGCGCCCTCATTCCGAGGCGGGGCCCTGGCCGGACGCGATCAGCTCCCCTTGCGGCGCCTCCCTGCCGCCCGCGGCCGAAGCCGTGGCGTGGCTGCGAACCCGGAGTTCCGCCAGCAGGGGGAAATGGTCCGAGGCGACGCGGGTGAGCAAGGTCCTGACCGGGGCAGCCTCGACCACCTCCACCGAGCCCGTGACGAAGACGTGGTCGAGGCGGAGCAAGGGGGCCCGGGTGTGGAAGGTCGGCTGCGGCGCCCCGCGCGCGCTCGAGAGCTGCGCGTCCCGCAGCCGGTCGGCGATCATGCGGTAGGAACGCGAATAGGGCGGCGCATTGAAGTCCCCGAGCAGGATCGCCGGATCCGCGCATTCGGGATGTCCCATCCAGTCGGGTCCTACCAGGGCCGATGCCTGAGCCCGGCGCTCGCCGGACCGGAGGGACAGGTGGGCATTGATGACATTGACCGTCTGTCCGTCGATCTCGGTGCGCACCCACAGGGCGCTCCGCTTCTCGAAGGAGGGCCTGGTCGATTGCGTCGGCAGGCGACCGGATTTCACGAGACGGGCGGGATGCCTGGTGAGAATGGCGATCCCGTATTGCTCGCCCAGGATCCGGATCGTGGGCTGGAAATGGAGATCCATTCCGAGCTTCTCCGCCAGCCCGGCAGCCTGGTCGGCCTCCCCGGCCCGCGTGCGGCCGGCCCGCACCTCCTGAAGCGCAACGATATCCGGGTTGCACGCCGCGATGACCTCGGCGGTCCGCATGGGCGAGATTTTTCGATCGGTGCCCAGCCAGCGGTGAACATTGTAGGTGAGGATCCGGAAGGGGCGCCCCTGGTGATGGCTATGCTTCAAAGGTCGATCCAGCTCGGTCAAGGGTGACGATGGACATGCATGGCCTTCGTGCAGGCATGCGGCGACGTTTCAGCCCGCGACCTATGGCGCGAACATGTCGGAACAATGGCCCATGATCGGCCCGAGTTCCTGCAAAACGCAACCGTAAGGCCGTCTTGACCTTCCCATGATTGGAAGGATTACACCTCATCCCCATATAGGGATCAGGAGAGTCAAGATGGCCGCCACCAACCGTTCCGCCGCTTCGGAGAGCCTCGACATTCCCGTCCGGGGAATGAGCTGCGCATCCTGCGTCGGCCGTGTCGAAAAGGCGATCCGCGCGGTTCCCGGCGTGACCGCCGCGAATGTGAACCTGGCGACCGAACGGGCGCATGTGGCGTTCGCGGCCGACCGGGCCGATTCCCGCGCGGTGGCCGAGGCCATCCGGGCCGTGGGCTATGAGCCTGCGGAACACCATGCGGATCTCGCGATCCAGGGCATGACCTGCGCATCCTGCGTGGCGCGGGTCGAGAAGGCGCTCAAGCGCGTTCCCGGCGTGGTGGACGCCCGCGTGAATCTCGCGACCGAGCGCGCCGGCGTCGATTACCTCGGCGGAGCCGACGTGGTGGCCCGGATGATCGCGGCCGTCGATGCAACGGGCTACGAGGCCCGCGAGATTCGCCAGGACCGGGATGCGACGGACCGGGATGCGACGGACCGGGACGAGACGGACCGGGAGCGCTCGGCCCGCGAGGCCGAGATTGCGGGCCTGAAGCGCGCGCTCGCCATCGCGGCCGTCCTCACCCTGCCGGTCTTCGTGGTCGAGATGGGCTCGCATTTCATCGACGCCATCCATGACTGGGTCATGAACACCCTCGGCCACCAGACCAGCTGGTATCTGCAATTCGCCCTGACCACGCTCGTCCTGTTCGGTCCGGGCCTGCGTTTCTTCCGCAAGGGAGTTCCCGCCCTGCTGCGGGGAGCGCCCGACATGAATTCCCTCGTCGTCCTCGGCACCAGCGCGGCCTATGCCTATTCGGTGGTGGCGACCTTCGTGCCGGAGGCGCTGCCGGCCGGCATGGCCAATGTCTATTACGAGGCGGCCGCCGTGATCGTGACGCTGATCCTGCTCGGCCGCTTCCTCGAGGCCAAGGCCAAGGGCCGGACCTCGGAGGCGATCAAGCGCCTCGTCGGCCTCTCCCCCAAGACCGCCCGGGTGATGCGCGACGGCGCGACGCTGGAAATTCCGCTCGACCAGGTGCTCACCGGCGACATCGTGCAGGTGCGTCCGGGCGAGAAGGTGCCGGTCGACGGCGAGGTCGTGGACGGTTCCTCCTTCGTCGACGAATCCATGATCACCGGCGAGCCGGTTCCGGTCCACAAATCGGCGGGCTCGGAGGTCGTCGGCGGCACGATCAACAAGAACGGCGGCTTCACCTTCCGGGCCACGCGCATCGGCGCGGACACGGTCCTGTCCCAGATCATCCGCATGGTGGAGCAGGCGCAGGGCTCGAAGCTGCCGATCCAGGCGATGGTCGACACGATCACCGCATGGTTCGTGCCCGCCGTCATGGCGGCGGCGGCCCTGACCTTCGCCGTCTGGCTTATCCTCGGGCCGGAGCCCGCCCTCACCTTCGCGCTCGTCAATGCGGTGGCCGTGCTCATCATCGCCTGTCCCTGCGCCATGGGACTGGCGACACCGACCTCGATCATGGTCGGCACGGGACGCGCGGCGGAGCTCGGCGTGCTCTTCCGCCAGGGCGAGGCGCTGCAGAGCCTGAAGGAGATCGGCGTCGTCGCCCTCGACAAGACGGGCACGCTCACGCAGGGACGCCCCGACCTGACGGATTTCGTCACCGCCGCCGGCTTCGCCGAGGCCGATACCCTGAGGCTCGTCGCGGCCGTGGAGGCCCGCTCCGAGCACCCGATCGCGCAGGCGATCGTCGCGGCTGCCGAACGGCGGGGCTTGACGCTTCCCGTCCCCGAGAGCTTCGAGGCCGTGCCCGGCTTCGGCGTCTCGGCCGTCGTGGAGGGCCGCAGGGTCGATGTCGGTGCCGACCGCTTCATGCGGAAGCTCCGGCTCGACGTGGCGGCTTTCGCCGACACGGCGACCCGCCTGGGCGCGGAGGGCAAGAGCCCGCTCTATGCCGCGGTCGACGGCAGGCTCGCGGCCATCGTCGCCGTGGCGGACCCGATCAAGGAATCGACGCCGGAAGCCATCGCGGCCCTGCACGGCCTGGGCCTCAAGGTCGCGATGATCACCGGCGACAACCACAGGACCGCGCAGGCCATCGCCCGGCGCATCGGCATCGACGAAGTGGTCGCTGAGGTGTTGCCCGAGGGCAAGGTGGACGTGGTGAAGCGCCTGCGCCAGGCCCATGGCCGCATCGCCTTCGTGGGCGACGGGATCAACGACGCGCCCGCGCTCGCCGAGGCCGATATCGGCATCGCCATCGGCACGGGCACGGACATCGCCATCGAGAGCGCGGACGTGGTTCTCATGTCCGGGGACCTGCGCGGCGTCGTCAACGCCATCGCCCTGTCGAAGGCGACGATCCGCAATATCGGGCAGAACCTGTTCTGGGCTTTCGCCTACAACGTGGTGCTGATCCCGGTCGCCGCGGGCGTGCTCTATCCTGCCGACGGAACCCTTCTGTCGCCCGTCGTCGCGGCCGCCGCCATGGCGCTCTCCAGCGTCTTCGTGGTCGGCAACGCGCTGCGGCTGCGTCGCTTCAAGGCCCCCATCGAGTCGCGGCAGAGCCCAATGCCTGCCGTCCAAACCGCAGGAGGTGCGGCATGAACATCGGACAAGCGGCTTCGGCCTCCGGCGTTTCCGCCAAAATGATCCGGTACTACGAATCCACCGGTCTCATCCCGAAGACCGTGCGCACGGAGGCGGGCTACCGCGTCTATTCGGATGACGACGTGCATACGCTCCGTTTCATCCGCCGCGCCCGCGATCTCGGCTTCTCCGTGGAGCAGATCGCCGATCTCGTCTCGCTGTGGCGCGACCGCGACCGCGCGAGCAAGGACGTGAAGGCCATTGCCCTCGGCCATGTGGACGTGCTCGAGCGCAAGATCCGCGAGCTGCAGGAGATGGCCTCGACCCTGAAACATCTCGCCGAGCATTGCTGCGGGGATTCGCGTCCCCATTGCCCGATTCTCGAAGAGCTCGCGAGCGAGGAGCCGCTGCCCGTCCATGCGCGGGCCGAGGATGCGCGCTTCGGCGCTTTGGGCAAGGCGTAGCAATCACGAGCGAGCGTCCGCCGCGATGGGGCGGCGGACGCAAGCCCCCGTTACACGCCGAAGGTCACATGCCCCTCGGGGCTGATCGCCCAGGCGGGGTTCCACGCGATCTCCCATGCATGCCCGTCGGGATCGGCCACATACCCTCGAAAGCCTCCATGCGGCGGCGCGTCGGCCGGCCGCATGATCCGGCCGCCGGCGCGGGACAAGCGATCCAGCGTGGCCTGCACATCCTCGCGACGGGAGACATTGTGGGCCAGAGAGAAAAGGCCCGGCGCGGCGCGATCCTCGCGCCGCATGTCCTCGGCGAGGGCGTGCCGGATCCATGTTCCGAGGACGAAACCGTTCATCTGGTAGAAGACGATGTCTTCGTTCTCGAAGACGGGGCTCCAGCCGAAACCCTCGACATAGAAGCGCCGGGAGCGGGCGAGATCGCCCACGCCGAGCGTGATGACGGATATCTGTTGTTGCATCGGGTCATGTCCCTACGTTGTCCCGGCGCACCATGCGCCGGGGCTCACGTCATGGGACTTGGTGCAACCGCACCAGCCAGAGCTTCCCGCAGGAAACGACCGGGCTAACCAAACCGGTCCGCCTTTTTCGACGGTGCGAGAGTACCGGTCCCGGGCTCCCGGTCAAGAACCGATGCTCCCACGATAGAACAGCGCATCGCGCGTACGAAGAACCCGGCCCACTTTTTCGCCAATGCGGTGGGGCCTCAGGCCGCCATCTCGACCTCGCGGCCGCGGCCGAGATCCTGCATCCACTTCGCGAATTCGGGCTTGCGCCCGATCTGGCGTCCGTAGTGCCGGCGCAGGGCGTCGACGAGGCGGCCGTTGCGGGACAGATAATCGTCGGCGAACGCGATCATGCGCGAGTTCGGCCAGGCCTGGGGCCTGATCTCGACCAGGCGCTCGAAGAGACGGTCTTCGCTCTCGTCGGGCGTGCTCTGTGCCATCAGCGTGAGCATCGCGGCGGTCGAACGCGAGATGCCCATGTGGCAATGGACGAGCAGATGCCCTTCCGTGCGCTGGGCCCTGCCCGCCGCCACCTCGTCGCCGAAGCGCAGCACGGCCTCCACGTGCTCGGCCTGCGGCAGGATCATGCCCTCGATGGGATTGATGATGTCGTGGAAGCGCAGGATCGTGCGGTGGTGGGGATCGTAGGCGCCGAAGGCCTCCGGATCCGGATGGTCCGGATCGAGAATCGAGAGCACATGCGTGACGGCCCTCTCCTTCTGGTCCGGCAATTCGGAAATCCCGCAGATCGTCAGCATGGAAACGGAAAGAGATTGCATCGCGTCACTCATTGAAGGAAAGGCCGTGCCCCTCGCAGGGCCCTGCGCGGACGTTGTACCCATCCCGGGGGAATTCTTTCAACCCTGCCCCATGATTGTGTCCTTTTGATCACAGCGCGGCCCAGCCACATTTCTGCCATTGCGGTAACACCTTGTTGTCACCACCTGGGCTATGAACTTCTTGGATCTTCAGCGCCGCCACCAACCCCTGGCGGTAAAAGCGAAAAACCAGAAACTGCGAGCCTCCCCCACTGATGTTTGCTCTCACGGCCTCACGCTTGCCCATGTTGCGAAACGCCATCCGCTTCTGCGCCCTGCTTCTCCCGATGGCGCTCGCGGCCTGTGTCACCCCGTCGGGTCCGCCGCAGCAGGCGGTCAGCCGCATCGATCCCGCCTTCATGACCATGTACGGCTCGCGCCCGGACGAGGCCCATCCGCTTCCCGCCACCGACATCTCCGAAGTCGACCCGCGCTTCCTGCGCCGGGAGGTTGCCTATTACGGCCGCGAGGAGCCCGGCACCGTCGTGGTCGATACATCGGCCCATTATCTCTATCTCGTGCGGGAAGGCGGCCGCGCCATCCGCTACGGCATCGGCGTGGGCAAGGAGGGCATGGCCTGGGCCGGCCGCGCGCGCGTCGGCCGCAAGGCCACATGGCCCAACTGGACGCCCACCGCCGCGATGATCAAGCGCGAACCCGAGCGCAACCGTCCGTGGGCCGGCGGCATGCCGGGCGGCATTCAGAACCCCCTCGGCGCCCGCGCGCTCTATCTCTACAACAACGGCGTCGACACCATGTACCGCATCCACGGAACGACGGAGCCCTGGTCGATCGGCCAATCGGTCTCGTCCGGCTGCATCCGCATGTTCAATCAGGACGTGATCGACCTCTATAGCCGCGTGCCCGTCGGCTCGCCGGTGGTGGTGCTGAACGGCCGCAGCCCCTTCAACGACGTCGACACGGAAGACGGGCGCGTCTCGTACTACTAGAGCGGACGCCATCTCGAGCATGAAGCAAGGGCCGGTCTCAGACCGGCCCTTTGTCTTTGGCGCACCGAGCTTCCGCGGGCCTCCCCTGGTGGGCCGGGCGCGCTGTCCTATGAATCATTGTCCAGGCTCCGTGCGAAGGATTGCTCGAAGGATTGCTCGAAGGATTGCTCATGGACGATTGGTTCCCGCAGGCCCTGAAGCTCACCACGCGCGCCATCGAGGTGGGCGGCATCGCCATCATCGTCCTCGGCACCCTGGGGGCGACGCTCGCCGTCCTCTGGCAGTTGCTGCAGGGGCGCGGCCTGGACGATGTCTTCGGGCTCTACCGCTCCAATATCGGGCGCGCGATCCTGCTCGGCCTCGAGTTTCTCGTTGCGGCCGACATCATCAACACGGTCGCCATCGAGCCGTCCCTGGAAAGCCTGCTCATCCTGGGCGGCATCGTGCTCATCCGCACGTTCCTGAGCTTCTCCCTCGAAGTGGAGATCGAGGGACGCTGGCCGTGGAAGCGGCACCGCCCCGAACCCGGCGGTAAGGGTCGCGGCCCGGGCGACCTGGCGGTTGACGGCGCGGATTTCCGCCCATAAGAAAACACTCCGGCCCGCAAGCCGCCGCCGCCCTTCAAGCGTCCGTCGGCTCCACAATCTGCCTTTTCCTCCGCTCCACCCGTGCGTGGACGGCGTGCGATCGCGCACATCGGTCTGCGATCCCCTCCGGCAGTTTTCCATTTGACTCGAAGCAGCCCTGTTCCTCTCGCGCGGATTCCGCGACGGGCTGCCTCCAGCGACAGCTTTCGACCATGACGACTTTCGACACAGGCACATTCCTGAGCCGGATTCCCTTCGCGAAGATCGGCTCCGGCCCCGACCCCATCGTCGTTCTCAACGGCGGGCAGGCCTTCGTCCGGCGCCCTACGCCCGCCCGCACGGCAAGAGACGCCAAGCGCATCGCGCGGCTCCTGCCGTCCCATCGCACGGCCTATGTGCTCGGCTACGATCCCGCGCCGCCGGCGGGCTACAGCATCGGTTCCATCGTCGGAGACGTGTCGCGGATCCTGCGCGAGGAGATCGGTCCCGCGAGCGTGATGGGCATCTCCTTCGGCGGCTTCGCGGCGACGCGCCTTGCCGCCGCCCATCCCGATCTCGTGAAGGATCTGGTCCTCATGGTGAGTGCCCACCGCTTCTCGCGGGAGGGCCGCCGCAGCGTCGACCGGCAGATCGCGTGCGCCTGGCAGGGCGATTTCGAGGGCTTCCTCGACGAATTCGGCCTCGTCTTCCGACGCCCCTGGCTCAATTGGCTGCTCCGCATGCGCCTGAAGCAGGAGCGCGGCAGGCTCCGGGAGACGATGAACGATCCCGCCACCATCGTGCGTGGCCTTCACGCGGTGGCGGGCGAGGATTTCGGTTCAAATCCGGATTGGCTGAAAGCGATCCGGGCCCGCACGCTGCTCGTCGGCGCGACCCGCGACCCGTTCTTCGACGTCGACGCGATGGAGGAAACGGCCCGGCTGATTCCCTCCTCAGAGCTCAAGCTGTTCAGGGGCGAAACGCATATGCTCCCCGTCGAACGGACCCGGGCCGTGGCGAAGGCCGTGAAGGCGTTTCTGCAGTGACGGCCGGGCTTGTCCCGGCCAGCCGGGTCTTTGAGGCGCGATGGTTCCCAAGACGTGGATGCCCGGCTCGGGGCCGGGCATGACGACGCGGAGGATCCCCGATCGATGCGCGACAGCATCGGATGTGACATCGGACCCACATCCGATGCTGTCAGTCTATGGTTTTCTGAGCATCTTTCCACGCAAAACCGGTTCCCACTTTTGCGTCCGATGCTCTAAAAGTACCGCGCCAGATTGGTCCGGATGCGCTCCAGCACCGGAACGTCTGCATCCGGCAGGGCGAAGCTCCGGCCGGTGATGCGCTCATAGGCGTCGATATAGACGCGCGAGGTTTCCAGGATCACGTCGGCGGGGATTTCGGGGATCGGATCCTTGTAGGGATCGCAGCGCGCGACGACCCAGCTGCGCACGAAATCCTTGTCGAAGCTCTCGGGCCGCTCGCCCGCCTCGAAGCGCTCCGCATAGCTCTCGGCGAACCAGTAGCGGCTGCTGTCGGGCGTATGGATCTCGTCGGCGATCATGATCCGGCCCGCCTCGTCGATGCCGAACTCGTATTTGGTGTCGACGAGGATGAGACCGCGGGCCGCCGCCATGTCGCGCCCCCTGGCGAAGAGCGCGAGAGCGTAATCCGACACGGTCTTCCACTGCTCGGCGGTCAGCAGCTTGCGCTCGACGATCTCCTCTGCGGTCAGCGGCTCGTCGTGGCCGCCATCGAAGGCCTTGGTGGTCGGCGTGATGATCGTCTGCGGCAGCTTCTGATTGTCGCGCATGCCGTCCGGCAGGCGGATGCCGTACATCTCGCGCGCGCCCTGCTTGTAGAGCGAGAGGATCGAGGTGCCGGTGGTTCCGGCGAGATAATCGCGCACCACGATCTCGACCGGCAGGATGGTGAGCGTCTTGCACACGGCCACGTTCGGATCGGGATATTCGATGATGTGGTTGGGGCAGAGATCCGCCGTCTGCTCGAACCAGAACCGGGCGGTCTGCGTGAGCACCTGCCCTTTCAGCGGAATGGCCGCCAGGTTGCGGTCGAAGGCGCTGATGCGGTCGGACGCGATGATGATGCGCCGCCCGTCCGGCAGGTCGTAATTGTCGCGCACCTTGCCCCGGTAATGGTTCGGCAGTTCCGGGATCGTCGCATCCTCGAGAACGTAACCGGCATATGCCCCCAGGGCTGCTTGATCGACCATGCTCACCTGCCACGGCTGTTCGGGTTCCGGCCCTCCGCGGGGCCACGCCGAGTTCTAGACCGAATCCTCGGGCAGGCTAGCCCCCGGTTCGAGAAACATGGGCCTTTCCACGGGTTCGATCCGGAGTTCAGTTGGCGCCGGCGCTCCTGCGCTGCACCACGTTGAGGCCGGACAGGACCACCGTGGTCTCGTAGCCCTGGGAATCCACGATGGTCCATTGCTTGAGGGCGTTCGCGCGGCTGTCGAAGCGCAGCGTGATCTTGGACGTTCCGCCGAGCGTCGCGCTGTCGTCGAACGCCACCGTGATCATGCCGTCGCGGCCGATCTGGACGTCGCGGATCTTCGTGTCGCGCGCCAGATCGACGTTCTCCTGCACCAGGAACTTCAGGGGCGTCTGGCCGACGGGATAGACGTCGTTGGTGCCGAGCTTCTTGTCCCGGATCGCCACGTTGCGCCCGTCCGACACGATTTCGAGGGTGCTCGGCGGCGAATAGGCGAAGTGCAGCCGCCCCGGACGCTGCACGGAGAGGGTTCCCTCCACCTGCTGGCCGTTGGGGTTCTTCTGCACGAAATAGGCGGACATCTGCTCCATGCTGTTGAAATAGGCGTTCACCCGCTCCAGGGCGGCCGCCGGAGAGGTCGGGTTGGGCGGAGAAACCGGCGTGACCGGGGCAGCCCGGGCCGCGACGGAGGTCGACGCCGGAGCGCTCTGCGAGGGCGTCGCGCGCGCGGGCTTCGGCGGCTCGGGCACCTTGACGGGAGCCGGCTCGGGAGCCTTCGGCGCTTCGACTGCCTGGGCCTGCGGCTGCGGCGCGGGCTTCGGGGGTTCCGAGACGGCTTCCTTCACCGCAGGCGCGGCAGGAGCGGGTTTCGGCTCCGGTGCGGCGGCCGGCTGGGTTTGAGGCTGCGCGGTCTGCTGACGGGCCGGCGGCTTCGGCTTGGGCGCCGCAGTTCTGGTCTGAGGCTTGGTCTGAGGGTTGGCCTGGGGCTTGGCCTGCGGGTGAACCGGAGTCGGGGCAGCCGCGGGAGCGGCGGGCTCCGCCTGCTGAACCGGAGCGGCCTGCGCCTCCGGTGCGCCGCCCTGCCCCTGACCGGGCTTGAAGATGCCGTCGAGGAAGCGCGTCAGCGGGTCGGCCGCCCGCTGCTGGGCAAGGGCCGGCGTAGCGACCGCCAGGACGAGGGCGAGACCGGCGGAACGGCGCAAAGACTTCTTGAGCATGACTCGACTGCAAACCCGAAAACAGGACATATCCGCAAGGCGGCTCGCCGCGTGAGCGTGGCGGTCCAGCCTTATCGCGTCGATAAAGGGCTGAATGAAGGCACTCATTTGGGGATGAAAGCGAGTCGCGTCCAGAGCATCGGACACGGAAAGTGGGAACCGCTTTTCGCCCGCGCGGCCCGCCGGCTGTGGACACGACCCGATCGCTGCCCGTCAGGCGGCGTTGGCGAACTCCTCCTCGTCCTCCGCGGGACGGACCGGGGCCGGCTTCGGCTTGGGCTTGGCCGCGCGCGGACGGGACTGGCGCTTCTTCTTTGCGGGCTTCCTCACCCCCATGCCGCTCCACCAGCCCTGCCAGCTCCAGGCCCCGGGACCGGCGATGAGGGAGAACATCAGCCCGGACAGGACGCCGAGATTGGCGAGGAAGAGCGCCTGCTCGACCTGGCGGTTCAGGCCGCCATAATCCCAGAACCGGTGCAGGGCTCCGGTGGAGATCGCAACGGTCGCGATCAGGGCCAGGGCGCTCACGCGCGGTGCAAGGCCGAGGATCAGGGCAAGGGGAGCCACGATTTCGGCGACCGCGATGGCGGTGGCCACGATGTCGCCGTAAGGAATGCCCTTGAGGGTCAGCGCCGCCGCGAAGCCCGAGATATTGGCGAGCCGGCCAATGGCGGGGGGCAGGAAGCAGCAGGCCAGCAGGATGCGCCCCAGGAGCAGAATTCCGTTCGTCGCGCCCGCATTCATGATCAGCCCTCTCCTCATCGCCCGCGGCCCGGAATCGCGGGCCGCCGGTCCGCATTAGAGGCAGAGGTTCTTAACCTGTTCTTAGCACGCCCGGCTTTCCACGCCTTCTTGAGCGCGGGCCGGCCGGAAGGCGTGTGACCCGCTGCGTCAGAGGCGCATGTTTCGCTCGCGCAGCATGGACTCCCAGCGCAGGGTGTGCTCCACGATCGTCGAGAGATCGTCGTAGCGGGGCTGCCAGTGAAGCCGCGAGCGGGCGCGGGTGGAATCGGCCACGATGCTGACCGGATCACCCTCGCGCCGGGGTGCGAGGCGGGCCTCGAGCGGCCGCCCGGAGATCTTTCGGACCGTGTCGATCACCTGCGACACCGAATAGCCGTGGCCGTAGCCGCAATTCACCACCAGGCTCTCGCCGCCGGCAGCGAGATGATCGAGCGCCTGCATATGGGCCGAGATCAGGTCGCTCACGTGGATGTAGTCGCGGATGCAGGTGCCGTCCGGGGTCGGGTAATCGGTCCCGTAGACCTCCATGGAGGGCCTCATGCCGAGGGCCGTCTGGACCGCCACCTTGATGAGATGGGTCGCATTCGCGGTGCATTGCCCGTGCCGCATGGCCGGATCCGCTCCCGCCACGTTGAAGTAGCGCAGGACCACGAAGCGCATGCCGTGCGCCGCCGCCACGTCGCGCAGCATTACCTCGGTGAGCTGCTTGGAGCTGCCATAGGGCGAGAGCGGCGCGAGCGGCGCATCCTCCGCAAGGGGCCGGTCGGACGCGTTGCCGTAGACCGCCGCCGTGGAGGAGAACACGAAGGTCTGGATGCCCGCCGCGACCGCCGCCGCCAGGAGCGAGCGGCTCTTGACCGTGTTGTTGAGGTAATAGCCGAGCGGATCGCGCACCGATTCCGGCACGACGAGCTTGGCGGCGAAATGCACGATGGCGTCGATGGAATGGGCTTTGAGCGTCTGGAACACCAGCTCGTAATCGCCCACGTCGCCGACCACGAGGGGCACATCCTCAGGGACGGACCATCGGAAACCGGTCGAGAGATTGTCGAAGACAACGGGATTGTGGCCCGCATCGCGCAGAGCCAATACCATGTGGCCGCCAATATAGCCGGCCCCTCCAGTCACCAGAACGTTCACGGGATTCCTCGATGCTCTTTGCGTCATCGTGGCCTGAACGGGCCTGGATTTCCAGTGCGGCCTTCTGGCAAAACACACGGCCTACACGGACATTTATGATAGGGTGCCGCATGAACGAACGCACGGAATACTGGTGGGTCCACCACGAGTCCCGGATCCAGCCGGCGGAGGTCGGATTCGTCGGCGGCATTCCCGTGCATTTCCGGTTCCTCGGCACCGCAGGCGAGGTCCGGGCGGAATCGGCCGAACTGATCGAGCGCCTGCCCACCCCGCCCGCGCCCGTCTTCCGCGCCCCACCGGCCGCAGCCGCCGCTCCCGCGGCCAAGCCGCAGAAATCCGGGTCCTGGCTGTGGTTCATCGGCATCCTGCTCCTGATCTTCGTCGCGCAATGCTCAGGGCCGATCTTCGATGCGCTCAAGTGAGGATCAAAGCACAGACCCGAATGCGGGGTGCTGCGCGCATTCGGATGCGCTGTTCTTTAGCGGGATCAATTCGGTGCTTTCGGTCCGAAACGCAAAAAGCGCTCCACGGGAGCGCTCATCGAACCTCTGATCAATCAGAAAAGGAGTGGTGCCCAGGGGCGGAATCGAACCACCGACACTGCGATTTTCAGTCGCATGCTCTACCAACTGAGCTACCTGGGCATCCGGGGCGCGGCGTGTGCCGTGCGCGTCGTGGGGCGGTGTATAGTCAGACCTTTGCCGCGTGTCCAGCCGCCCCGGAAGAATTTTTCGAAGAAATTTATTCGCCGTCTTCCCGGTCGTCCTCGCCCCGGTCCTCCGGGTCGTCGACGGCCGGAATTGCATAGCCGCCGGAGAGCCAGCGGTTCAAGTCGACATCCGAGCAGCGCTTGGAGCAGAAGGGCTTGAATTCAGGGGTCGCCGGCTTGCCGCAGATCGGGCATTTGCCGGTCGACGCCAGGGGCTTGTTCTCGTTGGCGGGGTCCATGCCTTGCTCCTCTCCGGAATCAGGCGGCATCGAGCCAGGTCCCGCGCACGGGAAATCCCTCGCCGTCGAGCAGCGCCACGGCCTCGTAGAGGGGCAGCCCCACCACGTTGGTGTAGGAGCCGACGAGCTTCACCACGAAGGTGCCCGCCAGTCCCTGGATCGCATAGCCGCCCGCCTTGCCGCGCCATTCGCCCGACGCGAGATAACGCTCGAATTCCTCCCGTGAGAGACGCTTGAAGCGCACCCGGGTTTCCACGAGCCGCTCGCGGAGCGAATCCTTCGGCGTGATGAGGCAGATGGAGGTATAGACCCGGTGCGCCCGCCCCGAGAGTATCCGCAGGCAGCCCGCCGCCTCGTCCACCACCTCGGCCTTGGGCAGGATGCGCCCGCCCGCGACCACCACCGTATCGGCGGAGAGAATATAGGCGCCCTTCAGGTCCTCGCGGTTGCGCGCCGTCTTGCGGGCGACCTCCGCCTTGGAGCGGGCGAGGCGCTTGGCCAGGTCCTTGGGGCCCTCGTTCTTCAGAGGCGCCTCGTCCACGTCCGCGGGCAGAAGGGCATCGGGCTCGATGCCGGCCTGCTGCAGAAGGGCGAGCCTGCGGGGCGAGGCGGACGCCAGAACGAGCTTCGGACGCAAGCCGGAATTCGACACCTCGGAAGAAGACGCCACTTTGATCTCCACGCTCCAGGGCCGAGAAAGCCCGTCAGGACGATTGACACTTTGCCGGGCGCAAGGCCTTGCGCCCGGTCACAACATGGCACCGGCGACGCTTGAATCAAGCGGCGGAAGGCGGCTCGCTGTCCGGCGGCGCCGGGGGCGGGTTCGAGAGGCCCTTGGCGGCCTCGGCGCGGGCGAGCTGGCGATAGCGCATCACGCTGAACGGGATCGAGCCGAGGAAGAAAACGGTGATGCCGGTCAGCATTTCCCAAGGAAAATTGACCAGAAGCCCGAAGACGGCCACCGAAAGCACGAAGATCGGCAGCACCCACTCGCGCGGCACCTTCACGCCGATGGTCTTGCCCGAATAGACCGGGATCGTGGAGACCATCAGAAAGGCCAAGCCCAGCAGGTAGACGAGCGCGATGGGCGCGACCGCGGGGCCGACCGGAAAGCCCAGGAACGAGAGATAAAGCGGCAGCATCGAGGTCAGCGCGCCCGCGGGAGCGGGCATTCCGGTGAAGAAGTTCTTCTTCCATTCCGGCCGGTGCGGATCGTCGAGCATCACGTTGAAGCGGGCCAGCCGCAGGACCATGGCGATGGCGAAGACCAGGACGGCGATCCACCCGATCGCTTTGAGCTCGTGCAGCAGGAAGCTGTAGAGGATGAGGGCCGGCGTCACACCGAAATTGACGAAATCGGCCAGGGAATCGAGCTCGGCCCCGAAGCGGGACGTCCCCTTCAGCAGGCGCGCCACCCGGCCGTCGATCCCGTCCAGCACGGCGGCCACGACGATGGCCACGACGGCCGGCTCATAGCGCCCCTCGAAGGCCAGCCTGATGGCCGTGAGGCCCAGGCACAGGGCGATCAGCGTGATGATGTTGGGGACGATGACGCGAAACGGCACGGGCTTGAACAGCCGCTTGCGCGGCTCGTTCGGATCCGGGGCGAAGGGAGGAAAAAGATCACTCATGGCATGAACCTAACGCATCACGCGGAAAAGTGGACCCGGTTTTCACGAACGTGGCCCTTCGGGTCGAAGATCCGGCGGCGCCTGGAAGGGAGGAGCAGCCTGACCCGTGAGCCAAGCTGGGCAGGGTGTGGTCATGGGAGAAGCGCAAATGGCTGTGGACAGTTCCGTCCCACGGCCCCGGTGGACGGCAAGGGATCAGGCAAGGGATCAGGAAGGGCGCGTTTCCGCCCTTCCTGGCGCAAAGGACGGTCAGCCGTTGCGGTATTGGCGGGCGGGCTCGTTGGCGGTCAGATCGGCCAGAACCGTCTCGCCAGCCACCGCCGTCTGGCCGAGGCCCACGAGGACCTGGGCGCTCATGGGCACGTAGATATCCAGCCGCGAACCGAACCGGATGAGGCCGAAGCGCTCGCCGGTGCTCAAGGCATCGCCCACCTTGACGAAGGAAACGATGCGGCGCGCCACGAGGCCCGCGATCTGCACGACGCCGATCCGGGTTCCGGCCGTCTCGATGACGAGGGCGTTGCGCTCGTTGTCCTCGCTGGCCTTGTCGAGCTCCGCGTTGAGGAACAGGCCGGGCGTATAGAGGATCTGCTCGATGCGGCCCGTCACCGGCGAGCGGTTCACGTGGCAGTCGAACACGTTCATGAAGACCGAAATGCGGGTCATCGGCTCGGGCGGCAGGCTCAGCTCCGCCGGGGGCACCGCCGTGGTGATCAGATTCACCCGTCCGTCCGCCGGAGAGACGACGAGGCCCTCGCGCAGCGGGGTTACGCGCGGCGGATCGCGGAAGAAGTAGCAGACCCACACCGTCAGGATGGCGCCGATCCAGCCCAGCGGCGACCACAGCCACGCCAGGACGAGGGTCGCGAACAGAGCGATCAAGATGAAGGGATACCCTTCCTTGTGGATCGGAACGAAGATGCGGCGCATCGATTCGAGGATATCGGTCATTCTCTTGAAGCCTTGCTGGAGCATGATCGGAGCGAGCGGAAACCGGCTGCTCGCCCGGACCGTGCGGCAAAAATCGGATCGAGAGCCTGACCACCCTCCAAGGGGACCCGATCAAGCTCTTGAGTTTGCAAGGGGATGGCAGGAGCCGGCCTTCCCGTCAACCTGCCACGCTTTCGCCGGCCCGCTCCTCTTCCTCGGTGCGCTTCAGGGTCTCGCGGGCTTCGTCCGCCTGCCGCTGGCGGTTCCACATGGAGGCATAGACCCCGCCGAGTTCCAGAAGGCTCGCATGGTCGCCCCGCTCCACGATGCGACCGTGGTCGAGAACGATGATCTCGTCGGCCCCGATCACGGTGGACAGGCGGTGGGCGATCACCAGGGTGGTGCGGCCGCGGCTGACCCGGTCGAGGGCGTCCTGGATCTCCTTCTCCGTGAAGGTGTCGAGAGCCGAGGTCGCCTCGTCGAGGACGAGGATCGGCGGAGCCTTCAGGATGGTGCGGGCGATCGCCACGCGCTGCTTCTCGCCGCCCGAGAGCTTCAGCCCGCGCTCGCCCACCGGCGTGTCGTAGCCCTCCGGCAGATAGCCGATGAAGCGGTCGATCTGGGCGAGGCGCGCCGCCTCCCTCACCTCGTCCGGGGTCGCATCCCAGCGGCCGTACTGGATGTTGTAGCCGATGGTGTCGTTGAACAGCACCGTGTCCTGCGGGACCATGCCGATCACCTTGCGCAATGAGGCCTGCTGCACGTCGGCGATGTTCTGGCCGTCGATGAGGATGCGCCCGCTCGTGGGCTCGTAGAACCGGAACAGCAAACGCGAGATGGTGGATTTGCCCGCGCCGGAAGGCCCCACGATCGCGACCGTGTGGCCCGCGGGAACCTCGAACGTCACGCCCTTCAGGATCGGGCGCTCCGGGTTATAGGAGAAGTGCACGTCCTCGAACCGCACGACGGCCTGCCCGACCTCGAGCGGCTTCGCGCCCGGCTTGTCCTGGATCTCCGGATTCTGCTCGATGATCCGGAACATGTCGTCGATGTCGATGAGCGCCTGCTTGATCTCGCGGTAGAGCATGCCCATGAAGTTCAGCGGGATGTAGAGCTGAACCAGCATGGCGTTGACCAGCACGAAGCTGCCCACCGACACCCGCCCGGCCATGATGTCCCGGGCCGCCAGAACCATCACGACGGCCATGCCGATGGAGAAGATCACGGCCTGTCCGGCATTGAGAACGGCGAGCGACGTATAGGTCTGCGTCGAGGCCGACTCGTAGCGCTCCATGGAGCGGTCGTAGCGTGCGGTTTCCCGCCGCTCGGCGCCGAAATACTTCACCGTTTCGTAGTTGAGCAGGGAATCGACCGCCTTGGTGTTCGCGTCGGTGTCGGAATCGTTCATCTGCTTGCGGATCGAGATCCGCCACTGGGTCGCCTTGTAGGTATAGGCGAGATAGATCACCACCATCACGAACACGACGAACGAATAGACCCAGTCGAACTCCCAGGCGAGCAGGCCCAGCACCAGAACGAATTCGAAAATGGTGGGGATGAGCGTCAGCACCACGAGGCGCGACAATTCCTCGATGCCCTCGCGGCCACGCTCGAGCACGCGGGTGAGGCCGCCGGTCTTGCGCTCGAGATGGAAGCGCAGGGACAGGCGATGCATGTGCTCGAAAGCCTGGAGCGCGAGATTGCGCACCGCATGCATCGCGACCTTGGCGAAGAGGCCGTCGCGCACCTGCGTCAGCACCGCCATGAGAATGCGCGTGACGCCGTAGACGAGCGTGAGCAGGACCGGCGATTTCCACAGCCAGGAGCCGGCGGTGGCCGCCACCTCCGCGGGCTTGGCGCTGCTGCTCGTCACGGCCACGAGCGCGTCGGTCGCCCATTTGAAGGCGAACGGCGTCACCATGGTCACGCCCTTGGCCACGAGCAGCAGGCCGAAGGCCAGGAAGACGCGGCGCTGCAGGTCGGGCCGCCCCTGCGGCCAGAGATAAGGCCAGAGCTTCGTCCAGGTCGCAGCCAAGCCGTTGGGGTTGCGCGCGGCGGCGCTCGTCGAGGGGACGGAAGTTGTGGGAGGCATGACCAGAGAATCCGAGTGAACTGTCGGACCCCGATATAAGGGATCGGGCCGAGGAATTCACCCCGCTCCTTTCCGCGGGCGTTTTCAGGTAAACGTTTTCAGGTAAAGCGGATCCGGTCCGCCGCCCGACAATAAGGCAAAGCCTGGTACGGAGCTGGCTCCGCCCCCTGCCCCGATCAGTTGGTGCCCTGCTCCTGCTTGCTGGGGAGCACGAAGACCTGGCCCGGATAAATGAGGTTCGGGTTGCGGATCTGGTCCTGGTTCGCCCCGTAGATCACGGTGTAGCGGTAACCGCTGCCGTAGATCCGCTGGCTGATCCGCCAGAGATTGTCGCCGCGCGAGACGATCGCCGTGTTGATGTTGGGAATCATGACCGTTCCCGCCGCCGCGACCTGAGCCTCGGCGGGTTTCGCCGCCGTTTCGGCCTGAGCGGACGGAGCCGGAGCCGGAGGCGCCGCCGCCACGTCCGCCCCGGGCTGGGCGGAGGCCACCTGGACCGGCACGTTGAAGCCGACCTCGGCCCTCGATTTCACGTGGCCGGAGACCGGGTCCACATCGTCGAGGCGGATGCGGTAATCGCCCGGGCGAACGCCCGAGCCGATGGAGAACGACACCTTGCCGTCCCCCCCGGCCCCGCCGGGAGCGATAAGGGCCTCGTTGAGATACAGGCGCACCGTCGCACCGGGAGCCGACAGGCCGGACACGAAGAGCTTTCCGCTCTCGGTCTCGACGCTGACGATCTTGATCTCGGGCCGGGGCGTCGGCTGGGCCTTGGGCTCCGGAGCGGCGTTCGCCTGCTGCGGCGGCTGAGGCGCAGGCGCCGCGGGCGCGTCGACCTTTGCCGGCGGATCGGGCTCCTTCGGCGTATTCTGGGCGACCTGCGGCTCCGGCGGCTCGGGGTTGGACAACACGACCGTCGGCTGGTCGGGCGTGGTCAGGGTGACGAGAGGCCGCTTCTGGGCCGCATCGATGACCACCGTCACGCTCTGCGCGGAGCGCTGGCGCACCCCGTCGGGCGCGATCGATTGCAGCACGATCTGGTGGGAGCCCGGCGGCAGGGCCGGCGGCACGATCGCGAAGAGGCCGGAGGCATCGGCGACGGCGCGGGCATGGACCTGATCGCCCCGAAGGAGCTCGATGGTCGCCCCGGCCGCGGCGCGGCCGGCGATCACGCTTTCGCCATTGGGCTCGACGCGCACGAGATCGAAGGAGGGTACGACGGGAGCCTCGGCGGGCTTCTGGCCGGCGGGCTTCTGGCCGGCGGGCTTGGCATCGGCCCTGGGCTCCGGCGCCTTCGACGCCGCGGCCTCGGCAGCGGGCTTCTGCGGCGCTGCGGCATGGGGCTGCACGGCCGCCTGAGGAGCGTCGGCCCGCCCGGACGTTACGGACGCGCTCGGAAAGGCCCAATAAAGAGCGCCAACAAGAACCGCGACGACGCCGGCAGCTGCCGCACCGAGAATTGCGATGGTACCTTTAATCTCTGTCGCCTGCGACATGTGCTTTTTCTCAAACGCGGCACTTTCGTGCATTTAAACCGTTTATCTTTCAAAAGGCTACGGCCATAAAAGGGAATCTCTATGTTTTATGATACGACGCGGGAGGCTCCCCACCTCCCCGAAGGGCCCATGTCAGATCTCAAGGCTATTCAATCCATTTGCGTCTATTGCGGCTCCGGTTTCGGAGACGACCCGGTCTTTGCTGCAAATGCGGCGGCATTGGGTCGGACCATGGCTGAGCAGGGAATCAATCTCGTCTACGGCGGCGGCAATGTCGGCCTCATGGGCACGGTCGCTCAGTCGGTGCTGGACCACGGCGGCTATGTCACTGGCATCATTCCGGACTTTCTGAAATCGCGCGAGAAGCTCCTCGACGAGGTCCAGGAGACCATCGTGGTTCCCGACATGCACACCCGCAAGCGCCTGATGTTCGAGAAGGCCGACGCCTTCGTGGCCCTGCCGGGCGGCATCGGGACGCTGGAAGAGCTGGTCGAACAGATGACATGGGCGCAGCTCGGCCGTCACACGAAGCCGATCCTGATGCTAAGCACCAAAGGCTTCTGGAAGCCCCTGCTCACCCTCTTCGCCCATATGCGCGACCAGGGCTTCATTCGCCCGGGGCTGGAGCTCAGCTATCTCGTGGCCGAAAAGGTCGAGGACGTCGTCCCGATGCTCGAGGCCGCCGCGCGCCGCGTCGGCATCGTCGAGAATGCGGACCTGATCGAGACGAAGTTCTAGAGCAAATTGCATTCTGACGGGATCGGAATGCTTGCTCTCTCTTTGATGAAGCAGCGTTCTTCACGCAGAACCGGTTCTGCGGGAAAAGATGTTCGCGATCAAAATGTTGAAGCGTCGGACGTGAGTTCGATGTCGCGCCCGACGCTGCAAGAGGCTCGCTTCACGCGCACATGCGGTCTCCCATTTCCGCACCATGACCACGCGACGCCGCTCATCCCGCGCGGGACAGAACGAGCCCGCCCAGGATGAGCAGAGCCGCCACGACGCGCTGCCAGGAAATTTCCTGCACCGGCAATCCGAACGCCCCGACCGCGTCGAGGATGAGGGCTGCGACGACCTGTCCGAATACGAGCGCCGCCACGGTGCTGACCACACCGAGCTGCGGCACGCCCCAGATCACGATGGCCACGTAGAACGCGCCCAGGAGGCCTCCGAGCCAGGACCACCACGGCGCGGACGCGACGGCGCTGCCCGAGGGCAAGCCGCCGCGAAAGGCGCTGATGACGGCGAGGATCAGAAAGCCTATTCCGAAAGAGATGCAGGCGGCCAGCAGCGGATCGCCGAGCGAGCGCGCCAGCGCGGCGTTGATGGGGGCCTGCGACGACAGGAAGACGCCGCCGAGAAGAATGCCGGAGATCGGCAGCAGGAGTGAGATGTTCATGGGTTGTTCCGGTCCGTGACTGTGGTCGTTCATAGACGCGCAGGCTATCCGTTTCAAACCCCTCGGCGGCGCAGGAAGCGGAAATGGCCCGGTCGAAGCGGGCAGCCCGCCGGCGCCACCGTCTCTCCCGTCATCCCCACAACCGTGTCATCCCCGCGCAGGCGGGGATCCCTCAACACGGCCCTCGAAGGACAAGCGCATCGGCTCACGAGCCCCCTATGAGGGCAGCGCTTCCCGTGAGACGGCGTCAGAGCGTCGCGCCGCTCTTCAAGAGCTTGTAGGTCATGGAATCGGTCAAGGCCTGGAACGACGCGTCGATGATGTTGGCGGACACGCCGATGGTGGTCCAGCGTTCCCCCGACGCATCGGAAAACTCTATCAGGACCCGCGTCACGGCGTCCGAACCGCCCTGATAGATGCGCACCTTGTAGTCCACCAGTTCCAGATCCTGGATCAGGTGCTGATACTTGCCGAGATCCTTGCGCAGGGCCACGTCGAGCGCATTGACCGGACCGTTGCCTTCGGCGGCCGAGATGAGAACCTCGTCGCCCACGCGCACCTTCACGATGGCCTCCGACGCGGTCACGAGTTCGCCCATCGCGTTGTAGCGGCGCTCCACGTTCACCGAGAAGCGCTCCACGTCGAAGAAGGCCGGCACTTCGCCCAGGATCCGCTTGACCAGAACGTAGAAGGACGCGTCCGCCCCCTCGAAGGCGAAGCCCTCGGATTCCTTGCGCTTCACCTCGTCGAGCACGCGCGCGACGCGCGGATCGCCCTTCTCCAGGGCGAGGCCGCAGCGCTTGATCTCGGCCAGGATGTTCGATTGTCCGCCCTGGACCGAGACCAGAACCTTGCGCGCGTTGCCGACGACTTCCGGCTCCACGTGCTCGTAGGTGCGCGGATCCTTCAGCACGGCGGAGGCATGGATGCCGGCCTTGGTGGCGAATGCGCTCGCGCCGACGAAAGGCGCGTGACGGTTGGGCTGGCGGTTGAGGATCTCGTCGACCTGACGCGACACATGGGTGAGCTGGCTCACGGCCTCGTCCGCCACGCCGAGCTCGAAGCGGGAGGCGTAAGCATCCTTCAGCTTCAGGGCGCCGATGAGCGTGATCAGATTCGCATTGCCGCAGCGCTCGCCGAGGCCGTTGAGCGTGCCCTGGATGTGCCGGGCGCCGGCCTCCACGGCGGCCAGCGAATTGGCGACGGCGCAGCCGCAATCGTCGTGCGTGTGAACGCCCACATGCGCGCCCGGCACGACCTTCGTGACGGCGGTCACGATCTCCGCCACCTCGTGAGGCAGCGTTCCGCCATTGGTGTCGCAGAGCACGGCCCAGCGCGCGCCCGCCTCATACGCCGTCCTGGCGCAGGAGAGCGCATAATCGGGATTGGCCTTGTAGCCGTCGAAGAAATGCTCGCAATCGACGATCACCTCGCGGCCTTTCGCGCGCGCGGCCTCGACGCTGTCGCGGATGCCGGCGAGATTTTCCTCGAGCGTCGTCTCGAGCGCCACGTGCACGTGGTAATCCCACGCCTTCGCGACGAAGCAGATCGCGTCGGCCTCGGCATCGAGAAGCAGCGACACGCCGGGATCGTTCGAGACCGACCGGCCGGCTCGCTTCGTCATGCCGAACGCGGTGAACTTGGCGTTCTTCGTACGCTTTTCCGAGAAGAAGGCGGTGTCGAGCGGGTTCGCGCCCGGATAGCCGCCTTCCACGTAGTCGATGCCGAGCCTGTCGAGCAATGCCGCGACGGCCCGCTTGTCCTCCAGCGAAAAGTCCACGCCGGTGGTCTGGGCGCCGTCGCGCAGGGTGGTGTCGAAGAGATAGACGCGCTCGCGGCTCATGACGACAGCTTCCGATCCTCGGCGGGTGCGAGGCGTTTTTCCATGGTGGTGGTGCCGAGCCACTCGTCGCCGAGCGACAGGGTGTTGCGGCGCTGCGGCTGGAACCCCTGCTTCTGGAAGAAGGGCAGCGCGTTGTCGCTGACCTCCGCCACGAGGCGGGCGGCGCCGCGCGCCGTCGCGAGCCTCTCGACCGCGTCGTAGAGCATGGTGCCGACCCCCTGCCCGGCCACGGCGGGATGCACGTGGAAGAGCTCGATCAGCTCGTTGTCCTTGAGCGCGATGAAGCCGACGGGCGATCCCTCGACCGTCGCCACGAGGGTGAGATCCTTCGCAAGCGTCCCGGCGAAATCCTCTTCCTCCGCCTGCAGCATCCAGGCCTCCTGCTGGGCCTCGCTGTAATCCTCGCCCGTCAGCTCCTCGATGCTCGCCTGAAAGACCTCGACGAGCACCGGAAGATCGGCGGGAAGGAAGGGGCGCAGGCCCGGTTTCGGCATCGACTGTCCCATCAGCGTGCGCCCTCCTGGATGACACCGTCGTCACGGCCGCACGTGGCGCGACAATCCACGTCCTGGAAACACCGCGCCGGAAAGGCGTGGATGCCCCGCTCGAGGCCGGGCATGACGAGGGAGAATGCCGGAACGCTCATCGCGCGACCTCCCAGGTCGTGGTGCCGTCCTTGTTGTCCTTCACGACGACATTGAGTGCCGCGAGTTCGTCGCGGATGCGGTCGGATTCGGGCCAGTTCTTCGCCGCGCGCGCCTCTTTCCGCGCGGCGATCAGGCCCTCGACCACCGTGGGATCGACCGCGAGCGCGGCACGCTTGCGGGCCTTCCAGCCTTCCGCCCCTTCCAGGAGGAAACCCATGGCGCGCAGGTTCGCGCCGAGCTCCTCATGGCCCCCCTGCCCGTCGAGAGCGTGCAGCTCCGCGAGCATTTTGGGCGTGTTGAGGTCGTCCGCGAGCGCCTCGACGATGTGGTCCGACAAGCGTGCCGCCTCGCCGTGGCCCGCGAGCTCGTACCAGCGGTCGAGGGTCTTCTCGCTTTCCTCGAGTCCCTTGGCGGTCCAGTCGATGGGCTGGCGATAGTGGGTGCGCAGCATGTTGAAGCGCAACGCTTCGCCCGGCCAGTCCTTCAGGAGGTCGTGGATGGTGAAGAAGTTGCCGAGCGACTTCGACATCTTCTCGCCTTCGACCTGCAGGAAGCCGTTATGCATCCAGACATTGGCCATGCGCGGCGTATCGAACGCGCAGCAGCTCTGCGCGATCTCGTTCTCGTGATGGGGAAACACGAGGTCGATGCCGCCGCCGTGAATGTCGAAGACCTCGCGTTCCTGCGGGTCGGAGCAGGCGAGCCGCGTCTCGAAGGCCTGGATCAGGTGCTTCCACGCCATGGCGGAGCACTCGATGTGCCAGCCGGGACGGCCCGGGGTCGCGATGCCGGCGGGCGACGGCCAGGCCGGATCCTGCGGGCCGGACGGCTTCCAGAGCACGAAATCCATGGGGTCGCGCTTGTAGGGAGCCACGTCGACGCGGGCGCCGGAGAGCAGCTCGTCGAGGGAGCGCTTCGAGAAGGCGCCGTATTTCGGCACGTTCGGCAGCCTCTGCATGGCCGCGACCGAGAAGAGCACGTGCTCCTCGGCCACATAGGCGGCGCTCCTCTCGATGAGCCGCTCGATGATCATGCGCATCTCGTCGATGTGCTCGGTCGCCCGGGGCTCCACGAAGCTCGCCCGCCCGCCGGGCAGGTTCACGTCCTCGGGCATGAGGACGCCGAGCGCCCGGATGTCGGCGTGGAACTGGTCCTCGGTCTTCAGGGTGACCTCCCGGATCGCCTCGTTATGGGGCAGGTCCGGGTAATCGCGGGCGGCACGGGCGTTAATCTTGTCGTCCACATCCGTGATGTTGCGCACATACGTGACCGCTTCCGGACCGTAAACATGTCTCAGCAGACGGAACAGCAGGTCGAACACGATGATGGGGCGGGCATTGCCGATATGGGCGTAGTCATAGACCGTGGGGCCGCAGACATACATGCGCACGTTCTTCGGATCGATCGGGACGAACGCGTCCTTCGACCGGGTGAGCGTGTTGTAGAGCTTCAGCTGAGGCGCCATGAAACCAGGTCCCTGTCAGGCCACGGGGCCGGAGATTGGTTTCATTCTTGGAATGAGAACGAGACGGCTCCAGCCAGCGTGGCGCGCTAGCCGCAAATAATCCCGGAAATGAGGATCGTTGCCGTGTTCATGAGAGCATCAATGCCCCGTCCTGGGACAGGCGTCAAGGTTCCCGTGCCGATAAGCACATTCCATTTGCATCCATGCAAGAAACGGGTCTTAACCAAACCCGTTAGACCTTTATTCACGGGCTCCCGTGATAGTAAAGCACTTATTCAATCGATGAGGTTTTCTATGCGCCGCGCATATGCCGTGCTCGGGTTGGGCACTGCCGTGTTCTTTTCAGCCGCGTCCCTGACGCTGCTTTCGAACGGCACCCGGGCCTCATCGACCGAAGCAACCTTCCTGGTCCCCGCCGCCGATGGCTACGGCGTCGCGGAATGCCTCATCTCAAGCCAGGCATGTGGCCAAGTTGTGGCGGATACCTGGTGCGAGTCGCAGGGCTATGTCAGGGCGGTCTCGTTCCGCCAGATCGAGGCCGAGGAAGCGACCGGCTCGATCCAGAAGGTCTCGGTCGGCGACGCCGAACTCCGTCCCGTCTCGATCACCTGCTCGAACTGAGCCCTGGATCCATAGCCCCTGACGATGCAGAACAAGGCGAGAGGCGGCTGTGCCCTTCCGGGAGCGTCGGCGTTTATGAATCCTCGCCTTACTTCTTCAGCCAATCGCCGCATTTGGGCGGCGTTTCCACGCCCCAGGGCATCAGCGGCACGGTAGAGGTGGAGTTCTTGGGCGAGCCCTCGATGGGCCGGTCCGAGTAGACCATGTAGACCAGGGTATTGCGCTTCGCGTCGCAGCCGCGGACGATCTGCATCTTCTTGAAGATGAGCGAGCGGCGTTCGCTGAACACGACGTCCCCCTGGCCGAATCGCTGCTTGAACGTCACGGGCCCGATCTGGCGGCAGGACAGCGAGATGTCGGACACCTCCTCGGCCACGCCGAACGTGCCGGAGATGCCGCCCCGCTCCGGGGTCGTGTAGTGGCAGGCCACGCCCTCCACGAGGGGATCGTCGATGCCGTAGACGGCGAGCTTGTCGTCGGGGGTCAGCGCGCGCCAGACGGTCGATTTCTTGAAGATCAGATCCGGCTCCTGGGCCAGGGCGCCCGTAGCGCCTCCCGCGACGAGGGCGAGGACCAGAGCGATTCGAGCGAGCATTCCCGTTGTCTCCTGCTGTTACGCTGCATGTGGGGATGCCGCCCGCCTTTGACGAGGGCCCGGAAATGCGCCCGCAACCTTATTTGCTCCCGGAGCCGGATGAGGGTACATGCATGCTGCTGTCTTGAGGCTTCACCGGAGGCCTGCGAGGGGGTAAATCACAATAGGGCCCAATTCCGGCGGCACATGACCTCAAGCGTCAAAGTCAGCTCCTGGCCATGACGCCGCACCGGACCCGAGTTCTGCGATCAGCTTGATGACAAAGACATTCCTTCTCCGCACCCTCCTTGCCGTGACGGCCTTCCTGGCCGCCGGGCAGGCCGCCTTCGCCCAGTCGGCCGAGTGTCAGCGCTTCCGCGCGGAACTGGCGAATCTCGAGCGCAGCGGAGGCGGAGCGCCGACCGGGCAGATGCAGGCCCAGCGGTCGGAGATCAACCGCCTGGTCCAATACTACAACTCGATCGGCTGCGAGCGTGGTCCTCTCGGCTTCCTGGCCGGTCCCGCCCCGGCCCAGTGCGGCACCATCGCGGGGCAGATCCGGCAGCTCGAGGCCGGCTATGCCCGTCTCGCCTCTCAGGCCATCGACCCGTCCGAGGTCGAGACGCGCCGCCGCCAGCTTCAGGTCGCCGTACAGCAGAGCTGCTCGGGCGAGCAGCCCCGCGGCTTCTTCGAATCGATCTTCGGCCCGCCGCGTGGTCAGCAGCCGCAGCAGATCATGCCCGAGGGACAGCCGATCATCGCCGATGAGGGACAGCGTGCCCTCGGCGGCGGCCGCCTGATCTGCGTGAAGGCATGCGACGGCGCCTTCTTCCCGCTCACGACGCCCCCCGGCGGCCAGCAGAGCGCCGACGAGATGTGCCAGGCCCTCTGCCCGGGTACGGAAACGACGGCTTACGCCTATCCCGGCGGCGACGACGGCCTGACCCGCGCGGTCTCGCTCTCGGGCAACAAGCCCTATACGTCGCTCGCCAACGCATTCAAGTTCCGCAAGAATTTCGACGAGAGCTGCGCCTGCAAGCGGCAGGACGAGAGCTGGTCCGTGGTCCTGCGTAAGGCCGAAAGCATGCTCTCGCAGCGTAAGGGCGACATGATCGTGACCGCCGAGAAGGCGGAGGAGATGTCGCGTCCGAAGGCCGTACAGGCCCGCAAGGCGGCCGAGAAGAAGGCCGACGAGGAAGAGAAGGCCGCTGCCGAGAGCGCCGCCGCCGCTCCGACCGCCAGCAAGGAATCCTCGGGCATCGGCCCGCAATCCATCGAGAACACCCGGGTCGTCGGAGAGAACGAGGGCAAACAGCAGGAAGTCGTCGCCGGGAACGGCCAGAAGAAGACCGTCCGCGTGATCGCCCCGAATCTCATCCCGGTGCCGAACCCGCAGAACTGATTCGCCCGTCAGGGCCGCCCCTGATCCCACCTCCCGGTCCGGCAGAGATGACGGCGGAGCGCAGGTGTGGCCGGGAGCCCTTCTCTCTTGCCGGCAGGCCCCCTTGCCGGCAGCCCCCTTGCCGGCAGCCCCCTTGCCGGCAGCCCCCTTGCCGGGAGGAGGGTTCGCGGGGCGCATTTCATGCTATGAAGCGCCCCATGAAACCGCTCGATCACACACGAATGCCGCAGGCCGCCGGCAGGGCCGATCCGATCATCTCGGTCTCGGGCCTGTCCAAGACCTATGCGTCCGGGTTCCAGGCCCTGCGCAACATCGACCTCACGATCCGCCGGGGCGAGATCTTCGCCCTGCTGGGCCCCAACGGCGCCGGCAAGACGACGCTGATCAGCATCATCTGCGGCATCGTCAATCCGAGCACGGGCACGGTCACGGCGGACGGACACGACATCGTCCGCGATTACCGCCCCGCCCGCACGAAGATCGGCCTCGTGCCGCAGGAACTCACCACGGACGCCTTCGAGAGCGTATGGGCGACGGTGAATTTCAGCCGCGGGCTCTTCGGCAAGCCCGCGAACCCGGCCCATGTCGAGAA
Source organism: Microvirga sp. M2 (assembly GCF_047497095.1). NCBI lineage: Bacteria > Pseudomonadati > Pseudomonadota > Alphaproteobacteria > Hyphomicrobiales > Methylobacteriaceae > Microvirga > Microvirga sp. M2. The sequence goes on from NZ_CP134063.1 coordinate 3,276,145, forward strand.
GATCCTCAAGGACCTCTCCCTCTGGGAGAAGAAGGACACGAAGATCATGGCGCTGTCGGGCGGCATGAAGCGCCGCGTGATGATCGCCAAGGCCCTCTCGCACGAACCGAACATCCTGTTCCTCGACGAGCCGACCGCCGGCGTCGACGTGGAGCTCAGGCGGGACATGTGGACCATGGTGCGCGGCCTTCGGGAGAGCGGCGTCACCATCATCCTCACGACCCATTACATCGAGGAGGCCGAGGAGATGGCCGACCGGATCGGGGTGATCAACAAGGGCGAGATCATCCTGGTCGAGGACAAGCACGTGCTGATGCAGAAACTCGGCAAGAAGCAGCTGACGCTGCATCTGCAGAGCCCGCTCGGCGCGCTGCCCACGGACCTGCAATCCGAGCACCTCCAGCTCTCGGCCGACGGCACCGACCTGATCTACACCTTCGATGCGCAGAGCGAGGAGACGGGCATCGCCACGCTCCTGCGCCGGCTCAACGAGCACGGCATCGACTTCAAGGATCTGCACACCTCCGAGTCGTCGCTCGAAGACATCTTCGTCAGCCTGGTGAGGGGGCGCCCGTGAACGTCTATGGCATCAAGGCGATCTATCTCTTCGAGATGGCGCGCACCTGGCGCACGATCATGCAGAGCATCGCGTCGCCGGTTCTCTCGACATCGCTCTATTTCATCGTCTTCGGCTCGGCCATCGGCTCGCACATGGCCAAGATCGACGGCGTGAGCTACGGCGCGTTCATCGTGCCCGGCCTCATCATGCTGTCGCTCCTGACGGAGAGCATTTCGAACGCCTCGTTCGGCATCTACATGCCGAAATTCACGGGCACGATCTACGAGATCCTGTCCGCGCCGATCTCCGCCATCGAGACGGTGATCGGCTATGTGGGCGCCGCCGCCACGAAATCGGTGGTCATCGGAACGATCATCCTGGTCACGGCGCGGCTCTTCGTGGATTTCTCCATTCAGCACCCGCTCTGGATGGTGGCGTTCCTGGTGCTCACCTCCGTCACCTTCAGCCTCTTCGGCTTCATCATCGGCGTATGGGCCGACAGCTTCCAGAAGCTCCAGGTGGTCCCGCTGATGATCGTGACGCCGCTCGCGTTCCTCGGCGGCAGCTTCTACTCCATCAACATGCTGCCGCCCTTCTGGCAGAAGGTCGCCCTGTTCAACCCGGTGGTCTATCTGGTCAGCGGCTTCCGCTGGAGCTTCTACGGCGTCGCCGACGTGGATGTCGGCATCAGCCTCGGCATGACGTTTCTGTTCATGCTGATCTGCCTCGCGGCGATCTGGTGGATCTTCCGGACAGGCTACAAGATCAAGGCTTAGCGCATCGTGCGGAAAAGTGGACCCGGTTTTCGCTGGCGCGGCCCGCTGGGTCCGCTCCGAACGATGCGCCATTGAAGAAGTGGAGCATCGGATCGGATCCCAAAAGTGGAATCCACTTTTGGGATCCGATGCTCTAGGCTCTCTCGAGGTCATGGCCGGGACAAGCCCGGCCATGACGAAAAAGGTCGATGTCTTACGCCGCCTGCCCGGCCAGCCGCGCCTTCGCGCGCTCGGGGCCGATCAGCGGCAGGAGGCTTGCGAGTTCCGGGCCGTGATCGAGGCCCGTGAGCGAGAGGCGAAGCGGCATGAACAGGGCCTTGCCCTTGACGCCCGTTTTCGCCTTCACGGCCTCGGTCCATGCCTTCCAGGTGGAGGCGTCCCACGGCCCTTCCGGCAGCAGGTCCAGCGCCGCATCGATGAAGCCCCTGTCCTCGATGACGGGCGTCACCGGGCCGCGCACGACCCTGGCCCAATCCGACACGTCCCGCACCTTCGTCAGGTTGCCCCGCACGGCGTTCCAGAACGTTTCGCCCAGATCCGCGTCGAGCGCGGCGAGGCGCTCGCGCACGGCCCCGTAGGGCATCTCGTGGATGAGGCGCGCATTGAGGTGCTCCAGCTCGCTCTCGTCGAATTTCGCGGGCGCGCGGGAGATGTGGGAAAAGTCGATGAGCCGGGCGAGTTCACCGAGATCGGCGACCGGGCGCACGGCTTCCGCCGAGCCGACGAGCACGGCGAGCGAGGCCACCGCCTGGGGCTCGAGTCCCGCCTCGCGCAGCCCCTGCACCGAGAGATGGCCGAGTCGCTTGGAAAGCCCCTCGCCGCTCGCCGTGATCAGCAGGCTGTGATGCGCGAAGGTGGGAATGGCGGCCCCGAGCGCCTCGAAGATCTGGATCTGCACCGCCGTGTTGGTGACATGGTCCTCGCCGCGGATCACGTGCGTGATCTTCAGCTCGATGTCGTCGACGACGGACGGGAGCGTATAGAGATAGGTTCCGTCCTCGCGCACCAGCACGGGATCGGAGAGCGAGCTGCAATCCACCCGGCAATCGCCGCGCACGAGATCGGTCCACGCCACGTTCGTATGGTCGAGGCGGAAGCGCCAATGGGGCTTGCGCCCTGCCTCCTCGAGGGCCTTGCGCTCCTCGTCCGTGAGCTTGAGCGCGGCCCGGTCGTAGATCGGCGGCAGGCCCCGGGCGAGCTGGCGCTTGCGGCGGAACTCCAGTTCCTCCGGCGTCTCGTAGCAGGGGTAGAGACGGCCGACATCCTTGAGCTGCTCGGCCGCAGCGTCGTAGAGATCGAAACGCTCCGACTGGCGCACGACGATGTCGGGCTCAATGCCCAGCCACTTCAGATCGGTCTCGATGGAATCCGCGTATTCCTGCTTCGAGCGCGCGAGATCCGTGTCGTCGAAGCGCAGGATGAAGGTGCCCCCCTCACGACGCGCGAAAAGCGCGTTGAGCAGGGCCACGCGGGTGTTGCCGATATGGATATGCCCGGTCGGGGACGGGGCGAAGCGAACGATGGGCTTGGACATGGAACCGGTATGGCGAAGGGCGCGCGGCCGCGCAAGGGGCAACCGGTTCGGACAGGGGGCTCTCCTTCACATCCCCCTTTCTTTCATGGCCGCGCTTGTTCCTGTGCCCCCGTCATTCCGAGGCAAGCGCAGCGAGAACCCGGGATGGCACGAAAAGCGGCATTGGCGGGGGACGAGGACGGGAAGAGCTCTCCTCACACGTCCATCGAACCCAGGCGAGGCTTGCCCGTCGCCCGCTCCAGGGCTTCGTCCTTCCGGTGAGCCGCAAGACCCTGGTCCCGGAAGCGGTTCACGATGGGATAGCGCCGGTCGCGCCCGAAATTCTTGCGCGTGACCTTCACGCCCGGCGCGGATTGGCGGCGCTTGTACTCCGCGAGATGGAGCAGGCGCTCGACCTTCTGCACCACCTCGGCATCATAGCCCCTGGCGACGATGTCGGAGACGCGGAGCTCCTCTTCCACGAGCCCGCGCAGGATCTCGTCGAGATCCTCGTAAGGCGGCAGGGAATCCTGGTCCTTCTGGTTCTCGCGAAGCTCCGCCGTGGGCGCCTTCGTGAGAATGTTCTGAGGGATCACGATGCCGTCTGGCCCCAGGGCGCCCTTCGGCTTCCAGCGGTTGCGCAGGGCGGACAGGCGGTAGACCTCCATCTTGTAGAGGTCCTTGATCGGGTTGAAGCCGCCGTTCATGTCGCCGTAGATCGTGGCGTAGCCCACCGACATCTCGGACTTGTTGCCGGTCGTCACCACCATGGCGCCGAACTTGTTCGAGATCGCCATGAGGATGGTGCCGCGCGCGCGGCTCTGGAGGTTCTCCTCCGTGATGTCGCGCTCCCGGCCCGCGAACAGGGGCTGGAGCGCGGTCTCGAAGCCCTCCACCGGCTCGGCGATGGGCAGGATGTCGTAGCGTACCCCGAGGGCGCGGGCGCAATCCTCCGCATCCTTCAGGGATTCGCCGGAGGTGTAGCGGTAGGGCAGCATCACGCAATGCACGCGCCCGGGGCCGAGCGCATCGACCGCCATGGCGGCGCAGAGGGCGGAATCGATGCCGCCGGAGAGGCCGATCACCACGCCGGGGAAGCGGTTCTTCTCCACGTAGTCGCGCAGGCCCAGGACGCAGGCGGCGTAATCGGCCTGCCCCCCCTCCTCGACCGTGGCCATGGGGGCCTCGCGGCAGACCCACCCCTCCTCGCCCTTCTCCCACAGGGTCAGGACGACGGCCTCCTCGAAGGCCGGGAGCTGGCAGGCCAGCGCGCAATCCGCGTTGAGGACGAAGGACGCGCCGTCGAAGACCAGCTCGTCCTGGCCGCCGACCTGGTTGAGATAGACGAGCGGCAGGCCGCTTTCCGTCACCCGGGCGGCGGCGATGTTGAAGCGCTCCTCCGTCTTGCCCCGGTGATAGGGCGAGCCGTTCGGCACGAGCAGCAGCTCCGCCCCCGTCTCGGCCAGGCATTCGACCACGTCGCCGTCCCAGATGTCCTCGCAGATCGGAATGCCGATGCGCACTCCACGGAAGTTCACGGGCCCCGGCAGGGGACCGGGATCGAAATGCCGCTTCTCGTCGAAGACGTCGTAATTCGGCAGGTCCACCTTGTAGCGGACCGCGATCGAGCCCCGGTCGAGGAGCGCATAGGCGTTGTAGAGTTCGTCGCCCTCGCGCCACGGCAGGCCGATGAGCAGGCCCGGTCCGCCCTCCGCCGTCTCGCGGGCCAGGCGCTCGAGGGCGGCGCGGCACGCGTCCTGGAAAGCGGGTTTGAGCACGAGGTCCTCGGCCGGGTAGCCCGCGAGGAACTGCTCGGCGAACATCACGAGGTCGGCCCCCATGCGGGCCGCCTCGGCACGGGCGCGGCGGGCCTTCTCCTCGTTCCCGGCCACGTCGCCGACGATGGGATTGAGCTGTGCAAGAGCGATTTTGAGCGTGTTCTGAGCCATGGCTCAGAGAAGTAGCGCGCCGCCGGGTGCGCAGCAATGCGAAGCGGGAACGATCCCCTCCGCAAATGGGTCTCGGCGCGCCCCCACGCCCGTCATGAAGATGAAAGACGGGTCACAGTCCTCGGAACCCAATACAGTCCAGGTCGTTATCCCAGCACGAATTAGGCAATGGAGGCAACATGTTTAAGGGTGGTTTGCTTTGGCTGATCGGCATTCCTCTTCCGATCATCCTGATTCTCTACTTCATGGGCTGGCTGAGCTAGGTTCGTTTGTCGCGTATCACTCACCCATGACAGTAAAAGGGGCGCTCATGGCGCCCCTTTTCTTCATTCTCACTCGGCTGCCAGGGCGGCGGGCCGTTCGCGAGCCTGACGCTCGCGCTTGATCAGCTCCGAGGTCAGGAACGCGATTTCCAGCGCCTGCTCCGCGTTGAGGCGCGGGTCGCAATAGGTGTGATAGCGGTCGGAAAGATCCGCATCGGTGAGCGCGCGGGCGCCGCCGGTGCATTCCGTCACGTTCTTGCCGGTCATCTCCAGATGGATGCCGCCCGCATGCGTCCCTTCCGCCTGATGGATGGCGAAGAAGTCCCTCACCTCGCCCATGACGCGCTCGAAGGGCCGGGTCTTGTAGCCGGAGGCGGCCTTGATCGTGTTGCCGTGCATCGGATCGCAGGACCACACCACCGTGCGGCCTTCCTTCTGCACCGCGCGGATCAGGCCCGGCAGATGCTCGGCTACCTTGTCGGAGCCGAAACGGCAGATCAGGGTGAGACGTCCGGCCTCGTCCTCGGGATTCAGGGCTTCGATGAGCCTGAGGAGCGAATCCGCCGTGAGCGTCGGGCCGCATTTGAGGCCGATCGGGTTCTTGATGCCGCGCATGTATTCCACATGGGCATGATCCACCTGACGGGTGCGGTCGCCGATCCAGACCATGTGGCCGGAGGTGGCGTACCAGTCGCCGGTCGTGGAATCCACGCGGCTCAGGGCCTCCTCGTAGCCGAGCAGCAGGGCTTCGTGGCTGGTGTAGAAATCCGTCGAGCGCATCTCGGGATGCGTCTCGGGATCGATGCCGATCGCCCGCATGAAGTTGAGGCTCTCGGTGATCCGCTCGGCCAGCTCGCTGTAGCGCGAGGATTGCGGCGAATCCTTTACGAAACCGAGCATCCAGCGATGCGCGTTCTCGAGATTGGCGTAGCCGCCGGTCGCGAAGGCGCGGATCAGGTTGAGCGTCGCGGCCGATTGGCGGTAGGCCTCGAGCTGGCGGCGCGGATCGGGCGTGCGCGCCTCGGGCGTGAAGGCGATGTCGCTGATGATGTCGCCCCGGTAGCTCGGCAGCTCGACGCCGTCGATGGTCTCGGTCGCGGAGGAGCGCGGCTTGGCGAACTGTCCCGCCACGCGGCCGATCTTCACCACGGGCGAACCGCCCGCATAGGTGAGCACCACCGCCATCTGCAGGAACAGGCGGAAAAAATCGCGGATATTGTCGGCGGAATGCTCGGCGAAGCTCTCGGCGCAGTCGCCGCCCTGAAGCAGGAAAGCCTCTCCCTTGGCGACCTTCGCCAGCTCGCGTTTCAGCTTCCGGGCCTCGCCCGCAAAAACGAGCGGGGGAAAGCCTGCGAGCTGCTGCTCTACGCTTTCAAGCGCCTCCGGGTCCGGAAAGGCCGGAACCTGCTGGATCGGCTTGTTTCTCCAGCTGTTGGGCGTCCACCGCTCAGTCATGACACTTGGCTCCCGTGTCGTTTGTATCCTCTCGTGGCCGCAACAAGCGGCACGAAAGGGCACCTATACACGACACAATCAAAAAGGCGAGTGCCGAAAGGACGCGTTTCGGCCCGAGACGATCAACGAGGGGAGAGCCGCGACGCCTTCAAGAGAACGGGCCCTCGCAAGAGAACGGGCCCTCGCAAGAGAACGGGCCCTCGCAAGAGAACGGGCCCTCGCAAGAGAACGGGCCCTCGCAAGAGAACGGGCCCTCGCAAGAGGATGGACCCTCGTCTCCACGGCCGAGCCGACCCTTGACCAACACGGCGGTTGCGCGCAGAAGCGCACGGGAACGGGTGGGCGCGACCGGCGGCAAACTTGCGGATCCGGTTCGTTCTGCGGGAATGGGAGTCGATCAGACAATGGCGTTGCGACCGGTTCACAGCCTTCGCAAGAGGCTCGCGAAGCTGCGGAGATTTCCATCGATCGGCTATCGCGACGGGGCTCCCCTCATTCTCGACCCGCGCAACTGGATCGACAACCGGCTTCTCGCCGGAGCTCCCTACGAGAACGCCCAGCTCGCCTTCGTTCGCGGCGAAATCGAAAGGCGCGGCCTCAGCCAGGTGGTGGATATCGGCGCCAATATCGGTCTCTACACGGTGCTGCTGGGCCGGGAGGCGGCGGTCACGGCCGTGCACGCCTTCGAGCCGGTCAGGCGCAACTACAACCAGCTCCTCGGCAACGTCTTCGCCAACCGGCTGGACATGAAGGTGACGGCGCACCGGTTCGGCCTGGGCGACGAGACCCACGAGGTCGTCATTCACGTGGACCCCACCTCGACCGGCGTCTCGCGCCTCGACCTGACCACGACCGCCAGGAACCTGTCCGTCTTCACCGAGCAGGAGACCATCCAGGTGCGCCGCCTGGACGACGTCCTGTCCCTCGACGGCGAGACGATCTTCGTCAAGATCGACGTGGAGGGCATGGCCGAGGCGGTCCTGCGCGGGATGTCCCGCCTCCTGGACCGGACCGCGGGCCTGCTGCAGGTCGAGATCTCCGAAGCCGAGCAAGGCGCGGTCGCGCGCCTCGAAGGCCATGGCTGGCGCTTCGTCAAGCGGATCGAGGGCGATCAGTATTTCACCAAGGAGTGACGGGGGGCTCGCCGAGGCTGCGCGCTTCGGGCCTCACCCGACATCCACCGGCTTCTTGACAACGACGGGCGTCCGCATGGTCACGAGTTCCTCCGAGGCCGTGGGATGGACCGCGACGGTCCGGTCGAAATCGGCCTTGGTGGCCCCCATGGTGACGGCGATGCCCGCGAGCTGGATCATCTCGCCCGCATCGTGCCCCATGATGTGGACGCCGACGACCTTGTCGGTGGCCTTGTCGACGACGAGCTTCATGAACACCCGGTCCGCCCCGCCCGACAGGGTGGCCTTCATGGGCCGGAACGCCGTCTTGTAGACGTCGATATCCCCATAGACCTCCCGCGCGGCATGCTCGCCGCAGCCGATCACGCCGATTTCCGGGGTCGAGAAGACCGCCGTGGGGATCAGGTCGTGATCGACGATGGTGGGTCGGCCGCCGAACACCGTGTCGGCGAAGGCGTGGCCCTCGCGGATCGCGATGGGCGTGAGGTTCGCCCGGTTGGTCACGTCGCCGACCGCGTAGATCGACGGGATCAGGGTCCGGGAATAGGCATCGACAGGGATCGCCCCCACCTCGTCGACGGTGATCCCGGCCTTCTCCAGGCCGAGTTCCTTCGTGTTCGGTCGCCGCCCGGTCGCGACGAGCACCTGGTCGACGGTGACGACCGAGCCGTCGGACAATGTCGCGGCGATGCCGTCCGCCGTCCTGTCCAGGCGCGTCAGCGTCCTCTTGAGCGCGAGGTCGATCCCGCGCCGGGCATAGGCCTCGCCCAGCGCATCGCGCACGTCCTCGTCGAAGCCGCGCAAGAGCTTGTCGCCCCGGTGGACCAGGGTCACGCGGCTGCCGAGCCCCGCGAACACCCCTGCGAATTCCACCGCGATATAGCCGCCGCCGACGATCATGATGCGCTTCGGCTGGGTTTCGAGATGAAACACCTCGTTCGACGTAATGCCGAGTTCGCCGCCCGGAATGGGAGGATCCATGGTCGGATGGGCTCCGACCGCCACCAGGATGAAGCGGGCGCGGATGCGGGCCCCCGTCGCAAGGACGTGAACCGTATGGGCATCCTCGATCACGGCGCGGCTGTTGACGATCTCGACCCCTGCCTTCTCCAGGTTGGTCCGGTAGATCCCCTCCAGCCGGTCGATCTCCTTGTCCTTGTTGCGGATGAACGTCGCCCAGTCGAAGCTCGGCTCCCCGACGGTCCAGCCGAAGCCCGCCGCGTCGTGGAATTCGTCGGCGAAGCGGCTGGCATAGACCATGAGCTTCTTCGGCACGCAGCCCCGGATGACGCAGGTGCCGCCGACCCGGTATTCCTCCGCGACCATCACCCTGGCGCCGTAGCCCGCCGCGATGCGGGCGGCGCGGACCCCGCCGGAGCCCGCTCCGATGACAAAGAGATCGACATCGAACTGGGGCATGGGGTGGTCTCCGTTGGGAATCGGCTGAACGCTGCCCCTCATATAATGGCTGCTCCGCCGATGCCGCCAGTCCTCGCGCCAAGCTTGCAGGACATGGCCCGCATGCAAGGATCCACGTGGCCGCCCCTTAAGCCAAGGTTCAATGCCGACGAGGAACTCGGATGCTTGCCCGGGGTGCAAACCGGCTTTAGGGTCTGCCGGACACGTTCTGACGTGACGTTCAGTCCCTTGGAGGAAACAGAATGAGGCAACTCGAAAAGAGCTTCTGGCGCGGCGCCCTCGCGGCGGCAGCGGTTGCAGGCTTCGTAACATCGGCAGCCGCCCAGACCGAATTGAAGATCATGGCTCCTGCGGCGCCTGGCGGCGGCTGGGACCAGACGGCGCGGTCGATGCAGCAGGCTCTGATGCAGGCCGGGCTTGCCAAGGGCGTGCAGGTCACCAACGTTCCCGGCGCGGGCGGTTCCATCGGCATCGCCCAGCTCGTGAACAACGCGAAGGGCGACGGCAGCCAGCTCATGGTCATGGGCTACGTGATGGTGGGCGCGCTCCTGACCAACAAGTCGCCGGTCACGCTCGACCAGACGACCCCCATCGCCCGCCTGACGGCGGAATACGAGGCGATCGTGGTTCCGGCCGAGTCCCCGATCAAGTCCGTGAAGGACCTGGCCGCGGCCATCAAGGCGGATCCGGCGAAGGTGACGTGGGCGGGCGGCTCGGCCGGCGGCGTCGATCACATCGCGGCGGCGCTCTTCGCCAAGGCGGCCGGCGCCGACCCGACCAAGATCAACTACATCCCGTTCTCGGGCGGCGGCGAGGCCCTCGCGGCGATCCTCGGCGGCAAGGTGACGGCCGGCATCTCCGGCTACGGCGAGTTCGAAAGCCAGATCAAGGCCGGCAAGCTGCGCCTTCTCGGCCTGAGCTCCCCGGCCGACAAGGCCACGGCCGAGCAGCCCTCGATCAAGGCCGAGGGCGTCGACCTCGAGATCGCCAACTGGCGCGCCGTCGTGGCGCCTCCCGGCATCTCCGCCGACCAGAAGAAGGCCCTGACCGACACCATGGACAAGCTGGCGAAGGCCAAGGAATGGCAGGAGATCCTGAAGGCCAAGGGCTGGGATGACGCCTACCTGTCCGGCGACGCGTTCACCAAGCTCCTGGGCGAGGAAGTGCTCCGCACGAAGGACGTCCTGACCGCGGTGGGACTGGTGAAGTCGTAAGCCGCCGCTGACGAACCAGGCGCCGCGTTCCCCGAGCGCGGCGCTTTTGCTTTCAGGATCTTTCTCATGTCATCTCAGCATCGGCGCATCGACACAGCGGGCTTCGTCATCGCTCTCCTCCTCCTCGCCCTGGCCGGCCTGGTCGGGTGGGACATGACCAAGCTGCAGCTTCTCTCCCCCTACGACGTCGGCCCGAAGGCCATGCCCGTCATCGTGGCCATCGGCCTCGCCCTGCTTGCCGTCGGCAACGGGATCGGCGCCCTGCGCGGCGACCTGCCCGAGCGCGAAAGCCTCGATTGGAAGCCGATCATCCTGATCGTCGGCGGCCTCGCCGTCCTGATCACCCTCATCGCCATCGGCGGCGGCTTCATGATCGGCACGGCCATCCTGTTCGCCACGACCTCCGCGGCCTTCGGACGCCGCGCCTTCGTGACGGACCTCCTGCTCGGCATCGTGATCGCGCTCGTCGTCTATCTGCTCTTTGCCAAGCTCCTGACCCTGTCCCTGCCGGCAGGGCCGCTCGAGCACCTTCTCTGAGGCCCCCATGGAAGCCTTTGTCTCCCTGGCCCACGGCCTGACCGTGGCGATCGAGCCGATGAACCTGCTGTTCGCACTCATCGGCGTTCTGCTCGGCACGGCCGTCGGCGTTCTGCCCGGCATCGGCCCGGCGCTCACCGTGGCGCTCCTGCTGCCGGTCACCTTCAGGCTCGACCCGGCCGGCTCCATCATCATGTTCGCGGGCATCTATTACGGCGGCATGTATGGCGGCTCGACCACCGCGATCCTGATCAACACCCCGGGCGAAAGCGCCTCGATGGCGACCGCCCTCGAAGGCACCTGATGGCGAAAGCCGGACGCGCCGGGCCCGCGCTCGCGACCTCGGCCATCGGCTCGTTCGTGGCCGGCACCTTCGCGACCCTGGGGCTGGCGCTGCTCGCGCCCTATCTCGTCGACATCGCCGTGCGCTTCGGCCCCGAAGACTACTTCGCCCTGATGTGCGTGGCCTTCGTGACCGTCTCGGCCACCTTCGGGGATTCCCCGGTCCGCGGCCTCACCAGCCTGTTCCTCGGCCTGGTCCTCGGCCTCGTGGGCATCGACATCCTGTCCGGGCAGGCCCGCCTCAGCTTCGGCGTGCCGGAGCTCTACGACAACATCGAAGTGACGACCCTCGCGGTCGGCCTCTTCGCCGTCGGCGAGGCCCTCTACGTCGCCTCGCGCCGCCACGTGCACGAGGAGAAGCTCGAAGCCGTGCGCGGCTCGCTCTGGATGACCAAGGACGACTGGAAGCGCTCCTGGAAGCCCTGGCTGCGCGGGACGCTCTTCGGCTTCCCGATGGGGGCCCTGCCGGCGGGCGGCGCCGAGATCCCGACCTTCCTGTCCTATGCGACCGAGAAGCGGCTCACCAAGCATCCGGAGGAGTTCGGCAAGGGCGCCATCGAGGGCGTCGCCGGCCCCGAGGCCGCCAACAACGCCTCGGCGGCCGGCACCCTGGTGCCGCTCCTGACCCTGGGCCTTCCGACCTCCGCCACGGCCGCCATGATGCTGGCGGGCTTCCAGCAATACGGCCTCAACCCCGGCCCGCTGCTCTTTGCCGAAAAGCCCGACCTGGTGTGGGGCCTGATCGCGAGCCTGTTCATCGCCAACGGCATGCTGCTGGTGCTGAACCTGCCGCTGGTCGGCGTGTGGGTGCGCCTGCTCGCGATCCCGCAGCCCTGGCTCTATGCCGGCATCCTGGTCTTCGCCACCATGGGCACGATCGCCGCCAACCCGTCGCCCGTCGAGCTCATCATGCTGGCCGTGTTCGGCGTGGTCGGCTTCCTGATGCGCCGCTTCGACTTCCCGATCGCGCCGGTCGTCGTGGGCCTCATCCTGGGACCCGTCGCCGAAAGCCAGCTGCGGCGCGCCCTGTCGATCAGCCTCGGCGATCCGCTGGTCCTGCTGCAGAGCCCGATCTCGGCCACGCTTCTCACCATCGCCCTGATCGCCCTCATCCTCCCCTTCGTCATGAAGGGCATGGGCCGCTTCAAGGCCGTCGAGGATTGAGAGCATCGGCTCTCACAATGAAGCAAGCAACGAAAAAGGCCCGGGAAACCGGGCCTTTTTCAGTTCTGCGGGGCTTCGCGCGTCGTCCGACGGACGGATCAAGCTCAGTTCAGGCCGTGGCCGCGCTTGCCCATTTCCTCGCGGGCGCGGGTCATGATGTATTCCGAGGTCCGCTGCGACCACAGATCCATCTGGCGCACCACGTCGTCGAGAACGGCCGGCTGGAGCTGCACGTATTTCTGACCGACGGCCGACTTGTAGAAGGCCGCGACCTCCTTCAGCTCCGCCTCGGTCATGCGCGTGGCCAGGATGCGGGCGCTCGCATCGATCAGTTCCTGCTTCTTCTGCTCGACCTCGGGCCGCAGCCCGGCGACGACCGCGTCCAGATCCTTCTGGATGTCGGGGTTCGTGACGCTCATGCGCTGCAGGCGGGCGAGCAGCGGGCCCGTCAGCGCGTCGAAGGCGCCGGTGATGCCGGAGCCGATGGCAACCTCACGCCCGGCCGCCAGATGGCTCGCGGGCAGATCGGCCTGCTGGGCGAAAACGGGGCTCGCCAGCAGGAACAGCGCGACCGAGGTCGCAGCCAGTCGGGAAGCGGAACGGATCATAGAAGGGACTCCAATAAGGCTTAAGGTCAGAGCTGACCGAGTTCGACAAGCCCCTCCCCGGTCGCGAGGATCGCACCGGTGGCGAGACCGAGAAAGAGGCCGTGCTCGACGACTCCGGGGATGTTGTTGAGCGTAGAGGCCAGGACATTGGGCTTGTCGATGCGGCCGAGATGGGCATCGAGAATGAAATGGCCTCCGTCGGTGACGTAAGGAGCCCCGTCGGCGGCGCGCCGAAGGCGCAGCTCGCCCGTCATGTTGAGGCTTTCCAGCAATTTGCCGACGGCCCGCTCCGTGGCCGTGAGCCCGAAGGGAACGACCTCGATGGGCAGGGGAAACTTGCCGAGCTTGGCGACGCGCTTGGAGCCGTCCGCGATCACGATCATGCGGGCGCTCGCGGCGGCCACGATCTTCTCGCGAAGGAGTGCTCCGCCGCCGCCCTTGATGAGGCGCAGGTCGTCGTCGAGTTCGTCGGCTCCATCGACCGTCAGGTCGAGTTCCGGCACCTCGTCGAGGGTCGCGAGCGGAATGCCCTCGCGCTGCGCCTGGTCGCGGGTCGCCTCGGAGGTCGGCACGCCGACGACTTTAAGGCCGCCACGGACACGCTCGCCGATGGCCGCTACGAAGTGCGCCGCCGTCGAGCCGGTGCCGAGGCCCAGCCTCATGCCGTCGGTGACGAGCTGGGCTGCCTTTTCGGCTGCTGCACGCTTGAGATTGTCGCTCACTGAGGACCTCTAGATCTGTCGCCCCGCCCGAAAGGCGGACCGTAATCCGCCTCTACCACGCGAGGGTGTTGAAAAGAAAGATGGTTTCATATCCGCCCTCGGTCGAACGCTCTGGAGGACCAGGTTCAAGGACGCTGGGGCGAGGCTCCCGTACCCGAGCCGCCCGACGGTGTCGATGCGGAAGGTGCGATCGTCGACGCGGCGGAGGACGGCCGCGCCTGCGGCGTGCACACGACCCGCTCGTCGAAGACGTAGCAGATGCTCATGTCGCCCGTGCGGAAATTCACGCGGAACACGCCCCCTTCCCGCTCGTGGCGGGATGCGACCAGCCCGTATTCTCCGGGCTGCTGGGCTCCGGCGCCTTCGCCCGGGCTGAAGCAGAGCGTCACCCCGATCGTGCCCTCCTGCAACCCGTACTGGCAGGAGCTGACCTCGCCGGTCACCCGGTCGATCCGGTAGATCCGGTTTAGGTCCGTCTGCGGCGCGGGCACGAAATCGTAGGACGCCGCCAGGGCCGGGCCCGGCAGGCCCGCCAGGGTCAGGGCCGTCGACAGAAACGCCGCGCAACCAAAGAGCCGCATTCATCACTCCATCACGGTAAGAACGAATCAACCGGGGCACCATATCATCCCGGCCGATTGATTCCCCCGCCGATTGATTCCCCCGCTTGGAGCAGGTAACCGAGGCTGATGACCATTCATACCCCGCAAATCGCCCCGCCCATCGCTGTCTTCGACCTCGATGGAACCCTGGCCGACACGGCCGGCGATCTGGTGGGAACGCTCAACGTCATTCTCGAGCGCGAAGGCCTCGCCTCCCTGCCGGTCGAACAGGCGCGAGACATGATCGGCGCAGGCGCCCGGGCCCTGATCGAGCGCGGGTTCGAAGCGGCCGGAAAGGAGCTGGCGCCGGACTATCTCGACGAGCTCTACCGCCAGTTCATGGTGCATTACGGCGAGAATATCTGCGTCAGGACCGAGCTTTTTCCGGGGGTCGCGGCGGCTCTCGACCGGCTCGAGGCCGCCGGTTTCATCCTCGCGGTCTGCACCAACAAGGTGGAGGAACACTCGGTCAAGCTCCTGCACGAACTCGGGATCGGCCACCGCTTCGCGGCCAATTGCGGACGCGACACCTTCACGTATTTCAAGCCCGACCCGCGCCACCTGACCCTGACCATCGAACGGGCGGGCGGCGATCCGTCGCGGGCGATCATGGTGGGGGATTCGCGGACCGACATCGTCGCGGCGCGCAACGCGGGCATCCCGGTGGTGGCGGTTCCCTTCGGCTATACGGATGTTCCGGTGAAGGATCTGAACCCCGACATCGTGATCGATCATTTCGACCAGCTCTTCGCCGCCGTGGAGACGCTGATGAAGCCGATGGCGGCTTAGACCATCGGACATGGAAAGATGCTCAAGACCAAAGACTTGCAGCATCGGACATGATCCCGGGGTGAGGGCGCCGCATCGGGCGAGCCGCGGCCGTCGCGCTCGTTCCTGAAACGCCGGCGACTCTGGATCCCCGCCCGCGCAGGGACGACAGGATGGAGGATCGCCACGAGAGACTGGAACGACGAGGGTGCGGGCGACGATGGCCCATCGGCCCGCCTTCCGGAAAAGCTGATCTGTCAGGAAGAAAATGGTGGGCGCGACAGGGATTGAACCTGTGACCCTTCGCGTGTGAAGCGAATGCTCTCCCGCTGAGCTACGCGCCCTGACCAGCGCCTTCTACTGGCGTCGGAGGCCCCGCGTCAAGCCATTGAGTGGGGGCCTGCGACAAGATTTTTCAGCTCCGGTCTGGCAGCGCCGATTTGATCGGCCCGCTCACGGGCCGCAAAGACGGACATGACGGCGCGGGAACTGCTCCCGGGCCGTCAGCGCACTTTCTCCCGCAAGAGACCCTTGGCGGAAAGCTCGTCGAGATAGGCCTGCCATTTCTGCCCGTAACCGGCCCCGAGCTCATAGAGATAACCCCAGCCGTAGATGCCGGTGTCGTGCAGATCGTCGAAGACGAGCTTCACGGCATAGTTGCCGACCGGCTCGACGCCGATGATCTCCACGTCCTTCTTGCCCGGAACCGTCTTGCGCTCGGAGGGAGCGTGACCCTGCACCTCCGCCGAGGGGCTCGTCACGCGAAGATACTCGGCAGGGAGGTCGAAGGCGGCGCCATCGTCGAAAGCGACGCGCAGGCTGCGCCTGTCCTTGGCGAGGCGAAGCTCCGTGGGCCAGCGCTCGGTTGTCCGCTCGGTTGTCATGGAGACGGTCCCTTTCCGGCTTTTTTCCTTTGACGAGAGCTGCTTGAATTCTACATTGAAAGCAAGCCTTCGTGCGTCATCATCGAGGATATGTCCCTGATGCGGGGATCAACAATCGAGCTTCCAGGCACCTCCTCCGCCCCTGCCCTGCTGGACCCGTTCGGGCGCGCCGTGACCTATCTGCGCGTGTCGGTGACGGACCGCTGCGATTTTCGCTGCGTCTATTGCATGTCCGAAGACATGTCCTTCCTGCCCAAGCGCGACCTCCTGAGCCTCGAGGAGCTCGACCGCATCTGCACGGCCTTCGTCGGACAGGGCGTCCGCAAGCTGCGCATCACCGGCGGCGAACCTCTGGTGCGGCGGGACATCATGACCCTGTTCCGCACCCTCTCGCGCCACCTGGAATCCGGCGCCCTCGACGAACTGACCGTGACCACCAACGGCTCCCAGCTCGCGCGGTTCGCCCAGGAACTCGTCTCCTGCGGCGTCCGGCGCGTGAACGTCTCCATCGACACCCTCGACCCGGACAAGTTCCACCGCATCACCCGCTGGGGCAATCTCGCCAAGGTGCTGCAGGGGCTCGATGCGGCGCAGGCCGCCGGCCTCAAGGTGAAGATCAACGCGGTGGCGCTCAAGGGCGTCAACGAGGACGAGATCGAGAGCCTGATCGCGTGGACCCACGGACGCGGCATGGATCTGACCCTCATCGAGGTCATGCCGCTCGGCGAAATCGACGGGCAGCGCATCGATCAGTACCTCCCTCTCTCGGAGGTGAGGCGGCGCCTCGAGGCGCGCTATACGCTGCAGGATCTCGCCGAGCGCACCGGGGGGCCCGCCCGCTACGTGAAGGTTGCGGAGACGGGCGGCAAACTCGGTTTCATCACGCCGCTGACGCACAATTTCTGCGAGAGCTGCAACCGCGTGCGGCTGACCTGCACGGGACAGCTCTTCATGTGCCTCGGCCAGGAAGACGCCGCCGATCTGCGCGCGCCCGTCCGTGCTTCGGAGGACGATGCGCCGCTGAACCGGGCGATCCTCGACGCCATCGCCCGCAAGCCGAAGGGCCACGATTTCATCATCGACCGGAATCATGCCCGCCCGGCCGTCGGCCGCCATATGAGCATGACGGGCGGTTAGGCCCCGCCCGACGGCGGAGACCTGAAACATAAGGCTTTCTGTCAATTGACGGCGCGGCGCTTTTCCCATGACATCGGCGCTGAACGAACAGGCTGAGACATTGTGAACGCAGTCGAATTGGGGCGGAAAATTGCAATCTCCGCAGGATTTCTCGCAGCCGTTGCGGCAGGGCTCGCCGCGCCCAAGGCGTCAGCCGAAGAGGCCCAGCCTGCGCGCGCGCCGGCCATCCGCATCGCGATCGAGGGCGCCTACCCGCCCTTCAACTTCATCGACCCCAACAGCAACGAGCTGCAGGGCTTCGAGGTCGATCTGCTGAAGAGCCTCTGCGAGGCGATGCAGGCTCAATGCGACATCGTCCAGCACGAATGGGACGGCATCATCAAGGGCCTGCTCAACAACGAATACGACGCGATCATGTCGTCGATGGAGATCACCGATCGGCGCCGGAAGCGGATCGCCTTCACCGATCCCTATTACCGCATCCCCGCCGTCTTCATCGGCTCCAAGGAGGTCGCGCCGGGAGAGGTCACGCCGCAGGCGCTCGCGGGAAAACGGATCGGGACCATCGAGCGCAGCGATCACGAGGTGTATCTCAAGACCTACTACAAGAAGTCCGAGATCGTCCTCTATGCCAAGGCGGAGGAAGCCAATCTCGACCTGCTCGTGGGGCGGATCGATGCGGTGTTCGCGGACGAGCTTCTCCTCTCGAAGTTTCTGCAGAGCCGGGAAGGCGAATGCTGCCACGTGCTCGGCGATGCTCCCGCCGACCCGGCCTATCACCGGGAATCCTACGGGATCGGCCTGCGCAAGGACGATGAGGACTTGCGCGCCCGGTTCAACCGCGCCATCGCGCAGGTCAAGGCGAACGGCACCTACGACCTGATCCGCTCCCGGTATTTTTCCTTCGACATCAAGTAGAGCCCGTTTTCCTCCGCGCGTTCGCGTCCCGCAGCATCGGATCCGTCCGTGGCTCCCCTTTCCGGAAGTGCGCATCATGCTCCCTTCTGGGAAAGAGCGCATCGCTCATTGCGGACCCGAAGGGCCACGTTCGTGAAAACCGGGTCCACTTTTCCGCACGATGCGCTAAGAACCAAAGAGACGAAACGGGAGCTGATGATGGCGAAGGTCGCATTTCTGGGTCTGGGCGTGATGGGCTATCCCATGGCGCGGCATCTCAAGGACAAGGGCCACGAGGTGACGGTCTACAACCGCACGGCGGCGAAGGCCGACAGATGGGTGTCGGAGAACGGCGGCCGCGCCGCCACGACGCCGCGCGAGGCCGCAGACGGCCAGGAGGTCGTGTTCGCCTGCGTGGGCAACGACGACGATCTGCGCCAGGTCACCACGGGCGAGGACGGCGCCTTCCACGCCATGGGCAAAGGGTCGGTCTTCGTCGACCATACGACGGCCTCGGCGGAAGTTGCGCGTGAGCTCTACGCCGCCGCGAAGGACAAGGGCTTCGCCTTCATCGATGCGCCGGTGTCGGGCGGTCAGGCCGGCGCGGAGAACGGTGTCCTCACGGTCATGTGCGGCGGCGACGCCGACATGTATGCCAGGGTCGAGCCGGCGATCATGAGCTTCGCCCGCGCCTCGCGCCTGATGGGCCCGGCCGGCGCCGGCCAGCTCACCAAGATGATCAACCAGATCTGCATCGCGGGCCTGGTGCAGGGCCTCGCGGAGGGCATTCACTTCGGCCAGAAGGCCGGTCTCGACATCGAGGCGGTGCTGGACGTGATCTCCAAGGGCGCCGCCGGATCGTGGCAGATGGAGAATCGCGGCAAGACCATGAACCGGGGCAAGTTCGATTTCGGCTTCGCCGTGGATTGGATGCGCAAGGATCTGTCGATCGTGCTCAACGAGGCCCGCAGGAGCGGCGCGAGCCTGCCCGTCACCGCTCTCGTCGATCAGTTCTATGCCGATGTGCAGAAGATGGGCGGCAACCGCTGGGATACGTCGAGCCTCATCGCCCGGCTCCAGAAGTAAGCCCACCGGCTTTCGGCCGACATCATGAGAAAAGCGCCGGGACCTCACGGTCCCGGCGCTTCTCGTTTGCGGAGTTCCAGCACCGGACGTGAATTCGAACGCCCATCCGATGCTGTCAGTCTCTGTTTTCGAGCATCTTTTCACGCAAAACCGGTGCCCACTTTTGCGTTCGAGGCTCTAATTGTTTCCCTCGCAGGGCCGCCCCGGCTTGCAGGTCGGCCGGTTGTTGGCCGGCGCGGAGGGCCTGCGCATCTCCTCGCGGGCGGACGGCGCCTGCGGCGGGGCCGATTGCCGGAAGGCGGGGGCCTGCGGCTGCGGCCGGGCGACGGGCGCCATCCGAGGCTGAAGCCCCTCCCGGGGGTTAAGGCGCGGCTGCTCCATGGGAACCGGACGCGGCTGCGCCATCGGCCGCGGCATCTCCTGGCGAAGCTCGTGCATCGGCTGGACGGCGGGACGGGACGGACGCAGGCGCTCCTCCTCCCGGACGGTCGGGCGCCGAAGACGAGGATCATCGCGGCGGCCGTCGTCCATCATGCCGGGACGCGGGAGGCGCGGCGCGACGGGGCGCTCCTGCTCGTCGCCCGGACGCGGCGTACGCAGCGCGGCAGGACGTTCCCGCTCGACCTCCGGACGGACCCGCTCGACCTCCGGACGGAGCGGGCGGGCCGCGGAGGGCCTGTCCTGCCCCATCTCGGGTCGGCGGGGGCGCGGTGCGATCTCGGGGAAGTCCCGGGCCGAAGGAGCCGCGGACGGGCGGCCCGGTCGCGGCGCGGCCGGAAGCGGAGGCCTCGCCATCCGATCCTGCCGATCCTGCCGATCCTGCCGATCCTGCCGGTCCTCCACAGAGCGGTCGGGCCGTCCCGGAATTCGCGGAACCGGAGCCTCCGGGCGCGCAGCGCCGGGCGCGGGGCGATCCAGCTCGGGCCGCAGGGCCGTGGGCACGGGAATGGGACGGCTCGGCAGGCGGGCCCCGCCTCCCGGCTGGAAACCGGACAGCTCCCGGGTCGTCGGCTCCCGCGGGGCGACCGGACGCGCCACTACCGGGATCGGCTGGGGTTGCGCCGTCAGGCCCGGCTGACGCGGCACGACCGGCACCGGACGCAGGCCGCGAGGCGGACGAGGTTCGCCGGGTCGGCCCATCAGGGGAGCCGCGATGGGCGGCGGCATCACCGGAATGGCGACGGGACCGCGGGGGGTCACGGGCGCGATCGGCTGGTAGAACGAGCGCGGCGGACGGGCATAGCGCGGCACCGGGATCGGCGCCGGGATCGGCAGCACGCCGACCAGGATCGGAGGCGGCGGCGGCTCGCGGATGATCGTGACGAAATCCGTATCCTCATCGTCGTAATAGGACCGGAAATAGACCGGCGGCGGCGGCGGCGGCGGAGCCTCGCGGATGATCGTCACGACCTCCACGACCTCGACCCGCTCCACCACGGGAAGCGGCGGCGGCAGATCGTCGTAGACCACCTCCTCGAAGACCGGCGGCGGCGCGACCGGCGCGGACAGGCGGACGAGCCTGCGGCGGCAATCCGCGGCATGCGGGCCGTTCGGATAGCGGCGCAGATAGGTCCAGTAGGCTTCGTTGGTGTTGCGGCTCACCGTGCGGCGCCAGACGACCGCTTCGCGGCGGGCGGCCAGCAGCGCCGAGACCCGGCGGCCGAGCGGATGATCGGGATAGCGGCGCAGGAACGCTTGATAATCCTGGATCGTGTCGCGCTCGACGGCGATGTTGTAGGCCTCCTCGGCGGGCACCTCCTCGATCCGGCGCACCTCGCGGACGTAAGGCGGCACCGAGGCGGATTCCCCGGGCTCGAAGAACACGAAGGGCGTGTCCCCCAGATTGGCCATGTGCCAGGGCGTCTGCAGGCCCTGCGTGGTCTCGTGGGTGCGCAGGCGGACGCGGTTGAACATCTCGTCCAGGGGCACGCCGGGCTGGCGGATCGTTTCCGCGAGAGCCGTGGCGTAATGGCCGTAGGGCCCGGGCGCATCGCCGGTGGTGATGCCCGGAGCCGACGAGAAGGCGATCAGGAAGCCGGCAGGAGGCTCCATGAGGGCGAGGCCGCGGGCGACCGGATCGCCGCCTGCCGGCAGCGAGAAATCGCGCGCCATGTCGGCCACGACGATACGGGTCCGCGCCGGAACGCGCTCCAGCGAGCGGACCAGGTCCGACAGGCGAAAACCCTCGATCGGGATATCCGCGTCCCGCTGGATCCGGGCATCCACCGGCAGAAGATAGTTCTCGCCTTCGAGCTGAAGTCCGTAGCCCGAGAGATAGACCATCACCGCATCGTCGGTCCCGAGCTCCTGGGCCTTGTCCAGGAAGTCGCGCACCACGCCGCGCAGGTCGTTGGCGTTCAGATCGCGGCCCTGGACCACCTCGAAGCCGGCGCTGGTGAGCGTCTGGGCGACGAGACCCGCATCGTTGGCGGCGGTGGCGAGCGAGCGGCCGTCATAGGCGCTCTGACCGAGGACCAGCGCGAGCCGTTGCTGCGCAAAAGCCGGGAGGGCGGGTCCCGCAAAGGCCGCCAGGGCGAAGACGGCAAAAACGATAGCACGTTTCAGGTGAGGCACGGTGCGCGAACCTTTCTCGCTCGAAGAAGCGGGCATTGCACGGCAAAGTTAGGAAGATCCGCTTGAACGCCTCGTGAACGAACCGAGGCGGACTCGAGTCCCTATCGTCGGGTCACGGTGAGATAGACGATGAAGGCGCCGATCCCAAGGGCCAGCAGGGTGATGACCAGCTCCCGGGTCTCGCCCGTGAACGCCACGCCCCGGTACATGTCGGACAGGCGCTGGGCATGCTCCGGGTCGCGGCCCATGAAGAGCCCGATCACGACGGCCAGGGTTGCGAGAATGAGGATCCAGGGCAGACGACGCATGATGGCTTCCTCCTCACCGGCCTTCGAAGCGGGGAGCGCGCTTCCCGCGGAAGGCGGCGACGCCCTCGGCGAAATCGCGGCTGAAGCCAGCCTCCCGCTGGAGCCGGGCCTCGAGATCGAGCTGGGCCTGGAGGTCGTTGGAGAGGCTTTGCGCCACGGCCTGCTTGGTCAGGCGCTGCGCGAGGCCCGGACCTTCGGCGAGCCCGGCCGCGAACGCCGCCACGTCGACCGCGAAGGAGGCGTCGTCGAAGACCTTGAAGACGAGGCCCATCGTATGCGCATCCTCGGCCGGAACCGGCTCGGCGGTGAGCATGAGGGCAAGCGCCCGCTTGGGACCGACGAGCCGGGGCAGGATCCAGGTGCCGCCCGCGTCCGGCACGAGGGCGATCCTGGAGAAGGCCTCCTGAAGATAGGCGGAGCGCGCGGCCAGGACGATGTCGCAGGCGAGCGCGATGTTCGCGGACGCGCCGACCGCCGGGCCGTTGAGAGCCGCGATGGTGATCTTGGAATATTGGGCGAGCCTGAGGATCAGGGGATTGTAGTCGCGGGCGAGCGGCGGCCCGAGATCGATGCGGCCCTGCTCGTCCTTCGGCAGGGTCTCGGTCAGGTCCTGGCCCGAGGAGAACGCCCGGCCCTCGCCCGTGAGCACCACGACGCGCACCGCCTCGTCCTGCTCGCACCGGTCGAGCGTTTCCCGCAATTCGGCATGCATGGTGCCGTTCAGGGCATTCAGCTTGTCGGGCCGGGCCAGAGTGATCGTGGCGACAGGCCCTTCCACGGCGCAGCGCAGGGTCGTCAGAGTCATGTGGTCCTAAGCCTCCGAATGGTCGCGCTTGAACATAGAGCGGATTTCGGAGCGAAGAACAGGCAAAAGCTCCTCTTCGAACCAGGAATTGGTCTTAAGCCAGCCGTTGTTGCGCCAGGAGGGATGCGGGAGCGGCAGGATGCGCGGCTTCTGCGGATTTGCGAGAATCGAACGCCATCGCCGCACGGTCTCTGTCAGACCGTCCCGGAAATCGTCGCCCAGATGCCAGGCCTGGGCATATTGGCCGATGAGCAGGACGAGCTCGAGACGGGGCAGCGCCTGAAAGAGCGGCTGCCGCCAGGTTTCCCCGCATTCCCGCCGGGGGCCCAGATCCCCGCCCGTGGCGTCGTGCCCCGGAAAGCAGGCCCCCATGGGCACGATGGCGACCTTGGTCTCGTCGTAGAAGTCCGCCTTGTCGAGCCCCAGCCATTCCCGCAGCCTCGCGCCCGAACGGTCGTCGAACGGGATGCCGCTGGCATGGGCCCGGGTGCCGGGGGCCTGGCTGGCGATGCAAAGACGGGCCGAGGCGCTGCCCTGAACGATCGGGCGGGGTTCGTGAGGCAAGGCCCGGCCGTAGCGCGGCGCGTCGCGGCAGATGCGGCAGGCCCGGAGACGGCGTGCGAGGTCGTCGAAATCGGGACAGGGATCCATCCGTCTCAGATGGGGATTGCGGCGGGCTTTCGCGAGAGGCGGCCCTTCATCGGCCCGCGTGGGAGCGCCGCCACTCCTGGGGCCGCTCGAATTCGCCCGCCCAGAGGCCCGCGGCGCGGCTTCGCGCACGCGTCTCCTGCAGGTCGTAGTCGCGCCCATAGGAAACGGCCCAGCCCTCCTCCACCATGCGCGCCCCGATATCGCTGCCCTTCACGGTGCAGCGGGCGAGAACGCGCCGGTAGCGGTCGCGGCCGGACGAGCGGCATTGAACGCTCTCACCCGACACGATGTCGATGAGGGCCCGGCGGGCGGCGTCGCCGCAGCGATAGGTGCGCCCGGAGCGCGAGCAGGTCTGCTTCATCTCCGGCGCATCGATGCCCTTCAGGCGGATTCTGTTCCCGCCGATGCGGATCGTGTCGCCGTCGGTGATGGAGGCGCGCCCCTCCAGGGCGCGGTCGTTCGGCTTGAGGGCGACCACCGACCCGGCGGCCAGCGCCAGGGCGATGACCAGGGACGGGAGGCCGCTCCCTCCGGACCGGCGGCGACGCAGCCTCACGACAGGCGCTCGGAGACTCCCGCCTGGCCGAACGTCGCCATGTACCGATGGATGGCGGCGGCCGCCTTCACGATGCCCATCGCCAGCGCCGCCCCAGATCCCTCGCCGAGGCGCATGCCCAGCGCCAGGAGCGGGATCTTGCCGAGACGGGCGAGCACGTCCTGATGCGCGCCTTCCGCGCTCAGGTGACCGGCCACGCAATGGTCGATGGTCGAGGGGTGGATGGCATGGAGAACGGCGGCGGCAGCGGTCGCCACATAGCCGTCGAGCACCACGGGGATGCGCTGGAGGCGCGCGGCCAGGATCGCGCCCGCGATGGCCGCGACCTCGCGGCCGCCGAGACGGCGCAGCACCTCGAGTGGATCCTTGAGGTGCTCGCCATGGAACGCGACGGCGGCCTCCACGGCCGCGACCTTGCGTGCCAGGCCCTCGTCGTCGAGACCGGTGCCGCGTCCGACCCAATGCGCCGCCGGTCCCCCGAAGAGCGCCGTGTAGATGGCGGCCGCCACGGTGGTGTTGCCGATGCCCATCTCGCCGACCGCCAGAAGATCGGCTCCGCCCGCGATCGCCTCCATGCCGAAGGCCATGGTGGCGACGCAGGCCTTCTCGTCCATGGCCTCCGTCTCGGTGATGTCGCCGGTGGGCATGTCGAGGGCGAGGTCGAACACCTTGAAGCCGAGGCCGTAGGCCGCGCAGATCTGATTGATGGCCGCGCCGCCCGCGGCGAAATTCTCCAGCATCTGCCGGTTCACCTCCGACGGATAGGCCGAGACGCCCTTGGCGGTCACGCCGTGGCTTCCGGCGAACACGCAGACCAGCGGACGGTCCACGGTCGGATTGGGCTTGCCCTGCCAGGCGGCGAGCCACTCGGCCAGCCATTCCAGACGCCCGAGGCTGCCGGCGGGTTTCGTCAGCTGCCGGTCCCGCAGTCGCACGGCTTCGATAGCGGCCTCGTCCGGACCGGGCATGGTCGTGATCAGGCGGCGGATATCGTCGAAGGGCGAGGATGCGGGATCGGTCATAGGGGGCTCCGGCCCGTCGGGGCATTGCGGAATCTGATGAGGCGTGACCTATAAGCATTTTCCGGCCACGTGGACACCGGTCCGCGGCAAGAAAATGCGGTCCGGAAACGGCGCGACCGCATGGGGTGAAGCATGTCAGAGCCAATCGAAGTGCCGCAGGATGCCTCGACCGGCTTCTGGCGGTCCGTCACCGTCGATCTCGCGCACTGCCTGCGCTTCTATTCGCGCCTCCCGGTGCCGGTTCTGCCGTGGGAACAGAACGCCCATGCGCTGCCGGACTTCCCCCGTCTCGTCCGGGTCCTGCCCCTGGCGGGCTTCGTTCTCGGCATCCTCCCGGCGTTCGCCCTCGCCTTAGCCCATTTCCTCGCTCTCGGCCCCTGGCTCGCGGCGATCCTGGCGGTCGCGGCCGCGACCCTGACCACCGGGGCGTTCCATGAGGACGGCCTCGCCGACACCGCCGACAGCTTCGGCGGCTCGACCCGGGAGCGCCGGCTGGAGATCATGCGCGACAGCCGGATCGGCTCCTTCGGCGCCTCGGCCCTCTTCCTAGCCCTCCTGCTGCGCATCGGGGCGCTGGCGCATGTGACGATGGCCGCCGGCTGGACCGCCGGCGTCGTGGCCGTGCCGATCACGGCCGCCCTCTCGCGCGTTGCGGGCCTCATGCCCCTCGTCTTCCTCTCCTTCGCCCGCATCGACGGCGCGGCCCATGCGGTGGGGCAGCCCTCGCGGGAAAGCTTCTGGCTCGCCGCCGGGCTGGCGGGTCTGATCGCCGTTGCCCTCGGCCTGATCGGCGCTCTGCCGCCATCCGGCATCGCCCTGATGATCGTGCTGTCCGGGCTGGTGGGCTGGGGGTTCATCCGGCTCGCGGACAGGCATCTGGGCGGTCAGACCGGCGACATCGCGGGCGCGACCCAGCAGATGGCGGAGATCGCTGCGCTGATCGGCCTCTTGACCGCGCTTCGGCCGTAACGACATGTGAGAGATCATGGTTCGCGTCTCCAGCCCCTGCATCCGCGTCTGTTCCCTCGACCCCGAAACGGGGCTCTGCGAGGGCTGCGGCCGCACGCGCGAGGAGATCACGCGCTGGTACCGCCTGACCGAGGAGGAGCGCCAGCAGATCATGGCGGGGCTGCCGGAGCGCATGCGCGAGGCCTTCGCGCCCGAACGCGACAAGGCCGAGTGATGCCGGGGATCCGGGGCGCAGGCGGGTTGCTCCTGATCGCGGCGCTGCTGGTCGCGCTCTTCGCCGACAACAGCATCGCCGACCTCTCTCCCATGGAGGCCGCGGGCCTCATGGGCGTCGGCGGCATCAGCCTGATCCTTTCCGCCTCCATCATCGAAGGCTTCGGCGAGCACTGGACCTACGGGGTGCAGGCGAGCGCCGTGAGCGGCGGCGTGCTGATCGCGCTGCTTGTGATGTATGCCTCACGCAGCGAGTTGCAGACCGTTCTCGACCGCGCCATCGGCGACATCTCGGTCGGGCGCACGGTGGTGACGCCGGACGGCGAGGTCGTCGCGGCGCGCAAGACCGACGGCAGCTTCCTGCTTCAGGGCAAGGTCAACGGCCACGACACGCGTTTCGTGTTCGACACCGGCGCGAGCACCGTGGTGCTGCGCGCCGAGAATGCGATCGCCCTCGGGTTCAAGCCGGAACGGCTCGATTATTCCATTCCGGTCGCGACGGCGAACGGCGGGGCGCTCGCCGCTCCCGTCATCATCGACAGCCTGTCGGTCGGGCCGATCACCGAACGCAACGTCCGGGCGCTCATCGCCCGGGAAGGCGTACTGCACGCCAATCTTCTCGGCATGTCGTTCCTGGAGCGCCTCGGCTCCTACGAGGTGCGCGGCAACCGGCTGATCCTGAGGGCGGAGAACGATTCCGGCCCCGGGCGAACCGGCCGTCACCTGGGCGCGGGCACCGTCACCGCCGACTGATTGAAGATGAGCGCACGCGGATCCGCCCGCATGGCGTCCTCGCTGCAATGTTCCGGTCCCAGCCGCCCCCTGAGGCGCGGATAGCGCTCCGCGAGCTCATCGAGCGTGATGTTGTCGGGAATGCGCGGATGGGCGACGCAGACGGCCCCATCCGGCCCCCAGGCCGCCTCGAAGGCCATGCCGGGAGCGGTGCCGGGGTGCTGGATCGCGAAGCGGTCGTAGACATTGACCGGCGTGCCGTTTCTCGTGCTCGGGCGGTCGTCGCCCCCGTAATCGGCGCGCAGCAGATGGATGCAGGCCCGGAGAAGGTCGGGCATCGGCACACCCTCCCTCGCCTCCCACGGGCGATATCCGAACAGGACGCATTTGCCCTCGGCGCCGCTGGTGCAGGTGAGATTGAAGCCGCCCTTGCCGTCGGGGAATGCGAAGGCCGCGCGGCGACCGCCCGGATCGGGATGGCAGAGATCCGCCGTGCTCCCGTCCGCCTGCCGCACCGACATGCGGTAGAGCGGCAAAGGCGCGCGAAGAATGGTCCTGTCCTCCTCGAAGCCGTCGATCCGGACCTCCACGGGCTGCCCGCCCTGGCCGAGAACGAGAGTCAGGCCGACAAGACCGTCGCCGCGCAGGACCCGGCTGTCCTCCAGCCTCAGGACCAGCTCCGTGTCCTCGAGGCGGATCTGCCCTTCGAGGGCCTGCAGCTTTTGGCTCATCCCCCCGATGACGGCGAGAATCAGTCCGAGAGGAAGAGCAGCAGGTCCGCGCATCGTATCGCCGGCTCCCCGGCGCGCCGGGGAGCCGCTGATGGTTCGGTGGAGTTACTTGAGAACGACGCGCGAGCCGTCCGCCAGGACGGCGGCCTCGATCCTGTCGGAGGCGAGGCCCTGCGACGTGAGCCCGTTGAGGGTGACGCCGTTCGCGCTCACCCCGTTCGCGCCGTTCGGCGGCGGCCTTTCATCCTCGATCCCGGCGAACCAGGCCTGAGCCTCTGCGGCGGCGAAGAGCCCGAGCCCGAGAGCGAGGGCGGCGGATACGGAACGGATCTTCATGATGGTCTCCCATGATGTGCGGGCGACGGCCTTGAAGCTTGGCCGGTCCCGACACCCGCAAGGATAGACCGAATGTTGTTTCAGTAAAGTTTTTTGATACTATGTTTCATCATCGGGTGTGCGAAGCCGCACCAGATGTGCGAAGACGACCCAGATGTGCGAAGACGACTTGGACGTTCAGGCCGCATCCGCAGCTGCGCCGTCCTGGCCCGAGCGCTCCAGGGCGCGGGAGACATGCGCCACCGCATCCCGCAGGGTCTGGAGATCGGCTCCGGGCTTCACCGCCTCGGTCGCCAGATGGCGGCGGTAGGCCCGGGCTCCCGGGCGGCCCGTGAAGAGGCCGAGCATGTGCCGGGTGATGCTGCTCAGGCGCTCGCCCTTCTCCAGCTGCGCGGCGATGTAAGGCTCGTAGGCTTCGACAGCCTCGAAGCCGTCGGCCACCGGCGGCTCCTCGCCGTAGAGTTCCCGGTCCACGCCGAGCAGGATCTCCGGCTCGTGATAGGCGACGCGGCCCAGCATGACCCCGTCGACATGCGCGAGATGCCCGTGAATTTCCGCCCAGCTCTTGATGCCGCCGTTGATCGCGACCGGCAGGTCCGGCCGCGCCGCCTTGAGGCGGTAGACCCGGCCGTAATCGAGGGGCGGAATGTCCCGGTTCTCCTTGGGCGACAGGCCCTTGAGCCAGGCCTTGCGGGCATGGACCGTCAGCTCGTCGCAGCCGGCCGCGACCACGCATCCGGTCAGACGGTCGAGAGCCTCCTGCGTATCCTGATCGTCCACGCCGATGCGGCACTTCACCGTCACGGGCAGGGAGACGGCGGCCTTCATGGCCGCGACGCATTCGCCCACGAGCACAGGCTCCTGCATGAGGCATGCGCCGAAACGCCCGTTCTGCACCCGGTCGGAGGGGCAGCCCACATTGAGGTTGATCTCGTCATAGCCGAAATCGGCGCAGATCGCCGCGGCCTTTGCAAGCTCCGCCGGATTCGACCCGCCGAGCTGCACCGCCACCGGATGCTCCCTATGGCTGAAGCCGAGAAGCCGCTCCCGCGGCCCGAAGATGACCGCGCCTGTCGTGACCATCTCCGTATAGAGCCGCGCCCGGCGCGACATGATGCGGTGGAACGCGCGGCAATGCCGGTCGGTCCAATCCATCATGGGCGCAACGGTGAAGAATTTCTGTGTCATCATTCCAGCGGGGTCGGGACGGGTCGAACGGCCTTTTCCGATATGGGGACGGCGATCACAAGGAAAATAAGCGATCGGCAATGTCGCGGAGCCGTCAGAGCAGCTCCGCCACCCGGGCGCCCAGCGCCGAGACCGCATCCGCCGGCCTCAGCTTGACCTGGAGGCCGCGCTGACCGCCGTTCATGAAGACCTCCTCGTGGGCGAAGGCCGATTGCTCGACGAGGGTCGGAACGCGCTTCTTCTGGCCGAAAGGGCTGATGCCGCCCACGTGATAGCCGGTGATCCGCTCCGCGTCGGTGGGCTTCATCATCTGGGCCGCCTTGCCGCCGAGAGCCGCCGCGAGCTTCTTCAGGTTCACCTCCCTGTCGGAGGGGAGGACGACGCAGGCGGGCCTGCCGTCCACCAGCACCATCAGGGTCTTGAGAACGCCGCCGGGATCCACCCCCATGGCCTCGGCCGCCTGCAGGCCGATGCGCTCCGCGTCCGGATCATACGCATAGGTATGGACCGTGAAGGGAACGCCCGCCTGCTGAAGGGCCTGCGTGGCCCGGGTCGTCTTGGACATGAGATGGCAACTTGGGACGGCGTCAGGACAGGACGCGATCAGTGATCGTGCTTGTGGCCGTGCCCATGATGGCCGCCGCAGCCGCAACCATGACCATGCTCATGCTCATGGTGGCCATGCTCGTGACCGTGCGCGTGCCCATGATGCTCGTGCGCGTGGTCCTGATGATGGTGCTCATGAGCGTGGTCGTGATGCCCATGGCCGTGATGGTGGTGATCGTGGTCGCAGACATGGGTGCTGCGCTCCGGCCTGAACGGGCGCTCCACCGGTGTCACGGTGCAGCCCTGCCCGCGCGCCAGTTCCGCGAGAGCCGGATCGTTCTCGATATAGAGGGCATCGTTCGACATCTCGGCGAGGCCGTGGTTCGAGCCCAGATGCCAGGCGAGGCGCATGAGGCGAAGCGGGTTCTCGGCCTTCACCTCCAGCAGCGCCTCGGGCTTGGCCTTCACCTGAACCAGGCTTCCGTCCTCCAGGCGCAGCGCGTCGCCGTCGTTGATCGTGGTCTCCATGTCGAGATCGAGCAGGATTTCGGTCCCGCCCTCGGCCCTGAGCGCCGCCTGCCGGCGGTTTCTCGCCTCGTAGTCGAGGGTCACCGTGTCGACGACACGGTCGGCCTTCACGGCGGGCTTGCGGACGATGGTGGTGACGCGGGGCATGGGCTTGTCTCGGGTGATGGCTGGATGAGCGTTAGATAGGAAGCGCGGCGAGCCAGTTAATACTCGATCTTGTCCGCCTTGTCCGCCCAGGTGTCGAAGACGGCCTTGGCCTCAAGGGTCGGCAGGTGGTCCATGGGGATGAGGCGCTCCGAGACCGGCTTGGGAATTTCGTCGTAGATCAGGCTGTCGTCGAAGCCGATCGCGGCGGCGTCCTCGCGGGTATTGGCGAAGACGATGCGCGACACCCGCGCCCAATAGGCCGAAGCGAGGCACATGGGGCACGGCTCGCAGCTCGTGTAGAGCGTCGCGCCCTCCAGGGAAAAATCGCCGATCTCCTGGCAGGCGCGACGGATCGCCGTCACCTCGGCATGGGCCGTGGGATCGTTGGTGGAGGTCACCAGGTTCCAGCCCTCCGCCAGAACCTTTCCGTCGCGCACGATCAGGGCTCCGAAGGGGCCCCCGGCCCCCGCATCCATGTGCCGGCGTGACAGGTCGATGGCGCGCGCGAGATAGCGCTGGTCTTGCGTGTTCATGTCGCTCATGAAGCTTTATGTATCGCCTGGAAGGGCGAGAGGCGAGCGATTTCGGTCAAGCTGACGGCGCTCCCGCTCCTGGAGCAGCTGGACCGCCGTGGACGCGGCGATGACCGCCGGGTTCTTGTCGGCGATGCCGGGAATCCCGATGGGGCAGACCAGCGACGCGATTCTCTCCCGGGGCAGCCCGATCTCCCGGAAGCGCTTTTCGAACCGGGCCCGTTTCGAGGCGCTGCCGATCAGGCCCACATAGGGAAATCCGCGCCGCAGGGCCGCGGCCGTGATCGCCAGATCGAGCGGATGATCGTGGGTCATCACGAGGATGAACGAATCCGGCCGCGCCTCGTCGATCTCGGCCTCGGGGCTGCGCATGCGCACGGCCGCCGCATTCGCCGGGACATGGGACGGAAAGGCGCCGTCCCGGTCGTCGAGCCAGCGCACGGCAAACGGTAGGGGAGCGAGCGCCAGCACGAGCGCGCGGCCCACATGTCCCGCGCCGAAGAGCAGCACGGGCGTGCGATCCTCGCCATGGGTCTCGCGCCATTGCGCCCCCGGGCCCGCATCCGCCTCCGAAGCCAGCTCGCGCCGGACCCGCCCGTCCTCCATGCGGCACTCCACGTCGAAGGAGGCTCCCTTGTCCTCCGCTTCGACGAGCGGCGCGATGTCGTCGAGATCGCGCCCGTCGAAGGTCTCGATGAGGATCTTCACCCGCCCGCCGCAGCATTGGCCGAGATCGGGGCCGAGCGCCTGATCGACGATCCGCGCAGGGCCCCGCCCCCGGCCGAGCATCTCGCGGGCCAGGTCGAGCATGAGGAATTCGAGCTGCCCGCCGCCGATGGTGCCGTGGAACGCGCCGTCGGGCCGCACCACCATGTGCGCTCCCACCTCGCGCGGCGCGGAGCCCTTCACCTCGCGCACGCCGATCAGGGCTGCGGCTCCATGCCGCGCGACGATGTCGGCGAGCTGGCGCCAGACCCTCACCCCATGGGCCTCCCCCGCAGAGCCTCGCAGGCGCGCAGGATCGCCTCCGGGGTCGCGGGCGCGTTCAGCGGCACGGGCTTCGAGGGATCGAGCGCATGGACCGCGTCGGCGAGGGCGCAGAACACGCTGTTGGCGAGCATGATCGGCGGCTCGCCGACGGCCTTCGAGCGGTAGATCGTCTCCTCCCGGTTGGCATTGGGATAGAGCGCGACGCGAAAGTCTTCGGGCACGTCGGAGGCCACCGGGATCTTGTAGGTGGAGGGGGCGTGCGTGAGCAGGTGCCCGTCCTTGCCGAACACCAGCTCCTCGGTGGTGAGCCACCCCATTCCCTGCACGAATCCGCCCTCGATCTGGCCGATATCGATGGCCGGATTGAGGGAGCGACCGACATCGTGAAGGATGTCCGCGCGCAGAAGCCGGTTCTCGCCGGTCAGCGTGTCGACGACGACCTCGGAGCAGGCGGCGCCGTAGGCGAAATAGAAGAACGGCCGGCCGCGCCCCTTCTCGCGATCCCAGGTGATCTTCGGCGTCTTGTAGTGCCCCGCCTCAGACATCGGCACGCGGGCGAGAATGCACTTCTTCGCCAGCTCGTCGAAGGCGATGCTCTCGTTGCCGATGAACACGCGGTCGTCGCGGAACGCGATCTGATCCTCGGCCACGCCATAGGCTTCCGCCGCATGGGCGATCATGCGCGTCTTGATCGCGCCCGCCGCGACCTTCGCGGCCATGCCGTTGAGATCGGAGCCCGACGAGGCCGCCGTGGGCGAGGTGTTGGGCACCTTGGCGGTCGTCGTGGCGGTGATGCGCACACGCTCCATGGCGATGCCGAATTCCTCGGCCACCACCTGCGCCACCTTGATGTAGAGCCCCTGCCCCATCTCGGTGCCGCCGTGGTTCAGGTGCACGGAGCCGTCCTGGTACACGTGCACCAGCGCGCCCGCCTGGTTCATGTGCGTGAGCGTGAAGCTGATGCCGAACTTCACCGGCGTCAGCGCGATCCCGCGCTTCATGATCGGCGAGGCCGCGTTGAAGGCCGCGATGGCCTTCCGGCGCTCGCGGTATTCCGACGTCTCTTCGAGCATGCGCACGAGATTGCGGAGCGTGTCGGTCTCCTCCACCTCCATGCCGTAGGGCGTGAGGTTCTCGCCCGGCCGGTAGAAATTGGCATAGCGCACGTCGAGCGGATCGCGGCCCGTCGCCCAGGCGATCTGATCCATCACGTGCTCGACGGCGAGCATCCCTTGCGGGCCGCCGAAGCCGCGAAAAGCGGTGTTCGAGACCGTGTTGGTCTTCAGCCGCTTCGAGGCGACATGCACGGCGGGCATCCAATAGGCGTTGTCCGCATGGAACATGGCGCGATCCACCACGCCGGCGGAGAGATCCGCCGAATAGCCGCAGCGCGCGAGCAGATCGACGCCGTAGCCCTCAATGCGTCCCTCGCCGTCGAAGCCGACGCGCCAGTCGCAGCGGAAATCGTGCCGCTTGCCCGTGAGGATGAAATCGTCGTCGCGGTCCAGGCGGAGCTTGCAGGGACGGCCGGTGACGCGGGCGGCCAGCGCCGCCGTCACGGCCCATTGGGTTGCCTGACTCTCCTTGCCGCCGAAGCCGCCGCCCATGCGGCGGGTCTCGCAGGTCACATAGGAATCGGGAATATCGAGCACGCGGGCGACCACGTGCTGCACCTCCGTCGGGTGCTGGGTCGAGGAATAGACATGGATGTCGCCATCCTCGCCCGGGATCGCAAGCGCCACCTGCCCTTCAAGATAGAAGTGCTCCTGACCGCCCACCTGGAACTGGCCTGCGAGCCTGCAGGGCGCGGCCGCGACCGCCGCATCCGCATCACCGCGGCCGAAGGCGTAATCGGGCAGCACCGTCTCGCCGCGCTTAAGCGCATCTTCCACCGTGACGCTCGGCGTCTCGGACACGATCTCCATCACGGCCTTCTTCACCGCGCGCCGCGCGATCTCGCGGGTCGTCGCAACGACCGCGAACACCGCCTGGCCGAGGAAGCTGATCTCGCTGTCCACGAACAACGGATCGTCGCCGAAGGCAGGCGAGACGTCGTTCCTGCCGGGAATGTCCGCGATGGTGAGAACGGCCTTCACTCCCGGCGTGGCGCGCACGGCGGACACATCGAGGGAGACGAGCCGTCCGCGCGCTTTCGGGGCCTGGCCGATGGCCACATGCAGCGTGCCCTCCGGCTCGCGGATGTCGTCGATATACTGCGCGACGCCCTGCACGTGCTTGGAGCCGGAATCGTGCGGCAGGGGCTGGCGGACGTGGCGGAGCGTTTCCTGATCGATCGCCTTGGTGGGTGCGTTCATGGCCTTACTCCGCCGCCTCCATCGCCTCGCGCCGGCCGACGATCCGCGTCGCGCGCGTCTCGCCCGAGGCGGTCTCGCTCAGCGCCTTGAACACGAGGTTGCGCGCCACCGTCATGCGGTAGGCCGCGGAAGCGCGGTGATCGTCGAGAGGTTGATAGTCGCGCGCGACGGCGGCCATCGCCTCGCCCCATCTCGACGGGTCGTCGAGGGACACGCCGGCGAGCGCGGCTTCCGTTTCCAGGGCGCGCTTGGGAATGCCCGCCATGCCGCCGAACGCGATGCGGGCCTGTGCGATCCTGCGCCCATCGAGCGTGAACCTGAAGGCGCCCATGACGGCGGAGATGTCCTCATCGAAGCGCTTGGACACCTTGTAGGCCCGGAACACCTCGCCCGATTTCAGCTTAGGAAGCCAAATCAGACTGACGAACTCGCCCGGTCGGCGGTCCTGCTGACGGTAAGCGATGAAAAACGACTCCAGAGGGATCTTACGGGTTGCCCCGTCCCGGTCCAGCCTTCCTCTTTGCAGGGTGATCTCGCTGCCGAGAGCAATCAGGGCCGGAGCCAGATCACCGATGGGCGAACCATTGGCGATGTTGCCGCCGACTGTGCCCGACGCGCGAACCTGGGCTGAGCCGAAACGGCGCATCAGCTCCCCAAGATCGGGATCGATCGCATGAAGATGCGGCATGGCTGCCGCGTGGGTTGCGCCTGCGCCGATGATAAGATCGTCCCCCGCGTCGATGATCTCATCGAAATCCTCCACGCGCCCGAGCCAAATGATCTTGTCGACTTCCGCTAAACCCTTCGTGATCCACAGGCCCACATCGGTGCACCCGGCCACCAGGGTCGAGTCGGGATGTGCCAGATAAAGCTCGGCCAAGGCTTCGACGGATCCGGGCGCGGCGAAGAAGCGCCCGGCATTGCCGACGAAGATGTCATCACGATGGATCTGCGGACCGATCTCCAGAAGCTGTCCGGCCACGATAAGCTTCGCGACGGCCTGCTGCCAATGCTCGTCCGGCTCCCGGGAGCACACGTCGAGCGCGGCCTCGACGATGGGGCGATAGCCCGTGCAGCGGCAGAGATTTCCGGCCAGTGCATCGTTGATCTGCTCACGGCTCAAGGGCCGCTCGGCTTCCTGGTACAGGGTGAACAGGCTCATCACGATCCCGGGTGTGCAGAATCCGCATTGGGATCCGTGATGCGCCACCATGGCGGACTGGACCGGGTGCAGCTCGCCGTTCCGCGCCAGATCCTCGACCGTGACGACATCAGCTCCGTCCACCTGGCCCAGGAGCAGGATGCAGGCATTGACGGGCTCGTAATGGACGCGCCCGTCCCTGAAACGGCCGAGCGCCACCGTACAGGCCCCACAATCGCCTTCGGCGCAGCCCTCCTTCGTTCCGACGCGGCGCTCCTGAAGCCTCAGGTAATCCAGAAGCGTGGTGCGCGGGTGAAAGCCGGAAACCTCGATGGGCTGTCCATTCCGCCAGAAGCGGATCGCGTCTCGTGCCAAGATTGTCCTCCGCCGGTTTCTTCCCGGCCTCTTATGGTGGGTCGGGAAGAATGGCGGAGCAAGGACTTTTCGCCAAGGAGACTTTCTGGGGATGCCCGCTTACCAGGAGCCGGTATTCGGCATGGACGCCCAGGGCTCCTGCACGGGCTTGGGTTCGCCGCGCTGCAGCAATTCGATGGAGATGTTGTCGGGCGTCTTGACGAAGGCCATGTTGCCGTCGCGAGGCGGACGGTTGATGGTGACGCCCGCGTCCATCAGCTTCCGGCAGGTCTCGTAGATGTCGTCGACCCGATAGGCGAGATGGCCGAAATTCCGCCCCCCGGAATACTCGTTCTCGTCCCAGTTATAGGTCAGCTCCAGAAGCGGAGCCTTGCTGTCCTTGGCCTTTTCCACGTCCCCGGGAGCCGCCAGGAACACGAGGGTGTAGCGCCCCTTCTCGTTCTCCGTCCGGCGAACCTCGACGAGACCGAACTTGTTGCAGAAAAAATCGAGAGACTGCTCCAGATTGGAGACCCGGACCATTGTGTGGAGGTATTCCATAAATCATCTCCTCTATGAGGTTCGCTCAGGGTGATGGCGCTTTTGGCGGAGAGATCAAGACCTATGCTTTTGACCCGCGGAAAAAGCCTTGGAATAATCCAAGTGGACGTGACTTTTATCGCCTGTCGATTCAGACAATCGTCCCCCTGCCGTCGAACCGCCACGATTCAAGGTAATCCTATTTCACAGAGAGTTGCCGATGCGCACTGATGCCGCCCAGATCGTTCGCCTTGAGGACTACCGGCCCAGCGATTTCCTGATCGACCGGGTCGAGCTGGACGTCAGGCTCCATCCGACGGCGACGACGGTTACCGCGACGCTGTCCCTGCGGCCGAATCCGGCCGGGCGCTCGGATGTGCCCCTCGTGCTCGACGGCGACGAGGTGAACCTGAAATCCGTCGCTCTCGACGAGCGGCCGCTGGAAGCCGGGGAGTTCGAGGCCCATCCCCAGTCCCTCACGATTTCCCAG
This sequence comes from Microvirga sp. M2, assembly GCF_047497095.1. Lineage (NCBI taxonomy): Bacteria > Pseudomonadati > Pseudomonadota > Alphaproteobacteria > Hyphomicrobiales > Methylobacteriaceae > Microvirga > Microvirga sp. M2. The sequence continues at coordinate 3,312,842 of NZ_CP134063.1, forward strand.
CCTCCGCAGCACCCCTTCAGGCTCACCATCGAGACCGAGATCGACCCGACGGCCAACACCAAGCTCATGGGCCTTTACCGCTCGGGCGGGAATTACTGCACCCAATGCGAGGCCGAGGGCTTCAGGCGCATCACCTATTTTCTCGACCGGCCGGACGTTCTCGCCGTCTATACCACGCGCATCGAGGCGGACCGCGAGGAGGCTCCGGTTCTGCTCGGCAACGGCAATCCGGTCGAGAGCGGCCCCGTCGCGGGAACCGGCCGGCACTTCGCGGTGTGGCACGATCCCTTTCCTAAACCGTCCTATCTGTTCGCGCTCGTCGGCGGACGCCTCGGCCGCGTCGCGAAGCCCTTCACGACCATGACCGGACGCGACGTGGAGATCGCCGTCTACGTGGAGCCCGGCAAGGAGAGCCGCGCCGGATACGCGCTCGACGCGCTCGAGCGCTCCATGATCTGGGACGAGAAGGTGTTCGGCCGCGAATACGATCTTAACGTCTTCAACATCGTCGCCGTCTCGGACTTCAACATGGGCGCGATGGAGAACAAGGGCCTCAACATCTTCAACGACAAATACGTCCTGGCGAGCCCCGAGACCGCGACCGATACGGATTACGCGAATATCGAAGCGATCATCGCGCACGAGTACTTCCACAACTGGTCGGGCAACCGCGTGACCTGCCGCGACTGGTTCCAGCTCTGCCTGAAGGAAGGACTGACGGTTTTCCGGGATCAGGAATTCTCCTCCGACGAGCGCTCGCGGCCCGTGCACCGCATCGCGGAGGTGAAGGCCCTGAGAGCGCGGCAGTTCCTGGAGGATTCGAGCCCCCTCTCCCATCCCGTGCGGCCGAGCCAGTATCGCGAGATCAACAACTTCTACACCGCGACCGTCTACGAGAAGGGCGCCGAGATCGTCCGCATGCTCAAGACTCTCGTGGGCGGCGAGAATTTCCGCAGCGGGATGGATCTCTACTACGAACGCTGCGACGGCACCGCCGCCACCGTCGAGGATTTCCTGAAGGCCTTCGCCGACGTCACGGGGCGCGACCTCAGCCATTTCGCCCGCTGGTATGCGCAATCCGGCACGCCGCGCGTGACCGTGCGCGGCCATTTCGACGAAGCGGCTGCGACCTACCGCCTCGACTTCGAGCAGCGCACGCCTCCCACGCCCGGCCAGCCCACGAAGGAGCCGATGGTGATCCCCGTATCGCTCGGCCTCGTGACCGAGGACGGGCAGCCGATCGAGGCTTCCTGCGAGCGCGTGAATTCGCGTGGCGTCCTCGTTCTGGACAAGGCCCGGGACAGCATCACCTTCACGGGCGTGCGCTCGCGCCCCGTCCCGTCGCTCTTCCGCGGCTTCTCGGCGCCGGTGAAGGTCTCCCTCGAGCTTTCGAGCGACGATCTTCTCGTTCTGCTCCGGCACGACACGGACGCCTTCAACCGCTGGCAGGCGGCGCAGACGGTGGCGATGCGCATTCTCGTCGCCCTCTCGACGGGAGTGTCGGTCGGCGACGAGGACATGGAGGCGCTCTCCTCGGCTATACGCTCCTTCACGGAGACGGACGCTTTGAACGATCCGGCTTTCGCAGCGCTCGTCCTGACCCTGCCCAGCGAAGCCGACATCGCCCAGGAGATCGGAAAGGACGTGAACCCCGACGCCGTCCACCGCGCCCGCAAGGCCCTGCGCAGACGGATCGGCCAGGGAAGCTTGGAGCCTCTCGCGACGCTGCATCGCGCCCTTGCGCAGACGGAACCCTACAGCCCCGATGCCGCGAGCGCCGGAAGACGCGCTTTGCGCAACGCCGCACTCGACCTTCTGGCCTCAGCCGATCCATGCCTGGGAGAGAAACTCGCGAGCGAACAATTCGAGAGGGCGGGCAACATGACGGATCGGCTCGCATCCTTGAACGTCCTCATGACGATTCCCGGAATGGTGCGGGAGAACGCCATCAAGAGCTTCGAGGAGCGCTATCGCACCGAGCCGCTCGTGATGGACAAGTGGTTCACCCTGCAGGCCGTGATCCCGGAAGACACGACGCTCGATCGCGTCAAGCGCCTGATGGAACACCCGGCCTTCTCGTTCAACAATCCGAACCGCGTACGCTCCCTCGTCGGAAGCTTCGCGATGCTCAACCAGGTGCAGTTCAACCGGGAGGACGGGGCGGGCTACGCGTTCCTGGCATCCATCGTGCTGCGGATCGACGAGTTGAATCCCCAGCTCGCATCGCGGCTGCTCACCGCTTTCAGCACATGGAAGATGATGGAGCCCGTCCGCCGCTCCCATGCCCGCCGGGCGCTTCAATCGATCGCGCAAAAGTCGAATCTTTCCCGCGATGTAGGAGATATCGTGAATCGATCCCTTGAGGAGGCTCAGGCCTCCTGACGGAGATTTGGCACATCAAGAGCCCGGGCGACTTATCCCGAGCTTTCCCCAGGCATAAAAGCGGATAAGAATTTTTTATTAACCAAACCCGTCCTACAGCTGGACAAATCACCTGCCCGTGATTCTATTGTTGATGATTCGGAGAGATGCGGCACGTCCTCCGAGTGAGGACAGTTTCGGTTCCGAAGGGAGCATCGCATGGCGGGGGCGGTGACCGCATGCGTACCCGCACGCGCGGGTACGATTCTAGGGGTAGCGCGATCTGACGCGAACCCCGCTTATCGGCGGCTCGAGCAATACGAATCCTTGCTCAGGCTCGCCGTTCCGGCAGTACTCATTCTCTTTCTCGTCACTCTGGCCGGCAGCGCGTGGATTCAGATCCGCGACGGCCGTCGCGACACCCTGCTCGATGCCATCCAGGACATCGACATCATCGCCTCGCTCTCCGCCGCGAAGCTCGCCAACCACCGCGCTCCCGCCGATCCCGCGCAGGCGGCAGCCGAGCTCGGCACGCTCGCCAAGGAGATGCCGGCAAGCGCGCTGAGTCAGAACCGGAGCCTTCTTCTCATCAACCATTCGGGCGCGGTCATCGCCACCTATCCGCAGATGGACGATGCTCCGCGGACGCTGGCCGAGATTCTCGGCGATGCGCAGCCGCTCGCGCTCTTCGCCGACCGCGCGGGCGTGATGACGATCAGGATGGCCGACGGCAAGGAAGGCATTGCGACCGTGCGCGCGCTCCCGGCCTCGTCGGGCCAGATCGCCCTGGTTCAGCCGCTGCCCCATGTCCTCGCCGGCTGGTGGACGCGCACCATCGGGCATGTCTCCCTGCTCGGCGCGACCATCATGGTGCTTCTCGGCATCGGCGTCGCATACATGATGCAGGCCAACCGCGCCCGCGCCGCCGACGAGGTGTGCGAGAAGGTGCGCGACCGGATCGATTCCGCCCTCAACCGCGGACGCTGCGGCCTGTGGGACTGGGACATCGGGCGCGGCCGGATCTACTGGTCCGACTCCATGTACGAGCTGCTCGGCTACGAGCGGCAGGACGAGTTCCTCTCGTTCGGCGAAGTCAACGCCATGATCCATCCGGACGATCAGGATCTCTACACGCTCGCGGAGCAGCTCGCTTCCGCTACGACATCCCTGGTCGATTACGAATTCCGCATCCGCAGCCTCACGGGCGACTGGGTGTGGCTGCGCGCCCGCGCGGAGCTGATGAACGATCCCGACGACGCGGCGAGCCATCTCGTCGGCATCGCGGTCGACGTCACGGAGCAGCGCGGCCTCGAAGAGAAGACCGCCCGCGCGGATGCGCGCCTGCACGACGCCATCGAGGCTATTTCCGAGGCCTTCGTGCTGTGGGACGCCAACAACCATCTCGTGCTGTGCAATTCGAAGTTCCAGAAGCTCCACGAGCTTCCTGCGGACGCCAACCTGCAGGGCAAGTCCTATGCCGAAGTGATGGCGCTCGGCCGCCCGCCCGAAGTGCAGCATCAGTTCCTGCGCCGCGAGCAGCAGGACGTGGGCGCGCGCACGTTCGAGGCGCGCCTGCAGGACGGCCGCTGGCTCCAGATCAACGAGCGCCGCACGAAGGACGGCGGCTACGTGTCGGTCGGCACGGACATCACCGCGCTCAAGCGCCATGAGCATCGCCTCGTCGAATCCGAGAAGGAGCTCATCGCCACCGTTCTCGATCTCAAGCAGTCCCGCCAGAAGCTCGAAGCGCAGACGCAGCAGCTCGCGGATCTCGCCGAGCGCTACCTGGATCAGAAGGCGCAGGCCGAGAGCGCCAACCGTGCGAAGTCGGAATTCCTCGCCAATATGAGCCACGAGCTGCGCACGCCGCTCAACGCCATCATCGGCTTCGCGGAAGTCATGCAGAGCGGCATCTTCGGCTCGCTCGGCTCCGAGAAATACGAGGAATACTGCTCGGATATCCGCTCGAGCGGCGAATATCTCCTGTCGGTCATCAACGACATTCTCGACATGTCGCGCATCGAGGCGGGCCGTACGACCCTCAAGAAGCAGCCGCTCGAGATCCACGCCTCGATTCAGCGGGCGCTGAAGCTCGTCAGCGAGCAGACCAAGGCCAAGAATCTCGTCGTCACGGTCGACGTGACGCCCGAGGATATCGTGGCTCCGGCGGACGAGCGCGCGCTCCACCAGATCCTCGTGAACCTGCTTCAGAACGCGACCAAGTTCACCAGCGAAGGCGGCTGCATCACCGTGCGCACCCGCCTCGCCGGCGGCGCCGTCAACATCTATGTCGAGGACAACGGCATCGGCATTCCTGACCATGCCCTTCACAAGCTCGGCCAGCCTTTCGAGCAGGTCGAGACCGAGTTCTCGAAGAGCTACAAGGGTTCGGGGCTGGGACTTGCCATCGCCCGCTCGCTCGCGGAGCTTCATGGCGGCAGCCTGCGCATCAAGAGCCAGGAAGGAACCGGCACCATCGTGCTCGTCCACCTGCCCATGGCCGAGACCACGAACGCCGACATCGCCCTCGCGGACGCGGCTGCCTAGAGCATCGGACGTGGATGGCCGCGACTGATCCCCGGATCAAGTCCGGGGACGGCCATGACGGAAAGAGTGGAACGAGCGGAGAAACGCAGGTCACGATGACAGGCCCCCGGATCAAGTCCGGCGACCGGCATAACGGGAGAATGCGGAGGAGGTGCGGGCAGCTCCCCTCGAAACCGGTCAGCTCAGGACGCGGTCGTAAATCTCCCGGACATGCTCGCGCACCGCATTCAGATGCGTCAGCAGCACCTTGGCGTCGGGCAGGCCCGCGATCGTCGCGAGGCGCTTGAAGATGGCGGGCGGAACGCGGTCGGGAACGAAGGCTCCTTCGATCGCCAGCCTCTGCCACTGGAAGATCGCGTTGAATTGCCGATGGGCCTCGACGAGGTCCTTCGCGTCCGCATCCGAAAGAAGCCCTGCCCTGCAAGCCTCCTGGAAGGTCTCCTCGGACGGCAGCCCGATCAGCGCGGCGTGCCGGTTCGCATGCGCGAGGACGAGCGCCTGCGCGATGAAATCCAGATCGGTCAGGCCGCCCTTCGCGAGCTTGAGATCCCACGGGTCGTCGTCGCCCTTTTCCTGCGCGATCAGGTCGCGCATCGCGCGCACCTCCGCCATCACGTGGCGAGGGTCGCGCTCGGCGCCCACGATATCCTCGATGGACCGGGCGACCCGCGGCGCGAAATCGGCGTCGGCGAACAGGATGCGGGCGCGCGTGAGTGCCATGTGCTCCCACAGCTCGGCCTCGCTCTGCTGATAGGCGACGAAGCCCTTGTACTGCGCGGCGAGCGGTCCTTTGCCGCCCTGGGGCCTCAGGCGCAGGTCGACCTCGTAGAGGAGCCCGCGCCGGGTCGGCACGGTCAGGGCGGCGACGAGCCTTTGAGTGAGGCGCGTGTGATACACGACGGCGTCGAGGGAGCGCGGACCGGTGCTCTCGCGCCGCTCCTCGTCGAAATCGTAGACGACGACGAGGTCGAGATCGGAGCCCGCCGTAAGTTCCTTCGTGCCCAGGCGCCCGAGCCCGAGAACGGCCACCCTGGCGCCGGGAATCACGCCGTGCTCGGCCTCGAATTCCTGCCGGACGCGCGCGAAGGAGGCTCGGACGATCGCGGCCGCGATCGCCGCATAGGCTTCGCCCGCCTGCGCGGGAGAGATGATGCCGGAGAGAAGCCGCGCGCCCGTGATGAACCGCATCTGCCGCGCCGCATCGCGGGCGCGGTCGAGGAACTCCTCGTAATTGGCGGGGCTTGCGATGATCTGGCGCACATGCTCCTCAATCGCCGCCTCGTCGACCCGTGGAATGCCGAAGGCGGGATCGATCAGGACGTCGAGCACATGCGGCGATTGCGCGACCGTGTTGGCGAGCCGCGGCGCGGTCCCGAGAAGGTCCGCGAAGCGCAGGCGCAGCTTGTCGTGGGATTGCAGGATCGTGAGGAGCTCGACGGCGGCCGGCATGCGGCCGAACGCGCTGTCGAGAGCCGCGAGCGCTCCGTCGGGATCGGCGGTGCCGCCGAGCGCCGACAGCAGGGCCGGAGTGAGCTCGGTCAGCACCTCGCGGGCCCGCGCGCTGGTGATGGCGGAGCGCCGCCCGAAATGCCAGCCGCGCACGGTCTCGGCCGCCTTTTCCGGCTCGCGGAAACCCATGCGCTGAAGGGTGGCGAGCGTCTCCGGATCATCGCTCGTGCCGGTGAAGACCAGGCTGCCCACATCGGATGCGAGTTCCGGTCCCTCCTCGAAGAGCAGCGCGTAATGGCCCTGCACGATCTTCGCCTGATCCGTCAGCGCTTTCGAGAACGCCGCGAGGCTGGGATAGCCGCAGAAATGCGCGAAGCGCTCGAGCTCCTCCTCGTCCGAGGGAAGACGCTGCGTCTGCTCGTCGGCGACCATCTGGAGCCGGTGTTCGATGGTCCGCAAGAAGCGATAGGCCTGGGACAGCTCATCGCGCGCCTGGGCCGTGATCCAGCCTTCGTTGTGCAGCTCGACCAGCATGTCGAGGGTGCGCCGGCCCCGGAGCGCGGGGCGCCTGCCGCCGAAGACGAGCTGCTGCGTCTGCACGAAGAACTCGATCTCGCGGATGCCCCCGCGTCCGAGCTTGATGTCGTGGCCCGCCACCGCGATCTCGTCATGCCCGCGCACCGCGTGGATCTGCCGCTTCATGGCGTGCACGTCGGCGATGGAGGCGAAGTCGAAATATTTGCGCCAGATGAAGGGCCGCAGCTCCTTGAGGAAGGTTTCGCCGAGCGTCAGGTCGCCCGCGACGGGTCTCGCCTTGATGAAGGCCGCGCGCTCCCAGTTCTGCCCGAGGGTCTCGTAATAGACATAGGCCGAGGAGAGCGACATCGCCGTGGGCGTCGAGCCCGGATCCGGGCGCAGGCGGTAATCGACGCGATGCACATAGCCGTCCGGCGTGCGCTCCTGCAGCAGCCGGGCCAGCTGCTGCGCAATGCGGGTATAGATCGTCGTCGCCTCGGCCCCCTCCCTGATCGCCCGCGTTTCGGGATCGAAGAAGATCACGAGGTCGATGTCGCTCGAATAGTTGAGCTCTCCCGCCCCATGCTTGCCGAGCGCGAGCACCGTGATGCCCGCGCCCTCGCCCGGCATCTCCGGATTCTGGAGCGTGATGCGGCCGAGATCCGCGGTGTCCGTCAGGATCAGGTTCAGGCCGCCCGACACCGAGGCGTCCGCGAAATCGGAGAGGGCCTGAGTCACCGCTTCCGTTCCCCAGAGGCCGCCGATATCGGCAAGGGCGACCAGGAGCGCATGGGCGTTGCGGTTGCGCCGGAAGGCTCTCGTTGCATCGTCGCGGGTGATCTCGCCCGCGCGCACGCGGCGGAACAGGTTCGCCTGGTCGGCCAGGATGGCGGCATGGACGGCTTCCGGCTCCCCCAGCCCAAGCCGCGCCGCGCGAACCGGATCGGCCAGGACGAGCTGCCAGAGGAAGGGCGAATAATCGGCGAGGGCCATGAGGAGATCGCGGAACAATCCCTTGTCGAGATGCGCCGCCAGGTCTGCGGCCTCCGGCTCCCGGCGGGCCCGCTCTATGAACTCCGCGAGTTCAGCCTTGGCCTTCTTGCGCTCGGAAACGGGCGGGGCCTGCGTCAGGCGGCTGATGAGGGAGCGGTTCTGGTCCGGCACGGCCAATCCATTCATGTCTCGAGATGGCCTGAGTGTTCACGCCGCCGGACAAGAGGCAACCGAAAAGTGAATCGCGGTCGTCCGCCGCAAGGCTCAGGCGGCGGACGGCAGGGCGACCGGTGCGGCGGGTGCGTCCTTCAAGGGCAGGATCAGGACGACCCGCAGCCCGGGCGCATTGTCCTCCATGAGAAGACGCCCCTCATGGAGCCGCGCCACGGCGGCGGCAAGGCTCAGGCCGAGACCGAAGCCCGGGCGCGAGCGCGCGGATTCCAGCCGCACGAACCGCTCCAGGACGTGGCTGCGCTCCTCCTCCGGAATGCCGGGCCCGTGATCCGCCACGACGATCCTCACTTCCTGGCCGATGCGCTGGGCCGACACGGCGATGGTCTGCGCGCTGCCGTCGGAGGCGGCGCCGTATTTGAGCGCATTGTCGAGGAGATTGGCCATCGCCTGGCCCAGCAATTCGCGGCTGCCGTGGATCGGCAATCCGCTTTCGACGGAGACGTCGAGCGATACGCCGACTTCCTCCGCCACGGCCTCGTAAAGCTCGGCGACGTCCTGGACGGCCTCCGCCGCATCGAAATCGGCCAGGGCCTCGCGCGCATTGCCGGCCTCCAGCCGGGCGATCATGAGAAGCGCGTTGAAGATGCGGATCAGGTTGTCGCTTTCCTCGATGGTGGCCTCCAGCGCGGCCTTGAGCTCGTCGGGAGTCTTGGCCGTGCGCAGCGCCTCGTCGGCCTTGTTGCGCAGCCTTGTCAGCGGCGTCTTCAGGTCGTGCGCGATGTTGTCTGACACTTCGCGCATGCCGCGCATCAGCTCGCCGATGCGGTCGAGCATGTCGTTGAGGTTCTCGGCCAGGCGGTCGAGCTCGTCGCCCGTACCGGCGATCTTCAATCGCCCGTCGAGATCGCCGGCCATGATGTCGCGGGTGATGTCGGTCATGTCGTCGACGCGCTTGAGCACCCGCCGCGCGATGAACCAGCTTCCCAGGCAGCCGAGGACGCCGATGAACAGCAGGGAATATCCGATCGCCTTGTGGATGACGTCGCGCAGGCGGATGCGCTCCTCGATGTCGCGGCCGACCAGCAGGCGGAAACCGCCCGGCAGGACATAGACGCGCACGAGGGCGAGGTTGGGCTTCGTATCCGTCTCGTCCGTGCGGTTGTAGAGCGTCTCGAACTGTCCCACCCGGTCGATCACGCCCGGCGGCAGGGCCCCGACATTGCCGGCGACCCGTTCGCCGAGTTCGGTGGTGACGAGATAGAGCGACGCGCCGGGCGTGCGGGAGCGCCGGTCGACCACGTTCACCAGGCGGCGCAAGCCCCCGATCCTGTATTGCTGGGCCAGCCCGTCGATCTCGTTCTCGATGGTCGAGACGAACTGGTCGGTCAGCACCTTCTCGGCGCTCCAGGCGACATAGCCCAGCGTCACGAAGGCGAAGAGCGTGAAGACGACGAGATAGGCGAAGGACAGCTTGAACGCGGTGGTTCGGAAGAGTTTGCCGAGGCCGGTCATGGGGGCGCGCTCATTCCTCGCCCTCCACCGAACCGACCCGGACCATGTAGCCCGCGCCGCGGATGGTGTGGATGAGCGGCTTGTCGAAGCCCTTGTCGATCTTGGACCGCAGCCGCGAGACGTGAACGTCGATCACGTTGGTCTGGGGATCGAAGTGGTAGTCCCACACATGCTCCAGCAGCATGGTGCGCGTGACGACCTGATTGGCGTTCTTCATCAGGTATTCGAGCAGCCTGAACTCGCGCGGCTGCAGCACGATCTCCTGGCCCGAGCGCGTCACGCGATGCGAGAGCCGGTCGAGTTCGAGATCGGCGATGCGGTAGATCGTCGGCTCGGTGTTCGGCGCAGAAGGGCGGCGCCGCGCGAGAACCTCGACGCGCGCCAGAAGCTCGGAGAAGGCGTAGGGCTTCGGAAGATAATCGTCGCCGCCCGCCCGCAGGCCCTTCACCCGGTCGTCGACCTGCCCCAGGGCGGACAGGATGAGGACCGGCGTCTCGACCTTCTGCTCGCGCAGGGAGCGGATGAGGGAGAGGCCGTCGAGTTTCGGCAGCATGCGGTCGACCACGAGCACGTCGTAATCTCCCGCCTCGGCCATGGCGTATCCGTCGAGCCCGTCGGGAGCATGGTCCGCCACGTGGCCCGTCTCCCGGAACGCCTTCACAAGGTAGGAGGCCGCTTCTTTGTCGTCCTCGATAATGAGAATCCGCATCGCCTGTCTTCAAAGCACGTTAAGCCCGCGGCGGCCGGCCCTGGAGGGGGAGGAGGCCGGCCGCCGCGGGCAGAAGACACCAGGTGTCGGGGGCAATCAACATTTAAGATCCTGGTGCCCTGTTCTGTGCCGAAGGATCAGGCACCCTTCGGCTGACTGCCGACCTCGAGGGTCACGGTCCGCTCCTTGCCCTGGCGCCAGAGCGTCAGGGACAGGGTCTTGCCGGGCGCGACCTGGGCGACCTTGCGGGACAGGTCCTTGGCCTCGTTGATCGGCTGGCCGTCCACGGCGATGATGGTGTCGCCCGTCTGGACGCCCGCCTTCGCGGCGGGGCCATCCTTGATCGCCTCGGCCACCAGCGCGCCCTTGGCGTCCTTCAGGCCGATCGCCTCCGCGATCTCCTTGGTGACCGGCTGCATCTGCACGCCGATGAAGCCGCGGGTGACGGCGCCCTTGTCCTTGAGCGAGGCGACGACCTGCTCCACCGTGCTCGCCGGAATGGCGAAGGCGATGCCGACGCTGCCGCCCGAAGGCGAATAGATCGCCGTGTTCACGCCCACGACCTCGCCCGAGAGGTTGAAGGTCGGGCCGCCGGAATTGCCCTTGTTCACCGGCGCATCGATCTGGATGAAGTCGTCGTAGGGGCCTGCGCCGATGTCGCGGTGCTGGGCCGAGACGATGCCGGCCGTCACCGTGCCGCCGAGGCCGAACGGATTGCCGACCGCGAGCACCCAATCGCCGATGCGGGCCTTCTGGTCGGCGAGGCGCACGTAAGGAAAGTCGCTGCCGCCGTCCACCTTCAGCAGGGCGAGGTCGGTCTTGGCATCGGTGCCGATCACCTTGGCCGGCAGCTCCTTGCCGTCATCCATGGTCACGGTCACGTCGGCGGCGTTCTCGACCACGTGGTTGTTGGTCACGACATAGCCGTCGGCCGAAATGAAGAAGCCGGAGCCGAGAGCCTGGCCGAACTGGCGCGGCTGCGGACGGCGCCCGCGCGGGCTATCGGGCTGCTGGTCGCGGAACTGGCGGAAGAAGCGCTCCATGGGGCTGCCGGGCGGGAAATCGGGGAGTGCGAACTGCTCGCCGTCGCCGTCGTCCCGGGACGCCACGTTCTGCACCTTGACCTTCACGGCCACGACCGCGGGCTTCACCTTGTCGATCATGTCCGCAAAGGACGGCAGGCCCTGCATCGGCTGCGACATGGAGCGCAGCTCGGCATGGGCCGGATTGGGAACGACGAGCCCGCCGCCGACGGCGCCGCCCGCGATCAGGGCCGCAACGGCCGCGGCGCCGAGCCATTTGGCGGTCTTGTGACGGATGGGAGCAGGAACCTTGTCCGACATCTCTTCTCTCCTGAAAGAACCTTCTCGGTTCGTGTTGAGAAGAAGATGGGGGCGCGCGCCTTACGGTACTCTCACCTCAAGATGAATTGTTGGTAAGGTTTCTTGCGCTTCCGCCTACGAACGAACGCAAACCCGTTCCCTCATCCGTCATAGAATTCTGTCGCGAAGGGCCGCAGCGCCTCGGCGAATTGCTTCTCCGTCATGTCGCCATTGAGGACTTGGAGGACCCAATCGCCGAGTTCCTCCGTGTCGGCGATCGTCAGCATGTAGCCGTTCATTTCCAGGAAGATGACGGCCGCTATGAAGCCTGCCCGTTTGTTTCCCTGCTCAAACGCATGATTGCGGGCAATACCGAACAAAAGGGTCGTCGCCAGCGTCAGCAGGTCCCGCTCGCCGGCATAGTGATAGTGAGCGCGCGGCTTGTAGACAGCACTTTCCAGGAGGTCGTAGCTCAGGAGCAGGAAGGGCTCTCCGGTCGAAGCGACCGCGTCCCGGCAGATCTCCAAGACTTCCGCAGTCGGAAGCCAAAGAGGTTCATTTGGCAAGATGTGCGAGCACTTTCGGGAACCGCGCCATCACCTTCTTGCGGAGAGCTGAATAATCGACAGGCTCCTCCTGAGGTTTTGCAAGAAGGACGCGCTTCTTCGCCTCCTGCTCATCGCGAGCTGCGGCATCACGTTCAGCAATGCGCGTTTTACGGGCGGTCATGGCGAGGCCCCTCTTTACCTTACGTCTTTTGCGGTCGGTGTCCCTCATAGCGACACTCCAACGTGAGGGATCATGATTGGTTTCACCGAACTTGACAACATAACTTGCGGCCCAGCCGCTTCGAGGCCGGCACCAGTCAGTCCTCCGCGAATTGTCACAAGGTTCCGTGACCCTTCTGGAAGGGCCTGCGGCAAAGCCAAATTATCCAGGTTTAGGCAAGATCTATCGCGATTCGTCAGGACGCCGGCCGGTCGCGGCTGAGCAGCGCCTCCAGGGCTTTCCGCTCCTCTTCGTTCAGGGTCTGCGCGCCCTGCGGGCGCCGGCGGAGGGCGGCGACACAGGCTCCCGCGGCCCCGAGAACCAGGACCAGCACCGGGGTCAGCCACAGAAGCATGTTGTGGGCGCTGAAGGTGGGTTTCAGCAGGACGAACTCGCCGTAGCGCTGCACCAGGAAGTCCTGCACCTGCCGGTCGTCGTCGCCGGCCACGAGCCGCTCGCGCACGAGAAGCCGCAGGTCCCGGGCGAGCTGCGCGTCGGAATCGTCGATGGACTGGTTCTGGCAGACGAGGCAGCGCAGGCCCGAGGAGATGTCCCGCGCGCGCTTTTCCAGAGCCGGATCCTTCAGCACCTCGTCGGGCTGCACCGCGAAGGCCGGCCCGACGGCGGTCAGGAGGGCGAGGAGGGCGAGAACGAACCGCATGGCTTTACTCGGCGGGAACGGGCGCGGCGGCGGAGGCCCTGGCCCGCACCGGAGCGCCGATCCGGAGCCGCCGGTCGGTCAGGGAGATGCCTCCGCCTAGGGCCATCACGAGCGCGCCGATCCATATCAGCAGCACGAGCGGCTTGTAATAGAGCCGCACGCCCACCGAACCGTCGGCCTGCATCTCGCCGAGGCTGACATAGACCTGGCCCAGGCCCACCGTCATGATGCCCGCCTCGGTGGTCGGCATGCCGCGGGTCACATAGAGGCGCTTCATGCTCTCCAGCGGCCCCAGCGCCCGGCCCTGGCGAAGAATGGTGAAGACCGCCGCATCCTCCCGGTAATTGGCCTCGGTGCGGGGAACGATCCGCTCGAGGCGAGCCTCGTAGTCGCCTCCCCGGATGCTCTCGCCGACCTTGACCGAGGCCAGCGACTCCACGCCCCAGGCGGTGGCCGCGATGCCGATGACCGTGAGGCCGACGCCTGCATGGGCCAGCACCGTGCCCCAGGCGGAGCGCGGCAGGTTCGCGGCCTTGCGCCAGGCGACCGACAGGGACGTGCCCCTGGACCAGGCGCGCGTCACGATCTCGTTGAACGAGCCGAGCACCAGATAGACCCCGAGGCCGATCCCGAGCGGCGCGGCGACGGGCCCGCCATAGGTCAGGGCGAACAGGCCCATCGTGACGAGGAGCGCGAGGCCGAATACGGCATAGAGGCGCTGCGCGGTGCCGAGGAAGTTTCCACGCTTCCAGGCGAGCGTCTGGCCGAGCGGCAGGAGCAGGAGCAGCGGAATGATGAGCGGCAGGAAGGTGAAGTTGAAGAACGGCGCGCCGACGGAAATCTTGTCCTCGGTCAGCACCTCCAGGGCGAGCGGATAGAGCGTGCCGATCAGAACCGTCGCGCAGGCCGTCGCCAGGAACAGGTTGTTCACCACGAGCGCGCCCTCGCGCGAGATGGGGGCGAACAGGCCGCCCTGCTTGAGCAGGGGCGCGCGCCAGGCGAAGAGCGCGAGCGAGCCGCCGATGAACAGGATGAGGATGCCGAGGATGAAGGTGCCGCGCTCCGGATCGACCGCGAAGGAATGCACCGAGGTCAGAACGCCCGAGCGCACCAGGAAGGTGCCGAGCAGGGAGAGCGAGAAGGTCAGGATGGCGAGAAGGATAGTCCAGACCTTCAGGGCGTCGCGCTTCTCCATGACGACCGTGGAATGCAGGAGAGCCGTGCCCGCGAGCCACGGCATGAGCGAGGCGTTCTCCACCGGGTCCCAGAACCACCAGCCGCCCCAGCCGAGTTCGTAATAGGCCCAGTACGACCCCATGGCGATGCCGAGCGTCAGAAACGCCCAGGCGCCGAGGGTCCAGGGCCGGACGATGCGCGCCCACACGGCGTCGATCCGCCCGTCGATCAGGGCGGCGATCGCGAACGCGAAGGAGATCGAGAAGCCGACATAGCCGATATAGAGGAGCGGCGGATGGATCGCGAGGCCGGGATCCTGCAGCAGCGGATTGAGATCCTGTCCCTCCGCGGGAGCCGGAATGATCCGGGTGAACGGATTCGACGTGAGCAGGATGAAGAGCAGGAACGCGATGGTGATCGCGGCCTGAACCGCCAGCGTGTTGGCCTGGAGCCGCAGCGGAATGGTGTTCCGGGCGAGAGCCACGACGGACCCGAACAGCGCGAGGATCAGCACCCACAGGAGCATCGAGCCCTCGTGGTTCCCCCATACGCCGGAGATCTTGTAGATCAGCGGCTTGGCCGAATGCGAATTCTCGACCACGTTCACGACGGAGAAGTCGGAGGTGACATAGGCGAAGGTCAGCGCCAGGAACGAAAAGGCGATGCAGGCGAAGACGGCGAGGCCCGTCACGGGCGCCACCGACATCAGCACGGGATCGTTGGCGCGCGCGCCCCAGAGCGGCACGACGAGCTGGATCACGGATAGCCCGAGCGCCAGCGCAAGCGCGAAATGTCCAGCCTCAACGAACACCAGGCTCTCCTTCTCTACTGCGTCTTCGGCGCGGCGTTGGCCTCACCCTGCCAATGCCCCTGCTTCTTGAGCGTATCGGCCACCTCGCGGGGCATATAGTTCTCGTCATGCTTGGCGAGAACGGAATCGGCGCGGAACAGGGTGGCGCTCTCCAGAACGCCTTCGGCCACGATGCCCTGCCCTTCCCGGAACAGGTCGGGCAGCAGCCCCTTGTAACGGACCTCGATCGCGCCCTGCGCATCCATCACCTCGAAGGTGATCTGCTGGTCGGACCCGCGCTGGACGGAGCCCTCCTTCACGAGCCCTCCCAGGCGCAGGCGCGTACCGGGCTGAACGTTCTTGGCCTGGATGTCGGCGGGGGAGTTGAAGAACACGATCGTGTCGTTCATGGCGTAAAGCACAAGACCGAGGGCGATCGCCAGGATGCCTCCCGCGAGGCCGATCAGGGTCAGACGTCTCTGCTTTCTTGTCATGGTCCTGCGTCAGTCAGTTTCATGTCGCGCGCCGTCGCGTCGATGATCTTCAGCCCGGCCTCGTCCTGCGCCAGGGCCTGGCGGGCCCGCTCGGCGGTGGCCCGCGCCTTGTCGCGCTGCCCGAGAACCGCATAGGAGCGGATCAGGCGCGCCCATTCGTCGGCCGATCCGCCTTGAGTCTCGAGACGCTCGGCGAGCCCCGATACCATGCGGGCGATGTCCTCGGCGCCCATCCGGGGCGCATCGCCCGGCTGCTCCGCGGCGGGTTGCTCACCGCCGAGACCGGCCAGGCGCTGCCGGACGACGCCGACCCACGGCGCCCCCTCGGGCGAGGAGGCGAGAATCTCGCCGTAGGCCCGTTTGGCCTTCTCGACCTGCCCGTCCTGCTCGGCCGCGATGGCGAGATAGAAGCGCGCCTTCGGCGCGGTCTTGTCCAGCGCCACCGCCTGCTCGAATACCTTCTGGGCGTCGGCCGAGACGAGGCCGTCATTGGCGAGCACCATGGTCTCGCCGAAATTGGACAGCCGCTCGGGGCTCGGGCCGAGATAACGCACCGCGGACTCGTAGGCCCGGACGGCCTCGTCGATCCGCCCCATCCGGATATAGACCGGAGCCACCACTTCCCAGCCGCGTCCGTCCTCCGGGTTCTTGGCCAGATGGGCCTCGATCTGGGCGACGGCGCCCATGAGGTCGAGTCTCTGGCCCGTATCCTGAGCCTCGGCCTCACTCTGCCGCGGCGGGTGGGTCATGAGATGCGGCGACCCATAGGCCCCGTAAAGGACGAGCGCGATGATCGGGATCAAGGACAGGGCCAGCGTCGAGGCCGCCCTGCGCCGCCGAAGGGCCGGTTCGCCGAGAGCCGCGAAGGTTTCCGGGTCCGCTACGCCGGTCGCGCGCAGAAGCCGGCGCCCGGCCTCGACCTTGGCGGCCTCGGCCTCGCTTGGAAGAAGCGCGCCGCGCTCGCGGTCGCGGTCGATTTCGGCGATCTGTTCGCGGTAGAACTGGGTATCCGGGTCAGCCTGTCGCGCGGCGAGCGCACGATGACGCGACAGCGGCCAGAGCACCGCCATCACGGCAGCCGCCGTCATCAGTAACAGTATGATCCAGATCACCATGTATTCCCAAATACTCCGAGTCCTCGTCAAGCACGACGGTGGCACGGTGTCACGCGTAAATGTACATAAGGCTAGCCTCTATCCCCCGGCAGCTCGAGCACGCATCGAAGTCCGCCGAGGGGAGCTGCATCGAGCTTGAGCGATCCCCGATAGAGAGCCGCGAGATCGCTGACGATCGACAGCCCCAGACCGGATCCGGGCTTCGTTTCGTCGAGGCGGCGGCCGCGCTTGAGGACCTCGGCCCGCGCCGCTTCCGGAAGCCCCGGACCGTCGTCGTCGATCAAGAGGCGGAAGCGCGGACGGTCGTCGTCCTCGCGGATGATCTCGATGGATATCTCGACCTTTCGGGAGGCCCATTTGGCGGCGTTGTCGATCAGGTTGCCGGCCATCTCCTCCAGATCCTGCTTCTCGCCCCTGAACCGGAGATCGGGCGGAATCGCGAGCTCGAACGCCAGGTCCTTGTCGCGGTAGATCTTGGCGAAGGTCCGCGCGAGGCTCGCCATCACGGGCTCCACTTCCGTGAGCGTTCCGAGCGTCCCGGCCAGAGCCGCCGCGCGGGCGCGGTCGAGATAGTAATTGACCTGATCGCGCATCAGGGCGGCCTGCTCGCGCACGCGGGCAGCAACCTCGTCGGGAGCGTTCTCCGCCTCGTTCATGATGATGCTGAGCGGAGTCTTGAGGGCGTGGGCCAGATTGCCGACCTGGGTGCGGGCGCGCTCCAGGATCTCCCGGTTCGTGTCCAGGAGAAGGTTCAGCTCGCTCGCGAGCGGCGCGATGTCCCGGGGATATTCGCCGGCGATCCTCTCCGCCTCCCCGCGCCGGATGGTGCCCAGGGCGCTGCGGAGATTGGAGAGCGGCCTCAGGCCGAAACGGATCTGCAGGAGCGTGGAGAAGCCGAGCGCCAGCCCGAGCAGCGCGAAGGTGACGGTGAGCGCGAACAGAAAATCGCGGACGCCGATGTCGATTTCATCCGCCGGACCCGCCACGCGAATGATGTAGCGGCCGTCCTCGCCCAGGTCGATGTCGCGCTCGACGATGCGCAGATTGCGCTCGTCCGGCGCCTTGCCGTAGCCGCGTCGGATCTGCCCGAAGCGGTCGTCGGGGCTGATGGTGAGGCTCGGGATCTGTCCGCCGAACAGGGATTTGGACGAGCGGATCTCGCCCGGCTTCGCGTTGGGCCGCGCCACCTGCCAGTACCAGCCGGACAAGGGCAGCTCGAAGCGCGGATCGCCGATCGGGCCGAGGTCGCGGTCGGGATCGCCCGGGGCCACGAGGTTGGACGCCAGGGTGTTGGCATAGACGAGAAGGCGCTGGTCGAAGGCCCGCTCCGTATTGTCGCGGTAGAGCGCCTGCAGGATGAGCCCGGCGATGAGGAGGATCGCGAAGCTCCAGAAGACGGAGGAGACCGCGAGCCGGACGGCGATGGGCCGGCTCGCGAAACGGTTCAGGATCGGGCGTAGACCGCTCACGGCTTCGGATGGGTCTGGCTCGCGTCGAGGAGATAGCCCAGGCCGCGGACGGTCTGGATGATATCGACGCCGAGCTTCTTGCGCAGGCGGCCGATGAAGACCTCGATGGTGTTCGAATCCCGGTCGAAGTCCTGATCGTAGAGATGCTCCGTCAGCTCGCCGCGCGAGACGATGCGCCCCGTATGGTGCATCAGGTAGGACAGGAGCCGGTATTCATGCGAGGTGAGCTTCACCGGATTGCCGTCGACAGCCACCCGGCCCGAGCGGGTGTCGAGCTTGACCGGGCCGCAGGCGATCTCGCTCGTGGCGTGGCCGGTGGCCCGGCGCAGCAGGGCGCGGACGCGCGCCAGGAGCTCCTCCATGTGGAACGGCTTGGTCACGTAATCGTCGGCCCCGGCGTCGAAGCCCTGGACCTTGTCGCTCCAGCGGTCGCGGGCGGTCAGGATGATGACGGGGGTCTTGCGGCCCTCCCGGCGCCAGGCCGTGAGGACGGACACGCCGTCGACCTTGGGCAGGCCGAGATCGAGGATGATGGCGTCGTAGGGCTCGGTGTCCCCGAGGAACTGTCCTTCCTCGCCGTCGAAAGCCGTATCGACCGCGTAGCCCGCCTGTTCGAGGGCGGTCACAATCTGTTTATTGAGGATCTTGTCGTCCTCGACAACGAGAAGGCGCACGTTTCGAGCTTTCTTTTCACTGGACCGATTTGACCCGCCCGGACGAGCCGTCGATCGTCACTTGAACGATACGGCCGTCCTTTTGCAAGGCCATGATCACATAAACCAGGGCGTCGCTGCTGCGGCAGAGGCTCGCCCGCACCACATCCGCGTTCGGAACCTGACGGCGGGCCGTCATGACGGCGGAAGCGGGCGCGACGACGCCCTTGGAGGCCACGGCCTCCTGCATTTCCCGGGGCGGCAGGCAATTGTTGAGGGCCGAGGTCGCGCTTTGCGCGGACGCAGCCCCCACCATTCCCCACACCGCGATGACCAGCCAAACCAGACGCATGCCGCCTTGTGCCTTTTGAGCACTGAATGAATTCTGAATGCCAGGGCACCGGCCCCTGAAGCGGATCCGCGCTTTCGGGACCGACGCTCCCGTCTCGGAAGAGCGCATCGGATCGCCGGGCGGAGCCCTCGAGGGCTCCGCCCGGCGCGACAGTCTAGCTCGCAATCGTCCGGGTGGCCAGGATCCGGAAAACCGTGGAGGCGGCGATGCCGACATCGAGGGCAAAGCGGACCTCGTGACGATGAAACGAAGAAAGACGGGGTGGCGTTGTCGTCCGACAGGACGATCAGACACAGGACGATCAGACACGGAGGCAGCAGGCGATGAGCAATGCTCCCAACGACCTCACCGAGGATTTCCCGGGCAGGGCCGACCGGATTCACCAGCTGAAGACGACCAACAACCGCTTCTCGCGGCTCTATGACGAATACAACGACCTGAACCGCACCATCCACCGCATCGAGACCCGGGTGGAGCCGCAATCGGAGGAAGCGGAGGAAGAGCTCAAGCGTCGCCGCCTGCAGATCAAGGACGAGATCATGGCGATGCTCGACAACGAGAGCGCCTGAGAGCAGGGCTCCCTCCATCCCGCGCCGGCCTCGGGCGATGGCCGGCCAGCGCACGAGATCGCGCGCGACTTCGCGCGTCGTCCGTTCGTCATCGCCTGTCGTCGTCATGGTCTGTCTTCGTCACGGTCTGTCTTCGTCATGGCCGCTCCGGGACTTGATCCGGGGATCGGTCCTGGCCATCCACGTCTTGGAGGCGCTGTGCGGAGAAGACGTGGATGCCCGGCCCAAGGCCGGGCATGACGACGGAGAATGCATCCCCCTCCCGTCACGGGCATCCACGTCGAGGCGGAGATAGGCCTTCACGGCGGACAATGATATGGGCTCGGATATGGGCTCGACGGCGGGGTCCTCCACGAATACCGGGATCGTCGCAACGGGAATCCTTTCATGATGAAACGTCTGATCACGCTCTCTCTCGCCCTCCCGCTCGCGGCGACCGGAGCGAAGGCGATCGTCGGCGGCGCGGAGGACCAGGGCCCTCTCGCCAGCCGGAGCGTGATGGTGCTGAGTTCGAACGGGGGCGTCTGCAGCGCCGTCGTGGTGGCGCGCGACGTGGTGCTCACCGCCGCCCATTGCGTGACGGGCGCGGACGAGCACCGGGTTCATTTTCGCGACGCGGCGGGCGAGCCGGTGCTGATCCCCCTCGCCGCCAAGGCCGTGCATCCGGGCTACAACGCGAAGGCCATCCAGACCCGCCAGCGCTCCATCGACCTGGCGCTCGTGCGGATCCCCGAGGCCCTCCCCGAGCGCTTCGAGCGGGCGATGCTGACGGCCGCCCCGCCCGCCAAGGACGAGCCCATCGTCGTCGGCGGCTACGGCCTCGCCCGGGAGGGCGACGCGAAAACGACCGGAACCTTCCGCACGGCGTCCTTAAGGGTCACGGAGCCCTACGGCCCGAGCCGGATCCTGCTGTGGACGCAAGGGTCCGGCGCCATGGGGGCCTGCCAGGGCGATTCCGGCGGCCCGATGGCCTCGGGAGCGCTGATCGCCGCCGTCACGTCCTGGTCGTCGCCCACCCGCGGCAAAAGCTGCGGCGGCATCACGCAAGGCATCCTTCTCGGCCCGCAGAAGGACTGGATCGACCGCACGCTGAGAGCCTGGAACCGTGCGGCCTCCTGGTCGGGCGATTAGCGCATCGTGCGAGAAAGTGGGAACCGGTTTTGCGTGAAAAGATGGTCGGGATCACAATGTTGAAGTGTCGGATGCAGGTTCGATTTCACGTCCGGTGATCACGGTGCTGGAAATTTCGGGCCCGATGGAACTATCCTCTCGCGACAGGCCTTCCCCACCATTGCGATTCCTCCCCCATATTCAGATGCGCGCGCTTTCAATCCTCGTTTTCACGGCTTTGACATTCCTCACGAGCAACGCGCAGGCCGTCTTGCTGGGAGCGACATCGCGGGATCCGAACGGCCTGCGGCGCTCGGTCGTATCGATCGAGAATTCCACGGGCGAACTCTGCTCCGGCGCTCTCATCGGCCCGGGTCTCGTCCTCACGGCGGCCCATTGCGTGACCGACGCCGCCACCTACCGGGTCGTCAGCGTCAACAAGGCTTTCAAGCCACAGCGCGTCGGGGTCATTGCGCTGGCCGTCCATCCGAGCTTCGTCACAGGCACGACCCCGCGCACGCAGCCTGGCGTCGACCTGGCGATCCTGCTCCTCGAACGTCCGCTCGGCGGCGATTTCCTGCCGCTCGACCCGAGCCTGTCCGGCAGGATCAATGTCGGCGACGATGTGACCATCGCGGGGTTCGGCGTCTCGAATGAGAGCCTCAAGGGCACGGCGCGCGTTCTGCGTCAGGCCAATCTCGTCTCGCTCGGCCCCATCAAGGTCGCCAATCGCGTCCTGATCGTCGCCGACCGGGAGCGGCTCGCCGAGACGAGCGGCGCGGGAGCGTGCCGGGGCGATTCCGGCGGACCGATTCTCGCCGCGACGCAGAACAGCTATCTGCTCTACGGCATCGTGAGCTGGTCGAGCGGCGCCTTGCGCAGCGGCGGTACCAGCGCCTGCGGAGGGCTCACCGCGGTCACGCCCCTCATCGACCATCTCGGATGGATCCGGCAGGCGATCGCCAGCCTCACGGCCCGCAACGGAGCATGGGCGAGGCACTGAGCCCGCGGCGCGGGAGCGGTCGAGTGCGTCGGCGATGCGGGTGAGCCTTTCATCCGTCACCACGTCGCTCGACAGGCGCGGCTCGATCTCGGAGAGGCGCGTGTCGTTGGTGTCCTTGGTGTCGTTGGTGTCCTTGAAGATTTTGAAGGCGCGGGCGAAATCCTCGAACGCCCATGCGACGTCGCTGGACGACGATTTGGTTTCAACACCAGGCATCAAGTCGATCCGAAAGCGTTTGAAAAAGGATCGGGCTCGAACGAAAAGGCCCGCCGATCGGCGGGCCCTCGGATTCCCTTGAACGGAAATGGGTGGTCAGTGGTGCCGGTAATGGCGATGACGGGTGGTGCGGCGGGTGCTCGCCTGCACCTGATGCGTTACCGACGGTCCGGCGGCGGCCCCGATGGCTCCGCCGACGAGCGCGCCGGGCGGACCGGCCACGGCACCGACGCCTGCGCCGACCGCCGCACCGCCGACACGTTCTTCCGTGGTGGTGCAGGCTGCGGCCGCGAGGCCGATGAGGACGACGAAAGCAAGCTTCTTCATGAAACAACTCCCGAGACAGCGGACGACATCACGGGCAGCGCCCGCATCGTCCGCTTGCCTGCGGGCTTGCGTGTAACGCGCATCTCCTGCCAAGGTTCAGGAAAATAATCGAGCGGCGGCTCGAATGGATGAGGGCAGGCCCTGGCGGGCCCGCTTCACGGCTTCCACTTGCGCGCCGGGGCGAGGTTCGGATCATGGAGAATCTCCCTTGTGACGGCGGTTGAAGAGGGACAGCTCGCGCACGAATTCATCGAAGCGGCGGTTGGCCGCGAACAGATCGCGCAGAGTCATGGCGAGCAGCGTCGAGGCCCCGCTCGCCCAGACGAACAGGGCGAGATGGGCGAGATCGCCGCGGCTGATGATCGCCTCGGCGACTTGATCGATAATGTTCATTATTTGTTCTCATGCAATGGAGCCCCCGATCCCTGAGGCGGTTGAAATTATCTCGCTTTGCCAAAGCGTTAACTCAGAAGTCCGGCGAGCCGCGGGCCAGAGCATCGAACGCAAAAGTGGGAACCGGTTTTGCGTGAAAAGATGCTCATGCAAGTGGAGCATCGAACGCGGGAAGCGGGAACCGGTTTTGCGTGGAAAGATGCTCGAAAACAGAGACTGACGGCATCGGATTCAGGTTCGATGTCACGTCCGATTCCCGAGAGCGAATTGCATTCTGACGGGATCAGAATGCCTGCTCTATCTCTTTGATGAAGCATCGGCCGTCGCGCCGATATGGGCCGCGCGGTGCGCAGACCCGGACCCGTCAGCGGAATGAAGCTCTGTCATCCCCTTTCTTCATCAGCCCCTTGCCGTCATCCCCGCGAAGGCGGGGATGACGGCGGGTGCGGGGATGTCCTGCTTTATGCGGCGACGACCCCGCGCGTGGCGATGCCGTCGCCGCCCATGACTTCGACGAAGCGAGCCGTCGGCTCGCCCTCGATCATGGGAGCGATCTCGCCCCAGAGGCTGCGGACATACGGCATGGAATCGCGGGCGGCCTGCTCATCGTCGAAAAAGGCCACGACGGTGAACTCGCCGTGCTCGTCCATCAGCCCAACCCATTCGCGAAGGCCGGGCTGGCCGTAGATCCTGGTCTGGTTCTCTTCGCGCCACCGGCGCATGTCGTCGAACTTGTCGGATTTCACGCGGAACGTCGTCAGTCGTGCATACATGGCGGCCTCCTTCAGGAGGGAAGCTGGCGTCAGGCCAGCGCTGCACCGGATACGACGATGAGAGTTTAGATCGTCCCCGGCCGCTTGGGAATCCAAAAGCGCTGCGCAAAACCGGGCTCCCCGGCAGCATGATCGGGCTACAGCATCGGTCGTGAAGTCGGACCCCACAGTACACGACAGTCTGGTGGTGGACGGTGCGATCTGGTGGAGTAGCGGATTCTTCGCCAAAAGGATCCTGCTATGCCGATCTGTCTTCGCACCGCCCTGATGCGGACTTTAGCGCCGCACCTGGGTCTGAGCCAATCCCGTCTGGAAACCGCCTGCCTGTTTCTGGTCGCGCTGATCCAGGGCCGCACGGTCAACCTGACCCATGTCGCCAGCCAGTTTCCCGGACCGGCCCGCTATGCCTCGAAATACCGTCGCCTGCAACGCTTCTTCCAGGTTGTGCGCTTCGACCAAACGGTGGTGGCCGCCCTGGTGGTCCGCATGCTCAACCTGTCGCGGCCGAAATGCCTGGCGCTCGACCGCACGCACTGGAAGATCGGCCGCCGCGACATCAACATCCTGGTGCTGGCCATCGTCACGCGCCGCTTCCGGGTGCCGCTGCTGTGGAGCGTTCTCACCCATCCGGGCAACAGCACCAGCGCCCAGCGCATGGCCCTGATGCGGCGCTATCTGGCCCGGTTTGGGCCCGACACCATCGAGCTGCTGCTGGCCGACCGTGAGTTCATCGGGGCCGACTGGATCAAGTTCCTGATCGACCACGACATTCCGTTCGCCATCCGGGTCAAGGAGGACTTGCGCCTGGCGCTCGCCGACCGGCAGCTGTGGTCGATCCGGACCCTGTTGCGCACCAAGCGCGCACGCCACCTCATCCACACCGTCGACGTGTTCCTGCCCGACCACCCGACCCCGCTGCGGCTCGCCGCCCGCCGGATCAAAAGCGGCCAATGGCTCGTCGTGCTGACCAACCGCACCGATCCGCGCCGGGCGTTGCAGACCTATCGCCGGCGCTGGGCGATCGAATGCCTGTTTGCCGAGGCCAAGACGCGCGGCTTCAACCTGGAGGATACGCACCTGGCCGATCCGGGCAAGATCGAAACCTTGACCGCCCTTCTGGCGCTCACCATCACCTGGGTTTACGCCACCGCGTCGCGCACCATGGGGCTCAAGGCCATCCCACGAAAAGTCCATGGCCGGCGCGCGAAGTCATGGTTCCGCACCGGCCTCGATACCCTCAGGCAGGCGCTCTTCAACACCCCTCACATCGCCGCAAACGCATGGACGGCAAAATGTCCGATCAGGCTCAAAGCAACATGAGTCGTGTACTGTGGTCGGACCCACATCCGATGCTGTAAGTCTATGGTTTTCTGAGCATCTTTCCACGCAAAACCGGTTCCCACTTTTGGGTCCGATGCTCCAGCGCATCGTGCGGACCCGGCGGGCCGCGACAGCGAAGCGTGGACCCGGTTTTCGCAGCAAGCCATCCGCGGTTTTATGGGGAGAGCATCGAACTGATAAAAAACCGCCCAAGCGACGTCAAAGCGGTGCCTGGGCGGTGGAGGTTCCGGTGACGCGATGGAGCGGGACTGGTTTCGCTCGCACTTCGTCAGTGTTCATGTTTTGTACTCTTTCAGCGTCGCGCTGTCAAGCCGCAGTTTCCGCCCGCGCCGCGTCCCGGATCGCTCGCCGGCGAGCGGAAGGCGCCGTTGCAAGGTTTGGGCGATTGTCATCACACCCTGTCCGGACGCCCTGGGGCGATGCTGGGAGACGGTCGGAAGCGAAGCCCTCGGCCTCGACGATCCCAGCTTGCGCCCGGCCGAATAATGATACAATACAACATTCGTATCATAAGGGGACGAGACGATGGATTTGAAGCTCACAGTTGACGAGTATCTGGCTGAAACGGGAGCCTTCGACCCCGATGATCTCGTCATCATCCAGGACGATCCCCTGAACATCTATGCGCTCGACGCGGCTTGGTTTGCGCAAATGTCCGCCGACAATGTCGATTTCCTCGACAGCTGGACCGACATTCTTTTTCTCACGGCGGCCCAGATCGGCGCTCTTGGGGCGGTTCGCCTGCATCCCAGCGATGCGGCGATTCTTTACGATTCCGCCGACAGTCTCGAGCATCTGACGCCCGAGGACATCACATCGTTCGCCGGCAAGGGCATCGACTTCATCGACTGCTCCGACGACGCGTGGAGCATGAATGCGGCTCAAGCCGTCGCCCTGGCGCGCTCGGCCATCGTTTTCATGCCCGACGACGTGACGATTGTGGGAGACACGTCCGACAATATCGCCAGCCTTTCCGCAGCCGAACTCGCGATGCTGGCCGAGAAGGGCCTCGACGGTCTTGGCTCCATAGACGGCGATCTGGTCCTCAACGCGGCGCAAGCCGACATTCTGTCCGGCGCATCCGTGGCGCTCCTCTCGACGGGAGCGGTGGTTCTGGCGGATGCGGGCGCGCGCATCGCCGCCCTGACGGCTGCCCAGATGACGGCGCTCGCCGACCAAGGCGTCAGCCTCATCGACGCCCGGGACGGCTTCTTCGATCTGCTGACCCTGGATGCCGCACAGGCCGCCGCTCTCGCGGAGACGTCCATCGGGTTTTCGGCGGACGACACGGTGGTCGTGTCGGACAGGGGAGCCAACATCGCGAGCCTGAGTGCGACGCAGCTCGCGACGCTTCTCGAACGGGGCCTCAGCGTGATCGATGCGACCGACGGGCAACTGGTTCTCGATGCGGCTCAAGCCGCGACCCTGGCAGGAGCATCCGTCGCCCTGACGGCCTCGACCATGGTGGTGGCGGACAGAGGCGCCCATATCGCCGCCCTGTCGGCGGATCAGCTCGCCGACCTGGCCGAGAAAGGCCTCGGAGCCCTGGACGCCTTGGACGATCTCCTGATCCTGGACGCGGCCCAGGCCATGATCGTTGCGGACTCGCCGATCACTTTGACCCAGCACGACGAAACGATCCTCTCGGATACGGGCGCGAACATCGCAGCCATGTCCCTGAGACAGCTCGCCGCGCTGGTGGACAAGCGGCTCGATACGATCGACGCGACGGACAACGTCCTGGTCCTGGATGCCGCGCGAGCCGCCGTTCTGGCCGATTCCCCGATCGGTCTGACGGCCGGCGACAACGTGAAATTGTCCGATACGGGCGAGAACATTTCGGCCCTGACTCCGGCGCAGATCTTCTCTCTCGGGTTCAAGGGGCTGGATCGGATCGACGTCACCGACAATCGGCTGGTGCTGAATGCGGACCAGGCGGCCTTCCTGGCGGAGACCTCCGTCGATTTCGCGGCAGGCGACACGGTGGTGGTCGCCGATACCGGCCAGAACATCGCTGCGCTCACCCCTGGACAGATCGCCATCCTCGGCGTCATGGGCGTCGATACGCTTGTTGCCACCGACAACCGGATTGATCTTTCGGCGCTCCAGTTCGCGGCTCTCGGGTCGCTCGGTTTGAGAGCGGAAGACCAGATATCCGTCTCGGATACGGGCGCGGCCTTCGCGGATCTCACCGTGGCGCAGATCGCAGACCTCACCACGAAGGGTGTCGACACGCTGGACGCCATCGACAACCAAGTCGTGCTCTCCGCCGCCCTTCTTCTGGCCCTTGGAACCCTGAACTTCAGCGCGGGCGACCGGGTCCGGTTGGTGGATACCGGCCGGAACATCGAGCGCCTGACCCCGGCGCAGATTCAGGCGCTCGTCGACAAGGGCATCGACAGCCTCGACGTGAACGACGATCCTCTCAGCCTGTCGGTGGCGCAATTCAACGCTCTCGAGCCGATTCGCCTCGTCACGACCGGCCTGATGACGCTGACCGGTACCGGCGCGAGCATCGCGGCCCTGACTCCGGCGCAGATCGGCGCCCTGATCGCCAAGGGCCTCGATGCCATCGATGCCACGAGCGATCTGACCCTTACGGCCGCCCAGTTCGCAGCTCTCGGCACTCTGACCCTGAGCGACGACGATGTCGTGGCGGTGTCCGACACGGGCGCCAACATCGCCGCCCTGACGGCGAGGCAGATCGCCGCCCTCATCGCCAAGGGCGTCGATACGCTGGATGCGACCGACGATCAGGTTGCGCTCTCGGTGGCGCAATTGGCCAATCTCGGCACTCTGAACCTGAGTGCCGGCGATCGCGTGACCGTCACGGATGCGGGCGAGAACATTTCCGCCCTGACCCTGGCCCAGGTCGCGGCCCTCATCGCCAAGGGCGTCGATACGCTGGACGCCATCGACGAGCAGGTGACGCTCTCCGTCGCGCAATTGTCGGCTCTCGGCGCGCTTTCCATCAGCGCGAGCGACACGGTCGCGGTCGTGGACACGGGCGCCAATTTCGCCACCCTGTCGGCGGACAGAATTGCCGGGCTCATCGCCAAGGGCATCGACGTTCTGGACGCGGTCGACGACCGGATCGTGCTCTCCTCCGCTCAACTGTCGGCCCTCGGCTCCCTGAGCTTCAGCGCGGGCGACATGGTCACCCTGCGTGACAACGGCGCGACACTCGCGGCTTTGACCCCGGCGCAGATCGGCGCGCTCATCGCCAAGGGCGTCGATACTTTCGATGCGATCGACAACCGCATCACTCTGTCATCGGCTCAAGTGTCCGCCCTCGGTTCCCTGCACCTGGGTTCGAACGACATCGTCAGCATCAGCGGAACGGCAGGCAGCAACACGATCACCGGAACCAGCGTCAGCGATGCAATGTTCGGTCTCGGCGGCAACGATACCCTCGGGGGCAGCGCGGGGAACGACACGCTGAACGGCGGCACCGGCAAGGACGTCCTCACGGGCGGCGCGGGCCGTGACACCTTCGTGTTCAACACCGCCCTGAATTCCCGGACGAATGTGGATCGCATCACCGACTTCCGGCCGGTGGACGACACGATCAAACTGGAGAACGGGGTCTTCCGCGGCCTGACGCGCACCGGCACGTTGTCGAAGGCGGCCTTCCACGTCGGCGCTGCTGCCCATGACGGGGACGATCGGATCATCTACAACAAGACCACGGGGGCCCTGCTCTACGACGCGGACGGCAACGGCAAGGGAGCGGCGCTCCAGTTCGCCACCCTCTCCAAGGGTTTGGCCGTTACGAATCTCGATTTCGTGGTGATCTGAGAACGGCCGCTCGAAGCGTGCGGGGACAGGCGCCGAGGGCTCCCCGCAACGCCCCTTCCGTCGCACGTCATGTGTCGAATGAGACATCGACGACGACCATCTCGTGATCGGAGATGGGCCGCCCCTCCTCGTCCAGGGATGGAACGACCTGCGGATTTTTTGCCGCGGCGCCGCGCACGAAAAGCCAGTCGAGCGTTCCGAACGGGCGCGGATGCGCCTTCGACAGGCTATCGCGCTGAGTCGGCGCGGCGAGATTTGCGCCCGCCCAGGAGAACCCCGCTTCGCGAAGATCCGCAAAAAGCGGTTCGAACCGATCGGGCTCTTCGATCAGGAGAGGCTGATCCCCCTCGCCTTTCGGCAGCGCCTTGGTGTTGAAATCTCCGCCGATGATGCAGGCCTCGCCCGGCGCGAGCCGATCCAGCGCTTGCAGCAGATTCCGGATTTGCGCCTGCCGGTCGGCGGCATCCGTTTTGCTTTCGAGATGCAGGCTCACCACCCAGAGCGGCTTCGGTGCGCCCGCCACCCGCGCGGCGAGCGCGATTCGCCCGCCGATTCGTCGCTGCGCGCCCTCGAATCCCGCAAACCACCGGCCGCTCTCCTCGAGCGGAATCAGATGCGGCCGCTCCAGCGCGAGGCCGCTGACGATGGCGTTGCCGTGGAGCCCGCAGACATTGCGCCCGCCCGCATGGCGGTGCATCTCCTCCCGGTCGCCGAGATCGAGCTCCACGAATTCGACGCCGAAGACATAGCCGTCCCCGGCCGCGCCCGCGACGTCGCGAACGGTATGAACGTTGCCGGAGCGCGCCATGCCGATATCCGCCTCGCTCAGGAGCAGCACGTCCGCGCCGGTCCGCTCCTTCAGCCGCACGACCGCATCGGGCCGCGTCAGCCGCTCGGCGTTCAGGGCCGCGATCCGCAGCCGATCGGGACATGCTTCGGCCTCGCGCGCGGGCTGGAATTCGAGGATGTGGAAAGCGTCGATCCGCTGCAGAAACGCGGCATGCGCGGACGGATCCGGCGCGGTCCGGCGCGCCTCCGCCAGGAGAGCTTCATCCGGACAGGGAAGATTTCCGACGCTCCGATCGATCAAGGGTCGCACGATGATACGCTCCTAACGCGTTTTGCTTTTCCAGAGCTGCTTTCACCTTAGGGGAAGCAGCTCTTGTTCTTGGCTCATTCTTGTTCTTGGCTCATTCTTGGCTCAACCGCATTTTTTGGGCGGCGAACCGAATCCGCTTCGCCGAAAATGCTCTCGACCCAGATAATGCGCCCGGCGACATCCGTGAGCCGCATCGCGCGAAAACCGCAAGAAAAATTGCGGGACGAAATTAGGAACTTCTTTGTCTCTTTGGGATTATTAGGACGCACGACTATCTTCCGGGAGAAAGCCCATGCTCGCCTGGGCTACGATCATTGCGCTCGCCACGAGCGCGCTTTCCTCGATCCTCGATCCAGCCATCGTGCTGAACGTCGCCGAGCTGCTCGGCGTGACGGCTCTGTTCGCTCTGGTCTGCGCCGCGGAAGCCTTCAGCGAGCCCCGAAACTGATTCCTTCGTCACAGCAGGTCCGGTCTTCGCGGTCGGGCACCCGCGTCTCGTGCATCATCATCCGAAGGCGAGCGGATGCCGACGGAAGCGGTCGGCGAATGCCGGGCTGTTCCTGAGCCGTCAGCGGATATGGATCGCCGCCTTCGCGGGGATACCCGAAGGGCGTCGATGGCATGAGAGGCAGGGATGGCGGTCGGGTTCCGGGCACGCCTCCGGGACGGTCTTCGGATCGGCGGAGACCGTAAGATTTTGTTCCGGCTGACGTATCCACTCCGCAACCGAACAGCGAGGATTGCGGATCGAATGCAAGGTGATTATATATCGTGACATGACCGCGCCTCGCTCCATCGCGACTCCCGCCTCCGACATGCAGCCGGTTCCTGACGATCTCATTGTCGCGAAGGCATACGAAAGGCCTCGGGGCCTCAACGGCGGCGCGGTTGCGCACGTTGCCGTCCGCACCGCGGAGGCGAAGGCCGACGAGAGGCTCGCGGCCCTTCTCGACGGAATCGGCGACGCCTTCTATTCCCTGGACGGCGACTGGCGCTTCACCTCCGTCAACCGCGCGGCGCAGGAGCATTTCGGCATCCCGGCCGGCGAGATGCTCGGCCGCGTGATCTGGGACGTCGCTCCCGGTTCCGAGGGAACGGAGCTGCGCAGGCGCTACGAAGACGTCCTCGGCACGGGCGTCGCGGCCTCATTCGAGGCGAGGTCCGTCATCGCTCCCGACCGGACTCTGGAGTTTCGGGTCTTTCCCTATGACGGGGGCATCGCCGTCAGCTTCCGCGACCGGACCGAGCGATGCAGGGCGGAGGATTATCTGAAGGAGAGCCAGGCGCAGCTGAGCGCGCTCGCGGATCATCTGCCGCTCGGCATGGTCTACCAGATGAGCGACGCGGACAATCTCTTCGACCGCCGCTTCATCTATGTCTCGGCGAGTTGCGAACGGCTCAACGGCGTCCCGGCCGAACGCGCGCTCGACGATCCGTCGGCGCTCTACGACCTGCTCCTGCCGGAATTCCGCGAGCCCATGTTTCGGAGGCAGACCGAGTCCCACGTCACGGGCGAGCCCTTCGACATGGAAGTCGTCATCCGCCACGGCGCGACGGGCGAGCCGCGATGGCAGCGGATCGTGGCGACGCGACGGCCGCTCCCCGATGGCGGCGCCGTCTGGGACGGGCTCCAGATCGATATCACCGATCACAAGCAGTCGGACGAGCATCTGCGCCTTCTCATCCACGAGCTCAATCATCGGGTGAAGAATACGCTTGCAACGGTTCAGTCCCTGGCGGCCCAGAGCTTCGGGCGGCTCGCAGCCCATGCGGACGACGAGGTCCGGGCGGCGCGGCGCGCCTTCGAGGCGCGGCTGCTCGCCCTCGCGCGGCCATGACGTGCTCACCCGCGAGAACTGGGAGGGCGCGCTCCTGTCCGATGTCGTGAGCGAGGCTTGCGCGCCCTATGGGGCGGCGGGCGGCGCGGAAGACGCGCGCATCGCGATCGGGGGACCGGACCTGCGCATCGCGCCGCCGATGGCGCTCAGCCTGTCCATGACCCTGCACGAGTTGTTCACCAACGCCCTCAAGTTCGGCGCCCTGAGCCGTCCCTCGGGGCGGATCCGCATCGGCTGGTCGGTCCTGACGGACTCCGCCGGATCGCGGCTGAGGATGCGCTGGGAGGAGCGCGGCGGTCCTCCGGTCGGCCCCCCGTCGCGCATGGGCTTCGGCTCGCGGCTGATCCAGGCCGGACTCCCGCGGGAACTGAACGGCACGGCGCATATCGCCTACGAGCCGGCGGGCGTGGTCTGCTCCATCGACGTGCCGGTCTCATGAGCCGCCGGAAGGAGTTTTCACACGTCCTCTCCGCCATTGGTCGATAACGGCGTTATCCCTTCTTGCGAACAGAACGAAATTAGGTGTCAATTGGGGCAAGTGACTGAAGTCACGGCCAGAGAGGAAAATAAAACTATGAAACGTCGTCAATTTTTGCAGGCCGCCGCAATCGGCACCGCCTCGACGGCGGTGGCGGCTCCCGCCATCGCGCAGACGATGCCGGAGATGAAGTGGCGCCTGCAATCCGGATTTCCGAAGTCCCTCGACACGATCTACGGCGCGTCCGAAGTGATCGCGAAATTCGTCTCGGAGGCTACGGACGGCAAGTTCCAGATCCAGCCTTTCGCGGCCGGCGAAATCGTCGGCACGCCGCAGGTGGCCGATGCGGTCGGCAACGGCACCATCGAGATGGGCCATACCTGCTCCTATTATTATTTCGGCAAGGACCCGACCTTCGCGATCGGCACCGCCCTGCCGTTCGGGCTCAATGCCCGCCAGCAGAACGCCTGGCTCTATCACGGCGGCGGCACCGACCTGCTCAACGAGTTCTATGCCAAGCACAACATGTACGGCATGCCGGCCGGGAATACCGGCGTGCAGATGGGCGGCTGGTTCCGCAAGGAGATCAAGACCGTCGAAGATCTCAAAGGTCTCAAGATGCGCATCGCGGGCCTTGCCGGCATGGTGCTGGCGAAACTCGGCGTCGTGCCGCAGCAGATTCCGGGCGGCGACATCTACCCGTCGCTCGAGCGCGGCACCATCGACGCCGCCGAATGGGTCGGACCCTACGACGACGAGAAGCTCGGCTTCGCCAAGGTCGCGCCGTTCTACTACTATCCCGGCTTCTGGGAAGGCGGACCGTCCATCCACCTGTTCATCAACAGCGCGAAATGGAAGGAGCTGCCGAAATCCTATCAGGCGATCCTGACTGCCGCCGCCGGCTACGCCAACAACGACATGCTGGCGAAATACGACGCGCGCAATCCCGCCGCCCTGCGGCGCCTGCTCGGCGCCGGCACGCAGCTGCGCCCCTTCTCGCAGGAGATCATGGAATCCGCCTACAAGGCCGCCAACGAGGTCTATGACGAGGTGTCCGGAAAGAACCCGGACTTCAAGAAGATCTACGAAAGCATCCGTGGCTTCCGCAACGAGGAGTATCTCTGGTTCCAGGTGGCCGAGTACGCCTACGACACCTTCATGATCCGCGCCCGCGCCCGCGGGTAAGCGCCTCTCCAGTCCGCGCGCTTCCGCTATCCCGGGACAGCCGCAGGCTGAGCCCGGGATCCATCTTCGCGGACGGCGCGGAATGGGGCGCGGGCGATCCGAAGCGCTGTTCTTCGACTGTCGCGGACCCGGGTCCCGTCTTCGCGGGGATGGCGGCCGCGATTCAGGTGCAGGCCTTCGCGGGAACCACGCGAGAGCCGGGTGCCGGCGAAGAGTGGGTGACAGGACGAGGATACGGTCCTCCCGACGCCCTCGGACGAACCGTGGATTGCGAAAGGGCGGCCATTCGGTTGCCCTTTTTCCGACTCGGGCGTTCCCCACATTGAGGACCCGCCGGCTGTCGCGCACCCCGCGCGGACGAGGCGAGAGCCGGGTGCCTCGGGAAGGAACGGTCGACGACATGCGCTGGACGGTACGGATCTGCTTTCTCCTCTTCCTGGCCTGGGCGATCTTCATGGTCTCGCCCTTCGTGGGCCTGTACGACCTCGGCAAGGCGGTCGAGGCCAAGGACCTGAAGCGAATCGAGGAGCGCGTGAATTTCACCGCCCTGCGGGCCTCCCTCTCCCGTCAGATCCTCGGCGAGTACCTGAAGGACAAGGACCTGGACGGGGCAGAGCTCGACGTCGCGACCCAGGCGGGAAGCTCCGTTCTCAACCCGGTCGTGGAACAGCTCGTGACGCCCCAGGCTCTGGTCGATCTGTTCGAGGACGGCTGGCCCGAGCGGGCGACGGGCCGAAGCCCGAACGGCGCGGCCGCCGCTCGCCTCCAGATCGGCTACGGCTCGCCGGAGCTCGCGTGGAAGACCTTCTTCTTCTCGGAGGCGCAGGGCTTCAGGAGCATCACGATCCCGGTTCCCGTCGATCAGCCGAAGGACAGGCAATTCAGGATCACCATGCGTCTGAAGAACCTGACCTGGCGTCTGAGCGGCATCGAATTGCCGGCTCCCTTGCGGGAGGAGCTGATCAAGCGCGCGTCCATCGCCTCACGCTGATCCTGAACTCCGCTGTCCCTTCTTGGAGGAGCGCATCGTTCCGGCGAAGAACCGGGGCCACTTTTCCGCACGATGCTCCATTTTAGAGAAGCGCATCGTTCCGGCGAAAAACCGGGGCCACTTTTCCGCACGATGCGCTGGAGAACCTCGCAAGAATTCCCGACGGGATTGTCCATGCCCCGGCAAGCGGTGCGTGGCTATTTTCCAGCCTCATCTTCGAGATCGATGAAATATCCGGCTAATGATGAGCAATCATCCAGCCGACGGCTGCCAGAGGAAAAACGGTTCCAAGCAAAAAGCAGATCACGTTCGAGGTCATTACATCCTTCCTCCTTCCGCACAATCAACCTTCTTTTCCGTTTTACGTTCCCGGACACGGCAGGAGCGCCCATCTCACAGCGCCGGCAGCCAAGCTGTACGAATTCGACATGAAAGCGCGAAGGCTCGTGACGGAACCCAGCTTTGCGGTTCCCATTGTCCCCCGTGACGAGCCCGGGGAGAGGTGATGGACGAAGACGGTTATTCCTTTCGCAAGATCATGGGCGATGCCGAGTTCGTGCGGAAAACGCTCATCGTCCTGGGGCTCGCCGTGCTCGCCCTCCTGCTTTGGAAGCTCGCGGATGTCGCGCTTCTGGCGTTCGCGGCCGTTCTCGTCGCGATCATCCTGCATGCCTTCGCGGACGTGCTCGCACGCTATCTTCGCGTGCCCGAGCGCTGGAGCCTGGCCGCCGCGTCCCTGCTCATCTTTGGCCTCTTCGTGGTCCTGGCCATTCTGTTCGGCACTCAGATCCGGTCGCAATTCGCCAACGTGGCCGAGCAGCTTCCCGTCGCCATCGACAGCATCAGCAGGAATTTCGGCTTCGGCTCCGTGACGGACAATCTGAACGACATGCTGAGCGACATACCGGCCGGCGGCATCGCATCGCGTCTCGCCGGGATCGGCGGCACCATCCTGGGCGGCCTGACGAATGCGGTGCTGGTGATCGTGGCGGGCGTGTACATCGCGGCCTCCCCGAACACCTATCTGCAAGGGGCGATCAAGCTCTTTCCGGTGCGCCACCACGAGCGCGTCGAAAGCTCGCTTCGCGCCTCCGGCGAGGCGCTGCGGCTGTGGCTGATCTCACAGCTCATCGCCATGACCTGCGTGGGCGTCCTGTCGACCCTGGCCTATTGGTGGATCGGCCTGCCCTCTCCCTATGCGCTGGGCCTGATCGCGGGGCTGGCGGATTTCATTCCCTTCCTGGGTCCATTCCTGGGAGCGGCCACCGCGGTCCTGATCGCCTTCACGATGAGCGGCGAGACGGCGCTCTGGACGATCCTCGCCGCGCTGGTCATTCAGCAGATCGAGGGCAACGTCATCCAGCCGCTGGTGACGAAAAACCTCATCGCCACCCCTCCGGCGCTCGCCCTCTTCGCCATCCTGATCGGCAGCGTCCTGTTCGGCACGCTCGGGCTGATCGTCGGCTTCCCCTTGGCCGTGGTCGTCTTCGTGCTCGTGAAGAAGCTCTATGTCCGCGAGACCCTGGGCGAGCCCACAACCATTCCGGGTGAGGACAAGGCAAAACAGGGGGAGGCCCAGATTAGCCGTCGGCCTCCTCCATCGGCCAGTCCGTGAGCCGTTCGAGGAGCTCCGCCAGGCTGAAATCCTCCTCGGGGCCCGCGACCCGGTCCCGCACGGACACGCCGGCGGCATGAACCGTCTCGGGATCGCCCGACACGAGGGGGTGCCACCAGGGCAGATCCCGGCCCTCGGAGACGAGGCGATAGGCGCAGGTTTTCGGCAGCCAGGACAGCCCCCGCACCGTCTCGGGGGTGAGCCGCACGCAATCGGGCACCTTGGCCTGGCGGTTCGGGTAATCGCGGCACCGGCAGGTCCCGCCGTCGAGAAGCGTGCAGGCCACGTCCGTGTAGAGTACCTCGCCCGTATCCTCATCCTCGAGTTTGACGAGGCAGCAGCGCCCGCAGCCGTCGCACAGGCTCTCCCATTCGTCGAGACTGAGCGCATCGAGCGTCTTGGCGCGCCAGAACGGCAGCTCCTCCGGCTCGGAGCGAGGATCGTGTGCGGTTTGGGACATGGGCGCTCTGTGGTCTCTCTTTGCGGCGGTTTGAAGGAAGGGTGCGGCAACACACGTCTACCGACCTTTTCCCCAGGCGTGGTACATCTATTTTGAACCGGAGAACCTGTTCGCGAGTTGTTGAAAAGACATTCCATAACGTGCAACCGTTGCCGTTAGGGAAACAAACGATCATAAGCAAGGTCTCAGGTATTCCTGACCCTCCCCCCGAAGGACCACCGTGCGCCAGCATCCCTCCACCCCTCTCTCGACACGGATCAAGCGTGCCGCGCTCTGGCTGGACGCGTGGCTGAACTCGTTTCTGTTCCAGAGCGGGCGCGGTCTGGCTTCGGCCTACGAATCCTATTCGGAAAAGATGAAGAGCCTGCGTTTCCGCGGGCCCCTGCGCGTGGTCCTCGACCTGACGAGCGAAGCGACGACCCTGGGCACCGCCGGCGGCATCGTCATGCTGGCCCTGGCGCTTCCGGCCTTCCGGGAGACCGAGGACGACTGGTTGAAGACCCAGGATCTCGCGGTCACCTTCGTGGACCGCTACGGGCAGGAGGTCGGGCGGCGCGGCCTGCATCTCGACGATTCCTACAAGCTCGAGGACTTCCCGGACTACATGATCAAGGCGGCGCTCTCGACAGAGGACCGGCGCTTCTACGATCACTGGGGTATCGATCCCATCGGCACCATGCGGGCGCTCGTGGTCAATACCCAGGGCGGCGGCGTGGTCCAGGGCGGATCCTCCATCACCCAGCAGCTGGCGAAGAACCTGTTCCTGACGAACGAGCGCTCCCTCGAGCGCAAGATCAAGGAAGCCTTCCTGGCCGTCTGGCTCGAATTCCACCTGACCAAGGATGAGATCCTCAAGCTCTATCTCGACCGCGCCTATATGGGCGGCGGCGCCCATGGCGTGGTGGCGGCGGCCGATTATTATTTCGGCAAGCCCGCCAAGGACCTGACCCTGGCCGAGTCCGCCATGCTGGCGGGCCTGTTCAAGGCCCCGACGAAATATGCGCCCCACGTGAACCTGCCGGCGGCCCGCGCCCGCGCCAACGAGGTCCTGCGCAACATGGTCGAGGCGGGCTTCCTCACCGAGGGCCAGATCCAGACCGCGCGGCGGAACCCGGCGACCCCGGTGAGCCGCGAGCGCGAAACGACGCCCGACTTCTATCTCGACTGGGCCTTCGAACAGGTGAAGGCTCTGGCCGCCGAGAAGAAGTTCGGCACCGAGCGCGTGCTCACCGTCAAGACGCCCCTCGACACCTCCCTGCAGCGACATGCGGAAGAGCTTCTCGAAAGCGAACTGCGCCAGAACGGGCGCCAGTACCGCGCGGGCCAGGGCGCGATCGTGGTCATGGATGTCGACGGAGCCGTCCGGGCCATCGTGGGCGGGCGCGATTACGGCCAGAGCCAGTTCAACCGCGCCACCAACGGCCTGCGCCAGCCGGGCTCCTCCTTCAAGCCCTTCGTCTACGCGGCCGCCTTGACCACCAATCCCAAGCTCAAGCCCAGCTCGACCGTGGTCGATGCCCCCATCTGCCTCGGCAACTGGTGCCCGCAGAATTACGGCCGCTCCTATGCCGGATCGATGCCACTGGTCTCGGCCCTGGCTCGCTCGATCAACTCCATCCCGGTGCGGATGTCGGTGGAAATCGGCAAGGGCAACGCGAAGGCCGGCCGCACCGTCATCATCGACACCGCCAAGCGCATGGGCCTGACCCATCCGCTGGCGAACGAGGCTCCCCTTCCCATCGGGGCCGCCGAGGTAACGCCGATCGACATGGCGTCATCCTATGCGGTGTTCGCGAATGGCGGCTATCGGGCCGATCCCTATGCCGCCTGGGAAGTGCGCAATTCCTCGGGAGAGGTGATCTACCGGCACGATCGCGACACGCCGCCCAAGCAGGTGCTGGAAACCCGCGTCGTCAACGACATGAATTTCATGCTCAACAAGGTGGTCACGGAAGGCACCGGCCGGCGCGCGGGCCTCGAGGGGATTCCCACGGCGGGCAAGACCGGCACGACCAACGCCTACAAGGACGCCTGGTTCGTGGGATTCACCGGCAATCTCGTCGCCGCCGTCTGGTACGGCAACGACGATTCCAAGCCCATGAACAACATGACCGGCGGCACCCTTCCGGCCCATACGTGGCACGAAGTGATGGACTTCGCCCACCAGAACCTGGAGATCCGGCCGATTCCCGGCGTCGACCCCGGTCCCTTCGCCCGCGTCGCCACGTCGAGCCGCCCGGCGGCCGACCAGGCGCAGGGTCCGACGTCCGCCTTCCTGGCCGGCACCCTGTCCCGGAAATCCTTTGAAGTTCTGGGAGGGATCGGCACCCTGTTCCAATCCGCCGAGCGCTCCATATCCACCGCGAAGGAAAGCGGCGTTCCGCGGATGACGGGCTCCGTCGAAGCGTCCCGCCAAGTGGCGATGCCGTAACGATGACGACCGAGGCTCTATTGACGAACGCCCCCGGGGCGGGTTCGATGCGCGCGCCCGACGCCGCATCCAAGCCCGTGACTTTTCGATCCGTCCCCACCGCATTGCTGGTTGTGTACGCGGTTCTTCTCGCGCTCGGTCTGGGACTGGGCTCGACCTATTGGATGCTCAAGGGCGAGCCGCCTTTCGGCAGATTGCGCATCGGCTCGTGGACGGCATGGCCCGCCCTCGGTTCGACCTCGGCCGATCCCTATATGCGGGCGATCCTGGCCGAACGCGGCGATGTTCCCCTGGCCACCGGCGAAGGCCTCGGGTTCACGGCGAAGACCGACAGTGAAGGCAGGGATCTCGATTCCGCCTGTACCTATCGCGTCGGTTCGGTGGCCCCGACAGCCCGCCTCTGGACCTTTTCCGTCTACGATCAGAACGGCCGCCTTCTTCAGACCGAACTGGGACGGAGCAGCTTCACCTCCGCGGAACTTCTGCGCGACGACGAGGATGGATTCGAGATCGCCCTCTCCCGCAACCTCCATGACGGCAACTGGCTCCAGCTTCCGCCTTCGGGCAGGTTCAGCGTCGTGCTCAGGCTCTACGACACGCCCGGCGCCGCGGGCACGGGGCTGACCGAGAGCGTCTTTCCATCCATCCGGCGCGTGGAGTGCGGCGCATGAGGGGCTGGGGTCGCTTTCTGATCGCCACTCTCTGCGGCCTTGTGCTGGCCGCGGGCGTGCATATCGCATCCATTCTGGCGACGCCGTATCTTGCCGAGAATGACGCCTTCTCCAAGGTTCAATCGACTCTCACGGCCGACGCGGCGCAGATCATCAGCGCTCCGGGCGGCACGGATACCTGGATGCCCCTGCCCGATCCGGCGGTCGCGGTCGCAGCCTGCGCGTTCGATCTGCGCAACGGCGCGATTCGGGTTTCGGCCCAGACCGGGCCGAACCTTTTGTCCTTCTCCTTTCACCGGAAATCGGGCGGCGTGTTCTTCGCCGTCACGGACCGTGCCGCCGTGCGCGGGGAATTGGAGATCGTCGCCATGACGGCGCGCCAGCTCGATGAGGCGCGGGCGGCGGAAGACGAGAACGAGCCCTCCCGCGACGTGCGGATCGTCGCTCCCGAGCAGCAGGGTTTCGTCATCGTGCGGGTGGCGGCTCCCACCGCCAGCCAGCGGCCGCAGGCCGAAGAGGCCGCGAAAGCCGTATCCTGCATCACCGAACCGACCGATTGAACCGAGCCCACCATGCCCTGGCGTCCCATGACCGCGCAGGATCTCGCGCAGGTGCAGATCCTGGCGGACACGATCCATCTCGACCACCCGGAAGACAGGCACGTCTTCGAGGAACGCCTGCGCCTCTATCCGCAAGGCTGCCTCGCCCTCGAGGAGAGCGGCCACCTCCTCGGCTATGCGCTCACCCATCCCTGGCATTTCGGGACGCCGCCCCCGCTGAACTCGCGCCTGGGACACATCCCGGGCGATGCGACGACCTATTACGTCCATGACGTGGCGCTGCTGCCCTCGGCCCGCGGCAAGGGCCATGCCGGGCAGGTGGGCGAACGGCTTCTCCACCACGCGCGGGACGCCGGCTTCGACACTCTCTCACTGGTCGCCGTCAACAACTCGCAGGCCTTCTGGGAGCGGTTGGGCTTTCACGTCAGGAATATTCCCGGTCTCGAGGCGAAACTCCTCACATACGGACCGGACGCGGTGCTGATGGCGCGCGAGGTGCCACGGGCCCTCGCCTGACGCGAAAAGCGTCTCGCTTCGACAAAAAACTCAAGAAAAACTACGAGCGCCGACGGCCCGGACGGCTGCTGGCGTAAGGGCGGGACGGACCGGGACTCGGCTCGGGCCGCTCGTAGCGCACGCCCGTGAAGAGGAGAATTTCGCCCCGCGGCTCGTCGGCATTCAAGTGCGGACGTTGCGGCCTGTCGGCGGCATCGGGAAAAGCGATCACCACTCCTGGCGATCTCGTCCACGCATCCTGCATTGTCTTCTCCTCTCACGTGCTGAAATCTGTCACTGCAACTCGCTCACGAAAAAAGCCTTATGGTTAACAGACCGTTTCCTGGACGTGGGGGGTCGTCGGAAAAACGCCAGGTCTCGCAAGAAAACAACAGCGACGGCAGCGCTTGAGTTCCGGGATTCACGAATGTGTGTGTGTCCTCGCGCACATTGACGGCGCACCCTTCGAAAGTGCGACCTGGAGAGCCCATCCGGCGCGCGGCATAAAGATCCGCTTAACCGCCGTTCTCTAGGGTTTTAACCGGGCTGCGCTGGAGAAGGTGTTGGATATGGCGTCCTCTGCGAACCCGGGTCTCTGGCCCGCCTTGTCCGATTTGAGCGGCGCGGATGCCTGCGCGGCCCTTCTCAAGGTCAATGCGGAGATGTTCGTCGCAGCACCCGCACGGGACCGCGAGAGCATCGAGACCTTCGAGGCCCTGGCGCTGGGTTTCCTGCCGAAGGCCGACCGCGCCACCCTCATCGAGATCGCGCAGATCCTCACACGCTGCCAGGACACACCGCGTTCCGTTCTCGACTATCTGCGCAGGCACCTGCCGGAATCGCGCGAGACCATCCCGCCGCAAGGCGCGTCATCGCCCGGTTGCCGCTTCGACAGGCGTCCGTTCGCAACGGCGGCGGGACGCGCATTGCTTGCCTCGCGCGACCGTCTCGACGAGACCGATATCGAGCGCCTGCTGGTGCTTCGGGAGGACTCCAGCGAAGACAGCCTCGCGGCCAATCCGGCATTCCCGTCCTCGATGCCGGCCTTTCATGAACTGGTCCGGCGGGCGCTCGAACGCCCTGCCCTCGCCCGCATCCTCCTCCGGCGCGGCGATCTCTCCGCGACGCAGGAATCATGCCTCTATCTGGCGGCCGATCGCGAGCGGCGGCGGCTCATCCGGCAGACGATCGCGACCTTGCTCGCGCCCGCCTGCGCGGCGACCTGCCGCCTCGCGGAGCACGATGCGGCGGCGCTGCGCAAGGCCGCGAACGAGGGCGACGTTCCAGGCTTCGAGCGATTGCTGACGCGGGCCTTCGGCTTCCCGGACCCCATTGAATGGCGCCTGCTTCAGACCGGCCGCCATCCGCTTCTCGCCCTGGCGCTGAAGGCGTTGGGAATGCCCGAGCGGGATGCGATCCGCATCCTCCTGACCCTGCATCCCGCGCTCTCCTATCCGCTCTCGGCGATCCGCAGTCTCGTGCGCACCATGCGCGAGGTCCCCGGCCCGGTCGCTCTCGTCCTCGTCGAGACGATTCTGGGCGCGAAGGCGCTCCGCGAGGCGAGCCGGCCGTTTTAGAATATCGAACCCACAACCGGTGCCCGCTTTTGGGTTGAATGTTCTAGGATTCGGGTGCGAGATCGAGGAAGTGGCGGCCCTGGCGGTCGTCCACCTCCACCAGCCAGAGATCGGAATCGAAGCGCTGCTCCCGGGCCATCCGCTCCTCCACGTCGAGAGGCGTCACACCCTGCAGGATCGGCGCGAAGAGACGCTCGCCGCTGTCGTCGACGAAGAGCTGCGGCGCGGGCCCGTAGAGGCTCGCCGTCCCGTCCAGATGGTCGATCTTGACGAAGATCGCGCCGGCCTCGGCGGCGCCGCGCTTGCGCAAAGCCGCCTCCACGCCCTCGACGCCGCAGCGGCGCAGATAGGCGGACACGAAGAAATCGGAGCGCAGACGAGCCATTACTGAACGGCAATGCCCGAGGCGACGGAGAGTTCGCGCATCGTGCGCGGTCCGAAGGCGCCGGTGACGGGAAGACGCCGGTCCTGCTCGAAGCGCTCGATCGCCTGGCGGGTTCCCGGCCCCATCATCCCGTCGACCTTCACGCCGTAGCCCAGCCGCGCGAGGGCGCGCTGGCCGGAGAGCACGGCATCGCCGCCGTCGGGCCGGCCCACATTGGCGGGCGGCGTCGGAACCGGCCCGCCGAGGCGGATCATTTCCGCAATGGGATCGCGCACCGTCGCCGCGCGGCTCTGCACCGGCGGGGGGGCCGATGCCTGAACCGCCGCCTGCTGCGGCCGCTGCGGCGCGGGAGCCGGCACACCGTTGTTGCGGATCAGGTCCGAGATGCCGCTGCGCGGTGCGGGACGCGGCGCGGAAGCGGCGGGAGCCGCCTCGACCGGAGCCGGCGGCTCGTCCTGCTCGTGCACGGCCAGCGCCTGCATCTCGTGAGCCTCGGCCCCGGGCCGGGCCGGCGGCAGAGGCTGCGTCGGTTCGGCATGCACGGCAACGGGGACCGATGCGGCAACGGACGGCTCGTGATGCGAGAACAGCGGCGCGGGATGGCGGGTGCTCTGCGACAGCAGGGCGTTCCAGGCGATGGCGCCCGCGCAGGCCGCCAGGAGCACGGATGCCGCCACGCGTCCGGGATGCTTCAGAGCCTGGGCCGCCAGCTTTTCGCCCATGCCGATCTTGCGCGGAGGCCTTTTG
Organism: Microvirga sp. M2; assembly: GCF_047497095.1. Classification (NCBI taxonomy): domain Bacteria; kingdom Pseudomonadati; phylum Pseudomonadota; class Alphaproteobacteria; order Hyphomicrobiales; family Methylobacteriaceae; genus Microvirga; species Microvirga sp. M2. The sequence goes on from NZ_CP134063.1 coordinate 3,355,965, forward strand.
GAGGCCCGCTTCGACTGCGGACGCGGCGAAGCCTTCCGCCGCACGACGGCGGGCAGGTCGAAATCGTCATCGGTCTCGGCAGCGAAAGCATCACGCACAACTATCATCCCATACGTTGAAGGAGCAGCACGACGATCGGGCGCCGACGCCGCGTGACGGGCCCCGGTCGAGACCGGGGATCACGGGCGGGAGCACACAGGGCCGCTCCTCCCTCTTCTTGGCGAAAGCGTGGCAGAGGCCCGTTAAACGAACGCTTAAGCACACGCCTCCCCGGCTCCGAAGGCGCGACGGCCCTCGGCAGAATGACGCCCCGCGCGCGTCCCGGCAAGGCGACGGCCTGGGCTTTTTCCTTACAAATCAAAGATCTTAACGGCCCGGCCCGAAACGGCCCGGCCTTTAACCCTTCGTTCACCCTGTTCCGAAGTTCCATCCCGCTCGCCTACGCGGGCCGTGGGCCGTACGTTATGATGCATCACCTTTGATCTTTCGATTGGCACCGGCAATCGCCTTATGTTTTCGATTCTGCGTTTCATCCTCATCGTCGGCGCGATCTTCTACTATTCGCCCGTCCGCCAGCGCGGCGAAGGGCCCGATCCGGTCCAGGACTTCTTCTCGCCGAAGAGCGTGGAGCAGGCGGCGCCCGTGGCGCCTAAGCCTGCGGCGGACGGATCGGCGGGTCATCTCGAGACCGTGTGGCAGGCCCTGCCCGAGAACGCCAGGCAGGCCGTCGTCGACAAGATCCTCACCACGTCCGGCCTGACGCCACCGGCCGCGAGGCCGTCGGACACCCTGCGGCCGGAAGACCGCGCCCCATCGACGCACAGGCCGCGCGGCTGATCGTGGCCGGCTCCCGGTCGCCAAACGCCCGCGCAATGATTATATGACCGGCAGACAAAGCAGGACCGCCATGCTGCCGACCATTGACGAGATCGTCTCCAACTTCGAGCTGCTCGACGACTGGGAAGAGCGCTATCGCTACGTGATCGAGCTGGGACGGATGATGGATCCGCTTCCCGAGGAGGCCCATACCGACGCCAACAAGGTGAAGGGCTGCGCGAGCCAGGTCTGGATCGACATGCGCCTCGACCGCGCCCAGGGCAAACCCACGCTTCATCTCCTCGGAGACAGCGACGCCCACATCGTGCGCGGCCTCGTCGCCCTGATGATCGCGCTCTACGACGGCAAGACGCCGGAGGAGGCCCTCTCCACCGACGCCCTCGCTCTGTTCAAGGAGCTCGGCCTCGCGGAGCATCTGACGCCACAGCGGTCGAATGGCGTCAGGTCCATGGTCGAGCGCATCCGCCGCGACGCCCAGGTCGCGCAGGCGGCTCTTTAGGAGCAGTCCCTCAAGCGGAGGCGATGGGTCGGATGGGCTGGCGGCGAACCGAAGCGCTTTTTCCTTGAGATGCCTTGGTGATGGATCCCCGCCTGCGGGGATCGCAAGGGTGGGCATCCCCTCACCCGTCAGACGCGCCCGCCTTCGATCACGACGGCCTGCCAGGCCCTGATTCCACGCGCGGCCGCGGGCCCCCGCGCCGTGGACTCGATGCCGTAATGCTCCGCGAGCCGGGCCAGGGCGAGGCGCACCACGACCTTCGCGGAGCGCTGCGGCCAATCCCGCTCCCGCTCGATCAGCTCCAGGCCTTTGAGGAATCCGCAAAGATCCATCAGGAGGTCGCCGAAATCGGATCCGACCGCCGCGAAGGCATGCCGGATGCGCTGGCGGGCGGCGATCATGCGGTCCGTGGCTTCGGAAGGCGACGTGGGGCCGCCCGTCGGGACCGCATCCCACCGGGCGGTGACGCCCGGCACAAGGCCCGCCAGCATGATGTCCGTGCGCAACCTCTCGCCGGCCTGGTAGGCCGCCTCGTCGAGCAGCGGCGCGCCGGTCCGGTCCTTGCGGCGGCGCAGCCAATCGAGCGGGCTCTCCTCCGGATCCATCCGGACGCGCGCCGGGCCCGTTTCGGTCTCGATCGTGGCGTTCACGACGCCGCGATGCTGGTTCAGGAAAGCCGCGTCCGGCGCGTGTCCGGAGGCGCGCCGGAGATGGGAGCGCCCGGCCTCGCTCAAGGACAGCATCTCCCGCCCCGCCGCGCCGCGCCAGACCGCCAGATCCTGCCGGACGAGCGCCTCCGCATCCATCCGCCCGAAGCGCCCGGCCCCGACCGAGATTCCTGCGCGCTTCCTGTGGACGATGACGCTGCCGTCGTCGGTCGGATCCACCATGGCGCGTGTGTCCGCAGCGTCGAGTGCAGCCAGAAGGCGTTCTGCCTCCCGCGAAAGGCCATCCGCCCTTCCGCCCCGGCTGGCGGACGGGTTCCGCCCCCCCGCCTGCCTTGTTCCCTTGACCTTTCCCGATGACCGGGCCTTGCGACGTCCTGCGGGGGCAATGCCTTGATGAAGTCGTTCGTTCTCAATTTTGTTCATGATTTGTTCCCGAAAATAAAGAAAGAAAGGTTTGCCCCTCCACGTCCGATAGTGGGCGCATATTCCTAGTTGTCAACGGGATTCAAAACTGTTGATAAGACCGAGGATAAGTCGGGCAGCGCCCGTCCCGGGCCCATTGGCGCCACGATGGGAACATTCTCTCAGGCGAGTCGCCCGTGAGCCGTCCATGCAAAAAGCCGCCCGAAGGGGCGGCTTTTCAAGGTCTTCTCCGTCAAGCGGCTTAGCTGCTGCTGCGCGACGAACGGCGCTTCCGGCGCTGCTGGCCGAGGCCCATTTCCTTGGCAAGCTCGGAGCGGGCTTTGGCGTAGTTCGGAGCCACCATCGGGTAATCGACCGGCAGAGCCCACTTTTCGCGGTACTGCTCGGGAGTCATGTTGTATTGCGTGCGCAGATGACGCTTCAGCGACTTGAACTTCTTGCCGTCCTCCAGGCAGACGATGTAGTCGGGAGTGACGGACTTCTTCACCGGAACGGCGGGCTTCGGAGCTTCGACCGGAGCTTCGACGGTGCCGCCGCCGACGCGCATGAGAGCGGAGTGGACTTCGTTGATCAGCGTGGGCAGGTCGCCCGACGGAACGGAGTTGTTGCTCACGTATGCCGATACGATGTCGGCAGCCAGCTCAATGTAGTTTGACGTAGCGATATTGTCGCTCATTTTGATTTTCTTCCTTTCCGGCCCTCAATGACAGCTCAAATGCCTTTCAGCCTGGGATTTTGAGCAGTCATCGCGCAAGCAATGCTTGCCTCTTTCTTAAACCGCACTGTAAACGCACGGCAATCGTTCCTGTCCGATCAGGTATGTCAAATTCGATTGAAACACAAGATCAATAAAAGGAAAACTTTGGAAAACTTGGGGTCAACTTTCAGTGTGCAATAAACCCAGGTTTAACGGATGGGAAACCCACCAACGCCCCGAAGCAGCACAATATTGAATTCGGTCCTCTCTGAATCAGAAGAAGTAGCTATAATGGCGCCGCCCTGCGGACAAGCCTATTGCCCGGCAACGCCCGGCACGGACCCCGCATGGGGAATCCGAGTTATGTATGCATAATCGCCCTGCCTTAAGCCTCCGATCCGGATGATTTCATGAAACTCGAGCACCCCCCGTCCAATCGCCTTCTGCCCCCCGCGCCGGTCACGCCCGCAAGGCCGCACAGCTTCGACGTGCACGGAGTGGCGATCCAGGATCCCTATGCCTGGCTCAAGGCCGAGAACTGGAAGGACGTGCTGAAGGACCCGGCTGCCCTCGATCCGGCCATCCGCAAGGCCCTCGAGCAGGAGAACGCCTATACCTCCGCAGCCTTTGCCGGATCCGAGGACTTCCAGGCCCGGCTCGTCGCCGAGATGCGCGGGCGCATCAAGGAGGATGATTCCACCGTTCCGCAGCCCGACGGCCCGTTCGCCTATTTCAGCCGCTACCGCGAAGGCGGTCAGCATCCTCTCGTCTGCCGCCAGCCCCGGGACGGCGGCGGCGAGGCCATCATGCTCGACGGGGACAAGGAGGCCGAGGGCTATGCCTTCTTCGACCTGGGCGGCGCGGATCATTCGCCGGACCACAGGCTCCTGGCCTGGGGCTCGGACGTGAAGGGCTCCGAATACTTCACGATCCGGGTCCGCGACCTCGGGTCCGGCAGGGATCTCCCCGGCGAGGTGCCCCAGACCTCCGGGGGCGTGGTGTGGCTCAACGACAGTTCCGGCTTCTATTATGTCGAGCTCGACGAGAATCACCGTCCGGTGCGCGTCAGGCGCCATCTCCTCGGTTCGGATACGGCCGATGATCAGACCATCTACGAGGAGAAGGATCCGGGATTCTTCGTGAAGCTCGGCGTGACCCAGTCGGACGCCTTCGTGCTGATCGAGGCCAGCGACCATGAAACCTCGGAGGTCTGGCTCCTCGACCGGTCCGACGCCGTCGCGCGCCCCCGTCTCGTCGAGGCGCGCACGCCTCAGCTGCAATACGACGTGGAGCATCACGGCGACCGCCTGATCATCCTCACCAATGCGGATGGGGCGGAGGATTTCAAGATCGTGACGGCCCCGGTGGACGCCCCTGCGCGTACGAACTGGACCGATCTCATCCCCTATCGCCCGGGAATCATGATTCTCTCGGTGGTGGCGCTCGCACGCTATCTCGTCCGTCTGGAGCGGGAGAACGCCAGCCCCCGGATCGTGCTGCGCGAGATCGCCAGCGGTCGGGAGGAGAGCATCGCCTTCGACGAGGAGGCCTATTCCCTCGGGTTCACGCCCGGCTACGAGTTCGACACGGACGTGATCCGCTACCATTACTCGTCCCTGACGACCCCGAACGAGGTGACCGACTACAATCTCCGGACGGGCGAGCGCACCCTGCGGAAGCGCCAGGAGGTTCCAAGCGGCCACAACCCGGCCGAATACGTCACCCGCCGCCTCTTCGCCACGGCGCCGGACGGAGAGCAGGTGCCGATCTCGATCCTGCACCGCCGGGAGACCGCGCTCGACGGCTCGGCCCCCTGCCTTCTCTACGGATACGGCTCCTACGGCATGTCGATGCCCGCGAGCTTCCGCACGAGCATCCTGCCCCTGGTGGACCGGGGCTTCGTCTATGCCATCGCCCATGTCCGGGGCGGCACGGAAAAGGGATGGCGCTGGTACCTGGACGGAAAGCGCGAAAAGAAGATAAATACTTTCAAAGACTTCATCGCCTGCGGCGAGGCGCTGGCCAAGGCCGGCTATACCTCCCGGGGGCGGATCGTGGCCCATGGCGGCAGCGCGGGCGGAATGCTGATGGGAGCGGTCGCCAACATGGCGCCGGACCTCTTTGCCGGAATCATCGCCGAGGTCCCCTTCGTGGACGTGCTCAACACCATGCTGGACGCCGAGCTGCCCCTCACCCCGCCGGAATGGCCCGAATGGGGAAATCCGGCCGCCGACGAAACGGCCTTCCGCACTATCCTGTCTTATTCGCCCTATGATAACATAATGCCCCAGGCCTACCCGGCGATTCTGGCGCTGGCCGGCCTGACGGATCCGCGCGTGACCTATTGGGAGCCCGCCAAATGGGTCGCACGGCTGAGAGCAAGGATGACGGGCGGAGGCCCCGTCCTGCTCAAGCTCAACATGGACGCGGGTCACGGAGGCGCTGCAGGCCGGTTCGACCGGCTCGAGGAGGTCGCGCTGGCCTACACCTTCGCGCTCGGATGCACGGAGGGCGCCGGGGGCCGACCGCAAGTCTGACCTAAGCCGGAGTTGCCGCGCGGGGAGTGTGAGCGGCTCCAATCTTCGGGAACGTACATTCATGATGAATCGAGTCGATTCAGACATAACGGACGACGTCACTCCGGAGCAGCGCCTCGCAGAGCTGGAACGGCGCGCGGTGCAGGCCGAAACGGCGCTTCGCCTCAACGCGGCGAAGCTGCGCATGGCGCTCGACGTGAGCCGGCTCGGCGCGTGGCAATGCGACCAGGAAACGGGCGAGGTCACCGGCACCCCGGCCTTCAAGGCCTATTTCGGATTGCCGCCGGATGCGCCCCTCACGTATGACGGGCTGCGGGCGATGTTCCATCCCGACGACGTGGCGCGGATCGATCAGGCGGTTTCCTATGCGCTGAAGACGAGGACCGATTTCAACATCGAGCACCGCATCATCCGCGCGGACGGACGCCCCGGCCGCATTCACGTCCGCGGCGGGGTGATCGCTCAGAACGGCAAGCCGGTCTATACGCTGGGCGTCGTGCAGGACATCACGGAGCGGGACAGAGCCAGGGAGGAGATCACCCTCGCCCAGCGCCGCCAGGAATTCCTGCTGGAGCTCAACGACCAGCTCGGCACCCTGGACGATCCGCACCAGATCATGGAGACCGCGGCGCGGCATCTGGCGCACTTTCTCGATATCGATGCGGCCAGCTACGGCGAGGTCTTCGAGGAGCGCGGCGACATCGTCGTCGAGCGCGAATGGTCGAAGGGCATCATCTCCAATGAAGGCAAGGTGGAGAAGTTCGATCAGCTCGCCGAGTTCGAATTGTCCGCCCTTCGGCACGGCGAGCCGGTGATCGTCGAGGACGTCAAGGCGGATCCCCGCCTGCGCGTCGCCGCCCATCAGGCGCGTTACACCAATATGAACATCAGATCGCTCGTCTGCATGCCCGTGCTCAGGAACGATCATCTCAAGGCGGTGCTCTCCACGAGCTCCGCCGCCCCGCGGGTCTGGACGGGCGAGGACGTGGCGCTCATCGAGGATGTCGCGGAACGGACCTGGCTCGCCATCGAGAAGGCGCGCGCGGAGCGGGGCCTGCGGGAGACCGAAACACGGTTCGGCATCATCGCGGAATCGCTGCCGGCGCTCGTCTGGATCGTCGACCCGCACATCAGCCTGACCTATGCCAACGAACGCTGGGCGAAGTATTCCGGCCTGCCGCCGGAAGAGGCCCTCGGCCACAGCTGGATGCAGGCGATCCATCCCGACGACATGGCGCGCATGCATGAAGAGTTGAAGAGCGTCATGGCGGACCGCACGCCCTATACGACCGAGGTCCGCTACCGGTCCCACACGGGCGCCTATCGCTGGCACCTGATCCAGGCGGAGCCGTTCTACAAGGAGGGCGAATTCAGCGGCTGGGTCGGCACCAGCGTCGACATTCACGACCTCAAGGAAACCGAAGCCGCCCTGCGCGTCAGCGAGGAGCGCCTTTCGCTGGCCCAACGCGCCGCCGGCATCGGTGTCTACGATTACGACATGGTGGCCGGCAAAGTGCTCTGGACAACGGAGCAGGAGCACCTGTTCGGCTTCGAGCCTGGCACGTTCAAGGGGGATTTTTCCGGATGGACGGAAAGGGTTCATCCCGCGGATCGCGCTTCCGTCCTCAAAACGATGGAAGACACCGAATCGCGCCGCGACACAGAATTCAACTTGTCCTATCGGATCGTCAGGCCCGACAAGAGCGTCCGCTTCATCGGCACCACATCGGTGTACTTCTACGACGACAACGGCACGCCGACACGCCTGGTCGGCGTCAATATCGACATTACCCGCTACAAGCAGGCCGAAGAGCGCCAGCACCTTCTGATCCGGGAACTCCACCACCGCGTCAAGAACACCTTGGCGACGGTGCAGGCCATCGTCGGCTCGACCGCGCGCACGTCGTCCAGCATCGACGAATTCTATCAGGGCTTCGTCGGACGAATCGTGTCGCTCGCACGCACGCACAACCTCCTGACGGAGGACCTCTGGCAGCGCGCCGATCTTCATCAGCTCGTGGAGACAGAGCTCGGCCCCTATGAAGACGAGGCCCGCAACCGCATCCTCATCGAGGGACCGCATGTGGACCTCCCGTCGGAGGCGGCCGTGCCCATCGGCATGGCGATCCACGAGCTCACCACCAACGCGGCCAAGCACGGTGCTCTCTCGACGTTCGGCGGGCAGGTGGAGGTTCGCTGGTCCATCGAGACGGACGAAGACGGCCCCATGCTCCACTTCGCCTGGACGGAGAATGGCGGGCCGCGCGTCGCCACGCCGGGCCGGCAGGGCTTCGGCTCGCGCCTGCTGCAGCGCGTGCTGTCGACGCAGCTCCAGGCTCAGGTGAACATGGACTTTCCGGAGGAAGGCCTCCATTTCACGATGAGCATGCCGATTCCGGGAGCGCCGCCCCTTTTCAACCCGGACGCCTAGCGCATCGAACGCGGGACGTGGGAACCGGTTGTGCGTGAAAAGATGCTTGAAAACAGAGACTGACGGCATCGGATGGGGGTTCGGTCTCACACCCGATGCTGGAGCAACGGCTCGCTGGATATCACTGACGCCGCCGTCGGCGACGCCGTCGATCCAGATAGCTTTCAGATGGCGGAGGAAGGCAGTCCGGTCATCCGCCGACGCGATGAGGAGACATCATGTTGTTGAGCGCAAACCGATCGCATCTTCTCGTGGTGGATGCGCAGGCCAGGCTCATGCCCGCCATTCACGAAGGAGAGGCGATGCTCCGGAACATCGGCATCCTGCTGCAGGCGGCCTCCCGGCTCGGCGTGCCCGTGACGGTCACGGAGCAATATCCGAAAGGTCTCGGGCCGACGGTCGAAGCCGTGTCCGAGGCTCTTCCGGCTTCGACGCCGGTTCTGTCGAAGACGAGCTTCTCCTCGGCCGGCGATCCGTCGATCGCGGAGCGTGTTTCGCTGCTTCGCGGGGAAGGACGCGGCCAACTCGTGATCTGCGGGGCCGAGGCGCATATCTGCGTGCTGCAGAGCGCGCTCGGCTTCAAGGAGATGGGTCTCGACATCTACGTGGTCGCCGACGGGGTTTCGAGCCGCTCGCCGCACAGCGTCCAGGCGGCCTGCGCACGCCTGCTTCATGCGGGCTGCCACTGGGTCACGACGGAGATGGTCGCGTTCGAATGGATGGAGAGGGCCGCGACCGAGGATTTCCGGGCCCTCGCGCCGCTGTTCAGGTAGCGGAGCTTTCGCCTTCCCCACCGGACGCGATAAAGGCCTTCAGCTCGTCGAGGGACTGGAAGCGGAAAACGCCCTTGGGGGTCTGAGCCTCGATGGAGCCGTCGGAGAACATGACGTAGGTATTGTCGCCGGAATTGTACGTGCCGACGACGGTGGCGCCGGAGGGCCGGGCCTCACCGGCCTTCTCCTCGGCCGTCTCTTCCCCAGGCGCGGCGGCAGGTTTCTCGCCTCCGGAAAACGGCTCGGGGCCGCGCTCCGCCTCGACGCCTTTCCCGTGCGTGTCCGCGTCCTGCTCGAAGGCCGGCAAGGGCCCGGCCGGAATCTCGCGGGGCTCGCCGCGCTCCCGCTCGTCGCGATGCTCCTCCTCTGGCTCCTCCTCCGGCTCCGCCGGCTTGGGCTCATCGGCGAACAAGGACGTCTCGGCCGGCCTGTCGCGGAGTTCGACGGTGGTCTCCTCCCGGCGTTCGGCGAGCAGGAAATCCGGAACCTTGACCTCGAATTCGTCCTCCTCCGGACGCGCCTTGTCGTCGAAGGTCGTTCCGGACGGACGGGTTTCGCCGGCTTTTTCTCCACCGGCCTCCACGGGGCTTCCGGCTGCGGGCTCGGACCCGTCGCCCTGCGGGAAAAGCGGCAGGTCCGGCTGAGCCTCCTCCGGCTCCGCGGTCTCGCCACGGCCGAACATGCGCCCGCCCAGCAGCCCCCCGGCGAGAGCGGCCGCCGAGAGCCCGCTCGTGGAGGCGGAGGCCTCCTCACGAACCGCTTCGTCGTAACCGATCTGAAGGCGGGCGAGCTCGGACTGAATGCGCGCGAGCTTCGATACCGCTGCCGTGATTCCGAGCAGCAGCGCGCCGCAACCGGCGCTGAAGCTGCCGGCGATCACCATCGTCCAGCCACGTTCTATCAGAACGATGTCCCATCCGAAGAAAGCAGCCAGCAATCCGCCAACGATCATCGCAAAAGCGAGAGCCAGAAGAGCGATGATCATGCAGTCTCCATCATACGCAGAACAAGGTTTTCAAACGGAAAGCTATGCCTCTATAGGCGAAAGGCAACCTCATGAAAAGATTGGGCAGAAAAAAGTCCCGGCCCGGGCCGTTGCTCTTGGGCGCGGGGCGCTTTAACTAACCATCACAGGTCGCTCAATCCAAAGGAGACGCCGATGTCGTTCACTCTGCCCGAACTGCCCTATGCTTACGATGCCCTGCAGCCCTACATGTCGCGCGAAACTCTCGAGTTTCACCACGACAAGCACCATGCGGCTTACGTCAACACCGGCAACAACCTGCTGAAAGGCACGGAATTCGAAGGCAAGAGCGTCGAGGAGGTCGTGAAGGGTTCCTACGGCAAGAACCAGGCTCTCTTCAACAATGCCGGCCAGCACTACAACCACATACACTTCTGGCTTTGGATGAAGCCCAACGGCGGCGGCGCGCTGCCCGGCAAGCTCGAGAAGAAGATCGTCGAGGATCTCGGCTCCGTCGACAAGATGAAGGAAGACTTCATTCAGGCGGGCGTCGGCCAGTTCGGCTCCGGCTGGGCCTGGCTCGCCGTGAAGGACGGCAAGATCACCGTCATGAAGACCCCCAACGGCGAGAACCCGCTGGTCCACGGCGCCCAGCCGATCCTCGGCTGCGACGTGTGGGAGCATTCCTACTACATCGATTACCGCAACCGCCGGCCCGACTATCTCAAGGCCTTCCTCGACAACCTGGTGAACTGGGAGCATGTCGAGGAAATGTTCGAAGCGGCGACGAAGTAATCCCTCGTTTATCGTTGCGTCATGCGGGCCCCCTTGCGGGGCCCGTTCCGTTTGCGGCGCTATGGCCCGGGAACGAGCCTGATCCCCTGCTCCTTCAGCAACGCCCCGAAGGCGTCGGACTTCAGATAATCCAGTTCGGCGACCCGGCTTTCGACCGCCGGATCGAGCCCGCGCAGTTCCTCGTCCACGTAGCCCGGATGGCACATGACGAGCGGGCTCGGCCCCATATGCGAGAAGGCGGCATCGAAGATCCGCCCGGCCGGAACGGACAGGTCGAACGGCGCGAATCCGGAAAAGCCCCGATTGGTCATGAAGCCCGCCGCATGGGCGTCGCGGGAAAAGCCCTGCGCGAAGCCTTTGACGACCAGCGCCTTGGCGCGTCCGACCGGGCGGCGCAGGATCGATGTCGCCGCGTCAGTGGGATCGCGCAGCCAGACGCGCCCGGCATAGCCCCTCTCCCGAAGCGTCCGGAGAAGAGCCCCCCTCACCCCGGGCAGCACATGCACGTGCTGATGCCCGTCGACGAAGGACGGCGGCTCCCCGTGCGCGTCTTCGAAGGCATCGAGCTGACGCGCGATCTCATCCCGGATCTCGGCGCCCTTCAGCCGCCCCCGGACCGCATGGGCCAGCAGCTCCTTGAGCGGGGGAAAGCGCCCGGCGGGGGCAAGCCGTGCCATGGCGCCCAGAGGCGCCCCGGTCGTGAGATTGAGATGAAGGCCGGTCCCGATCCGGCCCTTCAGCGGCGCGAGATCCCGCGCGGCCCGCCGCCAGCCGGGCATGCTGGTCATGGCGCCCGTCGCCGACAGGCGGCCCATCGCCGCGAGTTCCACGATCCCGCGGCTGACGCCGTCGCTCAGGCCATAATCGTCGGCGCAAAGAATGACGTCGCGGAATAAAGACATGGCTTTCCTGAAATCGGCTTTGCCGCACCCTAGAGCCTTTTCCGCGAAAGTGGATGCAGGTTTTGCGAAGAAAAGGCGTCTTTCTCGAACAACAGGAGCCTTTTCCAACAGGAGCCTTTTCCATGAACCGAAGTTCATGGAAAAGGCTCTAGAGCAGCGGACGTGAAAAGTGGGAACCGGTTTTACGACACGATCATGCGGCAACAGGAAGCCCCCGGCACGCGACATTCTGTTCCGAACCGGTCCATAGGCTCTTGAGCAAAGTCCCAAACTCGGCTCTTGATGCGCACAATCATAAAGGGTTTCCCAATCGTGGCCTCGCCCAAGCTCAGCGTCATCATTCCCGTCCACAACGAAAGCGCCAATATCCGGCCGCTCTGCGAGCGCCTGTTCCCGGTGCTCGACCGGATCGGCCTTCCCTGGGAGGTCGTGTTCGTCGACGACGGCAGCCGGGACGACACCCTGGACGCCATCCGCGCCTTGAGCCAGCGGGAGCCCCGGGTCGGAGCGATCTCCTTCAGCCGCAATTTCGGCAAGGAAATCGCCATCGCGGCCGGCCTCGACCACGCGAGAGGCCAGGCGGTCGTGATCATGGACGCGGATCTGCAGCATCCGCCGGAGATGATCGAGGCCTTCGTGGAGCGCTGGCGGCAGGGCTACGACATGGTCTACGGCCAGCGCACCGACCGTTCGGACGAGACCCGGGTCAAGCGCGGCTTCGCGCACCTGTTCTATCGCCTCTTCGCGCGCTTCGGCGAAATCGGGCTGCCCGAGGGCGCGGGCGATTTCCGCCTCATCGACCGGAAGGGCGTCGAGGTGCTGCGCGCCATGGGCGAGAAGGCCCGCTTCTCGAAAGGGCTTTACGCCTGGATCGGGTTCAAGAGCACCGGCGTGCCCTTCGTGGTGGAGGAGCGCCGCTTCGGCACCTCCAAATGGAGCTTCAGGAAACTCTTCCGCTTCGCCTTCGACGGCATCGCGGCCTTCTCGACGGTGCCCCTGCGCGTCTGGACCTATCTCGGCTTCCTGATCTCGTTCCTGTCGATCGCCGCCGCCCTCTACTTCCTGATCCGGACCCTCCTGTTCGGCACCGACCTCCCGGGCTTTCCGAGCCTCATCGTGTCGATCATGTTCTTCTCCGGGATCCAGCTGATGTCGCTCGGGATCATCGGCGAATATGTGGGCCGCATCTTCGCGGAGGTGAAACGCCGGCCGCTCTACGTGGTCGCCGAGCGGATCGGCGGCACCGCCGAGGTCTCGGACAGCCTCGTCCCCGTCCACGACCAGCCGCACCGGGCCTGACCGATGTTCAAGAAGATTCTCTCCGTCGGCGGATGGACGCTCGTGTCGCGCCTCACGGGCTTCATCCGCGACGTGGTGATCGCCGCCGTGATGGGCGTGGGGCCCGTAGCCGACGCGTTCTTCGTGGCCTTCCGCATTCCGAACCATTTCCGCGCCATCTTCGGCGAAGGCGCGTTCAACAACGCCTTTCTGCCCGCCTATGCCCAGGTGCTCGAAACCGGAGGCGAGAAGGCCGCGAAATCCTTCGCCGGACGCATCGTGACCCTGATGCTCATCGTGCAGATCGGGCTGCTCGTCGCGGCCTTTCTGGCCATGCCGGTCGTCGTGCGGCTTCTCGCGCCGGGCTTCTCGGAAGACCCCGCGAAATTCGATCTCGCCGTCTCGCTCACGCGGATCACGTTTCCCTATCTCCTGCTGATCACCATCGTGACGATCTACTCGGCGATCCTGAACGCCCACGACCGCTTCTGGGCCGCCGCGGCCGCGCCCGTTCTCCTGAACGTCGCGATGATCGCGGCGCTCGCGGTCGTGTTCCTGTTCCCGAATGCGGGCTATGCCGCCGCCTGGGGCGTGACGGTCTCCGGCGCGCTGCAGCTCGTCCTCGTCTGGTGGGAGACGAAACGCGCCCTCGCCTCGCCCGGGATCGAGCGCCCGCGCATGGACCGGCCGATGAAGACCTTCTTCAAGGCGCTCGGCCCCGCCGTGATCGGGTCGGCGGGCGTGCAGCTCGCCATCTTCGCGGACACGATCATCGCCTCGTTCCTGCCCACGGGCGCGGTGTCCTCCCTCTACTACGCGGACCGCCTCTACCAGCTTCCCCTCGGCGTCATCGGCATCGCGGCCGGGACCGTGCTGCTGCCGGAGATGAGCCGGCGCATCGCCTCGGGCGACGAAGCGGGCGCCTATGCGGCGCAGAACCGCACGATCGGCCTGACGCTCGCCCTGGCCGCGCCCTTCCTGGTGGCGTTCCTGGTGATGCCGGACCTCATCATGTCCGCCCTCTTTCAGCGCGGCGCCTTCGACGCCGAGGCGGCGCGGCGCTCGGGCGCGGTGCTGGCGGCCTACGGCCTGGGGCTTCCGGCCGCGGTTCTCATCCGCTCGGCCGTTTCGAGCTTCTATGCCCGCTCCGACACCGCGACGCCCCTGATCGCCTCGCTCACGGCGGTCGGCGTCAACGTCGTCGTGAAAATCCTGCTCATGGACACATACGGCGTGGTCGGCCTCGCCCTCGGCACGGCCATCGGCGTATGGGTCAACCTCGCCCTGCTCTTCGTGCTCGCCTATCGGCGCGGGTGGACGGCACCCAACCGCTCCCTCGGCAGGACATGCCTCGCCATCGTCGCGGCGAGCGCGCTCCTGGCCGTCTTCGCCCGGTTCGCGCCTGCGCCCCTCGAGGGCTGGACCGCCCTGCTCCCGGTCTGGCGGAACGAAGCCCTGCTCGGGGTGCTCGGCCTTGCGGGCGCGCTGATCTATGGCGGCGTTCTGCTGGCGGGCCTCAAGGCGATGGGCGTGAGGCTCGCGCGGCGCTGATCCCCGCCTGGCGCGTCGAGCTCCCCGGCCCGCCGATGACGTTTCGGGCGTAGTCATCCTCCAGCGGTTGGCCGCCGGGCCCGCCAGGCCGCCCGCTGCCCGGGCGGCGGATCGCGGGCGCATTGATGTTGAAGCCTTTCGAGAGCGCCTCCGCACGGGCGTGTTGCATTGACCTGCCGTTCCTATTCGGCCCGTCGCCCGACACGTCGATCCTCTGTTCACAACTTCGTTGCGGCTCCTATGGATCCCGGGCTTTCGCCATGCTCGCCCCGGGATGACGGTGGAGGATGGAGCGTCGCTCAAGCCGCCTTGGTCGCGGCCTGCGAATGGGCGTAGGCCCAGTAGAGTTCGCGCGCGCGGCGATAGGACGGGCCGGGCTGGAGATCGCGGGTGTCGATGCGCAGCACCGGCATCACCTTGGAATAATTGCCCGACGTGAAGATCTCGTCTGCCGTGGCGAAATCCTCGTAGCGCAGCGCGCCCTCGACGACCGTCACGCCGTCGTCGCGCAGGAGCTGGATCACGCGCTGACGGGTGATGCCGTTGAGGAATGTGCCATTCGGGAACGGCGTATGGACGACGCCCTCCTTCGCCATGAAGATATTGGTCGTACCGGTCTCGGCCACGTTGCCGAGGGCGTCGAGAACCAGGGCGTTGTCGAAGCCCTTCGCCTTCGCTTCGCGGATCACGCGGGCATTGTTCGGATAGAGGGCGCCCGCCTTGGAATCGGTGGGCATGGATTCCAGGGTCGGGCGGCGGAAGCTCGACTTCATCACCGACATGCCGCCGGGCACCGGCATGGGGGCCTCGAAGAGGGAGAGGCAGAACTGGGTCGATTCCGGATCGGGCGCGATGGTGGCCAGGCCCTCGGCTTCGCCCCAATACATGGGCTTCACGTAAAGCGCCGTGCCGGGAGCGAATTTCTTCACGCCCTCGCGCACCAGCTCGACGATCGCCTGGGGGTCCATGGTGGGTTTGAGACCGATGGTGGTCGCCGAGCGGTTCACGCGGGCGCAATGCAGGTCGATATCGGGCATGACGCCCTCGAACACGCGCGCCCCGTCGAACACCGAGGAACCGAGCCAGGATACGTGGGACCGGGGTCCGATCAGGGGCGGGTTGCCCTCATGCCATGCGCCGTTGAACCAGTTCCAGGTCTGCGAATACCAAGCCACTGTCCTCATCCTTTTGGGTCAGAATACTTTTGGGTCAGAATACCTGCCCTATCGAATCCCTTTGCGTCACCCTCGTCAATCGCCTGAGGAGCTTGGAGAGGATAAAGTCTTGTGATGAAATGCATGAGTGGGGATGATCAGTCCCGATCGACCTCCCCTGGTTCGAGGACCCGGAGCATGTCGCTGCCCCTCATTCCGCCCGGGAGCAAAGCCGTCGTCTTCGACGCCTATGGGACTTTGTTCGACGTGCATTCCGCGGTCGCGCGTCATGCGGCGCAGATCGGTCCGGAGGGGACGCGCCTGTCCGAGATCTGGCGCGCCAAGCAGCTCGAATATTCCTGGGTGCTGTCTCTGGCCGGGCGTTACCGGACGTTCTGGTCGCTCACCGAGCGGGCCCTCGATTACGCTTTCGCCCGCTGCGCGACGGCGGATTACTCGGTCCGCCCTCTCCTGCTCGACGCCTACCGCACTCTCGATTCCTATCCCGAGGTGCGCCCGACCCTGGACGGCTTGCGGTCGCGGGGCCTTCGCACGGCCATCCTGTCGAACGGCGACCCCGGGATGCTCGGCTCCGCGGTGGCCTCGGCCGATCTTGCCGCCCATCTCGACGCGGTGCTCTCGGTGGATGGCGCGAAGGTGTTCAAGACGAGCCCGGATGCCTATCAGCTGGCGATCGAGGCTTTGTCCCTCAACGAGGACGAGATCGTCTTCGTCTCCTCGAACCGATGGGACGTCGCGGGCGCGGCGGCCTTCGGCTTCACGGCGATCTGGGTGAACCGGCTCGGGCTGCCAGACGAGTACGAGGACCTCGCGCCGCACGCCGTCATCGACGCTTTGGACGGGCTCCTGTGAGGATCGTCGGCGGCCGCTTCCTTACCGTCATGCGCGGCCTTGTGCCGGGCACGACGGCAAGGGAAGGAACACCGGCGCGACGCAGGGGGTAAGCCTGCCGGGTGGAATTAACCCGCCAGGGCCGCGAGGATGCGGGCCCAGGAGCGCGTGCCCTTGTGGAAGCTCTGGAGGTCGTATTTCTCGTTCGGCGAATGGATGCGGTCGTCGTCGAGACCGAAGCCCACGAAGAGCGTGTCGAGGCCCAGGATGCGCTTGAAGTCGCCGCCGACCGGGATCGATCCTCCCATGCCGATGACGATCGGCTCCCGGCTCCACTCGTCGTGCAGCGCGGCCTTCGCGACGGTGAGCGCCGGAAAATCGTGCGGCAGCGCGAGCGCGGGCGAGCCCTTGTGCCTGATGAACTCCACCGAGCAATCGGCGGGGATTCGTTCCCGCACGAAGGCCTGGAAATTCTCGGAGATCGTCGCGGGATCCTGATCGCCCACGAGGCGGAAGGAGATCTTGGCCCGCGCCTCCGCCGCGATCACGGTCTTGGTGCCCTCGCCCGTATAGCCGCCGATGATGCCGTTCACGTCGCAGGTGGGGCGCGACTGGATCTGCTCGATGAGCATGCGGCCCTTCTCGCCGGCCGAATGCTTCAGGCCGATCTGGCCGAGGAACTCCTCCTCCGTCAGGTTGAGGCCCTTCCACTGCTCCAGAACCTGCGTCGGCGTCTCGGGAACGCCGTCGTAGAAGCCCGGTATCGTGATGCGGCCGTTCTCGTCATGGATGGCCGCGATGATCTTGGACAGCACGTGGATCGGGTTGCGCGCCGCGCCGCCGAACGTGCCCGAATGGAGGTCGCGGTCCGCGCAGCGCACGATCACTTCCTCGTACACCATGCCGCGCAGGGACGACGTGATGGCGGGCGTGTCCCGGTCCCACATGCCCGTGTCGCAGACGAGCGCCACGTCGGTCTTCAGCTCGTCCTTGTTGGCCTCGATGAACTCGGGAAGAAACTTGGAGCCGTCCTCCTCCGCGCCTTCCACCAGGAAGGTGATGTTGATGGGCAGCGATCCGGTCACCGCCTTCCAGGCGCGGCAGGCCTCGACGAAGGTCATGACCTGGCCCTTGTCGTCGGAGGAGCCGCGGGCGCTGATCGCCTTGCGCCCGTCGGGCAGCGTGATGATGCGGGGCTCGAAGGGCGGCTCGTCCCACAGCTCCAGCGGGTCGACCGGCTGCACGTCGTAATGGCCGTAGAAGAGCACATGCGGCTTCGCCGCGCCCTTGGCATGACCCTTGGCATGAGCCACGACGGCGGGATGCCCGCCCGTCTCGCGCAGGGACGCCTCGATGCCGATGGTCTTCAATTCGTCCACGAGCCACTGGCCGGCGATGCGGCAATGGTCCTTGTAGGCCGGATCGGTGGAGATCGAGGGCACTTTGAGCCACTGGAACAGGCGCTCCAGGGAAGCGTCGAGATCGGAATCGATCTTGGAAAGCACTTGGTCGAGCTGGGACATGGCGGTCCTTTGGGTTGGCAGAATCTGTCCGGTTGCGCCGCAAGGTGCGCCGAAGATGGACAGCCCGCAAGGGGTAAGGAGCGGAGGCGGGCATGCACTCCCCTCACGGATCGTGCCGGAGGCAAGCGGGTGCTGCCGCGCTCTTTCCCTAGACCTCAGCAGATGGATTCCCGCCTGCGCGGGGATGGGAGGAGGGAGCCTGTACGCTACCGCCTCAGCAGCCCGCCCAAGGTCCCCCGCACGATGGCGCGGCCGATGGAGCCGCCCTGGCGGCCGCCGATGGATTTGCCGATCTCCGCCGCGATGGTGCCCATCGTCTGGTTGACGACGGTGCGCGTCACCTCGCGGGTGACCCGCTGGCCGACCGTGAGGCTTCCCTTGCGCTGGCCCGAGGTTCCGAAGAGGCCTCCGAGCATGTCGAGGATGCCGCCTCCGCCCTCGGCCGCCTTGGCGTCGGCGGCCGCCTTCTCGGCGCGCTTGGCGAGCATCTCGTAGGCCGATTCCGGATCGATGGGCTGGTCGTATTTTCCCTTCAAGGGGCTCGCCGCGACGATCTGCTGGCGCTCGGCCTGATCGATCGGACCGACCTGGGCCATGGGGGGCGCGATCAAGGTGCGCTCCACCATGGAGGGCGCGCCCTTGCCTTCGAGCATGGAGACCAGGGCCTCGCCGACGCCGAGCTCCATGATCGCCTTCTCGGTGTCGAAGGCGGGATTCTGCCGGAAGGTCTGGGCCGCGACGCGCACCGCCTTCTGCTCGCGGGGCGTATAGGCCCGCAGGGCGTGCTGCACCCGGTTGCCGAGCTGCGCGAGCACGGTCTCCGGCACGTCGACCGGGTTCTGCGTGATGAAATAGACGCCCACGCCCTTCGACCGGATGAGGCGCACGACGCGCTCCACGGTTTCGAGCAGCGCCTTGGGCGCATCGCTGAACAGCAGATGCGCCTCGTCGAAGAAGAACACGAGCTTGGGCTGGTCGAGATCGCCCACCTCCGGCAGCTCCTCGAACAGCTCCGACATGAGCCACAGCAGGAACGTGGCATAGAGGCGCGGATTGCTCATGAGCTTGTCGGCCGCCAGGATGTTCACGACGCCGCGCCCGTCGCGGTCCGTGCGCATGAGGTCCTTGATGTCGAGCGCGGGCTCGCCGAGGAACTCGTCCCCGCGCTGGTTCTCGAGCACCAGAAGCTGGCGCAGGATCGTGCCGATGGTGGCCTTCGACACGTTGCCGTAGGTCGTGGTGAGTTCGCCCGCATTGTCGGAGATGAGCTGCAGCAGCGCGCGCAGATCCTTCAGGTCGAGCAGCAGCAATCCCTGCTCGTCCGCGACCCGGAAGGCGATGTTGAGCACCCCTTCCTGGGTATCGTTGAGATCGAGCAGGCGCGAGAGCAGCAGCGGGCCCATCTCGGAGATCGTGGCCCTGACGCGGTGGCCCTGCTCGCCGAAGATGTCCCAGAACACGACCGGGAACTTGTCGGGCCTGTATTCGATCCCGATATCCTGCGCACGCTTGACGAGAGGCGCCTTGCCGTTGCCGGGAGCCGCCATGCCGGAGAGATCGCCCTTGATGTCGGCCGCGAAGACGGGAACGCCGGCGCTGGAAAAACCTTCCGCCAGCACCTGCAGCGAAACCGTCTTGCCGGTGCCCGTGGCGCCCGTGATCAGTCCGTGGCGGTTGGCGAGCGCCAAATCCAGGTATTCCGGCTTGGTGCTTTTGCCGATGAAGATCTTGCCGTCCTCGAGCATGCTGTCTCTCCCGATTCCATCGAAGGATCTTAGAAGTCCTGTCGCTAGTTTCCACTCCGGGACTTTTCGATTGGGGTTTTCCCCATAAATAGTTTAGAACTAAACTATCACATCGGAGCACAGGAGAATCGCATGGACGAGCTCATCGAACGGATCACGCAGAAAACGGGCCTCGATCAGGCCACGACCCGCAAGGCCATCGGCCTCATCCTCGGCTATCTGCAGAAGGAAGGGCCCCAGAACGAGGTCAACCAGCTGATCGCCGCCCTCCCCGGCGCGCAGGAAGCCATCGACGAGGCCAATTCCGGCGGCGGAGGCGGCATGATGGGCATGATCGGCTCCCTTGGCGGCGGCGTGATGGCGCTCGGCGGCCAACTCATGGGAATCGGCGTGTCCATGGGCCAGATGCAGCCGCTCGGGAAGGAACTCTTCGCCTATGGCCGCGAGAAGGCCGGCGAAGACGCCATGGGAACCATCATGGGCTCCATTCCCGGCCTGTCGCAGTTCGTGTGAGGCCGGCCGAAGCGCTCATGTCCCAGAGCATCGGACGTGAAAAGTGGAATCCACTTTCGGGATCGATGCGATGCCCCGTCTCGGGGCCGCAGCGCCAAAAAACGTGGATCCCCGGGACGAGCCCGGGGATGACGAGGAGGGCGCGGGACCGAACGCTGCGGACATGCGCGTGACCGCGCCTTTCGTGCTCGCCCTTTAGGGCATTCCCACATCCCGTCCGAGGCACTATCTTCCGGCGCAACCCACGCTGCGCCCTATCCGGACGGGGACCCCCATGGACGATGTGTCGTTTGCCGCCGATTTTCCTGAGGCCACCCGCGAGCAGTGGCTTGCGCGGGTCGCGGGCGTGCTGAAGGGGGCGGATTTCGCCAAGACGCTCGTCGCGCGCAGCCAGGACGGGCTGGCGATCGGGCCGCTCTATCCCAAGGCCGAGGGCGCGGCCGGAATCGCGCGTGCGCAGGCCGGGCGCTGGCTGGTGGCGCAGCGCATGGACCATCCCGATCCCGATGCGGCCCGCGACCTCGCCCTGCGCGATCTCGACGGCGGCGCGGATGCGCTCACCCTGGTCACCCGCCGGGCCCCGGCCGCACGCGGCTTCGGCGTGACCGTCGCGACGGTCGAGGATCTCGACCGGGCGCTCGCCGGCGTGATGCTCGACCTCATCCATCTGCGCCTCGATGCCGGCGGCCAGGGCCGGGTCATGGCCGAGCGCCTCATCGCCCTTGCCGAACGGCGCGGCCACACGCTGGCGGAGCTGTCGCTCGATCTCGGCCTCGATCCGATCGGCGCCCTGGCCTCCCAGGGAAGCCTTGCGGTCGCGTGGAACGAAGTCTCGGCCCGCATGGGCGCGGTGCTCGCGGATCTGAGCGCGAAAGGCTTTGCCGGCCGCGTCTTCCTGGCCGACGGGCGCGCCTATCACGAGGCGGGCGCGAGCGAGGCGCAGGAGCTGGCGGCGGTGCTCGCAACGGGCGTCAGCTATCTGCGGGCGCTCGCGGCGCAGGGCCACGCCCTCGAGGCCGCGCGCCACAGCCTGTCGTTCCTGCTGGTGGCGGATGCGGACGAGTTCCTGACGGTCGCGAAGTTCCGGGCGCTGCGCCGGCTCTGGGCCCGGATCGAGCAGGCCTGCGGCCTGGAGCCGCGCCCGCTGCGGCTGCACGCGGAGACCGCCTGGCGCATGACCACGCGGCGCGATCCGTGGGTGAACCTGCTGCGCGCCACGGTGGCCACCTTCGCGGCCGGGATCGGCGGCGCGGATGCGATCACGGTCGTGCCGTTCACGGCGGCGCTGGGCCTGCCGGATGGGTTGGCGCGCCGGCTGGCGCGCAACACGCAGCTGATCCTGCTCGAGGAAGCCCAGCTCTGGCGCGTGGCCGATCCGGCTGCCGGGGCCGGCGGCTTCGAGGCGCTCACCGAGGGCTTGTGCGAGACCGCTTGGGGCCTGTTCCAGGCGCTCGAGCGCGAGGGCGGCCTCGTCGAGAGCCTGCGGCAGGGCGCGCTGCAGGGCCGGATCGCGGCCGTGCGCACCCGGCGGGACAAGGCCGTTGCCACCGGCCAAGAGCCGATCACCGGCACGAGCGCGTTTCCGAACCTTGCCGAGGCGCCCGTGACGGTGCTGCTGCCGGCCGTGCGGGAGGCGCCGCCGGAGCCCGGCCCGGCCGCCGTGGCGGTCACGCCGCTGCCGTCGCTGCGCACGGCCGAAGGCTTCGAGCGCCTGCGCGACCGGTCGGACGCGCATCTGGCCCGGACGGGCGCGCGCCCGCGGGTGTTCCTGGCCAATCTCGGCCCGGTCTCCGCCTTCACGGCGCGGGCGACCTTTGCCAAGAACTTCTTCGAGGCCGGCGGGATCGAAGCCCTGATGAACGATGGCTTTTCCGATCCAGCCAAGCTTCGCCAAGCTTATATCGAGAGTAAAGCAAAGCTTTCATGCATCTGTTCATCCGATGACATTTATGTGGCACATGCGGAAGAAGCATCGAAGACCTTGCGGGACGCAGGATCTTCGGTTATCTACATGGCCGGCCGCGCGGGCGAACGCGAAGAACAGCTGATCCGCGCCGGCATCACCACTTTTATCTATACCGGGTGCGACACCCTTGAGCTTCTGAGCGAGGCCCTCGAGAAGGCCTGCGCCTGAGCTTACGGCGTCTTCCCGGCTGCGACACCGGGAGGACCACGGTTCATGAACTTCATCAAGTCGACGGCGCTGGGCCTGAGCCTCGGCCTCATCATCGGCGGCGCCGCCGTTGCTGCCCCCAAGCACAAGCATGACGGAACCTGGCAGGTGCAGCTGGTGACGGATTCCGGGATCTGCGGCACGAACACCTACGCCATCACGGTCGAACAGGGCAATGTCCGCTACCAGGGCTCTCCCGGAACCGCTCCGGCCGTGATCAACGGGCAGATCGGCTCCAACGGCGCCATCAATCTCGCCATCCGCAGCAGCGCCGCCCAGGGCCAGGCCTCGGGCAGCCTGTCGACCCAGTCCGGCTCCGGCGTCTGGAAGGTCGACAGCTATGGCTGCTCGGGCCGCTGGAGCGCGCAGAAGCGTTCCAGCTTCGCGCAGAGCTAAAGCCGAACCGGCAGCCTGAGGCCGCCGCATCCGTCCGATGCGGCGGCTTTTTCATGCCGCCTCGCTCCAGGAACCCCTCCCTCGACCTCACGTTATCCAGGCCTGTCTTGGCAGCATGGAGTTTTCGATGCGGATGATGGTTTGGCTCGGCGCGACGGTCTTGGCGGTTTCCGCTCTCGCGCCCGAGGCCCACGCGCAGACGAAGAAATTCGACGGCACCTGGAGCGTGGAGGTCGTGACCGAACAAGGGGCCTGCGACCGCGCCTATCGCTACGCGGTGATCGTGCAGAACGGCCGCGCGCGCTATGGCGGACCGGAACGCTTCGACGTGAACGGCCAGGTCCGCCCGAACGGCTCCGTCTCCGCCAGCATCGTGCACGGCCAGGACCGCGCCCATGTCATAGGGCAGCTCTCGGAGGGCTGGGGCCGCGGCACCTGGACGACGTCGGGCGGGCGGGCCTGCTCCGGCACCTGGAACGCGGAGAGGCGAGGCTGAACCCTCGACCTTGCGCCGATAGCCTCCCGTGAGCGGATGCCCTCCAGCATCGGACGTGACATCGAACCCACATCCGATGCCGTCAGTCTACGGCCGTGAGCATCTTTTCACGCAAAACCGGTACCCACTTTTGCGTTCGATGCTCTAGAATGCCGGAACACCACCCTTTCTGCCGTTCGATGAGGGCATTCGCTTCAGGGCCATGACACGCATACCGGATTTTTCGCAGCTTGGCTGGGCGGGCGCCCCCGAAGTCTCGAGCGTCCTGCCGCCCGCCGGCGAGCCCGAGCCGTGGCTGACGCCGGAGGGCATCGCCGTGAAGGGCTCGTACGGCCCCGCCGACCGGGCCGGGCTCGACTGTCTCGACACCTTTCCGGGGCTCGCGCCGTATCTGCGCGGGCCCTACCCGACCATGTACGTCACCCAGCCCTGGACCGTGCGCCAGTATGCCGGCTTCTCCACCGCCGAGGCCTCCAACGCCTTCTACCGCCGCAACCTCGCGGCCGGCCAGAAGGGCCTCTCGGTCGCCTTCGACCTCGCCACCCATCGCGGCTACGATTCCGACCATCCCCGCGTCGCCGGCGATGTCGGCATGGCCGGCGTCGCGATCGACTCGCTCTACGACATGCGCACCCTGTTCGCCGGCATCCCGCTCGACCGGATGAGCGTGTCGATGACCATGAACGGCGCCGTGCTGCCGATCCTGGCGCTCTTCATCGTGGCGGCCGAAGAACAGGGCGTGCCGGCCGCCAAGCTCTCCGGCACGATCCAGAACGACATCCTCAAAGAGTTCATGGTGCGCAACACCTACATCTACCCGCCGCACGGGTCGATGCGCATCATCGCGGACATCTTCGCCTATACCGCGGCCCACATGCCCAAGTTCAACTCGATCTCGATCTCCGGCTACCACATGCAGGAGGCCGGCGCGACCCAGGACCTCGAGCTCGCCTACACGCTCGCCGACGGCGTCGAGTACATCCGCGCCGGGCTCGCGGCCGGGCTGGCCATCGACCAGTTCGCGCCGCGGCTGTCGTTCTTCTGGGCGATCGGCATGAACTTCTTCATGGAGGTCGCCAAGCTGCGCGCCGCGCGCCTGCTCTGGGCCAAGCTCGTCGCGGGCTTTGCGCCCACGAGCGAGAAGTCGCTTGCCTTGCGCACGCACAGCCAGACCTCGGGCTGGTCGCTGACCGCCCAGGACGTGTTCAACAACGTCACCCGGACCTGCCTCGAGGCGATGGCGGCGACCCAAGGCCACACCCAGTCGCTGCACACCAACGCGCTCGACGAGGCGCTCGCCTTGCCGACCGACTTCTCGGCCCGGATCGCCCGCAACACCCAGCTGTTCCTGGCCCAGGAGAGCGGCACCACCCGGATCATCGACCCGTGGGGCGGCTCGTATTACGTCGAGCGCCTGACGCACGAGCTCGCCGGGACGGCCTGGCGCCATATCCAGGAGGTCGAGGCGCTCGGCGGCATGGCCAAGGCGATCGAGGCCGGCATCCCCAAGCTCAAGATCGAGGAGGCCGCCGCGCGCACCCAGGCGCGCATCGATTCGATTCCGGCAGCAGAAGATCATCGGGGTCAACGCCTATCGCCCGCACGACGAAGCCGCGATCGAGATCCTGAAGGTCGACAACGCGGCCGTGCGGGCGAGCCAGATCGCCCAGCTCGAGCGGCTGCGCGCCGAGCGCCGCCAGGCCGATGTGGACGCGGCCCTCGCGGCCTTGTCGGCGGGCGCGGCCGGCACCGGCAACCTGCTCGCTCTGGCCGTGCAGGCCGCGCGCGCCAAGGCGACGGTGGGCGAGATCTCGGCCGCGCTGGAAAAGGTCTGGGGCCGCCACCGGGCCGAGATCCGGGCGATTGCAGGCGTGTACAAGCGCGAGGTCGGCCTGGCGTCGCCCGCCGTCGAGACGGTGCGCCGGCTGGTCGAGGCGTTCGAGCGCGACGACGGCCGCCGGCCGCGCATTCTGGTCGCCAAGATGGGCCAGGACGGGCACGACCGCGGCCAGAAGGTGATCGCCTCGGCGTTCGCCGATCTCGGCTTCGACGTCGATATCGGGCCGCTGTTCGCCACCCCGGCGGAAGCCGCGCGCCAGGCGGTCGAGAACGACGTGCACATCGTCGGGGTGTCGTCGCTCGCGGCCGGGCACCTGACCCTGGTGCCGGAGCTGAAGCGCGAACTGGCGAAGTTCGGGCGCGAGGACATCATGATCGTGGTCGGCGGCGTGATCCCGCCGCAGGATTTTGCGGCGCTCACCGAGGCCGGCGCCGCGGCGATCTTCCCGCCCGGCACGGTCATCGCGGACGCCGCCGCCGGCCTCATCGACGACCTCAACCGCCGCCTCGGATACGGCCCCAAACACGCCGCGGAATAGCCCCGCTCATCCCCGATCGTCGTCCGCCGGACCGGCCCCTTCGCCATGTGTGCTCCCGCACAGCGGAACTTGCAGGATGCGATACGTATGTTATCACGTATCGTCAAAAGAGCGCATCATGAGCAGAATCAAGCAGATCACGAAGACCGGCAATGCCTTCATCGACGGTGTCCTGGCCGCCGGCAGCGTCTGGGACATGTCCTCGGGGCCGGTCAGGATCAAGATCGGGACGGCCAACGGCGCCAACGGCGACGGGAGCTGGTTCAGGGCGGTCGACGTCAAAGGCCGCGAGATCATGGATTGGGATGCGATCGCGAGGAACGGAACCGATACGCAGCCCTGGACGACGGGCGACGAGCAGTCCCTGATGCAGGCGGCCCACACGCTCGAGGCGTTCTGCGGGGTGAAATTCCAGTTCACGAATGCCTTCGAAGGGGCCGATGCGGTCTGGTGGAGGGTCTTGGGCGGCCAGTTCGTGGACCACAACATCAGCGGCCAGTTCGTCCATGAAGCGCCGGTGGAGCCCATCACGGGCGTCCAGCAATCCTGGGGATACCTCGTGAACCTCCACGACGGTTTCCAGAATTACACACCGGGCGGCGTGGGCTTCCAGACAATCCTCGGCCTCGCCGCGCAAGCCGTCGGCCTGAACTGGGCCCACCAGGAAGGGCTGCCGGGGGCGTTCGACAGATCGCCCTACACGCTGATGAGCGTCAACAACCTGCCCACCGATCACTCCTTCTTCGGCAACTACGGCTTCCTCAAGACCCCGAGCGCGATCGACACGGCGGCCCTCCAGGAGATCTACGGCCGCAACATGGAGACCGCGACCGGCAACAATGTCTACTCGCTGCCGACCGTCAACGTCCAGGGCACCGGCTGGACGACGATCTGGGATGCGGGCGGGATCGATACGATCTCGGGGGCGAAATCGACGGTCCCGGTCAGCATCAACCTGAACGAAGCATCCCTGAAGGCCGGAGACCCCAATGCCGGCGGCTATTTCTCGCGGCAGATCAACGTCTATGGCGGTTTCACCATCGCCAAGGGGGCCGTCATCGAGAACGCCATCGGCGGAAGCAGCAACGATCTCATCGTCGGCAACGGCGCCGCCAACGTGATCAACGGCGGTCGCGGCAACGACACCTTGAAGGGCCTCGGTGGAAACGACGTCTTCCTCTTCAAATCGACGCCGAACAGCAGGACCAACTGCGACAAGATCCTCGATTACACCGTGGCGAACGACACCATCCAGTTGTCGCGGACATATTTCAGCAAGATCGCGACCAAGAGCGGAACCTTGAAAAGCGGCGAGTTCTTCAAGGGGAAGAAGGCGCATGACGGGAATGACCATATCATCTACGATTCCGGCACAGGCGCTCTCTATTACGATCCCGACGGCATCGGATCGGTCTCCGCCATCAAGTTCGCGACGATCGGCAAGAACCTGAAGATGACCGCGGCGGAGTTCGTGATCGTCGCCTGATCGGGAAGCGGGCCGCGGAGGAAGGCGCCTCAACCCGCCTTCGCCGCCGGCCGCGATCGTTCCAGCGCCGCCGGCGCCTCCGAGAGGCGTCTCCTGGCGCGCTCGACCTCATTGTGCTTGAGCGCATCGAGATTGAGAAACAGGTCGGGTCCGGTCACATGCTCGATGACGACCTACCAGGGTCGGTGGACGATGTCGGGAACCTCCGTCGAGTTCAGGGATCCTCAGTTGCTGAACTCGTTCAACAAGCTCGTGACGAACCTCGCCTCCAAGGCGCAAGGGGCCGTCGAGAGCCAGAAACGTCGTCGAACGACGTTCTACCGCGCCCGCTCGATCGCCCGCTTGATCACCTGCTGGACCTCCTGGTTCGACAGAAAGAGATCGTGATTGATGATGCCGCTGCCGAATTCCGAGGCATCGGCCACGCGCACGCCCAGGGCTTCGAGGCGATCGCGGTCGGCCGCGCCCGCGCGGATGATGCCGCCGGCGAGGCGGCTCGACACCGCGAGCGCGCGATCGTTGGTGGAGCTGATCACGGTGATCTTCTTCGCATCCGGCCCCAGCCGCTCGAGTCCGCGCGCGAACAGGTCGATATCGATATCGGGTGCGGCCAGCACGATGGCGCCGATGCGCTCCATGACGCTCCCGCCGCCATCCGCGCGCAGCATGCGCAGCGCCTCCAGGGTCAGCAGCGTGCCCATGCTGTGCGCCACGATGTGAATGCGCCCGCCGCTCGGCGTCTTGGCGATGGCCGCCAGGACGTCCTCCAGGGCGTCGCGCGACCACATGGCGCTCTCGCGGTCGGCCACGTAGCTGAAGGTCGAAGCGGCGGAAGGCCAGGTGAAGAGCCCCGTGGCCCCCGGGAACTTGATGCCTTCCGACAGGTCGATCGTGGAGGCGGCCGCCGTCTCGAAGCTCTCGCGATAGCCGTGGATGTAGAGCAGCAGGTCGCGCCCGAAGGCGGCCTGCGCGAAGGCTTGCGCCGCATTGGAGCGCTCGACCGAATCGACCTTCGTGATGGCCCATCCCGAACTGCCGATGAAGGATCCCGACGGCGGGCTCAGGCGCGCCTGCGCGTAAATGAGGTCGGGAGCGCGGTCACTGCTGAACCAGGGCTTCTTCGGCGGATCGCCTACCGGCAGGCGCGTGGTGGCGACCAGAAGCGTCGGGTCCTTCTCCAGGCCCGGACGCGGCGAGGTCAGGGGGCTCGTCAGGACATTGTCGTCGCCGATGCACCCGGAGAGCGTCACGGCGGCAAGGCAGACGATGGCGAGGCGGGTCAGGGAGAGCTGCATGAGGCCGGAAAATCAAACCGAGAGGAGGGGCACTGCTGTGTTGCCGCCGATCATGGCATACGCAAGGCAGAGCCGGTCGATGCCCCCATTCCGCACCATCCAGGGTAAACCATTGGTGAACGCCGCGGAACGTTCGGTGCCTTGAAGGAGCTCGTCTCCCATCGCTACTGTGACGTCATGAGAGCCCTCGCCCGCCTCCTCCTCCTCTTTGTCGGCCTTTTCCTCCTGCCGCTCGGCGCCCACGCTCTGTGGTGGGCCATGCGTGAAGATGTCGCGCCGAACTGGCGGGCCGCCGACTGGTCGAGCGCGAAGCTGCTGCCGCAGCCTTCCGCGGCGCCGCAGGCGATCGTCGCGGTCTATGCGGCGCGGGTGGGTCGCTGGCGCGGGATCTTCGCCCACCACACCTGGATCGTGGTGAAGGAGGCGGGCGCCAGCCAGTATACCCGCTACGACAAGGTCGGCTGGGGCAGTCCCGTGCGCACGAACGGCTGGGCGCCGGACGGGCGCTGGTTCGGCAATGCGCCGCATCCGGTCGCCCTCATCGAGGGAGACGCCGCCGAGCGCCTGATTCCGCAGATCCGCAAGGCCGTCGCGAGCTATCCTTACGCCTCCTTCGGGGCCTACAGCGCCTGGCCGGGCCCCAACTCGAACACCTTCGTGGCCCATGTGCTGCGCAACGTGCCTGAACTCGACGCCGCCCTGCCGCCGACGGCGCTCGGCAAGGACTGGAGACCGCTCCAGGACATCGTCGGCCTCACGCCGAGCCGCACCGGCATCCAGATCTCGCTCGTCGGCTATGCGGGCCTGGCGCTCGGCTGGGTCGAGGGCGTCGAGATCGATTTCATGGGGCTCGTCGCCGGAATCGACATCCGCCGCCCCGCCCTCAAGATCCCCGCCTGGGGACGGATCGGGATGGATCCGATCACGTGGTGACAGCAGCCCGTGAATCCGCCTGAACCGTTTCCCCTGGGGCGCAACCGGCTCTTTTCTTTGGGCGGCCGCATTTTCAACGGCGAACCGGATCCCCTTCGCCGAAAAATGCTCCCTTCTTGGAATGAGCGCATCGTTCCTGCGAAAAACCGGGTCCACTTTTTCGCACGATGCTCCCTTCTTGGAATGAGCGCATCGTTCCTGCGAAAAACCGGGTCCACTTTTTCGCACGATGCGCTAAGCCTTATCCCATGACCGGGGGTACTCACCGAAAGACCGATGTGACGGCCGACGCCGTGGCGCAGGGCGACCGCGCCGCGCTGGCGCGCGCCATCACGCTCATGGAATCGCGCCGTCCCGACCACCGGGAGGCCGCGCGCGCCCTGCTCCAGGAGCTGATGCCCCGCACCGGCAAGGCCGTCCGCATCGGCATCACGGGCGTTCCCGGGGTCGGCAAGTCCACGACCATCGACAGCCTCGGCAGCATGCTGACGGAGAAAGGCCACAAGGTCGCGGTGCTGGCCGTCGACCCCAGCTCGACCCGCACGGGCGGTGCGATCCTGGGGGACAAGACCCGGATGGCGCGGCTCGCGGTCGATCCGAACGCCTTCATCCGTCCCTCCCCGTCCTCCGGGACGCTCGGCGGCGTCGCGGCCAAGACCCGGGAGACGATGCTGCTGTGCGAGGCCGCCGGATTCGACGTGATCCTGGTGGAGACGGTGGGCGTGGGCCAGTCGGAAACCGCCGTGGCGGACCTGACGGATTTCTTCCTCGTTCTCATGCTACCCGGCGCGGGCGACGAGCTGCAGGGAATCAAGAAGGGCATTCTGGAGCTTGCGGACCTGATCGCCGTCAACAAGGCCGACGACGCGGGGGTCAAGGCCAAAGCGGCCGCCGCCGAATACAAGGCCGCCCTTCACATCCTGGCCCCGGCCTCCTCCGCCTGGACGCCTCCCGTCCTGACGATATCGGGGCTGACCGGCCAGGGCCTCGACGAGATCTGGGCCAAGGTGCTCGACCACCGCAGGCGCCTCGAGGCCACCGGCGAACTCGCCGCCAGGAGGCGCGGCCAGGACACGAAGTGGATGTGGGCCCTGGTCCATGAACGCCTGCACGAGCGCCTCACGCAGGATCCGGCGCTGAAACAGCGCGTTCCGGATATCGAGAGGGCCATCGGCGAGGGCACCTTGTCCCCCGATGCGGGCGCAAGCGAGATCGTGAAGCTTTTGGGGCTTTAGAGCATCGGACGCAAAAGTGGGCACCGGTTTTGCGTGAAAAGATGCTCAAGCAAGGAGAGCATCGGACGTGAAAAGTGGGCACCGGTTTTGCGTGAAAAGATGCTCATGGCCGTAGACTGACGGCATCGGATGTGGGTCCGATGCCGTAGCGGTTGTGAATCCCGGGCTCTCGCTATGCCCGCTCGGGATGACAGGAGGGACGTCAGACGGAGACGGCCAGGCCCGGAAGTGGCTTATCCCTGCACCATCGGAGTCAGGCGGAGCCCGCCGACCTCGATGCCGTTCCAGTTCTTGAGGACCGGCTGGGCCATTTTTCCGACGGCCGCGCGCATCTCGTCGTCAAGGGGCAGGAAGCGGAGAATGAGCCCCGCCATGATGGCCTCGGCGGCGCGCGCATTCCCGTCGTCGGCCTTGAGGGCGATCCCGTAGCCGAGTTCGGGGAGCGCGGCGCAGTAGACGCCCTCCGCGCCCACCTTCACGAAGGCGCGCTCCTTGAGAAGCTCCATCAGCCGGGTGTCGAAGCGCCCCGTGCCGGCCACCATGAAGGGGTGCGCGGCCACGGCCTTGCGGATGCGCGCGGCGGCCGCCTTCCCGTCCGCGGACAGGCCCGCGCCGCTGCCGAACTTGGCAAATCCGAACGCCAGCGACGGCAGCGGGATCGCATAGCTCGGGATCGAGCAGCCGTCGATGCCGCTGTTTTCCATGGTGTGGCAGGCGCCCGTGGCATCCTCCAGGGCCTCGCGCACCATGCGCTGCACCGGGTGGTTCGGGCTCACATAGCCCTTCGGGTCCTCCCCGAGCCCGCAGGCCAGGCAGATGAATCCCGCATGCTTGCCCGAGCAGTTGTTGTGGAGGGCGTTCGGAGTGCCGCCCTGCGCCGCCAGGGCGCGGTTGGCAGCCTCGCCCATGGGCCAATGGACGCCGCATTCGAGGCAGCCCACGTCGCGACCGGCCTTGGCCAGCATGGATTGCGCCACGCGCACATGCTCAGGCTCGCCCGAATGGGACGCGCAGGCGAGCGCGATCTCTTCGTCGGTCAGGCCGTAGGTGTCCGCCGCCCCGCTCTCGAGGAGCGGCAGCGCCTGAAGGGCCTTGACCGCCGAGCGCGGGAAAACGCGCCGGTCGACATCGCCGATCGAGAGAACGGTCGAGCCATCCGCATCGACCACGGAAACGCTGCCCCGATGGCGCGATTCGACGAGTGGCCCGCGGGTAACCTCGACAAGGAAAGGGTTGTCCATGAATGCCCCGTTTACGAAACGGCGGTCTTTTGGGCGCGGTTTGAGCGGATGTCAAAGGGAGTTTTGTGACAGAAAGGCTCCCGCCCCTTTCCAGCTTCGGCTTGCGGCCAAGTCTTTAGCGCCTTAAACCCTCGGACTCATGACAGAGGAGAGATCCTGATGCGCATTGCGATGATCGGGTCGGGCTATGTCGGCCTGGTGTCCGGGGCGTGCTTCGCCGATTTCGGACACGAGGTGTGTTGCGTCGACAAGGACCCGGGCAAGATCGAGGCCCTCAATCGCTGCGAGATTCCCATCTTCGAGCCGGGCCTCGCCGAGCTTGTCGCCAAGAATGCGCGCGAAGGCCGCCTGACCTTCACCACCACCCTGCCCGAAGCGGTCAAAAGCGCCGAGGCCGTGTTCATCGCGGTCGGGACCCCGTCCCGCCGCGGCGACGGCCATGCGGACCTCTCTTATGTCTATCAGGCCGCCCGCGACATCGCGGGAGCCATGGACGGCTACACCGTGGTGGTCACCAAATCGACCGTGCCCGTGGGCACCGGCGACGAGGTGGAACGGATCATCCGGGAAACCCGCCCCGATGCGGAATTCGCCGTCGTCTCCAACCCGGAATTCCTGCGCGAGGGCGCGGCCATCGCCGATTTCAAGCGTCCCGACCGCATCGTCATCGGCACGGACGACTCGCGGGCGCAAGCGCTGATGAACGAGGTCTATCGTCCGCTCTACCTCAACCAGTCGCCCATCCTGGCGATGTCCCGCCGCACGGCGGAACTGACCAAGTACGCGGCCAACGCGTTTCTGGCCACCAAGATCACCTTCATCAACGAGATCGCGGATCTGTGCGAGCACGTGGGCGCGAACGTCCAGGACGTCGCCCGCGGCATCGGCCTCGACAACCGCATCGGCTCCAAGTTCCTCCATGCCGGGCCGGGCTATGGCGGCTCGTGCTTCCCCAAGGACACGCTGGCCCTGATCAAGACCGCGCAGGATTTCGAGGCGCCCACGCGTCTCGTGGAGACCGTGGCGGCCGTCAACAGCCAGCGCAAGCGCGCGATGGGGCGCAAGGTGATCGCGGCCTGCGGCGGCTCGGTGCGGGGCAAGACGATCGCGATGCTGGGCCTGACCTTCAAGCCCAACACCGACGACATGCGCGAGGCCCCCTCCATCGACGTCATCACGGCCCTGCAGGATGCCGGCGCCCAGGTGCGGGCCTATGATCCGGAGGGCATGCAGGCGGCGAGCGCGATGCTCGCCGACGTGGAATACGCCCGGGACGCCTATGACTGCGCCCGCGGCGCGGACGCCCTCGTGATCGTCACCGAATGGGACATGTTCCGGGCGCTCGACCTCAAGCGCCTGAAGGCGCTTCTCGCCGAACCCGTGGTGGTGGACCTGCGCAACGTCTACCGTCCCGACGAGATGCGCCGGAACGGCTTCACCTACGTGAGCATCGGACGGCCGTGAGATTTCGAGCAAGCGGGATGTTCACGCGGACCGCATCCCGTGGCATACGTCTCCCATCATCTCGCCTTTGTTGAAACCGACGCCTTTCGGAGCGCCCCATGCAGACTTTCTTCGTCGAGATCAAATGCAAGCTCGGGAAGACCTACGCGGTCGCCAACGCCCTCGCCGACCGGGAAATCGCCTCGGAGATCTACTCCACGGCCGGGAATTACGACATCCTCGCCAAGTTCCACGTGGATGACGGCGTCGATATCGGCCACTTCATCGCAGAAAACGTGCAATCCATCCCCGAGATCGCCGACACGCACACGATCATCACGTTCAAGGCGTTCTGATCAGCGCGTGAGGGCGCTGGTTTCCGTGATCTCGGCGGCCGGACGGGTGATTTCGGCCAGATACGGGCCGATGCCTTCATAGCGATCCAGGCGGCGCACGATCTTCGAATCGATCTTGTTGTAGAGCTCGGCCACCGAGACCGGGCGGCGATTGCGGCCCTTGCCTTCCATGAAGAGGCCGGCATTGGCCTTCGCGGCCTTCGGGAAGAGCTTGGACGCCTTCATGTTCGGGTCCTGGTCCAGCACTTCCAGGAAGCGCACGGCGCTCTGCGCGCCCAGGAAATGCGCCAGATAGAGCTCCGCCTCGGCGATCTCGCGCTCGCCTTGGGCGATGAGCGCACGCTCCACGTCCTTGATCAGCTCGCCCGCCATCAGGGCCGAGAAATACGGATCGGTCCGAAGGTCCATGATCCACCCCCGGTCCTTGCCGCTCACCTCCGGTTCCCCGTCGACGATTCGGACGGCTGCGGCTGCGGCGGTAAAGCCGTAATCGGCCGCATGCATGGCGACCACCTCGAGCCACGTGCGGTCGATGAACTGGAACAGCCCTTCGGCGGACGAGGTCGGCGCCTTGGCCTCGGGCGAGAGGCTCGATTCCACGTCCGCGAGCGTCATCATGTAGACCGGGTCCACGCCCGTCACATGCGCCGCCTTGAGAATCGAGTGAACCAGCCAGCGCGGGATGTTGCGCCCGTTGAAGGGGATGATCTCGTCCGGATTGGCCGTTTCGGCGAGCGCCTCCTCGGGCGCGGGCTTCGGCGGGCGCTTCTTGGCGAGCGAGAACGCTCCGTTGAGGATTTCCCCGAAGAGGCCGGGCTGCTTGAGGAGTTCCGGCGTGTAGGCGACCGATGCCAGGACGGGATCGGCCAGCCTCACGGTCTTGGCGTGAGCCGAATGGTTGTCCCCCATCATGGCGGTCGGCAGGGTGGCGACGGCGGCGGGTCCCGCCGTCAGCCCCTGGAACCCGACCATCAGGCCCAAAGCAAGGGCCACGCGAACCATCTGGCGGCCTCGGCCGCCTTGGCGCGGATCCGCAACAGGTTGCGGCACGGCGCACAGCAGCGTTCTTGCATTACTCGGCATCACACTTGTTCCCGCAGGGTTCGGCTTGAATGCCGAACCACCCCTTGTGTCATTCTGGGACAAGAGTTGACGGGTAGTTGTGTCGAGAATCGGTCAGCTTGGCCGTAAGACCGCGATCTTACTCAATTTGAGGGTGTCTTTTCCCCGGGAAAGTAACCCTAAAAGCGAGCTTTCACGAGGAAGATTGGGCTACGAGCTGCGCATTGGTGCGCTCGAGACGCTGCGCCAGCTCCCGCATCACCGCCAGGGACATCTGCGGAAACTGGGCCAGCAGTTCCAGAAAGACGCGCTTGTCGATGCGCAGAGCCGTGGTCGGCTCGGCCGCCATGATCGTGGCCGAGCGGGGCGTATCGGACAGGATTCCCATCTCGCCCACGAGGGCGTTGCCGGCGAGCTCCGCCACCTGGATTTCCCCTCGGGGCGTATTGAGGAGCACGCCGGCCCGCCCGTCGAGAAGCACATAGGCGGCATCGGACGGATCGCCCTGCGAGAAGAATCGCTGCCCGGCGGCGAACTGCACCCGTTCGCTCGTGAAGGCGAGCAGC
Source organism: Microvirga sp. M2 (assembly GCF_047497095.1). NCBI lineage: Bacteria > Pseudomonadati > Pseudomonadota > Alphaproteobacteria > Hyphomicrobiales > Methylobacteriaceae > Microvirga > Microvirga sp. M2. The sequence continues at coordinate 3,391,167 of NZ_CP134063.1, forward strand.
TTCAGACGGGCCGGATCGACATCCCGGAACATCGGGACCTGCCTCAGGGACTGAACCTCGGTCTCAAGGGTCATGCCACCTCTCCTGCAACATTGCGGGCGCTCTCCACCTCGGGCCTCTGCGCCCGTCCCTGCGAATCCGCCGTTTTTTCCGTGACAATCGTGTCGTCTTGAAAGCGCATCTGAACATCGAAAGCCCCGGCCTGTCGATCATTGGACAGCACCATGAACAGGCTTTGTTGCTCGAGATACGCGAGAAGCGCCCGGAGGATCCTCTCGGCGCGCTCCTCGTCGAAGGGCGCCAGGGCTCCGTCGATGACGAGAATATCGGGACGCTTCACCAGGCAGCGCACCAGGTTGATGCTGGCGCGCTCCTGCGGCGACAGGAGGCGGCCCGCGGCGCCGACCTCGTGATCGAGCCCGATACGCTCCACGTCCTCCAGGAGGTCGAGTTCCCGCACGACGGCCGCGATGGCCTCCGCGACCCGGTGGCGGGCATCGGCCACCTGATAATTGACCCGGCCGAAGAGAAGATTGTCCCGGAGGGGAGCCGCCATGCAGATCCCCTCGGGATCGTAGAACTCCACCCCGGTCGCGTCGTCTTTCTCGAGCGTGTCGCGCACGAAGCTGCGGGCCTCGACGATCCGCCGCCGCAGCTCGTCGTCGAGCAGGCCGAGACGGTGCCTGGCCTCGATATAGGCGAGCGGCAGGGCCAGAAGCCGTGTCCGCTCCTCCTGCCGCAGCCCGGAGCCGCCCCTCGCCAGGCGGCGCAGGGTGGCCTGGAATTCCGGCAGCTCGTCCGCGCCGATGAAGGAGAATTGCGCGAAGAGGGAATGTCCCGGCGGCAATCCCTGGAAGATCTCGGTCATCGTCTCCGCGATCTGCAGCCCCATCTCGGTGAGCTTGTCCGTGAGCCCCGCCCGGTCGATGGCGCTGCGGAACCGCGGATTGTCCGCGAGATTGCGGCCCACGAACTCCTCGGAGACGGGAACGCCGAAGAGCAGGTTCTCGGCGATCGTGGCCTGATCGTTGTAGCGGTCGATGTCGAAGGGCTCCACGAGATCCGCCATGCCGTTCGACCGGAAGTTCTCCCGGAGCCTGTTCCGGGCCTCGACCAGACGCTCCGCAAGGGCGGCATGCCGCTCCGGATCGATCTGCCCGACGAGTCCGAACAGATAGATGGATTCACCCATCCCGACCTGGTTCAGCAGCCCGACCAGGACCCGGTCGAGATCGTGCTCGTCCTTCAGGCCGAGGCGCTCGTAGTCGACCCAGCGGTCGGCGATGCTCTCGAAGGGATTGCCCGTCCGCGCGGCCTCGGCGATGCGGCGCGTCACATCGCGTCGCTCGGCCTCGCGGTCCATGGGCTTGATGCGCAATCCATAGACGAGGTTGTCGCGAATGCTGCCGGGAAAGATGATGGGATCGACGCCCGCATAGGCGATCCGGCGCCCGGCGACCGATACGGGAAGATGCGCGAGATCCCGGTCGGCGATACGGATGCGCCCCGAATAGCCGGGGATGCGCCGGGCCAGGATGCGGGCCAACATGCTCGCGGCGGGGCTGCCGTTGGAAATCAGCGCCACCGTGGCCGGCAGCTCCAGCGAGAAGGAGGCGTTGTCGATCACCAGGTCGCCGTGAGACCCGGCCAGACTGAGACCCTCGGCCACGAGCGGGCCGACGAGCGGCTCGTCCTCGGCGGCCTCCTCGGCATCGATCATCGGCCCCAGCCGCTCTTCCGCGAAATGCTGGGTGACCTGGTCGTACTTCACCTGCACGTCGAGGCGCTGCTGATCCCAATCGATCAGCTCCTTCAACGGAGGCGGCAGCTCGCGATAGGCGCTGATCACGGCCACGAGCTGACCGATGTCGAGCGTACCGCGCAGCGCGAAATAGCCGCCCACCGCGTAGAACAGGAAGGGCGTGACCTGCGACAGGAAATTGTTGAGGAATTTGACCGCGAATTTCCTGTTGTAGATCTTCAGGCGGATGGCGAAGAGGCTGAAGAGGCGGCTGCCGATCTCCGTCCGCTCCCAGGCATAGGCGTTGTGAACGTGCACGACCTCGATGCCGTCGAGCACCTCGCCGATTCGTCCCGCGAGCTCTCGGGATGCCAGCTGGCGCTGCTTGCCGAGGTGCAGCAGTTCCCGCCGCAGGCGCGGAATGATGGTGAACTGCACCGCGATCACGGCCAGCGCCATGAGGCCGAGCCACACGTTCTGCACCATGATGAAGAACAAGGCCGTCAGGGCCTGCAGGCCGAGCAGGACCGGCGTGATGAACGCATCCCCGATGAACCCGCCGATGGGCTCGACCTCGTCCTTGATGATCGTCGCCGTCTCGGACGATTTGACGGTGCGCAACGCCTCCGGCGTGAAACGCAGGACCATCGCGAAGAGGTCGAATCGCATGCGCCGGAGCATGCGCTCTCCGAGAACGCCCTTGGCGAGATTGATCCAGTATTTGAAGCCGTTGTTGATGATGACGAAGAACAGGAACAGGCACGAGAGACCGATCAGGAGTCCGACGCGGCCGACCTGAAATCCCTCGAACAGCTGAAGGGATCCGCCGCCGAGCCATCGCGGCCAGTCGATATGCAGCCGCAGGAAGGGCGCCGTAATGTTGCCGTCCTTGAACGCGTCGCCCTGAATGGCCTCGTTCACGATCTGGCGAGGCAGGTCGAGGGAGATAAAATAAAATGGTTGAGACAGCAGCACGACAAAGCATATGAACAGCTGGTCGCGCTTGGAATGAGTCCAGATATACCGAAAGAGGCTCTTTTCCATTGCCGTAGAGTTATAACCTTCAAAGCTGAAGAGAACCTCTTCCCGATCTCCGATCCTGCCTTATGTGATCGGTGGGGGCTTGAGAAGAGGTAGAGACGGAAGATGCGTCGTCAACCGATGCGCCTTCCTGCCAAGAGGCGTCCGGATGGCGGATTTGGTGACCAGTTTAAGCAAGGAGCCCGATTCACGCCTCCCCCGGGGCCTCCCGGCCCGAGGTCCACGGGTCCTCATCTACAGCCACGACACCTTCGGTCTCGGCCATCTGCGCCGGTCGCGGGCGATCGCCAACGCCATCGTGGCCGACCGGCCCGACGCATCGGTGGTGATCATCTCGGGCTCGCCGGTCATCGGCAATTTCGAGTTCGGCAGCGGCGTCGACTACATCCGCATCCCGGGCGTCACGAAGCTGCCGGACGGCGATTACCGCAGCCTCAACCTCAACGTGAACCTTGACGAGGCGGTCGGCCTGCGTCAGGCGCTCATCCTTCAGACCGCGAAGGCCTTCCGGCCCGACGTGTTCATCGTCGACAAGGAACCCACGGGATTTCGCGGAGAGGTCCTGCCCGCCCTCGACTATCTTCAGGCGGCGGGCTGCCGCCTCGTGCTCGGCATCCGCGACGTGATGGACGAACCGAGCCTTCTCGTCCCCGAATGGGAGCGAAAGGGAGCGAAGGCGGCCCTCATCCGCTACTACGACGAGATCTGGGTCTATGGCCTGAAGGACGTCTACCGGCCGCTCAAGGCCCTCGACCTGCCGGAGGAGGTGAGCGAGCGCGTCACCTATACTGGCTATCTGCGCCGCGAGGTGCCCCCTACCCCCTCGCTGACGCGGTATCCGAAGATCACCAAGCAGCCCTTCATCCTCGTGACCACCGGCGGCGGCGGAGACGGAGACGACCTCATCGACTGGGTGATCTCGGCCTACGAAGCCGACCCCGCCCTGGAGCAGCGCGCCCTGATCCTGTTCGGCCCGTTCATCGACCGCGACAAGCGCCGCGCCTTCGTGGAGCGCATCGCCCGGCAGCCGAAGCTCGACGTCATGTCCTTCGACAACAAGATCGAACGGCTCATGAAGAAGGCCGACGCCATCGTGGCCATGGGCGGCTACAATACGTTCTGCGAGGCGCTGTCCTTCGACAAGCGCACCCTCATCGTGCCGCGCACCCGTCCGCGCCTCGAGCAATATATCCGCGCCGTCGAGGCCGAGCGCCTCGGTCTCGTGCGGATGCTGAGCGATTACAAGGAGCCGCGCACGCCCGAGCGGATGGCCACGGCCCTGCGCAACCTCGCCTCGCAGCCGCGTCCGTCCGAAGTGACCATTCCCGGCCTCCTCGACGGGCTTGACCGGGTGCAGGAGCGGCTTAAGGCTCTCCTCGAACCGACACCTCAGTTTGAGCCCGCCTATCGTCAGGCGGCCGGGTAAACCATTCCGATGCCTCCCTCACCTGAATCCCGGCGGATCGCCATCGTCGTGAAGGGCTATCCGCGCCTGTCCGAGACCTTCATCGCGCAAGAAATCCTGGCCCTCGAAGGCCGGGGTCTCGATCTCGAGATCTGGTCCCTCCGCCACCCGACGGAGCGGGCCGTGCATCCCATGAACAGGAAGATCAGGGCGCGGGTGACCTATCTTCCGGAATATCTCTACGAGGAGCCTTTGCGCGTTCTCAAGGGCGCGTTCTGGAGCATCCGACAACGGGGTTTTCGCCCGCTGCTCAAGGCCTTCCGGCGCGATTTGAAGCGGGATTTCACGATGAACCGCGTGCGTCGCCTGGGACAAGCCTTCGTCATGGCGCGGGAACTGCCCGCGAATGTCGGCCATCTCCACGTTCACTATCTCCACACGCCGGCCTCCGTGGTGCGCTATGCGGCGCTGCTGACCGGCCGCACCTGGACCTTCTCGGCCCATGCGAAGGACATCTGGACGACGCCCGACTGGGAAAAGCGCGAGAAAATGCAGGAAGCCGTCTGGGGCGTCACCTGCACGGCGCATGGCGCCGGAAACCTGCAGGCCCTATCGGCCCCGGGCCGCGTCTCGCTCGTCTATCACGGCCTCGACCTTTCCCGCTTTCCGGCTCCCCCCGAAAGCCGCCCGGCGCGCGACGGCGCCGATCCCCAGGATCCCGTGAGGATCGTTTCCGTCGGGCGGGCGGTGGCCAAGAAGGGCTACGGCGACCTCATCCAGGCGCTGGCCGCCCTGCCGGGCGATCTGCACTGGCGCTTCGCCCATGTGGGCGGGGGCGACCTGCTGAACAGCCTCAAGGCGCAGGCCCAGCAGGCGGGCATCGCCGACAAGGTCGCCTTCCTGGGCGCGAAGGCCCAGCCCGACATCGTCGCGCTGCTGCGCGAGGCGGATCTCTTCGTGCTGCCGTCCAAGAAAGCGGCCTCCGGCGACCGCGACGGGCTGCCGAACGTGATCATGGAGGCGGCGAGCCAGAAGCTCGCCATCGTGGCGACCGACTTTGCCGGCATTCCGGAATTCATCCGCGACGGCGCCGAGGGCGCGCTCGTGGCTCCCGGCGACTGGGAGGCCCTGTCGAACGCGCTCAACCTTCTCGCGCGGGAGCCCGCGAAGCGCAGGATGCTGGGCGAGGCGGCCTATCAGCGCCTTCGTCGGGACTTCTCGACGGAAGGCGGCATCGACGTGCTGGAAGCCCGCTTGCGCACCCTCGTCGGCAACCCGTCGAAACAGCCGGAGCCCGTGTGAGCGCCCGTCGGCCCGTCGCGTTCTATGCCCCCCTGAAAAGCCCGGACCATCCCCTGCCCTCGGGCGACCGCACCATGGCACGGCTCATGATGCGGGCTCTCGGTCAGGCAGGCTTCACGCCGCAGCTCGCGAGCGGATTGCGCACGCTCGACAAGGCGGGTGACGGACGGGTTCAGGAGGATCTGAAGCGGCAATCCATGGCCGAGGCCTCCCGCCTCATCGCCCATTACCGGGCCCTTCCCGAGGATCGCCGGCCCTGCCTGTGGTTCACCTATCACGTGTACTACAAGGCTCCCGACTGGATCGGCCCGCAGGTCAGCGAGGCTCTGAGCATCCCTTACGTGATCGCCGAAGGCTCGCGCGCCGCCAAGCGTGCGCAGGGTCCCTGGGCCTTGGGGCATGCGGGGGCGGAGGAAGCGCTCGACCGGGCCGACGCGATCTGCGTGATGACGGCCAAGGACCGGGTCGCGCTGGAGCGCGCACGCCCGGCGCACCAGACGCTGGTCGACCTGCCGCCCTTCATGGATAGCGGAGAATGGCCGAAAGCCTCCGCCATGAGAGGCTCCGCCGAGCCGCAGCTTCTCGCCGTCGCCATGATGCGTGACGGCGACAAGCTCGCATCCTATCGGATTCTCGCGGATGCGCTTTCGCGCATGGCGCATCTCCCCTGGCGCCTCGCCATCGTGGGCGACGGAGAGGCGCGCCCGGAGATCGAGCGGCTGTTCGCGCCGCTTTCACGACGCGTTCGCTTCCATGGACAGATCGAGGACCGGAGCGATCTCGCCGCGCTCTACCGAAACGCCGATCTGTTCGTCTGGCCCGCGGTGAACGAGGCCTACGGCATGGTGTTCCTGGAAGCGCAGTTCTTCGGCTGCGCGGTCGCGGCGGGCGATTTCGGCGGGGTCGCCAGCGTCGTGAAGAATGGGGAGACGGGAGTCTTGACTGCGCCGGGGGATCCGGCTGCATTCTCAGCGGCCATGAAAGACTTGCTTGAACACCCGGAACGGCTCCGGACGCTCGGCGCCAACGCGCAGCGCTTCGTGAGCGAGGAACGCAACCTCGACGGCGCCGCCCTGCGCCTGCAGGCGGCGCTCTCGTCCCTTTCGAAATCGGGAGGGGCACGACCTTGCGCGTCCTGATCGTCGTCACCCACCTCCTGGGAGCGGGCCACCTCACGCGCGCCGCCGCGCTCGCGCGCGCCTTCGCCGAGGCGGGCCATGCCACCACCCTGGTGTCCGGCGGCGGCCCCGTTGAACCGGCGGGCCTCGACGGCGTCACCTTCGTGCAGCTGCCGCCCGTCCGCATTCTGGGCACGGACTTCGGGACCCTGCTCGACGAGGAGGGCGCCTCCGTCCATCACTTCCGGCTGGCGGAGCGGCGCATCCTGCTTCTCGAGACATTACGGACGCTCCGCCCGGACATCCTCGTCACCGAACTCTTTCCCTTCGGCCGCCGCGTGCTGGCGGAGGAGTTCATGACGCTCCTCAAGGATGTGCGGAGCCACTCCCCGCGTCCGCTCGTCCTCTGCTCGATCCGCGACATCCTCGCCTCGCCCTCGAAGCCCGGCCGTATCGAGGAGACCCATGCGCGCATCCTCGAAGGCTACGACGCCGTGCTCGTCCACGGTGATCCCCGCATCGTGCCCCTGGACGCCACATGGCCCGTCGACGAGAGGATCCGCCCGCTCATCCGCTATACCGGCTACGTGGACGAGAATCCGGAGCCGCTCGACAGGAGCGAAAGCCGGGGCATCCTCGTTTCGGGCGGATCGAGCGCAGCGAGCCTTCCGCTCTATCGCGCGGCCCTCGCGGCCGCGCAGGAGATCACCGACGAACCCTGGCGCATCCTGGTCGGGCGCGGTGTCGGCGAGGCCGATTTCCTGGCGCTTCGCGACCAGGCTCCGGCCCATGCGACGGTGGAGCGCGCGAGATCCGATTTCCGGGCGCTTCTGGCCCGGGCGGAAGTGTCGGTCAGCCAGGCCGGCTACAACACGGTCGTCGATCTTCTGCGCAGCAAGGTCAAAGCGGTCCTCGTCCCCTTCGAGACCGGGAACGAGACCGAGCAGCGCCTGCGGGCGGAACGGCTGAAGGCCCTTGGGCTCGCCGAGATCGTGCCGGAGGCGGAGCTCTCCCCCCGCCGCCTCGCCGATGCCGTGCGGCAGGGCCTGGCGCGCCGCCTCCATCCGGCCCCGCCTATCGCCCTCGACGGTGCGCGAGAGAGCGTCGCCATTGCGGAAAGCCTGGTGCTCGCCCGCCCCGCCCTTCACCGCCGCATCGACTGGTCGCCCGTGGACGAGGCGCTCGACCGGGCGAGGGATCGCGGCTGCCGGATCCGGTTCTGGTGGCGCGACGACGACGCGGTGGCCGAGACGCCCGGGCTCGACCGCCTCCTCGCCCTGAGCGGCCGCGCCCAGGCCGGCCTCGCGCTCGCCGCCATTCCCGCCGGTCTCAAACCCTCCCTCGGCGAACGCCTCCGGAACGAGAGGCGCGTCTTCGCCCTCGTGCATGGCTGGTCTCACACCAACCATGCCCCCGCCGGTGAGAAGAAGGCGGAATTCGGCCGTCACCGCCCCCTCGACGCGATGGAAAAGGAAGCGGAGCAGGCCCTGCACGCTGCCCGGGAGAAGCTCGGCCGCAAGGTCCTTCCGGTCTTCGTCCCGCCGTGGAACCGGATCTCGCCCGAGCTGGCGCGGCACTTGCCCCGTTCGGGCTTCACGGCGCTTTCGTCCTTCGGCGAGCGCAAGGCGGCTTCACCTGCCGAAGGACTGACCCAGGTCAACACGCATGTCGATCCGATCGACTGGCACGGGACCCGGAGCTTGGCCGATCGGGAGCGGATCGTGGCGGGGATCGCCGCCGCCATCGAGCGGAGAGCCAGTGGCGAGGCGGACCGGGACGAGCCCATCGGATTCCTGACGCATCATCTGGTTCACGACGAGGCCGTCTGGGCGTTCTGCGAGGCGCTGATCATGCATCTCGCCATCCGGCAGATCCCTCTTCTGCGCCCCGACGAAGCGTTTTCGGCAACAAACAGGATCGCAGCCTTGGCCTGATGCGTTATGATCATTGCCAACCGGAGGAGCTCATGGATGCGCCGCTCCTGTCGATCCGTCAGCTGACGGTCGACTTTCATACCGATACCGGGGATTTCCGGGCGGTGGACGGCCTGTCCTTCGACATTCCGAAGGGCCGGACGGTGGCGCTCGTGGGTGAATCCGGCTCCGGCAAATCGGTGACGGCCCAATCCATTCTTCAGATCCTGCCGAAGAAGGCGCACATCTCCGGCGGATCCATCCTCTTCAACGACCCGACCTTGGAGGCGCCTGCGGATATCGCGTCCCTCCAACCCGAGAGCGACGCCATGCACCAGCTGCGCGGCGGGCGCATCGCCATGATCTTCCAGGAGCCGATGACGTCGCTCTCGCCGCTGCACACGATCGGCGATCAGATCTCGGAAGCGCTCCTGATCCACGCCCGCGTGAGCAAGGCGAAGGCGCTGCAGCGCACAACGGAGGTGCTGGCCCGGGTCGGCTTTCCCGATCCGAAGCGGGCGCTCCGCACCTATCCCTTCGAATTGTCGGGCGGCCTTCGCCAGCGCGCCATGATCGCCATGGCGCTGATCACGCGCCCGTCCCTCCTGATCGCGGACGAGCCCACCACCGCGCTCGATGTGACGACGCAGGCCCAGATCCTCGACCTCATCAAGGAGCTCCAGGCCGAAACCGGCATGTCGGTCCTGCTGATCACCCACGATCTCGGCGTGGTGGCCAACATCGCCGACGAGGTCGTGGTCATGTATCGCGGCCGGGTCATGGAGGCGGGCTCGCGCGAGGATATCTTCCGCAATCCCCAGCACCCCTATCTCCAGGCGCTCATGCGCGCCGTCCCGCGCTTCGCCATGGCGGAGAACGAGCGCCTGACCCCCATCCGCGAGGTGAAAAGCTCCGCCCTGGCGCGGGTGCACGCTCCCGAGAGACCGCAGCCCAAAGGGCCGATCCTCCAGGCCGAGGGATTGACGAAGTGCTTCACGCTCCGGTCCGGCAGCTTCTTCGGCCAGCCGCGCACCATCCACGCGGTGAACGGAGTCGATCTCGCATTGCCGGTCGGGCGGACGCTGGGGCTCGTCGGGGAATCCGGCTGCGGCAAGACCACGGTGTCCAAGATGATCATGCGCGGGCTCGAGCCGGATGCCGGCCGGGTCCTGTTCGACGACGGCACCGGCCCGAAGGACGTTCACCGCCTCGAAGGCGAGGATCTGACGACCTATCGGCGCTCCGTGCAGTTCATCTTCCAGGATCCGTTCTCGTCCCTCAATCCGCGGATGACGGTCTACGAGCTTCTCACCGAACCTCTGCGCATTCACGACATCGGCACCTCCGACGAGCGCTATCAGCGCGTGAAGCAGCTGCTCGACATGGTGGGTCTCGACCGGCGCTCGCTGCGCCGCTACCCGCATTCCTTCTCGGGCGGCCAGCGCCAGCGCCTCGGCATCGCCCGGGCGCTGGCGCTCGAACCGCGCGTCCTTTTGTGCGACGAGCCGGTCTCGGCCCTCGACGTCTCCGTGCAGGCCCAGGTCCTGAACCTTCTGAAGGATCTCCAGGCGGCGCTCGGACTCTCCTATCTGTTCGTGTCGCACAACCTCGCCGTGGTGGATTACATCGCCGACACCATCGCGGTGATGTGCCGGGGCTACATCGTCGAAGAGGCCCCGAAATCCTCGCTCTTCCGCAACCCCGCTCATCCCTATACGCAGGCGCTCCTTGCGGCCGTGCCGGATCCGGACCTCGATCGCCCGCTCGATTTCGGAAAGCTTCGGGCCGACCGCTTCTCGAATCCCGCGGAATGGCCCGAGCCCTTCCGTATCCCGGACGGCGAATTCGGCACGATGGAAGAGATCGAACCCGGCCATCGGATCCGCCTGGGACGCGCCCCGGCACTGGAGGTCGCGTGATGATGACCTGGCTGCGAACGGCGCCCCTCGCCCTCTCTCTCGCCCTCTCTCCCATCTTGGCCTGCACCTTCTTCGCGATGCCCGCCCGGGCGCTGGAGCTGCAGGAGACGCCCTATTTCAAGAACCAAGACAGGACGCTGCCGCCGGTCGCGGAGCGCCTTCCTTCGACGCCGCTCGTCGTCGATGCGACGGGCGAGCCCGGCGGCGAGATCGTGACGCTCGTGCCGCGGGCCCGCGACATCCGCTACATCTCGACCTACGCCTATACTCGCCTCGTCGGCTACGACAGGCATCTGGAGCTTCAGCCCGATCTGCTCGAGTCGTTCGACAACCAGGACGACATGGTCTTCACCTTCACCCTGCGCGAGGGCCATCGCTGGTCCGACGGAACGCCCTTCACGACGGAGGACTTCCGGTATTACTGGGAGGATGTCGCCCTCAACAAGGACCTTTCTCCCGCTGGCCCTCCCGAATTCATGCTGGTGGACGGAAAGCCGCCGCGCGTCGAGGTGCTCGACGAACGCAGGATCCGCTACACTTGGGACACGCCCAACCCGCGCTTCCTGCCGCAGCTCGCGGGGCCCATCGATCCCGGGATCTACCGGGCATCGAAGTACCTCAAGCAGTTCCACGCGAAATACGCGGACGAGGCGTCCCTGGACGAGAAGGCCAGGCAGCAGAAGCTGAAATCCTGGGCCGCCCTTCACAACCGCATGGACGACATGAAGGAGCAGACCAACCCGGACCTGCCGACCCTCATGCCCTGGCGCGTGACGAACGCCGCGCCCGCCAACCGCTTCGTGTTCGAGCGCAATCCCTATTATCACCGCGTCGACAGGAAAGGGCATCAGCTTCCCTATCTCGACCGCGTCCTCATGGACGTCTCCGCCGGCGGGCTCTTCGCCGCCAAGGCCAATGCGGGGGAAACGGATCTCCTGTTCCGCGGCCTTACCATGAGCGACATCCCGGTGCTCAAGGAGGGCGAGAAGATGCAGGGCTACAGAACGCTGCTCTGGCCCTATGCGCGCGGCACGGAGCTGGCGCTCTACCCCAACCTCAACGCGGTCGACCCGGTCTGGCGCCGGCTCAACCGCGATGTCCGTTTCCGCCGCGCCCTGTCGCTGGGCATCGACCGCAATACTTTGAACAACGCCCTGCTCTTCGGGCTCGGAACGGAGGGCAACAACACGGTGGTGCCGGAAAGCCCACTCTATTCGCCCGAGCTGCGCACGCTGTACGCCGAATACGACCCCGCCCAGGCCTCGCGTCTCCTCGACGAGGTCGGCCTGACGGAGCGCAACGGCGCGGGCTTCCGCCTGCTGCCGGACGGGCGCGAGCTCGAGATCATCGTCGAGACCGACGGCGATAGCAGCCTCGTGGTGGACGGACTGACGCTGATCGGCGAGTTCTGGCGCGAGATCGGCGTCAGGCTGTTCGTGAAGCCGCAGGACCGCACGGTCCTGCGCAACCGCGCCTTCGCCGGATTGACCATGATGGTCGCGGCCCCCGGCCTCGACAACGCCTTGCCCACCGCGATCATGCCCCCGACGGATTTCGCCCCCAAGCGCCAGGACAACTACGCCTGGCCCAAATGGGGCCAGTACATCGAGACCAAGGGCATGAACGGCGAGGCCATCGATGTGCCCGAGGCGAAGCGCCTCGCGGAACTCTACGAGGCCTGGATGGGGACGGCCGACAAAGCCGAGCAGACCCGGATCTGGGAGGAGATGCTCCGCAATCACGCGGAGAACCAATGGGTGATCGGCACGGTGTCCGGCGCCCTGCAGCCGATCGTGGTCAGAAACGGATTGCGGGGCCTTCCCGAAAAAGCGCTCTACAGCTGGGAACCCACGGCCATGCTCGGCATCTACCGGGTCGACGAGATCTATTGGAACAAGGCCGCGGGCAAAGAGGCGCGCCGATGATCCGTTTCCTGCTGCGCCGCGTCGTCACCATGGCGGTCACGCTCTTCATCATCTCGGCCCTCGTGTTTTTCATCATCAAGCTGCCGCCCGGGGACTATCTCTCCAACCTGATTTTCGAGCTGCGCGCGCAGAACGACAACGCCTCGATCGCCAAGGCCGAGTTCCTGATCAAGCAATATGCCCTCGACCGGCCGGCCTGGGAGCAGTACCTGATCTGGATCGGCGCGATGCCGGGGCCGAATGGTTTCTCGGGCCTGCTTCAGGGCGACTGGGGCTGGTCCTTCGAATATGACAAGCCCGTCGTGGAGGTCGTCGGCGACGCCCTTTGGCTGACGTTGCTCGTGAACCTCGCGGCGGTCATCTTCATCCACCTGGTCTCGATCCCCATCGCGATCTATTCCGCGACGCGGCAATATTCCGTGGGCGATTATCTGGCGACCTTCGTCGGCTATATCGGGCTTGCGACCCCGAGCTTCCTGCTCGCCCTCATCCTTCTCTACTACCTGAACCGCTGGCTCGGCATCTCCATCGGCGGCCTCTACGACGCGAGGTTCGCCGGCGAGCCCTGGGACTGGCCCAAGATCCAGTCCCTTCTCGCGCATCTCGTCGTCCCGACCATCGTCATCGGGCTCGCGGGCACCGCCTCGATGATCCGGCGCATGCGCGCGAACCTGCTCGACGAGTTGGGAAAGCAGTATTACGTGACCGCGAAGGCCAAGGGCCTGGGGCCCACCAAGGCCCTCCTGAAATATCCCTTCCGCATGTCGCTCAACCCCTTCGTCGCCGATATCGGCAACCTGCTGCCGCATCTGGTGTCGGGGTCGGTGCTGGTCTCGCTGGTGCTGAGCCTTCCGACCGTGGGACCCATTCTCCTGAGCGCGTTGAAGAACCAGGATCAGTTCCTCGCCGGCTTCATCCTCATGTTCGTCGCGGTGCTCACCGTCGTGGGCATGCTGATCTCCGATCTCCTGCTGGCCTGGATCGATCCCCGGATCCGCATGGGAGGCGGGCGATGAACACGGTCTCCGCGCGCGCACGGCACTATGTGGATCCCACGCCCTTCGATCCGGGCGCCACGGAACCCATCGGCACGGAAAACGAGAGCTTCTACCGCGCCTCCTCGTGGCAGCTCATGTGGTGGAAATTCCGGCGCCACAAGGTGGCGGTCGCGGCGGCCTTCGTGCTGCTCGCCTTCTATCTCGTCGTGCCCTTCGTCGAGATCATCGCCCCCTACAACCAGACGAAGCGCCACGGCGACTTCCTCTACGCGCCGCCGCAGCCGATCCATCTCATTCACGAGGGCCGCTTCATCGGCCCCTACGTGTACCCCTACAAATTCACCTTCGATCTGGAGACGTTCCGCAGGGTCTACACCGTCGACCGATCCCAGCCGCAGCCGATCCGATTCTTCTGCCGGGGCGATGCTTACGAATTCTGGGGCGTCTGGAACATGGATTTCCATCTCGTCTGTCCGCCCGAGAACGGCACGATGTTCGTCCTCGGCACGGACCGGCTGGGGCGCGACCTCTTCTCGCGCATCGTCTACGGCGCGCGCATCTCGCTCACCATCGGCATCATCGGCATCGCGGTCTCCTTTGCGCTGGGCCTGTTCTTCGGCGGGCTGGCCGGCTATCTCGGCGGCTGGGTGGATCACGTGATCCAGCGCATGATCGAGATTCTGCGCTCCTTGCCGGAGCTGCCCCTCTGGCTCGCGCTGTCGGCGGCGCTTCCGCCGAACTGGAGCCCGATACTCGTCTTCTTCGGCATCACGATCATCCTGGGCCTCCTCGACTGGCCGGGCCTGGCCCGCGCCGTCCGGTCCAAGCTCCTGGCTTTGCGCGAGGAGGATTTCGTGAAGGCCGCCGAGTTGATGGGCGCCTCCAAGAAGCGCGTCATCGCGCGCCACCTCATCCCGAACTTCATGAGCCATCTGATCGCCTCGGCGACGCTCTCGATCCCCTCCATGATCCTCGGCGAGACCGCCCTCTCCTTCCTGGGGCTGGGCCTTCGTCCGCCGGTGACGAGCTGGGGCGTCCTGCTCAACGAGGCCCAGAACCTCGCCGCCGTGCAGCTTCATCCATGGCTGCTCTTTCCCATGGTCCCGGTCATCGTGGTGGTGCTCGCCTTCAACTTCATGGGCGACGGCCTGCGCGACGCGGCCGATCCGTATCATTGATCGGACGGTGACGTGCTCGAGCGTCTCAAAGACAGGCTCGCCGACTGGCTCGGCATCCCGCGCCTGAACCATGCGGTCTCGTTCCTGCTGATGCGGGACCTGAACGTGCTCTCGGCGGCTCCCAAAGGCCCGGAAGGCCATGCGGGGCTGCGGACCGCGTTCCTGCACCTCATCGACGTCCTGAAGCCCGACATGGTCTGCGACATCGGCGCGCTCGACGGGTCGCTGGCCCTGGCCGTGCGCGACAACGCCCCGGGCTGCGAGATCATCGCCTTCGAGGCCGATCCCAAGACCCATGCGCATCACGCGCCGGCGCTCCGGGCGCGCGGCGTCGATTACCGCAACATCGCCGTCTCCGACACGGATGGGCGCGCCACGATCCACGCGCCGCGCGGACGCCCCGAGGGGAAGTCCTCGCTGCTGCTGAGGAGCGAAGAGGCCGCCTATGACGATTACGATGTCGAGATGCGCACCCTCGACAGCCTGTTCGGAGATCGCCCGAACCGGAGCTTCTTTCTCTGGATCGACGTGGAAGGCGCGGCCGAACTCGTCCTGGCGGGCGCGGGCCGCGTGCTGAACCGGACGCTCGCCGTCTTCGTCGAATGCGAGACAATCCCCTTCTGGCAGGAGGGCGGCAGTGCGGGCCATGTGGCCGAGACGCTGATGAAGGCGGGTTTCGTGCCCGTGGCCCGGGATCGGGAATACGGCGACGACCAGTTCAACGCCCTGTTCGTGGCGGGCCGCGTGGCCCATCGGCTCGCGCCGTCGCTGTTCCAGGCGGGTTCGCCGTTGAGGAGAAGTCTGGCTGCTCCTCCTGCATCACGAGACCGCCGCGCGCAGCCGGAAAGCGACGCGGCGCATCCCCCGGCCCGGGCGGGAGAGAGGCAGGGGTGAAGGACGCAAGCCTGCCTGCACGAAACGACACGCAATCGGGATAGGGGGGAACCTCGCGGTTCCTCCCCTCCCACACCACCGTACAAACGGGTCCGTATACGGCGGTTCGCTAGATTACTCGGCTCGGCGGGCATAGACGGAGGCAAGACCGAGGTCTCTGAAGTAAGCGTTGGGGAAGGCAAAGGAGAGCGCAGGGCTGTTGCTGAGCCGCCAGACACCGTGGGGACTGCCGGCGGCTTTCGCCGCCAGATCCTTTCCGATCCCGTGGCGGCGCAGTTCCGCAAAGCGGGTAGTCCCGTACTTCCACTGCTTCCAGACGATAGCGCGAAGCCGTCGCCTGATCCATTTATCCAGGTGCCGCAACGCCGTTGGAGTCTCGCAGAAGCCGAAGTAGCCGCGCCATCCAACGAGATAGCGCGATAGCTCCGGGATGATCTGCGCGAGGCTGCGCCCACCCGACCGTGCCGTGAGTTCCCGCACCCGCCCCTTGAACCTGACCAGCGCCTGCGGCGCGATGCACCGCCGGAATCGGCCCTGGTCCACGAAGCTGAAGCCGAGGAACTTTCGCTCGGTTGGAGAAGCGACAGCGCTCTTGGCCGTGTTCACCTTCAGCGTAAGGCGCCGTTCGAGGAACCGGGTGACGCTGGCCATGACCCGTTCGCCTGCGCGAGGACTGCGGACATAAATGTTGCAATCGTCGGCGTATCTTGCGAACCGGTGGCCGCGCCGTTCCAGCTCCTTGTCGAGCACATCGAGCATCAGGTTTGAAAGCAGCGGCGAGAGCGGACCCCCTTGCGGGACTCCCTCATCCATCGGATCGACCATGCCACCCACGAGCACACCTGCCGTCAAATAACGGCGGATGAGCCGGAGCAGTTGCCGATCCTGCACCCGTTTGGCCACCAGTCCCATCAGGATGTCATGGTTCACCCGATCGAAGAATTTCTCCAAATCGAGATCGACGACGGTGTGGCAGCCGTCAGCGATGAACTGCTGAGCGGCAGCCACGGCCTGATGTGCCGAGCGTCCGGGCCGGAACCCGTAACTCGACGACGAGAAGGTCGGGTCCCAATCCTCTTGCAGCACCTGCATCACCGCCTGCTGGAGGAAGCGGTCGAGCACCGACGGAATGCCGAGGCTCTAGTGCCTCCCGATGCCTTCGGAATTTCGACGCGCCGTACCGGCTGCGGCTGGTAGGTGCCGTTGAGAAGTTGAGCCCTGATCTCGGGCCAGTGGTCTTTCAGGTAGGCGGCCAGATCGTCGACAGTCATGCCGTCGACGCCGGGCGCGCCCTTATTGCGTCTGACCTGGGCCAGCGCCTTCTTCAGGTTGTCGCGAGCGACAATCCTCCCCATCATTGATCCTACCGGGATCACTGGGCTTTCGGGGGCGGGTGCCGCCGACAGGACTTCGGCTCCTCCAGCAAGCGGGCTCGGGGTTTCACCCTCTGCCGCCTCGCCGAAAGCCAACTCAAGTTGGTTTTGCTGCCGCTTGGTCCGTCGAGACACCTGCTCTACTTGCCCTCTCTAACGTTCAGGCCTTCGGTCTTGCGACCTACTATGCCGTCTGCTGACCTCTCCGCCACGGTCACGGGCCTTGCGACCCGCTCAGTCCGGATGACCGGACATGGTGGAGATCTCCCGAGGTAAGTTCGACCGCCTTCCCCGCACACCTGCCGGATTTACCGCCTCGGTCTTTGATGACCCTGGACTTCGCAGTCTTCAGCCTGCTCGTCCGGCCGCGGCGGCCTCATATCCGGTTCTTGTTCATCAGGTCGCGGTTTTGCTCCACGCTTCCTTCAGACCCCGCCTCACGACGACGCCCTTGCCCTTTGCTAACCCTTCGCCGTCATCAGGCTGGGTAGAGGACTTGCACCTCCGAGCTGTCGAACATGCTCGGCACACTGAAAAAGGGCGCCTCACGGCGCCCTTCTCATTTCTCTCGATGCCTTTTACCGGCGGCGCGGGCTCTTTTCGAGCCATGCCACCTGGGCTCCGTCGCGTCGTCCTTCCGCGGAGCGGGAGGCGGGACGGCCCTGCTGGGTGCGCTGGCCCTGGGCCGCGGGCTTCTGGGCCTGTGCGGGACGCTGCGGCTGCGTGGAACGCTGCTGCTGATGGCCGGCGGGATGGCCGCCCTGCGGCTGGGCGCCACCCGGCTTGCCGCCGCGGCGGCGGCGCTTGGGGCCGCTCGTATCGTTCGGGTCGGACTGGCGCGGCTGGCCGTGGCCCTGCTGGCCCCGGGAATGCGGAGCCGGACGCCCGCGCTGCGGCTCGCCGCGGCGCTCGGAATTCTCCGACGGAGGCGGAGCGGCAGGCAGGCCCTCCGGCAGGGGCATGACCGGCACCTTCAGGCGCGTCAGCTTCTCGATGTCCTTCAGGTAGGCCTTTTCCTCGTCGTTGCAGAACGAGATCGCGAGGCCCGAAGCGCCGGCGCGCGCGGTGCGGCCGATGCGGTGGACATAAGATTCGGGCACGTTCGGCAGATCGTAGTTGATGACGTGGCTCACGCCTTCGACGTCGATGCCGCGCGCGGCGATGTCGGTCGCCACCAGGACCCGGCACGAGCCGTCGCGGAAGCCGGCCAAGGCCCGCTCGCGCTGCGGCTGGGACTTGTTGCCGTGAATGGCGGCCCCCACGATGCCGGCCTTGTCGAGGCCGCGCACGACCTTGTCGGCGCCGTGCTTGGTGCGGGTGAAGACGAGCACGCGGTCGATGGCCGGATCGCGCAGGAGCGTTTCGAGCAGAACCTGCTTGCGGTTCGTGGGCACGAAGATGACGCTCTGGTCGACGCGCTCGGCCGTGGTGGCGACGGGCGTCACCGCCACATGGGCCGGATCGCGCAGGAAGGAATCGGCCAGCGTCGAGATCGTCTTCGGCATGGTGGCCGAGAAGAACAGGCTCTGGCGGTCCTTCGGCAGCAGGGTCACGATGCGCTTCAGCGCATGGATGAAGCCGAGATCGAGCATCTGGTCGGCCTCGTCGAGGACGAGGATCTCGATGTCACGCAGGAACAGCGACTTGCGGTCCACGAGGTCGATCAGGCGGCCGGGCGTCGCCACGAGCACGTCGATGCCGTTTGCGAGCGCCTTCTCCTGGCGGGAGATGGTAACGCCGCCGAACACCACTTCGGTGGTGAGCCGGAGGTTGCGGCCATAGGCCTTGAAGCTGTCGGCGATCTGGCCGGACAGCTCGCGGGTCGGGCTGAGCACGAGGACGCGGGGGCTCTTGGGCTTGCGCGGCTTCGGGTTCTGCGACAGGCGATGCAGGATCGGCAGCGCGAAGGCCGCCGTTTTGCCGGTGCCGGTCTGGGCGATGCCGCAGACGTCGCGGCCTTCCATGGCATAGGGGATGGTCTGGGCCTGGATGGGCGTGGGTTTCTCGTAACCCTCGGCGGCCAGCGCCTTCAGGATCGGCTGGGCCAATCCGAAATCGGTGAAGAGTGTCAAAGTGTATCTTTCGAACGGATGCGGTGAGCCGCAAAGCAAGTTCGGCTTAAGTCAAGCAAAGGCGCTTCAGGGCTCTCGTGGCGACAGCCCGCGTGATGGGGCCGTCGTATGGGTCAAGCGATTGAAGAAGGGGACCGGGCTTTCGCCGTCGAGGCGAATTTCCGTCACGCAGTCCCGCTCAAGCGGCTCGGATCGAGCGCTGACGCCGTGCCGTTCATATGAGGGCTAAAGGCCTATCCGTCAACCTCGGAGCCTGACATAAAGGCCTAAACCATCATCGCGGGCCCGACCGGAAGCCGGAGCCCGTGCTTCACAGGCCATGCGGGACATCATGCGGGGCAAAGTTTTCTTGTTCGATATGGACGGCACCTTGATCGATTCCACCGAGGTCATCGAGGAGATCTGGCATCGCTGGGCGGACCGGCACGGCATCGACGGGAACGCCGTGCTCGCCAAATCCCACGGACGGCAGGCCGCCGAAACCGTCCGCCTCTTCGCCCCCGAAGGGAGCGACCATGGGGCCGAAACGGCCTGGTTCAACGCGCAGGCTGAACAGGGAACGGCGAGGATCAGGGCCGTTGCGGGAGCGCGGGATTTCCTGTCCCGCCTGGAGCCGCACGAATGGGCCATCGTGACGTCCGGAAAGCGCTCGCTCGCAGAGGAATGGATGGCGGCGGCAGGGCTGCCGTTGCCCGAAACCTTCATCGCGGCCGAGGACGTGTCCCGGAGCAAGCCCGACCCGGAAGGCTACCGCAAGGCGGCGCAGCTTCTCGGTTTCGACGCGAACGACGCCATCGTGTTCGAGGATGCCCAGGCCGGCATGGAAGCGGGGCGCAAGGCCGGTGCGAGGGTCGTCGGGATCGGCCCCTCGAGCCACCTCTCGCACCTCGCCGATGCCTGGATTTCCGACTTCCGGCAGATCGAGCCGGTCAGGGACGATACGGGCGGCTTCAGGCTTCATCTCTAGGTCTTGCTAAGTATTGCCTCCCTCAAAAGACCACGGCTGAAGGATCGCCATGTCCGCTCCCGCCCGAATGCCCTGGGCCTTCGTCTCCGCACTGTCCCTGACGGTACTGATTTCCTACGGCACGATCTTTTATGCCTTCGCGCTCTTCGTGGATCCGATGGGCCGGGAGCTCGGCTGGAGCAAATCCGACCTGATGGCGGCCTATTCGCTCGCCCTCGGCATGTCCGCCTTCTTCGCCGTTCCGGTCGGACGGCTCATCGATCTGGGCTACGGCCGCACGGTGATGACCGGCGGCTCCGTCCTGGCGGCGGCGCTCCTGGCGCTCTGGTCCCAGGTCGAGAGCTATTCCGCCTTCGTGCTCATCTGGATGGCCATGGGGCTGTCCATGAGCAGCGTATTCTACGAGCCGGGCTTCGCGGTTCTGGCCCGCAGGCTCGGCTTCGTGGCCCGCCGGGGCATCACCTTCATGACCCTTGTCGGGGGCTTCGCGAGCACGGTCTTCATCCCCCTCACCCACGTCCTCATCGAATATCTGGGCTGGCGCAGCGCCCTCCTGGTCCTCGCGGGCTTCAACATCCTCGTCTGCGCGACGGTCCACGCGGTCTTCATCCCCCCGGCCCTGAAGGCCCATCCCCGCTCCGCCGGCGCCCCGTCCCGCGCCCTTCCGGCCAGCGCCCGCTCGGTCCTGCGCAGGGCGTCGTTCTGGTGTTTCGTGGCGGCTTCCGTGCTCCAGGGCCTGATCGCGGCGGGACTGCCGATCCATCTGATCCCGCTCCTCACCGAAAGGGGCTACGGCCTGGAGATGGCTGTCGCCGCCTTCTCGATCATCGGCCCCGCCCAGGTGGCGGGACGCATGGCCATGGCGGCGGGCGAGCGCGCCTTCGGCATGAAAGGCACAGGCATCGTCACCCTGGGCCTGGGCGTCCTCGCCTTCGCGCTCCTGCCCCTGCTTCCCGCCGGGTCCTGGCTGGTCGCCGCCTTCGCGGCGCTCTTCGGCGCCTCGAACGGGATGATGACCATCGTCCGCGCCCTCCTGCCGCCTGAGCTCTTCGGCCGCGAGAACTACGGCGTCGTCCAGGGCATGATCGCCATGCCCGTGCGCCTGACCACCGCCTCGGCTCCGTTTCTGTTCGGGACGCTGTGGGCCTGGTGGGGCAGTTACACGGCGGTCATGATCCTGTGCTTGGCCATTTCCATCGCGTCGCTCGGCTTCTTTCTGGCTGTCCTGTTGTTGCAAAAGCAGCGTGAAAAGCCTGAAAATTTGCTTGCGTTAGACGGCTAAAGAACTCATGTGCTCACTGACTGAAATGGCTTGGTTTAGAGAAAGACGCGTTCCGTGACGGCAGTAACTGATCTCCTCATCGTCGGCGGCGGCATCAATGGTGCGGGCATCGCCCGCGATGCGGTGGGCCGGGGCCTCTCCGTGGTGCTCTGCGAACAGGGCGATCTGGCCGGCTATACCTCTTCCGCCTCGACGAAGCTGATCCACGGCGGCCTGCGCTATCTGGAATACTACGAGTTCCGTCTGGTCCGCGAGGCCCTGTTCGAGCGCGAGCGCCTGCTCAATTCCGCGCCCCACATCATCTGGCCCCTGCGCTTCATCCTGCCTCACGAGAAGGGCATCCGCCCGGCCTGGTTCGTGCGCCTCGGCCTCTTCCTCTACGACCACCTCGCCCCGCGCAAGAAGCTGCCGGGCACGGAAACCATCAAGCTCACCACCCACCCAGCGGGCCAGGGCCTCAAGCCCGGCTTCGACACGGCCTTCGTCTATTCCGACTGCTGGGTCGAGGACAGCCGCATGGTGGCGCTCAACGCCATCGATGCCTTCGAGAAGGGCGCCGACATCCGCGTGCGCACCAAGCTCGTCTCCGCCCGCCGCGAGGGCAGCTTATGGGTGGCGACCCTCCAGAACGTGGAGACGGGCGCGACCCAGGAGGTCCGCGCGAAGGTCATCGTCAACGCGGGCGGGCCCTTCGTGGCCGATGTGCTCAACGCCAAGCTCGGCCTCAACACCACGAAGAACGTGCGCCTCGTGAAGGGCAGCCACATCGTGGTGCCCAAGCTCTTCGACACGAAGGAAGCCTTCATCCTGCAGAACACGGACAAGCGCATCGTGTTCGCGATCCCCTATCAGGAGAAGTTCACCCTCATCGGCACGACCGACATCCCGGTGGAATCGGTTCCGGACCGGAAGGTCGAGATCAGCTCCGAGGAGGTGCAGTATCTCTGCAACGTGGTGAACCACTTCTTCAGGAAGCAGGTCACCCCGGCGGACGTCGTGTGGAGCTATTCGGGCGTGCGCCCCCTCTTCGACGACGGCTCGTCCAACGCCTCCGCCGTGACCCGCGACTACGTGTTCGACATGGACGCCCCGCAGGGCCAGGCGCCGGTGCTGTCGATCTTCGGCGGCAAGATCACCACGTTCCGCAAGCTCGCCGAGCATGCCCTCGACGAGCTGAAGGCGGTCTTCCCGGCCATGAAGCCGGCCTGGACCGAAACCGCCAAGATGCCGGGCGGCGACATGCCGGACGCGGATTTCGACCGATTCTTCGCGGGCATGCGCCAGCGCTGGCCCTTCCTGGCCGAGCCGGTGGCCCTCCGCCTCGCCCGGGCCTACGGCACCCGCGTCGCCGAGCTTTTGGGCGAGGCCAGGTCCATGGCCGATCTCGGCGAGGATTTCGGCGCCGGCCTGACCGGGGCGGAAGTCGACTACCTCGTGCGCCGGGAATGGGCGCGCAGCGCCGAGGATATCCTGTGGCGGCGCTCCAAGCTCGGATTGCACGTGCCGGCTGGCGCTCCGGCCAAGATTGATGCCTATATAGCCAAGCAGAAAGCAGCATCCATCGCGGCCCAGTAAGCACCGGAAGGCATGCCCATGGCTCAGTATATCGGCGCAATCGATCAGGGCACGACCAGCTCGCGCTTCATCGTCTTCGACAAGGCCGGCAGCATCGTCTGCGTCGGCCAGAAGGAGCATGAGCAGATCTATCCCCGGCCCGGTCACGTGGAGCACGACCCGCTCGAGATCTGGCAGAATACGCAGAGCGTGATCCAGGAGGCCCTGGCGAAGAAAGGGCTGTCGCCCCGCGACCTCGCCGCGATCGGCATCACCAACCAGCGCGAGACCACGCTGATCTGGGACCGGCGCACCGGCAAGCCCCTGCACAACGCCCTCGTCTGGCAGGACACCCGGGTCGACCCGATCGTCGAGGAATTCGCCAAGGAAGGCGGCCACGACCGCCTGCGGGCGAAGACCGGGCTGCCGCTCGCG
Source organism: Microvirga sp. M2 (assembly GCF_047497095.1). Classification (NCBI taxonomy): domain Bacteria; kingdom Pseudomonadati; phylum Pseudomonadota; class Alphaproteobacteria; order Hyphomicrobiales; family Methylobacteriaceae; genus Microvirga; species Microvirga sp. M2. The sequence goes on from NZ_CP134063.1 coordinate 3,414,284, forward strand.
AGCTATTTCTCGGGCCTGAAGCTCCGCTGGCTCCTCGACAATGTTCCCGGAGCCCGGGAGAAGGCCGAAGCCGGCGACGTGCTGTTCGGCAATATCGACACCTGGCTCGTCTGGAACCTGACGGGCGGGGCGAACGACGGCTGCCATATCACCGACGTGACCAATGCCAGCCGCACCCAGCTCATGAACCTGAGCACCCTCGACTGGGACGAGGACATCCTGTCCCTGTTCGACATCCCCCGGGCCTGCCTGCCGGGCATCAGGTCGTCGAGCGAGGTCTACGGCGTCGCCAAGGACAACCTCGCGGGCGTTCCGATCGCGGGGATCCTCGGAGACCAGCAGGCGGCCCTCGTCGGCCAGGCCTGCTTCCAGCCCGGCGAGGCCAAGAACACGTACGGCACCGGCTGCTTCATGCTCATGAACACCGGCGAGACCCCCTACCCGTCGAAATGCGGCCTGCTGACGACCTTGGGCTACAAATTCGGGAACGAGAAGCCCGTCTACGTGCTCGAGGGCTCGATTGCGATCGCGGGCGCCCTGGTGCAATGGCTGCGCGACAATCTCGGCATCATCCAGGCGAGCCATGAGATCGAGACCCTGGCCCGCAGCGTCGAGGACAATGGCGGCGTCACCATCGTGCCGGCCTTCTCGGGCCTCTATGCGCCGCACTGGAACTCCCATGCCCGCGGCCTGTTCGGTGGCCTGACCCGCTATGCCACGAAGGCCCACATCGCCCGCGCGGCTCTCGAGGCGACCGCCTTCCAGACCCGCGAGGTGCTGGAGGCCATGACGAAGGATACGGGCATCGCCGTGAAGGAGCTGCGCACGGATGGCGGGATGGTGGTCAACGAACTGCTCATGCAGTTCCAGGCCGACATCCTCGACGTTCCCGTGGTCCGCCCGAAGGTCATCGAGACAACGGCTCTGGGCGCCGCCTATGCGGCGGGCCTCGCCGTCGGCTTCTGGGCAGGAAAGGACGACCTCGTGCGCAACTGGGCCATCGACAAGCGCTGGACGCCCGCCATGGAGGCTGCCCGCCGCTCCCGCCTGAACGCCGAATGGGACAAGGCCGTCGCGCGCTCCCTGGATTGGGCGGAATAAGCACGAAGAAGGGGCGAGCCCTCCGGCCCGCCCCTTCTCTCATCCCGTCACGCCTTCAAGGCGGCCCTGAGCTTCTCGGCATGCCCGGCCAGCACGTCGTTGGCCTCCATCTGCCCCGTGTGCGGCTTCAGCGGAACGCCCTCGAAGCGCGGGATGACATGGACATGCAGGTGAAACACCACCTGCCCGCCTGCGCTTTCATTGAACTGCTGAACCGTCAGGCCATCAGCCGAGAAGGCATGCTTCGCCGCCCGGGCCACGACCTGGACACCCTTGGCGAGTTCCGCGAGATCGTCGGGCTGCGCATCGAAAATGTTGCGGGCCTTCGCCTTGGGAATGACGAGCACATGCCCCTCGCCCCGGGGCATGATATCCATGAACGCCAGCACATGCTCGGTCTCGTAGACCTTGTGGCACGGCAGCTCGCCTCTCAGGATTTTCGCGAATATGTTCGTGTCGTCGTAGGTCATTCCGCCCTCTCGTCGCTGATGTCTGCCGGGACTCATACACCGCGCACCCCGCGCAATCACTCCCGCCGACAGGGCGCAGGCCCGCCCGGCCCCTAAACTTCACAGAAGAAAGCATCCGGGCCGGGATCGTAGGCTTGAGTCAATCGACCCCTGGGAGAGAAATCTCAGAGTCAAACAGGGCCATGCCCATAGTCACCCGGAACCGCCCGCAGAATATTGCGGCTGAATCGGATCCGATCTCAAGGGCAGCTCGACCATCGGAATCTTACAGGATCGCATTCTGGCACCCGTTAGAATCAAATACTAACGCGGCAATCGCGTTAACTTCTTAAATATTGCCATTAATCTTCTATGCTTTCACAACTTGTCGCACCCCTCGCCACAAAAGGTACAAACAACAGAGTATTGCCATTATTTAAGCGTAGCAATCAAACTGGAATACCTTCTCCCTCTACTTTGCTTTTTTTCATAAAAATTTTTTGCAAAGGTTCCAGCTCCCCTTCCGGAACCATCGAATTAGCGAGCGGTTGTTCAAACACGAACATCATTGGTCAAGGAGGCATAAGATGGCGCCAAGTGGTTCGACTTCGAAGCGCGGTTTCGCGTCCATGGATTCAGACCGGCAGCGTGAAATCGCAAGTAAAGGCGGCAAGAGCGTTCCTGCCGAGAAGCGCTCCTTCTCGCAGGACCGTGAGCTTGCTTCTGAGGCAGGCCGCAAGGGCGGCCAGGCTTCGGGCAACACCCGTGGCACTCAGGAATAGGATCGGTCGATCCGCACACGAAAAGGGGCCGCTGAGCGGCCCCTTTGTTTTTGGCGGATGAAACGAAACCCGTCGCGTCAAAGGCCCAAATGCAGCCCCGGCTTGCCGAAGGCCTCGACGAGGATCCCCTGCTCGTGCGCCTCGGTGCCGATCACGGACCTGAACTCGTCCACGTCCGGCATCGGGAAAACGATGGTTCCGAGACCGATCTGCCGCGCAAGCTCCCCGGCCAGCGCGGTCAGAAGGTCGAAGGGAGAGACCTCGAGAAAGGCCGAAGCCTCGCGGGCCAGGTCGGAGCGGGGCCGGCGCGACGCCCCGATCAGAACCAGAAGGCCGTATTCATCGAGGCTCCCGTACCGCGAGCGGAGCGGGCGATGATCGAAAGCCCGCCCCCGCTGGCGGCTCAGTGCAAAGGCAAGCAGCAGCGCGTCCGAGACGATCCCCTTGGCGGCGCCCGGCGAAACATAGGCGGAGAGCGCCCGCTCGGGAGCGTCGAGAAGGGAAAGGTCGTATTGATCGTCCAATCTTCCGATGGACCGGAAGACGTCGATCACCGGCACTGCGGTGGGATGGAAGAGAACGGCGACGGGATCGGGCCCGGACGACGGATTAGCGAATGTTTCGATCATCGAACAAAGGAGCCTGAAGCGATGCCGGTCTTTATGGGCGGTGCTGAAGGCCCGGAGCGATCCTCCGGGACCAGGCCGGCACGACGAGGTGGCGCCGGAGCATGAGCGGGCACGTCACCTCATCCTGCTGACCATCCTGGACGATTCCGGTCAGCATCCAGGCCACGTTCGGCCGCTCGCGGGGGGAGGAACTCGAAGCGAGCCGGCAGAACTCGTCGGGGAGCTCTTCCTGGCACAAAGCCGCATCCAGTTCGTTGGTGGCTGTCATCGGGGTCTCCGCATCTGTCTCGGCTGGGCAACGTGCCCGAAACGGCCGGGTTCCTTACATCGAACGCTTCCCGTTCGAGGCGAGGCGACTTTTTTGCGGAATGCTTCCGGAACCTTCTTCCGATCCCGGCGTTATGAAGACAACCGGTTCAAATGCCCCCTTGAGCCGGCACCTTTCAAGGCGCAGTCACCTCGTGGCTGCGCCTTTTATTTTGCACGCCGGGCAGAACAGAAAGGCGCCCCGGAAAACCGGAGCGCCCCGAACCGGCCGGAGCCGGTCTTTCATCACTGCTGCGGCGTGTTGCCACTCGCGCCGGTCGAACCGGTGGTCGAACGGTTCGCGTTGTCGTCGCGCTTGGCCTTGAAGACCGGCGCCGCCTGGAGTTCGGCCTTCGTCATGCGAAGGATCACGCGGTCCGGCTTGTGCGACGAAGCGGCACTCCCGCTCCCCGCGGCGGCGTTGTTCGTCGCCATGTTCGAATTCGACGCGTTGCCCGTGGCGGTCGAGCCGGTGGTCGACACATTGCCGCCGGTGTTGTCCATGGCGCTCGCCTGCTGGCTGCCGGCGAATTCCAGTGCGTCGAACGGAACGGCCACGTTCTTCTCGCCGATGCCCAGGAAGCCGCCGACGCCGACGACCACCGCCATCACCTGGCCGTTGCGGTCGACGACCACGTCGTTGATGTCGCCGATCGACTCGTTGTTCGTGCTGACGACGCGGGTTCCGATCACATCGGAGGCCATCACCTGGTTCGGTTCCAGCCGGGTCATGAACTGCCCCTGCGAGCCACTCTGGTTCATCGCCGACGAACCGGCGGAGGGAGCTGCCGCGGTAGGATTGGTCGTGGAAGGAGAGACGGTAGACGAAGAGCCGGTCGCGCCAGGCTGCATCGCCGGGGAGCCCGATGTCGCCGAACCGGAACCGGTTGCCGTGGGACGATCGGTCGGAGCGGAAGGCGAGGTCTGAGCGAGGGCGGGCGCAGCCGCGAAAGCCGTCACGACAAGGCAAGCCGCCATATGCTTCTTCAGCATCGTGATAATCTCCTGAGGGTCCATTGAATCGCGATATGCGCCAATTGCGCAGGGGCAAAACGCCATGCCGTAGCAGCCGTTCCAAATTTGCCTGTATTCAATATGTCGTCAGCACATTCAATTTTTCCATTATGAATATGAATACTTATTCATTTCTTGATGGACGGCCTAAGCAAACTCACATTGTTCTTTATAATTCTCACAAGAACAGGAATATATCAATCTCGATCCCCGACGACGCTCACCTCAGGACAGAGGCTGCTCCAGGGCCGCGAGGCAAAGGCTCGGCATCCTGTTGGCGCTGGCCTTGGCGAGGGGGCTCACGTCGCCCATGCAACCGACCGGCGGCCTCTGCTTGGGCGCCCTTGGCCCGCCGCCTTCACGCGCCGCGGGCGGATTCTGGGCCGTCGGGGCCTTCAGATCCTCCTTCATGGTGAGGGCGGGAAGATCGGTGTTCTTCACAATCGTGGTGATGCCGGAGCGCGGATCGGACCGGTAAAGGACCTCGCCGTCATCGCCGCGCAGGATCACGGTGGCATGGGAGAGCCCGACGATTTCCACGATCGAGACGGCGGCGGCGGCGTCGGCGGGGCGCAGGGCCGCCAGCCGGTCGCCCTTGGGAGCCGCCTGCTCCTCGATGAGCGTCGCTTTCATGAGGGACGATCGCAGGGCTCCGATTCCGGAATCCGCGAACGCGATGCCGCCCGCCAGAACGGCAGCACCGGCCAGAACGCTTAATCTCGTGACGGTGAGGAGCATTCGTGTCTCCCTGCTGCTTAGCTCAACCATTCGAGAAAACAACGCGGCCTTAACTTTGATGTTCCGGAACGACTTCTCCAACAAAATCCAAGAAAAAAAGCTGGAACCTTTATTTTCCAAGGAGCGTTCTTAAGGTACCGGCCTCCTGGTCCTCCCCGCATTCCCCTTGTGCATTGGCCGGCACCTTAAGACGGGCGTCAACGCCCGTCTTTTTTTGTCTCGATTACAGCGTGACAAAAGAAAAGCCCGGCTTGGTAGCCGGGCAATTACTTGGCCAAAAGCTTGACCGTTTACGTGGCAGCGGCGCGCAATGCCGTCAGGCGGTCGCGGCGCGGGGCTCGCGGCGCTTGGCGCTCTGCTGGAAGAACAGGGCCTGGCTGATGACGGCCGAGACGTTCGCCGGCTGGAAGGGCTTGGCGATGAGGAAGGCCGGCTCGGGCCGCTCGCCGGTCAGGAACCGCTCCGGATAGGCCGTGATGAAGATCACCGGCACCTCGAACGACTTCAGAAGGTCGTTGACCGCATCGAGACCCGAGCTGCCGTCGGCGAGCTGGATATCGGCGAGTATCAGGCCCGGCTGCTTCGCGGAAGCGAGCTTGACGGCCTCGGTCCGCGTCCGGGCGACGCCCGTGACGTTGTGGCCCAGACCCTCCACGAGGGCCTCGAGATCCATGGCGATGAGCGGCTCGTCCTCGATGATGAGGATATCGGTCGCCATGTCGGCAGCCAGCTCGCGGCCGGCCTCGTCGACGAGTTCGCGCACCGTCTTCGTATCCACGTCGAGGATCTGGCCGACCTCCTCCTCTCCGAATCCTTCGAGGCAGGACAGGAGGAACGCCTGGCGAGGAAGCGGCGTGATCTGGCCCAGGCGGACCTCCGCCGGCAGATCGCGCTGGATCTGCTCGCTGCGACCGTTCACGGAGAGCGAGTTCCAGATTCGCGTGAAGACTTGAAAGAGTTCGACCTTGACATTCCCGGAGGGGCCGATCGTCTCGGGCTCGCTCACCAGAGTCTCGAGGGTCGCGGCCACATAGGCGTCGCCAGCCATCTGGCTGCCTGTGAGGGCACGTGCATAACGGCGAAGATACGGTAAGTGCTGGACGACAAGCTGCGCTGTCGACATTCGCTTCCCCTTAATATGTGCTTTTGACTCGTTGTACCGATGGCTCTTCCAACGTGGCAAAGCTGGAAAAGTTCCAATTCTGGAACTGTATTCAACAACAGGCGTTATTGCTCGAAAATGAGTATAGGGCTACTGCCAAGGTTGGCCACCCTGAATAATATGCGGGATGGCAAGGGGAATCAGATGAATAGCGACAAGGGGAACAAGCTGGCTCGGGCGCTCCCGAGCACACCTCCGAGTGACAAGCTTGGGACCAATGCGAAACTGGACAGCAGCAGCCAGAAACGAATCGGCGACCAATTGCGCGCCATGTACGATGAGTTGATGCAACAACCGGTTCCGGACCGCTTCAAGGATCTTCTGGATCAGCTCGATAAGAAGAGGGAGGGGTAGCCGTGACCTCCGAGCCTGACCTCCGAGAGGCCCTGCTCGCGGCCGTGCCCAGCCTGCGGGCCTTTGCCATCTCCCTCTCGGGTCAGGTCGACAAGGCGGACGATCTCGTTCAGGACACGCTCCTTCGGGCGCTCGCCAATCTCCACCGCTTCGAGCGCGGCACCAATCTGAATGCCTGGCTTTTCACCATTCTCCGCAATCTCTTTCATTCCGAATACCGCAAACGCCGGCGCGAGGTCGAAGACCCGGACGGCTCCTATGCCGGGCGCCTGAAAATTCAGCCCGAGCAGGGATCGCATCTCGATTTCGAGGATTTTCGAACGGCCCTTGCCCAGCTCCCCTCCGATCAGCGCGAAGCCCTGCTCCTCGTCGGCGCTTCGGGCTTTTCCTATGAGGAAGCCGCCAGCATCTGCGGATGCGCGGTCGGCACCATCAAGAGCCGCGTGAACCGCGCCCGCCTGCGCCTCGCCACGATCCTGAACGTGGACGACATGGACGATCTGGGTCCCGACAGCATGACCCGCGCCGCCCTTCAGGGCTGATCGAAGAGCCGGTCGTTTCCAGAAGATCTCCATCGAAGGAAACCTCCCCCAAGAAAAACGCCGCCCCGGGAGGCGGCGTCTTCATCGACAAGGAAAAGTATCGCGCGAAGCGTCACATGGGGCTTCGTCCGCGCAGGAGACCGATGACGGCCGAAATGGCGAACAGCACGATCGCCACGAAGAAGATCAGCTTCGCGATCTCGACAGCGGTGCCGGCGATCCCGCCGAACCCGAACAGAGCCGCGACCAGCGCGATGATGAGAAAAGTGACAGCCCAACCAAGCATGGTGTTACCTCGCTAAATTTTAAGATCAGCTCATTTGTAATGATCAGCTCTCGGCCGATGACCCTCAACCAACGCCAAGCGCGACCGTGAAGTTCCGCCGGACGGACGGGCGCTCAGGATTTCGATAGGCTCGGCACAAGTATTTTCCGGTGATTTGACGAGGATGGAACCGGGCTCCCCGCAGGCACGTTTTTCAGAAGACTTGGGAGATATGTCGATGACTCGTTCCGTTGCCCTTCGCGCGTGCATTCTCTTCATCGTTCTTACTTTGCTCGCGGGCGTCACGGGCCTTGCGTCGCAGGCCGAAATCGCGGAAGTGGCCTTCCTGATCGGAGCGTCGCTGTCGGCCGTGCTTCTGTTCTTCGCGCTGACGGTGCAGCAGGCTCCCTCTCCGATTCCTGTGCGCGTGCGCCGTCGCCATTGAGCGCGCGATCATGTCCGACGTGAAAAAGGCGGCTCTTCGAGCCGCCTTTTTCGTTGTCAGGATTTTCGTTGTCAGGATTCCGTGGGGTCGCCGCCGTTGGGATGCAGGATCGAACCGGTGATGTAGGAGGCGTCCTCGCAGGCGAGGAACAGGTAGGAAGGCGCGACCTCGTTCGGCTGTCCCGGCCGTTTGAGCGGCGTATTGGCGCCGAAGCTCTTCACCTTCTCGGCCGGGAAGGTGGAGGGGATCAGGGGCGTCCAGATCGGCCCGGGCGCGACGCCGTTCACGCGGATGCCCTGCTCCGCGAGCTTCTGCGCAAGCGAGCGCGTGAAGGCCACGATGGCTCCTTTCGTCGCACTGTAATCCAGGAGCTCCGCGCTGCCGCGATAGGCCGTGACCGAAGCCGTGTTGATGATGGCGGCCCCTTTCTTCAGGTGAGGCATGGCCGCCTGGACCATGTAGAAATAACCGAAGATGTTCGTCCGGAAGGTGCGGTCGATCTGCTCGGGGCTGATCTCGGCAATCGCGGATTTGGGGTGCTGCTCGGCCGCGTTGTTCACGAGCACGTCGAGCTTGCCGAAGCGCTGGATCACCTGGTCGACCGCGGAGCGGCAGAACTCGGGATCGCCCACGTCGCCCGCGATGGTGAGGCACGTGCGCCCTTCCCTCTCCACGAGCTGCTTCGTGGCGCGCGCATCCTCGGTCTCGTCGAGATAGACGATGGCGACGTCGGCGCCCTCCCGGGCGAACAGGACCGCCACCGCGCGACCGATGCCGCTGTCGCCGCCCGTGATCAGGGCCGTCTTGCCCTGGAGGCGCTTGCTGCCCGGATAGCGCGGTTCGTAATCGGGCCTCGGGCTCATCTCGGTCTCGTGGCCGGGCTGCTGGTCCTGCACCTGCGGCGGAAGCGTCTGCTGTTGTCCGGAGCTCATGCCATCATCCCATTTTCGGAAAGAACGATGCGGCCCCTCGTCTCGTCCTATTCGAAAAAAGAGGAGCCCGCGTCGAGGCACAACGCGGGCTCCTTCAGGCGTGTTCCTGTGCGTGGATCAGGCGCGGGCCGGGTCGGCGGCGCGAGCCGGCATCATGTTCAGGAGGTGATAGAGGATGATCGCCCCGAAGGTCGCGGTGCCGATGCCGTCGAGCGTGAAGCCCGCGACGTTCAGCTTGAAGTTGCCCGCCCCCAGGATCAGGGCCGTCGCGACGGTGATGAGATTGCGCGGGTTCGAGAAGTCGACCCGGCTCTCGACCCAGATGCGGCCGGCGGTTGCGGCGATCAGACCGAACACCACGATGGAGAGACCGCCGAGCACGGGCCCGGGAATGGTCGCGATGAAGGCGCCGAACTTCGGCGACAGGCCGAGCAGCAATGCGAAGCCCGCCGCGATGACGAAGACCAGGGTCGAGTAGATCCGGGTCACGGCCATCACGCCCATGTTTTCGGCATAGGTGGTCATGCCGGTGCCGCCCGCGGCGCCGGAGAGCATCGTGGAGAGGCCGTCGCCCATGAAGGCGCGTCCGAGGTAGGGATCGAGGCTGCGGCCCGTCATGGCTCCGATCGCCTTGATGTGGCCGAGGTTCTCGGCCACCAGGATGACGGCCACGGGGGCGATCAGGCTCATGGCCCGAATATCGAAGACGGGGCTCTGGAAGGTCGGAAGCCCGAACCAGGCCGCCTCCCCGATCTTCGCGAAGTCGATGGGCGTTCCATAGCCCAGCAGGTTCGCGGCAACGAAGTAGATCAGGTATCCGGCGGCGCCGCCCAGGAGCACCGGCAGACGCCGTGCCATGCCCGGCGCATAGACGGCGACGAGCCCGACCGACAGGGCCGTGGCGATTGCGATCCAGCGCGCGAAATCGGAACCGGCGGCGTTGTCGGGCGTCACGCCCGATGCGCTGTTGATGGCGACCGGGGCCAGCACGAGGCCGATGGCGGCCACGATGGCGCCGGTGACGACCGGCGGCATGAGCCGCTCGATCCAGCGGTGTCCCGCGAGCTGCACGATCAGGCCGATGATGAAATAGACCGCGCCCGCCGCGATGATGCCGCCGAGGGCGAGCGGAAGGTTCGGGTTCGGGCTGCCGACCGTCGCCCCGGTGGCCACCAGGACGGGGCCGATGAAGGCGAAGCTCGAGCCCAGATAGCTCGGCACCCGGCCGCCGACCACGACGAAGAAGACGAGCGTGGCGAGACCGGAGAACAGGATGGAGACGTTAGGATCGAACCCCATCAGGATGGGAGCCAGCACCGTGGAGCCGAACATGGCGACCACATGCTGAAGGCCCACGACGACCATCTGGCCCGTCGGCAGCCTCTCATCAGGCATGATGGCGCCTTCGGTTTTCAAGGTCCATTTAGGCAGGAAACTGTTGGTCATCTGTTATTCCCCCAGACAATGACGCTTGAGGCGGCACCCTAGTGCCAGGAACGGAGAAAAGGCTAGCGGCCGAATGGACTTATTAACTGTTGCAAGAGCATCGGACGTGAAAAGTGGGACCCACTTTTGGGATCGAATCCGATGCTCCCCCCTATAGAATCCGATGCTCCCCCCTATAGAACAGCGCATCGTTCGGGGCGAAAAACCGGGTCCACTTTTTCGCACGATGCGCTAGAGCCTCATTTCTGGACAGGTGCCCCTTCAAGCGACACATCATGTCCGCCCGTAAGCGATGAGGACCAAGGATGCGCAAGGATCATAACCTGCCGGAAGGCGTGGTGCACAGCCTCCGGATCGACAGCCAATGCCTGAAAGGAAACCTTCTCGGCGATCCCGCCCGGAGGCGGATCGACGTCTATGTGCCGGCAGGCCATGACGGGCGGGGGCTGCCCCTCCTCGTCGATCTCGTGGGCTACACGGCCGGCGGGCCCGCCCACACCAACTGGAAGAATTACGGCGAGAACGTTCCGGAGCGGCTCGACCGGCTGATCGGAACGGGCGCGATGCCTCCCGCCGTCGTGGCCTTTCCCGACTGCTTCACGCGCCTGGGCGGCAACCAGTATGTCGACAGCGCCGCGATGGGGCCTTGGGAGACCTTTCTCATCCGCGAGATGCTGCCCTTCGTGGAGGAGCGTTTCGGCTGCGGCGGCGACGGGCGACGGGGCGTATTCGGCAAGAGCTCGGGCGGTTACGGCTCCCTCGTCCACGCCCTGCGCCACGGCGGCTCGGTCTGGGCGGCGGCCGCCTCCCACTCGGGCGATGTGGGCTTCGAATATCTCTACCATCTCGGCGAGTTCGCGGGCGCCCTGCGCCACCTTGCGGGGCACGGCATGTCCATCGAGACCTTCCTGGACAAGTTCGCGCAGGGACCGAAAGCCAAGGATCAGGACTGGCACGTGCTGATGATCCTCGCCCAGGCCGCGAGCTTCGATCCCGACCCGAGCCAGTTCTGCGGCATCCGGCTGCCCGTGGATCTCCACACCTGCGAAGTCATCGAGGAGCGCTGGGCCAACTGGCTGCGCTGGGATCCGCTGCGTATGGCCGACGACGAAGCCTGCCGGGAGAACCTGCGCAGGCTGAAGGCCTTCTACATCGATTGCGGGGACGTGGATCAGTACAACATGGTCTACGGATCGCGCCAGCTCCACCGCAAGCTCGAGGCGGCGGGAATCGCCCATGTCTACGAGGAGTTTCCCGACAACCACTCCTCCGTGGATTACCGCATGGACGTGAGCCTGCCCCTCCTGGCGAAGGCCCTTGCCTGAGGGAGCCCTGCCTGAGGGAGCTTTGCCCGACCGGCTCAGGCTCCTTCCGGCTCGTCCTCGGTCGGCAGCTCGCAATGGTTGTGGACATGGGTCGCCGCATGGGCGGCATGGCTCATGCCCACGACGATCTGGTCGAGGCCGCGGACGATGTCGCCTGCCGCATAGAGGCCCTTGACGGTCGTCTGGCAATGCTCGTCGACGAGCAGGCTGCCCGACCCGTCGTGCTCGGCCCCCAGGGAGATGGCGAGATCCGACCGGTACTTGAGGCCGAGAGCGGAATAGAGCACGTCGAAACGGTGCTCCTTCCCGCCGGCATGCAGCGCGGAAATGCGGTCCTTTTCCATGTCGAGGGATTCCACGGGCGCCTCGACGACCTTGATGCCGTGCTCGTCGAGACGTCCCCGCTGGTCGGGCGTCAGTTCAAGAGCCTGTCCCAACGTCAGCAAGGTGACGTCACGGGAATAGGTGCGGGCGATGAACACGGCCTCGCCCAACCCATGCGCCCCATAGGCGATCACGGCGATCTTCCGGTCCCGGGATTCGTAGCCGTCGCAGATCGGGCAGTAGCGCACCAGGCCGCGCTGCACGGCATTGGGCACGTCCGGCAGGTCGGGCTCGATATCCACGGCGCCCGTGGCGAGAACCACGCGCCTCGCCGAGATCTGGCCGGTGCGGCCCTCGTCGTCTTCGACGAGGGCGATGAAGCGGTCCGGCTGCTTGCGCAGGCCGGTCACCCGGCCGCCGCGGATGCACTTGCCGTATTGCTCGAGGTTGGTCCTGGCCCGGCTCAGGAGGTCCTTGCCCGAGATGCCGTCCGCGAACATCGGGATGTTGTGGCTGGTCGGAATCCAGGCAGCCCGGGGAGTCCCGCTGTCCACGATCAGGAAGCGGCGCTTGAACCGCGCAAGATACAACCCGGTCGTCAGCCCGGCCGGGCCGCCGCCGACGATCAGGCAATCGAGAATGTCTCCGATGGCCGCCATGCCGCCGCGATCCCCCTTGTTCTGGTCCCAGAGGAGGCACAACTCGCCAAAGCGACAAAAGATCACCTTAAAGCGGCGTGCCGATTGTCGAATCGTGTCGAGTGCCTGAGAACCGTTGGACACGATGCCCAGGAAGCATCGGTCCTTCAGGAGCGCGCGATGACGGTCACATTGTCCAACGGCCACCTCAAGGCCCAGATCGCCTCGCAGGGCGCGGAGCTGATCCGCCTGTGCGACGAGCAGGACCGGGACCTGCTGTGGGACGGCGACCCGGCCTTCTGGACGGGGCGCTCTCCCCTCCTCTTTCCCATCGTCGGCCGCCTGCGCGACGACCGGGTGCTCATCGACGGGCGTGCCCGCTCGATGAATCAACATGGCTTCGCCCGCACCTCTCTCTTCGAGATCGTCGACGCGACTGCGGAAGCCTGCCGCCTCCGCCTGGATGCGGACGACATCACGCGCGAGCAGTTTCCCTTCGATTTCCGGCTCGACATGACCTACCGGCTCGACGGAGCCGCGCTGATCTTCGCGGCATCGGTGTTCAATAAGGACGATCGCACCCTGCCGGTCTCGTTCGGCTACCATCCGGCGCTGCGCTGGCCCCTGCCCTATGGCGGCGACAGAAATGCGCACGAGATCCGCTTCGAGACGGCGGAGACCGCCTCCTTGCACAGGCTGTCGGACGGCTTGATCGGAGACGCCTCCCGCCCGACGCCTGTCGAGGGCGAGCGCCTGCCCCTGCGCGACGACCTGTTTCAGGACGGCGCGCTGGTCTGGAGCACGCTGTCGAGCCGCAGGGTGCGCTACGGCGTCCCTGGCCGCCGCTCCGTCACGGTGTCGTTCCCCGGCATGCCGCATCTCGGCATCTGGACGAAGCCGGGCGCCGGTTATGTCTGCATCGAGCCGTGGCAGGGCTATGCCGACCCCGTCGGGTATGAGGGCGAGCTCGAGGACAAGCCCGGCATCGTCCTGGTCCCGGCGGGCGGGAGCCGCGAATTCACCATGAAGATCGCGCTCGATCCGCCGGAGACGCCTTAGCGCGCCCCGACGACGCGAGCGCCGATGTCCGCGTTGGAGACGGTGCCGTCCTCGCCCATGGCACGGACGATCTGAACCTCGACGACCTCGAGCGGGATGGCCCCTGGATTGGCGAAACGGAGCATAGCGCCGGCCGGAATATGGATCGCCCCGTTTTGATGCGCGAGCCCCGTGTTCCCATTCACCGTCACCTCGGCGGCGCTACTTGCCGCTACCCAATGCCGGGACCAACGGCGACGATTCCGAAGAGACAGACACTCGCCCGGCTTCACCACGATTCGCTCGACCTGGAACCCCGAGGCCGCACCTCACGCGCCGGTGCCAAACCCAGTGATGGTCCACGTGGATTGACCCGCGTGCCTCGGGCGCCGTCTTAATGTGCACTCAGAGCGAGCTCATGTATGGGCGAACGCGGCTCGAAAAACCTTGAGCACTACAAACCCGCTCGACGTAAGCGATTCCACGTTCGACCCGCGCGTTATACTCAGCTTCATTGTTCCACAGCCGTTCGATGATGCCGAGGACCTCACTGGGCGTGGCATAGATAGCAGCATCCTGAAAGGTTTCTTCGAAGTGATGTGGAAGAATCACAGGCACTCCTGTCGCCATGGCTTCCATTGGAGCCCTTCCGAACGCCTCGATCAGATCACGGTGTGGGAAGTAGACGAAGAAATCCAACTCTGCCAGGAAGGACGCAACATCGACTTGGTTGAATGGCAATACCTTCCAGTTTCTGGGCTTTCGGCCAAGGCGGGAAATGGCATGTCCCGCACCTCCCAAGATCCGCACATCGACCGGACCGTCGACACCGTATGCAGCCACAATGCTCTCAACATCTTCCGGCCATTTCTCGTGGTGATCCCGCCCGTGTCGTCCAATGACCGGACGTCGGCTCGGCGTGCGCTCGGGCACCCGGTCCCGACGCCATTGACTGCAATTGATCAGCGGCGTCCAGTCGATCGGAGTAAATTCAATGGCGAGCTGGCTGCTCCCAAGGATACGTCTGATCAATGGAGACAGGGGAGCGGCCTGTGGCCTGACACCGAAGGCACGCTGGGCATTGTCGAGAACTTGCTGAGTATCATAGGCAACCCTGCCACTATCATGTCGTGTGACCGGAGCCTGATTGAAGATCACGACGCAGGCACCGCACTCAACCTGGGGCAGGATGTTTGGTAGCGTCATCAAAAGGTTTGGGTGATTGACCACAACCAAGTCACACTTCACCTTTTCACCAGGAACGATGACATCGATCAATTGCTCATGAATCAGTTTTCTCAACTTGGACTGCGACGGTAGGTGCACGTGATCGGCGCGTGGCCAATGCAGCACAGCTTGCTTCAGGCCACTTTCGGCAGCAGCCTGCCACATATTGATATTGCTCGATGTTGTTCCGCCAGGCAGGGAGAGATCCGACACGAACAGAATGTCGTACTCCCGCGCGCTCGTGTCTCGTGAGCAAAAAATCCGAGGGACCGGGAAAGCCCTTCCATGCTCAGGCAGCGGCAGGCTGTCTGTGGTCGAATGCCAGTAATCATAGGCCTCCCGATACTCGCGACGGGCTCCGTAGTAAAACGTGTGCTTTCCCGTTGCAGAGTTCTGGGTGAGCGATCCGGAGCTCGAGAGGATGAAGGTCAGGGGTGTCGCCTTGACCAAACGCTTGCATGGCTGCCCATAATACTTCTGTGCTCGGACATATAATTCGGCATCGCCGCCAAAGCGGACCGCATCCCACCCGCCAAGTCGGGCAAGATCTGCGCGCCGATACAGGACTGAGGATGTGTTAAAGACGACGATCCGACCATCGTTCGGCTGGGTTAGGAACTTCAGGTCGTCTGAGACGCGAATGCCGCTTGTAGCGTTGAGCGCGGTTGCCTTCTGAAGGGAATCATTGACCTGGATGGCGATTTTCTGAGGATGCGACCAGTCGTCCGCATCATGAACGGTCACGAACTCTCCGGTCGCATGTGCCAACCCCGTGTTACGCGCAGCATAGGCACCACTATTCCGAGGATGCGCAAGCTGTCGAACCCGTTCATCGCGCAAAGCGAAGCTGCGCACGATTTCGGCTGTATTATCGGTACTTGCATCATTGACAACCAGAACCTCGAGGTTGCTCCATGTCTGAGCCAAAATGCCTTCTAGGGCGGTCCCAATGGTCTCTGCGGCATTGTAAGCCGGAACAATCACACTGACTTTAGCACGAGAACAATCGGGTTCAGGGATGGCCGTTGGCGCGTGAATATTGCCGAGGGCCAGCGATCCGTTCGGGTCGCGAAGCGCCAGCGGAGCGAGCCCTCCAACCGCCAAAGCCCTGTTGATCGTGTCGAGGTGAGCGGATGTGTGACCTGCCCCTTGCGCCTTGGCGACATTGGCCATCGCGTACAACAACTCGGGTTCATCACCGCGAACTTTCTGAAGCGCATGTGCCGCGAATTGGGCCTCGCTGACCTGACCCTCGGACAGCAAAGCCTCCAGTTCAAGAAGTTGGAACCCGATGGTCAGGCTCGAGTCGGGCAAAAGACGCCGCAAGGCGTAAAAATACGACAGCGCCTGTTTGTAGTCCTGAACGCTCACACTCCAGCGGGCAAGAGCCCAGAGCGCATGAATGCGCCGCATTTCGTTTGCGCTCGGGTCTTCTAGTACTCGGAGCAAAGTCTCGACCGCGTGATCGGAGTACGGGCTCCAGAGCCCAGTTTCAATTGTTGGAAAAATGGATCGAGGCTGCGAGAGAATCCGCGCCAACTGCCTCGTCCTCAACGCCGGATCCGTCGTGAGCCGAGCGACAAGAGCCCTAACGGTAGACTTTGGCAGAACTTTCTTTGCCGTTTGCCGAACGAAGGCTGGGGTATAAGCCATCACCTTGCTAATAAGTAATTTGTTCAGTCTCATCGGGCCGCTCCAGGCGTGATCTGGGTCTAAATGAGGCTTTTGGGGCTTATCTGTCCATCGGCGCTTCCACGGCTTTCCATGTGCCGCGGTTGCCTCGGACATCATACCCGACGACTTTACTCGGTCGCTGGCCTACCTCGCTTATCTGTTCAGCTTGTCTCATCAAGTGGCTTCGGCATGGTATGATGCTGTTTGTGCTGTACTTTTTTGAAGCGAGGATCCCGCATCAGAAAGGCAAGGCAGAAAGGCAAAGTTGTATTGATGCTTTGCAGGGCATGGAAGACCCCGGCGAGACCATGCGCGAAAAGCCGGAGAGCAATGATGTAGGAAACAACAACCGTTACAGATTTGGCTGTGAGTTCAATCTCGTTAATGAACCAAATGGAGGATAGGCTTAAAACGAATGCCAATGTCAGGTTGCTCAACAGGTGATTGCGCGCCGACAGCTTCAAACGGGCGCCATACATGTTGATAAAATCATTGTAGCCTAGATCAGACTCAATTTCCGTTTGCGCCTCGCGCCGATCAAACATTGAACTTTTGAGCCACTTGCTCTCTAACTGCTTTATCATTTCGCTGTAGGCCGAAGAACTAGATCGAATACTGTGACCAATATTGGTGCCATGCAATGCCGCCAGAATGTAGAGTGGACTCAGCATGACAAGGCTAAGCATTAGAAGTCCAGTCAGGGCCGGAAACAGCACCAAGCATGTCAACGCGCCGGATATCATCATGACACCGGACGTGCCCCCATTGATGACATGCAATAGATTACGCGCCATCATCCGAGGGGCCTGCCTCGTTATACTAGCTCTCTCTTGCTTCGTTATTTTGGTTTTATTCAAGCGGCATTGATGAGCGATCGCCAGTCCTTCGACCAGAGATGTTTTTTCATAGGCCAAAACGATCTGAACGGCGAGTTTGCTTCCGATATAACTGAGGGTGCTCGCGATGAGAAGGATACCCGCGATTCCGGCAACAGCCCAGGTCAGGCTGCTCTGGAGATCATCTGAAGGGAAGCCCCCGTGGGTAAGTGAGCGGGTCAGGATATGCATCCCGACGACAAAGCTAGCCGCATCGGCCAGTCTTCCGCACGTAATTAGGGCCATGCTGACAATTGAACGCCAGCCGTAAAGAGGCCAGACGGTCAACCACAACCAAGCTGTGAGCAGCTTGGCTCGCTCGAGAACCCGCCGAACTATTTGAGGGCGCCAGTGGGAGACCGCATAGCGCGGTGCCGTTTCGCCGCCCTTCAGGTCCTCGTCCTCGTCAAGTTCATCCATCATTAATGACTACTTTCGCGGACTGCCGCCCGTCATATCATTACAGGTTCGGTTTGTTAATCTTAACAGACCACGTGAGGCCCTACCTGGAACTTCGACAGCCACGGGTTGAGCGGCAATCCTTCAAATACGGGGTATTGCTGCTGCACCTTGCCGTCCACGCCAGGAGACCCTTCTACGAGAGATCTCCGGTGAGTTCCCCACCACGCGGGGCCTATGCAGGGCCTAGGCGGCTAGTCCGGCCACGGTTGATTAACGAAATAGTGAAGCATTACTTCATGTCAGAGGCGCCGGTTAGCTGATCCATCAACGTTTTATACCGCCCCACCGCCGGCCCCGCCGCTGAAACTCCAAGAATTCACCGCTCTTGAGTCGGTTTACTACGCGCCAATAGACCTTGGTCCACTTCCTCCTTACAAGTCGCCGACGGAGGAAACCGGCAAGCCTGCGCCTTGCTAACACTTGGTTCTCACGGATCGAGGGCTCGTACTGGCTGACCCTCTGGAGCCATTCCTGTCGGTAGAAGCCATCATCCCAGAATTTTTGCGCCAGGGCCGCCGGAGCAATCGCCGGCACGAGCCCCAGTTTCACGAAGCCATAATAGTCGGGCTCGATGCGATCAAGTTCAAACAGCTGATAAACGGGATGCCCTCTTCCTAGCAGATCAACGACAACCGAGGAATTGCCAACAATGGCTACGTGATCTTCGTCAGGCGCCGCTGATCGAACCCGGAAGTGTCTGGCATCCTCGTCTGTGAAGACCGTTGCGCTGTTGGGATGAGGTTTGACGAAATAATCGGCAACAGCGGGATTGCGACCCAGAGAGTCAATCGCACGGCGTATTGCCGCAGGATCGCAGTGGGAGGTGGGATAGATGCCGACGATTGCTTGGTCGATGAGCTTCTCCGGGACTTTCTGAAAACTGCCCCCATCAAAGTTTCTTGAGACGACGAAGACCCTACCCTTTACCCGCCCTGCATTCCGATACCGATCCAGGGATACTTGGTTGCGAAGGACAGCCGCGGTAAAATCAAGGGGAGGAAAGGCACCGGATACTTCGGCGTGCTGCATATAAATGACCGGAACCCCGAGCGTCTCCATCGCCATCGCGAAGCCGACCTGCAGAGGAGCATGGTCGTTGGCAACAACTGCGATTCGAGGCAAGAGATAATCCTTGCCGGAGTAGGAGTACATGACGTTGAGGTACGCGCCCGTATATTGAAGATGTCTAAAGAGTTGAGCGCCGGTGATGGAGGCAACAGACTGTAGCCATCGTTCCGTGTCACGATGAACCGAATCAAGAAGCGGCTTAGACAGCCCCGAGAGCTTTCTTTTTGTGCACTCGAAATCGTCCAGGAAGTAGCAGCACGTATACTGGACGCCTTGTTCGTCAAGGATCTTTTGTAAGAACTTGAATTCTTTTAGGTTGTTCCCCGTTTTGCCGAAGAAACAGATGTCGGCTTGCGCAACATCATACTCGCGCACGCGCCTGATTTCACCAGTCAGGAAATCGATGTAAGCGCCAGCAAGCGATCCTCTATCCAATGCAGCCAATGCTTCGATCTGCTGCGGCATCCTTGCTTCGACAAGGGTCCGATAATCAGCAC
This sequence comes from Microvirga sp. M2, assembly GCF_047497095.1. Lineage (NCBI taxonomy): Bacteria > Pseudomonadati > Pseudomonadota > Alphaproteobacteria > Hyphomicrobiales > Methylobacteriaceae > Microvirga > Microvirga sp. M2. The sequence continues at coordinate 3,433,577 of NZ_CP134063.1, forward strand.
TGACCGACGCCAAGTGGCCGACTCTGAGACAGCCCTTAAAATACGCAATCGACATTGTGTCAGTGCCCAGATCAGCGTGGTACTATTGCGGAGAATGTTGCCGCATCAATCGGCGCGCAGCAGGTCCCAAGTCAGTGCGGTTCCGCGCTGAACGTCCCGTGGCACCGGGCGGCCGAGCATCACCTGGAGATACTTGGGTGGGAGGCCCCTGCCTGGGCGGATCGCACGAAGGTTCTTCTCCGTCAGGACCTCCCCTGCTTTCATATTCTCCACAATGTACAAGGAACGACGGAACTGGATCGACTTCTTCTCAGCCTCGACCGGACCATAGGTAATCCTGCCAAGCGCCTGCCAAGCACGCTCCGTTTCAATGACCAACTGAGCCATTTCCGCAGGCTCCATCGAGAAGGTGCTGTCGACCCCGCCATCCGCACGATCCAGCGTGAAGTGCTTCTCGATGACGGTGGCGCCAAGGGCCACGCTGGCGACCGACACGCCGATACCCATCGTGTGATCCGACAGGCCGACCTCGGTACCGAACAACTCCCTCATGTGGGGAATGGTCAAAAGATTCGTGTTCTCCGGGGTCGCCGGATACGTGCTGGTGCACTGAAGCAGGATCAGGTCCTTGCATCCTGCCTCACGGGCGGCACGGACAGTTTCGTCGAGTTCAGCAATCGTGGCCATTCCGGTCGAGATGATGATCGGCTTGCCAGTTGCGGCAACCCGACGGATCAGCGGCAGATCGGTATTCTCGAAGGAGGCGATCTTGTAGCAAGGAGCATTCAGTTCCTCGAGGAAGTCCACTGCGGAAGCATCGAAAGGCGTGCTGAGGCAGATCAGCCCGCGTCGCGAAGCATGCTCGAAGATTGTCCGCTGCCAATCCCAGGGCGTATGTGCCTCCTCGTACAATCGATAGAGTGAGGTACCGGACCAGAGGCTGTTCGGATCGGAAATGAAGAATTCACCCTCATCGAGATCGAGGGTCATCGTATCGGCAGTGTAGGTCTGAAGCTTGATCGCGTGAGCGCCGGCATCGGCAGCAGCGTCCACGATCTTGAGTGCCCGCTCGAGCGATTGGTTATGATTGCCGGACATCTCTGCAATGATGAACGGCGGGTGGCCCTGGCCAATCGTATGGTCGGCGATCTTGATCATCGTACAAGCACTCTGGTCTCAAAGATTATAAGATATAACAGAATGACCGGCCAGCCGCTACGCCCTGCCGCTCGTCGGCCCGGACTGGATGCCGGGCATCAAAAGTTCGGCGGTTCTCAGGGCCCCCCGTCCATCTACGGCGGACGGCCCGGTTCGAGAAAGATGCGACAGCCGTTCCCGATCGAGCAGAGCAGAAATCCGCGCTCGCAGGCTTTGCACGGTCACGGCCGACAGTTCGCCCGCATAATCGATAAGGCCGGCGGCCGATAAAGCACGCGATGACTGCACCTGATTCTCGGCGATTGCGACTATGATCGCCGGAAGGCCAAGGCATAGTCTCTCCCAGGTCGTGGCCCCGCCGGCCCCGATAGCGAGATCGGCACGGCTCATCAAGTCCGCCAAGTGGGGACGCGGCTGATGGAGCGCGACCCGCCCACGCGTCGCGGCCTTCGCCTCGATCGCTTCGCGGTGCGGGTTGGCAGGACCTATCACGACATCCACATCGAGCATCGCCAGCTCAGGAGCAGCCAATGCATCGAGTGCAAGTCCTGTCACGTTGTCGAGGTCCGCGCCTCCGAAGAAGACCAGCACGCGCTCGACCTTGTCGCGCAGCCGCGGCCCGAGCAGGCGGTACTCAGGGCGCAGGAGCGCATATCGTGGACCGAGCAGCAGCATGCAGTCGAGGGGAACAAGCCCTTTGTACCGGTCGGAGGCCTCCGCGCCATAAGTCTGATCGAGCAGAATGTCGCAGTCATGGGGACGGTTGGCGAGATCGTCGATGACCATGATCCGTCTCGTACCTTGTCGCACAGCCCGCTCCCAATGGGCGTCCAGGGCATAATGATCGACGATCAGGAGATCTGCGCAGCCGCCTCCCATCGCCCCCAGCGTCTGCCCGGCGTCCTCGTCCTGCGACACGCCGAGCCAGGCGGAGTAGCCCGGCTCCGCCTGCGCTTCGCGAACGGGAGGAGGCAAGGCCTCGACCCGAAAGCCTTCATCCTCGACGAGTTTGTTGGCATGCCCCGGGTGCGCGCGGCAGACGAACCGCACATCCGCCCCTCGGGCTCTCAACTCGCTTGCCAGGGTCCGGCAGCGGACCAGATGCCCGGTGCCGATCTGCGGAGAGGCATCGGCCCGGATGAAGATCCTCATTGGATTCCTCCTGCGTCATCAACGGACAAGCCCTCCAGCATCGGACGTGAAATCGAACTCACGTCCGATGCTGGAAGGTCCATGTTTTCTTGAGCATCTTTTCTCACAAAACTGGTTCCCACTTTTCCGTTCGATGCTCTAGCACAAGCGTCGAAATCCTCGGATGCACAGTTCGCTCCTCCGCCCAAAGGGTCCATCCTCCTTGGAACCCGTTCCTGCTGCGGCAAGAACGGCGGGGGCAATCCCGGCTGGCCCTTGGTCCATGCCGTTCTTATCGCTCTGAAGCCTCCCCATGTCAGAGTGGGAGCGCGAGCAGGATCCTGCCCTAAACGGTCCTTCTCTTCCTGCATTGAACTGCGCACCAGCGCCAGCCCGTGCAGCAGCTCTGAAGCGGAGAACAACTGCATGAGACTATGTTTGACTGTTTAGGCTCGCTTCTCGCTGAGGCCCATCTTCTTCATCGAGTTCGCCGCGGATGAGGCAAACTCGCCTACGAATGATCGCAAATGCTGGAGCCCGGCCCTACCAGCAGGTCCATCCGCCATCCACTACCAGATTGGCTCCATTGATATATTTGGAGGCGCCCGAGGCGAGAAAGACAACCGGGCCTTTCAGCTCATCGGGGACTCCGATTCGCCCCAAAGGCACACGTTCACTCAGCCGATGAATGAAAACTCTGTCGTCTTCCTGCACCTGCCGAGACGGAAAGGGCCCGGGCGAGATGGAATTGACCCGGATGCCATCCTTACCGAACTCGCAGGCCGCATACCGGGTCCACTGCAGCATCGCGGCTTTGGCGGCACCATAAAACGGTGGGTTTGCAGTCTGCTTCGACGCATAGATACTCGGATCGGGACTCACGATCCCGTACATAGATGCAATGTTGATGAAGGAGGTGTCCCCCGCCTCCTGTACGGCAGCCTTAAGGTTTGGCAGCGCAGCTCGCATCAGGTTGTGAGCTGCAACGACTGATACGTCGTAGCTTTGGCGATAGGAAGCAGCCTCGCCGGTTTCGATCGACCCCGAGCCTCCATAATAGGCGTTGTGGATCAATGCGTGTAGCGCCAGCTTGGGTCGGTTCTGGAAGTATTCGACAATCTGCTCTTCCCGGGTGACGTCAAAGACGGCACTCTCAGCCGATACTCCGTTCGCCTGCAACTCTCCAACCAGTGAGGTGACGCGCTCGTGATCCCGTCCGTTGATCAGCAAATGCGCGCCGGCCTCGCCGAGACCTTCGCTCATCGCGCGTCCAAGATGACCGGTGGCTCCTGTGAGAAGGACTGTTTTGCCTTCGAGTGAAAAGAGAGCGCTCATCACCATACCCTATCCCGTAATCCATTGAGCCGGATCCAGAGACTGCTCCGACAATGCCGGGCGCTCCTGGCCGATTTGGAGCAAGGCCTCGTGGTTCAGGGGTGGCGCTCTGAAGATTTCAAGATTCTCTGCCAATTGTTCATGCCGCTCCATCCCCACAACAATGCCATCGACCCATGCCTGGGATCGAACATAAGCCAGGCACAAATCCGCAACGCTCTTTCGATTCCAGCGCGCCGACTGTTTTCGGAGCCACGCTGTAATGGGAGCCGCATCGGAGACATGCGCTCGCCGCCACAAGTCACCATCATCGCTTAGCAAAAGCCCCTGCAGAAAGGCGCTTCTGACATGAACTGTCAGCTCCCTTTCGGCACGAACAGAACGAATGGCTTCCACAGCGAGACCCCACCGATGGTCAAGGAGATTGAACGGCATCTGGATGAAGCTGATTTCAGGCTCTCTCAGTATCCGAAGGAGCTCCTGCGGCGATTGAACCGATGCTCCGAGGCGCCCTACGGTTCCGACATCCCGCAAAGCCATTATGCGCTTCCAGGCCTCCCCGCCCCATTGGTCAAGATGCACGGCACGATGCAGCATAAGGACATCAAGGGATGGTCGCCCTAACGCGACACAAGATCCGTAGACGCTCGCATCAACGAAGGCATGCACGACGTCCCTTAAAGCGTCAGCTGGGCACTCCGCAAGCGGTGATAGTTTCGTTATGACCCTAACGGTCGCTTGTGGGACTGTCTTCAACGCGCGCCCGATAACGCCCTCGCTGCCGCCATACGCTCGCGCTGTGTCTATGTATTCGACGCCGCCCGCGAGCGCGGAGGAGATCAATCGAGCGCCTTGCTCCGGCGTGAGCCCCCCGCTCTGGTTACAAATTCCATAAGCACCACCGAGTTGCGCGCCTCCCAGGACCAGCTCCTTGACCGGCGCGCTTGGTATCGACGCATTTGACTTAGCGAGAAGATCGATCAGCTCAAGAGCAGAGATGTCGAAGGGATGTGGGACCGATCTGAAGACTCGCTCGACCCTGAGGTAATCGTCGAGGGTATCGATTGTCGATCGGTAGTGGCCCATCTTGAGCGCCTGATACTTCGTAAAGAACGTTGTCCCATACTTACGTCGCACATAAGGGGTGACGTGCTCGCGATCATAGTCGCTCTCGGCAAGGCGATTTGCCTCTCGCAGATGCCTGCACCTCGTGATCTCTACGCTCACGCCATATGGCAAACCCGAAGGCTCTCCGTTGCAGCATAGATATTCAAGATCCCGGGTGAAAAAATCCTGCGCGATCTCATCAAGCAACTGGCCGTCTGGGAAGACATTGTCGGCAGTGAGGCGATACACGATGGTTTCGTCGTCGTAGTCCGACAGAGCCTCCACGACGCGAGAAAGCGTATCATGCAAGCTTCCCCGGAAATACGAAATACCAGAGCTTTCAAGTATTGCCGTCAGAGCATCATCGCTTGGCTCGCTTGATGTGGCGACAACAACTTTGCATCCGGTGTTGCCTGCCCGCACGGCCGCCAGGACGGCGACAGGGACGCCATTCAATGGCAGAAGTACTTTGGCAGGCAAGCGTGACGAGCTCACTCGAGCTTGGATAACCGCAATCCTTGTCATGTGATTGCTCGTCTAATGGCAGAAGCCACCTCCTGCTGCTGCTCGTCCGTCAGTGTCGGATACAAAGGGATGCTTATTGCCTCGGCATAGTAGCGCTCGGCCTCCGGGAAGTCGGACCGGACGAACCCGAACCGGGCGAAGTCGGGCTGGCGATAGACCGGGATATAGTGCAGGTTCACCAAAATTCCGGCCTTGCGCAGCCGCTCGAACACCTCGCGATGGCCGCGGGAGATTTCTTCGAGACGCAGCCTGATGATGTAGAGATGAAAGCCCGAATAGTCGCGCGGGTCTCGCCACGGCACCACCACGGGAAGATCGCGCAGCAGATCATCATAGCGCGCCGCAATGGCGTGCCTCCGCGCCACATAATCGTCGAGACGATGGAGCTGGCTCAGCCCCAAAGCCGCCTGTAACTCCGTGAGGCGATAATTGTAGCCCAGCTCGAGTTGCTGGTAATACCAGCCCCCCTCCGAAGGCGAAGTCATTTCAGCCTGATCGCGCGTGATGCCATGGCTGTTCAGTCGCGCCATACGGCGGGCGAGCGCGGGATCATTCGTCACCGCCATGCCGCCTTCCCCAGTCGTAATGATCTTGACCGGATGGAAGCTGAAAACCGTGATGTCGGAGTATCGGCAGTCCCCGACCGGTCGGTCGCGATAACGTCCGCCGATAGCGTGGGATGCATCCTCGATGATCGAGAAACCGTATTTCTGGCCGAGCGCATGGATCGTTTCCATATCGGCAGGCTGACCGGCGAGATGGACCGGGATAACAACCTTCGGCAGTTTCCCCTCGCGCTTGGCAATAGCCAGCTTATCAGCCAAAGCTACTGCGCTCATATTGTACGAGCGGGGATCGATATCAACGAAATCCACGTCGGCGCCGCAATACCGGGCGCAATTGGCGCTCGCGACGAAAGTGACCGGGCTTGTCCAGACGCGATCCCCCGGTCCTACCCCTAGCGCGAGGCAGGCCAAGTGGAGTGAAGAGGTAGCACTGTTGGACGCGACTGCATGTTGGGCGCCGACGCGTTCTGCGACAGCCCTTTCGAACCGGGGGACGAGAGCCCCTTGTGTCAGGAAGTCGGAGCGAAGAACCGCCGCGACCGCCTCAATATCGGAGTCCGTTACCTCCTGCCGGCCGTAGGGGATGGGGCGGTGGTCAGATTTTGCCGATTCTTCCGCGATTTTCATCGATCCAGGCACGTAGTGTCTCCCTCTCCATCCACTCGGTGTTGGTATCAGACCGGTACACAAAATCCTCTGGCACCTTACGCCCGTTCTTGATGCGCTTCGGATCGGTGTACCAGTTATTGATGGCTGGCAGAATCTTGTAATAGCTGTCGTATTCGTAGGTGTAGGGCACATCCTCCTCACCGATCATCTGCTCGTGCAGCTTTTCGCCAGGACGGATGCCGATGATCTTATGCCGGGCGTCCGGAGCCACTGCCCTGGCGATATCGGTCACTTTCATGGACGGAATTTTCTTCACGTAGATCTCGCCGCCAACCATGTCTTCGAATGCGTGCCAGACCAGTTCGACCCCTTCCTGAAGGGTGATCATGAAGCGGGTCATCCGCGGATCGGTGATCGGCAATTCGCCGCTCTCGGCCAAGGAGAGAAAGAAGGGAATGACCGAGCCCCGAGACCCCATAACGTTGCCATAGCGGACCACGGAGAACTCGGTGTCCTGCGAGCCGACATAGGAATTGCTGGCCACAAAGAGTTTATCCGAAGCGAGCTTCGTCGCGCCATATAGATTGAGAGGGCTGCTCGCCTTATCGGTCGACAGCGCAACCACGCGCCGAACCTTTCGATCGATGCATGCATCAATGAGGTTCATAGCACCGAGGACGTTGGTCTTGATGCACTCGAAAGGGTTGTATTCCGCAATCGGCACGATCTTCGTCGCGGCCGCATGGACAACGTATTCGATGCCGTCCAAGGCGCGCTCCAGCCTGTTCTGATCTCGGACATCACCGATAAAGAAACGCACTCGGGGGTCATCGCCGTAAAGCTTAGCCATCTCCCACTGTTTCATCTCGTCGCGCGAGAGAATCACCAGACGCCGAGGATTGTATTTCTTCAATGTCATTGGGACGAAGGTGTGGCCAAAAGAGCCTGTCCCACCGGTAATAAGAATCGATGAGTTCTTCAGCATCAAAGCGTCACTTTCAAGAGATCGCCGGCGGAGGCGCCGCAATAGGAACCGGGCTCAACATGCACTGACATAGGACCGCCCCAATTGCAACACCAGAACCAGGAAAAGAGCAAGAGAGAGCTCAACCAAGCATAGACTCTCATTCCACGTGGCCAGTCGAGAGGCGCTTTACAGTCAGACATCCAGAAACACGGCAATAAATACAGCGGAATGGACTCACATTCTTGCCAGGATCATTGCTTTCATCTCCGACCGACGAGCTAACCACTCTGTTTTTAGAATGCCCAAGAGGCGCCCATACTATCTTTGTTCAAGCCACTGAATATAACTACTCTGGAAGTAACGTCGTTAATTTCATAAATGAAGTATTGCTGTTCCTCATGATCGCGAACACGCATCAACCACGATTTGCGTTCTTCTATTCCGAGCAGGTGCCGAGTATATATCTTTGATCTTACGCTCTGAGAGTTCCTCCGCCCTCTCATCTTCTCAAGATCATCATCAGCAACACTACGGAGAAGGCCGACCCTGGTCACCTTTGGTCCTATACATTTCTGCAGCTGTACAATCGTCTATAAGCCGTATTGCACTAAGCTCGTCAACCAAAGTTGCGGTACATTTTGATGCGCACGAGAAGGACTGGGATTTGTGAGAATTCCAGAGGTGTCCGACTAAATATCTCGGCCCCAGCCACATTTTTAGCCTCGCGTCCTGAATGCTCCAGGTCCGCTGTTCGCTCTGCTGCTTCCCCCGATCATTTGCAGGAATCCCGCGCCGATCATAGGACCCGTTTCAGGCACAATCTCGGCCGTATGGCTGACGCGTGTACGAACTTCGGTGTGCCAATCGAAATCCGTGGCCGTTTCTCGACGCTCTTGCGCCAAGGCGTGCAGGATCCATAGCAACGCCGGCACCACCATCCTTTGGCAGACCCGTCATCCAGAGAATCTCTGACGCACAGATTGTGGCGCTCCGATGGTGACCTACCCCTGAGATTCTCTCTGCTGAAGGCATACGAGAATGCCCTCAGCGACAAAACAATACCGCTAAAGGACGGTGCGCGCGTCCCGCCCGGGACAGGAGGCGAGGCGCTTGCAGACTTCCTGAACAACAAGCCTCACACATTCATCCCGTGGAGCCGTGAAGTCGATCCACTTTGGTGCGACAACTGTCGAGTTGAGGGTCAGGTAATCACCTTCATCCAAGCCCCCTCTCGTTCTCAGAAAATAGGTCTCTGGAGAAAATCCCAGCATCCAGACGGGCGTCCCAAGCGCGGCACCAAGCTCTATCGGTACCGTACTGATGCCGGTCAGAAGATCCATGCCCTTCAGGTAACGAGCGAAGCCCTCAAAATCATTGAAGAGATCGATATCTTCAATTGTTCTAATGCCGTGGGCCCGACAGAAGTCTATCTCATCGGCCTCCATGCAATGCTGGATCGACCAAAGCTCGATATTCTCCAGCTTAGTCAGTGGCGCAAAATCCTCGACCTGCAAATAATGAAACTTTCGCCTAAGTGTTCGAAAGTGACTTCTCCAGAGAATGCCAACGCGTAGTTTGCGTTGCGAGCCGACCTCCTTCGGAAGAGCAACTTTGTCTGGCGTGAGATAGGACCCGACCGGCGGGCGCGCCACGGCACCCGTAAAATAATTGAAGAAGATGTTCTCGCCGAAGGTCACATAATCCGCGTTCGCAATATGATCCCTGCACTCCTCGGTGAGAATATGCGTCATTTTCTCACCGAGCCCCTTGATACGGCCATTCATTTTATCCTGACGATCAAGCAATCCCTTCCGGTATCTCCAAACGGGAACGAACTCAATTTGAGGAAAGGAGCGCTCGAACATCGATTGCATGCGCGGATCGCAGGAAATGGTGACTTGTTTAAATCGCGTGACCAACTGAGAATAGAATTGAGCGGTCCTGATCTCGTCACCGACTCCACTGTCTCCAATGACGAACAATCTGGCCGATGAACTGCGATCAAACGGCAGTTCCTGATAGTTGAGAAACTTCTCCCCATAGGCTGCCTTCATGATCTTGCCGTAAGGATTGTGCCTTTTCGAATATTGCCCTGCGACGAGATCGCCGTTGAATAGCCGACTGATCGTAAAATCCTTCCCAAGGTCACTCCTATTGCCTGAGCGACCTCGACCAACGGTTCCGTAGCCAATTCTTGCGCGGACATCGAGAATTGCACCGGGCCCATGACCGGTACGCGGGAGAGTCAGACTAAGCCCAAGCCCCGCGGTTTTGTCGGCCGGATCCTCCTCGAGCACTGCAAGGAAGCAGTCCTTTGCGGAGAGATAATCATCAGCCGCGAAGTAATCCATTCCCCGACCTGTGATCGCCGGCAAAAGAGTATTGGGAGTGTGGGCTTCCTGTTGAGTTAACTTCGAGACGCACCCAACCTCCTCAATCTCGAGAAGATTTGCGAGGATAACGCCCTTCCGGAAGATGTCGGATCGCTGGTACATTGCGATCTGTGCAGAAATTGAGCGCTGATACAGCTCGTCCAGCAATGGCGCAGCTTTCCGGTGCTCCGCTAGGGCTGCAAGCACCGTGACGTCTTCGAGGAATGACGATGTGAAGTCCGTACAGCTGAGAATCTGGCGATTGATCCACAGCGGATCAGCTTTCATGTTCGCCAGGAACAATACAGCATCGGTCGGCGCATACCGCTCACTCAACTTAGTGAGCAGATCCCTGATCTCCGCGTCATATCCAAGCGCCTTTAAATACGGCAGATAACGGAGTTGGTAAGCAGGGTTCTCTACGTCAAAGCGCTCAAGCTCTACGAATTGAAGCAGGTCGATTTCAATCGCCGTATCGTATGTTAGCTTGAACGCTATCCACTTCATGTACTGCGTGACACGATCGAGCGACTTTTCTCGCCCGAGATTTTCCTCGATATCCTTCAGGATGGCGATTTTTCGGTCCAGCATCAGGCCCGAGAGGTATACCGCATCCGCGAATGCCAAAGCCGTTTGCGGGCTAAGCGCCCGAACATCAGAGGCCTTCCATCTCTCTTCAATCAGAAGATCGCCCTCTGTTCCACGGTCATTGGACAACATCGCTCTCGCAACAGTCAGAGCTTGTCGGTCGGTCAACGTCCGCACGTCCAAATAGGAGGCTACCTTGACAGCGCTTTTGAAGTTCCTCAACCTGAAAAGAGCTTGGAATATCTTATAGATCACATCGTCTTGAGGTGATTGCGCGGCAATATGAAGGAGGCGATCACGGGACAGTCCCTCCAGTTCGCGGGCTGGCGAAGCAGCTTCACTTCTTACGCCCTTGGCCAGATTCCTGATGCCCCCGACACCACGCACATTCATCACAAAATGCTTCGATCTTCGTATAATTTTTTCTACGGTCACTGCCCGATCCATATTGACGACCTGCTTCTCATTCCTTGATTTCTGAGATTGAATATCACAGCTTCCCAACTTCGAATTTCAGGCTGTATGAGGTCAATGCGCAGCACACCTGTTCCTCCGGCCTCAACAAAGCAGACTTGAGGGTGCCGGGAACAAGCGTTCCTTAAGTGGAAAAGGCATGTAAAGGTTGCTCGAAGTTTCGTGCCACGTCCGGAAGGACCGGGAATATTCATTCCGCACCGGGCTGAAGATGTCCATGTTGCCATCGATTTGGAAAGGACCACCACCGGAAAGAGTGTGCTCAGACCAATGAACAAAAGATAATAGTTTGTTAAGCTGCCTTATGCTGCCATGTCCGAACGAACGCTCCATCCTCAGGTGGAACTCCCCGTCGCCAGCAGCGCGGACGGAGTCGTACCAGCCGATCTTTTCCATCACGGGTCTGCGCCGGAACATCAACGAGGAAGCATCCGGCCTGATATAGCCATTGAGCATCCTGAACCCTCGGCTATCAGAGCATCGTACATGCTCGACCCAGGTCGCGATGATTGAATGATCTTTTTGCAACGTGGTCGCAGCCATTTCTATCTTTTGCGGCTGCGCCCAATCGTCGGCATCCTGATTGGTAACGTATTCCCCGACGGCAGCAGACAATGCGCGGTTGCGAGCAACAAAGGTTCCCGAACGTTGAGCGAGCGGTATCACCCGAAAGCGCGAATCTGCGGCAGAGAACTGCGCGGCGATCTGAACGGTCATATCACTGCTGGCATCGTCGACAACAATGACTTCGAAGTCCTGGTATGTCTGTCGCCGCAATGAGTCCAAGGCGTATCCGATTGTGTCGGCGCAATTTCTGGCGGGCATCAGAATTGAGACCAATGGCCCGCGCACAGGCACGGCGGATCCTGCGATCGACTTCAGATTGGCGCAGCTGAGCGGGAGGCGCTCATCCACCAAAGCAAGAGGATCGATACCTTGCCTGGCGAGCGCATTGTTTACTGAAGCCATCTGAAGTTCGTACCGGCGGCCCCAGAAATGGATTTGCGCTTCGTATATATCGAGCTTCGTTCGCCGTTGCTCTGTATCTGCAGCCTGGCGGAGTGCATCCTCAAGTCTGGCGGCTTCCGACTCGCGCCCCTTCTCGCGCAGAATGTGCGCACACTTCAGGATGTCATCAAAACAGTCGAGGGCGAGGTGCTCCCCGTGCGTGATGATGCGCCCGACGATCATGGCTTTTCTGTCGGGCAGTAGCCTTTCCGCTAACGGATATACTTTGCTTAGGAACCTTGACGCTGCCTCGCTGTTTGGTTCATCCAGAACCTCCTCTACAACGCGAACGATAGGGTCGGGCTGCTCAAGGTTGGCGGAAGCCAAGGCAAAGTAATATCGGCAGGAGTTATCTCCTCTGCTTGCGGCTGGCATTTTCTCATATGCTGCAATGAGATCCTCAAATCGATGCGCTGCGAAGTAGCAAAGGAGCAAGGCTCTCCAAGTTCGTACTTTCTTGGTCCTGACGGTTTCCAAGTATGCGGCGGCAGCATTGTAATTGTGGGCTCGCATTTGCTTCCCCGCTCGGACGAGAGCTGGGGTCTGTGTGTCGAAGCCGACGGCCCGCAGAGCCGTCTTGGCACGCAAAAAGAGGCCTAGATGTGAGCGGCACTTCCGGTTGAAAGCATGGGCTCCTGAAATGCCGGTTTTCTGTAGTTTTCTAAGTACCGACAACATCATCAAAACCTAGCCGTTTGCTGCAGGTACTTGCTCAGGATCTGTAGGATTGGCGCTTCGGATAGGGGCAGTGACGGCTCCGAGCCGCAAGAGCATGTCTGGAACAATCAACGCGCGTGCATAGCTGTGAGGGTAATATTTGAAATCCGCGTGGTCCCGCACGGAGTCCCCCGCGGGCAAAATATGCACGATCCCAAGTTCAGGATGCTTGTGAGTGACCCAGGCAAGCCCAAGTTGGTCCCGGCGACTGAACCGCTCGATTTGCTGCCACCATAACCGAAAGGCCTCAGGCGTTGCCCTGCTCAGCAGGGAGACAACCATGAAGCCGGTCTCGTACAGAGGTTGGTTCGCAGCTAATCCGCGGGCGCGATAATGGTCAACCTGCTCCTGGATTACCTTCGCGGAGTCCTTTCCGAGCTGTCGGCAAGCCTCTGCCTCGTCATAAAAGCAGGGGCGATGAGGATGCGCCACCAGGCCGAGGTCGCCGCCCGTGACCCGGATCATCTCCACATAATTGTGAAGGTCTCCTTTCAGAATGATGTTGGCGTCGAGCCAGACGGCGACTTCGTGGTGGGGAAACAGTTCATGAGGATGCAGCTTTACATAGCGGGCAACCCGCGTCGGATCGGCGTGCTGATAGGGGGCCGCGCGCATCTGCCAAACGCCATAAGTGTTGCGGGGCCGATCGGTAAAGCAGACGTAATCGATATCGGGGTCGATCCGCTCGGGAAGCAGCAGATTGTCGTATTCGCCGAAAATGGCCGTGTACAAGACGATCTTGCGCTGCTTCCCGTGGGCTGAATTGTGCTGGTAGGCTGCAATTTGCCTCTCGATATCTTCACTGACATGCCAGCGATTATCCAGAAGAGTTCGAGAGGCTTGCTTGGGCAAGGCAGTCGCGAGGGCATCCTTGATCCCCGCGACACACTGCCTTCCCCATGCCGCCAAGCGTGGAAGACGGCGCGCCAGGAAACGCAAAGGCACCGTCATTTTCCAGTATAGGGAGTTCTGCATTCCCCTGATTTCGGATTGCAGACTCCTGATACTGCCCTGCAGGATCTCGATCTCTTCTTTCAGCCTTCCGATCTCCGCACGCAAAGCGTCTGGATCACGCCCGTGGAGCGGAGCTTGATTTTGCCTCTCCTGCTGAGGAGCCTCGTCAGCCATCTACTCTCGTGTCCTGCCATTCAGCGCCGGCGACATGGAAGCCAAATGCCCAGTGCCCGTATCCGGGATGAAAAAGATTGGACTTCTTTGCAACCGGTGCCGACTTCACGCCTTCACCACATTGGGCCGGGCTCCCAGGTATCGTCCACGGGTGTCGACGATCAGCTTGGAATGGCTTTCGATGGTTTCGTAGTCGAACTTGTCATGATCCGTCGCCAGCAGCACCAGATCGTAGCTCGCGAGCACTTCCGGCGTCAGATCGACACTGGCCAGATCGAACGAGTAGCGCCTCATTTTGGGGAATGTCGGCACATGCGGATCGCTATAGGCAATATGGGCGCCCTTGGCCTGCAGAAGGCTCATCAGCTCCACAGAGGGAGACTCCCTCATGTCGTCGACGTTCTTCTTATAGGCGATGCCGAGAACGAGGATCCGGCTGCCCCGGATCGACCTCTCGCGTTCGTTCAAGGCATCGGCAATCTTCTCGACCACCCACTCGGGCATGGCGCTGTTGATCTCGCCCGCAAGTTCGATGAAGCGTGTATGCACGCCGTATTCCCGCGCCTTCCAGGTGAGATAGAACGGGTCGATGGGGATGCAGTGCCCCCCCAAACCGGGGCCCGGATAGTACGGAACGAATCCGAACGGCTTGGTGGCGGCCGCACGGATCACCTCGTGGATGTCGATTCCCATCCGGTCGGCGATGATCTTCATTTCGTTGACCAGGCCGATATTGACGGCGCGGTGGATATTCTCAAGCAGTTTGGTGAGTTCCGCCGCCTGCGTCGAGCTGACCGGCACCACTGTATTGATGACCTGCTCATAAAGGGCGAGGCCCGCCTCCAGACAGGACGAGGTCGTGCCGCCGCACACTTTCGGAATGGTATGCGTGCTGAACTTCGCATTGCCCGGATCCTCGCGCTCGGGCGAGAACACAAGGAAGAAGTCTTCCCCGACCTTGAACCCGGCCCTCTCGATCCGTGGCCTGAGCTCCTCCTCGGTCGTTCCGGGATAAGTCGTGCTCTCCAAGGACATCACCTGACCGCTCCTCAAATGCGGCACAAGGGCATCGACCGTGGTCAGCACATAGCTGAGATCAGGCTCCCGGTACTTGTTCAAGGGTGTCGGAACGCACAGGATCAGGGCATCGACCTCTCTTGCCTTTGAAAGATCTGTCGTGGGCTCAAAGCCGCTTTCAATAGCTTTTGCGATGCCTTGAACAGGAATGTGCTCAATATAGGTCTGCTTGTTCTTCAGAATATCGACCTTGGCCTGGTCAATATCGAAGCCGACGACCTTATAGCCTACTTCGGCGTATCGGATCGAGAGCGGCAACCCAACGTAACCGAGCCCTACGACACCGATCACGGCAGTCTTGTCATTCAGTTTCTTAAGCAGAGCATCTTTGTGCATTGCGAATCTCGACCTTAGCCTTGTTGGGCAGCATTTCCTATGGAAATCATCGGGTTAGGGCGCCAAGATCCAGACAGCGCACAGGAGGCGCTCCCCGAAAGAAGGCTGCGACCCCCCGCCGCGAAACGGATGACAGCCGCCGTCACGCCGCTATACCTTCTCAGTCCCGCACCAGCAACCCTTGGCAATATTATTTCTCTATCTGGATCGGGAACCCGGCCGTGACTGGATCGGGCAGGAAACCACCGAAGCGGGCTTGTAGTCACCGGTTGCCCCCTCTCAGGGATCGATCTACTAGACACAGTTCGACACGGGAGGACGAGGGTGCGCATTTTAGCCGTTGCCGTAACCTACAACCCGGACACTGGCATGCTCACCCGTGTTCTCGACTCGATTGCCTCCCAGATCGACGGGATCGCGGTGGTCGACAACGGCTCGGCCAACGTGGCCGAGATCGGTCGGATCGCCCAAGGCGTGGGAGCACGGGTCCTTTCAAACGCTCAGAATCTAGGAATTGCAGCCGCGCAGAACCAAGGCGTCGCCATGGCGCGCGAAGATGGCTTCACGCATGTGCTCCTGCTTGACCAGGACACGATTCTTGCGCCTGGAGTCGTGGCCGATCTGGCGCACCAGCTGT
The DNA here is from genome assembly GCF_047497095.1 of Microvirga sp. M2. Taxonomy (NCBI): domain Bacteria; kingdom Pseudomonadati; phylum Pseudomonadota; class Alphaproteobacteria; order Hyphomicrobiales; family Methylobacteriaceae; genus Microvirga; species Microvirga sp. M2. The sequence continues at coordinate 3,449,312 of NZ_CP134063.1, forward strand.
CGTTTCTGGAAAGGGAGCATGGCAAGGTTTCGGCCATCGGCCCCGCCTACTTCGAGCGTCACAGCAAGCAGCAGACGCGCGCCTATCGGGCCAACGGGCTCCGCCTATCAAGGATTTCCCTTGAAAATCAGACCCGACCGATCGCGAGCGACTCCATCATTGCGTCAGGATCCTTGATCCCCCTCACGGTCTTGGAGCAAGTCGGAGAGTTCAAAGAGGACCTCTTCATCGATCTCGTCGACGTGGAGTGGTGCTTCCGCGCTCGGGCAGCCGGATACGCCGCGTTCATCGCACCGAGCGCGGTGGTGGATCATCATCTGGGCAGCGGCACCGTCAAGATCGGACGCCGTCAGATTGCCGTCCACGCGCCGGTCCGGAATTACTACTGGGTCAGGAATGCCCTTTGGCTGGCCCGCCAGCCCTATACACCTCTGGCGTGGCGTCTCTACTTCATCAGCAGAAGCCTTGCCTTTCTCGGGGCTTACACCACGCTCGTCGACAGGAAGCGCTTAAGGCTGCAACTGATGGGGCGAGGCATCCGGGATAGCTTCAAAGGTCGCTTCGGGCGTATCCGCCCGTAGCGGAGGCCCTGTCCGCAAGCCCTGGCGGCCTCCGCAGGAGAGGTCTCTCGGTCATGCGCTGCGCTATGAGCCTGGCACCGCAGACGCTCCCGCGGCGATGCCCAGGAGATACTGACCATAGGTGCTTTTCGCAAGCTTGCCGCCGAGTTCGGTGAGCTGCTCGCGGCTGATCCAGCCGGCCGTGAAGGCAATTTCCTCCGGACAGGCAATCCGGAACCCCTGCCGCTTTTCGAGAGCGCGTACGAACTCGGCCGCTTCCACGAGGCTATCGGGAGTTCCCGTGTCCAGCCAGGCGTAGCCTCGGCCCATCAACTCCACCTGGAGCTGGCCCATTTCAAGGTAGGCCCGGTTCACATCCGTGATCTCGAGCTCGCCCCGGGCCGAGGGCTTGAGCCCGGCCGCGATGTCGACCACCTGATGGTCATAGAAGTATAGCCCCGTGACCGCCCAGTTGGAGCGCGGGGCCTTGGGCTTCTCTTCGATGGAGACGGCCCTGCCGCTGGCATTGAACTCGACGACGCCGTATCTCTCCGGGTCAGTGACATGGTAGGCGAATACGGATGCTCCGGAGGTGCGCCCGGCAGCCGAGCGCAGAAGCTCGGTCAGACCATGACCGTAATAGACATTATCTCCCAGGATCAGGACCGACGGTCCGCCGGCCACGAATTCCGCCCCGATGATATAGGCCTGAGCCAGCCCTTCCGGCTTTGGCTGCTCCGCGTAGGACAGGCGAATGCCCCATTGCTCGCCCGAACCCAGGAGATGCCGGAAGCGTGGCAGATCGTCCGGTGTCGAGATGATGAGGATCTCCCGTACCCCTGCCAGCATGAGTGTGGTCAGGGGATAATAGATCATCGGCTTGTCGTAGATGGGGAGCAGCTGCTTCGACATCACGTATGTCATCGGGTGCAGACGCGTGCCGCTCCCACCAGCCAGGATGATGCCCTTCACGTTGATCCCCTTTCGTCGGCAGCCGGGTCAGCGGCTGCATCAATGATCCAGTTCAGGTGCAGAGGATGCCCGATCCGTGAAAGGACCCCGTCAATTCCCCTGACGCTGCCGGCGCCTCGTATGTCCCGGCCATCAATCGAAATAGACGGGGAGTTCCGCAAGCCGCGGCTGCATTCGGTCCTTGTCCGACAGAATCGCCTGCCCTTGCGGCACAGGCCATTCGATCCCCAGCGCCGGATCGTCGAAGGCAATACCATGGTCGTGGGCTGGCGAGTAATCGGCAGTGACCTTGTACTGGATTTCCGTGTCCGGTTCGAGGGTGCAGAAACCGTGAGCGAATCCGACCGGGATCAGGAGCTGACGCCCGCTTTCTCCTGAAAGCTCCACCGCTACGTGCCGTCCATAAGTGGGGGAGGAACGCCTGATATCCACGGCCACATCGAGGATGCGCCCCCGCGCGACCCTCACGAGCTTGGCCTGAGCAAAGGGATGACTCTGAAAATGCAACCCACGGATGGTTCCGACAGCGGCCGACAAGGAATGGTTGTCCTGCACGAACTCCTCAGTGATCCCTGCCTCGAAAAACCGCTTTCGGCTATACGTTTCGGAAAAGAATCCGCGGTGATCGCCGAAACGCTTCGGCGTGACGATCTTCACGTCCGGAATCGCAGTCGGCTGAACATTCAGCATCATTAGTCTCCAGCTTTGCTCTGCCCAACCCTTTCAGGAGAGCATCCGGCCGTGACGCTCTCAGGCGCCGATACCGAGACGCTCGCCCCGATATCCTCCGGAGCGGACCCTTTCCCACCATGTCCGGTTCTCGAGGTACCATTGCACTGTCTTGCGGAGCCCGGTTTCGAAGGTCTCCGCAGGCCGCCAGCCCAGATCGCGCGCAATCTTGGTGGCGTCGATCGCATAGCGAAGGTCATGTCCCGGGCGATCGGCGACATAGGTGATCAGTCCTTCGCGGGGTCCGATTCGCGCATCGGGAGCCATCTCGTCCACCAGTCCGCATATGGTCCTGACCACATCGATGTTCCTGCGCTCGTTCCAGCCCCCGATATTATAGCTCTCGCCCACCCTGCCCCTCTCGGCCGCCAGGATGAGCGCCTCCGCATGATCGTCCACATAGAGCCAGTCGCGCACGTTCCTGCCGTCGCCGTAGACCGGCAGCGGCTTGCCCTCCAGGGCGTTCAGTATCATCAGAGGGATCAGTTTCTCGGGAAAGTGATACGGCCCATAGTTGTTGGAGCAGTTCGTCACGATGGTCGGCAAGCCATAGGTGTGGTGCCATGCACGAACGAAATGGTCCGAGGCTGCCTTGGAAGCGGAATACGGGGAATTGGGTTGATAGGGATAGCTCTCGTGGAACAAGCCTTCCTCGCCCAGGGCTCCGAAGACCTCATCGGTCGAGATGTGATGGAACCGGAAAGTGTCGCGGCGTTCTCCGCTGAGGGTTCGCCAGTAGCGCAGACTCTCCTGCAGCAGGACGAAGGTGCCGACCACGTTGGTCTGCACAAACTCTCCCGGGCTGTCGATGGAGCGGTCCACATGGCTTTCTGCCGCCAGATGCATGACCATGTCGGGCTGAAAGTGCCCGATAATGTCCCGCATCCGGGCAGCATCCGCGATATCGGCCCGCTCGAAAGCGAAGCGGGGGTCGTTCCCACAAGAGGCAAGGGAGTCGAGATTGCCTGCATAAGTGAGCTTGTCCACTACCAGCACCCGATGGGGTGTCGAGGCGATCAGACGACGGACAACGGCAGAACCAATAAACCCGGCCCCGCCGGTCACCAAAAAGCGTTTTCTCATTTTGGCACTCTTTCTGCCGTCTGTTTCGAAGCTCCTGGAGCCTGGGCGAACGACAGAAATTCTAGATGGGTCCGGAAGTCAAGATGCGCCCTTAAGCCCAAGAGAGGCTCCAAGCGATCGAAAAGAAATGCAATCGATTATGCTCGCTTGAGATTCATCAATTTCAGTTTCCAATCTCCATACGTCTAAATAATTCTTAACATATGCTGTCCAAGTGCCCGACTATCTCTAACGGTAACGCAATTCTACATAATTATAGAACGTTATCGCCAAGCAATATACTTGGGTCGTGTTATGCCCTCCGTCATTGAATGTATTGCCGCCGCCCATAGGCGGATATTCTGTCTATGATATCACCTATCAGGTCTTTGGATACATTGATCCGGAACACCACCCATCGGCCCGGAACTCTCCAGGCGACCGGACCCCTCAGGCGAGACCGTTCAAACGGATGATTGTCCGGAGTGACCATCGGTTCGCCAAGTTGACGCAAAGGCTTGGTCAGCCTCCGGTCTGGCGCGTCGCGACGGAAAGGCCCCAATCGAGAAGGCTCTCTGCGCGGGACGGACTTGCAGCCTCGACATAGACACGCAGTTCCGGCGCATTCCCGGACGCGCGGAAGTGAACGACCTCCCCGCTGCCTGCGGTGACACGTAGCCCATCCATCGCATCGAGGCTGGCTGCGCCACCGAGGAAGGCGAACAGGTCATGGCGAAATTCGATGTCCTGCTGAATGCGGGAAAGAAAGGATCCCGTCTTTTCGCTTGCGACATTCTTCAGGCGATTGCTTGCAGCAGCCTTGAAGGAGAAGTCCGCCGCAACACCGGAGAGCGGCTGCGCGCGCGCGGCAACCTCGCTCAAGACGCAAAGAATTGGCAACATGGCATCACGGGTAGGAAGCGCCCTGAGGCAGCGCCCTTCCTGCGAGACATCGGAGCCAAGCAGCACACCGCCATTGGCTTCGAACCCAACGATCACCCGCGCATCGGATCCTGTCGCCTCGCTCATGCCGTCGATCACGTAGGGAGACCCGACTTTCGTCCGGATGACGCGCTTGAAAGCTCGGGATGCTTCCAACGCCGAATTCGACGTGACAGGCGTCACGATCACATCGGCGCCGAGGCGGCGCGCTGTGATGGCCCCGACAAGGTCGCCACGCAGAAACGCCCCCGTTTCATCGGCAATCAATGGACGATCCGCATCGCCGTCGGTCGAGACGATCGCATTGAGCGACATGATGCCTGCCCATTGCCGGGCCAGGCTCTCGTCCTCCGGCCGCAACGCCTCCGTATCGACGGGAATGAAGCTCGTTGCGCGGCCGAGCGCGATCGCCTGCGCGCCGAGGGATTCCACGACGTCGACGAGGATGTCGCGCGCCACGGAGGAATGCTGGTAGACGCCGACCGTGAGTCTCGACAAGGCCCCGGCGCCGAAGAAATCCAGATAGCGCGCCTTGTAGGCGGCGAGCATGTCCGCATCCGGAGTTCCGATCTGGGATGGCGGAACCGCATCAGGAACAGGCGGCACACTTTGACAATTCAACCTGGCATGATGCGCCAGGATGCGGACTTCATCCTGCTTGCCGATTTCCCCCTCAGCCCGGTAGAATTTCAAGCCGTTGCGGTCGTCCGGGATATGGCTCCCCGTGACCATGATGGCAGGAACGCCTTGCCGCAAACCATGATAGGCCAGCGCCGGCGTCGGCAATGCACCGCACGCGACCGGGAGCAGGCCAGCGTCTCGTAATGCCGCGCAACAAATCTGTGCAATGCTTGGGCTGCTGGCGCGCAGGTCCTGCCCGACCAGCACCATCCCGTTCATGCCCTCCGTGGCGCCGTCTTCCTTGAGCACTTCCGCAAAGGCGCGCGTGTAGGCATATGCCGGGACTCCATTCAGCTCCGTGACAAGCCCTCGCAGCCCGCTGGTGCCGAATTTCAGAGAGCTTTCGCCTGGAATTGCCGATTGAGGTGCATCTGCCTGGGTCATCAGCAGATTCATACGGTCATGGAGACGGCGGCGTCCAGGGGCCTGCCCGGATCCTTCGGGTTACTCCGGTGAAGCGATCACGGCTCGTTCGGAAAGTAGTCCTCGCCGGCACGTCTGTCACCACCGCTCCAGGCTCGACGCAGCCCATTGCCGGGCCATCGGGCTTCAGATGCCAAAGGCAAAGCTGCAGGACGACGGCTGAAGGCGACGCAACGCGCGCCATGAGCTTGTCGATGCCGGTCTCAGAGCCACATGCATCGAGCAAGGCCCTGCCATTGAGGGGTCGACAGCCCTCTCATCCTCCAGACACGCCCGTGCCTTGGCAAACAATCCGCGGAATGTGGGGAGTATGGCTGGGGCGCCAGGATTCGAACCTGGGAATGGCGGTACCAAAAACCGCTGCCTTACCGCTTGGCGACGCCCCAATGGTGGGCGTGTACATAATCGGCGGCACCGGTCCTGGCAACCCGATTTTGCGACGGCCCTGCTCTGAAAAGATATCTGCCGGGACATGCAAATCCCCCTTGCGGCATCCGTCCCCCGTCGCTATAAGACCGGCCTCCCCGATGAATAATCGGTGTCGGAGTGTAGCGCAGTCTGGTAGCGCACCTCGTTCGGGACGAGGGGGTCGTAGGTTCGAATCCTATCACTCCGACCATTTTCCCGCTTCTGGATCAGTTCCATATGATGTGTGGCGGTCGTCCGTGGAAATCCGCGGACCGCTTCATGGACCGGCTCAAGCTCCAGCATCGGACGTGACATCGAACCCATCCGATGCGGCAAGTCTATGGTCTTGCACATCTTTTCACGAAAACCGGTTCCCATTTTTCACGTTCGATGCTCTCTCTACCCTGCGTGACCGGGAACGTGAAATGATCGCGGAGGGGGTCACCCGGCTCGATCAGGGCTCCCAGCGATCGCTCAATCCAGCTCGGCAGCCCCCTGCGGACAGCGTATCGAACCTGCAAGGCTCTATGCTGATCGGGACAATCCCACCTGAAGACAACAGAAGGCCCGGAAGCTCCGCCAGCCCGGAGGCCGGCGAGCGAATCGTCCAAGGTCTGCGCCGCATTCCCCGCTTCTCCGCGAACGCATGACTGCGGTAGCCCCCGGATAGAAGCCTGCTCCCCGAGCTTCGGGAGCAGGAAGATCTTCAGGCCAGTCTCATCGAGCCCACTAAGCGAGCTGACCAGCCAGCGAGCGTCTTGTTCCTGGCCACGATCTCGACTTCCTGGCCACGATCTCGACAGCTCGGCGGAAAGCGGCCTCTATCTCCTCAGGCCCGAAAGCCCCCGACGATACAAAGTCCGTGAGCAATAGGCCATGCTGTGGGATTTCGATGACCAAGGCCCGGTCCTGGCTGACCGGGATCGGACTCTCGACGAAATGAGGCTTGTGTTACCTTCTGACAGAAGGCATCCTCCCCTTCCATTGAAGGGGGTCCAAATGCGAATTCGTCCGGTGGTCATTGGCGACGCTAGGGTTCTCTTCGATTGGCGGAACGATCCCCTCACCCGGGCCATGTCCCGCACCACTGATCCAGTGGAATGGGATCGGCATGTCGCGTGGCTCACCCGCCGCCTGGAGGCCCCCGAGCCCCATCTTTACATCGCCGAGGTCGATGGGCGCCCTGTAGGAACCATTCGCATCGACGGCGAAGAGGTATCCTATACCGTTACTCCTTCAGAGCGCGGCAAGGGCTATGCGGTCGAAATGCTGCGATGGGCGCGGGAGAGGTTTGGAATGCTGACGGCCGGGATCAAGCCGGAAAACGAGGCGTCCATCCGGGCGGCCGAGAAAGCGGGCCATAACGTGCGCCTCCTGCGGGACTGAAGCCCTGCGCAGAGCGTCCAAATCTTCTGTCGCTGTCCCTCGCGCCATCCATTCTTCGTCGCGACGAGAGAAACAAGGGAGTCGTCGCAAGGGGACTCTACCGCTGCGGCTGCCTTGAAAGGGACCTGGGTTTGCCCCTGGTCGAAAGCGACCGCTGACGGAGCCACTGCGTTACGGGTTGGTCAAGGAGCCTATGGACCATCTCTGCGACGATCACTGAGGCCATCATCACGGCAATCAGGTAAACCCAAGGGGCGGCAGATACCGGTATAGCGAGCTTTATCGCGATCATGCGACTGCCCCAAATAACCAATGTATGCAGGAGATACAGCGCGTAAGACGAGTCCCCCAGGCGTGCGAGAGGACGAAGCCACATCGGCGGTGGACCGAACTTCCCTAGGGTTGCGCCAGCGACGATGAGAAATGCCGGGACCCCATAAACATAAATGCGCTCCCACTTGGAAGGGTAGCCATCGCCGATTTGAACGAAGTAAACGAAAACCGCGATACCAATCATCGCGGCTGCCATGGGCCAAGGCAAGCGCAGCCCCTCCTTGTAGGCGAGCCCGACACCAAGGCCAAATACGAAATTCAGGATTATTGGCTGGGACAGGAACGTAAGAGCATCAACGGCCGCTAGTGCTCCTCCGGCGGCAACGATTCCAACAAGGACCAGGATGAGACCACAGACCGCGAAACGGCGTGGAAAAACAATCCCTATCGAGAACAGAAGGTAGAAAAACATCTCGTAGTTCAGGGTCCACCCAACAGGGTGGCTCGGCTGCATTACGCCATCAGGGCGTGGATAGGGAATGAAGAAATACGACGCTAACGTATGTGCTAAGGTAAAACCGCCGCCGACACCGAGAACATAAAGCGAGGTTGTCGCCCAATACAACGGGACGATCCGGATCAATCGCCGTAACAGGAAGAGCTTGGTTGCTCCTGGTTGTCCAAAGAGGCGGTCTGACGAAACCACCATGATGAATCCGGAGATGACAAAGAATATATCGACGCCGGCGGATCCTATGACAAGTTTAGGAATTGCATGTGGAAGCCCGAACCCTTCAGCCAGATTAAGTTGAATGTGATGCCCTACAACCATCAAGGCGGCCGCAGCTCGCAAGAGCTGGACAGAAAACAAAAAAAGCACGCTTGACCCCGATCGACGCAGTCATCCCAACAAGATGCGCTGTATCAGCGATGGGCTTGGCGTCAAAGTGCTACGATGGTGATGCCTGAAGATTATCCATTGCGGCGGCGACACAGGAAAGTTCAAAGACGTCGTATCGCATTATCGGACAAACCCCAGGGGCGACGTGCAGTTGATCGCGTTGTGTGCTGGTGCTGGCACAGCCGGAGCTGTATAGGACGAGAGCCATATTCGGCGACGTGGATCCCGTTCGCCGTCAAAAATGCGGCACACCAAATAGGAGAGCTGATCTCCCATCGAAAGATGGACAGAACCGTGCCGACAGGCCATGGAAAGCGCCGGCCCGTTTCGCGGTCCTCCTCCTATCGCCGCCACGAGGTCATCGTGAAGCTCGTCATCGTCTCCGACATTCACGGCAACTACGATGCCCTGCAGGCTCTTCCGGAGGATTACGACGAGCTCTGGGTGCTCGGCGACCTGGTCAATTACGGTCCTCAGCCGGCCGAGGTCATCGCCACAGTGGTCGCGCGGGCCTCACTGGTCGTACAGGGAAATCACGACCATGCGGTGGCCCACGACGACGATTCGGCCTGGAGCCCGCGCTATCGCGCCATGGCCGAAGCAACGCGGCGCTACACCTCTTCGATGCTGAGCGACGCGCAGAAAGCATTTCTGCGCGGCCTTCCGGAGCAGGTCCAGATCGAGCGCGACGGGACCACCTTCCACCTGCTTCACGGCACACCGGCCGATCCGCTTCGCGGACGCTGGCCGACCGATGAGGCGGAATGGGAAGCGGAACTCGCCGGGGTCACGGCCGATGTCCTTCTGTGCGGCCACAGCCATGTGCCGGTCCTCAGACGGCTGGGGGGCAAGACGCTGCTGAATCCCGGAAGTCTCGGCCAGCCCCGAATGGGAGGCGCCTGCGCAAGCTATGCGGTATGGCAGGACGGCGCGTTCGAACTCAAGACGTTCCACTATCCGGTCCAGGAGACGGTGCGAAAGCTGAGGGAACTCCCCTTGCCTGCAAAGATCGCGTCGGAGCTGATGGAGATCCTGCACACCGGCAAAGTCTAGGCTTCCTGCACGGCGCAAGAATACTGACGGTGCGAGTGGAGGCCCGGCTCATCGTCCGGCACCGAAGTGCCGCCTGCGTGAAAAGCGGATCCGGCTCCCGGTGCAGGGCGATGCGCTAATGGGTCGAGAAACGGCCGTTCTCGTCGTACGTCTCATAATGAAGAGTCTGAGCCGGAACGGCCTCCAGCTGATGGGGGGCTTTCGGCCAGTCCTGAACCGTCTCGTGCGCCTGCGGCATGTAGCGCGGACGGAAGCGCAGATCGACCAGGGATCGCAGTTCGGGCGCTGCCAGGTCGAGCACGTTGGCGTCGCGCCAGCGGCGGTGCAGTTTGGGACGGCCCGTCATGCGTCCCCAGAAGCCCTGCACCTCCTCCTCGACCTGCAGGATGATGCGGCCCCTGAAGGTCTTGCGGAGATTAAAGCGTCCTGTCAGAGCCATTCAACTCTCCCAACTTGAGGTGTTCTGCAAAGGCGGCGTTCCAGGGCCCAGGTTGCGGCCCAGTTTGCCGAACAGGGCCAAGAATCCTGACCTCCCGGTTCGCCGGACTTGCCGTTACAGGCCAATGCAAGCGCAGGCTTTGAGGTTCCGGCTCGTGCGCAGGAACCGAAGGTCGCAATGTCGAGAGGAGATGTTCCGCACCGATTCAATCGGTTCTCGGCCTTCGCGGCGATGAGCCCGGCGATCGGTGCGGGAGAAGGACGATCGCCGGGCCGGAGGGAACGCAGGGTACTGGGAGGACCATGAGCTCCTTCTTCAACGACGCGGGCGCGGCGTGAGATCGATCGTGACGAGTTGTCCGGTGCGAGGATCGAGGATGGTCATGGCGGCCTCCTGTGCTGTTGACACAAAGGAAACGCCGCAGGGCGGCGAACGATCAAAGCCTTCTGCCCGCATGGTAAGCAATTCGTTACCGGAGCGTGTGCTTTCACACCTGGAAAGGCGGAAGCCCGGCCTTTAACCGGAGGCATCGCAGATGGCGCGGATCCACCGGCGCCGTCGTGACAACGACCGGAGATATTTTTGATGCATTCAACCTCGTTCGAGTCCGTATGGACGCCGCGCCTTCTCAGCATCCTGCGCATCGTCGCGGCGCTGATCTTCATGGCGCACGGCACTCAGAAGATTCTCGGCTTCCCCACGGGCGCCTCCCCGGCCATGTTCAGCCTCCCCTGGATCGCGGGCGTGCTCGAACTCTTCGGCGGGGGCCTTCTCGTTCTCGGCCTCTTCGTCCGCCCCGTGGCGTTCCTGCTCTCGGGCCTGATGGCCTGCGCCTATTGGATCGCCCACGCGCCGAAGAGCGTCTTTCCCGTGCTCAACGGCGGGGACGCGGCGATTCTCTACTGCTTCGTGTTTCTCTACTTCGTGGCGGCCGGCGGCGGCATCTGGAGCCTGGACAATCTGCTGCGCAAGACCCGCTGAGCGGGCACCGTTCAGACGATGGAAGGCGGGAGACCGAAGAGGCCTCCCGCCTTTTTTCATGGCTGCTCCTTGCCCGAGCCCGTCATGCGGCGAAGGCGCTCGTCCTCGAGTTCGACGTGCAGAGTGTGGTCGTCTTCCTCATCGAGCGGATTGGGCATGAGATCCGTGGTCAGGCCCGTCGTGGTCGAGGCGGCCGCTCCGATCGGGGGAGCGGCCCCTTGGGAGCGCCAGTCCGTCTCCCGCTCACCCGGCTCGATGCGCCCTTCGTCGTCCAGGATATTGACGACGCGCTCGATCTCCGCCTCGTCCACGCCCACCGTCACGAGGGTTCCGCCCTGGCGAACCCCATCCACATAGGCTTTGGCCTGGTCCTCGCTCAGACCGGAATCGGCCAGGGCTCCCATGAGCCCGCCGACCGCGGCCCCTGCCCCGGCGCCGACGAGCGTCGAGATCAGCCATCCGGCTCCGATCACCGGGCCGAGCCCCGGAACCGCCACCGTGCCGAGTCCGGCCAGGAGACCCGCGCCGCCGCCCGCGATCGTGCCCGCCGCCGCCCCGGCGCCGGCGAATTCGTGATTCAAATCCTCGTCGTCCAGCGAGCGGGTCGCATGATGCGAGGAAACGTTGTCGGTGTTGTTCGAGATCAGGCTGATCTCGAAATGGGGAATATGGGCCGCCTCCAGCCGCTGCACGGCCTTGGCTGCCTCGTCGTAGGTGTTGAAGAAGGCAGTGATTCTGCGCTCGGCCATCGGTTCGTCTCCAGGATTTCTCGGCTGTCCTGAATAGCTAATGAGCGCTTGATGGGACGGTTCCGGCCTTTCTTGCGTCCCGCGGCCAAGTTCTGTTGCAACACTGCGCGCCCGTGACGCCTTCCTGTCCTGGAGAAATATTGTTAGTGTTCGACAAAAGAACGCCGCACGCGGCGAATTGGGGGCTCCCACCATGCGACATATCCATCTCGATGAGGGCTTGCGTTTGCGTTTTCCCGGCCGCAGCGAAGATTTCGACCAGGGCGTCGAGATCGGCATGATCGCCGTTCTCATGGACCAGGAAACGCCTGAGTTCTCACGCTGGATTTCCCGCTCCACTCTCGGGCAGGTGGAAGCGATCGCCCGGCAGATGGGCTACCGCGTCGTCGAAGAAGGCGGCGACGAGGAATGGGTCGATCTCACCTTCCGTCACGGCAGCATCAAGGCGCGGCCGAATCTCCGGCTCGTGCATTCGGCAGGCTAGAGCTTCAGACGTGAAAAGTGGATTCCACTTTTGGGATCGGATCCGATGCTCACTTCTAAGATGAGCGCATCGGACGTGGGATCCAACTCGCGCCGGGATTGAGGCCCCTCGACAACGAAAGAAGCCGCCCGAAGGCGGCTTCCTGTTCACGGTGCCGACGCTCCCTTACCGGGCGCCGTCGTCGCGGCGGGTCACCGACCAGGCTGCCTGCATCAGGGCCACGGCCAAGGCGGTCTTCACCACCGTCGCGGCGACGAAGGGCGCGGCGCCGACGGTCCAGGCCTTCGCAAAGGGCATGACCAGCGAGAGCTGGGCGAGACCGAACACGAAAACCAGCGCATGGCCGAGGCTCATCATGACGATGACGCGCAGGAGCGAGCGGTCCCATCCGCGCTCCGCCATGAAGCCCATGGCGACGGCGGCGGCCAGGAAGCCGAAGAGAAAACCGCCCGTGGGACCCATCATGTAGCCGATGCCGGCCGTCGGACCTGCGAAGACGGGCAGGCCCATCGCGCCCTGCGCGAGATAGAGGCCGACGGTCGCGCCGCCGAGGCGCCAGCCATAGGACGTGCCGATGATCAGCACGACCAGCGTCTGCAGGGTCATGGGAACGTAAGGCAGGGGCACCTGGACCTTGGCGGAAAGGGTCAGAAGCGCTGTGCCGACAGCCATCAGAACGATGGCGCGGAGCGCGGAGAAGCGGGTATCGTCCCGGGACGGCCAGATCAGGCCGACGAGGGTCGACGGAGTGGTTGGCGAGGTTGCGCCAGTCGACATGAAACATATCTCCCAATCGATCCGCCATTCGCAGGCGGCCTGCGAACCCTTATAGGAGGGGCAGGCCCGCCTCAAGCGGAGGCGCAGCCGGGATGTTCAACCGCCCAGATTTCCCAGGATCCTTCATGGCAGACGATCTCTCCTTCGATGTCCGTCCCCCGGCCCGGTCGGGCGAATCGATGCGGGTGAGCCCTCTGGTCCGCCGAATCGTCGCGGGAAATCCGGGGCCGATCACCTTCACGGGGACCTGCAGCTACATCGTCGGCTCGGGCAAGGTGGCGATCATCGACCCGGGCCCGGACAGCCCCGGGCATATCGAGGCCCTGCTCGACGCCGCCAGGGGCGAGACCGTGACCCATATTCTCGTCACGCACACCCACCGGGATCACTCGCCCGCCGCCCGCGCCATTCAGGCCGCGACGGGCGCGCTCGTCGTCGGCTGCAGCCCGCACCGGAGCGCCCGTCCGTTGTTCACCGGCGAGGTGAACTCCCTGGAGGCAAGCTCCGACAGGGAATACGCCCCGGACCGGGAACTTGCGGAAGGCGACGCGGTGCAGGGCCCCGGCTGGACCCTGGAGGCCGTGGCGACGCCCGGCCATATGGCCAATCACCTCGCCTTCGCCCTGCCCGAGGAGAAGGCATTGTTCTCCGGCGACCACGTCATGGCCTGGTCCACCACCGTCGTCGCGCCGCCGGACGGCTCCATGAGCGCCTTCATGGCCTCCCTCGACAAACTCAAGGGGCGGGACGAGACGGTCTACTGGCCGGGCCATGGCGGCCCCGTCCAGGACCCTCAGCGCTTCGTGCGTGCCCTCATTCACCATCGGCGGCTGCGGGAGACATCGATCCTGTCCAGGCTCAGGGCGGGCGACCGGACGATCCCCGAGATCGTGGCGGCCATCTATCAGGGCCTCAACCCGGCCCTCGTGAATGCCGCCTGTCTGTCGGTCTTCGCGCATCTGGAGGACCTCGTCGTCAGGGATCTCGCGGTGACCGACGGCGTCCCGAGCCTCCACGGGGAATACCGGCCGACTTAGAGCATCGTTCCTCCCGTCGTCACGCCCGGCCTTGAGCCGGGCATCCACACCTTTAACCCGCTGCGGTGCGTGAAGACGTGGATGGCCGTGACTGCCCCCCGGATCACGTCCGGGGACGGCCATGACGAGACGCCCACTGTTCCGCACGATGCTTTAAGGCAGGCCTATTTCACCGCGAGGGCCAGATTGGACGCCTCTTCGAGGAAGGCGCGGATCCGCTTGGCGTTGGTGCCGAGATCGTGATGGCCGATGCGGGAGGCGGAACGGATGTCGATCCGCGTGCCGTCGACCCGGGGCCGGACGCGCACCGTGATGTCTTCGGGCATCTTCAGGATGCGGGTGCGGTCGATCGCCTCCAGCCGGCCCGCGCCGGTCCGGCCGCCGGGCGGTACCGCCTCGACGATCTTCCATCCCAGATTTTCGGCGGCCTTGCGAACCAGCGAAAAGGCATCCTCGGGCGGGATATCGAGCGAGAGCGGGGCGATCTGCACATAGGCTTCGCGCTGCAGTTCACGCTCCTCCGGCGGAACGTCCGGCGGGATGCGGCCATCGCGGGCCGTCAGGGCCGCATGGGAGCGCGAGAAGGCCGGCGGGTCGTCCGTATCGGTGCTGACGTCGTTGATCGCCGGCAGCGTCGCCGCCTTGAGACCCATATAGGCCGGATAGCCGAGAACGAGCGCGGCCAGGATAAGCCCTTTGATGGCGCTGCCGAGGCCCCTTCGCCCCTCCTGCCAGATGCGCACGAAGGCGACGAGGGAGAGCCCCGCCGCGAGAAGCGCGATGGCGAGCCCGAGCCCCAGAGCGATGAAGCCCGACTGGTAATCGATGCGGCCGAAGCGGATCAGCAGCGTGGAGAGAGCCGTCACGACGAGCGCGAACCAGGCCACCATGGGCGACCATCGGGCCGGCCGGGAGTAGGGTTCTTCGATAATGAGACGGCGCATCAAGGGGTCTTACAAATCTCTTTGAGCGCGCGCCACTCCTGTTGCGTCAGAAGAGGCTCGCCGGGCTGGGAAGGCACCTGTTTTTCCAAAGCTTTCAAGCGCTGGCCGGTAACGGGGTGGGTCAACAGAAAAGCGGGAATGCGCCTTTCGTTCCCCTCGCCCTCCTCCTTGTCCCCATCTTGATCGGCTTCGATGCGTTTGAGCAACAGCGCCATGGGATGAGCGGGCCGCCCCAGCGACACCATGGTCGCCCCGGCGAAATCGTCCGCCGCCGCTTCCGCCTCGCGGGAATAGGCGCTGTCGATCAGATAGCGGCTCGCGAACACGATGGCTCCGCCTCCCGTCACGTCGCCGAACAGAAGGCCGAACAGATAGGAGGTTCCTCCCGATTGGATCATCTTGCGCAGACCGTCCCGGGCCGCGACATGCCCGATCTCGTGCCCAAGCACGCCGGCGATCTCGTCGGTGGATTCGGCCTTGTCGAGAAGCGCCCGGAACACGTAGATCCGCCCTCCGGGAAGAGCGATGGCGTTGGGAATCTTGGAATCGAGCACCGCAACGTCGAGGGCGGCCTCAACCCCCTTGGCCCTGCTCAGGCGATCCGTGAGCCTGCGCAGGGCCAAGGAGCCCTCGGGAGCCTCGCAGACTTTGTCGCCGAGCAGGGTGTGCAGCTGATTGTCGACGGCCTTGCCGATGCGCCGTTCGGCCTCGACGGGAATGAGGGGCGTGAGCGTCTGCGCCAGAAGCGGCATCAGGAACAGGACGGACAGGATGATCGAGACCGCGGTTGCGGCGGACCAGAAGACGATCCGTCCCCTGGGCTCGCGGTCATGGTGATCGTCGATTCGATGGCAATGCTGCCGGATGATTGCCTGGACGGCGGGATCCGCGACGTCCAGGCGCGTCAGGTCCGGGCCGCTCTCGCGCGTCAGACGCAGGATGCCCTCGGGCGCATCCTTGCGCCGGATGTCGTCGACCGGCCAGGAGGCGACCCACTCGCCCCCTTCGTGAATGTCGAGGCTGGAGGCGGTGATCGTGAGAACGACCGCCCTGCGTCGGGCGCTCGTGCCATCGTAGAAGACCGCATCCATCACGGTTACCTTAAAGTCCGACGCTGAAGTCGAGTGCGTCGGCAAGCCCTTCGCCCATGCCGCCCGCAGGTTGGCCGGAAGCAACGGCGCTGTCCAGCGAGCGCAGGTTCGACACCGACGTGGTGTTGACGATCGCTGCCCACAGGCCGCGAACGAGGAAGTAGCGCTGAATGATGCCGAAGCCGAGCAGGAAGACGAGATAGGCGACCGCACAGAGAAAGCCGACGACGACCGCGCCGCTCGTCCACTCGCCGGCCTGCATGTCGAGCAGGGCCTCCTGGAAGAACATTCCGAGGGCGAAAGCCCCGAGCGTGAAGACGATGCCGAAGGCGATCGCGTAGCCCAGAGATGAGAAGAGCACCTTGAAGAACAGGCCGTAGAACGTGCCCGTCCCCAGCCTGCTCGCCACCGCCGCGCCGCCGATGCGCAGGCCGTCGATATGCCAGCGGGTGAAGATCGCCATCATGATCGGCCAGAGCAGCGCAAGGAGCGGAAACGCGAAGAGCGGACCGATCCCGGCAAAGGTCATTTCGTGCTCCGGAAAGGTCTCGGCCAAATGAAAGCTGACGGCGATGGTGCCGCCGAGCGCGATCCACGAGACGGCCCAGAGCCACCAGCCGCGCTTGAACAGCGTCCAGCCCGTACCGGTGAAGTCGCCCTGGACGCTGCCGAAATAGGTGTGGCGCATGCGGTAGCGCTCGAGATAGGCCATCGCCCACGGCAGGGCGAGGCCGAGCGTGAGCAGGTTGGCGGCGTCCCACAGGATGGCCCGGAAGGCGTAGGCCCAGCCCGATCCCTTCATCCAGAATCGGACCCCGCGAAAGACGGTCCGGGTCGCCCGGTAGCGGCGGGCGCGATAGCTGCCGAAATGGGCCAGCACGTACAGGATGAGAAACAGAGGAAAGCTCGCGAACGCCGCCTGCTCTTCGAGGGCGAAGGACAGCACGAAGATCGCGATATAGAGCGGGCCCAGGATGGCGAGAGCGATCAGGAAGCCGATCAGCAGCTCCTTGCCGGTGCCGGTATATTCGAAGGATTCGCCGTCGATCTGCGTGTTGGCCCAGAGGTGGCGGCGCAGCTTCGTGGTCAGCCAGAATCGATAGAAGCCGAAGGTGGGGATCTGGAAAAGGCTTCCCGCCACCAGCATCTTCAAAAACTCGCCTCCCCGTCCCGAGAAGGACATGGGGGTGGCTTGGGATGGGGCGTGCGGGGCCTGGGAAGAGAGCGAGGCTGTCATGGTCATAATCCTCAAGGGAAGATGGGACGAGCCTTAGCACATTCATGAAATCATATAACATATAAAAATGGATCGCGCCGGCCTTCTCGCCGCGAAGTCCCGAGGCGGGGATGGCGGCGCGAATCGTTTCGCCCTAAACTATCCCGTCGTATCAGGAGCCTATGTCCGTGACGTCCCTCTCACCCGTTCCCGCGGATCTCGGAGCCGATCCGCTCCGGATCTGGTTTCGCGTCATCCGCCTGCATCGCCGTGCGCTCAATACGGTCGCCAGCGAGTTGAAGGCGCTCGGCCTGTCGATCCCGCAATTCGACCTTCTCTCCACCCTGACGGAGCGGGAGGGGCTGAGCCAGCAGGAACTGGCGGAGCGGCTTTATGTGACGAAGGGAAATGTCTCGGGCCTTCTCGACCGGATGGTGGAGGCCGACCTCGTCGAGCGCCGCTCCATCCCCGGCGACCGGCGCTCGAATGCGCTGTATCTGACGAAGAAGGGGCGCGATCTGGCCGAGAAGGGCATCGCCGTGCAGCGCTCCTACGTCCAGCGCACCCTGGGCTCCCTTCCGGAACAGGATCTCGTCGATCTCGAGCGCATCGTGCTCGCCTGGCGCGAACGCGCCCGCGCCGAGGAGGACGCGACGCTCGAGAGATTGCAGCGTTAGGAACCATGTTCGACGCAGTGGCATTCGCAGGCGGCGGCAACCGCTGCTACTGGCAGGGCGGCTTCTGGGAAGCGGCGGCCCCTCTTCTCGGCCTGGACCCCACCATGATCGTGGGTGTCAGCGCGGGGGCCTGGTCCGCCTGCTACAGCCTCCTGGGCCTGGGCCGCATGGTCAACGAGATGGTGGCCGAAGGCTGCAGCCAGGGCCGCCGCAACTTCGAATGGCGTGCCTGGCGCAGCGAGGGCTCGCCCTGGCCGGTCTCCCTCATGTATCGCAGTCTCATCGAAGCCGTCATCGACGAGGCGGCGCTCGCCCGCCTGAAGAGAGGCCCCGAGATCCTGATCGGCCTGGCGCGCAAGCCCCGCCGCCTGCCGCTGGCCATCGCCGTCCCGCTCGGAATCGCGGCCTACCAGATCGAGAAGAAGTGGCGCTCTCCCGTCCATCCGCGCGGAGGGCGAGCGCTGGGCTTCGTTCCCGAATTCGTGCGGGTGCAGGATCTCGCCTCTCCCGCCGAGCTCTCGGCCGCCCTGATGGCGAGCGCCAGCGTGCCGCCCTTCATGCCGGTGGGGCGCATCGGCGGCACGGCGGCCCTCGACGGCGGCCTGGTCGACAATGTGCCGGCGGAGCCCCTGATTCCGGTCGAGGAGCGGGGCGGCAGGACGCTCGTCATCCTGTCCCGCCTCTACCGCGCCTTCCCGCAGGTGAAGGGACGCCTCTACGTCCAGCCCTCGCAGCCCGTCCCGATCGGACAATTCGACATCACCAATCCCGACGGCATCCGCAGGGCCTATGAAATGGGCCTGAAGGACGGCGAGGATTTCGCCCGTCGCCTCGGCCGTCGGAACCCGTAACGGCTACGCCGCGAGAGCATCATGCCGTTCATCCGGGATTAAGCCTGTTGAGACTATCCCTTGGACAACCAATACATGATTGCGGGTCTGCCTCAATGAGGACGCGTCTGCCCCATTCATGACGGCAGGCGTGAACGCCAGCTATGTCCAGGAGGAAATTCATGACCGTGCGTGCCCCGAACCGAGACCAACGACCGAATTCCCAGGCCCCCGCCCAGGCTATTCCGGCCTTCAAGCCCGTCGCCCTCCCGGCGCTCGCGGCCGCCATGCGCTCGGTCAAACGTCAGCCGGCCAAGCCCAAGACCGTCGAGCTTCCGGCGATCCTCCGCAAGGAAGCAATCCTGGACGATTGAGGCGCTATTGCCCTGCAACGAAAAAGCGCCCCTCGAGGGCGCTTTTCTTTTGGGCGCGAGGCCCGAGCATGACGATCTTGGTTTAGCGCACGATGACGGTCGTGTTCAGCGCCACGCGGTTGTAGAGGTCGATCACGTCGATGTTGCGCATCCGGATGCAGCCGGAGGACACCGCCTGCCCGATCTTCTCCGGCTCGTTGGTGCCGTGGATACGGTAGAGCGTGTCGCGGTTACCTTCGAAGAGGTAGAGGGCGCGGGCGCCGAGCGGGTTGGCGGGGCCGCCGGTCATGGCATGCACATGGGGCCAGCGCGCCTTCATCTCGGCGGGCGGGTTCCAGTTCGGCCATTCCGCCTTGCGGGCGATCCGCGACGTGCCGGTCCAGCCATAGGCCTCGTCGCCGACGGCGACGCCGTAGCGGATGGCCTTCCTGCCATCCTGCACGAGGTAGAGGAGGCGCTCCTTCGTGTCGATCACGATGGTGCCGGGCGCCTCGCCGGTCGGGTCGTCGACGATGTAGCGGGCATTGCGCGGCTCTTCCTGGGCCGGCGGAATCTGCGCCATCCATTCCGCGTCGCGCGCGGAGACCTGGGGGTCGGGGACGCCCTTGTAATTGCAGCCCGCCAGGGCGGCTGCCATGGTTGCCACAAGGAAGACGAGGCTCGAGAGGCGCATCGAAGGAAAGCTCTGTTGGCCGTCGCGAAGACGGCATGGGTTGACGTAACGCTCACTTCTGGATCGGCAGATCCGAGGTCGAGGCGAATCACCGCCACAATGCCACGGTTGGCGCAGGAGAGGTGTTGCATCGCAACAACATGGACAATCGGTTGCGCGGCTGCGACACTGTTTTTCCACCCTTAATCAAGTGCTTGCATGTCAACGCTCTACATCAGCCATCCGTCCAGCCTGAACCATCAGACGCCCCTCGGTCATCCCGAGAGGCCGGACCGCATCCGCGCCATCGAGCGCGCTCTGGAAAAGGAGCGTTTCACCGCGCTGATCCGCGAACAAGCCCCCATGGCCGAGATGGAAAGCCTCACCCTGGCCCATCCTGAAGACTATGCCGTACGGCTGCGGGATATCAGCCCCCGGGAAGGGCTAGTCCGAATTGATGAGGACACCGTGATGTCGCCCGGCACCTACGAGGCCGCCCTGCGCGCCGCCGGGGGCGCGGTTTTGGCCGTGGACGAGGTCATGTCCGGCCGGGCCACGAACGCCTTTGTCGCCATGCGCCCGCCCGGGCACCATGCCGAACGCACCAGGGCCATGGGCTTCTGCTTCTTCAACAACGCCGCGATCGCCGCGCGCCATGCCCAGAGAAAATACGGCGCCGAGCGCGTCGCGATCTTCGACTGGGACGTTCATCACGGCAACGGCACGCAGGACATCTTCTGGAGCGACGCCAGCGTGCTCTACGCCTCGACCCACGAGGCGCCACTCTATCCCGGAACGGGTGCCTTATCGGAAACAGGCGAGCACGGCACGATCGTCAACGCGCCGCTCAATGCGGGGGACGGCACGGAAGCGTTCCGCGAAGCCGTGGAGACCGCCATTCTTCCGCGCATCGACGCCTTCGCGCCGGATCTCATCATCGTTTCCGCCGGCTTCGACGCCCATTGGCGCGATCCGCTGGCCAGCCTCAATCTCACGGAGACGGATTTCGCCTGGGCCACGCAGAAACTGATGGGTCTCGCCGACCGGCATTGCGGGCAGCGGATCGTGTCGGTTCTCGAAGGAGGCTACGATCTCGAAGGTCTCGCCAAATCGACCGCCTTCCACCTCGATGCCCTCATGGGGCGCGAGATGCACACCTGAGGCCCGGCGCCGCAGGCCGGTCATCGACAACCTTCGGCGCGCATGTCTCGAGACGTGGATGGCCGCAACAAGTGCGGCCATGACGGCGAGAGCCGCCGCCCCCTCTCATCCCGGCACCCTCTTGGTCATCCCCGCGCGGGCGCCCCGGTCTGTCGGGTGAAGAGAATGCACCGCCCCGTCAGCACTCGATCGGCTCTTCGCAGATCAGTTCGATACCGAAGCCGGAGAGGCCGACATAGGAGCGGCTCGAGGTGGCGAGGTTGCGGATCGACGTGACGCCGAGATCCTTCAGGATCTGCGCGCCGAGCCCGATCTCGCGCCATTGGCTGGAGCGCACGGCTTCCGATGCGGTCTCCTCGCTTTCGGAGAAATGGGTCGCCGGCACCCCGGCCGTGCCGTCGCGCAGGTAGACGAGGACGCCCCTGCCCTCCTTCACGAATCGCTGCAGGGCGGCAGACACCGTCCGGCCGCCTTCGAACACGTCGGTCAGCGCATTGGCCCGGTGCAGGCGCACGGGAATATTGGCGCCGTCGCCGATGCGGCCATGGACGACGGCCATGTGCTGCACGCTGTCGAAGGGAGTCGAATAGGCATAGCCCGTGAACGAGCCCCAGGGCGTCTCCACCGGGAAGGTGGCGATGCGCTCGACGAGCTTCTCGCGCGACTGGCGATAGGCGATGAGATCGGCGACCGAGATGCGCTTGAGATCGTGCTGCTCGGCGAAGGCGTCGATCTGCTGGCCCTTCATCACCGTGCCGTCGTCGTTGGCGAGCTCGCAGATCACGCCCACCGGCGGCAGGTTCGCGAGCTTGCAGAGATCGACGGCGGCCTCCGTGTGGCCGGAGCGCATGAGCACGCCGCCATCCTTGGCGATGAGCGGGAACACGTGGCCGGGGCGCACGAAATCGGCGGCCCCCATGTTGTTGTTGGCGAGCGCCCGCACGGTGTTGGAGCGCTGCTCGGCGGAGATGCCCGTGGTCAGCCCGTGCTTCACGTCGACCGTGACGGTGAACGCCGTGCCGAGAGGCGCGTCGTTGGAGGCCACCATCGGGTCGAGCCGCAGGCGGCGCGCCTCCGCGACGGTCAGCGGCGCGCAGACGATGCCGCAGGTGTTTCGGATGATGAAGGCCATCTTCTCGGGCGTGCAGAGGGAGGCCGCGACGATGAGATCGCCCTCGTTCTCGCGGTCGTCATCGTCCGTGACGATCACGATTTCACCGCGGGCGAAAGCCTCGATGGCTTCGGCGACGGAGTTGGACATGAGGGCCTCCTGGGCGGATAGGGGCAGAAAATCGTTGGGCGTGACGGCTCCGCGGGTTTCGCGGGCGATCATTTCCGCGGTGTCCCGCGAAAGCCAGGCATGGTCGGAATTGCACATCTGGGTAATGGCGCCGGGAGTGACGCCGATCCGCCGCGCGAATTCCACGCGCGACACGCCGTTGCGGGACAACCATTCAGCAAGCTTCATGGCCCAGGCTTAGCGGAAGCTGCGATTTTAGTAAAACTAAAATTTGATGAAATCTTCTCTCGGCCAGCAGGACTAAAACTAAAAGACCCTGATCCTGCGGCTCATCCAGACAACCCGCGATCGTCCTCCCGTCATGGCCGGGCACGACGAGGGCGTATTGCGAGGGCGTATCGACGGAGCACCGGCAAAGAAGGCTCTTACGAAGCCCCTACCCGCCAAACGGCCAGGCAGGCCCCTCTCCGACCTGCCCGCGATGGCGCAGGAGGTGATCGGCGAGGACGCAGGCCATCATCGCCTCGCCCACCGGCACCGCCCGGATGCCCACGCAGGGATCGTGCCGGCCCTTCGTCATCACTTCGGCCTCCGCGCCCGTGCGGGTCACGCTGGAGCGCGGGGTGAGGATCGACGAGGTCGGCTTCACGGCGAAGCGGCAGACGACCGGCTGGCCGGTGGAGATGCCGCCCAGGACGCCGCCCGCGTGGTTCGACAGGAAGGTCGGCGCACCCTGGTTTCCCGGCCGCATCTCGTCGGCATTCTCCTCGCCGCGAAGGGTCGCGGCGGCAAAACCGTCTCCGATTTCCACGCCCTTGACCGCGTTGATCGACATCATCGCGGCCGCGAGGTCGGAATCGAGCTTGCCGTAGATCGGCGCGCCGAGGCCCGCCGGCACGCCCTCGGCCACGATCTCGATCACGGCGCCGATGGACGATCCCGCCTTGCGCAGGCCGTCGAGATAATCCTCATAGAATTCCGCCGCCTTGGCGTCCGGGCAGAAGAAGGGATTGCGCGCGATCTCCTCCCAGTCCCAGTTGCCACGGTCGATGGCGTGAGGCCCCATCTGCACGAGGGCGCCGCGAATGGTGACGCCGGAGAGAACCCTGCGCGCCACCGCTCCCGCCGCCACGCGGGCCGCCGTCTCGCGCGCGGAGGAGCGCCCGCCGCCGCGATAGTCGCGGATGCCGTATTTCACGTCGTAGGTGAAATCCGCATGGCCCGGGCGATAGGAGTTCTTGATCTCCGAATAATCCTTCGAGCGCTGGTCCACGTTCTCGATCATCAGGGCGATGGGGGTGCCGGTGGTGACCTGCCGGCCCGTGCGCTCGTCCGTGAACACGCCGGAGATAATCTTGACCTGGTCCGGCTCCTGGCGCTGGGTGGTGAAGCGCGACTGGCCCGGACGGCGCCGGTCGAGCTCGGCCTGGATCTCGGAGGCCTCCAGCGGGATCATGGGCGGGCAGCCGTCGATGACGCAGCCGAGGGCGGGCCCGTGGCTCTCGCCGAAGGTGGTGACGCGGAAAAGGTGACCGAACGTGTTGTAGGACATGGCGCACTTCGACAATGTTCAGGGCGTCTTAGAGCCAAAGCGCGCGGGTGTCACGCCTCCGCCGCGCCGGAATGCGCCAGGAGAAGCTCGGCGAACCGCTCGATTGCGGGACGCTGCAGGGTCTTGCGCCGGACGAAAAGCGTCCTGGCGCTGTTGAAATCGGGATCCGCGATGGGGTGAATGCCGAGGCGGGATCGCTCGGAATAGGTCCGGACGACGCTCAAGGGCATCATCGCAACCCCCATACCGGCAGCCGCGCAGCCCAGCATGGCGTGATACGACGTGAGTTCGATCATGCGCCCGATGGGGGTTCCGGCGCGGGCGAACCAGCCTTCCAGACGTGCGCGATAGGGGCATCCCGGATGGAAAACCAGAGCCGTCCGGGGATCCACGTCGCGCGGTGCGGCAATCGGCGGATGCGCAGCTCCGCCGACGAGCACCAGTTCCTCCTCGAAGATGGCGAGCGTGTTCAAACGGTCGTCATGGACGGGCTCCGCGACAAGGGCGGCATCCAGCTCGCCCGAGAGAACGAGAGCAATTTGCTCCCTCGGCGATCCCGTCCGAAGCTCGATGGACACCTCGGGATAGCGCTCATGATACTCGCATAGGGGCCGGGGGAGACGCGCCGCGGCCGTGCTCTCCATGGTCCCAAGGCGCAGGACCCCGAAAGGCCGGGTTTCGTGAACGGCGGATCGCGCCTGCTCTGCAAGGACAAGGATCTGCTCCGCGTAATCCAGCAGAATTCTGCCCGCCGGCGACAGCCGCACCCGTTTTCCCTCCCGCAGGAAGAGCCGGACACCGAGACTGGCCTCGAGCTTGCGAATGCGGACGGTGACATTGGACTGGACGCGGTTCAGCTGCTTTGCCGCGCTCGTGATTCCTCCGTGACGGACAACCGCTTGGAAGATGAACAGATCGGAGATTTCCATATTCCGTCATGAGAACGATATAATCTGTATTATTCATTTTACGGGATTACACATCTGAGGCAACTCTACATCCAGAGCCTTAGAGCAGGATTTGCACCATGATCGTCGTCGTATTCCGAAACCGTCTCAGAGAGGGCATCGAGGAAGCCTACAGGGCCGAGGCGACAGCCGTCGCTTCCATGGCCAAGGAAATCCCCGGCTATGTCGCTCATAAATCCTTCGTGGCCGATGACGGGGAGCGGGTGACGATCGCCGAATACGAGTCGGAGGACGCCCTCGGCGCCTGGGCCCGCCATCCACGCCACGTGGCGGCGAAAAGACGTGGGCGAAACGAACTCTATGGAGAATACAAGGTGCAGATATGCACTCTGATGCGCGAAGGCCGCTTTGCGCGCGAATAGGCGCGTCGAACTCGCCTCATTCTTCCGTTCTCCTGAACAGGCCAGACCCCGCCCCATCAGCCCGGGAGGGGCCTGTCGTTCGATTTCCGGCATCCGGACGCGCCGGTCGATCGTGATGCGGCCCTGCGCGTCGCGGTCGACGTCGTCGATCAGGAGAGTTCGGTCGCATCCGCGGCGTGGAGAATGTCGCGGAGGCCGAGCAGGGTCAGGGGTCAATGGGCGAGTCGCGTCGGCTGCCGCAGGCTCCACCCTCATCGCCGCGTCCGCTGTGGCCATCCACGTCTTCGGAACGGTTGCGTCATCAAGACGTGGAGGCCGGGCGAAGGTGAGGACGCAAGCCTCACACCCAGCGGTGATTGCGCCCCTCGAAAACGAGCACCCTGCCCTGCCAGATGTCCATGCTCGCCGCCTGGCGCGAGGAGATTCCGCAGCATATCGACAGGAAGGCGCGGGCCACGCCGCCATGGGCCACGATGACGGTGTCGCGCGTCAGGTCGTCGAGGACGGGGCGGATGCGGTCGACGAGCATGGCGTAGCTCTCGCCTCCCCCCGGTGGGGCATAGTTCCACTTGTCCTGCTCGCGCAGGGCCGCGAGCTGCGGCTCCGCCTTGCGGACCTCTTTCCAGGTCATGCCTTCCCAGGCCCCGAACGTGATCTCGACCAGGCGCTCGTCCAGGCGATAGCCCTGGGGCTGGAGACCGATGGCGCCGCGCAGGATCTCCATGGTCTCGCGGGTGCGCCGCATCGGGCTCGCGACATAGGCGAGATCCTCGTAATGCGGACGGATCGACTGGAGACGGCGGCCCGCCTCCTCGGCCTGGACGCGGCCCAGGTCGTTGAGCGGAATGTCCTTCTGACCCTGGAGGCGGCCTTCCAGATTCCAGTCCGTCTCGCCGTGGCGGATGAAGTAGATCGTCGGGCGAGGCGAATTCATGATCGGCCGGGTTACTCTTTGTCGAGGGAAAGGTCGGGGGCTTCCGGATTCTTCATGCCGACGACATGATAGCCGGCATCCACGTGCATGATCTCGCCGGTCATGCCGCGCGCCATGTCGGAGACGAGGTAGGCGGCCGTCTCGCCGACCTCCTCGGTGGTGACCGTGCGGCGCAGGGGCGAGTTGTATTCGTTCCACTTCAGAATATAGCGGAAATCGCCGATGCCCGAGGCCGCGAGCGTCTTGATGGGGCCCGCCGAGATGGCATTGACGCGGATGTTCTTGGGGCCGAGATCGGCCGCGAGATAGCGCACCGAAGCCTCGAGCGCCGCCTTGGCCACGCCCATGACGTTGTAGTGGGGCATCCACTTCTCGGCGCCGTAATAGGTGAGCGTCACGAGCGACCCGCCGTCGGTCATCAGCTTCTCGGCGCGCTGGGCGATGGCCGTGAAGGAATAGCAGGAAATCAGGAGCGACTTGGAGAAGTTGCCCTCGCTGGTGTCCACATAGCGGCCGGTGAGCTCGTCCTTGTCGGAGAAGGCGATGCAGTGGATGACGAAATCGAGCTTGCCCCAGAGGCGCTTCACTTCCTCGAACACGGCGTCGATGGTGGCGTCGTCCGTCACGTCGCAATGCCCGACCACATGGGCGTCGAGTTCCTTGGCCAGGGGCTCCACTCGCTTCTTCAGGGCATCGCCCTGATAGGTGAAAGCAAGTTCCGCGCCCTGCTGGCGGGCGGCCTGTGCAATGCCCCAGGCGATCGAACGGTTGTTCGCCACGCCCATCACCAAGCCACGCTTACCGGCCAGAATGCCGGTGGCCTTTGTCTCCGCCATGAGATTCACCTAGATCGTCGCTGGACACGTGAAAGAACGGCTTCTTTAGCCGACCCTGCAGGCCTGGGGAAGCCCTCTTGGTCGATAGGAACGCAATCCAGGTGCCTAACCGTAAGCTTTCGTTACTCCGCCTTCGCGGAACGCCGCTTGCGGGCGTAGTCCATCAGCTCCTCGGACACGGCCTGAGGAAGCTTGATCTCCACGGTGACGAGAAGGTCGCCATGTCCGCCGCCCTTCGTGGGCAGCCCCTTGCCGCGAAGCCGGAAGGTGCGTCCGGAATCGGTCATGGGCGGGATGTTCATGCTCACCGCGCCGGTCAGGGTCGGGATCCGCACGGGACCGCCGAGGATGGCCTCCTCGATCTGGATCGGCAGGCGCTGGCGCAGGTTCGCCCCTTCCATGGTGAACCGGTCATGAGGCGCGATCTCGATGGTGAGCAGCGCATCGCCCGGATTCACGCCCGGAGCCCCCTGCCCCAGGCCGCGCAGGCGGATCACCTGCCCGTCGCTCACGCCCTTGGGAATGACCACGTCCACGTCGCGGCCCGTGGGCAGCCGGATGCGCTTCTTGGCTTCCGCGGCAACCTCCTCCAGGGTCACCGTGAGCGTGGCGGACACGTCCTCGCCCTTCTGGGGGCGGGCGCGTCCCTGCTGGCGCATGCTCTCGGCCCCGGCCGAGCGGAAGGCCTCGCCGAAAAGCTGGGAAAAGATGTCCTCTCCCGCATCGCCCCCCGAAAAGCCGCGCGCATTGCGCCGGCCGCCGAAGGGACCGCCGCCACCGCCGAAGCCGTAGCCCTCGAAGCCTTGCCCGCCCGCGCCCCGGCCGCCGCCGAATCCTTCGAAACCCTGGAAGCGCGGCTTGCCCTCCGCATCGATCTCGCCCCGGTCGAACTGAGCGCGCTTCTCCGGGTCGCCAAGGATCTCATAGGCCGAATTGGCCTCGGCGAACTTGTCCTTGGCCTTGGGGTCGTTCTTGTTGCTGTCCGGGTGATAAGACTTGGCGAGCTTGCGGAACGCCTTCTTGATCTCCGCTTCGCTGGCGGAGCGGGACACGCCTAGAACGTCGTAGGGATTTCGCATCGTGGACAATCCATGAACCGTCTGATTGAGGCAGAACCGCCCCACGGAACTCAAGGTTCATATGGGAAAAGTGTTGCTGCTTTGCAACGAGCAGTTCGGCGGAGCTTGGCGCATCGAGCGCCCCTGCCGGGGCGCTGGAGTATCGAATCGATCCTCCTGTAGCACAGCGCATCGTGCTTATGAAAAACCGGGGCCGCTTCGTCGCAGGATGCGCTAGGCCTTGGCGACTTTCTTCTCGGGCCTGGCCGGGCCGTTTCCGGGCTTCGTCTCGCCCGCAAGCGGCCGGATCTCCTTGACCGTCCAGTCGGCGCCCGAAAGTCGGCAGGCCGTGCCGTGCAGGGAGGCATTCGCCGGACCGCTCAGATGCGCGTCGAAGGCGCGGCAGATCTCGTCGTTCTTCACGAAGGGAGCGCCGGCGGGCGTGAAGCTCCCCCTCATGGAGGTGTCCGGGTTGTCCCAGGAGACCTGGGTGCCGGGCCCCTGGGGATCGAGGGCGACGGCCAGAGCGGCCTTCGCCCGGCGCCAATCCTCGTCGTTCAGCGCCGGCGAGAGCGGCGACGGCGCGGCGTGCGGCTCGGCCGGAGCGAGGGCTCCCGTGGTCTTGGGCTCCTCGACATCCATTCCCGCCATGCCGAGAGAGAAACTGCACGCCGACGTCGACAGGGCGATGATCCCTGCGGCCAAGAGTTTCCCGGCTTCGCGGAGTTTACCGGCTTCGCGGAGTTTCCCGGCTTCGCGCAGGATCCCATCTGATCTATAACGGCGCGTCTTGATCCACGGCACGCGTCGGGTCCCCGTATCGAAAAGTCACACACCGAGATAAACCATTGAACCAGTTAACAACCGGTGACTTCACCGAATCCGAAGAGCCCTTCACCCTGTTCCGGTCCTGGCTGAGCGAGGCGGAGGCCTCCGAGCCGAACGACCCCAACGCCATGGCGCTCGCCACCGTCGACGAGACGGGGCTGCCCAATGTCCGCATGGTTCTGCTCAAGGGCTTCGACGAGAACGGCTTCGTGTTCTACACCAACACGGAATCCAACAAGGGCCGCGAGCTGCTGGGACAGAAGAAGGCCGCGCTCGTGCTGCACTGGAAGAGCCTGCGCCGCCAGGTCCGCGCGCGCGGACCCGTGACAATGGTGAGCGACGCGGAGGCCGACGCCTATTTTCAGAGCCGCCCCCGCGACAGCCGCATCGGCGCCTGGGCGAGCCAGCAGTCCCGCCCGCTGGAAAGCCGTTTCGCGCTCGAGAAGGCGGTGGCCGTCAACGCCGCGAAATATGCCATCGGCGAGGTGCCGCGCCCGCCCCACTGGACGGGTTTCCGCATTGCGCCCGTCTCCATCGAATTCTGGCAGGACAAGCCTTTCCGCCTCCATGACCGCGTGGTCTTCAGCCGCGAGGGAGACGGATGGCGGAAGGTCCGCCTTTATCCGTGAGACTTGCGCCTCCGGATCGGATAAGGATGGGCCTTCGCTCATAGAGATTTGCCATGTCCTCTTCATCCAACACCTCCCGCCGCATCATGCTGCTCACCGGCGCCAGCCGCGGGATCGGGCATGCCACGGTCAAGCGGTTCTCGGCGGCCGGCTGGCGGGTGATCACGTGCTCCCGCCACGGCTTTCCGGAAAACTGCCCATGGGAGATGGGTCCGGAAGACCACCTCCAGGTCGATCTCGCGAATGCCGAGGACACCTTACGCGCCATCGCCGAGGTGAAGGAACGGCTCGCGGCCGAGGGCGGCTGCCTGCACGCGCTCGTCAACAATGCGGGCATCTCGCCCAAGGGCCCCGGCGGCTCGCGGCTGAACGCGATCAATACAGTCTATGAGGATTGGCTGCGGGTCTTCCAGGTGAACTTCTTCGCCTCGATCATGCTCGCCCGCGGCCTGCAGGACGAGCTGACCCGCGCAAAAGGCTCCGTGGTGAACGTCACCTCCATCGCGGGCTCGCGCGTCCACCCCTTCGCGGGCGCCGCCTATTCCACCTCGAAGGCGGCGCTCGCCGCGCTCACCCGCGAGATGGCCGCCGATTTCGGTCCCCTGGGGGTCCGCGTGAACGCCATCTCGCCCGGCGAGATCGACACCTCGATCCTGTCGCCCGGCACGGAGAAGATCGTCGAGCAGATCCCCATGCGCCGCCTCGGCACCCCGGACGAGGTGGCCAAGGCCATCTACTTCCTCTGCACCGACGCGAGTTCCTACGTGAACGGCGCTGAGCTGCACATCAACGGCGGACAGCACGTTTAAGGAAGGTCGCGCCGAGCGTCATCCCGCGAAGGCGGGGATCCATAGCCACGACGCGTCGTGGAGAAGCGCAACCGCCCCCACAGCCTCGTTCTGGACCGTCGCGGAGAGGGATCCCGGGCCCCGCTGCGCGGCCCCGGGACAGGTGCGCGTCTCCTTCAGGCCGCCTTCGCCGGCCACGGCCCCACATAGCGCGATTGCGGGCGGATGATGCGGCCGGCATGCTCCTGCTCGACCGCGTGAGCCACCCAGCCCGCCGTGCGCCCGGCGGCGAAGAGCGGCGTGAAGCCTTCGCGCGGCACGCCGAGCGAATCCAGAAGGATCGCCGTGTAGAACTCCACGTTGGTGTCGAGACGGCGGCCGGGCTTGCGACGCTGAAGCACCCTCAAGGCCGCCTGTTCGACGGCCTCGGCGAAGGCGATGCGGTTGTCGTCGCCCCTCAGCCGCGCGGCGGCAGCCTTGAGCACGTCCGCGCGCGGGTCGCGCACCCGATAGACCCGGTGGCCGAAGCCCATGAGGCGCTCGCCCCGCGCCATGGCGTCGTCGAGCCAGGCTTCCGCATTCTCGACCGTGCCGATCTCATCGAGCATGTCGAGCACCGGACCGGGAGCGCCGCCATGAAGCGGTCCCTTCAGCGCGCACAGCCCGGCGACGACGGCGGAGAGCAGGCCGGCATCGGTGGAGGCCACCACACGGGCCGCGAAGGTCGACGCGTTGAGGCCGTGATCGATCACCGTGACGAGATAGGCATCGAGGCCCCGCGACCTGCCCGCGTCGACCGGCGCGCCCCTGATCATGCGCAGCAGATCCGCCGCGTGACCGGCGGACGCGTCCGGCGCGACGGGCGAAAGCCCCTTCGCGCCCCGGATCGCCATGGCGGCGGCGACCGCCGACCCGCCGACGGCGAGCAGGGCGGGCTCTTTGTCCGCGTCCGGCAGGGCCGAGAGCAGAAGGCGCATGCCCTCGACCGGCGTGAGACCGGACAGGTGCCGCGCCAGGGGCGAGAGATACCGGAAGGCTCTCTCCCGCGCCCCGCCGAAGCCGGCGCGCAGATCGGAGGGGACTCCGGGAACCAGGCCGTCCCACAGCCTTGCGGCGACCTCCTCGAAGGGGACGTGGCCGGCCAATTCCTCCAGGTCGCGCCCCCTGATGATCAGGCGGCCTGCTTCGCCATCCACGTCGCTCAGTACCGTTTCGGCGGCAACGACGTCATCGAGTCCGATGCTCATGCGATTTCTCCTTGTTCCCGAGGACCATCGCGCCGCACTTGCGCAACCGTCAATCTTGAATCAACATGTCAACATATGGGTATCGAACTGACCTCCGCCGAAGCAGCCTCCTCCCGGCTCGGGATCAGCCGGCCGAGCCTCTACGCCTATGTGAGCCGGGGCCTCATCCGGTCCTTCACCTCGCCTCACGACCCCCGCCAGCGGCTCTACGCCCTAGACGACGTCGAGGCCCTCGTCGCCCGCAAGACCCGGTTTCGCCGCCCGACCGTCGCGGCGGCGACCGCCCTCGACTGGGGCCTCCCGGTGCTGGAGACGAGCATCACCCAGATCAAGGACGGACGGCTCTTCTATCGCGGGCACGACGCCCTCGGCTGGGCGCGGGCCGCAACCCTGGAGGACACGGCGCTCCTGCTGATCGGGGGCCTTCCCGGCGAGGCCTTCCGCCTCCTCTCCCGGTTGCCTCGCGCCCTTCCCGCTCCCGCGGACGGCGTGCATGCTTTCATCTCGAATGCGATGCGCCTTCTCTCCGAGCCCGTCCCCAAGGAGATGCGGATCGTGGAGGTGGCGGCGATCCTGCGCCTGATGGCGGCTGCGGCCAGCGGGGCCGATCCGGGACTGGAGCCCTTGCATCGACATCTGGCCCGTGCCTGGAAGGCGCCTCAGGCGGCGGAGGCGATCCGCCGGGCCCTCGTCCTCTGCGCCGATCACGAACTCAGCTCCTCCGCCTTCGCGGTGCGGGTCACGGCCTCGACCGGCGCATCCCTGCGCAACGCCGTGATCGCCGGGCTCGCGGCCCTGGGCGGCCCCTATCACGGCGGCATGACCGAGCGGGTGAGGGCCTTCCTGGAAGCGCCCGACAAGGTCCCCGTTCCGAATTTCCGGCACAGGCTCTATCCCGAGGGCGACCCCCGCACGGCGGCCATTCTCGAGAATGTGCCGCTGCTCGCCTGCGATGGAACGATCTTCCGGGCCATCGCGGATACGGCGGGCGGAACGCCCAGCGTCGATGCCGCCCTGGTCATGCTGGAGCGCGCCTATGGACTTCCGCGCGGGGCGGCCTTTAGCCTCTTCGCCGTCGGGAGGAGCGCCGGATGGCTGGCTCATGCCATCGAGCAGCGCAGCCAGGCCCGGCTGATCCGGCCCCGCGCCCGCTACAGCGTGGACGGGGAGCCGCCATCGTCATGACGGATGACCGCCTTTACCCCACCCGCCCCATCCTGGCCGCCTCGGTGGCGGTGATCCGCGATGGGCGCATCCTGCTCGCCGCCCGCGGGAAGCCGCCGGGCGAGGGGCTCTATTCCCTGCCGGGCGGCATGGTGGAGGCGGGAGAGACCCTCGCCGAGGCGGCCCTCCGGGAGCTGCACGAGGAGGTCGGCGTCGAAGCGGAGGTCATGGGACTCCTCACGCCCGTGGAATTCATTGAAAGGGACGGGCGAGGCCATATAAAGCATCATGTCGTCATCGCCCCCCATGCCGCGCGCTGGGTCTCCGGCGAACCCCAGACAGGACCGGAAGCAAAGGACATCCGTTGGATTACGGAACGGGATATTGCGGATCTGCCCATGACGGCGGGACTCGGCGGGATTCTGGAGCAGGCCTTCACGATCGCCCGCGGGGACACGCGCCCATGAAGCGCGTCGTCGCCCTGCTCATCGCTCTCGCCATGCTTCCCGCCTCCGCGCAGCCGGGAGCGGCACAGGGCTTCTTCGAGCGCCTGTTCGGCCCCCCTCGGGACCCGAACGCGCCGCGGCAGGGCTACCAGGCGCCGCCGCCGCAATACCGCCCGCGCCCGCAGCCGCAACAGCGGCGGCCGCAGCAGACGGCGCCCCAGCCGCAGCCCAACCAGCAGCAGGCCGCGCCCGCTCCCGCAGCCGAACCG
This sequence comes from Microvirga sp. M2, assembly GCF_047497095.1. Taxonomy (NCBI): domain Bacteria; kingdom Pseudomonadati; phylum Pseudomonadota; class Alphaproteobacteria; order Hyphomicrobiales; family Methylobacteriaceae; genus Microvirga; species Microvirga sp. M2. Next base: position 3,482,435 of record NZ_CP134063.1, read on the forward strand.
CCACCCGCTCCCTATGAGAAGGAGCTGCTGCGGCTCGCCGAGATCATGGGCGCGCTCGCCATGCTGCGCCCGCTCTGCACCGCGCCCGATGGCGACGAATGGGGCCGGCGCATGCAGATCCTGCTCGAGACGGAAGGCACCACGCAGGGCCGCCGCGAACGCCTGGCCGGGGCCTACAACAAAGGCTACCAGGCCTATGCCCTCACCTACCACGTCTGCACCCCTTCGGCCCAGGAGGCCTCGACCCGGTTCATCCGGGAGGGCGAGCAGCTCGCCCGCAACATCACCGGACGCTACGGCGGCTGATCGGCCGTCGTGCCTGAGCCCCCTCCGAGGGCTCCCCTCCAATCGGAGAGTGCGGCGATAAGCCCGTTCCCCGCCAAGGGTATTATCCACATTTTTCGAGTAGGGTCCTCTCGCATTAACCTCTTCGCAAGGAGATGCTGGCTGTGGGACGGCGCGATGTCCTAAGGTCGAATCAACCGACCCCCCGCGCCGCCCCTCAAGGGGCATGGATTCATGAACGATAACGACGTCCCTCTCACCGAACTGCCTGAACTCAGCGCCATCAAGCAGGCGGCCCTGAGCTATGTGACCGAAGCCTTCGCCGAGGCCGAGTTCGACGGGCTCGACGCCGACTGCATGGCCCAGGCGGCCCTGTTCGCGGCCTTCAGCGAACTCGTCGCGACCTACGGCGAGGACGCCGTCGCGGAATATGCTTCGACGCTCGCGGACAAGATCCGCAGCGGCGCGTTCTCGATGATGGGATCGCTCAAGCATTAAGAACTCCGGACGCCGCGAGGGGCGCGCTTTCCCCTTGCGTGAGACTGGAAGGCGCAAGGTCAGCGCTCGGCTTGGCCATCCCCGAGAGCGCCCCGGCCACGGCGCATTACGACGGCCCGCGTCCGGTTGGCGGCTTCCGTTATGCCCACCTCTCGTCATGGCCGCGCGTGTCGCGGCCATCCACGTCTTGCGAAGCGCTGCGCCGCAAACGCGCGAGTCCCCGGCCGGAGCGAAGCGCCGCCGCTCCGGCGCCGATGCGAGGAAGGGTCGATGACGGGCTTGACCTGGCGCCGAAACTCGCCATGATGCGCGCATGACCTCGACCCGCCACATCGCTTTTTCGTATTATCCGCCGTCCTCATAGGAGCGGCACGGGTCGATTGTTACTGTCGAGATGATGCCGCCGCGTGGCGGCGTTTTCATTTCCAGATGGCGTCCTCGCGGCGGTCCCGAACACCACCGAGGACCATAGGATGAGCCGCCCTACTCCCTTCCCGCCCGACAGGCCCCGCCTCGCCCTCATCGGCGCCGGCGCCTTCGGAGAATTCTGCATCCCGCATCTGCGGCGCTTCTTCGAGATCCGCGTCTTCGATCCGAGGCCCGATCTCGATCTCGTCTGCGAGCGGCATGGCGTCGCCGCCGCAGACCTCGCGAGCGCCGCCGGGCAGGACATCGTGCTTCTGGCCGTGCCGTTCCGTCATCTGCGGCCCGTCGCACGCGCCGTCGCGCCGCACGTGAAGCCCGGAGCCCTCGTGATCGATGTCTGCTCCGTGAAGGTGAGGCCGCTCGCGATTCTGCAGGAGGAGCTTCCCGCCGATGCCGAGATCGTCGGAACGCATCCCCTGTTCGGCCCGCAGAGCGGCCGCGACGGGATCGCGGGACTGCGCATCGCGGTCTGCCCGGCGAGAGGCCGCAGAGGCGCTCTCGTCGAACGTTTCCTGCGCAGGCGCCTGGGGCTCTCCGCCGCGCGCATGACGGCCGAGGAGCACGACCGGCAGATGGCCTATGTGCAGGGCCTCACGCACCTGATCTCACGGATCGTGCTCGCCATGGACGTGCCGCCCCTGGAGCACAGGACGACGACCTACGCGCATCTCGAATCCATGATCGGCATGGTGCGTCACGATTCCGACGGACTGTTCCGCACGATCCTCGCCGACAATCCGTTCGCCGGCGCCGTGATGCAGTCCTTCACGAACGCCACGCGGGACGTGCTGCAGCCTTTCGGCTATCCCGCCAACGGCAGCGCTCTCTGAGGCCGGCGGCGCGACCTGGAGCATCGCATTGATCAGACGCTAGTACAGCGCATCGCTTGCCGCGAAGAACCGGCTCCCACTTCTTCGCACGCTGCTCTAGCGCGCCGCGCCCACCGTCTCCTCGAACTGCACCGTTTCGCCCTGCGACGGCGTGTCGAGGCCGCCGTCCCACATCACCACGTGGCCGCGCACGACGGTGCCGATGGGCCAGCCGGTGACCCGCCTGCCGTCGTAGGGGGTCCACTGGGACTTCGAGGCGATCCAGTCGTTGGTGATGGTCTCGGTGCGCTTCAGGTCGACCACGGTGAAATCCGCGTCGTAGCCCACCGCGATGCGGCCTTTGCGGGCGATGCCGAAGAGGCGCTTGGGCCCCGCGCTCGTCATGTCGACGAAGCGCTCAAGGGTGAGCCTGCTCGCGTTCACGTGATCGAGCATGATCGGCACGAGCGTCTGCACGCCGGTCATGCCGGAAGGTGTGTTGGGATAGGCCTTGTCCTTCTCCTCGCGCGTATGCGGCGCGTGATCGGAGCCGAGAATATCCGCGATGCCCTCGTCGAGCCCCTGCCAGATCGCGGCGCGATGATGCTCGTCGCGCACGGGCGGGTTCATCTGGATATAGGTGCCGAGGCGCTCGTAATCCTCGGGCCCCGCCAGGGTCAGATGGTGCGGCGTGACCTCGACGGAGACGAGATCCTTGTAATCCTTCAACAGCGCCATCTCCTCCGCCGTGGTGACGTGGAGCACGTGGATGCGCGCGCCGGTCTCCCGCGAGATACGCACGAGGCGCTGCGTGCAGGCGAGCGCCACTTCCGCCGAGCGCCAGACCGGGTGGGAGCGCGGATCGTTCTCGACGCGCAGGCCTTTGCGGGCGCGCAGCATCGCCTCGTCCTCGGAATGGAAGGCGGCGCGGCGCCGGGTGTTGCGCAGGATGTTCGCGATGCCCTCGTCGTCCTCCACCAGCAGCGAACCCGTCGAGGAACCCATGAAGACCTTGATGCCGGCGGCGCCCGGCAGGCGCTCCAGCTCCGCGACGTCCTTCGCGTTCTCGTGGGTGCCGCCGACCCAGAAGGCGAAATCGCAATGCATGCGGTGTCGGCCGCGCCGGATCTTGTCGGCGAGCGCCTCCGGCGTGGTGGTCTGCGGATCGGTATTCGGCATCTCGAAAACCGCCGTGACGCCGCCCATGACGGCCGCGCGCGAGCCCGATTCGAGATCCTCCTTGTGATCGAGGCCGGGCTCGCGGAAATGCACCTGCGTGTCGATGACGCCGGGCAGGATGTGCAGGCCGCGGCAATCGATCTCCCGGCCCGCGGAGGCCTGCGAGAGATCGCCGATGGCCGCGATTCTCCCCGCCCGGACGCCGACGTCGCGCTCGACGCGCCCGTCCTGATTGACGACGATGCCGCCTTTGAGGATCAGGTCGAAGGTTTGGGGCATGGCAATCTCATCCCTTGAGGCTGGAGCAAAGGGGGCATATGTCACGCCTGTCGTGAAGAGCAACTGGAGCGGGACATGCCGTCAGTCCATTTAGCCGACCGGGGCGTGGTAAGGGTTTCGGGCGAGGACGCCAAGAGTTTTCTGGACGGCCTCGTCACCTGCGACCTCGACCGGGTCTCGCCGGAGGCCCCGCGTCTCGGCGCCCTGCTGACGCCCCAGGGCAAGATCCTGTTCGATTTCATCGTCTTTCAGGCGCCCGACGAGATCGGCGGGGGCTATTATCTCGACACCTTCAAGGTCTTCGCCCCCGATCTCGCCAAGCGTCTGCGCTTCTACAAGCTGCGGGCCAAGGTCACGGTCGAGGACATGTCGGAGACCATGGCGGTCGTGGCGGGATGGGACGAAAGCAAGCCCGACGACGAGGTCGGCCTCGTGGCGCAGGATCCCCGCGTGCCCGAACTCGGCTGGCGCGCCGTCGTGGCCGCGCAGGACGCGGGCGAGTTCGACAAGGCCCCGGCCACGGCCTACCACGCCCACCGAATCGGGCTCGGCGTGCCCGAGGGCGGGCGCGACTTCCTGTTCGGGGACGCCTTTCCCCATGAGGCGCTGATGGATCAGTTGCACGGCGTCGATTTCGACAAGGGCTGCTATGTGGGGCAGGAGGTCGTCTCCCGCATGCAGCACCGGGGAACGGCCCGGACCCGCCTCGTACCCGCCGTCTACGAGGGCGGCTTCGCGGCCGAAACAGGTGTCGAGGTGACGGCCGGCGACAAGGCGCTCGGCAAGACCGGAACGGGGGTCGAGGGACGAGGCCTCCTGATGATCCGCCTCGACCGCGCCGCCGACGCCCTGGCGGCCGGGCACCCCATCCTGGCGGGAGGAATTCCCGTCCGTCTCGAAAAACCGCACTGGGTGAACTTTCCCTACCCAGGGGAAGATGTTACTTCGTCGGTGGTCGGACCGGCTTAGGAGTCCATTCCAAGGAACCGGATCAATCGAAACTGCGTTAGCCGCGAACGGATCTCTCACGCGCCGGAAGTCATGCGCGGAGGCGCCTTTTCCAAGGGTTTCTCGATGATTGCTGTAAAAGCGCACGAGACGGCGCGGGACAAGGAACGATTTCAGCTTCTTGTCGATGCCGTCACGGATTACGCCATCTATATGCTCGATCCGAACGGGATCATCGCAAGTTGGAACTCCGGGGCGCAGCGCTTTAAAGGTTATATCGAAAGCGAAATCCTCGGAGAGCACTTCTCCCGCTTCTACACGGACGAGGATCGGGCCACGAACCTGCCGCAGCGCGCCCTCGAGACGGCTGCCCGCGAGGGCAAGTTCGAGGCCGAAGGCTGGCGCGTGCGCAAGGACGGGACCCGCTTCTGGGCGCATGTGGTCATCGACCCGATCTGGGACCGCAATCGCAACCTCCTGGGCTACGCCAAGATCACCCGCGACCTCACCGAGCGCCGCAAGGTCGAAAACGCCCTGAAGGAGAGCGAAGAGCGCTTCCGTCTGCTGGTGCAGGGCGTTACGGATTACGCCATCTACATGCTCGATCCCGAGGGCCACGTCTCGAACTGGAATCCCGGAGCGGAGCGCATCAAGGGCTACACCGAAGACGAGATTCGCGGCCAGCATTTCTCCCGCTTCTACACGGACGAGGATCGGGCCACGAACCTGCCGCAGCGCGCCCTCGAAACGGCTGCCCGCGAGGGCAAGTTCGAGGCCGAAGGCTGGCGCGTGCGCAAGGACGGGACCCGCTTCTGGGCCAACGTCCTCATCGACCCGATCTACAACAACTTCGGAACGCTGATCGGCTTCGCCAAGATCACCCGCGACATCACCGAGCGCCGCGACGCGCAGGAGGCGCTGGCCCAGGCTCAGGCGGCGTTGTTCCAGTCGCAGAAGATGGAAACCGTCGGGCAGCTGACGGGAGGCATCGCGCACGACTTCAACAATCTCCTGACGATCATCGTCAACAACCTGGACCTGTTGACCCGCAACGTGACCGGCGCCCGGGAGACCCGCCTCATCGAAAGCGCGCAGCGTGCGGCCGAGCGGGGCGCGAAGCTGACCCAGCAGCTTCTGGCCTTCTCGCGCCGTCAGCCTCTCCAGCCGGCGCTGCACGATCCGAACGCGCTGATCGTCGGCTTCGAGGCGGTCCTGCGCCGGGCCTGCGGCGAGATGGTGAAACTGAGGCTTTCCCTTCCCTCCCGCATCAGCACGATCAGCGTGGACGGGGCTCAGTTCGAGGCCGCCCTTCTCAACCTCGTCGTCAATGCCCGCGACGCCATGCCGGAGGGAGGCGACCTGACGATCTCACTCGACGACACCGCCCTCGACGGGCCGAGGGCGGCCGCCAAGAACATCCCGCCCGGTCCCTATGTCCGCCTGACGGTCCGGGACACCGGCTGCGGCATGACGCACGAAGTCGCCTCGCGGGTGTTCGAGCCCTTCTTCACCACGAAGGAAATCGGCAAAGGCACGGGCCTCGGCCTGAGCCAGGTCTATGGCTTCATCACCCAGTCGGGCGGGTATATCGAACTCGAGAGCGAACCGGGCCGCGGCACCGCCGTCGCCATGCTGCTTCCGTCCCATGGCGACGGACAGGGTGATCCGGGCGAAGAGGATTTTGCGGAGACGATCAGGCCCACCCGCGACACCGCCGGGACCGTGCTGATCGTCGAGGACGAACCCGCCGTGCTGGATGTGGCCACGGAGATCTTCGACAGCCTCGGATACGACGTGCTGACCGCCTGCGATTCGACACAGGCCGTCGAGGTGCTCGAACGGGACGTGCCCATCGACGTGCTGTTCAGCGATGTGGTCATGCCCAACGGCATGAACGGCTTCGAATTGTCCCGCAAGGCTCGCGAGCTCAGGCCCGGCATCAAGGTTCTGCTCGCCTCCGGCTATCCCATGTCGGCTCTGCCGTCGGAAGGGTTCGAGGAGGGCGTCTCCTTCATCAGCAAACCCTATCGCTGGACTGAGCTGGCCGACAAGCTCCGCACCCTGCGGACCAGCTCCTGAGCATCCCTCCACGACCTTATTCCGGCGCGGTTCGTGAAGGCGTGGGCGGCCGCATCGAGTGCGGCCATGGCGGTGAAAGACCACGACGGGAACGGAGCCTCATCGCCGACCGGGACCCGGCCCGCCGGGTCTGCGATGCTCTACGGCATCGGACGTGACATCGGGCCTACATCCGATGCTGTCAGTCTGTGGTTTTCTGAGCATCTTTCCACGCAAAACCGGTTCCCACTTTTCACGTCCGATGCTCTCCTTGCTCGAGCATCTTTCCACGCAAAACCGGTTCCCACTTTTCACGTCCGATGCTCTAGACCAGGATGAAGTTGTGGGCGGTGAGACGGTGGAAGCCGACGAGATCGATCTCACCCATGATCGGCGGGTTCCAGGTCGGGTCGGAAGCACTGCGGAACTGCACGATCGTGTGCCCGCCGATATGATCGTAGCGGACCTGCAGGCCCGTGCTGTCGTCGAACTGAGCGGTGCCGAGAAACTTCGGAGCGCCCGGTGTGAGGAAGGGACTGAGGAAGTTCTGATAGTTCGAGAGATCGATCACATCCTTCCTGTCCTCGAAGTCGAGGATCACGTCCCGCCTGCCCTCGCCGGGAGCACTCGTGGAGACATTGGTAGGGCCGGTGACGCCGACCCAGAAGCGGAAAGTGTCCTCGCCCCGGCCGCCGAAAAGGGTATCGCAGCCCTTCGATCCGTCGAGGACGTCATTGCCGTTCCCGCCGCTGAGGAAGTCGTTGCCGTTGTCGTATTCGATGTCGCCGCCGACGAGCGTGTCGTTTCCGTTGCCGCCGAACAGCCTATCGCTGCCGGAACTGCCGAACAGACGATCATTGCCGTTGTCGCCGAAGAGCCAATCGGAGTCTCCGATGGCGAGATAGCTGCCCGACACGATATCATCGCCATTGCCCGCATGGATCTCGTCGTGCCCGCGGCCGCCGCTGATGGTATCGTCGCCATTGCCGCCGAAGATGGCGTTCCGGTCGGTTGCGGACGGGGTGCCCGATACGCCCCTGGAATGTTCCGTCGGAGAAATCAGATCGCCGCGGCTGGTGCCGAAAACTCGTGCCATGTCATCCCCTCCAGAAATCTGAGTGTCTGCCATGCCCCCGCGCAGGGATTATAGCCGGTTCGGGATCGCGGACCTGTTGGGCAATGGCCGTACCCCATGCGGATCACGCTCGCATCCCGCAGAGAGATTGCGCATGGGGCGGCGTTTCCGTCCGCGCCACCGGAGGAAAGGCGCCGCCGTGATCCATGGGATCAGGATTTTCGACTGGTCGCGCCCCGATGCTCCACTCCTTAAATGGCGCATCGTTCGGAGCGGGCCCGGAGGGACGCGTCAACGACCCGAAGGGCCACGTTCGTGAAAACCGGGTCCACTTTTCGCTCGCGCGGCCCGCTGGGTCCGCACGATGCGCTATCGGATCTTCCCGTTTGCATCGAGGCCCGCTACACCTTTCCCATGACCGATGGACTGATCCTTCACCCCGACGACAAGCACCGCTGCTGGTGGCCCGGCACGGATCCCTTCTATGTCGCCTATCACGACACCGAATGGGGCGTGCCCGAGTTCGACGACCGGGCCCTCTTCGAGAAGCTCATTCTGGACGGCTTCCAGGCGGGCCTCTCCTGGATCACGATCCTGCGCAAGCGCGAGAATTTCAGGAAGGCTTTCGCGGGCTTCGATCCTGCCGTGATCGCGCGGTTCGACCGGTCGCATGTGGAAACGCTCATGCTCGACAAGGGCATCGTGCGCAACCGCGCCAAGATCGAGGCGACGATCGCGGGCGCGCGCGCATGGCTCGGCATTCAGGAGCGGAAGGGCTTCTCCGCCTTTCTCTGGGATTTCATCGACGGGCGCCCGATTCAGAACAACCTGATCAGCCGCAGCCACGTCCAGGCGGAAACGGACGTCTCGCGGCGCATCTCCAAAGCCCTGAAGGCGGAAGGCTTCAACTTCGTCGGCCCCACCATCGTCTATGCCTTCATGCAGGCGGTCGGCATGGCGAACGATCACCTCGTCGGCTGCTATCGCCACGCGGAATGCGCAGCACTCGCCGAGACGCTCTGAATGGCGAAGGAACCTCGCGTCTGGCAGCGGATGCTCTCCGGCCGCCGCCTCAACCTGCTCGATCCCTCGCCTCTCGACGTGGAGCTCGACGACATCGCGCACGGTCTCGCCCGCGTCGCGCGCTGGAACGGCCAGACCATCGGCGGGCACATCTTCTCCGTGGCGCAGCACAGCCTTCTCGTCGAGGCCATCGCCGGTCATCTCGCTCCGGACATGCCGCGGGCGACGCGCCTTGCGGTGCTCCTGCACGATGCGCCGGAATACGTGATCGGCGACATCATCTCGCCGTTCAAGGCCGTGATCGGCGACGCCTACAAGGCCATCGAGGCGGGACTGCTCGGCGCGATCCACCTGCATTTCGGATTGCCCGCGGCCCCGAGCGCCGCCCTGAAACGCTTCATCAAGCGGGCTGACCGGCAGGCCGCCTATCTCGAAGCGACCCATCTCGCGGGCTTCGGGCGCGAGGAAGCGATCAGGTTCTTCGGACGCCCCGAGCCGATGCCCCGCAACGTTCAGGCGCTTCTCGACCCCTGGCCCGTGGCCGAGGCGGAGGAACGGTTCCGCGAGCGCGTTCTCGCGGTTCTGGTGTGACGCCATGCCGACGCTCCATGTCTGTCCCCTCTCCAGGCTGAAGGAGACGGTCGCCTCCATCGGCCCGAGCCATCTGGTGAGCCTCCTGGGCAAGGGCGCGAGCGTGGAGCGGCCGGACATCATCGCGCCGGACCGTCATCTCGTGATCGGTGTCAGCGACATCGTCGCGCCGATGGACGGGCATGTCCTGGCCGGACCCGAGCACATGGAGAGGCTTCTCGCCTTCGTTCGCGCCTGGGACCGGGACGCCCCCCTGCTCTTCCATTGCTGGGCGGGAATCAGCCGCTCGACTGCGGCGGCCTATATCGCCGCCTGCGCTCTCGCGCCCGAGCGGCACGAGGGCGAGCTTGCCCTTGCCTTAAGGGCAGCCGCCCCGTCGGCCACGCCCAATGCGCGTTTCGTGGCTCTTGCCGACGAACTCCTCGAACGCCGCGGCCGCATGGTGGAGGCTATCCGGGCCATCGGCCGGGGAGCGGAGGCTATGGAGGGAGCCCCCTTCATGTTACAGATTAACAGGGGCTAGAGCGATTCCATCCGGACGAGGGCTGCCCCGAGGCTGAATCCGGAGGGGCTTTCGTGGACGACGCGTTGATCGGCTTTGCCATTCTTCTGGCTGTTCTCATCGGGATCGGCGCTCCTGTGACAGCCGTCATCGCCGTGGTCCTGGCGCACCGGTCGCGGCGGGAGCTGCGCGGCCTTCTGCTCCGCCTCGACCGGGTCGAGGCGGAGCTCCGGGCGCCGCGCGGGACATCCGATGCCGTTCTCGGGCAAGGACCCGCCATTCCTGCGGAACCGGTCCCGGCCCAGCCGATGCCGGCCGCCCCGCCCGAGGCCGAGGAGGTCAGGCCGGCCTCCGTTCCGCCGATCTCCGCCGCCGCGGCCCGGCCGGCCCCGCCCCGCCAGGACCTGGAGGAAACGCTCGGCTCCCGCTGGGCCGTGTGGGTCGGGGGCGTGGCCCTCGCCCTCGGTGGCATCTTCCTCGTCCGCTATTCCATCGAGCAGAACCTGCTCGATCCCCGGACCCGCATCGTGCTCGGCATTCTCTTCGCCCTCGCTCTCGTCGGGACCGGCGAATGGATGCGCCGCCGCGAAAGCGGCTTCGACCTGCCTGGATTGTCGAGCGCCAACGTGCCGAGCATCCTCACGGCGGCGGGCATCTGCACGGCCTTCGCTTCGGCCTATGCGGCCTATGCGCTCTACGGCCTCATCGGCCCCGGCACCACCTTCGTGACGCTCGGTCTCATCGCAGTTCTCGCCATGGTAGCCTCGACGCTCCATGGACCGACCCTGGCCGCCCTGGGCCTGCTCGGCGCCATGGGAAGCCCGCTCCTTGTCTCCTCGGACGAACCGCAGCCCTGGGCGCTCGTAGTCTATCTCGCCTTCGTGGTCCTGCCCGCCTATGGCGTCGCGCGGCTCCGGCTCTGGCGCTGGCTGGCGCTTGCGGCCGCAACCGGCGCGCTCCTGTGGACCACGCCCATCTTCTTCATCGGCGAGGCGAACGGCCTTCCGGCCATGGTGCACCTGGTGCTCCAGGCGGGCCTTGCCGCCTTCTTCCTCGCCGTCGATCCCTATCGCCACGTGCCGGACGACGAGGCGCTGACCGACAGAGCCGCCGGCGTGGTCCTGCTGGCCTTCGCCATGGCCGGTATCCTCGTGACGGGCACCATCGGGGCGGGAGACGGGCGGCCCGTCTTCGTGAGCGCCCTGGCGCTCGTTCTCCTGGCCGCAGGCATCCGCATCGCCAATGTCTCGACGGCGGCCGCGAGCAGCGCCGTTCTGGCGGCCGGGGCGCTGGTGGTCTGGCCCCTTGCGGGCGAGCTTGGGAATGCCCCGGAGAACCTGTTCTATCAGAGCGGGGATGTCTTCGCCGTCCGCCCGTATGCCCTCGATATCTATCTCCTCCTGGCCGCACTCCTGCCATCGGCGATCGCCGGGGCGAGCCTGTGGCGGCTGGCGCGGTCCCGGGGCCTGCGCCTGCCGGTCGCCGCCTGGTATGCGGCGGCGGCGGGCCCTGGTCCGCTTCTTGTCCTGGTCGCCGCCTATTGGCGGGTGACCGCGTTCGAACGCAGCCTCTCCTTCGCTCTCGTGGCCGGCATTCTGGGCCTCGTCTTCGTGCTTGCCGCCCAATGGCTCATGCGGCGCGGGGCAACCGACGAGGATGCGGCCATCCGCCTCGGATTGGGGTCCACCGCGTCGGCTGCTCTCGGCGCCGTGGCGCTCGGCCTGACCTTCGCGCTCGAGAAAGGCATGCTGACCGTCGCCTTCGCGCTATCGGCCCTCGGAACGGCCTGGGTCGCGGAGCGCATCGCGATCCCGGCCTTGCGCTATGCGGTGGGTGCCATCGGCCTCATCGTGCTGGGGCGGCTGATCTGGGATCCCACCATCGTCGGCGGCGATCCGGGCCCGGTGATCGTGAACTGGCTTCTCTGGGGCTACGGGGTTCCGGCCGTCTCGTTCTGGCTGGCGGGACGCCTGCTGGAGCGGAGCGGCCGCGACCGGGTCGTCCAGCTCGCCGAGAGCCTCGCCATCGTCTTCGCGGCCTTCCTGGTCTTCTTCGAGATCCGCCATGTCCTCCATGCAGGCGACCCGCTGGCGGCCGATTTCAGCCTGCTGGAGGCCGGCCTCGTGGCGACCGAGAGCCTCGCCTTCGCGATCCTGCTCACGCGGATGAGCGTCCGGCGCCCCGACCCGGTCTATCGATGGGGGTCCCTGATCTTCAAGGCGGCGTCGTTCGGGCTCTCCGCCATCGGGCTTCTTCTGGTCGAAAATCCGCTCATCTCGGGGCATGCGGTGTCGGGCGGAACCGTCTTCAACAGCCTGATCCTCGCCTATCTCCTGCCCGCGATCCTGGCCGGAGCGCTGGCCTTGACCGAGCGGCGCGCCAGACCCTGGATCCATGCCCTGGCCACCGCGATCCTGAGCCTCGTTCTGCTGAGCGCCTATGTCGGGCTGGCCATCAGGCGGATTTTCATGGGCCCGGAGCTTGCCGGCTGGAGGGGCCATACTCAGGGCGAACAATGGAGCTATTCCGTGGCGCTGCTCCTCATCGGCGTCGCGCTCCTCGGCTCTGGGATCCTTCGCGGCAACCGCTTTGCACGCATCGCCTCGGCGGTCTATCTTGTGCTGGCCGTCCTGAAGGTGTTCATCGTCGACCTGTCCCATCTGGAAGGCGTGATGCGGGCCTTGTCATTTATTGGCCTCGGGCTTGTTCTCATCGGGATCGGCCTCGTTTATCAGAGGTTCCTCGTCCGACGGCCGAGCAATGCCGCAATCTCGTGAGATGGCGGAACGACAACGATTTTTGACGGATAGCTGCATGACCGACACCACTTCCATCAAGACCCTCCCCTTCGAAAAGGCCCTGGCCGAACTGGAGGAGATCGTGCGGCGTCTCGAACGTGGCGACGTGCCGCTGGAGGATTCCATCGCCATCTACGAGCGCGGAGAAGCCCTCAAGAAGCATTGCGAGCAGCTTCTGAAGAAGGCCGAGGCCCGGATCGAGAAGATCACCATCGGACCCGACGGGGCCGCCTCCGGCGCGGCGCCCCTGGACGTCGACGCCTAGCGCATCGTGCGAAAAAGTGGATCCGGTTTTTCGCCAGAACGATGCGCCCCTGCAGGAGTGAGCATCGGATTCGATCCCAAAAGTGGATTCCACTTTTGGGTCCGATGCTCTAGCGCATCGGACGCCGTTCGAGAATGGCATCGACCTCCCGCAGGACGGCTGCGGGGTCGATGCTGAAGGCCTGCTTCGGGCCCTCCGGTTCCCCGACGACCGGCTCGTAATCCGCTCCCGCCTCGGCGGCCCAATGGAGGCCGGTGCTTTTGCGGGCATTCTGGGCCATCAGTTCGATCAGCAGAGGCTGGCGGCGGGCCCAGAGAATGTTGGCGAGACCCGCCCCGTGGACGGCCATGACGGTTTGCGCCTCCCCGAACCAGTAGATCTGCTCGTGATGGTTCGACCAGGACGCCTCGACGATCCTGAACCCTCGAGCCCGCAGGCCTTCGATCAGTTCGGCCTCCCCCGTCACCTGGCGCAGTCGCGTCTGGCCGCGGGTGAGATAGATCCGGGGCGCGGCCTCCGGACGCGGGCGGTCCGCATAGGCCGCATCGAAGACGGAGCGGGCATACCCCAACGCTTCGGGCGTCGCGAACACCCGCTCGAGATTGCAGCAATGGCTGCGCGCATAGAGGTATCGCCTGGCATGGACGCGCTCCCACGGAGCGAGCTTCACATGGCTGACGGGCACCCCGATCCCTCTCAAGCCTTCGATGAAGCTCTGCACCATCGGGTTGACCGTTCGGGCCGTGACGATGGTGAGCGCCTCGCCGGGAGCGAGGACCTCGCGGTGAAGGGCGTAGGCCAGAGGCATCAGCACGTCGGTGAGCAGGTGACCGTAATGCTTGTAGGGCGGAATCGCGACAACGGCGCCCTCCACATGCCGCGTGCTGAAGGCCGCCGGGGCGGGATAGGCGAAGTGCCAGTTGCTGTCGGCGGTCGTATCGAAGGCGAGCTGTTTCCCGGTGGCGGAATCGACCGGGGTCAGCGTATGGCCCGGGACCAGGACATCCGCCACGAAGGCGATCACCCGATGGGCCGTGTCCGGATCCGGGAACCGGCAATGCGCATTCACGACGTCGACATCATGAGAGCGGACGAAGGCCCGTTGGCGGCTGTAGCGCTCCTTGAGGAGATTGAAGGAGCGGACGCTGTCCTCCTGGAGATCGACCCTCGCCGCATCGGGCCAGCCGAAATCCGGGAAGAAGGACACGGCTTTTCGAAGCACCGGATAAGGGCCGGTCACCCCCTTCATCACCCGGAAGGCGATCGGTTTGACGTCGAACTTGCGGTGAAGTGTCGAATGATGCCTTGCCATGGAGTGCCGTCAGATCTGTCGGAGCTCACCGGTGCCGGGTAAAGGGGCGCCCCCTTCCCTCCGGGTCGTCGCCTGGTTCGAGCCCAGAACCAGAAAAAACGGCAACCAGAGAAAGAGGTAATGCATATTGAAGAAGGCGAACGGATTCGACAGATCCGTTCCCATATAGCCGAACGAGAAGAGGAGCGAGGCCAGGCCGAAGAAGCGCAGCGAACGGTCCTCCTGCCGGGTCAGCTGCCTGGCGTAGAACCCGATCATCGCCCAGAATGCCAGGAGGGCCACGAGACCGTAATACATGGCGACCCCGAAAAGACCGTTATGAGGGTGGCTCATCCAGGTCTTATCGAACCGAAAGCTCGGGCCGGTCCCGAGCATGGGGTGAAGAGCGATCTGCTCGCGCACCCAGCCCCAGATTTCGCTCCGGAACGACGGACGGCACCAATCGGCGTCGCTGTCGCAGATCGCGGCCTTGATCATCGGCTCAAAAAGGCCGAGGCCGGTGACCACGAGCCAGACGCCGCCACAGGCAAGAAGCACGGCGGCCGTCCCCCCGCGCCTGCTGAGCCAGAGCGCCAGCGGCAAGGCCAATGCGAGGGCGATGATCGGGGCGCGGCTTTGGGTCCAGGCCAGAGTCGTCAGCAGCGCGAGGATCAGGACGAAGTGCAGTGACGTAACCCTGCGCATGGGCGGGCGGTCGAGCCATAATGCCACGAAGGCGATCAGGGCGACGGCGAGGCCGCCGGCGCCGGGAATGGGATTGCGTCCTCGTCCGATGGGAACCAAGCGGTCGAAGAGGTCGTCGGCTGAGACAATGTGCAGCAGGAGCGCCGCGCATGCGCTTGCCCCGCCGGCAATGGCGACGACGGACAGAATCTGCCTCGTGCTCAAGGCGCGCGAGACCTGGGCCATGGACAGGAAGAACGCCCCCAGGAGCACGAGATTGAAGAAATCGGATATGTTGTATCCCGGTCCGCCGATGATGCCCCCGAGCGCAACCCACGCGCTGAAGAAAACACCGAAGGGAACCAGCGAGGCGCTCTGCCTGAACGCGGCTGCACCGGCTCCGCTGAACAAGGCCAGGATGGCCATCAGAACGATCGTGCCGACGGGAAGAGCATGCCCCCGGACGAAGAAGGTCGCCACCACGAAAACGAGGAAAGCCGCCACGCTGACGGAATGGGACCAATCCCGACCCGCATGTTGCTTTCGCAGCCAGAGAGCAGCATATGTCAGTCGGGACGAGACGGAGAACATCGGAAGCGGCATCCTCTTCCCGACATGGGACTTGGGATATTGTTTCTGGCCGTCTACCATCTGGCTTCTTTGCTTTCAACCTTTACGGCGCTGCCAAGCTTGGGCTCCCGGCGAAGGACATCCTGGATTCTGGTGACTACGTGAGCGCAACGCATACACCTCTTCTCGACACGATCGTGACGCCTGAGGATCTTCGTCAACTCTCGGAAGGGCAGCTGCGGCAGGTTGCGGACGAGTTGCGGGCGGAGACGATCGGCGCGGTGTCGGTGACCGGCGGGCATCTCGGGGCCGGGCTCGGCGTGGTCGAGCTCACGGTCGCGCTGCACTACGTGTTCGACACCCCGCGCGACCGCCTGGTCTGGGATGTCGGCCATCAGGCCTATCCCCACAAGATTCTCACCGGCCGCCGCGCCCGGATCCGCACCCTGCGCCAGCCCGGCGGGCTGTCCGGCTTCACCAAGCGGGCCGAGAGCGAGTACGATCCCTTCGGGGCGGCCCACACCTCGACCTCGATCTCGGCCGGCCTCGGCATGGCCGTGGCGCGCGACCTCGCGGGCGGGACCAACAACGTGATCGCGGTGATCGGCGACGGCGCCATGTCGGCCGGCATGGCCTATGAGGCGATGAACAATGCCGGCGCCTTGCATTCGCGCCTGATCGTGATCCTCAACGACAACGACATGTCGATCGCCCCGCCCACCGGCGCGATGTCGTCCTATCTTGCCCGCCTGGTCTCGGGCGGCACCTATCGCGGCATCCGCGAGACCGCCAAGCAGCTCGCCCAGAAGCTGCCGAAATTCCTCTACGAGAAGGCGCAGCGCGCCGAGGAGTTCGCCCGCGGCTTCTGGACCGGCGGCACCCTGTTCGAGGAGCTCGGCTTCTACTATGTCGGCCCGATCGACGGCCACAACCTCGATCACCTGCTGCCGATCCTGAAGAACGTGCGCGATGCCGAGACCGGGCCGATCCTGGTCCATGTGGTGACCCAGAAGGGCAAGGGCTATGCCCCGGCCGAAGCCGCCGCCGACAAGTATCACGGGGTGGCCACCTTCGACGTGGTGACCGGGGCGCAGACCAAGGCCAAGGCCAATGCGCCGGCCTACACCAAGGTGTTCGGCGAGAGCCTGATCGCCCAAGCGCGCCGGGACGACAGGATCGTCGCGATCACGGCCGCGATGCCGTCCGGCACCGGGCTCGATCTGTTCGGCAAGGAGTTCCCGGCCCGGACCTTCGATGTCGGCATCGCCGAGCAGCATGCGGTGACCTTTGCGGCCGGCCTGGCGACCGAGGGCTACAAGCCGTTCTGCGCGATCTACTCGACCTTCCTGCAGCGGGCCTATGACCAGGTCGTGCACGATGTCGCGCTCCAGAACCTGCCGGTGCGCTTCGCGCTCGACCGGGCCGGGCTGGTCGGGGCGGACGGGCCGACCCATGCCGGGGCGTTCGACCTCGCCTATCTCGGCTGCCTGCCCAACCTGGTGGTGATGGCGGCCGCCGACGACGAGGCCGAGCTGGTGCACATGGTGGCCACGGCCGCGGCCCATGATGCCGGCCCGATCGCGTTCCGCTATCCGCGCGGCGAGGGCGTCGGGGTCGATCTGCCGGACGAGGGCGTGCCGCTGGAAATCGGCAAGGGCCGCCTGGTGCGCCAGGGCAGCCGCATCGCCCTGCTGTCGCTCGGCACCCGGCTGGCCGAGGCCCTGAAGGCGGCCGAGGAGCTCGAGGCGCGCGGGCTCTCGACGAGCGTGGCCGATGCCCGCTTTGCCAAGCCGCTCGACACGGCGCTGATCCTCGAGCTGGCCCGCCGGCACGAGGTGCTGGTCACCGTGGAGGAGGGCTCGATGGGCGGCTTCGGGGCTTTCGTGCTGCAGCTGCTCGCCGAGCACGGCGCGCTCGATCGCGGCCGCCTGAAGGTCCGCACCATGGTGCTGCCCGACCTCTACCAGGACCACGACAAGCCCGAGCGCATGTACGCCAAGGCCGGCCTCGACGCCGCAGGGATCGTCACAAAGGTCTTCGAAGCGCTCGGCACGGACGAAGCTCGCCAAGCGCGAGCCTGATCCGCCATGACCCGCAAACGTGCCGATGTGGTGCTCGTCGAGCGCGGCTTCTTCATGAGCCGCGCGCGAGCGCAGGAAGCGATCGCCGCCGGGCTCGTCACCGTGAACGGCGCCGTGGTGAAGAAGCCCTCGGATGCGGTGACGGAGGATGCGCTCATCACCGCCGCACAGCCGCATCCTTACGTCTCACGCGGCGGCGTGAAGCTGGCGGCGGCTCTCGACGCCTTCGGGATCGATCCGAAGAACCGCATCTGCCTTGATATCGGCGCCTCGACGGGCGGCTTCACGGAAGTGCTGCTGATGCGCGATGCCGCCCATGTCTATGCGGTCGATGTCGGGCACGCGCAGCTTCACCCGAAGGTGGCGAATGACCCGCGCGTCACCAACCTCGAAGGCACGGATGCGCGCTCTCTCACCGCAGACATCATCCCCGAGCCTGCCGATCTTCTCGTCTCGGATGTGAGTTTCATCTCCCTGAAGCTCGTGCTGCCGGCCGCTGTCGCCCTGCTGAAGCCGCGCGCGTCAATGGCGGTTCTCGTGAAGCCGCAATTCGAGGCGGGCCGCAAGCACGTCAAAAAGGGAATCGTGCGGGACGAGGCCGTACACGGCGCGGTGTGCGACGACATCGCCGCCTTCATCGCCTCGCTCGGCTTTGCAATCGACGGGATCGTCCCCTCGCCCATCGAGGGCGGAGACGGCAACCGCGAATTCTTATTGGGAGCCCACCGTGGCTGATCAGGTCGTCATCAAGCGCCTCGGCGCGAAAGCAGACGGTATCGCGGAAACCGCGTCCGGTCCGGTCTTCGTGCCGAAGGCATTGCCGGGAGAGACCGTTACCATCGAGCGCAACGGCCCGCGCGCGGACCTGATCGGCGTCGATGTGCCGTCGCCCGAGCGCGAGACGCCGTTCTGTCCCTATTACGATGAATGCGGCGGCTGCGCGACGCAGCATATGAAGCACGGCTTCTATCAGGCCTGGAAACAGGAGACTCTCGCCCACACCCTGCGCCAGGCGCGGATCGAGGCTCCCATCGACCCTCTGATCGACGCCCATGGGGAGGGACGCCGCCGCGTGACGCTGCATGTGCGCTTTCCGGATCGCGCCATGCATGTGGGCTACATGGCGGCCCGCAGCCACCAGATCGTCGAGATCGCCTTCTGCCCCATCGCCGAACCCGCACTGAAAGAGCACGCGCCCGTCATCGCACGCGCCGTCGGCGAGCATCTGAAGTCCGCGCGCAAGCCCCTCGACATCCAGATCACCAACACGCAGACGGGTTTCGATGTCGACGTGCGCGGGCACGGGCCCTTGAAGGACGCGGACCGCCTGGGCCTGATCGATCTCGCGGCGCGACTCGATCTCTCGCGCCTGTCGATTCATGGCGACGTGATCGTGGAGCGCCGCCCGCCTGCGATCGCGATGGGACGCGCATCCGTCGTTCCGCCCGCAGGGTCCTTCCTGCAGGCCACGCGCCTGGGAGAAGAAACGCTTGCCCGCCTCGTGACGCAGGCCTGCGAGCGCGCCAAGCGCGTCGCAGATCTGTTTTCGGGCTCCGGGCCCTTCGCCATTCGGCTTGCGGAACGATTGGAGGTTCATGCGGTCGAGTTCGATCAGGGCTCGATGACGGCTCTCGACAAGGCCTTTCGCGCGACGCCGGGCCTGCGCCGCATCACCACCGAAACGCGCGATCTCTTCCGCCGTCCGCTTCTCCTGCCCGAACTCAATGCATTCGATGCGGTGGTGCTCGATCCGCCGCGGGCCGGCGCGGAGGCGCAGGCCAAGCAGCTTGCCGCTTCGAAAGTGCCGCTCGTCGTGAGCGTCTCCTGCGATGCCGCCACCTTCGCGCGCGATGCCGCCATCCTGATGGGCAGCGGCTATCGCCTGGAACGCGTGATCCCGGTCGATCAGTTCAAGTACTCGCCCCATCTCGAAGTCGTCGGCATCCTAAGGCGCGACGTCGCGAAGATGTCGCGTCGCAAATGAGTGGCGGTCGCGCATTCACCCGCAATGCGGTTTTCGGCGCCGTTACGAACGCCCCTTGACGATATCGGCCTGGTGCATCGGATGTGGGTTCGCTGTCACGTCCGATATTCTAGGGCTGAGCTTTCGCTTCGAAATCCTCGATCACCGCCATGAGTGCCTCCGGCTTCACTCTCACGGGCCCTGCGAACGGATGGTTGATGGCGATGATCACGAGCAGGCCCGAGAAGATCAGCAGGGACAGCACTCCCGTCATCAGGGCTTGGACGCGCAGGTTCTCGGTGCCGAAGAACAGCGTGAAGCCGACCGTCAGGACGGCTCCGCCGGCGAGGACGAACCAGAGCACTCCGGGAACCGCGCCCGAGGCCAGAACGAGCCTCGTGCGGCGGGCCTCGGTCAGGAGATCGAGCTGATGGAGCGCTTCGGCCAGGAGCGTGATCCCGCGGCCGTCGCCCGGCGTGTATGTCAGCAGCACCGCGTAGGTGGCATCGAGGGCCTGCGTCACCTTATGGCTTGATCCGTTCCGTTCCATCGCGGCCCAGTCCTCCGTGGCCGCCATCCTGGCGTAGCGGGTCAAGCTGTCGCGAAGACGTTCGCCGGGGTCCTCCCCGATTCCGTGGGACAGGCGATAGAGGGTCGCTGCGGCGCCGGCCTCCTGGGCTGCCGCGTTCTCCGCTTGGCTGAATTTCTCCCAGACGATGATGATGGCAAAGGCCAGCAGCACCGCATAGAGCACCCCGACGGTCGCGAAGGTGAAGCCGGCCACCTCATTGTTGAGCTTGAGCCTGTCCGGCGTGATACGCCAGCGCACGAGAACGGGACCGGCCATGGCAAGCAGGGTCGCAACGCCGATGATAAGTGCGCCCGAGATCCAGAGAGGTTGGGTGTCCAGGAGGATCATGTGCCGCCGCCTGATTTCCTGCTCCCACTGTATCAGCGACCAACGGCTCCGTCTGGATAACTGCTGCAAGGCGCGCGAGGAAATCCCCTGCCCTTCAGGAGGGTCCGGTGATCCTCCCCCGAGCCGGCGATCGGTCTGTTTCCGTGACATGCCGGGTTTGCCGATCCCGCCCGGATCCCGGCGTCCGGGTCTGACCAGGAAAGCCCCCTTGTGGAACATCCGTCGGCGAAGGCGGGTTATTCGAGGCCCGCTCCGGGGGCAGCCCTGATCGACCCGATGAGTTCGCCCGGAAGCACGAGTGAGCAGCGCGGTGGCAATTCGATTCCTGGCTTCTCGGGAGGCCTGCAACCAGGGCGACCATGTTCCTCAAACGTCTCATCCTCGGCCGCCCACTCCCCAACCGCGAATACGGCGAGCGTAAGATCGGCGCCTTCGAGGGCGTGCCGGCCATGGGCCTCGATGGGCTGGCCTCCTCGGCTTACGGCCCGGAGGCGGCTCTCACGGTTCTGATCCCGCTCGGGGCGCTCAGCCTCGCCTATATCGGGCCGATCACGGCCGTCATCGTCGCGCTGCTGGCGATCCTGTACGTCTCCTATCGCCAGACCATCCGGGCCTATCCCAGCAACGGTGGAGCTTACACGGTCTCCAAGGAGAACCTGGGCCGGAACGCCAGCCTTCTTGCGGCTGCCGCCTTGATGATCGATTACGTGCTCAATGTGGCCGTCGGAATTTCGGCAGGCGTCGCCGCTCTCGTCTCGGCCATGCCCGCGCTGTATCCCTACACGCTCTGGCTCTGCCTCGGCCTTCTGACCCTTATTACGCTGGTGAATCTCCGAGGCACCCTCGATGCCGGCCGGTTGTTCGCGCTGCCGGCCTACACGTTCGTGGTAAGCTTCGTGCTGCTTCTGGGACTGGGGCTTTATCGGGTCGTCATCTCGGGCGGCGATCCTCGGCCGGTCGTGCCGCCACCGCCCCTCGCCCCGACCACGGCCGCCGCGTCCCTGTGGCTGCTGATGCATGCCTTCGCGAGCGGCTGCACGGCCATGACCGGAGTCGAAGCCGTCAGCAACGGCGTGAGCGCCTTTCGGGAACCCGAAGTCAAGTACGCCCATCGCACCCTGACCGCCATCGTCGTCATCCTCGGGCTTCTCCTCGCCGGCATCGCCTACCTGGCCGGCTCCTATGGCATCGGCGCCATGGACCAAACCCGGGAAGGTTATCAGAGCGTGCTGTCGCAACTGGCGCAGTCGGTGGTCGGCCGTGGGTTCTTCTACTCCGTGGCCATCGGCAGCCTTCTCTGCGTCCTGGCCCTCTCGGCCAATACGAGCTTCACGGACTTTCCACGGCTGTGCCGCACCATCGCGGAAGACGACTTCCTGCCCCGCCCGTTCGCGGTGGTCGGCCGGCGTCTCGTCTTCTCCGTCGGCATTCTTTACCTGGCCGCCACCGCAGGCGGCCTGCTGATCGTGTTCGGCGGCATTACCGAGCGTCTGATCCCGCTCTTCGCCATCGGGGCCTTTCTCACCTTCACTCTGTCTCAGGCCGGCATGGTCGTGCACTGGCGCCGCGAGCGGCTCAAGAATCCTTCGGCCAGGCACGAGTGGCGGCTGGCGATCAACGGCCTTGGAGCGCTGGTGACCGGCATCGCGCTTGTCGTCATCGTCACCGCGAAGTTCACCGAGGGAGCCTGGGTCACGCTTCTCGTGATTCCATGCGTGATTCTGCTGCTGCGCTCCTTCCGGCGCTATTACGACGGAGTCAATGCGCGGATCCGCGAGGACGCGCCATTGGACCTGAGCGAAACAGCTCCGCCGATCGTGCTGGTCGTCACCGAGGAGTGGAGCCGACTGACCGACAAGGCCCTCCACTTCGCCATGCGCCTCTCGCCCGACGTGATGGCCGTTCACATGGTTGCCCTTTCAGGACCCGAGAGCGCGGACAAGGAGAAGACGCTGCAGCAGCAGTGGATCCGGTTCGTGGAAGAGCCGGCCCGCAGAGCCGGCCTCAAACCGCCTCGCCTGCTCCTGTTGCAGGCACCGTACCGGCGCATGCACGGGCCGCTGCTCAAGCTGGTCCGCCAGATCGAGGCCGAGCATTCGGACCGCATGGTGGCCATTCTCATTCCGGAACTCGTGAAGCGGAGCTGGTGGCAGTACCTGCTCCATACCCATCGGGCGCGACATCTGCGCTCGATGCTGCTCCAGTACGGCGGCGCACAGGTCGTGGTGATCAACGTGCCCTGGTACCTGGAGGAGCCCCGGCTTGAGGATGCCCTCGTGGATCCTGAGGCATCGGCGGGGCCGGCATGACGAAATCTTGCTGAAAAATGCTATGAAGGCTTTCAGGCCGATATTTCCGTGAGGTCCTTGGAACGCCCGCGATGACAGCCCACGATGAACGCCGCCCGGACTCCGTCAAATCCTTCGTCGTCTGGACGGCTATTCTCGCGTCCAGCCTCGCTTTCATCGATTCGACCGTCGTCACGGTCGCCATGCCGCAGATGCGCGAGAACCTCGCGGCCTCGCTCTCGCAGATCCAGTGGATCACCAACGCCTACGGGCTCACGCTCTCGGCCTTCCTCCTGCTGGGCGGGGCAGCCGGCGATGCTTACGGCCTGAAACGTATTTTCATGATCGGCATCGGCCTGTTCGGACTTGCGTCCCTCGGGTGCGGCCTCTCCCGATCCGCGGACGTCTTGATTGCGGCCAGAACCTTTCAGGGAATGGGCGGGGCTTTGATGATCCCTGGTTCATTGGCACTGATCAGCGTCAACTTTCCTTCGGAGGAGCGCGGGACAGCCATCGGAACCTGGGCCGCGGCCTCGGGCATCGCAGCGGCGCTCGGCCCCATTCTCGGGGGCTGGCTCATCGATATCGCCCCGTGGCAGTCGATTTTCTGGATCAACATTCCGGTTGCCTGCCTGGCACTCTGGATGTGCTGGAAGCATGTGCCGGACGTGCCCCCCTCGCAAGCGGCCGGGATGGATTGGCTCGGGGGCGGCCTCGCGGTCGCGGGCCTCGGCACTTTGGCGTTCGGCCTGACCTCTCTCAGCGCAACGAACGGCACATATGGGCTCGACCTTCTCTTCCTCGTTGCCGGCGCCGTGCTTCTCGGCCTGTTCGTAATGCATGAAATGCGCGCCAACGCGCCGATGATGCCGCTCGAACTGTTCAGGGTCAGAGCATTCTCCGGCGTCAACGCCCTGACGCTCCTGTTGTATTTCGCACTCGCCGGGGCGCTCTTCTTTCTTCCGTCGACGCTCATCGAAGTCCACGGCTACTCGGCGACGAAAGCCGGTTCGGTCTTCCTGCCCTTCACTCTCGTGATGGCTCTGCTCTCGCGGCTGGGAGGAACCCTTGCCGATCGGTTCGGCGTCCGGATTCTTCTGACCCTGGGCCCTGTCGTTACAGGTCTGAGTTTCGGCCTCCTCGTGCTTGCCGCCATCGACGGACGGTATTGGTTCGCCATCGTTCCCGTCATGACTTTGATGGGGCTCGGAATGGGCATTACGGTCGCGCCCCTCTCAACGACGGTAATGAATTCCGTTCCCGCCGACCGGGTGGGCGTGGCCTCCGGCATCAACAACGCCATCGCTCGCGTCGCCGGGCTGATTGCCGTTGCCAGCCTGGGCGCCGTCGCGATGCTCGGCTTTCAGTACATCGCCATGTCGGCCGATCCGGCTGTCGCGGAGATCTTGGCGCACACGACCTTCGGGGCCCCTCCCCCGGATCCGATCGACCCGTCCGCTTCGGCATCAGTCACGAAACTGTATGGGCAGGCAACCCTCGCGGGATTTGGCGCCGTCGCTTCGATCTGCGCGGCGGCGGCCGTTCTCAGCGGCTATTTCGGTTTCCGCTCGACGCAGCCCGCATGACCTTCGGATATTCTTTGCACACGCCGCTGCCTGAACAGGAGGCGAAGAGGGGCTGAAGCCCCTCTCCGGTTCGGAATTGCCGTCACGCGCATCGTTCTTTTCGAGAAGGGAGCACCGGAGGGAATCCCGATGCTCTAGAGCATCGGACCCAAAAGTGGACCCACTTTTGGGATCGAATCCGATGCTCCACTCTTTAAATGGCGCATCGTTCGGGGCGAAAAACCGGGTCCACTTTTTCGCACGATGCGCTAAGTCCGGCCTCCGGCGGCGAGGAGGCGCATGGCGTTGGCGGTGACCAGCACCGTCGCGCCCGTATCGGCCAGGATCGCGGGCCACAATCCCGTGATGCCCAGGATGGTGGTGACCAGGAACACCGCCTTGAGGCCGAGCGCAATGGTGATGTTCTGGCGGATATTGCCCATCGTGTCCCGCGACAGGCGCACCATGCGGGCGATGTCGAGCACGCGCCCGTGCAGCACCGCCGCGTCGGCGGTCTCCAGGGCCACGTCCGTGCCGCCGCCCATGGCGATCCCCACATCCGCCGCGGCCAGGCCCGGAGCGTCGTTGATGCCGTCGCCGATCTTGGCCACCACGTGGCCGTTGGCCTGAAGCTCACGGACGATGGCCTGCTTGTCCTGCGGCAGCAGATCGGCCCGGGGCTCGATGCCGAGCCCGGCCGCAATGGCCGTGGCCGTGCGCCGGTTGTCGCCCGTCACCATGAGCGTGTCGACACCGGCGCGCTTCAGGGCTTCGAGGCCTTCCTTCGCGTCCGGACGCGGCTCGTCGCGCATGGCGATCACCCCGGCGACCCGATCGCCCGCCAGCAGCACCGAGACGGACTTGCCCTCGTCGTTGAGCCCGGTGATCAGCGCCGTCTGCTCGGCCGTGAGCGCCACCGTCTCGGCCACGGCCTTGGGCGAGCCGAGAAAGAGCGCGACCCCGCCGACGCTGCCCGTGACGCCCTTGCCGCCGACCGCGCCCGCATTGGCGGCTGGAGGAACCGGAACGCCCGCCTCCGCGGCCTTCGCCAGAATCGCAGCGGCGAGCGGATGGCTCGATCCTGTTTCCAGGGCGGCCGCCAGGGACAGGACCTCGCGCTCCGAGCGGGCGACCGGGACGATATCCGT
This sequence comes from Microvirga sp. M2, assembly GCF_047497095.1. NCBI lineage: Bacteria > Pseudomonadati > Pseudomonadota > Alphaproteobacteria > Hyphomicrobiales > Methylobacteriaceae > Microvirga > Microvirga sp. M2. The sequence goes on from NZ_CP134063.1 coordinate 3,507,680, forward strand.
CACCTTCGGCTTGCCTTCCGTCAGCGTGCCGGTCTTGTCCAAAGCCGCCATGGTGATCGTGCCGAGCGTCTCCAGCACCGCGCCGCCCTTCATCAGGAGGCCGCGCCGGGCACCCGCCGCCAATCCGGCCGCGATGGCCGCAGGCGTCGAGATCACCAGCGCGCAGGGGCAGCCGATCAGCAGGATCGCCAGGCCCTTGTAGATCCACGCGCTCCAGGCGGCTCCGAAGAGCAGCGGCGGCACGACGGCGACGAGCGCGCCGACCACGAGAACGGCGGGCGTGTAATAGCGCGAGAAGCGGTCGATGAAGCGCTCGGTCGGAGCCTTGCTCTCCTGCGCCTCCTCCACCAGGCGCACGATGCGCGCGATGGTGTTGTCCTGCGCGGCCGCCGTGACGCGCACGCGCAGCGCTCCGTCGCCGTTGATCGTGCCGGCGAAGACCGTCTCGCCCTCGCGCTTGCGCTTGGGCACGCTCTCGCCGGTCACCGGCGCCTCGTCAATGGCGCTCGCGCCCGAGACGATCTCCCCATCGGCGGGAACCCGGTCGCCGGGGCGGACCAGGATGATGGAGCCGACCGCGAGGGTTTCGGCCGGGATCTCCTCGGTCCTGCCGTCGCGCTCGAGCAGCGCGGTCTTGGGCACCAGCTTGGTCAGCCCCTGGATGCTGGCGCGGGCGCGCCCCGCCGCGACGCCCTCCAAAAGCTCGCCGACGAGAAACAGGAAGACCACCATGGCGGCCTCTTCGGTGGCGCCGATGATCACGGCGCCGACCGCCGCGATGGTCATCAGCATCTCGATGGAGAACGGGGTGCCGAAGCGGGCCGCCACCAGAGCCCGCCGGGCGACGGGCACGAGGCCCACGGCCATGGCGGCGAGAAACGCCCAGTGCCCGATCTCCGGAACGAGCCGTCCGACCCCATAGGCGGCCACGAGCGCCGCGCCGCAGGCGATGGTCAGAAGACCGCGCCGGCTCTTCCACCAAGGGCCTTCGCTCGAGCCATGATCGTGCGGATGCCCGTGCAGGCCGGCGGAAGCCTGTTCGTCGTGCCGGTGCTTGTGGCCGTGATCATGATGATGATCGTGGCAGCAACCGGGTGCGTGCTCGCGTCCATGGTCATGGTCGTGCTCGTGATGCTGCGCCCCCAAGGGGCCCACGGGTTCCTGGCTCCCGACTGATTCCTGGCCCGTCACCTTGTAACCGAGCGTCGAGATCCGCTTGGCGAGCGCGGCCGGTACGACCGTGTCGTCGTGATCGACCGTCACGGTCCCGGCGGGAACAGAGACATTGACCTCCCCCACCCCCGGGCTGCGCCGCAAGGCCGCGTCGATCTTGGCCGCGCACGACGCGCAGTCCATCCCGGAGACCCGGTAGCGGGTGCGACGCCCCTTCGGCAGCGGGGCCTCGGAGCTGCCTTCGCGCTCGTCGGACGGATGGCATGCCTCACACATCACAAACCTCTTCACTTTGATTCGGCCGGAGCCTACATCCTCTAGCGGCTAGAGGTTCAAGAGGATTCTTCGATGTCCCTGACGATCGGCGAGCTGTCGCGGCAGACAGGCGTGAAGGTGCCGACCATCCGCTATTACGAGCAGATCGGCCTGCTGGCCGAGCCGCTCCGGACGGAGGGCCAGCAGCGGCGCTACGGGACCGAGGCTGTCCGCAGGCTCAACTTCATCCGCCATGCCCGGGAGCTCGGGTTCGAGGTCGAGGCCATCCGGCAGCTCCTGGACCTGACCGGCACACCGGACCGCTCCTGCGGCGACGTCCATGAGATCACCAAGGCCCACCTGAAGGAGGTGAAGGACAAGATCGCCCGCCTCACGGCCTTGCGGGACGAGCTGGAGGCCATGGTCGCCCGCGACCACCGAAAGATTTCGGAATGCCGGATCATCGAGGTGCTGGCCGACCATGCGGAGTGCCTTCACGAACGGCACTGACCCTGCGTGTTTTCCAGTCGTGAATGGCCGGGGGATCCCCGGATCAGGTCCGGGGCGGCCATGAGCGGGGCATCCGCCCTCACCTCGTCGTCCGCGCCTGCGACGCCGAAGGATGACAGGCGGGATGACGGGGACGTGTCAGACCAAGAGGCTTACCGCACCGCCACCTGATCCTTGATCTTCTCGTAGACCGAGCGCCGGACGATCTTGCGTGTGACGAGATCCTCCACCGAGGCGTAGGGGCGCCCCTTGATGATGGCGCGCCCGAGAGGGCCCGCATTGCGCAAGGAGTTCAGCTCCTCGAAGGATGCGGCATTGAGATCGACGAGATCGCTCCCAGGCTCGGGCCCGGCCGGGGCACTCGCCACGGTCACGGCGCCCGTCATGTCCGTATCGGAAACCGCCGGTTCGGGCGCACCGGTCTGCACCGCCTGGGGCAGCGCCGGCTCAGGGCCGGAAACCGCAGGCGCAGAAGCGGCCTGGTCGGCCGCCATTGGGGCTGGCGCGCTCGGTTGCGGGAGAACGTCCTGTGCGGGCGTTGAAGCGCTCGCGCTGTCGATCGCGGCTTGAGGCAGGATGGGCTCCGCGTTCGCGACCCGCACCGGAACCGTCGGGTCCGGCTGGCCGGCCGGCAGCGATGCGCTTACGGGTTCAGGCTGCGGGCCGGGGGATGCGGAGGCTTCCGCCTGCGGACCGAGATTCTCAACCGACATGGAGAAGGCGTAGGCGCCGGTCGCCGCGAGGGTCATGACGATGAAGACCCGCGCCATTTGAAAGGCGAAGATGCCGCGTGACCGGGTGGACGGTCGGGAAAGATTGCCTATCTGCATTGTGAGACTCGCACGCTGTTCAATTCGTGAGAAGCAAAAGCAAACCTTCAGTATTCCCGTGATATGGCAGATCGGTGGCAGGACACTCTCAGATTATAGCGTTTGATGGGGGCAACACCCCAGCTCGAACGAACGATGCCGGGCGTGACTTGAACCTGCCGCAATCCTGGGCACCACGTCCTTGACGGCCTTTGTCCCCGTACAGAGCTTGAACGAACGCGAGGAATATGCTCCGAAACGAAGCGCATTGCTTATACCGATAAAGTTGACTTCATGATTTCCTCCCTCGGACAGCGCCTCGGCCTCGATCGGGCTGCTCTCGCGCATGGGCTGCGCTTGGCGCTTGCCGCATGGCTCGCCTATGCCATCGCGTCTCTCCTGCATGTGGGAAACGCCTACTGGGCCGCGATGCCGATCTGGGTGGTGTCCCAATCGGCCAAGGGTCTTCTGATCGAGCGCGGGGTCTTCCGCATCGGCGGAACATTGCTGGGCGCCGCGGCCGGTTTCGGCGTTCTGTGGCTCGGGCTCACGCCCTATGCGTCTCTTGCCGTTCTCGGACTCTGGGTGGCCGCGAACGCATCGCTCGTGCATCTCCTGCGCGGCATGCACGGTTATGGCGCGCTCATGTCCGGGATGACGGCGTCGGTCGTCGTTCTGCCGTCCATTCTGCATCCGGACCATGCCGCGACCGTCGCGATGGCGCGGGTGGAATGCACGCTGATCGGCGTCGTCGTGGTGACGCTCGTCACCGGCTTCTGGACGCCGAGCGCTTCGAGGCGCGACTTCTACGCGCGCGTTCGCCGCCTCGCGCGCGATGCCATCGCCCTCGCGCTGTCCTTCCCGGTCGACGAGGCCGATGCGCGTGAACGCGCGATCTTGCAGGAGATGGCCGGTCTGCAGGCCAATGCGAGCCTCGTGGCCGCGGGATCGATCGAGGGATATCGCAGGCTGCATCATGTGGACGCGCTGATCGTCGCCGCCTTGGCTCTCACGGCGGCCGGGCGGACACTCAGCGAGCGTCTCAATCGAAAGGGCCTTCCCCCCGGAGCGCTCGACGAGGCCGATGCGCGCGACCTCGCGGCGCGTCTGCTCGCCACTTCGCCCGAGGACCGGCAGGAACGAGAGGCGCAGCTCGCCGGCATCGGACGGGCGGACGCCTCCGTGCTGGACGCCCTCGACCGGATCGTCCTGGCCGATCGCGCCTTCGATGCGGAGCCGGGCAGCGCCGACGCCCGGTCCTTCCGCCGCAAGGCGACCTATCTCGCGCCGCACCGGGATGGGCGGATCGCCTTGGAAACCGGCCTGTTCACAGGCGCGGCGACCTTCGGGGCGGGCGCGCTCGGCTATGCCTCCGGCTGGTCCATGGGCGAGCTTGCCGCGCTCGGCATCTGCATCTTCTCGATGGTGCTCGGATCGCTGCCGGACCCGAAGGCCGTCGCGCCGGTCATGCTCCGAGGCGTCGTGCTCGGATTGGCCGCCGCCCTGATCTACCGCCTGACGATTCAGCCCTCCATCACGACCGTGCCGCAGCTCGTCCTCTCGGTCGCCCCCTTCATGCTGGTCGGTGGGCTCGCCAGAGCGAGCCGGAGAACCGCAGGTCCCGCGCTCGACGCCAACATGTGCTTCATGCTGGCGAGCCAGGCCGTGCTTCCGGCGGTGACGGACCGGGTCGTGATCTTCAGCGAGGTGGCGGCGCTGCTTCTGAGCGTCAGCGTCGTGACCTCGGGCTTCATGCTGCTGCCCCCGGCGGGCGAACGGCGCGCCCTTCGGGCCGGGCGCGCCATCGGGGCGGATCTCATGCGCATTCTCCAGGGAAGCGACACGTCGGCCGCCCTCCGCAGGCCGGTCCTGCGCCTGAGCCTGCACATCGAGAAGAGCGCCCATCTCGGCACCCGTCCGGGCTGGAGCCTGCTTGCCGCCCTCAACCTGGGAGAGGCCATCGGCCGGCTCCGGCGACGTCTTGCGGAGCCGACGGGTGACAGGGCTTCCCGCAGGGTCCTGGAGGAGGCCCTGGCGGATCTCAAGGCAATGATCGAGACACCGGGCGCCACGGCCGACCGGCTGGAGAGCCATGCGCGCACGCTCGCCGATGCGGAGGCCGCCGAGATCCTTCTGGATACCGCCAACGCCTTGAGGGCGAGCCGGCTACTCCTCGCCCATGCGGGCGGGTCGAGCTTCTCCCCGTCATCCTGACTCTTGCCTCGTCATCCCCGGCCTCGGGCCGGGGATCCACGTCTTGATGGTTCAAGGGCGAAGATGAGGAAGGGGCACGACGACCGCGGCCTTTCCATTGACGTTCTAAACGGATCGCCTAGCCTCCCATCATTCACGGAGGGCCATGCGATGCGGCGCGGATGGCGGATCGGTCTTGCGGTCGTGGTGTCGTGGCTGGTGGCGCAGTCCTCCGGCCTCGCACAGGGAACGACGGCCGTTCGGGTCGGGCATTTTCCCAACATCACCCATGTCCAGGCGCTCGTCGCCCGGGCCCTGGAGCGGCAGGGCCGGAACTGGTTCGCCGATCGGCTGGGCCCCGGCGTCAGGATCGAATGGTATGCCTACAACGCCGGCCCGAGCGCCATGGAGGCGATCTTCGCCAAGTCGCTGGACCTCACCTATGTGGGACCGAACCCGGCGCTGAACGCCTATGCACGTTCCCGCGGGAGCGAGGTGCGCGTGGTCGCGGGCGCGGTGAACGGCGGCTCGGCCCTCGTGGTCCAGGGCGATTCGACGCTCTCGAAACCCGCCGACTTCAAGGGCAAGCGCATCGCGACGCCGCAATTCGGCAATACGCAGGACGTGGCGGCCCGCGCCTGGCTCGTGGCGGGCGGCCTTCGCATCACGCAGACGGGCGGCGACGCGCAGGTGGTGCCCACCAGCAACCCCGATCAGCTCTCCCTTTTCAAGAGCAAGCAGCTCGATGCGGTATGGACCGTCGAGCCGTGGGTGTCGCGCCTCGAATCCGAGGCCGGCGGCAGGGTGCTCGTGGAAGAGAATGACGCGATCACCACCGTGCTCGTGTCGAGTGCGGACTTCCTCAGCCGGAACCGCGACCTCGCCCGGCGCTTCGTGGCGGCGCATCGCGAACTCACCGAGTGGATCCGGCAGAACCCGGACGAGGCGCAGCGTCTCGTCCGCGAGGAGCTGCGGGCTTCGTTCAGGATCGACATGGCGCCGGAACTCGTGGCCCGCGCCTGGCCCCGCATGCAGATCACGCCTGACGTGGCGCTGTCCGCCTTCCAGTCCTTCGTCGCCAGCGCACAGGCCGTGGGCTTCCTGCGCGACGCGCCCGATCTCGGCCGCCTGATCGAGGAGCCTTGATGGAGGCGTCCCCTCACACCTCGCCCGGCCTCAGCCCCGCCAAGCTCGTGATCGAGGGCGTGTCGAAATGGTTCACGCCCAAGCGGAACATCGTGCAGGCGCTCGACGACATCTCACTCACGGTAGCCGAGGGCGAGTTCGTCTGCCTTCTCGGCCCCTCCGGCTGCGGAAAATCCACGCTGCTCAACATCGTCGCGGGCCTCACCAGGCCCGACCGGGGCCGGGTGCTCGCCGACGGCAAGCCCGTCGCAGGGCCGGGGCAGGAACGCCTGGTGATGTTTCAGGAATCGGCCCTGTTCCCCTGGCTCGACGCCTTCGGCAACGTCATGTTCGGCCTCAAGCTCAAGCCTGATCTCACCAAGGCCGAGCGCCGCCGCATCGCGGACGAGTATCTGGATCTCGTGGGCCTCGCGAAGTTCAAGCATGCGCAGATCCATGAACTGTCCGGGGGCATGAAGCAGCGCGTGGCGCTCGCCCGCGCGCTTGCTCCCGATCCGCAGGTGCTGCTCATGGACGAGCCTTTCGCCGCGCTCGATGCCATGACGCGCGACCAGCTCTACGACGACATCCAGCGTATCTGGATGGAAAGCCGCAAGACCATCATCTTCGTCACGCACAACGTGCGCGAGGCCGTGTGCCTCGGCGACCGCATCGTGCTCATGTCGCCGTCGCCCGGGCGCATCCAGCAGATCTTCGACATCCCTCTGCCCCGCCCGCGCGACATCAACAGCCCCGAGCTGGCCGCCTACACCTCGAAGATCGCGGCCGCGCTCAAAGGCGTCACGAACGGAGCGGTATTCGAATGAAGCGTCTGGCGGTCGCCCTTCTCTTCTTCGCGGCTCTGATCGCCCTGTGGGATCTCGCGGTGCGCAGCGGGCGCTGGTCCGTGGTGCTGCTGCCCTCTCCGGCCGCCGTGGCGGAATACATCTGGTCCGCGATTCTCGACGGCACCCTCGTCGAGTCCACCTGGGTGACGTTGAAGCGCCTGCTCATCGGCTATGCCGCCGGCGTGCTCATCGGCCTGCCGCTCGGGCTCCTCACCAGCACGTCGCAGTTTCTGGAGGACACCCTGGGGGCATTGGCCCTGGGCTTCCAGACGCTGCCGAGCGTGTGCTGGGTGCCGCTCGCGCTCATCTGGTTCGGGCAGACGGAGGGCGCGATGCTGTTCGTCGTGATCATGGGCACCGTGTGGTCCGTGATCATCGCCACCGATCACGGCGCGCGCAACATCCCGCCGATCTACGCCCGGGCCGCGCGCACCATGGGGTCGGAAGGGTTTCACAAATGGACCCGGGTGATCCTGCCCGCTTCGCTGCCGTTCCTCGTCAGCGGCATGAAGCAGGGCTGGGCCTTCGCCTGGCGCTCCCTGATGGCGGCGGAGATCTACGTCACGATTCTCACCGGGTTCGGCCTCGGTCACCTGCTCCATTACGGACGCGAGCTCAACGCCATGGATCAGGTGATCGGCATCATGATCGTGATCGTGGTGATCGGCCTGCTCGTCGACCGCCTGCTGTTCTCGCCGTGGGAGCGTTTCCTGCACCGGCGCTGGGGCACGAACCTCAAGGAGGCGTGAGGCCCACGGCGCATCGTCCTTCCCCGTCGTCATGCCCGGGCCAAGCCCGGCCGTGGCGAGAAGCCCGCTGTTCCACACGTTGCTCTAGATGGCCCGCACCCGTTTCGGAACTCCTATCTCGCATTCCAGCCTCTTACGATCCCAGCCCGCCGCATCCGCGGCGGCCGCATAGGTCGTCGAGAGAAAGTCGAGCAGCAGCGCGTCGGGATCCGGCGATTTGCGCAAGGTGTCGTATGGCAGGATGAACTCGCTCAGGGTCGTGTCGAAGAACGCGCCCTGCGTGACCTTGGCGTCGCGGAAGCCCGGCGGCTCCGGATAGGCGTAGGAATAGAACGCGGCCCGCGGATAGGCATCGTTCCCCGGCCAGAAACCTGCGCTGCTCACCTCGTCGGAATAGGCCTCCCGCGTCACTGCATCCGGCAGCCCGGGAACGCCGCCGGGGTGGAGCGGCGCCCTGCGCCCCGAAAAGCGCGTGACGGCGAGATCGAAGCTGCCCCAGAAGAAATGCGAGGGCGAGGCCTTGCCGAGGAAGGCGCTTCGGAAGAGCTTGAAGACGCGGTCCGCCTGCACGAGCGCGCGCCAGAACCGGTAGGCCGCATCCGCGTCGTAACTCGCGTGTACCTGATCCTCCGGAAAACGGATGGGATCGGGCACCTCGTTCGGCCTGTCGTTGATGGTCACGTGCACGCCGATCCCGCGCATCAGGTCGAGGAGCTCCTCGTAGAAATCCGCGACGCTGCGCGGCTCCAGCGCCATGATGCCGTCGTCCCCGCGGCTCGTGCGCACGAGCAGCCGATGGGTGAAGAAATCGAACTCGATCTCCACGATCTCATGGCCTGCAGGCATCGGCGACGTGGTGAGCCCGCGCGCGCTCACATAGAGCGGCACGTGCCAGCCGTGGTTGAGCCAGGGGGTCAGCGACAGCCTGATCTTGCCGACGATCTGCGTCCAAAGCTGCAGGGTCGCGGCCGTGTCGCGCCATTGCGGATAGGACAGTTCCGGCCAGACGTCATCCATGGGGCTTCTCCCGCGCGAACGGCTCCGAAGATCAATATAGATCAGGCCTTCCGGCTGTCACGGGAGCGAGGCGCCGGTGGTCCGCAGGGCTTTGCAGAGCCATGGCGACGAGAAGGCGCAAAAGACGTGGATGGCCGGGCCAAGCCCGGCCATGACGAGGGAAGCTGGGATCGAAAATGGGCACCGGAACGATCCTCGAAGGGGGCCGCACACTGCGTGCCGCGTTACCGCCCGTCGCCCTTTATGGAACCCGGTTCGCGGTTCTGAGTCTGGCCGCCTCCGGTTCCGATCGAGCCCACCGACGAGGCGGGACTCCCGCCCGGCACGGTTCCGCCCGGCTGCAGAGGGGTCGAGAGGCCGGAGGGCGCCTGGGGCGGGTTGGCCGACGAGAACCATTGCTCGTCGGTCCCCGCGCCCGAGCCGGTCGCGGCCGTATCGCCGGAGACGGACCGGGCCGCGCTCCCCGCCATGGAACCGGCTGAACCGGTCGGACGGGCGGCCCCCGTTCCCTGGGTCTCTCCTCTTCCCTGGGTCTCTCCCCTGCCGCCTGCCATGCCCATGGAGCCGGAGGAGGCGCGCCCCTCCATGCCGCGGCGGCTCAAGGAGCGGTCGGCCACGCCGCTGGCAAGGGGAAATGGCGGCGGGCGCCGCGGCGCCGGGCGCACGGGACGATTCGCGCGCCAGCCCGCGCGCATCTGCCCGTTCCGCGACAGGCTCCAGGCCAGGGCCGCACCGCCGATGGCGAGCGCCCCCGCCAGCAGTCCGAAGGTGATGCCCGTGGGCATGCCATAGCGGCTCGGCATCATCGCATGCGGCATGTGCCAGCGGGAGGCCTCGTAGGACGCGATCCGCTCGCGCTCATAGGCGCGCCGCAACGCGTCGGCTTCCTGCGGGGACAGGATGCCGTGCGCCGCGACCAGCGCGCCATTCTCCTCCAGGCTGAAGGCGTGGCGGACCACGCCGACCAGCTCCTTGAAGTCGAGCGCCCAGCGCCGGCTGTTCTTGTCGGATTGGGCGGAGAGCGCGTCGAGCCTGCGGCGGATATCGCGATGCTCGTCGTCGAGCTCGTGCAGGTAGGTCTCCGTGCGCCCGTCGCGGGCGAGCGCGGGGTAGATCACATTCTGCTTTGCCGCCATATGACGGTCCAGCTCGTCTTCGAGGTCGGCGAACAGTTCCGCGCGGCTGTTGGGACCATGAGGAGAAGCCCCCAGCACCTCCTGGCAGAGCTCCTCGATATTCGCATGTTCCGACAAGATCATCCGCCACAGGTCCATGGCGCGCCTCCTCTCGAGATGGGGTTCACCGGAGAACGGCTTGGAACGGGTGCTGTTCCGCGAGCGCATCGTGCGAAAAAGTGGACCCGGTTTTTCGCCGGAACGATACGCTCACCCAAGAAGGGAGCATCGGATCGATCCCAAAAGCGCACATCCACTTCCGGCGTCCGATGCTCTTAGGGCGCCTGACCGGTGCCTTTTCCGAAAGAGTTGGCACGGCGCGTGACAAGCCCACGCCGGGATTGGTATGGAAGGATCCGTCTTCCGCAGCAGCGACCGGATCATGAGCACCCCCATCCAGCCAACCCGCCCCTCCTCGCCCTTGCCCACCTATGACGACGTGATGACGGCGGCATGGCGCATCGCAGGGATCGCCCATCGGACGCCGGTGCTCACCTCCCGCACCGCCGACGAACGCACCGGGGGCAAACTCTTCTTCAAGGCGGAAAATCTGCAGCGGGGCGGCGCCTTCAAGTTCCGCGGGGCCTACAACGCGATCGCGCGACTGCCGGAGGACGCCAAGACGCGTGGGGTGGTGGCCTTTTCCTCGGGCAATCACGCCCAGGCCATCGCCTATGCCGGCCAGCTCCAGAACGTGCCGACCGTGATCATCATGCCCAAGGATGCGCCGGCCATGAAGGTCGCCGCCACCAAGGGCTATGGCGGCGAGGTGGTGCTCTACGACCGTTACAAGGAGGACCGGGAGGAGATCGGCCGCAAACTCTCGGCCGAACGGGGCCTCACGCTCATCCCGCCTTTCGACCACGAGGATGTGATCGCGGGCCAGGGCACTGCCGCCAAGGAGCTTTTCGAGGAGGTCGGGCCCCTCGACATGCTGCTCGTCTGCGTCGGCGGCGGCGGATTGCTGGCGGGCTCCGCACTGGCTGCCCATGCGCTCGCCCCCGCCTGCCGGATCTACGGCGTGGAGCCGGAAGCCGGAAACGATGCACAGCAATCCTTCCGTTCAGGAAGCATCGTGCGCATTCCCGTGCCCGTCACCATCGCCGACGGGGCCCAGACCACGTATATCGGCCAGAAGACCTTTCCGATCATCCGCGCCCTCGTGAGCGACATGCTGACCGTGAGCGATGACATGCTGGTGGATACCATGCGCTTCTTCGCCGAGCGCATGAAGATCGTGGTCGAGCCCACCGGCTGCCTGGCGGCGGCGGCGGCCCTTCACGGCGTCGTTCCGTGCAAGGGCAAACGCGTCGGAATCATCATCAGCGGCGGCAATGTCGACCCGAAGGCGTTCGCGGGCTTTCTCGCCGGGACGCTCGCCTGAAAAAGCTCGCGGCCTGCACGCCGAACGGCCGCCTTGCCGTCGTGAACTCCCGTCGTGGCTCACGACACGAAGTACGGCTCTCATGATTCCCCCTGCGGGGCGAAGAAGCAGATGATCGCCTTGGTGACCGGCTCCTCGCATATGTGAAAGTGCAGGTCGGGCGACGGCTTGGCCTGGTCCCGGGTGATCAGGCGGCCGTCCCAGAGGCGGTAGCCCTCCTGCGTTTCGGTGACGGTCTCTCCCTTGGCGGCCATCAGCTCCCTGCAATCACGATCGCTGCAGCACCAGGCCGGGTACCAGCTATGGGCCAGGGCCCGAGGTCCCGCGAGGGACGCCGCCACCGCGACGAAGGTCCAGCTCCACCGATGAGCCCAGCGTGAGGCCATGCAGGACAAGCCTTTCTCGAGGACGCGCCTCCTCGGGGACGAGCTTGTCTTAAAGCTTGGGCAGACTGCCCCGGCGTCCAGTCCTTGGGCCCGCCACATGCTCATCGGCGGTATCGGTCTCGCACTTTCGTCATGGCCGTCCCGGGACTCGATCCGGGACGGCCATTCATGTCTTCGCAGCCGTTGAGCCATCAAGACGTGGATGCCCGGCTCGAGGCCGGGCATGACGCGGTTCGGCCGGACCTGGAGAGAGGCACGCTTTGCAGAAGGAAGGTGTCAAGCCCCCTCCCTCGGCGGCCTGGACCGCGCGAGGCTGTTCAAGGCACCGCGCAGATTGTCCGGCTCGAGATCCGACAGGCGCTCTTCGATCGCCGCGTGAAGCTCGCGCCAGACCGGCACCGCGCGGGCCAGAACCTTCCGCCCCCTGTCGGTCAGGTGAAGAAGGCGGCTGCGGCGATCGTCCGGATCCACCGTGACCGCCACGAGGCCGTCCCGTTCGAGCGGTTTCAGGGCCGCCGTCAGCGTCGTCCGGTCCATCGCCAGCAATTGCGCGACCGGCCCGATGGCGGGCGGTTGCGGGCGGTTCAGGGCATTGAGCAGCGAGAACTGCCCGGAGGTGAGGCCAAGGGGCTGAAAGGCCTCGTCGAAGAGCCGCGAGAGGGTCCGCGCGGCTCTCTGCGCATGAAGGCAGAGGCAGGCATCCCGCACGTGGATCGTCGTTTCGAAGGGAACATCGCGGGTATTTGACATGGTCTTATTATGTTGATATCAACTCAGATTGTCAAGAAGCAAAGAGGGAACAAGGGAGTCGCATGATGAAATACGTCGACGGATTTGTCGTGGCCGTGCCGGCCGACCGGAAGGAGATCTACCGCGCATACGCCGCGAAGGCAGCGCCCCTGTTCAAGGAATTCGGCGCGACCCGCATGGTCGAGTGCTGGGGCGACGACGTGCCGGACGGCAAGCTCACCGACTTTCGCATGGCCGTGAAGGCCAAGGACGACGAGGTCGTGGTGTTCAGCTGGATCGAATACCCCTCGAAGGACGTGCGGGACGCCGCCATGAAGAAGATCATGAGCGATCCCCGCATGGAGGCCATGGGCGATATGCCCTTCGACGGCAAGCGCATGATCTTCGGCGGCTTCGCCCCCATCCTGGACGTCTAGGAGCTGCCCGATGGCCAATCAGCATGGCGATTTCGTCTGGTATGAACTCCTCACCACCGATGCCGACGCGGCCGCCCGGTTCTACGGCGCGGTCGTCGGCTGGCGGAACCGTCAGGCGGAGCATTCGGACCTGGACTACAGGCTCTTCGACAGGAGCGGCACAGACGTCGCCGGTTTCATGACCTGCCCGCCGGGTGCCGGGGACGCCGCCATGCGGCCACGCTGGCTGGGCTATATCGGCGTTCGCGACGTCGATGCGGCGGTCCTGGACATCGTGCGGGCCGGGGGCGTCGAACATATGCCGCCGACCGACATTCCGGGCGTCGGCCGCTTCGCGATGCTGGCCGACCCGCAGGGCGCCCTCTTCTATGTGATGCGCGGAGCGATGGAGGGCACGAGCACGTCGTTTGCCCCGGCCAAGCCCGGCCATTGCCACTGGAACGAGCTCGCCACCAGCGATCAGGGCGCCGCGCTCGCCTTCTACACGGGGCTGTTCGGCTGGGAGAAGGGCGACGCGATGCCGATGGGGGCCATGGGCGATTACCGGTTCATCGAGCATGGCGGCCAGGCGATCGGCGCAGTGATGAACCGGATGGAGGGCGGCCCTCCCCCGGCCTGGACCTTCTATTTCGGTGTCGAGGACATCGACGCCGCAGCCCAGGCCGTATCCGGCAACGGCGGCACGATCCATTATGGGCCCGCCGAGGTTCCTGGCGGCATCCATATCATCGTCGCGAGCGATCCGCAGGGCGCCATGTTCGGACTCGTCGGCCCCCGCCGAATCCCGGCCGGAGAATGATCGCCAGCGTCATGCCTGCCAACGTCGTCTCCGGCCTGAACCGGGGACGACGGGAGGATCGCATGGGAGCCGGAGGCCCCGATCCGGATTTTTTGCCGCGCTGCCCGAACCTCCCGCACGGATCCGCATTTCCTCGTGAGACACATCCGCAGAACGAGGACAGGCCGTGACAGCGAAAAAAGCGGAAGACGACCTCGTCGATGCAGGCTCGGAATATTCCTTCCCGGCCAGCGATCCGCCCTCCTATATGGGCGGCACTCTGGTCGCGGGCGCACCCGCGCGCAACGGATTTCCGCCGCGCGAGCCGGTGAGTCACGAGCTCATCGCCCCCGACGAGGCAAAGCCTGCCGAGACGGCTTCTCAGGGCAGCGATCCGGTGCGGGTCGGCAAGGCGCAGCCCGGCTCGGGCGGGAGCAATCCTTGAGCAAAGGACTTCGGGACGGCGGACTTATGCGTCGCCCTGGAGATAGGGCTCGACCTTGCCCTTGAGCTTGATTGTCATGGGATTGCCGAAGCGATCCTTGGCGCTGCCGGCGATCACGCGGACCCAGCCCTCGCTGACGCAATACTCGTCCACGTTGGTCTTCTCGGCCCCATTGAAGCGGATCCCCACGCCCTTGGCCAGCAGCTCCTCGTCGTAATAGGGGCTGTTCGGGTTCGTGGACAGGCGGTCGGGAAGCGTGTCGGACATGCGCGATGGTCTCCGTTCGAGGTCAAATCGGCCGGCAACCTAACCGCTCGCGGCCAGGATGCCAATTCTCGAACGCCCTCCCGTGACATTGTTCCACTCCGCTCTATGTCCCTTTCGTCATCCTGAGGCTGTCAGGATCTCAAACGGGACCGGTTCGGGAGGAGGACGACGTGTCGACCGAGACAGAAGGCGTTCATACGGATTTCGCGCAAGCCATGAGCTATGGGGACTATCTCCAGCTCGATACCCTTCTCTCCTCTCAGAAACCCCTGACGGCGGAGCACGACGAGCTTCTCTTCATCACCATCCATCAGGTGATGGAGCTGTGGCTCAAGCTTCTCAACCGCGAGCTCGACACGGCCCTCGCGCATCTGCGCGCCGACGAGTTGCAGCCCGCCTTCAAATGCACGGCGCGCATCAACCGGATCCAGGAGCAGCTGATCCAGGCCTGGACGGTGCTGTCCACCATGACGCCGTCCGATTATCTCAGCTTCAGGCCCGCCCTCGGCCGCTCCTCCGGCTTCCAGTCCTGGCAGTACCGCCTGGTGGAATTCAAGCTCGGCGCGAAGGACGAGGTCAAGATGGCGCCGCACCGGCACCGCAGCGATCTCGCGGAGCAGCTGGAAGCCGCCTATCGCGCGCCGAGCCTCTACGACGAGGCGCTGCGTCTTCTGGCGCGACGAGGCTATCTCGTGCCCGCCGAGGTGCTGAACCGCGACGTGACGCAGCCCTATGCCGCGCATCCGGGCGTGGAGGCGGCGTGGGAGGACATCTACCGCCATTCGGGCGAGCATTTCGATCTCTACGAACTGGCGGAAGAGCTGGTCGACCTGGAGGATGCGTTCCAGCAATGGCGCTTCAGGCACATGAAGACGGTGGAGCGCATCATCGGCATGCGCAGCGGCACCGGCGGCAGCAGCGGGGTGGCCTATCTCCGCAAGGCCCTGGAGAGGTATTTCTTCCCGGAGCTCTGGTCCGTGCGCGGCAAGCTCTGATCGTCCAAGCTCTGATCATCCGAGGTCTGATCATCAAGGCGTCCCATGCTCGATCTGCGTTCCCACTTCTCCCGCTTTCTCACCGCCGCGCCGGAGCGCCTGCATTTCGCGGCGCACAGCCATCACCCGTGGCCCGACGTCACGCGCGAGGCGCACCTCCAGGCCTGGGACGATGCGGCACGTCTCGTCGACGACAAATGGGAGCATGTGCTCGGCCCCGTCTTCGACGAATTCCGCGCGCATGTGGCGGGTCATCTCGCCCTCCCCGATCCCGGCACGATCGCGGTCGCGCCCAACACGCATGAATTCCTCAAGCGCCTTCTCTCCGCGTGTCCGGCGGACAGGCCGGTCCGCATCCTGACCTCGGACGGCGAGTTCCATTCCTTCAGCCGGCAGATCGCGCGCCTGGAGGAGGACGAGGCCGTGGCCGTCACGCGCGTGCCGGTGGAGCCGTTCGCGACATTCGAGGATCGCTTCTGCGCGGCGGCGGGCGGCGCGTTCGACCTCGTCTTCGTCAGCCAGGTCTTCTTCAATTCGGGCTTTGCGGCCGATGCGCGGAGGCTCGTGGAGGCCGTGCGATCCGACGCCATGGCGGTGATCGACGGCTATCACGGCTTCATGGCGCGGGCGACGGACCTGAGCACCATCGCGGACCGTGCCTTCTACATCGCGGGCGGCTACAAATACGCCATGGCGGGCGAAGGCGCCTGCTTCATGCATTGCCCACCGGGATGGGGATTGCGCCCGCGCGACACCGGCTGGTACGCGGCCTTCGGCAATCTCGCGAACGCGCAGCGCGGACAGGTCGGCTACAGCGACGACGGCTGGCGCTTCATGGGCGCGACGTTCGATCCGTCCGGCCTCTACCGCTTCAACGCGGTGATGCGCTGGCTCCACGGCGAGGGCATCACGCCCTCCATCGTCCATGCGCATGCGACGGCTCTGCAGCAGCACTTCCTGCGGCATGTTCCATGCCTTCCCGTGCTCCACGAAGCCCGCCTCGTCGTGCCCCAGGACGAGATGCGGCGCGGCAATTTCCTGACCTTCGAAACGCCCGAGGCCCGGAGCCTCTACACCCTCCTCAAACGGTACCACGTGATCACCGACGTCCGGGGCGACCGCCTGCGGATCGGGTTCGGCCTCTACCAGACCCAGCTAGAGGTGGACGAGTTCGTCAGGCGTCTGCAGACGACCGAGGCGGCGTTCGCCTGACCACGGGAGGCCGGATTCCGGCCTTGCCCCTCCGAGGCGAACAGCTTCACCGCCACCACGCTCAATCTGAACGCAGGTGACAGGCTGGCTGGCGGCGATACCCCAACCCTGACCGGTGGCGGAACATTCAAACTCGACCTCATGGACGAGCTCATCGGCGTCGAGACAATTCAAGGCACGGCGGCTGACGACGAGATCGTCATTGCCGGCGACCAGCTGGGCGACGCGCGCAGGATCGACGGCAGGGGCAACGTCTTAAGATTCGCTGACGATCATCGGCACGGCCGACCTAACCGGCATTGACGTCATCGGATTCGGCGGGATCAAGATCGGGAGTCACGGGAGCAACCTTACGGTCGGTGATGTCGCCACCGCCAAGCTCGTCACCGGTTACAATACGAGATGTTCGCCTTCTGACGGTCTCCGTGACGGAAAAGCACGGGGCGGGACATCTTCGTGTTCAACACGGCCTTGAACGCCAGGACCAACAAGGACCGGATCATGGACTGGAGCAAGGCCGACGACACGATCAAGCTGGAGAACGCCGTCTTCACGGCCTTGAAGAAGACCGGCACGCTGAGCAAGAGCTTCTTCAAGCTCGGCAGCAAGGCGACCTATGGTACGACGCGAACGGCAACAAGGCCGGAGGACAGGTGGTGTTCGCCCATATCGGCAAGAACAAGGCCATCGCCCATAACGATTTCATCGTCGTCTGAAGCGCCGGACGGACCGCTGATCCGTCAGGGCGGCCATGACGGATGAAGCGGTACGTCTCGAATCTCTCCCTCGTCATGCCCGGCCCCGAGCAGGGCATCCATGCCTTTTCGGCACAGCGCTTCCCAAGGCGTGGATGGCCGGACCAAATCCGGCCATGACGCTGCGGTTTTTCCGTCACCGTCCGACCGTCTGCATGCCCGCCGCCGCGTAGCGGGCCCCGGCGGCCGCGCCGGGCGGCATGATACGGTCGATCCGGTCCAGGTCGTCCTTCGTGAGCGTGACGTCGAGAGCGCCGACATTCTGCTCCAGATAGTTGCGGCGCTTGGTGCCGGGGATCGGCACGATGTCGTTTCCCTGAGCCAGCACCCAGGCGAGCGCGAGCTGCGCGGACGTGCAGCCCTTTTCCCGGGCCATCGTTTCGATCTCGCTCACGAGGTCGAGATTCCTGCGGAAGTTCTCGCCTATGAAGCGCGGCGAGGCGCGGCGGAAATCGTCCGGATCGAGATCGTCGATGCTCCTGATCTGCCCCGTGAGAAATCCGCGGCCGAGCGGCGAATAGGGCACGAAGCCGATGCCGAGTTCGCGCACGACACCGAGGATCTCGTCCTCCGGGTCACGGCTCCAGAGAGAATACTCGGTCTGCAACGCCGCGATGGGGTGAACCGCATGGGCGCGACGGATCGTCTGGGGCGCGGCCTCCGAGAGGCCGAGACAGCGCACCTTGCCCTGGCGCACGAGCTCGGCCATGGCGCCGACCGTCTCCTCGATGGGCGTGTCCGGATCGACCCTGTGCTGGTAATACAGATCGATCACGTCGACCTTCAGCCGCCTGAGGCTCGCCTCGCAGGCCTGGCGCACGTAATCGGGCTTGCCGCTGATGCCGAGACGCTCGCCGTTGGGGCCACGCACATTGCCGAATTTGGTGGCGAGCACCACCTTGTCGCGACGATCCCGGATGGCGCGGCCCACGAGTTCCTCGTTATGGCCGACCCCGTACATGTCCGCCGTATCGAGGAAGGTGACGCCGAGTTCGATGGCCCGGTGGATCGTGGCGATGGATTCGTCTTCGTCCCGCCCGCCGTAGAACTCGGACATGCCCATGCAGCCGAGCCCGAGGGCCGAGACCTTCAATGGACCTAAGTGACGTGTCTGCATGGGAATCTCCTGATCGGACGTGGACCGGCGCACGCATCCGGCGAGGCTGCGTCTCCCATGAACGAGGGACCGAACCTGGGGTTCCGGGGGCTTCGCGCCCCGGCGCATCCCTGCGCGGATCGGCCGTCAGGCCACCTGCCCGGCGCACCAGCCGGACGACCAGGCCCATTGGAAATTGTAGCCGCCGAGCCAGCCGGTCACGTCCACCACCTCGCCGATCAGGTAGAGGCCGGGAACGGACTTGGCCTCCATCGTCCGCGAATCGAGTTCGCGCGTATCGACGCCGCCCAGCGTCACCTCGGCCGTGCGGTAGCCTTCCGAGCCTGCCGGCTTGAAGCGCCAGCGGTTCACCGCCTCGTCGATGCGGCGCAGATATTTGTCGGAGCAATCGGCAAGGTTCGCGGGCCCCTTCCCGGCTTCCGCGATCAACTGCGCGAGCCGCTTCGGGAGAAAGGCGGACAGCGCCGTCTGCAACGCCTGCCGGCCATTCTGGGCGCGGGCCGCGCGCAGCTCCTCGAGCAGGTTCACGCCGGGCAGCATGGAGACGACGATCTCCTCACCCTCGCGCCAATAGGACGAGATCTGCAGGATCGCCGGGCCGCTCAAGCCACGGTGGGTAAAAAGCATCGCCTCGGTGAACGTCGTCCTGCCGCAGCCGACCACGGCGTCGACGGAAACGCCCGCGAGAGGCGTCAGCCACTCCAGCATCGTCGGCTCGAGGGTGAGCGGGACGAGCGCGGGGCGGGTCTCGACGAGGTTCAATCCGAACTGCCGCGCGAGATCGTAGCCGAATCCCGTCGCGCCCATTTTCGGGATCGACTTGCCACCCGTCGCGACCACCAGGGAGCGACACTGCACCGCTCCCTCGGAGAGGGTGAGGCGAAAGCCGTCGGGGCTTTTCTCCACCTGCGTCACGGATGTCTGCAGGCGCAGCACGACGCCCGCCTGCTTCATCTCGGCGAGGAGCAGATCCACGATTTGCCGCGAGGAGCCGTCGCAGAACAGCTGGCCCAGCGTCTTCTCGTGGTAGGCGATGCCATAGCGCTCGACGAGGGCGATGAAGTCGGCTTGCGTGTAGCGGCGCAGGGCCGAGATGCAGAAGCCCGGGTTCTGCGAAATGTAGTTGGCGGGCGCGGCGTTGAGGTTGGTGAAGTTGCACCGTCCTCCGCCGGAGATGCGGATCTTCTCGCCGGGCTTTGCGGCGTGGTCGAGGATCAGCACGGAGCGGCCGCGCTTGCCGGCCTCGGCGGCGCACATCATGCCGGCGGCACCCGCACCGACCACCACGACATCGAACTGTTCCAAGAGACTGAATTCCCGAGAGAGCTTCCGCAAACGAAGGCGAGCGGCTTGGTAGTGCACTTTAGCCGGATGAGGCAAGGCCCCGGCTTGGGAGGCTCGGCAAGGCGTGGTAAGGCCCATGGCCCCGCAACGGCTTTCCCCTGAACCTCATGCCGCCTCTTGCCGAATACGGCACACTCTTTGCCGCCGCGTTCCTCTCGGCCACGATCTTCCCGTTCCAGTCGGAGGCCGTGCTCTTCGGCTTGCTGGTGGCGGGCGACGGCCGCGGGTGGCTGCTCATCCTCGTGGCCAGCGTCGGCAACGTTCTCGGCTCCGTCGTGAACTGGTACCTGGGGCGTTTCCTCGGCCGCTTCGAGGGTCGGCGCTGGTTTCCGGTCAAACGCGAGCAGATGGCCCGCGCGGAGGGCTGGTACGGCCGCTATGGGCGCTGGACCCTTCTGCTCAGCTGGATGCCGGTGATCGGCGATCCGCTCACCATCGTGGCGGGCGTGCTGCGCGAGCCCCTGCCCGTCTTCATCCTGCTCGTGACGCTCGCCAAGACGGGCCGCTATCTTGCCGTCGGAGCGCTCAGCCTGGGCTGGATCTGAAGGACGTCACGGCCCCGTCACGGGCCTTGGACGCTCAGCCAGATTTCCTCCAGCATCGCGGGGCCGAGAACGGCTCCGGACGAGGTGCGGATCACGGCCTGCATACCGGCCGGAGCCTCGTTGTTCATGGCCCAGTGCACCGCCTCGCGAAGGTTCTTGAACTCGGTCACGTCGCTTGCGTCCCGATGGGCGCCTCCCTTGGGCGCGACGATCGGCTCGTATTGGAGATGAGCGGGGGCATCCCAGTCGGTCTTCGGCACCATGGCGTCGTCCTGCCCGTGTCTGTGGCGTTGCCAGGAACAACGCAGCCCGGGCAAGGCCGGTTCTGCTCGAAAACGGCGCAAATCGAGCGCGGCCGGGCGCTTTCCCGGCACGAAACGCCGCTCCGGCATGCGTTCTGCGCCTAAAGGCGGCAGCAAAACCGCTTGCATGTCGGGCGTTTTCAGCCGAACAAGACTGGCTTACGGATTGTGAGGACCAGAGTACACCCCATGCCAGCCTATCGCTCTCGCACCACCACCCACGGCCGCAACATGGCGGGCGCCCGCGGCCTCTGGCGGGCCACCGGCATGAAGGATTCCGACTTCGGCAAGCCGATCATCGCCGTCGTGAACTCCTTCACCCAGTTCGTGCCGGGCCACGTCCACCTGAAGGACTTGGGGCAGCTCGTCGCGCGCGAGATCGAGAAGGCCGGCGGCGTCGCCAAGGAATTCAACACCATCGCGGTGGACGACGGCATCGCCATGGGTCACGACGGCATGCTCTACTCCCTGCCCTCGCGGGAGCTGATCGCCGATTCCGTGGAATACATGGTCAACGCCCATTGCGCGGACGCCATGGTGTGCATCTCCAACTGCGACAAGATCACCCCCGGCATGCTGATGGCCGCCATGCGCCTCAACATCCCGGTGGTCTTCGTCTCCGGCGGCCCCATGGAAGCCGGCAAGGTGCAGCTCAAGGGCGTGACCAAGAAGCTCGACCTCGTCGACGCCATGGTGGCGGCCGCCGACGATACCGTGGCCGAAGAGGACATCCAGGCCATCGAGCGCTCCGCCTGTCCCACCTGCGGCTCGTGCTCGGGCATGTTCACGGCCAATTCCATGAACTGCCTCACCGAGGCTCTGGGCCTCTCGCTGCCGGGCAACGGCTCGACGCTCGCGACCCATGCCGACCGCCGCCGTCTCTTCGTGGAGGCAGGCCACCTGATCGTCGATCTCGCCCGCCGCTATTACGAGCAGGACGACGAAAGCGTGCTGCCGCGCTCCATCGCGTCGTTCGCGGCCTTCGAGAATGCCATGACCCTCGACATCGCCATGGGCGGCTCGAGCAACACGGTGCTGCACCTGCTGGCGGCGGCCTACGAGGCCGAGGTGCCCTTCACCATGGCCGATATCGACCGCCTGTCGCGCCGCGTTCCGGTGCTCTGCAAGGTCGCGCCTGCGGTCGCCAACGTGCATATGGAAGACGTGCACCGCGCCGGCGGCATCATGTCCATCCTCGGCGAGCTCGACCGTGCGGGCCTCATCGACACCGCCGTGCCGACGGTCCATGCCGAGAGCATGAAGGCCGCCCTCGATCGCTGGGACGTGCGCCGCACCAACAGCCATGCCGTGCATGAATTCTTCAGCGCCGCTCCCGGCGGCGTGCCGACGCAGACTGCCTTCAGCCAGGCAAGCCGCTACGACAGCGTGGACACGGACCGCGCCAAAGGGGTGATCCGCGATGCGGAGCATGCCTTCTCGAAGGATGGCGGCCTCGCCGTGCTCTCCGGCAACCTCGCCCTCGACGGCTGCATCGTGAAGACTGCGGGCGTCGACGAAAGCATCCTGCAATTCTCCGGTCCCGCGATCGTCTTCGAAAGCCAGGACGACGCCGTCAGCGGCATCCTCAACGGCAAGGTCAAGGCCGGCGACGTGGTCGTGATCCGCTACGAGGGTCCGCGCGGCGGCCCGGGCATGCAGGAGATGCTCTACCCGACGAGCTACCTGAAATCGAAGGGCCTCGGCAAAGCCTGTGCGCTCATCACCGACGGCCGCTTCTCCGGCGGCACCTCGGGGCTGTCCATCGGCCACGTCTCGCCGGAAGCGGCGGAGGGCGGCACGATCGGCCTCGTGCGGGACGGCGACCGGATCGAGATCGACATCCCGAACCGCCGCATCCAGCTCGCCGTGGACGAGGCCGAACTGGAGCGCCGCCGCACCGAGCAGGAAGCGAAGGGCTGGAAGCCCGCCGCACCCCGCAAGCGCAAGATCTCGGCGGCCCTCAAGGCCTATGCCATGCTGACCACCAGCGCCGCCAAGGGCGCGGTGCGCCAGATCTGACGTTCGACGCGGATACCGGGCTCGATCCGGAGATCCGCGTCCTGCCGCCTCGGCTCATCCAGAGCCTGTCGTCATGCCGGGCCCCGTGCCGGGCATTCGTGTTTTTAGAGCATCGGCCATTCGGCCTAACGACAGGAGATCAATGATACGTTATATGATTCATTAGGATGCTGCCTTAGCTTTATCGAAGCTCCGAACACCTATCGATCAAGGGACGCGCGCATGAGCAACGGTCGGATCTTCGAATGGGAAAGCATCACCCAGCCCTCATATTGGGGAGGCCAGGCTCTTTCCCCCGGCGGTCAGGCGGCAATGCGTCAGATCGCGGCCACCGGCGCCGGCACCGTCACGCTCATCCCGAACTTCTTCCAGGAGAACAAATTCAGCAATTCGGTCGGATTGAAGCTCGGCGATCCGAACAATCCCTGGGATGACGAGAGCGACACCTTCGAGCGGGTCGTGCAGACCATTCTTCAGGCCAAGGCGCTCGGCCTCAACGTGGTGCTCAAGCCCCATCTCGAAACCATCGACCGCGTGTGGCGCGCAGAACTCGCGCCCGCCGATGCGAAGGCGTGGTTCGACAGCTACAAGGCCATGATGGTCGAATATGCGAGGGCCGCGCAGACGGGTGGCGCGGCGATGATCTGCATCGGCACCGAAATGGACAGCATGATCGACCCGACCGAGCAATGTAGCGACGGCAAGACCTATACCGAGAAATGGAAGGAGATCGTCGACGCCGTGAGGGCCGTCTACTCCGGCAAGATCACCTATGCGGCGACCTATTGGACCGTGAAGGATGTGGGGTTCTGGGACAAGGTCGATTATATCGGGGTCGATGCCTATTACCCGATGTCGACCGTCGACAATCCGACCGTCGACCAGATGGTGGAGGCCTGGACGAAGCCGCATTCCAACCCCTGGATCCGGGACACGCTGCTCGGCGGCAAGTCCATCGTCGATTACTACAAGGCGCTGTCCGCCCACTACGGCAAGCAGGTGATCTTCACCGAGGTCGGGTTCCGCAGCATGGACGGGGCGAACAAGAATCCGGGTGTCTTCGGCAGCGGCGGCACGGTCGACCTGCAGGAGCAGGTGGACTGCTACTCGGCTCTTTACAGAGTGATGGAGAATTACGGCGGCCGGTGGCTCGCAGGCTCCTTCCTCTGGAGCTATTACTCCTTCGAACACCCGATGGCCCCTCAATCGGAAGGGGGAGCAGGCGTTTCGTGGACCGATTACACGACGCAGGACAAGCCCGCCAACGAGACGATCACCTATCACTATTCCAACCCGGCCCACACCACTGGCCTCGTCTGGAACGGCACGGCGGGAGCCGACAAGCTCGACGGCGGCTATCACAACGACACGCTCAATGGCGGCGGCGGCAACGACGTGCTCTGGGGCGGTCAGGGGAACGACAGCCTCAAGGGAGGAACGGGCAACGATACCTATTACGTGGATGCCGCAGGCGACCGGGTGGTTGAAACGTCGAAGGGCGGCACCGCCGACCGGGTCTACACCACCGTCAGCCACACGCTCGCAGCCTATGTCGAGCGGCTTTATGCGACCGGCGGCTCCTCCATCACGCTCAAGGGCAATGCCGGCGCCAACACGATTGCGGGCAATGCGGGCCACAACAAGATCTCCGGCCTGTCCGGCAACGACCGGCTGACGGGCGGGGCGGGCAACGACACGCTCGACGGCGGCACCGGGCGGGATGTGCTCAAGGGCGACACGGGCCAGGACACCTTCGTGTTCCGGGACCGGCCGGGCAGCGCCAACTACGACACGATCCTCGACTACAACAAGACCCTCGACAGCATCCAGCTCGACAACAAGTACATGGCCAAGCTCGGCGGCCCCGGCCGGCTGAGCAGCTCCAAGTTCGTGGTCGGGCCCAAGGCCAAGGATGCCGACGACCACCTGATCTACGACAAGGGCACGGGCAAGCTCTATTACGACCCTGACGGCTCGGGCAGCCAGGCGCAGGTGCTCATCGCCCAGTTCACCAACAAGGTCGCGCTCACCGCCTCCGAGTTCACGATCATTTGAAAATTGACCGGAGGACGAGGGAGCAGGCAGGAGAGTTCCATCGCCCTGCCCATCTTTGACACCAGTTCGACCTCTCGCCGCCGCAGAGCCGGAACTTGGAACGCATTGGCGCCTTTCTTGCGTGGCTTCTGCTTCCTATAGTCCCAACCATCGTATTCGCCCTTGACGGCATAGCATTGCGCAGGGACCAGTCAGGGATGTTTCAATCGGCCGTGAGGAGTCTTATGCGCCATCTCGTTTTCGCTGCCGTTCTTGCAGGCTTGCCGGCCTCCGCCATCGCCCAGGGAGCCGCTCCCGAAGCCAAAGGCCTGCAGCTGACGGTTCGACCTTCCGGCTACGAGGCAGAGCAGAATGACGCACAGGAACGGCAGGAAAAGCTGCTCAAGCGCCTCGAGCAGAGCAACCACATGATCCGCTCCATCTGCATCAATTGCGGCGACTCGTGGAAGCATCAGCTCTACGAGCCCTTCAATCCCTATGCGTCCCTGAAGGCGTCTGCCCGCCCCTCGGACGACCCCGAGAACTGACGCCCGTCCACAGGACCCGGACCACCGGCCGCAGGCATTTCTGCAAACATCGGCCGCTATTGAGACGCATGCGGCAGCCCTGTATACCTGGAAAGGCGCAAGGGGGGCCTCGCGTTATCATCTCGGAAAGGGTGTCACCGCATGGTGACGCGAGACCTGTATGGCGTGGGTTTATCTGACACTGGCGGGCCTTTTCGAGACAGGTTGGGCCATCGGGCTCAAATATTCCGAGGGCTTCACGCCCCTCGCGCCGTCCGCCCCGACCGCCGTCAGCATGCCGGCGAGCGTCCTGCTTCTCGGGATCGCTCTCAAGACCCTCCCCGTGGAAACCGGCTATGCCGCCTGGACCGGAATCGACACGGTCGGCACGGCCATCCGCCCGGGATCTATCGGCCTGATCGTGCTCGGCATCCTCGGCCTCAAGTTCGCGGCACCGTGAATGGGATCGAAGCGGATGCTCTTCCCCTCTCGTGACGCGCATTCGTCGACCCGTGGCCTCAAGGTTTTCGTGGCGGTGATCTGCCTCGCCATCGTCGGGCTGGAAGGCTGGAGGGACTGGACGGAGCGTCAGCAGGAATTCGCCCGGATCGAGAGCGAGATGCAAAACCTCGCCAGGTCCCTGGCCCAGCATGCCGAGGACACCTTCGACCTGGCAGATGCCATCCTGGTGGATATCGTCGACCGCCTCGAACGTCAGGGGGCGGAAGCGAACAGCATGATCGGCATGCAGGAGTTCTTCTCCGAGCGGATCCAGACCCTGCAGGCCCTGAAGGCTCTCACGGTCTATGGGGCGAACGGCTTCGTCCTGGGCAGTTCACTCCCGGGCCATAAGCGCGTGAACGTCACGAATACGGTGTTCTTTCAGCATCACGCCGCCTCGCCGGCCAGGAAGTGGTTCTTCGGGCCGCTCATTCGAGATCCGCTTGGCGGCGATTGGATCCTGACCATGTCCCGGCGCCTCAACAAGCCCGACGGCACCTTCAGCGGAGTCGTCCAGGTCAGCATCCCGCCCCGCTACTTCGGGAACTTCTTCGGCCGCATGGATCTCGGCTCCCAGGGGGCCATCGTCATGTTCGGCACGACGGACGGGAAAATTCTTTCGCGCTATCCCTATTTCGAGAAGGCGATCGGCATCGAAACGGAAACGTCCGAATGGCTGACAGGGAGTCCGTCCGGCTCCCGCTTTTACGTCTCCCCGATCGATAGGGTTCCGCGTCTTGCGGGATACCAGCGCAACCACGTCTATCCGGTTGTGGTTCTCTCGGCCGTCAGTCAGCAGGAAGCCCTGAGGAATTGGACGCTGGAACTTCAACTGCGACTGCTCGGAGTGGCTGTTCTCATCGGCATCATCTGCCTGCTGGGCTGGCGGCTCGCGCGCGAGCTGAGCCGCCGCGAGCAGGTGGAAGCCGAGCTCGCCATTCTGGCCGCGACGGATGGTCTGACGGGCCTCGCCAATCGCCGGACCTTCGACAGCCGCCTGGAGATCGAATGGCTGCGCGCCGCACGTGACGGGATCCCGCTCTCGCTTCTCCTGATCGATGTCGATCAGTTCAAGGCCTATAACGACCTCTACGGCCATCAGCAGGGCGACGCATGCCTGCGCAAGGTGACGGCGGTGATTGCCGGTGGCGTCACACGGCCTGGCGACTTCGTCGCCAGGTACGGCGGCGAGGAGATTGTCGTCCTGCTGCCGGATACGAACGAGGACGACGCCATACGGGTCGCGGAGAAGATCCGCGCGGGCGTCGAGGCGCTGGCCCTGCATCACGAGGCCAATGCCCCGACCTATACCTTGACGATCAGCATCGGCAGCGTCACGCAACGACCCGCCACGGATCGCTCGCTTGCAGGGCCGGCAGGCCTCATCGACATGGCCGACAAGGCGCTCTACCAGGCCAAGCAGAGCGGCCGCAACCGCGTTTCAGTCGCGAAGGCTGCGTAGCGACCCAGGTCAGAAGACGCATTCGCTGAAGGCAGGCCGCACCGAGCCGCCCCATGCGCCGTGATAGCGCTCCAGCCATCGCTCGGCAGGCGTCCGGCCCGATGCGACGATCTCCTCGGCATAGACCAGGTGCTTCGTCTCATCCTGCCCCGAGGCATCGAGATGGGCACGGCGCTTGAGCCCCTCGCGCGCGAGAGCCAGCGCATCGCGCGCGATGTCCTGCACCGAGCGCCCGGCAATCGCAGCCTTCAAGGCGAGTTTCGGTACATCCGCGCGCAGCCGCTCACGCTCTTCCGCACGCCAGCCCTTCACGAGTTCCCAGGCGCCGTCGAGCGCCGCCTCGTCGTAGAGCAAGCCGGTCCAGAAAGCCGACAGCGCCACGATCTGTTCAGGGCCGCCCACATCCGCGCCGCGCATTTCGAGATAGCGCTTCAGGCGCACTTCCGGAAACAGCGTCGAGACATGGTTCGCCCAGTCGGAGCGCGTCGCGCGCTCGCCCGGCAATTGCGCGAGCTTTCCGTGGAGAAGATCGCGGAACGAGGCGCCGGCCACGTCGTGATAGGTCGCATCGCGTTTGACGAAATACATCGGCACGCCGAGCGCCCAATCCACATAACGCTCGTAGCCGAAGCCGTCCTCGAAGGCGAAGGCCATCATGCCCGTGCGGTGCCTGTCCGTATCGAGCCAGATGCGCGAGCGCATGGAGAGATAGCCGTTGGGCTTGCCCTCGGTGAAGGGCGAGTTTGCGAAGATCGCCGTCGCCACGGGCTGCAGCGCGAGCGACACGCGCAGCTTCTTCACCATGTCGGCTTCGGACGCATAGTCCATGTTCACCTGCACGGTGGAGGTGCGGTACATCATGTCGAGGCCCAAGCTGCCGACCTTCGGCATGTAGTCCGTCATGATGCGGTAGCGCTTCTTGGGCATGACGGGCGTCTCGGCGCGCGTCCATAGCGGGCTCATGCCGAGCGTGAGGAATCCCATGCCGAGCGTCTCGCCGATCGCCTTCACGTCGGCGAGGTGCTGCGCGGTCTCCTGCGCCGTCTCATGAAGCGTCCGGAGCGGGGCGCCCGACAGTTCGAACTGGCCGCCGGGCTCGAGCGAGATCGCGCCGCCGCCCGTTTCATCGAGCAGGCCGATGGGCTTGTCGTCCTCCATGATGGGAGACCAGCCGGTGCGCTCCTGCAGGCCTTCGAGCAGCGCCCGAATCCCCTTTTTCCCGTCATAGGGAACGGGAGCGGCATCCTCCGTGTAGAAGGGAACCTTCTCGTGCTCCGTTCCCAACCGCCACGTTTCGCGAGGCTTCTCGCCCTCCGCAATCCATTCCACGAGCTCAGCCCGTGCGCCGATGGGGGTCGTATCGGATACGTCCCGCGCCATACATCACCTCATCCAAAAAGCGCGTTCAAGGCGCGCCGACTCAGGGATCGTGACTAGATAGGCGGGTTAAGGCCAAGCTGCAATGAGGGGCGGCCCCACAAAGTGCGGGGCCGTCAACACCTCAGTGACGGACGACCAAGTCCCCGACCGTCTCGGCGGAGAGCCAGTCGACCACGCTGGCCAGGGCGTCGCGGCCCGACAGGCCGCGCCCGAGGGCTTCCGTGTAGAGGGTGAGCTGCCGGTCCGCACTGGTCCCCCGCGCCACGATCCAGCGCGCAAGATCCACCTCCCGCTCGCAGCCGAGCTCTTTCGCATCGTCCCGGATCATGTCCAGCACGTCGTCGAGCAGTTCGCGCACGGGCTTGGCGCTACGGGTCTTCTCGTCGACGAAGCTGCCGTGGATGCCGTAGCGCATCGCCCGCCAGCTGTTCTCGTCGTTGATGGCGCGCGACGCGCCGGTCTGGCCGGCATTCAGCTTGGGCTCCAGGCTCAAGCGGCGCACGAGGCACCGGTAGAGAGCCGCAATGGCGATGGTGTCGTCCAGGCGGGTGCAGCTGTCGGCCACGCGCAGCTCCAGGGTCGGGTGCTTCAGCGAAGGCCGGATCACCCACCACACATAGCTCGAATTCTCGATGGCGCGCGAGGCGACGAGCGTATCGATATAGCGCTGGTAATCCTCGGCCCCGTCGAAAAGATCCGGCAGGCCGGTGCGCGGCAACTCGCGGTAGGCTGCGAGGCGATAGCCGAGGAGGCCCGTGCGCTGCGCCTGCCAGAACGGCGACGAGGTCGACAGCGCCAGCAGCAGCGGCAGATAGGGCTGAATGCGGTTCATGATGTCCACGCGCATGGCGAGGTCGGGCACCTCCACATGCACGTGCATGCCGCACAGGACCGTGCGGCTGCCGAGCATCTGCAGGTCGTGCATCACCTTGCCGTAGCGGGGCTGAGAGCTGGGACGCACGCGCGACCAGACGGCAAGCGGATGCGTGCCGGATGCCATGATGGACAGGTTGTAGTCGCGGGCGATGGCGCCCGCCGCGGAGCGCAGGCCGGACAATTGGGTGCGCGCCTCGGCGAAATCCTTCATGGGCTTCGTCGCGATCTCGATCTGAGGCTCGAGCATCTCGGGCTGAATGTCGTCCGAGAGCTGCTCCCGGCACGAGGCGAAGAATTCCCGGATTCGTCCCTTGGCCACGTCCCGCTTGGCGGCGTCGTTCACGAAGTATTCTTCCTCGATGCCGAACTTGAAATCCCAGCTCATTTCCCGGTTTCCTCTATTTTTTTCAGGAATGACCCTTACGCGCAGGATGACCTCCCGCCCGCTCCACACTCTGCTTGAATAGGGCGTGAATGGGGCGAATCGGCCCGAAACTGCTAAGCTTGTAAAACTAGAGGCGAATTGGCCTGCCCCATCGCAAGACGGGCGCGTCAGCGCCAGTCGCCAAGGACCGATTGAACAATCGCGAGGGCTGCCACTGCGGCGGTGTCGGCTCGCAGGATTCGCGGTCCCAACGATACGCAAACACATCTTTCGTGGGCGGCGACAAGCGCTCTCTCCTGGTCGGTAAATCCCCCTTCGGGGCCCACGATAACGGCAAGGCCCGCCGGATTGTTCCCAAGCTTGACCAGAGCTTCGACCGGATTGGAAACGGGCGCATTCTCGTCGCAGAACACGAGGAGGCGATCCTTTTCCAAGGCTTTGAGAAAACGCTCTAAATTCTCCTCCTCGCGCACCTCCGGGATCGTCAGGATTCCGCATTGCTCCGCCGCCTCGACGGCGTTGCTGCGCATGCGTTCCAGGTTGACCCGGGTGCTCTGTGTCCGCCGCGTGATGACCGGCTGGAGAATCCCTGCGCCCATCTCGACCGCCTTCTGGACCATGTAATCGAGCCGCGCATGCTTGAGGGGCGCGAAGGCATAGATCAGATCGGGCCGGACGGTCTGCGCCCGGACCTGCTCCGCACAGACGAGGTCGGCGGATTTGCGCCCCTCGACGGAAACGTCAGCCCGCCACTCCCCGTCCTCACCGTTGAAGATCAGGACGCTCTCGCCATCCCTCAGGCGCAGGACGTTCAACAGATAATTGGCCTGTCCTCGGTCGAGAGCGATCCTCGCGTTCTTTTGAAGAGGCGAAGAGACGAGGAGGCGGGGGGCGTTGAAATCGTAAGCGGCCATGGGATTTCTAGAGGGTTGAGGGATTTCTGGAAGGCTGAGCGAAGGAGCATTACCAAGTTCCCCCGCGCCTGAGGAGGGGTTGCGGGCCGCCGGTCGCCTGGGATCGGTCGCCTGGGATTCGCCGCCTGGGTTTTTAGTCACCTGGGATTAAGGTGCGCCGTGGCACAGCTCGATGCACAGCCTGGCCCTGGGCGACCAATCGCCCCTTGGCCTGAGGGGCCGTAACCTGTTAACAGAGCACAAGCCCGCGAGACGTCGCGGGCTTCATGAAGGGTTTTTGCCATGACGCACATCCGTTCGACCTTAGTGGCCGCGCTTGCCGCCGGTGGCATTTTCGCGGGCGCTCCTGCCTTTGCGCAGTCGAACGCCTGTCAGGACGGTCAGAAGATCCTGGTCGAGCGCCAGGACCTGGTCAAGCAGATCAACGGCCTGACCGGCGGAGGCAAGAAGAAGCAGATCGATCCCCGCGCCGCCTGCACGGTCTTCGGCAAGCTCGTGACCAATGGGGATGCCGGCCTGAAGTGGATGACCGCGAACAAGGACTGGTGCCAGGTTCCTGATCAGGTGGTGGAGAATTTCCAGCAGGATCATAAGCGCGCCCAGTCCTTCAAGACCCAGGCCTGCGGTGCCGCCGCGAAGATGGCCGAGATGGAAAAGCGCGCCAAGCAGCAGGCACAGCAGGGCGGTCCCGGCCGCATGGGCGGCGGCCTGACCGGTACGCTGAGCGTGCCGAAGGGCGCTCTCTAACCGAGGGCGAGACCGTCATGGAGCGTCCCGGGGCGTCATCCCTTCCCGATGCCGTGCGCGGCCATTGGGCCGACCGCTGGGCCCCGGCGGGCCTGCGCCCTTATCTGCGCCTGGCGCGGATCGAGCGGCCCATCGGCTGGTGGCTGCTGCTCCTCCCGTGCTGGTGGTCTGCCGCCTTGGCCGCCCTCGTGAAGGGACAGCCCTATCCCGACCCGCTTCATTGCCTTCTCTTCCTGATCGGCGCCGTCGCCATGCGCGGCGCGGGCTGCACCTATAACGACATCGTCGACCGGGACCTCGACCTCCGCGTGGAGCGGACCCGCCAGCGCCCCCTGCCCTCCGGTCAGGTCAGCCTCAAGGGAGCGCTCGCCTTCCTCGGGCTCCAGGGCCTCGTCGGGCTCCTCGTTCTCCTGCAGTTCAACGGTTTCGCCATCCTCACGGGCTTCGGCTCCCTGGCTGTCGTCGCGCTTTATCCCTTCATGAAGCGGTTCTTCTGGATGCCGCAGATCGTGCTGGGGCTCGCCTTCTCCTGGGGCGCGCTGATGGGATGGGCCGCAGCCTTCGGGTCCCTGGGCCTGACTCCGGTCCTCCTCTATCTCGCCAGCATCGCCTGGGTCGTGGGATACGACACCATCTATGCCCTCCAGGATATCGAAGACGACGAGATCGCCGGCATCAAATCCTCCGCCCGCTTCTTCGGCGAGCGCGTGACGCTGGGCGTCGGCATCTGCTACGGCCTGACCGTCCTGCTCATGACGGCGGCCTTCGTCCGGGCCGGCGTGGGCATCGCCTCCTTCATAGGCCTCGGTCTCTTCGCCGTGCATCTCGGGTGGCAGGTGGCCCGGATCGACCGAGCCGACGGTGCGGGAGCCCTCCGGCTCTTCCGCTCCAACCGTGACGCGGGGCTGATCCTGTTCGCCGCCATGATCGCCGACGCCCTGTTCTAGACGCCCGGTTTCCAGGTCCGGCCGAGCCTTCCTGTGCGAGCCTTCCTTTGAAGGAGGGCTTTTCGCGAGGAAACAGAGTTTCTTCACGATCCTCCCTGGTATCCGCCGCCCGGCCTACCCATTTTGAGAAGGATGCTTTCTCCTGTGTCCGATTCCCTGTCACCCCTGGCCGCGGCCGTCCGCGATGCGGCGCGCCGGGCCGGAGCCCTCGCCCTCCCTTACTTTCGCTCGGGCGAGCAGACGGCTGCGCGGCTCTGGTACAAGGGGCAGAGTTCCCCGGTGACGGAAGCGGACATCGCCCTCGACACCTTTCTGAAGGAACACCTGACGGGTCTCTTTCCGCAGGCGGGATGGCTGTCGGAAGAGACGGCGGACAATCCCGCCCGACTGAACCGCACCCATGTCTGGGTCGTCGACCCGATCGACGGCACGCGCGCCTTCGCGTCCGGACATCCCGACTGGGCCGTGTCCATTGCCCTGGTGAAGGATGGGGCGCCTGTTCTCGGCGTTCTGCACGCCCCCATTCACGATCGTCTCTACGAAGCAAGTCTCGGCGGTGGCGCGTGGTGCAACGGCGAAAGGCTCCGGCTCCCCGAGGCGCTTCCCGCGGATCCGATGCGCGTGGCGGGCCCCAAACCCCTGGTGGACCGGTTCGAGCGTCAGGTCGGCCCCGTCGAGCGGCTGCCCAAGGTGCCCTCTTTGGCGCTGCGCCTCGCTCGCGTGGCGGACGGCTCGATCGATGTCGGCCTCGTTTCCCATAATTCACAGGACTGGGATATCGCGGCCGCCGATCTCATCCTGCGCGAGGCTGGCGGCCTGCTGACGGATTTCGCTGGTTTGCCGCCG
The DNA here is from genome assembly GCF_047497095.1 of Microvirga sp. M2. Lineage (NCBI taxonomy): Bacteria > Pseudomonadati > Pseudomonadota > Alphaproteobacteria > Hyphomicrobiales > Methylobacteriaceae > Microvirga > Microvirga sp. M2. The sequence goes on from NZ_CP134063.1 coordinate 3,540,868, forward strand.
GCTTACAATCAACCTCTGCCGAAACACGGCGAAATGATTGCCGTTGCGTCACGGTTGCATCCTCGTGCTATTGGAGCCATGAGGACCTGATCAAGTTCGCCTCCAAGTTCGCCTCATAGCGTTTTCCCATTCCCGCATCCATTCGGAAGAGTTCTGAAAACATGACCGATACGTCCGGCAAGCAGCTGCTCCATCTGGTTTTCGGCGGTGAGCTCACGAGCCTCGAATCCATTGATTTCAAGGATCTTACCAAGCTCGACATCGTCGGAATCTACCCGAACTACGCCTCCGCCCATGCCGCCTGGAAGGCCAAGGCGCAGGCGACGGTCGACAATGCCCAGATGCGCTATTTCATCGTGCATCTGCACCGCCTTCTGGAGCCGCAGGCTTAAGGACTTCACGGCCAAGATGGGTCTCGTCAAACGCATCGTTCGGTCGCGGCCGGTCCAGGAAGCCTTGGGCTTCATGGTCGCGAGCTATCTGAAATTCGTGCAGCGCACGAACCGGTTCGTCATGGAGCCGGCGGATGCCTATGATCGGATCGGCCCCCAGATGCCCGTGATCGCCGCCATGTGGCACGGGCAGCATTTCATGATCCATTTCGCCAAGCGGTCCCAGGACCGGGCGGCGAGCCTCGTGTCCCGCTCCGGCGACGGAGAGTTCAATGCGGTCGCGCTGCGCCATCTCGGCATCAGGGCCATCCGCGGATCGGGTGCGCGCGGCCGCGATATTCGCAAGAAGGGCGGCGTTCAGGCCATGCGCGCCATGCTCAAGGCGCTGGCGGGCGGTGAAATGGTGGTGATGACCGCGGACATTCCCAAGATCTCGCGGGTCTGCGGACAGGGCATCGTGACCCTGGCGCAGATGTCCGGCCGCCCCATCGTGCCGGTTGCCGTGGTCACCAGCCGCCGCATCGATTTCGACAGCTGGGACAGCGCCAGCATCGGCCTGCCCTTCGGGCGCGGCGCGATGGTGCTCGGCGAGCCGGTCCCTGTCCCGCGCGATGCGGATGCGACCACGCTCGAGGCCCTTCGTCTCCGGGTCGAGCGGGAGCTCGATGCCGTTCACGAGCGCGCCTACGCCCTCATCGGGTCGCGGGACCCCGGAGCGAAACCATCGCCGGCCTTCGCAGGGGAATCGCACGCATGAGCACCCCGTTTCTCTTCAGGGCCTACCGCACGGCCACGGCCCTTCTCGAACCCGCCGTCTTCGGACTTCTTCTGTGGCGGCAGCGCAAGGGGCGCGAGGACCGCACGCGCCTGGGCGAGCGCCAGGGCCACCCCAGCCGTCAGAGGCCCAAAGGCCATCTGATCTGGGTCCACGGCGCAAGCATCGGCGAGACCCTGTCCCTGCTGCCCGTCGTCGAGCGCCTGACCCAGCGCGGACTTTCGGTCCTCGTGACCTCGGGAACCCGCACCTCGGCCGCCCTGATCGCACGCCGTCTGCCCCCAGGGGCGCTCCATCAGTTCATGCCTCTCGACGTGCCGCGCTACATGCGCCGCTTCCTCGATCACTGGCGGCCCGATCTCGCCCTCATCGCGGAATCCGAGATCTGGCCGAACACCGTCATGGCCCTCGACGAGCGGCATATTCCGCTCGTTCTGGTCAACGGGCGGATGTCGGACCGGTCCTTCAAGCGCTGGCAGACGTTTCCCGCCGTCATCCGGGGGCTGCTGGAGCGCTTCGCCCTTTGCCTCGCCCAGAGCCAGGACGATGCGGCCCGGCTTGCCCAGCTGGGGGCGCCCCGCGTGCTCGTGACCGGCAATCTCAAATTCGACGCCGCCCCTCCTCCGGCCGATCCGCGTGTCGTCGCGCATCTGTCGGGGCTCATTGCGGGCCGTCCCGTCTGGCTCGCCGCCAGCACTCATGCGGGCGAGGAAAGCGTCATCGTCGCCGTGCACCGGGCGCTCGCCAAACGGCATCCGCAGCTGCTCACGATCATCGCGCCGCGCCATCCCCACCGCGGACCCGAGGTGGCCGCCATCGCCACGCAGGCGGGTCTGCGCGCCGGCCGCCGCTCCGAAGGCATTCACCCCGACCGCGCCACCGACATCTATGTGGCCGACACGGTGGGGGAGATGGGCCTGTTCTACAGATTGTCCCCGATCGTCGTGATGGGAGGCTCCCTGGTCGCTCACGGAGGCCAGAACCCGATCGAGCCCGCCAAGCTCGGCGCGGCCATTCTTCACGGACCTCATGTCCACAACTTCGACGACGTCTATGCAGCCATCGACGAGGGGCGCGGCGCCCTGATGGTGAAGGACAGCACGGCCCTGGCGCGGGCCGTCAGCGAACTCTTGAGCAATCCCGCGCTCGCCCGCGACATGGCCCGGGCGGCCGGAGAGGCCGTACAGGCCCTCGGCGGCGCCGTGGAGCGCACCATGCAATCCATCGATCCCTTCATCGCACAGGCCAAGCTCGGGGCGCGACGCTGATGCGTGCGCCAGCCTTCTGGTGGCTGCCCCGCTCCTCCTTCATGGCGAACCTTCTGCGCCCGGCCGCGTCGGTCTACGGCGCCATCGCGGGCCGCCGGATGCGGCAGCAGGGCGAACGCGCCGCCGTCCCCGTCGTCTGCATCGGCAATTTCACGGCCGGAGGCGCCGGCAAGACGCCGACGGCCCTCGCCGTCGCGGAGATCCTCGACGCGGCGGGCGAAAGCCCCGTCTTCCTGTCGCGCGGATATGGCGGCAATCTTCGCGGCCCCGTGCAGGTGCAGCCGCAACACAAGGCCGGCGACGTGGGGGACGAGCCCCTTCTTCTCGCCGCCATGGCGCCCGCCATCATATCGGCGGACCGTCCGGCGGGCGCACGCCTCGCCCATGAGATCGGAGCCACGGTGCTGATCATGGATGACGGCCTGCAGAATCCGTCGCTCCGGAAGGACTGCGCCATCGCGGTCGTCGACGGGGTTACGGGAATCGGCAATGGTTTGCCCCTGCCCGCGGGACCCTTGCGCGCCCCGATGCCGGCGCAATGGCCCGTCGTCGATGCGGTGCTCGTGATCGGCGCCGGGGCGGGCGGGACAAGCGTTGCGGATCTGGCGCGTCACTGGGGCAAGCGTGTCTTCAGCGGCCATCTCGCCCCCGGCCGGGAGCTTGCCGACACGCTCCGGGGCCGGAGGGTTCTGGCCTTCGCGGGCATCGGACGTCCGGAGAAATTCTTCGACACCTTACGCGCCTGCGGTGCGATCCTCGAGGAAACGCGCGCCTTTCCGGACCATCATCCCTACACCCTCGCCGATCTCGACGAGCTTCGCCGGCAGGCTGCGTCCCGCGGCCTTAAGGCCATCACGACCGAGAAGGATTTCGTGCGCATCGCCGGCCTGAACGGCCCGGGAGCCTGGACCGACCTGATGGTTCTGCCCGTGCGGCTTCACCTTCACGACGAGAACGGATTGCGCAATTTCATCCTGCGCAAGATCGGCGACAGGCGCCTGTCGCATCCTTGAGCGGCGGGACCGTCAACCTTTTCCAGGAAAGGTCTGCCCGGTGATGCGCATCATCACCACCTCGGGCGAGGCATAGGCTTCCTGCAGCTCCACGCTCCAGTACTTCAGCTCGTCGAGGGGAATGGGCTTGCCGGTCACGGCGCAGCGCACGAACGCTCCGGGCTTTATGATCCGCAGGTTGCTGTCGAGATACTGCACGACGGCCTCACCGCCACCGCGCTCGTGCTTGTTCATCATTCCCGGCCATCGCAGGTTCGCAGACACATCAATAAGGGAATAAGGGCGCGAGGTGCACGCTTTTCAATGCCGGCGCGCCGTAGGATCGCCAGATCCGATGCTCCCTCCGAGAGGAACGCATCGTTCGAGCCGACCCGAAGGGCCGCACGATGCGCTAGAGCCTTTTCCGCAAAAGTGGATGCCGGGTTTTGCGAAGAAAAGGCGTCTTTCTCAAACAACAGGAGCCTTTTCCATGAACCGAAGGTCATGGAAAAGGCTCTAGAACAACGCGCCCTGCTCTTCCTTCGCGACGAGCTTGGGCTTCACCGGCTTCGGGCGGGATCCGATGCGCCCGCCCGTGGCCTCGACCTGACCGTCGGCGAATTCGAGCACGAGAGGCTGCCCGTCGAGCACCGCATCCGCCGTGCGCAGAGGCTGCCCGTCCGCGTCGCGCACGAGCGCGTAGCCGCGCTGGAGCACGGATTTGTAGTTCAGGCTGTCGAAGAGCTTCGACACCGCTTTCAGCCGGTCTGCCTTTCGCGCGATCTGCCCTTCGAGCGCAGGCGCCAGACGTTCGGCCACGCGCCGCACGAGTTCGGAGGATTGCGCGATGCGTGTGCGCTCGGCGCGCAGCAGGGTCTCCCGCGAGACGACCAGACGGCGGTCGAGCTGCTTGAGCGTTTCCTTGCGTAAGGTCACCAAACGGCAGACCGCGTTGTAGGGGCGCGAGCCGATGGCATCGAGCTTGGCCCGCATGCGCGCCACGTTCGCCACCGGCGAGACATGCGCGAGCTGGCGCGCGGCTTTCAGCAGCCGCTCCTCGTGTCCGCGCGCGTTGCGCGCGAGGGCCGGATAGAGCCTCGCCGCAGCGAGATCCAGCCGCTGGCGCTTCGGCGAGAACAGGGCCTCGGGCGTCGGAAGGGCGCGGGCCGTCGCGCGAAGATCGGAACGGCGGCGCTCGACGAGGCGCAGCATCGTCTCCGTGTGGCGGCGGGCGAGGTCGTTGACGCTGGCCGCGAGCTCGACGCGCACCGGCACGACCATTTCCGCCGCGCCCGTCGGGGTCGGCGCCCGCACGTCCGCCGCGTAGTCGATGAGGGTCGTATCGGTTTCGTGCCCCACCGCCGAGACGAGCGGAATCTCGCTCTCGGCCGCGGCCCTCACGACGATCTCTTCGTTGAAGCCCCAAAGGTCCTCGATGGAGCCGCCGCCCCGCGCGACGATGAGCACGTCGGGACGCGGAACCCTGCCGCGCGGATCCAGGGCGTTGAAACCGCGGATGGCGGCTGCCACCTCCGCCGCGCAGGTCTCGCCCTGCACGCGCACGGGCCAGACCAGCACATGGCGCGGGAAACGATCCTCAAGCCGGTGGAGGATGTCCCGGATCACGGCGCCGGTGGGCGAGGTCACGACGCCGATCACCCGGGGCAGGAACGGCAGGCGCCGCTTGCGCTCGGCCGCGAAGAGACCTTCGGCGGTCAGCTTGCGGCGACGCTCCTCCAGCAGCGCCATGAGCGCGCCGATGCCGGCGGGCTCCAGGCTGTCGACGACGATCTGGTATTTCGACGAGCCCGGAAACGTGGTGATGCGCCCGGTGGCGATGACCTCCATCCCCTCCTCGGGGCGGATCTTGAGCTTGGCGAAGGAGCCCTTCCAGATCACCGCGTCGATGCGGGCGTTCTGGTCCTTCAGGCAGAAATAGGCATGCCCCGACGAATGGGGCCCGCGATAGCCCGACACCTCACCCCGCAGGCGGACGAAACCGAACGCATCCTCGAGGGTGCGCTTGAGAGCGCCCGCGAGATCCGAAACGGACCATTCCTGGGCATTGGAGGGAGCTTTTGCTGCGAACATGAGGAGAACCTAATCGTTCCGCCCCCCCTCTGCCAAGGCCGCGGGCCGGGCCTGGAACCGGCAATCCTCATGGAATTCCCGATTGTCCACTGCCGGAACGACGCAGACCGTTCGCCGCCGGGGCCGGGAGCCTGCGCCCGAAAGCAAGCCTCGCCGGGACGGGCGGACGGCCTTCGGGCAGACCGCGCCTCCGGCGGCCACGGACGATGCGCCAGCCTCAAGCGACACACCGGAGGGATCCCAAAAGTGGGTTCCGCTTTCGGGTCCGATGCTCTAAGAGCCCGGATATCTTCACAGAGGGCTACAGCCATGAACATCCTTCTCATCGGTTCGGGCGGACGCGAGCACGCCCTGGCGCGCTCCCTGTCGGCCAGCGCCCTCTGCCAGCGCCTTTTCATCGCCCCCGGCAATCCGGGTACCGCGCAACACGGCACCAACGTGGCCCTCGACGTGACCGACCACGCGGCGGTCATCGATTTCTGCCGGGTGATGGCCGTCGGCTTCGTCGTGGTGGGGCCGGAGGCTCCCCTGGTGGCCGGGCTCGTGGACGACCTGACCGCCGCCGGAATCAAGGCCTTCGGGCCCAGCAAGGCGGCCGCCCAGCTCGAAGGCTCGAAGGCCTTCACGAAGGATCTGTGCGCCGAGTTCGGCATCCCCACCGCGGCCTACCGGCGCTTCACGGACGCGGAGACCGCCAAGACCTATATCCGCAGCTACGGCGTTCCCATCGTGGTGAAGGCGGACGGCCTTGCCGCCGGCAAGGGCGTGGTGGTGGCGACCTCCTTCGAGGAGGCGGAGGCCGCCATCGACATGATGATCGGCGGAGGCCTCGGGGAGGCCGGGGCCGAGGTGGTGATCGAAGCCTTCCTCGAAGGCGAGGAGGCGAGCTTCTTCGCGTTGTGCGACGGCGCCAACGCCGTTCCCTTCGGCACGGCGCAGGACCACAAGCGCGTGTTCGACGGCGATGAGGGGCCGAATACCGGCGGCATGGGCGCCTATTCGCCCGCGGCGGTTCTCACGCCCGAACTGCAGGCGCGCGTCATGCGCGAGATCATCGGACCGACGCTCGAAGGCATGGCCTCGCGCGGAGCGCCCTACAAGGGCATTCTCTATGCGGGCCTCATGCTCACCGCCTCGGGGCCGCAGCTCATCGAGTATAATGCGCGCCTCGGCGATCCCGAGACCCAGGTGCTGCTGCCGCGCCTCGCGTCCGATCTCGCGGAAGCCTTCCTCGCCGCCTGCGACGGCAGGCTCGACACCGTGTCCCTTCAATGGTCGGACAAGACTGCGCTCACGGTCGTCATGGCGGCGAAAGGCTATCCCGGCGCCGTCGAGAAGGGCTCCGAGATCCGGGGCATCGACAAGGCCGAGGCGCTCGACGGCGTCATCGTCTTCCATGCCGGCACGAAGCAGGACGGCGACCGGATCCTCGCCAATGGCGGGCGCGTGCTGAACGTCACCGCCCTCGGCGAAACGATCACGCAGGCGCAGGCGAAGGCCTACGAAGCCGTCTCCAGGATCGACTGGCCGGAGGGCTTCTGCCGCCGCGACATCGGCTGGCGCGCGGTGGCGCGCGAGCGGGGCTGACGAACCGCTGGGCTTGCCCAGCGCATCGTGCGGACCCGGCGGGCCGCGCGAGCGAAAAGTGGGGTCCACTTTTGGTTCCGATGCTCTAGGTTCGGAAAGACCACATCCCTGCCACCAGCGAACGGTCTTTCCATGAGCGACGATCTCTTCCCCGGCTTCGAGAGTCACTGGATCGATACGGAGATCGGACGGATCTTCGCGCGCTCGAAGGGCGATGGCCCACCGCTCGTGCTGCTGCACGGATTTCCGCAGACGCATGCCATGTGGCATCACCTGGCGCCGGCCCTCGCCGAGACGCACAGGGTCGTGTGCATGGACCTGCGCGGCTATGGCTGGTCGAAGGCGCCGAGGAGCGACGAGCGGCACGAGACCTATTCCAAGCGCGCCATGGGAGAGGACGTCATCCGCGTCATGGGGGCCTTGGGCCACGTGCGTTTTTCCGTCATCGGCCACGACCGCGGCGCACGCGTGGGCTATCGCCTGGCGCTCGACCATCCCGGCCGCGTGGAACGCCTCGCCCTTCTCGACATCCTGCCGACCTATCACATGTGGGAACAGATGCGCTCAGGAGCCATCCCCGAGGCGCATTGGGGCTATCTCTCGCAAGCCTATCCGAAGCCGGAAGAGGACATTGGCCGCGATCCCATCCCTTATTTCGAGGGGCTGATGAAGGCCTGGTCGGCGGCGGGCGACCTCAGCGCCTTCGATCCCCGCGCCCTCGAATCCTACCGGCAGAGCTGCAACGACCCGACCCGCATCCATGCCTTCTGCGAGGATTACAGGGCCGGCGCCACCCGCGACCTCGAAGCCGACGAGGCGGACCTCGCGGCAGGCCGGACGATCCAGTGCCCGACCTGCCTGATCTGGAGCGATTACGAATTCGTCAGCGGCCCCGTCGGGGACGGGAAGCAGCCGCTCGAGATCTGGCGTCAGAGCTTCGCCCCCAAGGCGCACGGCACCGGCGTCACCTCGGGCCACTTCGTGGCGGAGGAGAATCCGAGCGCGACCCTGGATGCGCTCCAGGATTTTCTGGGATAGTCACAACGCATCGGGCGATATAAAATATCGCCCGATGCGAAAATTCACCCGCTTCATCCTTTGCGTGGCCGTTATGGCCGCAGGGCTCGGCGTGGTTTACGTCATTCTCTACGAGCCCAGCCGCACGGCCCATCCGAGGCGTGGCATCGACGTGTCCCATCATCAAAAGGAAATCGACTGGCGGAAGGTGGCACGCGATGACGTCGCCTTCGCGTTCATCAAGGCCTCGGAAGGCGGCGATTACCGTGACACGCGATTTGCCGCGAATTGGCGAGAAGCTCAGGCTGCCGGTCTGAAAGTCGGTGCTTATCACTTCTTCACCTTCTGCCGCCCCGGCCGCGATCAAGCCAAGAACTTCCTCGACGCCCTCGGGCGGGACAAAGGTTCGCTCCCGGCAGCCCTCGACCTTGAGTTTGGCGGGAATTGCGCCACGAAGCCGGAGCCCTCCGCAATCAGAGCCGAGATCGACAGCTTTCTTGCGCTGGTCGAGCAGCAGACCGGCAGGCCCGTCATTCTCTATGTCACGCCCGAGTTTTGGGACGCCTACAAGGGCATCCTGCCCCGAAGGCCGCTCTGGGTCCGCTCGCTTTTCAGGCGCCCCGACGACGGGCAATGGAGCGTCTGGCAATATCACGACGCAGGCAGCGTCGACGGCATCGTCGGGCGGGTCGACCTCAATGTCATTCGCGACATGGAAGTGCTCACCCGCTAACGAGCTGCCGGATTTTCTGATGTCCTGAGAACCATCTCGCGTCTCGTCGGAGCTCACAGGCTACGCCACCCCTTCGTCATCTCCGGCCATGACGGGACGGGAGCGTGACGAAAAGGAAACCCTATCGCCTCTCCTCGAAGAACGCCTTGAGCAGGGCCGCCGCCTCGCTTTCGCGGATGCCGCCATAGACCTCCGGCGCGTGGTGGCAGGTGGGCTGGTCGAAGAAACGGACGCCATTGTCCACCGCGCCGCCCTTCGGGTCGGGCGCGGCGTAATAGACCCGCCGGATGCGCGCGAAGGAGATCGCGCCCGCGCACATGGTGCAGGGTTCGAGCGTCACGTAGAGATCGCAGCCGGAGAGCCGCTCGTCGTCCAGCGCCTCGCAGGCGCGGCGGATGGCGAGCATCTCCGCGTGGGCGGACGGATCCCGCAGCTCCCGGGGGCGGTTGCCCGCCGAGGCGACGACGCGGCCGTCCTTGACGATGGCGGCTCCGACCGGAACCTCCCCGCGCGCGGCGGCGGCGCGCGCCTCCGCGAAGGCCGCGCTCATCGGATCCCCCCTTGCCGGATCGGATGGATTGCGATCGTCGTTATCCATGTCTCTCGCTTCTGTTTCTTTCCTCTGCTATCAGGCTCCCATGACCGACAGCAACGACGATAATCGTAAGGGCCGTTCCTCGGGACGCTCCGACCGTGGCCGCACCTCCGGTGACCGGCCCTTCCGCAAACCCCGCGAGGGCGGCGAGCGCCCCTTCCGCGCCCGGGGCGAGGACGAGCGTCCCCGCAAGCCCCGCGCCGCGGGCGACAAGCCCTTCCGCAGCCGCGACAACGACGAGCGCCCGCGCCGTCCCCGGCCCGAAGGCGACAAGCCGTTCCGCGCCCGCCGCGAGGACGGTGACCGCCCCTTCCGGGCCCGTGGCGGTGAGGATCGCCCGCGCCGCTTCGACCGTTCCGCCGAGGAGCGCCCCCGCCGCAAGCGCGAGGAGCAGCGCCCGGCGGTTTCGAGCGAGGCCGCTCAGGAGACCGCCGAGGACCGCATCGCCAAGGTGATCGCCCGCGCGGGCGTCGCCTCCCGGCGCGACGCGGAGGCGATGATCGCGGAAGGCCGCGTCACCCTCAACGGCCAGGTTCTGGAGAGCCCCGCCATCAACGTGACCGCCGCCGACACGATCACCGTGGACGGGGAGCCTCTGCCCACCAAGGAGCGCACGCGCCTGTGGCTCTACCACAAGCCGCGCGGCCTCGTGACCACGGCCCGCGACCCGGAAGGGCGAGCCACCGTGTTCGACAACCTGCCCGAGGACCTGCCCCGCGTGGTGGCGGTGGGCCGCCTCGACATCAACACCGAAGGCCTGCTGCTGCTCACCAATGACGGCGGCCTCGCCCGCGTGATCGCCCATCCCGATACCGGCTGGCTGCGCCGCTACAAAGTGCGCGCCCACGGCGAGATCACGCAGGCCGATCTCGACGGGCTTCGCGACGGCATCACCATCGACGGCATCGAATATGGTCCCGTCGAGGCTCGCCTCGACCGCATGCAGGGCGACAACGTGTGGATCACGATGGGCCTGCGCGAAGGCAAGAACCGCGAGATCAAGCGCATCCTCGAACATCTCGGCATGCAGGTGAACCGCCTGATCCGCATGTCCTTCGGGCCGTTCCAGCTCGGCGATCTCGAGCAGGGCCTGGTCGAGGAAGTGAAGACGAAGGTGCTCAAGGATCAGCTCGGCGAGGCTCTCGCGGCCGAGGCCGGCGTCGATTTCGAAAGCCCCGTGCGCGAGCCCATCGCGCCCTTCGGCTCCCCGGCGAAGGAACGCAAGTTCCGCGAGGATCGCGACGAGCGCCCCGCCCGCTTCGGTCGCGGCGGCGACGACCGCCCGCGCCGCCGTGGCGATGACGAGAAGCCTTTCCGCGCACGCGGGGGCGACCGCTACGAGCGCGAAGAGGAAGAGCCCAAGAAGCGCCCCTCGCGCCTCGACGTGAAGAAGAGCGTCTGGCGCGCGGGCGAGACCGACGAGGATGCGCCGCGCAAGCGCGTGCCGCGACGCGGCGCCGACCCGCGCGAGGCGCGCGCCGCCAGCGCGGAGCGCCAGCGCGAGCGCGTCGGCGCCATCGCTTCGCCGGAAGGCCGCAAGGTCGTGGTGGAGCGCCTGGTCCGCCAGCCGCAGGAGGAAGAGGCTCCGGCACCGCGCGGGGGCCGTGGCGGCGCCCGTGGCGAGGAGCGTCCCCGCCGCCGGGACGACCGCGACGCGGCGCCGTCCCGCTTCAAGCGCGAGGGGGGCGCGGGCCGTCCCCGTCGCGATGACGACGAGCGTCCGCGCCGTGCGGGGGGCGAGCGTCCGTTCCGCTCCCGCGAAGGCGGCGAGGATCGTCCGCGCAAGCCCTATGGAGAGCGCCCCTTCCGGGCCCGTGACGAAGGCGGCGATGACCGCCCGCGCCGTGGTCCCCCGCGTGGCGACGGCCCCTCCCGGGGCGGCCCGCGCGGCGGTGGCGGCGGCGGCTTCAAAGGTGGCCCTCGCGGAGCCTCCAAGGGCGGCTTCAAGAAAGGCCCGGGCGGCGGATCCAAGGGCGGCCCGCGCGGCCGTCGCTGATGAGGCTTAGACCATGAGAATCGTGGGCGGGCGCTGGCGCGGCCGCTCGCTCAAGGGGCCGAGTTCGGACGTCATCCGCCCGACCTCGGACCGCCTGCGCGAGACGCTCTTCAACATCCTTCAGCACGGCTATGACGACCCGGTGGAGGGCGCGCGCGTGCTCGACCTGTTCGCGGGCACCGGCGCCATGGGGCTCGAGGCCCTCTCGCGCGGCGCGGCCTTCGCGCTCTTCGTCGACGACGGCGCGCAGGCGCGCGGCATCATCCGCGAGAACGTGGAAGCTTTGGGCGCCGGCGGCGCGACGCGCCTCTTCCGCCGCGATGCGACGCGCATGGGCGAGGCTGCGCCCAACGCGCCCTTCTCGGTCGTCTTCTGCGATCCGCCCTATGGCAAGGACCTTGCGCCCAAAGCTCTCCGCGCCTGCGCCGAAGGCGGCTGGCTGACGCCCGGCGCGCTCGTCGTGGTGGAGGAAGCGCAAGGCGTCGAGGTCAGCCTGCCGGACGGCTTCGAGGAGATCGAACGCCGCGACTACGGAGAGACCAAGGTGCTGTTCGGGCGGTTCAGCGGGTAACCCAATCCCGCCTGTTCGCCGGGGCTGCGCGGCGGTGCCCGGGATCCATTGCCGCCGACATCGCCGAATTTGCCCCCGCCTCCCCCGACCGCTATACCGCCTCTTCCCGCTCCTCGCGTATGAAAGGCCTCCCATGAAAGCCGTTCTCTTCGAGCAATTCGGCCAGCCGCCCCGCGTTCAGACCGTGCCCGATCCGGCGCCGTCGGCCGAAGGCGTGGTGATCAAGGTGGAGGCCACGGGATTGTGCCGGAGCGACTGGCACGGCTGGATGGGGCACGATCCCGACGTGGTGCTGCCCCATGTGCCGGGCCATGAACTGGCGGGCACAGTCCTCGCTACCGGGAAGCAGGTGACCCGATGGAAGAAGGGCGACCGCGTCACGGTGCCGTTCGTCGGCGGATGCGGCCATTGCTTCGAGTGCAATTCCGGCAACCATCAGGTCTGCGAGCACCAGTTCCAGCCGGGCTTCACGGCTTGGGGATCCTTCGCCGAATACGTGGCGGTCGATTACGCGGACACGAACCTCGTGGCGCTGCCTGAGAGCCTCGATTTCGAGACCGCCGCGAGCCTCGGATGCCGCTTCGTGACCTCCTTCCGGGCCATCGTCGACCAGGGGCGCGTCGGGCCGGGAGACTGGGTCGCCGTGCATGGCTGCGGCGGCGTCGGGCTGTCGGCGATCATGATCGCGGCCGCCATGGGGGCGAACGTCGTCGCCATAGACCTCACGCAGGAAAAGCTCGACTTCGCCAGGCAGATGGGCGCGGTCGCGACGATCAACGCCCGCGAGGTCGCCGACGTGGTCGAGGCGGTGCGGGAGATCACGAAGGGCGGCGCGCATGTCTCCATCGACGCGCTCGGCCATCCCGCCACCTGCTTCAACTCCATCGCGAACCTGCGCCGCCGCGGGCGCCATGTGCAGATCGGCCTCATGCTGGGCGACCATGCCCGGCCGCAGATCCCGATGGACCGCGTGATCGGCTGGGAGCTGGAAATCCTCGGCAGCCACGGCATGCAGGCCTTCCGCTACCAGGCCATGATGAGCATGATCGAGACGGGCAAGCTCCTGCCGCACAAGCTCGTCGGCAAAAGGATCGGCCTGGACGAGGCTCCCGCGGCCCTCATGAACATGGACCGGTTCGAGGGCCTCGGCATCAGCGTCATCACGCAATTCTAAAGGTATCGCTCGCGCAGCTCGGACGGGAACCGCGCGAGCGACGTCAATCCTATTGTTTGGGCAACGCGTAGGCGATCACGTAATCGCCCGCCTTCGTGCCGAGCGAACCGTGTCCGCCCGCGACGACCAGCAGATATTGCCGCCCGTCCGCGCCGGTATAGGTCATGGGTGTCGCCTGCCCGCCCGCGGGCAGACGGTCTTCCCACAACTGCCGGCCGGTCGAGACGTCGTAGCCGCGGATGTAATAGTCGATGGTGCCCGACAGGAAGGCGACGCCGCCTGCGGTCATGATCGGCCCGCCGAGATTGGGCACGCCGAGCGGCAACGGCAGCGGAACGGGGGTGGCGTCGCGCGTGGTGCCGTTCTTGTGCTTCCAGACGATCTTGCCCGTGGTGAGATCCGCGCCCGCCACATAGCCCCATGGCGGGGCCTGGCATGGAATGCCGAGCGGCGACGTGAAGGCATAGAGCTTCACGGCGAAAGGCGCGCCGAAATTCTCGTTGAGCGCCGGCAGGCTTCCTTCCGGGCGCTGATTGCCCTGCACGTAGAGCGTCTTGTCGTTCTGGCGCGGAACGAGCTGTGACACGAAGGCGAGATAGGTCGGCGTCGTGAAGGCGATCCGGCGCTGCGGATCGACCGCGATGCCGCCCCAGTTGAAGACGCCGAAATTGCCCGGATAGATCAGCGAGCCCTGGACCGAGGGCGGCGTGAAGCGGCCCTCGTAGCGCAGCTTCTTGAACGCGATGCGGCAGGCGAGCTGATCGAACAGCGTCGCGCCCCACATGTCGCTCTCCCTCAGCGGCGGCGGATCGTAGGACAGGGCCGAGACAGGCTGCGTCGGCGCCGTTCTGTCGCCCTGCGCGGCGCCCTGTGGCGCAGGCTTTTCGGTGACGGGGAGCACGGGCTGTCCCGTACGCCTGTCGAGCACGTAGAGCTCGCCCTGTTTCGTCGGCTGCACGAGCGCGGGAACGTTCTGCCCGCCGATCGTCAGGTCGATGAGGCTCGGCTGAGACGGCACGTCGTAGTCCCACAGGTCGTGATGCACGGTCTGGAAGACCCAGCGCGACTGCCCGGTCGCGAGGTCGAGCGCCACCACCGACGACGAGAAGCGCTCCACGTTCTCGCTGCGGTTGCCGCCCCATTGATCCGGCGGCTGGTTGCCGAGCGGCACATAGATCAGGCCGAGATCCTCGTCGACGCTGGAGATGGACCAGCTGTTCGGAGAGTTCGGCACATAGGTCTCGTCGGGCGCGATCGGCGTGGTGACGTCGGGCTTGCCCGAGTCCCAGTTCCACACGAGAGCCCCGGTGTTGACGTCGAAGGCCCGGATGACGCCGGACTGCTCGGCGGTCGACACGTTGTCGAGAACCGTGCCGCCGACGACGATGACGCCCCGCGCCACCACGGGCGGCGACGTGGAATAATAGGCGCCCGGATTCACGTTCGGCATGTTGCGCCAGAGATCGATCTGCCCCGTCCCTCCGCCGAAGCTGGTGCAGACGGCGCCGGTTTCGGGATTGATGGCGATCAGGCGACCGTCGGCGGTCGGCATGAAGAGCTTCGCGTTGCATTCCGGCACCGTCTGCGCGCCGGCCGCCGCGGCGACCGGCAGATCGGGCACGGGCCGCGCCTGCCCGTCCTGCGGGGCCGCAGGCGCGGCCGCCGTCACGCCGTCGCCGGGATAGTAGGACAGCCCGCGGCAGGTGAGATGCTGGAGCGCGAGCTCCCCGCGCACCTTCGGCTCGTAGCGCCAGATCTGCTGGCCGGTCGTCGCGTCGAGAGCGATGACGTCCTGATGCGGCGTGCACAGGAAGAGCCTGTTGCCGATCTTCAGAGGCGTCACCTGGAACGTGGTCTCCTCCGGATCGCCCGGACGGCCGCGGAGGTCGCCCGTGCGATAGGTCCAGGCGACCTTGAGATTGGACACGTTGGCGGGGGTGATCTGGTTCAGGGGCGAGTAGCGCTGTCCGTATCCGGTGCGCCCATAGGCGTGCCATTCGCCGGCCGGCACGCCGAGCGCATCGGGTGGAACCTGGGCGCGCGCATCGGGAGCGGTGCCTTCGATCATGCGGTGATCGACGAACCAGGAGGCGACCGCGACCACGAGAGAGAGGCCGAGAATCGCACTCAGCGACAGCCCCGCGCCGCGAAAGGCCGACACGCGCGCCGGGATGGCGCGTTCGGTCCCGTACGGCTCGGTCCTGAGGGCGCGCCTCACCCACGGCGTCAGCAGGAAGAGGCCGACCAGAAAGACCAGGCCTCCGCGCGCGCCGAGAGGCCACCAGTCGAGACCGACCTCCCACAAGGCCCAGAGCAGCGTGCCCGCGACGACGACCGCATAGACCCAGAGGGCCGAAGGACGCGCGGTGACGAGGAGGTAGGCCGTCACCAGAAAGCCGATGCCCGCGAGAGCATAGTACCAGGAGCCGCCGAGGGTGATCAGCCAGATGCCGCCCGCTCCCAGCGCCAATCCCATCAGCGCGATGACGATGCCTGCTCCGAGAAGAACAGGGCTCCACGACAATTTGTTCATGAGGTCCTCTGACAGGCCTATCGGGCACCCCGCTAGAGTATCGAACGCGGGAAGTGGGAACCGGCTTTGCGTGAAAGGATGCTCAAAACCACAAAGGGTCAGGCATCGGGCGCGAGTTCGAGACCGCGCCCGATGCCTTAACGCCGGCCCATAGGAATTGTTCACCCATGGCCGAGCTTTTCCGGCCGGGCTACCTCCGTCGTCGGCCCGGATTCCGGCCTCTCTCGACACGGCTGTGCTCTCTGTGCCAGCCTGCCGCGCAGACAAGCCCCTGGAGGAAGCCATGGCCTATCAGCCCGCCGACAACCGTTACGACGAGATGATCTACAATCGCTGCGGGCGAAGCGGCTTGAAGCTGCCGGCGATCTCGCTGGGACTGTGGCACAATTTCGGAGAGGACAAATCGGCCGCGACCGCGCGGGAGATCTGCCGGACCGCCTTCGACCTGGGCATCACGCATTTCGACCTCGCCAACAATTACGGACCGCCTCCCGGCTCGGCCGAGACGCTGTTCGGCGAAATCCTGCGCAGCGAGTTCCACGGATTGCGCGACGAGCTCGTGATCTCCACCAAGGCAGGCTACCGCATGTGGCCGGGCCCTTACGGCGAATGGGGCAGCCGCAAATATCTTCTCTCCAGCCTCGACCAGAGCCTCAGGCGCATGGGGCTCGACTATGTCGACATCTTCTATTCGCACCGCTTCGATCCGGAGACGCCGCTGGAGGAAACCATGATGGCGCTCGACTCCGCCGTGCGGCAGGGAAAGGCGCTCTATGTCGGCCTGTCCTCCTACAACGCGCAGCGCACCCGCGAAGCATTGGCCATTCTGCGCGAGCTCAAGACGCCCTGCATCATCCATCAGCCGAGCTATTCCATGCTCAACCGCTGGATCGAGGAGGACGGCCTTCTCGATGCGCTCGACGATCTCGGCATGGGCTCCATCGTGTTCTCGCCGCTGGCGCAAGGCATGCTGACCACGAAGTATCTCGACGGCATTCCCGACAGCAGCAGAGCCGCGGCCGGCAAGTCGCTCAGGACGAGTTTTCTGAGCGATGAGAACCTGTCGCGGATCCGCAGCCTCAACGAGATCGCCGCGCGGCGCGGGCAGACGCTCGCGCAGATGGCCCTGGCCTGGGTCCTGCGCGGCGAGCGAGTGACCTCCGCGCTGATCGGCGCGAGCCGCCCCGAACAGGTGGAGGATTGCGTCGGAGCGCTCAGGAATCCCACCTTCACCCCGGATGAGCTCGCGGAGATCGACCGCTATGCCATGGAGGGCGGCCTCAATATCTGGGCGGCCTCGTCGGAACGCACCGGTCCGGCGCGCTGAAGGCGTTCCTGCCTCGCAACGACCGGCGGCGCCGGTCGTTGCGCAATGGATCGGCAGGGCGTCCATTCTTTGCTCATGGAATGAACGGAAGCGCGGCATCTGCGCTCCTCGACCGCGTTGACGCCCCCGGCCTGCGCAATACCATCGGGATGTCGCTGCGATCTCTCGCATGCGGCTCACGCCCTGGCCGCGGGTTCAGCCTCTCGCTGCCAGGGCGCCCAATCTTGAAGGTGTCATCGTGCCGTCACCTGAAGCCGTTAGCGGTTTCGCGTGGGGGCACATGGGGTGGGCTTCACGGATGAACTGAGGCTCATCCCGCCTCCGCAGCCCTGCGACGATCGAAGAGAGCGACAGAGGATGAAACGCGACGAACCGACCTCCTGCCCCAAATGGTTCCCGTTCTTTCTGATGGGGATGGGCTTCGTGGGGGTGTTTGCACGTCAGATCCTGATCTAGCGCCCTTTCGACTTTCCTGAAATCAGCGCTTGTCTTCGGCTCCGCCCCATGCATTGGACTAATGTCCTACGGCATTACCCGAAAGGGGCATTGGAAAATAGTTAACGCAACATTAAGACGAGGCGTGGCGTTAACCATTTCAGCAGGTCGGGCCCATGGGCACTCGCAGCCGTATCGACAATCGCCGACAGGCCCGGCGCTTTCGCACGCAGCATCTCGCCAAGATCGTGCTGGGGCCCGATTCCATGATTTCCTGCCGGATCGTGGATATCTCGACCGGCGGCGCGAGGATCGCCCTCGATCAGAACACGGAGCTGCCTGACGATTTCGAGATCTTCATCGCCGCCCACGACCTCCAGGTCCATCGGGCGCGCCTGTGCTGGCGCCACAGCGACTCCCTCGGCGTCCATTTCGTGCGCTCGACGGACCGGGCGGGCGCCCTTCTACAGCACATGGTCCATGCCCCCGGCTCGTTTCAGGACGAGTTCGACAGGGTGCGGGTTGAGGTGGAGCGCGATCCCGCGAGGCCGGCGAAGGTGCTGCACGGCGTCGCCTAGAGCATCTTTTCACGCAAAGCCGGTTCCCGCTTTTCACGTCCGATGCTCTCCTTCCTTGAGCATCTTTTCACGCAAAACCGGTGCCCACTTTTGCGTTCGATGCTCTCCTTGCTTGAGCATCTTTTCACGCAAAACCGGTGCCCACTTTTCACGTTCGATGCTCTAGCGCCGCCCGAACAATCGCTCGATGTCGCTGAGCTTCAGCTCCACGTAGGTGGGCCGCCCGTGGTTGCACTGGCCGGAGAGCGGCGTGGCCTCCATCTCGCGCAGCAACGCGTTCATCTCTTCGGGCCGCATGCGCCGTCCCGCCCGGATGGAGCCGTGGCAGGACATGCGCGAGAGCACCGCGTCGAGCCGCTCCTCGAGCGGATTGGCGGCCCCTTGTCCCCATTCCGCGAGCGCATCCGCCACGTCCTGCACCAGCGCCTTGATGCGCCCGCCCGCGAGGGCCGACGGCACTTCGCGCACGAGCAGGGCCCCGTGTCCGAAGGGCTCGACGGCAAGGCCGAGGCCCTCCAGCATGGGAGCCTCCGCGAGCACACGATCCGCATCGACCGGATCGAGCTCGACGACCTCGGGGATCAGCAGCAGCTGGCGCGCGATGCCCGAGGATGCGCGCTCGCGCTTCAGGCGCTCGTAGACGAGGCGCTCATGCGCGGCATGCTGATCGACGATGACGATGCCGTCCTGCGTCTGCGCGACGATGTAGGTGCCGTGCACCTGCGCGCGGGCGGCGCCGAGGGGAGACGCCTCCGTCTCCGGCTCGATGTCGGTGAGCGTCGCGCGGCTGTCGGCCGAGGGAGCCGCGAGATCGGGCAGGCTCGCCTGCGTCTCCGCCAGCCCGCGAGTCGGCTCAAAGGCGTGCGGAGCGGGGTCGAGCGGCGCCTGCCAATGGGCGAAGCCGCTCGACGGACGGATGATCGAAGGCCGGTGATGGCCATAGGCCGGGCGTGACGACAGCACGCCCTGCGGACGCAGGCTCTCCAGCGTGCGCGCGCCGACGGTCGAGGACGCACGCATGGAAAAGCGCGTGATCGCCTCCTTGATGGCCGCCACCACGAAACCGCGCATGAAGGCGGGATCGCGAAAGCGCACTTCGGTTTTGGCCGGATGCACGTTGACGTCCACCGTGCGCGGATCGAGATCGATCATCATGGCGAGAACCGGATGGCGGTCGGAGGCCATCACGTCGGCATAGGCGCCCCGCACCGCGCCGAGCAGGAGCTTGTCGCGCACGGGCCGCCCGTTCACGACGAAATGGACGGCGGCGGAGGTGCCGCGGTGATAGGTCGGAAGGCTCGCGAAGCCCGTGAGCCGCACGCCTTCGCGCTCGACGCCGATCGTCATGGCGTTCTCGTTGAAATCGGAGCCGAGAACGCGGGAGAGCCGGCGCAGGAAGCCGTGCTCGCCGGGCTCCTCCGGCGGATAGGTGAAGGACGTGATGTGTTCGCCGGACAGGGTGAACCGCACGGTCGGATGCGCGATGGCGAGGCGCTTGACGATCTCCGCGACGGCCTGCGCCTCGGAGCGGTCGCTCTTCAGGAATTTGAGGCGCGCGGGCGTGGCGGCGAACAGGTCCGTCACCTCGACGCGCGTTCCCTTGGGGGCCGGCGCGGGCCGCACGGGATGCTTCACGCCGCCCTCGACCACGATCATGGAGCCGGTCTCCGCCTCCTTCGTGCGCGTCGTGATGCACAAGCGGGCCACCGCGCCGATGGACGGCAGGGCCTCGCCCCGGAAGCCCAGCGTGTTGATGGAAAACAGATCGCCGTCGGGCAGCTTGGAGGTGGCATGGCGCTCGACGGCGAGTTCGAGATCCGCCGGCGTCATGCCCTGCCCGTCGTCGACGATGCGGATCAGGCGGCGGCCGCCGGCCTCGACGGCGATCTCGATGGAGCCCGCGCCCGCATCGACGGCGTTCTCGACGAGCTCCTTCACGGCGGCCGCAGGACGCTCGACAACCTCGCCCGCGGCGATGCGGTCGACGAGAATGGGATCGAGGCGGCGGACGAGCATGAGGCCCTTCACGTTCGAGGGAATCGGAAAAGACCAAGATAGGGGGCGAGGATTCCCGACGCCAGCATCCGCGACGTTATTCCCCTGGCGATTGAGCGGACCGGATGCGCGATTCCCTGCCGCCATGGCCGACCCGCCCCTCGACGTCGCCGACCGTCGTCATGGCCGCCCTCGGTGCGGCCATCCACGTCCTGGAGGTCATGCGGTCCGAAGCGTCGATGCCCGGCTCAAGGCCGGGCATGAATGCCTTCACGCCTGTGCCAGGTACTGCTTGGCGAGGATCTTGCCCTCTTCCACCGCCGGCTGGTCGAACGGATCGACACCGAGCGCATAGCCGGTGAGGATCGTCTCCAGCATGAAATGCATCAGCAGTTCGCCCACGGCGCGCTCGTCGAGCTTCTCGATATGGATGCGCCGGGTCGGGCGGCCGTTCCTGGCGAGCGTATCGGCGGTGGCGCGGCCCTGGGCGGCCACCAGATCGCCGATGCGTTTGCCCCCGAAGCCCGGCTCTCCGGCGCGCTTGGCGAGCTTCTCGTCCATGAGCGGGCCCTTGCCGGCCACGTCCGTGGTCATGATGGTGAAGAGCTTGTCGTTGGGGCCGGCGAGATAGAGCTGAAGCTGGCTGTGCTGATCCACCGGGCCGGTGGCGGCCACGGGCTGCGTGCCGTTGCCGTCCTTGCCGATGCTCTCGGCCCAGAGCTGCACCCACCAGCGGGTGAAGCGCTCCAGGCGGTCCGCATAGGCCATGGTGACGGCGATGCCCTTGCCTTCTTGAGCGGCGGCCACGTTGAGCGCAGCGCCGAGGGCCGCCGGCGTGTCATTGGCGGCACTGCCGTTGCGGAAAGGCTCATAGGCGTCGGCAGCGCCCTGGCGAATCGCACCGATGTCGAGGCCGAGGACGGCTGCGGGCAGAAGGCCCACATTGGTGAGCACGGAATAGCGCCCGCCGATGCCCGTATGATGCTCCAGGAAGCGCACGCCCTCCGGCTCCAGGAGATCGCGCAGGGCGTTCCTGCCGCCGTCCTTGCGCGGCTCGGACAGGCCCAGGATCATGTCCTTGGGCATGGCCTTCAGGCCCGCCTTGTCGAGGGCGGACAGGACCGCGATGGTCTGCATCAGGGTCTCGCCCGTGCCGCCCGACTTCGAGATCGCCACGAAGCGCGTCGACGACAGAGGCAGCTTGTGCAGCACGTGGTCGAAGGTGATCGGGTCGAGATTGTCGAGGAAGTGGACCCGGGGGCTCTCCGTGAAGCGCCCGGCTCCCGGCACCGCGTAGTCCTTCAACTGGGCGAGGGTCTGTCCCCCCAGGCTCGAGCCGCCGGTGCCGAGGAACACCACGTCCGTCGCGTCCAGGCGCAGCCGGGCGGCCGCATCCCTGACGGAGGCGAGGTCGTCCGTCGTGCGCGGCATATGGAGCAGCGGCAGGCGTCCCGACGAATCGTCCTCCGACAGCCGCTCCATGGCCTTGCCGACGGTCGCGAGGGCCGCCTCGAGCGCCCCCTGCGAAAGACCGCCCTCCCCGATGGTGGATGCCAGGGCGAGATCAATCGATTGCTGCAAGGCCATGCGGTTACTCTCCGACTCGTTTCATAGGAAAGCGAAACTTTAGGGCCGGACAGGGTGGTCGGCTAGCGCATCGTGCGAAAAAGTGGACCCGGATTTCCGCAAGGACGATGCGCTCTCTCCCAGAAGGGGGAATCGAACGCAAAAGTGGGAACGGGTTTTGCGCGAAAATATTCTCACAATCATAATGTTGAAGCGCCGGACATGAAGTCGATGTCACGTCCGGCGCCGTAGGCCAAGCAAGTCTAAAGCCCCGTCGGTCGTCCCGCGATGACGGTCAGCATCCTGCCGGCGCCGAAGATGCGCTCGGCGGCCTTGCGGATATCCGCCTGCGTGACCGAGGCCACCAATGGGTTGCGGCGCCCGATATAGTCGATCCCGAGGTCTTCGAACGCGATCTGCGCGAGGGTATGGGCGATCTTCGTCGAGGTGTCGAAACCGAGAGCATAGGAGCCGATGAGGTAATCCTTCGCCTTCTGCAGCTCCTCGTCGGAGGGACCTTCCTCCTTGAGACGCGCCATCTCGCTCGCGATCACGTCGAGGCACTCCACCACGCGCTCGTTCTTGGTTGCGGTATAGCCCCAGGTCATGGTGGCGGCGCGATAGCTGACGAGCGAGGTGCCGACGCTGTAGGCGAGACCGCGCTTCTCGCGCACCTCCTGGAAAAGGCGCGACGTGAATGAGCCGCCTCCGAAGATGTGGTTGAGCACATAGGCGGGAATGAAGCCGGGATCGCGCCACGCGATGCCGGGCGTGCCGAACCGGATGACGGATTGCGGCACGTCGATATCGACGACGATGCGCGAGCCGACCTTCTGCAGGGACGCTGACTCGATGACGGAGAGCGGCTTCGCCTCGGGCAGCGCACCGAAGACGTTGTCGAGCAGCGCCGAGAGATTGTCGGCCGATATGGCGCCGACGACGGCGATCTTCACGCGGCCGCGCGCGATCATGGCGCGATGCATCGCCATGAGGTCGTCCCGCGTGATCGCCGCCACGCTCTCGGGCGTGCCCGAGGTCGGGCGGCCGTAGGGATGGCCCGCGAAACCCTCCTCGAAGAAGCGGCGCGTGGCCATGACGCCCGGATCGTTCTGCTGGTAGCGCAGGCCCGCGATGGTCTGGGCGCGCACGCGCTCGATGGCGTCCTGGTCGAAGCGCGGTTCGACGAGAGCGAGCCGCAAAAGCTCGAAGGCTTCGTCCGCATGCTTCACGAGCGTCTTCAGCGAGCCGCCGATGGCGTCGTTGCCCGCATTGAAGGACAGCTCGATCGCACGCGCGGCGAGGCGCTCCTGGAAGGCGTCGGAATCGTACTCGCCCGCGCCTTCGTCGAGCAGGCGCGCCAGCATCTGTGCGACACCCGGCTTGTCGGCCGGATCATGCGCGGAGCCGCCTTCGAAAATGAACGAGACGGCGATCAGCGGGACCACGTCTGATTCGACGTGCCAGGCCTCGACGCCGGTCGCGGAGGTCAGAGCCTTCACGGTCGTGGGGGACGAGGACAGGGTTTCAATGGAAGCGGTCATCTTTCCCTCGAATCTCAGGCAGGCGGTCAGGATGCCGACTTCTGCAGATAGCCCGTCACGGAACGGCGGGCGACGAGATAGCGCTCGGCGGCGGATGCGAGATCCTCCTTGAGCACGGTTTCGATTTCCACGGGCCAGCGGCGCACTTCCTCGATCGTCTCGCCGATGGCGAGAGCCGAACCGTAGATGCGTGCGAGCGACGACTGGCTGTCGGTGGAATAGATCGTCTCGGCCACGAGACGGGTCTTGGCGCGCTCGATGGAATCGGAGTCGAGCGCCTCGGCGGAAATCGTCTTCAGCACCGCGTCCACCGCCTCTTCGAGGGCGGACAGGGATACGCCTTCGGCCGGGACCGCGTAGACGCAGAAGCGCGTGTCCTCCATGGCCGAGGACATGTACCACGCGCCGGCATTCACCGCGACGCCGCGCTCCATCACGAGCTTGCGGTAGAGATAGGATGTGGGACCGCCGCCGATCACCTCGGCGAGAAGTTCGAGCGCATAGCAGTCGCGATGCGTCGCCGTGCGGCAGGACGGCACGAGGTAGAGCCGCTGCAGCGTCGGCTGCTCGACCTTCGGATCGGCCACCGTGATGTGACGCGCGGCCACCGGTTCGGGCTCGCGCGGCCGCACGCGCACCGGGCGCTTGCCCTGCGGGCCGATGCGGCCGTATGTGGCGTCCGCGAGACGGCGCACCTCGTCGGCCGTCACGTCGCCGGCCACGACCAGAATGGCGTTCTCGGGCGTATAGAAGCGCTTGTAGTAATCGAGTGCATGCTCCCGGTTGAGCGTCTCGATCTCGTGCATCCAGCCGATGATCGGAATGCCGTAAGGGTGATGCACGAAGAGCGAAGCGGCCATCGCCTCGGACAATTGCGCGGAGGGATCGGTCTCCACGCGCATGCGGCGCTCTTCGAGCACCACGTCGCGCTCCGGGCCGATCACGGATTCCTCTAGGAGCAGATTGGTCATGCGGTCCGCTTCGAACTCCATCATGACCTTCAGGTTCTCGCGCGCGACGCGCTGGAAATACGCCGTGTAGTCGAACGACGTGAAGGCGTTCTCCTGGCCGCCGAGGCCGGACACCACTTTCGAGAACTCACCTGCCGGATGTTTCTCCGTGCCCTTGAACATCAGGTGCTCAAGAAAATGCGCGATGCCCGATTGTCCGATCGGATCATCCGCCGATCCGTTGCGATACCACACCATATGTGTCGCGACGGGCGCACGATGATCGGGAATCACCACGACGTCGAGACCGTTGTCCAGGGTGAAGGAGGACAGATTCGGGCCGCTGCCTTCCGTGCGCCCGAAGGACGAGGCGTCGGCTCTGAGGATGGGCTTGGAGGCAGTCTTCATAATGGTTCAACCTTGGAAGCAGCAAAACGTTTCGTAGGGTGATTCCTACGGGATAGTCTAATCCGGGAAGCAAGCAAGCGAGGCAGGACACCTTTCGGTGCGACATGGTTTTGCGCCTGCGGGCCTCAAACAGGCTTGGCTTTGCGAGGCCCCTAGAACGTTTTCAGGCGAAGCGGGTGAAACCCGTTCGCCTGAAAAGGAAGGAAAAGAGCGATGCGCTACTGCCTGCGCTGCTGCTGTTGCTGGATGAAAGCCTGCGCGCTGTCGGGGTCTCCCGTCGGCTTCGGATCGACGGATGCCTTGAGAGGCGCACCGGGCGCGGCCTTCAGGAGATTGGCCGGCGGATCGCTCAGGTAACGGCGCTCCAGGCCGTTCCCTTCGAGCTCCACCTTCTGATTCTTCCCGAACGCGCGCAGCTCGTCCGGAGTCATGCGGCTGTTTTCCTTGCCCCAGCCTCCGGAAGGCTGCGGAAGGGCGTCGCGGCTGTTGGGATTGCGGCCGGCGCGGATCTCGTCGATGGACAGCCGCTTGCCTTCGCTGAGCTTGTGGAGCTCGGATTCCGTGTAGGGAGTCTTGGCTTCCTTCGCGGCCTTGCGGCGGGCGGCCAGGTCCGGATCCTTGGGCCAGTTGGCGTTGGAGGCCTCGGCGCCGTACGATGCCACCGGAGGCGGAAGATCCATCTTGGGCGGCAGCACCAGCGGCGCGCGCTCATTGTAAATGATAGGATCTTTCTCCTTGGGAATGATGCCGATGCTGCCGAGCAGGCTCTTCACGGCCTCGCCCTCCTGCGCCGAAGCGGAGGATGCGGCCACCAGGAACGCCAGCGCCCCTGCGAAGCCAAAAATTCTCATTCCCTTCATGGCACACCCACCCACCATTGTGTCTCGTTATGTCTGGAACGCCTGATCGCTCTTTAGGGCGAACATATGGCAGCTTGACAGGCAGACGGGGCTTACCGGCCCCGTCGCCCCTCCAGAACGAAGGAGTCATAAAGCAATCCAATGACACCCGCAACGATGGCCGCATCGGCCACGTTGAACACGTACCAGGACCAGTCGCCCAGGTGGAACTGGATGAAGTCGAACACAGCCCCGTACCACAGCCGGTCGATGACGTTGCCGATCGCCCCGCCCACGATCAGCCCGAGGGACGCCGCCAGCAGCTTCGCCCTGGTGCGCCGGATCCAGACGGACAAGCCGATGGCGGCCAGGATCGAGACGACGATCAGGACCCAGCGCCCCAGATCCCCGTCCTGCTGGAAGAGACCGTAGGAGATGCCGCGGTTCCAGACCACGATCAGCTTGAGGAACGGGGTCAGGACGATGGGCTCGTTGATCGGCAGATCGAGAGCCCGATAGGCGTAGATCTTCGTGGCCTGATCGAGGATCAGGGTGATCAGGGCGAGCGAAAAACCCAGGATCGCCGCCGCGGGAAGCCCGGTCCGGGTCGCGCGGTCGCCCCTGGGGGCGCGGGGTTTGGCCGCCGCGCGGGAGCGCTGCGGCGCCGAGGAGGGAGCGCCGGAGGGAGCACCCGGAGCCGGCGTCTGGGAGTTTTCGCCTTTGATCATTCCGCAGCCGCCTTCAGCCGGTCCCACTCACGAAGGGCTTCCGCATCCCGCGGAGTCACGTCCGGATAATCCGGGTCGCTGCCCACCTCGGGCGTGACTTTCCAGGAGCGGGCGCATTTGCGGCCTCGAGCGAGTTCCGGCACCACGGCCACGCCCTTCGCGTCCTCGAGTCGGAACGCCTCCGCGGGCCCCTCGCCCTGCATCACCTGGATGGCCGAGGTGATGCAGATCTCGGCCATGTCGAGTCCCTGGACGGCCTCGAAGAGGCCCTGGTCGGCGATGAACACGACGGGAGCCGCCTCCAGGCTCGCGCCGATGCGCTTCTGCGCACGCTCGATCTCGAGCGCGCCGGTGATGACGCGGCGCACGCGGCGCACCTTCGCCCAGCGCTCCGCCAGCGCGTCGTTGCGCCATTCGGGCTGCACCTGCGGGAACGTCTCGAGATGCACGGATTCCGCATTCGGGAAGCGTGCGAGCCACGCCTCCTCGGCCGTGAAGGCGAGGATCGGCGCGATCCAGGCCACCACGCAACGGAAGGTCTGGTCGATCACGGTCAGCGCGCTCTTGCGCGCGACGCTCGAGATGGGATCGCAGTAGAGCGTGTCCTTGCGAACGTCGAAGTAGAACGCCGACAGGTCCGTGGTCATGAACGAGTTGAGGAGGGCTACGACGCGCTTGTAGTCGTAGTTCGCGTAGGCCTCGCGCATCTCGCCGTCGAGCTCCACGAGACGATGCAGCACGAAGCGCTCCAGCTCCGGCATCGTGCCGAACGCGACCTTGTCGGCCTCGCGGAAATGGGCGAGCGAACCCAGCATCCAGCGGATCGTGTTGCGCAGCTTGCGGTATGTTTCCGCCGTCGTCTTGATGATCTCGGGCCCGATGCGCTGGTCGTCCCAGTAATCGACCGAAGCCGTCCACAGGCGCAGGATGTCGGCGCCGTAGTCCTTGATGATCGCCTGCGGGGCGACCGTGTTGCCCAGCGATTTCGACATCTTGCGGCCCTGCTCGTCGAGCGTGAAGCCGTGTGTCACCACGATGTCGTAAGGCGCGCGGCCGCGCGTGCCGCAGCTCTCGAGCAGCGACGAGTGGAACCAGCCGCGATGCTGATCCGTCCCTTCGAGATACATGACCCGGTCGGGCCCGCCGTCGACCTTGCGGCGAACCTGCAGGTCGGGGCGCTTCTCCAGCGCGAAGGCGTGCGTGCAGCCGGAATCGAACCACACGTCGAGAATGTCGTTCACCTTCTCGAAGTCGTTCAGATCGTAGCCGCCCGCTTTCAGGAAGCGCGAACCGTCATCCGCGTACCACGCATCCGCGCCCTCCTTCTCGAAGGCCTCGGCGATGGCCCCGTTCACGCGCTCGTCCTTCAGGATCTCGTTGGTGCCCTTCTTCACGAAAACCGCGATCGGAACGCCCCAGGCGCGCTGGCGCGACACCACCCAGTCGGGACGATTGGCGATCATGCCCGTGATCCGGTTCTCGCCCGATTCCGGCACCCATTGCACGCTCTCGATGCCGTTGAGCGCGCGCTGGCGAAGGGTATCGCCGTGAGCGTCGAGCGGTTTGTCCATCGAGATGAACCATTGCGGCGTATTGCGGAAGATGAGCGGACCTTTGGAGCGCCAGGAATGCGGATACTGATGCTTCAGGCGGCCGCGCGCGATCAGCGCGCCGACTTCCACGAGCTTCCTGATCACCGCTTCGTTCGCGCCCGCGTCCTTGCCCTTGTCGTCGTAGATGCGCTCGCCGGCGAAGAACGGCACGTCGGGGAAATAGGACGAGTCGGGCGCCACCGTGTGGGGCACCTCTTTCGTGCCGCAGGCTGCGAACACGTCGCGATGCTTCACATAGGTGTTGTAGTCGTCCGCGCCGTGGCCCGGGGCCGTGTGCACGAAGCCCGTGCCCGCATCGTCGGTGACGTAATCGGCGGGCAGCACCGGCACCGCGAAGTCCCAGTAGCCGTTCGCGCCTGCCAGGCCGCGGAACGGATGCGCGCAGCGCTCGATCATCACCGGCAGCACGTCCTTGACGCGCTCGTAGCCGGCGACGCGCGCGGCCTTGAACACGTCGGCCGCGAGCTTGTCGGCCACGACCAGGCGGTCACCCACCCGCGCCCAGTTGTCCTCGGCGGCTTCCGTCACCGTGTAGAGGCCGTAGGCGATGGTCTCGCCATAGGCGATGGCGCGGTTCGCCGGGATCGTCCAGGGCGTGGTGGTCCAGATCACGACCGATGCGCCCTCGAGATCGGCGTCGAGCGTGTTGGTGATCTTGAACTTCACCCAGATCGTGGTCGAGGTCTTCTCGTGATATTCCACCTCGGCTTCGGCGAGAGCGGTCCTCTCGACCGAGGACCACATGACCGGCTTCGAGCCGCGATAGAGCTGGTCGCTCGTCGCGAACTTGATGATCTCGCGGGCGATCTGCGCTTCCGCGTCGTAGGACATGGTGAGGTAGGGGTGCGCCCAGTCGCCGCCGACGCCGAGGCGCTTGAACTCCTCGCGCTGGACGTCGATCCACTTCTCCGCGAAGGCGCGGCACTCGCGGCGGAACTCGACGATCGGCACCTCGTCCTTGTTCTTGCCCTTGGCGCGGTACTCCTCCTCGATCTTCCACTCGATGGGAAGGCCGTGGCAGTCCCAGCCCGGCACGTAGTTGGAGTCGAAGCCGAGCATTCCCTGCGAGCGGACGATCAGGTCCTTCAGGATCTTGTTGAGGGCGTGGCCGATATGGATGTTGCCGTTGGCATAGGGAGGCCCGTCGTGCAGCACGAAGCGCGTGCGGCCCTTCTGGACCTCGCGCAGGCGCTCGTAGAGCTTCATCTCGTTCCAGCGTTCCAGGAGGATCGGCTCGCGCTGGGGCAGCCCTGCCCGCATCGGAAATTCGGTCTGGGGCAGGAAAAGGGTTTCGGAATAGTCGCGAGCGGCGCTCTCAGGTCTGTCGGTCATGACGGTCAATCGATCCAAGCGGCCCCTGATTCCGGGGCTCATTCAGGCTGCATGTGAGGCGAACGGCAAAGATCCCGGACCTTCGCGGATTACGCGAGGGCCGGGCCGATAATTCGCGAGGGCCGGACGAGGGCCGGGGCTTGAGCCTGACAATCCATGGGCATGGGAGCCTTTTAGCAGCGCCGGGGAGGATAATAAAGCGTGGTGATTTGCGCCTGCGCTCCCTATCTTAGGAGCCAGATCGACACCAAGCCCACCAGGTTAGGATTGACCCCATGGCAGACATGACCACCACGCGAGGCAGGCGCTCCGACGCGGGCTTCGACCTGACGCCCCCCTCCTCCGACGAATTGCGCAGGCTCGTGGACGATCTCGACGACGAAGAGCGCCGCGTTCTCCTGGAACACGGCACGGAACGTCCCTTCTGCGGCATCTTCAACGAGGCCAAGGAGAAGGGCACCTATTGCTGCCGCCTCTGCGGGCTGCCGCTCTTCAAGTCGGGCACCAAATTCGAATCCGGGACCGGCTGGCCGAGCTTCTTCAATCCCATCGACCGGAGCCACGTCGCCTTCGTGCGCGACTCAAGCTACGGCATGGTCCGCACGGAAATCCGCTGCGCCCGCTGCGAAGGCCATCTCGGCCACGTATTCCCGGACGGCCCGCCTCCGACCGGCGAGCGCTATTGCATGAATTCGGTCTCGCTGCGCTTCGTGGCGGAGGGCGATCCGCTGCCGGACGAACTCGGCCGGGGCGCGCCCGAGGGAGACATGCTCGCCTAGCCGATCATCGACGGGGTCGGGTCGTCCTCCAGAATTCGCCTGGCCGCGTCCGAATCCCGGTCCATCTGCGCGATCAGCGCCTCGATCGTCTCGAAGCGCTCCTCGCCGCGGATCCACCCGGCGAACTCCACGTCGAAGGTCCGGCCGTAGAGATCGCCTTCGAAATCGAAGAGATGGGTTTCCAGCAGGGGCGCACCATTGTCGAAGGTCGGGCGCCGGCCGAAGCTGGCGACTCCGTCGACCGGCCGGCCCTCCACCGAGGCCCGCACGGCATAAATGCCGTGGCGCAACCGGCAATCGTCGGGAAGACGCATGTTGGCCGTCGGATAGCCGAGCTCCCTGCCCCGCTTGTCTCCGTGCCGAACCTGGGCGCGAACGAACCAGCGATAGCCCAGGAGCGCGTTGGCCCGAGCGATGTCTCCCGCCTCCAGGGCCGCGCGGATCGCGCTGGAGGAGACGGGCTGCGTCCCTTCCACGACGGCGGGGGCGATGAAGCAATCGAGCCCCCGCTTCCGGCACAGGTCGTTCATCCGCTCCGGGGTTCCCTCGCGTCCGCGTCCGAAATGGAAATCGTGGCCGATGACGACGCCGGAGAGGTCGAGATCCCGGGCCAGGAGGTCGACGAACTCCTCCGGACCGAGGGACGCGAGCCTCTGGTCGAAGCGGAGCACGAAAGCCCCGGCAAGGCCGAGGCGCGCAAAGATCTCGAGCTTGACGGGTTCCGGAGTCAGCCTGAACAGCGGCTTGTCCGGCTGGAAGAAGAGGCGCGGATGCGGCTCGAAGGTGACGGCCGCCGCCGGACGGCCGGAGCCGAGGGCCATGTCGAGCAGGTGCCGATGCCCGCGATGCACGCCGTCGAAATTGCCGATCGCCGCGACCGCCCCCTTGAGGGTCCCGGGCACGGGGTCCTGGTCGCGGCAGACCGCGAAGGAGGACGAGACCGGTGCGAGAGCTTTGTCGGAGGGCATGAAGCGGGTCTCTACCTCAACCGGCTGCAGCGTCAAGGACGCTCTCAGGCGTCCCAGGACAGCACGTCCGTGATGGCGGTCGGCATGACGGGCTGACGGTCGGCCCAATCCTGCACATGGTCGGAGACGAGATCGCCCTTGTGGAGGCCGAGCTCCTCGGCGTGGATGCCGCGGGCCACCATCAGGGAATCGATGCCGAACCCGGAGGCTCCGGCGATGTCCGTCCGGATGGCGTCGCCCACGGCCAGGATGCGCGCCTTCGGGATGGAATGCTGGCTCAGTCCCGACGCCACGGCGAGCGCCCGCTCATAGACCGGCGCGTGCGGCTTTCCGGCATAGAACACCGCCCCGCCCGTCTCCTCGTAGGCGAGCGCGATCGTGCCGGCGCAGGGCAGGATCATGTGGCCGCGCTCCACAATGAGATCGGGATTGGCGCAGACCATGAGAAGATCGCGGCGGCGCATGGCTTCGAGGCGCTCGCGGTAATTCTCGACGGTCTCGCGCTCGTCGTCGTCGAAACCGGTGCAGACCACGTACTCCGCCTCCGAGATGGAGCCGAAACGCACGTCGAGACCGTCGTAGATCGGCATGTCCCGGGGCGGGCCGATGTGATGCACGATCTTGTCGATCCGCTCTTCGATGGCAAGCCGCGTCAGGTCGCCCGAGGTGACGATGGCGTCATAGGCGTCGCGCGGAACCTTGAAGCCGTCGAGCTGCGTGCCGACCGAGTAGCCCGGGCGCGGAGCGTTGGAGACGAGAACGACGCGTCCGCCCTTGGCGCGGAAGCGCGTGAGCGCATCGCCCGCCGCCTCATAGGCCTTCACGCCGTTGTGCAGCACGCCCCAGACGTCGCACAGGATGAGGTCGTAGTTCTCGGCGAGAGATTTCAGGCCCTCGACGAGAGCGGGACGGGAGGAGACGGTCATGGGATCTCGCTGGTGATGAAACCGGGCGGGTAGGCCCTTGCGGCTCTCAAGTCAACCGGTTCGGCTCATCCGGCACGCTGCAGGCGGGACTGGGCACCCTCCGGGGTAGCCTGGCGGGCGGCGGCCGCGGCCAGCACCTCGGCCCTGACCGCGCGCGGCGGCGAGAACACGAAGCCCTGCGCCAGCGGCACGCCGAGATCGGCCAGAACCGGCACCATCTCCTCGTCCTCCACATGTTCGGCCACCAGCTTGATGCCCTCGCGGCGCAAGGCAGAGGCGAAATCGCGGACGCCGAGTTCCGGGCCTAGGCGATGGCTCTCGTCGCGCCCGGCGGCCGCCAGCAGTTCCGCCGGCAGCTTCAGGAAGCGCACGCCCAGATCGGCGAGATCCCGGGCGTCGAAGCGGAGATCGGTCGCCGTGTCGAGGGAAAGGGGAACACCCTTGGACCGCAGGGCGGCCAGAGCCTCCCGCCGGTCGGCATCGAGATCGCGCCAGCATTCCTGCGGAAATTCAAGGACGACCCTGCCCAGGACCTCGTGCGCGGCGTCGAGGATCCCCATCAGCGACCAGAGGAAGCCCGGCTCCCGCACGGCATGGGGCGTCAGGTTCATGCAGATGATCGCCTCGCTGCCCTTGGCGAGGAGATGGCGGGCCACCGCCATCGCGCGGGTCAGGACCCGTCGGTCGAATTCCGGCGCGCGGCCCAGGCGCTCGAGGACCCCGAGAAACTCCGAAGGCCCGAGCAGCGTCCCGTCCGCAAGACGCAGGCGCGCCAGGGCCTCGTAGAAGCGGATCCTGCGCTGGGGAAGCCCCACGATGGGCTGCAGATGCAGCTCGATTCCATCCGCCTCGAAGGCCTGCATGATCAGCCGCATCCGGCGGATCTCTTCCTCCGGTTTGCGGGGCGCGGGCTGTAGAACCGGCCGATCGGCCGCGGCGGCGTGAGGAGCGGTCTGGGGCAGCAGGACGGGAGCCACCCTCTCCTGCCGGCTCTCGGGCTGCTGCCGGCTCTCCTGCCGGTCGCCCTCGAATGTCGGAGCGGCCTTCAGGTGGCCTTTCAGCTCGGCGACGTCCCGATGCTGGGTCGCGACGTTCTTCGCCAATTCGCGCACCACGCCCCCGAGCAGGCCCACGGTCCCGGTCACTTCCGCCATGGTCGTGCGCAGGGCGGGCGTCGCCCCGGGGACGGATTTCACGAGCCCCTCGAGCTTGGCGAGCCGCGCGCTCACATGGGCGAGGTCGTCGCGCGCAAGCCGGGCGGCGGCGAAAGCCTCGTCGGCCCTTTTCCAGGCCAGGACGAAGCCCGCGGAAGCCGCGATGCCGAGGAACGCCACCAGCGGCAGGATCGCAGCCGCGGGCAGGAACCCGACGGCCGCTCCCGCCATGGCGAGACTTGCGAGCGCGAGAGCGAACAATTTCGCTCGCTGCTCCTTATCGTTATGGACCTTCTCGGTCACCATGGGTGCCCCCGCTCCCCTGGTTCGGCGAAAATCGGCGAATCAGCAATTCCGCGATGGTGGACGAAAAGAGTCTCAGGCCACAAGCACCGCGTTCCAACAATAGACAACAACTTTGCCACGCTTCCGCGGCCGGACGCGTGACGCGAGAAGGAGTTTCCGATGGAAGAACCCCGCAAGGACCTTCTGATGCAGGTCGACGGCATGACCTGCCAGGGCTGCGCCGACGCGGTCGCCAAGGCGATCCGGCGCCTCGATCCCGGCGCTAAGGTCGATGTGGACCTGGACCACGGCCGCGTTCATGTCGTCACCCACGCGCAAAGCATCGACGTCGCCCGCGTGCTCGACGCGGCGGGCTACGAAGCCCATGGCATGACAGGCTGACGTGGGGCTTGCCCCTGCGGGGCGCGCAGCCCAAAGCTCCTTTGCGGCGATCGGAATCGGCTCGCGGGCGTCGCCGCGAAAGCCATTCCTGAGGGCGGCGATGGCCGCTCGGACGTCGCGAGCCGCCAGCGACATGTCATCCCGCGCGATCCGTGACCCGGCCATGACGTTTTGGGGAGCATGGCTTCTTGATTAGGCCTTGCTCCCCGCTCCCACCGTTCGATATAACATTGTTTCACGATCGAATGGTGACCTTCATGTGCGTCAGCCTCAAAAGGCGGATGGTCTCGAATTCCGACCTCGGACTTCTGGGTCTCGCACTCTATTGTCTGTCCGCCATGGGCTTTTTCCTGATCGGCGCGGGAGCAATCTGGCTTCGTTCATGGGGACCGGCGAAGTTTCAGACCTTTACCGTTCCCGTCGTATCCATGAGCCCTGCCCTCAATCCGGGGGACTACGTCCTGGGAGCCATGCATATCTGGCAGACACCCAAGCTGAAGCGGGGCGATCTCGTCTTCTTCCGCTTTCACATCAAGGCCGCCCATCCCGTCATCTGGATCAAGCGCGTTGTCGGCCTGCCGGGTGATCGGGTGCAGATGGCATCGGGCCGCCTCTCCATCAATGGCACCCTGGTCCCGCGCGAACAGGTGGGCGACGATGCTGACGGTCGGCCCGTCGAGGTGCGCCAATACGAAGAAACTCTTCCTGAGGGGAAGAGCTACCGGATCATCGAGCATGCCGAGGGCAGGACGTCTTACGACACGATGAAAGCCGTTGACGTGCCCGAGGGCGAGGTCTTTCTGATGGGGGACAATCGGAACAATTCATCGGACAGCCGTGCCTTCGGCACCGTGCCGATAACCGATGTCATAGGGCACCCCATCCTGATTTACTGGTCGCAGGATCCAGGCCGGATCGGCTCCGTGCCGCGCTAACGCATCGTGCGAAAAAGCGGCCCCGGTGTTTTCGCACGAACGATGTGCTGTTCTATAGTGGGAGCATCTACCCTTGCCCCTCTTGCCCGCACGGGTTAGGACGCAAGCACGTTTTTCCTCGATAACGGCTGTTGTTTGAACCCATGTCCAAGGCCGACAAGATCAAGGCCCGCGCACCGCGCGGCTTTGCCGACCGCACCCCCGCCGATTTGTCCGCCACCGAGCGCATGCTCGCGGCGATCCGCGATTCTTATGAGCTTTACGGCTTCGAAGGCGTCGAGACGCCCTTCGTCGAGTACACGGACGCGCTGGGCAAGTTCCTGCCCGACCAGGACCGCCCGAACGAGGGCGTGTTCTCGTTCCAGGACGACGACGAGCAATGGCTGTCGCTGCGCTACGACCTGACGGCGCCGCTCGCCCGCTACGTGGCCGAGAACTTCGACGCGCTCCCCAAGCCCTACCGCAGCTACCGCGCGGGCTGGGTCTTCCGTAACGAGAAGCCCGGTCCGGGCCGCTTCCGCCAGTTCATGCAGTTCGACGCGGACACGGTGGGCTCGGCCTCCGTCGCCGCTGATGCCGAGATCTGCATGATGGCCGCCGATACGCTCGAAAAGCTCGGGCTGAAGCGCGGCGACTACCTGATCAAGATCAACAACCGCAAGGTTCTCGACGGCGTGCTCGAAGCCATCGGCCTCGGCGGCGAGACGCAAGCCGGCCAGCGCCTCACCGTGCTGCGCGCCATCGACAAGCTCGACCGCCTCGGGCCCGAGGGCGTGAGCCAGCTTCTGGGCGCGGGCCGCAAGGACGAGAGCGGCGATTTCACCAAGGGGGCCCAGTTGTCCCCTGATGCCATCGAGCGCGTACTCGCCTTCACGTCGGCCAAGGGCGAGAGCAATGCCGCGACGGTCGGGAACCTGCGCCAGGTCGTGGGCTCTTCCGCCAGAGGGCTCGAAGGCGCCGACGAGCTTGCCGAGATCGCAGCCCTCGTGGCCGCCTCCGGCTACGAGGACCGCGTGATCATCGATCCTTCCGTCGTGCGCGGCCTCGAATACTATACCGGCCCCGTCTACGAGGCGGAGCTGACCTTCCAGGTGCAGGACGAGGACGGGCGCCCGGTTCGCTTCGGCTCCGTCGGCGGCGGCGGGCGCTACGACGGCCTCGTCGGCCGTTTCCGCTCCGAGCCGGTTCCGGCGACGGGCTTCTCCATCGGCGTCTCGCGCCTGCTTTCGGCGCTCCAGATGATCAGGAGCCCCATCGTGTCCGGCGCCGACAAGCCCGGCCCGGTGGTGGTGCTCGTCATGGACAAGGATCAGATCGCCGCCTACCAGCGCATGGTCTCGGCCCTGCGCCGGGCGGGCATCCGCTCCGAACTCTATCTCGGCTCGTCCGGCATGAAGGCGCAGATGAAATACGCCGACCGCCGCCAGAGCCCCTGCGTGATCATCCAGGGCTCCAACGAGCGCGAGCGCGGCGAGGTGGAGATCAAGGATCTGATCGAGGGCGCCAAGGCGGCCCAGGCCATCGCGTCCAATGCGGAGTGGAAATCGGCCCGCCCCGCTCAGTTCTCCGTGGCGGAAGACAAGCTGGTGGAGGCCGTTCGCGAGGTTCTGGGCCGGCATTTCGGGTAAGGCCCGGCCTGTCGGGAACTCCCACGCTTTCCTTGGGGTTGTCTTCTGAAGCTTGACTATCAGGAGACACCCATGGCGAAGGCCAAGAGCAAAGAGAAGAAGAGCGGCGACAAGAAGAGTACCGGCACGAAGCTGGCCAAGAAGGCCAGGAAGTCGGGCCTGATGGATCTGATCAACACGGATCTGGGCCGCGAGATCCTGGCGGATGCACTGATTGCGGCCGCAGGCGCGGCCGCCGCCGCCCTCACGAAGACCCGCACCGCCAAGAAGGCCGGCGCCGCCGCGGCCAGTGCGGGCTCCCACGGCGCGGACCTGACCCAGACCGCGGCCGGCGCCGTGGCCGGCGTCGTCACGGAGGCCGCCCGCCAGTTCCTGCCGGCCCGCATCACCGGCGCAGCGGAGGAAGCCGACGCCCAAGCCAAGACCGAGGATGAAGGCAAGAGGGTGAAGTACGTCCACC
This sequence comes from Microvirga sp. M2, assembly GCF_047497095.1. NCBI lineage: Bacteria > Pseudomonadati > Pseudomonadota > Alphaproteobacteria > Hyphomicrobiales > Methylobacteriaceae > Microvirga > Microvirga sp. M2. Next base: position 3,577,441 of record NZ_CP134063.1, read on the forward strand.
GTTCGAGCGACCACAGCAAGCGCAAGACGTCGAAGGCCAAGGGCAATACGCCCCACAAGGGGTGACCGGTCGCTCGCACGGTTCCGAACGGCGCTCTCCCTCGTCGTTACCGGCTTTCGGTGATCCGGCACTCAGCTCGTCGTTCCAGGGCTTGCGCCGCGGGGATCCATGTCTTCGAGGCGCAGAGCTTCTCGAGGCGTGGATGGCCGGATCAAGTCCGGCCATGACGAGAAGGGGCCGAGAACGGGCCGAGAAGGGACCATGACGTCATGGCCATGACGGCTCGCCCGGTCTCCTCCCATTCACCCTTCCCACTGAAAACGGTCGCGTTCCCGGCCGAGCGTTGCTAGAGAGCATGCCGGACAGAAGGATTAGGCGAAGCCAGTGACGGAGACGGATGCCATTGTCGCGCTGATCGCGCTTTTCGAGCGCGAGGGCTATGCGCGTGTCGAACCGCCGGTTCTGCAGCCTGCAGACGTGTTCATCGACCTTTCGGGCGAGGACATCCGGCGGCGCATGTTCGTGACGCAGGATGCCTCGGGCGCGGAGCTGTGCCTCAGGCCCGAATACACCATTCCGGTCTGCCTCCAGCATCTTTCCCATCGGGGAGCCCAGCCCTCGGGCTACGCCTATGGCGGCCCCGTCTTCCGCATGCGGCCGGGCGAAAGCGGCGAGTTTCTCCAGGCGGGCCTCGAATCCATCGGCCGGGCCGATGCCGCCGCGGCCGATGCGGAGATCCTCGGGCTCGCCCTGGAAGGCCTGGCCCTGTTCGGAGCCCCGGCGCCTGCCGTGAAGATCGGCGACATGGGACTGCTCCATGCCCTCATCGACGCCCTCGGCGTCGCGCCCGCCGCGAAGCGCCGCGTGATCCGGGCCATCGTGTCCGGCCAGGGGCTCGCGAGCCTCTCCGAGACCGAGGGACCGGGCAGCCAGGAGCATGCGGGCCTTCTCGCCGCCATCGAGGGACAGGCCCCGCAGGCCGCCAAGGCCTTCGTGGAGGACATTCTCTCGATTGCGGGCATCGCCAGCGTCGGCGGCCGCAGCGCGGGGGAGATCGCCGAGCGCTTCCTGGCGCGCGCGGCAAACCGCTCGGGCCTGTCCGAGGAAGCCCGGCAGGTTCTCGAGCGCTATCTTACGATCGAAGGCGATCCGGACCAGGCGGCGGATGCCGTGCGGATGCTCGCCGGGGATGCCGGGCTCGACCTCGGCCCGGCCATCGGCCTCCTCGAAGAGCGCACCGGGTTCATGGCCGCGCGGGGGCTCGATGTCGGCTCCTTCTCGTTCGCCGCCACTTTCGCGCGCAACATCGACTATTATACCGGCTTCATCTTCGAGGTGCAGGACCCTCGCCGCAGCGACGGCAAGCCCGTCGTCGGCGGCGGGCGCTACGACCGCCTGCTGGAGCATCTCGGAGCCGACAGCCCGATCCCGGCGGTGGGCTGCTCCTTCTGGCTCGACCGTATCGCGCAGAGGCCCTGATGACCGATTCCCCCCTCATTCTGGCGGTGCCCTCCAAGGGCCGCCTGCAGGAGAACGCGGCGGCGTTCTTCGCCCGCTCCGGCCTGGTCTTCTCCCAGTCGCGGGGCGCGCGCGACTATCGCGGCACGCTCAAGGGCGTGCCCGGCGTGGAGGTGGCGTTCCTGTCCGCGTCCGAGATCGTGACGCAGCTCGCCTCGGGAGCGGTCCATCTCGGCATCACGGGCGAGGACCTGATCCGCGAGCAGATCGCGGATGCGGATGACGCCGTCGAGCTGCTCACCCCCCTCGGCTTCGGCCACGCCAACGTGGTGGTGGCCGTGCCGCAGGCCTGGATCGACGTGCGCGGCATGGCCGATCTCGACGAGGTCGCGGCCGATCTTCGCGCCCGTCACGGGCGCAAGATGCGGGTGGCCACGAAATACGTGAATCTCACCCGCCGCTTCTTCGCCGAGAAGGGCGTCGCCGATTACCGGATCGTCGAGAGCCTCGGTGCGACCGAAGGGGCACCGGGCGCAGGCTCGGCGGAGCTGATCGTGGACATCACCACGACGGGCGCCACCCTTGCGGCGAATGCCCTGAAGATCCTGGACGACGGCGTGATGCTGCGCTCGGAGGCCAATCTCGCCGCCTCCACCCGCGCGCCCTGGTCCGACCGGGCGCGCGCCGCCGCCACCGCCGTGCTCACGCGCATCGCGGCCGAGGAGGAGGCGCGCAACAGCCGCGAGATCCGCGCCGCGCTCGATCCGGCCAAGGCTCCTGCCCTCGCGGCCCTCGCGCGGGACTTCGACGCTTCTCTTCCCTATGGCAATGCGCTCGGCCGCGAGATCGTGCTCCATTGCCGCGCCGCCGCGATGTTCGACATCGTGGGGGCCCTGCAGGGCATCGGGGCGCAGGACATCACGGTGCGTCCCTTCGACTATCTGTTCCGCCCCACCAACGGGCTGACGGAACGGCTCCTGAAGCGGATCGGCTGACGGTCACGATCCGGAGATGCTTCACCGAGGCTTCAGCTTGTCCGTGATATCAGACGCCATAGGACAATATCACTCAGGACGTTGCCTCCAGGGGCAAGTCCCCTTATGGTTCCGGCGATTTTTTTACGATGAAGAGGTTCCGATGAACGCCCTTCGGCTTGCAGCACTTCTGGCGGTCTTCGCCGCCGTTTCCGCGGCCCAGGTTTCCGTGGCCGAGGCGCAGACGGCGGCAACGCTCGGCCGGCCCGCGGGTCCAACCCGTCAAGTGGACACCAAGGTTCCGCAGCCGGGCGCCAGCGGCAAGATCTTTCCCCTCGGTTCCTCCTGGGTGGCCGTGAGCCTGAACGGGAAGCCGTTCGGCGGCGAACGTCCGAGCTTCCGGCTCGACGACCAGATGCGCGCCACCGGCTTCGGCGGCTGCAACACCTATTCCACCACGGCCTATCCGCTTCGCGACCAGGGCTTGGCCGTTGCGCCCTTCGCCGTGACGAAGAAGAGCTGCGACAAGGCCGCCATGGCGACCGAGCACGCTTTCCTCATGGCGCTGCGCACCTCCGGCAAATGGGACATCCAGGGCCGCAACCTGATCATCAAGAGCCAGACCGGCGATCTCGTCCTCGAGCGCTCGCTTTAAGAGAAGCTCCTGATCCGAACGAAAAGGCCGGCGCATGCGCCGGCCTTTTTTATATGCGGTTCCAAGCGCGGACGGGAATGGCCTCCCCTCGGCACGGCCATCCACGTCGTGACGCCGCCGCGCCTCGAAAACGCGGATCCCCGGAACGAGTCCGGGGACGACGGACGAAGCCCGCCCGGATCGCGCCTACTCGGCCGGCTGCGGCTGCATCAAGTCGACAGGCGTCGACAGGCCATTCTCCGCGCGCCTCAGGTCGATGCGCCGGTCGTGGAACGCTGCGAGCGTCGAACGGTGGCCGATGGACACCAGGGTCGTGTGGGGCAGCTTCTCCTTGAGGATCTGATAGATCTCGGCCTCGGTCGCCTCGTCGAGCGCCGCCGTCGCCTCGTCCAGGAACAGCCAGTCGGGCTTGGCGAGAAGCGCACGGGCCACCGCAAGGCGCTGCTGCTCGCCCAGCGACAGGGTCTGGCCCCATGCACGCTCCTCGTCGAGCTTGTCGGCGATCTGCGGAAGCCTTGCCGCCCGAAGGGCCTCCGCGATCGCGGCATCGCTGTAGGTGTCCCCCTTGGAGGGATAGGTCACCGCCTCGCGCAGGGTGCCCATGGGAAGATACGGCCGCTGCGGAAGCAGCATCATGCTCTGGCCCTGCGGCAGGACCACATGCCCATCCCCGAACGGCCAGATTCCCGAAATGGCCCGGAAGAGGGTCGACTTGCCCGTTCCCGACGGACCGGTCAGCAGCACGCTGTTGCCCTGACGGAGCGTGAGCTGATCCACCTGAACCAGCATCTGCCCGTTCGGGAGGCCGACCATGAGATCGGACAGCTCCATGTCGCGCCCCGTCCCCTGCCGGAGCCGGACATGCCGCTCGTGCCTCTGCGCATCGCGGACATGATGGACGGACGCGTCGAAGCTCGTGAGACGGTCGACGACCGACTTGTATTCGGCAAGGGTCGAGTAGGCATCGACGAAGAACGACAGCGATGACTGGACTTGGCTGAAAGCACTGGCTGTCTGGGTCATCCCGCCCAGGGCGATCTTGCCGCCGAAATAATACGGCGCGACCAGAACATAGGGAATGACGTTGCTCACCTGCGAATAGCCGGCGGTCAGAGCCGTGAGCTTCTTCGTCCGGCTGACGATCTGGAGGAAGTTTCCGATGACGCTTCCGAACCGGCCGCGCAACTGATCGGCCTCGGAAGGCTCGCCGCGGAGCAGGGCGATCTGTTCGCCGTATTCACGGATGCGCGCCAGGGAGAAGCGGAAATCCGCCTCGTAACGCTGCTGCTCGAAATTCAGCCTGATCAAGGGCCGGCCGACCACATGGGTCAGCCACGTCCCTATCACCGCATACAGCAGGGCTCCCCAGAGGAGAAAGCCCGGAATGCGGAGATCCGTGAAGGGCAGCGTGAAATCGGCCGAAAGGCTCCAGAGGACGAACGCAAACGAGAAGAGCGTGGAAACGGACGAGAGAATTCCCAGGAACAGGATGAACGTCGTCTGAGTGAAGCTCTGGACGTCCTCCTGGATGCGCTGATCCGGGTTATCGGTCCTGTTTCGGCCCTCGAGCTGCATCCGGTAATGGCTATGCTCGCCAAGCCAAGCCCCGATGTAGTGCTGCGTCATCCAGGTTCGCCACCGGATCGTGAGATAGGAGCGGATCGCGTATTGGTAGATCGCCACGGTCACGTAGATGACGGCCCAGAAGCTGAAGACCATGATGAGCTGACGCCAGAACTCGGCCTCATTCTTGTCCTGGATGGCATTGAACCAGTCCCGGCTGAAGTAGGACAACCGCACGTTGATCGCGACCTTCGCGAATTCCGCCCCGATGACGACGGCCAGGAACGCCAGGGCGACCCAGCGCACCTGGACGCGAAGACGGCCAAGCAGCCAGATATCCAGGGTGGTGGGGTCCTTGGACGTAAAGAACGGATACGTCAAAAGCCAGATCTGCCGGATCGACGCAATCAGCCTGTTCATTCGGGCAATCTCCTCGGCCGGAACGGCCGTCCGACACGATTACTTGGGTAGAGCGAAATCGGGCTGCCAATCAAGGACGTTCATGGCGCAAACAAGGCACTATTCCTATCTGGCCTTTGCCACAACGACGCAGCTCCCCCAGCTCGACAGGCCGCATTGAGGTTCCGTTATGACAGATATTTTCGTTATTAAATACGAAACGGTTGACACAAAGAACGCAATGCCGCATGCATCGAGATAACCTGAAAGATGACCTCGAAGGCGACCCTATGAACGCCCCTCTCGCATATCTTGGCGATCAGCCGTCCCAGCGCCTGATCCCGGCGGAGCCAATCGTGCGCCTGGAGAAGATCTCGAAGACCTTCCCGGGACGCGACGGCCAGCCCGTCACCGCCTTGCGCGAGATCGACCTTGCCGTGCCGCAGGGATCGATCCTCGGCGTGATCGGCCGCTCTGGCGCCGGCAAGTCCACTCTCATACGCCTGGTGAACGGATTGGAGAAGCCCACCTCCGGTAAAGTGATCGTGGACGGCGCCGATATCGCGGCGCTTCCGGAATCCGCCCTGCGCCATGCCCGCCGCTCCATCGGCATGATCTTCCAGCATTTCAACCTGCTGTCCTCCCGCACGGCGGCCGACAACATCGCGCTGCCCCTCGAGGTGGCGGGCTACGACAAGGCGGAGATCAGGAACCGGGTCGAGGAACTGCTCTCGCTCGTCGGACTGACCGACAAGCGCAACCGCTATCCGTCCGAATTGTCGGGCGGCCAGAAGCAGCGCGTCGGCATCGCCCGCGCTCTCGCCACGAAGCCCAAGGTGCTGCTCTCGGACGAAGCGACCTCCGCGCTCGATCCGGAGACCACCCGGTCGATCCTCGACCTGCTCACGCGCATCAACGAGGAACTCGGCCTCACCATCCTTCTCATCACCCACGAGATGGCGGTGATCCGCAGCATCGCCCGCGAGGTCGCGGTGATCGAGGGCGGACGCATCGTCGAACAGGGCGACGTGTTCGAGGTGTTCACCCGTCCGCAGAACGAGGTGACGCGCTCGTTCCTGGGCGACGAGGCCGGCCGGGTGCTGCCGCCCTACGTGCAGAAGCGCCTGCAGACGGAAGCCTCGCCCCACAGCCAGGCGGTCATCCGCATCGGTTTCCGCGGCCCGCATGCGACGGATCCCGTTCTGGCGCGGCTCGCGCGGGAACAGGGCATCGAAGCCAATATCCTGTCCGGCGCGGTGGACGAGATCGCGGGCCGGCCCTTCGGCACCCTCGTGGTCGGCGTCCCCGAGGCCTCGGCACGGACGACGCTCGAATTCCTGAAACAGCACGGTCTCGACACGGAGGTCCTCGGCCATGTCGCCTGAGATGATCCGCCTCATCGCCAATTCCACCGGCGAAACGCTCTACATGGTCGCCGTCGCGGCGCTGATCGCCACGCTCATCGGCCTCCCGCTCGGCGTGTTCCTCGCCACCAGCGGCAAGGGCGAACTCTTCGCGGCTCCCTGGGTAAACCGCGTGCTCGGCGTGATCGTCAACGCCACGCGGTCGACGCCCTTCATCATTCTCGTCGTCGCGATCATTCCCTTCACCCGCCTGATCGCGGGCACCTCCATCGGCACCAATGCGGCGATCGTGCCGCTGACGATCGCGGCCGCTCCCTTCATCGCCCGCCTCATCGAGGGCGCCATCCGCGAGGTGGATCAGGGGCTCGTGGAAGCGGCCCGCGCCTTCGGGGCGAGCCCGCTGCAGATCGTCCTGAAGGTCCTCATCCCCGAGGCCCTGCCGGGCATCGTGCTCGGGCTCACGCTCGCCATCGTGTCGCTTCTGGGCTTCTCGGCCATGGTCGGCGCCGTGGGCGGCGGCGGTCTCGGCGATCTCGGCATCCGCTACGGCTACCAGCGCTTCATGCCGGAAATGATGCTCGCCGTGGTCGTGGTTCTGATCGTGCTCGTGCAGGCTGTGCAGAGCATCGGCGACCGCCTCGCCCGGCACCTCAACAAGCGCATCCGCCACGGCTGATCTTCCGTCTCTGTCAGGACCCCGCACCAGGAGTATCCGCATGTCCCTGAAGAAACTGGGCCTCGCTGCCCTTCTCTCGCTCGCCGTCCTGCCAGCCGCCGCGCAGACGCAGACGGTCCGCATCGGCGTCACGCCCGGTCCGCACGCGCAGATCCTCGAAGCCGTGAAGCCCATCGCGGCCAAGAAGGGCCTCGATATCAAGATCATCGAATTCTCCGACTACGTGGTGCCGAACGCGGCGCTCGCGGCCGGCGACATCGAGGCGAACTCGTTCCAGAACCAGCCCTATCTCGACAACCAGGTGGCGGATCGCGGCTTCAAGATCGAGAGCGTCGGCCCGACCGTGAATTTCCCGATCGGCATCTACTCGAAGAAGCACAAGAGCCTCGATACCCTGCCGAACGGCGCGACGATCTCGATCCCGAACGATCCGACCAACGGCGGCCGCGCGCTGCTGCTGCTGCAGGACAAGGGCCTGATCAAGCTGAAGGACAATGTCGGCTTCAAGCCCGCTCCGATCGACGTCACGGACAACCCGAAGAAGATCAAGTTCGTCGAAATCGAAGCCGCGCAAGGGCCGCGCGTTCTCGAGGACGTGGATGCGGGCATCATCAACACCAACTATGCCACGGCAGGCGGCCTCGATCCGGTGAAGGGCCCCATCGCCCGCGAGAACCCGAAGGGCCCCTATGTGAACCTCATCGCCGTGCGCTCAGAGGACAAGGACAAGCCGTGGGTGAAGGCGCTTCTCGACTCCTATTATTCGCCGGAAGTGAAGGCCTTCGTGGAAAAAGAGTTCAAGGGCTCCGTTCTCACGAGCTGGTAGGACACGTCTCGTTTCTCTGAGAATGCCGGGCTTCGCGCCCGGCATTTTTGCTGTTCTCCCGGGATGCATGTCCCGACCCATCCAAGTCCCGCCCATCCAAGTCATTCAGGATTTCGAACAAGGAGTACCCGCATGTCCCTGAAGCGCTTAGGCCTCATTGCCCTTCTCTCGCTCGCCGTCCTGCCAGCCGCCGCGCAGACGCAGACGGTCCGCATCGGCGTCACGCCCGGTCCGCACGCGCAGATCCTCGAGGCCGTGAAGCCCATCGCGGCCAAGAAGGGCCTCGACATCAAGATCATCGAATTCTCCGACTACGTGGTGCCGAACGAAGCCCTCGCTTCGGGCGAGCTGGAGGCCAATTCCTTCCAGCACCAGCCCTATCTGGACAACCAGAAGGAAAACCGCGGCTACAAAATCGAGACGGCCGCTCAGACCGTGAATTTCCCCATCGGCGTCTACTCCAAGAAGCACAAGGCCTTCGACGCATTGCCGGATGGAGCCCGCGTCGCGATCCCGAACGATCCGACCAATGGCGGCCGTGCGCTGCTGCTGCTGCAGGACAAGGGCCTGATCAAGCTGAAGGACAATGTCGGCTTCAAGCCGACGATCCTCGACATCACGGCCAATGCCAAGAACCTGAAGTTCACGGAGATCGACGCGGCTCAGGCTCCGCGCGTCCTCGACGACGTGGATGCCGCCGTCATCAACACCAACTATGCCACGCAGGCGGGCCTCGATCCGGTCAAGGACGCGCTGACCCGCGAGAATCCGAAGGGCCCTTATGTCAACATCATCGCCGTGCGCGCCGAGGACAAGGACAAGCCGTGGGTGAAGGCGCTCGTCGAATCCTATCACTCCCCCGAGGTGAAGGCCTTCGTGGAAGAGACCTTCAAGGGCGCCGTTCTCACGAGCTGGTAAGCAACGCGCTCCAGCACGACTAGAGCCTTTTCCATGAACTTCGGTTCATGGAAAAGGCTCCTGTTGTTTGAGAAAGACGCCTTTTCTTCGCAAAACCGGCATCCACTTTTGCGGAAAAGGCTCCAGGCAAGGCCGGGCACCCGCCCGGCCTTTTTGCTGTCCGCCTTCTGATGAAGCCGGTTTGAACGGCCGCACGGCTGCGACACCTTGACAATAGAGCCGGCTAAGCTCCCTGATGGGCCCGTCTCATTCAAGGACGATCGAGCCGGACGGATCACGCCCGGCCATTCAGGAGGAAACCTATGCGCCTTTCACTTGCCGGTTCACTTGCCGGTCTGGCCCTCGCCGCCTCGGTCTGCGCCGCGCCCTTCGCGGCCCAGGCTCAGGAGCAGCTCACGATCTATTGCTCGATCCTCGAGGAGCAGTGCCGCGTCGGCGTTGCCGCCTTCGAGAAGGCATCGGGGATCAAGGTGACGATGGTGCGCAAGAGCACCGGCGAGACGTTGGCGCAGATTCGGGCCGAGGCGTCGAATCCGCGTGCCGACGTGTGGTGGGGCGGGCCCGGCGATTCCCACATCCAGGCGGCCGAGGAAGGTCTCACGGTCGCTCACAACTCGCCCGTGCTGCCGGAGCTCTACGACTGGGCGCAGCGCTTCGCCGAGCAATCCGGCCATCGCGCGACCGCCACCTATCTCGGCGCGCTCGGCATCGGCTACAACACGGACGTTCTCAAGAGCCGCAATCTGCCGGAGCCGAAATGCTGGGCCGATCTGCTCGATCCCAAGTTCAGGGACGAGGTCCAGATCTCGGACCCGAATTCCTCGGGCACCGCTTACGTCTTCCTGGCCTCGCTCGTTCAGCTGATGGGAGAGGACAAGGCCTTCGACTACATGAAGAGCCTGCACAAGAACGTCAATCAGTACACGAAGTCGGGCGCGGCCCCCGTCAAGGCCGTCGCCCTGGGCGAGACCGCCATCGGCATCGCCTTCATGCACGACATGGTGACCATGATCGTCGACGGCGCACCGGTGAAGACGATCGCTCCCTGCGAGGGAACGGGCTACGAGACGGGCTCGGTCTCCATCGTCAAGGGCAAGAACCAGGACGCCGCGAAGAAATTCGTGGATTGGGCCCTCTCGGCCGAAGCGCAGAAGCTCGTGGGCGCGGACCAGAAGATCTACTCGATTCCGTCCAACAAGAATGCGCCCATCTCGGAGAAGGCGCCCAAGCTCTCCGAAATGAAGCTGATCAACTACGACACGGTCAAATACGGCTCCGTGGCCGAGCGCACGCGCCTGCTCAAGAAGTGGGACGCGGAGGTGAAGTCCGCACCGAAATAAGGAGCCATGAGCGCGTCTTTCGTGGCAAGGCCGGGAGCGATCCCGGCCTTCTTCTTGAGAAGCGAGCCCGCCTATTTCTGACGGGGTTCCTGGAGGCGCTCGCCGGCCTGTGCCCAATGCCCTGCCCGCTTCGCCACAACGCCGTTCAGCAGCGTCCAGGCGGCGTTACGCACCTCACCCTGCACATCGAGATCCCGGTCCAGCTCCTCGTGGCTGGTGGCATAGGGCTTCCAATAGCCGATATAGCGGTCGAGCTCGGCGAGGCTGCCCGCGGGCGTCAGCTCCATGGCGCGCAGCCAGTCCGACAGGCTGCGACGAACGCCCTCCGCCCCCTCCGCGTCGCCGTGCACGACGACGGAGAACAGACGGCCCGACAGGTGCTTGGGATAATCCCATCCCTTCAGCTCCAGCCCCTTGGCTTCCTTCACCGTCTTGCCATGGGTCGAGGTCGGATCCGGATTGCCGCCGTCGGCGCAGACGAGACGGTCCATCATCAGCTTCAGCGGCGAGGAAACCTGATACCAGTTCACGGGCGTGACGATCATGATCCCATGTGCCTCCACCCATTTCGGGTAGATGTCGTTCATCCAGTCCCGCGTCTGCCCGAGCGAGTAGTTGGGATAGCAGGAGCACGGCCAGTGGCAGAGCGCGGCCGCCGTCGAGAAGCAGGTCTTGCAGGGATGGATGTGACGGCCATACTCGGATGCGAGCCTGCTGAGGTCCAGAACCTCGACCGCGACGTTCGGCGCGCTCGCGATGACCTGCCTGGCGATCTCGACGAGCCGGTAGGTCTTCGACATCTCGCCCGGGCAGGTATGCTCGCTGCGCGCGGCGGAGGAGACGAGGAGGAAACGCGCAGGCCCCGCGGGATCCTCGTGCCGCTTCCGGGCGAGATCGATGGCCTCCTTCGCGGCGATCCAGTCGACGGCGAGGTCGTAATCGGGATCGGCGAAGCCCGGCCCCGCCTTGCGGGTTCTCGGGCTCTTGCGATGATGGCTGTAGGCGTCCCACGCCGCATCGGCGATGCGCTGCAGCTCCTGCGTCAGGGTGTCGAAGGCGGGATCCTGGAACGGCAGCAGGAAACGCCGCCTGAACTCGGTCTCGTCAAGCGTCGGATCGGGTGTGCCGGTTCTCGCTTCGGGGATGGACAAGGCGCACTCCCATTCTTAGATCTCAACGGCGCTACGCTGCGGAACGCCGGCCTCGTTGCACCGGTTCCCTCGGTCCGGCCCAGTTCCGGTTTGCCTATCGAACAAGAAACTCTAGCTCTGTCTCTCCCCTTTTTCCCGTAGGAGCAGTCGATGCCGACCACCCCACCCCTTCGCCTGAACGATGGAAACACGATGCCCCAGCTCGGCTATGGCGTCTGGCGGGTTTCGAACCAGGACGCCGTCGCCTGCGTGGCCGACGCCCTCAAGGCGGGCTACCGCTCCATCGACACGGCGGCGATCTATGAGAACGAGGAAGGCGTCGGCCAGGCGCTCGCCGCGTCCGACGTGCCGCGCAGCGACCTGTTCATCACGACGAAATTGTGGAACGACAAGCGCAACTATGATGCGGCGCTGACCGCCTTCGACGAGAGCCTGGAGCGGCTGAAACTCGACTTCATCGATCTCTATCTCATCCACTGGCCGGGCGTCGACGGGGACGGTTTCCTCGATGCGTGGCGCGCCCTGATCCGCCTGAAGCAGGAAGGACGCATCAAATCGATCGGCGTCTCGAACTTCCAGGCCAAGCATCTGCAGCGGCTGATCGACGAGACCGGCATCGTTCCCGTCCTCAACCAGATCGAGCTGCATCCGCGCTTCCAGCAGAAGGAGCTGCGCGCCTTCCACGCGAAGCACGGCATCGCGACGGAATGCTGGGGTCCTCTCGGGCAGGGCAGCCTCGTCACGGACGAGAAGCTCGCGGCCATCGGGCGCAAATACGGCAAGTCGCCCGCGCAGGTGATCCTGCGCTGGCACCTCGACAACGGCTTCGTGGTGATTCCGAAATCCGTGACGCCCTCGCGCATCCGCGAGAACATCGACGTGTTCGACTTCACGCTCGATGCCGACGACATGCGCGTCATCGACGCGATGGACGACGGGAACGGCCGCGTGGGACCGGACCCCGCAATCTTCGGCTAGGACGAATCCACATTCAGCACAGCCAGAGCATGATGGCGGCGAGGTGGATGAAGGCGAGGAAGTGGCAGGCGCGCCGGTCGTACCGGGTTGCAAAGCGTCGGCAGTGCTTGAGCTTGTTGAAGCAGCGTTCGATCCGATTGCGCAGTTTGTAGGCGGTGGCGTCATGGGCAATCGGCTGCTTGCGCGATCGGCTTGAGGGAATGACCGCCTCGGCGCCCATCGCCGCGATGGTCTGGCGCAGCTCGTTGGTGTCATAGGCCCGATCGGCCAGGACGGACCGGGCCTGGAAGCCGTCGAGCAGCGCCTTGGCGCCGAGGCAGTCGTGGCGCTGGCCGGCGCTCAGCAGGAAGCGCAGCGGTCGGCCGAGGCCGTCACAGATCATGTGGATCTTGGTGGTCAGACCCCCGCGGGAACGCCCCAGCGCCTGAGTGGCGGCCCCCCTTTTCCGGCGGCGGCCTGCTGATGGACGCGCACCAGGGTGGTGTCGAGCATGAGATAGTGATTGTCGCGATCCTTGATCAGCTCGGCAAACACCTGCTCCCAGACCCCGGCCTTGGTCCAGCGGGTAAAGCGGGCGTGGACGCTCTTCCATTTGCCGTAGCGCTCGGGCAGATGCTGCCAGAATGCTCCAGAGCGCAGCACCCACAAGACGCCGTTGACGAACAGGCGGTTATCCGCCCCGCTGCGGCCGGGGTCGCCCACCTTGCCCGGCAGCAGGGGGGCGATGCGCCGCCACTGGGCTTCGCTCAGTTCGTATCGCTTCACACCCATCGTCCGGCTCCGAATCAAACCACCTGCAACCCAGTGAGTCAGCTTTCTTCGCTCGTGCGAATCCTGAATGTGGATTGGCCCTAGCGCATCGTGCGAAAAAGTGGCCCCGGTTTTTCGCCAGAACGATGCGCTCATCTCAGAAGGGAGCATCGGATTGATCTCAAAAGTGCAAATCCACTTCCCGCGTCCGATGCTCTAACCGGGCACGAACGAGACTACAGGCGGCCCTTCGCCGGGTCGCCTGCGGACTCGAACTGACGGTAGATCGCCTCTGCGATCGGCAGGAGCTGCGCGCGATCGGCTTTGGCCGAGACCACATAGGACAGCCCGCCATCGATCCACGAGAAGGCCGAAACGCCATCCTGCCGCTCGAAGCGGAATGCGGTCTCCCTCTCCTGCGCGCTGGAACGCGCGTAAAGCGTCAGGCGATTGCCGCCCTCGTTCTCGTACATGAAGAGGGCGGCCGCTTCACCGCCAGAGGGCAGAAGCCTTCCGCCGATGAGGCGATAGCCCTGTGCATTCAGGTCCGGAGCCTTCAGGGGCTTTCCGACCCGGCGGGAGAGCCACTGCACGAGATGGGCCTCCTGGTCGCCCGGCACCTCCACGGGATGCAGCCGCTCGCCCACATAGAGGCGATAGGCGGCGATGGCATTGTCGGCGACAGCCGCCTGCCCCGAGGATTGCGGCGTGACGGGCCCGCGCCACCACGTTGCCCCGGTGGCGCCCAGAACCCCGCCCAGCACCAGCCACGCGAGGGCCGCCGCCATTCCGGTGAAGGCGCGATGCGGGCGGCGCCGTTGCGCGGCGACGAGATGGGCGACCCGCAGCCGCGCCGGAATCGGCTCCTGCGCCTTGAAGGCAAGCCGCGCGCGCAGCGCCTCGCGCTGCTCGGCCTCGCGCTGCACCCGCTCGGCCTGCGAGGGCTGGGATGCGAGCCAGGCTTTGACGATCTCGATCCGCGCGGGATCGAGCCTTCCATCGACGAAGGCCTGCAGGTCGTCCTCACCGATGGGTCGCTCGCCCGTCACTTCACTCTCCTCAAAACGGCGCTGCGTCCGTTTTCCATGAATTCCCGCAGGCGTCCACGCGCCCGGCTCAGGCGCGACATCACCGTGCCCATGGGGATCTCCAGAACCTGCGCCACCTGCTCGTAGGACAGATCCTCGACCCCGACCAGGAGCAGCACCGAGCGCTGCTCCTCCGGCAAGGCATCGAGGCCCGTCAGGATGTCGCGCAGGCCCGCATGCGCATCCGGTGGATCCAGGGTCGCGGACATCTCCAGGGCCTCGACCCCGACCTGGATGCCGCGCACCTTGCGGCCGCGCACATCGTTCAGGAAGAGGTTGCGCTGAATCGCGAAGAGCCACGCCTTCAGGTCGCCGTCCCGGCGGCGGCTCCAGTGGCGGATCGCCCGCTCCAGTGTGTCCTGGACGAGATCGTCCGCAGCCTCGTCGTCGCGCAGAAGCGCCCAGGCATAGCGGCGCAAGCCCGGAATCTGCGGTTCGAGAAGGGAGGCGATCTCGTCCACGATCAAACCTTCACATGTCGGGCATCATCAAAGATGAGCCCTCGCCGCGTGGCAAGATCGAGAGCCGTTTCCATCGACGTGGAATCAGCTCTCTTCTTCGGCTCGGCCGCGTTTTCTCGACGGCGAACCGAGGCCACATCGCGGGAGATTTCTCAGGGCTGAGCGATATGCCAGATGTTGTTGACCCCATCGCCCGTCGCCTCGCCGGGTTTGGAATCCTTCGTCCAGAGGTAGAGCGGCTTGCCCTTGTAGGCCCATTGCTTGGCGCCGTCCTCGCGCGTGACCACGCTCCAGTCGCCCGAGGCGGCCGCACCGGAGGCGGCCATGAGCGGCGGCCAGTTCTGCGCGCATTGTCCGTTGCAGTTCGATTTGCCGGCGGCATCGCGGTCGAAGGTGTAGAGCGTCATGCCCTTGGCATCGACGAGGGCCTTGCCCTTGCTCGTTTCGGCGACCTTCGCGGGCGCGGCGGTTTGAGCGACCGCGCCGGTGGCGACGAGAAGGCCGGCGAGAAAGGCCTGCGAGAAAAACAGCTTCATGGGTATCCTCCTGGAGGTCGTGATGACCACGCACCTTAAGACACCCCGCGACGGGCTTTATTCCACCGGAGGCGGAATTTTCGTCACCGTCCCGTCGGGTTGAAGCCGCCGCTTTCGGCGATGGGTTCGCGCAGCTCGATCCGATGCCGTCCGTTGTCGCGGATCTCCGCCGTGCGGTAACGGCCGTCGAGATCGTCCTCAGGGTCCTGAAGCACCTCGACGCCCGCCTTGCGCAGACGCGCGATCTCCTTGTCCACATCGGGCACGATCAGGGTGATCGCGGGTGTGCGCGTCCACTCGGCTTCGGGAAGCACGTGATCGACCTCGGCGATCTCGAGAAGGAAGCCGCTCCGCTCCAGAACCGCCGTCCGCCCCTGGACGAAACTGGTCGTGGAGATCAGCCGGAACCCGAGCTTGTCCCGATACCACCGGACGCTCTCGTCGAAATCCGGCGTGCGGATGGAGGTCGATCGCGCCGCCGTGCCGGAGGCGGGCTGCGCGCCGAGCGGGGCGAAGCCGGGCAAAACCAGGGCTTGGGCCGGCAGAAGGACAAGGCTCGCCAGGAGGCTGCGCCGCAGCCGGGAAACGGAAGGGGGGCGTGCTTTCACGGGTCATTCCTCGTCGGCCGCCGGAACCTGGCGCATCGTGCGAAGAAGTGGCCCCGGTTTTTCGCAAGAACGATGCGCTCTTTCCAAGAAGGGAGCATCGGACCCAAAAGTGAAACCCACTTTTGGGTCCGATGCTCAAGCCGTCTTCTCTCATGAACGCCCAACGGTGCAGATCGTTCGTGAGCTTCGACCGTCAGCCGCAGCCTCCATCGTTCCCGGACGTCAGCAGCTTCAGCAGCAGGCCGGCCAATTGCTCCGCCTCGGCCTCGGTGAGCTTCTCGCCGATGACGCGGTTGATGGCGGGGCCGTAGATCCCCCACATGCGCCGCTGGAGCGCCCGTCCCTCTTCCGTGATCTCGACCCATTGCCGCCGCTTGTCGCCGGGATAGGGAATGCGGCGGACGAGCCCGTCCGCCTCCATCCGGTCGAGAAGGCGCGAGAGGTTGTATTGCTCGAAGAGCACCGCGTCTTCGATCTCGCGCGGGGAGGAGCGGCCGTCGGGCCTGCGCTTCAGATGCAGGAGCACATCGTACCAGGACAGGCAGGGAAAGCCGGCCGTTTTCAGATCGTCCTCGATCCGGCCCACCGCTCCCCTCCCGGCCCGGATCAGACGGACCCAGGCGTCGGTCACGGCATCCGACGGTTCCCGCATGTCTTGCACCACGGCAAAGCCTCTTCTGTTTCTATGCAATTGCATCATATTTGACATTTCCATGCAAGTGCATATGAATATCCATGCATCTGCATGGAGTTTCCAATACCGAACGACACCACCCCGTCCGGCATCGCCTACGGCGCCCATGCTTTGGCCCCCGCCTGCCGCTTCTCTCCAGCCCGGCTTCACTGAAGCCTGCAGCCTGATCCGCTCTCAACCCAAGGAGACCCGACCATGAAGCTCTACTACGCTCCCGGCGCCTGCTCGCTTGCTCCGCACATCGTCGCCCGCGAAGCCGATCTCCCCGTCACTCTCGTGAAGGTGGATCTGTCCAAGCACCTTACGGAGACCGGCGAGAATTTCCGTGCGATCAATCCCAAAGGCTATGTGCCGGCCATCGTCCTGAAGGACGGTTCGCTGCTCACGGAAGCAGCGGCGCTCCTCCAGTATCTCGCCGACCAGCAGCCCGGCGCCGGACTGGCACCAGCCAACGGCACCATGGAACGCTACCACCTGATCGAGTGGCTAACCTTCGTCAGCACGGAGATTCACAAGGGCTTCGGACCTCTCTGGAACCCCGCCACTCCGGATAGCGTGAAGGCCGCCACGAAGGAACGGCTCGCCACGCGCTTCGCCTATCTCGACGAGGTTCTGGCCAAGCAGCCGTTCCTGACGGGAGAGACGTTCACGATCGCGGATGCCTACCTCTTCACGGTCGTGAACTGGACGAATTTCCACGGCATCGACATTTCGACCTTCCAGCACTTGAGCGCCTTCATGGACCGCGTGGCCTCGCGCCCGAAGGTTCGGGAAGCGCTCGCCGCCGAAGGCCTGCTGAAGCAGGCGGCGTAAGGTCTGATCCGCGCTGTCACGAAAAGGCCCCGGGGCAATCCGGGGCCTTCTTGTTTTGGACAATGGTGCAGGGCCACCCTCCCGGCCGTCAGGTGACGAAGAAGTCGTCCGCCTTCAGCAGCGTGCCTGCCTTCACCTGAGCGAATTTGACCGCCCCGTACTTCGTCCCCGAGCCGTCCGCATCATAGGACAGGTCGCCCGTCTTCTCGTTGTAGATGATGCGGTCGCTCTTATCGTGCGCTTTCGCCCCGGCCCAGAACGCGGCCTTCGACAAGATCCCCTTCTGGAGCTTTCCGAACACGGCCTGCGCCAGCCTGATCGTGTCGTCGGCGTGATTGAAATCCACGATCCGGTCGACATTCGTTGCACCGAGCTTGGTGGTGAACGCGAACGTGTCCTGCCCTGCTAGGCCGGTCAGCTTGTCGCAGCCGAGACCGCCGTTGAGGAGGTCGTGCCCCTTGCCGCCGACAAGAATGTCCGCCGTTTTGCCACCCTTCAAGGTCTGGGCACTCGCAACAGGGCTGACCCGGCCGGTGGTGACATCGATGGAGAACGTCCTGTCGATCGAAGCGCCAGCCGGATCGCTGGCACGCACCACGATCTCGACCCTGGTCTCGCCATGGAAACGACCGGCGACCAGGAGCTGGTTGCCGTGGATGCGGAAGAGACCGCCTGGATTGGTGACGAGATGATAGCCGAGCGGATCGCCGTCCGGATCGACGCCGCTTAACGTGCCGACCACGGTGCCGGCCGGCGCGTTGCCGCCAACGCTGGTGGCGCTAAGCGAGACCGAGACCGGGGCGGAATTCGTCGGAGCGAGAGCAATGGTGCGGTCAGCGAACTGCACGTATTCGATACCTGTGAGGGTATCGATGCCTTCATTCTCACGGTTACGGTTGTCCGTGATCAGGAAGCTGCCGTCGGCCCTTGCCTGGATTGTATAATCCGCAAAACGTCCCCGAAACAGAGCGACATCCGTCCCCGATCCGCCATCCAAGAGATCATTTCCCGATCCGCCATCCAGGAAATCGTCCTGACCTCCGCCGAACAACTGGTCGTCACCTAGGTATCCGAAAAGAGTGTCGTTGCCGGAATTGCCCCTTAAGATATTGTTGACGGGGCTGCCGACGAACCAGTCATTTGCCGACGTTCCGAGTATATTCTCCACATACCCGATGACAGCCCAGCTGGTCGCGCTCATGCTCTGCTCGTCGACTATTCTCAGGTCGACCGAGTGGCCTCCCCTCCAACCCTCTTGCGAAAGGTCAAGGGTATCTATGCCGTCGCCGCCGTAGAAGACATTATGTCCTCCTCCAAGCGCTACGGTCTCTGCGCCTGCGCCGCCGTAGACTGTGTCGTCACCGTCACCAAGATAGATCGTTCCGTTGATGCGGCCGCCGCGCCCGTCATAGAGGTCATGTCCACCGCTCAGGCTGACATCTCCATCGATCACTCCAGTGTTCGTGATCTTTCGCGACAAACCGTCGGGAACAGTCGCTATAGCGATCCCACCGGTGCCTTTGATGAGGCCGCTGTTGATGAGGGTGAGATCGCCGCCTACTCCGATACCAATCTCACCGGAAATCGTGCCGGTGTTCGTGATCGTCACTGGAGAGAATGGCTGACCAGGAAGGCTGCCGTCGGTAAAAACTCCATAATCCCGACCGGTTACGGAACCGAGATTGACGAGTGAGTCCGGCGTGCCATGCCTATGGTCGTTGACGAGATAGATCGCGAACCGTCCCGACACCGCTCCGGTCTGGCCGACCGTAATCGATCCATTCGTCGCTATGCCGTAGAAATCAGCGCTCGAAACACGGCCATTGATAATGAGGTTCGTGCCGACCGCACCGAGCCCGCCGTTGCCCACACTGATCCCGTCTATCCCGCACCATCCGAGGTTCTGTGCGGCGAGCTCGCCGGCCTCGGTGACGATCACGGTATCGCCCGATCCGATCGTAAGCGCGTGCCCGTTAGAGGTGGGCGGGAGGGGATGATCTATCACATGGACGGCCATAGGAGGCTCCTTCGAGGAATTCTCTCCTTTTATATGATATAGCATATCGTATCAATATGTGTCTACGCACATGGAACTGCAAGAGCCGACATTGACTTCTCAGGCCCTTCGGAACGCACGGTAGAATTGGCCCATCGGCAACGAAAAAGCCCCGGAGTTTCCTCCGGGGCTTCTTCATTTCTACGAAGGCGTCGGACTTAGAAGTCCATGCCGCCCATGCCGCCCATGCCGCCGCCGGGCATGGCGGGAGCAGCGCTCTCGCGCTTGGGAGCATCGGCCACCATGGCTTCGGTGGTGACCAGGAGGCCCGCCACGGAAGCGGCGTCCTGCAGAGCCGTGCGCACGACCTTCGCCGGATCGACGATGCCGGCCTGGAGCATGTCCACGAACTCTTCCGTCTGAGCGTTGAAGCCGAAGGTATCGGTCTTGTTCTCGACGATCTTGCCGACCACGATCGAGCCTTCGACGCCGGCGTTCTCGGCGATCTGGCGGATCGGAGCCTCAAGGGCGCGCAGGACGATGTTGATACCGGCCTTCATGTCGGCGTTGTCGCTGGAGAGCTTGGCGACCGCAACCTTGGCGCGCAGCAGAGCGACGCCGCCGCCGGGAACGATGCCCTCTTCCACCGCAGCGCGGGTGGCGTTGAGCGCGTCGTCGACGCGGTCCTTCTTCTCCTTCACCTCGACTTCGGTCGCGCCGCCGACGCGGATCACCGCGACGCCGCCTGCGAGCTTGGCCAGACGCTCCTGGAGCTTCTCACGGTCGTAGTCCGAGGTGGTCTCCTCGATCTGCGCCTTGATCTGGCCGACGCGGGCTTCGATGTCTTCCTTCTTGCCGGCGCCGTCGATGATCGTGGTGTTCTCCTTCTCGATGCGAACGCGCTTGGCGCGGCCGAGCATCGGGAGCGAGACGTTCTCGAGCTTGATGCCGAGGTCTTCGGAGATCGTCTGACCGGCGGTCAGGACGGCGATGTCCTCGAGCATGGCCTTGCGGCGGTCGCCGAAGCCCGGAGCCTTGACGGCGGCGATCTTCAGGCCGCCACGCAGCTTGTTGACCACGAGGGTGGCGAGAGCTTCACCTTCGACGTCCTCGGCGATGATCAGCAGCGGCTTGCCGGTCTGCACGACAGCTTCGAGGATCGGCAGCATGGCCTGGAGCGAGGAGAGCTTCTTCTCGTGGATGAGGATGTAGGGATCCTCGAGCTCGGCCACCATCTTCTCGGCATTGGTGATGAAGTACGGCGAGAGATAGCCGCGGTCGAACTGCATGCCCTCGACCACGTCGAGCTCGGTCTCGGCGGTCTTGGCCTCTTCGACCGTGATCACGCCCTCGTTGCCGACCTTCTGCATGGCATGGGCGATCATCTCGCCGATGTCCTTGTCGCCGTTGGCCGAAATCGTGCCGACCTGGGCGACCTCGTCGGAGGACTTCACCTTCTTGGCGCGGGCCTGGATGTCCTTAATGGCCTCGGCGGTGGCGAGATCGATGCCGCGCTTGAGGTCCATCGGGTTCATGCCGGCGGCCACGGCCTTGGCGCCCTCGCGGACGATCGACTGGGCGAGAACGGTCGCCGTCGTGGTGCCGTCGCCGGCGATGTCGTTGGTCTTCGAGGCCACTTCGCGCACCATCTGGGCGCCCATGTTCTCGAACCGGTCGGCGAGCTCGATCTCTTTCGCGACCGACACGCCGTCCTTGGTGATGCGCGGAGCGCCGAAGGACTTCTCGATCACGACGTTGCGGCCCTTGGGACCGAGGGTCACCTTCACCGCATCGGCGAGGATGTCGACGCCGCGCAGCATCTTATCGCGGGCTTCGGAAGAAAACTTAACGTCTTTGGCAGCCATGGGCTTAGCCTCCAGTTAAATTGGAAATCGTGTGACGGGTTCGCCCGGCTGATTAGCCGACGATGCCCATGATGTCGGATTCCTTCATGATCAGGAGATCCTGACCATCGATCCGCACCTCGGTGCCGGACCACTTGCCGAACAGAACGCGATCGCCTGCCTTCACATCGAGAGCGGCGACCTTGCCGTTCTCATCGCGGGCGCCGGGGCCGACGGCGACGACTTCGCCCTCTTGCGGCTTTTCCTTGGCGGTGTCCGGGATGATGATGCCGCCAGCCGTCTTCTCTTCGGCCTCGATGCGGCGGACGACGACTCGGTCGTGCAGCGGACGGAACTTCATGGAACTTCCCCTTTGACTGTTGACGCAGCCCCGATGGCCGCGCCCTGGTCTATCCCTGTTAGCACTGTCGAAAGACGAGTGCTAACACAGTTGGCGAGATAAGGAGGTCCGCGAAAGGAGTCAAGGCACGCCGGATCGAGAAACCGCGCCGCCCGCGAAGCCTCGGGGGAACTTTTTTCTTCGCCCCTTGTGAAGTCAACCTACCGGCGGCTGGTGAGCAGGGCCGCGGCCACGATGAGGAGCCCTCCCCCGAGGGTCGCCCAGGTGGGAATCTCGCCGAAGACCCCGTAGCCGATCAGGACCGCCCAGATGAGGGCGGTATATTCGAGCGGCGCGAGCCGGGCCGCCTCCGCCTTGGCATAGGCCGTCGCCATGAGGACGTGGCCGATGACCCCGAGCACCCCCATCACCATGAACCAGGCCAGATGCACGAGGTTCAAAGGCTGCCAGGCCCAGAGACCGAAGGGCAGCGCCAGAATGGCCGGACCGGCATTCTGGAAATAGACGATGTGCAGGAACTTGTCGCGCTGGGCCCGCTGGCGCAGCAGGACGAGGCTCAGGGCGTAGGTGATCGCCGACGTCAGGGCCGCCGCGACGCCCAGCCAGGATCGGGCCGCCGAGGCCTCTTCCGTCTGCCCGAGGACGACCACGAGCGTGCCGCCGAACCCGATCGCGATGGCCGCGATGATCCTCGGATCCACCCGCTCCTTCAGAAGGAGCAGTCCGAAGAACGCGATGAACATGGGCGCGAGGAACGACAGGACGAGGGTCTCGGCCAGGGGCAGCTTGCCCAGCGCATAGAAGAAGCAGCCGGCCGTAATGACGGCGATGACGGAGCGCAGGAGGTTCGCCTGCACCGTCTCCCGGCTCGGCCAGCCCGGGCGCATCGCCGCGACCACGCCCGTGGCGACGATGGTTCCGCAGGCGAAGCGCAGAAAGGTGACCTGGAGGGTCGGGTAGGAAGCGGACATCCCTTTGATGACCGCATCCATGATGGAAAGCACCGCGATGCCCGCGGCAGCCCGAAAGGCCGGACCGAATTGCATGTAATCACGACGATGTGAGGCGCGGCCTCCGGGATGGCGGCTTTCGCGGAAGAGTGAAGCTCATAGCGCATCGTGCGAAAAAGTGGACTCGGTTTTTCGCAGCAGACGATGCGCTGTTTCTATAGGGGGAGCATCGAACTGATCCCAAAAGTGCAAATCCACTTTTTGGGTCCGATGCTCCGGCGCATCGTGCGAAAAAGTGGACTCGGTTTTTCGCAGCAGACGATGCGCTGTTCGATGCTCCGGCGCAAGTCACATGCCGCTTTACCCTTCCTTTCGCGCTGTCGACAGAAAGGTCGGATCGGCACTTCCGCACAGATGCGATCAAGTCGATGGAAACAAAAGCCGCGCTTGTCGTTTATTAAGCGTAACAACGACAAACAGGATGCTTCGATGCGCGCTTGGATCCCTTGCTCCGCAATGCTTCTTCTCGCCTTCATGCCATCTTCCGGATCGGCCCAGTCGGTCTATGGAGGCGGGACTTACTACGGCAATACCTACATTGCGCCGGAATACAACTATCCGTATGCCCGCACGCAGGACGGCTATCGCGAGAGTTACCCGCTCGTCACGCGTCCGGCGACGGGTACGTATCCCCTCACCACGGGTTCCGTGCAGTCCGGCACTCAGGTCGCGACGCTGCCGCAGACCTACTCGGATCCCGGATACGACAACAGCATCGACTATGCCATCTCGCCGGAATTCCAGCGGCAGGTCGTATCCTATCGCGGCAGCGAGACGCCCGGCACGATCGTGGTCGATACGAACGACAAGTTCCTCTACCTGGTGCAGCCCGGCGGACGGGCGATCCGCTACGGGATCGGCGTCGGACGCCCCGGCTTCGAATGGGCCGGCCGCAAGACCGTCTCGATGAAACGCGAGTGGCCCGATTGGCGTCCGCCGTCGGACATGCTCAGGCGCCGTCCCGATCTGCCGCGCTACATGAAGGGCGGGATCGACAACCCGCTGGGCGCGCGGGCGCTCTATCTCGGCTCCTCGCTCTACCGCATTCACGGCACGAACGAGCCGCACACCATCGGCCAGGCCGTCTCCTCCGGCTGCATCCGCATGCTCAACGAGGACGTGGTGGATCTCTACAGCCGCGTGAAGGTCGGCACGTCCGTCATCGTGATCTAAACGGCGGTCTCCCTGAAGGATCGTCATGGCCGGGCTCGTCCCGGCCATTCACGTTTCAAGGCTCCGCCGCGCGAAGACGGAGATCCCCGGGCCTGGCCCGACGGGTGACGAAGGAGAGCGTTTCAGGCTCCGCGATCAGGTCCAGTCGCCGTCGTCACCGGAATCGCCGAAATCGGAGAAGTCGTCGCGGTTCTGCGACGGGTCCTCGTAAAGGGCATCCGTGATGCCGGCGAAATCCTGGTTCCCGCCCTGATCGTTCCCGCTCTGGTCGTTGCCGAAATCTGCAAGCGAGGATTGCCCGCCCGCCGCGTTCTCCTCACCGCGGAAGGCATGCGACAGCGCGTTGGCGATCATCATGCCGCCTGCGACGCCCGCGGCCGTGGAGAGCGCGCCCTGCAGGAAACCGCCTCCGCGCGGCGGCTGCGGCTGCGCCATGCCGCCGCCCCAGGGTCCCTGAGATTGTCCCTGAGATGGCCCCTGAGATGGCCCTTGCGATTGCCCCTCCGATTGAGGCGGCATGCCGTAAGGCTGCTGCGGCATCGGCTGGGGCGAACCCCAGGGCGAGGCGCGGCGCATCGGCGGCGAGTTGTAGGCCGGCTCCGGCGGACGGGCGCCGCCGCCGAAGATTCCCGACAGAATGCCGCCCTGCTGCGGCTGCCGGCTGAGATGATCGAGTTCGGCGCGAAGCTGGTCGTTCTCGGCCTGGAGCCTCGCCAGCGCCTGCTCCTGCACGAAGATCGCCTGCGCCATGGCGTAGGGCGCATAAGGCTGCATGCGCAGCCTGTCGGCGATGAACCGCTCCGCCTCCGGATCGCGCGGCTGATTCGCCACCTGTTCGAGCCGTCGGAAGATATCGGCGATGATCTCGCGCTCCTGATCGTTCATGGCAAACCTCCTTCGCGCATGAATCCTGAGATTTCCATGTAAGGGCGGCCTCCGGTTTTGTTAGGGGCGGGCCAAGCCGAGCTTGCACATATTCCGCAGAGCCTCGGGGGCGATGCCGTCGAGCTCCGCCACGTCGCGCCATTCGGCGCCGTGCACCTCGGACGGATCGGGGTCGAGGCCGCCCTCTTGTGCCCGCAGGACGTAGCGAATGTCGTGGTGCCAGTGCTCCGGCTCTCCTTTTTGCGGGCGGGCGGGAATGAGATGGCTGTCGATGTCGATCGGCAGGCCCGATGCGCCGTGCCAGGGATCGAGCGCAAGCTCCCGCACGCCGGTCTCCTCGACGGCTTCCCGCAGGGCTGCTTCCTCCAGGCTTTCGGGTGCCTCGTAATGGCCGCCCGGCTGCAGCCACCGGCCCAGGGAACGGTGATGGATCAGCAGCACCCTCCGGCCCGCCGGGTCGAGGATGAAGGCCGACGCGGTGACATGGCCGGGGAAGGTGGACCGGCTGTGAATGGCATCGCCGCTCTCGATCTGCCGGCGCAGGACGGCATGCCGCTCGGCCGCGCCGCCGAAGGTGCGGACATGGCGGTCGAGAAGCGCCCCGATCCGGTCGCGGAAGGCGGATGAATCGAATGCGCCGCTCATTGGTCTTCCATCGCCTTCGCGAAGGCGTCCTTGAAGGCGGGATGCCACCGGGACAGGGCGGGACGGTTCTCGATGAGGTCCCCGGCGGCCCAGCGGATCCGCACCTCGTCCATCGCGCGGGTCGTCTCGTTGTCCGGACAGAGCACGTAGAAATCGCCCCGCTCCAGGGCCGGAAGCAGGAAATCGACGACCTGCTCGGGGCTCCAGGCTCCGGCGGGCTTCTCCTTGACCCCTCGCGCCCGGGTGAGACCGGTGAAGACGAAGCCCGGAATGAGGAGATGCGCCGTCACCCTGCATCCCGGCCGGTTGCGCAGCTCATGGGCCAGCGCCTCCGTCACCACTTTCACGCCGGCCTTGGAGACATTGTAGGCGGTCTCTCCGGGCGGGGTGGTGATGCCCTGTTTCGAGCCCGTATTGATGATGGCGCAGGGGGTGCCCTGACCGGCCATGGCGGGGGCGAAGACCTGCACGCCGTTGACGACGCCCCACAGATTGGTCTGGAGGATGGCCTGCCAGCGCTGCGGGTCGCCGAAGAGCTGGCCGCCGCCTTCCGTGCCCGCGTTGTTCATCAGCACGGCGACTTCGCCGAAGGCGGCCATCGCCTTGTCCCTCAGCGCCTCCACGTCCTCACGGCGGCCGACATCGGTCGGAACCGCGAGCACGTTCGAAGAGCCGCCGGTCCCGGCCACCTCTTCGACGGCGCGCTCCAGCGCCTCACCGGGCAGATCGGCGAGGCAAACCTTCATGCCAAGCTCGGCAAAGCGCCTGGCCGCGGCAAGCCCGATGCCGCTCGCGGCTCCGGTGACGACGGCGACTCGGTTGGGCGCGATTGCGGGATGCTGGGCCATGGTTCTGTTTCCTTCTCGCATGACGGCCGTGGCCCGGCGGCAATGCCGGGGCCTCACGACGATGAAGCGAGATAGAGCACCGGACGCAAAAGTGGGAACCGGTTTTGCGTGAAAAGATGCTCAAGCAACGTCAACTGACAGCATCGGATGTGGGTCCGATGTCACGTCCGAGGCTGTAGAACACACCGCAATTCGTGCAACCGCCCATGGAGCCATGAGGGGGCGGCTCAACAGAAAACCCCGCCGGAGCGGGGCCGTCCGGCTCGATGCGAGCGGAAGCATCTCTTTTGGAAGCATCTCTTTTCTTGGGCTCGGCCGCATTCTCGACGGCGAACGGGATCCACCTCCCGGATCCAACTCCCGGATCCAACTCCCGGATCCACCTCCCGGATCCACTTGGCCGGAAAACGCTCTATTCGCCATCCGCGGATTTCAGCGGACGGACATTCGTCTCGACCTCCTCCTCGTCGACGAGGCCCGCATTCTCCTCCTGGGAGTCGAGACGGGTCTTTTTGCGAAGCGCAATGTATTTCTTCTGGATCTTGATGCGGCTCTCGCGGGCGATTTCGAGGGCGCCCTGCACGAGGGAGCGCTCGGCCTTCTCGTTCTGCAGCTCTTCCGTGAGGCGGCGGTTGGCCGCCTCGAGGGTGTTGCGCTCCTGCTCGAAGCGCTTGGTGAGCTGATCGATGCGCTCGCTGAGGCTCGCGAGCTTGTTATCCGAGCTCTCGATCTGGAAGTCCTTGGCGGCAATGGCCTTGTTGAGCATCTCGACGCGCTCCTGAAGCTCGATGCGCGAGCGCTGAAGCTCGTTGACCATGGCGACCTGACGCTCGACCTCCTGCTGGGTCGCCTCCAGGCGGCGGTCGAGGGTATTCTTCTCGATGGTGGTCTCTTTGAGATTGCGCTCGACGCCGCGAAGCGCCTCGTTCTTGTCGCGCAGCTGGTCGCGGGTATGGGCCAGGATCTTGTCCGTGGCGGCCAGGCGCGAGGTGAGGCCCTCGATCTTCATGTCGAGCGCCGAAAGGTCGGTCTGATGCGAGGAGCGTTCGGAATCGAGCTGGGTTTCGAGACGCTGGCGCAGCACCTGCTCGGCCATGAGCTTGGTTTCGAGTTCGGAAGCGCGCTGCCGGGTGGCCTCGAGCTGGGTCTCCAGCTCGCCGTAGCGGTTCGTGAGACTGGAAAGCCGGTAGTTCTGCTCCTCCGCCACCTTCTGCAGGCGCTTCACCTCGTGATCGAGAAGACCGTTGCGCTCGCGGATCTCGATGAGCTCGCGTTCGGCGCGGGCGACGGCCTGGTCGGCCTCCTGCGCCTCCAGGCGCAGGGCCTGGTTCTCTTCCGTGATGTTGCGGGCGCGCTCGGTCTCGATGGCGAGCTGGTTCTCGAGATCGACGACCGTCGCCTCCTTGTCCTTCACCCCGAGGCGCAGGTCCTCGATGTGGGATTCCTGCTCGCGGGTTCTGGTCTCGGCCTTGCGCAGCTGCGACACCGTGGCGGTGAGATCGTCCATGGCGCGGGCATGGAGCGTGTTGAGATCGTGCAGCTCGCGGCGGAGCGACGCGGTGGTCTCGGTCTCCTGCCTGAGCACGGCCTCCGTCTCCAAGAGACGGGACTGGAGCTGCGGATAGCTGCGGATGAGATCGCTCACCGGCTCGCTCAGGAGCGCGAAATCCTCCTTGAGGCTGCGGATCTCCTCGAGCCGGTCGATCATGTTGGCGAAGCGGACGCGGATCAGCTCGTTCTTCTGCCCCACGGAATCGAGAGCCCCATTGGGGCGGGCGACGATCGCGTCCACCCTCTCCTGCGGCGCAACGGCCGCGGCGGAGCCGGTCGATGTCGTAACGTCACGCTGGGTGGGCAGACCATCGACGGCTTCGTCCTGCGGCTTCCTGCTGCCGAACCGGTTCCTGAAAGACGTCCAACCCGAAGACATGGTGCCGCCCCTTCACGCCTCACCGTCACACTACGGCACCTTTTAACCCAGAGTCACCTCGATTGGAAACGAAATTTCATTTCAAACGGCTGCGGCGGATTCACTCGGCCGCGACGGACAAGGGCCGCGACAGACGGTTCTGGAAGCCCGCCTTTTCCAGGGTTTCCGGCATCGGGCCGCCGGTCGCCCAGTCGAGGAGCTCGACCGTATGGACGATCGGGATCTCGGTCCCCTGTCCGATCTGGGTCATGCAGCCGATATTGCCGGTAGCGATCAGGTCGGGTTTCGTGCGCGCGATATTGGCGACCTTCCGGGCCCTGAGCTGAGCGGCGATCTCGGGCTGGAGCAGGTTGTAGGTGCCGGCCGAGCCGCAGCAGATATGGCCTTCCGGCACATCCTTCACGGTAAAGCCCGCCTTCTTCAGGAGAGTCTTGGGCTCGGTGCGGATGGATTGACCGTGCTGCATGGAGCAGGCGGAGTGATAGGCCACGACCAGATCGGTTTCCCGCACCGGCTCCGCGAGTTCGAGGGACATGGCGTATTCGGTGATGTCCTTGGCGATCGCCGAGACCCGGGCCGCCTTCTCGGCATAGGCCGGATCGTTCCGGAACATGAAGCCGTAATCCTTGATCGTCGTGCCGCAGCCCGAAGCCGTGATGATGATGGCGTCGAGCCCCTCTCCGTCCATCTCGGCGATCCAGGCGTCGATGTTGCGCTTGGCGAATTCATGCCCCTGCGCCTCGCGCCCCATGTGATGGACGAGCGCGCCGCAGCAGCCCTCCCCCTTCGGCTGGACCACGTCGACGCCGTGCCGGTTGAGCAGCCGGATGGCGGCCTGGTTGAAGCCGGGCTTGAGCACGGGCTGGGCGCAGCCGGACAGGATCGCGACGCGCCCGCGCCGCTCGCCTTCGGCCCTGAACGTGCCGGGCTGATCCAGGGGGGAACGGGCCGGCATCCTGGCCGGGGCCAGCTCGATCATCGCCCGCAGACGGCTTCCGAAGAACGGCAGCGCGCCGATCAGCCCCTTGAAGGGCTTCGCCAGAAGCGCTGCGCCGAGGGCGGCGCGGAAGCGGTTCGGATAGGGAAGAATGCGCGCGAGCACTCCGCGCAGGAACCGGTCGTGCCCGGGCCGGGTATAGGTGGCTTCGATATAGGAGCGGGCATGATCGACGAGGTGCATGTAGTGCACGCCGGACGGACAGGTCGTCATGCAGGACAGGCACGAGAGGCAGCGGTCGATATGCTTGACGACCTCCGCCGAGGCGGGCTTGCCGCTCTCCAGCATGTCCTTGATGAGATAGATGCGCCCGCGCGGCGAATCGAGTTCGTCGCCGAGCAGCAGGTAGGTCGGGCAGGTCGCCGTGCAGAAGCCGCAATGGACGCAGGTCCGGAGGATTTTCTCCGACGAGGCCGTCGCGGGGTCCTTGAGCTGCTCGGGCGTGAAATTGGTTTGCATCGCTTTATCTCAAATCGCCGATTGCCACCGGTCGATGGCCTCGACCGGGTAGATCAGCATGATGATATTCAGGGCGAGATTGTCCCGGATCCAGTACCCGACGAACAGCTCCATCAGCACGGCTGCGGCGACCGTCAGCCCGACCGGAAAGGCTCGGGCCAGGAAGAATCCGAGGGCCATGAAGGATATGTCCGACACCGAATTGATGACGCTGTCGCCGTAATAGTCGAGAGCGATATTCGTCGCACGGTAGCGGTCGATCACCATGTCGGTGTTCTCGACGATCTCCCACGCCGCCTCCAGCCCGAGCGCGAGAAGAAACGCCACGCCGAGCGGCAGCCGCTGTCCTCGCAGCCGGCCGATGAGCCACGTTCCGAAATAGAACAGGAAGCCGTGGATGACGTGCGAGGGCGTGTACCAATCCATCAGGTGCTGGGAGTTGCCGGAATCGTGCACGACGCCGTGCCAGAGCTCCACGTATCCGCATGTGCAGATCGGCGTGCGGCCCATGGCGAGGAGGATCGCGGCCGTCCCTGCGACGAGCCCGACGGCCAGAGCGGCGACAACGGCAGGCCTCAAGGGACTCTTCGCGGCAGCGATACCCATCTCAGACGCCCGCATACATCCGCCCCGGATTGAGAATCCCCGCCGGATCGAAGGAGGCCTTGATGCCTTTCGTGAGCGCCATCACGGTCTCGTTCTGCGGCTCGAACACATCGACGGCCGAGCGCATCTCGGCAGGCGCGCGCACGAGGGTCGCGTGGCCGCCGAGAGCGCGCGTCGCATCCCGCAGGATAAAAGCGCCCGCATCGTCGTTGACGGGCGTCGAGAGCCAGATGAGGCCGCCGCCCCAATCGTAGAACCATTGCGCATCGAGCGACTGCGCGATGCGCTTCGTGAATTCGGGCCCCTTCGCGGGCGCCGTCGAGACACGCCAGATCGCGCGGTCCGGGCCATCGGTCAGCACGGTGGCGTCGCGCAGGGACTGCCACACGGCCTCCGCGCCCCGGCCCTCCAGGATATCCGTGGAACCGCCGAAGCGCTTGAGCAGGCGGCGCAGCTCG
Organism: Microvirga sp. M2; assembly: GCF_047497095.1. Lineage (NCBI taxonomy): Bacteria > Pseudomonadati > Pseudomonadota > Alphaproteobacteria > Hyphomicrobiales > Methylobacteriaceae > Microvirga > Microvirga sp. M2. Next base: position 3,607,905 of record NZ_CP134063.1, read on the forward strand.
CCGAGGCGGTAATCGACCGATACGGAGAAGCCTTCGAGCCGGATCAGCGTGCTCGCCCCCTGCCTGTCGCGGGCCGGAATATGCGCCGCGCCCGTCACGTCGAAGGGGGAGCCGAGCGCCTGCGAGAGCGCCTCCACGGCCTGCGCGTCCTTGAGGCCGCGCAGGACCAGCGTCGCCATGCGCTCCTGTCTGGGGAGCACCTTGAAGGTCACCTCCGTGAGAAAGCCCAGCGTGCCCCAGGAGCCGGCCATGAGCTTGACGAGATCGAGGCCGGTGACGTTCTTCATCACACGGCCGCCCGATTTCACCACCTCGCCGCGCCCGTTGACGAAGCGCACGCCGATGAGGCTGTCGCGGGCCGCCCCCGCCATGATGCGGCGCGGGCCCGAGATGTTCATGGCCGCGACCGCCCCGATGGTGGGCTCCGCCTTCGTGCCGAGCAAAGGACGGTAATCCATCGGCTCGAAGGGCAGCTCCTGCCCCTTTTCGGCCAGCATCCGCGTCACCTCGGAGACGGGCGTGCCGCTCTTCGCGGAGATGACCATCTCGGCGGGCTCGTAGAGCGTGATGCCCGTCATCGCACCCGACGAGATCGACGAATCCGTCTGATTGGGACGGCCCATCTCGGCTTTCGTGCCCTGGCCGGAAAGGCTGAGCAGGATGCCCTTTTCGGAAGCGCCTCGGATGACCGCAGAGGCGTCCTGCTCGTCACGGGGAAGATGGGTGGTCACGCGGCAAGCCTTCCTTCCAGGGGAAACACTTTGGCGGGGTTGAGCAGCCAGAGCGGATCGAACACGCCGCGCACGCGCATCTGCTGGGCGAGATCGGCCTCGTTGAACTGGCACGTCATGAGGTCGCGCTTCTCGATGCCCACGCCGTGCTCGCCCGTGAGGCAGCCGCCGACTTCCACGCAGAGCCTGAGAATGTCCTCGCCCGCCTTCTCGGCCTTTTCCATCTCGCCCGGCACATTCGTGTTGAACATGACGAGCGGATGCAGGTTGCCGTCGCCCGCGTGGAACACGTTGGCGACGCCGAGGCCGTAGGATTTGGCGATCTCGTCGATGCGCCTGAGCACATAGGGCAGCTGGCCCGTGGGGATCGTGCCGTCCATGCAGATGTAATCGGCCACGCGGCCCGTCGCCCCGAAGGCCGATTTGCGCCCCTTCCAGATCGCCGCGCTTTCGGCCTCCGACTGCGAGACCTTGATGGTCTTCGGCCTGAAGGGTTCCGCGATCGCGACGATGCGCCGGAGCATGTCGTCGATCTCCTGATCCGAGCCCTCGACCTCCACGATGAGCATGGCCTCCACGTCGAGCGGATAGCCCGCATGCGCGAAGGCCTCGCAGATCTCGATGGCGGGTTTGTCCATGTATTCCAGCGCCACCGGAATGATGCCGGCGCCGATGATCGCGGCCACGCAGGCGCCCGCATCCTCGACCGACCCGAAGCCGAACAGGGCCGGACGCGCGCCCTCCGCGGCACGAAGAATGCGCACGACGGCCTCGGTGACGACGCCGAGCTGCCCCTCCGAGCCGCAGATCAGGCCGAGCAGATCGTAGCCGGGGCTGTCGAGATGCTCGCCGCCGATCTCCACCACCGTGCCATCGAGCATCACCATGGTGACGCCGAGCAGGTTGTTGGTGGTCACGCCGTATTTGAGGCAATGCGCCCCGCCGGAATTCATGGCGATGTTGCCGGCGATCGTGCAGGCCAGCTGACTCGACGGGTCGGGAGCGTAGAAAAATCCCTCGTAGGCGACGGCCTGGCTGATGCCGAGATTGGTGATGCCGGATTGCACCCTTGCCGTCCGGCCCTCGAAATCGACGTCGATCACGCGGTTCATCTTGGCGACACCGAGCACGATGGCGTCAGGCTGAGGGATCGCGCCGCCGCACAGCGAGGTTCCCGCGCCGCGCGGCACCACCTTCACGCGATGCTCGTGGCAGAAGCGCAGGACGGCGGACACCTCCTCCGTCGAGGACGGCAGCACCACGGCGAGCGGCATCTGCCGGTAGGCGGTCAGGCCGTCGGTCTCGAAGGCCCGGCGCTCGTCCTCCGACACGATGAGGGCCTCCGAAGCGACAAGGCGCCCCAATCCCTCGACGATCTCCTTGCGGCGCGCCAGAATCGCTTCGTCCGGCTTGGGAAATGCGATGGTCATGACACCCTCCTTGGCGTTGTCCGGCTGCTGTCACGGCATAGCTGCCCTTCTCCACAAGGTAGCTGGCCTTGAGAGATTTTTCCAATAATGTAGAGCTCCTCTAAGATGGGACATCGGTCCAGAAAAGGAGTTTTTGATGCGTTCCTTGGTTCTCTCAGCCGCCATCCTGCTCGCTGGCCTCGCTCAGGCCCAGGCGCAGGACGCCGCCGCCGGCGAAAAGGTTTTCGCCCAGTGCCGCGCCTGTCACCAGATCGGGCCGAACGCCAAGAACGCCGTCGGTCCCGAGCTGAACGGCGTCATCGGTCGGCACTCCGGATCGGTCGAAGGTTATAACTATTCGCCGGCCAACAAGAATTCCGGCCTGACCTGGGACGAGGCGACGTTCCGCGACTATATCCAGAACCCCAAGGCGAAGGTTCCCGGCACCAAGATGATCTACGCGGGTCTCAAGGACGAGCAGAAGATCAACGATCTCGTCGCGTTTCTGAAGCAGTTCGACGCTCAGGGGCAAAAGGTCACGCAATGAGCGTCCTGCCTTCCAGCCGATCCGGGAAACCCCGGGTCGGCCTTTTCGTGACCTGCCTCGTCGACCTGATGCGCCCCTCCGTGGGCTTTGCCGCCGTGAAGCTTTTGGAGGACGCGGGCTGCACCGTCGAAGTCCCCGTTCAGACCTGCTGCGGCCAGCCCGCCTACAATTCAGGCGATCGGGGCACCACGCGGGATCTGGCCATGCGGATCATCGAGACCTTCCAGGATTTCGACTACGTGGTCGCTCCCTCGGGTTCCTGCGCCGGGATGATTCGGAAACACTATCCCGAACTGTTCGAGGAAGACCCGAACTGGCGTGCGAAGGCCAGCGTGCTGGCGGCCAAGACCCATGAGCTGACGAGCTTTCTCGTGGATGTCCTCGGCGTCACGCAGGTCGACGCGTCCTATCATGGCGCCGTGACCTATCACGATTCCTGCTCCGGCCTTCGCGAACTCGGCGTGAAGACCCAGCCGCGCATGCTCCTGTCCAGCGTCAGGGGGCTGACCCTCGTCGAGATGAAGGACAGCGACGTGTGCTGCGGCTTCGGCGGCACCTTCGCGGTCAAATACAGCGACATCTCCGGCGCCATCGTCGACGCCAAGGTGAGGAACGTGGAAGACACCCATGCGCCGACCCTGCTCGCGGGCGATCTCGGCTGCCTCATGAACATGGCGGGCAAGCTCACCCGGGACGGCAAGCCGGTCCAGGTGCGGCACGTGGCCGAGGTCCTCGCCGGCATGACGGACGAACCGGCCATCGGCCTCGCCAAGGATGCGGCGCTCAAGTCATATCAGCCATGAACGTTCACACCACGTCTCCCCAGTTCAAGCAGAACGCAGCCCGGGCGCTGCACGATGCCCAGCTCCAGAAAGCGCTGGGCAACGTGAAGCAGGGTTTCATCGACAAGCGCCAAGCGGCGGCCGACAAACTCCCCGAATTCGAGGCCCTGCGGGATTCCGCCCGCGACATCAAGAACCACACGCTCGAGCATCTCGATCTCTATCTCGAGGCCTACGAGACGAAGGTGAAGGCTTCCGGCGGCCATGTGCATTTCGCCCGCAACGCGGACGAGGCGCGCGAGATCATCTTAAAAATCTGCCGGGACGCGGGCGCGAAGACGGTCACGAAGGGCAAGTCGATGATCTCCGAGGAAATCGAGATCAATCGCTACCTGGAAGCCAACGGCATCAGGCCCGTCGAGACCGACCTCGGCGAATACATCATCCAGCTGCGCAACGAGCTGCCGAGCCACATCATCGCCCCTGCCGTCCACCTCAACGCCACCCAGGTGGAGCAGGATTTCCGCCGCGTCCACACGCATCTCGACGCCAGGCGCGATCTCTCCGAGCCCGTGCAGCTGCTGACCGAGGCGCGCGCCGTGCTGCGGGAGCGCTTCCTTTCGGCGGATGTCGGGATCACGGGGGCGAACTTCCTGGTGGCGGAGACCGGCACGTCGATCATCGTCACCAACGAAGGAAACGGCGACCTCACGCAGATCCTGCCGAAGACGCATATCGTTCTCGCATCCATCGAGAAGCTGGTGCCGACGCTGGAAGATGCGAGCCAGCTGCTCCGCGTTCTCGCGCGCTCGGCCACGGGCCAGGAGATGTCGGTCTACACCACGTTCTCCACGGGCCCTCGCCGCCCCGGCGACGCGGACGGCCCCGAGAACTATCACGTGGTGCTCATCGACAACGGGCGCTCCTCCATGCTCGGCACGAGCTTCGAGGAGATGCTGCGCTGCATCCGCTGCGGCGCATGCATGAACCATTGCCCGGTCTATCACGCGGTCGGCGGACACGCCTATGGCTGGGTCTATCCCGGTCCCATGGGGGCGGTCCTCACCCCGTCGCTCATCGGGGTCGACAAGGCGGGCCACCTGCCCAACGCCTCCACCTTCTGCGGACGCTGCGAGAGCGTGTGCCCCGTGCGCATTCCGCTGCCCAAGCTCATGCGCCACTGGCGCGAGCGGGAGTTCGAGCGGCACCTTTCTCCCGCTTCCGTGCGCTCGGGCCTTGCCCTCTGGGGCTTCTTCGCGAGACGCCCGGCCCTCTACCGACTCGCGACGCGCGCCGCCATGGCGACGCTTGGCCTCGCGGGACGCCGGCGCGGACGCTTCTCCTGGCTGCCACTGGCGAAGGGCTGGACGAAGTACCGTGATTTTCCGGCTCCCCAGGGCGAAACCTTCCAGGCGCGCTGGAAGCGTGACCGCAAAGGACGAACCGCATGAGCGCCCGTGACGAGATTTTCGCCGGCATCCGCCGCTCCCTGGGCGTGAACGGCAACGAGACGATCCGCAGGCAGATCGTCCAGGACCGGCTGGAACGGGCGCCGAAGGGCGTGATCCCCGCTCGCGGGCAGGTCTCCGGCGAGGAGCGCATCGCGCTGTTCACGACGATGGCCGAGGCCTCCCTCGCCACCGTGACGGAGGTCGCCTCTCCCGCCGAGGTGCCGCAAACCATCGCGCTGTTCCTGCGCGGTCACAATCTCCCGGCGACCCTGCGCATGGGCGAGGATCCGCGCCTGAAAGCCATGCCCTGGGGCGAGACGACGCTGGAGATCTCGCACGGCCCGAGCCAGGGCGGCGACCTCAACGCCGTCAGCCATGCCTTCGGCGGCGTGGCCGAAACCGGGACGCTCGCCCTGATCTCGGGGCCGGAGAACCCCTCCACGCTCAATTTCCTGCCGGACAACCACATCGTCGTGGTCTCGGCCAGGGACATCGCGAGCGACTACGAATCCGTGTGGAACCGGGTGCGCTTCTCCTTCGGCAAGGGCGGCATGCCGCGAACGGTGAACTGGATCACCGGCCCGTCCCGCTCCGGCGACATCGAGCAGACCCTGCTGCTCGGCGCCCACGGTCCCCGCCGGGTGCATGTGGTGGTGGTGCGGGAGTAAAAAGGCGGACTCGCCAAGTCTGCGCGGGAGCGTATTCTCGTCCTGCGCAGCTTGGAGGCCGCCATGCCGTCCCGTTCCATGTCGTCCCGCCCCCTGATCTTCCGCACGCTTCGCTGGTCCGCCTGGGACGGAAGCGACGCGGGCCTCGAACAGACCGATATCCGCCCGGCCGACGGCGGCCATACAATCGCCGGCGTCGTGATCGGCCGGGAGGACGGCACGACATTCGCCCTGCACTACCGGCTGAGGGTGGATTCCGCCTGGCGGACCAAGGCGGTCCATCTCCAGACCACCTCCGGGCGCACCCTGGACCTGGAGAGCAACGGGCAAGGCAGCTGGACCGAGAGCGGCAAGCCCCAGCTCGAGCTTCAGGGCTGCATCGACGTCGACATCCAGGCCACGCCCTTGACCAACACCCTGCCGATCCGCCGGCTGGAATGGGCGGCCGGACAGGGCACCGAGATCCGCCTCTGCTACATCGCCGTTCCGGACCTGAGCGTCTCGGCCCGCACCCAGCGCTACACGGCCCTTAAGCCTGGCTCACTCTATCGCTTCGAGAGCCTGGAGAGCGGTTTCACCGCCGATCTGCCGGTCGATGAAGACGGATTCGTACGGGATTATCCCGGCTTGTTCCGACGCCTGGACTGACCGTTTTCCGCCTGCGTGACAACTCGGCGCGCCCCCGAGCCCTGGCGCTTTGCCGAAATATCGGCTAAGTGTTTGAAATCAAAAGTAGTTTTTAATAGTTCTAAACTAGAAGACCAGATGATCGTCTGCTCCTGCAACATTCTCTCCGACGGCGATGTGAAAGGCTGCATGAAGCCCGGGCCCGATTGCCCGCGTTCCCCTGCGCAGGTCTATCGATGCCTTGGCTGCAGCCCCAATTGCGGACGCTGCGCCCGAACGATCCGTGACATCATGGACAAGGCGCTCGCCGATGCGGGAGCGGCTCCGGTCGCCGCCTGCCAGCGGGGCTGCTGCCCCGCCTCGCTCGAGAAAGTGGCCGCCGAACCTCACCTTTGAACCGAACCTCACCTTTGAACCGAACCTCACCTTTGAACAATGAGAGTTTCACCCTAGTTCAAAAATCATCTAAGAAGAGCCCGGCCCTGCCGGGCGCTGTTTTGATGAGAGGGTAGGATGAAGGGTGATCCGAAGGTAATCGAGTATCTCAATCGCGGCCTGCGCAGCGAGCTGACGGCGGTCAATCAGTATTGGCTGCATTATCGGCTTCTCGATGACTGGGGCTACAAGGAACTCGCCAAGGCCTGGCGCAAGGAATCCATCGAGGAGATGCACCACGCGGACCGCTTCATCGAACGCATCATCTTCCTCGAAGGCTTCGCCAATCTTCAGGTGCTCGATCCGCTCCGCATCGGCCAGAACATCCAGGAAATTCTCGAATCCGACCTCGCGGCCGAGTACGACGCCCGCAATCTCTACGGTGAGGCGGCCGCCTATTGCGAGAGCATCGGCGACCGGGTGTCGAAGAACCTCTTCGAAGAACTGATGGCCGACGAGGAAGGCCATATCGACTTCCTCGAGACCCAGCTCACCCTCGTCGAACAGGTCGGCGTCGAGCTCTACGCCCAGAAGCATATCGGCGGCCTCAAGGACGACGACTGAGGCGAGCCTCAGAACACCGCCTCACAGGAACATCGACAAAGGGCGGTGACGTGCCGGAGCACGTCACCGCCCTTTTCGCATGCGCTCAGGACCGGCCTCGCGTATCGCGCGGCCTGCCGGGTCCGCACGCTGCTTCCTTCTTGGAAAGAACGCATCTTTTCACGCAAAACCGGTTCCCACTTCCCGCGTTCGAGGCTCTCCTTGCTTGAGCATCTTTTCACGCAAAACCGGTTCCCACTTTTGCGTTCGAGGCTCTAAGGAGCATCCGCCAGCTTCCCGGGCTCCTCGATGGACGCGATGGGAAGCGTCACGAGACGCAGCTCCGGATCGTCGGGGTCGGCCCGCACGGAAAAGCCGAGATCGCGGCACATGTCGAGCATCGTGCTGTTCTCGCGGAGAACCTGTCCCTCGACCTCGCGCAGTCCCTCCACCTTCGCCCATTCGATCATCTGACGCATGAGGGTCCATCCAAGGCCCATCCCCTTGAGATCGGAGCGCAGGAGAATGCCGTATTCGCCCGTCTCATGGTTTGCGTCCGCATGCACGCGCACGGCGCCCATCATCTCACCGGTCGCTTCATCGAAGGCCACGAACGCGATGGCGCGGGCATAGTCGAGCTGCGTCAGACGCGCCAGGAAGGTGTGGCTGAAGTCGCGGACGGGTGCGAAGAAGCGAAGGCGCAGATCCTCCGGCGTGATCTTCTCGAAGAACCGCTTGAACGCTTCCTCGTCCTCGGGCCTGACGGGACGCACGAAAGCCTTGCGTCCGTTGCGCAGGGTGATCATGCGCTCCCACTCCGTCGGATAGGGCCTGACGGCGAAGCGCGGATGGCCGCTCCCCTTCCTGACCTCCGGGGCCACGAGCACGCGGGCGTCGACCGCGATGACGCCCGTGTGATCGGCCAGCAGCGGATTGATGTCGAGCTCCCGCACCTCCGGCACGTCGGCGGCGAGCTGCGCGATCTTCACGAGGGTGAGCGCGATCGCACGCTCGTCGGCGGCGGGCACGTCGCGATAGGCCTTGAGACGGCGCGCGACGCGGGTGTGGGCGATGAGATCGTCCGCGAGCTTCAGATCGAGGGGCGGCAGGGCCAGCGCCCTGTCGTTGATGACCTCCACGGCCGTTCCGCCGCGCCCGAACAGCACGACCGGACCGAAGGCCGGATCGTCGGCGAGGCCCGCGATCAGCTCGCGCGCCTTGGCCCGGCGCACCATCGGCTGAACCATGACGCCGGTGATCGCCGCATCCGGCCGCAGGCGTGCGGCGCGCTCAAAGATATCGGCCGCCGCCTTGCGCACCGATTCCTCCGTCGTGAGATCGAGCTGGACGCCGCCGATGTCGGATTTGTGCACGATATCGGGCGAGAGCACTTTGACCGCCACGCGGCCGCCCTCGGCGATGATGGACCTTGCGGCTTCGACCGCCTCCCCCGGCGTCGTCGCCAGCATCACCGGGGCCGTGGGGATATCGTAGGCCCGGAGAAGCGCATCGACCTCGAGGGGATTGAGCCAGCGGCGGTTCTCAGCCAGCACCTGAGCGACGATCGCGCGCGCGGCCTCCGGGTCCGGCGAGAAGTCATGCGGCAGGTTGTCGGGGGTCTCCATCAGCTCCGTCTGCGCCTGGCGATAGCGCACAAGCTGAATGAAGCCCCGCACCGCATCGGCTTCGGTCGCGTAATGGGGAATCCGCGCGGCCTCGAAAACCCGCGCCGAATCCGGATCCTCGCCGATCCAGGCCGCGAAGACCGGCTTCTGCTGGAACCCCTTGGCGCGATGGCGCCTGATGACCTCCGTCACGGTTCGCGCCACATCGGCCGCGCTCGCAACGGCTGTCGGCACGTTCAGGATGAGGACGGCGTCGTTCCCCGGATCGGCGAGCAGCGCTTCGAGCGCGCCGGCATAGCGGGCGGGATCCGCGTCGCCGATGATGTCGACGGGGTTCGACTGAGACCATGTCGGCGGGAGGATGGCGTTCAGCTGGGCAAACGTCTGGGGCGAAAGCTCGGCAAGCACTCCGCCCATGTCGATGAGACGGTCGGTCGCGAGAACGCCGACGCCGCCGCCGTTGGTGAGAAGCGCGAGGCGGTTGCCGGGGAACGGTTTCTGCCGCCCGAGAGTCTCGGCCGCCGCGAAGAGCTGATCGAGATCCAGCACCCGCAGCAGGCCGGCCCGGCGGAATGCGGCGTCGTAAACCGCATCGGAACCGGCCAGGGCGCCGGTATGGGTCGCGGCCGCCTTCGCCCCCTGGACATGGCGGCCCGCCTTGATCACCACGACGGGCTTGATGCGCGCCGCGGCGCGCGCCGCCGACATGAACTTCTTCGCGTTGTCGATCGACTCGATGTAGAGCAGGATCGCGCGGGTGCCCGCGTCCGCGGAGAAGAAATCGAGGCAATCGCTGAAATCGACATCCATCTTGTCGCCCAGGGACACGATGGCGGAAAAGCCGACCTGCCGCTTCGCCGCCCATTCCACCAGACCGACCGCCACAGCGCCCGATTGCGAGATGAGCGCGAGATCCCCGGGCTTCGCGTCGTGCGCCGCGAAGCTCGCATTCATGCGCACGCGCGGCGACAGAACGCCGATGCAATTGGGGCCCACGATGCGCAGGCCGTAGCGCCGCGCGGCGAGCCTCACCTGCTGCGACAGGGAATCCGCGCCGTAGCCGAGACCGGTCGTCGCGATGATGGCGGCGGCGACCCCTCTTTGTCCCGCATCCTCGATCACGCCCAGCACGCTGCGGGGCGGCACAGCGACGACGATGAGATCGGGCGTGTCGGGGAGCTTGGCGATGGAGGGATAGCAGGGCTTGCCCTCGACCTCGTCATGGTGCGGGTTGACGGGATAAAGCGCGCCCGCGAACCCGCCCTGGATCAGGTTCCTCAGGAACGTCAGCCCGAGAGAGCGGGCGCGCGGGCTCGCCCCGACGACGGCGATCGACCGCGGGGAAAACAGAGTGTCGAGCCGATAGGTGGACATGAGGCGATCCTTCGTCTCGCAGGAACCTTGGCGCATCGGGCGGGATCGGAGGCCCGCGCCGGTCCGATGCCTGTTGCAACTCTCCGAAGCTAGAGCATCGAACGCAGAAGTGGGAACCGGCTTTGCGTGGAAAGATGCTCAGGATCAAAATGTTACAGCATCGGATGTGAGTTCGATGTCACGTCCGATACTGTAACGTCCGAGACCCGAGGGTCAAATGCGTTGGATCAATTCCGGCGACCGCGCGGAGGCTACTCCGCCAGCACCCGGGTCGGCGGGAAGATCACCTCCACGAGCGTGCCCTCCTTGGGACTGCTCGTGATCTGCAGGGCGCCGCGATTGGCCTCGACGAGGGCCTTGGTAAGCGGAAGCCCGAGGCCCGTTCCACCGGGCCTGCGGGAGGTCGCGAGCTGGCGGAACGGTTCGAGCGCCGCCTCGACCTCCTCCGGTGTCATGCCGATGCCCGTATCCCGCACACGGAACGCCACCTCGCCCCGGTCCGTCATGGCGGTCGAGACGATCACCTGCCCGCCCGCATCCGTGAATTTGATGGCGTTGGACACGAGATTGAGTGCGATCTGGCGCATGGAGCGCTCGTCCGCCGCCACCTGCGGAATCCTGGACGCGAAGCTCGTGCGCACGACGATCCGGTCCCGCATGGCCTGCGGCTGAAGCAGGGTCACGCAGCCCGACACGAGGTCGTTGAGATTGACGCCGGTAAACGACAGTTCGAGACGGCCCGCCTCGACCTTCGCCAGATCGAGCAGGTCGTTCACGAGGCTGATCACATGCGATCCCGAGGCGTGAACATCGCGCAGATATTCCTTGTAGCGCTCGTTCCCGATCGGACCGAAGCGCTCTTCCAGCATCACCTCGGCAAAGCCGATGATCGCGTTGAGCGGCGTGCGGATCTCATGGCTGATCTTGGCGAGAAGATCGGATTTCTGGGCACTCGCCTGCTCCGCCGCGCGCCGGGCGCCGACGAGCTCGCCCTCCGTTTTCTTGAAGGTGGTCATGTCGCGCAGCACGGCGCAGAACTTGCGGCCCGCGCCCCCTTCCGCGGCGGCCCCTACCTGCCCCATGGTCATGAAGAGCGGGATGGTGCCGCCCTGCCGCTCGCGGCCCAGCACTTCGCGGCCGTCGTTCAGCAGCCCGGCGACTCCGGGCGAGCGCAGGCCCTCGAGGTAGTCGAGCGCTTCCTTGTGGCTTTCGGGCGCGAGCAGAACCGTGATCGCGCTGCCTGCGACCTCCCGCTGATGATAGCCGAACAGCGCTTCGGCCGAGCGGTTCAGGGTCAGGATCCGGCCGGTCTCGTCGAACAGGATGACGCCGTCGGTGGCCGTATCGAGGATCGATTCCAGTTCCAGCACGCGGCTGTCCTGCGCGCCCGATGCCTGATCCCGGCCGAACGACCTGCGGATGAGCATGAGCTGCGCCTGCCCGCCGTTCCACTCGCTCTCCGATCCCCGCACGGCGACCGCAACGGTCGCGCCGTCGCGCGTCGTGAGCGAGAGCCGCGTATCGTCCTCTGCGGACGGGTTCAGGGCGGGAGAGCCGCGAAACAGCTGCACGAGACCGCCCTCGCCCATGATCTCCTCGGCCGTCGGATAACCGGTCAGATCGAGGAGGAAGCGGTTGGCGAACAGAATGGTCTCGTCGCGATGAACGATGATGCCGACCGGGAGACGGTCGAGGATCCGGTCGGACCTGTCGGAGGACGAGGATCCGACCGATGCTGCCGGCGCGCCCTCGACGGGGCCCGCGAGATCGGCGGCGGCCTCTTCGTGCGGGCTCGCCGCCGCGAGAGGAGCTGCGGCTTCGGAGCTCTTTTCCTCAAGCCGCGCCCCCAGAGCGCGCGCAATCTCGCGAAAGGCGCTGCGCTCTGCGGACGACAGGCCGGGGGTGGGGCCCGGACGCGCGTTCTCGCCGATGGCGCCCTTTTGCGGGCTCTCATCGGCCGCCGGGGATCGGCCGGCAGGCTTGGGGCCCGAGAGCGCTTCCGCCACCCGGTCGCGCAAGTGGGCGAACCAGTTCTCGTCCTCTCGGGGGGCGCCCTCCGTGGCCTCCGGTTCTTCCGGCTGCGTCTCTTCGGGCGGAGAGAATGGCAGGGCAGCATCCGTGAGGTAGGTCTCGGCCTCGGCGACGGGACGGATCGCTCCGTCCCTCGCGCGCATCTCGCTCATGCGCAGCAGACCGAATCCGCGGAACCCGATGAACTCGCGGCCGGCCCCGAAGACCGGCATGCCGCCCAGATCGACCGGCACCTCCATGACGCGATCGTCCATGGCCCAATAGACCGTCCGGGCGCTCCAGGTCTCACGGCGGGCGAAGCGGCCGGCGATCTCCCCTCCGGGATCGGACACGACCGTCGCCGTCAGGTCGTCCCATGTCCGTCCCACGATCGACCCGGCCTGCCGGCCGACCGCTTCGGCGAGCGCCGGCGACACCTGGGTGAAACGTCCCCGGGCATCGGCCTGCCAGAGGAAACGGACGGAGCCGGGCGGCTTGCCCTGGGGCGCCGGGGCCTCCTCCGACGACGCGCTCGCGGGCCCGGGAACCGCATTCCGATCCTCCCGCCGATCCTCCCGCCGATCCTCCCGCCGATCCTGCGGCGAAACGGCGGTCGCGTCCCGGCGCTCGAAGCCGTGAGGGACCGGCCCCAACAGGGCCGTCACGAGAACCTCCTCCCCCGTCTCGAGAACGGCCAGGCGGCAGGCGCAGGCGACGGGTTGCCACGGGCGGATCGGGTTGAGGCGAAGCCGCTCCAGGCGCGCTCCCTTACGGGGCGCCGCTCCTCCGGCCAGGATTCTCAGGCGGTCACGGGCGCGAAGACCGGGGGCGAGCCTCCCTGCTGCATCGGTGTAGGCCTCCCGCAGCCCTTCGGCGGCGGGCGAGGCCCAGAGAAGCCGTTCGACGGCGCGGTCCCAGACGAGAACGGGCGCTCCGGGCCGGGCCATCAGGCCGAGATCCGGTTCGGCGGAAAGCCGTGCGACCAGCGCTTCGTATCGGTTGGGAGCCCCGTCCATGGCGGCCTCGATCCTACCTCTAAATAGAAGAGTCTTATGGAAAAGGTTTTAGACGATTGTTGGCAAGGTGGCAGCAGGTCCGGGCTCTTGAATCCATTTACTTTCAGGTAACCTTAATACTTCAGGCCCGAAGACGGTTGATTTTGCACCGCACAATGTGATATTGCACTGCACAAATATCTGAAAGAGGAGCGATCCATGGCGACGAACCCGAACCAGCCTTACGAAATCCCCGCCGAAATGCGGGACCTCGCGGAAAAAAGCGTCGAGCAGGCCCGCAAGGCCATCGACGGCTTCATGAACGCGGCCCAGAAGACGGTCGACACCTTCGAAGGCTCGGCCAACACGGTCCAGGCGAGCGCGAAGGATGCAACCCGCAAGACCTTCACCTATGCCGAGCAGAACCTTTCGGCCGCGTTCGACCTCGCCCAGCGCATGGTGCGCGCCAAGGACATGCAGGAAGCCATGCAGATCCAGGCCGAGTTCGTGCGCACCCAGTTCGAGGCCATGCAGAGCCAGATGAAGGAGTTCGGCTCCCTCGCCCAGACGGCGATGAAGCAGCCGGGCTCGAAGAAGTAAGCGCCTTCTCAGAAATCTCGCGAGGACGTCCCGATGACGGAAACCAGGAAGACCAGGACCCGCAACGCCAAGAGCGCGCCGAAGGCCGATCTCATCAGCGCGCCGAAGGCCGATCTCATCGCGCTGGCCGCGAAGCCCGCTGCCGAAGCGAAGGAGACGATGCGGGCCCCGGAACCCGCGCCCGCCCCGAAGGCTTTCGTTTCCGCCGCAGGGCCGGAGAGCGAGCCCTTCGCCTTGTCCCTGCGCGATCAGGGCGAGGTCATCCGTCAGGCGATGCGCGAAACGGTCGCCGCCTCCGCCAAGGGCGCTCTCGAGGTGAACGAGAAAGTCATCGAGGCCCTGCAGATCCAGGGCCATGCGGCCATCGACCTGTGGCGCACGGCGCTCGACAATTCCCGCGGCCCCGAAGGCTTCAAGGCTCAGACCGGCGCAGCCCGGCAGGCCTTCGAGACGGCCACCGCCCCGTGGAAGGACGTCGCCGAGGCAACGGCCCGCTGGATGGCCCGGAGCGTGGAGCCGCTGCAATCGGCCTTCCTGCGGCCGACCCGCTGATTGCCCGCTATCGGACATTCGCCTCATGCCTTAAGGCTTGGCCATGACCGGCCAAGCCTTTTCTCATTCGCGCATCCCCGTTCCGGCGGTCATCGCCGTCGTCGTTCACGAGGGACGCGCCCTTCTCGTGCGCAGAGCCAATCCGCCCGATGCGGGACTCTGGGGCTTCCCGGGCGGCAAGATCGATTTCGGCGAGACGGTCGCGGATGCCGCGATCCGGGAACTCCGGGAGGAGACCGGCATCGCCGCTGAGGCGCAGGAGCTCATCACCGCCCTGGACGTCCTAGCGCATCATGCGAAAAAGTGGATCCGGTTTTTCGCAAGAACGATGCGCTGTTCTAGGAGTGAGCATCGGATTCGATCCCAAAAGTGGTTTCCACTTTTGGGTCCGATGCTCCAGTGCCCGGCGACGACGGGAGCATCCGCCAGCACTACGTCCTGATCGCCGTCCGGTGCCGCTGGCTTTCGGGCGCCCCCCTGGCCGCCGACGACGCGCTCGAAGCGCGCTGGTTTTCCCTGTCCGAGCTCGATCCCGCAACGCTGCCCATGAGTGCGGACGTGGACGTGATCGCCCGGCAGGCCGAGGCCATGTCCAAGGCCATGTCCCAGGCCATGTCCCGTCAGGCGGATGGCCTCTGATCCCCGAACGATCCCCCGAAGCCGGACAAGAAAAAGCCCCGCCTTGGAAGCGGGGCGAAGTTTGTCTCTAAACTTTGGTTCGGCAAATTCAATCCGAGCGCCCTTTTGCAACGGGAGTATCGCGACAGCAACGACTCCAGTCTCTCATGGTTTATAAAAAGTAAAGATTCATAAATCATCAAGCATATCGCCAGCGAATACAGGCAATCATATTGCAGAGGTACCCCCTCCGGCTTATGACACCCGGGACAGGCAATTAATGCCTACCCTGCTTCGATGTTTGGAACGGAATGACAGTGATGCGTACCCTCCCCCTCAATCTCCTCGCCGGCGCAGCCGCCTTCGGCATCGTGTCCAGCGCCCAGGCCGCCGACCTGCCCTCCCGCTACTCCCCGGCCCCCGCCTACAATGCCCTGCCGGTCTTCACCTGGAGCGGGTTTTACGCCGGCGTGAATCTCGGCTACGGCCGCAGCACCGGCGCCAGCCAGGTTTATGACGAGGCCTTCAACGTCACCGGCGGCGGACGCAAGAGCGGCTTCCTGGGCGGCATCCAGGGCGGCTACAATTACCAGCTCGGCATGTTCGTGGTCGGCGCGGAAGCCGACCTCCAGTACGCTGCCATCGGGGACAAGAGCGCAACCTATCGCGGCATCAATTACCGGGGCGAGGACGACGGCTACTTCGGCACCGTCCGCGCCCGTGCGGGCCTTGCCATCGATCGCGCCCTCGTGTTCGGCACGCTCGGCTTCGCCTATGGCGACATCGGCGGCAACAAGGGTCTCGACGCGGCGCTCGGCTACCGCCGCGACAGCAGCGCGAGCGGCGGCTGGACCATGGGTGGCGGTGTCGAATATGCCGTCACGGACAATTTCACCGCGAAGGTCGAAGGCCTCTACGTGAACCTCGACACGAGCGACAACTATGCTCTCGCCAACCGCGTCGTCATCCGCCGCGACACGGAATTCGGCGTGTTCCGCGCCGGCCTGAACTACAAGTTCAACTAATTCAACCAAGTTCAACTGATTCAACGAAGCGGACCGGATCAAACCGGCAGGAGGGGCCCGATGCTCGCATCGGGCCCTTTTCGTCTTTGCGCACCGGACGGGAGCACGGACGGATCGCACGACAAAGGGTTACACGAACACAATCACGCCTCTTTTAAGACTTGCCTCCCGTCCGAAGACGGCGTCATAATTCGGCGCATCCACGACGATTGCCCATCCCGCCGGATCGGCGAATGAAATCCGAGATAGACCCTGCGGCCGCCGGCGATCCGGCGGCAGGCAGACATTAAGAGTGCAGCTATGCGTTTTTGGGGCCAATCATGGCTGCGCCAGCGGTTCTCCGGCGGTCGCGCGAGACCCCGGTTTCAAGATCGATCGCCGCTCCCCTCTCTCAAAATCTCAAGTTATGCCCGCTCTTTCGTGGAGATGACGACCGATTGCGTCTTCTTTCTCGATCGCGACTGGCGCTTCACGTTCTGCAATGCCCGCGCCGCGACGGAACTGGCCGCGAACGCCGATATCCTCGGCGCCTGCATCTGGGACAGATTCCCCCAGCTCGTCGGCACGATCTTCGAGGAGAACTATCGCGGCGCCGTGACAGAGCGCTCGACGCGGATCTTCGAAGCCTATTTCGAAGCGTTGTCCTCCTGGTACGAGGTTCACGCCACGCCCGTGGGCGACGATCTGATGGTCATCTTCCGCAACATCAACGATCAGCGCGCCGTGGCCGGGGCCTTCCAGGAGAGGGAGCAGCAGCTCGCCACCGTCTTCGGTCAGACCATGGTGGGCATCCTGCACCGGGACCTGAACGAGCGGGTGCTGATGGTCAATCAGCGCTTCTGCGACATGGTGGGCCGCAGCCGGGAGGAGCTGAACGGCCTTCCGATGAGCGCCTTCACGCATCCGGACGACATCGCGTCGAACACGGCCCAATTCCGGAAGCATCTCGAGAGCGCCACGCCCTTCCAGGTCGAAAAGCGTTATCTGCGCCCCGACGGCACGGCGGTCTGGTGCGCGGTCAACGTGTCCTTCGTCTGCGACGACACGGGAAAGCCCGTTTCCTCGATTGCGGTCGCCGAAGACATCCATGCCCGAAAGACGGCGGAGGAGAAGGCGCACGAGAGCCAGCGTCAGCTGGCGAGCTTCATCGATAACCTGCCGGGGATCGTCTATCAGGGCGACATCGCCGCGCCATGGCGCTTCACCTTGATCAGCGAAGGCGCCGAGACCCTGACCGAGTATACCGCGGGCGAATTCCTGCAAGGAACAATCAGCTGGAGAGAGATCGTCCATCCCGAGGATGTCCAAACGGTCGAGGATGCGGTTCTCGCCAGTATCATGAGCCGGCAGGTCTTCGACATCGTGTACCGCATCAGGACGAAGTCGGGCGACATCCGCTGGATGGTCGATCGTGGCCGATGCATCTACAGCCCATCGGGAGACCCCCTCTTCCTGGAAGGGATCATCAGCGACGTCACGAGCCAGAAGGAGGCCGAGGAGAAGATCCTCTGGGCGGCCCACCATGATCATCTGACGCGCCTGCCCAACCGCGCCCTTTTCCAGATCCGGCTCGGCAGGGCTCTCGAGCGGTCCGCCGGCCGCAACCGCAAGCTCGGTCTGGTGATCCTCGACGTGGATCATCTCAAGGAAATCAACGACACTCTCGGCCATGACGCGGGAGATGCCGTCCTGCAGGCGGTCGCCAACCGTCTCTGCGCCGCCGTGCGTCCCATCGATACCGTCGCCCGCAACGGCGGCGACGAGTTCGCCATCATCTTTCCCGAAATCGAGAGCGAGCAGGATATCAGGACCCTCATCGCGCCCATTCAGGAGCAGCTGCAGAAGCCCCTTCCCTTTTCCGGGCGCACCCTCGATTGCCGCGCCAGCATCGGGGCCAGCATCTGGCCGGATCACGCCAAGGAATCCGCCGAACTTCTGAAGCAGGCAGACATCGCCCTCTACACCGCCAAGGCCACAGGACGGGACAAGGTCATGGTTTTCGAACCATCCATGCGCACCGAGGCGCAGCAGAAAGCCGAGATGCGGAACAACGCGCGCGGAGCCATCGATACGCGCAGTATCGAGCCGTTCTATCAGCCGAAGGTGCATCTGAGCTCCGGCGAACTCGCGGGCTTCGAGGCCCTCCTCCGTTGGCGCAATCCGCGCGCCGGCATCGAACTGCCCGCAAGCATCCAGGCCGCCTTCGACGACCCGCATCTTGCCGTCGCGCTGAGCAAGCAGATGCACGACATGGTCTTCGACGACATGCGCCGCTGGTTGCAATCGGGCATTCCGTTCGGTCATATCGCCATCAACGCATCCGCGGCCGAGTTCAGGGGCATGGATTTCGCCGAACGGATTCTCGAGCGCCTGCGGAGCGGGGATATTCCGAACCACTGCCTCGAGATCGAGGTGACCGAGACGGTCTTTCTCGGGCGAGGCGCGGAATTCATCGAAAAGACCCTGCGGACTCTCAGCGCCGAGGGCGTGAAGATCGCGCTCGACGATTTCGGAACCGGCTATGCGTCGCTCTCGCACCTCAAGCAGTTCCCGGTGGACATCATCAAGATCGACCGCTCCTTCGTGCACGATCTGGCCAGCAATCCCGACGATCCGGCCATTCTTCAGGCCGTCGTCAGTCTGGGCAAGAGCCTCGGGATCACGACCGTCGCGGAAGGCGTCGAAACGGCCGTTCAGGCCGCCTTTCTGCGCAGCCAGGGCTGCGATCTCGGCCAGGGATTTCTCTTCGGCATGGCAAGCCCCAGCAAGCTCATCCCCGATCTGGTGGCCCACTGGAATCCGGGTGAGTTCAACCTTCCCGCATTGGACGATCATGTCCTGAAGGACAGGAAGCAGAGGCGCTAGCGCATCGTGCGAAAAAGTGGCCCCGGTTTTTCGCAGGAACGATGCGCTCACCTCAGAAGGGAGCATCGTGCGGACCCAGAGGGCCGCGTCGGCGAAAAGGGGACCTGATTTTCGCCATCGCGGCCCTCTGGGTCGCTCACAGGGACCTTCGGGTCGCGAGAGCAGCCCTTCGGGTCCACACACAACGATGCGCTCTTCAGGAAGAAGAGGAGCGGCCCCACGAAGCGAGGCTCGCTTTCTCCCTTCGAGGCTCGGTGCCGTCAGGAATCGACGATGGCCGCCGGCCCGCGCGCTCTGCCTCGCTCTGTTTGAGCGCAAGCAATCGCCGGGCGGCCTTTCCCCCCGATTCCGACGCATAGAGCCGGTCGTTCATCACTTCGATCTGCCACTGCTGAAACTCGAGCAGGGCCTTGAGACCCCTGACATGCGCTCTCAGCTCAAGGGCATCCTGCAATAGATTGGGACCGCAAGTTTTCATGAGACCACCCCCTGACGGTTTCGGGATGAATCGCGGGTGAACGCAATGATTTGAAAAAGGCCCGGAAGGGCCGGAGGCAAAGCGGACGAAGAAAAGCCGGACAAAGCACTTGTCGCGCCAACCGGGGCACGGGTCCCGGTCGACGGATACGAACCGGCATCGATGCGCGACTCGATGCCCGGATAGAATTACATTCGCGGTGCGCGCGCAAGGATCATGATGTCGCATGGCCAAGCTCGTCCGGAAGCGTGGCCGCGAAGGCCGTTAGCCTGCCTGAAAGGATCGCGCTGCTAAGCTTGCGGCGCTGGAAAAATAGCGCCTGTCGACCTGCGACATCGGCACCAGGAACGGCCCAGAACCGGGGACGTTGCCTCGATGTGCGTTTCGGCACGGCGGCACGATCGCGTGCATGGTCATCTCCCAGAGGTCAGGAGGACAAGTCGATGCGAGCCTTGGCGGTGACATCCCTGCTCGGCGTCTTCGGAATGGTTTCGCTCGGCGCCGCCGCGCGCGCCGAGGAAGCGAACACGCGCATTGCGGCCATGCCTTATTCGGACTGCCTCTCGATCATTGCCGAAACAGCGCAGGAAACCGGCGAAGCTCCGGTGCAAACCGTCAGCAACGATGACGAGACGACGGTCCGGATCAATGCCTCCGATGGCTTCGTCACCGTGTCCTGCAGCCGCTCCGGCAAGATGGTGCTGACGAAGAGCCCCGTGCCCGCGGCGGCAGGCCAGACGGCCGCCCGCTGAGAACAGCGCCCGGGCGATTTTCACCAACGATTCGGAAAAAATGCCTCGAACCTGCGAGGCTTATGCTTTCGATATCGAACTCGTGTCTTCGGTATCGAAGTGGTACAGCCGCCCCGGCTCGAACGGGGGACCCCCAGATCCACAATCTGGTGCTCTAACCAACTGAGCTACGGCTGCACGTGAGGCAGGGTGTAATCGCGCCCGCGATCAATTTCAAGGCTTCTTTGCGGTCGCAGGGTCAGAAATGACAACGGCGGGCGAATTCGCCCGCCGCCTCAAGGGATTAGCTGGCCAAAACTTTACTCTGCGGACGCTCCGGCGGCTTTGAGGACCGGGGTCCAGCGCGCCACTTCGCTCTCCACGAGCTTCTGGAGGGATTCCGGAGTCCGTTCCGCCGCCGTCGGGATGACGCCGCCGAGCTCCAGCAGACGCTTCTTCGTGTTCTCGTCGTCGAGGGACTTCGCGAGCGCGTCGTTGAGCTTCTTGACGATCTCCGCAGGCGTGCCCTTGGGCGCGAACACGGCGTTCCAGGCGCTGACCTCGTAGCCGTCGAGGCCCGCTTCCTTCGTGGTGGGAACGTTCGGCAGGACCGGGGAGCGCTCGGGGGTGGCGATGGCGAAGGCCTTGATGTTGCCGCCCTGGATCTGCGGCGCCACGTTGACGATCTGGTCGGTCATGTAATCGACCGTGTTGGCCATGAGATCGTTCAGGGCCGGGCCGGTCCCGCGATAGGCCACCATGGTGGGCTTGGCCTTGATGACCGAGTTGAAGAAGATGCCGGTCGAATGCGACACGGAGCCCACGCCCGCATGGGCCATGTTCACCTTGTCGCCGTTGGTCTTCATGTAGTCGAGAAAGCCCTTCAGGTCGTTGGCCGGAAAGTCCTTCTTGGCCACGATGACGATGGGGGTGCCGGCCGCGAGGCCGATGGGCGCGAAATCCTTGGCGGGGTCGTATTTCAGGTTGGGATAGAGAGCGGGCGCGGCGCCGTGGGTGCCCATGTGGCCCATCATGACCGTATAGCCGTCCGCTTGCGCCTGCGCCCCGCGGGTGATGCCGGTCGTGCCGCCGGCCCCGGCCACGTTCTCGATCACGATCTGCTGGCCGAGGGTGCGGGACATGTGGTCGCTCACGATACGGGCCACGACGTCGGTCGGCCCGCCGGCCGCGAAGGGCACGATCATGGTGATCGGACGGCTCGGGTAGTCCTGAGCCTGTGCGCCCGTTGCGGCGAGGCCCGCCACGGCCGCGAGGGTCAGCGCGATCTTCTTCATCAAGTTCCTCCCTTTGGATGGTTATGTGTTTACATTGTGGGCAGGACAGCCCCGAAGGCAAGCTACTCCGTGAACACCTCGTCCCTGCCCTTTCGGATCGAGGGCAGGAGCGCCACGACGAGCAGGATGACCGCCACGGCGAGGAGCGCCGCGCTGACCGGATGATCGATGAAGGTCGAGAGCGACCCGCGCGACAGGATGAGGGCGCGGCGCAGGTTCTCTTCCATCAGCTTGCCCAGCACGAAGCCGAGCAGCATCGGGGCTGGCTCGAAGCCCAGCTTGATCAGCGTATAGCCCACGAGGCCGAAGAGAGCGATGAACATCACGTCGGTCGGCAGGGAGTTGATCGAGTAGATGCCGATGGAGCAGAACATCAGGATGGCCGGGAACAGCATCCTGTAGGGCACCTTCAGCAGGCGCACCCACATTCCCACCATCGGCAGGTTGATCACGAGCAGCATCAGGTTGCCGACCCACATGGACGCGATCATGCCCCAGAACAGGCTCGGGTTCTTGGTCATGACCTGCGGTCCCGGGATGATGCCGTGGATAGTCATGGCGCCGACCATGAGGGCCATCACGGCATTCGGTGGGATGCCGAGCGTCAGGAGCGGGATGAACGAGGTCTGGGCACCGGCGTTGTTGGCCGATTCAGGGCCGGCGACTCCCTCGATGGCGCCGCGGCCGAAACGGCGCGGATCCTTCGCGATCTTCTTCTCGAACGTATAGGACGCGAACGGACCGAGGACCGCGCCGTTGCCCGGCAGGATGCCGAGGATCGCCCCGATGAGCGTGCCGCGGATGATGGGCTTGTAGGATTGCTTGAAATCCTCCCGGTTCGGCAGCAGGCGGCCGATGGCCTTGCGCACCACGTCGCGGTGCTCGGTGTGATCGAGGTTGCGCATGATCTCGGCGATGCCGAAGATGCCCATGGCCAGCTCAGAAATACTCGGTCGGGCCGAAGATCAGGGCCAGGCCCGTGAGCGGCGCGCCGAGCGCCGCGATGACCAGGGTCGCCACCGTTCCCGCGAAGAAGGATCCGATCGCCGCGATGCCGAGCGCCACGCCGGCCCGGCCCTGGCGCGCCATCTGGTGGCCGTCGAGAGCCGTCACCACGGAGGTCGCCTCGCCCGGGATGTTGACCAGGATCGCCGTGGTCGAGCCGCCGTACTGGGCGCCGTAATAGATGCCGGCCAGCATGATGAGGGCGCCCGTCGGGTCGAACCCGAAGGTGATGGGCAGCAGCATGGCGATGGTGGCGATCGGACCGACGCCGGGCAGAACGCCGATCAGGGTGCCGACGAGGCAGCCGAGAAAGGCGAGGAGCAGGTTCTGCAGGCTCAAGGCGACGCCGAAGCCGAGGCTCAGATTGGACAGAAAGTCACCCATCAGATCCTCCCGCTGTGGTCGGCGATGTCGATTGTCGTGTTTCGGGATCCCTTCGTCCCGAAGAAGACTGCGATCGCGGCCACGATCAGGACGGCCGCGGTGGCCCGCATGATCGCCTTCTGGGACCATCCGGCTGGAAAGAGGCCGGCGAGCTCCTGCGGGAAGACCGGGATCGGCAGATTGAGCAGGTCGCCGAAGAGCAGCATGCAGAACGGCGTCAGGCTCAGGCTGAGGATGAGGAGTTCCCTGAAACGGGCCTCGGGCGTGGCGTATCCGCCGAGGATGATCCCGAGCGGTCCCGCCACCACCAGGCCGAGGCCGGGCAGCGCCAGGGGGCCGAACGAGAACGGCCGGATCGTCACGGCGAAGGCCAGGATGGACAGGATGATGAAGAAGGGACCGCGCAGGCTCCAGCGCTCCAGCGGCTCCCCGTCCCGGATGAACCCATAGGCGACCAGGGCCAGGCCGGACAGGCCGACCCCGACGGCGAGCCAGCGCGGCAGCATCGCGGGCCCCATGGCGTTGAGCGTGCCCTGATCGAGTTCCCGCGTGAGCCAGAGCGCCAGCGCGGCGAGAGCGATCAGGAGAATGCCGCCGGCTATTCCCTGCGGTGCGCGAACCGCCCCATGGCGTCCGGCCACGCCGGAGCCTTCGTGAGAAGCTGACATGATTGACCTCCGACGGGCGCTTAACCCGCCTTCATTGTTCCGCTTGAGTTGTGCCCAAGGCCTCGGCCCGGATCAAGCTTCGAGCGTCCGGGGCCCCAAGCTTTCTCGACGGTTTCACGGGATTTTCCAGAACTGGCCCCTTGGAACGAAGCCGGATGAAGATCCTTATACGGCACAGGCACCCCTTGAACGCATGGACGGGACGGCTTGATCGGCCGCGCCATGTTGTCTAGATGAATGCCGTTATAGCCAGGCCGGGCCCCTCTGGTCGCTCATACTTTGGGCGGCGATGTCGGACTGGATGAACCAGGGCAGCCTGGATTCGTTCAAGAAGACGGGAGCACCTGAACCCGAGGCCGGTCCAGCCGGCTATCCGGTGTGGGACAATCGTCTCCGCGAGAGAATTCTATGCGCTGCCCTTCAACCGACAATGAGGCAACGCATGTTCGAACTCTCGCAATATCTCTCCCCCGAGATCATCGCCTTTCTGATGGTGATCGGCATCGACCTGGCTCTGGCCGGCGACAATGCCATCGTCATCGGCCTCGCCGCGGCCGGCCTGCCGAAGGAGCAGCGCAACAAGGCCATCCTGCTCGGCGTCATCGCGGCCACCGTCCTGCGCATCATCTTCGCGCTCGTGACGACGCAGCTCCTCCAGATCGTCGGCCTGCTCCTCGCCGGCGGCATTCTGCTGCTGTGGGTCTGCTGGAAGATGTGGCGCGAGCTGCGCACCAGCCACGCGGACGAGGCAGCCGCCGGAGAGGCGCTCGAAGACAAGGACCTGAACCACGACGGCACCGTTGCCGGAGGCGCGCCGCGCAAGACCTTCGCCCAGGCGGCCTGGCAGATCGTGATCGCCGACGTCTCGATGTCCCTCGACAACGTGCTCGCCGTGGCGGGAGCGGCGCGCGAGCATCCCTACATCCTGGCGTTCGGCCTGCTCCTCTCCATCGCCCTCATGGGCATTGCCGCCTCCTACATCGCCCGCCTGCTCCAGCGTTATCGCTGGATCGCCTATGCGGGTCTGGCGATCATTCTCTACGTGGCCCTCAAGATGATCTATGAAGGCTTCCACGAGATCTATCCCTACGTGAACGCGATGGCCGGTTGAGAAACGCCGGACTCGACCTTCGTGTCGATTGACGGCGGAGAGACGGGAGGGCAGAGAGCTTAACCCTCATGCACTCCTCTCTCCGCCCTTTCTTTTCCCAGGCAGGCCTTCGCCACGGCGCGCGCGCCGCGTTGCCCGCCTTCCCCGGCTTCATCATGTTCTCCGCCGCGTTCGGCACGGCGGCGGCCCAGAAAGGCCTCTCCCTCGCCGAGGCGATGGGCCTCTCCGCCTTCGTGTATGCGGGCGCCTCCCAGATGGTCGGGCTCGAGGTCTGGCAGCAGGTCTGGACGCCCACGACCATTCTCACCATCATGACCGTCACGGCCGTCGTGAACGCGCGCATGATCCTGCTCGGCGCGACCGTCCAGCCCTGGCTGCGCCATGAGCCGATGGCCCGCAACCTGCTCAATCTCTTCCTCATCACGGAAGCGGGCTGGCTCGTCGGCACGCGCTACTACAACGAAGGCGGGCGCGACGTCGGCGTGCTTCTCGGCGCAGCCCTCATCCTCTGGATCGTGTGGCAGATCGCAACGATCGTCGGCTTCTTCGCCGGGGCGCTCGTGCCCGAGCCGAAGACGTTCGGGCTCGATTTCGTCATGCCGATCTTCTTCAGCGTCATGCTGGTTCCCCTCTGGAAGGGCGCACGCCCCGCCCTGCCCTGGCTCGTGGCGGGCGCCGTGTCCTTCGTGACCCATGCCCTCCTGCCGGGATACGGCTACATCGTCGCCGGCGCCCTGGCCGGCGTCATCGCCGGGATGCTGATCGAATGAGCGGGTTTGGCGCCTTCATCGCGAGTCCCTGGGGCTCGGCTCTCGCCATTGCGGCCATGGCGCTCATCACGTTCCTGTGCCGCATCGGCGGCCTCGTGCTGATGAGCCATGTGCGGATCACGCCGCGGATCGAACGCGGGCTTCGCGCGCTTCCGGGCTCCATCATCGTCGCGACGATCCTGCCGGCGGCCCTCGACGGCGGCTGGCCCGCCTTCGCGGCCCTGAGCGCGGCCGTCGCCGCCATGGCGACCACGCGCGTCGACATTCTCGGCCTGGCCGCGGGCCTAGGCGCCCTTTCCGTCATCAGGGCTTTTCTGTGATCCCTTGAGCCGGGTGCGAATGCGGTACATCAGCCCGTCGCGGATGTCGCGATAGGCGTCGAGCACATGATCGCGCGAGCCCTGCACGATCGCCGGATCGGGCGTCGGCCAATACTCCACATCCGCCGCGATGGTGCGCGTCAGTTCGAGCGCGGCGTGATGGGCCTCCGGCGAGAGCGAGATGATGAGGTCGAAATTGAGCCCCTCCCATTCCTCCAGCTCCGCCAAGGTACGCGGCCTGTGCTTGGATGCATCGATGCCGATTTCCGAAAGGGTGGACACCATGAAGCCATCGGTCTCGCCCTTGCGCACGCCGGCGGACTGCACGTAGATGGACCGGCCGAAATAGTGACGGGCAATCGCTTCGGCCATGGGAGAGCGGACAGCGTTCATCGCGCACACGAACAGAACCGAGTGGATCCGCTTCTGGGGCGTTTCCTCCAAGCGTCAGCCTTTCCAGTGAAGCGCGAAGATCAGCGTGAACAGGCGTCGTGCGGTGTCGAAATCCACATCGAGCTTGCCGTCGAGGCGCTGCCGCAGCAGCTCGGCGGCCTCGTTGTGCAGGCCCCGGCGCCCCATGTCGATGGCCTCGATCTGCGCGGGCGATGCGGAGCGGATAGCCTGATAATAGCTCTCGCAGATCATCTCGTAATCGCGAATGACCCTACGGAACGGCGTGAGCGACAGGTGGTGGGACACGAGATGCGCGCCGTCCTGAGCCGAAACCTCGAAGCAGAGCTTCTTCTCGATCAGGGAGATGCGCAGGACGTAAGGACCGCCCTCGTAGTTCGGCAGGGAGAAGGAATTCTCCTCGAGAATGTCGTAGATGGCGATGGCCCGCTCATGCTCCTGATCGGGATTGCCGCGGCCGATGGATGCCTCGTCGAGGGTGACCGCTACGAGGCGGCACCTCTCCTTCGTTGTGCTCGACATCCCCCCTCCGCAGGCCTCACAGGTTCAGGCGGATCGCCACGGACCGGGCGTGCCCCTCCAGCCCCTCGGCGCGCCCGAGAGCGATGGCTGCGGGGCCGAGCGCGCGCAAGGCAGCGGGATCGCACTTCAGGATCGAGGATCGCTTCATGAAGTCAAGCACCCCGAGGCCGGAGGAGAATCGTGCGGAACGCGCCGTCGGGAGAACATGATTGGGGCCGCCCACATAGTCGCCGATGGCTTCGGGCGTATGGCTGCCGAGAAAGATCGAGCCCGCATTGCGAACCCGGCCCGCCAGTTCCTCCGCATTCTCGGTCTCGATCTCCAGATGCTCGGGGGCCAGGCGGTCGACGAGCGGGATCGCGTTCTCGAGCGTGTCGATGAGAATGATCGCCCCGTAATCGCGCCAGCTCGCCCCGGCGATCTCCGCCTTCGGCAGGGTCTGGAGCTGATGCGCGACCGCCCGCTCGACGGCATTCGCCAGGGAGGGGCTGTCCGTCACGAGGATCGATTGCGCCGCGGGATCGTGCTCGGCCTGAGCCAGCAGGTCGGCGGCGATCCAATCGGGATTGGCATGTCCGTCCGCGAGGATGAGCACCTCGGACGGGCCCGCGATCATGTCGATGCCGACCTGGCCGAACACGCGCCGCTTGGCGGCCGCCACATAAGCGTTGCCGGGTCCGACGATCTTGGCGACCGGTGTCACTGTTTCCGTACCGTAAGCCAAGGCCGCGACGGCCTGCGCGCCGCCGATGCGGAAGACCTCGTCCACGCCGGCCAGACGCGCCGCCGCCAGCACGAGCGGGTTCGTCTCGCCCCGTGGCGTCGGCACCACCATGGCGATGCGGGGAACGCCCGCGACCTTGGCCGGCACGGCGTTCATCAGGACGGAGGACGGATAGCTCGCGCGGCCGCCGGGAACGTAGAGCCCCACCGACTCGATCGCCGTCCAGCGCCATCCGAGGGTGACCCCGAGAGCGTCGGTCGTCTGGCTGTCCTGGGGACGCTGGGCGAGATGATAGGTCTCGATGCGCTCCTTCGCGAGGGCGAGCGCGTCGAGGGCCTCCTGCGAGCACTGGCCCTCGGCCGCGTTGATTTCCTCTTCGGAAACCCGCAGCGTTTCCGGCTGCAGCGCCAGACCATCGAAGCGATAGGTATAGTCGATGAGCGCCTCGTCGCCCCCGGCGACCACGTCCTCGATGATGGCGCGGACCGCCTGATCCACGTCCTCGGACACCTCGCGCTTGGCAGAAAGCAGGGCCGCGAAATCCCTCGGGAACGAAGCGTTCCGCGTATCGAGCCGCAGAACCATCACAGACGCTCCGCCTGAGCCAGGTCTTCGTGCTGGGGACGGCTTTCGGCGGCCCAGACGGGGCCGGTGTCTTTCATCTGCATTTCGATGCACTCCAGGTCCACCTGGATGGCCCCGCCGTCGGCAAAGATCAAGGTGGCAGTGCCGGAAGGGGAGTCCCGCTCCTCGAATGCGATCGCAAGAAGGTTAAGAACGGCGTCCTTGTCGGTCTGATCGATTCCGCGCACGCGCACCGCCTTCACATGCTCGAAATGCATGCAGGTCAGCCGGCGCTGGGGCGTATCGGCCTCCCAATCGTACCGGCGCGTCTGGATCGCGAACCGGCGCTCCTTGGGCAGGTAGACGATATCCCCGACCCGCAGGAGCGAATCCTGCAGGTGTGTCGAGATGACAGCCAGATCGTCCGGGTCGAACGCAACGAGTCTCAGAAGGTCCATGGCTCTTAACCTATGTTGGGCTCTAAACCTATGTTGAACTTTGATGTTTAGGTAGAGAGCCCCTGCCCTCCGCGCAACCTGTGGTCCGGCGCCCCGGTTCGGACTTTCCGCCCAAGAGGCGCGCTTGCCCGATCGCGAGGGCTTGACGGCGAAAGGGATTGCCCGGGGCGCCGCTGGCGGGCCCCGGGTTCATCACCGCCGGCGATGCAGGATGAGGTGCACTGTCGCCGCTGCGCTCGTTCCTGAATCGTCAGCGGTGATGGCGAAGAAGATGGGAACGACCGAGGGAAGCCATGCGGCCGCAAGCGCGGCGGCCCAACCGCATGGCCTTTCGCTCGTCAGCCTCGCAGGCGCTCGATCGCGGCTCCGCACCGGGCGAGCTTGGCCTCCAGGGCCTCGAAGCCGCGGTCGAGATGATAGACGCGGTTGATGGTGGTCTCGCCATCGGCCACGAGCCCGGCGATCACGAGGGAGACGGAGGCACGCAGGTCCGTCGCCATCACGGGCGCTCCCTTCAGGCCCGGAACGCCGTCCACATAGGCGCTGTCGCCGTCGAGACGGATCCGGGCGCCCAGGCGGGCCAGTTCCTGCACATGCATGAACCGGTTCTCGAAAATCGTCTCCCGGATCCGCGACGTGCCGTTGGCGCGGGTCATGAGAGCCATGAACTGCGCCTGCAGGTCCGTCGGGAAGCCGGGGAAAGGATCGGTCGTCACATCCACGGCCTGGAGGCCGTTGCCGTTGCGGCGGATACGGATGCCGCTGTGGGTGGAGGAGACCTCGACCCCGGCCTGGCCGAGGGCGTCGAGAGCCGCCTGCAGATAGTCGGGACGGGTATTTTCCAGCACCAGATCGCCGCCCGTCATGGCCACCGCCATGGCATAGGTGCCGGTCTCGATGCGGTCGGGCATCACGTCATGGGACGCCCCGTGGAGGCTGGTGACGCCCTCGACCACGATCTCGGAGGTCCCGGCCCCCGTGATCTTGGCGCCCATCTTGACGAGGCATTCGGCGAGATCTGCCACCTCGGGCTCGCGGGCGGCGTTGCGGATCACGGTGGTGCCCTTGGCGAGCGTCGCCGCCATCAGGGCCACATGCGTGCCGCCCACCGTCACCTTCGGGAAATCGATCTCGGCGCCGTGGAGGCCCTTGGGGGCGGTCGCGACCACGTAGCCGCCCTCGATCTCGATGGCCGCGCCGAGCCTGGCGAGAGCCATGATGAGAAGGTCCACCGGACGGGTGCCGATGGCGCATCCGCCCGGCATGGAGACCTTGGCATGGCCGAATCGGGCGACCAGCGGGGCGATGACCCAGAAGCTGGCCCGCATGGTGGAGACCAGCTCGTAGGGCGCGCAGGTGTCGATGATCGTCCTGGCCGTCAGGCGGATGGTCTGGCCGGTCTCCGAGGACTGGCCGGGCCGGCGGCCCGCGATGGAATGGTCGAGGCCGAAATTGCTCATGATCCGCAGGAGGGAGGAGATGTCCGCAAGTCTCGGGACGTTGCCGAGTTCCAGGGTCTCCTCGGTGAGCAGGCTCGCGATCATGAGGGGCAGGGCCGCATTCTTGGCGCCGGAGATCGGAATCAACCCATTGAGAGGCGCGCCGCCCCGGATGCGAATGCGATCCATGAAATCTTATCCCCTTTTGAACTGGTCAATGCCGACGCTATGCGCGTCCTTGACAATATAGGCTAGTCGGACGGCTTGTCGCGTTCAGGCGCAACATCGGAGCATTCCGCATCGGTCGAGGCAGCCTTGGCCGCCTGCTGGCGTCCGCGCGCCTGCGCCTTACGTTTTCTCAGGTTTTCCTTTAAAGCCGCCTTAAGCCGCTCAGCCTTGTCTTGCGATTTCCCGTCAGTCATGGTTCACGCGACCCATCGTCGCCTCGTCCAATAAAGGCTTCGCAGGCGGCCCTCAACCGCAATATCGAAGTTTCGACCTTTGACCAGGATCAATGCCATCTGGCATAATGCGCGCGCACAATCCCCGGGCCGCAATCCCCGGCATTGCGTTGCCCACCCGGTGAGATGATGGATTATCAGACCTATTTTACGTCAGCCCTCGACCGCCTCCAGGCGGAGCGTCGCTATCGTGTCTTCGCCGAGATCGAGCGGCAGGCGGGCCGCTTTCCCCACGCCATCTGGCACAGCCCCGAGGGCCCGCGCCCCATCACGGTCTGGTGCTCGAACGATTATCTCGGCATGGGCCAGAACCGGGACGTGACCCGCGCCATGGTGGAGGCCGCCTGGCGGCTGGGCACCGGCGCCGGCGGCACCCGCAACATTTCCGGCAACAGCCATCCGATCGTCGCGCTCGAGGCCGAGCTCGCCGACCTGCACGGCAAGGACGCCGCCCTGGTCTTCACCTCGGGCTACGTCTCGAATCAGACCGGCATCTCGACGCTCGCGAAGCTGATTCCCGGCTGCCTGATCCTGTCGGACGCCCTGAACCACAACTCCATGATCGAGGGCGTGCGCCAGTCGGGGTGCGACAAGGCGATTTTCCGCCATAACGATCTCGCGCATCTGGAGGAGCTGCTCCAGGCCGCCGGCGACCGGCCGAAGCTCATCGTGTTCGAGAGCGTGTATTCCATGGACGGGGACATCTCCCCGATTCACGCCATCTGCGATCTGGCCGAGCGCTACAACGCCATGACCTATCTCGACGAGGTCCATGCGGTGGGCATGTACGGCCCCCGCGGCGGAGGCATCGCCGAGCGCGACGGCGCGATGCACCGGGTCGACGTGATCGAAGGCACCCTCGGCAAGGCCTTCGGCGTGATGGGCGGCTATCTGACCGGCACGAAGGCCGTGATGGACGCCGTGCGCAGCTTTGCCCCGGGCTTCATCTTCACGACCGCCCTCCCCCCGGCCGTGGCCGCGGCCGCCACCGCCTCGATTCGGCATCTGAAGGCCTCCTCCAAGGAGCGGCAGATGCAGCAGCGGCAGGTGGCGCGCACGAAGCAGGTCCTCAGCGGCCTCGGCCTGCCGATCATGGATACGGTGACCCACATCGTTCCCGTCATGGTCGGGAACGCGGAGGCCTGCAAGGCCGCCTCGGACCGCCTGCTGGAAAAGCACGGAATCTATATTCAGCCGATCAACTATCCCACCGTGCCACGGGGCACGGAGCGCCTGCGCATCACGCCCGGGCCGTTCCACACCGACGCGCATGTCAACGCCCTGGGGGCAGCGCTTGTGGAAGTCTGGGGCGCCCTGAGACTCCCCTTGGGCCAAAAAGTGCAGGCCGCCGAATAAAAGATCGATTTCAATCTTGCACAGAGGGCCGCGCTGTGGCACTAAGCGGCCCTCCTCGTTGGCGGGCTGCCGTAGCTCAGTGGTAGAGCACTCCCTTGGTAAGGGAGAGGTCGAGAGTTCGATCCTCTCTGGCAGCACCATCGACCTCCTTGAAGGTTCCATACCTTTTCGGATCGACCCTCCGAACGCCTTCGTCTCGGCGAGACTTGGCGGCACATGTGCGGCATTTCAAATGCTTCCCATCGGAACGGAAGATCTCAAGGCCTTAGAGGTTTAATTCCTCATCGTCCCACACGGCGGAACCTTCGTTATGGGTTCTGGGCGCGTAGCTCAGTGGGAGAGCACTACGTTGACATCGTAGGGGTCGCTGGTTCAATCCCAGCCGCGCCCACCATTCCACGCAGCAGCCGACGTCCTACGGCATAGGGCGTGAAATCGACCCTGCATCCGGTGCTGTCAGTCTCTGCTCTTGAGCATCTTTTCACGCCAAACCGGTACCCGGTTTTTCGCACTCGATGCGCGAGAGGGAGATACCGGTTCCCTTCTCACCCGCGTCTGCGCCTCTTGCCTGCGATGAGGCGCGGGTGCGGGGCGGGAAAGCCATCGATGCCCTCTCCCGAAGATGTCGCAGCGCCGCGGCGATATCGTCTTCCATCCTGCGCGCGATGGGGTGGCGATAATGGATCTGGTCGATGAAGAAATCGGTTCTCTCCAGCTCCGGACGATCAAGCCACCAATCGACCACAGCCGTGTTAGGCCGCCTCGCCACGAGATCGGTGAAGGCTTGCCGGCAGGCCTGTTCCGATGTGTAGCGCGGAGTTCCCGGCTTCGGCTGTTTTACGGAGAACACGGGCGGGAACACCAGAACGACAGAAACGTCGGCAGGGAGAGTCGTCAGTCTCTTTTCCAGCACCTGGACCGCCGGGAACGATCCGTCGGGATAACCTCGCTGATCATTTCCCTGCTTGAACAGGCCTTCGCGCCGGCGTCGAGAATCCGCAAGGATCTCGGCATAGAAGGGCTCATAATCCCAATAGCCGTCCATCGCCGACTGCGCCTTCGCGCTTCGGATAAGACCCAGACGTCGCCCCGCCTGCTCGAGGCTGCTGACGCTGAGCAGACCGGAGACGTATTCGAAGGGGGAGTTGCTGAAACGCCAGAACGGAAAGGGGTTCTCACCCACGCGCTTGGGATCCTGCGCGCACCATGTGTCCCGGTTGATACTGATCACCAGGG
Organism: Microvirga sp. M2; assembly: GCF_047497095.1. Classification (NCBI taxonomy): domain Bacteria; kingdom Pseudomonadati; phylum Pseudomonadota; class Alphaproteobacteria; order Hyphomicrobiales; family Methylobacteriaceae; genus Microvirga; species Microvirga sp. M2. The sequence continues at coordinate 3,640,695 of NZ_CP134063.1, forward strand.
CCTCCGCCGTGCCGTCATGGTGCTTCATGAACCAGTCCATGACGGTGATCTGCTCGGGAATCAGTGTCCCCGGCACGGAGAGCTGTGCGAAGGGAAGCCCTGTGAGCTCGGTCAGCCGCGACGGCTTGATGAGAGCGATTGTCGAGTTGCCGATGACCGCCGCCTTGAATTGCGGGCTGCGGCCGACGCTGGCTGTCGCATTGACATCCTTCTGCCCGTAAAGATTGGGCTCACCCGAGAACGGGGACCGCCCCGTGTCATAAGGATCGATCAGGTAAAGGCCGCCTAGCAGCGCCAGGAACAAACCGGCAGTGGAGCAGACCGCCCACGATACGAACCGGCTCCAGGCGTGATGGTGTGCTTCTGCGATCATGGGATCTGCCACCCGTCAAAACTGGAAGTAGATGAATTCGTAATTCGCCGCGTCCCCGATCTGGAACAAAACAGCCAGGAGCGCCCCGGCAAAGCCGACGGCGATCCAGCGCCGAGGCGGAGCCAGCTTGGCAACACTCCACGCCGTTGGTCCAAGGCAGGCCACGGCCGCGGCGACGGCAATCGCACGCCACTTGAACGCCGAGCCGAGCGGCGCGATGCCGAACAACCCCTCGTAAATTCTCAGTGCCGCATCGAAGTTCGGGGCCCGGAACAGCACCCAGGCGAACATGACGAACAGCATCGTCAAGACCCAGCCCGCAGCAGCCGGCATGCGCAACCCTGCCCGGCGCCAGACGGCACCCGCCGCGAGCCCGAGCCCGTGCGCCATGCCCCATGCGACGAAGGTCAGGCCGGCCCCGTGCCAGAGGCCGCCCAGCGTCATGGTCGCGAGGAGTGCGCAGAGTTGGACGGCCATGCCATTCCGGCTGCCGCCGAGGGGGATATACAGATAATCGCGCAGGAAGCGGGACAGCGTCATGTGCCAGCGCCGCCAGAAATCCTGCAGGGACGTGGCGTTATAGGGCCTGTCGAAGTTGGGCGGCAGGACGATCCCGAGCATCAGGGCCATGCCCAGAGCCATGTCCGTATAGCCGGAGAAGTCGAAATAGATCTGGAACGTGAAGCCGAGCGTCCCCTGCCAGGCCTCGGCGACCGAGACACTCCCTCTGGAGGCCAGATCGAAGATCGGGTTGACGTACTCCGCCAGAGGGTCGCTGATGAACACCTTCTTGACCAGGCCGAGCGTGAGCAACATGAGACCGCGCCCGAAACGCTCCGCCGCATCCGGGCGCTTATACGGTCTCTCTTCGAACTGGTGCATGATTTCGCTCCAGCGGACGAGCGGGCCGGCAAGCACCTGCGGAAAGAAGGCGATGTACAGCGCATAGCGGACAAGGCCGTAGCGTGGCGCGCGTCCGGCTTTGAGATCGACGAGATACATCACGTGGTGGAAAGTGAAGAACGAAATGCCGAGCGGCAAGCCGATGTCCCACTTCGGAACGGCGACACCAGGAATGAGACCGGCCCACCCCGTGAAGAAGTTGAAGTATTTGAAGACCCCGAGGACGATCAGATTGGCAACAAGAGCCAGTGTGATCAGCCCCCCTTGCCGCGTCCGCAAAAAAGCTTGGGCGACAAGCCAGTTCACCCAAATCGAGACTGCGAGAAGTGGCGTGAAGCGCCAGTCCCAATAGCTGTAGAAGACGAACGAAAGCAGAAGCAGGAGAGGAAGCCGCCATTGCGGCCTGAATTGCTCGACAGCCCAATGGAGCATCAGGGATGCGGGAAGAAAGAAGAGCAGGAACGCAAGCGAATTGAAGAGCATGAGGAGACCGGACATCGGTTGGTTCACCGGGTATCGAGGCCTCGGCGCTCAGAAACCTTTATCCGGATCTTCGAAGATCCTCGCTGAGGTAACTGTATCTAGTCAATGCCTCAAAGAATATCCAATAGGATAAGTTGAGTAATGTACTAAAATAGTCGTAATGTAATTACTAAACGTTCAGGTTTTTTGAAAGTACTGTAGATATACTCGACCGCGCTGCTTACTGGAAAGTTTATCCGTGGTTCAGCAGTTTAAAATCGTACCACAGCGGTGCCCTGTTCATCACGGCGCATTTCATCCCGCCTGATCCCCAAGACGTCAGCGATTTCGTCAGCGGTTTCGCCCGAGGCGATGATACCCTCCCTCGCACATGCCACCGCTACGATGGCTCATGTCGCGCCACCCGCATCAAGAACGACATCGCATCCGAGGTTGCGCCGCACGGCTGCCTTCACGAAGCGCCCGGCCCGACGAAGCGGCAGGAGAGCGTCAAGCACGAGAGTGCCAGTCTCACTCCCTGGTCGGCCACCAATGATCCGGTGGCAGGACGAAAGCCCGCCTCTCGCAAGCAACTCCTTGCAAATGTTCGTCCTAAACGGACGCGCCTCCTCCGGAGCGTTCTTGGTTGCCGGGTCCTGATCAGAAGTTGGGGGGCAAAGTTTGATCTGAGCCCGTAAAACTGGATCGTTTTTGGTTGGAGTTTTCCGCGCTAGGATCCCGGGCTGGGAACGGAGCGGACAACGATGAAAGCCTCGCAGTTTTCGGACGCCCAGAAGGCGTTCATCCTCAAGCAGGGCCAGGACGGCGTGCCGGTGGCGGAGATCTGCCGCAAGGCCGGGATCAGTCAGGCGACCTATTTCAACTGGAAGAAGAAGTACGATGGGCTGCTGCCGCCGGAGATGCGGCGGCTCAAGCAGCTCGAGGACGAGAACGCCAAGCTGAAGAGGATCGTCGCCGATCTGACCCTCGACCGCGAGATGCTCCAGGACGTCATCCGCCGAAAACTGTAAGGCCTGCTCGCAAGCGCAAGCTGGTGGACGGGGTGCGTGGCGAGTGGGGGGGCGATCCGGCGGGCGTGCCGGGTGCTCGATGTGGACACCTCGACCTATCACTACAAGTCCCGTCGCCCCGAGCAGGCCGGCCTCGAGCGGCGGATCCGGGAGATCTGCCAGACCCGGGTGCGCTATGGCTACCGGCGCGTCCATGTTTTGCTGCGGCGTGAGGGCTGGCGCGTCAATCACAAGAGGACGCGCCGGATCTACAGGGAGCTGGGCCTGCAACTGCGCAGCAAGACGCCCAAGCGGCGGGTCAAGGCGAAGCTGCGCGGCCACGCGGCCGAACGAGACCTGGGCGATGGACTTTGTGCATGACCAGCTCGCCACCGGCCGGAAGCTGCGGGTCCTGACCGTGGTGGACATCTTCTCGCGCTACTCACCGGTGATTGATCCGCGCTTCAGCTATCGGGGCGAGGACGTGGTGCAGGTGCTCGAGCGGACCTGTGCCGAGATCGGCTATCCGACGACGATCCGGGTCGACCAGGGCTCGGAGTTTGTCAGTCGTGACCTGGATCTGTGGGCCTATGCCAGGGGTGTCACGCTCGACTTCTCCCGGCCCGGCAAGCCGACCGACAACGCGTATATTGAAGCCTTCAACGGCCGCTTTCGGGCCGAGTGTCTGAACCAGCACTGGTTCCTGACGCTTGCCGATGCGCGCGAAAAGATGGAGGATTGGCGTCGATACGACAATGAGGATCGGCCACATGGCGCCCTTGGGCATAAGCCTCCGATCTCACTGACAAATCACGGCAGCACAGCCAGCCTGCCGCCGTGAACGAGGCCGGAAAACTCTAGCCTCCGGTGATCCAAAGAAGGGGCTCAGCGCAAAAGCATCATCCGTCAAATGCGCTCTAGTTCGATCTGGAGTAAGTTCACGGTGTTTACCACCCACATGCGTACAGCTGCCAGATCCGCAGGCCCGTGGGCGATAAGGCCATCAGCCCACGGCCTCATGGCACTGGCCAAATGCATTCGACCGATTTGGTACCAAGGCGGGTCAGGGACTGGAGCTGGCTCAGGAGCGCCGAACTCTCGCGGCTCAACTTCTCTCAGCAATTCGCGGGCCGCCTCAAGGTCTGCATCTAACTTCAACGTTTCAGCGATATCGATCTGCCAATGTGGATGAGCCGCGTTGCTGGGTTTGAAGGACCATCCTTCGAGGCTTTTCTCGGGCCCCATCCATTCAGCTCGCAGAATTTGCTGAAACGCTTCGCTTCCAGCAATTGCAAAGAAGATGGTCAGATCGGAAGAGGCGAAATTAAAGCGTTTGGGGTTGCCACCTTTTAATGTCCAGACTTCTCGATATCCAAGCCAGACTTCCCAGTTGCTGCTGATAGATCTAAACGGCACAACTGGCATTGGGTCTCCACGAAGCCGACCAGCCCGTCGTGCGGCTTCTCCGATGAAGGAGGCAATGAGCTTATCGCCAACTGGAGCGGCCTTTAGAGAGACTTTTGATGCGCGGATATCGAGCTGAGGGACTAACTCGGCTGTCAGTGTATTCCAATGTGGCGCGAGTTCACCCTCTGTTGCAGAGAATGGGTCAGGCATCATCCATTTCCAATAACGCTGCGACTAGATCAGGTCCCCAAGCCTTCCTTGAGAGTTCATCGGCTCTCTGAAGCCATCGCGATGAAAGCAAATCATCCGCGGTGGAGAGTTGAGCAAGTTCGCCCGTGAGGTCTCCATGCTCAATTAATACCAATTCCCGCTGATCATCATTGGTGCGCCCACTCGCGCAAGCCGATCGACATGATGGTCCAAGGCTGATCGATCAGCTTGTTCCAAGCCGCACAGCAGTGGTCGAGAATGTCCGTGTAGGACGTGAAGATCCGGTTGGAGATCCAGTTCTCCCTTATGAACTGCCAGATGTTCTCCACGGGGTTCAGCTCAGGCGCCATTGCCGGCAGCGGCACCAGAGTGATGTTGGGCGGCACCTTCAGCCTCCTCGAGACGTGCCATCCAGCTTGGTCGAGCAGCAGCACAGCATGCGCGCCAGGCGCCACCGCCTGCGAGATCTCGGCCAGATGCAGGGACATCGCCTCGGTCGTGCAGCGGGGCAAGACCAGGCCGGCGGCTTTGCCTTGGGCCGGGCAGATCGCCCCAAAGATGTAAGCAGACGCAGTCCGCAGATCGCGTGGGGCGGAGGGACGGGTGCCGCGCTTGGCCCAGCGCCGGGTGATCTTGTTCTTCTGGCCGATGCGGGCCTCATCGGCAAACCAGATCTCTATGGGCCGGCCGCCGGCCTCGTTGGTCGCGATCTCCTCCAGACGCGTGGGGAAGTCTTTTTAAAAGCAGCCACGGCCGCGTCGCTCCTGGCGTGATGACGCGGGCGAGCCGACAGCTTGCGGAAGCTCAGAGACCGCAGCTCACGGCTGAGCGTCTGCTTCGAGATCCGGATCCGGTACTCCTCCCAGAGCCACTGCATCAGGTCGGCCAGGCGCCAGCGCACTACCCCGTGGACGGCTGGGATCGGGCCGCTCTCGATCATCTCGCTCAGGCGCTGCCGATGCGCGTCGCTCAGGATCGAAGGCTGTCCCGGCGCCTTCCCGTCCAGAAGCCCATCGGGCCCATGGGCATTGAAGCGCAGGACCCAGTCACGCACCGTCTGCAGGCTGACCCCGCCGATCTCGGCCGCTTGGGTGCGCAAGCCGCCCTCGTAGATCACCGCCAGGGCCAGCAAGCGGCGGGTCTGCGGGGCATCCTTGCTCCGGCGGGCAAGTTGGCGCAGACGAACGGCATCGTAATCGGGCCGGAGGGCGACGGGAATGGACATGGCAAACCTCCTCGCTTGCCATGTTGAATCACATCTCAGGCGCTTTGACGCTGCGACGAGTCGCTCTCACCAGGACGTGGTATAAGGTTAGATCTGGAAGCGGAATTGGTCTGACGAAACGTGCGCTAAGATTGGACTGACCGCCTGCAACTGGATCAGAATAGACCTTCAACAGGCGCGCAAAGGTCCGAGAATTTAAAAGACTGTGGTAGGCGTTAAGAGTTTGCTCCAATGAGAAGCCAAGCGGCTGACCAGTGTTCTTCCGCCGTCCATTGAAAAACCAAACGTACCCATGTAGTGGAACAAATTTAGCGCTGTCATCGACTGCGAAGTCGCCAATTGCACCAAAGTACTTCGTCAGAATTCTGGCTTCTGTTGCCTGAACCCACGAATAGTACCGTGACAACGACCACCATGGCCTACGCACTTCGTCAATTCCAGAACGTTTCTTAAGTTCATGCTCGCGTTGCGCAAGATAACGTCCGAAATACACCGGAACTTGATTTCGGACATCCTCTTCACTCGAGAATATGAGACCTTCATTGTTGTATGGAAAGAAGACAAAGTATCGGTCGCGGATGACACCTTCAGAGATTGCATCACGAAAAAGCGCTGGTCGGAAGAACTGTTTCTCGGGACCAGGCAGTTCCTGAAGCTCCTGCGCGCTTAGGATGAAGGCGTCATTTAGCCCGGTGAGGAGACCTTGTTTGACGTCGAACAAATCTCCGACGCGCGGCATGCCAAGTTCGTCTAGGCGACGCAAAGAGTCGTCAACACTGGCAGGTAGGATACGCCACCGATCTGTCTTTAGAAGATCCCGTTTATCAATGTGAGCAATACGCCACCCCTTTCCGCTGGCATTAGCTACGACTGGGTGGTTTAGTCTGCGAAGCGCCCGAAGAGCTTCGCCAGTAGCGGCTTGCTCGTTTGCTGATCTAAGCGCCAAACCGGTCGTTTGCTTGTCCCCTGCGACAAGGACCATTGCTGCAACTTGAACTAAGGCATGCACAAAGAGGCCGTACTCCCCAAATGAGCCGAGGAACGCTAGGCGGGCGCGCTCAAGTAGGTCTCTACGCCACTCTTTTCCTGAGTCGAGCGCTAGAATGCTCGATGGCATCAAGCTGGCAACCACACCACCTTCGCCTACGGCATCAAGCGCTCTCGATACAAAAGCCATCGATAAGTCCGGTCGATGCTTGGCGGCCGAACCCAGGATTTGAGAGACCTTATCCCTTTGCAGCTTGTTCATCATTGGCCAAGCAAGGAAAGGTGGATTCATCACTACTAGATCAGCACGCGGTAATGAGTCGGGGTTGAGGGCATCCGCGACTTCGACGTCAATTTCAATTCCGCCAGCGGGTTGCCAGTCAAATTTAGCCGCGTGCAGCGCAAACTTCGCCATTAACACCGCTGATGGCGATAAATCACGTCCTACTAGCTTAAGCTTACCCGTGAAGCCGATTCTGCGCAGCGTTCGAGCAGTTTCAGTGAGAAAAGCACCCGAACCACATGCAGGATCGCACACTACAAGTTCAGGCCGTCGTTCAACATCGGCTATGGCAGCTAGTGACTGTTCGACGATGCTGCGTGCGAGTGATGGGGGCGTGAAGTGGTGTGCTCCACGAGTAATACTTTTTGTCGTGCTTGCCGGTTGATGCCCGAAAAGATCCGATTGGCCAGAGCTTTCGAAGGCAAAGTGCGCCTCCTGGAAGATCGCACTCGCAGCGTGTCGCACCGCTAAAGCTGCTGACAATTGAAGATCCAATAACGACGCAACTTGGTGTTTGAAGCCGACTTCAAGCCGCTGTTTCTGATCCGCGCTTAACGCGGAACCACCCTGCACGCTATTTCGAACATTATTCCAAACGGCTGCAAAGTTACCGCGACTGTCTGACGTTCGCTGCTCCGAAGCAACCAGCTCTGCCAGAACATCCAAAAACTCTGCGACTGCGGTTTCATCAGCAGCTCCCGCAACTTCAATCTCTCCGCGCACAGCTCTAAAGAGATCGAGCAGGGTAGCGATAACATCTCGTCTAGCTGACACTCTGCGCTGAGCCAGATAGCTATAGAAAGCATCAAGCTTTTGCGAGACGCTCTTATAGGTGAAGCTCTCGGGTGCCTGTAGAGTATCCCATCGGGTGACGAATACTTTGTCCTCGGTTACGGCTACGTGATGGGGCAATCCAGCGGACCATGCCCAAGATGCTGCCAAGCGCGGATCAAATGCTTCGTCGCATTGTGACAGGGCGAAGCTGCCATTTCCCCCATCCAGAAGAACAGCATGTCTATCTGGACTTTCGATTTCTCCGATCTCAAACAACGGAGCATGAGCCAAGCCAAAGCGCCGGCTCCAGTCTAATGAGAATTGGCTAGTCATCGTTTCACCAGAAGAGGCGGGAGAAGCGGCAGTTGGACTTCATCTTCTTCTGGACCGAACGCCCGCGAAATTTCGGCAAGATGCTCATCTAGTGGCAACGTAAGAAGGGCTTGCTTAGCATCGAAGGGGCTAGCAGGACTGATTACCATCCTTGCGCCGTCGTATACCGCCGCATGTCCATACAGCGCCGGAAAGGAAGATCCTTCCAGAGAGGCGCGCAACGCATCCATAATTGGTCCCCAATGCGCCACTGTTCCTCCAAATCGAATATGCACAAGCGCCAGGAGGCGCAGGACAAGAAGCGTGCGCCATCCAAAGAGCGCGTTGTGGCCACGCCCGCGTGGCAGCACATCAGGACGGATCAGGCCGCGCCGCATACACCACTCTTTGAGTTGGTGTTCGGTTAAACCTGCGATTTCAGCCGCGCGAGTGGATTGCACAAACATGGTAAAGAAGTGGTAACATACCCTTTCTTAGGGGCCAACAACCCCTCAACCTTATCAACGCCGAATAGTTCAAGCTGATTGGCTGACCAGTGGGCGTAAATCCCCGTCGGATATTTGAATTGCAAAACGCGGCCGCTAGAATCCATCGCCCAACGCAGAAGGCCAATCGAAACCGCAAATGGCCTTCAGATGGGGCGTTACTAGAGCGCACTTGTGTAGGAAGAAGTTGCTAAACGGGAGCTAAGGCTCCTCGGCCTCTGCCTGACAAGCCCCTGCGCACAGGTCAGCGCTGAGAACTCCGAATTTTCAGCCAAGTCGATTATGGCATCAAACTCGCATATTGGGTCGTTCTTGGGGTTTTGAGGCATTAGCATCAGAGGCCAAGCCTCTAAGCCTTGAAACCTTTGGCGCTCCCTAGGGGACTCGAACCCCTGTTTTCGCCGTGAGAGGGCGACGTCCTAGACCGCTAGACGAAGGGAGCTAGCAAGGTGGTGGGCGCTCGTATAACCAGCATCATGAATCGCTTCAAGCCCTTTCTCTCAAAAAAGAGAGGGCGACGTCAAAAATGAGGATGTGGTGGACGATACGACCCGGCAGGAATGGACCCTGAATGAAGAAACGGCGGCGGAGCGGCTGGATCGCGTGCTGGCGCGACTGGCCGGCGACATGTCGCGCAGCCGCCTGCAGGCCCTCATCCGAGACGGCCAGGTGACGGTGGACGGCGCGCCCGCGCTCGATCCGGGCCGCAAGGTGGGCGCGGGCGCACGGATCGCCCTGCAGGTGCCTCCTGCCGTCGCGGCGGAGCCCCAAGGCGAAGCCATGGACTTGTCCATCGTCTATGAGGACGACGACCTGATCGTGATCGACAAGCCGGCGGGACTGGTGGTCCATCCGGCGGCCGGGCACGAATCGGGCACCCTGGTCAATGCGCTCATCGCCCATTGCGGGGAGAGCCTCTCGGGTATCGGGGGCGTGAAGCGCCCCGGCATCGTGCACCGGCTCGACAAGGATACCTCCGGCCTTCTCGTCGTGGCCAAGAACGATCTGGCCCATCAAGGCCTCGCGGAGCAGTTCGCCGATCACGGCCGTACGGGCCCTCTTGAGAGACTCTATCTCGCTCTCGTCTGGGGCGTCCCGGAGCGCAGGCGCGGCACCGTGGAGGCCGCGCTCGCCCGCAGCCAGCACAACCGGGAAAAGATCGCGATCGTGTCCGACGACAACGAGCGTGGCCGCTATGCCGTCACCCATTACGAGGTTCTCGAAGCCTTGCCCTCGGAAGCCTTGCCCTCGAAAGCCCTGCCCTCGACCGGGCCGGTCGCCGCCCTCGTGCAATGCGAACTGGAGACGGGACGCACGCACCAGATCCGCGTCCATATGGCTCATATCGGCCATCCGCTCCTTGGGGATACCGTCTACGGGTCTGGGTTCAAGACCAAGGCGAACCGCCTCGCTCCGGACCAGCAGGAGGCGCTCGCAGCGCTGAACCGGCAGGCGCTGCATGCGGCGGTTCTGGGCTTCGAGCATCCCAGGACAGGTGAGTTCCTGCGGTTCGAAAGCCCCATTCCGGCGGATCTGGCGAGGTTGCTGCAGGCTTTGAAAGCTTGAGGGAACGAGCGTCAATGCGTCGCAAAATTCTGCCACGCTGGCACCCTTGCGATGCTGACGCGTTCACCAGGTCTTGAAGTCCGGCGCCTCTATCCGGACACGGTTGAACCGCTTATATAAGGAAGTTGGGCGGTCGGCCATCGAGGGGGCCGCCTCAGGCTTGCCTCACGGAAAGAGGGAGCCAAAGGAGGAGAAGATATGGCTGCAGCGCTTCCAGTGCTTGCCAATGAAGGGGGCCTGTCCCGCTATCTCGACGAAATCCGTCGCTTCCCCATGCTCGAGCCGCATGAGGAATATATGCTCGCCAAAAGCTGGCGGGAGCATGGAGACCGCGAGGCCGCCCATAAGCTCGTGACATCCCACCTGCGCCTCGTCGCCAAGATCGCCATGGGTTACCGTGGCTATGGCCTGCCGATCAGCGAGGTGGTCTCGGAAGGCAATGTCGGCCTCATGCAGGCCGTCAAGCGCTTCGAGCCCGACAAGGGCTTCCGCCTCGCCACATATGCCATGTGGTGGATCAAGGCGGCGATTCAAGAATATATCCTGCGATCCTGGTCCCTCGTGAAGATGGGCACCACCGCGAACCAGAAGAAGCTGTTCTTCAACCTGCGCAAGGCCAAGGGCCGCATCTCCGCCCTGGACGAAGGCGACCTGCGTCCCGACCAGGTGAAGCAGATCGCCACCCAGCTCGGCGTGACCGAGCAGGACGTGGTGGACATGAACCGCCGCCTCGGCGGCGACGCCTCCCTCAATGCGCCCCTGCGCGACGAGGGCGAAGGCGGAGGCGAGTGGCAGGATTGGCTCGTCGACCAGAGCGAAAGCCAGGAGCAGGTGCTCGTGGAGGAAGAGGAAGGCCAGAACCGGCTGACCGCCCTCCGCAATGCCCTGACCGTCCTGAATCCGCGCGAGCGCCGGATCTTCGAGGCCCGCCGCCTCTCGGACGACCCGATCACGCTGGAGGAGCTTTCGACCGAGTTCGGGGTCTCCCGCGAGCGCGTCCGCCAGATCGAGGTCCGCGCCTTCGAGAAGATCCAGGAGGCGGTGAAGAAGAACCTCACCCAGATCGAGAGCACACCCTCGGCCGAGGCCCCAGTCTGATCCTGTTCGGTCTGATCCTACCCGACCGGGCCTGACGAGGCCCGACGAGCCGCCATGAAAAAAGCCGCGCCCTCAGGCGCGGCTTTTTGATTGCCCCGTGTCGGGCCGCCTTACTGCCACTGGCTGAAGGCGCTGTTCAGAACCTGCTCTCCGGCGGCGCCCTTCTCGAAGCTGAGAATGGCGCGCTGGCCCGAGGCCATGCGGACGGGCAGATCGATCCAGTTCCGGCGCACGAAGAGCTCCGTGTTCCGCTCCACATCGCCCTGCAGGTTGGACAGGCCGATCAGGAACAGGTTCTCGCGCACCGGCACCGGAAGGCCCGCGATCGGCGTGCCGCGCGCGGCCTCTTCGTTCTTGAACTGAAGGAGGCCCACGTCGCGGATCACCCGGCCGCTGTCGCCCGCACGGGTCGTGAAGGTGAGCTCGACCGTATGGGACGCGGGGAGTGTCGTATCCAGGTTGCGGCGCAGCACCATTTTCATGGTCACCCCCGCATCGGGAATCTCGATATTCGCCGTGACCGCCTTCTCGAGCGGCTGCCCCTGGCCCGGGTTCACGTCCTCGAGCCGCCAGACCACGCGCCCGACATAGGCCTTGGGCGTCTGCGGATTGGTGGCGTCTTCCTCGTAGAAGACGGCGCGATGCGCCACGCCGATGGCCTGCCCCGCGTTCGGGGAGCCGGCGGGAGCCTGTCCGCCGACACGCTCTTCGATTTTTGCCGTTTCCTGGCTGGCCGGTGCTTCCTGAGGAGCCTGGGCGACCGGCGTCTCGGGAATGGGGCCGTCAGAGCGGCTCTGCCACCAGGCCAGCCCTCCGATGAGGAGGAGCACGAGAAGGATCGCCCCTCCGAGCATGACGGAGCGCATCTGCCGGTTGCTCTGCATGGCCGGATGCGGCCTGCTGTCGACCCGCGGACGGGCAGCCGGGGCCGCCTCCTCGACGGTCCGGGGAGCCGGCGCAGGCAGCGGTGCGGGCTGGGGTTCTCCCTGAGAGGCCGGCCGCGGCGGGGCCTGCCTCGGCGTCATCACGCTGCGCAGCCGCTCCGCCGGTGTCTGAGGAGCCTGCTCCTCGACCAGCATCTCGGCGAAGGCATTCGGATCGAAGCCGGCCGGAGGTGGCGTGTAATCCGCTTCGACGCGCGTGATCGCATCATCGAGGGACGCGCGCTCCCGCTGAATGTCCGCTTCGGACAGGGGCGGATTGAGGGAGCGCAGCTGAGCCACCAACGCCGTTCGGGCGCGCTCGTAAACGGCGCGCCGCGCGACGGGCGTCTGCTCTGTCAGACCTTCGACGGCCCGCACAATGAGAGGGTAATAATCTGCCATTTCCTTGGGAATGACCCGGAGAAGCTCCGCCGTCAACCCTCAAAGGGGTTCTTCATGAGGATTGTATCGTCGCGTTCGGGCGAGGTGGACAGGACCGCCACGGGCGCACCGATCAATTCCTCGATACGACGCACATATTTGACGGCCTGAGCCGGCAGATCCGCCCAGGACCGCGCACCGGCCGTGGAGCCGCTCCAGCCCTCGAACTCCTCGTAGATCGGCTCCACCCGCGCCTGAGCCCCCTGGCTCGCCGGGAAATAGTCGATCGTCTGGCCGTCGAGCCTGTAGCCGACACCGATCTTGATGGTGTCGAACCCGTCCAGGATGTCGAGCTTGGTGAGCGCGATGCCATCGATTCCGGACGTGCGCACCGTCTGGCGCACCAGGGTGGCATCGAACCAGCCGCAGCGGCGCTTGCGGCCCGTCACCACGCCGAACTCCTTGCCCTTCTGGCCGATCAGCTCGCCGGTCTCGTCGTGGAGCTCCGTCGGGAACGGCCCCTCGCCGACGCGGGTGGTATAGGCCTTGGCGATGCCCAGCACATAGCCGACGCCGCCCGGGCCGAGGCCCGATCCGGTCGCGGCCTGGCCGGCCACTGTGTTCGAGGAGGTGACGAAGGGATAGGTGCCGTGATCGACATCGAGCAGCGCGCCTTGCGCTCCCTCGAACAGAATGCGCTTGCCGGCCCGGCGCTCCTCGTCGAGGAGGCGCCACACGGCGTCCATGTAGGGGAGCACCTTCGGAGCGACCGAGGACAATTCCTCATAGATCTCTTCGGGCTTGAACTCGTCGAGGCCGAAGCCGCGGCGCAAGGCATTATGGTGCGTGAGCAGCCGGTCGATCTTGTCGCGCAGCGAAGGAAGGTCGGCGAGGTCCATGAGACGGATGGCGCGGCGGCCCACCTTGTCCTCGTAGGCGGGCCCGATGCCGCGCTTGGTGGTGCCGATCTTCGTGCCCGCGCTGCCGCTCTCGCGCAGAGCGTCGAGCTCGCGATGGATCGAGAGGATGAGAGTCGCGTTCTCGGCCACGCGCAGGTTGTCGCGGGAGATCGACACGCCCTGCTCGGACAGCCGCTCGACCTCCGCCGCCAGGGCGTGCGGATCGAGGACCACGCCGTTGCCGATGACGGAGAGCTTGTTGGGGCGCACGACGCCGGAGGGCAGCAGCGACAGCTTGTAGACCTTGTCGCCGATCACGAGGGTATGGCCGGCATTGTGTCCGCCCTGGAACCGCACGACCACGTCTGCCTGTTCAGACAGCCAGTCGACGATCTTGCCCTTGCCTTCGTCGCCCCACTGGGCGCCCACGACAACTACGTTCGCCATCGCTCAAGCCTCACAATAAAAAACCCCGGCGCAAGGCCAGGGTTGGGTAAAAACCTTGCAAACCCTCTTCGTGGATCGCGCGTCTCAGGTCAAGCCGGAATGAGCCTTGTCCCATGCATCGTACTCCGTCCTGATGTGCGCCAGATGTCCCATGCCTCCCGCTTGTCAAGGGACGGGCGAAGCCATGGGGATCACCGCCGCGGCCGGCCCAGCGCTCCGAAGGGAGGGAAAGGACGGAGATGGAGACATCGGAAGCGCCGACATCTTTCCCAACGGCACATGGTTATCTAGATCACCTTGGGAGAGCGATTGATGCATCCCTGGGGGCTGTCGTGAAAAGAGTTATCGTCGTTGTTGGCATCGCGCTCGGCGCGACGGGCTGCGTCCCGGCGGCCTATGAGGCCACTCAGCTTTCATGCGCGGACTTTGTCGGCCGGCCGATCTCGGAGCGCATCGCGGCCCTCGGGCCGCCGCGGGCGACCTACCGCATCAGCCCGACCGAAGTGGGATACGTGTTCGAGACCAAGGAGACGGCGTTCGTCGGCGGCTACGAGTATTACACGGTCAACTATCTGGTCGGGGCCGACCGGCACCACACGCCGATCTACCCGGTCACCACGAAATGCCGGGGCTTCGTGGTCAGCGCGCCATCCCCCGCCACTCCGGTCTCCCAGCGCGTCATCGTGGATGTGCTCTGAGGGTCGGACAGCCGTCGGGGATCAGGCCCGCCCCCGCGCGCTTTTCTCGGCCTGGACCCGGCGCTCGATGAAGTTGCGAATCTCGCGGGTGCGGCAGGCCGGATCCAGAACCTCGGCATCGACCCCGTGCCGCCAGGCCAGATCGAAGCGGGACGGATCCCTGTCGAGGACCGTCAGGTCGTCCGCGTAGGACGCGACCTCCTCGGGCGTCCGGCAGAACCCTTCGCGGATCAGGAGGTCCGTGCGCTGGCGCAGGATCGTGGCCAGCTCCGTCAGGCCGAATTCCGGATGATACTGCACGCCCCAGAACAGGCCTCCGTCCCGCCGGATCTCCGCCGCCTGAACCGCCGAGACCGGATTGGTCGCGATCACCGTGGCGTCGTCGGGCAGCGCCGTGACCATGTCGAGATGAATGGCGGGTGCGTCGTAGACCTCGGGCCGCCCTGCCAGCATGGGATGCCCTCTCCCCTCCTCCGTCGGCCGCAGGCGGCGGGCGAAGCCCACCTCGCGGCCGAGCGGGTTCTTGCGCACGTCCCCGTCCGCCGCGACGGCCGCCACCTGCAGCCCCCAGCAGGACCCGAAGGACGGGGTGCCCGAGGCGTAGATGGCCCGCATCAGGTCGATCTGGCGCAGGATCTCGGGTGTCCGGTCGTAGATGTTGAGATGAGAGCCGGTCAGCACGATCCCGTCATAGGACGCAAGCCCCGCCCGATCGGGCAGGTTCGCGCCTTCGTCCGTCGGGAAGGCGATGTCGCAGACGGCGTCCCGCGCGATGGCGTGAATCACCTGCGCATAGGACTCCGACAGCATTTGGCCATAGGCCGCCTTGTGGGCCTGCCTTGCACCGCGCGTATTGCCCTCGACCACCAGAAACCTTAAGGCCATAACCGTCACCCGCTTCGTTGAGCGCTGGTTTATCGAAACTGTGCGCGGCGGCAAGCGTCATGAGGTCCGGCCGTCCATGAAATTCCCGCAATCGCTCGGCAAGGGACTTTGGGAAAGGGCCTATCTGCTCCTGATCCTCACCACGCTCATGTGGGGCGGCAACGCCATCGCCGGACGTCTCGCCGTCGGCCAGGTCTCGCCGATGCTGCTCACCTGCATCCGCTGGGCCATCGTGGCCGCCATCCTGGGTCCGCTCGTCGGCCGGCAGGTCCTGGCCGAGTGGCCGCAGATGGGGTCGCGCTGGCCCTTCATCGTCCTCATGGGCTCGTCGGGCTTCACCGCCTTCAACGCCCTGTTCTATGCCGCAGCCTACCACACGAGCGCGGTGAACCTGACGATCTTCCAGGGCGCCATTCCGGTGCTCGTGCTGATCGGCACGATCCTGTTCTTCGGCTCGCGGGTGATTCCGCTGCAGATCCTCGGCATGGTCGTGACGATCCTCGGCGTCGTCCTGGTCTCGGTGAAGGCGGATCTCGAGGTTCTCAAGGCGCTCGCGCTCAATATCGGCGATGTCTGGATGCTGATCGCCTGCGTCTTCTATGCAGGCTATACCCTGGGCCTGCGCCGCCGCCCGCCCGTCTCCGGTCTCGTCTTCTTCACGGCCCTGGCCGGCGTCGCGTTTCTATCCTCGCTGCCCCTGCTCGCCCTGGAAATCGCGCAAGGCGCCATGCAATGGCCGACCTGGAAGGGATGGCTGATCCTTCTCTATATCGGCCTTTGCCCGTCGCTCGTCTCGCAGATCTTCTTCATCCGCGGCGTCGAGCTGATCGGCCCCGCCCGGGCGGGATTGTTCGTCAACCTGGTGCCGGTCTTCGGCGCGCTGCTCGCCGTGCTGCTGCTCGGCGAGCCCTTCGCCTTCTATCACGCGCTCGGCCTGTTCCTGGTGCTCGGCGGCATCTGGCTCGCGGAGCGGAAGTGAGAGCCGCGCTCCTCTTCCAAGTGTTCAGTCCGCGAACACCACGGTCTTGCGGCCGTTGAGCAGAATGCGGTCTTCCAGGTGGTCGCGCACCGCGCGGGCGAGGACGCGCCGCTCGATGTCGCGGCCCTTGCGCACGAGGTCCTCCGCGCTGTCGCGATGGGTGATCGGCTCCACATCCTGCGCGATGATCGGCCCCTCGTCGAGGTCGGACGTGACGTAATGGGCGGTCGCCCCGATCAGCTTCACGCCGCGGGCATGAGCCTGGTGGTAGGGCTTGGCGCCCTTGAAGCTCGGAAGGAACGAGTGATGGATGTTGATGCAGCGGCCCGAAAGTTTCGCCGCGAGCCCGTCGGACAGAACCTGCATGTAACGGGCGAGCACCACGAGATCGGCCTGTGAATCGCGAATGAGCGACCAGATCTTCGCCTCCTGCTCGAGCTTCGTGTCCCTCGTGACCGGCAGGTAGTGGAACGGAACGCCGCCCAGATCCACATGGCTGTAGGCCTCGACAGGATGGTTGGCGATGACGCCGACGGGCTCGAAATCGAGTTCGCCGATGCGCCAGCGATAGAGCAGGTCCGCAAGGCAGTGATCGAACCTGGACACCATGAGCATGACCCGCCGGCGCTCGCCCTGGTCGCGCAGGGCCCAGCCCATGCCGAAACGCTCGGCCAGCGGCGCGAAGCCCTCCTTGAGCGCCTCGATGTCGGCTTTCCCGTTCACCGGGTTGAAGACGACGCGCATGAAGAAGCGATCGGTCTGGATGTCGTCGTATTGCTGGGCATCGAGGATGTTGAGGCCCGCATCGGACAAATGCCCCGCCACGGCGGCAACGATGCCGGGACGGTTCGCGCAGGCGAGCGTCAGGACGAAGCGTTGTGACGGGGAAGCGGCCATGTCTGCACCTGATTGTCTTGATGAAATGGCCGGAGAAGCGGCAACCGCTCCTCCGGACAGCGTTTTTCAGAAGCGGACCGCGCGGGCGCGCTTGACCTGCGGAATCTCTTCGATCTTGCGCAGGAGCTCTTCGGACACGGGCTCGTCGACCGACACGAAACAGATCGCGTCGCCGCCCGGCTTGTCGCGGCCGAGCGCGAAAGTGGCCACGTTCACGCCCGACTCGCCGAGCAGCGTTCCGAAGCGGCCGATGAAGCCGGGCTTGTCGTCGTTGCGCACATAGATCATGTGCGGCGCGAACTCGGCATCCACCGCGATGTCGCGGATCTCCGTCACCCGCGGCTTGCCGTCCTGGAAGACGGTGCCGCCGGCGTGGCGGGCCATGTCCTCTGCACTCACGACGATGCGGATGAAGCTCTCGTAATCGCGCGCGGCGCTCTCGCGCTTGACCTCTTCCACGGTGATGCCGCGCTCACGGGCGACGATCGGAGCCGACACCATGTTGACGTCCTGCAGGAAGGGCCGCAGCACGCCCGTCACGGCGGCCGACGTCAGCGCGCGGGTGTTCATGTCGGCGACGGCGCCCTCGTACTCGATGCGGATGCCCTTGATGGCGGCTTCCGTGAGCTGGCCGAGGAAGGAGCCGAGCTTCTCGGCGAGCGCCACGAAGGGCTTGAGGCGCGGGGCTTCCTCCGCCGTGATGGAGGGGAAGTTCACGGCGTTCTGAATCGCGCCCTGGAGCAGGTAGTCGGACATCTGCTCGGCCACCTGCAGCGCCACGTTCTCCTGCGCCTCCGAGGTGGCGGCGCCCAGATGCGGCGTGCAGACCACGTTGGAATGGCCGAAGAGCGGATTGGTGAGCGCAGGCTCCTCCACGAACACGTCGAAGGCCGCGCCCGCCACATGGCCGGAATCGAGGGCCGCGCGCAAGGCCACCTCGTCGACGAGGCCGCCGCGGGCGCAGTTGACGATGCGCACGCCCTTCTTCGTCTTGGCGATATTCTCGGCCGAGAGAATGTTCTTCGTCTTCTCGGTCATCGGCACGTGCAGCGTGATGATGTCGGCGCGGCGGAGCAGATCCTCGAGCTCCACCTTCTCGACGCCGAGCTCGACGGCGCGCTCCGGCGACAGGAACGGATCGAAGGCGATGACCTTCATGCGCAGGCCGATGCCGCGGTCGGCCACGATGGACCCGATATTGCCGCAGCCGATGACGCCCAGCACCTTGGCGGTCAGCTCGACGCCCATGAAGCGGTTCTTCTCCCACTTGCCGGCCTGGGTGGAGGCATCGGCCTGCGGGATCTGGCGCGCGAGCGCGAACATCATCGCGATTGCGTGTTCGGCGGTGGTGATGGAATTGCCGAAGGGCGTGTTCATGACGATGATGCCCTTCGCCGTGGCGGCGGGGATCTCGACATTGTCCACGCCGATGCCGGCGCGGCCGATCACCTTCAGGTTCTTCGCCTGCTCGAGGATCTTCGCCGTGACTTTCGTGGCGGACCGGATGGCGAGGCCGTCGTAGTTGCCGATGATGGCGGCGAGCTTCTCTTTGTCCTTGCCGAGATCGGGCTGAAAATCGACCTCGATGCCGCGATCCTTGAAGATCTGCACGGCGGCGGGAGACAAAGCGTCGGAAATGAGAACGCGGGGAGCGGGCATGGGATGAACCTCATGGCGTCGTGGCCGGGCTCGTCCCGGGGATGCATGTCTGCCGGGATGACAAGCTCAGCGGCCGGAAAAGTCGTGGATCCCCGGGACGGGCCCGGGGATGACGGTTCAGAGAGACTTGAACGTCAGGCGGCCTTCGCGAGCTTCGCCTTTTCCTGCGCGAAGGCCCAGTCGAGCCAGGGCGTCAGGGCTTCGAGGTCGGATTGCTCGACCGTCGCGCCGCACCAGATGCGAAGGCCGGGAGGCGCATCGCGATAGGCCCCGATATCGAGGGCCACGCCCTCCCTCTCGAGGGCCGACGTGATGCCCTTGGCGACCTGAGCCACGGCCTCGGGCCCCTTGGCGACCACGTCCGGATCGGCCACGACGAGGCACACGCTGGTGTTGGAGGCGGTTGCCGGGTCCTTCGCGAGGTTGGCGATCCACGGGGTCCGGGCGACCCAATCGTGAATGACCTTCGCGTTCGCGTCGGCCTTGGCGACGAGCCCGTTCAGACCGCCGACGGACTTCGCCCATTCGAGCGCGTCGATGTAATCCTCGACTGCGAGCATCGATGGGGTGTTGATGGTCTCGCCCTGGAAGATGCCCTCGATGAGCTTGCCGCCCTTGGTCATGCGGAAGATCTTCGGCAGCGGCCATGCGGGCTTGTAGGTCTCGAGGCGCTCCACGGCGCGCGGCGAGAGAATGAGCATGCCGTGTGCCGCTTCGCCGCCCAGCACCTTCTGCCAGGAGAAGGTGACGACGTCGAGCTTGGCGAAGTCGAGCTTCTGCGCGAAGGCGGCCGAGGTCGCGTCGCAGATGGTGAGGCCCTCCCGGTCCGCCGCGATCCAGTCGGCATTCGGCACGCGCACACCGGAGGTGGTGCCGTTCCAGGTGAAGACCACGTCACGATTTTTCGTGTCGACCTGCGCGGGATCGGCGAGATCGGGCAACTCGCCGTAGGGCGCATTGATCACGCGGGCGTCGGCGAGCTTGAGCTGCTTGACCACATCGGTGACCCAGCCCTCTCCGAAGCTCTCCCAGGCCAGCATGTCCACGGGCCGGGCGCCCAGCATGGACCACAGAACCATCTCCACGGCGCCCGTATCGGAAGCCGGGACGATCCCGATGCGGTAATCGGCAGGCACTTCCAGCACTTCGCGGGTGAGGTCGATGGCGAGCTTCAGGCGCGCCTTGCCGAGCTTCGCGCGGTGCGAACGGCCCAGGGATTCGGTTTTGAGGTTTTGCAGGGACCATCCGGGGCGCTTCGCGCAGGGGCCGGACGAGAAGAAGGGCGCGCGGGGACGCGCGTTGGGCAGGTCTGTCATGTTGAGTCCATCCTTACAGATGGGCGCCTCTCGGTGGGGAGAGGTGTCCCGCCGACCGGTATGATGGAACTGCAGAGAACGGTCAAGGCCATTCAGGACAGACGTCAGGACGAGCCGCCGGGCGCGGCGGAACGGGGCCTTTCATGGAGGGGGCTCTCCTGTCCGCCGCCTCTCGTTCATGGGCTGAACGGCAGCAGATCCTGAAAGGAAGGAATCTTTCCTAGAACGGACCAGGAGCATTTTCAGGCCGGACGTCGGCTCGGGGAGCAGCCCGGGAGGGACGAAGACGGCAGATTACGAAATCGTAATACAAAACCCTGTGCTTAGTGCGTTATAGTCGACAAGCCCGGCCTGTGATGTGTTAGGCCTCATCAAAACATTCTAAACTGAAAAAGACTTCCGAGAGTTCAAGGAGCGAGCATGCGTGTGTCCGGTCAACTCGCCGTCATCGCCTTGCTGGGGGCAGCAGGGTTTGGCGGGTGGTATGGGTATCAGAACGGATACCTAGGAAACCAGTCGACGGAACAGCAGGGCGGGCCTTCCGGAGGGCGGGGCGGCAATCGCGGCGGGCCATCGGGCCCCGCGGCCGTGGAAGTGGATACCGTCAAGACGGGACGCATCGTGGAAACCCGCGAGGCCGTAGGAACGGTGCGCGCCTATGAATCGATCACCGTGACCGCCAAGGTGGCGGGCGTCATCGACCAGATCGGGTTCGAGGAAGGCCAGAAGGTCAAGGCGGGCGATGTGCTGGTGCAGCTCGACGCCGCCGAGCGCCGGGCCGACATCGATCAGACCATCGCCGAGTCGAACCGCGCCGTGGCTCAGCGCAACGAGGTCGCCATCAAGCTCGAGCGTGCCCAGGCCCTCAACCGCACCGGAGCGGGAACCACCGCCCAGGTCGAGGACCTCACCGCGCAGCTGAAATCTCTCGAGGGAGCCATCGCGTCGGCTCAGGCGCAGCGCAAGGGCGCCGAAGCACGGCTGCAGGATCTCACGATCCGGGCGCCCTTCAACGGGCGCGTCGGAACGCGCTCCGTTTCGCTCGGAGCCTATGTGGCGCCCGGGACGCGGATCACGTCCCTCGACGATCTCTCCAGAGTCCGGCTCGACTTCGCCGTGCCGGAAAATCTTCTCGGCCGTCTGGAGCCCGGGCAGACGGTGACCGCCCTTTCCGCCGCCTACAAGAGCCGCACGTTCAAGGGCAAGGTGGCCACCATCGATCCCCGTGTCGATCAGGCGACCCGCACGGCGCGCCTGACGGCCGAGTTCGACAATCCGGACGAGGCCCTCAAGCCCGGCATGTTCCTGGCGGTCCGGCTCGAAGTGTCGTCCAACGACGAGGCCGTCGTGGTGCCGGAAGAGGCCATCGTCAGCGAGGGCCTGCGCCACGTGGTCTACCCGGTGAAGGACAACAAGGTGGAGCGCCGCGTCATCACCCTTGGCCAGCGCCAGGGCGGCAAGGCCGAGGTCGTCGAGGGCCTCAAGGCCGGCGAGACCATCGTGATCCTCGGCGTTCAGCGCGTGCGCCCCGGGGCCGAAGTGATCGCACGCCCGCTCGGCTCGGGCTCCGGCGAGCCGCAGGGAACCCCGGCCGCCGATCGCCAGCAGCCCTCGCGCTCCTCGCTGAACGTGCCGCACGCCATCGGCACGGCGCAGGCGGCCGAAGCGAAGTAGATGACCTGTTCAGGGTACCCCTCCTTCAGGCCCCCCTCCTGCCCCCCTCGCCCGAGGGGGAGAAGTGTGCCGTCGCGTTAGAGCCTTTTCCGCAAAAGTGGATGCCGGTTTTGCGAAGAAAAGGCGTCTTTCTCAAACAACAGGAGCCTTTGCCATGAACCGAAGTTCATGGAAAAGGCTCTAGTCTGATTTCACCGGAACGACCAGAACCATGCAGGTTTCCGACCTCTTCATTCGCCGTCCCGTCTTCGCCGTCGTGGTGAGTCTGCTGCTGATCGTGGGCGGCCTGTCCGCGCTCATGAACCTGCCGATCCGCGAGTATCCGAGCGTCGACCGGCCGGTCGTGTCCATCTCGACCGTCTATCGCGGCGCTTCGAACGAGGTCATCGAGAGCCGCGTGACGGAGGTGATCGAAGGCGCCGTGGCAGGCATCGAGGGCATCAAGCAGATCCGTTCGCAGAGCCGGGACGAGCGCTCCTCCGTCACGATCGAGTTCGACGTCTCGCGCGATCCCGAAGGCGCGACCTCCGACGTGCGCGACGCCGTGTTCCGCGTCGTCGGCCGCCTGCCGGACGGGGTCGACCAGCCGGTGATCCGCAAAGTGGACGACGACGCGTCGGCGATCATGTGGATCAGCGTCACCTCCTCCACCTACGATGCCCTCGAGCTCAGCGACTTCCTGAAGCGCGTCTATGTCGACCGCCTCTCGACCGTCCCCGGTGTCGCCAACGTCTCGCTGGCCGGAGAGCGCCGGTATTCCATGCGCATCTGGGTCGACCGCCCCGCCCTCGCGGCGCGCGGACTGACCGTGCAGGACCTGAATGCCGCGATCAAGCGGCAGAACGTGGAGCTCCCGGGCGGCCGCATCGAATCCTCGCAGCGCGAATTCACCGTGAAGACGGATTCCCGCCTCTCCAGCCAGCAGGATTTCGAGCATCTCATCGTCTCGAACAAGAACGGATACCTCGTGCGCCTGGGCGAGGTCGCCAAGGTCGAGGTCGGCCCGGAGGACAACCGCTTCGAGTTCTATGAAGGCGGCAAGGTCGCCATGGGTCTCGGCGTCGTGCGCCAATCGACGGCCAACACCCTCGCGGTCGCCGACGGCGTGCGCGCGGAGCTTGAGAACCTGAAATCCTCCCTCCCCCCGGGCACCACGGCGCAGATCTCCTATGACGAGAGCCAGTTCATCAGCGCCTCCATCAAGGGCGTGCTGCACACGCTGATGGAGGGCATCGGCCTCGTGGTTCTGGTGATCCTGATCTTCCTGCGCGACTGGCGCTCCACCATCGTGGCCATCGTGGCGATTCCGGTGTCGATCATCGCCGCCTGCATGGTGATGGCCTATTTCAACGCCTCCATCAACGTGCTGACGCTGCTCGCCGTGGTGCTCGCCATCGGCATCGTGGTGGACGACGCAATCGTGGAGATCGAGAACGTTCACCGCCGTATCGAGGAAGGCCAGCCGCCGCTTCTGGCCTCCTTCGACGGCGCGCGCGAGATCGGCTTCGCGGTCATCGCCACCACGGCCACGCTGATGGCCGTGTTCGTGCCGCTCGCCTTCATGACCGGCAATACCGGCCAGCTCTTCCGGGAATTCGGCATCACGCTCGCGGCCGCGATCTTCTTCTCCGGCATCGTGGCGCGCACGCTCACGCCGATGATGTGCTCGAAGCTGATGGTGCCCGCCCATGGCCGCATCCAGACGATGACCGAGCCCTTCTTCACGGGCATGAACAACGTCTACCGCAAGATCCTGACGCGGGTTCTCAAGGCGCCGCTCGTCATTCTCGCGGTCGGCTTCATGGTGTGTCTCTCGGCCTACGGACTGTTCCAGATGCTGCCGAAGACCTTCGCGCCGACGGAGGATCGCGGCGCGATCATCGTGCGCATCGAAGCCCCCGAAGGCTCGAGCCTCGACTATACCCGGGAGCGCGTGAAGGAGGTCGAGAAAATCCTTCTGCCCTATCAGAAGCAGGGTGTCGTATCGTCCATCACCAGCCAGGTGGCGCCGGGATACGCCCGTCCCTCGCCGGTCAATTCCGGATTGATCATCGTGCGCCTCGTGCCGTGGGAACAGCGCACCATGAAGCAGCAGGATCTGGTGCAGGAAATCAACCGCAAGGTCGCGAACTTCCCCGGCGCGCGTGTGGCCCCGATCAGCCCCGGCTCGCTGGGACAGCGTGGTCCGTCGAAGCCCATTCAGTTCGTGCTGGGCGGGCCGGACTACAATACCCTGCGCGACTGGCGCGATATCGTCATGCAGAAGGCGCAGGAAACGGGACTGTTCATGAACATGGATTCCAACTACCGGGAATCCCAGCCCGACATCCGCGTGCAGATCGACCGGCAGCGCGCGGCGGATCTCGGCGTCTCGGTGGAGGATATCGGCAGCACGCTCGAACTGATGTTCGGCGAGCGCGAGATCTCGACCTTCGTCAACCGCGGCGAGGAGTACGGCGTCATCATGCGGGGCCGCGCGGAAGACCGCGCGACGCCGAACGATCTCGCCAATACCTTCGTGCGCGCCACGAACGGCGAGCTCGTTCCCCTCTCGTCCTTCGTGACGCTGACGGAATCCGCGGCCCCGCAGATGCTCAACCGCTTCGACCGGATGCGCTCGATCACCATCGATGCCAGCCTCCAGGGCAACACCTCGATCGGCGATGGCCTCGCGGTCCTGGAGCAGATCGTGCGCGACAACCTGCCGGCGGATGCGCGTATCGGCTATTCGGGGCAGTCGAAGGACTTCCTCGAATCCTCGAACGCGATCTATGTCACCTTCGGCATGGCGCTGCTCGTGGTGTTCCTGGTGCTGGCGGCGCAGTTCGAGAGCTGGATCAACCCCTTCATCATCATGCTGACCGTGCCGCTCGCGGTCACGGGCGGCCTGGCGGCTCTCGTGATCACGGGTCAGTCCCTCAACATCTACAGCCAGATCGGCATGATCCTCCTCATCGGCCTGATGACCAAGAACGGCATTCTCATCGTGGAATTCGCCAATCAGCTGCGTGAGCGGGGCCTGTCCGTGTGGGACGCGGTGATCGAGGCGTCCGTGCTGCGCCTTCGCCCGATCCTCATGACGTCGATCGCCATGATCGGCGGCGCCGTCCCGCTCGCCTGGTCCACGGGCGCGGGCGCGGAAGCCCGCAGCGCCATCGGCACGGTCATCGTCGGCGGCGTGACCATGTCGACCCTGATGACGGTGCTCGTGGTGCCGGCGATCTATCTCCTCATCGGCGGCTACACCAAGCCCGCGACCTACGTGAGCGATATGCTCGACAAGCTGCGGGTCCAGACCGGCCAGCGTCCGCACGGCGAGGACATCCATGTCCCGCAGCCGCCGGCCCATCCGGCGGAGTGAGGCCCCCTTCGCCACGCAAAAACCCCGGTGTCGTCACCGGGGTTTTTCTTTTGCCGGAACTGGGCTTTCCGGCGATGGACCGATGTCCGAAAACTCAGTCGAAGGCGTAGCGCACTCCCAGCCTCACCTCGTGCGAAGCGATGGATTCCACGTCGGCGCCTGCGCGGCCGGCGTCGCCGCGGGTCTTCGCGTCGCCCAGGCTCACATAGCGGTAGCCGAGGTCGAGAGTGAAATTGTCCGAGAGCCTGTAGCCGATGCCCGCCATGAGGGCCCAGGCGAAGCTCCAATCGCCGCGGCCGGAGAGATGCTCCTGCGTGATCGCGCCGAGAGCATCCGTCGTCGTGCGGGCATAGTGTCCGAACGCGTTATATGCCACGCCGACGCCCGCACCCACATAGGGCGTGAAGTCGCGATAGGCGCCGAGATCGGCATAGACGTTGAGCATGGCGGTCGACGACCGGAAGCGTCCCCTGTCGAACACCGATCCTGTCGTGGGGCCGGCATCCGTCGGGAGGCCCGTGAAGCGTGAGGACAAGCGGTGATCCACGGTTACGTCGGCGCGAATCAGAGGACTGAAGCGGTAACCGATGCCGGCGCCGAGGACGGCGGTGTCTCCGACACCTTCGCGGGCCATGCTGCCCTCGATGAGGCCCGATGTGAAATCGGCCTCCGGGCGCGTGAAATGGGTGTAGCCGACGTCGCCGCGCAGGTACCAGCTCTCGGTGGTCTCGCCGAGGTCGGGCACGGGGGGCAGCATCCCGCGGGAGAGGTCGGCCGCGAAGGCCCCCGAAGCGGTCATGCCGATCAGGCCAGCGAGAACCGTGGTCTTGATGATGCTCATGGGTACGCTTCGTCGCTCGACAGGCACGGGCCGCCGAGATCTTCGACGGCTCTGTTAGACTGTAGCCCTGCCGTGTGAAGAGAGCGTTAAGTTTAATTCTTGGTCTCGCGGACACGACCGACGGAGGCGCGATGGCGGGAAGGCAAAAGAAAAGGCATGGATGCGGACATCCATGCCTGACCGTTTCAGAAATCCGGCTCCCGCCCTCAGGCGGCGACCTGGGAGGCGGCCCGGGTCACCGCATCCACCACGTCGTCGACCACCTGGGTGACGAGATCCGCATTGTCGCCCTCGCCCATCACGCGAATCACCGGCTCCGTGCCGGAGGGGCGGATGACGAGGCGGCCGGCCGCTCCGAGCCGCTCGCGGCCCGCCTCGATGGCCTTGATCACGGAGGCATCCTGCAAAGGCGCGCCGGACTTGTAGCGCACGTTCTTGAGGATCTGCGGCAGAGGCTCGAAGCAGTGGCAGACCTCGGAAACGGTTCTGCCCATGTTCTTGACCACGGCGAGCAGCTGAAGGGCCGCGACGAGGCCGTCGCCGGTGGTCGTGTAATCCGACATGATGATGTGGCCGGATTGCTCGCCGCCGAGATTGTAGCCGTGCGCGCGCATGTGTTCGAGCACGTAGCGGTCACCCACGGCGGTGCGCACGAGGTTGAGGTCGAGCCCGTTCAGGTAGCGCTCAAGGCCCAGATTGGACATGATCGTCGCGACGATCCCCGGCTGAGCGAGGCGCCCGTCCTCCTTCCAGGACCGGGCGACGACGGCCATGAGCTGGTCGCCGTCGACCTTCTGGCCCTTCTCGTCCACGATCAGGACGCGATCCGCATCGCCATCGAGCGCGATCCCCACATCGGCGCGCAGCTCGCGCACCTTATGGACCAGGGCTTCGGGGGCGGTCGAGCCGACCTCGTGGTTGATGTTGAAGCCGTTGGGCTCCACGCCGATGCTCACGACTTCGGCGCCGAGCTCCCACAGGGTCTCGGGCGCTACCTTATAGGCTGCTCCGTTGGCGCAATCGACGACGACCCGCATGCCTTCCAGATCGACCTGGCGCGGCAGGGTGCGCTTGGCGAATTCGATATAGCGGGCGTGAATGCTCTCCGGGCGCTTGGCGCGACCCAGGGCGGCGGAGCCTGCGAGCTGCGCCGTGAGGTCCGAATCGATGAGAGCCTCGATCCGCTTTTCGAGATCGTCGTTGAGCTTGAAGCCGTCCGGGCCGAAGAGCTTGATTCCGTTGTCCTCGTAGGGATTGTGCGAGGCGGAGATCATGACGCCGAGATCGCAGCGCATGGAACGCGTGAGCATGGCCACCGCCGGCGTCGGCATGGGGCCCAGGACCAGCACGTCCATGCCCACCGAGGTGAAGCCTGCGACCAGGGCGTTCTCGATCATGTAGCCGGACAGGCGCGTGTCCTTGCCGATGACGACCCGGTGACGGTAATCGCCGCTCTGCCTGAACATGAGGCCCGCCGCCTGGCCGACCCGCAGGGCCAGATCGGGCGTGATGATCCCATTGGCCCGCCCCCGGATGCCATCGGTCCCAAAGTACTTCCGCATGGGATTAATCTCCGCTTTTCGTTTCGCGGCTGTGCGCTTTGTTTTTTTCAAAGCACCCCCCTCCAATCCGGGTCAAGACTTCGCCCTGCCAAGCCTCATCACAAGTGATGAGCAATTGTTACAAGAGGGGATGATCCTCTTGTCGGATTGAAAGTAGAAGGGTCAGGTAAACAAAAAAGAACGCTCGCCGTAAGGCGAGCGTTCTGGGTAATACCCAAGGGCCAGCTTCGGTCAGGCCCGGGTTCGGTTAGGCCTGGGTTCGGTTAGGCCTGGGGCTGAGGCTCCATGCCCCCGTCGTTTTCTCTGGGTCGGCCGGTTCGGGTCGAGGGCACGGCGGAGCCGCGCACCGGGGCGGCGGTGTCGCCGCCGGCATCGCGCACCGGCGGCTGCCCGTCGAGCAGGTTGCGGATCTCCTCGCCGGTCAGGGTCTCGTATTCCAACAGCCCCCGCGCCAGCGCCTCGAGATCATGCTGCTTCTCGGTCAGAATCGTGCGCGCGTCGTTGAGCCCGGTCTCGACCAGACGCCGCACCTCCGAGTCGATCTTCTGCGCGGTCGCCTCCGACACGTTCTGCTGGCGCCCCATCTGCATGCCCAGAAACACCTCGTCCTGGTTCTCGCCATAGGCCACCGTGCCCAGCTCCGGCGAAAACCCCCACTTGGTCACCATCATCCGGGCCAGCCGCGTCGCCTGCTCGATGTCCGACTGCGCGCCCGACGTCACCTTCTCCTTGCCGAAGATCATCTCCTCGGCAATCCGCCCGCCCATCATGATCGCCAGCCGCGAGGTCATCTGCTCGAAGCTCATCGACAGCTTGTCGCGCTCGGGCAGCTGCATCACCATGCCCAGGGCCCGCCCGCGCGGAATGATCGTCGCCTTGTGCACCGGGTCGGTCGCCGGCACGTTCAGCGCCACGATCGCATGCCCGGCCTCGTGATAGGCGGTCAGCCGCTTCTCGTCGTCGGTCATCACCAGGGTGCGCCGCTCCGCCCCCATCATCACCTTGTCCTTGGCGTCCTCGAACTCGCGCATCGTCACGATGCGCTTGCCCCGCCGCGCCGCCAGCAGCGCCGCCTCGTTGACCAGGTTCATCAGATCCGCCCCGGAAAACCCCGGCGTGCCGCGCGCGATCACCCGCAGGTCGACGTCCGGCGCCAGCGGCACCTTGCGCACATGCACCCGCAGGATCTTCTCGCGCCCGGTCACGTCCGGGTTCGGCACCACGATCTGGCGGTCGAAGCGGCCCGGCCGCAACAGCGCCGGATCGAGCAACGTCGGGCCGGTTGGTGGCCGCGATGATGATCACGCCCTCGTTGGCCTCGAACCCGTCCATCTCGACCAGCAGCTGGTTGAGGGTCTGCTCGCGCTCGTCGTTGCCGCCGCCCAGGCCGGCGCCGCGATGGCGCCCGACCGCGTCGATCTCGTCGATGAAGATGATGCACGGCGCGTTCTTCTTGGCCTGCTCGAACATGTCGCGCACCCGGCTCGCGCCCACGCCCACGAACATCTCGACGAAGTCCGAGCCCGAAATCGTGAAGAACGGCACATTGGCCTCGCCCGCCACCGCCCGCGCCGTCAGCGTCTTGCCCGTGCCGGGCGGCCCGACCAGCAGCACGCCGCGCGGGATCCGCCCGCCCAGACGCTGGAACTTCTGCGGATCGCGCAGAAACTCCACCACCTCCTGCAGATCCTCCTTGGCCTCGTCGATCCCCGCCACGTCGTCAAACGTCACGCGCCCATGCGCCTCCGTCAGAAGCTTCGCCTTCGACTTGCCGAAGCCCATGGCGCGGCCGGCGCCGTTCTGCATCTGGCGCGACAGGAAGACCCAGGCTCCGATGAAAAGCGCGATGGGCAGGATGTTCATCAGGACGGCGATGAACCAGGGGGTCGAATCGGATTGCGGACGGGCCGTGATCTGCACGCCCTTCTGCTGCAGCTTCGAGACCAGAGTGGGATCGTTCGGCGCATAGGACGAGAACGTACGGCCATCGTTATAGGTGCCGCTGATCTCCGGGCCGGAGATGATGACGCTCGTGATGCGCCCGGCATCGGCATCGTTCAGAAGCTGGCTATAGGCGATGTCGCTGCCGCCGCCCCGATGGCCCGGGCTCTGGAAAAGAGTGACGAGCGCCAGGACCAGCAGGAAAATGACAACCCACAAGGCGAAGTTGCGGAAATTTGAATTCATCGGATCAGGTTCTGCCCCAGAGGGAGATGAAGCATGGAAAAGACACAAAATCCCCCATGCGGCTAAACTCAATGTAGGCACACCGTTCTCCCTTGCCAAGGGAATGCGGCGGGCATACGGCATCATCCGGCGCTCTTGGCTAAGAGAATTGGCTAACGGCCTCGTGAACGGGGCGGTTCCGGCCTCAGGCTCACGCGTCCGGTCCGGTCGAGACGAAGGAGCGCCCCCGCGATCGTGATGCGCAGCCCCTTCCCGGCCGGGATCGCGGCCCGCAGGCGCTCCAGGCAGGTTTCGAGGCGCTGCAGGCGGCTGTTTTCGAGCCCGATCCGGCTCAGGGACAGCTCCAGAATCCGCAGGCCGATCTCGAACGGCTCCTCAGCGAGGCAGGCAGCCCGGAAGGACAATGTCCCCTCGGTCCCCTCGGTCCTCTCGGCCTCCTCGGTCCCCTCGCCCCCCTTGCCCGCGACAGGATCCGCGGCCTCCAGCGCCTGTCGCGCCTTGGCGTCCAGGGCCTCGTCCGCCCGACCCGCCCGCCGCGCCAGGAGCGCCAGCCGGTCGGCCGTCAGCCCCTCCGCGGCCAGAAGCGGCAGCAGCTTGCGCCAGCGCACCCGGGCGAAGCGCTCGTCCGCATTGGACGGATCGGTCACGAATCGCCAGCCGTTCCGCCGGCAGAGATCGAGCAAAGACGCCTTGGGGTGATCGAGAAGCGGCCTCGCGTGGACGATCCCGTCCAGGTCCCGCTCCCGGCGCATGCCCTTGAGGCCTTTCAGGCCGGATCCTCCGGCAAGGCGCATGAGGATCGTCTCGGCCTGATCGTCCAGGGTATGGGCGGTGACGAGGTGGGACGCGCCCGCCTCGCGGGCCTGCCGGACGAGCAGGCGGTAACGCGCCTCGCGCGCTTCCTCCTGCAGGCCGGTCCGCGGCTTCTCGCCCGTCCAGACAAGGGTGCGATGGGGGAAACCCAGGCCCGCCGCCTCGCGGCCGACGAAGGCCGCCTCCTCGGCGGCTGCGGGCCTCAGGCCGTGATCGACCGTGGCAATGAGGACAGGGGGGCGGCGCTCGGAGCCCCAGCGGGCGAGCAGATGCATCATGGCCACGGAATCGGGGCCGCCGGAAACGGCCGCCAGGATGCCCGTGGCGTGGCTCAAATTCGAAAAGAGAAGCTCCGGATCGTCGATCGGGAGTGGATCGTCAGGCGCAGGAGCGGCCACGGTGCGGGTGCTCGACTGGTCGGCCCGGATCAGGTGCACTTGTTGCGCTTCTGCTCCCGGTCGGAGCCCTGGCGCACATTGGCGGAGGCCTGCGGATACTTGCGGTCGAGCTCGGCGAAAACGGCGCAGGCCCGGTCACGGGCGCCCAGCCCGTTGAGAGCCATGCCGAGGCGAAGCAGCGAATCAGGCGCCTTGGCGGCGCTCGGATGATCCGCGGAGACGCTCAGGAACTGCTCGGCGGCCTCCCGGTAGCGGCCACGCTGCAGATAGGTTTCTCCGAGCCAGAACGTGGCCTCCGGGACCAACCCGTCGCGCGGGTTCGACTGGAGGAAGCGGCGAAAGCCCATCTCGGCCTGGTCGTAGTCCTTCTGGGCAAAGGAGGCGTAGGCCCCATCGAAATCGGCCCGGGGATCCCCCGTGCTGGTCGCCGCCACGCTCGGGCCGGGCCGTCCCGGAAGAGCGCCCTGAGGCAGGGGCATCCCGCTGCTGATCGCACCGCCGGGCGCCGTCTGGTCCTCCTCCTCGATCAGATCGCCGATCCCGGCGAACTGCTCGCCCTGCCCGCCCATCTCAGTGCCGGCCAGGGGCGCTGAGGGAGGGGTGGCGCCCAACGGGCGCGGAGCGCCCGGGGCATAGGGATCCTGGGAGGGATCGAACACGTCGCTGCGCCGCTGGGGCGTCGTCTGCGGCTGCACCGGGCGAGGCGCCGGCGCGGCCGAGGGCGAAGCCTTGGAGCCGCCGCGGCCGCCGCTCTCCTGGAAGCGGAACTCCACGTCCTCCTGGAACTTGCGGAGCTGATCCTTCAGCTGGCGGTTCTCGTATTGGAGCTGCTCGAGCTGGCCGGACATCTGGCGCATCTGGTTCTCGAGCCGGTTGATGCGCACGATGGCATCGGCCGCGTCCTGCGCGGCGGCAGGACCTGCCGAGGCCAGAGGACCTGCCCAGGCCAGAGCCAGAGTGAAAAAGACAAGGATTCGTCGTAACATGCTGGATACCGTATGGGGTCGGATGCGAGGAGTCCCGATAACACAAAAGCGCCGCCACGGCGATAATGTGGCGGCGCTCTGCTGTTTCACAACCTGCCCCGGGGGCTTACGAGCTGGCGCCGCCGAGCACGGTGACCGAGCGGCGGTTCTGCGACCAGCAGGAGATGTCGTTGCAGACGGCCACCGGGCGCTCCTTACCGTAGGACACGGTGCGGAAGCGGTTGCTGGGGATGCCGCGGGAGATCAGATAGTCGCGCACGGTCTGGGCGCGGCGGGCGGACAGCGAGAAGTTGTACTCGCGGGTGCCGCGCTCGTCCGCATGGCCTTCCACGATGAAGGCGTAGTTCGGATAGCGCTGCAGCCATTGGGCCTGCTTGTCGAGGGTGGAGACGGCCGTGGGGGTGAGATCGGTCGAATCGGTCTCGAAGAAGACGCGATCGCCGACATTCACGACGAAATCCTGGGCGCTGCCGGGGGTCGCGGCACCACCGGCGCCGAAGCCGCCGGATCCATCGGCCATGCCATCTTTATTGGAAGAACAGGCCGCTGCCCCAAGGGCGAGGACAAGGGCGGCGGCGAATTTGACGGCGCGCAGCGACATCATTGGCAATACTCCTTACACACGTTTGCCGAACGTTGTGTCTTTCATATCGGGCGGATGGTTAAGGGAGGGTTCCGT
This sequence comes from Microvirga sp. M2, assembly GCF_047497095.1. Lineage (NCBI taxonomy): Bacteria > Pseudomonadati > Pseudomonadota > Alphaproteobacteria > Hyphomicrobiales > Methylobacteriaceae > Microvirga > Microvirga sp. M2. Next base: position 3,673,396 of record NZ_CP134063.1, read on the forward strand.
CAACCTTAAGGGAGGCAGCCGGGAATTAAGGTGAATTATGGCCAAGTTGTGGAACTTGCGCTTAAGGTTAACAGATCGTGACAGTTGATCCGGATCTCCCTGAACGGCTCATGAGCCGAATGCCGGTCTTATGCGTTGAAAGGTCATGCATCTCATGACGAACCAGCCCGTTCTGTCGGCTCAACCCTATCGCGCTGCCCTGGACGAACTCCGCATGGAGCGCGCCTTCTCGCGGATCGCGGACAGCGACCTGCGCCACGGCAACGCGGTCGCGCTGCTCAGGAATTCCAAGGAGAACTACCCGGCCTGGCTGGATGCGATCCGGTCGGCTCAGGCCGTGATTCATTTCGAAAACTTTATCATTGCGGATGACGCAACCGGCCGCCTGTTCGCGGAGGCCCTCATGGAACGGGCCCGCGCGGGCGTGAAGGTCCGCGTTCTCTACGACTGGCTCGGATCGTCCTTTCGCGCCCTCCCGGCCTTCTGGCGGCGGCTGCGCGAGGCCGGTGTGGAGGCCCGGGTCTTCAATCCGCCCCGCCTGACGGACCCGTTCTGGATCCGGCGCAACCACCGCAAGCTGATCACGGTGGACGGCCGGATCGGCTTCGTGTCGGGCCTGTGCATCTCCGACAGCTGGGAAGGCGGAAAGGAGGCCGAGCCCTGGCGCGACACCGGGATCTCGGTGGAAGGCCCGATGGTGGCCGATCTCGACGAGGCCTTCGCCGAGAGCTGGGTGCTCGCGGGCATGCGGCCCATTCCGAAATCCGACCTGCCTCAGGCCGACGGAATTCCCCATGCGGGCACCGTGGCCGCGCGGCTCATCAGCGGCGAGCCCGGCATGTTCCGCACCTACCGCGTCGACCAGTTCATCGCAGCCACGGCCCAGCGCAATCTCTGGCTTACCGACGCCTATTTCGTCGCTACCACCTCCTATGTGCAGGCCCTTGGCGAGGCGGCCCGCGACGGCGTCGACGTGCGCCTGCTCGTGCCGGGCTCGAGCGACGTGCCGGCCCTGCAGCCGATCGTGCGCGCGGGCTACCGCTCCCTCATCGAGGCGGGCATCCGGGTCTTCGAGTGGAACGGCTCGATGCTGCACGCCAAGACCGCCGTGGTGGACGGGCGCTGGGCCCGGGTGGGCTCCACCAATCTCAACCTCGCGAGCTGGGCGACGAACTGGGAACTCGACGTCATCGTCGAGGATGCCGGCTTCGCAGGTCAGATGGAGGCCATGTATCTGGAGGACCTCGCCAACGCCACCGAGATCGTCCCAGGCTCGTATTCCCGCCGCAGGCGCGCACGCAACATGCGCTCCAGGCGGAGCCCCCGCTTCAAGCGAGGCGGCGTCCGCAGGCTCGCCGCCGGCGCTCTCGCGCTGTCGAGCAGCATCGGCAAGGCCATGGGGGCGCGCTCGCTCACCGCCACGGAAACCAGCAGCATCGCGATCATCGGCTGCGCTCTCCTGGCGCTGGCCGTGGCCGTCACGGTCTTCCCGGTCGTGATCGTCTCGCCCATCGTGATCGGCCTCATCTGGTTCGGCCTTGCGCTCCTGATCCGCTCCCTGCACCTGAAACGGCGCGTGCGCCTGAGGCGACGCAAGCTCGCAATCCGCAGGCGATTGAGTAAAATCAAGGACGAGGCTGCCTCCACTGGGAAATAATGGAAACCTGCCACCAAGCTCGGCATTGATAGGATGCCTTCCGTTGAGGAGGCCTGATCGAAGGAGACGACGATGGCGACCGGAACCTCCAGCTCACCTTCCTATGATCCGCTCTTCCGTGCCGAATCCATGAGCGCGCTGCTCGCGCGCAACTGGTGGGCGGTGGCGCTGCGCGGCGTCTTCGCCGTCATCTTCGCGCTCATCGCCTTCTTCTGGCCGGGCGCGACGCTCCTGTCCTTCGTGCTGTTCTTCTCGGCCTATATGCTGGTCGACGGCGTGTTCGGCATCGTGTCGGGCATTCGCGCGGCCTCCCGCAACGAGCGCTGGGGTTTGCTGATTCTGGAAGGCATCCTCGACATCGTCGTCGGCGCCGTCGCCTTCCTCATGCCCGGCCTGACCGTGGTGTTCTTCGTCGCCCTGCTGGCCGTCTGGTCCCTGATCACCGGCATCCTGATGATCGTTGCCGCCTTCAAGCTGGATCCGGCCTTCGGGCGCGGCTGGCTGATCTTCAGCGGCCTCGTGTCGGTTCTGTTCGGCGTGGCGCTCCTGGTCGCCCCTCTCGTAGGCGCCGTGGTCCTGACCTGGTGGCTAGGGGCCTATGCCCTCGTCTTCGGCATCGCGCTCATCGTGCTCGCCTTCAAGCTGCGCAGCAGGAAGGACGATCTGACCGGGGGCGCACCGCTGCACGCCTGAACGAACGAGAAAGGGGCGCCGGAGCGCCCCTTTCTCGTTCTCATTGACGTGTCTCGCTGAGCAGCGGAGACCAGGTCGGGTCCGACGCAAAGGACGGCGTCGGCACGGGCTGCTCCACGCGGCCGGTGATGTCCACCATGTAGAGCTTGCCGCCCGACTGGCCGCCCGGATCGCGGAAGAACATGATGTACTGGCCGTTGGGAGCCCAGACGGGGCTCTCGTTGTGGAAACCTTCCGTCAGGATGCGCTCGCCCGAGCCGTCGGGCTTCATGATGCCGATGGCGAAGCCGCCGGAATGCTGCTTGGTGAAGGCGATGTAGTCGCCGCGCGGGGACCAGGCCGGCTGCGAATAGGAACCGTCGCCGAAGGAGATGCGGCGCTGGTTGGAGCCGTCGACCCCCATCACGTAGAGCTGCTGCTTGCCGCCACGGTCGCTCTCGAACACGATCTGCGACCCGTCCGGAGAGAACGAGGGCGAGGTATCGATGGCGCCGGTCGAAGTGAGGCGCGTGGTCGCCTGCGAACCGAGATTCATCATGTAGATATTCGCATTGCCGCCCTGCTGCAGGCTCATGACGATGCGCTGCCCATCCGGCGCGAAGCGCGGGCTGGAGGTCATGTCGGGGAAGTTGCCGACGATCTGGCGCGACCCGGTTTCCAGGTTGATCACCTGCACGCGCGGCTGCTGGCCCTCGGCCTGCGACATGTAGGCGATTTCCTGGCTCACCGGCGAGTAGCGGGGCGACACGACGGTGTTCTCGCCCTGCGTCAGGTAGCGCACATTGGCGCCGTCCTGATCCATGATGGCCAGACGCTTGTGCCGGTTCTCCTTCGGACCGGATTCCTCGACGAAGACGACGCGCGTATCGAAGAAGCCGCCGAAGCCCGTGATTTTCGTATAGACCGCATCGGAAATGATGTGGCCGACGCGGCGCCAGAAATTGGCGTCCGTCACATATTGCTGGCCGGTGAGCTGCTGTCCGGAATCGATGTCCCAGAGACGGAACTCGGCCCGCAGCCGGCCCGACGGATCGCGCGAGACACGGCCCGTCACGAGCGCCTGGGCGCCTGCCATCTTCCACGCGTCGAAACGCGGAGCCGCATCGAAGGACGGGCGCTCCGGAAAGCGCGACCTGTCGAGCGCCACGAAATAGCCTGACCGCTGCAGGTTGTTGGAGATGATGCCGGAGACGCGCTGGCCGAGGTCCCCCTCGCCCGAGAAATCGGCGACGGCGATCGGCATGGGCTGGAACTGGCCGCCGGGACCGACCCGGAAGGTGAGCTGCGCCTGGGCCGCGGGCGCGAGCGCCGCCATCGGGACGATGATGGAAAGGACGAGGAGAAGACGGGAGACGAGGCGATTGATCATGATGTCGTGTCTCAAGCGTAATGGGCTTAAAGATCAGGAAAGGTCGAACTGGACGTTGAGAATTTTCCAGTCCGAATAGAACTGCATGTACTGGGCGGGTACGCGGTAGGGGGCGCAGCGGCGCACGGCGCGCAAGGCGGCACTCGCGACGGCCTGGTCCGTGCTGCTGCTGCCTGCGCGAAGAACGGTCGGCTCGCCCGCCAGCGAACCGTCCTGGTTGAGACGGATATCGAGCATCGGCGGCGTTCCGTCGCTTCCCGACGCGCTGATCGGCGCGGTGTAGCAGCGCCGGATCTGCTCCTGCAGGATCCCCATGAGCGCGTCGCGCTGGCTCGGATTGAGCTTCGCGGCCGTCCCGGTCGCCGTGCCGAGGGAAGCGGTTTTCTGAACCTCCGCTCCGGTGGCTCCGCTGGACTGGCTCTTCTGCTTGTTGTCGAGGAACTGCTTGAGATCGCCCATGTCGAGCTTCTTGGCGACTTGCGCTTCCTTGCGCGCCTTCGCTTCCGCCTCGGCCTTGGCTTTCGCCTCCGCGACCTTCTTCGCCTCGGCCTCGGCCTTGGCCTTCGCTTCGGCTTCGGCCTTCGCCTTGGCCTTTGCCTCGGCGACGCGCTTGGCCTCCGCTTCGGCCTCGGATTTCGCCTTGGCCTCGGCGCGCGCCTTGGCGTCCGCCTCGGCCTTCGCCTGCTCGATCTTGGCTTTCTCGATGGCCTCGGCCTCGGCCTTCTCGGCCGCCTTCTTCTCCGCCTCCGCCTTGGCCTGCGCGGCCTTCTGCTCTGCGGCCCTGGCGGCGGCGGCCGCCGCCGCCGCGGCCTCCTCGTCGGCGACCTTCATGTCTTCGGGGCGCTTCGGAGGCGCGGGCGTATCGAGCTTCTCCTCGCCGGGAGCGCGCTGTTCGGTCTTGTCAGCGATGCGGTCGGCGCGGGGCTTCGGCGTGGGCTGCACGGACTTGGCATCCGTCTCGCCCTTGGTGATCTGCGAGAACTGGTTGTCGGTGATGACCTCGACGGGGATGCCTTCCTGCGCTTCGGGGAATTCGGTCGCGTAGGGCAATCCGATCAGGGCGGCCGTCAGCAGCGCCACATGGACGCCGCCGGAAACCCAGAAGCCCGGCTCGGAGGTGTTGAATTTCAGCTTCAACGCCACGTCGTTCTGCCCCTTGCGCTCGATCCGCCTAGTTCTGTTCCGTTGCCGTCACCAGCGCGACCCGCTTGTAGCCAGCGGTTGTCACAATGGCCATGACCTGGGCGACGCGCCCGTAATCGACCTTCTTGTCGCCGCGCACGAAGATGCGCTCGTCGAAGCCCGCCTTCGACACCTCGGCGAGCTTGCCGACGATGGCCTCGTCCGTGAGCTCGGTCTCGCCCAGGAACACCTGCCCCGTCGCCTTGATGGAGAGCGCCACGGGCTTCGCATCGGAGTTGAGGGGCGCCGCCTTCGTTTCCGGCAGATCGATCGGCACGCCGGCGGTCATCATCGGGGCCGCCACCATGAAGATGATGAGCAGAACCAGCATGACGTCGATGAACGGCGTCATGTTGATCTCGTTGATCGCGCCGCCGCGCTTCGCCCGCCTCCGGCGACGTCCGCCCGCTCCGCCTGCTGCCATCATGGCCATCGCTCAAAGCCCTCCTCAAGCCGCGCGCGACGAAGAGAGACGCTCGTCGATCTGGCGCGACAGGATGGCCGAGAACTCGTCGGCGAAGCCTTCGAGCCGCGACTGCAGCTTGCTCACCTCCGACTGGAGCTTGTTGTAGGCGAGCACCGCCGGAATGGCCGCGAAAAGGCCGATCGCGGTGGCGAACAGCGCCTCCGCGATGCCCGGAGCCACGACCGCGAGGCTCGTGTTCTTCGAGGCGGCGATGGACGTGAAGGAGTTCATGATGCCGATGACCGTGCCGAAGAGGCCGATATAGGGGCCTGCCGAGCCGATGGAGGCCAGGATCATGAGGCGGGAATCGAGACGCTCCACTTCGCGCTGGATGGTGACGTCGAGAACCTTGTCGATGCGCTGGGAGAGGCTCTGGAACGAGCGGGCGGACCCCTCGAAGGAGCGCTTCCACTCGCGCATGGCGGCGACAAAGACGGCGGCGAGCCCGGTCGCCGGGCGGTTCTGAAGCGAGCGGAACAGCTCCTCCAGGGACTGGCCGGACCAGAACACGTCCTCGAAGCGATTCATGGCCCGCTTCGTGCGGGCGTAGAGCAGGGTCTTGTCGATGATGATGGCCCAGCACCACACGGAGGCCGCGAGCAGGCCCATCATCACGAGCTTGACGATGAAATGCGCCTGCCAGAACAGGCTAAAAAAGGACAGGTCGTGCACCACAGGAGCAGCCTGGGCCACATCAGCCGGATTCATAAGTCTCGTCCTCGCTCTTCGAGCAGCCTTGGGAGGAGCCCAGGGCCCACCGCAGTCGGGTCTAGGAAAATCTTGTTGTGTTACCCTGCTCGTTCGCCCGTGAATCTGTCGAAAATAAGGGCGCGGACTCGCGGGCGACCAATGACCTTCCAAGTGTGATCTTTTAGGCACCCGGTGTGGTTAAGGCTTGGTTTAGACGGGGCTAAACAGCTCTGGAATCAGCCGTATAGCCAAGCTGGACCGGGGCTGCCATGCGCTGGAGGCAGAGCCAGGGCCCCCTCCCCTTGCGGCATGCCGATACGCTCCCGGAGCGGGCTGCCGTCAGGATCAGATGTCCCGGCCTGCCGAGAGCGCCGCGCGAAGATTGTCCGGGATGCGCACGGCGCGTCCGTCGCGGACGGCCGCGACCACGACATCCGCACGGACGAGCACGTCCTCGCCCCGGAGCACCTCCTGGGCGAGCGTCATGGAGGCGCCGCGCATTTCCTTGGGCTTCGTCACCACGGTGAGCACGTCGTCCATCAGGGCCGCGCCGAGAAAATCGATGGTCATCTTGCGGACCACGAAGGCGAGCCCGCCCATCTCCGCATGGAGATCGGACTGCGCCACCTCGACCGCGCGCAGGATCTCCGTGCGTCCGCGCTCCAGGAAGCGCAGGTAGCTCGCGTGATACACGCGGGCGGAAAAGTCCGTGTCCTCGTAATAGACGCGCACCGGCAGGACATGCGCGCCGTCCCGCATGTGGCCGGAGAGATGGGGCCAGGGGTGACCCGCCTCACTCATCCTCGTCTCCGTTGAACAGGCCGAACTGCGCCGTGGTCTCGCGGGTGGGCTCGGAGATGCCGAGATGCCTGAAGGCATGGGGCGTGAGGATGCGGCCGCGCGGCGTGCGCTGCACGAAGCCTTTCTGGATGAGATAGGGCTCGATGATGTCTTCGATCGCGTCGCGCGGCTCGGAGAGGGCCGCCGCGATCGTCTCGATGCCGACCGGGCCGCCGCCGAAGGAACCGGCGATCATGGTGAGGTATTTGCGGTCCATCAGGTCGAGGCCGATGGGATCCACGTCGAGCAGGCGCAGCGACCGGTCCGCCAGATCGCGGGAGACGATCTGCACACCCTCCACGATGGCGAAATCGCGCACGCGGCGCAGGAGACGGCCCGCGATGCGCGGCGTTCCGCGCGCTCGGCGGGCGATCTCGTTCGCGCCCTCCTCGCTCATGTTGAGGCCGAGCACGCGCGCGCCGCGGCGAACGATCAGCTCCAGTTCCTCGACGGTGTAGAATTCCAGGCGGATCGGGATACCGAAACGGTCGCGCAGCGGCGTGGTGAGCAGGCCCGCGCGGGTCGTGGCGCCCACGAGCGTGAATTTCGGCAGCTCGATCTTCACCGAGCGCGCAGCGGGGCCCTCGCCGATGATCAGGTCGAGCTGGTAATCCTCCATGGCGGGATAGAGAATTTCCTCCACGGCCGGATTGAGGCGGTGGATCTCGTCGATGAAGAGCACGTCGCGCTCTTCCAGGTTGGTGAGCTGGGCGGCCAAGTCCCCCGCCTTGGCGATGACGGGGCCCGAGGTCGAGCGGAAGTTCACGCCGAGTTCTCGGGCGACGATCTGCGCCAGGGTGGTCTTGCCGAGGCCGGGGGGGCCGACGAAAAGCACGTGGTCGAGGGCGTCGCCCCGGGTCTTGGCGGCGTTGATGAAGACTTGGAGGTTGGCGCGTGCGGCAGCCTGGCCCGTGAAGTCGGACAGCGACAGCGGCCGGATCGACGCATCGACATCGTCCTCGCGCTTCTCGGGGCTGAGCAGGCGGCGTGAATCGGTCAAGGAGAGTTACCTTCCAAAGGCTTCATATAGGGGCTGGAACCCTAATACGCCATTCTTAACGAGATCAAAACAGGAACGGAACCAGGCTCCGACTTGGCTTATCGCGCCAACTCCCTCAGCCCAAGCCGGATGAGCGTCTTCGCCTCGGCTTCCTCGCCCGCCTGCTTCATGGCGGCGGCGACAGCGGCGGAGGCCTGGACCTGCGGGTAGCCGAGATTGACCAGGGCCGAGATGGCGTCCGCCACCGGAGCAGGCGCGCTCCGGTCCTCCACCGCGCCTGTGAGGCGGATGAGAGCCGGATCGACGGCGGCAAAGGCCGGAGCCTTGTCCTTGAGTTCGGAGACAATCCGTTGGGCGAGCTTGGGCCCGACGCCGGGGCTTCTGGCCACCGAGGCCTTGTCGCCGGTGGCGATGGCGGTCGCGAGGCCGCCGGGGTCGAGCACGGACAGGATGCCGAGCGCCACCCTGGAGCCGACCCCCTGCACGCTCTGGAGGAGGCGGAACCATTCCCGCTCGGAATCCGACCGGAAGCCGAACAGGCGGATCATGTCCTCGCGGACCAAGGTTTCGATCGCGAGGGTCGCCGCCTCGCCGGTGGGCGGCAGGTTCTGGAGCGTGCGGGAGGAGCAATGGACCACATAGCCGACCCCATGCACGTCGAGGATCACGAAATCCTCGCCGTAGGAATCCACCACGCCTTTGAGTTTGCCGATCACGTTCTCATCCCTCCTGGGTCATCCCCGCGAAGGCGGGGATCCATGATCCGCGTCGGCGCCCGCTGGGTAACGACGGCATATATGGTTTCCGGGCCCGGCTCACGCCGCCCCGGAAAGACAGTGCTGCTCTGTAACATCTTATAGGCTGGCCGCCAAAGCCCGCGCTTTCCGGTGATGGGCGTGGGCGATCGCGATGGCGAGCGCGTCAGCGGCATCGGCCTTCTTGAAGTCGGCCTTGGGCAGCAGGATCTTCACCATGGCCTGCACCTGGTCCTTCTCGGCATGGCCGACGCCGACGACGGTCTTCTTCACCTGGTTCGCGCCGTATTCCGCCACGGGCAGGTTGTGCAGGGCAGGCACGAGGAGCGACATGGCGCGGGCCTGGCCGAGCTTGAGGGTCGCCTGCGCGTCCTTGTTCACGAAGGTTTCCTCGACCGCGACCTCGTCGGGGGTCCAGGCTCGAATCACGTCCGTGATGCGGTCATGCAGCTGCTTGAGGCGCAGCGCAAGGTCGAGGTCCCCGTCGGAGGTCACGACCCCGCAGGCCACATAGGAGAGCTTCGTTCCCTCGATGGTGATGACGCCCCAGCCCGTGTTGCGCAGGCCGGGATCGAGGCCGAGGATGCGGACGCGTTCGGTCACTTTATGGTCTCCACCGTCATGGCCGCACTTGGTTTACGGCCATCCATGCCTTCAAGCGGTTAGAAGACGCGGATACCCGGGACGAGCCCGGGCATGACGTGATCGGCGGTTAGCGTATGGTGGGAGCATCGGATTCAATCCCAAAAGTGGAAACCACTTTTGGGTCCGATGCTCTAGAGCCTTTTCCGCAAAAGTGGATGCCGGTTTTGCGAAGAAAAGGCGTCTTTCTCAAACGACAGGAGCCTTTTCCATGAACCGAAGTTCATGGAAAAGGCTCTAGCCGGCCATCTTCTGCATGAGAGCGTCGGACAGTTCGAAATTGCCGTAGACGTTCTGCACGTCGTCGTGCTCTTCGAGCGATTCCATGAGCTTCATGAGCTTCTCGCCGGTCTCGTCATCGACCGCGACGGGAGTCTGGGGCTTCCAGACAAGCTTGGAGGCCTTCGGCTCGCCGAACTTGTCCTCGAGCGTCTTGGTGACCTCGTTCAGCGATCCCTGGTCGCAATAGATCTCGTGGCCGTCTTCCGTGGAGACGACGTCCTCCGCACCGGCCTCGATGGCGGCCTCCAGCATGGTGTCGGCATCGGCGACGGCGGCCGGGAACTCCACGAGGCCCACCCGGTCGAACATGAAGGAGACGGCACCCGTCTCGGCAAGATTACCACCGCTCTTCGTGAAGTAGGAGCGGATATCGGACGCCGTGCGGTTGCGGTTGTCGGTCATGGCCTCGACGATGATGGCGGCGCCGCCCGGGCCGTAGCCCTCGTAGCGGATCTCCTCGTAGTTCTCGCCGTCGTTGCCCGCCGCCTTGTTGATGGCGCGCTGGATGTTGTCCTTGGGCATGTTCTCGGCGCGGGCGGCGATGATCGCGGCGCGCAGGCGCGGGTTCATGTTCGGGTCGGGTGTGCCCATCTTGGCCGCCACGGTGATTTCGCGGGCGAGCTTGGAGAAGAGCTTGGAGCGCATCGCATCCTGGCGCCCCTTGCGATGCATGATGTTCTTGAATTGCGAATGTCCGGCCATCGGGCCTCCGTGGTCACCGCTGACAGCGGCCCGGTGACAGGCGCTCGTCAGGCTCGTGAATGTTGACGATGAGAGGCTTATAAGGCGGCGGAGGGCCACAGGCCAAGCCCCCCGGGCGGATTGGTGAAAAAACTAGAAGCCGAGCCAGGACGGCAGGTTGTGAATCGTGGCCAGGATCAGGTGGTAGGAGGCCCCCAGCACCGTGACCGTATAGGCCAGGCCCGCAAGGCCGATGAGATAGCCGACGATCAGCAGGTAACCGTCCTCCTCCATCACGGCGATGGACGCGATGACGAGGGCGATGGAGGGCGGGAAATTGGTTCCTGGAAAGGGAATGAGCACCGAGACGGCCACCAGGAAGGCGAACAGCCCCGCCACCCGGTCGCCGAGGGGGCCGAACAGGAAGGGCAGCCTCGGCCGGCAATAACTCTCCAGTTTCTGGAGCCTGGGCTCGGTGATGTCGATCAGGCGCTTGAACTTGGCGACCGAAACCGTCCGCCGCAGGATGAAGCCCGGCAGCCAGGGCTGCTTGTGGCCCAGCATCATCTGAATGCCGAAGATCAGGACCGGCGTCCCCACGATCCCCGCGACGCCGGGCACGTTCGGCACGCAATTGGGCAGGGAGAACAGGATCAGCACGAACCCGAAGGCACGCTCGCCGAAGGCCCCGATGATCTCGCCGATGGAGATCGCCTCCCCCTCGGCATTGTCGATCACGGCCCGCAGCACGGCCGAGGCGCTACGATGCTCATAGGCCCGATGAAGGTCGTCCGTTCCGTGATAGGAATGCTTGCTGGTATCGGCCGGCTCTGTCTTGGCGTCCAAAGTGTCCTCCGTGGCGCAAAGATGGGGGCGGACCAGGACGAGGTAAAGGGACGGAAGGGAGAGCCTTATTCCCAGAACCGGGGCCGGGCTTCTTCCAGGTTCGGCCCGATCCGTACGGCCGCTACGCGGATCGCGAGGCCGGTCCGGTCGTCCGTCTCGACCGCAATCCCCGAGAGCGTACCCTCGCCCGCCGCCGGTTCGAGACGGGTGCCGGGGGTCTTCTGGAGAAAGCGCCGAATCGGCTCCTCCTTCTGCATCCCGAGCACGGAATCGTAATCGCCGCACATGCCCGCATCGGTCATGTACGCGGTGCCGCCCGGCAGAACCCGGTGATCGGCGGTGGGCACATGGGTGTGGGTGCCGACGACGAGGCTCGCCCGCCCGTCGAGGTAATGGCCCATGGCCTCCTTCTCGCTGGTGGCCTCCGCGTGGACGTCCACGATGACGGCGTCCGCGACCTGCCCCAAGGGGCAATCCTCCAGCGCCTGGTCGACGGCCGCAAAGGGATCGTCGAGGGCGTCCATGTAGATGCGCCCCATCACGTTCACCACCAGAACCCGATGGCCCGAGCGGGTGTCGATGAGGTTTGCGCCGCGCCCCGGCGTGCCGGGCGGATAGTTCGCCGGGCGGAGGAGCCTGGGCTGGCGCTCGATGAAGACGAGCGTTTCCCGCTGGTCCCAGGTATGATTGCCGAGGGTGACGGCATCGGCGCCCGCGCTCAGGATCTCGTCGCAGATCGCCTCGGTGATGCCGAAGCCTCCGGCGGAATTCTCGCCGTTGATCACCACGCAGTCGAGGTTCCACTGCTCGCGGAGGCCCGGAAGCCGGTCGATCACCGCATTGCGACCGGCGCGCCCGACGATGTCGCCGAGGAAGAGAAGACGCATGGCTTTCCTTTTATAGATTATAGAGGCTTGGTCCGAATGAGTTCGGTTTCCGTAATCACAACGTCGAGCAGGCGGTCGTGCTCCTCGACGGGGACCTGCTCGATCTCCTGAACCGCATAAGCCAGGCCGATGGTCAAGACCGGATGTTGCGCTTCGAGCGCCGCGATGGTCCGGTCGAAATGCCCCTTGCCGTAGCCGATGCGCCCTCCCCTGCGGTCGAAGGCGACGAGGGGCACGATGAGGGCCTTGGGAAAGACCTCGGGCGCATCGGGGCCGGGTTCGCGCACGCCGAAGCCGCCCTTGATCAGCACGTCGCCGGGCCGCCAGAGGCGCCAGCTCAGGTGGGGATGAAGGATCTGCGAGAGGGCCACGTCCTGGCCGCGCTCCACGAGCGCCTCCATGAGGGGACGTGGATCGACCTCGCTGCGGATGGGCCAGTAGCCGCCCACCGGATTGACGTCATGAAGGTCGGAGAAGCCCTGGGCCCGCTCGGCGATCGCCCGGGCGGCCTCCTCACGCAAGAGGCTGTCGAGCCCGTCGCGCCGGACGAGCGCCTCGCGGCGAAGCTGTTCTTTCCAGGCGGGAGGCGGAAGGGAATGCATGAGGTGCGGAGCCACAAAAGCCGTCGGAGAAGCGATCCCGGGAACCTACAAAGTAGGTGGGCGCCGTATGTCCCGGTCCACGGACCGGGTCAGGGACAGCTCCCTTCAGGATCGATAAGGCCCCGGGGAATATGAACTCCTAACGCGCCCCGCAGCCCCGCCTTCCCTATGTAGGGAGGAAGCAGGCCGGTTGGAAGGGGAAAAGTGAACGGACGGGCATCTTCTTCGGACATCCACGAGGATGTGGCTCGTGCCTACCTCCAACGAGGTACGTAGCCGATGCCGTAGTTCTCCGGATAGGATCGCGCTGCGCCCGGGACCAGTTTCTCTCGCGCCCCCACGCCGGGAACAATGGAGGAAACATGCCCTTTTCCAAGCACGATCTTGGGTGCCCGCCGCACAAAAATACCCGGCTTCGTTCCCCCGGCAGCGCCGCCATGATGAGGGAAGTGCTGCATCGGCTCGGCGATCTCGAGGTGGAGTGCGAGATCCGCCTGGACGAAGTCGAACGGAGCAGCGCCGATCAGGACCTGAAGGCCCATATCAAGGACAAGATCAGAGCCGCGCACCGGGAGCGGAGAGAGCCCTATGTGGATCTCCTAGCGACACTCCGTCAGCGCCAGGTCCGCCTATCGCTCAACAACTAACCTTAAGCCACATCGTCATGCCCGACCTTGCGCCGCAACGAGGGCGGAGCGGCCCCTTATGGCCCCTGCCCCTGCCCTGCCGCGTTGAGGCTGCGCACCAGAAATTCGATCCGCTCGGCGGTCTTGTGGACCCCCTCCGCCAGCCGCGCCTCGATCATCCGGGTGCGCTCGTCCCCGGATGAGGATCTCAGACGGCCGAGCTCCGCCTCGACCTCGGCCAGCCGCCTTCTGGTCGCGTGCAGCTCGTCCGCCTGGGTCATGGCCGCCATGACATGCAGGCGCAGGTCGCCGATCTCGCCGAAGGCGGCGCGCATCTCCTCGATCCTGGAATCGTAGGATGCGGCCAGCCGCTCCAGATGTGCCTCCTCACCCGGCGCGCAGGCGATCCGGTAGCTCTGACCGGCGATGGTGACCGTGACCTGAGCCATGCCTACCCCCCTTCAGCCTCGAGCTGGCCCGCCTGGGCGAGCACGGTCTGGACCGCGAGAATCGCCAGCTGGACCCTCCGGCTCACATCATCCGTCGCGGCCTCGAAACGGTGAAGGCGGGTGAGCGCTCCATCGAGCTCCTCCGCGAGGCGGGAACGGTCGTCCTCCATGAGCTGCAGCTCGGTTTCCAGGCCTCCCCGACGCTTTTCGGCGTCGAGACGGCGGGCGACGGAAGCTTCGAGAAGCCCTAGGGCCGCATCGAGCCGTTTCATCGCGTCGTCGAGGGGGGACGTCATTCTACCTCCGGGAATCGCAACGACACTAGCGCATCGTGCGGAAAAGTGGACCCGGTTTTCCGCAAGAACGATGCGCTCCTTGAGGAGGGAGCAGCGGATTTAATCCCAAAAGTGGAGACCACTTTTGGGTCCGATGCTCTACGCATCGTGCGGAAAAGTGGACCCGGTTTTCACGAACATGGCCCTTCGGGTCGGCTCAAACGATGCGCTCCTCGTGAGGAAGGAGCCACGATCCTTCGGAGAATTGCAGCCTGTGATCTCTTTGACTCGGAACCCTCGCGTGTTAAGGAGCCCACGCCTTTTCCAGACAGACCCGCCCCTTTGCAGGGCTCAAGATTTGTGGATCACGCCGTGCTGAACACCGTCCCCGCCGATCGCGTCGCCCATTCCGATCTGGCGAACGCCGTGCGCGTCCTCGCCATGGATGCCGTCGAACAAGCCAAGTCCGGTCACCCCGGCCTGCCCATGGGCGCCGCCGACATCGCCACGGTGCTGTTCACCAAGTTCCTGAAATACGATGCCGCCGACCCGACCTGGCCCGACCGCGACCGGTTCATCCTCTCGGCGGGCCACGGCTCGATGCTGCTCTACGCCCTGCTCCACCTGACCGGCGTGGAGGGCATGACCATCGAAGAATTGAAGAATTTCCGCAAGCTCGACTCGAAGACCCCGGGCCATCCGGAAAACTTCATGACTCCGGGCGTCGAGACCACCACGGGCCCCCTCGGCCAGGGCATCGCCACGGCGGTGGGCTTCGCGCTCGCCGAGCGCATGCTGAACGCAGAATACGGCAGCGATCTCGTCGACCACCACACCTACGTGCTCGCCTCCGACGGCGACCTGATGGAAGGCATCAGTCACGAGGCCATTGCGCTCGCCGGCCACCTGAAGCTCAACCGCATGATCGTCCTGTGGGACGACAACGGCATCTCCATCGACGGCCCCCTCTCCATTTCCGACTCGGTCGACCAGGTGAAGCGCTTCCAGGCCTGCGGCTGGAATGCGGTGCGCATCGACGGCCACGATCCGAAGGCGATCCAGCGCGCCATTTCCCGCGCCCAGAAGTCGGACAAGCCGACGCTCATCGCCTGCAAGACCACCATCGGCTTCGGCGCTCCGAAGAAGGCCGGCACCTCCAAGGCCCATGGCGAACCGCTGGGCGCAGAGGAGCTCGCCGGCGCCAAGGCGGCGCTCGGCTGGAGCCATGCGCCCTTCGAGATCCCGGACAACATCCGCGACGCCTGGGCCAAGGCCGGCAAGAAGGGCCGCCGCCTGCGCAAGGCCTGGGCCGACCGGGTGAAAGCCCTTCCGCAAGACAAGCGCGGCGAGTTCGAGCGCCGGCTCAAGGGCGAACGTCCGCAAGGACTGGCCGATGCGATCGCCAAGCTGAAGGACCGCCTGGCGGCCGAGCCCCAGAACGTCGCGACCCGCAAGGCGAGCGAGATCGCGCTCGAGGTTCTCACCGAGGCCGTGCCCGAGCTGGTGCTGGGCTCGGCGGACCTGACGCCCTCCAACAACACCAAGACCAAGAACCTCACCGCCATCTCGCCCGGCCACTACGCGGGCCGCTATATCCATTACGGCATCCGCGAGCATGGCATGGCGGCGGCCATGAACGGCATCGCCCTCCATGGCGGCTACGTGCCTGCGGGCGCGACCTTCCTGGTCTTCACCGATTATGCCCGTCCGGCCATGCGCATCGCCTCGCTCGCCGGGATTCCGGCGGTCTATGTGATGACCCACGACTCGATCGGCCTGGGCGAGGACGGCCCGACCCACCAGCCCGTGGAGCATCTCGCCGCCCTGCGCTCGATGCCGAAGATGCGCGTGTTCCGCCCGGCGGACGCCATCGAGACGGCGGAGGCCTGGCAGATGGCGCTCGAGCGCACGGACGGCCCGACGACCCTGGCGCTGACCCGTCAGAACCTGCCGCAGGTGCGCAAGGAGGGCGGGTCCAGGAACCTGTCCGCCACCGGCGCCTACGAGCTCTCGCCCGCCAGCGGCAAAGCCCGCGCCACGATCTTCGCGTCCGGCTCCGAGGTCGAGATCGCCCTTGCGGCCCAGAAGCTCCTGGAAGAGCAGAGCTTCGCGGTCCGCGTGGTGTCGGTGCCGTCGCTCGATCTGTTCCTGGCCCAGCCCGAGAAGGTGCGCCACGAGATCATCGGCGACGCGCCGATCAAGGTCGCGGTCGAGGCGGCGGTCCGCTTCGGCTGGGATTCCGTGATCGGTCCCGACGGAATTTTCGTCGGCATGCATGGGTTTGGCGCGAGCGCGCCCTACAAGGACCTGTACAAGCACTTCGGCATCACTGCCGAGGCCGTAGCGGAAAAAGTTCTCAGAACCCATAATCTCTGAGACAGCGAGAGGCCAGGCGCCTCATCACAAGGGAGCTAAGACTATGACGGTGAAGGTCGCGATCAACGGTTTCGGTCGCATCGGACGCAACATCCTCCGCGGCATCGTGGAGAGCGGCCGTAAGGATATCGAGGTTGTCGCCATCAACGATCTCGGTCCGGTCGAAACGAACGCCCACCTGCTGCGCTTCGATTCCGTCCATGGCCGCTTCCCGGCGGACGTGCAGGTCGAAGGCGAGTTCCTCGTCGTCAACGGCCAGCGCATCCGCGTGACGGCGATCAAGGATCCGGCGACCCTTCCGCACAAGGATCTCGGCGTCGACATCGCGATGGAATGCACCGGCATCTTCACCTCGAAGGAAAAGGCCTCCGCCCACCTCGCCGCCGGCGCCAAGCGCGTCATCGTCTCGGCTCCCGCCGACGGCGCGGACCTCACCGTCGTCTACGGCGTGAACCACGACAAGCTGACGAAGGACGACATCGTCATCTCGAACGCCTCCTGCACCACGAACTGCCTCGCTCCGGTGGCGAAGGTGCTTCATGAGACGGTGGGCATCGAGAAGGGCTTCATGACGACGATCCACTCGTACACCAACGATCAGCCGACGCTGGATCAGATGCACAAGGACCTCTACCGCGCCCGCGCGGCGGCCCTGAACATGATCCCGACCTCCACGGGCGCCGCCAAGGCCGTCGGCCTCGTTCTGCCGGAGCTCAACGGCAAGCTCGACGGGTCCTCGATCCGCGTGCCGACCCCGAACGTCTCCGTGGTCGACTTCAAGTTCGTCGCCAAGAAGGCGACCTCGAAGGAAGAGATCAACGCGGCGATCAAGGCTGCGGCCGACGGCCCGCTGAAGGGCATCCTCGGCTACACCAACCAGCCGAACGTCTCGTCGGACTTCAACCACGACCCGCACTCCTCCGTGTTCCACATGGACCAGACCAAGGTCATGGAGGGCAACTTCGTGCGCGTCCTGTCCTGGTACGACAACGAGTGGGGTTTCTCGAACCGCATGGCGGACACCGCCGTCGCCCTGGCGAAGCTCATCTGAAGGAGGCCGCGTAGATGACCGCCTTCCGCACGCTCGACCAAGCCGACGTCAAGGGAAAACGCGTTCTCGTCCGTGTGGACCTCAACGTCCCCATGGAGAACGGCCGGGTGACGGACGCGACGCGCATCGAGCGCGTGCTCCCCACCATCCGGGAAATCGCCGATAAGGGCGGCAGGGTGATCCTGCTCGCCCATTTCGGGCGCCCGAAGGGGCGCGACCCGAAGGAATCCCTGAAGCCGGTCGCGGAAGCGGTCTCGCAGCATCTTGGAAAGACAGTGGCCTTCGCCGATGACTGCATCGGCGAAGCAGCCTCCGGCGCCGTCTCGTCCCTGAAGGACGGAGAGGTGCTCCTTCTCGAAAACACCCGTTTCCACGCGGGTGAAGAGAAGAACGATCCCGGCTTCGTCAAGGAACTGGCGAAGCTCGGCGATCTCTACGTGAACGACGCGTTCTCGGCGGCCCATCGCGCCCACGCCTCCACCGAGGGCCTCGCCCGCGTGCTGCCGGCCTACGCCGGCCGCACCATGCAGGCGGAACTCGACGCGCTCACCAAAGGGCTGGAGGCGCCGAAGCGCCCGGTCGTCGCCATCGTCGGCGGCGCGAAGGTATCGTCCAAGATCGACCTGCTCGAAAACCTCGTCGCGAAGGTCGATGCCCTCGTCATCGGCGGCGGCATGGCCAACACCTTCGTGCACGCGACCGGCCTGAACGTGGGCAAGTCGCTGGCCGAAAAGGACCTCGCCGCGACGGCCCTGCGGATCATCGAAAAGGCGCGCGCCTCGAACTGCGCCATCATCCTCCCGGTGGACGGCGTCTGCGCCTACGAGTTCAAGGCGGGCGCCCACAACCAGACCTATGGGATCGACGCGATTCCCGAGGACATGATGATCCTCGACGTGGGCTCGCAATCGGTCGAGCGCATCTGCGCCGCCATCAACGACGCCGCGACGCTCGTGTGGAACGGGCCGCTCGGCGCGTTCGAGATCCCGCCCTTCGACCAGGGCACGGTCGCGGCCGCCCGTCACGCGGCCCAGCGCACGAAGGAAGGCAAGCTCGTCTCCGTGGCCGGCGGCGGCGATACGGTCGCGGCCCTCAACCACGCTGGCGTTGCGGAAAGCTTCTCCTATGTATCCACGGCGGGCGGCGCCTTCCTCGAATGGCTCGAGGGCAAGGCGCTCCCCGGCGTGGAAGCCCTGCGCGCTTGACCATCCCGCTCCGGCGAAGGGGGTAGCCTCTTCGCCGGGAGAAATGTCGGACGGGATGGCTTAAGCTCAGGTTCAGCTTCCGCTTCCTAAGAAGCCAAGATCAATCGGAGAGGACGAAATGGCCCGCATCACCATGAGGCAGCTTCTGGATCACGCAGCCGAGCAAGGCTATGGCGTGCCTGCCTTCAACATCAACAACATGGAGCAGGCGCTGGCCATCATGGCGGCGGCCAACGAGGTCGACGCGCCGGTGATCATCCAGGCGAGCCGCGGCGCGCGTTCCTACGCCAACGACGTGATGCTCAAGCACATGATGGACGCGGTCACCGAGATCTATCCGCACATCCCGGTCTGCGTGCATCTCGACCACGGCAACGAGCCCGCCACCTGCATGACCGCCATCCAGGCCGGCTTCACCTCGGTGATGATGGACGGCTCCCTCAAGGCGGACGGCAAGACCCCGGGCGACTGGGACTACAATGTCGGCGTCACCAGGAAGGTGGTCGAGATGGCCCATCTCGGCGGCATCTCGGTGGAAGGCGAGCTCGGCGTGCTGGGTTCGCTCGAAAGCGGCATGGGTGAGGCCGAAGACGGTCATGGCGCCGAGGGCAAACTCTCGCACGACCAGCTGCTGACGAACCCCGACGAGGCCGTGAAGTTCGTGGCCGAGACCAAGGTCGACGCGCTCGCCATCGCCATGGGCACCTCGCACGGCGCCTACAAGTTCACCCGCAAGCCCGACGGAGCGATCCTCGCCATGCACGTGATCGAGGAGATCCACAAGAAGCTCCCGAACACGCATCTCGTGATGCATGGCTCGTCTTCCGTGCCGCAGGATCTGCAGGACATCATCAACCAGTACGGCGGCCAGATGAAGCCGACCTGGGGCGTTCCGGTGGAAGAGATCCAGCGCGGCATCAAGCACGGCGTGCGCAAGATCAACATCGACACCGACAACCGCATGGCGATGACCGGCCAGATCCGCAAGGTTCTCCAGGAGAACCCCGGCGAGTTCGATCCGCGCAAGTATCTGAAGCCCGCCATGGACGCGATGACCAAGCTCTGCAAGCAGCGCCTGCAGGAGTTCAACACCGCCGGTCAGGCCTCGAAGATCAAGCGCGTGTTCACCCTGGCCGAAATGGCCAAGCGCTACGCTTCGGGCGAACTCGACCCGACCTTCGCCTCGAGCCGCCAGGCGGCCGAGTAACCGATCAGGTTTTCGCCTTAATCTTCACCGACAAGCGGGGCCTCGCAAGATGGCCCCGTTTTCGTTATGGGTGCTTGTCTCACTATTTCCGAGTGCTGCGATCGATGTCCGAGTCTGCCCGCCTTTATCTCGTTACGCCCGTTCTGGAGGACGCCTCCTTCGCTCCCATGCTGGCCGAAGCCTGCAAGGGCGGAGCCGTGGCGGCCGTGCTGCTGCGCCTCGCGGCAGCCGACGAGCGCAGCCTCATCAACCTGGTGAAGGCCGTCGCCCCCTCTGCCCAGGAGCATGGCGCTGCCCTCATCGTGACCGCCGAGGGCGAGGCGGACCTGGCGAATGTCGCCGTTCGCGGCGGTGCCGACGGAGCCCATCTCTCGGGCGCGACCCCCGCGCAGATCCGCGAGCTGCGCGAGCGCCTCAAGGGCGACCGCGCCATCGGCGCAGGCGGCATCCGCGCGAAGGACGACGCCATGAGCCTGGGCGAAGCCGGCGTCGATTACCTGCTCTTCGGCGAGCCCCGCCGCGACGGCTCCCTGCCCTCCCTGGAGAGCGTCGCGGAACGGGCCGCCTGGTGGGCCGAGATCTTCGAGACACCGTGCGTCGCCTTCGCGCCCAGCCTCGAGGCGATCGAGCCTCTGGCGGCCACGCAGGCCGAATTCATCGCCCTGGGAGACGCGGTCTGGACCTATCCCGAGGGCCCGGCCGCGGCCGTCAAAGCCGCCTCCGACATCCTCGATCGCCTGGAGGCCTCTCATTGAGGCGGGCATTCGGACCGATGGTCGGCGCCATGCTGGCGGCCTCCGTCGCGGGGGCCCATGCGGCCGTGCCCGACCTCGCCTATGGCGCCTATCAGCGCGGCCTCTACCAGACGGCCTTCCGGGAGGCGACCCTGCGGCTGGAGAAGAACAAGAGCGACGCCGCCGCCATGACCCTCCTGGGAGAGCTCTACAACCAGGGCCTCGGGGTCAGGCTCGACCCGAAGAAGGCCGCCGAGTGGTACCTGCTGGCGGCCCAGCGGGGCGACGCCAACGCCATGTCCTCTCTCGGGCTGATGAGCCTCGGCGGGCGCGGCATCGAGAAGAACCCCGTCCAGGGCAAGGTCTGGCTCGAAAAGGCCGCGGCCAAGGGCAACGCCGTCGCGAGCTACAATCTCGGTCTCCTGCTTCTGACCAGCGGCTCCGACATGGATCTGGAGCAGGCGGTCGAGCTGCTGCGCAAGGCGGCCGATGCGGAGATTCCCGACGCGCAGCATGCGCTCGGCGTGCTCTATCTCCAGGGCCGGGGCGTGGCCAAGAACGCCACCGAGGCCGCCCGCCTGTTCGAGCGCGCCGCGCAGAACGGCAGCTCCGTGGGCGAGGTGGAATACGCGATCCTGCTCTTCAACGGCGAGGGCGTGGCGAAAAGCGAGTCGCAGGCCGCCCGCTATTTCCGCCGCGCCGCGGCCAAGGGCAGCGCGATCGCCCAGAACCGTCTGGCCCGCCTGCTGGTGGCGGGCCGGGGCGTTCCGGCCAACAAGGTCGACGCGGCGGCCTGGCACATTCTTGCCGCCGCTCAGGGCCTCAGCGACCAGTGGCTCGACAACGCCCTGAAGGACCTCACGGCCGAGGAGCGGACCCGCGCCGAAAAGCTCGCCGCCGAGCGGCTCGGGATGCGCTAGCGCACCGCCCCGAGATACGGGAGCCATGCCGGACGAGCATGGCCATGATACGCAAGAGCCCCCGGCTCCGGCAGGCCGTGCGCCCAAAAACCGCAAAGGTACGGGATCAATCGAGCGGCCGCCCGGTTATCCCGGCTTGACGCCACACCTCCCGTGGTTCATCGACCAATTTCCCTCATTTTGCTCTTTGCCAGGACCTGCCCACCATGATCCGCTCGCCCCTCATGACCGTCATGACCGATGCCGTGATGAAGGCATCCCGCTCCCTGAAGCGCGATTTCGGCGAGGTGGAGAACCTGCAGGTATCCCGCAAGGGCCCCGGCGATTTCGTATCCGCCGCCGACCGCAAGGCCGAGAAGATTCTTCGCGAGGCCCTGGAGAAGGCCCGCCCCGGCTACGGCTTCATCATGGAGGAACAGGGCGTCGTCGAAGGCACCGATACCAGCCACCGCTGGCATATCGATCCGCTCGACGGCACCACGAACTTCCTCCACGGCCTGCCGCAATTCGCGATCTCGGTCGGCCTCGAGCGCGACGGCCAGATCGTCGCGGGCGTCATCTACGATCCCGCCAAGGACGAGCTGTTCATCGCCGAAAAGGGCAAGGGCGCCTATCTCAACAACCGCCGCATCCGCGTGGCGGCCCGCACGGAAGTGCCCGACGCGGTGGTGGCCTGCGGCCTGCCGCATATCGGCAAGGGCGATCACGGCCTTTTCCTGCGCGAATGCGCCTCGGTGATGGCCCAGGTGGGCGGCATGCGCCGCTGGGGCGCAGCCGCCCTCGACCTCGCCTATGTGGCCTGCGGCCGTTTCGACGCCTATTGGGAGCGGGGCCTGAATTCCTGGGACATGGCGGCCGGCATCCTCATGGTGCGCGAGGCCGGCGGCTTCATCTCCGATGCGGACGGCACGCCGAATCCCCTGGCCACCGGCTCCATCGCCTGCGGCAACGAATACATGCACCGCGAGCTGCTCGCGCTTTTGAAAAAAGCCAGGGGCTGATCCCGGACGCCGATATTTTCGTCCGTGTCCCCAGGGGAGGTTGCGCTCGCGCTTGATCCTTGCGTCCGGGGCGGTCACATTAGACCCGTCCCGAACCACATGAGCACAGGATAATGATGGCGGACCAACCCCTTACCCCACCGCGGATCTATCTCGTCCGCATGGCGGTCTTTCTGGTTCTGGCAGGGTTTATCGCCTTTATCCTGTACCGGCAGATCTGGTCGGCCTTCCAGGCCAATCCCGGGCTCAACGCCCTGATCCTGGGCGTGATGTTCATCGGGATCATTCTGGCGATCCGGCAGGTCTGGCGCCTGTTTCACGAAGTGCGCTGGGTCAACACCCTGCGCCAGACGGAGGAAGGGCTGGTCGCCGCCCATCCGCCCGTGCTGCTGGCGCCCATGGCCGCCTTCATCACCAACCGCTCCGGCAATTCGCTCTCCGTCGCGGCCATGCGCTCGCTGCTCGATTCCATCGGGGCGCGCCTCGACGAGGGCCGCGAAATTCTTCGCTACATGGCGGGCCTGCTGGTCTTCCTGGGCCTTCTCGGCACCTTCTGGGGCCTGATCGACACGGTGGGCTCGGTCGGCAACATCATCAAATCCCTGCGGACCGGCCAGGACACCGCCGCGATCTTCGACGAGCTGAAGAATTCGCTCGCAGGTCCGCTCCAGGGCATGGGACTGTCCTTCTCGGCCTCGCTCTTCGGCCTCGCGGGTTCGCTCATCCTCGGCTTCCTCGACCTCCAGGCCGGCCAGGCGCAGAGCCGCTTCTACACCGAACTCGAGGACTGGCTCGCCACCACCACCTCCGATGCCCCGGTCGACGGCTCCTCGCGCTCCACGACCCCGCACGACCTGGCGGTGGCCCTCAACCGCCTCACCGCCGCCGTGAACGACGGCGCAGGCGGGCGCGCGGCGACCCAGGCCATGGCGAATCTCGCGGAGGGCGTTCAGGGTCTCGTTCAGCACATGCGCGCGGAGCAGCAGATGATCCGCGACTGGGTGGAGGCCCAGGCCACCCGCGAAAAGGAGCTGAAGCAGGTGCTCGACCGCATTTCCCGTGAAAGGCTGCCCTGATGCCGGCCTCGGGCGCAGGAGGGCGCCGTCGCGGGCGCGTCAGCCAGATCAACTACTGGCCGGGCTTCGTGGACGCCCTGTCGACCCTGCTGCTGTCCATCATCTTCCTGATCTCGGTCTTCACGGTGGGACAGTTCTTCCTGTCGACCGAACTCTCGGGCCGCGACACGGTGCTCGACCGGCTCAACCGGCAGATCGCCGAGCTCACCGATCTTCTCTCCCTCGAACGCTCCGGCCGCCGCTCGGTGGAGGAAAACCTCGCCGCCCTGCAGACCACCCTCAAGGCCAACGAGGCCGAGCGGACCCGCCTGCAGGGGCTCCTGGATTCCGGCAGCGCGGCGCAAAGCCAGACGGGCGAGCTGAATACGGCGCTGGAGGCCGAGAAGCAGGCGACGGGACGCGCCCTCAGCCAGGTGGAAATCCTCAACCAGCAGATCGCGGCCATGCGCCGCCAGCTCGCAGCCCTGGAAGAGGCCCTCACGGCGTCCGAGAACCGGGACAAGGAGAGCCAGGCCCGCATCGCCGATCTGGGCAGCAGGCTCAACGTGGCCCTGGCCCAGCGGGTGCAGGAGCTGGCCCGCTACCGCTCCGACTTCTTCGGCCGCCTGCGGCAGATTCTCGGCAACCGGCCCGACGTGCGCATCGTGGGCGACCGCTTCGTCTTCCAGTCGGAGGTGCTCTTCCCCGCCGGCCAGGCGACCCTGCGCCCCGAGGCCTCGGGCGAGATCGACCGCATCGCCAGCGCCCTCATGGAGCTGGAGAAGCAGGTTCCGCCCGATATTCCGTGGGTGATCCGCGTCGACGGCCATACGGATGCGCGGCCCATCAACACGGCCCAGTTCCCGTCGAACTGGGCGCTCTCCTCCGCCCGCGCCATCGCGGTGGTGCAGGCCCTGATCGCCCGCGGCGTCCAGCCGCAGCACCTCGTGGCGGCGGGGTTCGGCGAGTTCCAGCCCCTCGACAACGGCACGACGGAAGAGGCCTATGCCCGCAACCGCCGCATCGAGCTCAAGCTGACGGAGCGCTGAGAGTCGGGCATCCTTGGAGTCAGGCATCCTTGCCGAGCGCGCGGGCGACATCCTTCACCTGCAAGCCGACACGCTTGACCGTGTCCACGATCTGCTGGCGCGGAACGCCCCATTTGTCGGACCAGTACCGCATCTCCCAATCCTCATGGAGGTTGATGCGGATGGCATCCTGCGGATGCCGCTTGAACATCGCCGCCATCCCCGATCTCCCCGAATGCCCGAACGCTGGCCTGCAGCATCGGACGTGACATCGAACCCACATCCGATGCCGTCAGTCTCTGTTCTCGAGCATCTTTTCACGCAAAACCGGGTCCCACTTCCCGCGTTCGATGCTCCACTTGCTTGAGCATCTTTTCACGCAAAACCGGTACCCACTTCCCGCGTTCGATGCTCTAAACCAACCGCGACGGGACGAAACGGTTCGATGCGACCCGGCTACTCGGCGGCCAGGCCCGGCTCGTGCAGGCCGCTGAACTGGAGGCGGGCGAGGCGCGCATAGAGGCCGCCCTGTCCGAGCAGGGCCTCGTGGGTCCCCTCCTCGACGATCCGCCCCTTGTCCATGACGAGGATGCGGTCGGCCGAGCGCACGGTGGCGAGACGGTGGGCGATGACGAGGGTGGTGCGACCGTCCATGAGCCGGTCGAGCGCCTCCTGCACCTTGCGCTCGCTTTCCGCATCCAGCGCCGAGGTGGCTTCATCGAGAAGCAGGATCGGCGCATCCTTGAGAATGGCGCGGGCGATGGCGAGGCGCTGGCGCTGGCCGCCGGAGAGCGTGACGCCGCGCTCTCCGATGAGGGTCTCGTAGCCCTGCGGCAGGGCCTGGATGAAGCCGTGAGCGGAGGCGAGCTCCGCCGCCCGACGCACCTCCTCCTCGGAGGCCTCGGGACGGCCGTAGCGGATGTTGTCGAGAACGCTTGACGCAAAGATCGTGGATTCCTGCGGCACCAGGGCCATGCGGGCGCGCAATGCGAAAGGATCGGCCTCGGTGACCGGCACCCCGTCGACCCGGATCGTGCCGCTCTGGGGATCGTAGAACCGCAGCAGCAACTGGAGAATGGTGCTCTTTCCGGCCCCGGAAGGACCGACGATGGCGACTCTCTCGCCCGACGCCACGGCGAAGCTCAGGCCGTGGAGAGCGCGCTGCTCCGCCCGGGTGGGATAGGCGAAATGCACATCGTCGAAGGCCACGGTGCCGGGCGAGGGCTCCGGCAGGGATTTGGGCTCGCGCGGCGCTTCGATGGCGGGCTTGGCCGCGAGGATCTCGCCCAGACGCTCCGCCGCACCGGCCGCCTGCGACAGTTCGCCGTAGACCTCCGAGAGCTGGCCGAGGGAGCTCGCCGCAAACACCGCGTAGAGCACGAACTGGGAGAGCCGGCCGGCCGTCATCTCTCCCGCAAGCACGTCCTGGGCGCCGTACCAGAGCACGGCCACCACGCTCGCCGAGACCAGGAAGATGCCGGCCCCCGTGAGAAGGGCCCGCATGGTGGTGGACAGCCGAGCGGCGTCGAAGGCCTCCTCGGCGGCCAGGGCGAAGCGGGAGGCGGTGAGGCCTTCCATGCCGAAGGCCTGCATGGTCCTGACCGCCCCGATGGCTTCCGCCGCATAGGCGGAGGCGTCGGCAAGCCTGTCCTGCGCGGCCCGCGAACGCCGCCGCACCGCCCGGCCGGAGAGGACCAGCGGCAGCACGATCACCGGAATGGCGAGCAGCACGAGAGCCGAAAGCTTCGGGCTCGTGACGATCATGAGCGCCACGGCCCCGAGAAACAGGAAAACGTTGCGAAGCGCGATCGAGATGCTCACGCCGAAGGCGGCCTTCACCTGGGTGGTGTCGGCGGTGAGCCGCGAAACGATCTCGCCGCTCTTGGTCTGGTCGAAGAAGGCAGGGTCGAGGGAGGTCAGGTGCCGGAACACGGCGGAGCGCAGGTCGGCCACCACCCGCTCGCCCAGCGTGATGACGAGGTAGTAGCGAAGGGCGCTCGAGACCGCGAGCACCGCCACCACGACGATCAGCAACGCGAAATAGGCGTTGATGTAGGCGTGCCCCTCTTCGGAGAATCCGAAATCCACCACCCGGCGGACGGCGACCGGTACGACCAGAGTGGCGGCGGAGGCCATGATGAGGGCAGCGAGCGCGCCCGCGATCCGTCCCTTGTAAGCGAGGCCATAAGGAACGAGCGGTTTCAGGGCGCCGAGCGCGGCGTTGGAACGGGATTGAGGATTTGGCAGATCGGCCATGGCAGCCTACGATTCGAGGAATTCGCGGTTGAAGCGGTTTAACACCTTTGCCCCGGCTTGTTTCAAGGTTCTAACTGAGGTATAGGCGCGCATTCATCAATTCAGGCTCGATCTTACGCTGCGGGCTGACCAGATGTGGCTGGCCGCAAGAAGGACAATGGCAATGGCGCGCAAAGAAACCGATCATCCCGACTACCACTTCATCAAGGTGGTCATGACCAACGGCACCGAGTACACCACCCGCTCGACCTACGGCAAAGAGGGCGACACCCTCAACCTCGACATCGACCCGAACACCCACCCGGCCTGGACCGGCGGCCAGCAGCAGCTGCTCGACCGCGGCGGCCGCGTTTCGCGCTTCACCTCGAGGTTCGGCAACCTGGGCATCGGCGCCAAGAAGTAATCCGGCTTCGCCCGGACCTTCCACGACATATGAAAAGCCCCGCTTTCGCGGGGCTTTTTCGTTTCCTATTCGACTGGACCGAAGGCCCGTTCCAGCAGACCGATCTGAGCCGCCACCGGATTGGGCCCCTGTGGCTGCGGCGGAACCCCTTCCAATTCGGTCAGCAGACGCTCCAGATGGAGGATGCGGGCATGAAGACGGGTCGCGAGCCCGATCAGCTCGCGCAGGCGCGCAGGCAGGGTCTCGTATTCCACGAGGGTCGTGGCGGTCTCGGTTGAATTCAGACGGACGCGGGCCTTCTCGGCACGGGCCTGTTCCGGCGTGATCTCCCCCTCGGCCACGGCCCGCTGCAGCAGCAGCCAGGAGGCGACCTGCATGAGACGAGTGGTCAGGCGCATGCTCTCGCTGGCATAGGCCACGCCCGCCTCGCGCTGCAGAAGGCGCGATTCCTCGCGGCCCTCGCCGTCCAGATAAGCAGCCGTTTCCTCGACCAGCTCCATGCCTTCCTGGAACAGGGCCGTGAAGGCCTCGGATCCCACGAAGCTCTCGCCGAAGCGGACAGGATCGACGTCAAGTTTGATCACGTCGGGTTCGCGCACCCACCGTCTCCCAAGGGATTTGCCCGGCGCCCGGCCGGGAAATTTTCGATATCGGAAGGGAATATAGAACGGCCTTGTCCCGGATGCGCCGGTAACTTCTTCTTAAGGTTAAGGGCGGGAAGTCGGGCAAAAATCGAGCCGCACAAGGCGGCTCACAAGTCTGACAGGGAAGCGTCACGAGAGTGGGAGGAAGAACCACCCAGGGCCCGGCGGGAGAGGACCGGACCCCTTCATGAAACGCCCGGATTTCTTAAATTGGGGTTAACCTTGTCCGAGCCGGAAGAACGCGCTGGCGGCAGCGCGGGAACTTTCCTTGGCGGCCTTCGCCTCCTTCAGGCGGGCTATTTCCTTTTCCAGAATAACAACACGCTCGTCGAGCTCGTCGACGGAGAGCATCGACAGGTCCTGGCCGATTTCATGGGCGCTCAACGTCGCGCGCGGCTCGTCGGCGAAGGGATCGAAGGCCATGGCATTCTCCTCCTCAAGAAGATTCCTTTTCGAACGTTAATGCGGCATGCACTCCTTGCCAACTTCGCCCTATATGAGCGGAGCTTGACCAAAGGAGGGAAATTATGGAGCCGATTCCAGGCACGATGCGCGCGGTGATCGCCGAGGGCAGCGGCGGACCGGACGTCCTGAAAGTGGTCGAGCGTCCGGTGCCCCAGCCCGGGGAAGGCGAGATCCTCGTGAGGGTGCGGGCCGCAGGCGTGAACCGTCCGGACGTGATCCAGCGCCAGGGCGGCTACCCCCCTCCTCCCGGCGCTCCGGATATTCTCGGCCTCGAGCTTGCGGGCGAAGTGGTGGGCTCGGACCCGAATGCCAACCGGTTTCCGCTCGGCGCCCGGATCATGGCGCTGGTGGCGGGCGGCGCCTATGCCGATTACGCGGTGGTTCACGAGAGCAACGCCCTGCCTGTTCCCGACGGCCTCTCCTTCGAGGAGGCCGGGGCGATCCCGGAGACCTATTTCACCGTCTGGACCAACGTGTTCGATCGCGGAGGCCTGAAGCCCGGCGAGACGCTTCTCGTCCATGGCGGCACCTCGGGGATCGGCACCACCGCCATCCAGCTCGCCAAGGCGTTCGGAGCCACGGTGATCGCCACGGCGGGGTCTCCCGAGAAATGCGAAGCCTGCCGCCGGCTCGGCGCCGACGCGGCGGTCAATTACCGCACCGAGGATTTCGTCGCCGCGGTGAAGGAGACGACCGGGGGACGCGGCGCGGACGTGATCCTGGACATGGTCGGGGGCGACTACATTCCCCGCAACCACGAGGCCGCCGCTCAGGACGGCCGCATCGTGCAGATCGCCTTTCTCAAGGGCAGCAAGGTCGAGCTGGACTTCCGCCGCCTCATGCTCAAGCGCCTCACCCATACGGGCTCGACCCTACGGTCCCGCTCGGTCGCCGAGAAGGCCGTGATCGCCCAGGCGCTCGAAACCCATGTGCTGCCCCTGCTGGAGCAGGGCCGGTGCAAACCCGTGATGGATTCCACCTTCGCGCTGGACGACGTGGCCGAGGCTCACGCCCGAATGGACGGCGGCGAGCATATCGGAAAGATCGTTTTGCGCCTCTAGCGCATCGTGCTGACCAGGAGGCGGCTCAAGCGGTGCCCCGGCCAAGGATCGGAGCACCGGATGGACGCGAAAAGCAGAGACACCTTTTCACGCCGGACGCTCTAAGGATTTGCAACATCGCCCCATGCTCCCTATAATCGTTATCGTTTCCCTCACAACGTGAGACGAGATACTCCGGTCCGGACCGGTTCGGAGTGCAAGAGAGTTTTGCCGTGCGGCGCCGATGTCCGGTGCCCGGCTCCAAGGAGGTTCGCCCCATGTCCCAGGGACCGCTGATGCCGAAGGCGACAGCCGTTTGGCTCGTCGAGAACACATCCCTGTCGTTCGACCAGATCGCCGATTTCTGCAAGCTCCACCCGCTCGAGGTGAAGGGCATCGCGGACGGCGAAGTCGCGGCAGGCATCAAGGGTCTCGACCCGATCACCACGGGCCAGCTGACCCGCGAGGAGATCGAAAAGGCGCAGAACAACCCCAATCACCGTCTGCGCCTTGCGGAATCCCGCGTGAAGCTGCCCGAGCAGAAGCGGGTGAAGAAGGGCCCCCGCTACACTCCCGTTTCGCGCCGCCACGACCGCCCCAACGCGATCCTCTGGCTCGTGCGTAACCATCCGGAGCTCAAGGACGCGCAGATCATGCGTCTGGTGGGTACCACCAAGACCACGATCCAGCAGGTCCGCGACCGCACCCACTGGAACTCGGCGAGCCTCTCCCCCATGGACCCGGTGACGCTGGGCCTCTGCTCGCAGATCGACCTGGATTTCGAGGTGCAGCGCGCCGCCAAGGACCGCCCGCACGTGGAGCCGCAGGAATATGGCGGCACCCTGATGCCGGCCGAAGTCTCCACGGCCGAGCCCGTGCGCGACGAACCCTTCGCCGACATGAGCCGCCCGAAGCCGCAGGAAGAGAACATCGACGTCAACTCGGTCTTCGCCAAGCTCAAGCAGCTCAAGCGCTCGGACGACGAGGAATAGGACAGTCAAAAGGCCCGGATCGCTCCGGGCCTTTCGCTTTAGCGCATCGTGCGAAAAAGTGGTCCCGGTTTTTCGCACAAACGATGCGCTCTTTCCAAGAAGGGAGCATCGGATTCAATCCCTAGAGTGCAAATCCACTTTTCACGTCCGATGCTCTATGGGATGAAATCATCCCGGCCCTCGCCGGGATGGTCCTCTTGAAGTCACCCCGCCACGCCCCGGCTCTTCAGCGCCTCGCCGATTTCGTCCAGGATCATGGGGTCGTCGATCGTGGCGGGCATGCTCCAGTTATCGCCGTCGGCGATCTTCTTCATGGTGCCGCGCAGGATCTTGCCGGAGCGCGTCTTCGGCAGGCGCGGCACGGTGATGGCGAGCCTGAAGGCCGCCACGGGGCCGATCTTCTCGCGCACCAGGGCCACCAGTTCCGCCTCGATCTCGGCCTGTGGCCGGTTGACGCCCGATTTCAGCACCACGAAGCCGCAGGGCACCTCGCCCTTGAGCATGTCCCGCATGCCGATCACGGCGCATTCGGCGACCGCCGGATGGGAGGCGAGAACCTCCTCCATGCCGCCCGTGGAAAGGCGGTGCCCCGCGACGTTGATGATGTCGTCCGTGCGGCCCATGACCCAGACGTAGCCGTCCTCGTCGATATAGCCCGCATCGGAGGTGTTGTAGTAGCCGGGATAGAGCGAAAGATACGCCTCCCTGAAGCGATCCTCCGCCTCCCAGAGGGTCGGCAGGGCGCCGGGAGGCAGAGGCAGCCTGATGACGATGGCCCCCATGGTGCCGGGCGGAACGGGCCTGCCGCTCTCATCCAGCACCTCGACCGTATAGCCCGGCAGCGGCACCGTGGGCGATCCGTGCTTGACCGGAAGGCCGCCGAGACCCAGGGGGTTCCCGACCACGGGCCAGCCCGTCTCGGTCTGCCACCAATGGTCGATCACCGGCACCTTCAGGATATCCTCGGCCCATTTGACCGTGTCGGGGTCCGCCCGCTCGCCTGCGAGGAACAAGGCCCGGAACGAGGACATGTCGTAGCCCTTCAGAAGCTCCGCCCTGGAATCCTCCTTCTTGATCGCCCGGAAGGCGGTGGGCGCGGTGAAGAGCGTGACGACGCCGTGGTCGGAGATCACCCGCCAATAGGCGCCCGCATCCGGCGTCCCGACGGGCTTGCCCTCGTAGAGGATGGCCGTACAGCCATGGAGCAGCGGCGCGTAGACGATGTAGGAATGACCCACCACCCAGCCGACGTCGGACGCGGCCCAGAACACCTCGCCCGGCTCGACGCCGAAGAAATTCTTCATGGTCCATTTGAGCGCGACCATGTGGCCGCCATTGTCGCGCACGACCCCCTTGGGCTTGCCGGTCGTGCCGGAGGTATAGAGCACATAGAGCGGATCGGTGGCCGCCATGCTCACGCATTCCGCCTTCCTGCCGGCGGCCCTCGCCTTGGAGATTTCCTGCGCCCAGTCGAGGTCGCGCCCTTCCGCGCGTGAGCATGCGAGCTGCGGACGCTGCCAGATCAGGCAGGCCTCGGGCTTGGAGGCTGCGAGCCGGATCGCTTCGTCGAGCAGCGGCTTGTAGGCCACCACCTTCGCGCCCTCGATGCCGCAGGACGCGGACAGGACGATCTTCGGCTTCGCATCGTCGATGCGGGTGGCGAGCTCCTTCGCGGCGAAGCCGCCGAACACGACGGAATGGATCGCCCCGATCCGCGCGCAGGCCAGCATCGCAAAGACGGCCTCCGGGATCATCGGCATGTAGACGATGACCCGATCGCCTTTCTCGACGCCCATGTCCCGCAGGACGGCCGCGAGGACCGCCACCTCGTCCTGCAATTCGGCATAGGTGATGCTGCGCTTCGAATTCGTGACCGGGCTGTCGTAGATGATCGCGGCCTGATCGCCACGCCCGGCCAGGTGCCGGTCGACGGCGTTGTGGCACGTATTGCACTGCGCCCCGACGAACCATCGTCCGTAGGCGCCGGCCTCCCGGTCGAAGACCGTGTCGGCTGGCCTGAACCAGTCGATCTCCCGGGCGGCCTCGCGCCAGAATCCTTCCGGATCCGACTTCCAGCGCGCATAGGTCTCGTGATAGCGGCTTTGGGTTGAAGGCATGGCGTTTCCCGTTGCTGTCACCGCATGGGACTTGTGTTTGTCATTGTGGTAGCAGGCGGCATGGCCGTGGTCAGCGGCGACTTTCGACGAGCTTCCCTCAAGGTTCCCATGATCACCGATCCTCTCTTCTACGCAGCCGCGATTCCGGCGGTCACGCTTTTGGGGCTCGCCAAAGGCGGTTTCTCGGGGCTTGGGCTCCTCTCGCTTCCCCTGATGGCGCTGGTGGTCTCGCCCGTGCAGGCCGCGGCCATCACGCTCCCGATCCTGATCGTGCAGGACGTGGTGTCCGTCTGGGCGTACCGGCATGCCTGGGACAAGCGCAACGTGGTGCTTCTGGTGACCGGAGCGCTCTCCGGCATCCTCATGGGCTACCTTCTGGCCGCGAGGGTCCCGGACGAGGCGGTCAAGTTCGCGGTCGGCGTGATCTCCATCGGCTTTGCCGTTCGCCGGATGATTCTGGAGCGCCGCGCCGTTCCGCCCGCGGCTGCCCCGGCCGATACGCCGCGCGGTCTCTTCTGGGGCTGGGTGACGGGCTTTACCAGCATGATCGCCCATGCGGGCGGTCCGCCCTTCCAGATTTACGTGATGCCGCAGAAGCTGCCGCGCGACGTGTTCGTGGGCACCGGCGCGGTCGTGTTCGCGATTCTCAACTGGATCAAGGTTCCCCCCTACATGGCGCTCGGCCAGTTCACGGCGGAGAATCTGGCAACCGCGGCCGCTCTCTTCCCGGTCGCCATCGCGTCGACCTGGGCGGGCGTCCTGCTCGTGCGGCGGGTCTCGGGAGAGAGCTTCTACACGGCCGTCTATGGGCTGCTGATCCTGGTGGGCGCGAAGCTCGTCTATGACGGAGCGGCCGTCCTGATCTGACGCCCCCATGGCTCGCATGGAAAAACGGCCCGCATGAAAAAGCCGCCGCTCCTGGTCGGAAGCGGCGGCTTTCGGTGGGAAAGCGATGTCGAAAGAGGGTCTTTAATGCACCGCCGTATCTGAGCTTCTCAGCCGGGTAATCTCATCCTTCAGTTGGAGTTTCTTCCGCTTCAGCTCCGCGAGTCTCATATCGTCCAGGGCCGGTCTGTTGAGGGCATCCTGAATCTCGCGCTCGAGAGCCCGGTGCTTCCGTTCGAGCTCCGTCAGGTGATTCTGTAGCGGCATGTCAGTTCCTCCTGTCTGATTACGGACAGGGATATTTTGCCAGACACACTGTGGCGAGTCGAAGGCAAAAATCCCAAAATCGAGAGTAGAAGATGATGGCCTCGGCTTGCCCTTCGGGTGGCTTGAGCGCATACTTCCGCGGTCCCGCCGTGTCCCGTTGGGGAACGGAAATTTGGATCGATTTTCAATGACGGAATTGGCTGAACTGGAAGCGGAATTGGCTCGCCTGAAGCAGGAGCACCGCGATCTCGACATGGCGATCGACGCCCTCGAGAGCATGATCGCCGGCGATCAGCTCCAGGTTCAGCGGCTCAAGAAGCGGAAGCTCGCCCTCAAGGATCAGATCATCCAGCTGGAAGATCAGCTCACGCCCGACATCATCGCCTGAAAAGGCCGCGTTTTCCACGCCAGCGCATCGCGCGGCCCTCCGGGTCCGCTCGAACGATGCGCTCTTTAAGGCGTGGAGCATCGGATTGGATCCCAAAAGTGGGTCCACTTTTGGGCCCGATGCTCTATAGCCTTGCCTGCCGGAGACACCTTCGTTATGTCCGGCTGAATTCCCTGGGCCTTCGAAGCCGGAGCACATCATGGCGAGCGTCCCCGTTGCCATCATCATGGGCAGTCAATCGGATTGGGCGACCATGCGCCATGCCGCCGAGACCCTCGACGCGCTCGGCATCGCCTACGACGCCCGCATCGTCTCGGCCCACCGCACCCCGGAACGGCTGGTCGCCTTCGCCAAGGGCGCCAAGGCGGAAGGCTTCCAGGTCGTCATCGCGGGCGCGGGCGGAGCCGCGCATCTTCCCGGCATGACCGCCGCCATGACCCCCCTCCCCGTCTTCGGCGTTCCGGTGGAATCGAAGGCGCTCTCGGGCCAGGACAGCCTCTTGTCCATCGTGCAGATGCCGGCCGGCATCCCGGTGGGAACCCTCGCCATCGGCAGGGCCGGCGCCGTGAACGCGGCGCTCCTCTCCGCCGCCGTGCTCGCCCTGCACGATTCCTCCCTGGCCGAACGGCTCGACGCCTGGCGCAAGCGCCAGAGCGACAGCGTGGCCGAGCGCCCCTCCGACGAAGGCTAAGTTTCATGATCCGTCCCGGCTGCACCATCGGTATCCTTGGCGGCGGGCAGCTCGGCCGCATGATGGCGATCGCCGCGGCGCAGCTCGGCCTGAAGGCCCATATCTACGCCCCGGAAGAGAACAGCCCCGCCTTCGACGTGGCGGCCGAGGTCACCGTCGCGGCCTATGAGGACGAGGCGGCCCTGGTCCGCTTCGCCAAAGCCGTGGACGTGGTCACCTACGAATTCGAGAACGTGCCGAGCGAGACCGCCGCCACCTTAAGCGCCCATACGCTGCTCGCGCCCAACGCCCAGGCGCTCGCCGTGTCGCAGGACCGTTTCCTGGAAAAAACCTTCATTTCCGGGCTCGGCATCCCGGTCGCACCGTTCGCGGCCTTTTCCGACGCGGCGGAGCTGAGCGAGGCCGTCGACCGGCTCGGCCGGCCGGCCGTGCTCAAGACCCGACGTTTCGGCTATGACGGCAAGGGCCAGGTCATGATCCGGCCCGAGACGGATCTCGCCGCCGCCTGGGACGAGGTGGGCCGCACTTCCTCCATCGTCGAGGGCTTCGTGCCCTTCGAGCGGGAAGTATCCGTGGTGGCCGCCCGCACCGCCTCAGGGGCCTTCGCGGCCTATGATCTGTGCGCCAACGAGCACCGGCATCATATTCTCGACGTCACGCGGGTCCCGGCGAATGTCTCGGCCTCGACCGAGGCCGAGGCCATGCGGATCGCCAAGGCCATCGCCGACGCGCTCGATTACGTGGGCGTGCTCGCGGTGGAGCTGTTCCTGGTCACCGCAGGCGGCCGGGAGCACCTCGTGGTGAACGAGATCGCCCCCCGGGTGCACAATTCCGGCCATTGGACCCTCGGCGGGGCCGTGACGTCCCAGTTCGAGCAGCATATCCGGGCCGTCTGCGGGTGGCCCCTGGGAGCGACCTCCCGCCTCGGCCGGGTGGAAATGAAGAATCTCATCGGGCATGACGCCGACGCGTGGGAGAGCCTTCTCGCCGAGCCCGGCGCTCACCTGCATCTCTACGGCAAGGCCGAGGCCCGGCCCGGCCGCAAGATGGGCCATGTGACCCGCGTTTTTCCGGAATCGGCCTGAACCTTTCGGAATCGGCGGCGTTACCACTCTGGTTCGGCGCTTTTGTCCGAAGCAACCCTGGACAGGCAAGGCTTCTTCTGGTATCGACGCCAGCCAATAGAGGTGCGCATGACGCGCCTCGTTTTCTTTTACACAATCGAAACGGCACAAAATACGAGGAATTCGCGTGCAGGTTCTTGTCCGGGATAACAACGTCGATCAGGCGCTCCGCGCTCTCAAGAAGAAGATGCAGCGCGAGGGCATCTTCCGCGAGATGAAGCTCCGCGGCCACTACGAGAAGCCGTCTGAGAAGAAGGCCCGCGAAAAGGCTGAGGCGGTCCGTCGCGCCCGCAAGCTCATCCGCAAGCGCATGCAGCGCGAAGGCCTTCTGCCTTCGAAGCCGCGCCCCACTCGCTAAGATCTTGACGCCGGCCTTTTCTTGAGGCCAGCCCGTCGATTGTGAATCAGCGCCCTCTGCGCAGCAGGGGCGCTGTTTGCGTGTCTGGAACAGGCTCTCCCGGGCCTTCACGGAGCACAAGCGTCCGGCCGGCTCCGGCTCCCAGCGGGTTTCGACCCAAGGCCCAGACCGCGATCAGACTTTTTTCCTTGTCGCCGCCATTCTGTTGCCGTGTTTCGCGGCTGTTAAGGTTTATCCGCTAAACCACCCCTCGACGATGTCGAGAAGTAAGTTGGAGACAAAGGTGATCGCCCCATCGATTGGCCGTTTCGCCCCCGTGAGCCTGGCCCTGACCGCCTTGAGCCTTGCTGCCTGCAGCACGATCGGAGGTGGCGCCCCCACTCAGCGCATCGCCGTCGTGGAAGAAGACACCCAGGGCACGAGCCAGGTGAACATCGCCTCCCTGTCCGATGTCATCCAGCGCAACCCGAACGATCCGAGCGCCTACAACACCCGTGGGGCGGCCTATGCCCGCGTCGGCCGCTACAGCGACGCCATGACCGACTTCTCGAAGGCGATCCAGCTCGATTCCAACTATGCCCCGGCCTATACGAACCGTGCCCTGGCCCTGCGCCAGACGAACCGGAACGACCAGGCCCTCGCGGATTTCAGCCGTTCCATCCAGGCCGACCCGAATTACGGCCCGGCCTATATCGGCCGCGCCAACCTGCTGCGCGTCCAGGGCCATTACCAGGAGGCCCTGAACGACCTCAACATGGCGACCCGCCTCCTGCCCGAATCGGCAGAGGCGCTCCACTCGCGCGGCCTGCTCTATCAGCGCCAGGGCATGCACCCGCAGGCGATCCTGGACTTCGACGCCACCATCGACCGCAATCCCTTCGTCGCGGCGCCCTATGCGGCGCGCGGCCAGAGCTACGTGGCGACGAACCAGTTCGACAAGGCCATCGAGGACTTCAACGCGGCGCTCAATGTGAACCCCAAGGACGCCGATTCCTGGGCCTGGCGCGGCGTGGCGCTCGAGCGCAAGGGCGACCGCCAGCAGGCGATCGAGAGCTATCAGCGCGCGCTCGGCATCGACAGCGCGAACGCGACCGCCCGCCAGGGCAGCTCCCGCCTCCAGGGCGGCGTGGCGAGCCTGTTCCGCGGCTGACCCGGGCGAGGGATGCGGGACTATCGGGAGCGCCTGGGGGTAGAGGATTGGGCCGCGCGCTGGCCAAGGCTCAGGTTTCTATGAAGCGGCGCCCTGCCGGGACCGCCTTCACAATTCCTTCTTCAGGAACGCCACGTATGGCTCGAAGCCGAACCGGCCATAGGTGCGCATCGCGCGCTCGTTCGCCACGAGCGCGCCGATCATGAGCCGCTTCAGGCCGGCCTCCCGGGTGAGGCGCTCCGCCTCGGTCAGGAGCAGCTGCCCGATTCCCTTTCCGCGCCAGTCCTGGTGGATGACGAGGTCCGTCACCGTGCCGTGCTGGCGGACATCGCCCGCCACATAGGCGGCGTCCTGGTCGAGAGAGAACCCCATGGCGCCCACGACGATCCCCTCCTCCTCGGCCAGGACGATCCGTCCGTTGCGACGGGAGAGCCGAGCCATGAGTTCGTCGTAATAGGTGTTGGCCCCATCGTAGTCCCGCCGCCGGTCGCCCACGAGATCGGCCTCGAATACGTTGAGCTGGTGAATCAGCTCGACGACCGTATCGCGGTCGTGGGGCAAGGCGGTGCGGAGACGGATGGAGGACATCGATGGAATCCGAAAGTGAACAAACAGATCGTGATGCGGGTTACTGCCTTTGAAGCTTGAAAAATCAGTCTCGAAGGCCGATAGGACGTCTGCAGGCCGAATGAGGCCCGCGCCATCAATGGAAGCACAACCCCATGTCCAGCGACAGTCGAAAGACCATGCCGTCGAGGGCTCGCATAGTAGGCTGATCGCTTAAGCCTCCTGTGACCGGGCCTTTGGCGGCTGGTCGCAAGGAGAGCATCATGAAAAAATTCATCACGAACCGCTTCGAGCGCCTCGCCGAGTGGATCTCCAACAATCTCGGCCATCCCTATGCCTTCATGGCCGCCTGCCTGTTCGTGTTCGTATGGGCCGTCACCGGCCCCGTATTCCAGTTCTCGGATACGTGGCAGCTCGTGATCAATACGGGCACCACCATCTGCACCTTCCTCATGGTGTTCCTGCTCCAGAACACGGGCAACCGCACCATCGACGAGATGGAGGAGCGCCTGCGGGCCATGGAGACTACGAACCGCGAACTGCTGCACGAGATCCGCAGCCTGCGGCAGGAGCGGATCCGCCTCAAGGAGGCGGCGTAGGAAATCCTTCTGGTTTCGACAAGAAATTGCCCGGTCCGAAGCCGGGCATTTTCATGAATCTTCCTGGAAATCAGAGGCTCTTCAGAATGTCGTCGACGACCTTCTTGGCGTCGCCGAAGAGCATCATGGTGTTGTCGCGGAAGAACAGTTCGTTCTCCACCCCCGCGTAGCCCGAGCCCATGCCGCGCTTGATGAACAGCACCGTCTTGGCCCTCTCCACGTCGAGGATCGGCATGCCGAAGATCGGCGAGGCCGGATCGGTCTTCGCAGCCGGATTCGTGACATCGTTCGCGCCGATCACGAAGGCCACGTCGGCCTGCGCGAACTCTCCGTTGATGTCCTCGAGTTCGAAGACCTCGTCGTAGGGCACGTTGGCTTCCGCCAGCAGCACGTTCATGTGGCCGGGCATGCGCCCCGCCACCGGGTGAATGGCGTATTTCACCTCGACGCCCTCGGCCTTCAGCTCGTCCCCCATCTCGCGCAGGGCGTGCTGCGCCTGCGCCACCGCCATGCCGTAGCCCGGCACAATGATCACCTTCGAGGCATTCTTCATGATGAAGGCGGCATCGTCCGCCGAGCCCTGCTTCACGGGCCGCGACTCCACCGCAC
This sequence comes from Microvirga sp. M2, assembly GCF_047497095.1. Lineage (NCBI taxonomy): Bacteria > Pseudomonadati > Pseudomonadota > Alphaproteobacteria > Hyphomicrobiales > Methylobacteriaceae > Microvirga > Microvirga sp. M2. The sequence continues at coordinate 3,712,470 of NZ_CP134063.1, forward strand.
CACCGGCGGCCGCCGCCGTCTCGCCGCCGAAGCCGCCGAGAATGACCGAGATGAAGGAGCGGTTCATGCCCTTGCACATGATGTAGGAGAGGATCGCGCCCGAGGAGCCCACCAGCGCGCCCGTGATGATGAGCGCGAGGTTGCCGAGGGTGAAGCCGATGCCCGCCGCCGCCCAGCCGGAATAGGAGTTGAGCATCGACACCACGACGGGCATGTCCGCGCCCCCGATGGGGATGATCAGCGTCACGCCCAGCACGAAGGACGCCAGCACGATCAGCCAGAACGCCGCGTGGCTCCCGGAGCGGATGAAGACGATGAGCAGCACCAGCAGCAGGAGCCCGAGGCCGATATTGATGAGATGGCGGCTCGGCAGCAGGATCGGCTTGCCGGACATGCGCCCGTCGAGCTTCAGGAACGCGATCACCGAGCCCGTGAAGGTGATCGCCCCGATGGCGACCCCTAGGCCCATCTCGAAGAGCGAACCGCCGGGGATCCGGGCGACGGGACCACCGGGAACGAGCCCCTGCCCCACCGCGCCGTCATGGAAGAGACCGAAGGCCTGCGGCGCATACAGGGCCGCCGCAGCCACGAACACCGCGGCGAGACCGACGCCCGAGTGGAAGGCGGCCACCAGCTGCGGCATCGCCGTCATGGGCACGCGCCGGGCGATGACGGCGCCGGCGCCGCCTCCGATGGCGAGCCCCAGGATGACGAGCCCCCAGCCGCCGAGACCGTCGGGCCGCGTGAAGGCCAGCGTGGTCAGGATGGCGAGCGCCATGCCGGCCATGCCGTACAGGTTGCCGCGCCGCGACGTCGTCGGATGGGACAGCCCCCGCAGGGCCAGGATGAAGAGGACGCCGGAGATCAGATAAAGAAGGTTCGAGACGTTCCCGGACATGGCCTCACCCCTTCTTCTTGTACATGGCGAGCATGCGTTCCGTGACGAGGAAGCCGCCGAAGATGTTGATGCCGGCGAGGACCAGCGCGATGAAGCCGAAGACCCGCGCCAAACCCGTTCCTTCGACCGTCAGCGGAACGCCGACCGCCAGCAGCGCACCGACCACGATCACCGAGGAGATCGCGTTCGTAACCGACATGAGCGGCGTGTGCAGGGCGGGCGTGACCGACCAGACCACGTAATAGCCGACGAAGATCGCCAGGACGAAGATGGCCAGGCGGAACACGGTGGGATCCACCGCCCCATGGGTGACCGTGGATACGGCCGCGCCTGCGGCGGTCGCCACCTGATCGGCCAGGAGCTGCGCCTGCTCGGCGGCGCGCTGGGCCGTTTCGGCCGCCGCGCGGGCCTGTTCGACGGCCTGTTCGGGCGTGAGTGTCGCCATGATCTCCCCCTTGGAAAGTTAGGCTGCGGGCTGGAAGGCGGGGTGAACCACCGCGCCGTCCCGGGTCAGGCAGGTGGCCTTCACGAGATCGTCGTCCCATTTCACGGACAGCGCCTTGGTCTCCTTGTCGACCAGCGTCTCGACGAAGGCGTAGAGATTCTTGGCGTAAAGGCTCGAGGCCGTGGCGGCGAGCCGCCCCGGCACATTGAGATGGCCCACGATCTTGACGCCGTTATGCTCCACCACTTCGCCGGGCTTCGACAGCTCGCAATTGCCGCCGCGCTCGACCGCGAGATCGACGATCACGGAGCCGGGCTTCATGGATTCCACCATGGCGCGGGTGAGGAGCCGGGGCGCGGGCCGGCCCGGGATGAGGGCCGTGGTGATCACGATGTCCTGCTTGGCGATGTGGGAGATGACGAGCGCCGCCTGCTTCTCGCGATATTCGGCCGACATCTCCTTGGCGTAGCCGCCGGCGGTCTCGGCCTGCTTGAATTCCTCGTCCTCCACGGCGACGAACTTGGCGCCGAGGCTTTCCACCTGCTCCTTGGCGGCCGGGCGGACGTCGGTGGCGGTCACGACCGCGCCGAGGCGCCGGGCCGTGGCGATGGCCTGGAGGCCCGCCACGCCCGCGCCCATGACGAAGACGCGGGCGGCCGGCACGGTTCCGGCCGCCGTCATCATCATCGGCATGGCGCGGCCGTATTCGGCGGTCGCATCGATGACGGCCCGGTAGCCGGCGAGATTGGCCTGGGAGGACAGCACGTCCATGACCTGCGCACGGGTGATGCGCGGCATCAGCTCCATGGCGAAGGCCGCGACCCCGGCCTCCGCCAGGCCCTTGAGAGCCGCTTCCTGGCCGTAAGGGTCCATGATCGCGATCACGAGGGCGCCGGGCTTCGCGCCGGCGAGCTCGCCTTCCTCCGGACGGCGCACTTTCAGGATGACGTCGGCGTCCCGCAGAGCCTCCTCGCGGGAGGGAGCGATCGCGGCTCCGGCGGCCTCGAATTCCCCATCCTGGATGCCGGCCCTCGCCCCGGCTCCCGCCTGGACGACCACGTCCGCTCCGAGGGCTTTGTACTTCTTGACCGTTTCAGGCGACGCGGCAACGCGGGTCTCCGCTCCATCGGCTTCGGAAAGAACGGTGATTCGCATCGTAGCCCCCTGCGATCGGTCGAGATAAAGAAAAGGCCCTGAAAACAGGGCCTCATCATACTCGGGATGTCAGTAGAAGATGAGTGCAAGCAATAAGAGGACACCCACGACAGCCGGGGCGCGAACCCCGATCGATGGAGCGATGGCCCCGATCGCCCCGGACGCGAGCGACAGGATCACGCCGAAGATCGCCGTCAGCCAGGCATGCTTGATGCCGCCGACCGCCAGAGCCAGCACGTGGCAGATGATGACGGCAGTCGCGATCTCGGCGAACCGCACGAACCCACTGTAGGTCACCTCATGGGCAGGGCCGTCCATCTCCGGACTATAACCCCCATGCGGCGCATGTTTTGTATCGGCCATGATTCAACGCCCTATTAGCATCGGTTGTTAATTGCTGCGTTTAACGCATGCGGTGAGGAGCCGCAATCTTTCCAAGCGACTCCGGCAGAACTTTATGAACGCGCGGGGCTGTTATTTTATCCCCATGAATTCGCGCCATTGCGGCAGGCACACGGTCTCGTAGTCGTAGCGTTCCACCGCGATCCTGCGCGCCTCTGCCGCCATGGCGGCGGATTTCTCCTTCTCGGCCAGGGTTTCCCGCACCCGCTCCGCCAGGGCCTTGGGGTCGAAGAAGGGGAAAAGACGCCCATTCACCCCGTCCGTGACGATCTCGCGGACCGGCTCCGTATCCGAGGCCACGATCCGGCATTCGAGCGCCATGGCCTCGATGGAGGACCAGGACAGGACGAAGGGATAGGTCATGTAGATATGGGCGGAGGAGACCTGGAGCACTCTCACGAACTGGTCGTAGGGCAGGTTTCCCACGAGATGGACCCGCGACCAGTCCACCGGCCGGTCGATACCCGCCTTGAAATGCTCGTACCAGGAGATTCCCCCGGGCGCCGCTCCCGAATAGCTGTTGCCCTTGCCGCCGATGACGACGACCTGGAGGTCCGGATCGATGGCGAGCAGATCGGGCAGGCTCTTGAACACGATATGGGCCCCGCGCATCGGCTCGATGTTGCGGGTCACATAGGTGACCACCGGCTTCTGGCGCGTCAGCCTCGGCCCGTCCTGGCCGATCTGGAGCCCGACCGTCGGGTCCGGCACGAGCCTCTTGGTGTCGATGCCGTCGTGGATGACGGCGATCTGATCCCGCAGATAGGACGGGAACGTGTCCCGCTGGTACCGGGTCGGCGCGACGGCCGCGTCGGCGGCATCGAGCGCGCCGAGCTGCATGGAGTTCTTCAGGCGAAGGCGCCAGATCACCTCCTCGTTGGTGATGGGGAACTCGGGGTCGAAATCGAGGTCCTGGCCCTTGGCGCGGTAATAATATTCGAAATAGGCCACGTGCCGGGCTTTGGGCCACACGTCCTTCAGGAACAGGTTCTCGCCCCAGCCGGTATTGACCACCACCACGTCGGGCTCGAAGCCCTGCTTCGCGAGTTCCCGCGCCGTGTGCGCCACGCCATAGGCCCGCCGCAGACGGGGAATGACCGGCGAGTAGCGCGCCTCGTGCTGAGGATCCTCCGGCCCCGGCGCAGGATCGTAGCGGATATACCGCACGCCCGGCAGATGGCATTGCTTCACCATGCCCAGCGCCACGACCTCGTGTCCCTCGGCGACGAAGCTCTGGGACAGGCGCAGAAACTGGCCCGGAAAATTCTGGTGAACGAAGACGATCTTCATGGGCAGCCTCCCGCTGGAGCATCGGACCCGAAAGTGGATTCCACCTTTGGGATCAATTCGATGCTCTCCCCGTAGAGGTACCGCCTGTAAGGCGTCCCACCGCGAAACGCAACCTGATTACACGGGATTCGGCAATCCGGAAGCGGCCAGGATCTCGGCCTGGCGCTGCGCCAGCCCCTCGAGCGAGAACCGCTCGATCTCGGTCTCGAAGAGCCGGTGGTAGTTCAGCTCGGCCTTGAGGTGCAGGAAGACGGCGCCGAGCCCCACCGCCGCCCGGTCCATGAAGACGAATTCGCGCGGCACCGTGACGGGGCCCTTCTCCTTCAGGGCCTTGTGCACCTCGAAGGCCTGGCGGCGGCCGTATTCGCCGGGCTTTACCCCATCGGCGACCGTGCGGACCCGGTCGTCGAGCAGCGGCGCGTAGATGAAGCGGGCCCAGATGTTGAGGATGTCGATCAGCTCGTTCGAGAGGCTCCGGAAGCCCCAGGTCTCGTAGGCATGGACGATCCTGGCGCGGTCGTCCGTCTGGAGACCCCGGTAGAGATCGACCACCCCGCCGACGAAGCGCGGGTGGAAGATGCGGATGCAGCCGTAATCGAGCAGGTTGATGCCCCTCGCCTCGCCTCCGTCGGAGAACACCGTGTAATTGCCTAGATGCGGATCGCCATGGATCACGGCGGCATGGCTGAAGGGGTGCCACCAGGCCTTGAACATGGCGATGGCCAGCCGGTTGCGGGTCTCGACCGGGCTTTCCGTGAACTGCAGGATCTTCTCGCCTTCCAGCCATTGCAGCGACAGGAGCCGGCGCGTGGAGAGCTCTGGGTGCACCTTCGGCACGCGCACATCCTCCACATCCGCCAGCGCCTCGGCATAGAGCGAGGCATGCTTGGCCTCGCGCTCGTAATCGAGCTCCTCGCGCACGCGCTCGCCGATCTCCTTGGCGATTTCGCGGGTGTCGATGGCCGGATCCATGCGCCGGTGGAGGGCGAAGACGAATTCGAGCTGCTTCAGGTCAGCTTCGACCGCCGATTGCATATCCGGATATTGCAGCTTGCAGGCGAGCTTCTCGCCGTCCTTCGTGGTCGCCCGGTGAACCTGGCCCAGAGACGCCGCAGCGGCGGGGTTGAGGTCGAAGGAGCCGAAGCGGCCCTGCCATTGCGGTCCGAGCTCCGCCTGCATGCGCCGCTTCACGAAAGCCGCCCCCATGGGCGGCGCTTCGCTCTGCAGCTTCTGCAGTTCGGCGGCATATTCCGGCGGAATGAGATCGGGAATGGTGGCGAGCAGCTGCGCCACCTTCATGATCGGCCCTTTCAGGCCGCCCAAGGCCTGCGCGAGCGCCGCCGCGCTGGAGGCGTCGCGCACGTCGCCGCCGAAGAGCCGCGCGCCGGCCATGCGCGCGGCCACGCCGCCCATATTCGCGCCGACGCGGGCATAGCGCGCGGCGCGGGCGGTAAAGCGGTTCGCTTCGTTGTCGCGATCACCCATGGGAGACAGTCTTTCCGATCATGTAACGATGAGACCGATGAGCCCTCATGATCGAGGACGCTCATCGGCACATTGCGTCAGAGCACGCGTCACGCCGTCGTTTCCATGGCCTCCAGCTCGCCGATCAGGCGCTCGATCATGGACAGGCCGATCTGCCAGAAGGAGGGATCGCGGGCATCGAGTCCGAACGGGGCGAGAAGCTCCGGATAGGGCTTGGAGCCGCCCGCCGAGAGCAGCGCGAAATAGCGGTCCACGAAGCCCTCGTTCGAGCGCTCGTAGATGCCGTAGAGCGAGTTCACCAGGCAATCGCCGAAGGCATAGGCATAGACGTAGAACGGCGAATGGATGAAGTGCGGGATATAGGTCCAGAAGGACTCGTAGCCCGGGCCGAGGCGGATTGCGGGACCGAGCGATTCGTCCTGCACCGACATCCAGAGATCGCAGAGACTGTCGGCCGTCAGCTCGCCGTTGCGGCGCTCCAGATGCACCTTGCGCTCGAAGGAATAGAAGGCGATCTGGCGCACCACGGTGTTGATCATGTCCTCGACCTTGGCGGCCAGCATGGCCTTGCGCTGCACGGGATCCGTGGTCTGATCGAGCAGGCGGCGGAAGGTGAGCATCTCGCCGAACACGCTCGCGGTTTCCGCCAGCGTCAGCGGCGTCGGCGCCATCAGGGCTCCGTTGGGGGCGGCGAGCACCTGATGGACGCCGTGGCCCAGTTCATGGGCGAGCGTCATCACATCGCGCGGCTTGCCCTGGTAGTTGAGCAGCACATAGGGGTGGGCCGACGGCACGGTCGGGTGTGCGAAGGCGCCGGGCGCCTTGCCGGGGCGGGTCGGGGCGTCGATCCAGCCCTCGTCGAAGAAGCGGCGAGCGATGTCGGCCATCCTCGGCGAGAACGCGGAATAGGCCGAGAGCACGGTGTCGCGCGCCTCGCCCCAGGGGATGGTGCGCTGCTCGACCTTCGGCAGCGGCGCGTTGCGGTCCCAATGGTCGAGCTTGTCCTTGCCGAACCACTTGGCTTTCAGCGCGTAGTAGCGGTGCGACAGACGGGGATAGGCCTCGCGGACGGCGGCGACCAGCGCGTCCACCACCTCACGCTCGACCCGGTTGGCGAGGTGGCGCGAATCCGCCACGTCCTGGAAGCCGCGCCAGCGGTCGGAGATTTCCTTGTCCTTGGCGAGGGTGTTCGTGATCAGCGTGAAGGTCCGCAGGTTCGCCTTGAAGGTCTTGGCGAGCGCGTCGGAGGCATCCTTGCGCACGCTCTCGTCCGGGTCCTGCAGCTTGTTGAGGGTCGGCTCGATGGGCAGTTCCTCGCCGCGCACGGTGAAGCGCAACGACGCGATGGTCTCGTCGAACAGCCGGTTCCAGGCCGAGCGCCCGGTCACCGACTTTTCGTGGAAAAGCTGCTCGATCTTGTCGTCGAGCTGGTAGGGCTTGTCCTTGCGCAGATCCTCGATCCAGGGCTTGTAGTGCGAGAGCGGCGCCTGCGCCACGGCCTTGTCCAGCACCTCGTCGTCGATGCGGTTGAGTTCGAGGCCGAAGAACAGAAGCTCCGTGGAAGCCGTGGTGAGCCGCTCCTGCGTGTCGCCGTAGAACTTCGCGCGGACCGGATCGGTGGTGTCTCCGGAATAGACGAGGCCGGCATAGGACATGATGCGGCCGAGAAGATCCTCCAGAGCCTCGTAGCGCTTGATCACGTCCGTCAGGACCTGGGGGGCGTCCTCGCCCCGCGCCATGGCGTCGAGCTTGCCGCGATAGTCCCCGGCGAAGGCCTTGCACTCGTCCTCGGCCCTGGCGAGATCGCTCTTGAACGCCTCGCTGTCCATGCCCGGATAGAGATGGGACAGGTTCCACTCTGGGAGCGAGCCGAGATCGACCTGAACGGCGCCGGTAGAGGATGTCTGGTGCACGGAAGAAACTTTCTGGGACATGACTGCAAGCGGGGTTGAAGGAGGTTGAACCACATATTGGCGGTTCGGCCTTCCGGATCAACCCGGGGAACGGGGATATGGATCCGACAGGAAGCCGCCGCCGTTAAGGGCGGATTTACCCTTCTTGCCCAGCATCCCTGAAGCGAATCCCTCAAACCGCGTCCGTTCCGAATGCCTCTTCACCGCTTCTTCGCAGACGATATCCGGGCCCTTCGCCTGGGCACGGACGGCTTCGAGGCGGGTTCCGAACGGGAAAGGACGGCGCGCCTCGCGGATCGCGCGGCCCGCTCGGCTCTGCCCGTGCTGATCCAGACGGAGGCCGGCAGCGGCGCCACGGCCCTGGCCAGAGCGATCCATGGGAGCGGCGAGCGCAAGACCCGCTCCTTCGTCGCCTTTCGAACGAACGAAGCCCTGTCCGGCCGGGACACCCAGGAAGCCGCCCTCCTGCGCCACATGAAGGATGCCCGCGGCGGCACGCTGTTCATCGAGGATGTCGGGCGCCTGTCAGGACACGCGCAGGAGCGCCTGGCCGAATCGCTGTTCCGGCAGGACGCCGGACCGCGTGCGGGCCGGCGCCTGGACATCCGTCTCATCGCCAGCGCCGGTTTCGACCTGTCGGAGAACGTCCGCGAGGGGCGCTTCAGGGAGGATCTCTATTATCGTCTCCAGACCATGGCTCTCGCCCTGCTCCCTTTGAGAGGCCAGAGAGACGTCATCGCCGAATGGGCGGGCCTCTTCGCCCGGCGCTTTGCCTCGGACGAGGGCAAGACGATCCGGGGCTTGTCCGCGGACGCCCTGTCCCTGCTTTCCCGCTATGACTGGCCGGGCAATCTCCGGCAGCTGGAAAATGCGGTCTATCGCGCCGTGATCCTCGCGGATGGCGCTTTTCTGACGCCGAGCGAATTCCCGCAGATCGCCGCTCAAGTGGAAGGCTTCCGCATCGACATCCCGCCGCTTCCGTCCGTGCGGGCGTTGGCCCCTCTTCGTGCGCAGGAACCCGGCGCGAAGCACGATCCGCACGCGCTCTCACTCATTCGTGAAAGCGGAGACATGCTGACGCTGGCGGAGCTGGAAGAGCGCGCGATCCGCTTCGCTCTCGTGCATTATCAAGGACATATGTCGGCCATTTCCCGTCATCTCGGAATCGGACGCTCGACGCTTTACCGAAAATTGAAGGAACTCGGCTTAAACGATGCAGCCGCATGACGCCTTTGCGCGTTAAGCGTGGCAGAGGTGTGCCGCGCACGGACGACAACATGAGGATGCGGAGGATGCAACGTCCTCCGATACCGTTGCGAGAAGGAGATAGGTCATGCGTGACTTGCGCAGGACGGCGTTATGGCTTGGGCTGATCGGATCGGCCTCGTTCTTGTCCCTTTCCGCGATGGCGCAGACCGCGACGCACGATTCACCGGGCGCAGCCGAGCCCGTTCTTGCGCAAAGCCCCGCCGAACCGTCGTTCCATGATGTGGTCGCCGAACCTGTCCCGGACCAGGAGAAGGCCACCCACCATGCGATTCCCCTCCCCGAGCCCGCACCGGTCGTCCTCGAGACCGCGGATCGCAAGCCCGAACCTGCCATCGACATTCCACTGCCGGAGGCCGCTCCGGTCACGGCACTCATGCAGCAGGACATGCTGCGCCTGACGGTCGAAGGCCTGCTCGCGGACGAGGCCGCGATGCGCGATCTTCGGCTCTCGACGAAAGAGCGCGAGGGGCTGCGGGCCTTCTATGCGCAAGCCCAGCGTCCGCTCGCCTGGGCCTCGGACGGCGCCTTCACGCGGGAGGCCATGGGAGCCATCGCACGGCTGAAGGCTGCGGACGAGGACGGATTGGATCCGACCGACTATCCTGTGCCCGACGTGAAACTGCGCAAGGAAGCCGCGCCCGGCCAATGGGCGGAAGCCGACCTGAAGCTTTCGGCCTCCGTGATCCGCTATGCCCGCGATGCGCGCGGCGGACGCATCGAGCCGTCCCGCCTTTCGCCTCTGGTCACGCCGGTTCTGGCCCTTCCCGAGGCCGACGAGGTCCTCGGAAAAGTCGCCTTCGCGAAGGATGCGAATGCGGCGCTCGCCTCCTACAATCCGCCGCATCCCGGCTATCGCGCCCTGAAGGAGAAGCTCGCGGAACTGCGGGCCAGCCATCCGTCGCAGCCCAGCGTGCACGTGCCCAAGGGGCCCGCGTTGCGCGTGGGCATGAAGGATCCGCGGGTTCCGCTGATCCGTGCGCGCTTCAACCTCAACGAGGACGACGACAACCGGAACGTCTACGACAAGCGTCTCTCCACGGCGGTCGCGGCGTTTCAGAAGGAAAAGGGTCTTCAGGGCAACGGCATCCTGACCGCGCAGACGGTGGCCGCCCTCTCCGGCCCGTCGCTCGCTCAGCGCGAGGCCAATCTCATCGCCAACATGGAGCGCTGGCGCTGGCTGCCGGAGGATCTCGGCAAGCGCCACATCATGGTGAATGTGCCCGAATTCCGTCTGCAGCTCGTGGACAGCGGCAAGGTCGCCCACGAGACCCGGGTGATCGTCGGCAAGGAGCAGTCGCAGACGCCGATCTTCTCCGAGGATATGAAATACCTCGTGGTTAATCCGTCCTGGACGATCCCGCCGTCCATCATGAAGAAGGAGATCCTGCCCGGTCTCGCCAACGATCCGGATTACGCGGCCAGGAGGGGATACACCGTCATCCGAAAGGGTGGCCGCCTCATCGTCCAGCAGCCCCCGGGCGAACGCAATGCGCTGGGATTCGTGAAGTTCATGTTCCCGAACAAGCATGCGGTCTATCTGCACGACACGCCCAACCGCAATCTCTTCACGGCCGCCAAGCGCGCCTTCAGCCATGGCTGCGTGCGTGTGGAAAAGCCCTTCGAGCTCGCGGAGTTCATCATGGGCGAGGACAGCAAGTGGGATGAGAAGAAATTGCGCAGCCTGATCGGCAAGGGAGAGCGCACGGTGTTCCTGCCGAAGCCTCTTCCCGTGCATCTGGCCTATTTCACCCTTGCGGTCGACGAGAAGGGATCCCTCAGATCCTATACCGATCTCTACGGCCTCGACCAGAAGGTCCGGGCGGCCCTGAACCTCGCTCAATAGCGCATCGCGCGAAAAAGTGACCCGGTTTTTCGCTCCGAGCGATGCGCCATTTAAGGAGTGGAGCATCGGATTGGATCCCAAAAGTGGGTCCACTTTTCACGTCCGGTGCTCTAGTGCATCGTGCGGCCCTTCGGGTCCGCTCGAACGATGCCCCAGCACGATCGAAGAGCGGCCTCAGGGCCGCTTTTTTTGCGTCCATTTAACCTGAAGGTAACCGTCTTCGGCAAACATCCTTTCACGATGTGCGATTACCGCATTTTCCCGAAATGCGGCGAGTAAAACGAGTACCCCAGTGAAAGTATTGCGTTCCGACGGCTTGGTGCGCCGCACCGGCATTGGTCTTGCGGCCTTCCTGGCCGTCATGGTCGGGGGCGTGCGCGGCACGCAGGATGCCATCGCCAACGGCGATACGCGCACACTGACCTTCTACCACAACAACACCAAGGAAACTCTGACCGTCACCTTCCGGCGCAACGGCCAGTACGATTCTGCCGCCCTGCAGCAGCTCAACTGGTTCCTGCGCGACTGGCGGCGGGACGAGGCGACCCGCATGGATCCGCGCCTGTTCGACACGGTGTGGGAGGTCTATCGCGAGGTGGGCTCGGGCGCGCCGGTCCGCGTGAACTCGGCCTATCGCTCGCCTCAGACCAACGCCATGCTGCGCCGCCGCTCCAGCGTCGTGGCGAAGAACAGCCAGCACATGCAGGGCAAGGCCCTGGACTTCTATCTGCCGGACATTCCCGCCGATCGCCTTCGGGCCGTCGGCATGAAGCTCCAACGGGGCGGCGTCGGCTATTATCCCAATGCCTACACGCCCTTCGTGCATCTCGACGTCGGCAGCGTGCGCGCCTGGCCGCGCATGACGCGCGATCAGCTCGTGCGAATCTTCCCCGACGGCAAGACGGTGCATATCCCCACCGACGGCAGGCCTTTGCCCGGCTACGACCTCGCCAGGGCCGAAGTGCTCGCCGGCGGCGGCACGGTCGCAGGCTACAGCGCCTATGCGGATGCCGAGGAGGCCATCGCCGCGCAGCAGCCGCGCCGCAAGAGCTTCTGGGCCACTCTGTTCGGTCTCGGCGACGACGAGGCGGAGGACGTGGAGGAAATCCGCACGGCGTCGCGCCCCAGCAGCACGCTCATGGCGTCCCGCAGCGCATCCGGCAGCTATTATGCGGATGACCGCAATGCGTCGCCCATCGCCGCCCTGCGCCAATACGAAGACAGGAATGCGCCGGTCGCGCGTCAGGCCCCCGTGGCCGTGGCCCAGGCCCGTCCCGAGCCTCCGGCCGCTCCGGCGGTGGTGGCCGCGATGGCGCCTGCCCTGCGCGAGGATCTGTCCCCGCCTGCGGCGGCGCCTCTGCCGCCGACCCGGATCAGCGGCCTGCCGAGCACGGTTCAGACCGAAAGCGGCCCGACCCTCGCCTGGCAGCAGGGACCGGGCGTCCAGAGCGACATGTCGATCGCCAAGGGCATGGCCTTCGCGCCGATGCCGCCGCGCCGCCCGGATGCGGATACGGCGGCTGCGGATGAGGTTGCCGAGACCACCGCGCTTGCCTATGCGCCGCTCCCGCCTGCGCGCCCCGGCTCGCTCGCAGCCACGAACCCGATCCCGGTGCTGAGCGAATTGCGGGGCCCTGCCGGCACGACGGTGGCAAGCTCGGCCCCGCTCCCTCCGCCGCGCCCCGAACGTGCGATCGTCGTCGCCTCCGCAAGCGCCGTCGACATCCCGGTCACGGGCTCGACTCCGAAGACCCCCGCCAAGGCTCCGCAAAAGGACACCAAGGCAAGCCAGGTTCCGGCGAGCGCAGTTTCCCTCCCGGAGGTCAAGGCTCCTGCCGCGAAGAAGCCGCAGAAGCCTGCCACGGCCCTGAGCGCCCTGATGTCCGCCGAGCCCAGCATCGCGATGGGCTTCTCCAACAAGCCCGTCGGGGATCTGGCGACGAACAAGTTCACGGGACCGGCCGTCAAGCCGCTGCCGGTGGTGCGATAAAGCAGAAAGGGCCCCGTTCGGGGCCCTTTTTCATGGTCAGTCGCCGTGCTTGCGGCTATAGCCGTTGCGCGACGGAGAGGTCCATCCGGCGGGCGCGGCCTTCGGCCTGTAGATCTCGACGAGCAGCGGGTGACAGACGGCGACATCGCTCGAATGCTCCGCGCTGCAATCGCCGCCGGGACAGGCCGACAAGGCGCCGAGAAGATCGATCTCCGCGAAGAACTCCAGGTAATCGCCCGGACGCACGGGGCTCGCCTTCATGAAGTACTGACCCGTATCGCGGGTGAAACCCGTGCACATGAAGACGTTGAGCACATCATGGACCGCAGGCTCCGCGGCCTCGCGCGAGCGGCCCGTCCGGTCGGCGAGCGCGCGCGTGAGGTTCGAGTGGCAGCAATGATGATACTCGTGACCCGAGAGGAGCTTGTGCGTGTAGGGATCGCAGCGCGTTCCGATCACGTCGTGCACGGAGCCGCCGAATGCATCGAAGCCGTACCAGTCGAGCGTATCGTGCGTGATCGTCGCCATGGGCCGAAGATATGGCAGGCAGGACCAGAGCTGGTCCCCCGTGGACAGGTGCGTGCCGTGAAGCGCGCGGGTCTTGCCCGAGAAAAAGCGCTCGTCGATGTCGTCCGCCGCCCACAGGTTCAAGTCGCCGACCTGCGGCCCTTCGATGCTGACGATGCGAAAGAAGGAGCCGGCCGGCACGGAGAAGCAGCGCGCCTCACGCGGCGGCACGATGACCTCGTCCACCTTTTCCCACCCTTTCCGGGCCGCCTGATAGGCGGAGAGGTTCGGGCGGGGAAGCGTATCGACCGGATAGCAGATGACCGGAGGAACCGCCCGGCGCTCCCCGGCGTCCTGAGGCTCCGTGACTTCGTTGCGCGCTCTCTTCATGGTCCACTCCTGGAAACCCGATGCTCACCCGTCCGGGTATAGAAGGGCGGCTCCGGCGGCGGCAAGCGAAGAGTTCGGGAGGGGCGTTCCGGAGGGGGGCCCACGGCTCGTCCGCTCCTCCTGCATGATCGCAGGCGGGCCTGCCCGAGGGACGACGGGAGCGGCAAGGCCGGAAGGCAGGACGCACCCCATGCGCGCCGCAGGTACCCCTCCCGGGTCGGCTCTCTCCATTCGCCCTATGACGCGTCTGCTTAAGAGTGGTCGCCTCGTGCGCTCCGCAAGCCTAGGAATGACGGATGATGGGTGGAGCCGGCCATGGATGACGAAGACGGCGACGGACTTCCCGAGATGCTGCCCCAATCGCCCGCGAACGACGATCTCGCCCGAATGCTGGACTGGGTCGGCCTGTCGGCAGCCCTCGGCATGATCGTGTTCGCCATCGTCCTGGCCGCATGAGCGCGGCGCTCGAGAGCGGGCCGGAGGCCGCTTTGCTCCGCGTCGCCCTGGAACATTGACCTCACCTGACAATTCCTAACCCGGAACCCTTTTTGCAAACGAGCCCGAACGGGAGCGGAACTCTGTGGACGCGCTCTTCAACCAGGCGACGGTCGGCCTCGCCGAGTGCGATCTGGGCGGCCGCATTCTGCGGGCGAACGATTACTTCTGCGCCATGCTTGCGCGCGGCCGCGACGAGTTGATCGGACGCCCCCTCGGGGACATCGTGCATCCCGACGATCTTCCGCGCACGGAGGCTCTTCTTGCCGGGCTCCTGAAGGAGGATCGCTACGAAGTCGAAAAGCGCTACCTCCGCCCCAACGGCTCCGTGGTCTGGACCCGCACCGCCGCAAACCTGATCCGCGACGAGAGCGGCCGGCCCGACAAAGCGCTCGCCATCTGCATCGACATATCGACGAACAAGCTCCAGGAGCAACATCTGCGCGAGAGCGAAGAGCGGTTCCGCCTCCTGGCGAATTCCGTGCCGGCCCTCGTGTGGATCACCGATCCCGAAGGCGGGATCACCTATACCAGCGAACTCTGGACCCGATATACGGGGCTCCCCCCGCATGCGGCCCTCGGTCAAGGCTGGCTCAAGGCGATCCATCCCGACGATGTCGCGGAAACGCTTCGACTCTGGGAGGAGGTTCGTGCGCGCGGCACCCGCTATGAAACGGAAATTCGCTACCTTTGCCATGACGGCGCCTATCGCTGGCATGTCGTGCGCGCCAACCCGTATCGTCACTCCACGACCGGCGAGATCCTCGCCTGGTTCGGCAGCTCCACGGATATCCACGAGCGCAAAGTGACGGAGGCGACGCTGCGCGAGAGCGAGCAGAGGCTTCGCGCCACCTACGAGCAGGCGGCCATCGGGATCGGCGAAGTCGACGCAGGCGGCCGGTTCATCCGGGTCAACGAGCGGCTGTGCGCCATCAGCGGCTACGGCCGCGGCGAGCTGCTCTCCATGACCCTGGAGGACATCACCTATCCCGAGGATCGGGGCTCCGAGCTCGAGATGTTCCGCAAGCAGATGTCCGGTGAGATCACCAACTATTCCATCGAGAAACGCCTCGTTCACAAGAACGGGAATCCCGTGTGGATCGGGGTTTCCGCATCCCGCGTGGACGACCTGGAGGGACGCCCCCTCTACGGCATTCGCGTCATTCGGGACATCTCGGCCCGAAAGCGTGCCGAACAGAGTCAAAGCCTGCTCATCAACGAGCTGAACCATCGCGTGAAGAACACCCTGACGACGGTCCAATCCATCGCGCGGCAGACCCTGCACAATGCCCGATCGCCCGGACAGGCCGCCGAGGATCTCGAAAGTCGGCTCCTGGCCCTGTCCCGGGCCCATGACGTCCTGACGCGCGAGAACTGGGAAGGCGCGCGCTTCTCGGACATCGTCGCACAGGCAATCGCCCCGTATCTGAACCGCGGCAAGGGACGTTTTCAGGTGACGGGGCCGGAAACGCGCCTGACGCCGCAACAGGCGCTGGCCCTCGCCATGGCACTCCAGGAGCTCGCAACGAATGCCGCCAAATACGGCTCTCTCTCGAACGACGAGGGACTCGTGGCGATCGCGTGGTACCTCGCGGAAGCGGCGGACGGGCTGCACCTGCATCTCACCTGGAGGGAAAGCGGCGGTCCGCCCGTCGAGCCTCCGACCCGGCGGGGCTTCGGAACGCGCCTCATCGAACGCAGTCTCGCGCGTGAGCTCGACAGCACGATGAAGATCGATTTTCTCCCGAAGGGAGTTGTCTTCACGGCGGATATTCCGGGCATGGGCGACTAGAGCATCGGACGTGAAAAGTGGGCACCGGTTTTGCGTGAAAAGATGCTCAAAAGCATCAACTGACAGCATCGGATGGGGGTCCGGTTTCACGTCCGATGCTGTAGGCCCGAACGGGCGGTCGGCCACTGCCGCCGCGGGCAAGCCCCGCCCCGTGCCGGGGCGGGGCCGGATCGGTCAGCTGCGCTTCGGCGGAGACGCGGGCCAGCTCTTGATGAGCGTGTCGTAATCCACCGTCTCGCCCTTCGGCTTCTCGTCCGCGAGCTTGCGCTGGGGCGCGAAGTTGCCGGCAGCCTCCGCCTTCTTGAACCACTCCTCGGCCGAGGTCTTCGGGTTCAGCTTCGGGCCGCACTCGCCCTGCACGTTGGCGCGCTCGAGACGGCCGAGCACTTCGTCCTGCGCGGCGGCGAGCGAGTTCATCGCCTCCTGCGGGGTCTTGGCTCCGGAGGCCGCATCGCCGATGTTCTGCCACCAGAGCTGCGCGAGCTTGGGATAATCCGGCACGTTGTTGCCGGTGGGCGTCCACTGCACGCGAGCGGGCGAACGGTAGAATTCGATGAGGCCGCCGAGCTTCGGGGCGCGCTCGGTGAAGCTCTTGTCCCAGATATCGCTTTCGCGGATGAAGGTGAGGCCCACATGGCTCTTCTTCAGCGAAACCGCCTTCGACGTCACGAACTGGGCGTAGAGCCAGGCCGCCTTGCGGCGCTCGACGGGAGTGGACTTCAGAAGCGTCCAGGAGCCCGCGTCCTGATAGCCGAGCTTCATGCCGTCCTTCCAATAGGAGCCATGCGGCGAGGGAGCCATGCGCCATTTGGGCGTGCCGTCCTCGTTCATCACCGGCAATCCCGGCTTCACCATGTCGGCCGTGAAGGCGGTATACCAGAAGATCTGCTGCGCGATGTTGCCCTGCGCCGGAACCGGACCCGACTCCGAGAAATTCATGCCGTTCGCCTGGGGCGGAGCATATTTCTTCAGCCAGTCGATGTACTTGGCGATGGAGTAGACGGCCGCAGGACCGTTGGTGTCGCCGCCGCGTTCGATGGAAGAGCCGACCGGCCGGCAGCCTTCCATGCGAATGCCCCACTCGTCCACCGGCAGCCCGTTGGGAATCCCCTTGTCCCCGTTGCCGGCCATGGAGAGCCAGGCATCGGTGAAGCGCCAGCCGAGCGACGGATCCTTCTTGCCGTAATCCATATGGCCGTAGACCTTGACGCCATCGATCTCCTTCACGTCGTTGGTGAAGAATTCGGCGATGTCCTCATAGGCCGACCAGTTCACGGGCACGCCGAGATCGTAGCCGTACTTGGCCTTGAACTTCTCCTTCAGGTCCGGGCGCTGGAACCAGTCGTAGCGGAACCAGTACACGTTCGCGAACTGCTGGTCCGGCAGCTGGTACATCTTGCCGTCGGGCGCGGTCGTGAAGGACCTGCCGATGAAGTCCTTGACGTCGAGCGTCGGCAAGGTGACGTCCTTGCCGTCTCCCGCCATCCAATCGTCGAGCGGAATCGCCTGCTTGTAGCGGAAATGCGTGCCGATGAGATCCGAGTCGTTGACCCAGGCATCGTAGATGTTGCGGCCGGATTGCATCTGGGTCTGTATCTTCTCGACCACGTCGCCTTCCTGGATGAGGTCGTGGTTGAGCTTGATGCCGGTGATCTCCGTGAAGGCCTTGGCGAGCACCTTCGACTCGTATTCGTGGGTCGTGATCGTTTCGGAGACCACGTTGATCTCCATGCCGGCGAAAGGCTTCGCCGCGTTCACGAACCATTCCATCTCCTTCAGCTGCTCGTCCTTGGACAAGGTTGAAGGTTGGAATTCCGTCTCGATCCAGCGTCGGGCCTCGTCCATGCCCGCATACGCTGCGCTCGAGCCGAGCGCCATGGCGATGACGCTCGTCGAGACGAAGAGCTTCAGGCGTCGGTGAGATTGAGTTCGATTCATGCGTTCCTCCCAAATGGTGCCCTGACCGGCCTTTTCGCCGTTGTCTCCTTCGGCCCGGGCTACCCGAAGGAATTGTTGGAACCTGCCGCTTTCACACCATGCGAAACACCAGGGCCGCGTAAAGGAGCGACAGGCCCGAAGCCCACCACAGATCGGGCCCGACCAGCCCAAGCCATGCGAGATGGATGAAGGCGGCGCCCAGGAGAGAGATGAAAAGACGATCGCCGCGCGTGGTGGGAATGCGTAAGGCTCCCACACGCGCCGTCTCGGGACGGTAGATCGCGAGGATCGTCATGGCGGCGAGCAGGAATCCGATGCCGGCGAAGAAGAGGCCGGTCTGCCACGTCCATGCCATCCAGCTCAAATCGGGCATGCGAGCCTCCCTCAGACCCGCCCCAGGGCAAAGCCCTTGGCGATGTAGTTGCGCACGAACCAGATCACGAGCGCGCCCGGAATGATGGTGAGCACGCCCGCCGCGGCCAGGAGTCCCCAGTCCATGCCGGCGGCGGACACGGTCCGCGTCATGGTGGCCGCGATGGGTTTGGCGTTCACCGAGGTGAGCGTGCGCGCCAGCAACAGCTCGACCCAGGAGAACATGAAGCAGAAGAAGGCGGCCACCCCGATGCCCGAAGCGATCAGCGGCATGAAGATCTTCACGAAGAAGCGCGGGAAGGAATAGCCGTCGATGGCGGCCGTCTCGTCGATCTCGCGCGGCACGCCCGACATGAAGCCTTCGAGAATCCAGACCGCGAGAGGCACGTTGAACAGGCAATGCGCCAGGGCCACGGCCCACGGCGTGTCGAAGAGGCCGATGGCCGAGTACAGATTGAAGAAGGGCAGCGCGAAGACCGCAGGCGGCGCCATGCGGTTGGTGAGGAGCCAGAAGAACAGGTGCTTGTCGCCCAGGAAGCGGTAGCGCGAGAACGCATAGGCCGCCGGCAGCGCGAAGGAGATCGACAGGATCGTGTTGATCAGCACGTAGGTGAGCGAGTTGATGTAGCCCGAATACCAGCTCCTGTCCGTGAAGATCGTGACGTAGTTCTCGAAGGTGAGATTCTGCGGCCAGAGCGTGAGGCCCGACGTGATCTCCATGTTGGTCTTCAGGCTCATGTTCACGAGCCAGTAGATCGGCATCAGGAGGAACAGGATATAGAGCGTCATCACGGCCGCGCGTCCGCTCACGCGCGGGCCGGCGAGGGCCTTGTTCGCCGCGACGGGCGTTGCTTGGGCCTTGATGTCCGACGTCCCGATGATGACGGAATCTGTCATGCCTCAGCTCTTTCGTTCCGTGCATCGACATTGGTCATGATGGTGTAGAACACCCAGCAGATGGCGAGGATGATCAGGTTGTAGACGAGCGACATGGCAGCCGCCTTGCCGAGATCGAACTGCCCGAGGGCGAGTTTCACCAGATCGATGGACAGGAAGGTCGTGGCGTTGCCGGGGCCGCCGCCCGTGAGGACGAAGGGCTCCGTGTAGATCATGAACGAATCCATGAAGCGCAGCAGCACCGCGATCAGCAGAACGCGCCGCATCTTCGGAAGCTGGATCGTGCGGAAAACCGCCCAGCGGGAGGCCCCGTCGATGCGCGCGGCCTGATAATAGGCATCGGGGATCGATTTCAGTCCCGCGTAGCACAGGAGCGCGACCAGGCTCGTCCAGTGCCACACGTCCATGACGACGATGGTGATCCATGCATCGAGCGGATCGCCCGTATAGTTGTAGTCGATCCCGAGATGGTTCACGAGCCAGCCGAGCAGGCCGATATCGCCACGGGCGAAGACCTGCCAGATCGTCCCGACCACGTTCCACGGGATCAGGAGCGGCAGCGCCATGAGGACGAGGCAGAGCGCGACGGTCCAACCCTCCCGCGGCATGGACAGAGCCACCAGGATTCCGAGCGGCACCTCGATCAGGAGGATGATCGCGGAGAACAGGAGCGTGCGCCAGAGCGCATCGAAGAAGCGGCCGCCGAGATCCGTCGAGGGATCGAGCAGCTCCTGAAACCAGCCGACGCCGTTCCAGAAGAACTGATTGTTCCCGAACGTATCCTGCATCGAATAGTTCACGACGGTCATCAGAGGGAGAACTGCCGAGAAGGCCACGATGAGAAAGACCGGCAGGACCAGCAGCCAGGCCTTGTTGTTGACGGTCTTCGTCATGGGGCCTGCCTTTCCAGCGGTTCGCCGGCGACCAGGCGCCCGTCGGCGTAGATGTGGATATGGCGCGGATCGAGTCGAAGCGCAGCCTCCTCGTCACCGATGACGAAGCTGTCCGGGACGCTCGCCGCGAGTGCGCGCCCGTCGAGCTCCACCCGCGCGATGCGCGCACGCCCGATATCGTCAATGCGACGGATCCGGACCGGAAGCCCTCTCCCCTTCGGCTGGAGCTCAGCAAATTCGGGCCGGATGCCGAGTTCGATGCGCTCGTGCTGAGTCAGGCCTGCATATCCCCAATGAAGCGCAACGGGTGCGCTGCCGAGATAGGCGGTCGCGCCCTCCACGCGGCAGGGCAGGACGTTCATGCCCGGCGAGCCGATGAAATGGCCGACGAACGTGTGGGCCGGCCGCGCGAACAGCTCGTCCGGCGTTCCGGTCTGCACCACCGCGCCGTCGTGCATGACCACGACCTTGTCGGCGAATGTCAGGGCCTCCGTCTGGTCGTGGGTGACATAGATCATGGTAATGTCCAACGCCCGATGGATCTCCTTGAGCGTGGAGCGCAATTGCCATTTCAAATGCGGGTCGATCACCGTGAGCGGCTCGTCGAACAGGATCGCCGCCACATCGGAGCGCACGAGGCCGCGCCCGAGCGAGATCTTCTGCTTCATGTCGGCCGTGAGGTTGCTGGCCTTGCGATCGAGAACGGGGGCGAGGTCGAGCAGGTGCGCGATCTCCTCGACCCTCCTGGCCGTCCTGTCCCTGGGAACGCGACGGTTCTTCAGCGGGAATGCGAGGTTCTCGCGCACCGTCATCGTGTCGTACACCACGGGAAACTGGAATACCTGTGCAATGTTGCGGGCTTCCGTCGGCAAGTCGGTCACATCACGGTCGTCGAAGAGGATGCGGCCCCGGGTCGGCCGCACGAGCCCCGAGATGATGTTGAGAAGAGTGGTCTTGCCGCAGCCCGAGGGGCCCAGCAGCGCATAGGCGCCGCCCTGGCTCCAGACGTGGTTGATTTCCTTCAGGGCGTAGTCGTGCGGCGTCCGCGGATCGGCCTTATAGGAATGGGCGAGATGGTCGAGGGTGATGCGGGCCATCGCGCTCTCCTCACGCGGCCTTCTGCGTCGCACCGGCCGCGGCGAGACGGCCTGTCCGGTCGAACAGAAAGAGATGGCGCGGATTCAGATGGGCCGTGACCGGGGTCCCTGGCTCCGAGCGCCGGACGCCCGGCATCAGCGACACGAACCGGTGCTCGCCGGCATCGAGATGCACATAGCTCTCGGAGCCTGTGATCTCGACCACCGAGACGACGGCAGGAATGGCGATCTCCTCCGTTCCCGACGGATCCAGGCTGAGGTGATGAGCGCGGAAGCCTGCGGTGTACTCTCCGTCGGGCGCGTCCGCGAGCGCCTCCGTCGCGCGAATTCGCCCGCCCGTGCTCAGCACGGCGCTGTCGCCCGCCTTGTGGATCGTCAGCGTGTTGAGCGGCGGGTCGGAGAACACGCGCGCCGTGACGAGGTTCTGAGGCTTACGGTAGACCTGCGGCGTAGGGCCGAACTGCGTCACACGCCCCTGGAACAGGGTCGCCGTGCTGCCGCCGAGCAGAAGGGCCTCGGACGGCTCCGTCGTCGCATAGACGAAGATGGCGCCGGACGCCGCGAATACGCGCGGCAGCTCTTCCCGCAGTTCTTCGCGCAGCTTGTAATCGAGATTGGCCAGCGGTTCGTCGAGCAGAACCAGATCCGCGCGCTTCACCAGGGCCCGCGCGATGGCGGTGCGCTGCTGCTGGCCGCCGGACAGGTTCAACGGCTTTCGGTCGAGATACGGTTCGAGCTTGAGAAGCCTTGCCGCATCACGGACGCGGCTGTCGATCTCGGCACGGGGCAGGCCCGCGACGCGCAGCGGCGAGGCGATGTTCTCGTAAACGCTGAGCGAGGGATAATTGATGAACTGCTGGTACACCATGGCGACGCTGCGACGTTGCACGGGCCAGCCGGTCACGTCCGTTCCATCCACGAGCACGCGGCCGCTGGTCGGCGCATCGAGCCCGGCCATGAGCCTCATGAGCGAAGTCTTTCCGGCAAGCGTCGCGCCCAGGAGAACGTTGAGCGAGCCCCGCGCCAGGGTCAGGGAGATATCGTCGATATGAACCGACGCCCCGGCCTTCTTCGACACTGTTTCGAGGACAAGCGTCATCTGCACTCCCTTCAGGCCGCGCTCGACGTGGCGGCGTCGCGCATGAATCCGTCGAGCGCTTCCGCCTGTCCGCCGGAGAGTCTCAAGCCCAGTTTGCTGCGCCGCCAGAGCACATCCTCGGCCGTGAACGCCCATTCCCGTTCGATCAGATACTCGACCTCGCGCTGCGTGAGGCCGGCCCCGAAGGTCCGGCCCATGTCGTGCATCGATCGTGCATTCCCCACCACGTCGCGGATCCGCGTGCCGTAGGCGCGCACGAGCCGCGCCACCACGGTCCGCTCCAGGAACGGATACTCGGCGCAGGCCTCGCCCACCAACGCCGCATAGCCGTTCCGGGGAAAATCGCCGCCCGGCAGCGCGGACGCTCCCGTCCAGGCGGGCTTCCTCAGGGTCGGCAGATGATCCTTGAGTCTGTCGAGGGCCGCTTCGGCAAGACGCCGATAGGTCGTGATCTTTCCGCCGAAGACGGACAGCATCGGCGGCTGCCCCTCCGGGGCCTCGAGCACGAGAACATAATCGCGTGTGGCTTCCTGCGCCCTCGATGCGCCGTCGTCGTAGAGCGGACGCACGCCCGAATAGGTCCAGACCACATCCTCCCGGCGAATGGGATCCCTGAAGTACTCGCTCGCCGCGTCACAGAGATAGAGGATCTCCTCCTCGGTCGCCCTCACGAGGGCGGGATCGCCGTCATAATCCCGGTCGGTCGTCCCGATCAGCGTGAAGTCGTTTTCGTAGGGGATCGCAAAAATGATGCGATTGTCCTTGTTCTGGAAGATATAGGCCCGCCCGTGCCGGAAGATCTTCTTCACGACCATGTGGCTGCCCTGCACCAGGCGCACCGAGGCGGGGCTGTCGGACCGGACGACGCCTTTGAGAACCTTCTCCACCCATGGGCCGGCGGCGTTGACCAGCGCCTTGGCCCGGACCCGCTCCTGACGGCCCGTCCGCATGTCTTCGCAAGTGACGACCCAGGAGGAGCCCGAGCGCTCGGCGCGTGCGACGCGGGTCCGGGTCCGGATCCGCGCACCGCGCTCCGCCGCGTCCCGCGCATTCAGCACCACGAGGCGGGAATCCTCGACCCAGCAATCCGAGTATTCGAAGCCTTTCATCAGGTCGCGCTTGAGAGGAACGCCCGCCGGATCGGACCTCAGATCGAGCGTGCGGGTCGGCGGCAACAGCTTTCGGCCGCCGATATGGTCGTAGAGCGCCAGCCCCAACCGCAGCAGCCATTGCGGCCGCAATCCCCGATGGTGCGGCAGAACGAAACGGAGCGGCCAGACAATATGGGGAGCGATTTTCCAGAGCACCTCGCGCTCCATGAGAGCTTCGCGGACGAGGCGGAATTCATAATGCTCCAGGTAGCGCAAGCCGCCATGGATGAGCTTCGTCGAGGCGGAGGAAGTACCGCCGGCAAGGTCGCTCTGCTCGAAGACGATCACGGAAGCGCCACGGCCGGCCGCATCCCGTGCGATCCCGCACCCATTCACGCCACCACCGACGATCGCGACGTCGAACGTCGCTCCCTCGAGCGAGTCCACAGGCGTCTCCCGGTTCAGCCCCCCGGCCGTATTTTCGTTTTATGTTCGTTTGAGGCTACGCGCCCCACAAAGTGAAAGCAAGTACCACTAAGTAACCGTGCCTTCCGCAAGGGAAGAGCAACAGCTTTCCGCAAGACCCTGCATCGGGGATCTATTCGCCGAAGCGTCCGACTTCCACCACCTGGACCTGAGCCTCATGGCACAGCTCCCGCAGATGGGGCGAGACGAGCGCGTCGGTCACGAAGATGTCGACCTCCCGAAGGTGACCGATCCGAACCGGAGCGGATCGCTCCGCCTTGAGATGATCGGCGACGAGAACGACCTTTCGGGCATTGTCGATGATCGCGCGGGACACGCGCACCTCGCGGACGTCGAAATCCAGGAGCGAACCGTCCTCGTCGATGGCCGATGTGCCGATCACCGCGTAGTCGACCTTGAACTGGCGCACGATATCGACGGCGGCCGCTCCGATGACGGCGCCGTCCGAGCGCCGCACGGGCCCGCCCGTCACGATGACGTCGATCTTGGAATGACGATAGAGGAGATTGGCGACATTGAGGTTGTTGGTGATGACGAGCAGCCCCTCATGGTCCAGGAGCGCCCGGGCTACCTCTTCCGTGGTCGTCCCGATATTGATGAAAAGAGAGCTGTTGTTGGGAATGAGGCGCGCGGTGGCGGCGCCGATCGCCTGCTTCTCCGCCTGGGCGATGAGGCGGCGCGCCTCGTAGGCCACGTTCTCGACGCCCGACGCGATGATGGCGCCGCCATGGACCCGGGTCATGAGCCGCAGCTCGCAGAGTTCGTTCAGATCCTTGCGGATCGTCTGCTGCGTCACGTCGAGGCGAGCGGCCAGATCATCCACATTGACGCGTCCCTGCAGACGGGCGAGGTCGACGATTTCCTGCTGCCGGGGCGTGAGCATCTGATGCATGACTCGAGATTTCGTTTCCGTACCGCTTCGAGCATGAAGCGAATGCGAAACGAAGCACGTGCGGCGCGGAACCGTCAAGACGATGGCGAGGGCGGCACGACCAAATAGACATGGGTTAGCTCGGCCTGCCGGGTCCGCACGATGCGCATGCCCTACGGCTGCAACCCGATATCCTCGTGAGCGGAACGAGGATGAAGCGCGGGCCTTCTCTCAGATGCGGGAGAGCGCGGCCCTGCAACCGACCGGCCACCCATCGAGCAGCTCGGTTATCTGCGCAGCGGACATCGGCCTTGCGTAAAAATAGCCTTGAGCGCTGTGGCACCCCATCCTCCGAAGCCGCTCGACCTGTCCTTCGGTCTCGACTCCCTCGGCCGTGACATGAAGGCCCAAGCTCCTGCCGAGGCCGATCACGGCCTCCACGATGGCGGCATCGTCCTCGTCCTCTTCAAGGTCGGCGACGAAGCTGTGATCGATCTTGATGTGGCCGACGGGAAATCGCTTGAGATGCGTCAGCGACGCATACCCGGTTCCGAAGTCGTCGAGCGCGATCTGGACACCATGCTCGTGGAACCGCTCCAGAATTTGCAGCACCAGATCGAACTGCCCGTCGAGCAGAACCCGCTCCGTCACCTCGATCTCGAAGCATCGCGCCGGAACCTTCACCAGGTTGAGTATGCGAATGACTTCATCCGCCATGCTCGGCTGGTTGAACTCCACGGAGGACAGATTGAAGGCCACGCGGCCGAACTGGCAACCTCCGTCCAGCCATCGGCGCATATCGGATGCGACCTTCCCGATCAGCCTCTTGCCGATCACGGGCGCAAGTTCAGGATCCTCGAACACGGCGCCGAACACGCCCGGTTCGAGAATGCCCTTGTCCGGATGCTGCCAGCGGGCAAGCGCCTCGAGGCCGACGATCCTTCCACTCGAAAGACAAACCTTGGGCTGGTAGAAAGGCACGAACTGATCCTGGGAGATCGCCTCTCGCACGTCCCGCCCCAGAGCCAGCCGCTGCTCCGTGACGAGCCGCATCTCGGGATCGTAGGTCACGACGCGGCCGCGCCCTTCCGCCTTCGCACGATAAAGGGCGATATCCGCATCCTTCATGAGTTCGACCGGCTCGGAATCGTGATCCGGATAAGCCGCGACACCGATGCTCGCCCGGTTCATGAGCGCTCTTCCCGCATACATGAACGGAAGGCGCAGCCTTTTCAGGATGATCTCGCCCAGGTTGGCGGCATGACTCAACCGCAACGGCTCGACGACCAGAACGGCGAACTCGTCTCCGCCGATGCGGGCGACGGTGTCCTGGTCCCGCATCATCACCGACAGGCGGTCCGCCGTTTCCTTCAACAGCATATCGCCCGCGTCATGGCCGAGCGTATCGTTGACGTCCTTGAAATCGTCGAGGTCGATCATCAGCAGGCTGACGCAGGTGCCGTTCCGCGTGGCCTCCTTGAGGGCGGAATCGAGACGGCGCTGGAACAGGACGCGATTGGGCAGTCCGGTGAGCCCATCATGATTTGCGGAGCGCCAGACCTCCTCCTCCGCAGCCTTGCGCTCCGTGATGTCGAACGTGACG
Source organism: Microvirga sp. M2 (assembly GCF_047497095.1). NCBI lineage: Bacteria > Pseudomonadati > Pseudomonadota > Alphaproteobacteria > Hyphomicrobiales > Methylobacteriaceae > Microvirga > Microvirga sp. M2. The sequence goes on from NZ_CP134063.1 coordinate 3,738,691, forward strand.
CCTACCACGCGATTGGGGCCCGCCCACTCTCCACGCGAGGCCAGCCACAGCGTCTTTCCGGCCGGCAACCGGTACCGGAATTCCATGGTATCCCAGCCCGTCGTGCCGATCCTCTCGATGAACCGCTCCCGTGCGAGCCGGTCCTCATGGGGAACGTTCTCGATGAACTGCGACAGGGGCCCGGATCCGATGCCCAGCAGCTCGATCGCGTTGGCCGAGCGGGTGATATGGTCGGTTTCGAGGTCATGCTCCCAGGCGATCATCCGTCCCGCCTGCATGGCCAGTCTCAGTCGCTCGTCCGCCGCGAAGAGCGCATCCTCGGACAGCTTGCGCTGTGTCACGTCCTGTATCATTCCGACCTTGCGGATGGCCCGTCCGCTCGCATCGAGCACCGTTCGGGCGCTCGATGAGATCCATCGCACCTGCCCGGTATCCGCCCGGATGATGCGGAAGACGCCGCTGTAACGCGGCCCCTTGCCCGGCACATCGACGAAGATCTTGGCTTCGACGCTGGCAAGGTCGTCGGGATGGATCCGCTCGACGAAGCGTTCGGCGGAGGCCGGGACGTCCGGCGCAATCCCCAGGATCTCTCTCGTCTCGGCGGTCCATTCGACGCAGCCGGTGACGAGATCCATGTCCCAGATGCCCGCGGAGGTCGTCTCGGCGGCAAGACGCAGCCTTTCCTCGCTCCTCCTCAACGTGTCCTGGGCCCGTCTTCGGTCATGAATGTCCGTAACGGTCCCGACCCATTCCCGAACCGAACCGTCGGGATGCTTCAACGGAGTGGCGCGCGACACGACCCAGCGAAACTCGCCGCTCCTGTGCCTGACCCGAAATTCCGTCTCCAGCGTTTCGGCGGATGCCAGGGCATCGAGCCAGACTTGCATCAGAGTTTCGGAATCCTCCGGATGCACGGCGTCGAGCCAGCCATCGCCTGCATAGGCCTCCGGCCGCTGGCCGCAGAACTCCTCCCAGCCCCATCCGGACAGGATCGAGCCGTCTGGCGACGCACGCCAGACGATCGCCGCCGTGGCCTCGACGAGGGCACGGTACCTCTCCTCGCTCTCGGCCAAGGCTTGCTCGGCCTCTTTCCAGCCCTGGATATCCGTGTAGGTGCCGACCCACCGCTCGACCTGGCCCTGCGGGCCGCGAACCGGACCGCCCCGGCACAGAACCCACCGGTATTCGCCCGAGTGATGAAGGAGCCGATGCTCGTTCTCGTAATCCGATGCCGTCGCGAGCGCATTCCTCCAGGTCGCAAGGACGCCCTCGCGATCATCCGGATGGACGAGGTCGAGCCAGGCTTCTCCGACGACCGGATGAAAGATGCCGGTGAATTCATGCCAGCGCTTGTTGTAGGAGTTCCTGCGGCCATCGGCGGTGACGAGCCAGACCATGTGCGGCACCGCATCGATAACGATCCGAGACGTCTCCCCGCTTAGGAGAGCGTGCGGATCCGATGTCTTTTCCTTCCCCATGATAATAAAATTTCTGTCAACCGTCGTTTTCATCAGAACAATGCGGGGAGGCTCAAAATGCCGGAAGCAACGATAATTTTCCGCACTTAAAGAAAGGCTTAAACGCAACCGTCATCCTTACGCGGCATGGTCACGCCGCCCTGCCGGAGAATCGACGAAAGGATGCCGCCATGCGTAGTGGCGCAGCTCGACTCCCGGCCGCGGGCGTGGCCGAGACATTCAGGCGACGACAGCCAGATTCCTGCCGGCCCGCTTGGCTCTGTAGCAGGCCTCGTCGGCACGCCTTAGAAGCCTGTCGATGGAAAGATCCTGGTTGGTGACTTCCGTGACCCCGACGCTCAAGCCAAGGACGAAGCTCCTGTCGCTCCAGACGAAGTTCGTTGTCGAGATGGCCTTGATGAGAGTGGAGACGCATGCAATTCCACTATCGAGATCGGCGTCGTAAAGGATCAGGCCGAACTCGTCGCCACCGAGCCGCGCCAGAAAATCCATCGGACGGATGTGCTGCTTCAGGGTCGCCGCAACCATGCGAAGCACCTGATCGCCGGCGACGTGCCCGGCCGCATCGTTGACGCCCTTGAAGCCGTCGAGATCGATAAAGCACAACGCGTGCGGACGATTGCCGGCCTGTGCAGCCTTCATGGCGGAACTCAGCGCGTCTTCGAACGCGGTTCTGTTGGGCAGTCCCGTGAGGCCGTCATGGGCGGCCCGATAGGCGAGATCGGACAGGAGCGCATCGCGCTCGCTCTCCGCGTGCTTGCGCGCCGTCAGATCCTGAAGCTGGCTGATCATCTCGCCATCGGATCCGCCATTGCTGAAATGCACCGCCGATTGCAGGGCCCACCTGAGGGACCCATCCCGATGGATGAACCGGGTTTCCCGCTCAAGGGACAGGCTTTTTCCCGTGACGAGTTCGGCCATGACGGCGCGGGCGGAGCGCGCTTCCTCCGGCTCCATGAAATCCCAGAGCTTCTTCCCGATCAGCTCTCCCGGGGCATATCCGAGAAACCGCCCGTAGGCTTCATTGGCTTCAAGGATCGTCCCGTCATCCGACGCGATGCTCATGCCCACCGGCGAACGCTCGATCACGGCCCGGAAGCGCGCCTCCTGCGCCCGCGCCTGGCTCTCGGCCAGTTCGAGAGCCTGTCTCTCCCGGTTGTAGCGGGTGATGTCGAAATGCACGCAGGTTCTCAGTCCCTCGCGGCTGCGCTGTTCGACGATGCGAACCCATCGGTTTTTCGGAAGCGGAACTTCATAAGCGACGCCGGCAAAGCGCTTGTCGTCCTGCAGGATGGGCCGTACGGCTTTCTCGTAGTGCTCGCCGCCGCCCTCCTCCGGGTGCCGCTGCCATAGGGATTGAATGAGCTTTTCGAGAGCCTGACCCGCAAGATCCTGCTCCGGCGGCACCTCGTAGAGAGAGCGGAACAGATCGTTGCAGGAGACGATGATGTTGTTGCGATCGAGCACGACGATCGGATCCGGCATGTTCTCCATGGATGTCAGATGCGCAAGTTCCGGAGGCGCATTGGCAGGAAGGAAGAATCCGCGGCTTCGGCGCTGCGGCATCGGCACTTCGGTCCAGGCTCTCATCTTTCCCACGCCGTCGAGAGGGTGAACCGCGACGCGAACCCAGCGCTCACGGTGCCTGAAGACGTAGGGGGGATGATCGGAACGGTGTCGCGTGATGCTGCGTTCGATATACTCGTCGATGAACTGGACTTCGTCTTCGTCCAGCCGAAGTGCGTAAAATCGTCGCAGGTTCTCGCTGTAGTGCTCTCCGATCGCGACATGCCCGGCATGCTCCGGGAAGAAGTGCAGGAACGTGTCGTTCCAGAGCACGGCCCGATCGTCCGTATCGAGGATGTAGACGGCGACACCGAGGGAATCGAGCAATGTCGCGATCGGAGCATAAAGCGCTCTGATACGGTCGGCAGAGGCACCTGCCGACAATGATACCGGAATCACGAAAGAGCCCCCCGCGGCGGGGGCGCCATCCGGCCTGGGGTTTCCACACGCGCGTGATCCCGGCCGGTTCTCGACGCTCCCAGGAAGGATTTGAAGCTCCCTTACGTCAGAAGGTCAACTCCCATCTGGGTAGAGGATCTGCGGGTCCTTAGGCTTCGCCCGAGAGCATCGGACCCAAAAGTGCAAATCCACTTCCCGCGTCCGAGGCTTTAGACCATCCCGAGCGCCTGCATATAGAGTTCGAGAATGGCCTCTTCCTCCTGGCGCTCGGCATAGTCGCGCTTGCGGAGGGAAATGATCTTGCGGAGCACCTTGGTGTCGAACCCGTTGCCCTTGGCCTCGGCATAGACGTCCTTGATGTCCCCGGCGATTCCGGCCTTCTCCTCCTCGAGACGCTCGATACGCTCGATGAAGGCCTTCAGCTGATCGGCTGCGACGGATTCGGTGTTGAAAGCTGCGTCATCCATGATGAAGCCCCTGAATTGATGGCGTTGGCGCCAGTGTTATCGTCGATTTGGTTGAAGTGGGTTTAATGCCCCGGCTTCGATTTCTCGAATTGGTCGAGCTGCGCGGGGGACGCGTCCTTCTGGTGGCGCGTTTTCCACTCTTCGTATGGCATGCCGTAAACATATGTCCGGCTCTCGTCCTTGGAGAGGGGCACCTGCCTGGCATCGGCGGCATCCTTGAGCCAGTTGGACAGGCAGTTCCGGCAAAAGCCAGCCAAGTTCATGAGGTCTATGTTCTGGACATCGGTGCGTTCCCGCAGGTGCTCCAACAGCCTGCGAAAGGCGGCGGCCTCCAGTTCGGTGCGGGTCGCATCGTCGAGGTCCTTCATGAGCCCTCCCCCTCTTCAGTGTTGGCGCAAGCGCTCGCGGGTCCGCGTTCCGAAGATCGCCGGCTTGCGCAGTTCCGACCGCGTCGCCAGGGGCTTGAGGAGCCGGGCGAAGCGCTCAGCCCATTCCTCCGCCCCTTCGTCCGAGGCGATCAGGTCCTGCCGGATCTCGATCAGCGCATTGGCCAGGCCGCGGATCGTGGCATGCCGGTCGACCGTATCGCCGGCGAGGGCCCCATCATAGGGCTCGTTGTCGCCGACGACGAGTCCTTTCTCGGCCGCGAGGCCCTCCAGGAGAGGCCGGGCATAGCGATCGTCCGCATCCCACAGGATGCCCACGTGCCAGGGGCGCGGCCAGCCGCGCCAGACCGGGGTGAAGCTGTGCACCGTCACGATCGCCGGCGGATGGCCCGACGCCATGGCTTTGTGAACGGCGTCCGAGATGGCCGCATCGTAAGGATCGTAGAAGCGTTCGATGCGTCTTTGAATCTCCGCCTCGTCCACCTTGGCGTTCCCCGGCACGACCGCTCCGTCGGACAGGCGCATGACCAGGGTCGGGTCGTCCCGCCCCCGGTTGGGGTCGATGACGAGGCGTGAGAACCGGGTGAGGATCGCCGGAGCGTCGAGGCGGCGAGCCAGCGAGCGGGTGACGGCGGCCGCCCCGATGTCGTAGGCGATATGCCTCTCGAACTCGCCGGCCGGCAGGCCGAGGTCGCCGAGATCGGGCGGCACGGCATTGGATGCATGGTCGCAGAGGAGAAGAATGCCGGATTCGAGAGTTCCCTCGAGGATCTCGACAGGATGGGGCTCAAGGGCGGGGTCGGCGCTCTTGAGCGCGGCAGAAGCGGACATGGCTTAAAGTGTGAAACAAGACGTTGATTGGCAGAGGAAAACCCTTACCCTGCGCGCCGCCCCCTGACAACGCGACCATCCGCGCAACGACCTGGCGATCAAAAGATGTCCTCTATCTCCACTCCGGCACGGTCCGAGTCCGGCTTCGTCACCGCTTTCGCGGCCCTTTGCCTGGGCGCGGTCGCCATGGGCATTTCCCCCATTTTCGTGCGTTTCGCCTCTGCCGGCGTGAGCGGGGCTCCGGCCGATGTGGGTCCCTTCACCAGCGCCTTCTGGCGCGTTTCCCTCTGTCTGCCCCTGCTCTATGCCTGGATGCGGCTGGAAGAGCGAAAGGCGCCCGCCGATGCGCCGCGGGTCCCCTTCTCCCGGGCCGCGATCCTGGGAGGCCTCGTCTTCACGGGCGACCTTCTGGTCTGGCACCTCGCCATCCTCAAGACCACGGTCGCCAATGCGACCTTCTTCGCCACCATGGCGCCCCTCGTGGTGGTGCTGGTGGTGTGGCTGGTGCTGCGGCAGAAGGTTTCGCGCGGCACCTTCGTGGGCCTGGGACTGTGCCTTCTGGGCGGCGCCGCTCTCATCGGCCAGAGCATGCATGCCGATCCGGCCCGTCTCACGGGCGATCTTCTCGGCCTCGCCACGGCTTTCTTCTTCGGCCTCTACTTCATCGTCGCGAGCAAAGCGCGCAAGACGGCGGGAGCCGCGCGGGTCACCTTCGAGACCAGTCTCATCACGGCGGCCCTTCTTCTCGTGGTCGCGCTCGTCTTCGAAAACCGCATCATGCCGCAGACCTGGCAGGGAGCGGCGGCGCTGTTCGCCATGTCCTATGTCAGCCATGCGGGCGGCCAGGGCCTGCTCTCCATCGCTCTCGGGATCCTGCCCCCGGTCTTCTCGTCCCTCGTCATCTTCCTTGAATCGATTGCGGCGGCGGTATTCGGCTGGGTGATTCTCGGCGAGCCGCTCACTCTGATCCAGAGCCTGGGAGGCGCCTTGATCCTCCTGGGAATTTGGGTCGCCCGCCCGGAAAACGAGGCCGCATGAGCGCCCCCCAGCCCTCTCCAGTCCTCTTCGAACAAGGGGGAAATGCCTCGCAGGGAGATCCCAAGACGGCGCCCGCGATTTTTTAGCGGGCTAAATGTCTCGAAGGGCGCCTTTTGGGTCTTGATGCAATGCGTCTTCTGGCCGACAAGGATTCGACATAGTTCTCGAAGCATTGTGCGATTTCATTCCTGACCCGTTGACCGAATCGACGTCCATGAAGGTTTTGACACTTCCCTCGGCTTCCCGGCGGCTGCGAAGCCTTGCACTGATGGCGGCCGCGCTGGGCGGCCTCGTCCTCGCGGCCTCTCCGGCACGCGCGGATCTGCGTCTGTGCAACATGACGTCGAGCCGCGTCGGCGTCGCCCTCGGTTACCGGGATCCGCAGGGATGGGTGACGGAGGGCTGGTGGAACCTGAACGCCCGTGGATGCGAAACCCTGCTCAAAGGGCAGCTCGGCGGCCGCTTCTATTATATCTACGCCATCGATTACGACCGGGGCGGGGAATGGAGCGGACGCTCCTTCATGTGCACCCGCGAGCGGGAATTCACGATCCGCGGCACGGAAGATTGCCTTGCACGAGGCTTTGATCGCAGCGGCTTCTTCGAAGTCGATACCGGTGAACAGAAGAGCTGGACCATCCAGCTGACAGAGACGAATCGCCCAGGGGGGGCACAGCCATGAGACGCTCAAGGCGCACGAAAATTCTCGCAACTCTCGGACCGGCCTCCGAGTCTCAGGAAATGATCGAGAAGTTGTTCCAGGCGGGCGCCGACGTGTTCCGCCTGAACATGAGCCATCTGCCGCGCGAAAAACTGAAAGAGCGTGTGGCGATGATCCGGGCGGTGGAGGCGAAGTTCAAGCGCCCCATCGCGATCCTGGCCGACCTGCAGGGTCCGAAGCTGCGCGTGGGCGCATTCGAGGGCGACAGCGTCATGCTGAAGCCGGGACAGACCTTCACGCTCGACGCCGACCCGGCGCTGGGTGGGACGGAGCGTGTCCATCTGCCTCACCCCGAGATCCTCTCCTCCCTGGAGCCCGGCCATACGGTGCTTATCGACGACGGCAAGCTGCGTCTTCGCGTCAAGAGCGTGAAACAGGGCTCTGCCACGACGATCGTGGAGGTGGCCGGCAAGATCTCGAACCGCAAAGGCGTGAGCCTGCCGGACACGACGATCCCCGTCGCCGCCATGACCGAGAAGGATCGCTCGGATCTCGAAGCGGCCCTCGATGCGGGCGTCGACTGGATCGCGCTGTCCTTCGTGCAACGTCCCGAGGATGTGGCCGAGGTGAAGAAGGTTGCGCGCGGACGCGCGCTCGTCATGTCCAAGCTCGAAAAGCCTCAGGCGATCACGCGTCTCGACGAGATCATGGAGATTTCGGACGCCGTCATGGTCGCCCGCGGCGACCTCGGCGTGGAGATGCCGCTCGAAAAGGTGCCCGGCATCCAGAAGCGCATCGTCCGCGCGGCGCGGCGCCTCGGCAAGCCCGTGGTGGTGGCGACGCAGATGCTGGAATCCATGATCACCTCGCCGGTTCCGACCCGCGCGGAGGTCTCCGACGTGGCGACCGCCGTCTATGACGGCGCCGACGCCGTGATGCTCTCGGCCGAAAGCGCCTCGGGTCAGTATCCCGTCGATGCGGTCGCCACCATGAGCCGGATCGCGGAGGAGGTGGAGCAGGATCAGAACTACTGGTCCATCATGCGCACCCTCAACACCGAGCCGGAAGCGACCGGCTCGGACGCGATCGCGGCCGGTGCGCATCAGATCGCGCATACGCTCAACCTCAAGACGATCGCCGCCTGGACCTCGTCCGGTTCCACGGCCTTCCGCATCGCACGCGAACGGCCGAACTCGACGGTGATCGCGCTCACGCCGAGCCAGGACACGGCCCGCCGTCTCGCACTCGTTTGGGGTGTACACTCGATCCGCACCAAGGACGCGAGCGACATCGACGACATGGCCTTCCGCGCCTGCAAGTTCGCCGTGCGCGAGGGCCATTCGGACGTGGGCGACCGCATCATCATCGTGGCAGGCGTTCCCTTCGGGACGCCGGGCGCCACCAACATGGTGCGCATCGCCTTCATCAACCAGGAGCATGCCGCCCAGGCCTGATACGCTCCTCCGAGAAGGAGCATCGGACCCGAAAGTGGAATCCACTTTTCGCGTCCGATGCTGGAGCTGACAGCTTTTCCCAAGAACAGCTTTTCGCAAGACATGGATGCCCGGCTCAAGGCCGGGCGCGACGAGGAAGCAGGCCGGCTTCATCACTCATCCGGTTTCACCGCCTCTGCCCTCCCCCGCCCTGCCCTTTCCCGCGAGGACGACGGACGAATCCGAGATCCGCTCGGCCAGGGCCTCGATGGCCGCGAGAACCCGCTGTCCATCGGCATATTGCGGCATGTGCCCGATGCCCGGCAGCAGGATGAGCTCGGCGCCGGGAACCGCATTCGCGAAGGAGCGGCTGTGCAGATCGGTCCAGACGATCTCGTCGCATTCTCCGGCGATGACGAGGACCGGCATGCGGATGTCGGCATAGCGGGGGCTTTGGCGAACGACGGCATCGTACATGACGGCGAAGTCCTGCATGTTCGCCTCGTAGGCGCGTGGCCGGAAGGCGAGCGGAATGAAGCCGTTCTGAACGATGCCCGGGGTCGGCATCTGCGGAGCGTAGGTTTTCCTCTTCAACCACGGCCGCAACGCGAGCGTGACAGGCACCGCGAACGTGCGCATGGCGAGCCATCCCGCCCAGGATGCGATCAGCCGCCGATACCAGCCGGTATAGCCGCCCGGCCAGGGCGTGGTGATTCCCGCCAGGATGACGATGGCCCCCGTCACATCACGATGATCGAGGGCGAAATGCGGCACGAGGGTGCCAGACCAGGAATGCCCGACGATGACCGCGTTACGCACATGGAGCCGACGCAAGGCCTCGGCGATCAGGGCCGCCTGGCGCGCGGGCTCGGCTTCGCTCAAGCCCCCCTTCCGCTCGCTCCAGCCATGACCGGGCCGGTCGAAGGCCAGGACCCGGTAGCGCCGTGCAAGGTGTGAGCCGAGGCCGAACATCGATTCGGCGAGGTTGGACGACGCGCCATGGAGGAGGACGATGGTGCCGCGCGGCGGGCCCTCGGGTCCGACGTCCCGGTAATGCAGCTTCGAACCCGCGACCTCGATGAACCGGCCCGTCGGTGGATAGCGGCGCCCGATGATCCAGGTGTGGATGCCGGTAAACGCCGCCCCGGCCACGGCAAGAAGAAAAAATGCAGCCAGGAGGCCGAGAACGTGGCTCATCGTGAAACGCGGGCTAGGGCATCGGATTCGATCTCAAAAGTGGAATCCACTTTTGAGATCGAATCCGATGCTCCCGTCTTGGAGGGAGCGCATCGTTCGGAGCGAAAAACCGGGGCCACTTTTTCGCACGATGCGTTAGAGATCCTGCCCGTCCACGTCGGGGCTGAGGCGGTCCACGATCGTCTTCACGCTCGATTGTTGCGGATTGATCGTCAGCACGTGCCGATAGGCCTCGAGCGCCCGCGCCTTGTCGTCGGAAGCCATCAGGATGTGGCCGAGTCCGGTCCAGGCGTTGAAATGGCGCGGCTCGATCGTGAGCGCCCGGCTGAGATCCGCCATGGCCCCGACCGGATCGTCGAGCTGATAGAACACCGTCGCCCGGCGATACCAGGCCTCCGCCCAGTTCGGCTGAAGGGCCAGCACCCGGTCGAGCAGCTCGATGGCGAGGGGGAACTCCTTTTTCTCGAAGGCCTCGGTGGCCCGGCCGAGGAGCAGGTCCGCCGTATCGGAGCCGGAACGGGCGAATCGCCGCTCGATCAGGTTCGAGATGCCCTCCGCCTCGCGCTCCGAACCGGCCTTGGAGAGGCGGTCGAACAGGTCGTCGAGCGTGACGGGCTTGGGCTTTGGCGGCTGCTCCTTCGCCGGAGGCGAATGGGGTCGAGCGGCCTCCTGCGCATCCGAGGGATACGCGGCCAGGCTCAGCGATGCGGTCAGCAGGAACGCAAAAAAACGCATGCCGGGATTTTAGGATCCCGGCATGCGCGGTCAATTCATAAAAGCGTGCGCGGGATCGCCGCGCCCGACTTAGCCCTGACGGGCCTTGTAGCGCTTCTGGGTCTTGTTGATGATGTAGACCCGGCCCTTGCGACGCACCAGCTGGTTGTCGCGGTGACGGCCGCGGATCGACTTCAACGAGTTACGGATCTTCATATCCGGTCTCCTGCGGCCCTTCGGGAAGGCCGGAAAAAGAAATGGTGGGCGCGGCTGGGATCGAACCAGCGACCCCTACGATGTCAACGTAGTGCTCTCCCGCTGAGCTACGCGCCCGGGAAACGGTGATGTTTGACGTCCCGTCTCGGCTGTGGGGGGCGATATACCCAGAACTGGGCATATGCGCAAGTCATGATGAGCAACCTTTTTCAGGCTGCCATCATTTTGTCGACTTCGCTGACGAGGTCGCGCAGGTGGAAGGGCTTGGAAAGCACCTTCGCATCCTTCGGAGCCTGAGAATCCGGATTCAGGGCCACGGCGGCAAAACCGGTGATGAACATGACCTTGATGTCCGGGTCGAGCTCGGTGGCCCGGCGGGCCAGCTCGATTCCGTCCATCTCGGGCATGACGATATCCGTCAGGAGAAGCTCGAAAGGCTCCTCGCGCAGGCGGTTATAGGCGGAAAGCCCATTGTCGAACGGGGCCACCTCGTAGCCTGCGTTCTCCAGCGCCTTCACAAGAAAGCGCCGCATATCGTTGTCGTCTTCGGCAAGAAGAATCTTCATCGGCTGCCAAGCCCCGAATCGTGGCGAATGATCTCAGGAGCCTTTCATGCTCCCGCCGGGTAAATAACCCGTGAAAGAACGACGCAGCGCCCCCACCATATTGTCGTGGACAGGCGGCGCCGCTGCCGTACACTACCGAAAAAGCCGATCTTCATTTCAGAATAGCCAGTTTTCATGCGGCCAGCCATCGTCGACGAGTTCGATCCCCCTTTTGTCCTGAATGAGCCTGCGGCACAGACGATTCCGTTCGTCTTCAATGCCCCCCATGCGGGCGCCGTCTACCCGGCCTCCTTCCTGGCGGCGTCCCGCCTGGACGCCGTGGCCTTGCGCCGGTCGGAGGACGCCTATGTCGACGAGCTCTTTGCCTCGGTCACGGAGCTGGGCGCTCCCCTGATGGCGGCGCGCTTCCCGCGAGCCTATCTGGATCTCAACCGGGAGCCCTACGAACTCGATTCCCGGATGTTCGACGGCCGCCTGCCGCCCTTCGCCAATACCCGCTCCATGCGGGTGGCGGGAGGCCTCGGAACCATCCCCCGCATCGTCGCCGACGGGCAGGAGATCTATCACGCACGCCTCCCGGTCGATGAAGCGCTTCACCGGATCGAATGGCTCTACAAGCCCTATCACCGGACCTTGCGCCAGGTCGTGCGCCGCACCGCGGATCACTTCGGCCATGCGGTTCTCATCGATTGCCACTCCATGCCCTCTTCGAGCGTAAGCCGGGATGACGGCACGAGGGCCGATATCGTCCTCGGCGACCGATACGGCACCTCCTGCGCGGGCCTGCTCATCGACATCGTCGAGGCGGCCCTGAGGGAGCGCGGCTATGCAGTGGTGCGCAACAAGCCTTACGCGGGCGGCTTCATCACCGAGCATTACGGGGAGCCGGCCCTCGGACGGCACGCTCTGCAGGTGGAGATCAACCGGGCGCTCTACATGGAGGAGCGCAGCATGGCGAAAAGGGCGGGCTTCGCGATTCTGGCGGAGGATCTGTTCCAGGCCTTCCATCAGGTCATCGGCGACATTGAAGGGGAGCTGACGACCCGGCGCATCGCGGCGGAGTGATGCTGTAAGCCTCTGTTTTCGAGCATCTTTTCACGCAGAACCGGTTCCCACTTCCCGCGTTCGATGCTCTCGCCCGCCCGAAGCGCGGCCCGAAAAAGAAAAAAGGCCGCCGTCGCCGGCAGCCCGAAGTTTAGGGAGGAAACGCCCAAGAAGGGCTACGACAAGGCGACGCCATCGCCATATCGCACTGCAATATTGCCTTCGCGCCGCACAAAAATCAACAAAAAAATCGCGCCTCGTTATGCTTTAGGCGCATATCTGTTGGGATGAGGGTCAATAGCCCTGCCATAAATGAACAGGCTCAGGAGCAGCCAGCCGCCCAGGGCTGCGAAGACGAGCCGATATCCCTCCGCCGCATAGCCCCCGCTTCCCGAGCGTCCCATGGCGTCGATCAGGATGCCCGTGACGCTTTGAGACAGGAACGCGCCGCCCATGGTGCCGATATTCATGAGCGTGATGCCCCGGCCCGTCAGATGGGGCGGAAACAGGGATTTCCCGTGCGAGGTCAGAATGGGCGTGAACGACACGCTCAAGCCGAACAGGATGAACCAGACCGGAATCAGGCTCAGATCGAGGGGCGCGAAAACCAGGACCGCGATCATCGCGACCACCGCAAGGCCGCCGATGAGAACCGGCTTCTTGTAGCTGCCCCGGAACCGGTCGGTCGCTCCCCAAAGGAGCATCCCGCAGATCTGGGCTCCGGCCCCGAGCAGGAGGATCCGCCCCTTCGTGGCGAGGTCGGCCCCGTGCACGTCCGCCAGCCAGGGCCCGCCCCAGAGACCGATGATGGAAACGAAGCACGAATAAGTGGTCAGGTGCATGAAGAACACGCGCCAGAAGGACGGCACCTGCGCGGCCGAGGCCACGCCCTTCAAAGCCTCGCCCCAGCTTTCCCGCTTCCCGGCGCTGCCGGCATCCTTCGGCACCGCGACCATGATCACCAGCATCGCGGCGACCGTGAGCGCCGCGACGATCACAAACGAGCTGCGCCAGCCGATGGCCGCCGCCGATGCCGCCAGGGGCGCCGTGGCCGCGAGCGTGCCGAGATTGGCGCCACCCATCTGAATGCTCGTCAGACCGGCAAATCGCTGCGGCGGGAAGCGCCGCGCATAGATGACGAGGGGCGCCATGAAGAAGGTGGAGCAGCCGAGCCCCATCAGGGCCCGGGCGGCGATCAGCAGGGAGGCCGAGGGCGCCATGGCGAACATCGCCGTGGCGGCCACCGCGATCACGGCCGTTGCGAGCATGATGCGTTTGGGGCCGAAGCGGTCGATGAGGATCCCGATCGGGACCTGAACCGTCGCGAAGGTGAGGAAGAAAGCGCTCGACAGAAGACCGGTCTGCGTGGCGGAGAGGGACAATTCCCTCGCCAGATCGCTGGCGATAACCCCAATGGAATTGCGCAGGAACTGACTGACGGCGTACATTGCCACCAGCGCCGCAACGAGGAAAACAGTGGCCTCCGAGCGGGTTGCAGACACCTTGGTTGCCGAATCCATGTCTATCCCACCCCTTCCCACGCCGCTGCTCACTTGCCGTACGCCAGACGCTTGATAAAAGCGGAGCGACAACAGGCCAAGGCCGGCCTGGACGATTCACGAGGACATCCCAGCATGGGGCTCATCGACTTCACGCATTTCGTCAACGAGCTCGCCACCTCGTCCGGTCAGGCGATCATGCCGTTCTTCCGCACGGCCATTGCGTCCGAGGACAAATCCCGCGGCGGAGCGTTCGACCCGGTCACGGAAGCCGACCGGGCGAGCGAAGCCACCATGCGCCACCTCATCAAGCGCAGCTTCCCCACCCACGGCATCATCGGCGAGGAGTTCGGAGCGGAGAACGCGGATGCGGATTACGTGTGGGTGCTCGACCCCATCGACGGCACCCGCGCCTTCATCGCGGGCCTTCCCACCTGGGGCACGCTGATTGGCCTCACCTACAAGGTCCGTCCGGTCTTCGGCATGATGCACCAGCCGTTTACCGGCGAGCGCTTCTTCGGCGACGGCGGCTCGAGCACCTACCGGGGCCCCGGCGGCGAGCGCAAGCTCATGACGCGCCGCTGCGCCTCGCTGAAGGACGCGGTGATCTCCACCACGAGCCCGCGCCTCTTTGCGGGCGAGGATCTGCGCGCCTATGACCGCGTGGAAAGCGTGGCACGCCTCGCCCGCTACGGCTGCGACTGCTATGCCTATTGCATGCTCGCGGCGGGCCATATCGACCTTGTCGTGGAATCCGGCCTCAAGTCCTACGACATCGCGGCTCTGGTGCCGATCATCGAAGGCGCGGGCGGCATCGTCACCACTTGGGACGGAGGGTCAGCGGCCGGCGGCGGGCGCATCGTCGCGGCTGGCGACCGCAGGGTCCACGCCGCCGCCGTCGAGCTGCTCAGCCGATAAGCCCAAGGCGTCGAGATGGGCGTCGAGATCCGGCGCCGGCTTGGTCCGGTCATCGGGCGTTCCGGGGATGAAGGCATCGAACGCGGCCCAGAACTGCTCGCGGATCTCGTCGCGCTCCATGAGAATCTCATGCCGCGCGCCGGGAATGACAATGGCGTGTCCCGCCTTCAGCCGCGCGGCGAAGCGCTCCGTCGCGGGCGTCGCGCAGACCGGATCCCCTCCCGCGGCGACGATCAGCGTGGGCAGGCGGATCTTCAGCGCATAGTTCGGCGCCGTGAAGCACCTCATGAAGCGGAAGGCGGAATCCATCCACGCCACCGTCGGCGCACCGATGGCGCCCGGCCCGATGGCGGTCGCCGCATCCGCGTTGCGGGAGTAGCGCACCGGGTCGCTCGTGAGGCGGTTTCCCTTGAACGGCAGCGTGGAGATCGACGTCTCGCCGCCACCGGGAACGAACGTCCTGCCCATGCCGGAAAGCCTCAGGAGACGTGCGAGAAAGGCCGCCCCGCGGGTCCGCCTGACGATGGAAAGCGCGATCATCGGCGTGGTGGTGACGAGCCGGCGGAAGGGCAGCCAGCTCTCGTGGGCCGCGTTGAGCGCGATCGCCCCACCCATGGAATGGGCGAGCGCGAAGTGAGGCTCGGGCATGTGCGGCACCAGGATCTGGTCGCGCACGGCTTCCAGATCGAGCCGGTAATCGGCAAACCGCCTCACATGTCCCTTGCGAGGGTTCTTCACCTGCCGTCCCGAAAGCCCCTGCCCGCGCCAGTCGAAGGTCGCCACCGCAAAGCCGCGCGCGAGAAGATCTCCGACCGTCTCGAAATACTTCTCGATGAACTCGGCCCTGCCGTGCAGGATGCAGACGGTTCCCTTGGGCCGGTCGGTTTCGGCCTTCCAGTACGCGACCCGCAGAGCGATACCGTCGGCTGTGGTGATGCCGGTGAGCACCGGCTCGCCGGGCACGGGATTGTTGGGGGTCGGGAAGAATTCCACGGCTGGCCTCACGAAACGATGTGACCCCTTTATAGGGCGGTATGGGCCCGAGGGGCGAGCCTCTTGAACGGGAATGGATCTATTCCCACATGCTTGATGTGCCGGCCGATGGCGGCACGGATCCTGATCCAGCCTTTTTGAGAGGTGGATCTTCAAGGAATGCATGTTGCTTCTGTAGGAGGATATGCCATGCGACAGTTCGATCTTGCTCCCCTGTACCGCAACACGGTCGGTTTCGACCGTCTGTTCTCGATGCTCGACCAGATGGTCGGCGTCGACGCGGCCCCGAGCTACCCGCCCTACAATATCGAGCGCACCGGCGAGAATGCCTATCGCATCTCGATTGCGGTCGCCGGATTTACCGACAGGGACCTCACCATCGAGGTGAAGGAGAACACCCTCTCCGTTCGCGGCGAGAAGAAGCCCAGCGAAGAGCGTAAGGCCGAAGTGCTCCATCAGGGCATCGCGGCGCGCAGCTTCGACCGGCGCTTCCAGCTGGCCGACGGCGTCCAGGTCATGGGCGCCAGCCTCGAGAACGGCCTGCTGCACCTGGATCTCGTGCGCGAGACGCCCGAGGCCAAGAAGCCGAAACTCATCCCGATCGCCATGAACGGCGCCCGGGCGGTCGAGACCAAGCAGGCCGCCTAAGGCGGACCACTTAAACAATCAGGCCGCGGCCTGGCCGGTCCCCGGGCTCGATCCGGGGACCGGCTCCGCAATCCGCGTTTCTCCCGGATCTGCTCCCTCCGGATGCGTCATGGTTTTGGATCCGCGCCTGGGCGGGGCTGACGAGAGAGGCGGGGATTGCCGGGGCGAACACAAGGCCCTGAAACAAAAAGAGCGCCCCGTTGGCTCGGGGCGCTTTTGTTTTGATCCCTGGTCCAGATAGTCCCGCCGGGGCTGGAGGTGAACCCCGTTGGTCAGGTCTCGTAGGCCAGACATCGCGGGTGAATGCGGCAGGGTTAGGGCAATGTCACTCCGCCGCCTGTCGCGGAGCGGCCGAACGGGCGATCTCCAACAGCTTTCGCACATCCTGCTCCTGCGAGGCGAAGGAGAGCACGAGGCGGATCAAGGTCTCGTCCGGCCCGATGGCCTCGCCCGCGGGCAGGCTCAGCTCCGTCCAGGGGTGATAGAGGGCGCCCGCCTCCTTGAGCGCCTTGTCCATGGACCTCGGGATGATCGGGAAGACCTCGTTGGCCTGCGTCGCCCAGGCGAGACGCACGCCGGGAAGCCCTGAAAGCCCGTCCGAGAGAAGCCTCGCCAGGCGATTGGCGTGGCGGGCATTGGCATACCAGTGGTCGTCGGCGAAATAGCCCTCGAACTGCGCCGAGATCAGGCGGCCCTTGGACACGATCTGACCGGCGCGCTTCGCCCGGTAGTCGAGCGCCTCGGCGAGCTCGGGCTTGAACACCACGATGGCCTCGGCCATCAGGCAGCCGTTCTTCGTCCCTCCGAAGGAGAGAATGTCCACACCCTGTTTCCAGGTCATCTCGGCCGGCGTGCAGCCGAGCGACACGAGGGCGTTGGCGAAGCGTGCCCCGTCCATGTGGAAGGAGAGCCCATGCTCCCGGCAGACCTCGCCCAGCGCCTCGAGCTCGTCCGGATGGTAGACGAGGCCGCATTCCGTGACCTGGGAAATCGACAGGGCCTTGGGCGGCATCTGCTTCACCGCCCTGGAAAGCCCCTTCAGATACGTCGAGACCCCCTCGGCCGTGAGCTTCGCGCCGGTCCCGGGGAGACCCGCGAGCTTGGCTCCATGCATGAAGAATTCCGGCGCGCCGCATTCGTCGTCGATCGCATGCGCCTCGCGGTGACAGACGCACAGGCCGTAGGGCGGCACGGCCGAGGAGAGCGCGAGAGCGTTGGCGGCGGTTCCGGTGGTCACGAAGAACACCGAGACCTCTCGCTCGAAGATCTCGTTGAAGCGCGCCTTCACCCGCCTGGTGATCTCGTCGCCCCCATAGGCCGCCATGGATCCCGCATTGGC
This sequence comes from Microvirga sp. M2, assembly GCF_047497095.1. Lineage (NCBI taxonomy): Bacteria > Pseudomonadati > Pseudomonadota > Alphaproteobacteria > Hyphomicrobiales > Methylobacteriaceae > Microvirga > Microvirga sp. M2. The sequence goes on from NZ_CP134063.1 coordinate 3,756,084, forward strand.
TTGGCTCAGAGCCTGCAGAACCTGGGCGCTGGCGCCTACGATATTGTCGCTTGCAAAATTCATGAATGCTCTCCTTGACGGCGCAGCCTCCCCATGGGGAGCAACATGTCAAGATCATTGACCCATCGGCGAAGACTTTCGTTTCCAGGCGCCAAAGACTGCTTTTGTTACATTCCCGGTTGGCCGCTTGTAACTTTCGTCTAAAATTTTTCCAAACCCCTCTTGTGCCCCTTTCGGTTCTCTGGCACTTTGCCGACATTAGGACAGCGATGCTGTCCCATTTGGGGTGTCCGCACCCTTTGGCCTGAGGTTTTCTTGATGCTTCGTCAGATGCGAACGACGCGAGATACCGAAAAACCTGCCCCCAAAACGTGGGCGGGACGGGCAACTTTGGGCTGAATTCAAGCCTGGGATGCCCGCGAGGTGCGGGCTCTCCCTCCGGTGACCCGAGCCTCGCAAGACGCGAGAAGCGGCGGGCATCCGGAAGATCCAACCATCCGACGGGCCCGAAAGCCGCCTCAACAACCTTGAAGACGTGTTCGGATGTAAGGATCTGCCATGAGCGACGCGCCAACGAAGAGCCTGGGAAGCAAAGTGCCAAGCCGCACGGCCGCGACGGCGGATACGGTCAAATTCGTGCGCGATCCGGGTCTGCCCGCCCCTCAGGGCCTCTACCATCCGAACAACGAGCAGGATTCCTGCGGTGTCGGCTTCATCGCCGACATGAAGAACCGCAAGTCGCATACGATCGTCGAGCAGGGCCTGTCGATCCTGCACAATCTCGATCATCGCGGCGCCGTCGGGGCGGACCCGAAGATGGGCGACGGCTGCGGCATTCTGGTGCAGATCCCGCATAAATTCTTTGCCGCCGAATGCGCCAAGCTCGGCATCTGGCTGCCGGAGGAAGGGCAGTACGGCGTCGGTCACCTGTTCATGCCGCGCAATCCCGAGGGCCTCCAGCTCGTCGAGGAGATCGTCACCAAGGCGATCACGGACGAGGGCCTGCAGGTTCTCGGCTGGCGCGACGTGCCCGTCGATTCGAGCGATCTCGGCGAGAGCGTGAAGGCCACCGAGCCCCTGCACCGCCAGATCTTCATCGGCAAGGGCAAGAGCCTTGGAAGAACCTCGGGGGTGGACGACCAGGAGACCTTCGAGCGTCGCCTGTTCATCGCCCGCAAGGTCATCTCCAACGCCGTCTACGACATGAAGGACGAGCGCACCGTCGGCTATTACCCGGTGAGCCTGTCCTCGCGCACCATCGTCTACAAGGGCATGGTGCTCGTGACCCAGCTGCGGCAATACTATCCCGACCTGCAGGATCCGCGCTTCGAGAGCGCCATCGCTCTCGTGCACCAGCGCTTCGCCACCAACACCTTCCCGACCTGGCAGCTCGCGCATCCCTACCGCATGGTCGCGCATAACGGCGAGATCAACACCCTGCGCGGCAACGTGAACTGGATGGCCGCGCGCCAGGCCTCCGTCGATTCCGAGCTCTTCGGAAACGACATCTCGAAGCTCTGGCCGATCTCCTATGAGGGCCAGTCCGACACCGCCTGCTTCGACAACGCGCTCGAATTCCTGGTGCGCGGCGGCTACTCCCTGTCGCACGCCATGATGATGCTGATTCCGGAGGCCTGGGCCGGCAATCCGCTCATGAACGACGACCGGCGCGCGTTCTACGAGTATCACGCGGCCCTCATGGAGCCGTGGGACGGCCCGGCGGCCGTGTGCTTCACCGACGGCAAGCAGATCGGTGCGACGCTCGACCGCAACGGCCTCCGGCCGGCGCGCTATCTCGTGACCGACGACGGCCTCGTGGTGCTTGCCTCCGAGATGGGCGTGCTGCCGATTCCCGAGGAGACGATCGTCGAGAAGTGGCGCCTGCAACCCGGCAAGATGCTCCTCATCGATCTGGAGGAAGGCCGCATCATCTCCGACGACGAGATCAAGCAGCAGCTCTCCGACGCCCATCCCTACAAGGATTGGCTGAAGCGCACGCAGATCGTGCTGGAAGACCTGAAGCCCGTCCAGGCGCGCGAATCCCGCACCGACGTGTCGCTCCTCGACCGTCAGCAGGCCTTCGGCTACACGGCGGAAGACCTCAAGCTGCTCATGCAGCCCATGGCCGTGACCGGCCAGGAGGCCGTGGGCTCCATGGGCTCCGATACGCCGATCTCGGCGCTCTCCGACAAGCCGAAGCTGCTCTACACCTATTTCAAGCAGAACTTCGCCCAGGTGACGAACCCGCCGATCGACCCGATCCGCGAGGAGCTCGTCATGAGCCTCGTGTCGTTCATCGGCCCGCGCCCGAACATTCTCGATCTCGAAGGCACCTCGCGCCGCAAGCGCCTGGAAGTGCGTCAGCCGATCCTCACCAACGAGGACCTGGAGAAGATCCGCTGCATCGGCCATTTCGAGGACCGCTTCGACACGAAGACCCTCGACATCACCTACGATGCCGAGCTCGGCGCATCCGCCCTCGACGGCGCGCTCGACCGTCTCTGCGACCGCGCGGAAGCGGCTGTTCACGGCGGCTACAACATCATCATCCTGTCCGACCGCATGGTGGGTCCGGACCGCATCCCGATCCCGGCGCTCCTGGCCACCGCGGCCGTGCACAACTACCTCATCCGCAAGGGGCTGCGCACCTCGGTCGGCCTCGTGGTCGAATCCGGCGAACCGCGCGAAATCCATCACTTCGCGTGCCTCGCCGGCTACGGCGCGGAAGCGATCAATCCCTATCTCGCGTTCGAGACCATCGCCGACATGCACGCCCGCGGCGAGCTGCCCGAAGAGGTGGACGGGGACGAGGCGATCAAGCGCTACATCAAGTCCATCGGCAAGGGCCTGCTCAAGGTGATGTCCAAGATGGGCATCTCCACCTATCAGTCCTATTGCGGCGCGCAGATCTTCGATGCGGTCGGCCTCAAGTCCGAGTTCGTGGCCCGCGACTTCTTCGGCACCGCGACCACCATCGAAGGCATCGGCATGGGCGAGGTGGCGGAAGAGAACGTCCACCGCCACCGCGACGCCTTCGGCGACGCGCCGATCTATCGCGGCGCGCTCGATGTGGGCGGCGAATACGCCTTCCGTCAGCGCGGTGAGGTGCATGCCTGGAATCCCGATACCGTCGCCACGCTCCAGCACGCGGTGCGCCTCAACGCGCAGGACCGCTACCGCGAATTCGCCCGCCTCGTGAACGAGCAGGACAACGAGCTCAAGACCATCCGTGGCCTGTTCCGCATCAGGACGGCGCAAGAGGCAGGCCGCGCGCCTGTTCCGTTGAGCGAGGTCGAGCCCGCGCAGGAGATCGTGAAGCGCTTCTCGACCGGCGCCATGTCGTTCGGCTCGATCTCGAAGGAAGCGCACGAGACTCTGGCGCTCGCCATGAACGCCATCGGCGGCAAGTCCAATACCGGTGAGGGCGGCGAGGAGCCCGAACGCTTCCGCCCGCTGCCCGACGGGCGCTCCAAGCGCTCCGCCATCAAGCAGGTCGCCTCGGGCCGCTTCGGCGTGACGACGGAATACCTCGTCAACGCGGACATGATGCAGATCAAGGTCGCTCAGGGAGCCAAGCCCGGCGAGGGCGGCCAGCTGCCCGGCCACAAGGTCGACGTGAAGATCGCCCGCGTGCGCCATTCGACTCCGGGCGTGGGCCTCATCTCCCCGCCCCCGCATCACGACATCTACTCCATCGAGGATCTCGCGCAGCTGATCTTCGACCTGAAGAACGTGAATCCCCAGGCCGACGTGTCGGTGAAGCTCGTCTCGGAAGTCGGCGTGGGCACCGTGGCGGCAGGCGTCGCGAAAGCGCGCGCCGACCACATCACCGTCTCGGGCTTCGAGGGCGGCACGGGCGCCTCTCCCCTCACCTCGCTCAAGCACGCGGGCTCGCCATGGGAGATCGGCCTGGCCGAGACGCAGCAGACCCTCGTGCTCAACCGTCTGCGCGGACGCGTGGCCCTGCAGGCCGATGGCGGCCTCCGCACCGGCCGCGACGTGGTGATCGCGGCGCTGCTCGGGGCCGACGAATACGGATTCTCGACCGCCCCGCTCATCGCCGCGGGCTGCATCATGATGCGCAAGTGCCACCTGAACACCTGCCCGGTGGGCGTGGCCACGCAGGATCCGGTTCTGCGCAAGCGCTTCAAGGGCCTGCCGGAACACGTCATCAACTACTTCTTCTTCGTTGCCGAGGAAGTGCGCGAGATGATGGCCGAGATGGGCTTTGCCTCCATCGACGAGATGATCGGCCGGTCCGACCTTTTGGACAAGAACGCGGCCATCGATCACTGGAAGGCGAAGGGCCTCGACTTCACGAAGCTCTTCCACAAGCCGGATGTTCCCGCCGACGTCGCCGTCCGTCACCAGGAGCGTCAGGCTCATCCCATCGCGAACGTGCTCGACCGCGACCTCATCGCTCAGGCCGGCCCCGCGCTGGAAAAGGGCGAAGCCGTCGCCATCGAGGCGCGGGTGCGCAGCTCCGACAGGTCCGTGGGCGCGATGCTCTCGGGCGAGGTCGCCAAGCGCTATGGCCATGAGGGCCTGCCGGACGACACGATCACGGTGAACCTGACGGGCACGGCGGGCCAGAGCTTCGGCGCATGGCTGGCCGCGGGCGTGACGGTGAAACTCGAGGGCGAGGCGAACGACTATGTCGGCAAGGGCCTCTCGGGCGGCAAGCTGATCATCAGGCCGACGCTGTCCTCGAAAGCGGTGCCCGAGCGCTCGATCGTCGTCGGCAACACGGTGATGTACGGCGCGATCGCAGGCGAAGCCTATTTCCGCGGCGTCGCGGGCGAGCGTTTCGCCGTGCGCAATTCCGGCGCCATCGCGGTGGTGGAAGGCACGGGCGATCACGGCTGCGAATACATGACCGGCGGCCTCGTGGTCGTGCTCGGCCAGACGGGCCGCAACTTCGCGGCGGGCATGTCGGGCGGCATCGCCTACGTGCTCGACGAGGACGGCACGTTCGGGAAGCGCTGCAACCTCTCCATGGTCGATCTCGAACCGGTCGAGGAGGAGGAGGACCTCATGCGCCGCCTCCATCATCACGGCGGCGACCTGGAAACCAAGGGCCGCATCGACATCCTGGCCAACATGTCCGGCCCCGATGAAGAGCGCCTGATGCAGCTGATCACCAATCACCACACCTATACGGGCTCGGCCCGCGCGAAGGAGATCCTCGACAACTGGGCGACCTTCCGCACCAAGTTCGTGAAGGTGATGCCGGTCGAATACCGCCGCGCGCTCCAGGAGATGGACCGTCTCCGGAACCTGCAGGCAGCGGAATAAGGAATAAGGGGCAAACCGATGGGCAAGGTCACAGGCTTTCTCGAATACGACCGGCAGGAGCAGAAGTATCAGCTCGCCGGTGAGCGCGTGCGGCACTTCCGCGAGTTCACGCTGCCGCTCGACGACAACGATCTCAAGAAGCAGGCGGGACGCTGCATGGATTGCGGCATCCCCTTCTGCCACGGCCCGACGGGCTGTCCGGTGCACAACCAGATTCCCGACTGGAACGATCTCGTCTGGCAGAGCGACTGGGAGGAGGCCGCGCGCAACCTCCACACCACCAACAACTTCCCCGAGTTCACCGGCCGCATCTGCCCCGCCCCGTGCGAGGAGGCCTGCACCCTGAACCTCGAGAACCAGCCGGTCGCCATCAAGACCATCGAGCAGGCGATCGCCGACAAGGCGTGGGAGATGGGCTACATCAAGCCTGAGCCCGCCGAGATTTCAACCGGCAGGCGGGTGGCCGTCATCGGCTCGGGCCCCGCGGGGCTGGCGGCGGCGCAGCAGCTCGCGCGCGCAGGCCACGAGGTGCATGTGTTCGAGCGTCAGGCTAGGCCCGGCGGCCTGCTGCGCTACGGCATTCCGGACTTCAAGATGGAGAAGTACCACATCGACCGCCGCGTGAAGCAGATGGAGGCCGAAGGCGTCGTCTTCCATTGCGGCGTCAATATCGGCGTGGACCGGAGCTTCGCCTCGCTCCACAACGAGTTCGACGCGGTGCTCTTCGCGGGCGGCGCGGAGGACCCGCGCAACCCCGACCTGCCGGGACAGGACCTGAAGGGCGTTCACTACGCGATGCCCTATCTCACCCAGTCCAACAAGCGCGTGGGCGGCGAGGACGTCGCCGACGAGCCGATCCTCGCCGGCGGCAAGCATGTCGTCGTCATCGGCGGCGGCGATACGGCCTCCGACTGCGTCGGCACCGCGTTCCGCCAGGGCGCCCTGTCCGTCACGCAGCTCGACATCCGCCCCAAGCCCCCCGAGCGCGAGGACAAGCTGACCGTGTGGCCCTATTGGCCGACGAAGATGCGAACCTCCTCCTCGCAGGCCGAAGGCGCGGAGCGCGAGTTCCAGGCGGCGACGCTGGGCATCGTCGGCAAGAAGGGCCAGGCGACAGGCGTGCAATGCGCCCGCGTCGACGAGAAGCGCCAGCCGATTCCGGGCACGGAATTCACCCTCAAGGCCGATCTCGTCTTCCTGGCCATCGGCTTTGCCGGATCCGTGAAGGAAGGCCTGCTGGAGCAGTCGGGCGTCGCGATCGACCGGCGCGGCAACGTGGTGGCCGACGACACGAGCTACAGGACCTCGAACGACAAGGTCTTCGTCGCCGGCGACATGCGCCGCGGCCAGTCCCTCGTCGTCTGGGCGATCCGCGAGGGCCGTCAGGCGGCGCGCGCCATCGACACCTATCTGACGGGTTCGAGCGACCTGCCGGTTTGATCGTCCGGCAAGGGCAAACATAAGGGCGGCCGATCGGAGCGATCAGGCCGCCCTTTCAATTCTCGCTGTTAAGGTCAGGATTTCGGCCAGCGGAAATCGTCTGCGCGTCCGGGGCGCGAACCCGGTGCAATGCCCGTGCGCAAAGCGCGCCTCACCGGATAGGCCTGATCGCCGGTGAGCTTCGGCGCACCGGAAACCAGGGTTCCGCCCGGCGTCACGTCCTGGCGCGTCAGCGGCAGGACCGGGCCGACGAGAGGCTTCATCGGGAGTGAAACCGGAGCGGCGGCATCGGGGAGCGCGGGAAGTGCGGCCTCGATGTCCACACCGCCGGTCGGAGCGGTCGCCACCGGCGTCCCGGTCCGCAGCGATTCCAGGATCTTCTTGATCTCCACATCCGCGAAAAACGCGATCTTGCGCGCGCCCGCCTTGGTGAAGGACACGCCATCGTCGGTGCGCAGCCGTGCGGGCTCGCCATCCACGTCCGGTCCGGTGGAGGTATAGCGGTTCTCGTCGTCCACGAAGCCGGGGAAGATATCCACGTAAGTCCCGCCGTGGCGCGATACGCTCTCTTGGTAGACGTTGTTCACGTCCAGGAGCTCCTCCGAGAGCCTGCTGCTCTTCATGGGCGGCAGGCCGATCCAGATGACGGGAATGCCGCGTTCCTGGAAGGCATTCAGGATCCCGTCGATCCTTTTGCCGTAGAGGTCCTTCCAACGGTCGGAGAGAAGCTCGACCCGTTCCTCTCCCTCCTGCAGGCTCTGCCGGTCGCTCAGGCCCAGCATGACGACGGCGACGGTCGTCTTCTGGCCGGAATCGAGGGTGGACTTGATGAAGTTCGGCCACTCCGCCGGGTCGCTCCGCACGAGATTGCTGCCGTTCCTGATCTTGCCGACGACGGCCACATCCTGATTGTCCGCATAGACCGCCTCGAGACCCTGGCGCGCGAATTCGGCGAGGGAATCGCCGAAGACCACGACATGGGTGCCGGGATCCACCTTGGGCTTTTCCGTGCGCGCGACCGGCGCCGGAGACGGCGCCTTGCGGGGCTTTGCCACGGGGGCGCGCACCGTCGGGGCCGGTTCGTCGGGAATGCCGAAGAAACGGCGAAGGCTGAAACCCTGCTGGGGCTGCGCCGGCTGGACGAGCTTTCCCGGGTAATAGCCCGGCGGATAGGCCCGGGGATCGCGGTAAGGTTGCTGCTGCTGTTGCTGTTGAGGCGGATAATAATAGCCCTGCGCCACGACCGACGTCCCGCTTCCCAGGGCGAGAAGCAGGCTCAAGGCAACCAGACTGAGGATCGTCAGCAACCGCATCGGTGGTTCCACTAGGTCCGCGCCACCCAGTTTATAGAGCTTTTGCGGGACCTGTCAGCGGGCCGCACGCAATTCGCGCAGGACCACGGAATCAGCATAGCCATCGGGAATTAAGCCACGCCTGAGCTGGAAGTTCCGCACGGCCTCCCGGGTCTTGGACCCGAATTTGCCGTCCGCCTCGCCTTCATAGAAGCCGAGCCGGGCGAGGCGCTGCTGCAGCTCGTGGCGCTCGTCCTTGTCGAGCATGGGCTGGTCCTTGGGCCAGGCCCCCTGGATCGGCAGGCCGCCCATGATCCGATCGCCGAGATGGGCTACCCCCATGGCGTAGGCGTCCGAGGAATTGTAGTTCTTGATGACATCGTAGTTCTTCGTGACCAGGAAGGCCGGACCGCCGGCTCCGCCCGGCAGGAACAGAGTCGCCTCGCCGGATCGGGGCATGGCCTTTCCGTCGCTCCGGTTCAGACCCAGGGTCTGCCATTGTGAAAAGGTCAGCGTCAGGTAACGGAAATCGAAGCGCGGCGGCAGCTTGACCTCGAAGCCCCAGGGCAGGCCCGGCTCCCAGCCCTGCTGGCGCAGGTAGTTGGCCGTCGAGGCCATGGCGTCCGGCACCGAGGACCAGATATCGCGCACCCCGTCCCGATTGCCGTCGACGGCGTATTTCATGAAGCTCGAGGGCATGAACTGGGTCTGGCCCATGGCCCCGGCCCAGGAGCCCAGCATCTTGTCGCGGCTGATATGCTCCTCTTCCAGGATCTGGAGCGCGATGAGGAGCTCTTCCCTGAAGAAATCGGCGCGATAACCCGTGTAGGCGAGCGTCGCGAGAGCCCGCACGACGTAGATGGAGCCGGTGAAGCTGCCGAAATTGGTCTCCATGCCCCAGACACCGAGGACCACGGAGCGGGGGACGCCATATGTCTTTTCGACGGCCGCCAGGGTCTTCGGCCATTCGGCCGCCATGTCACGGCCGCGCTGAAGGCGCTGGGCCGACACCGCACCGTTGACGTAGTCCCAGATCGGACGGACGAACTCGGACTGCTTCCTGGTGAGCGCGACGATCTTCGGATCGGGCGAAACGCCCCGGAAAGCCTCGTCGAAGGTGGCGCGCGAAACCCCGCGCGCCTGGGCGGCCGGCCACAGGCCCTGCACGAAGCGCTGGAATCCCGCTTCCGACACGGCCTGCGCCTGGGCGGGCCGCACCGAGCCTTCCACGCCCATCGTGATGCTCAGACCGAGAAGGAGGGCGCCGCAGAAGCGGCGGACCGAGGGAAGCGGCAGATGCATGAATGTCGCTCACGGAAACGGGACAGAATTGTCCTGCCATTGCGACACTAAGAGAGTTAACAACCGGTTGATAGAGCCTCGGACGCCGGAAGTGGATGTGCGCTTTTGGCCCCCCTCCGATGCTCCCTTTTTGGAGAGAGCGCATCGGTCCTGCGAAAAACCGGGGCCACTTTTTCGCACGAGCTAATGGGAGGTTATGCGGCCTTCCGTTCCGCCAGGGTCCGTTCCCAGCGCAGGGCCTGTTCGACGATTTCCGCCAGATCGTCGTGCTGCGGCTCCCAGCCGAGAGCGCGGATCCGGTCCACCTGGGCCACGAGCCGGGCCGGGTCGCCCGGACGGCGGGAGCTGAGCCGCACGCCGAAATCGACCCCCGAAACGCGTTTGACCACATCCACGACCTCCAGCACCGAGGCGCCGTGGCCGTAACCGCAGCTCAGCACGGCGCAATCGCCACCGGCACGCAGGGATCTCAGGGCCGCGAGGTGCGCGCGGGCGAGGTCGTTCACCTGGACGTAGTCGCGGATGCAGGGGACGAGGATGCAGGGGACGAGAAGACGAAGTTCGCGATCCCGGTCCGGACCGCCGTCTCGATCAGAGCCCGGGTCTTCACCGTATTGTTGCAATAGTAGCCTAAGGGATCGGTGACCGATTCAGGCACCACGATCCGGGCGGCGAAATGCAGGATGCTGTCGATTCCATACTCCTCGATGACCTTGGCCACCAGAGCCTGGTCGCCCACATCGCCCACGACGAGAGCGGCGTCCTGAGGAACGGCCCATCGGAAACCCGTGGAGAGGTCGTCGAGAATCACCACCGGCTCGCCTGCGTCGAGCAATTCGAGCACCATGCGGCTTCCGATATATCCCGCGCCGCCCGTGACCAGTACCGCCATAGCCGTGTTCCCCGAAGCCTGCCTGTCCGGGAGCATCGGACGGGCCCGCTTTTCGTCCGATGCCCGCAGAATTTAACCAGAACGCTTCAGCTTCGATTCAGGTCCGGAGCCTCAAAGAAGATCCCGCGCCGGTGCAACGAGGCGGCACATCCGGCGCTACTGAAGCCTAAGCTTGACTGTTGACGGTTTCCTTTTCCTTGTCTTGCCTTAGATTGTCCCCCTTCCCTGCCCAAACATGGCTTGATCGATGAAGCGCATTCGCAAAGCAGTCCTTCCTGTCGCCGGTCTCGGCACCCGTTTCCTTCCGGCCACCAAGGCCGTGCCGAAGGAGATGCTGTGCGTGGTGGACCGGCCCGTGGTGCAGCATGTGGTGGATGAGGCCCGGGCCGCAGGAATCGAGCATTTCATCTTCGTCACCGGACGCGGCAAGGCCGTGATCGAGGACCATTTCGACATCGCCTACGAGCTGAACAGGACCCTCGAGGCCCGCGGCAAGACGAAGGAGCTGGAGCTCCTGGCCAAGGACCAGCCGAAGGCCGGCCAGACGAGCTTCACGCGTCAGCAGGAGCCCTTGGGGCTCGGCCATGCGGTCTGGTGCGCCCGCGAGCTCGTGGGCGACGAGCCCTTCGCGGTCCTTCTTCCCGACATGCTCAGCCGCGGCTCCATGGAGCAGATGCTGGCCGCCTATGAGAAGCACGGCGGCAACATCATCGCCGTGGAGGAGGTGCCCGAGGATCAGACCCATCAATACGGCATCGTCTCGGTGGGCCAGGAATTCGGCCGGACCTTCGAGATCACCGGCATGGTGGAGAAGCCGCCGAAGGGAACCGCGCCGTCCAACTACATCATCTCCGGCCGCTACATCCTGCAGCCCGAGATCTTCGACCTTTTGTCGAACCAGGAGCGCGGCGCCGGCAACGAGATCCAGCTCACCGATTCCATGATCCGCCTGATGAAGGACCAGAAGTTCTTCGGCATGAAGTACGAAGGCACGACCTACGACACGGGCTCCAAGGTCGGCTTCCTCATGGCCAACGTGGCCTATGCCCTCGAGCGCGAGGACCTCGGACCCGCCTTCCGGCAGGAGCTCGAAGCCTTCCTGCGCCAAAAGTAATCAGGTTTCAGGGTTACCTATGGCCGCCCTCCTATGCTAGAGGGCGGCCATGGCACTTGCACAGACCCAATCCCCTTCGCCCGACCAGGCGGTCGCTTCGGCCCTTCGCACCCTCGACACCGAGCGCGAGGGCCTGACCGTGCTGATGGAGGCCGTCGGCAACGGGCTCGGCCCTCTCTTCACCGCCGCCGTCGAGACGATCGCCTCCGCCAAGGGGCGCGTGATCGTGACCGGCATGGGCAAATCCGGCCATGTGGGCCGCAAGATCGCCGCCACCTTCGCGTCCACCGGCACTCCCGCCTATTACGTCCATCCGGCGGAAGCGAGCCACGGCGACCTCGGCATGGTGCAGGCCGACGACGTGATCCTCGCCCTGTCCTGGTCGGGAGAAACGGCGGAACTCGCCGACGTCATCGGCTATGCCAAGCGCTTCCGGGTGCCCTTGATCGCCTTCACGTCGAGTGCGGACTCGACCCTGGGCCAGGCCGCCGATATCTGCCTGACTCTCCCGAAGGCCAAGGAGGCCTGCCCCAACGGGCTGGCGCCCACCACCTCCACCACCATTCAGCTCGCCCTCGGCGACGCGCTCGCCATCGCGCTGCTCGAGAGACGCGGCTTCACGGCCGAGAATTTCCGCGTGTTCCATCCGGGCGGCAAGCTCGGCGCGCGCCTGAAGCTCGTGCGCGACATCATGCACAAGGACGAGCGCCTGCCGGTCATCGGCCTCGACGCCCGCATGGATCAGGCCATCGAGGAGATCGGCCGCAAGGGCTTCGGCTCGGTCATCGTGGTGAATGGGGACGGCACGCTCGCCGGCATCGTCACGGACGGCGATCTGCGCCGCAACCTCCGCCCCGATCTCGGCAGCCTTCCGGTGACCGCCATCATGACCCGCACGCCGCGCACCATCGCGCCGGATGCCCTGGTGGCCACCGCTCTCGAGATCGAGGAAACCGCGCGCATCACCGCGCTGATCGTGGTCGAGGACGACAGGCCCGTCGGCCTCGTGCACTATCTCGATCTGCTGCGGGCAGGCGCCGCCTGACGGCATCGGGCGTGACATCGAATCCGCATCCGACGCTTTAACATTGTGATCTTGAGCACCTTTCCCCGCAAAACCGGTGCCCACTTCCCGCATCCGATGCTCTCCTCGCTTGAGCATCTTTTCACGAAAAACCGGTTCCCACTTTTGCGTCCGAGGCTCGGGCCTCTCCTTCCGTCAGTCGCGATCCGGGGCTCCGAGCGGAAAGAACGGACGGTAGGGCCTCGCCTCGTCCACGGCCCGGGCGAAGGACGGCCGCGCAAGAAGGCGTTCGCGGCAGGCGCGGACCTGGGCATATTCCTCACCAATCGGGTGCGCCCAATCGGCATAGAACAAGGACGGAGCGGCAGCGCAATCAGCCATGCTGAAGGCCTGCCCGGCCGCCCAGTCGCGCCCGGCCATCGCGCGATCGAGCCAGGCATACGCCGTATCGAGCATTCGCCTCGCCTCGGCGACGCCATAGGGATCGCGGTCCGTCTCCGGGCGCAGACGATCCACCACGATCTTCTGCATGGGCGTCATGACGTAATGATCGAAGAAGCGGTCCATCGTCCGCACGTCGAGGGCCATGCGCGGATCCGCGGGAACGAGCGCCACGGGTCCGGGGTGGAAAAGGCCGAGATGCTCGATGATGATGGTCGCCTCGACCACGGTGCGCTCACCATCGACGAGAACCGGAAACCGCCTGATCGGCCAAAGAGACGCCAGTTCCGCATGCGCCGCCTCGTTGTCGAGCATGCGGTATTCGAAGGAAAGGCCGTTCTCGTAGAGCGCCGTCAGGACCTTCTGGCAATAGGACGAGAACGGATGCGCATACAACGTCAGGGTCATGTGTGTTCGGCTCCCATGATTACGGATCGTCCACGACGAGCGTCGAGCCCTCAACGCGCACGACGCGGACCCTTGCGCCCTTCAGACGGTCGGCGCCCGTGACGCGCCACGAGCTGTCATCGACGCGGATGCGCCCTTCCCCGTCCTTGATCGGCGTTTCGAGCGTGAACACGCGCCCCACGAGGGCCTGGCCGCGCTGATTGAGGTAAGGCTCGCCCTGCTCGGGCAGCGCTTTCGGGCGTGTCACGAACCGCCCCGTGATCACCGCCACCACGGCGAGCAGGGCAAAGACGAGGGCGGCCGCCTGCCAGGAGAGGTCGAGCGCCGCATCGAGCAGGCCCGTCGCGAGCGCGGCAAGCCCCAGCCAGAGAAAGAAGATGCCCGGCGCCAGCAATTCGACGCCGATCAGCACGAGGCCGAGGATGATCCAGCTCCAGGCGCCGAGACCGACGACAGCGTCCCGGATCATGAGCGCTCCGATCCCTTCGCCACCGCAGGCACACTGCGGGCAGGCTTCGAGACAGCCGTACCGCCGTCGCCGCCGAAGACGGATCGGGTGAGCTCCGCGATGCCTCCGAGCGTGCCGGCAAGGCCCGCCGCTTCGATAGGCACGATCACGACCTTCTGGTTGGGAGCCGTGGCGATGCTGCGGATGGCCTCGATGTACTTTTCCGCCACGATGAAATTGGCCGCCGCGAGATCGCCGCGCGTGATCGCGTCGCTGACCATGCCGGTCGCCTTGGCCTCGGCTTCGGCAAGGCGCTCGCGCGCCTCCGCGTCGCGAAACGCCGCCTCCTTGCGGCCTTCCGCCGAGAGGATCAGCGCCTGCTTTTCGCCCTCGGCCCTCAGAATTTCCGACTGACGCATGCCTTCCGCCTCGAGCACGGCGGCGCGCTTCTCGCGCTCGGCCTTCATCTGCCGGGTCATGGCCCCGGCGACATCCGCGGGCGGGACGATGTCGCGGATCTCGACGCGGGTGACCTTCGCGCCCCAGGGGGACGCCGCCGCATCGACGACGCGCAGCAGCCGCTCGTTGATTTCGTCACGGTGAGACAGAAGCTGATCGAGATCCATGGAGCCCACGACCGTGCGGATGTTGGTCGTGGTCAGCACCATGAGCGCCTGGTGAAGATCGGCCACCTCGTAGGAGGCGCGCGCGGCATCGAGGACCTGGAAGAACGCCACCGCATCGATGGTGACGCCCGCATTGTCGCGCGTGAAGGCCTCCTGGCTCGGAACGTCGAGCACCCGCTCCATGACGTTCACCTTCTTACCCACCTGCTCGACATAGGGAACGATCAGGGCAAGGCCCGGGGTGAGCGTGCGCGCGTAGCGTCCGAACCGCTCCACCGTATAGGCATACCCTTGGGGTACCGTCCGCACGCCCATGGCGATCGTCACCACGACGACGAGCACCAGAACGATGACGAAGATGTCGAAACCACCGAGCAGCATGAAACCCCCAAAGCAACGCCGTTGCAGCACGGGCAGGCTATCCGATGGAAGCAGAAGTTCCTAGAGCGTCGTGAAAACTCGGGCCTCTCCCCGCACGACGCACTGGAGGCTTCGTGCCGAGCTGCTATTCTTGCTCCTCATTGTCCGAGGCCCGCCATGCCGCGCTATTTCTGCCAGGATCACCCGGATCGGCTCGAACTCGACGCTCCCGTGCTCGACACGCGGCCCGGCGCGGTCCTGCTGGCGCAATCGCCCTTCTTTCCGGGTGGAGGCGGACAGATCGCCGACAGGGGATCGATCCGATGGTCCGGCGGCGAGAGCCCGGTCGAACGCCTCGAACCCGATGCCAGGGGCTTCTGGCATATCCTTACGGCGCCCGTGACGATCGACGGCTCCGTGCGGATCCAGGTCGAGCCGCGCTTCCGCCGGCTCATGTGCGAGCTGCACACCCTGGCGCATGTCCTCAACAGTCTCGTCTACAGGGATTTCGGCGGTGCGCTGCTGACGGGCGCGCAACTCTCCGCGGACGGAACCTTCCGGGTGGATTTCGACGTGCCGGGAGCCGATCCCGACAGGCTGCGGGCGCTGGACGGCCCCATCAACGACGTGATCCGCCAGGACCTCGCCATCCGCTCCTTCTTTATGCCTTGGGTCGCAGCCGAGGCCGAGCCCGGCCTTTTTCGCAGCAAATCCGTCTCGCCTCCGCCGCAGGAGGACGGATCGGTGCGCATCGTCGAGATCGCGGGCCTCGACCGTCAGGCCTGCGGCGGAACGCACCTGGCATCGACGGGGCAGGCCCGTCCCGTCCGCATCCTCAAGGTCGACAACAAAGGCAGGCAGAACCGGCGCATTCGCGTCGGCTTCGCCGATTGATCAGATCCACCCCTTCAGATCCACCCCTGCAGTTCGCGCTCCACGATGTGGTTGATCACGCGCATGCCTTCAGGGCCATCGTTGAGACAGGGCAGATAGGCGAACTCCTCACCGCCGTTGTGCATGAAGATCTCGCGGTTCTCCCCGTCGAGTTCCTCCAGCGTTTCGAGGCAGTCGGCGGAGAAGCCGGGCGCCACGATGGCCATGCGCTTGACGCCGCTCTTCGCCAGCGCCTCCACGGTCTTGTCCGTGTAAGGCTGAAGCCATTCCGCCTTTCCGAACCGGGACTGGAAGCTCATCCGGAACCTGTCCGCCGGCCACCCGAAGGCCTCGCGCATCAGCCGCCAGGTCTTCACGCACTGGCAATGATAGGGATCGCCCTTGAGCAGGTACTCCTTCGGCACTCCATGGAACGACACGAGGATCACCTCCGGCTCGAAGGTGAGCTTGGCGAGTTCCTGCTTCATGGAAGCGATGACGGATTCGATATAGACCGGATCGTCGTGATAGGGCGGCGAAACGCGGACCGTCGGTTGCCAGCGCATGTCCATCAGGGCCCGGAAGGCGTGATCGCAGGCCGTTGCGGACGTCGCCGCGGCATATTGCGGATAGAGCGGAACGAGCAGGATGCGGTCGCATCCCTGGTCGAGCAGCGCCTGGATGCGCTCGCGCACTTCGGGCTTGCCGTACCGCATCGCCCAGTCGACGGTGACCCTGTCTCCTGCGATGCTCTTCAGATGCTCCGTCACCTTCTCGGCCTGATTGCGCGTGATCGTCTTGAGCGGGCCCTCGTCCAGTTCGTTGTTCCAGATGGAGGCGTAATCGCGGCCCTTGGGGGCCGGGCGCTTGGTGAGAATGATCAGATTGAGGATCGGCCACCAGAGCAGCCGCGGCGTCTCGATCACCCGGCGGTCGGACAGGAATTCCTTCAGGTAGCGCCGCATGGGCCAGTAGGTGGTGCCTTCCGGCGTTCCGAGATTCATCAGAAGCACGCCGATCCGCCCTGCCTTCACGGGCGGATGGTCCACAGGGCACGCGCCCGGGCCGGTTTCGGTCATGCTGACACGTTCGTTCATCGATCAAAGCCCTTTGGCAACAGGGTCCGGGGAGGACCGCGCTCCGAATGGGCCCTAGATAGTGGCTTTTTCCCCGTTACGCCAATGCGTTCTGTTTCACGTTGACGTGGGTCGAGCCTTGAAGGGGGATCAGGTCTTGATGTGATTCAGGTCTTGATGTGATTCAGGTCTTGGCCGAGATCGGCGGGCTCAGATTGGCCGTGGCCTTGAGCGGCGCATCAATGGCAACGCGCAGCCCGGTCGGATGATACTCGACATCGACCTGGGCGTTGAGCTGGGTCGTCAGAACGCGGTGCAGCAGGCGCGAGCCGAAGCCCTGGCGCCCAGGCTGAGAGACGTAAGGGCCGCCGCGCTCCTGCCAGGTCATGGCGAGCCGCTTCTCCTCGCCCTCTCCATGCACGTCCCAGGAGACCGCGACTTTGCCGTTGCGGACCGAGAGAGCGCCGTATTTCGCGGCATTCGTCGTCAGCTCGTGGACGGCCATGCCGATGGGAACCGCGATCTCGGACGGCAGCTCGACGGCCGGCCCTTCGAGGACGATCCGCTCCCCCCTCGAATCATTGTAGGGTTTGAGTTCCTTCTCGAGGATTTCGCGCAGCGGCGCGGTCTGCCACAGGGCCTCGGTCAGCAGGGAATGCGTATTGGCGAGCGAGACGATGCGTCCCACGAAGGCCTTGTAGAAATCGTCGATGCTCGATGTCGAGCGCGCCGTCGCACCCACGACGGCCTGCACGGTGGCGAGCGTGTTCTTGACCCGGTGGTGCAGCTCGCGGATCAGGAAGGATTGCTGGTTCTGCGCCTGCCTGCGCTCCTCGATCTCGTGCTGCGCCTCGCTGTAGAGGCGGCCGTTTTCGAGAGCGATGGCCGCTTGCGCGGCGAGCCCCGTCACGAGGCGCTCGGCGCGCTCGGTGAACGCTCCCGCACGCTCATGCGCGAACAGCAGCAATCCCTGGATCTGTCCGTTTCGCGAAGAGACCGGGACCGCCATGACGCTGCGCACTCTGGCGCCGTCCTGCGCATCGGCCGCCTCGTCAGACGGCCCGAACTCGGGATGCTCGGCGATGTCGTCGAACCGGATGACCCGGCCCTGCTCGAAGACGGTTTCGCAGATCTTGTCGCTGGGCAGCGTCGCAAAGGCCGTACGGGCGCCGCCCGAGGTATAGAGCCCATATTCCTCCGTGCGCGCATCGGCTCCGGAGAGATCGTCCGCGTTGGAGAAATAGGCGCCGGCCTGCGCTCCGGTGAGAAGCACCGCCGCCTCGACCACGTTCTCGATCAGCCGATCCACGTCGAGCTCGGCCGCAAGCGCCCTGCCCGTTCGGTTCAGCACTTCCAGCGCGGCCGTCTCCGCCTGCAACTCGCTCGTGCGAAGTGCGACCTCTTTCTGCAGCAACGCCTCGTTGGCGGCCTGCTCCCGGAACTGCTGGGATGCGAGGGACGTGAGGGCGGCCAGCGCCAGAAGCGCGATCAGCGCGAAGGCGCCGTAGAGCTTCATCTGGACGGTCCACGGCCCCCAATAGGCATCGTTGGGAATGCTGACATTGATGTAGAGCGGCAGCTCCCCGATACGGCGATAACCTCCCGTCCGCTCCTCGCCGCCGCTGCGAAAGGCATAGATTCCGGAGCTGCGGTTACGCTCGACCGCGCGGTCGAGAGCGGCCTTGTCGATGGGCGCGAAGGACAGACCGTCGGCGGGCAACGGCAGCTGGGCGATGATCTGGCCGTCCGTCTCGCGCAACAAAGTCACGCGATTGCCCTTCGGCAGGCGGAGCTTGCCCCAGTACGTCTCGAAATAGGACAAGGCCACGGTGGCCGAGACGATGCCGCGGAATGAATCATCCGGGCCGCTGAGGCGACGGCTGATCATGAAGGTCGGCTGCTGCGTGACCTTCCCGATGATCGGCTCGCCGACGTAAAGCCCCTGGTCCGCCTGGACGTGAGCCCGAAACGCATCCCGGTTCGACGCGTCGGAGGACGGCGCCGGAAACTCGGCTGTCGTGAGCCGCAGGCGTCCGGTGGCATCGTTGAGCCAGAGATTGTCGAAGTATGGAAGCGATTCCTTGACGGCCCTGAGATGCTGCCAATCGGCTCGGGAATTCGCGACCCGATCCCAATCGGCTCCTCCGAACTGCGCCGCCAGCTGCCTGAGGGTCAGATCGGTGACTTCGAGAAGACGGGCCGTATGATCCGCCAGAAAATAGGCGTTGCTGGTGATGTCCTCCTCGTTGCGCTGGATCAGCCGGTTACGCTGCTCCCAGGCGATGTAGCCGAAGGTGAGGAGGATGAAGGCAACCCCGAAGAAGCCCATGACCAAGGTCAAGCGTCCCCGTGCCAGCCGCTGGCGGCGGCGCTTGACCGATAGGCTTGGATGCTCTGGGCGCGGTGGAAACTGCAATGAAACAGGTCGTGTTAGTGCTGCGATTCGCGTCAGGCGGGCCAACATGGCACAGCATCGGCGAGAGATGGAGAGATAAATTATAGACCTCTCCCCCTTGAAAAAGAAACGCCGGGGCTCCGACCGGGCCCCGGCGCGATGTCGGCGAGGAAGAATCAGCGCAGGACGACGCGGCCCTCGACCTTGGGAGCGACCTTCCCGGCCTTGGCCACATAATCGATCACCTGGCTCGCCATGAGCTGGCTGGCCGAAACGTCGATCAGCGACTTGGCGTCGATGAACGTCCGGTAGCCGTCGCCGCCGCGGGCCATGAAGTCGTTGGTGGCGAGCTTGTAGGTCCTGGCAGGATCGAGCGGTTCGCCGTTGATCTTCACCGACTTCACGCGGCTGCCGACCGGTTCCTTCAGATCGACCTCGGCCACGATGCCGGAAACCTGTGGGAAACGGCCTCCGAGCTCGCGCACCTGGCTAACGCCGTTCTCCAGCGCCGCCTTGATCTGTTCGCCCTTCACCTCGATCAGCACGGTGGTATTGCCGAAGGGCATCTCGGCCAGGATGTCGCGCCGGGTCAGCTTCTGGCCTGCCGCATATTGCTTGTCCGCGCGGATGCCGCCGCCGTTGGTGATGGCGACATCGGCCCCGACGGACGCCCTGAGCGCATCGGCGATCAGGTTGCCCATGGCCGCCTCGCCGCCGCGGACCGTGGCGCGGCGGCTGTCGAGAGGCGTCTCGGTCACGCCGACCTCCACGTCCAGCTCCTTGGAGAGCTTGTCCTCGTAGCCCTTCACCACCGCCTCGACCTCCGGATCGGGCTTCACGTCGGCGCTGTCGACGATGCGGAATTTGGGCGTCCAGGTGACGCTGGTCTTGCCGTCCTTCGTCGCCTTGGTGACGGCGAGCTCGATGACGTTGATGTAATTGCCCTGCGATTCCGATTCCGAGAGAACCACCTTGCCGTCATAGAAAGCCAGAAGATGCTCGTCGTGGCCGCTGATGATCACGTCGACGCCGGCGGAACGGGCGACGATCATGTCCACTTCCAGAGGCGTGTGGGCGACGGCGACGACGATGTCGGCCCCTTTCTCGCGCAGCTCCTTGGCCTTGGCGCGCGCCGTGTCGATGGTGGACGCGAACTTGATGTCGCCGGGGCTCGAGGCGATGGGCGTCTCCTCGGTGGTGAGGCCGAAGAAGCCGACCTTGACCCCCTGGACATCGACCATCTTGTCGGGCTTGGTGTTGGCCGGCAGGCCATTGCCGTCGATGATGTTCGTCGCGAGCACGTCGAACTTGGCCTCCGCCATGCGGGCCCGGAAGGCGTCGGGGCCGAGGTCGAATTCATGATTGCCCGGCACCATCGCGTCCACGCCCATGTGGTTGAGGATGTCGATGATGTGCGCCCCCTTGTCGAAGCCCGACAGAAGCGACGGCGAAAGGGTGTCGCCCGCGTGGATGAAGAAGGCGTTGCCCTTCGCCTTCTCCTCCTTGATCACCGTCGCCAGCTTGGCAAAGCCGCCGCGTCCCTTCTCCGCGCTCATGCGGTCGATGTCGTTGGTCTGGACGAAACGGAGGGTCACGGCTTCCTGCGCCAGGGCGGTACCGGAGAGCAGCAGGGACAATCCAAGGAAACCGGCGCGCAGGGCCGCGGAGGGTCGGCTCGTCAACATCATCATAGGTCCTCATGTCGGGCGGCGCCCGTGGCAAGCGGCCGGGAGCCTAGACAGGAAACGTGTCACAGAAGTAACACTCTGTCGATGTCCCCACGCTTGGGAGGCCGGCACGAGGTGCTGCCATTTTCGGCAGGGTCGGCGAGAGCATCGTTCATTGCGGACCCGAAGGGCCGCGTTCGTGAAAACCGGGTCCACTTTTCCGCACGATGCGCTAGAGATCCTGCCCGATGGAGCGAGATCGCTCCCCGTCCCTCCAGGCAAGGCTTTCCATGACCGGTCCCATCAGCAATGCCCTTGCGGAATTCCGCCGAAACAAGCAGGTCGCATCCTGGCTTGCACTCCCCTTCTTCCGGGAGGGCGCCGCCGACCGGGTGGCCGCGAAGGTGGATGCGGTGATCGCCGATGGAGGCCAGGTGCTTCCCCCGCCCGAGGCGGTCTTCACGAGCCTGACGCTGACCCCGCTCGACACAGTCAAGGTCGTGATCCTCGGCCAGGACCCCTATCCCACCCCGGGCGATTCCCATGGCCTCGCCTTCTCCTATCGCGGGGCGCGGCGCCTGCCCGCATCCCTGCGCACGATCCTCGCCGAGATGGCCGCGGATCTCGACGTGCCCGCGCCGAAATCCGGCGACCTGACGAAATGGGCGAGGCAGGGCGTTCTGCTCATCAACACGGCGCTCACGGTGGAGGCCGGGAAATCCGGGGCGCACGTGAAGTTCGGATGGTCGGACCTGGTCGATCAGGCCATCGCGGCCATCTCGGCGCAGCAGCCCGCCGTCGTCTTCCTGCTCTGGGGCGGGCCGGCCCGCAAGCGGGCGGCCCTCGTCGACCGCGCCCGGCATCTCGTGATCGAGGCGGGTCACCCCTCACCCCTCAACCGCCTCAACGACTTCAAAGGCACGCGCCCCTTCAGCCGGGCCAATGCCTGGCTGGCCGAGAAGGGCCTCAAGCCCATCGACTGGCGGCTCGACCCCTGAGCGTCGATGAAGGCCCTTGGAAGAACCTTGTCGAGGGCCGTGCCGGGGAGTAGGTCTCTCCGCAAAGCGACCGCGATATCTGGAGATCAGCATGACGCAATCCCTGTTTGGACATGTCGAGCCCTTTGCGGGCGATCCGATCCTGTCCCTCAACGACAGCTTCAAGGCTGATCCCCGCAACGAGAAGGTCAATCTCAGCATCGGTGTCTATACGGACGAGAAGGGCCGCATTCCCGTCCTCGGCTCCGTCAGGTCGGCCTATGAGCGCATCGGCTTCGCCGAGCGTCCCTATCTTCCCATGGACGGCCATCCCGGCTACCGCGACGGCGTGCAGAAGCTGGTCTTCGGCGCCGCCCATCCGGCGCTCAAGGATAAGCGCGTCGCGACGATCCAGACCATCGGCGGCACCGGTGCGGTCGGCATCGCGGCCGACTTCCTCGCGAAGCATACGCCGGGCCGCACCGTTCTCGTCAGCGATCCGACCTGGGAGAACCATCACGGCCTGTTCCAGCGGGCCGGCTTCAAGACCACGACCTATCCCTATTGGGATCGCGCCCGCCGGTCCGTCGATTTCGACGGCATGATCAAGGCGCTGGAAGCCGCCGATTCGGGCTCCATCGTGGTGCTCCAGCCCGTCTGCCACAACCCGACCGGCGTCGACCTGAGCGAAGAGCAGCAGGCCGCCGTGACCGAGGTCCTCGTCGCCAAGGGGCATATCGCGGTGTTCGACATGGCCTATCAGGGCTTCGGCACCAGCGTCGAGGCGGATGCCGCCTTCGTGCGCCGCTATGCCGCGCGCGCGAGCTGCCTCGTGGCCAATTCCTTCTCGAAGAACTTCTCGCTCTATGGGGAGCGCTGCGGCGGCCTGAGCATCGTCTGCCGCGATGCGGACGAGGCCGAGCGCGTCCTGGGGCAGCTCAAACTCGCGGTGCGCCGCAGCTATTCGAGCCCGCCGATGACGGGCGGCCTTCTCGTGGCCACCGTGCTCGGCAACGACGAGCTGCGCGCGCAATGGATCGGCGAAGTCGACGAGATGCGCACCCGCATGGATTCCATGCGCAAGCTCCTCGCCGGGCAGATCCGCGCGCTGTCGAACGAGGTGGACGTGAGTTTCCTGCTGAACCAGCGGGGCATGTTCAGCTTCACCGGCCTGAGCGAGCAGCAGGTCCGCGCCATGCGCGAGAAGGACGGCGTCTATCTCGTCGGATCGGGCCGCATGTGCGTGGCGGGCCTCAACGAGGAAAACGTCCCGAAGGTCGCGCGGAGCTTCGTGGACGTCAGCCAGGGCTGACCGGGAAGCCGTCGTCCCGGAAAAGGCGAGGATCCGTAAACGCCGACATGACGAGGAGAGGCGCAACCGCCTCTCCCACCCTCCCGCACGATCAGAGGTTATGGATCCCGGGCTCCGCTACGCGGCCCCGGGATAAGGCTTGCCCGGGCCTCATTCCGCCGCGACCGGCATGGGCTGTCGCGGCTCGGCGCGGAACTTCGCCAGGAGGTCGGCTTCTTCGGCCCTGGCGGTTTTGAGATTCCGCTCCTTGACGTGACCGAAGCCGCGGATCTTCTGCGGAACGGCGGCAAGCCCGACCGCGACGGCGTGGTTCTCCGCGTCGAGCCTTGCCGCGATCTCGTCGATCCGCCCGATGAATTCGCGCATCAGCTCGCGCTCGGTGCGTCGCTCGTGCGTGTAGCCGAACGGGTCGAGCGGCGTGCCGCGAACGTGCTTGAACCTCGCCAGAACGCGCATGGCCTTCATCATCCAGGGGCCGAAGCTCATCTTCTTCGGAACGCCGGTAGCGGGATCTCTCCGGGCGAGGAACGGCGGGGCCATGTGGAATTCGTAAACCAGGTTCTCGCCCTCGAAGGTGGAGGCCACCTGCCGCTCGAAATGTCCGTCCGTGTAGAGGCGGGCCACCTCGTATTCGTCCTTGTAGGCCATGAGCTTGAAGAGCGAGCGCGCCACCGTGTCGGTGAGCGCGGTCGAACCCGGCACTGCCCTGGCTTCAGCCTCGCGCACGCGCTCGACCTGCATGCGATAGCGTCCGGCGTAACGTTTGCTCTGATACGCGGTCAGGAATGCGGCGCGCCGATCGATCACCTCGTCGAGCGTGCCGGAGATCGTCCGCTCGTCGCCCGGGGCCTTCAGCTCGCTCATCATGGTCGCGATGAGCTCCGGCTCCGCGGCAGCGCGGCGGCCCCAGGTGAAGGCGGCAAGATTCATCTTCACCGCTTCGCCGTTGAGTTCGATCGCCTTCTCGATCGCCTCGGCATGGATCGGCACCCGCCCGGCCTGATAGGCGTAACCCAGCATGAACATGTTGGCCGCGATCGAATTCCCCAGAAGCGCGGTGGCGATCGCCGTCGCGTCCACGAAGGCGACGCCGTCGTCGCCCGCGGCCCCCTCGATCGCGCGCTTCAGGCGCTCCGTCGGGAGGGAAAAGTCGGCATTGCGCGTGAACTCGCCCGGCATCACCTCGGCGGTGTTCACCACGAGCGCGGTCCGTCCCTGCTTCACGGAAGCGAGCACCTTCTTCGTCCCCGTCACCACGAGATCGCAGCCGAGGACGAGATCGGCCGATTCCGCGCTCACCCGGATCGCATGGATGTCGTCCTGGCGGTTGGCGAGGCGCACGTGGCTGTAGACCGCGCCGCCCTTCTGCGCGAGGCCCGCCATGTCGATCATGCCGAGCCCCTTGCCTTCGAGATGCGCCGCCATGCCGAGGATCGCCCCGATGGTGACGACGCCTGTCCCGCCCACGCCCGTCACGATCACGTTGAAGGTGCGGTCGATGGCGGGAAGCGCCGGTTCCGGCAGCGGACTGAAAGTCCGCCCCTCCGTGGCGACGGTCTCCGGCACGGCCTTCTTCACCTTGGCGCCGTGCACCGTCACGAAGGACGGGCAGAAGCCCTTCACGCAGGAAAAATCCTTGTTGCAGTTCGACTGATCGATCTGGCGCTTGCGGCCGAACTCGGTCTCGAGGGGCTGCACGGCGACGCAGTTCGACTGCACGGAGCAATCGCCGCAGGCCTCGCAGACGAGGTCGTTGATGATCACGCGCTTGTCCGGATCCGGAAACTCGCCGCGCTTGCGGCGCCGCCGCTTCTCGGACGCGCAGGTCTGATCGTAGATCATCACGCTGACGCCGGAAATCCGCGCCAGCTCGCGCTGTACGGTATCGAGATCGTCGCGATGATGGATCGTCATCCGGTCGGGCCAGCGGATCGATTTCGGGTACTTGTCCGGCTCGTCGGTGACGAGGGCGATGCGCTCCACGCCCTCTTCCCGCACCTGACGGGCGATCATGTCGACGGTGAGCCCGCCCTCGTGCTTCTGGCCGCCGGTCATCGCGACGGCGTCGTTGAAGAGGATCTTGTAGGTGACGGTGGTCCCGGTATGGATCGACCAGCGCAGGGCGAGAATGCCGGAATGGTTGTAGGTGCCGTCGCCGAGGTTCTGGAACACGTGTCCGCGGTTGGAGAACGGCGCCTCGCCGATCCAGTTCGCGCCCTCGCCGCCCATCTGGGTGAAGCCGTCGGTCGAACGGTCCATCCACTGCACCATGTAGTGGCAGCCGATGCCCGCATAGGCGCGCATGCCCTCGGGGACTTTGGTCGAGGTGTTGTGCGGGCAGCCGGAGCAGAAATGCGGCACGCGGGTCGCCACGTCGCTCGTGATGTTCAACACCTCCTGCGCATGGCGGAGCCGCGCCACGCGGCCGCGCAGATCGTCGTTGTTGTGATAGGCGAGCAGCCGCTCGCCGATGACGATGGCGATGTCGTGCGGATCGAGCGCGCCCTTGACGGGGAAGAGCCAGTTGCCGGCCTCATCCTTCTTGCCGATGCAGAGCGGCTGGTTGGCGGTGCCGTAGAGTTCCTCGCGCAGCTGCACCTCGATGAGCGAGCGCTTCTCCTCGACCACGATGACCTTGTCGAGGCCCCGTGCGAATTCCAGGAGCTCGGCTTGAGAGAGCGGCCAGGGGCAGGCCACCTTGTAGAGGCGAAGCCCCATGTCGTTCGCCTTCACCTCGTCGAGGCCGAGCTCGTCCAGGGCCTGGCGCACGTCGAGATAGGACTTGCCGACGGTGATCACGCCGATCTTCGGCTGCCGGCCGCCGGAGAGAACGATGCGGTTGAGGTTGTTGGCGCGCACGAAGGCCAGCATGGCATCGCGCTTGAAATCCTGGAGGCGCGCCTCCTGGTCGAGCACACCGTCCCGCGTGCGGATGTTGAGCCCGCCGGGCGGCATGGTGAAATCGTCGGGCAGGACGATCTTCACGCGGTCGAGCGAGCCGTCCACGGAGGCCGTCGACTCGATGTTGTCCTTCACGCATTTGAAGGCCACCCAGGCGCCGCAGAAGCGGCTCATGGCGTAGCCGTAGAGGCCGTAATCGAGAATCTCCTGAACCCCTGCCGGGTTCAGGATCGGGACCATCACGTCGACGAAATGGAATTCGGATTGGTGCGCGACGGTGGAGGATTCCGCCGTGTGGTCGTCGCCCATCAGGGCGAGGACACCGCCGTGTCTGGAGGAGCCCGCCATGTTGGCGTGGCGGAACACGTCGCCGGAGCGGTCGACGCCCGGGCCCTTGCCGTACCAAAGGCCGAAGACGCCGTCGTATTTGCCGTCGCCCCGGATCTCGGCCTGCTGGGAGCCCCAGATGGCGGTGGCCGCGAGCTCCTCGTTGAGGCCGGGCTGAAAGACGATGTTGGAGGCCTCGAGCCATTTCCTGGCCCGCCAGAGGTTCTGGTCCAGGCCGCCGATGGGCGAGCCGCGATAGCCCGAGACGAAGCCCGCCGTGTCGAGGCCCGCGAGCCTGTCCCGCTCGCGCTGCATCAGCAGCATGCGGATGACGGCCTGCGTGCCGGTGATGAACACGTGATCCTTGGTGAGATCGTACTTGTCGTCCAGCGTAACGCTACGAAGCGCCACATGACCTTCGGTCATGCCGTCCCTCCTTGGAGCCCCTGCCCCGCACGCCGGTTCGCCCGGTTCTTGTTGGTTTTATTATTTACGTCAGCAATGCTGACATAACTGCCGAAGTCCGTCAATCGAACAGATCTCGCGAACAGGCCTCGCGGGCAGGTCTCGCCCGAAGCCTTCGTTTCGCCTCCATTAACCTTAAAGCGTCTAGATCCCGGTTTCGCCTCCAGACATCCTGGAAGCGTCGCTTTGGAAGGCAACGCATGACATTCCGCCTTGGTCCCGTCCTCTGCCTCGCTCTCCTGTCGGCAGGGCTCAGCATGCCGGCCGTCGCGCATCCTCATGTGTGGATCACCGCAAGGGCCCAGGTGGTGTTCGCCCCCGACGGCAAGGTGACGGGCATCCGCCATCGATGGACCTTCGACGAGGCCTATACCGCCTATGTCACCCAAGGGCTCGACCGGGACGGCGACGGCAAGCTGACATCGGAGGAGCTGCAGGAACTGGCGGACGAAAACGCAGGCGGCCTCTCGGAATTCGACTACTTCACGACCCTCAAGGTGCATGGAAAGCCACAGGCCTTCGGCGATCCGCGGGAGGCCCGGATGACCATGGACGGCCAGCAGGTCACCATGGACTTCCTGCTGCCCCTGAAGGCCCCGGCCGCCGTGACCGGCGCCCTGGCCATGGAGATCGACGACCCGACCTTCTTCGTCTATTTCAGCCTCGCCGATCAAACTTCCGTGACCTTGGCCAATGCACCGCAGGGCTGCGTGACGAACATCGCCAAGGCCAAGCCGCTCGACGCCGCCATGCTGAAGATCCTCCAGGACGAGGGCGCGGTCCAGGCGACGCCACCGGGCGCGAATTTCAGCGTGGAATATTCGAACAAGGCGATCATCGCATGTCCGTGACGTCCGCTCCGCTCGCCTCCTCCTCCGGCCCGGCACCGTTCTGGCAGAGGCTTGTCCTGGCGGTCGCGGCGGTTGCCGTCGTGGCGGCCGGCATGGGGCTGCTCGCGCTCTGGGTCGGCCCCGTCGGCGCTCCGCCTCCCCGCACTCCCTTCGGCATGGGCATTCGGGAGGCGGCCCCCTCGGGCCATCTCGGGGCCTGGCTGCTCTCCGTCCAGTCCGGTTTCTATGCCAGCCTCCAGGCGAGCGTGCGCGCCATGAAGGAGAGCGGCGCGGCGCTCGGGTCGCTGCTGGCCGTCGGCTTCGCCTACGGGGTCTTCCATGCGGCGGGACCGGGGCACGGGAAGAGCGTGATCGCGGCCTATCTGGTGGCCGACGAGAAGGCGCTCCGCAAGGGCTTCACCTTGAGCTTCGCGGCCGCCTTCGTGCAGGCCATGGTCGCCATTCTCATCGTGGGAACCGTGAACCTCGTGCTGCACGCCACGGCCGCCACCATGAACCGGCTCGCCATGAACGTGGAGCTTTTGAGCTTCATCGCGGTCGCCCTGCTGGGCCTCGCGGTCACCTGGCGCAAGAGCGGCAAGCTCCTCGGCGTCATGGCGCTCGCGCGCAATCCTCTGGCCCCGGCGCAGGAGGAGTGCTGCGATCATGTCCACATGCCGCCGCCCGAGGAACTCGGCCGCCTCACCGGCTGGCGCGACATGGCGGGCGTGGCGCTCGCCGCCGGCATCCGCCCCTGCGCGGGAGCGCTGATCGTGCTCGTCTTCTCCCTGGCGCAGGGCCTGTTCGCCGCGGGCATCGCGGCCACCTTCGCCATGGCTCTCGGGACCGCCCTGACCACCAGCGCCATCGCGGCCATGGCGGTCTTCGCCAAGGCCCTGGCCCTGAGAATGGCGGGCGGCCGGGGAGCCACGGGCGCCGTGGCCGCCGCCGGCCTCGAGCTCATCGCCGCCGCCTTCGTCCTTGTCCTGGGCGCGAGCCTGCTGGCGGGTCTCCTGGGCTGATTCGGGACTGGGCGGATCAAAGCCCCAATGCGCCGCCGTCCGCACGCGGATCGTGCACGGCCTCGACGCGCCCGTTGCGGGGATGCCTTACGAGCATGCCCGCATGCCCCATGGCGTCCGCATAGGAGCGGCCCAGCTCCTCGACCGGATGGCCGTAGCTCGAGAGAACGCGCAGGAGGCTCGGATCGAACCGGTCCTCGACCTTGAGGGTCGAGGACGGCGCCTGCCAGGTCTTGCCGAGGAGCCAGCGCGGCGCATCGACGGCATCGGCGAGGCCCATGCCGAAATCGGCATAGCGCGTGAAGATCTGCCCCAGGATCTGCGGCTGCCCCTCGCCCCCCATCGTTCCATAGGACAGGACGCGCCCGTCATTGAACACCGCCAGCCCCGGGCTGAGCGTGTGGAAGGGCTTTCTCCCCGGCTCCAGGGGGTTCCGGCTGTTCGGATCGAGCGAGAAGCCAAGGCCCCGGTTATGCCAGTGAATGCCGGTCGACGGCAGCACGCAGCCGGAGCCGAAGGACCAGTAGACGGACTGGATATAGGACACCGCCAGCCCGTCCTTGTCGATGCAGCCCATCCACACCGTATCGCCCTCCGCCGGGCGCACCGGCGTGGGAGCGGCGCGGCGCGCATCGATCAGCGCCGCCTCCTTCTCGAACGAGGCGGGCGTGAGGAAGGAGGCGGGATCGAGGGCGAGTTCGCGCGGGTCGGTGACGACCCTGTCGCGGATGGCGGAGGCGCGCTTGGCCGCCTCGATCAGGCCGTGGTGATGCTCCGGCGTTTCGCCGTGCTTCACGGCGAGCCGGGAGAACAGGCCGAGCATGAGAAGCACGGCGATCCCCTGGCTCGGCGGCGGCATGTTGTAGACGGTCGAATGCTCCAGCGTCACCGAGAGCGGCTTCACCACCCGGGCCTGATAGGCCTCCATGTCCTTGCGGGTGATCGGGCTGCCGATGCGCTCCAGGTCCGCCGCGATCTCCCGCCCGACGTCGCCGCGATAACAATCGGCCAGGCCAGCATGGGCGAGCTGTTCGAGCGTATCGGCGAGCCGCGGAGAGCGCCGGACCTCGCCCGCAGGCGGCAGCTTGCCGTCCTTGAGAAAGGCCTCGGCAAATCCGGGCGCCGAGAAGAGCGCCGCCTCCTCCAGCATGCGATTGCGCCCCTCGGCGACGGCGATCCCATAGCCCTCGCGGGCGAGGCGGACGGCATCGGCGAGCAGCATGTCGCGCGGCAATTGCCCGCCGAGCGCCTTCGCGAGCTCCAGCGCGAGGCCCCAGCCGCTGACGGCGCCCGCTACCGTGAGCGCCGCATCGGGCCCGCGCGGCGGGACCCGGTCGTAGCCCTTGTCCCGGTAGCGCTTGATGGTGGCGAGCGACCCGGCCGGCCCCGAGGCGTCGAGGGCATGGACCCGCCCCTTCGGCTCCCGCACCAGCCAGAAGCCGTCTCCCCCCAGGCCGTTCATGTGCGGATAGACGACCGCGATGGTCGCGGCCATCGCCACCATGGCCTCCACGGCGTTGCCGCCGGCGGCCAGGATCGCCTGGCCGGTCTCGGCGGCGAGCTGATGGGGAGCGGCGACGGCGGCGGTCGAGAAAACGGGGGTCTCGGGCATGTTTCCAGGATAAGGCGTTAAGGTGGAATGTCAGGCGAACCTTGCACCGGAGGGGGCGTTTAGGGTAGTCCCTTCCGGCAGAGAATGGAGACTGGAACCGTGGCTCAGGCGAAAAGCACCAACTGGCGCAACCTCATCACCATCATCAGCATCATGGTCCTGGTCGGTGCGGAGGTCTTCGGCGTGGCCATCTCGGCCGGATGGGCCATCGCGGGCCTGTTCGAGCTCGGCCATATCGTGGGCTATGTGCTGATGGGCCTCTTCAGCCTGCTCGCCCTCTATTTCCTGGTCAATCTCTGGCGTCGCTGCGTCGCTGCCGAACCCCTGGCCGGGTGATCAGGGGCTGCCGTCGCAGACCCTCATCGCGACGGGATCGGCCTCCGGCGGCACATAGGCCTCCATCGGGCGGCACCGCCCTTCGATGCAGATCCGCCAATCCGCCGTGGCGCCCGAGCGGCGCATGATCACCTCGCGCCGAGGCGGCACGTCCGGCTTCCAGACCCAGGCGCCGTCGACGAGCCGCGCCTCCGGCGGCGGCTCCATTCCGGCGCCTGAGCCCCTGACCCGCGCTTCCACGAGTTCGAGCCCCGCGGGGGTCGCGCGCCAATCCTCCTCCCAGACGATCTTCTCGACCGAATGCGTCCAGGCAAGGGTCATCGCACTCACCATCAGGGGCGCGACGACCTTGCCCGCGACGAGGCAGATCACGAGCGGGCCATCCCAGTCGCAGCTGGCCGGCGCGCACGCCAGAAATGGAAGCCGAGCACGAGCGCCGCGAGGACGAACCCGACTTCATCCGTGACCGGCAGCGCCAGCACCAGGAAGGCTGCCGCGACGGCCGCTCCGAGGCGCTCCCACCAGGGCATCCTCGCATTGAGATAGCCGACGGAAGCCGCGCCCCACAGCAGCACGGCGAGCCCGGCCTTCACCACCATGTAGGCGACGCCAGCCCAGAACGCGGCGCCGGAGAGCCCCGCCACCGGCTGCATCATGAGGGTAGGATCGTAGACCGCCATATACGGAATGATGAAGCCCGGCAGCGCGATCCGCAGGGCCTGGAACCCGATCTTGAACCCCGAAGCCTTCGCGATGGGAGCGGCCGCGAAAGCCGCCAGCGCCACCGGCGGCGTCAGGTCCGCCATGATGCCGAAATAGAAGACGAACATATGCGAGACGATGAGCGGCACGCCGAGCGTCAGCAGGGCGGGCGCGGCCAATGACGAGGTGATGATGTAGTTCGGGATCGTCGGAATGCCCATGCCGAGAATGAGGCTCACGATCATCGTCAGCACCAGCGAGAGGATCAGCGAGTCGCGCCCGATGGACACCACCCAGTTGCCGAAGATCGTCCCGACGCCGGTGAGCGTCATCGTGCCGATCACGATGCCGACCACGGCGCAGGCCAAGCCGACCGGAAGGGCCTGACGGGCGCCGTCCGCCAGCGCATCACGGCACGCCGCCAGCGTCTCGGGTCCCCCGCGCACAAAGAGGCTCACGAGAACCAGAAGACCGACCAGCAGAAGAACGAGCGTCACGCCGACCCAGAGGAAGGCCGCAGCGATCAGGCCGAGGCCGATCCAGAACACCAGACGCACCGTCTCGTTGACGAGCCCCAGCGCAAGCCCGCCCGCCAGGATCAGCACCACGGTGAGAGCAAGACCGATCGAACCCGCGAACAATGGCGTGTAGCCGGAGAAGAGAAGGTAGACGAGAACCGCCAGCGGCAGGATGAGGTGCCATTTCTCCTTGAGCGCACGGCCTGCGCTCGGCAGTGCCGATTTCGCGATTCCGAGGAGGCCGGCCCGGCCGGCCTCGAGATGAACGGCCAGGAAGGCGGAGGCGTAATAGAGAAGGGCCGGAATGATCGCGGCCTTCACGATCTCGACGTAAGGCACGTCGATGGTCTCGGCCATGATGAAGGCCACTGCGCCCATGACCGGCGGCATGATCTGGCCGCCCATGGAGGCGGTCGCTTCCACACCACCCGCGAATTCCGGTTTATAGCCGAAACGCTTCATGAGCGGGATGGTGAACTGCCCCGTGGACACCACGTTCGCCACGCCCGAGCCGGAGATCGTGCCCATGAGCGCGGAGGAGAACACGGCCACCTTCGCGGGCCCGCCCCTGGCGCTGCCGAACAGCCCCATCGCCACATCCGTGAAGAGCTGAATCATGCCTGCGCGTTCAAGGAATGCGCCGAACAGGATGAAGAGGAAGATATAGGTCGCAGAGACCAGTGTTGGCGTCGCGTAAAGCCCTTCGGTGCCGAAGGACATGTGCTCGATCACCTGTTCGAGCGAGTACCCGCGATGGTCGAAGGGAGCTGGCAGATAATTGCCGAACAGGCAATACGCGAGAAAGACGCCGGCAACGATGGGGAGGGCCGGTCCCATGACGCGCCAGACGAGATAGAAAAGAATCGCGATGGCCGTGATGCCGACGACGAGATCTGCCTGCGTGAGTTCGCCGGCGCGCACGACGAGCTGCTCATAAAGCGCCCAGTGATAGACGCCGATTCCGAAGCCGATGAACCCGACGACCCAGCCGAGTGTCCGTGTGGCCCGGCTGCGCGCCTTGTGGTTTGCCAGCATGGCACCCGCCACGAGGCAGAGAAAGCCCACGTGCAGGGCGCGGACCACCTGGCTCGGCAGGCTGCCCGGAAACTTGAAGATGAGTGCATAGGCGGCGGCGAGCGCGATGAGCGCCAGCGCCCCGTCGATCACGCTGCGGCCGTTCAGGCGCTGAAAGACGAGCCAGCCGGCCCATACGACGAAAGCCGCGCCGATGAGGTAGAGCGGCGTAATATTGGCGATGATCGGATGATCGAGGGGGATGCCGAAGGCCGTGACGATCTGGAACGCCGAAAACGCCACCGCGATCCAGAAAAGGAATTTACCCGGGATACCCTCGCCGAAATTCTCCGGCAGGCCATGCTCGGGATTGGCAGGCGCGGACGGCTGCTCGAGCGTTGCGATCTCGGACGCATTCATGCCCTGGCTCATGGAGTCCCTCTCTTCGAGCGATTATTCTTCTTCTCATGCGAAAGCCGGGGCAGGTGCGCCGCCCCGGCTCGAATGTAAATCCGTCAAAAGGATTAGGGTGCCTTCTTCACGCCCTTCTCGTCGAAGTAGCGCTGCGCGCCCGGATGCATGGGGACCGGCATGCCCGAGAGAGCGTTTTCGAGCTTTATGTCCTTGGCGGCCGCGTGAGCGGCGGCGAGTTCGGGCAGGCTCTCGTAGATCGCCTTGGTCATCTGGTAGACGGTGTCGTCCTTCACGCCGGAATGGGTGACGAGATAGTTCACGACGGCCGCCGTCTCCACGGGCGCGGTCTGGCCCTCATAGGTGTTCGCCGGGATCGTGGTCTTGATGTAGGGCGATCCGACCTTGGTGACGATGTCGGCCGGGATCTCCACGACCACGATCGGCACGGAGGTGGCGAGATCGCGGATCGAGGACACGCCGAGGCCCGCCGATTGCAGGGTGGCGTCGAGCTGGCGGTTCTTCATGAGTTCGACGGATTCGCCGAAGGGCAGATACTCGACCTTGCCGAGATCCTGGTAGGACAGGCCGGCGCCATGGAGGATCGCGCGGGCATTGAGCTCGGTGCCCGATTTCGGCGCGCCGACCGAGAGACGCTTGCCCTTCAGATCCGCCAGCGACTTGATGCCGGAATCCTTTGTGGCGACGATCTGGATGTAGTTCGGGTAGATGGCCGTAATGCCGCGCAGCTTGTCGAGCTTGCTCTTGAAGCCCGCCTCCTCGTTGCCTTCCCAGGCCATGGCCAGGCTGTCGCCGAGCGTAAAGCCGATCTCGCCCTTGCCCTGCTGGAGCAGCGTGAGGTTTTCCACCGAAGCCTTGGTGGCCTGGACCGAGGGCCGCGAGCCCGGGACCTTTTCCGTGAAGACCTTCGAGAGAGCCACGCCGAGGGGATAGTAAACGCCCGAAGTGCCGCCCGTCAGAATATTGATGAAATCCTGGGCCTGGGCCGGAAGGCTCGTCCCGGCGAGGGCCAGGGCGGTGGCCGCGCCCATGAGGCGGCGCATAACGTTTCGATGCATTACGTACTCCCTTTCTGCGGCGCCTGTTGTCGCGGCACCTGTGTGTGCAGCCTAGTTTGGCTGCTGACGAAGTTTTCTCAAGGGGCTAAGAGTGACTTAATCCTGCCACCTTGGTCGGTAGGTGTCCGTCTCTCCACAACCAAATGCGTCGATCCATGCTCAACCGCCGCCAGTTTCTCCAGACCGCCACCGCCACGGCCGCCTTGGCCGCCCAGGGTTTCTCAGGATCTGCCTTGGCGCAGCAGGGTCTGAAGATGGGAGCTCCGGCTTCCTTCACGTTCGAAGAGCTGAAGAAGCAGGCCGAAGCGATGGCCCGCTCGGCCTACACGGCTCCGCCGAGCCCCTCGCCCGAGATCCTTCACCAGATCGACTACGACGCCCACGGCAAGATCAGGTTCAAGACCGATCTCGCCCTTTGGGCCAACGGCCCCAGCAGGTTCCCGGTCACCTTCTTCCACATGGGCCGCTTCTTCCAGAAGCCCGTGCGCATGCATGTCGTGGAAAACGGCCAGGCCCGCGAGATCATCTACGATACCGAGTATTTCGACATGCCGGCGGATTCGCCGGCCCGCAAGCTCCCGGACAACACGGGCTTCGCCGGCTTCCGGTTCCAGGAGGCCCGCGACGGCAAGCTCGATTGGAGAAAGAACGACTGGGTGGCGTTCCTCGGAGCGTCCTATTTCCGCGCCATCGGCGAGCTTTACCAGTACGGCCTCTCGGCGCGCGGCCTCGCCGTCGATGTGGCGGTGCACGACAGGCCCGAGGAATTCCCCGACTTCACCCATATCTATTTCGAGACCCCGCAGCCGGGCTCGGACACGGTCACCGTCTATGCCCTCCTGGACGGGCCGAGCGTGGCGGGAGCCTATCGCTTCGTGATGACGCGCGCGGCCGCCGTCGTCATGAATCTCGAC
This sequence comes from Microvirga sp. M2, assembly GCF_047497095.1. NCBI lineage: Bacteria > Pseudomonadati > Pseudomonadota > Alphaproteobacteria > Hyphomicrobiales > Methylobacteriaceae > Microvirga > Microvirga sp. M2. The sequence continues at coordinate 3,791,157 of NZ_CP134063.1, forward strand.
TCCGTCCTCTTCCTGCGCCGGGACATCGCGCGGCTCGGGATCGCGCCCCTCACCTCCATGTACTGGTACTCGGAGATGGCCAAGACGACGGCCATCGACTGGCGCCCCGAAATTCACGATTCCGACGGGCTCGCCATGTGGACCGGCGCAGGCGAGCGCATCTGGCGCCCCCTCAACAATCCGCCGCGCATCATCACCTCGGCCTTCTCGGACGAGAATCCGAGGGGCTTCGGCCTGCTTCAGCGCGACCGGAACTTCGACCACTATCTCGACGGCGTGTACTACGACCGCCGCCCGTCGCTCTGGATCGAGCCGCTGAGCACCTGGGGCCGGGGCACCATCCAGCTCGTGGAAATTCCCACCGACGACGAGATCCACGACAATATCGTGGCCATGTGGGTCCCCGCCGAGCCAGCCAGGGCGGGCCAGTCCCTGGAATTCCGCTATCGCATGCACTGGGCGGCGGACGAGCCCTACCCGACCCCGCTCGCCCGCGTCGTCGCCACCCGGTTCGGCAACGGCGGGCAGGCCGGCACCGTGCGCCCCAAGGGCGTGCGCAAGTTCATGGTGGAATTCCTCGGCGAGCCCCTGACCAAGCTGCCCAGCGGCGTCATTCCGAAACCGGTGCTCACGGCCTCCCGCGGGGAATTCTCGAACCTCATCACCGAAGCGGTGCCCGACAACGTGCCCGGCCATTGGCGGACCCAGTTCGACCTGACGGTCACGGGCACCGAGCCCGTCGAGATGCGCTGCTACCTGCGCAACGGGGACGAAGTCTTGAGCGAAACCTGGCTCTATCAGTACCATCCGACGTTCTAGCGCATCGGGCAGACCTGAGAAGGCCCGATCCGCTTCTCACGTCCGGGGCCGGGATTTTGCTTCCAAACCACGATGTTAACAGGGGCGTATAAAATACTATACGCCCCTGGAAACGGCGTCCGATCCGGTTTATGTGTGGAGACATGTCGCACGGTCACCACCACGATCATCACCATTCTCACGCGCCCCGGGCCGTCGCCGCGACCCCGACCTTCTCGCTGCTGCGGCTCTCGATCTGGCAGCGGCTGGCGGGCGCCGCCGTGGCCCTGGCGGTCTTGTGGCTGCTGGTCTTCCAGGTGACCATGTAGGAACCATGGCCATGCCCTCCACCGCCATCCGCTTCGAGGAAGTGACCCTCGGCTACGGCCGAAGGCCCGCCGTGCATCACCTCGACGGGGAAATCCCATCGGGGAGCCTGATGGCCGTGGTCGGCCCCAACGGGGCCGGCAAATCGACCCTGCTCAAGGGGGTCGTCGGCACCCTGAAGCCGCTCGAGGGTCAGATCCGCCTCGGCGGCTCCTCCGCCGGGATCGCCTATCTGCCGCAGGCGGCCGAGATCGACCACTCCTTCCCGCTCTCCGTCTACGATCTGGTGGCCATGGGGCTGTGGTCCCGGTCGGGGCTCTTCGGAGGCATTTCGGCCAAGGACCGCACGGCCATCGAGGCCGCGCTGGCGTCGGTCGGCCTGATCGGCTTCGAGCGCCGCCCCATCTCGACCCTCTCCGGCGGCCAGATGCAGCGCGCCCTCTTCGCGCGCCTGCTCCTGCAGGATGCGCCGGTGATCCTGCTCGACGAGCCGTTTACCGCCATCGACGCCAAGACCACCGCCGATCTGCTCGATCTCGTGCGCCGCTGGCACGACGAAGCGCGCACCGTGATTGCGGTGCTGCACGATCTCGACATGGTCCGGCGCGTCTTTCCGAAAACGCTGCTCATCGCCCGCGAGCCCGTCGCCTGGGGCGAGACCCCCGAGGTGCTGAGCGCGGACAACCTCCTCAAGGCCCGCCGCATGGTCGAGGCATACGATCCGCATGCGGATATATGCCAGCGCGGCGCAGCATAAAGAATCCGGCCGTGCTCAGCTTCGCTTTCACTCCCTTTTCCGAATTCGAGTTCATGCAGCGCGCACTCGTGGGCGTGATCGCCATCGCGCTCGGCGGCGGCCCGATCGGCGTGTTCCTGATGCTGCGCCGCATGAGCCTGACGGGCGATGCCATGGCGCATGCCATCCTGCCCGGCGCGGCGGTCGGCTATCTTCTCGCCGGCCTGTCGCTCCCCGCCATGACCATCGGCGGATTGGCGGCGGGCGTCATCGTCGCCGTGGCGGCGGGCCTCGTCTCGCGCCTGACGTCCCTGAAGGAGGACGCTTCCCTCGCGGCCTTCTATCTGCTGTCGCTGGCGCTCGGCGTCACCATCGTGTCGCTCAGGGGATCGAACATCGATCTCCTGCACGTGCTCTTCGGCACGGTGCTGGCGCTCGACGACAACACCCTTCTGCTGCTGGCCTCCATCTCGACCCTGACGGTGCTGGCTCTCGCCGTGCTGTATCGTCCGCTCGTGCTCGAATGCGTGGACCCTGTCTTCCTGCGCTCGGTCAGCCGCGCCGGAACGCCCACGCATCTCATCTTCCTCGGTCTCGTGGTGATGAACCTCGTCGGCGGCTTTCACGCGCTCGGCACCCTGCTTGCCGTCGGCATGATGATGCTGCCCGCCGCGGCCGCCCGCTTCTGGACCAACGACATCACCCTGATGATGATCGTGTCCATCCTGGTCGGCATCGCATCGGGCATCGCGGGCCTTCTGCTCTCCTTCCATGCGGAGCTGCCTGCGGGACCTGCGATCATTCTCTCGGCCGGCGCCATCTACGTGGCCTCCCTGCTCCTGGGACGGGAAGGCGGCGTGCTCTGGCTCGCCTGGCCGGGCAAGCATCTGGAAGCCTGAAACCGCCTGAACCCGACGGAAGGATGTCGTCATGCCGACGAGAAGAACCGCCCTGTCCCTGCTCGCGGGATCGCTCGCCTTGTTGGGCTGCGCCTCGCTGCCCGCCGTCGCTGAGCCGGCCCGGCCGCTCAAGGTCGTGGCGACCTTCTCGATCCTCGGCGATCTCGTGCGCAACGTGGGGGGAGCGAGGGTCGACGTGACGACCATCGTGGGCCCGAACGGCGACGCCCATGTCTACTCGCCCACGCCCGCCGACGGACGGCGCCTGACGGAGGCCCGGATCGTCTTCACGAACGGCCTGAAATTCGAGGGCTGGATCGACCGCCTCGTGAAGTCCTCCGGCACGAAGGCCACGCGGGTCGAAGCCTCCAAAGGCGCGAAGCTCCTGGAGGGTGAGGTCGATCACGGTCACGATCATGGCCACGACGGCGATCATGGTCATGGGGTCGATCCCCATGCCTGGCAGAATATCGGCAACGCGAAGGTCTACGTGGCCAATATCCGTGACGCCCTGATCGCGGCGGACCCTGGCGGCAAGTCCGATTACGAAACCAATGCCGCCGCGTATCTCGCCAGGCTCGACGCCCTGGAGACGCAGGTGAAGGGGCTGGTCGCGCACATCCCGGCCGAACGGCGCAAGATCATCACGTCTCACGACGCCTTCCGCTATTTCGGAGATGCCTACGGGATCCTCTTCGTCGCTCCGCAGGGCGTGTCGACGGAGGCGGAAGCCTCCGCAAAGGACGTGGCCCGGATCATCCAGCAGATCAAGCGCGAGAAAATTCCCGCCATCTTCGTGGAGAACGTCTCCGACGCCCGCCTGATGGAAAGGATCGCCGCGGAAACCGGGGCGAAGATCGGCGAACGGGTCTATTCCGACTCCCTTTCCGAGCCGAGCGGTCCCGCCGGCACTTACATTGACATGATGAGTCACAATATAAGAGCCTTCAGCGCGGCCCTGTCGAGCTGAACCCCGCTGCCCCTGCCCGTTCAGAGACAGCCCTCCATTGACCTTCCTGGAACCATCCGATGACCGACAAGATCCCCGTTACCGTCCTCACAGGCTATCTCGGCGCCGGTAAGACCACCCTCCTCAACCGCATCCTCACCGAGCCCCACGGCAAGAAATATGCCGTCATCGTGAACGAGTTCGGCGAGATCGGCATCGACAACGAGCTCGTCGTCGGCGCCGACGAAGAAGTGTTCGAGATGAACAACGGATGCATCTGTTGCACCGTGCGCGGAGACCTGATCCGCATTCTCGACGGCCTGATGAAGCGAAAAGGCAAGTTCGACGCCATCATCGTCGAGACCACCGGCCTCGCCGACCCGGCCCCCGTCGCCCAGACCTTCTTCATGGATCAGGACGTATCCGATGCGGCCCGTCTCGACGCCGTGGTGACGGTGGCGGACGCCAAGTGGCTGTCCGACCGCCTGAAGGACGCGCCCGAGGCCAAGAACCAGATCGCCTTCGCCGACGTGATCATCCTCAACAAGATCGATCTCGTGACGCCCGAGCAGCTCGACGAGGTCGAGGCGCGCATCCGCGCCATCAATCCCTACGCCAAGGTCCACCGCACGCAGAACTGCGCCCTTCCGATCTCGGACGTGCTCGACCGCAAGGCGTTCGACCTCGACCGCATCATCGAGATCGAGCCCGACTTCCTGGAGGAGGGCCACCACCATCATCACGACGAAGAAATGCAGTCCGTATCCGCGTCGATCGACGGCGAGGTGAACCCCGAAAAGTTCATGCCCTGGATCTCGAACCTGACCCAGGTCGAGGGCCCGAACATTCTGCGCTGCAAGGGGATCGTGGCCTTTCCGGACGAGCCGAAGCGCTTCGTCTTCCAGGGCGTGCACATGATCCTCGACGGCGACGTGCAGGGCGAGTGGAAGCCCGGCGAGAAGCGCACCTCCAAGGTGGTCTTCATCGGACGGGACCTGAACGAAAAGGCGATCCGCGAGGGATTCCTGGCCTGCGCGGCCTAACACCTCCGTCCGGGAGCAGGATTCCTGCTCCCGGCAAACGGCTGCTCCTCAGGAGGCGAAGCCGGCTTTCGCCAGACAATCATGGACATAGGCCCTGCAGGTCGCCTTCACCTGCTGCTGCCATTCGGTGGAAACGTTTCTGCCCTGCCGGTAGATGAGCCTGGCATCCCTCTCGCAGGCGGCCTTGTGCGTGGCCCGCTGATTCGCACCGGCGCCTTCCTGAGAGGGAAACCCGCCCATGGTCTGCGCGGAAGCCCCCATCGAACCGAGCGCCGTCATGACGAAAGCAATGATGCTCAAAATCCTCATGCCGCAGCTCCCGACAATCAAAAGACCCATGATGGGCAAAAGACCCATGATGGGACCGCCATGGCGTCGCGGCCATGGCCCAGAAGGCTTAACCCCGATGTTCGAAGCAAGCACCGCCGATGATCCCGGCCTGAACCGCGCCTTGCCTGTGCACCCCGCAAGCATGCTATGGGAAACCCACCTGAAGGGGATCGCCTGATGAGTAATGGTACTGCTCCGTCCTTGACACAAAGCGTCGCGACCGTGGCGGCGGACGCCCACGTCGTCGCCCTCGGCTGGCTCAAGGGCACCGTCGCCTTCGGCCTGGGAGACGGCGGCGTCCTGCTGGTCAAGGATGGCCAGACCCACCGCGTGGCCGCCCATCCCGATGCGGGGATCCTCGTCGGCGCAAGCGACGGCGAGCGATTCGTGACCGGCGGGGACGACGGACGGGTGGCCGTCACCGGACCCGACGGTGCCACGGCGACGCTGGCGGTGGCCAAGGGCGCCTGGATCGACTCGCTCGCGCTCAGCGCCAATGGTGCCTTCGCCTATGCGGCCGGCAAGCGCGTGTTCGCCCACGACGAGAAAGGCCGCGAGAAGACGCTGGAGGTCCCCTCCACCGCGCGGGGCCTGGCCTTCGCGCCCAAAGGCTACCGCCTCGCGATCGCGCATTACAACGGCGCGACCCTGTGGTTCCCGAACGTGGAGGCGAAGCCCGAGATGCTCGACTGGAAGGGCTCGCATCTCGACGTGACCTGGTCGCCCGACGCCCGCTTCGTGGTGACCTCCATGCAGGAGAATGCGCTCCACGGCTGGCGTCTCATTCCCGATAAGGGCCACATGCGCATGAGCGGCTATCCGTCGAAGACGCGCTCGCTCTCCTGGTCGCATGACGGCAAGTGGCTCGCCACCTCGGGCGCCGAAGCCGCCATCGTCTGGCCCTTCGAATCCAAGGAAGGCCCCATGGGCAAGGCGCCCCGCGAATGCGGCGTGCGGCCCGCGAAGGTCAGCCGCGTCGCGTTCCATCCCAATACCCCCGTGCTGGCCGTGGGCTACGAGGACGGTTGTATCCTGCTCATCCGCCTGAACGATGCCTCCGAGCTTCTCGTGCGCTCCGCCGTCCAGGGCAGCGGAGTCACGGCCATGGCCTGGGACAAGGCCGGGCGGCGCCTCGCCTTCGGCTGCGAGGACGGTCAGGCCGGTATTCTGACCCTGCCATGAGATCGCCCGTGGCGCTGTTCGGGGCATTCCTGAGAGGCAGCTTCGGCCTCCCGAAAACGGATCGGGAGACGATCGAGCGCGTGAAGGAGATGGCCCGCACGGTCCTTCGGGCCTCTCCCGAAACGGCCTTCGCCGTCAACGAGATCGCCTGCACCGACCCGGGCTGCCCCGGGATCGAGACGGTGATCCTGGTGATGGAACCAGGACGGAAGACCCGGGCGCTGAAGGTGCAAAAACCCCTCGATGAAGTGACGGAACAAGATATCCTCGCAGCGATTTGATCCTCCGGGAGGTCACGCTTGTCACGGATCGTTCGCATCATCGCCTTCGGCCTCGGGATCCTCGGAGGCGTCACGGCTTCGCAGCTGCCGGAATATTCCCAGCAGTACCGCCAGCGCCTCGGCGGCGTGATCGACGAACTCAACCGGGTGATTGCGCAATTCGACGTTGGGGCGGCCGCCAACGGCGAAACCCAGGAAAGCGCCATCGCGCGGCTGCGCTCCAATCCGGACGATTTCGTGAGCCGCCAGGGCGTCGCGATGGAAGGCAACGTGGATCGCCTCCGGCGACTGCAAGGCCATCGCAACGCCATGATGCAGGCCGGGCCCTTCGCGCGCATTGCCTTCATGGTGCGCGACGGCGACCGGGACGTGATGGAGGCCGCCTATCGCGACTTCGAGCCCGCGATGCCGGTGACGGAAGAAGGCCTTCTCGCCACGGCGGCCGGCTTCATCGCCGTCTGGGGCAGCCTTCTGCTGCTGGCGGGTTTCGTGCGCAGCCTACGGCGGCGTGCGCGATCCGCCGCCCGGGCCTAAAGGACAAGGCTTGGAATCGCACTCACATCCGGTGCTGTCAGCCTCTGTTTTCGAACCCCGTTTCACGCAAAACCGGTTCCCACTTTTCACGTCCGATGCTCTAGAGCCTTTTCCATGAACTTCGGTTCCACAGTACACGACAGTCTGGTGGTGGACGGTGCGATCTGGTGGAGTAGCGGATTCTTCGCCAAAAGGATCCTGCTATGCCGATCTGTCTTCGCACCGCCCTGATGCGGACTTTAGCGCCGCACCTGGGTCTGAGCCAATCCCGTCTGGAAACCGCCTGCCTGTTTCTGGTCGCGCTGATCCAGGGCCGCACGGTCAACCTGACCCATGTCGCCAGCCAGTTTCCCGGACCGGCCCGCTATGCCTCGAAATACCGTCGCCTGCAACGCTTCTTCCAGGTTGTGCGCTTCGACCAAACGGTGGTGGCCGCCCTGGTGGTCCGCATGCTCAACCTGTCGCGGCCGAAATGCCTGGCGCTCGACCGCACGCACTGGAAGATCGGCCGCCGCGACATCAACATCCTGGTGCTGGCCATCGTCACGCGCCGCTTCCGGGTGCCGCTGCTGTGGAGCGTTCTCACCCATCCGGGCAACAGCACCAGCGCCCAGCGCATGGCCCTGATGCGGCGCTATCTGGCCCGGTTTGGGCCCGACACCATCGAGCTGCTGCTGGCCGACCGTGAGTTCATCGGGGCCGACTGGATCAAGTTCCTGATCGACCACGACATTCCGTTCGCCATCCGGGTCAAGGAGGACTTGCGCCTGGCGCTCGCCGACCGGCAGCTGTGGTCGATCCGGACCCTGTTGCGCACCAAGCGCGCACGCCACCTCATCCACACCGTCGACGTGTTCCTGCCCGACCACCCGACCCCGCTGCGGCTCGCCGCCCGCCGGATCAAAAGCGGCCAATGGCTCGTCGTGCTGACCAACCGCACCGATCCGCGCCGGGCGTTGCAGACCTATCGCCGGCGCTGGGCGATCGAATGCCTGTTTGCCGAGGCCAAGACGCGCGGCTTCAACCTGGAGGATACGCACCTGGCCGATCCGGGCAAGATCGAAACCTTGACCGCCCTTCTGGCGCTCACCATCACCTGGGTTTACGCCACCGCGTCGCGCACCATGGGGCTCAAGGCCATCCCACGAAAAGTCCATGGCCGGCGCGCGAAGTCATGGTTCCGCACCGGCCTCGATACCCTCAGGCAGGCGCTCTTCAACACCCCTCACATCGCCGCAAACGCATGGACGGCAAAATGTCCGATCAGGCTCAAAGCAACATGAGTCGTGTACTGTGCTTCGGTTCATGGAAAAGGCTCCTGTTGTTTGAGAAAGACGCCTTTTCTTCGCAAAACCGGCATCCACTTTTGCGGAAAAGGCTCTAGGCTCCGCGTTCCGGCTTGCCTGCCAACACCACGTAGAACCCCAATCCATCACTGGCCGGCAGGGTCTGCAGACGTTCGATCCAGCCGCGCTTCTTGGCCTCCAGCAGGACCTTGCCGATGGGCTGGAACAGCGTTTCTCCACCCCCCTCCGGCGGCGGGTCGAGACGCACGGCGACGGACTTCGCCTGTGCGAAGCGGCTGCGCTCCAGCATGTCCCGAAGGGAGGCGGAGGCCTTCTCCCGGGATGCGCCGCGCAGGTCGAGAACGGCCTCGGCATCGACGATGCCCAGGCCCCCGCGCAGCTTGTTGGCGTAGAATTCCTCGAAATGAGGCATGGCGATGTCTCCACCCTGCGTCATGGCCGGCACGGAGCCGGCCATGACGCCTATGGCTTAGCGCATCGTGCGAAAAAGTGGTCCCGGTTTTTGGCAGGACCGATGCGCTCTTTCCAAGAAGGGAGCATCGGATTCGATCCCAAAAGTGCAAACCCGCTTTTGGGTCCGACGCTCTAGGGCCAATCCACATTCAGGATTCACACGAGCGAAGAAAGCTGACTCACTGGGTTGCAGGTGGTTTGATTCGGAGCCGGACGATGGGTGTGAAGCGATACGAACTGAGCGAAGCCCAGTGGCGGCGCATCGCCCCCCTGCTGCCGGGCAAGGTGGGCGACCCCGGCCGCAGCGGGGCGGATAACCGCCTGTTCGTCAACGGCGTCTTGTGGGTGCTGCGCTCTGGAGCATTCTGGCAGCATCTGCCCGAGCGCTACGGCAAATGGAAGAGCGTCCACGCCCGCTTTACCCGCTGGACCAAGGCCGGGGTCTGGGAGCAGGTGTTTGCCGAGCTGATCAAGGATCGCGACAATCACTATCTCATGCTCGACACCACCCTGGTGCGCGTCCATCAGCAGGCCGCCGCCGGAAAAGGGGGGCCGCCACTCAGGCGCTGGGGCGTTCCCGCGGGGGTCTGACCACCAAGATCCACATGATCTGTGACGGCCTCGGCCGACCGCTGCGCTTCCTGCTGAGCGCCGGCCAGCGCCACGACTGCCTCGGCGCCAAGGCGCTGCTCGACGGCTTCCAGGCCCGGTCCGTCCTGGCCGATCGGGCCTATGACACCAACGAGCTGCGCCAGACCATCGCGGCGATGGGCGCCGAGGCGGTCATTCCCTCAAGCCGATCGCGCAAGCAGCCGATTGCCCATGACGCCACCGCCTACAAACTGCGCAATCGGATCGAACGCTGCTTCAACAAGCTCAAGCACTGCCGACGCTTTGCAACCCGGTACGACCGGCGCGCCTGCCACTTCCTCGCCTTCATCCACCTCGCCGCCATCATGCTCTGGCTGTGCTGAATGTGGATTCGTCCTAGCGCACCAGAATGTTCCGGAACTGCCACGGATCCGAGGTGTCGATGTCCTCGGGGAAGAAGCCCGGACGATCGTCCAGCGGCGTCCAGTCCGTGTAGTAGCCTTTCACGGGCCCGAGATACGGCATCTGCACCTCGAGGCAGCGACGGAAATCGATGTCGTCGGCTTCCACGATGCCGGCATTCGGGTTTTCGAGCGCCCATACCATGCCGGCGAGAACCGCGGAGGTCACCTGGAGGCCGGTCGCGTTCTGGTAGGGGGCGAGCTTGCGGGTCTCCTCGATGGAGAGCTGCGAGCCGAACCAGTAGGCGTTCCTGGCATGGCCGTAGAGCAGCACGCCGAGCTCGTCGATACCATCCACGATCTCGTTCTCGGTGAGGATGTGCTGCTTCCCCTGGAACTTGCCGGCATTGCCGAACATCTCGTGCATCGACAGCACGGCGTCGTTTGCCGGATGATAGGCGTAGTGGCAGGTCGGACGATAGGCGACCTTGTCGCCCTCGCGCACGGTGAAGTAATCCGCGATCGAGATCGCCTCGTTGTGCGTGACCAGGAAGCCGTATTGCGGACCGGGCGTGGGACACCAGGTGCGCACGCGCGTATTCGCGCCCGGCTGGAGCAGGTAGATCCCGGCGCCGCAGCCCTTGTCGTGCGTGCGCGCGTTCTCGGGCATCCACGTCTCGTGAGTGCCCCATCCGAGTTCCGCGGGCTGCAGGCCCTCGGACACGAAACCTTCCACCGACCAGGTGTTCACGAACACGCCCATGGGCTTCGGCTTCTCCGCGCGCTGGGTGTCGCGCTCGGCGATGTGGATTCCCTTCACGCCCGTGCGCTGCATGAGCCCGGCCCATTCCTCGCGGGTCTTCGGCACCTCGACATCCAGGCCGATATCCTTGGCGACGTTGAGCAGCGCCTGCTTCACCAGCCAGGAGACCATGCCGGGATTGGCGCCGCAGCAGTTCACCGCCGTCGGACCGCCGGGCGCCTGACGGCGCGCGTCGAGAATGTTCTCGCGCAGCATGTAGTTGGTGCGCGTCGCGGGATCTGCGCTCTTGTCGAAGTAGAAGCCGGCCCAGGGCTCGGCCACGGTATCGACGTAAAGAGCGCCGAGCTCACGGCAGAGCTCCAGGATCGCACGGGAGGAGGTGTCGACCGAAACGTTGACGCAGAAGCCCTGCCCGCCGCCTTCCGTCAGAAGAGGCGTCAGGATCTCGCGATAGTTATCGGGGGTGAGGGCCTTGTTGACGAGGGTGATGCCGCGCACGTCGAGCATGCTGCGGTCCGTGTCGACCGGGTCGATGACCGTGAAGCGGTTCTTGTCGAACTCGAAATGCCGCTCGATCAGGGGCAGCATGCCTTTTCCGATCGAGCCGAAGCCGATCATGACGATCGGACCGGTGATGCGGCCATGAACGGGCCAAGTGGTCATCGATAATTCTCCTTGCAAAAGCGTGAGATGGAAGAGGTTTGTCTCCGGTAGAGCGATTCCGGGCGCATCTAGGATTGAGGGACCCCCTGGGTCAATGCCTGGACGGCGCTATCTGCTCCGGATCGTGATTTCCCTGCGGATCGAGGGCACAAGGAGCGGCATGAAAAAGCTCCCGTCGCGGTTTCAGGCCTCGACATCGGCGAACAAGGCATCATGATCGGGAATCGCGATCACCCATTCCCGGCTTCAGCCCGATGACATTTCACGAACTCCTCAGGCGCCACGGGCGCGTGATCGGCCTCGGCTTCGCCCTGACCTTTCTGTCCTCCTTCGGGCAGACCTTCTTCATCTCCCTGTCAGGGCCTGACATCCGTGAGGCCTTCGGGCTCACGAACGGCGCCTTCGGACTGATCTATTCCGCCGCGACCCTCTGTTCCGGTCTGCTGATGATCTGGGCCGGGGCCGCGATCGATCGCATCGACATGCGCCTCTACGCCACGATCGCCCTTGTCGGCCTGGCAGCCGCCGCGCTCGGGCTTTCGCTGGCCTCCGACGCCGTGATGCTGGGCCTGAGCCTTTTCGCCCTGCGCCTCTTCGGCCAGGGCATGTCGAGCCATGCAGGCGTGATGAGCACGGCCCGGCTTTCGGCAGGCATTCGCGGCCGGGCGACGAGCGTGGCCGCGCTCGGCTTCCCGGCGGGCGAGGCCCTGCTGCCCACGATCGTCATCGCGGGGATCGCGATCCTCGGCTGGACCGGCATGTGGCGCGTCGCGGCGCTCGTCATCGCCTTCTGCCTCGGCCTCGGCTGGGCCTTGAGCGCCTTTCTTGCCCGGCAGGGTCCCGAGACGGGCGAGCCTGTTCACGCAGGCGGCATGACGGAAGCGGGGCCGCGCTGGATCGATCTTCTCCGCGACCGGCGGTTCCTCGCCCTCGTTCCGACCATGATCGGCTACCCGGCCATCGTCACGGCCTATTTTTTCCATCAGCGCCTCATCGCCGAGATCGAGGACTGGCCCCTGGAATTGCTGGCGAGCAGCATCACCGTCTATGCGCTCGTCTCCGTCACCGTGGCGATGCTGACGGGGAGCCTTGTCGACCGCTTCGGAGCGATACGCCTGAGCCATTTCTATCTTCTGGGTCTCATTCTCGCATCTGTGGCCCTGGCGCTTCTCAGCGGCCCTGCCCTTGCGCCGATCTTTTTCGCCCTCATCGGCCTCTCGGCAGGCGCGACCAATGTCATCAATCATCGCGGCGGTTCTGGCCGAGCTCTTCGGCACGAAGCATCTGGGAAAGATCCGTGCGCTCTCCGGCGCGCTCATGGTGCTCGCCTCCGCGGCAACGCCCGGCTTCATCGGCCTGCTGTTCGACACCGGCGTCAGCCTCGCGGCGATTGCCTCAGGGTTCGCCGCTTATCTGCTGGTCGCCGCGGGCGTCACCTTCGCGCTTCCCGATCCGAGGGCCGCTTAGAGCATCGGATTCTATCCCAAAAGTGGAATCCACTTTCAGGTCCGATGCTCCGGGCCGCCCTCGGATCGAGGCTCGACGGTTCAGGCCGCAGGGCGCAGGCCGGGCAGCCGTCCCTGCGCGGCGGCCGCGACGAGCGCCGGGAGATCGGGCTTCTCCTGGAGGGCGCCGGTCGCGGATACGAGGCCGCGTGCGCCGTCGAGATAGCCGGCTTCCAGCTCCAGCGCGAGGAAGCGGTTGCGCTCGTAAGGTCCCGGCAGCCAGAGGGATCCGGTCTTCTCCCGCGAGAAGCCGAAACGCTCGTAATACGGCGCATCGCCGACCAGCAGCACCGCCTTGTGGCCGAGAGCGGCCGTGCGGCCCAGCGCCTCGCGCATGAGCTTGCCGCCGAGGCCGAGGCTCTGGAGCGCGGGATCGATCGCGATCGGGCCCAGCATGAGCGCGGGCCGGTTCGGACCGGCCGAGACATGCCACAGACGCACGGTGCCGACGAGCTCGCCGTCGCGCTCGACGGTCAGCGAGAGACCATCGGCGGCCATTCGCCCCTCGCGCAGGCGCTCGCAGGTCTTCTGGAACCGCGCGGGACCGAAGCAGGCATCGAGCAGCGCTTCCCGCGCCTGCGCATCGTGAAAGGATTCTTCGCGAATCGTGATCATGGCCGTGGCCTCCCAGACATGGGGTGAGCGACAGCCCTCGCACCCGGGTGCATCGCATCCAGGCCGTCCGGGACAACACTTTCGGGGTTGGTGCCTGCCTCGCTCACCGAGGCAGGCGGGACGTGAGTCAGATCACGTAGGACTTGAGCGGCGGGAAGCCGTTGAACGCGACCGCCGAGTAGGTGGTCGTGTAGGCGCCCGTGCCCTCGATCAGCACCTTGTCGCCGATCTCCAGCGAGACGGGGAGCAGATAGGGCTCCTTCTCGTAGAGAACGTCGGCCGAGTCGCAGGTGGGGCCGGCCAGCACGCACGGCACCTTGTGGTCGCCGTCGCGCTCGCTGCGGATCGGATAGCGGATCGACTCGTCCATCGTCTCGGCGAGACCGCCGAACTTGCCGATGTCGAGATAGACCCAGCGCACCTCGTCCTCATCGCGGCTCTTCTTCGACACGAGGACGACCTCGGCCTCGATGATGCCCGCGTTGCCGACCATGCCGCGGCCCGGCTCGATGATCGTTTCCGGAATGCGGTTGCCGAAATGCTTCGACAGCGCCCGGAAGATCGACTCGCCGTAAGCCTCGACCTGCGGAACCGTCTTCAGGTACTTCGTCGGGAATCCGCCGCCGAGATTGACCATCGACAGGTGGATGCCGCGGCTGGCGCACTCGCGGAAGATCGCGGAAGCAGAGCCGAGAGCCTGATCCCAGGCTTCCGTGTTGCCCTGCTGCGAACCCACGTGGAACGACACGCCGTAGGCTTCCATGCCCTGACGAACCGCATGCTCGAGCACGTCCACCGCCATTTCCGGCACGCAGCCGAACTTGCGGGAGAGCGGCCACTCGGCGCCGGCGCCGTCGCACAGGATGCGGCAGAACACCTTCACGTCGGACGCGGCCACGCCGGCCGTCGCGGCGGCACGGGCGATCTTCTCGACCTCGGCCTCGCAGTCGACCGCGTAGAGGCGAACGCCGATCTCGAGCGAGCGCGCGATATCGCGCTCCTTCTTGATCGTGTTGCCGAAGGAGATGCGGTCGGGGGTCGCGCCGGCGGCGAGCGCAAGCTCGATCTCGACGACCGAGGCCGTGTCGAAGCACGAACCCATGTCGGCAAGAACCTTCAGCACTTCCGGAGCCGGGTTCGCCTTCACGGCGTAGAAAACGCGGGTGTCGGGGAGCGCACGGGCAAATTTGGAGTAGTTGTCACGCACCACGTCGAGATCGACGACGACGCACGGGCCGTCCTCACGTCGGTTGCGCAGGAATTCACGAATGCGCTCAGTCATGGCGCTCTCCCCACCAAAGGTTCAATGGAGGTCTTCAAGCCTCCGGATTGAAATCTGAACGGTCAGAGCCTTCTGCCGTCCGGCGTCAGCGAGGGAAGATGCATCCCGCTTCGTGCGATGGAGACACGAGGAGCGTGAGATGGGCTCTTCACCCGACGATGCTGCCTTGGATTGGATGGGGATGTCCCGTCCGCACGCCTGGCAATGAGAAACAAGCCTCTTCGGTGTTGACCTTTGGAGGGCCAACGAGACCAAAAAAGCCCGTTCGTCGTTGCTTTAAGTCACGTCCCCCGTTGAGAACGGGGTGCGCCGGTTTCGCCTCCGGCTGCCGGTTAGGGGTAGTCGAGAACTAGGTCGTCCTCGGGCGGCTGTCCGGCCTCTTGTCCGGATGCCCACCAACCGGCACGCGACCACAGGCACGTGCGAATTTGGGCAGGAGTGAAATAAGACCTTTTGGCCCCGATCACAAGAGCCTTTCGGGCCTTCTGCGCAATTTTTTAACCCTGCTTCCGGAGGGGAATGGCGGCACCTCCATTCAGCCCCTATTAAGCGGACCCAGCTCACCCATCTATGGATTGCGGCTTCAAAAGGCCGCCTCCTCCCGAAGATTCAGGACGAACAGTCTCTCAGCCATGCTCGATCTCTCCCGCCGCGCCCTTCTGCAAAGCCTGCTCGCCGCGACCGCGCTCTCCGCCTGGGGCGGACCAGCCTCGGCGCAAGCTCCGCAGAACGGCGTGCCGACGCCGGAACCGTTCCGATTCGAGGACGTGGTGCGCCGGGCCCGGGAGCTGGCGAGCGCCCCCTTCGAGGCGCCCCCCACCCAGCTGCCGGAGCCGCTCAACCGGCTGAGCTTCGACGATTACCGCGATATCCGCTTCCGGACGGACAAGGCCCTGCTCGCCACCGGCAACAGTCCGTTCCGGCTGCAATTGTTTCATCTCGGCTTCCTCTATCAGAGGCCGGTGACGGTCAACATCATCCGCGAGGGCGTGCCGACTCCGGTTCCCTACCAACGCGAGCTGTTCGATTATGGCCGCAACAAGATCGACAAGCCCCTGCCGGTCAATCTCGGCTTCGCGGGGTTCCGGCTGCATTATCCGCTCAACAACCCGAAGGTGTTCGACGAATTGATCGCCTTCCTGGGCGCAAGCTACTTCCGGTTCCTCGGGCGCGATCAGAAATACGGCCTCTCGGCGCGCGGCCTCGCCATCAACGTGGAAGGCGGAGAGCAGGAGGAGTTCCCGTATTTCCGCGAGTTCTGGATCGAGACGCTCAAGCCGGAAAGCACGCGGGCGACGGTCTATGCGCTCCTCGACAGCCCCTCGGTCGCCGGCGCCTACCGGTTCGAGATCTATCCGTCCAAGGAAACGACCCTCGACATCACGGCCACGCTCTTCCCGCGCCAGCGCATCGAGAATGTGGGCCTGGCCCCGCTCACCTCGATGTTCTTCGAGGGCGAGAACGACCGGAAGCCCACGGACGATTTCCGGCTGGAGCTTCACGATTCAGACGGGCTGCTCATGCAGTCGGGCGCGGGCGAGTGGATCTGGCGCCCTTTGCGCAACCCGAACGGCAAGACGATCTCCTCGTTCTCCGACAACAACCCGCGCGGGTTCGGCCTGATGCAGCGCGACCGGGTGTTCGAGAATTACCAGGATCTGGAGGCCTATTATCACCAGCGCCCCGGCTACTGGGTGGAGCCGGTGGGCGATTGGGGCGAAGGCTGGGTCGAGCTCGTCGAGCTGCCGACCCCGGACGAGACCCACGACAACATCGTGGCCTATTGGCAGCCCAACAAGCCTTACGAAGCCGGCCAGGAGGTCACCTTCTCCTACCGCCTGCGGGCGGCCGCCGCCATCGGCACCATGCATTCGGGCGGCAAGGTGATCAACACCTTCCAGACCCCGCCCCGCGCCAGCGGCTCGAATGCCCCGAGCGACCGCAGGCATCGTCGATTCATCATCGACTTCGCGGGCGGCGACCTCGCCTACTACACCGGCGCTCCCGACCTGGTGCAGCTGGTGCCCTCCACCTCCGTGGGTCAGATCACCAGCACGTTCCTCATGCCCAACGGCCACATCAACGGCTTCCGGGCCGCCATCGACGTGAAGCTGGAACCGGGCCAGTCCACCGATCTGCGCGCCTTCCTGCGCGCGGGGAACCGGGCGCTCACGGAAACCTGGACCTATCCCTGGGCCGTGGAGTAGCCAAGCGCTCTTGCCAACCGCTCTTGCCAACCGCTCTTGCCAATCGCTCTTGCCAACCGCCATGGAACCGCGCAGAACCGGCTCCGACGCAGGAACCGTCTGCGGCACGACAGGGGCACGCGCGATGAAGCGGAATGCTTGGGCAGCAGGGCTGTTGATGATGGTCTCCGGCTGGAATGCGGCCCCTGCCGACGCGCAGCCCGCACCGCGGGAGATCACGTTCGGCACCAACTGGCTCGCCCAGGCCGAGCATGGCGGCTATTATCAGGCGCTGGCGGACGGCACCTACGAGAAGTACGGCCTGAAGGTCACCATCGTGCCGGGCGGCCCACGCGCCAACAACCGCATGCTCATGAGCGTCGGCAAGCTCGACTTCTACATGGGCGGCAGCCTGATCCAGGCGTTTTCGGCGGTCGAGAAGGATATCCCGACCGTCGTGGTCGCGGCCCATTTCCAGAAGGATCCGCAGATCCTGATGAGCCATCCGGGTCAGGGCCTCGACACGTTCGAGGCTCTTAAGACCTCGAACGACATCCTGCTTTCGAAGGACGGCATGGCCACCTTCTTTCAATGGATGAAGGCCGAATACGGCTTCAAGGACGAGCAGGTGAAGCCCTATGGCTTCAGCCCCGCGCCCTTCATGGCCAACATCCGGGCGGTGCAGCAGGGCTATGTGACCTCCGATCCGCTGGTGATCGAGAAGGCTGCGGGCTTTGAACCCACCGTGTTCCTGCTCGCCGATCACGGCTTCAGCACCTATTCGACCACCATCGAGACGCGGCGCGACATGGTCGAGACGAATGCAGAGCTCGTGCAGCGTTTCGTCGATGCCTCCACGATCGGCTGGTATCATTACCTTTATGGCGACAACCGACCGGCGAACGCGCTCATCAAACGCGACAATCCCGAGATGACGGACGAGATTCTCGCCTATGCCGTCGCGAAGATGAAGGAATACGGCATCGTCGATTCAGGCGATGCGCAACAGCACGGCATCGGCGCCATGAGCGACGCGCGCATGAAGGACTTCTTCGACAAGATGGTGAAGGCAGGCCTCTTCAAGGCCGATCTCGACTACAGGAAGGCCTACACGCTGCGGTTCGTGAACAAGGACGTCGGTCTCGAGCTCAAGAAGTAGCTCGCTTCCGCCCGCACCCCGTCTTGCGAATCCCATGACCCCCCCTCCTCTCGTTTCGCTCGAACAGGTCGGAAAAGTCTTCGCCAACGGCGTGACGGCTCTTGGCGGGTTCAGCCTCGATGTCCGCGAGGGCGAATTCCTGTCCCTGCTTGGTCCGTCGGGCTGCGGAAAGTCGACGGTCCTGCGTTTGATCGCCGGCCTCGCCGAGCCCACGACGGGACGCATCGCCTGGCCCGGCTCCTTCGATACGGACCATCGCGGCCGGATCGGTTTCGTGTTTCAGGAGCCGACCCTGATGCCGTGGGCTCCTGTGGCGGACAATGTCTGGCTGCCGCTGCGCCTGCGCGGCGTGTCACGGAAGGCCGCGCAGGATCGCATCGCTCAAAGCCTCGCGCTCGTGGGCCTGCAGGATTTCGCGAAGGCCTATCCGCGCGAACTCTCCGGCGGCATGAAGATGCGCGTTTCGATCGCCCGCGCGCTCAGCATGGAGCCGCGCCTTCTCCTCATGGACGAGCCCTTTGCCGCCCTCGACGAGATCACCCGCTTCAAGCTGAACGACGACCTTCTCGACGTGCAGAAGGAACTGAGCTGCACCGTGGTCTTCGTGACCCATTCGGTTTACGAGAGCGCCTATCTGTCGAACCGCATCGCCGTTCTGTCCCCGCGCCCGGGACGCATCGTTGCCGAACTCGCGGGCGCCTCCTCCCGCGAGCGCGACGGCGACTTCCGGGCAAGCCTCGCCTATGCGGATCTGTGCCGGAAGGTCTCGCAGGCCCTGACCGGCAGCATGCGGGACGGGGGGCTGCGATGATCCGCGATCCCCTCAAGCTGATCCTGCCGCTCGCGGTCTTCGTCGCGTTCATCGCCGCATGGGAGATATCCGTGCGCGTCGCCGCGGTTCCGCCCTATATCCTGCCGGCCCCGAGCCTGATCGCATCGACCCTGAAAGCCGATTGGCCTCTGCTCTCGGCGTCGCTGCTGGTGACGCTGAAGACCACGCTCGCGGCCCTTGTCCTGGCGGTCGTCGGCGGCGTGGCGCTGGCCGTGGCGCTGAGCCTCTCCCGCATCGTCGAGTATTCGCTCTATCCCTTCGCGGTCGTGCTGCAGGTCACCCCCGTCATCGCCATCGCGCCCCTGCTTCTGATCTACATGCCGCAGGATCTGGCGGTGCTGGTCTGCGCCTGGCTCGTCGCCTTCTTCCCGGTTCTCTCGAACACCATGCTCGGGCTTCAATCCGTCGACAGGAACCTCCTGGAGCTGTTCGAGCTCTATGGCGTTCCCGCGCGGCCGAGCCGGCGCGCCCGCATCCGCTCCCGGCTGAAGGCCCTCTGGTATCTGCGCCGCCCCGCGGCCCTCCCGGCCTTCCTCGCGGGCCTGCGCATCGCGGGCGGCTTGTCCCTCATCGGAGCCGTCGTCGCCGAGATGGCGGCCGGCTCGGCGGGAGCCGGCTCCGGATTGGCCTATCGGATCATCGAGAGCCAATATCGGCTCAATATTCCCCGGCTGTTCGCCGCCCTCGTTCTCCTGGCCGCACTGGGGGTCGCCCTGTTCCTTGTCCTGAGCGTGCTCAGCAGGTTTCTGCTGCGGCACTGGCACGAAAGCGCCCTGCCCCGGGGGGGTTAGCGCATCGTTCGCGCAGAAAACCGGGTCCCCTTTTCGCTCGCGCGGCCTGCCGGGTCCGCACGATGCGCCCATGCGGGATCTGTTGACGGTTACATATCTGTCATCGAAACGTCATGACTTCCTGCTCAAGTTGCTGTCATCGTTGCACCAGAGAGGCATTGCATGGACAAGGACATCATTCATCCCGGCGTAAAAAGCGTCGGCTGGTCCCTGGTCCAAGCGGCGCGGCTCCACCGCAGCCGCACGGGCGACAAGCTCTCCGAACTCGGTCTCTTCGCGGGCCAGGAACAGGTTCTCCAGGCTCTTGCCAGCTCCGGCCCCATGACCATGGGTGATCTGGCGGCCATTCTGCGGGTGCGCCCGCCCACAGCCTCCAAGACCGTATCGCGCCTCTCCTCCCTCAAGCTGGTCGAGCGGCACACGGAGCCGGGCGATGCGCGCGTGGTGCGCGTGAAGCTGACGAAGGAAGGAAAGCGCAAGGCCGCAGCCATCGACGCTCTCTGGGACGAAGTCGAGGCGGAACTGCTCGCCGGCTTCGACAACAAGGACCGCAAGCGCCTCCGCAAGCTGCTGCGCAAGGCCGCCAAGAACCTGGCGGGCATCACGGGCGCCGATCAGACCGGCTTCGAAGCCGAGGACGATATCGAGGAACTGGGCACCGAAGAGCCGGAACTCACCGCAACCGCCTGATCCATCCCAAGCTCATTCTCCCTGACAGGGTGTCGTCCATCGCGTCCGGCTGAAACTTGCTCTATCGTGCGGGCACGAAGCAGCAGGAGCCGGATCCGTTCTCATGAGCGACGCAGCCATCGACAGCCTGCCCGGAATCGGACCGGTCACGCGGGACCGTTTGCAGGAGGCCGGGATCCGCACCGTATCGGACCTTAAGGCCATCGGCTCGGTCGAGGCCTTTCGCCGTCTCAAATTCATGCTGCCCCGACATGTGAGCCTCAATGCCCTCTATGGACTCGAAGCCGCCCTGCGCGGTTGCCATTGGCTCGACCTGCCCCAGGATGTGAGGACAGCCCTTCAAAGGGAGGCTCGCCTCATCGAAGAAGCCTTCCGCCGGGGTCCCGCATCGCGCTGCACGATCGCCTGAAGACCAGAGACATCACCATGAGCAAAGCCGACATCCTCATGACCGCCCCGATGATGCCCGTCGTCATCGACGCCCTCGACAGGGCATTCAATCTTCATCGCCTCTGGGAGCATGACGATCGGGACACTTACCTGAGCGAGATCGGCCCGCGGATTCGCGGCGTTGCCACCAGCACTCTTTACGGCCGCATGGACGCCACCCTGTTCGAGCGTCTCCCGAACCTCGAAATCGTCGCGAGCTTCGGCGTCGGCTACGACAACGTGGATGTCGCGGAAGCGGCCCGGCGCCAGGTCATCGTCACCAACACGCCGGACGTGCTCAACGATGAGGTGGCGGATCTCACATTGGGCCTGCTTCTCGCGACCTTGCGCAAGATCCCTCAAGCCGACCGGTACTTACGCGATGGACGCTGGCTGACGGCGCCGTTTCCGTTGTCGAACACCCTGCGCGGGCGCAAGGTCGGCATCGTCGGCCTCGGCCGCATCGGAAAGGCCATCGCAAAACGACTCGAGGGCTTCGGCGTCGGCATCGCCTATCATGGACGGACACGCCAGGAGGATGTCGCCTACGCCTATCATCCGACGCTTCTCGGCATGGCGGAAGCCTGCGACGTCCTGATCGCAATCACCCCGGGCGGCACTGCCACGAAGCATCTCATCAATGCGGATGTTCTGAAGGCCCTTGGCCCTCATGGCGTTCTCATCAACGTGGCGCGCGGCAGCGTGGTGGACGAGCAGGCGCTCATCGAGGCTCTGAAATCCGGGACGATCCTGACGGCAGGCCTCGACGTCTACGACGACGAGCCACGCGTTCCGCAGGAGCTGATCGACATGGAGCATGTGGTGCTTCTGCCTCACATCGCGTCCGGCTCCGTTCACACGCGCAATGCCATGGGCCAGCTCGTCGCCGACAATCTCATGTCCTGGTTCGACGGCAAGGGGCCGCTGACGCCCGTTTCGGAAACGCCTTATCCGGGCAACAAGGTTTAAAGCGCGAACCCGCCATCCACCATGTGGATGTGGCCCGTGGTGTAGCTCGCCTCATCGGACGCGAGATAGACGGCGAGCGCCGCAACCTCCTCGGCTGTGCCCAGGCGCCCCATGGGCTGACGGTCGATGAAGGCCTGGCGCACCGTCCCGATGCTTTGGCCGGAGCTCGCCGCCAGGGCCGCGATGCGCTGGTCGAGCGACGGCGACTGCACCGTACCGGGGCATATGGCGTTGGCGCGAATCCCGCGCCTGATGAAATCGGCAGCCACCGCCTTGGTCAGACCGATCACGGCCGCCTTGGTGGCGCCGTAGACATACCGGTTCGGGATGCCGCGCACGGAGGACGCGCCCGAGGCGATATTGACGATGGATCCGCCCCCCTTTTCCAGCATGCCCGGGAGAACGGCCCTGATGGTGCGATGCATGGATTTCACGTTCAGGTCGAACGAGAAATCCCAGTCGTCGTCAGAGCATTCGAGCACGGTGCCGTGATGCACGAATCCGGCCGCGTTCACGAGAATGTCGAAGGGCCCTGTCTCGGAGACGAGCGCGTCGACCGCATCACCCGAGCGGACATCGAGCACGCGCCGCGTCGCTTCTCCTTCAAGGCCTTCGAGCTTTGCCTCGTCGAGATCCGTTGCGCATACGCGCGCACCTTCGCGGAGGAAGGCCTCCGCGATGGCGCGCCCGATCCCCTGCCCCGCCGCGGTGACGAGAGCCGTCTTGTTGTTCAGCCGACCCGCCATGACACCCCCCAAACGCTTCCCGCCTGCCTCAGTGGTTGTCGCGCGGCACGCCATAGGTCTGCGCGACTTTCTGATATTTTACGGCGGGCTTGAGCGTCATGCCCTCCGAGAGCTGATCGACCATGGAGCGCTGGATTTCCTGCCAGGGCGTCTGGCTTGCCGGATAGGCATAGCCGCCCCGCGCCTCGAGATCGGCGCGGCGCTTCTCCAGTTCCTCGCTGGACAGCAGGATATCCGCCGTGCGCTTGTTGAGATCGATGCGGACACGGTCGCCCGTCTGCAGCAGCGCCAGGCCGCCGCCGGCCGCCGCCTCGGGAGAGGCGTTGAGGATGGACGGCGTGCCCGACGTGCCGGACTGGCGCCCATCGCCGATGCAAGGCAGCGAAAGCACGCCGCGCCTGATGAGCGCGCCCGGCGGCTGCATGTTCACCACTTCCGCCGCGCCCGGATATCCGATCGGACCTGCGCCGCGCATGATGAGAATCGTATGCTCGTCGATATGAAGCGACGGGTCGTCGATGCGGTTGTGGTAATCCTCGGGTCCATCGAAGACCACCACGGGGCCTTCGAACGCATTCGGGTCGCTCGGATTGTTGAGGTAGCGCTCCTGAAACTCGGGACTGATCACGCTCGTCTTCATGATCGCGGAGTCGAAGAGCGTGCCCTTCAGGTTCAGGAAGCCTGCCTTCTCCTTGAGCGGCTTGTCGTAGGAGCGGATCACATCGCGATCCCAGGTGTGTTTGCCGCGGCAGTTCTCGCCGATGGTCGTGCCCGTGCAGGTCAGCGCATTCTCATGGATCTTGCCGGCACCGATCAGCTCGGCGATCACGGCCGGGAGACCGCCCGCGCGGAAATACTCTTCACCGAGGTACTCGCCTGCGGGCTGTACGTTCACGAGCAGCGGAATGTCGAAACCGATGCGCTCCCAATCGTCGTTGTCGAGCGGTACGCCGATATGTTTCGCGATGGCATTGATATGAATCGGCGCGTTCGTGGAGCCCCCGATGGCCGCGTTGGCCACGATGACGTTTTCGAAGGCCTCGCGCGTCATGATGTCGGAGGGCTTGAGGTCCTCCCACACCATCTCGACGATGCGCTTGCCCGTCTCGTAAGCCATCTGGCCGCGCTCGCGATAGGGAGCCGGG
This sequence comes from Microvirga sp. M2, assembly GCF_047497095.1. Taxonomy (NCBI): domain Bacteria; kingdom Pseudomonadati; phylum Pseudomonadota; class Alphaproteobacteria; order Hyphomicrobiales; family Methylobacteriaceae; genus Microvirga; species Microvirga sp. M2. Next base: position 3,814,763 of record NZ_CP134063.1, read on the forward strand.
ATGGCGGCCGAACCAGACAGGGACATGCCGAGGGCCTCGGCCAAGGCGTTCATGGTCGAAGCGGTCCCCATGGTGTTGCAATGACCGACCGACGGCGCCGAGGAGCCGACGATGTCCATGAACTGCTGATAATCGATGTCGCCCGCGGCGTGGCGCTCGCGGGCCTTCCACACGACAGTGCCGGAGCCGGTGCGCTCGCCATGGTGCCAGCCGTTGAGCATGGGGCCGACATTGAGCGAGATCGCCGGAATGTTCACCGTGGCGGCCGCCATCAGACAGGCAGGCGTGGTCTTGTCGCAGCCGGTGAGCAGAACCACACCGTCGAGAGGATAGCCGTAAAGAACCTCGACCAGAGAGAGATAGGCCAGGTTGCGGTCGAGGCAGGCGGTGGGCCGCTTGCCGGTTTCCTGGATCGGATGGCACGGAAATTCGAAGGCCACGCCACCCGCCGCCGTGATGCCGTCGCGCACGCGCTTGGCGAGCTCGAGATGGTGGCGGTTGCAGGGAGAGAGGTCGGAACCCGTCTGGGCGATGCCGATGATCGGCTTCTTGCCCTGCAGTTCCTTGCCGGTCAGGCCGTAGTTCAGGTAGCGCTCGAGATAGAGCGCGGTCATACCCGGATTGTCGGGGTTGTCGAACCAGAGCCGAGAGCGAAGCTGATCGGGAGAGCGGCGGTGGGGCCTGTCAGCCATTCTTGAATCCTCTCAAATGATACGCGCGCTGCAGCCTTATGTGGAGCAGGGCAGAACCCAGGTCCAACCGGTGAGGCGAAAAACCGGCCACCCATATTGATTCTTGAGCGAGCACTCGAAAGCGAAACGCTTCGCAATGCAAGGCGACTTTCGCATAAATCATACTAATGATGCTACGGCGCGAGCGCAGCGAGGGAACTCCTGTTCCAACCCTTCATCGTCATCGTCGCCGATCGGTCGGCTCACAGCTCCGCGGCCAGCCAGGAGACCTGCTTGCGCTTCCTCGACAGAACGCCTGCACAGGACGCCTGCACAGGACGCCTGGCCTCCGCTTTGGCTCAGCCCAGGGCACTTACGGTTTCATCGATCTGCGCCCGCGTCTTGGGGTCGAGATCGAGGGCCAGAGCAAGCTGATGGAGGAATTCACGCTCCTGAATGGTATCGGGGTCGATCGCGATCCTGGCCGCCGCGTAAACCTGCGCCGCCTTCTCGGGATCGTTGACGTTGGCGGCCAGTTCCTCCACGTCCGCGGGCGAGGCCATCTCGTTTTCCAGCCAATGGCTGGACTGCGGATCGATGCCGGCCTCCACGAGCCCCTTCACGATCCGGGCACGCTCGGCGTCGTCGATCCGCCCATCGGACGCCGCGGCCGCCACCATGGTTCTCAGGAAGAGCAAAGCATCGTCCTCCGTCTGAGAGACGGGATGGAAGCGCGAGGCCTCGGGGAGAGCGAGCGCCACCTGCGCCACCTCATGATCCGCCGGAAGCGCGCCTTCCCCTGGCCTCTTTCCCAGAGCCTGCGAAGGGATGGATCCTCCACCCTGCTGCTTCTGGTAGGCACGATAGGCAAGGCCCCCGATGACCGCGAGGCCCCCGAGCTTCACGAGGTTGCCCGTGAGCTTGCCCTTCTTGCGGCCACCGAACATGAGCCCGGCGAGGCCGACGAGCGCGGCCTGTGCCAGACCCGGATGCTGGACCGCCAGATCCTTTGCTTTCTGCAGGAGCTGATCGGGCGAACGGCCGGAAATCTGGGTCACGCCCTGCTCGAATGACGACGCGAGCCCCTGTGGGGGCTGCCCTCCATTGTTGCGCTCCGGCGATCCTGGCTGGTCCTGTTGCGGCTCGGCGCGTCCGATCGCCCCTACGAATGCGTCCAACAACTTTCTGTAGTCGACCATCGGGTTCCTCCTGCCGGTTCATTGCGAAAGCAAGAACACAACGGAGGCGAAAGGCAATGGTTCAGGTTTGGGCGCGCAACGAAGCGGCGTCGGATGCAAGACGACCGATTTCGGCGAGATCTCCCCGTCTCATCGCGTCCGCAGGCGTGACCCAGGTGCCGCCGACACAGGCGACGTTGGACAGGGCGAGGTAAGAGCCCGCGCTGGCCCGGTCGATACCTCCGGTCGGACAGAAGGACAGGTTCGGCAGGGGGCCACTCACGGCCTTGAGCCAGGCAGGTCCGCCGGAAACGGCAGCCGGGAAGAACTTCAGCGCGTTGAAGCCCAGTTCGGCCAAAGTCATGGCTTCCGAGACCGTGGCACAGCCGGGCATGACGGGAATGGGGGCTTCGCGCAGATTCTCTGCAAGCTGCAATGGCGTCCCAGGGGTCACGATGAACTTCGCCCCGGCATCGACCACGTCTCGAATTTGGCTGGGAGCCAGCACGGTGCCGGCGGCAACGACCGCCTCCGGAACGGCTTTGGCGATCGCGCTGATCGCGTCCAGTGCGGCGGGCGTTCTGAGCGTCACCTCGATGACGGGAAGCCCTGCCCTGACGAGGGTGTGGGCCAGATCGATGCTGAAGCGCGCATCCTCGATGGTGACGACCGGAATCACGGGCGCCATGCGCAAGTAGTCGCGAAGAATGCTTCCCTCGGATCCCATGGCGCGCTCCTCATCGGTTTCCTGGTTCGTCGGCTGCGAGGGTTGTAGAACGCTGCCGGATCCCTGCCAAGATGCCCTTTCAACGGATTATGTGCGGGGCCGCGCCGGTTGTAGGGTACGCCGCCCCGGGTTAGGGCATCGGACGCAGAAGGGGAGCCGGTT
>NZ_CP134063.1:3820000-4183981 GCF_047497095.1 Microvirga sp. M2
CGAGGCGCTACCTAAATAGCTTTCGCGGAGAACCAGCTATTTCCGAGTTTGATTGGCCTTTCACCCCTAGCCACATCATCCGAGACTTTTTCAACAGGCACCGGTTCGGTCCTCCAGTGCGTGTTACCGCACCTTCAACCTGCTCATGGCTAGATCACCCGGTTTCGGGTCTAAAGCAACGAACTTAAAAACGCCCTGTTCAGACTCGCTTTCGCTGCGCCTCCACCTACCGGCTTAAGCTTGCTCGTTACTTTAAGTCGCTGACCCATTATACAAAAGGTACGCCGTCACCCAGGACGAACCTTGGGCTCCGACTGTTTGTAAGCATCCGGTTTCAGGTACTGTTTCACTCCCCTCGTCGGGGTGCTTTTCACCTTTCCCTCACGGTACTGGTTCACTATCGGTCGCTGAGGAGTACTTAGGCTTGGAGGGTGGTCCCCCCATGTTCAGACAGGATTGCACGTGTCCCGCCCTACTCATATCCAACCATCTCACTGACTCGTACGGGGCTATCACCCGTCATGCCTGCTTTTCCAAACAGTTCCGATGACGATCAGGTTGGCATTGGCCTGGTCCGCGTTCGCTCGCCACTACTAACGGAGTCTCAATTGATGTCCTTTCCTCCAGGTACTTAGATGTTTCAGTTCCCTGGGTTCGCTTTAAACCCCTATGAATTCAGGGCCTAATACCTTCATCTGACCCTCCGTAGTGCAACGCCACCCAAAAGATGCCGTCACAATACAAAGGGTCGAAGGTGGGTTTCCCCATTCGGAAATTCCTGGATCAAAGCTCGTTCGCAGCTCCCCAAGACTTATCGCAGCGTACCACGTCCTTCATCGCCTCTCAGCGCCAAGGCATCCACCAGATGCTCTTACGACACTTGATTACTCTCATGATCGATGCCCGCTCGGCAGCGGCCATCGACCCAAAAGAAAGACCTGCCTTCGGATCTCTCCGAAGACATGTTTTGCTTGCCAAAGCATATCCGGCGCACCTGGCTGCGGGCCAGGGCTGGTTCGCGGGACTAGGTTGCCCGCTGGCCGAATATGCCGCCTCTTTACGATTTCAAACATCCGCGCCGCTCACCCCCAAGAGGGGAGGGCGCGAATCCGACAAGATCCCGCACGCCAAGCGCGCAGAATTCCAGAAAACCCCCCAGCACCAAAGAATGGTGGAGCCTGTCGGGATCGAACCGACGACCTGAAGCTTGCAAAGCTACCGCTCTCCCAGCTGAGCTAAGGCCCCGTTGCGCAGGACCCTCGGACCGCAAGGTCCGCAAGCCCGACCGGGCGCCGCGCCGCGTGGCGCGGACAGCCAAGGCCACGGAGGTGGCCGCCGGCGTCTGAGGCCCCAGAATAATGGTGGGCCTGGGACGACTCGAACGTCCGACCTCACCCTTATCAGGGGTGCGCTCTAACCACCTGAGCTACAGGCCCGATCCGCCGCACGACACGGCAGGGTTTTCCGGAGAAGAAGAAGCGAAGACGGCAGCGTCCCGCAAGAAGGGTCTGACTTGACCCTGTTTGTTCCAAGAGATCCGAGAAGACCGGCAGATGCCGACCTTGAGGGATCATCCTTAGAAAGGAGGTGATCCAGCCGCAGGTTCCCCTACGGCTACCTTGTTACGACTTCACCCCAGTCGCTGACCCTACCGTGGTCGCCTGCCTCCTTGCGGTTGGCGCAGCGCCGTCGGGTAAGACCAACTCCCATGGTGTGACGGGCGGTGTGTACAAGGCCCGGGAACGTATTCACCGTGGCGTTCTGATCCACGATTACTAGCGATTCCGCCTTCATGCACTCGAGTTGCAGAGTGCAATCCGAACTGAGACGGCTTTTTGGGATTAGCTCCCCCTCGCGGGTTCGCTGCCCATTGTCACCGCCATTGTAGCACGTGTGTAGCCCAGCCCGTAAGGGCCATGAGGACTTGACGTCATCCCCACCTTCCTCGCGGCTTATCACCGGCAGTCCCCCTAGAGTGCCCAACTCAATGATGGCAACTAGGGGCGAGGGTTGCGCTCGTTGCGGGACTTAACCCAACATCTCACGACACGAGCTGACGACAGCCATGCAGCACTGTGTTCCGGCCAGCCGAACTGAAGAGGAATGTCTCCACTCCCCATACCGGACATGTCAAAGGCTGGTAAGGTTCTGCGCGTTGCTTCGAATTAAACCACATGCTCCACCGCTTGTGCGGGCCCCCGTCAATTCCTTTGAGTTTTAATCTTGCGACCGTACTCCCCAGGCGGAATGCTTAAAGCGTTAGCTGCGCCACTGACGAGCAAGCTCGCCAACGGCTGGCATTCATCGTTTACGGCGTGGACTACCAGGGTATCTAATCCTGTTTGCTCCCCACGCTTTCGCGCCTCAGCGTCAGATCCGGACCAGTCAGCCGCCTTCGCCACTGGTGTTCTTGCGAATATCTACGAATTTCACCTCTACACTCGCAGTTCCACTAACCTCTTCCGGTCTCAAGCCTTGCAGTATCGAAGGCAATTCTGTGGTTGAGCCACAGGCTTTCACCCCCGACTGACAAAGCCGCCTACGCGCCCTTTACGCCCAGTGATTCCGAACAACGCTAGCCCCCTTCGTATTACCGCGGCTGCTGGCACGAAGTTAGCCGGGGCTTCTTCTGCGGGTACCGTCATTATCGTCCCCGCCGAAAGAGCTTTACAACCCTAAGGCCGTCATCACTCACGCGGCATGGCTGGATCAGGCTTGCGCCCATTGTCCAATATTCCCCACTGCTGCCTCCCGTAGGAGTTTGGGCCGTGTCTCAGTCCCAATGTGGCTGATCATCCTCTCAGACCAGCTACTGATCGTCGCCTTGGTGGGCCATTACCCCACCAACCAGCTAATCAGACGCGGGCCGATCCTTCAGCGATAAATCTTTCTGCTCTCGCACGTATCCGGTATTAGCCCAAGTTTCCCTGGGTTATTCCGAACTGAAGGGCACGTTCCCACGCGTTACTCACCCGTCTGCCACTGACCCCGAAGGGCCCGTTCGACTTGCATGTGTTAAGCCTGCCGCCAGCGTTCGTTCTGAGCCAGGATCAAACTCTCAAGTTGAACTTCAGAATTCGATCTCGACTGTTCGTCTTAAAACGCAAAATTGACAGAGCACCTCTCACTCCGGCCAAAACCGGAGCGGTGTACTCACCAAAAGCGCAAGACCTGGTCGATGTCTTGTTCAAAGCAGCCCCAAAGGGCCGCCGCAAGGACACCGCCGCCTGCGCTTCTTCTTCCTTCTTCACTTGTCAAAGAGCAGCATCGTCAGATGCAGTTTCCGAAGACGACAGCGCCTCACTCCGGTTTTACCCGGCTTGAGCCGCCAGCCTGTCAGGGAAACATCGGAACCGCCCGTTGGAGGCAGCGCCGCGATGAACCCGATTTAGGATCATTCGACCAGCTTGTCAACCCTATTCTTTTCAAAATCGGGCCGCCCGTCCGAAAACGGGACCAACTGGAAAGAAACCTTCAAATCCCGACTTTCGTCAGGTCCGTCGGCCCACTTTCTGGAAGGTGCTGGCGCCGTCCGCATTCAGCGGTGGCGTCGATGGGCGGGTTATAAGCCCGGCCCCTTGCGGCTGTCAACATGGTTGTGAAGGTTTTTTGACACCCGGCGGGACATTGTCGGATCCTCGCCCCACAGGATTCGACAAGCCTTGCCTCACTGCCGACACAGTGGCGGTTGAAGCAGCGCGAGGGGCGCCTCTCCATCGGAGGAGCATCCGAGCGGCCTTTTTCCTCTTATGCTGTGCCGGTGCCGTCTCTTGTGTTAGAGCGCCTCTACCCCCTATGGATTAGGCCACTCAATCGGATACGACTTTCTCATGAGCCATGTTCCTCCTGATAACGGCCTGCCGAAGGCTTCCCGAAGGGAAGTGTTCCGCGCGTCGTCGGGAGTCGAGCTGGGCCACGAGCCGGCCCTGACCGCCAGCGGCGCCTCGGCCCCCGAGATCGACAAGCGCGAGATCAATCTGCGCTGGCTCGGCGCCAGCGTCCTGACGGGCGTGACCGGCGCGGTTCTGATCGGCGCTTCGATTCATGTTGCCATCGAGGGCGCCACCAATGCCGTTCAGCCTCCGGAACGCACTGCGGTGAACGCCTATTCCCGTCCTGAATCGGAAGGGGAGCGCGCCACGAACGCCGCCCGCAAGGGCGACCGGCTGAACATGACCGAGCTGACGGCCTCCGCGAAGCAGAGCTTCAGGGCCGCCATGACCATCCGCAACGGCGACCGCGAGGCGATCAAGGTTCGACAATTCGTCAAGATCGCCACCAATCTCTCCCTCACGGCCGGCACCTATGCGTCCGATATTCCTCCGTTCAATCCCATGCGCCTGTTCGCGGAGAACACTCAGGAGAAGATCGATCAGGTGCCCGAGATCACCGATGCCGACGTGTCCGTGCTCCGGCGGGACCTCGCCTCCATGGTCATCGAGGCGAGTTCGCCGGCCCTGACGGATGACGACGTCCAGGCCATGCTGGAGGAGGAGCGGCGCGTCGGGGGAGGAGCCGGGAGACGCGCCTCCGTGCCGATTCCCGCTCAGCAGATGCTGTCCCGCACCCTGCGCCAACCCGACAGTCTCGGGGATGCCCTGGGCTATGCGCGTGTCGTCGATGCGCCCTTCAGCACCATCGAAGTCCGGGTGGTGCCCGAGAACGTCACCGATCTGCCGAAGATCGAGCAGCGGGCCGTTCCGCCCCTGGTCGAGGAACGCGACGTCGTCTTCAAGAAGGGTGAGACGCTCGAGACGGTCCTGCGCAGCTACGGGGCGACTCCGGAGCACATCGCCGCCATCACGACGGCTCTGTCGGCGCGCATGAAGGTCGCGACGATGGGGGAAGGCGCGCATCTGCGCATTCTCATCGCTCCCGGGCCGCGTCTGGGCGACCCCAAGCAGATCGTGCGCGTCATCGCGTTCGGCGAGAAGGGAATCGACGGCATCGCGGCCACGAACGATCGCGGCGTCTTCGTCTCCGTGACGCCTCCCGAAGATCTTTCGGATCGCAAGGCGACGGCCGATGCGCAGCAAGAGGAGGAGGAAGAGGAAGGCGGCGGCGTCAGGCTCTACGAGAGCCTGTACGAAACGGCCATGAAGAACGATCTGCCGCCGGAGACCGTGCAAGAGCTCATCCGCATCTTCGGCTACGACGTCGATTTCCAGCGCCGGGTCGCGCAGGGCGACAGCTTCGAAGTGTTTTTCGGCGCGGACGACGAGAATGCGCCGCCGGAAGTGCTTTACGCCTCGCTGACGATCGGCGGGGACGCGCGCCGGGTCTACCGCTTCCAGGGGGAAGACGGATCGATCGATTATTTCGACGAGACCGGCCGCTCCCTGAAGAAGTTCCTGCTGCGCAAGCCGATCTCGGACGGCATTCTGCGGTCGGGCTTCGGATCCCGCTTCCACCCGATCCTGGGCTATAGCCGGCCGCATACGGGAATCGACTGGGCCAACAGGGTCGGCACGCCGATCCTGGCCGCCGGCAACGGCACCATCCGCATGGCGGACTGGAAATCGGGCTATGGCCGCCACATCGAGATCCAGCACGCCAACGGCTATGTGACCACCTATTCGCACATGTCGGGCTTTGCCAAGAACATGGCGGCCGGCCTCAAGGTACGCCAGGGGCAGGTGATCGGGTATCTCGGCAGTACGGGCCTCTCGACCGGCCCCCATCTCCACTACGAGGTGCTGATCAACGGCAGCTTCGTCGACCCCCTGAAGATCCGCCTGCCGCAGGGCCGCGAGCTCGACGGCCGCAGCCTTGCCGAGTTCAAGCGCCAGCGCGAGCAGGTGAACGACCTGATGAGCCAGGCGGGCGCCACCGCAAGCCTCGCCCAGCGTGCCGAGTTGCGCTGAACCCGATGCTCGACCTGCTCGCGATCGTCTTTCCGGTCTTCGGCCTGATCGGAATCGGGTATCTCGCACGCCGCACGGGGTTCGTCTCCGAGCGCATGGGCGAGGGTCTCTCGGAATTCGTCTTCACCCTGTCGGTTCCCTGCCTGATCTTCCGCACGCTCGTGAAGGCCGAGATTCCGCAGACGCAGCCGTGGGGCTACTGGATTTCCTATTTCGTCGGCGTCGCCGTGGCCTGGGTCCTCGCGACCGCGATGGCCAAGCGCTATTTCGGGGTCAAGGGCGTCGCAAGCGTCGTGGCCGGGTTCTCGGCGGGACAGGCCAACACCGTCTTCGTCGGCGTGCCCATGATCCTCAAGGCCTACGGGGACGAAGGCGCCGTCCCGCTCTTCCTGCTGCTCGCCGTTCATCTTCCCGTGACCATGACCTTGGCGACCGTGCTGGCGGAGGGACGCCAAGCCTCGCCGCTCGTCATCCTGCGGCGCCTGGCGACGCATCCGATCGTGATCGGCATTCTCGCGGGCTCCGCCCTTCGCCCCGTCGCCGGGGTGGTTCCGACGCCCCTTTGGCAGATCCTGGACCTGCTCGCGAGCGCAGCCGTGCCCTGTGCGCTGATTTCCATGGGCATTGCGCTGCGCCGCTACGGGATGAAGACCGGTTGGAAACTTCCGACGGCGATCTCCATCCTCAAGCTCGTGGTTCACCCGCTCGTGGTGCTCCTGCTCGCCACTGTCGTGTTCCAGATGCCGCCTGTCTGGGCGGGCGTGGCCGTGCTCTTCGCGTCGTGCCCCTCCGGCATCAACGCCTATCTCTTCGCCGAGCGCTATGGAGAGGGCGTGGCGCTCGCCTCCAGCGCCGTGACGCTCTCCACGATCCTGGCGCTGGGCACCACCCTGCTCTGGCTCTACGTGCTGGGTGTGGGCTGAGGATAAAAACCCAGCCTCCGACGGACCTCCGCGGCCGTCACCCCTCGGGTCCGCAACGCGCACAGCGCTTCCGACCGCCGGCTCTTCGCGAGCTTGTCGCCGCCCGGATCGAGGATCAGGCCGTGATGGTGATAGAGCGGCGTGTCCAGACCGAGCAGGACCTGCAAAAGCACGTGCAGATCGGTCGCCGCCTCCAGGTCCTGTCCGCGCACCACATGGGTGACGCCCTGCAGGGCATCGTCCACCACGACGGAGAGATGATAGCTCGTCGGCACGTCCTTGCGCACGATCACCGCATCGCCCCAGCGCCGGGGATCGGCTGCGACGACCTCCTCGTCGCCCGTGAGCGAAAACCGCGTGAAGGCATAGGGGCCGGGGTGAAGACGGCGGACCTCGTCGCTGTCGATCCGCCAGGCATGCGCGTCGCCCGCACGGATCCGTCCCTCGGCCCCGCCGCCGGGAAGGCCCTTGCAGATGCCCGGATAGAGCGGCGCGCCGTCAGGGTCCCGCGGCCAGGCCTCGCCGCTCTGTGCCTCGATGGCCTCGACCCGCTCGGCGATGCGCTTGCGCGAGCAGAAGCAGGGATAGACGAGCCCCCTCCCCTTCAGTCTTTGGAAGGCCGGCCGGTAATCCGCGAAGTGCTCCGATTGCCGGCGCACCGGTTCTTCCCAGGACAGGCCGAGCCAGGTGAGATCCTCGACGATGCCCGCCTCGTATTCGGGGCGGCAGCGTGCGATATCGATATCCTCGATGCGCAGCAGAAACCGGCCGCCGAGCCGGCGGGCGAGCGCATCGTTGAGCAGGGCCGAATAGGCATGGCCAAGGTGAAGCCGTCCGTTGGGGCTTGGAGCGAATCGGAATACGGGCTTCGTCGACTTCGTCACGGACGGCCTTCAGACACAAGGAGCGGAATGGGATGGTCACCCTCCTCGAAACGGACGCGGTTCTCAAGAGGGGTTTGACGGCGCTCGCGAAGGCCGATCCCGTCATGGCGAGGCTCGCCGCCGAAGGCGTGGTCCCGCAGCTGCGCAAGCGGCCGCCGGGTTTCGAGGGGCTGGCCTGGATCATCGTCGGCCAGCAGGTGTCGACCGCAAGCGCCGCGGCCATCTGGGGACGATTGCGGCTGATCCTGGATCCGCCGGAGCCCGCGCGCTTCCTGAGCCTTTCCGACGAGGACCTGAGAGGAGCGGGCCTCTCGGCCATGAAGGTCAGGACGATCCGTGCGACGGCCATGGAGATCGTCGACGGGCGGCTGCCCCTCGACCGGCTGGACGAACTCCCCGCCGACGAGGCGCACGCCCTCCTGACCCGGGTGAAGGGCATCGGCCCATGGACGGCCAATATCTATCTGCTCTTCTGTCTCGGTCATCCCGATGCCTTCCCGGGCGGCGACCTCGCCGTGCAGGAGGCCGCCCGCATCGCCTACGGGCTGACGGACCGGCCCGACGCGAAGGCCTTGACGGCCCTCGCGGAGAGCTGGCGCCCATGGCGCGGCGTGGCGGCCAAAGTGCTCTGGGCCTATTACCGGGTGGTGAAGGCGCGGGAGGGCAGCCCCGTCACGTGAGGCCTCACCCCTGCTGCGCGGCCACGAGGGAGGCTTGGGCGCCCGCCCTCAGCATGGCGGTGTCGCTGCCGATGGAGACCATGTTAAAGCCCTTGCGGGCGAGTTCCCCGGCTCTCGCGCCCGAAGGCGCATAGATTCCCGCGAGCTTGCCGGCGGCTTTCACGCGGGCGAGCACATGATCGAGCGCCTTGTCGACTTCAGGGCTGGCCGGGTCGACGCTCCTGCCGCCCGACAATGCGATGGAGAGGTCCGCCGGACCGATGAAGACGCCGTCAATGCCGGGCACGTTGAGGATCTCGTCGAGAATGGCGAGCGCTTCCCGGGTCTCCACCATGGCGAAGGACACCGTCAGATCGTTGGCCTGGCGCAGATAATCCGCCGCATCCAGGCCCGAGAGGGACAGAGCGCCATAGGCGCCCCAGCTGCGCTGGCCCACGGGCGGGAATTTCATGAACGAGGCGAAGAGCCGGGCGTCGTCGACGGTGTTGATCATGGGCGCGATCACCCCTGAGACGCCGGCATCCATGAACCGGGAGGCGGTGGCGAATTCGCCCACCGGAATCCGGACCAGGGCCGGCTTCCCGGCCGCAGCGATCAGCGGCACGGCCCGGAGCGCGGCCGCGAAGTCGATGGAACCGTGCTGCATGTCCATGACGACCGCGTCGAACTCTTCCCTCGCCAGCAGGCCCGGAATCGACGGATCCGGGATTCCGCACCAGGCGGTGAGCAGAGGCGTGCCTGCCTTCAGGAGGTCGGGGAAGGATGGATTGGTCAGCATGGCGCTCTTTCTTGTTCCGGTGTTTCTTGTCGTGCCGCGGATTCCCGCAAGGCGGACGGGGCTCAACGCCCCGCCTTGATCTCCTCGATGGCTCGGGCCATCAGCTGCTGCAGCTTAGCGCCAAGCTCGGCTTCGTCGAGTGGCTTTCCTGCCTGCTCGAGGTCCTGCCGGACCTTGCGAACCGCATCCGCGCCGCCCGGCCCCCGGAAATCGGCCTGGACGACGCTCCCGGCGTAAGCCTCGGCCTCGTCTCCGGTCTTGCCCAGTTTCTCGGCGACCCAAAGGCCGAGCAGCTTGTTCCGGCGGGCCGTGGCCTTGAAGCGAAGATCCTGGTCATGGGCGAACTGCTTCTCGAAGGCGTCTTCTCGCTCGTTGAAAAGGGTCATGGATGCTCCTCCCCTCCTGGGATCATCATGCGATATAAGGGCGCACTCGCGTCATCACCATGTCATCACCACCTAAAAGAAGGTGCTTCGAAGGGGCCACATCCTGCCCTCCTCCGTGCCGCGTTGTGCTTGCCCCCTTGATCGGATAGGTTGCCCTGAAGCGGAGCGCTGGTTTAATGCCGCGCATACGCCAGCCGCGGAACTGCATCATGTGTTGACCCAGGAGCCCACGGCACTATGGATTTTCTCAAACCACGGTACACGCCTATGAATCGTCGCCGTCGCGTCTATGAAGGCAAGGCGAAAGTCCTCTATGAGGGCCCCGAACCCGGAACGCTCATTCAGCACTTCAAGGATGATGCGACGGCCTTCAATGCCAAGAAGCACGAAGTGATCGACGGCAAGGGCGTGCTGAACAACCGGATTTCCGAGTTCCTCTTCCAGCACCTGAACGATATCGGCGTCCCCACCCACTTCATCCGCCGCCTGAACATGCGCGAGCAGCTGATTCGGGAAGTGGAGATCATTCCTCTCGAGGTCGTCGTGCGGAACGTGGCCGCGGGATCCCTCGCCAAGAGGCTCGGTCTCGAGGAGGGCACGCAGCTGCCGCGCTCGATCATCGAATTCTATTACAAGAACGACGAGCTGGGCGACCCGATGGTCTCGGAAGAGCACATCACCGCCTTCGGCTGGGCCTCGCCCCAGGAGATCGACGACATCATGGCGCTGGCGATCCGCGTCAACGACTTCCTGTCCGGCCTCTTCCTCGGCGTCGGCATCCGTCTCGTGGATTTCAAGCTGGAGACCGGCCGCCTCTGGGAGGGCGAGCTGATGCGCATCGTCGTGGCCGACGAGATCTCCCCGGATTCCTGCCGTCTCTGGGATATCAAGTCCAAGGACAAGCTCGACAAGGACCGGTTCCGCCGCGACATGGGCGGCCTGGTGGAGGCCTATACGGAGGTGGCGCGCCGCCTCGGGATCCTGTCCGAGAACGAGACCGTCATCGCCGGCGGTCCCCGCCTCGTGCAGTGAGGCCTGCATCCTGAACAACGACCGAGCCCGGCCCCGCGCCGGGCTTTTCTTTATCCGCCCATCGACTCTTTATCCGCCCATCGACCTGCCCCGCTTGTTTGCGCTAGAACAGGGCAATGTCGTTTCGCCTGCCCTTCCCCGGCCTTCTCCTCGCTCTGGCGCTCGGCCTGACCGGCTGCGGCTACATCCCTCGCGCCGTCGAGGGTGTGCCCTCCGGAGCGCCATGGGAGGCGCTGCCGCTCCGCAAGTGGCTGGCCGAGGACCGGGCCGAACCGGTGGCCCTTACCTTCTGCGCCCCGCCGCAATGCAGCCCCGGCCTCGCCGTCGGCGTCATCCGCCTTAACGGAAAGGACGCGCAGATCACGGAAGCCGTGCTCAAGGACCCGGAACGCCTCGCCCGCGCCCTCCGCTCTCCCGTGGGCCGGGACAAGCCGGTGAGGAGCACGATTTCCGTCGAGCGCCTGAAGGATGCTCCCTATCCCGGCTTCGCCATCAGGCTCGCCCCGGCGGACGGACAAAAGGCCCCCGCCTTCGGGGCGGCCCTGGGCAGGCGCTCCGGTGAGGAGCTGGATGTCGTTCTCGTGATCGGCGACACCGCCGAGGCCGTCCAGCAGACGGCCCGCCAGGTCGCTGCCCGCGAATTGGGCTTGTAGAGCTCAGCTCTCACCTATCGTAGCGGCTTGCAGGGCAGCGAAAAATCTACGTGATAATGCTCGTCATGCCGAACCCAAGCTTGGTGCGGCCTGAAAGTCAGCTGACTTCGCAGAGAGGGACCCTGTGACGTAGCAAAGAGTGCCGGATGATAGGCAGGGTCGAGGATCACGCGCTGCATCCCGAGACCTGACCGCTTTGCAGAGCGATGCAAGGCCTCAAGATGCAGGGCAATCGCCTCGAAATCGATTTGATAACCTCTCATCCGTCCCTGTCGGTCAAACTCCAGACCGTATCCGTAGCGGTTGAAGGGATTTGTCGGGAGAGAGGCCGGCTTGCCGTTCGTATTCCGAACCGGAACCATGAAATCAACGGAGAGACCATTTTGGTGGGTGCGGTGAGGGGGGAAGGAGCCGCCTTTTTGATGGCCGGTCTCGCCATAGACGAAAACCAGCTCCTTATGGCTCTTTGACAGAGCATCATATGCTTCGATGACAGCACCTGCGACCTTGGAGTGCACGTAATTCCGGTCAAGGAGCTCAGCCAGCCCGCTGTAAGCGGTGAAATTCGTACCGGACAGAGGCAGGGGCACACCTCGCTCTAGTCTTCCCTTGCTGACTGTGCCGAAACAAACGCTTTCTCCCCCGAAAGCGCCTGAATCCGATGTCCCCGGCAACACGAACAGCACAGCCAAAGGCAAGGCAAACGCGACGTTGTATCACCTCTCTTTTGTTGAAGGGGCCATGGCGTCCAGCGACTTGCTTTTACGGTTTTGTACGCCGATCCCCGGCCTGCTGACGCCCTCCACATATATAGGCGTAGGCTCTGGCTCATGCTTACCGGTCCAAACAGGACGGCAGGCCATCGATCCCTGACCGCGAATTGAACACCTAAGACATTGTTTCTTGCGGCCATTGGCTTTATGGCGTGGGGCAAATCTCAACAGCCCGAGGCCTCCCATGAAAGCTCGCGTCACCGTCACCCTGAAGAACGGCGTTCTCGACCCCCAAGGCAAGGCCATCGAAGGAGCCTTGGCGTCCCTGGGCGTGGAAGGCATCGCCGGCGTGCGCCAGGGCAAGGTCTTCGACATCGAGCTGGATACGGCCGACAAGGCTCAAGCCGAGGCCTCCCTCAAGGCGGCCTGCGAGAAGCTGCTCGCGAACACCGTCATCGAGAACTACCGCGTCGAACTGATCTGACCGTCATGCCCGGACCTGATCCGGGCATCCACGTTTGACCCGCGCCGCTTGGCGTGGATGGCCGGGACGAGCCCGGCCATGACGAGAGAAGGATGGACCCATGAAATCCGCAGTCATCGTCTTCCCCGGCTCCAATCGCGAAGGCGACGTGGTGCGGGCCCTCAAGCAGGCCGGCTCCGACGCCCAAAAGGTCTGGCACGCCGAGACCGAACTGCCCCAGGGGACGGACCTCGTGGTCCTGCCGGGCGGCTTTTCCTATGGCGACTACCTGCGCTGCGGCGCCATCGCGGGCCGTGCGGCCGTGATGGACGCGGTGCGGGCCCATGCGGCGCGCGGCGGCCTCGTGCTCGGCATCTGCAACGGCTTCCAGATCCTGTGCGAATCCGGCCTTCTGCCCGGCATCCTGATGCGCAATGCGAACCTCAAGTTCATCTGCCACCGCCAGTTCCTGAAGGTGGAGCGCACCGACACAGCCTTTACCAAGCGCTACGGGCAGGGCCAGGCCATCGACGTCTGCGTCGCCCACGGCGAGGGCAACTACACGGCGGATGCGGAGACACTCAAGCGCCTCGAGGGCGAAGGGCTCGTCGCCTTCCGCTATTGCGATGCGCAGGGCCATGTGACGCCCGACGCCAACCGCAACGGCTCCATGAACTCCATCGCGGGCATCTATTCCGACAAGCTCAACGTGCTCGGCATGATGCCTCACCCGGAAAACCTGATCGAGGATCTCGTAGGCGGCACCGATGGGCGCGGCCTGTTCGAGAGCCTCGTTTCGTCCTTCCCCCGCGCCGCCTGATTTTTGAAATTACGAGACCCTGATGATCCGCAACGACGTCGCCATCACCCCGGAGCTGGTCAAGGAGCACGGGCTGAAGCCTGACGAGTACGACCGCTTCGTGAAGCTCATCGGCCGCGAGCCGACGCTCACCGAGCTCGGCATCGTCTCCGCCATGTGGAACGAGCATTGCTCGTACAAATCCTCGCGCATCCATCTGCGCGGCCTGCCCACGAAGGCCCCCTGGGTGATTCAGGGGCCGGGCGAGAACGCGGGCGTGATCGATATCGGCGACGGCCTGGCGTGCATCTTCAAGATGGAAAGCCACAACCATCCGTCCTTCATCGAGCCGTATCAGGGCGCGGCGACGGGCGTCGGCGGCATCCTGCGCGACGTCTTCACCATGGGGGCCCGCCCGATCGCGGCTTTGAACTTCCTGCGCTTCGGCGAGCCGGATCATCCCAAGACGCCGCATCTCGTGTCGGGCGTGGTCGCCGGCATCGGCGGTTACGGCAACTCCTTCGGCGTGCCGACCGTCGGCGGCAGCGTCGGCTTCGACAAGCGCTACAACGGCAACATCCTCGTCAATGCCATGGCGGTCGGCCTCGCCCGCGCGGACGAGATCTTCTACGCGAAGGCCACCGGCGTCGGGAATCCGATCGTCTATCTCGGCTCCAAGACCGGCCGCGACGGCATCCACGGCGCGACCATGGCGTCCGCCGAGTTCGACGACGCCTCGGAGGAGAAGCGTCCCACGGTGCAGGTCGGCGATCCCTTCGCCGAAAAGCTGCTGCTGGAGGCCTGCCTCGAGCTCATGAAGTCCGGCGCGGTGATCGCGATCCAGGACATGGGCGCGGCCGGCCTCACCAGCTCCGCGGTCGAGATGGGCGCGAAGGGCAATCTCGGCGTCGAGCTCGACCTCGACAAGGTGCCCTGCCGCGAAGAGGGCATGACGGCCTACGAGATGATGCTGTCCGAGAGCCAGGAGCGCATGCTCATGGTGCTCAAGCCCGGGATGGAAAAGCAGGCCGAGGCCATCTTCCACAAGTGGGGGCTGGACTTCGCCGTGATCGGCAAGACCACCGACACCCTGCGCTTCGTCATCAAGCACCAGGGCGAGGTGAAGGCCGATCTTCCGATCAAGGAGCTCGGCGACGAGGCTCCGGTCTATGACCGCCCATGGGTGGAAAGCCCCAGGCAGCCCGTGATCTCGGCCGAAAGCGTCGAGGCGCCGGTCTCGGAGGCCGAGGCGCTCCTGCAGCTCGTCGGCTCGCCGGACCAGTGCTCCAAGCGCTGGGTCTGGGAGCAATACGACCACCTGATCCTCGGCAACACGGTCCAGACCCCGGGTGGCGACGCCGCCATCGTGCGCGTCGAGGACGGCCCGAAGGGGCTGGCGCTGACCACCGACGTGACGCCGCGCTACTGCGAGGCCGATCCCTTCGAGGGCGGCAAGCAGGCGGTGGCGGAAGCCTGGCGCAACATCACGGCCGTCGGCGGCCTGCCGCTGGCGATCACCGACAACCTCAACTTCGCCAGCCCCGAGCGGCCCGAGTCCATGGGCCAGTTCGTCGGCTGCCTCAAGGGCATCGGCGAGGCCTGCCGGGCTCTCGACTTCCCGGTCGTGTCCGGCAACGTCTCGCTCTACAACGAGACCAACGGCCAGGGCATTCTCCCCACCCCCGCCATCGGCGGCGTGGGCCTGCTCGACGATGTGACGGTCAACGCCTCCATCGCGTTCAGGACCGAGGGCGAGGCGGTCATCCTGATCGGCGCGACGGCAGGCTGGCTCGGACAGTCGATCTATCTGCGCGATGTCTGCGGGCGCGAGGAAGGCGCTCCGCCTCCGGTGGATCTCGCCGAGGAGAAGCGCAACGGCGACTTCATCCGCCAGCTCATCCGCTCCGGACAGGTGAAGACGGTGCACGACTGCGCCGACGGCGGCATCGCGCTGGCGCTGGCCGAAATGGCGATGGCGGGCGATATGGGCGCCGAAGTCACGGCCGTTCCCGAGAACATGCCGCTTCACGCCTTCCTGTTCGGCGAGGATCAGGCGCGCTATCTCGTCTCGGTCGACGAGGACGCGGCCGCCGATATCCTCTACGCGGCGGGTGCTCTCGGCATTCCCGCCGTGACGATCGGGGTCACGGGCGGCGATTCGTTGATTCTGCCGGGCCATCAGGCCATATCCGTGAGGCAGCTGAAGACCGTCCACGAGTCCTGGCTGCCCGAGTACATGGCCGGAGAGGCCTGAGGAGTTCCGATCCATGGCAATGGATGCACGCGATATCGAAAGCATGATCAAGACCGCCCTGCCGGATGCGGTCGTCGAGATCAGGGATCTGGCGGGCGACGGCGACCATTATGCCGCCACCGTCACTTCCTCGGCCTTCAAGGGGAAATCCCGCGTCCAGCAGCACCAGATGGTCTATGCAGCGCTGCAGGGCCGCATGGGCGGGGCGCTCCACGCCCTTGCATTGACGACGCTGACACCCGACAATTGAGACATGAACCCGGCGCCTTGACGGCCCAAGATCCATTTGCTCCGCATCTTCTTCGCAAAGCCGGACCCACTTTTGCGGAAAAAGCCGGGGAATACAGGAGACCTCCATGGCTGATGCCAACCAGATCATCGACAACGAAGTGAAATCCAACGACGTCGTGCTGTTCATGAAAGGCACGCCGCAGTTTCCCATGTGCGGATTCTCGGGCCAGGTGGTCCAGATCCTCAACTATCTCGGCGTGCCCTATAAGGGCGTCAACGTGCTCGAGGACGAGACCATCCGCCAGGGCATCAAGGATTATTCCAACTGGCCGACCATTCCCCAGCTCTACGTGAAGGGCGAGTTCGTCGGCGGCTGCGACATCACCCGCGAGATGTTCCAGGCCGGCGAGCTGCAGCAGCTCTTCGCCGACAAGGGCATCCAGGTTCAGCAGAGCGCCTGACCGGCCCCCTCACGGAAACACTGCTGCATCAAAGCGAGGCTTCGACCTCGCTTTTTTGTTGCGCGTGCATCCCCGGCAAAGCGCGTCTTATGTCGCATTCCGAAGGACGGCCCGTCTGCCTACATAAGCCCTGAGACACGGCCGCCCAAAAAACAGAACCGGGCGGCGCAATCGGGGGTCTTTCCATGTTCGAGCAAGAAACGACGCAAGAAACGACGAATGTCGTCGCGTTCAAGCCGCGCAAGACGGCGGCCGCACGACACCATCCCAAAACCCTGATCGAACGCATCTACGCCGCCGGCTCCCTCGCCGTGCGGGCGGACGATGCCGCCACCAAGATGGCGGCCGCGATGCTGCAACGCCTCGGCTTTCTCGTGATCGAAGCCATTTCGGCCGACGGAGTCCCGCATCGTCTCAAGCCCGGCGAAACCCGTCAGGCCATGGACCGTCCCTGGCGGCTCTCGAAGCCTGCCTTCTCGGGCGAGCAGGGCCAGCCCGACGGCGAAGGCGCTTTCCTGCCTTAAGAGCGTCCCAGCGCCGTGCGGACGAACGCGATGGCGTCCGGAGAGGCCCATTCCGCCGGGCCCTTCAGGAGCGCGATCTCGCAACCCGTAGCGTCGACGATGAAGGTCGTCGGCAGCCCGACCACATGGCCCGTCTTCTGCAGGGTCTGGAGCACCTTGCCTGTCGGATCGGCATAATAGGCCAGGTTCCTGATGCCGTTGTCCTGCAGCCAGGCCCTGGGCTTGTCGGGATTGCGGGTGTCGACATTGATGGCGACCACCTGGAAGTCGCCGCCGCCCAGCTCGGCCTGCAGCTTGTCGAGGGCCGGCATTTCCTCACGGCAGGGCACGCACCACGTCGCCCAGAGATTCACCAGGATCGTCCTGCCCTTGAAGTCGGCGAGGCTCTGAGCCTGCCCGTCCGAACCGGCAAAGCTGATCCCCGGCGGCGGCTTGGGCGCGCTGCTCACGCCCAGAGCGGCCAGTTCGCCCTTCGCCAGCGGCTTCAGATTGTCCGCAGCGGCGGTCGAGGCGCGGCATTCGCCCGCCTGGGCGACCCCGGCTCCCCTATGTGAGAGACCGTACCAGGCAGCCCCCCCGGCCAGGAGCGTGACGGCGGCAAGACCGGCAACCCGAAGTCGGCTGCGGGTTTTCACAGGGTCCGGTGCGTTCGGGATTTCCGGTGCATTCGACATGAGCCCGATGTGGCTCTTTTTCGGCCAAGCCTCAAGCCCCCGCGGGGAAATCCTTCATCACGATGCCGTGGACGAGCGAGGCATCGGGACAGGGATTTCGGGAGAGGGATTTCGGGACAGGGACGACGAAGCCCTACCTTGCCTCTCGCATTGCCTATCGGTTCCCGTTATGGTGCGGCCACGTTTCGGAGCCTCTCGATGTCGACCTGCGTTTCCTTTTCCCGTGCGGCCCTCGTGGCCGGCCTCATCGTTCTCGGCCTTTCGGCCTGCGGCCGCCGCGGCGCGCTCGAGCCGCCGCCGAACGGATCCGCCGCGGCTCAGCCCCAGCAGCAGGACGCCGAGGGTCAGGCCACGCTCCCCTCCCCGGTCGGCACGCCCCGCTCGAAACCCAGCCGCGCCTATACCGTCCCCAACGAGCCCTTTATTCTCGATCCGCTGCTCTAAGGCAGACCCATGCACCATTTCGCCTATCGCGACGGCGTCCTCCACGCGGAGGATGTCAGCCTGCACCGCCTCGCGGACGAGGTCGGGACCCCCTTCTACTGCTATTCCTCGGCGACGCTCGAGCGGCATTACCGCGTCTTCGCGGAAGCCTTCGCGGAGACCGACGCCCTGGTCTGCTACGCCATGAAGGCGAATTCCAACCAGGCGGTGCTCAGGACCCTGGCCCGCCTGGGCGCGGGCATGGACATCGTCTCGGAAGGCGAGCTGCGCCGCGCGCTGGCGGCCGGCGTGCCGGGCGAGCGGGTGGTGTTCTCCGGCGTCGGCAAGACCAGGGCCGAGATGGCCTTCGCCCTCGACAGCGGCATTCTCTGCTTCAACGTCGAATCGGAGCCCGAGCTGGAGGCGCTCTCGGACGTCGCCCTGTCCAAAGGCCGGCGCGCGCCGGTCTCGATCCGCATCAACCCGGACGTGGACGCCAAGACCCACAAGAAGATTTCGACCGGAAAGTCCGAAAACAAGTTCGGCATCCCGATTTCGCGCGCCCGCGAGGTCTATGCCCGTGCGGCAGGGCTGAAGGGCATCGAGATCACCGGCGTCGACATGCATATCGGCAGCCAGATCACGGATCTTTCGCCCTTCGACAACGCCACGGCCCTCTTGGCCGAGCTCGCCCGCGACCTGATGGCCGACGGGCACAAGCTCCATCATATCGATCTCGGCGGGGGCCTCGGCGTGCCTTACCGCGACGACAACGAGCCGCCGCCCGATCCGCAGGCCTATGCGCAGATCATCAAGCGCCATACCAAGGATCTCGGCCTCAAGCTCGTTTTCGAGATGGGCCGCCTGATCGCCGGCAATGCGGGCGTTCTCGTGGCGAAGGTCATCTATGTGAAGGAAGGCGCGGGCCGCACCTTCGTGATCGTCGACGCGGCCATGAACGACCTCATCCGCCCGACGCTCTATGACGCCTATCACAACATCAAGCCGGTGGCGGAGCCTTCGGCCGATACCCCCCGCATCGTCGCCGACGTGGTCGGCCCGGTCTGCGAAACGGGCGATTACCTCGCGCTCTCCCGCGACATGCCGGCCGTGAAGCCGGGCGATCTCATCGCCATCATGACGGCGGGCGCCTATGGGGCGGTTCAGGCCAACACCTACAACACGCGCCTGCTCGTGCCGGAGGTTCTGGTGCGCGGGATGGACAGCGTCGTCGTGCGGCCGCGCCCGACCTACGAGGATCTCATCGGCCTCGACCGCGTTCCGGACTGGCTGGCCTGATCATTCGGAGGATCGCGCTTCCATCCCATCCTGCCATCCCATCCTGCATGGAAAAACCCCGGTGGAGATCCACCGGGGTTCTTTTTTAAGCTATCCGGACGACCCTAGAGCATCGGACCCAAAAGTGGACCCACTTTTGGGATCGAATCCGATGCTCCACTCTCTAAATGGCGCATCGTTCGGGGCGAAAAACCGGGTCCACTTTTTCGCACGATGCGCTAGAAGACGAGGAAGTCCGCATTGGTCATCTTCAGGCCCTTGTCGAGCTGGGCGAACTTGACCGCGGCAACCTGACCCGAACCGTCCGCGTCGTAAGAGAGCGCGCCGGTCTTGCTGTCGTAGATGATATGGTCGTTCCTGTCCTTCGCCTTCGGGCCGATGGTGAAGAACTCCTTCTTGAGGACACCCGTCTGCGTGAGCGTCCGGAAGATCGCATTCTCCAGACGGATCGTGTCGTCCTTCACGCTGAAGTCGGTGATCGTGTCCACATTGAGCGTCTTGTTCAACGCGGAGTTGAACACGAAGGAGTCCCGGCCGGTGCCACCGGTCAGCGCATCCTTCCCCGAGCCGCCCACCAGGGTGTCGTTGCCGGCGCCGCCCTTGAGCACATCCTTGCCGGCCCCGCCCGAGAGAAAGTCGTTGCCCGTACCGCCGAAGAAGGTCTCGTTGGCGCCGGTCCC
The DNA here is from genome assembly GCF_047497095.1 of Microvirga sp. M2. NCBI lineage: Bacteria > Pseudomonadati > Pseudomonadota > Alphaproteobacteria > Hyphomicrobiales > Methylobacteriaceae > Microvirga > Microvirga sp. M2. Next base: position 3,839,722 of record NZ_CP134063.1, read on the forward strand.
GTTGACCACCTCGGGGCTCACGTTGCCGATATTGATGGTGAAGGTCTTCAGCGTGACCAGCCCCGTATCGTCCTTGGCCTCGACGGTGACCGTGTGCGTCCTGGCCTGCTCGAAATCGAGCTTCAGCCCGTTCTTGACGACGATCTTTCCGTTCACGATGTCGAAGCGGCCGCCGGCATCGTCCACGAGGCGGAAGGCCACGTGGTCCCCGGCGTCCTGATCGGTAGCCGACAGGTCGCCGACGACCGTCCCGTTCGCGGCCAGTTCGTTGACGGTCGGATTCGCAGGGGCGAGCGCTACGTTCTCCGGGGCTTCCTCGGTGTTGTAGGCCCCGATCGTGATCGCCTTCACGAAGGTATGGCCGCCGGCATCGGTGACCTTCACCCACAGCTCGTGGAGGCCGACCTGGGCGTCGTTCAAGGCCGCCTTCACCCTGATCTTGTTGCCCACGATCTCGAAGAAGTCGTTCTGCGCCTCAGTCGTGCCGGTCTGATCGGTGACCAGGGTGTAGGTGAAGGTGTCTCCCGCGTCGCCGTCGACTGCCGAGAGCGTCGCGAACTCCTTCCCGACCGGCGCGTTCTCGGCGACAAGACCGCCCGTGACCTGGATGTTGGTCGGAACATGGTCGTTGTCGTCCGTGACGGTGATGACGATGTCCTGGGTATGCGGCGCGTTGGCGCCATCCGAGACCCTCACCCGGATCGTGTGCGGGCCGATGGCCTCACCGAGATCGGCCTTCACGCGCACTTCGAAAGCGCCGTCGTCGTTCTCCACGATCTCGAACAGATCGTCGTCGACCGGATTGCCGGCGGCATCCACGATGACGAAGGTGTGGGTGCCCCCGTCATTGGCCCCGAGCGTGCCGACCACGTCACCGATCCCGGCATGCTCCGAGACGGCCTGGCTCGACAGGGTCACGTTCGTCGGTGCCGCGGTGTCGAGCGTGAAGGTGATCGTGGTGACGCCCGAGACGTTCCCGGCCGCATCGGTCGCGCGGACCTCGACCGTGTGCTGACCATCCGCCAGCTCGTCCGGATCGTAATCCTCGCTCCAGTCACCGTTATCCAGCCGGTACTCGACCGTGGCGCCGTTCTCGGCCGCGACCGTCAGGGCGCCGTCGTTGGTGCGCAGATCGCCGGCGGTGCCGCTGTCCGTCGTCAGCGCGACGGTCGGAGCAGCCGGCGCCGCGGTGTCGAGCGTGAAGGTGATCGTGGCGACGCCCGAGACGTTCCCGGCCGCATCGGTCGCGCGGACCTCGACCGTGTGCTGACCATCCGCCAGCTCGTCCGGATCGTAATCCTCGCTCCAGTCACCGTTATCCACCTGGTACTCGACCGTGGCGCCGTCGGCCACGTTCCCAATCGTCAGCGCGGCGCTGTTGGTGATGCCATCGCGGGCGGTCCCACTGTCGGTCGTCAGCGCCACGGTCGGAGCCTCAGGCGCTGCGAGATCGAGAGCAAGGGTTGTCGCCGACGTATCTTGGGCAACCGCAAATGTGTCCATTGAAACTGCCATAATATTCCCCCTGGTGATCGTTTTTGGAAAGGTCGTCAGGGTGAAGCGTGTATGACGTTACATTATCTTGGTCAATATAATAACGTTTCTTCTAATCGACACATAAGCCATGTAGCTGAAGCCATGTAGCTGATATGCAACACTATCTCGAATGCAAGGACATCGGCCATTCGCAGGCAGCGCGGAGCGCGCGGGATCGGGGAGGACGTTGAAGGTCAAGTTCGGACGGATCCGCCGGGGACCAGGCGCCCATCGGCCCAACCGCTCGGGCCAACCCGACCGTTCAGATCAAAACTTCTTGACTCCCCGAAGGCATTCCACACTGGCCATTCCGACCCGACGTGCTAGCTTTCCGAGGGGGGCTGTGGGCACATCTGTGCTACGGAGAGAGTTGGCATGAGCGAAGGCCCGAACCCGTCGCCGGCGCAAAGCACCCTGAGCAGGAGGTTCGGGCGCCTGGTCAACCATGCGCGCTGGTCCCTGTGGTGGGAGGATGCGTGGCCCCGGATCTGGCTGCCGCTCGCCATCGTGCTTCTCTTCCTCACGCTCTCATGGTTCGGCCTCTGGCTCGAGGTCAGGCCCTTCTGGCGCTCGATCGGCCTCGGCCTGTTCGCGGCCGCGCTTCTGGTCTCCCTCTGGCCGCTCCTGCGCCTGCGGATGCCCAGCCGCACGCGGGCGCTCGATCGCCTCGACCGCGACACCGGCCTGGCCCATGGCCCGGCCCGGGTGCTCGACGACAATCTGGCGCTCGGATCGGGCGATCCCGGCACCCGGGCGCTCTGGTCGCTCCATCGCAGGCGGGCCGAGGAGGCGATCGGGCGGATGCGGGTCGCCCCGCCCCGGCCCGACATGCCGCGGCGCGACCGCTATGCATTGAGGGCCGCCGGCGTTCTGGCCCTCGCGACGAGCGCCTTCGTGGCGGGGCCGGAGCTCGGCTCGCGCCTCAAGGCCGCCTTCGACTGGCGGGAGGCCTCGGCCTCCGCGCCCGCATTCCGCATCGACGGATGGATCGACCCGCCGCTCTATACCCGCATGCCTCCGGTGATGATCGACCTCGCGAAGGGCCAGTCCCTGCGCGCGCCGATCCATTCCACCATCGTCATCCGGGTGGCCGGCGACGGCAAGGCGGAGATCAAGGCCGGGAAAGGCCTGACCGCCCTGCCCCCGAAGGGCGCCCAGCGGGCGGATCTGCACGAGGAGCGCTATACGCTCGACGGCAGCGGGGAGCTGACCGTCAGCACGGGCTTTGCCCGGAGCGTCACGCTCGAGATCGAAGCCATTCCCGATCATCCCCCCGAAATCGCCTTCGCGGGCCCGCCCGAGGTCAATGCGCGCGGCACCTTCACCCTCGTCTACAAGGGGAAGGACGATTACGGAATCGCCTCCATCGAGGGCCAGGTCGAGAAGGCCGACGGCAGCAAGGGCCGCTCGCTGGTGGCGGCCCCCTCCCTCACGCTCGCCCTGCCGAGCCACGAGGAGAATGCCCCCGAAACCCGCTCTCCCGTCGATCTGACGAATCATCCCTGGGCCGGAGCGCCGGTCACGATCAGGCTCAAGGCCAAGGACGAGGCCGGCCAGGAGGCGACGAGCGACGCCCTCACCTTCACGCTGCCGCAGCGGCCCTTCACGAACCCGCTCGCGAAGGCCCTCGTGGAGCAGCGGCGCAACATCGTGCTGGCTCCCGACGACCGCAAGCGCGTGCAGACCGCCCTCGACGCCCTGCTGATCGAGCCCGCGATGTTCACGCCGCAATGGGGTGTCTTCCTCGGCCTGCGCACGGCGGCCGAGCGCCTGCGCGCGGCGAGGACCGACGAAGCGCTTCTCGACGTCGCCGACTGGCTCTGGAACATGGCGCTGCAGATCGAGGACGGCAATCTCTCCGATGCCGAGCAGCAGTTGCGGGCGGCCCAGGAACGCCTCAAGGAGGCCATGGACCGCGGCGCTCCGGACAAGGAGATCAAGCGTCTCACCGACGAGCTGCGGCAGGCGATGGACCGGTTCCTGCGCGAATTCGCCCAGCGGATGCAGCAGAACCGGCAGCAGGGCGATAATCAGAATCAGCGCGCGCCGGACCGGGTGATTTCGCAGGACGATCTCAACCGCATGCTGCAGCAGATGGAAGACGCCATGCGCCGGGGCGACATGGCGGAGGCCCAGCGCCTTCTCGAACAGCTGCGCAACATCCTCGAGAACCTGCAGACGGCTCAGCCCAACAGCCGCATGACCGACCCTCTCTCCCGCGAGATGAACCAGGCCATGCGCGACCTCGAGGACATGGCGCGCGAGCAGCAGGACCTTCGTGACCAGACGTTCCGGCAGGGCCAGGACCGCCGCATGCAGCAGGGCGACCGCGATGCGCCGCGGCAGGGTCAACGCCAGCCGGGACAGCGCCAGCAGGGGCAGCGTCAGCCGGGCCAGCAGGGCGGCCGGGAGCAGGGCGAGAACGGCGACGGGTCGCAGGATCCGTCCGGGCTGCAGCAGCGGCAGCAGGCGCTGCGCGAGCGGCTCCAGGACCTGCAGCGGCGCATGGAAGGCATGGGCATGCAGGGCGAGCAGGGCTTCAGCGACGCCGAAGGGGCCATGCGGGAGGCGGAAGGCGCGCTCGGAGACGGTCAGGACGGCCCTGCCGTCGATGCTCAGGGGCGCGCCCTCGAAAATCTGCGCCGCGGCATGCAGGGCATGGCCCAGCAGATGCAGCAGATGCAACAGGGCCAGGGCGACCAGCAGGCGGGCGATCAGCCCGGCCCGGGCGAGCCTCAGGGTCCCGGACAGGCCGGGCAGCGGAACAACGACCCTCTGGGCCGTCCCACCCGGAGCCGGGACTACGTGGACAACACACGCGACGGGATTCCCAACGTCAACGAATCACCGGCCCAGAGGGCCCAGCGCATCCTGGAAGAGCTGAGGCGCAAGCTCGGGGATCCGACGAGGCCGCAGGAAGAGCTCGATTACTTCGAGCGCCTCCTTCGCAGGAACTGAGTTTGGGGTTAAGAGGAGCCCGCGTCAGACGCTCAAGGCTCCCCCTCGACCGGATCCGCGATCGCGGATCCGGGCATTCATGGAATTCAGATGACCAGCTTCGCCGACATCATTGTGCCCATCGCGGTTCTCGCCGTGGCGTTCGTCCTGCTGCTCGGCCTCATCAACATGCTGCGCGGCGGCAGCGCCAACAGGTCGCAGCACCTCATGCGGATGCGTGTGCTGCTTCAGTTCCTGGCCATCATCATCATCATGGGGGTTATCTGGTGGAGGGCGGTCTAGCCTGCACTGTCTTGACACTTTTCCGCCACGATTTGTATTAAGAGATCATTAGCCATGCAGGCCTACCCTGATGGCCTCTTCGATTTTTCAGCGGCGGATCTCTTCACAATGCGCGTCAGCAAAGCCATCGGCTTGGGGCTTTTCGTCCTTATTGCAGGATCGACAAGTCTCCTCGCTGCCGATGCCAGGAAGCCTTCCGCGCCGGCGCCGAGCCTTCTGTCCGAGTTCCGCATGGGCTTCTCCGCTCAGGATCCCTGGGGCCCTGAAGGCGACGGCGGCTCCGCGAATCTCACCGGCGAAATCCTTCTCGCGAAGCCCTTCACCGCGTCGGACCTGTTCACGAGCTACTTCATTCCCCGGCCGCATTTCGGCGGCAGCCTGAATTTCGACGATCGGACGAGCTTCGCCTATACGGGCCTGACCTGGACCTTCGACGTGACGCCCTCGCTGTTCGTCGAAGGCAGCATCGGCGGCGCCTTTCACAACGGCAAGAAAGAGGTTCACGACCCCCTCTCGGATCGTCAGTCGCTGGGCTGCTCTCCTCTCTTCCGCGAGTCCGGCTCGGTCGGCGTGCGCCTTTCCGCCAACTGGAGCGTGATGGCCACCATCGAGCATCTCTCCAATGCCGGCGCCTGCTCCGAGAATCGGGGCTTGACGAATGTCGGCGCACGGGTTGGGTATTCGTTCTGAACGAATCCTCTCGCAACCGGACCGGCCATGGTCGTTCTCAATCGCATCTACACCCGCACCGGGGATAAGGGCACCACGGCGCTGGCCGCCGGGGGGCGCCGCCTCAAGCACGACCTCCGCATCGAGGCCTTCGGCACCGTGGACGAAGCCAATGCCTGTATCGGGATGGCTCGCCTGCATATGCAGGGGCAGACGATCGATGCCATGCTGAGCCGCATTCAGAACGATCTCTTCGATCTCGGGGCCGATCTCGCCACCGTGGAGACGGACAAGCCGCTTCCTTACAAGCCGCTGCGGATTACGCAGGGACAGGTGGATCGGCTCGAGCAGGAAATCGATACGCTCAACGCCGATCTCGCTCCCTTACGCTCCTTCGTCCTGCCCGGCGGCACCCCCGCCGCCGCCGCCTTGCATCTAGCCCGCACGGTCTGCCGCCGCGCCGAGCGCAACGTGGTCGAATTGATGCAGAAGCCCGACGAGACGGTGTCGCAAGAGGTCGTCAAATATCTCAACCGGCTATCGGATTTTCTGTTCGTCGCCTCCCGCCACGTGAACGACAAGGGGGCCTTGGACGTCCTTTGGGTGCCCGGTCAGAATCGGTAGAACGGCGTGCGAATGGCAGGCCCAGGCCGATCGCAGATCCCGCCTTGCGACCGAGCGCAGGCATCGGATACGCCCGAGAATTCGTGTCCCGTTCGGGTTCGACGCTCTCTCCGAGACAGCGCATCGTTCTTTCCAAGAAGGAAGCAACGGATGGAATCCCAAAAGTAGATTCCACTTTTCACGTCCGATGCTCTAGGAGCCGATCATGTTTGTTCCGCTTCACGACGGCATCCCGCTCCAGCACATGAAAACCCCGGTCGTGGCCCGGTCCCTGATCGTGTTCTGCACGCTCGTCCATCTCTTTTTCGTCTTCGGGCCCCTCGGCCCGGACGAAATGGTGGCCGGGTTCGGTCTCATCCCGGCGGTTCTCTTCGGCTTCGAGACCCTGCCCCAGGGCTACCCCTTCGTGCCCGCCTGGATGACGCTCGGCACCAACATCTTCCTGCACGGGTCGTGGTTTCACCTGATCGGCAACATGCTGTTCCTCTGGGTGTTCGGCGACAACGTGGAGGACGCCATGGGGCATCTGCGCTTCCTGGCCTTCTTTCTGATCTGCGGCGTTGTCGCGAGCTTCGTCCACGCCCTCGCGTCCTTCTCCATGGTGGGGGCGAGCCTGCCCGATTCATTCATTCTGCCTGCTCCGCAACGCCCTCTCATCGGCGCTTCGGGCGGAGTGTCGGGGGTGGTCGCCGCCTATGTGATCCTCTATCCGCGGGTGCGGATCTGGGCCCTGTTTCTCGGCGGCATTCCCCTGCGCCTGCCGGCCTACTGGGCGATCGGCTTCTGGTTCGCCGTGCAGTTCGTGTCGGCCTTCTTCGGCTCCGATGAAGGCATCGGGTGGTTTGCCCATCTTGGCGGGTTCGTGGCAGGCGCTATTCTCATCCCGTTCATGCGTCACCGCTACGATCCGGTTCTGGCCCGCGCCGCGGCCCAGGAACTGCAGACGCCGCGTTGACATTCGAGGGCTTAAGGATACGGTCCGTTCCGCCTTTTTCCTATCTGTCCGGAGGGCTTCCCATGGGCCATTTCCGGATCTGACCTTCAATGAGGACAGACGAATGAAGCTTCTTGTGTGTGTGAAGCGGGTGGTTGATTACAACGTGAAGATCCGGGTGAAGTCGGACGGGTCCGGGGTGGAACTCGCCAACGTGAAGATGTCGATGAACCCGTTCGACGAGATCGCGGTCGAGGAGGCGGTGCGCCTCAAGGAACAGGGCAAGGCCAGCGAGATCGTCGCCGTCTCGATCGGCCCGCAGCAGGCCGGTGAGACCATCCGCACGGCGCTCGCCATGGGGGCCGACCGCGGCCTCCTGGTCAAGACCGACGCTTCCGTCGAGCCGCTTTCCGTCGCCAAGATCCTCAAGGGCGTGATCGCCCAGGAGCAGCCCGATCTGGTGATCATGGGCAAGCAGGCCATCGACGACGATGCCAACCAGACCGGCCAGATGCTCGCCGCCCTCTTGGGCTGGCCGCAGGGCACCTTCGCGTTCAAGGTCTCGTTAAGCGAGGGCGCGGTCGACGTGACCCGCGAGGTCGATGGCGGCCTGCAGACGGTGGGCTTGAAGCTGCCGGCGATCGTGACCACGGACCTGCGCCTCAACGAGCCGCGCTATGCCAGCCTGCCCAACATCATGAAGGCCAAGAAGAAGCCCCTCGCCGAGACCACGCCCGAGGCGCTCGGCGTCGATGTCGCGCCGCGCCTGAAGGTGCTCAAGACCGCCGAGCCCGGCGGCCGCAAGGCCGGCGTCAAGGTGGCCTCGGTGGCCGAACTCGTCGCCAAGCTCAAGACCGAAGCCGGCGTGCTCTAAGGGAGACCAGGAATGACCACGTTGCTGATTGCCGAGCACGACAACGCTCGGCTCAAAGATGCCACCCACAAGGCGCTCTCGGCCGCCCTGGCGCTCGGCGCGCCGGTGCATGTGCTGGTCGCCGGCGCCAACGCCCGCGCGGCGGCGGAAGCCGCGTCCCGGCTTGCGGGCGTCGACAAGGTGCTTTTGGCCGATGCTCCCGCTTACGAGCACCAGCTCGCCGAGCCGCTCGCGGCGCTGATCGTGGCGCTGGCCGGCCCCTATGCCGCCCTGGTGGCGGCCTCGACCTCGACCGGCAAGAACACCATGCCGCGGGTCGCGGCGCTGCTCGACGTGATGCAGGTCTCCGACATCACCAAGGTGGTGGCGCCCGACACCTTCGAGCGCCCGATCTATGCCGGCAACGCGATCCAGACCGTGCAGACGAGCGACCCGAAGACGGTGCTCACGGTGCGCACCGCCGCGTTCCCGGCGGCCGGAGAGGGCGGTTCGGCCGCCATCGAGACGGTGAGCGCGGCTGAGGATCCGCAGCTGTCGACGTTCAAGGGCGAGGAGATCGCCAAAACCGACCGGCCCGAGCTGACTTCGGCCAAGATCATCATCTCGGGCGGGCGCTCGCTCGGCTCGGCCGAGAACTTCAAGACCTACATCGAGCCGATCGCCGACCGGCTCGGCGCGGCGATGGGGGCCTCGCGGGCGGCGGTCGATGCCGGCTATGCGCCCAACGACTGGCAGGTCGGCCAGACCGGCAAGGTGGTGGCGCCCGATCTCTACATCGCGGTGGGGATTTCAGGGGCCATTCAGCATCTCGCCGGCATGAAGGATTCCAAGGTCATCGTGGCGATCAACAAGGACGAGGAAGCCCCGATCTTCCAGGTCGCCGATTACGGCCTCGTCGGCGACCTCTTCTCGATCCTGCCCGAACTCAAGGAGGAGTTGACCAAAGCCGGTTAATGGGGTCAGGAATAGAGGTATGATCGTCATCCGGGCAGCCCGTCCGCCCGGATACTTTAAGCATGGATGGTAGGCGAAGTCAGATGGGTATCGAGATCAAAACGGTGGGCGTGATCGGCGCGGGGCAGATGGGCAGCGGCATTGCGCATGTCTGCTCGCTCGCGGGTTTGAGCGTCCAGCTCCATGATCTCTCCGAGGACCGCATCAAGGCGGGCCTCGCCACCATCAACGGCAACATGGCCCGCCAGGTCGCCAAGGGAGCCATCGCCGACGCGGAGCGTCAGGCGGCGCTCGAGCGCATCAAACCTGCCCTGGGCTATGACGATCTCGCCGTCTGCGACCTCGTGATCGAGGCCGCGACCGAGAACGAGGACGTGAAGCGCAGGATCTTCACCAATCTCTGCCCCTCCCTGCGTCCGGAGACGATGGTCGCGACCAACACGTCCTCGATCTCCATCACCCGCCTCGCCGCGGCCACGGACCGCCCCGAAAAGTTCATCGGCATCCATTTCATGAATCCGGTGCCCGTGATGCAGCTCGTGGAGCTGATCCGCGGCATCGCGACCGACGATTCGACTTACGAATCCGCCAAGGAATTCATCGCCAAGCTCGGCAAGACCTCCACCGTCTCGGAGGATTTCCCGGCCTTCATCGTCAACCGCATCCTGCTGCCGATGATCAACGAGGCGATCTACACCCTCTACGAGGGCGTGGGCTCCGTCGAGGCCATCGACACCGCCATGCGCCTCGGCGCGAACCACCCGATGGGCCCTCTGCAGCTCGCCGACTTCATCGGGCTCGATACCTGTCTGTCGATCATGCAGGTGCTCTACGAGGGTCTGGCCGATTCCAAGTACCGCCCCTGCCCGCTCCTGGTGAAATACGTGGAGGCCGGCTGGCTCGGCCGCAAGACCAAGCGCGGCTTCTACGATTATCGTGGCGAGCACCCGGTTCCGACGCGCTGAACCGTCCTCCTCGCGCCGCCTCGTTCGGCAAGCCACTTCCCGGAGCCGCTTCCCGGAGCCGCTTCCCGGAGCTGCTTCCCCTCGCGGGAGCGGCTCTTTTCGTTGCAAGGCCGCGCATCGGGTTCGACATCGAGCCCACATCCGATGCTGCCGGTCTCTGCAGTCGAGCATCTCACGATGCTCTAAACGAAGCGGCGGAACAGATCCGCGAAGAAATAGGCCCCCAATCCCCAGAAGGCGGCCCAGGCCAGCGCACCCAGGGCATTCGCCAGGACGAACCGGGGCCATGGCATGCCGATCGTCCCGGCCAGGATGCCGTTGAGCTGCCGCAGGACCACCACGAAGCGCGCCGTCATCACCATGATGAAGCCCTTCTCGCGGGCCAGGGTCTCCACGCGAGCCAGCTTGTCCGGCGTCAGCTTGATCCGCGGCGCCAGCCACAGCAGCAGCGGGCGGCCGCCGACGCGCCCGATCAGATAGCCGGTGCTGTCTCCCAGCACCGCCCCGAGCCACGCCGCCAAGACGACATGGCCGATGGCCGGATCTCCCCGGGCGGCCAGCAGGGACACGGTGATCAGGGCGCTTTCGCCCGGAAGCGGCACCCCGAACGACTCGAAGTAGAGCACGACGAAGAGCGCGAGAGCCCCATAGGACGCGATGGCCGCGTCAAGCGACCCGAAAACGTGCTGAAGAATGCTCATGCTCCGCGGGATCCTCTCCTCTCCCGGGGTTAACCGGCCCAGCTTTCTTCCGTTGCGGAAGACCCGCTCCGCTTCCGATTCCTGTGAGGTGCGTCACAAACACCTTTGCGTGCCAACTTCACAACACCGTCACATTGCCTATAGTCTACTCAGACGGGACTACTCTTCTTTGAGAGGAGGCGATGTGACGATTCGCATCAAACCTGTTGCGAGGCCGGAGGCCAGTCCGGCCCTTATCCTCAATACCGGTGGCCGGTCTTTGAGCGATGGTCGTATGCCCATCCGTTGTTCGCAGGTTACGATCCGCGCGGCGTTCCTGGATCTCGCGAACGTCAGATCCGAATACGACAAAGCCTTTCGAAGTCCGAGCGCCGAATCCCGCTTCCCTTCGGCCTCCTGGACAGCCCGACCTTTCGCCCCTCCCCAATCTGGCCGTTCCCTGCTTCCACATCGTCCTGCGCATTCATGGCAAATGCCTCGATGGACGCCCGCGCGGACCGGCAGCCCGCCTCTATCGGCACAATCGCACGCTGGAATGGGGGGGCTCGCATGAACGTTCCCATCTCCAATCTGAGAACGCTCGTCCTGAATGCGGATCTGCAGCCGCTGAGCTGGGCCCCCTTGTCCATCTGGAACTGGCAGGACGCCTTCGTGGCCGTGATTCAGGACCGGGTCGTTCAGATCAAGACCTACGACGATGTCCTGGTCCACTCCGCCAATCAATCCTTCGAAGTTCCCGCAGTCGTCGCCCTCAAGCGCTATCGCAAGCGCAAGAAGGTCGCCTTCACCCGGTACCATCTGTTCCTGCGGGACGAATTCGCCTGCCAATATTGCGGGCAGAGATACGACGCCAAGGACCTGACCTTCGATCACGTCGTTCCTAAGAGCCGGGGCGGCATGTCGGCCTGGAGCAATATCGTCGCCTCCTGCAGCGCCGACAATCTCCGCAAAGGAAGCAAGACCCCGCAGCAGGCCGGCATGACCCTCAGGCGCAAGCCGTTCGAACCGTCTCCCCACGAACTCGACGCCATCGCCCGCCGTCTTCCGCAGGCACGGGACGATCTGCATCAGACCTGGATGGACTTCCTGTATTGGGATGCCGAGCTCGAAACATAGGCTCTGCCGCCCGCATCCTACGCCCTAACGTCCGAGAGCGAGCCCCTTGCCCACAGCCGCCTTCGCGGCGAAGGCCGCAAGGGCGAGCGATATCAGCACATTCCAGCCAGCCAACGACAGACCGAGAAAACGCCATGCGGCTGCCGTGCAGCTCACCACGCGCGTATTCTGCAGCTGGCTGAGAAAGTCACCCACATTTCCCGCCCCGGCGCCCGAGCCGCCCCCGCAATCGCTGGGCCCGACGAAGAAGCCCCACTCGACACCCGCATGATAAGCCCCGAGCCCTGCGCTCACGAGGAAGACCAAGGCAAGGAGCCACAGGCCCGCCCGGGTCCAGAAGGGCGGCAGCAAGGCCGCGACGACCCCCAGCGGCATGGCGACGTAATAGGGATTGCGCTGGATCAGGCACAGCTTGCAGGGCACATAGCCGAACCCATGCTCGAACACGAGCGCGCCGCCGATGGTGGCGGCTGCGGCCAGAACGACGGCCAGGGCGGCTTGGCGCATGGTCAGGCGAAGGCGCATGCCTGTCCCCCTCAGATGAGATAACGGAAGGCCACGAACCCGCCGATGACGACGAGAATGGCCACGGTTGCAACCAGATTGAAGTTGTTGTCGATCACCGATTTGATGCGCGGCCCGTACCGGCTCATGAGCAGCGCGACGAGGAAGAAGCGCGCTCCCCGGGTCAGGGCCGAGAGCAGGATGAACCATCCCAGGGAATAGCCCGCGAGACCCGACGTGATGGTGACGAGCTTGTAGGGGATCGGCGTGAGGCCCTTGAGAAGGATCACCCAGTGGCCGTATTCCGCATAGCCGTGCCGGAACGTCTCGACGCCGTGGGTCAGACCGTAGAACTCGAAGAGCCGGGCCCCGATCGTATCGTAGAAGGCCAGGCCGATCGCATATCCCAGAATGCCCCCGAGCACGGACGCGATGGTGCAGATCAGGGCATAGAACCACGCCCGGTCCGGGCGCGCCAACATCATGGGCACGAGCATCGCGTCCGGCGGCACGGGAAAGAACGAGCTCTCCGCGAAGGATACGGCCGCCAACGCATAGGGGGCCGAGGGCTTCGAGGCGAGAGACAGCGTCCAGTCGTAGAGGCGTCTGAGCATGGGATCCCGGCAGGTATCGGTCGTGAGGGTCGTACGCCCCGGCTTCTTTGAACACAAGCGGCCGGGAATAGCGAGAGGCAGGCTTCGCTCAAGCTTTCACATCTGCCTGATTGACCGTGCTCGATCCCTCATGGTACTCCGCACTTCCTTGCCCCTGTGGCGGAATTGGTAGACGCGCTCGACTCAAAATCGAGTTCCGCAAGGAGTGCTGGTTCGATCCCGGCCAGGGGCACCAAGACCCGCGACCCTCGATACGTCCGAGGGTTTTCATGCGGGCGTTCTGCGATGTCCGATCCGTTCGTCGAGATCCGACGAGATGCCTGTGCCGGCCGCGACAGAGCGGAAGAATCAGACGCCGCTTCGAAGAGACAGCGGATCCTCACTGTTCATCTCGCGCCCCACGATGCTCCGCTGCCTTGCCCTCGTCCGGGCGGGCCTTTCAAGGTCTGGACCTCCGGCTCGGAGAAGATTCGACCGACGACCGCGATCTCCTCCGTCGCTTTCAAAAAGCGAAGCGGCCGCGCCGGCCGGCGCCGGGCATACCGAGAGGACGGACTGGGGGAAGAGGACATCCGATTCTTCCCGGTTCAGATCACAGATCCATTGGGCTACCCCTTTTGCACATTTGGCAAATCAGGAGCCTTTTGGACAAATGGCCCTCGTTGAACGGCCAAGTCCCGTAGCTCGCTAAAATCGATAAAAGATGCGCGATGCAGGCGGCCGCAAGAAGCAACGATCGAAGACATGAAGGGGCACTACCATGGACCAAGAAGTCGAATTCGTCGCTCGCGCTCTTTATGACGCGGAGGACGATGCGCTGCTATGGGAAGCGGAGCCGGAAATCCTGAAGGAGGAATTCCGCCGTTATGCGCGTGCGGCCATCGCGATGATGCCGTCGCAGGAACCCCAGGCGCGTAAGAACGAGTTCCCATACGCGGCCTGAACCTTGACTGCGCCACGCAAAACGCCCGTGACGCGCTTTCTCGTCACGGGCGTTTCGAGGCGATCGGGTATCGGCGGTTTTAGCCGCGACGCTCGATGACCGTCACGATCTTGCGTGTCTTCGGCTCCACGATCACCACCTGATCCCGCACGATCACGTAGCGGCATTCAGGCAGGCCGTGAAGGATGCGCACCACGTCGTTCGGGCATGCATGCAGGTGTGTCACGACAGTTTCCGGGACGACGGTGCCGACGCTCACGGCAAAGTTCACGTTGTTCATCGGCTCGGTTCTCACGCTGCTGAAGGCCCGCGTGATTTCCGTGCGCTGCTCGCTCGTCACGTTGACGGAGCCGGCGGTGCTGCCGGTCGTGTTGGCAGCTCCGCCTCTCGTGTTGGAGGCCCCGCCCGCGGCGCCCGGGGTCCCGCCCGTCGAGCCGGATGTGGTGCCGCCCGCGGCGCCGCCCGAAGTGCCCGATGTTCCGCCCGACGCTCCGCCCGAGGTGCCACCGGAAGCGCCACCGGAAGCGCCGCCCGACTCGCCGGACGAAGCTCCTCCCGACGCGGCGCCGGAACTCGTGCCCGACGCGCCACCCGAGGTGGTGCCTGAAGCACCGCCTGAAGCACCGCCTGAGGCTCCACCGGAGGCGCCGCCGGAAACGCTGCCCGACGCGCCACCCGACGTTCCGCCTGCGCTGCCGCCTGAGCCGCCGCCCGTTTGAGCGATGGCCGCTACGCTTAACGAAAGAGCTGCCGCAGCAACGGTCGCCAACAAAGTTACGCGCATTGAGAACCCTCCATCGACGAGGAGCAGACCCCCTGCCCCTCACATGATCGTATCAACGGAGTGTATCCTTGAGGGTTCCGTTCCTAAGGCCGCTCGCTCTGGGATCACAGAGGCGAAATGCCGTGCTTCATGGCGGCGTAAAGAAGAACACCTCCGACGCAGGCGAGCAGCAGCAAGCCCAGCAGCAACGCGATCAGGAATCCGGAATCGAGGAAGATGCGAAAGTCCTTCGCGAGAGTGCTGCTCGGTTCAGGATCGAATGGCTCGTTCGTCACGGTCAATCTCTGGTGGTTGCGCGAAAGCGCGGGAACAACTTCGCCGGCTTCGCAGCGGTTCCAGCAGAGCGTGGCAGAGGCAGACAGATCGCCGGCGATCAGGCCCCTGTTTCCTGCGGCGCCAGATGGCCGAAGGCCGAGACGACGTTCTCATACACGCCGCGTTTGAAAGGAATGATCAGTTCCGGCAGCCGATGCATCTCTTCCCAGCGCCACTCGTCGAATTCAGGCTTGTGGTGCCCGCCGCCCGGCTGGGTAATGTTGATCTCGCTCTCCTCGCCTTCGAACCGGAAGGCGAACCATTTTTGCGTTTGCCCGCGATAGCGCCCCCGCCACGCGCGCCCGGCCACCATGGATGGCAGATCGTAGGAATACCAATCGGGCGCTTCGGCAAGCAACCTCACCGAGCGGACGCTGGTTTCCTCGTACAACTCACGCAAAGCTGCCTGATAAGGGTCCTCACCGGGATCGATGCCGCCCTGGGGCATCTGCCATGCATAGCCGTCGGCGACCTGATCGCTTGTGTCGGAATGACGCCGCCCGATGAAAACCTGGCCCTGCTTATTGAGCAGCATGACGCCGACGCAGGAGCGGTATGGCAATTCCTTCCTGCTCTGCGGGCTTTTGGCGTTTCTCATCAGACATTCACTCCCTTGCCTCGCCCCCACGTTCGCCGATCATCTCAGTCATCGCCGGCTTGCATCGATGGTTCCAAAGATCGTGCTGTAGAGTGCCGTTTCGGAGAAGTCTGCACAAGCCGTTCCGTGCGATTGTCAAAGCCTGAATGAAAAAGCCTGGCGTCCGTCGACGCCAGGCTCGATGGTCTTGCGATGCTGCCGCGCTCAGTTCGGAGTCGGCGCGGTGTTGTTGGCCGCGCCCTTGCGCACGCCGTGGAGCAGATCATAAGCCGCCAGGAGCTGCTTGTCCTTGGTCGGATCCGGCGGAACGTAAGCGGAGGAACCGCCGCGCTCTTCCTTCTCGCCTCCGTTCTGCAGGTGACCGCGCAGACCGGCTTCACCCTTGGTCTCATCCTTGCCCTTCAGATCGTCGGGCACGTCCTGCAGCACCTCGATGTCGGGATCGATGCCCTTGGCCTGGATCGAGCGACCCGACGGAGTGTAGTAGCGCGCCGTGGTCAGGCGCACCGCACCGTTGCCGCCGAGCGGGATGATGGTCTGCACGGAGCCCTTGCCGAACGAACGGGTGCCGAGCACCGTCGCACGCTTGTGGTCCTGCAGGGCGCCGGCCACGATCTCGGATGCGGAGGCCGAGCCGCCGTTCACCAGCACGACGAGCGGCTTACCCTTGGTCAGGTCGCCGGACTTGGCGCTGAAGCGCTGCGTATCCTCCGCATTGCGGCTGCGGGTCGAGACGATCTCGCCGCGATCGAGGAAGGCGTCGGAGACCATGATCGCCTGATCGAGCAGGCCGCCCGGGTTATTGCGCAGGTCGATGACGAAGCCCGCCACCTTGTCGGCGCCGATATCCTGGGTGAGCTTCTCGATCCCCGAGCGCAGACCATCATAGGTCTGCTCGTTGAACTGCGTGATGCGCAGAACGCCGATATCGCCTTCGGCGCGGGCGCGCACCGGCCGGACCTTGATGGTCTCGCGGGTGAGCTTCACCTCGATCGGATCCTTCGATTCCTTGCGCTGGATCTTCAGAATCACCGAGGAATTGACAGGGCCGCGCATCTTGTCGACGGCCTGGTTCAGGTTAAGGCCCTGAACCTGGTCGCCGTCGATCTGGGTGATGACGTCGTTGGCCAGGATGCCGGCGCGGGACGCCGGCGTGTCGTCGATCGGCGTCACCACCTTCACGAGGCCGTCTTCCATCGTCACTTCGATGCCCAGACCGCCGAATTCACCGCGGGTCTGGACCTGCATGTCGCGGAAGCTCTTGGCATCCATGTAGCTCGAATGCGGATCGAGCGAGGTCAGCATCCCGTTGATGGCAGACTCGACGAGCTTCGATTCGTCGGGCTTCTCGACGTAATCCGTACGGACCTTCTCGAAGACGTCTCCGAAAAGGCTCAGCTGTCGGTAGGTATCGGCCGAGGCGGCAACTGCGCCCGAGGTCATCAGGCTTGTCTGCGACACCATGGTCGCGCCGCCTGCGCCGATAGCCACACCGAGAATCAATAGGGAGAGTTTGCGCATTATCCGCGAACCTTTTCGCTTTGCGATTTCGCCCACCAGGGACCTGGGTCGATTGAACCGCCGTCTTTCCTGAACTCAACATAGAGGACGGGGTTGTTCTTTTCTATGGCAGATCCAGTCAAACTCATGGGTGAGATATCGCCCATGGTCGCGACTGGCTCGCCAGCGAGCACGAATTGCCCGACATCGACGTTGATTTGGTCCATACCGGCCAGAAGAACATAATATCCCCCGCCCGCATTGATGATCAAGAGTCGACCGTAAGACCGGAAGGGCCCCGCGAAGGCAACCCAGCCGTCCGCCGGTGATACGACAGCTGCCTTCGGACGCGTGGTGATCGAAATGCCGCGCGTCGTTCCGCCATAGCCGTCGTCCGAGCCGAAAGTCGATGTCACGTCCCCGCCGACGGGCCTTGGGAGCAGGCCCTTCGCCTCCGAGAACGGGATCTTGGGCGCCAGCCGGGCCGGATCGCGGAAGGCCGCCTGGGCGAAACGCTCCTTGGCCTCGCGATCCTGCGCCTCGGCCGCCTTGCGGGCCTCCTCGGCCGCCCTTTGGGCGCTGGCGATTTCCGCCTCCATGCGGTCGATCAATTCTTTGAGAGTTCCCGCCTGGCGGGCGAGTTCCGCCGCCTTGTCCCGCTCGGCCCCGTAATTGCGCTCCACCTCGGACATGCGGCTCTGACGGGCGTCCATGAGCGCGGTCAGGCGATGCTGCTCGCCGTTCAAGGTCCCCAGTTCCGCATCGAGGGTGCTGCGGTCGATCGCGATTGCCTCCTTGAGGCGGACCAGCTCGGCGAGATCCGAGGCCAGAACCTCGGCCTCGGCCCTGAGTTCGGGCAGCACCGCCCCCAGCATGATGGAGGCCCGCACGGCCTCGAGCATGTCCTCCGGCCGCACCAGGACGGCGGGCGGTGGGCGGCGGCCCATGCGCTGGAGGGCGGCGAAGACCTCGACGATCACGCCGCGGCGGCTCTCCAGGGAGCGGCGAATGGCCGCCTCGGAGGCCGTCAGGGTCTGGAGACGCTGCTCCAGCGCCCGAATCCGGTCCTCCGTCTCCCGAACCCGCCCGGCGGTTTCGATCAGGGTGGCATTGAGCTTGGCCCGGTCCGTCTTGATCGTTTCGACCTCGGCCGCGAGGCGCCTCTGGGCTTCGGCGCTCGCGTTCATGGCCTCCTCGAGGACCTTGAGGTCGTTCTGGCGCTTCCTTTTCTCCTCCCCGGTTTCCGCCGTGGCCTTCGAGGCGCCCGCCGCAGGCGCGGGCGCCTGCTGGGCCCGGACCGGGCCCAGGGCAAAGACCGCCAGGCATGCGGCAAAGCCCAGGGCTTTGCGGGAGGAGGGATTCATGAAGCGGATCATTCGTCAGGAATCATCGTGACCGGCACGATGATAAGGGTGCCCGGCCATGATTGTCAGCGCCCGATAAAGCTGCTCGGCCACGAGCGCCCTGACGATCTGGTGCGGCATCGTGAGCGCACCGAAGGAAACCACCAGTTCGGCGCGCCGGCGGATCCTGGGATCGAGCCCGTCCGGCCCCCCGATCACGCAGGCCACACCGGCCCGGCCCTCGTCGCGCCACTGCCTGATTCGCTCGGCGAAGGCCTCGCTCGAGGGGCTTTTGCCGCGCTCGTCGAACACGATCAGGACGGAGGATCCGGCCTTGTCCAGGAGGGCGTCGGCCTCTTCCGCGCGGCGGTCGTCATCCCGGCGCGCCCGGCTCTCCGGCAACTCGACGATGTCGAGGCCGGCCAGGCCCAAGGCCCGGCCCATGCCGTCCACCCTCTGCCTGTATCGCTCGACCAGCTCCCGTTCGGGGCCGCTCTTGAGACGGCCCACGGCCAGCAAGCTCAGTCGCAACGGTTCAAGCCTTCAGTTCAGCTCGCACGGTCCTGCGGGCGGTCGGCGCCCCACATCTTCTCGAGGTTGTAGAAGCCACGCACCTCGGGGCGGAAAACGTGGACGAGAATGTCGCCGGCGTCGATGAGCACCCAATCGCAGGCAGGCAGGCCTTCCACGCGCGGAGTGCCGAAGCCCTTGTCCTTGAGATCCTTGACCAGACGGTCGGCGATCGCGCCCACGTGACGGTGGGAACGGCCCGATGTGACGATCATGGTATCAGCCAGGGAGGTCTTACCGGCCAGGTCGATTTCGACCGTGTTTTCGGCCTTCATGTCCTCGATGGAAGCCAGGACGGCGGCCCGGATGTCCTCATCCTGCGGAGCAGTCGCTCCGGAGAGAGGGGGAAGCGTGTTCATATCCGCTTCGAGAGAATTCAGTCGGTTCAGGTTCAAGCCCTTTCTAAGCAGCGCTCATAGGGAGCGCCGATTCTTAAGATAAGATCGGATGCCCCGATCTTTCAACGTCCCCCTGAAGGAGAAGTTCGCCCCATTTGCCGCAGCATTGTGGAGGACAGGTGCGAGCGGGGGCCGTGCAGAAAGACCCAGGCCGGCGGCCTGAGATCCGCCAGCGCCCGCGCCTCCCCCTCGGGGATGCGCCGTCCCGACAGGACCGCCGCGCCGCGGGAGCGCATCGCCTTGAGGGTCCAGCCGGGGCGGTCGATGATGGCGATGGGCATCAGTTGGGCGATGCGCCGCCAGCCGCGCCAGCGATGAAAGCCCGCCAGATTGTCCGCGCCCATGATCCACACGAACCGCACGCCCGGAAACCGCCGCCTGAGATAGGCCAGGGTATCGACCGTGTACCGGGCCCCGATATCCTCCTCGAAGGCGGTGACGTCGATGCGCGGGTCGTCTGCGACGTCCCTCGCCTGTGCGGCCCGCATCCGGGTGGACGCCAGACCGCCGGTGTCCTTGAGGGGATTTCCCGGGGTGACGATCCACCAGATGCGGTCGAGCCCGAGGCGCTTGAGCGCCATGAGGCTCACGTGGCGGTGTCCGGCATGGGCGGGGTTGAACGAGCCGCCATAGAGCCCGATCCGCATGCCGGGGGTGGCCGGCGGCATGCGCACGAGCCCCGACGGCATGAGACGGAAACGGGAGGAAGGAGAGATCACGGACGCGTCTGACCCGAACCGTGAATGCGATACTTGAACGACGTCAGCTGCTCCACGCCGACGGGACCGCGCGCATGCATGCGGCCCGTCGCGATGCCGATCTCGGCCCCGAACCCGAACTCGCCGCCGTCGGCGAACTGCGTCGAGGCATTGTGGAGCACGATGGCCGAATCCACCTCCCGGAGGAAGCGCTCCGCCGCCGCGGCATCGTCCGTGACGATGGAATCGGTATGATGCGAGCCGTAGGTCTCGATATGCGCGATGGCCTCGTCCAACCCATCCACCACGCGCACGGATATGACGGCATCGAGATATTCGGTGCGCCAATCCTCTTCCGTCGCAGGCGTCACGCGCGGATCGGCGGCCTGCGTGGCCGTGTCGCCGCGCACGGCGCAGCCGGCATCCAGCAGCATCAGCACGAGCGGCGTCAAATGGGTGTCGGCGCAGGCGCGATCGACGAGCAGGGTCTCGGCCGAACCGCAGACGCCCGTGCGCCGCATCTTGGCGTTCAGCACGACCCTCTTCGCCATCTCCGGATCGGCCTGCCCATGCACGAACACGTGATTGAGACCTTCGAGATGCGCGAAGACCGGCACGCGCGCCTCCTCCTGAACCCGGGCCACGAGGCTCTTGCCCCCGCGCGGCACGATCACGTCGAGATTTCCGTCGAGGCCCGCCAGCATGGCCCCTACGGCGGCACGGTCGCGCGTGGGAACGAGGCGAATGGCGTCGGCGGGCAGCCCTGCCTTCTCGAGGCCCTCGCTCATGGCGTCCGCAATGGCGAGCGCGCTGCGGAAGCTGTCGGAGCCGGTGCGCAGGATGGCGGCATTGCCAGCCTTGAGGCACAGGGCGCCCGCATCCGCCGTCACATTCGGGCGGCTCTCGAAGATCACGCCGATGACGCCGAGCGGCGTCGCGACGCGCTCGATCCTCAGGCCGTTGGGACGCTCGAACCGCGCCAGAAGGCGGCCGACGGGGTCAGGCAGTTCGGCGATGCTCTCCACGGCGGCCGCGATGGCTTCGAGACGCTCCGGGTTGAGGACGAGGCGATCGATGAAGGCCGGCGTCTGCCCCTTGGCCCGGGCCTCGGCCAGATCCTCGGCATTGGCCGCGAGGATGACGGATTCCCGCGCTCGGATGCTGGCCGCCATGGCGCGCAGGGCCGCATTCTTCTCGTCGTTCGAGGCCAGGGCGATGCTGCGGGCGGCCCGGCGGGCGCGGCGCCCGAGATCGGCCATGAGCACCGGGATGTGCACCGGGATGAGCGCCGGGACGTCCGGATTCCCAACCGAAGCCGCACCTGATGCGTTGAGGTGTTCGACGAGCGGCTTCCCGCTCAAGGCTCGCGTATCGTCCATATCCAAGTCCCAGCCCTCCGATCCGCGGAGGGAAACCTGCCTTCAGAAATCCACAGCATGCCGGGCTGCCCCGGAGCCGAGCCGTCCCATCCCGCACATCGCGGCGTATCCCGAGATCCGGGTGGCACTATAAATCCTGGCACGGACCTTTCTACCCTGCGACCTTAAAGATCAAGGACTTCCTTTCCTACGACGCCGGCCGCCCGGAGCCTGCCGGGAATCGTGAGCGCCGATCAGTCGCCGAGCGCCATGTCGTCCCGGTGGATCATCTCGGCGCGGCCGGCATAGCCGAGGATCGCCTCGATCTCGCGGCTCGGACGACCGATGATGCGCGAGGCCTCTTCGGCGTCGTAGGCGACGAGGCCGCGCCCGAGGACACGGCTCTCGTCGCGGATCGTGACCGCATCGCCGCGATGGAACGTGCCCTCGATGCGCCGCACGCCGACCGGCAGGAGACTTGCGCCGCCCTTCAGAGCGCGTGCCGCTCCCTCATCGACGATGATCGTGCCGCGCGGCTCTAGCGCGCCGGCGATCCACGTCTTGCGCGCGGTCGCGGGATTGGATGGCGAGAGAAACCAGGTGCAGAGCCCGCCCTCGGCGATGCGCCTCAAAGGGTTCTTCGCGCGCCCGTCGGCGATGATCATGTGCGTGCCGCCGGACGTGGCGATCTTGCCCGCTTCGACCTTGGTGCGCATGCCGCCGCGCGACAGCTCGGACGCCGCGCCTCCCGCCATGGCCTCGATGGCCGGCGTGATTCGCTGGACGACGGGAATATGCTGCGCATCGGGATCGGATGCGGGCGGCGCCGTGTAGAGCCCGTCGATATCCGAGAAGAGCACCAGAAGATCCGCGCCGATCATGGTGGCCACGCGCGCCGCCAGACGATCGTTGTCGCCATAGCGGATCTCGGACGTCGCCACCGTATCGTTCTCGTTGATCACCGGTACGGCGCGCAGTTCGAGCAGTTTGAGCGTCGTCGCGCGCGCATTGAGATAGCGCCGCCGCTCCTCCGTGTCGGAGAGCGTCACCAGGATCTGGCCTGCGGTGATGCCGTGGTGCGCCAGAACCTCCGACCAGGTGCGCGCAAGCGCGATCTGGCCGACGGCCGCGGCCGCCTGGCTCTCCTCGAGCCGCAAGGGTCCGGACGGCAGCCCCAGAACCGTGCGCCCCATGGCGATCGCGCCGGAGGAGACGACGAGAACATCCGCGCCTTTGGCATGAAGGTCGGCGATGTCCTCGGCGAGCGCCGCCAGCCATGCGTGGTTCAGGCGGCCCCGCGCGCGGTCCACCAGGAGCGCTGAGCCGACTTTCAGGACGACACGGCGAAACTGGCTGATCTGGGGGCTCACGGACGCCACTCTTCTTCGGTCGCGACGGTCTCTTCCTCGGCCTTCGCCTCGTCGATGACGGTCAAAAGCGCCTGCAGAACATCCTGCACGCCCTGGCCCGACGCGGAGGACATCACGAGAGGCGTGCGCTTGCAGGCCTTCTTCAGAACCTTGAGCTGCTCTTTCAGGGTGTCCTCGTCCAGCGCATCGGCTTTCGAGAGCGCGACGATCTCGGGCTTGTCGGCAAGCCCGTGGCCATAGGCCTCGATCTCGTGACGGACGGTCTTGTAGGCCTCGCCCGCATTCTCGCTCGTGCCTTCGACGAGATGCAGCAGCACGCGGCAGCGTTCCACATGGCTCAGGAAACGGTCGCCGAGACCGATGCCCTCCGAGGCTCCCTCGATCAGGCCCGGGATGTCCGCCAGCACGAACTCTCGCCCGTGGACGCGCACGACCCCGAGGCCCGGATGGAGCGTGGTGAACGGATAATCGGCGATCTTGGGCTTCGCCGCGGTGACGGCGGCCAGAAAGGTCGACTTGCCGGCATTGGGCAATCCGACGAGACCGGCATCGGCAATCAGCTTCAGGCGCAGGATGAGCGTGTGCTCGATGCCCTCCTGGCCCGGATTGGCCCGGCGCGGCGCGCGGTTGGTGGAGGTGGTGAAATAGGCATTGCCGAAGCCGCCGTTGCCGCCTTTGGCGAGCAGCACGCGCTGGCCCACATGGGTCATGTCGGCGATGACGGTTTCCCCGTCCTCTTCCAGGATTTCCGTACCGGCCGGCACTTTCAGCACCGCATCGGCGCCCTTGGCGCCGGCGCGGTTCTTGCCCATGCCGTGGCCGCCGGTCTTGGCCTTGAAATGCTGCTGGTAGCGGTAATCGATGAGCGTGTTGAGCCCCTCTACGCATTCCGCCCACACGTCGCCGCCGCGGCCGCCGTCACCGCCGTCCGGTCCGCCGAATTCGATGAATTTTTCGCGGCGGAACGACACGGCGCCCGCGCCGCCATTGCCTGAGCGAATATAGATCTTGGCTTGGTCGAGAAATTTCATAACCCGTATCCTTTACGGGACAACATGCCCATGAGCAACGCACACGCACGGGCAACGCGGTCAAAAGAGAAGCGCTCCCGAATGGATTCGGGAGCGCTTCGGTTGGTTCACGGTTCGCTCAACTCGCCAGCGAGATGGAGCGGTCCAGCTCCACCTCGACACAAGCGGGCTCGGGAATGAAGCCGGTGTGGCTCCAGGTCTTCAGGCTTTCCCAGGTCCGCCGGTCGAGACGGAAATGGTCGACCGGATAGAAGCCGCACCGGGCCGGCAGCTCGGACAGCCCCGCACCCTGATAGGCAAAGCCGCACTTTTCCAGCACGCGCCGCGAGGCCGGATTGATCACCCGGGCAGAGGCCGTGACCTCGACCCCGTCGCCGTAAGCGAAGAAGGCGTCGATCAAGGCCCGGGCCGCTTCGGTGCCGTAGCCCTGCCCCCAGGACGGGATGCCGAGCCAATAGCCGAGATTGGGCTTGCCGGTCTCGGAATCGGCCGTGATGGCGACCATCCCGATGAGGCTGTTCGGCTTGCCCTTGGGGGTGATCGCCAGCTGCAGGCCCTCGCCGTTCGCGTTGGACCGCCTCGCCTCGAAGATGAATCTCTCGGCTTGGTCCGGATGGTACGGATGCGGAATTCGAGCCGTCATGTCCGCGACAGGTTTCTCACCGGCAAGGCGTACGACGGCTTGTGCATCCGCAAGGCGAGGCCAGCGCAGCCACAGGCGGCGGGTCTCGAGACGGAAAACATCGTCACGGGTGAGGTCGGGAAACATGATCTTGCTCCGATCCGAATGGGCCTCCCTGGCCCGGAAAACACGAAGGGGAGGTGGACATCCCACCTCCCCTGTCGGTTCTTGGATCTGAGCTTGGCCTTTTGGGCCTGTTTCGGAGCTTCGATCCGCCGGGTCGGTGTGATGCCGGCGGGAGCTCCTTCGTTTTGCTCTCGCCGTTTACTCTGCGGCCTCTTGGGCCGGGACGACCGATACGAAAGCTCGGCCTTGACGCGTAAGAAATCGGACTCGGCCATTGGCCGTGGCAAAGAGGGTATGATCCTTGCCCATGCCAACGTTCGTGCCCGCGTGCCATTTCGTGCCGCGCTGACGAATAATGATGTTGCCGGCGACGACCTGTTGATCGCCGAACTTCTTGACGCCGAGACGACGGCCTTCGGAATCGCGACCGTTGCGAGACGAACCGCCTGCTTTTTTGTGAGCCATGGGTCTACTCCCGTGTTCCTGTCAGTTGCCTTGCGCTTATTCAGCGGTGGCCGGCGCAGCGTCGTCCGCCGCAGCCTTGGTGGTCTTCTTGGCCGCAGCCTTCTTGGGCTTCGCGCCACCGGCGAGGATCTCGGTGATCCGCACCACGGTGTAATCCTGGCGATGCCCGCGCTTGCGGCGCGAATTCTGGCGACGGCGCTTCTTGAAGGAAATGACCTTCTCGCCGCGGGTGTGCTCCACCACTTCGCCTGCCACGGTCACGCCCTCGACGAGCGGGGCGCCCACCTGGGTCTCGCCTTCGTCGGTGACCATGAGAACCTGGTCGAACGTAACGGCGGTGCCCGGCTCTCCTGCGAGCGTGGCGACGGTGATGACGTCATTGGCGGCAACGCGATACTGCTTGCCGCCGGTCTTGATCACTGCGAACATCTTGATCCTCGTGTTCAAACCCAAATCTCACCGGGTTTCAGACCCGCTGGTTTGGCTTTTTGGCAGTTTCCGGCTTCGTTTCACGGCCGCTTGGAACAGCCGCATGGATACGAGAAGGCACTCTGACCCGCTCATAGAGGATGTCTACCTACGGACAGCCCCTGGATTTGTCAATCAAAAACCTCTCAAAAACATTCATCAAGGTGCTTGAAGAGCCGCCAAGCCCATGATACCTAGCCGGCCTCAACCAGCGGGGCCACGGCCCTTCGCACCCCGGAGAGGTGGCAGAGTGGTTGAATGCACCGCACTCGAAATGCGGCATACGGGCAACCGTATCGGGAGTTCGAATCTCCCCCTCTCCGCCATATTCCTAAAGTAAGCACCTGAAATTTCTAGAGTAATCTCCGAGGCCTCAGAGTTGGCCCTAACATTGGCCCCAACAGCGACGCACGGCTCCGTCTCTCTACGTGTGATAAGAATCATCAGACGGGTCGTCCGCTTACGGCCTTGATGCGGAAATTCAGTCTACTTCCGCTTTGTGCCAGGAGGAGACATTCCCTGCTAGAGGTCACGGCCATGCGGCTCCTGCGGATCACGATCTTTGTGTTCCGCATTCCCTCAACAGTCAGAACTGACCTTGAGGGCAGCACTTTACGGACGAGCTTTCTGCAAACTGGTTCGACCTTCTTTGTCATGCCCGCCCTGGATGCCACGGACCCTCTCCGCTGGGGAGAAAACTCCGCAATAAGCTTTCATGGCACAGCCCGAACTGTCTGGATCAAGCATGCTTGATCCAGACAGTTCTTTTCAGTTTCCTCTCGTTAGGAGCGGGCTTTCTCGAACGCTCAGTTCTCTAAGGCTCCGAATCCGCCACCGGTTGGCGTACGGACGATGATGGCCTCACCCTTTTCTATCTTGGTTTGGTCACATCCTTTGAGTCGCTCGAGGCTTCCATCCTTGCGGCGCACCCAGTTCTCGCCCGTCTGACCCGCATCGCCTCCTGCAAGCCCGAAGGGACGCACCCGGCGATGGCCAGAGAGGATGGCGCAATCCATGGCCTCCAGGAAGCGGATGGTGCGTGCGGTTCCATCACCGGCATTCCAGCGGCCACGACCTCCGGAGTTGCGGCGGATATGAAAATCTTCAAGGACGACCGGATAGCGGACCTCGAGAACTTCGGGATCAGTGAGACGGGAATTCGTCATGTGGGTATGGACCGCATCGGCTCCATGGAATTCGGGTCCGGCCGGAGCACCGGAGCAGATCGTCTCATAGTACTGATACACATCGTTGCCAAATGTGAGATTGTTCATCGTGCCCTGCGCAGCGGAGAGAGCTCCGAGAGCACCGAACAAGCAATTCGTCACCGCCTGACTGACCTCGACATTGCCCGCAACGACTGCAGCAGGGTATTGAGGCGAGAGCATAGAGCCCTCCGGAATGATCAGATTGATCGGCCGCAGGCATCCCGCATTCATGGGGATATTGCCTTCGACCATCACGCGGAACACGTAAAGGACCGCAGCACGCGCCACCGGCTCGGGAGCGTTGAAGTTGTCAGACCGCTGGAGTGAGGTTCCGGTGAAATCGACCGTCGCCTCTCTGCGATCGTGATTGACTGTGATCTTCACACGGATGAAGCACCCCTGATCCATCTCATATTCGAAGGACGAGTCGGACAATGCGTCCAGCACCCGACGCACGCTCTCGTCGGCATTGTCCTGAACGTGGCCCATATAGGCTTGCACAACATCAAGCCCGAAATGGTTCACCATGCGCCTCAGCTCCGCCACGCCCTTTTCGTTGGCCGCGATCTGCGCCTTCAGGTCATTGACGTTCTGCACAACATTTCGCACCGGATAGCGAGCACCCATCAGGAGCTGTCTCAGCTCCTCTTCCAGGAAGCGGCCCTGATCCACCATCTTGAAGTTGTCGATGTAGACCCCCTCCTCCTCGATGGTCATGGCGAGTGGCGACATCGAACCTGGGGCGATTCCGCCAACGTCCGCATGGTGTCCTCGCGACGCCACGAAGAACAGGATCGTCTCCCCCGCCGGATCGAAGACGGGCGTGACCACCGTGATGTCGGGCAGATGCGTGCCGCCATTGTAGGGCGCGTTAATCGCGTATACGTCGCCTGGCTTCAGATTGTCGCCATGGGCCCGTATCACGCTTTCGACCGAGCGGTCCATCGAGCCCAAATGCACGGGCATGTGAGGCGCGTTGGCTACCAATCGGCCCTGTGCATCGAAGACCGCGCACGAGAAGTCCAACCTCTCCTTAATATTCACGGAATAGGCTGTGTTCTGAAGCGTCACGCCCATCTGCTCGGCGATCGACATGAACAGATTGTTGAAGATCTCGAGCATGACCGGATCCGCCTTCGTGCCGACGGCCGGTGCGACCCGAGCTGCCTCGGTCCGGCGCATCACCACATGATTCTTCGCAGTGATCTCTGCAGACCAGCCGGGCTCAACCACGATGGTTTGATGCGGTTCGATCAGGAGCGCCGGGCCTGCAAGCCGCTTGCCGGGAGACAGGTGCTCGCGATGATAGACGGCAGCATCATGCCATTCGCCCTGAGAGAAGAACTTCGTCTGGGCCATAGGATCGGCCTCTGCCAGAGCGACCGGAAGATCCGGCTCCTCCGCAGGTTGACCGCCGCCGACTGCCTCGACCGAGACGGCCTCGATGCTGAGCTTTCTTGTTTCGTCAATGAAACCGAAGCGTGCGCGATGGGACGCTTCGAAGGCCAACTTCATGCTTGCGATGTCCGCAAAGTCGACGGTCAGCGACATATCGGTGCCCGCGTAGCGAATGTGCGCCCGCTGATAAATCTCGATGTCATCGGCTGGAACCGCTTGTTGCAGCAGCTCGTCCCGTGCCTCTTTCGCGAGTTCATCGAAGGTTTGGGCCGCGTACCCAATGCCCTCGTTATCGAGAGGCGCTTCGACCGTACGCTGGCGGGTGGCGCGGATATCAGCCAGCCCCATGCCATAGGCCGAGAGAAGGCCGGAGAAGGGATGGATCATCACCGTTCTCATGCCGAGGGCATCGGCTACGAGACAGGCATGCTGCCCCCCTGCGCCACCGAACGACTGGAGCGCATATTCGGTAACATCGTAGCCGCGCTGCACGGAAATCTTCTTGATTGCATTGGCCATGTTCTCGATGGCGATGCGGATGAACCCATCGGCCACAGATTCCGGCGAGCGGCTACCACCGATGCGACCGGCCAATTCGGCGAATCCTTGCCGGACAGCCTCAACATCGAGCGGCTCGTTGCGATTGGGGCCGAAGATAGCCGGGAAGAAGCTCGGAGCGAGCTTGCCGGTCATGACATTGGCATCCGTCACCGCAAGCGGACCGCCGCGACGGTAGCACCGGGGGCCCGGGTTGGCGCCGGCCGAGTCGGGACCAACCTGGAAGCGCGATCCGTCATAGTGAAGAATCGAACCGCCGCCGGCAGCAACAGTATGAATCAGCATCATCGGAGCGCGCATGCGCACTCCTGCCACCTCGGTTTCTAGAGTGCGCTCGTAGTCGCCGTCAAAATGCGACACGTCGGTGGACGTACCGCCCATGTCGAAGCCGATGATCTTGTCGAATCCCGCGATACGAGCCGTTTCAACGCACCCCACGACGCCTCCGGCCGGACCGGAGAGAATCGCGTCGCGGCCTTGGAAAAGATGGGCGTCCGTCAGACCACCTGAGGACATCATGAACATGAGACGGGCGGTCCGCTCTGATTCCTCGCCCAGCTCGGAGGCAACCTGATCGACATAGCGGCGCAGGACCGGCGACAGATAAGCATCCACCACGGTCGTGTCGCCACGCCCCACGATCTTCATCAGGGGGCTGACTTCATGCGAAGCCGAGACCTGAGTGAAGCCTACCTCGCGCGCAATCGCAGCGACAGCCTGCTCGTGAGCCGGGTAGCGATAGGAATGCATGAAGACGACAGCACAGGCGCGTATGCCTTCCGCATAGGCGGCGGAAAGCTGCTGGCGGACGAGGTCGAGATCCGGCTTCGCCTCGACGGTACCGTCGGCAAGAACCCTCTCCTCGATCTCAAGCACGCTGCCATAGAGCTGCTCCGGCTTGGAGATATTCTTGGCGAAGATATCAGAACGTCCCTGGTACCCGATCTTAAGTGCGTCGGCGAAGCCCTTCGTGATGACAAGCAGGGTCCTATCGCCCTTGCGCTCCAGCAGAGCATTCGTCGCGACCGTAGTCCCCATTTTCACGGTCGCGATCTGCTCCGTCGGCAGAACATCGCCGGCGGAAAGTCCCATCAGCTCGCGGATGCCGTGGACTGCCGCATCGCGATAAGCCTCGGGATTCTCGGAGAGCACCTTGTGCGCGAGAAGTGCTCCGTCGGGCCTACGCGCGACGATGTCAGTGAATGTCCCGCCGCGGTCGATCCAAAAGTCCCACTTCCCTGAAGTCATGATGTTCCCCTATCCTGGTTATAATAAGTTCGCAAAATGTAGATAAATCGTCGACAAATTGTCAACGTCTCTTCGCAGGAACTGCATCCTTTCAGAGGTCTTGTAATCATGTCACCACATTCGAAGGCCCCAGGCCCGATTGTTTCGTCCGCTCACCTGGCGTCGGGTGGGCTCCCTGCCCTGTCTGAGTTCGAATTTGGACTGATCCTTGCATCCCATGCCTTCCACCGCTGGATCGTCCGCGGCATGGCTGCAGCGGGATTGCCCGACCTGTCACCGATCGACATCTTCGTGCTCCATTCCGTGCTCCACCGTTCCAAGCCGAAGCGATTGGCCGACATCTGTCTGGTCCTGAACATCGAAGACACTCATGTGGTGAGCTACTCGGTCAAGAAACTGGAGCGCCTCAAGCTCGTCGCGAGCAAGAAGGCAGGTAAGGAAAAGTTGATCTCGGCCACCGAGGCAGGATCCAGAGCCTGCGAGGAATACAGGGCGATACGAGAAACGCTTCTTGTCGGCCCGGTTGCCTCCCTCGGACTGGAAATGGAGACCCTGTCACGGCTGGCAAGCCAGATGCGGACCCTGTCGGGCTATTACGATCAGGCCGCCCGCGCCGCGGCATCGCTATAACGCCGAAAGCACAGGAGGCTGAGAGGAAAGTCATGGAACTCAAAGAGATCGAGGCTTTCTACTGGAGCGCCACGCTGCGCAGTTTCTCGAAGGCCGCAATTCGGCTGGACACATCCCAACCGACCATCTCGGCACGCGTCGCGTCCTTGGAAAGGCGGCTCACCCATTACCTCTTCGACAGGAGCGGGCGCGAGGCGAAGCTCACGCCCAAGGGCTTGGAGATGATCACATGGGCAGAGCGCATCCTCAGCCTTCACCAACAGGCCATCCATGCCATGTGCGGCGGAACTGGCACCGGGGGCATCGTTCGCGTCGGCACGTCCGAGACCATCGTACATACATGGCTGCCCGATTTCATTCGCGCCTTCGAATTGAAATTCCCGCGCCTCAGCCTGGAACTCACGGTCGATACCACACCGAATCTGCGAGACGGGCTGGCCGGGCAAGAGATCGACCTGGCCTTCCTCCTTGGGCCTGTTCCGGATCCTTCGATCCAAAGCCGAACGCTCTCGAACTACAAACTCAGCTTTGTTGCAGCCCCGCGTCTGGGGTTTCTCGGACGGCCCATCACAATCGAGGATCTCGCGGAGGTCACGATCATTACGTATGGCCGCAGAACGCGGCCGACGATTGCCCTGACAGATCTTTTCCGTTCATCCGGAATGACGCCGCCTAGAATGATCACGTCCGCTTCTCTCTCGGCCAACATTCGGCTGGCGGTCGACGGCGTCGGCGTCGCGATTCTCCCACCTGCTCTTATCCAAGACGAAATCGAGTCTGAGAGACTGGGAGTAATGACGACGGATATCGTGATGGATCCGCTCAAATTCACAATCTCGTACTGCAAGTCCCTGTCGAACCCAGTCCTTGAAGCGGCTGCGGACCTCGCAATCCGCATCGCCCAGACGAGCTATCAGGAAAGCTGATTGGTCACCCAGGCATCGGGGCTATTGATTGGAGTTACTTACCAAGCATTAATGGATTGCACGAAAATAAAGTAAATAACCCAAGGGAATGGTATATGAATACATTGCCGCAACGCGCCGATCTAGCGCTAGCGACCGGTCTCGATGTGCGACTGGCTGCACGCAGTGGCACTCTGAGAGATCAGACATCGGGCCTTGCACGCGGACACGTACAGGGCAATCTCGCCATCCTTCCGGCGGATCTAGCTTCTTCTTTCCTGCGGTTCTGCCAAAGAAACCCTAAGGCCTGCCCGCTGATCGGCGTTTCTGAACCTGGTGACCCGCGGGTCCCGGAGCTGGGTGCGGATCTCGACATTCGCACGGACCTCCCTCTTTACCGCATCTGGCGCGACGGCGAACTCGTCGACGAGGTGACGGATGTCTCCTCCGTCTGGCGCGATGATCTGGTGTCGTTCGTGATCGGATGCTCGTTCTCGTTCGAGGAAGCGCTGATGGCGGATGGGATCGTTCTTCGGCACATCGCCGAGGGCACGAACGTCCCGATGTACCGGACCAACATCCCCACTCAGCCAAGCGGTCCGTTCCATGGCCCGCTGGTCGTATCCATGCGCCCGCTGAAGCCGGCCGATGCGATCCGTGCGGTACAGATCACATCGCGCTTTCCTGCTGTGCACGGAGCGCCAGTTCATCTCGGCAAACCGGAGATGATCGGAATCAAGGATCTCGATGCTCCCGATTACGGGGAGCCGGTACGTCTTGCCGATCATGAGATCCCTGTTTTTTGGGCATGCGGCGTCACTCCACAATCCGTGGTCGCAGCAGCCCGCCCCTCCTTCGCCATCACGCATGCGCCGGGCTACATGCTGGTCACCGACCTTAAGAACAGCCGGCTTGCGAATGGCTGAGGCAATAACAGAAAAACATATCAACCAGAGAAGGATAACAGCTATGAAATCACCTGCCTCGCTCGTCACCGCGAGCATTCTCTCCCTTTTCATCGCCGGCAGCGCGCTGGCACAGGATTTGCCCAAGACCCACCTGAAAGTCGTGGGCGCCTGGGGTAACCTCTCGCAGTATAAGAGCTTCGAGCAACCCTTCTGGACCAAGGAGATCACCGAGAGGTCGAAGGGCGCCGTCACGGCTGAAATCACGCCATTCAACGAGATGGGCATGAAGGGCGCCGAAATCTTCCGCCTCATGCGCCTCGGCGTCATCGATTTCGGTTCCACGGTTCTGGGTTATGTGGCAGGCGACGACGCCCGCAACGAAGCCATCGACCTTGCAGGCCTTGCACCCGACATCGAGACTGCTCGCAAGATCTCGGATGCCTACAAGCCGGTTTACGACAAGTTCTACGGCGAGAAATTCGGCATCAAGGTGCTGGGCATTTGGCCCTATCCCGCGCAGGTCATCTACTGCAACAGCGAGATCAAGAGCCTCGCGGACCTCAAGGGCAAGAAGGTCCGGACTGGCAACCGCACTCTTGCGGAATTCGTCGAGGCTCTCGGCGGCACGGGCGTGACGATGACCTTCAGCGAAGTCGTCCCCGCCCTGCAGAACAAGGTGGTCGACTGCGCGATCACCGGCACTCTCTCCGGCAATTCGGCAAAGTGGTACGAAGTCTCGACCCACATCCACGAATTACCCGTCGGCTGGAGTCAGGTGATGTTCGCCGTCAATCAAAATCGCTGGAACAGCCTCGACGCGAATGTCCGCACCTTCCTGGAGAAGGAGATCGCCGATCTTGAGGATCGGATCTGGAAGGGCGCGGATGAGGAGACCCAGCAGGGCTTCGACTGCAACACCGGCAAGGACACCTGCAAGCTCGGCACCAAAGCGAATATGACCTTCGTGCCGATCACCGACGCAGACCGGACCTTCCTGAAGAAGGTACTTTCCGAAACCGTGGTTCCCAAGTGGGCCGCACGCTGCCCGGGTGACTGCGTGGAGAACTGGAACAGCTCAGTCGGAAAGACCATCAACATTCAAGCCAAGTCCAACTAAGGACCTGCGAGTCACTCGCCCCTAGCGCTTATCACCGAAGCCTCCCCTCCTTGGGGAGGCTTCCTACAAGATTGATGATGTCATGATTGCTGTTCTTGACCGCTGGCTCGCGCTTGCGGATCGTCTCTCCACGCTCGCTGTGCGGCTCGCCGGTGCCATGATGCTGGCCGCTGCATTACTCGTCGGACTGGATGTTCTGCTGCGCAAGACCGTGCTGATTACACTGGGTGGCGCTGATGAGCTATCCGGTTATGCCTTCGCAATCGGCACAACCTGGGCTCTTGGCTTTACCCTGCTGCGGCGCGCCAATGTCCGTGTCGATGCACTTTACGGACGGCTTCCCCTCAGGGTCACAAGCTGCCTCGATATTGTTGCCCTCCTGTCGCTCCTTGTGTTCGTGGGTTACCTGACCTGGCGATCAGCGCTTGTCCTTCAAGACTCGCTTCTCTTCGACACGCACTCGACGACACCTCTCGGAACGCCCCTGTGGATTCCGCAGTCGCTCTGGGTTGTCGGCTTCTTTCTCTTTCTCTTCACGATTGTGCCTTTGCTACTGAGAAGCACGATCGCCCTGGTCACGGGAGACCTGCCGAAGGTCAGCCAGCTCGCAGGCGCCATGACTCTCGAAGAGAGCGCGGCCGAAGAATCTAGCCACACCGCCGAACTTCAGGCTCCCCACTCAAGGCCGGATCGCTGACACCATGCTTGGTACAACACTCATCATTCTCCTTGGGCTTCTTGCCGTCGCCATTCCGGTCGCAGCCGCCATTGGCGTACTCGGTCTCGTCCTCGAGCAACTCTTCAGCACGATGCCTCTCAGCCTGGCGATGGGCGAGATCGCCTGGTCAGCCGGCCGCGACTTCCTTCTCGTCTCGATCCCGATGTTCATCCTTCTCGGCGAAATTCTGCTGCGCTCCGGCGTCGCTGAAAGGATGTATTCCGCGATGGTCAAGTGGCTGTCCTGGCTGCCCGGCGGGCTGATGCACTCGAACATTGGTTCCTGCGCGATCTTCGCCGCCACGTCAGGATCCTCGGTTGCCACGGCAGCGACCGTTGGCACCGTTGCCCTCCCGCTCGTCAATCGCCACGGCTACAACGAGCGCCTATTTCTCGGAACGCTCGCAGCGGGCGGAACACTGGGAATCCTGATCCCGCCGTCGATCAACATCATCATCTACGCCGTTCTGACCGACACCTCGATTCCCAAGCTCTACCTGGCGGCAATCGTCCCGGGTCTAGGCCTTGCCGGATTGTTCATGGCCCTCATCGTTGCGGCCTGCCTGTTCAGGCCCTCCTGGGGCGGGAAGCCGATCCGGACCACGTGGAGAGAGCGCTTTGCCAGCCTTCCCGATCTTCTGCCACCTCTCGGGATCTTCCTGGTCGTTGTCGGCTCGATCTATGCAGGCATCGCCACGCCGACCGAGGCTGCATCCCTTGGAGTGATTGCCGCCCTGGTGCTTGCAGCCTGTTTCCGGCGGCTCAGTGTGAAAATGCTGATCGAGGCGTTCGAGAACACCATGCGGACGACCGCGATGATCATGCTGATCATCATCGCCGCCTACTTCCTCAACTTCGTGATCACAGCCATCGGGTTGACCCAGATGATCACGGACACGGTAGCGGGACTGGGTCTTTCCAAGTACGAGATGCTGCTGGCCGTGGTGGTATTCTACCTGATCCTCGGCTGCTTCATGGAGACCCTCTCCATGATGATCACCACAATCCCCATCGTTGCTCCCGTCATGGTAGCCCTCGGCTTCGATCCGATCTGGCTGGGAGTCGTCATCGTCGTTCTCATCGAGGCGGCTTTGATCACACCTCCTGTGGGTCTCAATCTCTATGTGGTGCAATCCCTTCGAACCAGGGGAAGCCTCAACGACGTGATCATTGGGTCGATTCCCTTTGTCCTTTCGATGCTGGTTCTCATCCTGCTCCTTGCCCTCTTCCCCGGCTTGGCCCTGTGGCTGCCTGCCCAATTCGGAGGCTAATTTTGCTCACCTTCAATCGAATCTCGCAGAACGGTGCGGATCGG
The DNA here is from genome assembly GCF_047497095.1 of Microvirga sp. M2. Taxonomy (NCBI): domain Bacteria; kingdom Pseudomonadati; phylum Pseudomonadota; class Alphaproteobacteria; order Hyphomicrobiales; family Methylobacteriaceae; genus Microvirga; species Microvirga sp. M2. The sequence goes on from NZ_CP134063.1 coordinate 3,875,046, forward strand.
ATCGGCCTTGACCCGCAGGCACTGGTCATTGCGGGCTGGGCCGGACGGGACGAGCACGCAATCCAGCACCACATCGAGGAACTCGCTGCCATCGGAGTGCCGCCCCCCTCGTCGGTTCCAGTCTATTATCGGGCATCGGCCAGCAATCTCACTCAATCCGAGCGTGTCGAGTTTCTCGGCACGGACTCCTCCGGTGAGGTGGAGCCAGTGCTGGTGGCGCTCGCGGATGGCTACTGGATCGGCATCGGTTCCGACCACACGGACCGCAAGGCTGAAACGGCAGGCATCGCCCTTTCGAAGCAGCTCTGCGCCAAGCCGATCGGCAAGACCCTGTGGCGACTGGATGAGCTTGAGGCTCATTGGGACCAGATCATCCTGCGCTCCTGGGCGACCATCGATGGAGAACGCGTGCTCTATCAGGAAGGGACCTTAGCGGCCCTCAGAACTCCCCAGGACCTCATCGACCGCCGCCCCTCGGGATTGGAGATCGCGCCGGGAACCGTGATGTATTGCGGAACCCTGGGAGCCATTGGAGGCATCAGGCCAGGCAGTCGATTTGAGATGGAGCTCGCGGATCCGGTGCTGACCCGCGTCATTCGGCACGCTTACGAGATCGAGACCCTGCCCGTCGTTTCCTAACCGCGGGTGCAGGCCCGGAGGTCATTGTCCGTGGATCCATCGTTCTGGGCGCTCCTTCTCGCTAAGATGCTGCTTGCGGCTGCTATCGTCGTGAGCGCATCGATGATCGTTGAGCGAAGCGGCCCCTTCCTCGGCGCTATGGTCGCGACCCTGCCGATTTCGGCAGGGCCGGCTTTCGCATTTCTGGCCACCGAGCACAGTGCCGAGTTCATCTCCGAAAGTGCTCTGGCGGGACTTCCGGTTACGGCCGCTACCGTCGTGTACATGGTTGTGTATGCCACCGTTGCGCAGCGTCGGGGGGTGTTGGCAAGCATCGGAGCGGGATTCGCTGTTTGGGCGGCGTTCGTTTTCCTTATCCTACAAGGCCAATGGACCCTCGGCGGTGCTCTCGCCCTGAATGGTGCCGTCTTTGCGGCTGCGCTTGTCTATGCGCGTCGGCTGACAGGAGCAGACAAGCCACCTCGCCTTCAAAAAAGATCGTGGGATGTTCTGTTCCGTGCCAGTCTGGTCATGGTTTTGGTCGGAGGAACGGTTCTGGCCGGGAGAACGCTTGGGCCTGCTATCGCAGCTGCTACGGCTTTGGCTCCTGTCGTGCTGATCAGCCTCGCTCTGATCCTTCAACCTCGCATCGGTGGAATCGTCACTGCATCAGTTGTTGCCAACGGCGTTCCGGGAATGCTGGGCTTCGTCGGAGCATTGTCTGTCATTCACTTGGGCGCGGTTCCTATGGGCGCTTTTCCGGCCCTGCTCCTTGCCCTGACCTTAAGCCTCGGATGGAACGCAACCCTGGTCGCATTGCGAAGCCGGCGCATGAATCAGATCCGGACCTGAACCGAAATCATTCAAGCGGACCGTCCGACAATCACTTTCCTCATATTGCCTCCGGAGCAATGCGGCGGCCCTCACGGACCGCCGCACGTCAATTACGCCGCGAAAGCCTTCTCGACGCTCGCTGCGATTTCGAGCAGTTTTCTGTCATACCCATTGCGGCCCATCAGCATGAGGCCGACCGGGCGCGGCTGGCCGGGGATGGGAAGAGAGATGGCGGTCAGGTCGAACAGATTTCCCACCATGGTGTTGCGCATAACCAGCAGGTTGGTCTGCCTGTAGAGCTGATCGTCCACCAAAAGAGGAACGGTCGGCGGCGCGGTGACGGCTGTCGCCGGCAAGGCAAGAGTATCGATCGCCTTCAGGCGCTCATCCATCGCGGCGATCAGGGCATCCCGCCGCCGCATCATACGAATATAGACAGGCGCTGGCAGGGACGCACTGAGAGCGATGCGGCCCCGAACACGCGGATCGAACAGCTCGGCTTTCGCGTCGAGCCAATCCGCGTGGATCTCAGCCGCCTCGATCGAGGCAATCGATGCCGGAGACGTAACCTTCTCCATCTCTGCGAGCAGGGCATCGATATCCACATCAATGACATTGGCTCCGGCCTTAGATAGAAGATTCAGGCTTGCTTCGAATGCTTCCGCAACCAGCGTCTCGGTCTCGGTGAACAGGCGGCCGCGCGGCACGCCTACTTTCAGACCGGTAAGGGAATAAGGAGCGAGCGCCTGCGGCACCTCGCCAGCCATAACAGCATCGGCATTGGCGCAGTCCTGCGCCGTACGGGCAAGAGGACCTATGGAGTCGAGGCTGTAGGAAAGAGGGAACACCCCTTGCGTCGGCACCCGACGCGCCGTCGGCTTAAATCCGACGATTCCATTGAACGATGCCGGAATGCGCACCGAACCGCCCGTGTCGCTGCCGATGGAGATCTCGCTCGTTCCCTCGGCCACCGAGACCCCTGCCCCAGAAGACGACCCGCCCGGAATCCGCTCGGGATCAACGGCATTGCCGGGCGTACCATAATGCGGGTTGAGGCCAAGTCCGGAGAAAGCGAACTCGACCATGTTCGTCTTTCCGATGATCACCGCACCAGCCTGACGCAGGCGGCGCACGACCTCTGCATCGCTGGCAGCGGGTGGTGCATCGCGCAGAACGATAGAGCCTGCCGTCGTGGCTTCACCCGCGACGTCGAACAGGTCTTTAATCGAGACAATCGATCCATCGAGAGGTCCCAGCGACACACCCGCTTTCCTGCGAGCGTCGGCGGCATCTGCAGCGGCGCGGGCTGCATCCTCATAGAGCTTCAGGAATACCCGCTCCTCTTCGGCCCTGTCGGTCAATCGGGCCAAAATGCTTTCTAACCTGTCTCTTGTCGTTCCCATGGCACTACCAAATTGGGCAGCTCCCTTTGCCGCCGGTCGCTCAATTTACTACGCGAGGAAGGAGGCATTGCCAAATTTAGCATCCTCTTTCAATCGGCCCAAGGCGCCTGAAACCGGATCTCCTGCATCGTCTCTCATTCCCTTGATTGTTCTACAGAGACTCGGCAAGTTTGTGCTAACAAGAATGGCATCAAGAGCATGCTGAACACCTATGCATCCGTTGATGCAGCGGCGCCCAATAAGTATTGAAGCTAACGAGCCCACTTCAGAGGATCTCCATGAAGATACCGACCCTACCATTTACCGTAACGGACTGGGCGAGCATGCCTGCAACCGAGCATCCCGGCGAAAGCGGCAAGGCCATATGGCGGACGTTTGTTGTAGGCGATCTGAGGGTTCGTCATGTGGAGTATACTCCTGGCTATGTTGCCGATCACTGGTGTGACCGCGGCCATGTCCTCTACGTCCTTGAAGGTGAGCTCGACACCGAATTGCGCGATGGACGCACGTTCAAACTCAAACCAGGGATGAGCTATCAGGTGTCCGATCATGGTGATGAATCTCATCGCTCTTCTACGACCACTGGTGCGAGATTGTTTATCGTGGACTAGAGCCTTTTCCGCAAAAGTGGATGCCGGTTTTGCGAAGAAAAGGCGCCTTTCTCAAACAACAGGAGCCTTTTCCATGAACTTCGGTTCATGGAAAAGGCTCTAGCCGCACGGGTATGCAGCCCACTCCCATGAGTTGCTTGAGCCGCCCGTTGGCAACTGTTTTGTTGAACTGTGAGAATGTCAGAGCCGCTCGGAGGGCCTGACCCTTGTTATGATTGACCGCGTGTCATTGTGTTGACGTGTCGGCCTTCCGGGCGGCACCTGACCTTCTGCTACAGCGTGACTTGATAGGAGCTTGGGGACTCGTCCCGTCACAGTCCTGTCCGCCCGCAGGAACCCGTCAGGGCCCCAGCCGCGGAGGAATAGGAATGCAAGAGACCGATCCTGCCGAGATCATCATCGGCGTTGACACCCACAAAGAAGCCCATACCGCTGTCGCCATCAACGGGCTTGGGGCCCGCCTTGGTGCCATCACCCTGTTGGCAAGCCGCAGAGGCTATCAGGAGCTGGAGACCTGGGCCCGATCCTTTGGCTCCGTCCGCGCCTTCGGGATCGAGGGGACAGGCTCCTATGGGGCTGGCCTGACGCGCTTCCTGCAGGAGAGAGGGCACAGTATCATCGAGGTCAACCGGCCCAATCGCCAGATCCGGCACCAGCATGGCAAGAATGACCCGCTTGATGCTGAGAACGCGGCCCGCGCCGTTCTCAGCGGCCAAGCAAGGGCAGCTCCGAAGTCGGGCACCAGCTTGGTGGAAATGATCCGCCATCTCAAGGTGGCGCGAGACACCGCCGTCAAGAGCCGCACCCAAGCGATGGTCACCCTCAAGACGATCATCGTCAATGCTCCCGCTGCCTTGCGCGAGAGCCTTGACGGCCTCACCGGCAAAATGACCCTGATCCGCCATTTAGCCGCCCTGAGACCGGGAGCGATGACTTCACCAACAGCCTCAGCCAAAGCAACATTACGCGCTCTCGCCCGGCGCTGGCTGATGCTCGATGCTGAGATCAAAAGCCACGATGCCGATCTCGATGCTCTGACCACCGCCTGCGCGCCGACCCTGAAGGAGGCTCATGGTATGTCGACCGGTACGGCTGCCGAGATGCTGATTCTCGTCGGCGACAATCCCGAGCGCATCCGCTCGGAGGCAGCCTTCGCCAAACTGTGTGGCGCCTGTCCCATTCCGGCCTCGAGCGGCAAGACTTCACGTCACCGTCTCAACCGCGGTGGCCATCGTCAGGCTAACGCGGCTCTATATCGCGTCGTCATTATCAGGATGCGCAGCCATCCACCAACCCTTGACTATGTCCGTCGACGAACGGCAGAGGGCAAGGGCAAGATGGAGATCATTCGTTGTCTCAAGCGCTTTGTCGCACGGGAGATCTTTGGCTATCTCTGCCGCGCTAGCAGGCCTCCCACAATGCTCTCTTCGGCCTCTTGACCTCTATAGGAGCATCAACGCTTCTGCCGGGCTGGTCGGTGCGGCCATGTGTTCGACCTACTGGAGCGGTACGCATGACCGCTGGCCATAATGCCCTCCGCGAAGGGGTCCCGACCAAAAGCTCGCATTCCAAGATGGCTCTGGCACGAATGGGGTGTCCATCCCGCAGAGCGTTGAGCCGGCAGCGCCGGTGTGCCGCCTCAAGCTCGCTTGACTATTTCGTATTGCTCGACGGATCGCCTCTGTCGTTGTGGCGCTCCCATGGAGAACTTGGCTCATAGCGCATCCCTCCATTCCAAGGATAATATCGCACCATCAAACCCCGGGATCAAACATCCTAGCGGGCAGACCCCGAGAGCAATCTGCGGCACTTCCATCGGTTGACCGAGCGGCAACCCGTGTGATTGAGTTCGCATGCTGGCATGCTGCCATAGGCTAATCACCCCGATCAAAGTGCGCCTTCTTCGTCGGCGCAGGAGCCGGACGAGCAGCGCCTGAACAACCTGCTTGGAAACAGCACACGAGTGCTCTTCCTCCTGAAAACAAACGGGCCTCCGAAGAGGCCCGCCTCGTGCGCCGGCTGACCGCTCTTCGTTTAGAAGTCCATGCCACCCATGCCGCCACCCATGCCGCCCGGCATCGCGGGCGCGGTTTCCTTCTTCGGCAGCTCGGCCACCATGGCCTCGGTGGTGACGAGGAGGCCTGCCACGGAAGCGGCGTCCTGCAGAGCCGTGCGGACGACCTTCGCCGGATCGACGATCCCGGCTTGAAGCAAATCGACGAAGTCCTCCGTCTGGGCGTCGAAGCCGAACGTCTCGGACTTGGTGTTGTCGCTGATCTTGCCGACCACGATCGAGCCCTCGACGCCGGCGTTCTCGGCGATCTGGCGGATCGGAGCCTCAAGGGCGCGCAGCACGATGTTGATGCCCGCCTGAATGTCCGGGTTTTCGCTCTTCAATTTGGCAGCCGCAGCCTTGGCGCGCAGCAGAGCGGTGCCTCCGCCAGGCACGATGCCCTCCTCGACCGCCGCCTTGGTGGCGTGCAGGGCGTCGTCGACGCGGTCCTTCTTCTCCCTCACCTCGACCTCGGTCGCGCCGCCGACGCGGATCACCGCGACGCCGCCTGCGAGCTTGGCCAGGCGCTCCTGGAGCTTCTCACGGTCGTAGTCCGAGGTAGTCTCCTCGATCTGCGCCTTGATCTGGCCGACGCGGGCTTCGATGTCTTCCTTCTTGCCGGCGCCGTCGATGATCGTGGTGTTTTCCTTCTCCACCCGCACGGTCTTTGCCCGCCCCAGCATGTCCAACGTGACGTTCTCCAGCTTGATGCCGAGGTCTTCGGAGATCGTCTGGCCGGCGGTCAGGACGGCGATGTCCTCGAGCATGGCCTTGCGGCGGTCGCCGAAACCCGGAGCCTTGACGGCGGCGATCTTCAGGCCGCCCCGCAGCTTGTTCACGACCAATGTCGCAAGCGCTTCACCCTCGATATCCTCTGCGATGATGAGGAGTGGCTTGCCGGTCTGAACGACAGCCTCGAGGATCGGCAGCATGGCCTGGAGCGAGGAGAGTTTCTTCTCGTGGATCAGGATGTAGGGCTCCTCGAGCTCCGCGATCATCTTCTCGGCATTGGTGATGAAGTAGGGAGAAAGGTAGCCGCGGTCGAACTGCATGCCTTCCACGACATCGAGCTCGGTGGCCGCCGTCTTGGCCTCCTCGACCGTGATGACGCCCTCGTTGCCGACCTTCTGCATGGCTTCGGCCAGCATGCGGCCGACCTCGGCATCGCCGTTGGCCGAGATGGTGCCGATCTGGGCGATCTCCCCTGACGACGCAACCTTCTTGGCGCGGGCCTGGATGTCCTTGACGGCTTCAGCCACGGCCATGTCGATGCCGCGCTTGAGGTCCATCGGGTTCATGCCGGCGGCCACGGCCTTGGCGCCCTCGCGGACGATGGCCTGAGCCAGAACCGTCGCAGTCGTGGTACCGTCACCCGCCACGGTGCTGGTCTTGCTCGCGACTTCGCGCACCATCTGGGCGCCCATGTTCTCGAACTTGTCGGAGAGTTCGATTTCCTTCGCGACGGTGACGCCGTCCTTGGTGATGCGCGGCGCGCCGAAGGATTTCTCGATCACGACGTTGCGGCCCTTCGGGCCCAGCGTCACCTTCACCGCATTGGCCAAGATGTCGACGCCGCGCAGCATCTTCTCGCGGGCGCTTGCAGAGAATTTGACTTCCTTGGCAGCCATCATCGTTCCTCCTGTGCTGATTGTTCTCCGGACCGGCGCTCAAGTCGCACATAACGCGGGCGCCGGGGCCGATTTCGGCCTCGATGAGGCGGACGACCCGGCCGTGCAGCGGAAGAGCGGCCATGGGTGCCTCCTCGCGTTGTTCTTGGATAGGGAGCACTCGTCTTCGCCGGGCAGCCTAGTTGGCACTCGACATATGAGAGTGCCAATAGAAGATAGTCATGCTGCAGAGGGCCGCAAGCCCACCCTTAGGGATAGGTGGCGCTCAAGACGAACCCGACCTGCAGGAACAACGTTGAACCTGCAGAGGCTGCTTGGCCGTTCGGAGGTTCAGTCGTGTTGAGTTTTGAGGCCGTTGAAGAGGTCTGCGAAAGCACACAGACGACGCTCGTCATCCACCCGGCAATTCGCCGCGCGATCAAAGGATACGAGGAAAGCTTCTATGTCGGATTGCGCAGCTACCTGGCGGGAGAGGCCGATGGCGCGTACTTCCTTCCCCTCCACGAGGGTGGCTACGTGCGCCTCGTTTTCTCGAAGCGGGTCTCGTCCGGAGGACACAAGCTCCTCAGAATCGACCCGCTGACCAAGGAGGGGCTGGCGCGGATCAAAGCCTCCCTGGACTGACCAGGTTCGGCGCAACGGCACGACAGCGTCGGGTATGACATCGAACCCGCATCCGATGCTGTCAGTCGATATCTCAGCGATAGCCGGAGGCCTGCAGCTCGAACAGCTCGGCGTAACGCCCACCCGAGGCAACAAGCTGTTCGTGCGAACCATTCTCCACGACCTGTCCATTCTCCAGAACGAGGATGCGGTCCGCCATCCGCACGGTCGAGAACCGGTGCGAGATCAGAACCGCGGTCTTCCCCAGGCTGAGATCCCGGAACCGCTGGAAGACCTCGTATTCCGAGCGGGCGTCGAGAGCGGCGGTCGGCTCGTCCAGGATCAGCACCTCGGCATCCCGCATGTAGGCCCGCGCGATGGCGATCTTCTGCCATTCGCCCCCGGAGAGGTCCGCCCCCTCATGGAACCGCTTGCCGAGCGGATGGTCGTAGCCCCGGGGCAGGCGCTGGATGATGCGGTCGGCGAGACTGCGCTCCGCCGCCTGCCGGATCCGGGCGCGATCATCCGTCGCTTCGATATGGCCCGTCCCGATATTCTCGCCGGCCGTGAAATGAAACCGCACGAAATCCTGGAAGATCACGCCGATGTGGCGCCGCAGATCGGCCAGGTCGTATTCGCGCAGATCATGGCCGTCGAGAAGGATCCGTCCCTCCGTCGGGTCGTAGAGACGGGCCAGGAGCTTCACGATCGTGGTCTTGCCCGCTCCGTTCTCTCCGACGAGGGCCACGACCTCGCCGGCCCTCAGCGTCAGGCTCAGATGATGGACCGCCCAGCGATCCGAATCCGGATACCGGAAACCGACGTTCTCGAACACGATTCCCGACCGCAGCGACTGCGGGAACGGCCGCGGGTTCGGCGGCGATGCGATGCTCGGGCGCACATCGAAGAAGGAGAACAGATCCTCCAGGTACATCGCCTGCCCGGCAATCTGGGAGAACCCCAGAAGCAATCCCTCGAGCAGGCCGCGCAGGCGCAGGAAAGAGCCGGCCAGGAATGTCAGGTCGCCGAGGCTGAACTCGCCCTGGACGGTCCGCCACACGATCAGCGCATAGGCCAGGTAATAGGCGCATGACGCGAGCGCGGCGAAAAGCGTGCCCCATGCGGCCCGGCGGATCGCAAGCCCCCGGTTCTCCGCATACATCCGGTCCGCGAAGCCCCTGAAGCGCTCGACCAGGAAGGCGTTCAGCCCGAAGAGCTTGATCTCCTTCGCGGTTTCGACGCTCGAGCCGAGATAGCGGATGTAGTCGAGCTGGCGCCGTTCCGGCGTGCGGAAGTAATTGAGCCGATAGCCCTGGGCGTTGAAATGCACCTCGCCGACGAAGGCCGGCAAAAGCGCCAGGATGATCAGGACGATGAGCCATGGCGCATAGGCGAGCAGGCCGGCCGCGAGGGACAGGGCCGTGAGCACGTCCTGGACCTGCCCGAAGATCTGGGTCAACAGGGTGGTTCGACCGGTGACCTGCCGGCGGGCCCGCTCCAGCCGGTCCTGTTGATCGCTGCTTTCGAACTGCTCGAGATCGAGCGTCGTCGCATGCTCCATCAGGCGCACGCTGGCGAAGTTGCTGTAGCGCTCCGACAGGAGACTGTCGACAAGGGAACTGGCCCGCCCCAGGAGATCGGCCATGACGGCGAGGCCCAGCTCCAGAAGGAGCAGCCCTGCGAGGACATCAAGTCGTCCACTCCCGATCCAATCGCCGAGGCCTACGCCCGGTGAGGGGAGCCGGGTCTGGGCCACGACCTCGTCGATGATGAGCTTGCCGACATAGAGGACCAGAATAGGCAGGGCCGAGCGTGTCAGCCTCAGCCCGAAGCTCGCGAGCGTGAGCCCGGGGCTCGCCTGCCAGACCAGGCGGAACAGGGACGGGAGGTGACGCAAGGCGCCGATTCGCTCACGCAGGGAGCGGCGGGCGGGGAACATGGAAGCGATCATCCCCTTAAGATGGGAGCCCGAGGTCCTCTGGTCGAGCCAAGGTGCCCTGGTCGAGCCAAGAGAATGTCGGAGGAGAATGTCGGTGCCGGGTTACCCGCCTATCGGCATGGTCCATCGGGCCATGCAGGCGGCGCTGGACGGGTCTTCCGTCGCCTGGATGGAGCCTGTCACCGATGAGCGGTACGATGTACGGCCGGAGGCCCGAACCGGTCCCCTCCCCCGGCCTCCTTGCTCGCCATTCCGCAACGACCAAAGGCTAAACCGCCTCGGAGAGCGCCATGACAGACCACGACCATGACGGCCACCACGATTCGCACGAACACTGGAAGCACCACGGCGTCCAGGTGATCAAGGGCGACCGCCTCGATCCGAACACAGCCCAGACCCCGGGCATGTTTCGCCAGGCCGCGATCAATCACGCCCGGGTGGGCGCACAGAAGATCTGGGCGGGCACGGTATCGATCCAGCCGAATGCCAAGACCGGGGTGCACCACCACGGTGAACTGGAGAGCGTCATCTATGTGGTGCGGGGTAAGGCCCGCATGCGCTGGGGCGAGCGGCTGGAGTTCGTCGCGGAGGCCGGGCCGGGGGACTTCATCTATGTGCCGCCCTTCGTGCCCCATCAGGAAATCAACGCCAATCCCGACGAGCCCCTCGAATGTGTCCTGGTGCGCAGCGACAACGAGGCCGTGGTGGTGAACATCGCCGATGTGGATCCGGTCGAAAAGCCGGAAGAGGTTTACTGGGTTGACCCGATCCACAAGCATCCCGAATAGGAACGGGACGGCGGCTCGGAGACGGGCCCCCGTGGAGCCGTTGCTTGATCCGGGACGGCTGTGGGATCACTGTGCCCACCCACTCGACCGCAAGATCACTCCTCAAAGATGGAATTTTCGCCCCCATGGAAGCCTACAGGACGCTGGAAGAACGCTTTGCCCGCATCAGCGCGATCGAGGACGCGGTCGGGGTTCTGCAATGGGATGCCGAAACCCTGATGCCGCAAGGCGCCGCCGACAGCCGGTCCGACCAGCTCGCCACGCTCAAGGGCATCGCCCATGAACGTCTCACCGCACCCGACATGGCCGATCTCCTGGACAAGGCGAATCAGGACGGCGACCATCTCGACGCCTGGCAGAGCGCCAACCTGCGGGAGATGCGCCGGATCTACCTGCATGCCGCCGCAGTTCCGGCCGACCTCGTCGAGGCGAGTTCGAGGGCCGTCTCCCGGGCCGAGCTGGTGTGGCGCGAAGCGCGGCAGAACAGCGACTTCGCCCTGCTCCTGCCGCACCTGTCCCAGGTGCTCGCCTTCCAGCGGCAGATCGGCCAGGCCAAGGGCGAGGCCTTGGGATTGTCGCCGTACGATGCTCTCCTCGACAGCTACGACCCGGGTCTCCGGCAGGCTGCCATCGATCCCCTTTTCGCCGAGCTCGGCGCCGAGCTGCCGGACCTGATCCAGGAAGCGCAGGAACGCCAGCAGGGCCGCCCTGCCATCCAGCCGCTCGACGGCCCCTTCCCTGTCGATGATCAGCGACGCATCGGCGAGCGGTTGATGAAGGCGGCCGGGTTCGATTTCGACAGGGGGCGGCTCGATGTCAGCCTGCATCCGTTCTGCGGCGGATCCACGGGCGACGTCCGGATCACCACCCGCTACAGCGAGGCGAACTTCATGAGTGCGCTCATGGGGGTGCTGCATGAGACCGGTCACGCACTTTATGAGCAGGGCCGCCCGGAAGCGTGGCGCCGCCAGCCGGTCGGGCTGGCGCGCGGAATGAGCCTGCATGAAAGCCAATCGCTGCTGATCGAGATGCAGGCCTGCCGAAGCCGGGAGTTCGTCACCTACCTCTCTCCCCTCGTGCGGGAGACGTTCCAGGGAGAGGGGCCGGCCTGGAGCCCGGAGAACCTGCATCGGATTCTGACCAGGGTGGAGCCGGGCTTCATTCGGGTGGATGCGGACGAGATCACCTATCCGGCCCACATCCTGGTCCGCTGCACGCTCGAAAAGGCGCTGATCGCCGGCGACCTCCCGATCGAGGATCTTCCGTCCGCCTTCAACGAGAAGGTCAGACAATTCCTTGGCCTCACGGTGCCCGATGACAGCCTGGGCTGCCTGCAGGACATCCACTGGCCCGGCGGCGCATGGGGCTACTTCCCCACCTACACGCTCGGGGCCATGACCGCGGCCCAATTCTTCAGGGCGGCCTGCCGGGCGGATGCCGCCATCCTCCCGGGCCTGGCGAAAGGTGATTTCGCACCGTTGCGGACCTGGCTGCGCGCCAATGTCCATGCGAAGGGAAGCCTGACGACCACCGACCAATTGCTGGTTGCCGCAACCGGGCAGCCGCTGACGGCGGAGGTCTTCCGCGCTCACCTGCGGGAGCGCTACCTCGCGCCCTGACCCCTGTGCCCCATCTCCATTGATCCATGATGTCGCGGGACCAGGATCGATCTGCGGGCAAGGGGCAAGAACAAGCCGCGAGAAAAGGACCTCGGAGACGAATGAAGTCGATCGGTTTCAACCTGCGCCGCGCGGCGCGCCGAACCCTTATCCTGCTCTCAGGGGGCCTTGTTTTGCTCGGGCTGGTTGCCCAACAGGCAGCGGCGCAGCCCGGTCAGGATCCGTGCCGGCGGGTCCGTTTTGCGGACAGTGCCTTCGTGGTCTGCTCGGTGGATCTGCGCCGGTACGAGGTGAAGCTGTTCTGGCGCGGGCCGGATGGGAATGCGCTTGGCTCGTTCAGCCGGCTGAAAGCGACGCCGAACGGGGCGCGCCTGGCCTTTGCGATGAATGCGGGCATGTACCACGAAGATCGCTCGCCAGTGGGGCTTTACATCGAGAATGGCCAGGAGCTCAAGGCGGCCAACACCAGAAACGGGCCGGGAAATTTCCATCTCAAGCCCAACGGCGTCTTCTACGTCAAAGGTGATCGGGCCGGCGTGCTGGAGACGGACACCTATCTCAAGCGGAAGATCAGGCCGGATCACGCGACACAATCGGGCCCGATGCTCGTCATCGATGGACGCATTCATCCCAAGTTTTCCGAGCAGAGCACATCCTTGAAGATCCGCAACGGCGTCGGCGTGAAAGACCCGCACACGGTTGTGTTCGCGATTTCGGAAGATCCCGTCACGTTCAGCACCTTCGCCCGATTGTTCCGCGACCATTTGGGCTGCGCCAACGCGTTGTTCCTGGACGGCAGCATTTCCAGCCTCTACGCGCCCGCGCTGGAACGGATGGACTCGCTCCTGCCCATGGGCCCCATCGTCGGGGCTCTTCGGCGTCCGAGGTGACCCCGAGCCTTGAAATCTTGACCGTTCGCAGCCATCTCGTTGCCTGCCTGAGCAACAAGGTTCATCTCACGCCATGACGACTGCTGACACCAACCCCGTCCCTGAGAACCACACCTTCGAGGCCGATGTCGCCAAGCTGCTGCACCTGATGGTGCACTCGGTCTATTCCGACAAGGAGGTCTTCCTGCGCGAGCTGATCTCCAATGCGGCCGATGCCTGCGAGAAGCTGCGCTATGAGGCGATCTCCCACCCTGCCCTGCTCGGCGATGATCCCAAGGCGCGGATCACGTTGCGGATCGATGCCGACAACCGCCGCCTGACGGTTGAAGATAATGGCATCGGCATGAGCCGGGACGAGATGATCGAGGCGCTCGGCACCATCGCGCGCTCGGGCACCAAGGCCTTCATGGATCGGATCCAGGCCGCCTCGGGCGGCGAAGGGGCCCAGCTCATCGGCCAGTTCGGCGTCGGTTTCTACTCGGCCTTCATGGTGGCCGACCGGGTCGATGTGGTCTCGCGCCGGGCCGGCAGTGAGGAGGCGACCGTCTGGTCGTCCGACGGCCAGGGCTCCTATACGGTTGCGCCGGTCGCGCTGGATGAGGCCCCCTCCCGCGGCACCCGGGTCATCCTGCACCTGATGGAGGAGGCGAAGTCCTACACGGAGCGTTATCGGCTCGAGCACATCGTCAAGATGCAATCCGGCCATGTTCCCGTGCCGATCTCGATCATCGAGAAGCCCGGAGCGGAACCGCAGGAGGTCGCCGACGGCGCCGCCCTCTGGGTGAAACCGCGCTCCGAGATCAAGCCCGAGGATTACACCGATTTCTACCGCAGCGTGGCCGGCCAGTTCGACGAACCGGCCCTGACGGTGCATTTCCGGGCCGAGGGCCGCCACGAGTACACCGCTCTCGCCTTCGTGCCGGGCTCCACCCCGTTCGACCTGTTCGACCCCGACCGTCACGGGCGGATGAAGCTCTATGTGAAGCGTGTCTTCATCACCGACGAGGCCGAGCTCCTGCCGCGCTACCTGCGGTTCGTGCGCGGGCTCGTCGACTCGGCCGACCTGCCGCTCAACGTCTCGCGCGAGATGATCCAGGAGAGTCCGCTTCTGGCCGCGATCAAGAAGGGGGTGGCGAACCGGGTGCTCGGCGAACTCGAGAAGCTCGCGCAGAGCAACGGGGAAGCCTACGTCAAGGTGTGGGAGACCTTCGGTCCGGTGCTGAAGGAGGGGCTCTACGAAGATTTCGAGCGGCGCCCAACCCTGCTGGGCCTGGCCCGGTTCAAGACCACCGCGTCCGGTGGCGGGTGGCGCTCGCTCAAGGATTATGTCGGCGCCCTCAAGGAGAATCAGGCTGCGATCTACTATGTGACCGGAACAGATCTCGCCCGGCTCGAGGCCTCACCGCAGCTCGAAGGATTCCGGGCGCGCGGCATCGAGGTGCTGCTGCTGCCGGATGCGGTCGACAGCTTCTGGGTCACGGCGGGCGCCGACTACGAAGGCAAGCCGTTCAAGTCGGTCACCCAGGGCGCTGCGGATCTGGCGCAGATTCCCCTCGTCGAGCCCCGGGAGAATGCGGGTTCGCCGTCGACGGAAGCGGTGGCGGGGTTCATCCAATCCGTGAAGGCCACCCTCGGAGACGCCGTCGCCGACGTTCGCGCCTCCGAAAGGCTGACGGAAAGCGCCGTCTGCCTCGTGGCATCCGAGACCGGCATGGACCGCCAGCTCGAGCGGCTTCTGGCCCGCGCGGGTCAGCCGACCTCCGCCGTGAAACCCGTTCTGGAGATCAACCCGCGCCATGACCTCGTCGTGGCCCTGGCCGACCTCGGCGAGGATCAGCAGGCCCTGCGCGAAGACGCCGCTCACCTGCTGTTGGACGAAGCGCGGATCCTCGACGGGGAACTGCCGGCTGACGCGAAGGCATTCTCGCAGCGTCTTGCGCGCGTGATGCGGCGATGCATCCCTTAAGGCTCTCCCGGAGCGGCTTCCGGCATCCCGAGCATCGGGCGATCCCTCTGCCATGATCCGGAAAGCCGCCTCCGGGGCCTGTCACCCGGAGGCGAGCGCCTTGCGCACCTCCGGCGCAACCTTCGTCCCCAGGATTTCGATCGCTCGCATCAGCTTGCCGTGATCCATCACGCCGATGGCCATCTGGATCAGGAAGCGGTCGAACCGGAAGGTCTCGTGCGCAGCCAGGATCTTGTCCGTCACCTCTGCGGGGCTTCCGACGAACAATGCGCCGCGCGGCCCCCGGGCCGCGTCGAACTGCTGGCGGCTCGTGGGCGGCCAGCCGCGCTCCCGCCCGATCCGGTTCATCACGTCGGCCTGCGGCGCATAGAAGGTGTCGGCCGCCTCCTGGGTCGTGTCGGCCACGAAGCCGTGCACGTTGATGGACGTCTTCAGGGTTGCGGGATCCTGGCCGGAACGCTGGGCCGCCTGCCGGTAAAGGTCGAACAGGGGCGCAAAACGGGCGGGCTCGCCGCCGATGATGGCCAGCGCCAACGGCAGTCCGAGCACTCCCGCCCGCGCGACCGACTGGGGCGTCCCGCCCACCGCGATCCAGATCGGCAACGTGTCCTGACAGGGACGCGGGTAGACGCCACGATCCGCGATCGGCGACGTATGCTGCCCGCCGGGCCAGGTGATGCGCTCGCCTTCGTTGAGCCGCATGAGAAGCTGCAGCTTCTCGGCAAAGAGCGTGTCGTAATCGTCGAGCTCGTAGCCGAAGAGTGGAAACGACTCGATGAAGGAGCCGCGGCCGGCCATGATCTCGGCCCGCCCCTGGCTGAGATTGTCCAGGGTGGCGAACTGCTGGAACACGCGGATCGGATCGTCGGAACTGAGCACCGTCACGGCGCTCGTCAGGCGAATGTGCCTGGTCTGCGTCGCCGCAGCGGCCAGCGCGACAGCCGGAGCCGAGACCGCATAGTCGGGCCGGTGGTGCTCGCCGAGGCCGAACACGTCGAGCCCCGCCTGATCGGCGTGGACGATCTCCTCCACGAGGTTCCGCAAGCGCTCGGCCGGGCCGATCCGGCGTCCCGTCACGGGATCGGCGCCCACGTCACCGAAGGTGTAGAGTCCGATTTCCATCAGAATGGTCCTTCTGCAAAGGCCTCGGTTGCGCCATCATCCGATGCTCCCATTCTAGAGGAGCGCATCGTTCAAGCGAAAAACCGGGTCCACTTTTTCGCACGATGCGCTAGCATGATGCCGGCCGCCCCTCAAACGGCAACGCACCTGCTGGACTGCGCGATTGCGCCCTGCATGGAGATCCGGCTGGTGCCGATCCTCGCCCGATGGCGAGAGAGGTGATCGGCTCGCGGCTCGCGGCCGGGACGCGGTGCATCGCCTAGCCCACGCCCCAACCGGGCACTTCCATCCCGTTGAGCCTGCTTGTGCCTGCGCAAGGTCAGCAATTCGGCCTGCAGGTCGATCTC
Organism: Microvirga sp. M2; assembly: GCF_047497095.1. Taxonomy (NCBI): domain Bacteria; kingdom Pseudomonadati; phylum Pseudomonadota; class Alphaproteobacteria; order Hyphomicrobiales; family Methylobacteriaceae; genus Microvirga; species Microvirga sp. M2. The sequence continues at coordinate 3,891,467 of NZ_CP134063.1, forward strand.
GGTGTTCTTGATCAGGCGCACCATCGACCGGAAATATCCTCCAGGATTTCGAATGCTGTTTTTACCGCTTCTGACATCGTCTTCGTGAAGCTGCAGGACAAAGATGACGGCCGTTGCAGCCCGGACGGCGCCGAGGTCCTCCACCGCTTCGGTCCAGGCGCTCGGGTGTGCCCCGAGGCAGGCGCGCAGGAACTGCCCTGCCGCGACGAGATCGGCCGTATCCCGGATCGGGTGAGCATAACCGGCGATCACGGGGCAGGCTTCGACCACCAGGGCCGGCAGCGGCAGATGAGGAGGAGGCGTGTTCGGGGCGCTTGGCTCAGCATCGTTCTGGTTACCGTTGTGACAAGTCTCACTGAAGGATTCTTTCTCTGCCTCAATGTGCCGGAATGTCGTGCCGTCACAGCTTGCTAAATAGAAGGCTTCTTCAGCGAGCTGCCTCATCTCGCTCCAGGCGTCGGCGAGCCCGGCCGGGAGCGAGCTCCCGGAGCGTTTCGGGGTGCGGGCTTTCAACACGTCGAGACGCTTCTCGAGATCGGTGCGGTCGATGGAGGAGCGGCACCGGGCAAGGGCACCCAGCGCCTCTTCCGTGGCGCGACGGCAGATCGTGATGTCGTCGAAGGAGCGTTTCAGGAGCTCTTTCATCTGCCGTTGCGCGGCGGTGGCGGCGGCCCATTCGTCTCGACGCGCAAAAAGCGGCGTCAGATCGAAGCCGAAGGCATCAACGATATGTCCTCTCTCGTCCCGGACGGCGTAGCGCTTGCCGTTCGGGGAGTCCTTCGGGAGCAGCAGCTGGAGTTCGGTCAGGGCGCGAACGGCATTGCGGATCGACCGCTCGGACAGGCCGGTGGCTGCCGTCAGCCGCTGGTTGGACGGCCAGACGAGCAGCCTGCCGATAGCGTGTTCGCCCCAGCAGACGACCAGCTGGCTCAAGACCAGTCGTTGCGGCGCGCTCAGGCAAAGCGCCTTCGCGGCGTCGCGAGCCGCCGCCGAGAGCTCTTTTCGCGTCACGGTTCGCCCGGATTCCAGGACGAACTTTCTCGCGGCCAGAGCGGCATGTCTCAGCCGCCGGCCTCCAGACGATGCAGGCTGCATCGTACCCTCCATGTTGAGGGCAAAGCGGGAGCGTTCACCGAATCCGATGTTCTTGACACGCGGCTTGTCGGGATGGCATAAGGAAGTCGCTCAAAACATTCCTGTCGCCGATCCCTCGGTGACTCCAAAGGCCCTCGAAGTTTCCAGCTTCGTGGGCCTTTTGCTTTGCCTGGCCTTAGTTCACGGTCTTCTCCTGTTCGAAGAGAGTTGCGCCGTCGTGGATGATCGCAACCCGACGAGACTAAGCACGCTCTCTTGCGCCGGTCCCATCACCGACATCCCTGAGCACCAATACCGCAACCTTCCGAAGGCCGGTCTTGCGAGGACCTGTCGGAAGCGCTGTCGGTTTGGCGGCTCAAGCTGTCGGTCGTTGTGAACACCACTGTGTCGCAACATCCGAGTGATGGCTGATTCGGTGTTGCGTGTGGAGTCGATCAGTAAGAAATGATTAATGCTGATCCCGCTTTCCACCGGGCGGCCGGGCCAAGCGAATCAATAAGCGAAGAAAATCGAGTCAAGCCGCGGAGCGAATATTTATTTGTTACCTCGCCGGCGACTCAGCTTGACTCTATCCTGTTCAAGACCGGACCATGAATTGGATCCTTATCGGAAAGACGATCTGCAAATTGTACTCCACAACGGTGAGATATCTTGCAGATGTCCCTATGGGTCTTGATGGTCGTTTGTCGGCTCGGCTCAAGCCGAGCACCTCTGATTCCGCCTCCTTCGCCGTCCCGGACCAGCTCTTGATCTTAGCGAGAGGCGGCACGGCATGTCCTGCACGGAGCGGACAGGACGGTCAGGGAAATCCGCGGCCCAATGGCCGCTTCGTCGATGCAGGTTCCGCCGTCCTGGACGGGAAAGCATGGGGTGTCAGCGATGACACGGAGCACGCGGCCCTGAGCATCGGATCGATCCGATGCTCAGTCTATTCATGAACGCGCCGTAAAATGCGGACCTGGAGGATCGGGCAGCGAGCAGCGATCCCGATCGCTCGGACACGATACTCAGGGCCCGCATGATGCGCTCGGGCTTCGGACGTGACATCGAACCCACATCCGATGCAGTCAGTCTCTGTTTTTGAGCATCTTTTTCACGCAAAACCGGTGCCCGCTTTTGCGTTCGGTGCCCTCGAGCCTTTTCCGCAAAAGTGGATGCCGGTTTTGCGAAGAAAAGGCGTCTTTCTCAAACAACAGGAGCCTTTTCCATGAACCGAAGTTCATGGAAAAGGCTCTAGCCCCCGTAGGGCGACACGCAAACCTGCCTGGGTCCGCTCAAGGGCTGGAAACTGTTGTCCGACACGCGGTAGGACTTCCAGCGATTCGTACACCAGTTGACGTGCGCAGCGCTCAAGCGAACCGGAGCATATGCGGGCGGGGCAACGACGACAGGAGGTTGACTGGCGACAGCGCCTCCAATGATTGCTCCCGCGAGGAAAGCTGCCGGCGGGAACCACCATCCATTGTACTGCCGGTAACCGGGATGGTACGCCCGATATCCCCGGTGCCCATTGTAGTAACCCCAGCCGCCGCGACGTTCGAAACGGGGACGTTCGACGCGACGCTCATGACGTGGGCGGTCGAACCGGCGCTCAACTCTGTTTCTGTCATCGTCGCGACGGAATTGGACCTGCTGCAAGCCGGCGCCAGAATTGTCCGGCTTCACGAAGGACAAAGGAGACGCACTCGCAGAACTAACTGCAGGTCCAAGCGCACCAACAGCCAAACAAGTTACAACAATACCAGATACTACTCTCTTCATAACGAACTCCGCAGGCAAAATGTGAATGCATTGCCTGCGCTCAATTTCGATTGCCTTCAGTGAACGATGACTGAATGCTGGCATTAAGCTTTCGTAACCTTCAAGGCCCCGTCGTCAGGGCGTCTGCGAAGAAGTCTGCCAGGCGGGCAAGGGGAAAACCCGGTCGTAACCCCAATTGAACACGAACGCGTAAACCATGTAGAAGACCGCGAAGCTCACATCCATGTAGAAGGCTTGCAAGAGGCCGATGCCGAGATACCAGGCAATGAGAGGCATCAGCACGATCAGCAGACCCACCTCGAACAGGACGGCATGCACGACTCGGATTGCAACGCTCTTTTGCGTCCCCCCTGTCAGGCGCTGCATCAGAGCGTCAAAACCCACATTGTAGACGTAGTTCCAGATCGTCGCGATGGTCGCGGCGCCGACCCCGACGACACCGATATCGGCCATGGGCATCCCGAAGATCCATGCGCCGAGAGGCGTGACGAGTGCAAGTCCGATGAGCTCGAAGCTGAGGGCGTGACGGATCCGGTCACGAGTCGTACGCATCGTTCAATCCCCCAACGGGAAAGGTCGGGTCGTCCCGAGTGAAAGCCCAAAAAGGGGGAGGTCGTCCTCGCAGAGCCGTCATAAGGGCCAACCGCTTTGGGGCCAAGAGAAAAGGGCCAAGAGAAAAGGGCGAAGAGAAAAGGGCCGCTGCTTTCAGCGGCCCTGATGCGGATCTTGGGCTTCTCACACGATGCGCTACCGCATCGGACATGACATCGGGCCCACATCCGATGCTCCCTTCTTGGGAAGAGCGCATCGTTCCGGCGAAAAACCGGTGCCCACTTTTGGGTTCGATGCGCGAGCCTCAGGCGGCCTTGACGCCGGAGAGGAAGCTCGCGACCTCGTGGCCGAGATCGCTGGAATGGCGCGCCAGTTCCTGGGCGGCGCCCAACACCTGATTCGCCGCTGCCCCGGTCTCGCCTGCCCCGTTCTGCACATCCGCGATGCTGCCGGTGACCGCTTCCGTGCCGCGCGCCGCCTCCTGGACGTTGCGGGCGATCTCGGCGGTGGCGGCGCCCTGCTCCTCCATGGCGGCCGCGATCGAGGTCGAGATCTGGCTCATCTCGGCAATCGTGCGCGCGATCTCCCGGATCGCCGTCACCGTCTCCTGCGTCGCCTGCTGCACCGAGCCGATCTGGGCCGAAATCTCCTCGGTCGCCTTGGCGGTCTGCGAGGCGAGCTCCTTGACCTCGGTCGCCACCACCGCAAAGCCCCTGCCGGCCTCGCCCGCGCGCGCCGCCTCGATGGTGGCGTTGAGCGCCAGCAGGTTGGTCTGGCCCGCGATGGTGCTGATCAGCTGGATCACGTCGCCGATGCGCTCGGCGGAAGCCGCGAGCGCCTGCACGGTGGCGTTGGTGCGCTCGGTGCCCTGCACGGCGCGCTCGGCCACCTGCGAGGACTGGCCGACCTGGGCGGCGATCTCGCGGATCGAGATCGACAGCTCCTCGGTCGCGGCCGCCACCGTCTGCACATTGGCCGAGGTCTGCTGGGCGGCCGAGGACACGGTCATCGTCTGCTGGCTGGCCTGGCCGGCCACCGCGCTCATCGACTGGGCCGTGGCCTCCATCTCGGTGGCGGCCGAGGACAGCCCTTGCGTCAGGGCCGAGACCTTGCTCTCGAAACGCTGCGTGAGCGCCTCGAGCACCTCGGCCCGGCGCATCTTGGCCTGGGTCTCCGCCTCCTGCGCGGCCGCAAGACGACGCGCCTCCACCGCATTCTCCTTGAAGACCTGGAGCGCGCGGGCGAGCACGCCCACCTCGTCCTTGCGCGTGGTGCCGCTCACATCGACATCGAGATCACCATCGGCCAAGCGGCGCATGGATTCGCTCATTCCCGTGAGCGGTCGGGTGATACCAAAGACCGTAATCGAGCAGATGAGCACGATGGCGAGGGCGAGACCTGTCACCGCGGAACCGGTCAGCCACCACATGGTGCTCGCCGCCAGAGCAGCAGACGCTCCCTTGGCCTGATCGAGCTCGGCGACGATACCCTCGATGCTCGTGGTGATCTGATCGCGCAGATGCCGGCGCATATCGCGACCGACACCGTTCGTGATCTCGGTCGCCTGAGCATCATCTCCCTTCGAGGACAACGCCATGCTCTCGTCCAGCTTCTTGAAGTAAGCGACGACCGCATCCCTGAGGCTCTCGTTGAGGCTCCTAAACTCGGCGGTACTGGAGAGCGCAACCAGTTGATCCAGCTCGGCCAACGTCTTCTTGACGGCATCCTTGTAGGCGTTCTCGACGCTTCTGACGCGATCGGGCAGATTCTTCGGCGTCAGGATCATGCTCTTTTCCTGGATCGTCGCCTCGTTGATCCGCATGTTGACGCTCTGAACCAGGCTCAGGCGCCTGGCATCGGAATTCACCAAATTCTGCGTATCGGCCGCCATATGATCGAGGCCGCGTACGGCCGTGGCGATCAGCCCGATGGCGACGGCGACGAAGAACACGATCGGGATAGCAATCTTCGTAAGGAACTTTAGGTTATTGAAAAGTCTCATGGTGTTTCGATGGCCTGCCCACATGGCCGTGGGAAGCACGCGCCCCAGTGACGCGCCGGACACAGGCAATCCAACCGATAGCCGGCGACGCTTGTCTGGAACTGGTTATCCGGGACCTTCCGCGGTCCGGACGGGCAGGCGTCGAAGGGGCCTTGGTCCTCTCTTGCGCATTCTGCCCGCAAGGATGTTGCCGAGCCGGCCGGCGGCGTCAATTGCCGATGGCCACGCCCTCGCGGCGGCTGTCGGCGCCACCGGACAGACCCGTTGGACCCACCACGATCGCCTGAATGCCGGAATTCATCTCGATCGCCTTGACCTCGTGGCCCTTGGACTCGAGAGCCGCTTTCCAGGTTTCCGCCTCGGTGCCGGCCTCGATCTCCGTAGGACCGTTGCGGCTGCCCACATTCGGCAGATCGACCGCCACCTGCGGGTCGAGCTTCCAGTCCAGGATGGCCACGAGGGTCTTGGTCACGTAGCTGATGATCTGGCTTCCTCCGGGCGAGCCCACGACGGCATAGAGTTTGCCATTGCCGTCCAGCACGATCGTCGGCGCCATGGAACTGCGCGGACGCTTGCCGGGCTCGACCCGGTTGGCCACCGGCTTTCCGTCCTCGTCGGGCGCAAAGTTGAAATCGGTGAGCTCGTTGTTGAGGAGGAAGCCGCTCCTGGTCATGAGGCGGGCGCCGAACCCGTCCTCGATGGTGGTGGTCATCGCCACGGCGTTGCCCTCGCGGTCGACCACCGAGATGTGGCTCGTCCCGAACTCGATGCCGTCGGAAGGGGCGAAGCGGAACTGCGTCTTCTGGTAAGGCGGATCGCCGGCCTTCGCCCGCCCCATGGAGCGGTCGGGGCTCACCAGAGCGGCCCGGCTCCTGAGGTAACCCGGATCGATAAGGCCACGGACCGGGACGCTCACGAAGGCCGGATCGCCGAGATAAAGAGCCCGGTCGGCGAAGGCGAGGCGCCCGGCCTCGGCCAGCCAGTGCACCGCGTCGGGACCGGGCTTCATCGCCGCCATGTCCTGGGTCTCGAGCACGCTCATGATCTGCTGGACCGCCACGGCTCCGGAGCTCGGCGGACCCATGCCGCAGATCCGGTAGGTGCGGTAAGGGCCACAGACCGGCGCCCTCTCCTCGACCCTGTATGTCCTGAGATCCTCCAGGGTCATGTCACCCGGATTGCCGGTGTGGCGCGTGACCGTCGCAACGATGTCGGCCGCAATATCGCCCGTGTAGAAAACATCCGCTCCCTTTTCGGCGATGTCACGAAGGGTCCTGGCGAAAGCCGGGTTCTTCAGGACAGTGCCGACAGGCTTCGGCGTACCGTCCGCCTGATAGAAATAGGCGCGGGCAATCGGGTCGTTCTGGAGATACTTCTCCTGCCCGAGGAGCCCGTTGAGCCGCGGCGAAATCGTGAAACCGTCCTCTGCGAGGCGCAGTGCCGGCGCAATGACCTGGGGCCAGGGCAGCTTGCCCCAACGCCTGTGCGCCGTTTCCAGCAGACGAAGCGTGCCGGGCACGCCGACGGAGCGGCCGCCGACCACGGCATCGTAGAACTTCATCGGCTTGCCGTCGGGCCCCAGAAACCGCTCCGGCTTCGCAGCGGCGGGCGCCGTCTCTCGCCCGTCCAGTGTCACGAGGTTCGCTTTGTCCCAATAGAGCAGGAATGCGCCCCCGCCGATGCCCGAACTCTGCGGCTCCACGAGGTTGAGAACGAGCTGCACGGCGACCGCAGCGTCGATGGCGCTCCCTCCGGCCGCGAGGATCTCCCGTCCGGCCTGTGCGGCCAGTGGATTGGCCGCCGCGACCATATCGCGGGTGGACGTGCCGGCCTGTTTCGTGATGCGTCCCGTCGAGGCTTCGGGAGCAGGAGCCTCCGTCTGGGCCTGCACACCGGATGCCCAAAGAGGCGCCAGGGCCAGAAGGCCCGCGCCGAGAACACGTTGCCAGGAAAAAGCACGATTGGTCATAGAGCGGTCCTCACGAAGGATGCAGCCGACATGAGGAGCATAGCAGCAGGTTCAGGGCGGAGGAAACTCCGCCGCGTTCGGCGGATCACCCGCTCTCGTTCGATGGCCGGAGCTTCCCACTTCGTCCTGGAGGAAAGGCGTCGGAGGCGTCCCTCCTGTTGCGGCGCAGGAGCTGTCCACGCCTCCGGCGTCCTTCCAGGATGGGTTACTGTGCCGGCCGGATGTTCTGGTTCATCCGAAACATGTTCCGGGGGTCATAGCGTCCTTTGATTTTGGCCAGGCGAGGATAGTTCGCGCCATAGACCTTCTCGATCCGATCGGCTTCGTCGTCCGGCATGAAATTGACATAGGCGCTCCCCGTCGCGAACGGCTCGGTCGCCCGGAACAGGCTTCGGGCCCAGGCGATGCAGGCATTGTCGTCCTTGTTCTCGCGCCAGCGGGTATGGACGTTCATGACGAAATGGGCCGTCCGCTGCGGGTAGGCGGTGGCATCGGGCGCGACCCGGCTCATCGCGCCGCCCACGTGAGCGATGAACAACTCGCATTCGTTGCCCGGCAGGTCACGGACCGCCTGGGTGATCAGATCGAGCGCTCCGTCTTGAAGCGTCTCGAAATCATGGCTCTTCCAGTAGTTGCGGGCACCGGTCGTCAGAAGCGGATCGAAGGCCGACTGCCAGTCCACGAACCGGTGCGGGCCTACGACATCGGCAATGGGATTGCCGAGCGAACGGAGTTTCTGCGTGACCCTCTCGCCTTCGGAAAGATCGCCGGCGTAGCACATGGCGAAGATCAAGACCTCCCGCCCATGCCATTCCGCCGGCAGGAACGGGAGCGGCGGCGCCCTGCGCATCACCACCCAGCACGTGAGCTCCTCGGGAGCGTCGCTCACGGCCTCGCGGTACGACCTGAGCATCTCACCCGCACGGTCGAAAGGATGCACGACGAGCCCGGACAGGACCTCCGGCCCGACCGGGTGCAGGTTGAATTCGAAGGAGGTGACGATTCCGAAATTCCCGCCGCCGCCGCGGATCGCCCAGAACAGGTCCGGGTTTTCCTCCGCGCTCGCCCGCAGAAGCCGACCGTCGGCGGTCACCACATCGGCCGAGACGAGGCTGTCGATGGTCAGACCGTACTTGCGGGTCAGCCAGCCGAAACCGCCGCCAAGGGTCAGGCCTGAGATTCCGGTCGTCGAATTGATTCCCGTCGGCACGGCGAGCCCGAAGGCCTGTGTCTCCCTGTCGACATCGCCCAGCGTTGCGCCGGGTCCGACCCATGCCCGCCTGATCGCGGGATCGACACGAACGGAATTCATCGGCGAAAGATCGATCATCAGCCCGCCTTCGCACACGGCGTTGCCGGCGATGTTGTGCCCGCCGCCGCGCACGGCGACGACGAGATCGCGCTCGCGCGCGAAATCGACGGAGCGCATGACGTCGGCCGCCCCGTGGCAGCGCACGATCAGGCCCGGAGAACGGTCCACCATGCCGTTCCAGATGCTGCGTGCCATGTCATAACCGTCCTCGTCCTTGACCAGGGCCGAGCCGCGCAGGCCTCCCTTCAGGGTCAGCAATGCCTCGGGCGGGATGTACGCCGTCTTGCCGCTGATCGTTGCGATTGAGAGCGTCGTCATCTGACTTTCCTTCCAGGTGGGAGGTGCGGAACTCACCTCGTTGGGGACATGGTTGGGAACATGCGTCGGCCATGCTGCTCCTCGTCGAGGATCAGAGTCCTGATGTCGTTGAGCACCAGCTCCGGATCGAGGAAATCCAGGCTGTAGATGTTGCGGACCTGCCCCGACGGATCGATCAGGAAGACCCGCAGGATATGGGCAAGAGGACCGGTGGTGCTGGGCTCTGCCTTCGGCATGACGGGCTGGTCGTAGGCTGCGAGGATCGGCTGGAGCTGCTTTTGGTCCGCCGTGGTCACGTAGAGCCATTCCGGCGCATTCGGGTCGACGGAGCGCCAGTGACCCGCATAATCGGCCATCACCTCGGGCGTGTCGTGCTCCGGATCGAAGCTCATGGAGACGAGCCGGAGCCTGCGGGCGATTCCGGGGGTTCCGGCGGCGAGGTCCTGCAGCTGCGCCATGCGCAGCGAGGCCGTGGGGCAGACGTCGCCGCACCGGGTGTAGATGAAGGCCAGAATCGAGATTCGACCGCGCATCAGCTCGGCGAGATCATGCTCCCGTCCCAGTTCGTCGAGAACGCCGCCCCCCGCCGCCGGCTTGATGGCTGGGAGCCCGTACGTTCCAGGCTCCGCGAGAGGAAAGGCATAGTCGGCGCTCGGACCGGCGGCCATGCTCTCGGGGCTTTGGCTCTCGGGGCTTTGGCTCCCGGGGCTTTCTTGATGACCGTCATGGGCGCTCGCCCATGGCACTCCGGCCAGGAGCGCGATGCAGACGAGCATGCGTGCGGCACGGGTGTCGATCATGGACCGCCTCTCTTCGCCGTCAGCTCGGGTACAGGCTCCGCGAGCCGAACTGCATGATGTGCGGCCTGCCGAGCTTCTCGGCCAGGAAGTCGATCTCGAAGCGCGGAGTGAGCTGCCGACCATCCCAGCCATAGGCTTTCAGAAACTGCTCGTTGTCCTGGCCCGTCTTATCCCAGTTCGAGAGCAGGGAGCTGGTGTAGTAAAGTCGCGTCCCATCCCAGCTCTGGGATACCATGTTGACTTGTCGGCCGATCTTCTTCTCGTAGATCTGCTTCGGCTTGTGAGGGTCCGACACGTCGAAGACCCGGGTCAGGCCATCCATGAAAGTGTCCACGAAGAGCGTCTTGTCGTCGGCGCTCAGGCTGATGTCCACGGGAACGGGCATCTTCGAGGGATCCCCGATATCGGCGACCGCGTTCGCCTTCCACTCGCCGTCCCGGTCTTCGTAGACGAGCCAGATCTTGGAGGTGAGCGCCGTCGTCGTGAATGCGTAGTTGTTGTACGGCCCCCAGGCCCAACGAATTTCCAGCGGGGCTCCCGGAACATGAAAGACCTTCTTCGGCTTGCGGCCGTGGAAGTCCCACAGCACCATGGTCTGGCCGAAGTGCTTCATCGCCTCCTGGTCCTTGGCGAGCTCGCCGAAGGGCCGCATGTAATTGTCGCGGCCGGTGAACGACGACGTGAGCATGACGTTCTTGCGCGGCAGAACGCGGGCGTCGTAGCCATAACCGTCGGCGATCGTCTCCACTTCGGCTCCCTGGGCGTCGGCGGCGGTCGGCATCCAATGGGTCACGACATACGCGCCATCGTTGGAATATTCGACGAGCGCCGTCCGGCCGCTGCCGTCCTTGTTCGAGAGGGCCGAGATCATGACGCGCCCCGGCAGCGCATAGACCCCGTGCGGTCCGACGGCGCCACCCGATTTTTCAGTGAAGTCATCGATCGTCTTCAAGAGCTTCGGATTTGCCGGATCGCTTGCAATATCGAAGATGTAGATCCGGCTGTCGTCGAGGCCGGCCATCCATAAATACCGCCGGTCGTCGGTGAAGCCGCCGTGATGAGCTTCGCCGCGGCCGCCGATGGAATCGACGTCGATGACCTTGCCGAAACTGGGAGAGTTCTTGCGCACATCGACAGTCACGATCTTGTCGGAGCCATCTCCGACGCCCTCGACGCCAAGGGTCCAGACATAGACGAACTCTTCCTCGCCCGTAATCTTGGCCATATACGGAGACTGACAGGTCTCATCGGCAATAGCCGTGCTCTCCGCCATGCCCAAGCACAGGATTGGCGCGCTCGCGAGCAGCACCCGGAGAAGGCGGGTGCGGGAGGAGGTTACGGACATTTCCCGGAGCGGAGCCGTTATCCTGTTCATGGCCTTCTCCTCTTCCAGCCTTTGACGCTCGATCCGGCTCTTGAATGCCGGCTCTCGAATGCCTGTGTTGCGCCACACGTCTCGAACGGGAAGGTCCGACTCTGCCCCGGGATTGCCTTGCCGAGGAGCGGCGATCGTGACAACGTGCCGGGGTAAGACCGCCAAGGAGAGTTCCCGATGCTCCACGTGGCTGTTCTGTTTCTCGATGGCGGATGCGCCTCGACGGCCCTTCTGCCGATGGAGGTCTTTCGCAGCGCCGGCGTGCTCTGGAACCTGCTCAACAATCAGGCGCCGGATGCCCGCTTCCGCGTGACGACGGCCTCCGCCGGAGGCGAGCCGGCCGTGACGGACCGGCTGGTCTCCCTCACCCCGGCCTGTGCTCTGGAGACGCTCGAACGCCCGGACATCGTCTTCGTTCCCGCAGGTGGCCTGCCCCTCGAGACGCTGATGCGCACCGGCTACGCCATCGATGCCGTGATGGAGCGAAATGCGCGCGTCGTTCCCTGGCTGCGCCGGTGGGCCGCGCAGGGCTCGAAAATCGCAGGAGTCTGCTCGGGCGTGGCCCTGCTGGCCGAGGCCGGCCTCCTCGAGGGCAAGCGCGCGACGACCCACTGGGCGCTGGCCGACATCTATCGGCGGCGGTTCCCGAACGTGGACTGGCAGCCGGAATACCTCATCACCGATGCAGGCGATGTCTTCTGCGGCGGCGGCATCAACTCGGCGGCCGACTTGAGCCTGTATCTGGTCGAGCGGTTCGGCAGCCGGGATCTGGCCCTGGAATGCGCCAAGGCTCTTCTGATCGAGATGCCGCGGACCTGGCAGGTCGCCTTTGCCGATATGGCGCTGCGCACGAGTCACAACGACGAGAGCATCCGGCTCGCCCAGGACTGGCTGCACCGCCATTATCAGCGGCCTGTCAGCGTGGACGCGATTGCCGCCCGCGTCGGCATGAGCCCCCGCAACTTCGTCCGGCGCTTCAAGGATGCCACCGGACAGACGCCATTGAGCTACATCCATTGCATTCGGGTGGCCCTGGCCAAGAGATTGCTGGAGGACGGAGGTCAGACCGTTCAGGAGGTGGGCCAGACCGTCGGTTACGAGGACCAGGCCTTTTTCCGGGGGCTGTTCAAGCGCCACACCGGCATATGTCCGACCGAATACCGAACCCGCTTCGGCACGCTGCCCATCACCCGTCCGGGCGACAGGCCGGTCTCCGGAGGAGGTCCGCTCAAGCCGGTCGATGCCCGGCGCTGATCCTGTCTCCGGTACGCGACGGGATGAAGGGGACCGGCCGTTCTGGATCTTGGTTCAAGGGCCTCGACGCGCGATGTCGAGAACCGCCGCCGACCGATCGGGCGCAGGTCCGAGCGCGATCTCGTTCTGCAATGGCCTCCCCTCGAAGAAGGCTGCGATGTTGGACAGGACCGAATCCATCTTGCCCACGAACGAGTCCCAGGTTCCGGCCGCGATGTGGGGCGTCAGAACCGTATTGGGCAGGAGAGCCAACGGGTGGTTTGCCGTCACCGGCTCCGTTTCGAAAACGTCGATGCCTGCGGCGCCGGGCCGCCCCTCCTTCAGGGCCTCCGCAAGTGCCGCTTCGTCCACGATCCCGCCGCGCGCGGTGTTGATGAGGATGGAGTTGGGCTTCATCAGGGCGAGTTCGTCGCGCCCGATAAGGTTGCGGGTGTCCGGGGTCAGGGGCAGATGAAGGGTGACCACGTCGGCCTCGCGCAGGATGCGGTCGAGGGATGCGGGCGCGAGCCCGAGCTCCTCCTCCCGTTCGGGCGGCAGGCGCACGTTCGGGTCTGAATACAGGCCCCTCGTCCGAAAACCTCCGAAGCGCTCGGCTGCTGCCTGGCCGATGCGGCCCATTCCGACATACCCGACCGTCTTGCCTGCAAGTTCCATGGAAACCGGTCGCAGGCTATTGGCGTGCCAGCGACCGGACCGAAGTTCCGAATCGGCGAAGGTCACGCGCCGTGCCGCGGCAAGCGCCAGCATGACCGCATGTTCCGCGACCCCGATGGTACCGGCCGTGCTGACCGCGAGACGGATGCCGCGTTCGGCCAGCGCCGGCACGTCCACGGTATCGTGATAGCCGACGCCCTGGTGCTGGACGAAGCGCAGGCGAGGAGCCGCCTCGATGGTGCGGCGCGTCAGGCGCGTTGCGGCGGCGATGATCGCTTCGCATTCGCGGACCTTGGCGACGCGCTCGCCGTCGTCGTCCCTGTCCAGGAGGACCAGCTCCAGGGAGGGCGGCTTCAAACGCTGCATGAGGTCGTAGATCTCAGGCGTGCCGAGGCTGTTGTAGAAGACCTTGACGACGGACGATGCCATTCCTGCCGGCTCCTGCTGCTGACGAGACCTCGGTCAGCGCCTGTTGACCTCGCGCCACGCGGCAAAGTCGGTCAGGGTCTGAGGATCGGTGGCGGGATAGAGGCCCAGGATCGAGCGGCCCTTCAACACCTCCTCCTGAACGAAATCCTCGAAGGCCGTCATCTCGACGGCCTCGTTCGCGATCTCGTCCGCGAGGTGCGCCGGGATCACCACCACGCCCTCGCCGTCTCCGACGACGATATCACCCGGCCAGACCGGCACGTCGCCGCAGCCGATCGGCACATTGATGTCGAGGGCCTGATGATGCGTGAGGTTGGTGGGGGCCGAAGGACGGTTGTGATAGGCCGGGATGTCGAGACGGGCGATCTCCGGCGAATCCCGGAAGCCGCCATCGGTCACCACGCCGGCCACGCCGCGCTTCATGAGGCGGGATACCAGGATGCCGCCGGCCGATGCCGCACGCGCATCCTTTCGGCTGTCGATGACCATGACGGCACCGGGAGGGCATTCCTCGACGGCCTTGCGCTGCGGATGAGCGCGGTCCTGGAACACGCTGATCGGGTTCAGATCCTCGCGGGCCGGAATGTAGCGCAGGGTGAAGGCCTCGCCCACCATGGTGCCGAGATCTGGGTTGAGCGGGCGGACATCCTGGATGAACTGGTTGCGCAGCCCGCGCTTGTAGAGGGCGGTGCAGAGCGTCGCGGTGCTGACGCCTCTGAGCTTCTCGCGGGTTTCGGGGTTCAGGGCCATGGTGATCGTCTCCAATCGTCAGAAGATGGCAGGCTCGCCCACGGGCGCGCCGAAGCTCGTTTCAAGGAAGTCGAAATCGCAGCCCTCATGGGCCTGGCGAATGTGGCGTGTGAACATCCATCCGTAGCCGCGCTCGTAGCGAGGTTCCGGCTTTACCCAGGCCGCGCGGCGGCGCTCGATTTCCTCGGCGGGCACGTCGAGGGTGATCGTACGGGCGGCGACATCGAGCGCGATCATGTCGCCGTTTCTCACCAGCGCCAGCGGACCGCCCACATAGGATTCGGGCGACACGTGCAGAATGCAGGCGCCATAGCTCGTGCCGCTCATGCGCGCGTCCGACAGGCGCACCATGTCGCGCACGCCCTGCTTCACCAGCTTCCTGGGGATCGGCAGCATGCCCCATTCCGGCATGCCCGGCCCGCCCTGAGGACCGGCATTGCGCAGGATCAGGACATGGTCGGGCGTGACGTCGAGGTTCTCGTCCTCGACGGCGGCCTTCATGGAGGGGTAATCGTCGAACACGAGAGCCGGGCCCCGATGCTTCAGGAAGCGCGGGTCACAGGCGCTCGGCTTGATCACGCAGCCGTCGGGCGCGAGATTTCCCTTGAGGACGGCGAGCGCGCCTTCGGCATAAATCGGATCGTCCACCGTGCGGATGACGTCGTCGTTGTAAACCTCGGCCCTCGCGATGTTCTCGCCCACCGTCCGGCCGTTGACGGTAAGGGCATCGAGATGGAGATGCTCCCTGATGCGGGTCATCAGCGCAGGCAGCCCGCCCGCATAGAAGAAGTCCTCCATCAGATACCTGTCGCCGCTCGGGCGCACATTGGCGATGACGGGAACCTTGCGGCTGGCCGCTTCGAATTCCTCGAGGCCGATGCTCTGCCCCGCCCGGCGCGCCTGCGCGATGAGGTGAATGATGGCATTGGTCGAGCATCCCATCGCCATCGCTACCGCGATTCCATTGAGGAACGCGCCCCGTGTTTGAATCCGATCGGGCGTCATGTCCTCCCACACCATCGCGACGATGCGCCGTCCGCATTCCGTGCTCATGCGGATATGGTTCGAATCCGCGGCCGGGATGGAGGAGGCGCCGGGCAAGGTCATGCCGATGGCCTCGGCGATGGCCGTCATCGTGCTGGCGGTGCCCATCGTCATGCAGGTGCCGTAGCTTCGGGCGATACCCGCTTCCATGTTGAGCCAATCGGCATCGGATATCGTTCCGGCGCGGCGCTCGTCCCAATACTTCCAGGCATCGGAACCCGAGCCGAGGATCTTGCCCTTCCAGTTCCCGCGCAGCATCGGCCCTGCGGGAAGATAGATCGCGGGAAGCCCGGCGCTCGTGGCCCCGAGCAGCAGGGCCGGCGTGGTCTTGTCGCAGCCCCCCATGAGCACCACCCCGTCCACCGGATGGGAGCGCAGCAGCTCCTCCACATCCATCGCCAGCAGGTTGCGGTAGAGCATGGTCGTCGGCTTGACGTACTGCTCCGCCAGGGAGATTCCGGGCAGCTCGACCGGGAAACCGCCCGCCTGGAGCACGCCGCGCTTCACATCGTCGACGCGCTGCTTGAAATGGGCGTGGCAGGGATTGATGTCCGACCAGGTGTTGAGAATGGCGATCACCGGCCGGCCGGCCCAATCCTCGGGAGCATAGCCCATCTGCATCATGCGGGAGCGATGGCCGAAGCCGCGCAGATCGTCGGGCGCGAACCATCGTGCGCTGCGCAGCGCATCGGGTGATTTCTTGGCGGACATGAGGAGATCCCTGTTGAATGGTCGGGAGGGGGCGGAGCCGAGAGGAAGCTCAGCTCTGGAGCCCCCATTTCCGGATGGTCTTGCGCTCGATGGTCCTGAAAATCAGGTTCTCGACGATCAGGCCGATGATGATGACGGTCAGCAGGCCCGCGAAGACGGATGGAATGTCGAGCAGGTTGCGGTTCTCGAAGATGAACCAGCCCAGGCCGCCCTGCCCCGACGACACCCCGAAGACGAGCTCCGCCGCGATCAGGGTGCGCCACGCAAAAGCCCAGCCGATCTTCAGGCCCGTGAGGATCGAAGGAAAGGCGGCGGGAACCAGGATCCTGAAGACATAGGACAATCCCTTGAGCCCGTAGTTGCGTCCCACCATGCGCAGCGTCTGCGACACGCCGAGGAAGCCCGAGTGGGTGTTGAGCGCCACCGCCCAGAGAACCGAATGAATGAGAATGAAGACGAGACTGCCGTTGCCGAGACCGAACCAGATCAACGCGAGCGGCAGGAGCGCGATGGCGGGCAGCGGGTTGAACATCGCCGTCATCGTCTCGAGGAAATCCGTACCGATCCGGGTGTTGATGGCGAGGATCGTCAGGATCGCCGCAAGGGTCACGCCGGAGGCATAACCCATCAGGAGAACCTTCAGCGACGTCCAGGCTCTCATCGGGAGCGTGCCGTCCGCAATCCGGTCGCCCATCGTGGACAGGGTGTCGGAGAGCGTGGGGAAGAGAAGCGGATTGTCGAGATAGCGCCCATACACCTCCCAGGCGATCCCGAGAAAGACGATGATCACGCACTTGCGGACGAAGCCGTTCCCCCAGACGAGCTCCAAGGTGCTGAGCTTGCGCTCCACCTCACCCGTATGCGCTTGGGCGGGGGCCGTCTCCGCGCGCATCACGATCTGTGCATTGCTCATGAGCGTCATCCCTAATGTGCGCCTTCTTCTTCCGCGAAAAGAAGCTCGTGGATGTGTTTTTCGAGTTGGCCGGCGCTCCCGTCGGTCGGCGAGACCCGGTCGACATCGTTCACCTCGGCCTTGACGCGACCCGGATGCGGCGACAGAAGCAGGATGCGGTTGCCGATCTTGATGGCTTCGGCAATCGAGTGGGTGACGAAGAGCACGGTGAACTTCGTGTCCTCCCACAGCTGCAGCAGCTCGTCCTGGCAGGTGCGGCGGGTCAGCGCGTCGAGGGCCGCGAAGGGCTCGTCCATGAGCAGAATGTCGGGCTCCATCGCCATGCCGCGGGCAATGGCCACGCGCTGCTTCATGCCGCCCGAGAGGGTATGCGGATAGGAGTCGACGGCGCGGGTGAGATTGACCTTCTCGATATAGGCGCGGGCCTTGTCCTCAGCCTCCTTCCGCGGCAGCCTGCGCGCGACGAGGAGCGGGAACATGACGTTCTGCAGCACGGTCTTCCACGGCAGGAGCTGGTCGAACTCCTGAAAGACCATCATCCGGTCCGCGCCAGGCTCCGTCACCTCACGCCCCTTGATCCGGATTTTGCCTTCGCTCGGATTGAGGTAGCCGCCGACGGCCTTGAGCAGCGTGGACTTGCCGCAGCCGGAGGGTCCGAGCAGCACGAAGCGGTCCGACCGATTGACTTGAAAGCTGACCCTGTCGGTCGCTGTCACGAGAACGCTGGGCGTTTTGTAGCGCAGCGTCACGCCACTGACGTCGAGAAGAGCGGACATGATGAAACCTGAAATGACATTGCGGGTGTGCGCCTCGCAAGGAGCGAGGCGCACGCGTTCGATCAGCTGCCGCTCAGGTCATGGGCAATCGGCAGGTAGAAATCCTTCCAGGAAGCAGGCTTCGTCTTGAGCGTCCCGATCTTGTAGAGGTGTTCGGCGAACTTCATCGTCCCCTGCGGCTGAAGGTTCCACTCCATCATGCCGGGCTCCTTGAGCCATGCGAGCAGGTCTTCGGGGCTCGTCTTGTCACCGGTGATTTCCTTATAGATGTCGACGGCTTCCTTCGTATTGGAGCGGATGAAATCCTGCGCCTCCTTGGAAGCCGCCCGAACCGCCTCGATGACCTTCGGATTGGCCTCGGCGAACTTGGTCGTCGTGAAGAACTGTCCTTGCGTGAGCGGCCCGCCGATGATGTCGGGCGATTGCAGGATGATGCGTGCGCCCGGCACGGTCTTCATCTCGATGTACTGGAAGGGCGGCGCGGCGAAGTGGCTCTTCACCTCATGCTGCGGGTTCGTCATGGCGACGACCGCATCGGGATGACCGAGCTGGACGGTGTTGGCGTCGAGCTTCGACCACTGATCCTCGCCGAACTCCTTGGCGCTGGCCATCTGCAGCAGAATGGCCTGGGTCGAGACCTTGACGGTCGGCACCGCAATCTTGTCGCCGGCGCCGAAATCCTTCAGCGACTTGATCTTGGGATCATGCGTGACCAGAGCCAGCGGCTGAGCGGACGTGGCGACGATGCCCTTCACGCCCCCCTTCGTGCGGTCCCAGAGCAGGAGCAGATTGCCGACGCCGGTATTGACCATGTCGACGCCGCCCGACAGGAGCGCGTCGGTCTGGGCGCCGCCGCCGCTGAAGGTCACCCACTTCGTCTTGAGCTCAGGCAAACCAAGCTGCGCCGCGTGCTTCTCGATCAGATGCTGCTTCTCGATGACATGGGTCGGCAAATACAGAATGCCGGGCTGACGGGTGATCGAGATCTCGCTCTTCTGCTGGGCCTGAGCGGCTCCGGCGAGCGCAAGCAGCCCGACGGCGGCTGCAATCCCGGCGCCGAGGCGCCTCATCTGCTTTTTCATGGTGTTTCCTCATCAGGGCCCCTCTTGGCGGGGGCTTCGGGACAATCCGGCAATTCCGTTCCGGCAACTCATACACTAATGCATTAGTACACCGGCCGCAAGTGTGCTATAGAGGCTCAACGAGCGATCAGGTTCTTCGGCATGGCGTCATCGAGATCAGCATTGAAGCAGCACCTCCCCCTGCGATCCCCGGAGCGTTTGGAGCGCGGCCGGCAGGCCGCCCCTCAGGTCTTCGAGCGCCTCAGGGAAGCCATTCTGTCCCTGGAGCTCACCCCGGGAACGACCCTGTCCCGGACGACGCTCGCGGGACAGTTCGGCGTCAGCTCCACCCCGATTCGCGACGCTCTCATGCGGCTCGAAGAAGAAGGCCTGGTCGATGTCTTTCCGCAGCATGCGACGGTCGTCAGCCCCATCGACCTGACGCTCGCCCATCAGGCCCATTTCCTGCGGCGCTCGCTGGAACTCGAGATCGTCCGAAGCCTGGCCCTGAACCCGGACCCACGACTGATCGCCCGTCTCAAAGGCATCCTGGCGCAGCAGCAGGCCCTGATGGAAGCCAACGATCTGCAGGCTTTCGAATTGGCGGATCAGGATTTTCACCGGCACCTCTATGAGGCGGCCCGGATGCAGGATCTCTGGCAATTGGTGCGCAGCCGCAGCGGGCATATCGACCGTCTGCGCCGCCTCAACCTGCCGACGCCCGGCAAGATCGAGAGCATTCTGCGGCATCACAGGCTGATCGTAGAGGCCATCGCCGACGGCAAGCCCGGCGACGCCCAGCAACACCTGCGCGATCACCTCTCGGGCACCCTCTCCCATGTGGACGAGATCAGCGCACGCTATCCTGGCTATGTGAGGAAATAGCTCCCGATCCGACCCGCCTTCGTGTCCGGGCCCGGAAATTCGCGCGACGAGCCGCATCCGTGACACAAAATGGCCGCCGATGTCATGAATAGCCTCGCCCCAAGGACGACAGGGGTCCTGCACGAGGGATACGGCACACTTGGGCACCGGCATCATCACCACCGCGCTTCTCATCATCATCGGCTACATCGTCATCACCAAGGTTATCGGGATCGCCTTTCGCCTGGTCGTGCCCGTCGTCCTGATCATTCTGCTCGGGGGCGCAGGCATCTTTGCGGAGCTGTTGCCGCAGAGAAGCCCGGACCAGGACATCGCCCATCGCCACCAGCCTTACGACCAGGACCGCGGCGCGCCCGAGGCCGTCAGCCGCCTAGGGGACATTCGCCTTCGCGACATCGCCGATACGGTCGTCGACGCGACCCGGTCCGTCCTGCGGCATGTCGCGGCTCTTCTGGACGACGCTGTGGATGACGGACGTCCGGAGCAATTGCCGCCCTATTCCGATCCCCGTTTCCGGCGCGACCGGTTCGGTGACGGCGAGCGTCCATCTTACCGCGAACCCGAGGCATGGGACGGAGCGCCCCGGCCCGGGCGGACCTATTGAGGCGTCTCGCGCAACAATCTCTCGTCGTCCTCCGCCTCTCGGCACGTCCCTGAGCAATCGATTCCACCCGCGGGCGATAAGCGGCGGAAGATCAGGCTGAGGTTGTGCGCGGGCATCGGAACGCGCTCGACCAGTCTAAGTCCGTGGCTTCCTGCAAGATTCGCCACCTCCTCGAGGTCGCGGACCCCCCACTCGGGATTGCGGCGCCTCAGATCCTGGTCGAAGGCCTCATTGCTCGGCGCCGTGTGAACGCCGCTTTCCTTGTAGGCTCCGTAAAGGTAGAGCACGCCTCCCGCCGGCAAGACGCGGCCCGCACCGGCCATGAGCCCCTGGGTCGCCCGCCACGGCGAGATGTGAACCATGTTGATCGCCACGATGGCATCGGCTCGCTCGACCGGCCACCCTGAAGCGGCGGCATCAAGGGTTAGCGGAGCAAGGAGATTGGGCAAACGCGCAACCGCCCGATGGGCCGCGATGCTGTTCAAGGCCTGGTCGTCCCGGTCGGTGGGCTGCCATGTCAGGTGCGGCAGGGCTCCGGCGAAGTAGACCGCATGCTCGCCGGTTCCGCTGGCGATCTCCAGAACGGTCCCGGCCGGAGGCAGGGACCGTTGCAGGACGGAGAGGATCGGATCGCGGTTTCGCGCCGTCGAGGGAGCCGTCAGGGCTCCGGTTGCGTTCTGCACATGCGTCATTCCACCCTCACATTCTCCAAACCTGACCCTCGCGACCGCTCAAGGCCGGATCTCGACCGTACCGTCAACACCGACTTGCTCAAAACCGGAAATCAGCAGCGCGACACGCACCCGCCATGCCTCAGGAACGGGCAGAACGAGCCCCAGAACCTGTCATGTTCCATCGGCTCGATCCGGCCTCCGGCTCCGCCGGCGTGACCGTCACCTCCTTCGGATCGAGCGGCGCAAGATCCCCTGTCATCAGCGGCAGGCTTCCATGCGCGGCAAGGGATTAACACCCTCGTGTGTCTCGTATACGCTGTATGAAACATATCAGATGCTGTCCTGGCACCGTCGTCATTCCCATGCAGCCAGGCCCATCCAGCCAAGCCGCCGCTGCGGAACGTCGGCCGGGTCTTGCGCCATCGACGCCCGTCACCTGCCGGGCCGCCGGCGTGGCTGCATCAAGCCGCAACGGAGATCTCTATGCGGATAATCTACGCCTCGCGAAGCAGCAAAGCCGGTCCGGCCCCCCTGTGGAGCATAGCGGTCAAGCTCGTCCTGCTGCTCATGAGCGCCGCCATTGTGCTGGCGGTGGCGCTGATCGGCCTGTTTATCGTCCTGCCCGTGATGCTCGTCAGCGGCATTGCCCTGTCCTTCTACCTCCGGCGGAGATCGCGCCAAGCCCGGCGCGCCGCGCCCGAGACCGGCGTGATCGATGCGGAATATACCGTCATCGAGCATGACCGGAGATAAGTTCAGCCGAATCGCCGGGATGACGGGCCCGTCTTGAACTCGGCCCTTTCACCCCCCACCTTTCAGAGACCAGGGTCCGGGCCCTCTGACAGCCTGTCCAGGCTGTGATGTCGGACTCTCTCACCTGAGGAGCGCTGAAACCGCTCCGCGTCTGGGAGACGGCTGTGGCGTCCTGTTCCTATGCGCGTGTCGTCGAAGCCAACGGCATCCGTACGGACGAGACGACAGGAAGGCGCGATGGCCCTCCCTGGTTTCCCGGTCACGCCTGCCCGTCCTCCGGACCGTCTCTCAGGCCATGGCCGGTTCCGGTGACACCACGATTTGAGGCCCCCTTCTCGATAGGAAAGCGATCCTTATGAACACTCCGAATGCCGGACCTGACTTTCGCAATCTCGCGATCGTGGTCGCGGTAATGGCGCTGCTGGCCATGTTCCTGTTCCAGAGCATGCCCTCGCAGCAGTCCGATCAAGTCCCCTACTCGGCTTTCGTAACAGCCGTCGATCAGAACGAAATCCGCTCGGTCACGATCCAGGGGCAGGAGGTCGTTGCGGAGCGCTCGTCCGGCGGTCGCCTCACGACCTATGTTCCCCAAGGGGCCAACCTGATCGCTCAGCTTCAGCAGAAAGGCGTCGTGATCAAGGCCGAACCGCCGCCGCAGCCCAGCCTGCTCGGCAGCCTTCTCCTATCGCTGCTGCCGCTCGCCCTGATGATCGGGATCATGGTTTGGATGTCCCGCAAGGCCATGGGCCAGCAGGGCGGTGGCGGCCTGCTGTCGATGGGCAAGTCGAAGGCGAAGCTTCTGACGGAGGCGCATGGGCGCGTGACGTTTGACGACGTGGCGGGGATCGACGAGGCCAAGGAGGATCTGCAGGAGGTGGTGGAGTTTCTGCGCGATCCGCAGAAGTTCCAGCGTCTGGGCGGGCGGATCCCGCGCGGCGTGCTGCTGGTCGGGCCGCCCGGCACGGGCAAGACGCTGACGGCGCGGGCGGTGGCGGGCGAGGCCAATGTGCCGTTCTTCACGATTTCGGGCTCGGACTTCGTCGAGATGTTCGTGGGCGTGGGCGCGAGCCGGGTGCGCGACATGTTCGAGCAGGCCAAGAAGAACGCGCCGTGCATCATCTTCATCGACGAGATCGACGCGGTCGGGCGCCATCGCGGCGCCGGCCTGGGCGGCGGCAACGACGAGCGCGAGCAGACCCTCAACCAGCTGCTGGTCGAGATGGACGGGTTCGAGGCCAACGAGGGCGTGATCATCATCGCGGCCACCAACCGGCCCGACGTGCTCGATCCGGCGCTGTTGCGGCCGGGCCGCTTCGACCGCCAGATCGTGGTGCCGAACCCGGACGTGACCGGGCGCGAGAAGATCCTGCGGGTGCATGTGCGCAAGGTGCCGCTGGCGCCGGACGTCGACCTGCGGGTGATCGCGCGCGGCACGCCGGGGTTTTCCGGGGCGGATCTGATGAACCTGGTCAACGAGGCGGCGCTGCTGGCGGCGCGGCGGGGCAAGCGCATCGTGACGATGCGCGAGTTCGAGGACGCCAAGGACAAGGTGATGATGGGGGCGGAGCGGCGCACCCTGGTGATGACCGACGACGAGAAGCGGCTGACCGCCTATCACGAGGCCGGGCATGCGATCGTGGCGCTGAACGTGCCGGCGACCGACCCGGTGCACAAGGCGACGATCATTCCGCGCGGGCGGGCCCTGGGCATGGTGATGCAGCTGCCCGAGCGCGACAAGCTGTCGATGAGCTTCGAGCAGATGACCTCGCGGCTGGCGATCATGATGGGCGGGCGGATTGCCGAGGAGATGATCTTCGGCAAGGAGAAGGTGACGTCGGGCGCGCAGTCGGACATCGAGCAGGCGACGCGGCTGGCCCGGATGATGGTGACCAAGTGGGGGTTTTCGCCGGAGCTGGGCACGGTGGCCTATGGCGAGAACCAGGACGAGGTGTTTCTGGGCATGCAGATGGGGCGCCAGCAGCACATATCGGAGGCGACCGCGCAGAAGATCGACTCGGAGGTGCGGCGACTGGTCGAGACCGGGCTCAACGATGCGCGCACGATTCTGACCGAGAAGCAGCATGATCTCGAGGCGCTGGCGCGGGGGCTGTTGGAATACGAGACCCTGACCGGCGGGGAGATCCGCAACCTGCTCGACGGGCAGCCGCCGGTGCGCGATGCCGGCGGCGACACCGCCACCCCGGCGCGCGGCTCGGCCGTGCCCTCGACCCGAACCGGGCGACCCAGAGAAAACGACGGGGGGCTTGTCCCACGGCCCCAGAACTGAGGGCTTGAGATCCAAGGCGCATGTGGCCCGGCCACATGCGCCTTCGTTTATCCGCGCTCGCCTGCGGTCGGCAGCCCTCTTGCAGATCGCAAAGCTGCTCACCATCTCATCCCTGCCTTAGCGCATCGTGCGGAAAAGTGGCCCCGGTTTTCCGCTCAAACGATGCGCTTCCCTAAGAGGGAGCATCGGACCCAAAAGTGGATGCCACTTTTGGGTCCGATGCTCTTGGGTCCGGGCCCCTCTGGCGAGCGGGTCGCCGCTCGCGATGTCGGACTCCTTCTCTTGCCCTTGCGCCCACGAGCGCGACCGCAACTGGAGGATCCGATGATGGATTCCACTCTCGTTCCGACGACGCATCCCGACATCTCTCTTGTCGAGGGCTCTGCACGCCTTCGCGACCGGACTTCCCCCACACCCGAACAGACGAGCGACGACGTCGTTCCGGCTCCCTGCGGAGCGGGAGAGGAAAGCTCGCGCCAATCGCACAGGCCTGAAACCGCGGGCTCGAATTTTTCGACATTCGCCCCGGATGAAGACGCCGGCCTGCATCGTATACGTCACATGAACGACGCCAAACACACGGATGTCATCGGACTGCTCGAGCCATTGCGGCGCTATGCCCGTTCCCTGGCACGGGACGAGGCGAATGCCGAGGATCTCGTGCAGGATACCCTTGTCCGCGCCTATGAGCGGCGAAGCTCGTTCCAGTCCGGCGGCAACCTGCGAGGCTGGTTGCTTTCGATTCTGCACAACACCTTCATCGACACACGCCGCCGTCGCGCGGCGGAATTCCGCCGCCTGGAGCAGGCGGCCGCCCTTGCCGATTCGGCCGTTCCGCCCGAGCAGGAAAGCCGTGTCAGGCTTCGGCAGGTCCAGGCGGCTTTCATGAGCCTGCCGGACGAGCAGCGGGCTGCCCTGCATCTCGTGGCCATCGAGGGGCTGTCCTACCAGGAAGCCGCGAACGCCCTGAAAATCCCCGTCGGCACCCTCATGTCCCGCCTGGGCCGCGCGCGCGCGGCGCTGCGGGGTTTCGAGGCGGGAACCGATCTTTCGCAGACGCCCGGCACCAAGCGGCCAAGCCTGCGCATCGTAGGAGGATCCAGTGTCTGACCCCATCACCGAAGCGGACCTTCTCGCCTATGTGGATGAGCAGCTCGATCCTGCCAGGCGGATCGAGGTCGAGGAACGCCTCGCCCGCGATCCCGAAGCCGCTGCCAGGATCATGGCCGACCTGAAGGATCGCGACGCCCTCCGGCTGCTCCATGCGGCTCCCCTGCCCCGCCCTGCGGAAGCGATGTTCGCGGCGGCGACGAAGCTCGAGCGTGCCCTTGCCTGGCAGGCCTTCGGGCTGAAGCTCCGCCGGGTTGCCGCGGTCGCGGCGCTCGTCGGGTTCGGATGGTTTGCCCACGGGCAGGTCGGCCTGGGGATCACCGACAGCGAAGCCTCGCCCAA
Source organism: Microvirga sp. M2 (assembly GCF_047497095.1). NCBI lineage: Bacteria > Pseudomonadati > Pseudomonadota > Alphaproteobacteria > Hyphomicrobiales > Methylobacteriaceae > Microvirga > Microvirga sp. M2. Next base: position 3,916,898 of record NZ_CP134063.1, read on the forward strand.
GCCGCCCGCCTTCGTGGAGGACGCCCTGCATTCCCACGAGACGGGCCTTCTGCGCGCCCGCATGACCTCGCAGACCGGTGTCGGAGCCTACGATCCCGCCGAGATCCTGGCCGAGACTGGAATCCAGCTCCCGGCGCTGCCCAAGGATTGGCAGGTCCGCGACGCGCAGGTCTTCCCCGCCAGGTACGGGCACAGCATCGAGGTCGCCATCGATGCCGGCGATCTCGGACGGGTGTCTCTCTTCGCCGCGCAGGCTCAGGCCTTCAACGTGATCGCCCCCACGCTGGCCAGCTTCGACACGGCGAAGGCCGTGTACTGGCAGACCGGCCAACTCGCCTATGCGCTGACCGGAAACGGCAGCGACAAAGCCCTCGAACGGGCGGCCCTGCGGCTGTCCCGCAAACTTCAGTAAACCTCGGAGATATCCATGAACACACCCTATGCCTGGCAAACCGCCACGGCCCGCACCAGCGGCGCCCTCTTCGACGAGGGCCTGCGCCAGCACATGCTGCGGGTCTACAACTACATGGGCATCGGCCTTGTCGTGACAGGGCTCGTGGCCTTCTTCGTCGCGTCGACTCCGGCCCTGTACGTTCCGATCTTTCAGACGCCGCTCAAGTGGGTCGTCATGCTGGCGCCGCTTGCCTTCATCTTCTTCTTCTCGTTCCGCATGGACCGGATGACGGCGGCGTCCGCGCGCACCGCCTTCTTCGCCTTCTCGGCCGTGATGGGCCTGTCGCTGGCCTCCGTGTTCCTCGTCTTCACGGGCACCAGCATCGCCCGCACCTTCTTCATCACGGCGACCATGTTCGGCGCCACCAGTCTCTACGGCTATACCACGAAGCGGGACCTGTCGAAGTTCGGCTCGTTCCTGATCATGGGCCTGATCGGCATCATCATCGCGTCCCTGGTGAACATCTTCCTCGCGTCGAGCGCCCTTCAATTCGCGATCTCGATCATCGGCGTGCTCGTGTTCACGGGGCTGACCGCCTACGACACGCAGACGATCAAGGAGCAGTACGCCGAGAGCTTCGGTCATGAGGCCAACAACAAGATGGCCGTGTTCGGCGCCCTCTCCCTCTACCTGAACTTCATCAATCTGTTCCAGCTGCTCCTCAGCCTTACCGGACAGCGGGAAGAGTAATCTCCGTCCATTGCCAGAAAGGATCGATTTTCATGGACCATCAGGACCGTCAGGCCATCGAGCAGCTCTTCGGCAAGATCGACCAGGTCGAGCGCCAGTCCACGCCCCCGGACGCGCAGGCGGCGGATTTCATCCGCTCCCGGATCGGCCAGCAGCCGAACGCGCCGTATTACATGGCCCAGACCATCGTGGTGCAGGAACAGGCCCTGAGCGCCGCCCACGGCCGGATCCAGCAGCTCGAGCATGACCTCGCCAGCCGTCCGGCGGGCGGTGGCGGGTTCCTGTCCGGCCTCTTCGGCGGCGGACAGCAGCGTCCGCAGCCGCATCGGCCCTCCCCGGCGCAGCCGATGCACGGCACGGCGCCCCACATGGCTCCCGGGATGGCTCCCGGAATGGCTCCCGGAATGGGCATGGCGCCCGGACGCGGAGGCGGCGGCTTCCTGGCAGGAGCCGCGCAGACCGCCATGGGCGTCGCCGGCGGCGTGCTCCTGGGCAACATGATCGGCAATGCCTTCTCGGGCGGGGGCGAGGCGAACGCAGCCGAGTCCGGCCAGGCCGAGCCGCAACAGGCGGCAGCCGAGGATTTCGGCGATGCGGGAGGCGACTTCGGCTTCGACGAGGAAATCTGACGGGAGCGGGCGTTATTCCGTGCATGACGCCGCGGACCGCGCCCATCCTTGCAGAAACGGCCGTTCTGCCGGCGCAATGCGCCGGCAGAGCGCATCGAACGCGGGAAGCGGGAACCGGTTTTGCGTGAAAAGATGCTCAAGACCAGAGACCGACGGTATCGGATGTGGGTTCGCTTTCACACCCGATGCTGTCATCGTCTGGGCATCCTATCGAGGAACGGCCCATGATCGAACCGGTCGCTGCCCCGACACCATCCGAGCTTCCAGGCGTTAATGGCTTCACAGCCATGCGAGCGCCTGACCGATTCCACGAATACCGCTTCATTCCAGATCCATAGACAGGACCATGTCCGACCCTTCGAGTCGTCTCTCCGCCGCCGTTTCGCCGAATGGCGGCGGAGAGCACCGGCAACGGTTTTCCGAAGTCCTGAGCGCCCTCGCCGCCCGGCCCAACCCGGCCGTCAGCGTCGGCGACGCGCTCAATGCATTCGGCGACCGGGCCTTCGGCGCCCTGATGCTTCTGTTCGCCGCCCCCAACGTGCTGCCGCTTCCGCCCGGCATGTCGGCGGTTCTGGGAGCCCCCCTCCTCTTCGTCGCGGCCCAGCTGATGCTCGGACGCCCGGCCCTGTGGATGCCGCGCTTCATCTGCGAGCGCTCCCTCTCCCGTGACGTCTTCGTCCTGCTGACGGACAAGCTCAGCCCCGTCCTGAACCGGTCGGAGCGCCTCCTGCGGCCTCGTCTGGGCGTCATGTTCAGTCCCATCCCGAAGCGGATCGCGGGTGGCGCCTGCCTTCTGCTCGCGATCATCCTCTTCCTGCCGATTCCGTTCGGCAACATGCCGCCGGCTTTCGCCATCACGGCCTTCGCCCTGGGGATCCTGGAACGGGACGGCCTGGCCACGCTCGTGGGCTGGCTCGCGGCCGTCGGCAGCCTCCTGATCCTGGCGGCGATCTCGTCGGCGATCGTCGCCGGCGTCACGGCCTTCCTGGACCACTTGTGGGGCATCCTCGGATGAGGAGACCCATCATGCAACCTGCCGCCTCGCCACCGCATCGGCGCCTACGCCGTCCTCGCCGCCGCTTCTGCGGACCACCCCGATAGGCGAGAGCGACCGAACCTGCCCGCGGGTCGCCCGCGGAAACAATGTCATCCTGTTCTCAGGATCGAAAGGAACATCGAATGGACTTCGCCTGGATCTCCGATCCGACCGCGCTGGCGGCGCTGGCAACCCTCATCGTGATGGAGGTGGTGCTCGGCATCGACAACCTCATCTTCATCTCGATTCTCACCAACAAGCTGCCGGAGCACCAGCGCTCCAAAGCCCGCCGCATCGGCATCGGCCTTGCGCTGGTCCTGCGCCTCGGCCTGCTCGGCACCATTGCGATCATCGTCACCCTGACCGAGCCGATCTTCGCGGTCTTCGGCCATGGGTTCTCCTGGCGCGACCTGATCCTGATCGGCGGCGGCCTCTTCCTCGTCTGGAAGGCCACGAAGGAGATCCATCACAATGTCGACCCCACGCCGTCCGATGACGTGTTCGGCACGGCCAAGGCGACCATGACGTTCGGCGCGGCGATTACCCAGATCCTTCTGCTCGACCTGGTCTTCTCCCTCGACAGCATCATCACGGCCGTCGGCATGACGGATCACGTGGCCATCATGGTGATCGCGGTGATCGTCGCCGTCACGGCGATGCTGCTGGCAGCCAATCCGCTCGCCCGGTTCATCGCCGACAATCCGACGGTGGTGATGCTGGCGCTGGGCTTCCTTCTGATGATCGGCATGACCCTCATTGCGGAAGGCTTCGGAGCGCATGTGCCGAAGGGCTACATCTACGCCGCGATGGCGTTCTCCGCGCTGATCGAGGGACTGAACATGCTCTCGCGGCGCGCCGTCCGGCGCAAGGCGGCCGGCTCGTCCGCAGAACCCTCTGTCGAGCCGCAGCGCTGAGATCCCGTGGGGGGCGCCGTTCGGCCCCGCCGTCTCGTCATCATGTCACGGAAAGGAGCCCATGAATGGCCATCACGAAGTCCCTCGCCGCCGCAACGTCCGTCCTGACCGGCGTGCTCGTCATGTCCGGCGCCGCCCTGGCCCAGAGCAGCGCCTATCGCAGCACTGACGTAGCGGCAGGCCAGCAGCACCGCCTCGGAGTTTACGGCAACGTGCAGAAGGACTGCACGTCCGGGCCGTTGCCGACCATCCGGGTGGTGACGCCGCCGAAGCACGGAGAGCTGAATGTGCGGAGCGGAAAACTCAAGGCGGGACGGATCTCCCGCTGCCCCAAGCTCGAGGCCGTCGCACAAGGGGTCTTCTACAAGGCCGGCCAGGCCTACAAGGGAGCCGACGAGGTCGGGTACGAAGTCAGGACCGCCAGCGGCAAGGTGGAGCGGCACATCGTCCGGATCAATGTGAAGGGTGCCGCGCCCGGCGAGGCCAAGCCGAGCCCGGACACCAAGTCGGCCCCGGACGCCGAGACCGATCTGTGACGGCGGAGCAAGCGCGCCCGTTCACATGGATCAGAGCACCGCGATCGAGGAGTTCAGAAGGTCGGTGACGAGCATGTGCCCGGGTGCATGCGTGATGCAGAATTCGGGGCGAACATTGGCGATCACGGATTGAGGGGTGACGCCGCAGGCCCAGAAGACCGGCATCTCGCCTTCGCGGATCTCGACCGCATCGCCGTAATCGGGATTGGCGATATCGCCGATCCCGATCAGCGACGGATCGCCCAGATGGACCGGTGCGCCATGAACCGAGGGGAAGCGAGACGTCACCTGCACGGCGCGGATCGCATCGGCCGCCTTCAGGGGGCGCATGGACACGACGAGCGGTCCTGAGAAAGGCCCGGTCGGCACGGTCGGAATGGTCGTCCGGTACATGGGGACGTTGCAGCCCTGCTCGATGTGGCGCACCGGCAGGCCGTCGGCCAGCATGGCCTCCTCGAAGGAGAACGAGCAGCCGATCAGGAAGGCGACGAGCTTGTCGTTCCAGAGATCGCGGATGTCCGTGGGCTCCGCGACCAGCTCGCCGTTTCGCCACACCCGGTATCGCGGCACGTCCGTCCGGATATCGATGTCCCGGCCCAGTTCCGGCAGGAACGGGTCGCCCGTTTCCGATACCGCGATCAACGGGCATGGCTTGGGATTGCGCTGGCAGAAGCGCAGGAAGTCGTGTGCCAGCTCCTCCGGCAGGATGGCGAGATTCGCCTGAACATGCCCCGGAGCCAGGTTCGCGGTCGGCCCGGTCAGGAGACCGGCGCGGGCCTCCAACCGGGCTTTGTAGGCGGCGTCGCGGGCGATCGTTCCAGACATCATTCGATCTTCCTGCCAGAGTGCGGCTTACGCCCGCGCCTGCGAGCGCACGGCTTCCACGGCCATGCCGATGGACAGGATCCTGCGGTCGGCACCGGCGGGGCCTGCGATCATCAGGCCCACCGGAGCTTCGCCCGGCGCATGGCACGGGACCGACAGGGCAGCCCCGTCGAGGAAGTTGATCATCGTCGGGTTGCGCAGGATCAGCCCGTTCGTCGCATAATAGACCTCGTCGCTCGCGGCGAGATCCGCGATGGCGGGAGCGACGACCGGCACGGTCGGCAGCAGCAGCGCATCGTAGCCCTGGATCCTCGCCTCGACGCTTGCGCGCCAGGCCTTGCGGGCCGCGAGCAGGTCCAGGTAGTCGGCGGCGGAAATATCCTTGCCCCGGCGGATCCGCGAGACGACGCGCGGATCGTAGCGATCGCCCGCCCGCTCGATCAGGTCCCGGTGCCATGTCCAGGCCTCGGCCGCCGTAAAGCCGCCCTTGGCGTTGATCGCCGCGAGTTCGGTGAATTCGGGCACGGCGATCTCATCGATCCGCGCACCGGACGACGACAGGCTTGCGAGCGCCTGTTCGAAAGCGCGCGCGACATCCTTGTCCATTCCCTCGAGCACCAGGGTCGTGGGAACGGCGAACCGAAGCTTGCCGAGATCGGCCGGACGGGGCAGCGGCTCCTCGTCCGCGGCCATGATGGCATCGAGAACGGCGCAGCACGCGACGGAAGGAGCGATGGCCCCGATGGAGTCGAGGCTGAACGAGAGCGGCAGAGCCCCCGTCAGGGGCACCCGCGCGGCCGTCGGCTTGAACCCGACGAGACCGCAGAACGCCGCGGGAATGCGCACCGATCCGCCGGTATCCGACCCGATCCCCGCAACGGCCATTCCGTCGGTCACGGAAACCGCGGCGCCGGAGGACGAGCCGCCGGGAATGCGCCCGGTCCGGCGATCCCACGGATTGCGCGGCACGTCGTAATGCGGATTGAGGCCGAGCCCCGAATAGGCGAACTCGGTCATGTTGGTGCGGCCCACGATCACCGCGCCGGCAGTGCGCAGCCGCCTGACGACGACGGCATCTTCCGCCGCCGCGGGCTCACCGGCGCGCGCAACGGACCCGGCCATGGTGACCTCGCCCGCGACATCGAACAGGTCCTTGATCGAAACAGTCAGGCCGTCGATGGGCGAGCGGACGAGGCCCGCCTTGCGCAGAAGGTCGGAAGCCTGGGCTGCGGCGCGGGCCGCATCGGGGTAGAGCTTCGTAAAGACGCGCGCACCCTCTCCGGCCGGATCGGCTGCGCGGCGAAGCGCCTCCTCCGTCAGAGCCAGGGAGGTGGTGCGGCCCTCGGCGAGCGCCTGCTGCTGTTCGTTCACTGTCGACGTCATGTTTCATCAACCATCGTGGTGGGTTGCAACGAATCCCGGATCAAGCGACTTCGGGCAGAACCTCGATATCATAGTTATGGCTCAAGGTGCGCCCGCGGCGAGGATCGAACAGCTCCATGGTGAAGGACGGGGCCGGACGGATGCCGCCCTTCGCGCCCACCGTGCCGCAAATCATGGCGACGCCCTCGGGAAGCGTGTCCCCGCCGGCAAAACCTGAAATGAGTTCCAGCGGCGGCCGGAGCGAAGCGAGGGTGCCTTCCTGATAGAGCACGCGCTCGCCGTTCTCCTGGATATAGGAGCGGATGACGAGTTCGTCCCAGTAATCGGCCACATCCGCATAGAGCCACGCCTCGGCGGCGACCGGCTTGGCGCAGACCTGCTTGGACAAGGCAACGCTGTGCGTTTCGAGCTTGCGGTCGGTGTGGTCGGACGCGATGCCGACATAGAGCTCGCCACCGGCCTTGAACACGAAGGTTTCCACCTCGCCGGACGTCTGGTCGCCTACGACCTGAATGCGCGAGGCCTGGGTCAGCTGGTTCTCGGAAACGCGATAGTAAAGCGGCACGGAACTCGGACGCGGCACGCCGATGGCGAACAGCTCCTCGATATGGTGTTCGATGGCGTGCTGGTCACGCCCGGCCCAGCCCGCGACGACGAGGGAGGAAATCTCGGCCTCGACCGTGCGGGAGCCCGATTGCGTTTCGACTTCGAAGGACAATTTCATGGTCAATCCCTATGGGTTGAAAATGCGGTTGATTGCGCACGCTCGGAGCATCGGTCCCCAAGAGTGGATTTGCACTTTGGGAACCGGTCCGATGCACCGGTCTCGGATGAGGGTATCGGGGGATGCGGACCCGAGAACCGGGTCCGCACGATGCGCTAGCTGAAGACGCTCGGAAGCCAGAGCGCGAGCCCCGGGAAGAACGACAGGAGAGCGAGCAGGATGAACATCGCCAGCACGAAGGGCAGCGCCCCCGTGATCACGGCGCCCATCGAACCGCTCTTGCGCAGGCTCTGCACGACGAAGAGATTGAGCCCCACGGGCGGGGTGATCAGAGCAGCCTCCACCAGAACGATGATGATGATGCCGAGCCAGATCGGATCGTAGCCGAGAGCGAACATGATCGGCGCCACGATCGGAATCGTCGTGATCATCATGGAGAGCGTTTCCATGAAGCAGCCGAGCACCAGGTAGAAGACGATGATGATCAGCAGCATCCATCCCGGCGACAGCCCCAGCCCGGTGATCGATCCGGTAATCGCGTCGGTGAGGCCCGTGGCCGACATGACGAAGTTCAGGAAGGCGGCGCCGATCACGATCAGCATGATCATCGCCGTCGACCGCATCGTCCCTTCGACGGATTCGCGCAGCATCGTCCAGGTCAGGCGGCGGAACCATGCTGCGAGGACGAGAGCCCCCAGCACGCCGAGAGCGGCAGCTTCCGTCGGCGTGGCGAGACCGGCATAGATCGAGCCCACGACGAGGAAGAAGATTCCGAGCGGCGGCCCGAGATGGACGAGGCTCCGGAAACGTTCGCTCCAGGTCGCGTGAATCTTGTGCCCGCCCCAGGACGGCTTTGCGATGCAGCTCACCACGATGACCAGCATGAACAGGCCGGCCATCATGAAGCCCGGGATGATGCCCGCGAGATAGAGCCTGGGGACCGAGGAATTGGTGAGAACGCCGTAGATCACGAGATTGATCGAGGGCGGAATCAGAATGCCCAGAGTTCCGCCGGCCGCGAGGCTGCCGAGAAAGAGCGGCTCGTTGTAGCCATACCGCTTGATCTGCGGGATTGCGACGGTGCCGACGGTCGCGGCGGTGGCGACGCTCGACCCGGACGTCGCCGAGAACAGGGTCGAGGCTCCGATATTCGCGTGCATCAGGCCGCCGGGCAGCCAGGAAAGCCAGAGGCTCATGGCACCGTACATCCGCTCGGCGAACCCGGCCCGCAGCAGGACCTCTCCCAGCAGAATGAAGAGTGGCACAGCCACCATGAGAAATTCGTTGTTCGTGCTCCACGCCAGTTCGCCGATCGCGCGCGTCAGGGGGAGCATGGAGTAGAGCGGGTCGAGGACGAGCCCGAGCACGCCGAGGGCGGCGCCCACGGGAATACTCAATCCGATGAGGACGAGCAGGAGGATGAGTGCGGTGGCAACCATTTCGTTCTAACCCTTCACCATGCGCTCGCCTGCAGCGGCTTCGTCTTCTGCTTCTTCCTGGGTCGAACGAACGCCCGCAATCGCCTTCACGTCGTGGATCCGGCCCGTGACGAGTGCGGCGGAAGCCCTGAGCAGCATGAGCGCCAGGACCAGGCACATCCAGATCAGGCCGAGCAGCCAAAGGCCCTGCGGAATGTAAAGCGGCGTCGCCAGCGGCGTGTTGGCGGCGGAATTCTGCGCCCATGAAGTCGCGGCGACGTCATAGGCATAGTAGGTCAGCATCACCATGAAGACGCCGAGCGCCACGAGGGAGAGCCAGTCCAGGATCGCCGACAGGCGAACGGGCAAATACTGGTAGATGACGTCGACGCGGACATTGGCGCGCTGGAGCGTTGCGAAGGCGAGCGCCCAGGACGTGCTGATCGCAAAGGCGTAACTCGACAGCTCATCGGCGCCGCCGGTGCTGAAGCCGAATAACTTTCGGACAATGACATCGAAGGAGATCAGCAGCACGCTGCCGATCGTCAAAGCCCCGCCGAACCATACAGCCCAGCGTGACATATGCTCGGCGGCGCCGATCAGGCTGCCGAGAAAGGAAGGTCGCATTGTTGGTGCCATCAAAATATCCTTGGCGGCACGCTCACGCGCCGCATGGGATCGAAGGATCGCCGGCCGGGTGCATGAAAAGGCGCGCAAGACCTGAAAACAGATCCGGCGCGCCTCATTGCATTACTTGGAGACCGTGACGTTCAGCGTTTTGCCGATCGTGTCGTTGAAGCTCTGCACGCAATCGGCGGAGCAGCGCGCCGCCCATTTCGGCAGAATGGATTCCTGCAGCGCCTTCTTCAGGAGCGCGCGGTCGGCATCGGTCGGCTGAACCAGCTTCATCTTGCCCTTGACGGGAAGAGTGCACGCATCCGCGCCGGTATTGCAGTCATAGCCCTGCTGGGTCTGCTCGGCCGCGGCCTTCCAGATATCGTCCATCAACGTCTTGATGTTGGCCTGGACGAACTCCTGAACCTTCGGATCGAGCTTGTCCCAGGCCGCCTGGTTGACGGCGTGGATCTGCTGGTTCCAGTTGACCGGCAGCGCATAGAGATGGGTCGAGACTTCGTACCACTTCGCGGAATAGCCGGACAGCGATCCCGTGATGGCGCAGTCGACGACCTTGTTCTGCAGCGCCGGCACCACTTCGCCGAAGGCCATCGTGACGCTCGAACCGCCGAAGGCTTCCACGAACTCGGCCTGGGTGCGGCTGCTCGTGCGGACCTTCTTGCCCTTGAGATCGGCAAGGCCGTTCACCTCGGCGTTGCAGAACAGAACCTGCGCCGGATAGGTGGAAATGCCCAGGAGCTTCACGCGCGAACCTTCGCCGTAGAACTTCGCGTAGACGGGCTCGAACGCCTCGGTCACCTCGCGCGCCGTCTTCACGTCGGGGGCAAGACCGGCGAGATCGATCGCTTCGTTGATCGGGTTGTCGCTGGCGAAATAGGAGAGCGTCGCCGTGCCGAACTGAATGACGCCCTGCGACATCAGGCGGAGGATTTCGGGGCCCTTGAGGCCCATTTCGTTGAAGCCCTTGATCTCGGCCGTGACCTGACCGTTCGAGCGCTCCGGAATCGTCTTCGTCCAGAACGGCTTCTCGAAGTCATTGTAGGCGGTGAGATTGCTGAGGCCCCCGACGATCCGCAGATGGGTCTTCGGCAGATCCTGAGCCAATGCCGCGCCGGACAGGCCTATCAGGGCTGCGGCGCCGACGGCACAAGCGATTCTTTTCATGATGTGTCATCCTCTGGTTCAGTATTGCTGCTGACCGAAGACACATGCAGGTCGTCACGAAGCGTCTCTATCCATTGAGGCTTTCAGAGACTTCAGGCAGTCACCGGGCAACGGTGCCGCCATGGCGCGCTTCGCGCTTCGATACCTGGCTGTCGGTCCTCAGCCCCGGCGCATTGCATCGCAGGAACCTTCAGCTTGTCTATTCGTATGTTTTGATGGGGGGTATAAGGGCTATTTATACCCCCTCGGCGCCCTGCCTCCGGTCCGCACGGCGACCTCCTGCGCGAGTGTGGCGATAGAGCGCATCGAGCGGCTTTCGAGGCCGTCGACCCAGCTTGCGGTAAAACTCAGATCCGGGAGCGGATCGCTTTCCACGTCAAGGATCTGCAATTCGCCCGAAGCAAGCTCCCGGTCCAGAAACACCGGCGTGATCACGGCAGTTCCGATGCCGTCCAGGGCCATGCGAACGATCATCGACACAGGGGCGCTGCCGTACATCCGCGGCGTCTTCACGCCGGCGCGCATGAGCATATCGCGCACCATCTGGTAGGGACTGCTGCTCGACGGATGGGTGATGATCGGCCTTTCCGCGACGCGCTCCAGCGTCACCCGCCCGTCTCCGAGACCCAGCGTCGGACTGGCGACCCACGAGAGCGAATAGGTGCAGAGCGGGAGGTTTTCGACACGCTCCTCAAGAACGGGTCCCATCAGGAACGCGATATCGATCTTGCGCGACATCAGGTGGGAGCGCAGCACATGCGTGCTGTCGACCTCGATCTCCAGAACGAGCGCCGGATAAGCGCCGTGCACCTCCTCGATGAACGTCGACAGCCAGGTCTGCACGATGGTTTCCGCAACGCCGATCCGGATCGTGCCGCTCATCACGTTCTGGTCCTGGGCCGCCTTCAGCATGTCGCGGCGCGCCTGCATCATACGCTCCGCGTGCGAGAGCATCTCCTGCCCTTTGGCCGTCAGCGTCACGCCGCGCGCATCGCGCTCGAAGAGGCGTACGCCGAGAGCAGCCTCCAGAGACGCGATCCGCTGCGACACCGCAGGCTGCGTCGTCCCGAGCTTCTCGGAAGCCGCCCTGAGGCTGCCGAGGGCCGCCGCCCAGAAAAATGTTTCAATGTTTCGGAAGTCGATCATCAGCAATTCGTTCGGCGATCAATGGCATCTTATATCCCAAAATGCATCCCCGAAATGCATCCCGGAACGACGCCTGAACGGCCGAGGCGCCATGTCCGAGCTTCGACGTGCGAAGGGGCGCCGCCCGGTCATCACATGCCGGCGCGCACCGAACCACGCCACCGCCTGGCCGCGATCAGACATGCGTTCCACCCGATGCTCACCCCCAGGGCCAGCAGCAGCGACGCGGCGGCTCCGAGGCTCACCGCGCACAGATGCAGCAGGGTCAGCGCGCCGACGAAACCGAGCATGGCTGGCACTCCGTTGGCGATGACCGATGCCGTCGCGATGCCGCCCGCGCGAGGGTGCAGGATCAGGGCCAGGCTCAGGAGAACGACGGGCGCCAAGGCCGCCGCCGCCGCGATCGAAGGCCCCAGCGTTCTCCCCGCGACGATCGTGACACCCACCACGCTCATGACGAGCGCCGCCCGGACAGGAATGTCCCATGGGCGTTTCGCTTGAGGAGCCGGCATGGCGCCCGCCGAGAATTGCCGCGCGATCGGGATGGCGAGGGCATAGACCCCCGCGTTCAGGGCGAGGGCGCCGCCAAGGGACCACCGGATGCCGAGAACGAGCCAGATCGAGACGGCCCAGACCGCCAGGGCCGAGCCGACGCTCGAGACCACTCCCCATTTCTGGGCGGCGGCGGCATAGACGATCATGTAGACCACCGTGGCGGCCGACACCGCCAGACCCGCCAAGGCGCTTGTCGCGACGAATTCGGAGCCGTGATCGAGCGCGAGGAATGCATAGGCCGGGCCCGCCGAAATCGGCAAAGTCGCCATCATGGCCCCGAGGAACGGGCCGCTTCGCTCCACGACCAGCGAGGCAGCCACGACGATGGCCGCGCTGGTCAGCATCTTCATGACGAGCGGCATCCAGAAAGAAACGTCCAAAATCTGCGACCTTCGAATTGCGTTGGAGCGGAAGCCTGCGCGGCTGAACCACCGTGCCCCGCCGGGGCGATCGGTCTTTTTCCATGCGGGATAAAAACGGACATGACCGCGCCGGCCGGAAGCACGCTTTCCGCTCGCCGGAGCGGATCGCGGACGCATTAGCAACGTCGCCGCCCAGAAGTCAAAAGCGGCCCTGCCGAGATTTTCGGACGGGACAAGGCGCTTCTTCGGCCTTGCATGTCCTCGCCAATCGCCGCTGCGCACAGCTGGGGTTGGGTTCGGTCCTCGCCGAGGCCGAGAAGCCGTTCCCCTGGATGTCGGAGGCCATGGACCTGAAGAAGGAGAAGAACTTCTTCGAGACCCGCGTCATCGACTATCAGAGCGGCGGTGCGCTCGCCTGGGACTGGCAGGCGCTGCATCCGAGCCATGCGTAGGAGGCCGGGGGCTGCTCCTGGCCTCCACGCCGCGACCTGTGTCATACTGGTGCGCGCGCATCGAACATCCTGATGCCGGAGCCTGTGCGGATCGGCGGGAGGGTTCTCCCGTCCAGGGCGACCTTGAGCGCACCGGGCACTTTCCCCACGGATCGGGGAACATCGATCGCCGGCATGGATTGGCATGCGTGACGAGCAAGGGCGAGAGCAGCATGACAGTCGGCACGCCTCAGGTTGTGATCGTCGGTGCGGGCTTCGGAGGATTGACGGCGGCTCAATCCCTGGCGCGCGCGCCCGTCGATGTGACGATCATCGACCGCCACAACTTCCATTATTTCCAACCCCTCCTTTATCAGGTCGCGACGGCCGCCCTGTCGCCCGCGGACATCGCCTGGCCGATTCGCAGCATTGCCAGGCGACAGAAGAACGCGACCGTGCTGATGGCGGACGTGACCGGCATCGATGTGGGCGCCCGACTCGTCCATGCCGGATCCGTAACCGTACCCTACGACTTTCTCGTCCTCGCGACCGGCGCCACGCATTCCTATTTCGGTCACCCGGAATGGGCTGCCGCCGCTCCGGGACTGAAGCAGATCGAGGACGCGACGAGGATTCGGCGCAAGATCCTGCTGGCCTTCGAGAAGGCGGAGCTGACCGGCGACCCCGACGAGCAGCGGCGGCTTTTGACCTTCGTCGTGGTCGGCGGCGGCCCGACGGGCGTCGAGATGGCCGGAGCCATCGCGGAGGTGGCGCATCATGCGCTGTCCGCCGAGTTCCGTCACATCGATCCGCGCGCCGCCCGCATCGTCCTGGTCGAGGCCGGGCCACGGCTGCTGCCCACCTTTCCGGAGAATCTGTCGGCCTATGCCCAACGATCCCTCGAGGGGATGGGCGTGGAGGTGATGACCTCCACCCGGGTGACGAATTGCGACGATCGCGGCGTGGACCTCGACGGAATGCGGATCGGGGCCGGCACCATCGTGTGGGCCGCGGGCGTGGTCGCTTCTCCGGCCGGCGCGTGGCTCGATGCCGAGCGGGACCGGGCCGGGCGGGTCAAGGTCGGTCCGGACCTGTCGGTTCCGGATCACCCCGAGATCTTCGTGATCGGCGACACCGCCGCGGTCATGGACGAGACCGGGCGGCTCGTGCCCGGCATCGCCCCGGCCGCCAAGCAGATGGGCCGCCATGTGGCCGATGTGATCGCCGCAAGGGTTTCGGGCCGCGTGCCGCCGAGCCCGTTCCGCTATCGGCATCAGGGCGACCTTGCCACCATCGGACGCAAGGCGGCGGTGGTGAAGCTCGCCCATGTCCACCTGAAGGGTTTTATCGGCTGGCTCTTCTGGGGCTTCGCGCACATCTACTTTCTCATCGGCCTGCGCAACCGTGCCGTGGTCGCGTTCAGCTGGCTCTGGAGCTATCTGACCTATCAGCGAGGAGCGCGCCTCATCGTGGGCGGCTCCGAGGCCGAGGAAGCCGCCCCGACGGAAAAGGCGCAGCCCCAGAGTTCCTCGATCGAGGTCAGCCGGGAGCCAGGCCGAAGTCAGGTGGCGTCTTCCGGGGCCGACTGGCGATAGTCAGTCTCCGCTCCGCCTGGGGGGCGTCGGAGCATCCGCACCGTCCCCGGGCCGATGACCGCCGCGATGGACGGCATCGAAGCCACGATCCGTCAGCTCGATCGTCCCGGCATCGGGCGTGGTCACGTATCCGAGACGGGCGAGCTCGGATACGGCCACGGCCACGGCGGGATCCGTGCCGAAGCGGGCATCCAGCTTTGCCATGGTCATGCGGGCACCGGGCTTGCGATGCGTCTCGCGAAAGAAGTCGAGGATCTCGCGTGCCGTTTCGCTGAGTTGCATGGTCCGCCTCCTCGTCTGAGCATCATCCCATCACTTGGTGTCCGATACTTGGTGTCCGATTCCTCGCGGGACGAGATGTCCTTCAAGGGACCGGACATCGAACGTGAAAAGTGGGTACCGGTTGTGCGTGAAAAGATGCTCGAAAACAGAGACCGACTGCAGCGTATGTGAGTTCGATGGCCCGTCCGGCGCTTTGGAAAATAACCCGGTCCCGGCACGCACGAGAGCAACGACTTCGGTCGCATACCACCAAAGAGTTAGTAGATCTGTCGGATTTCTAACAGACTTGCCACGCCGAATGCCTATATCGATCAGGATATCCAGAGCAAAACCTTAGCCATATTGTCCGAATATTGACCGACTCCCCAAGCATGACAAGCATAGACTTCGGCAGCAATGGACACCGACGGATCGGGATCGTTCGGGAGCACCCGGCCAAGCCTCGATGCCGTCAGGCGCTCGCCCCGCCACGGGGCGCATGAACCACAAGCACGCCAGCGATAAGATAGAGTGAAAGATGTCGAAACCGCAGCATGGCCCGTCCGCGCTCGACCGTCTGGTCGTCGGCGCAACCAGACGATTTGATCTGAGCGCTCTTTTGCAGGAGACGATCCGCACCCTGTCCAACCTCGATTTCGAGCACCGTCACGAACTGGAGCGGCTGAGCAACAGCAGGACGGATCCCATCTTGAAGAAACAGATCGCCGAGAGCCTAGTGGTCAGGCACCGCGAGCGGCGGCAGCCCTATGTCATGCTCGTCGCCGAACTGCAGAAGCACCTTGCGGGCGCCGCGGCCGGCAACCTTCGGGCGACGGGCTGACCTGAATGTTGAATTCCTGAGTTCACCGGCTCTCTTCTGCCCCTGCGGGCCGGGACCTGGAAGCGCCCTTCGGGCGCTTCCTTTTTCTTATCGGGCATCGGCATAGGGAAGCGCGATGCCTTCGGAACGGGCCGTATCCGCGTGGGTCTCGCGGACAGAGTTTCGGCCGGCCGCTTTGGCGCCGTAAAGGGCCTGATCGGCGGCTTCGAGAAGTGCTTCTCTCGGGCTGCCCCGCAGCGGTCGAACCGCCGCCACGCCGATGCTGACCGTCACGAGGCGGTAAGGGCTGTTCGCGTGAACGAGACCGAGTGTCTCGACGGCCTGACGAATGTTCTCGCCGATGACCCGGGCTCCGGCCAGATCGGTCTCCGGGAGAATGACCGCGAACTCCTCCCCGCCATGACGGGCCGCCATGTCGCGGGGGCGGCGGATGGTGGCATCCACGGTGCAGGCGATCGCCCGGAGAACCTCGTCGCCTTGGCTGTGACCATACCGATCGTTGAAATCCTTGAAGAAGTCGGCATCGACGTAAAGCAGCGCCAGCGACGATCTCGTGCGGACCGCATGCCGCCACTCACGCTCGAACGCCTCGCGGAAGGCGCGGCGGTTGGGCAGGCCGGTCAGGTCGTCGGTTCGGGCAAGCCGCCTCAGCTTGGTCTCGGCCTTTTTGCGGCGGTTCAACTCGCTTCGGAACAGAGCCGTCAGGCCCACGACCGCCAGGCACAGCAAGCCCGTCATGAGGCTCATGATGAGAGCCTTCCGGGTCCAGGCCGCGAAGACCTCGTCGACAGAGAGGGCGACGGTCAGGACGAGCGGCAATCCGTCGAGCTGTCCGAATGAGATGACCCGGCGAATCCCATCGATCGGCGAGACCGACTCGAAGGTGGCGGATCGTCCATGAAGGAGTTTCTGGACATAGGGAGAGGCGCCGAAATCCTGACCGATCTGGCTTTCGTCGAAGGGCTTTCGCATCAGCAGGATTCCGTCGTCGCGGAAGAGGTTGATGGTGCCGTCCCAGCCCAGCCTCAGATCCTGGAAAAGCTGATGAATCTTGCCGAGCGACACGGCTCCCATCACTACACCGGCGAAACGGCCGTCCGGACGGGAGAGGCGCCGCGAGATCGCGATGCTCAGCTCGCCATGGCGCAGCCGGCTCCTGAAAGGGTGACTGACATACAATCCCACGTCCTGACGCTGTCGATGGACCAGGAAATAGTCACGGTCGCTGAAATTGGCGGAGCGCGGAACGATGCCGTCCGCATCCGCGACCACATCGCCGGCCTCATCCAGTATCAGCAGAGACCCCAGGTAGCCGACCGTGGAGGCCCGGTCGAACAGCATGTGGTGATGAAGTTCGGGGGGAAGGTCGTGCAGCCGCCCGTCGTTCAGGTCCTGCATGACGCCCTGGAGGGTCAGGTCGAGGAGCCCCAAATTGCCGGCGAGGTCCCGCGCCAGCGCGGTCAGAAGGTTCTGCGAAGACTGCTCCGCCTGGCGCCACGTGTCGAAACGATCGCTCCAGAGGGTATGGGCCGAAACCGCCAGGATGCCCAGAACGATGACGCCTGTGCTCAGATGGAGGTAGAATTTTGCAAAGAGGCGTTTCATTCCGCGGCGCAGCACATCCTGTCTCAGATCTTAATCCTATAGGCCGGGACAGCCGAGCCAGACGATAGGAGCAGAGCCGCATCCGTAGGGAGTGCGGGAGCAGCCTGGACAAGAGCCTAGGATCGGTCGATTGCCTGAGGATTGCGGACGCTCCCGGGACGGGTGCCGGGGCCGAGATCACAGGAGACGTTCGGAAGATGGTTTGCGAAGGTGGTTTGCGAAGGTGGTTTGTATGGGCGCGCCTCCTTCATCGAAGCGCGCCGCCGAGGGCGGGCATCCCTTCGGGACCTTCCGCCTGACGTCACACGGAGCCGAGCATTCGCGGAGACACAGGCTCGGCCGCTTCCCCGTTCGGCTTCCTGGCCCTTGCTCCGGCCTTCAGCTTCATGTTCTCCGTCCGCAGGACCTGAAGTTTCTCGACATGCTCGCGGTTGGCGCGCGTCAGCTCCCTGATCTCGCCCTTCAGGTCGGCGATCTCGGATTTCAGATCCTCACGCTCGGCGGCGAGCCCCTCGTCGTGCCTCAGCTGACCCTGGAGGTCGCGGATGTGCCGCTTCTGCTCGGCGATCCTGTCCTGCAGGTTTCTGATCGTCTGCTCGGCCTTGGCGAGCGTTCGCTGCGGGGACGCTCCCCGCGGCGCGGGCACGCCGGCCGCTGCGGGTCTGCGGGTTGATCCGGAATGAATCACGGTCTGGTTCGCCTTTCATGGTCTGCCTGTCCGAGAACAAACACAGAACACAAAGAAGGTCAAGGAATGGAAGGTGAAGGAATGACGGCCGCCATCACCGGGAGTGGTGTGCCGTGCGCAGGACGGTTCATGCGATCGGGGGACGCTAGAGTATCGAACGTGATAAGTGGGAACCGGTTTTGCGTGGAAAGATGCTCAAGACCATAGACTGACAGCATCGATGGGTTTGATGTCACGTCCGATGCTGTAAGGAAACGGCCTTCCTATTCTGCGGCGTCGATCAGTCCGACGGCCCCGGTTCCCTTCACGAATTCATCGTAAGGGATCGTGACGAGGGGGCGCAGATCCTCGCCTCTGACCTCGATCGCGATCTCGTCGTAATAGCTTGGCAGGGTGCCGCTCCAGCTGCTCAGGATTTCTCCCGCGATCCTCAGCGCCTCGCTCCGTGCGGCCGCGACGTCCGGCAGATCGGTCCCGAGAAGGTCCTCTCTGGTTCCAAAATGGCCTCGGACGTCGATATAAAAGCGAGGCATTGCAGCGCCTGCATCGATGATCTGGAGGCCTGACCCCTTACGGCCCCGCCATCATATTAGCCCTCGGGCCGCGCCCCGGGATACATCTCTGAATCGCTGCGCCCCCTACTCCGCCTGCGCCGCTTCACGCACGCATGGGCCCGTACTGCACGATGCTCTCGTCTCGGAAGAGCGCATCGTCCGGCGCGCTAAGCCGCACCGAGATAAGGAGGTTCGAAGGTGCTCTTGAGGGGATGCGGGTTCCAGCTCTGGGCGGGAGCGGGCATCGCCTGAACCGGCATCGCCGGCCCCTTCCGGGACCATTTCAGCGTAAACTGCGCGGCCTCGTGCCGGGTCTTGAACCCGAAAAGGCCCCCACCGCTGCGAAACAGGTGCAGGTCGTACGAAACGCCGGTTTCCTCGAGCCAGCAGAGGACCTCGGGCCTGAGCGCGGATTTGCCCCTGTTCCAGAGATCCCAGTCGTTGACCATGAGAACGAAGGGCCACAACCTGGCATAGCCGTCGATCTCGGAGCAGGCGGACGAGGCCAGTTCCTCATCGCGAACGGTCGCGACAATCACGTTCTTCATCTCGTCCAGGTCGGTCATCGTCCATACCCCAAGGCGGATCGCGCTTCTCACGGCGGGCACGACATCGGAAGCCGCGTGCTTTTAGCGTACCTCGCAGGGGGTAAACAAGGCATTCCCCTGCAACTCCCGTTGCATGGCGTTCATGTCGCACCCGCGGGATGACCCGACCTCGCGGCGAGCCGCCTGGAGCATCGGACGTGAAAAGTGGAATCCGCTTTTGCGGGTTTCCTCCGATGCTCCCTTCCTGGAAAGAGCGCATCGTTCCTGCGAAAAACCGGGGCCACTTTTTCGCACGATGCGCCAGAGCATCGGACCCAAAAGTGGATTCCACTTTTGGGATCGATCCGATGCTCCCTTCCTGGAAAGAGCGCATCGTTCCTGCGAAAACCGGGGCCGCTTTTCCGCACGATGCGCTAGGCCGCTCCGAACCTTGAACCGCGGCTCTCGATACATACCTTGGGGTCGACCCCTGATCCGGGCCCCTCTGACGTAAGCCGCGCCGGCCCTTGCGTGATGTCGGATCTTCACCGATCTGACGGCCGGCGACGGAGGTGGACATGATCCACGAAATTCTGGCCTTCATCGTCAATATGCTGATCGTCGATCCGCTTCAGACCGAGATGGAGAAACGTCTCGCGGAAGTCCGCGCACCCCAGGCCGTCATCGCGGATGTCAGGAAATGCGCCGACGCCGCACTTCCGGCCCTTGCCGGCCGCGCGGCGGCTGAACCGGTTTGGATCGCGAGAACGGCTCTCGATGTCTGGCTGGGCAGGGCCGCTCCAGAGGAGGTGCTGACGAGCGTGTCGCCGCAATGCGCCGCCCCGGTGCGGGCGGCGAAAGACTATCTTCGGGGACAAAGCGCCTAGCGCATCGACCGCAAGAGTGGGAACCGGTTTTGCGTGAAAAGATGCTCGAAAACAGAGACTGACAGCATCGGACGTGAAAAGTGGAATCCCCTTTCGGGATCAATTCGATGCTCCCTCCTGGAGCATCGAACGCAAAGCCGGGTTCAAGTTTTGCGTTCGGTGTTCCAGGGCAAGCCCATGTGAGGCGGATGAGCGGGCTTCCCGGGCGCGCGCTATTTCGGGCTCCCCGCCGCGCGCTCGGCCAGTCTCGTCATGCGGGCATAGCGGCTCTCGCTCCCTTCGCCGGAAACATCCGGAGAGGCGGCCACTTTCGCAGAGCCCACCCGCCGCGTGACGATGCCATGCATCCGGGCGAGCGCTTCGCGAATTTCAGGCTGCCCGGAGACATCCCGGGCCGAGAATTCGTGCCGGCACAGACGGCAGGTGAGATCGGCCCCGAATTGCAGCTTCCGCAGCCGGACTTTGAACAGCCGCCGACATTGCGGACAGGGCAGATCGATCCGTGTGCTCCCGTGATCCTCAAACAAGCGCGATCCTCCGGTTAGGACTCCCCCGCATAGTCTGAAGCATGGCAGTAAGGCGAGAGCGAGGCACGGCATGAGACATTGCCGTCACAAGAAACAGGCCCGCTCCGTGGCGACGCCCGGCGGGCCTGCCTCGATCCGCTCCAACGCTACCGGGCGCATTCCACGGGAACACGCACGTTGCTGCCTTCGACCAGAACGGTCCGGCAGGGCACTCCGTTGATGATCCGGACCTCGTTGGGCGCGGCATAGGGAAACAGCGAGTCCGGCGTTCCGGAAAGCGGCCGACCCGCGATCATTCGCCCGGCTCCCTCCTCGACGCCGATGCTCCCCGTGGCTCCCGGCTCGAAAGTCCCGGTCGCGACCCGGCCGGCGCATTCCACTGGGACACGCATGTTGGTGCCTTCGACCAGGACAGTCCGGCAGGGCACGCCGTTGATGATCTGGACCTCGTTGGGCGCGGCATAAGGAAAGAGCGAGCCGGGCGTGCCCTGAATGGGATTGGGTTGCGCCTGTGCGGCCGCGAGGCCTCCGACGAGCATAAGGCCGATGCCGATCAGAACAGTTGAAGTCTTCAAGAAAGCCTCCTCTCGATGAATGGCTTTGAAGCGGCCGGACTCCCGGCACGCGCGAGACCGCCGGGACGATCCTGCCGGGTCGGCACGCACGCAGCATTCTAGAGGTGCAAAGACGGCGCGCTTGATCGGAGAGGACAGCCGCTTGACAGAAACGGACATGGCCGGAAGCGGCGCGACGGCGCTGCGATCCTCATGCCGGCTCGAGAACAAACCCTGTGGCCGCCTTCGAAAGGGTGGATCCTGTCGCATTCAAGCGGTCAGGCGGGGATACATGCGCGCGGCAACGGCAACGAGCAGCGCCGTGACGGCCGTCAGCACGGCGAAGTCGAGGACAAGTCCATACCGGCTCGTTCCGTCCGCCAGCATGAGGGCGCGAAGGGCGTCGACCTCATAGGTCAGCGGATTGGCGGATGACACGGCCTTGAGCCATTCCGGCATGAGTTCGATCGGATAGATCGCATTGCTGGCAAAGAAGATCGGCATGGTCAGCACTTGGCCGATGCCCATGAAGCGCTCACGGGTCTTCACGATGCACGCGATGATCAGGGAAAAGGTCGAGAACAGGGCCGATCCGATCGCGATGAAGAGCGCCACGCCGAGGATATGGAGCGGCGCGAACGACACGCCGATTCCGATCAGGACCGAGAGAGCATAGACGATGACCGCCTGGGATATGCCCCGTATGGCCGATGACGCGGCCTTGCCGAGAACGAGCGCACTTCGGGGCGCAGGGCTGACCATATAGCGGTGAAGCACGCCGAGGTCGCGCTCCCAGATCGCGGCGATGCCGTAGAAGATGGCCGCGAACAGAACACTCTGGGCAAGGATGCCGGGCGCCAGGAAATCGAGATAGCGTTCCCCGTTGGTGATGCCCCGCACCTGCGCCATGACCTGGCCGAACAGCAGCAGCCAGATGGCCGGCTGAAGCGCCCGTGTCAGAAGCTCGCTCGGATCGTGCATGAGCTTGCGGATTTCGGCGTCCGCCACGGCGTGGGTCTGAGTCAGGTAGCCAGCGATCAGGGCTGGCGGCGAAGGCTCACGAGTGGGCGCGAGCGCTGGCGCGGGTCTGCCTGATGTCACGATAGGATCCTCCGGCGGCCATCTCCGTGCCGGTGATTGCGGCAAACACGTCGTCGAGGGTCGCCTCCGGGCCGATCCGCGCCTTCAGGTCCTGGGGTGAACCCACCTCCTGGAGCTTGCCCGCATGGAGCACGCCGATGCGGTCGCATAATTCGTCGGCCTCCTCCATCAGATGCGTCGTGATCAGGATTGTGGTGCCGAGCCTTGCCCGCAATTCCCGGACATGGTTCCAGACGGTCCGGCGCGCCACCGGATCGAGCCCGACCGTCGGCTCGTCCATGAACAGCACCTCGGGTTCATGAATCATGCTCTGGGCGATTTCGAGCCGCCGGATCATGCCGCCCGAGAAGCCCGCGACGATACGATGGGCAGCGTCTTTCAGATCCATCAGTTCGAGAGCCGAGGCGATGCGCGCCTGCCGCTGCCGTCCGGGAACGCGATAGAGGCGAGCCGAGAGGAGCAGATTTTCATAGGCTGTCAGCGCCCCGTCCGCCGAAAGGAGCTGGGGCACGTAGCCGATATGCGCGCGCACCTTGGCGGGCTGGCGAATCACGTCGAAGCCCGCCACCGAGGCCGAGCCGGAACTCGGCGGCAAAAGCGTCGTCAGCATTTTGATGAGCGTGGACTTTCCGGCCCCGTTCGGGCCGATCAGGCCGAAAATCTCTCCCGGCCGCACATGCAGAGACACGCCGTCGACCGCGACCAGTTCCCCGAAGCGTCTCGTCAGATCGCGTGTGTCGATGATGCCGGGATCGTCCGGCCCGCCTGGAGATTCCAAGCCTGGAGATTCCAAGACCGCCATCTTCCCTCCCGCGACCTGCGAGGCGACCTTGATCCCGAGCGGCCCGGCGCGCATGGGCCGCGGTCAGGCAGGTTCCTCCCTGCGATGGACCGGCGATCGGAGGCCGCAGCCACCAATCCATCCACATTCGCGCCGCGCGAAATACCCTGCAGGCTGCTCCGGAGCCATTTGCGCAGGCGAGACAGAGGGAAACATCTCAACAGCCCGTTCGGTTTCATCATTCGTACGAGCGGCGGGCGATGGGGCCCTGACGGTGACGCCCTTCATCGATATCCCGGCTGAGACCGGTGGAGGCCTCGGGATTCAGTGCGCAGGCGTCTTCGACCCGGGATGGAGCCTCTCGGGAAGATCCTTCCGCCGCCTCTCCCAGAGGCCCCTTGCCGCGATCAGGCACGCATCGAGACGATCTGCGCCTGCGCCGCTCATGGTGAGGAGCGCGATCGCCGCGGTGGAACCGATGATCGCCGTGGCGCGCTCGTCGTCCACGGTTCCATCCCAGACCCCGCGCCAGTATTCGATGCTCGTCATTCCCGTCGGCGGATAAGCCATCGGCTCCGGCGAGGCAGGCAGAAAGAGTGTCTCCGTTCGTCCGCCGGCGCGCCGGAGGAGCGTGCTCGAACGGAACGGCGTGGCCTCGGCGGCGTCGCGGCTCCCTCCCATGACGGTCAGGTTGCCGTAACCCAGGAGAGCTCCCGCGTCGCAGTGCAATTCGCGATAGGCCGGACGGACGACCCCCATCATGATGGCGGGCGCCGCGAGAGGGTTGAGCAGCGGCATCAGCGAATTCACCGGCGAGCGCGTCTCGAAGAGGCCGTACAGCATGTGCAGGCGATGGAGCTGGGACGACATGGCGGCCACGGGCAGATATGCAATGCCCTGCCTGGCGATCGTCTCGGCGGCGGACGCCGTGGTCGCGCTGACCGGGATGCCGATGGCGGCTGCGGCGGATGCGAGCTTCGCCCGCGTGCCGCCTCCCCCATCGAGGCCATGAAGGAGAATCCTGTGCCCCGCCTGCGCCAGCAGCAATGCCGCCTGCAGGAACCAGGGCATTCTGCGGGATTTCGGTGAGATATAGGAGGGCCAGTCCAGATCGACGGACATTGCGCCCGGGCGCGCCGCTTGCAGGTGAGCGCGGGCCGCACGGACCAATCCGGCCAGTTCGGCTGCGGTCTCGCCCCTGAAATTCATGACGGACAGGAGCGCTCCGATCTGCACGGGATCGGCTTCGCCGTCGAGAATGATCGAGAAGGCATCCTCCGCCTCGTCGGCGGTGAGAGGGCGGCTATGCCCGATGCCCGCTCCGAGCGTCGCGATGTGCTTGGCAAGCCGCCTGCGCGTGTCCTCCGAGGTCCCGAACGACGCGAGCTTGCGCGCGAAGGCTTCGGGAGACGGTTCGCCTTCAAGCAGGATGCTCCGTCGGGCGGCCAGCGGAGCCGCTTCGACCATCGGAGGCCGAGCCCAATCGGCGGGATCCATGGCGGCGCCGACCATGGGCTTCTCCCGCTCCTGCGGGCGGGACAGCGCCTCCGCTTCCGCCGCCAGGGCGCGCAGCCGCTGGCGCATGGATTCTGCAAAGGGGGTCGGGATCAGACGGCGGGAGGAGCGAATGAAGATCGGATCGTCATAGACGTCCCGGATCTGGCCAAGGAGTCTGCTCATCGCGGGAGCGCTCATTCCGAGCCGTTCGGCGGCGCGGTTGACGCTGCCCTCCACGAGCAACGCGTCGAGAGCCAGAAGAAGGCGAAGACGCCCAAGCTTCGGGCCAGGTTCCTGTAATGCAGAATCCAAAACAATCCTTTTTCAAAGCCGCGCCACGGGCACCGGAAAGTCATTTGTCATATTCTCGAGTTCCGCTGCCTATTTCTCATTTTCGCACATCTTTCAAGCCGCGCAGGAACACTTTAGAGGCATTACAAATTGCGATTTCCTGAACTCAGAACGACTCTCAAACATAGCCGTTGACCCTCCACTTCCGCAGAACCTAGTAGCTCCCATCACTTGGTTTTTTCATGAGTTTGGGGCGAATGATGGGGTTTGACGCGGTGGTTCGGAAGGATATCGGCACCGGTTTCGGCAGTCATGAAAGAGCGGCCCGCCGTCTTGCTCTTCTCGCGTCGTGCAGTCTGTCGGCTGCGCTCCTCGTCGCCTCGTCCGCGATGGCTCAGACGGCCGACATGCCCGTGGACGCTGCCGAGGGCAACGTCATCTCTCTCGATCAGATCGTCGTGACGGCATCCGGCTTCGAGCAAAGCGTCAAGGATGCTCCGGCGAGCATTTCGGTCATTACCCGCGAGGAACTCGCGAAGGGCGACTTTCGCGACCTGACGGACGCCTTGAAGGAAGTTCAGGGCGTCGCGGTGACCGGCGTCGCCAACGAGAAGGACATCTTCATCCGCGGTCTTCCGGGCACCTACACGCTGATCCTCATCGACGGAAAGCGCCAGAATACCCGGGATTCCCGCACCAACGGCAGCGCGGGATTCGAACAGAGCTTCATCCCGCCGATGTCCGCCATCGACCGCATCGAAGTCGTCCGCGGCCCCATGTCGTCGCTCTACGGCTCCGACGCCATGGGCGGCGTGATCAACATCATCACGCGCAAAGTGTCCGACGCGTGGAGCGGCACGGTGACGACCGAAGGGTCGCTCCAGCAGCACGATGAATTCGGCAATTCGGCTCAGGGCTCCTTCTATGCGAGCGGCCCGCTGATTCACCGGATGCTGGGGCTTCAGCTCTGGGGCCGGGGCTTCGGCCGGGGCGAGGACGACCTGCTCAGCGGCATCACCGGAGCGCGCGAGGGCAATCTCGGCGGGCGCCTGACCCTCGCGCCCGACGAGAGGCAGGACGTGATGCTGGAGAGCGGCTTCACGCGAATCCGCAGGGACGCTTCGAAACGGGGCACGCTCGAGGTCACCGACAGCGATACGTACAATCTCAACGACCGCAAATACTGGTCGCTGAGCCATGAGGGCCGCTGGGGCCCCACGACCTCCAACGTCTCGATCCTGCAGGAATGGGCGGAGCGCAGGAATTACAAGGAGAATCCCGCAACCTCGCTCTTCGACAAGAACCCCCGCTCGCCCGAGATCAGGAACACGATCGTCGACGGCAAGTTCACGACGCCCTTCGAGTTCTTCGGCGCCCATACCCTGGTGACGGGGGGCCAATGGTCCAATGCGATGCTGACGGATCAGAACCCCGGCCGCCGCACCAATGTCGACGAGACGTTCGAGATCAAC
The DNA here is from genome assembly GCF_047497095.1 of Microvirga sp. M2. Lineage (NCBI taxonomy): Bacteria > Pseudomonadati > Pseudomonadota > Alphaproteobacteria > Hyphomicrobiales > Methylobacteriaceae > Microvirga > Microvirga sp. M2. Next base: position 3,942,982 of record NZ_CP134063.1, read on the forward strand.
CAATGGGCCCTCTTCGCCGAAGACGAGTGGCGTCTCTCCGATGCCTTCTCGATCACGAACGGCCTGCGCATGGATCAGCACGAGATCTACGGCGCGCATTTCAGCCCGCGCAGCTATGCGGTCTGGCACGCCACCGAGAACCTGACGGTCAAAGGCGGCGTCTCGACCGGTTTCCGCGCCCCGGAAATCCGCCAGATCGCACCGGGCTACGCCTACACGACCGGCGGCGCGGGCTGCTCCTACGGCCCGAACGGGACTTGCGGCGTCATCATCGCCGATGAGAACCTGCAGGCCGAGACCAGCACCAGTTACGAGATCGGAGCGGTGTGGGACAACCTGAACGGCTTTACCGCCAGCGCGACCTATTTCTACACCGACTTCAAGGACAAGATCAGCAATGCCCTGGCGCTGGACGATGCCGGCAACCCGGTGCGCTGGTCGGACGATCCGAACTACCGTCTCTGGTACAACTACAACATCGACGACGCGGTGATCCAAGGCGTCGAGCTGGCCGCTACCTGGCGGGCCACCGATACGCTTTCGATCCGCGGCAGCTACACCTTCACGGATTCCGAGCAGCGGACAGGCGACTATGCGGGCTTCCCGCTCGCCCGCACACCCAGGCACATGGCCAATGCGCGCGTGGATTGGGTCACACCGGTTGCCGGTCTGGCGACATGGGCCGTCGTGAACTACCACGGCTCCGAGATCATCGGCGGCGCCCGCATCGGTACGAACGGCACACCCGTGATCATCAACGGCATGGCGGGCCGCAAATACGACGCCTACGCTACGATGGATGTCGGTCTGACCTACGACTTCACGGAGCAGCTGACCCTGAATGCGGCGATCTACAACGTCTTCGACAAGGAAGTCCAACCCACCGACTACAATACGGTCGTCGAAGGGCGTCGCCTCTGGCTGAGCATGTCGGCCACCTTCTGAACCTATGGGCGATCTTTTCTCCTCCCGCTGCCGATCGCAGTCGCAGAAACAGGAACAAGCACGATGGACGACAACAGACCGGACGCCCGTGCACAGGCGCACCAAAGGCCTCCGCTGCGGAGCTGGACCCTTCGAGTCCTCGACAGCTTCAACGTGGATCCCGATATGCGCCGCGTGGTTCTGACGGCGGACGACATCGCCGCCTTCGCCTATAAGCCTGGGCAAGCCATCGTCATGATGGTTCCTCTTCCGGACGGGGGGACCGGACGGAGGGACTATACGATCCGCAATCTGGATCGTGCCGCGGGAACGATCAGCGTCGATTTCCTCCTTCATGGCGATACGCCGGCCCCGACTTGGGCCCGACAGGCGAAGACCGGCGATACGATCGAGGTGAAAGGCCCGCGAGGGGGAACCGTGCTGCGTCCCGATGCCGATTGGCACCTCCTGACCGGCGATGAAACCTGCATCCCGGCCATCGCCCATATCCTTGAAGCCATGCCGCAAGGCGCCCGGGCTTTTGCCTTCATCGAGACGAACGACAAGCGCGGTGAGATCGCTCTTCAGACCAAAGCGGATGCCGCCGTTCGTTGGATCCACCGCAATGGCGCCCCTGCCGGCCCGAGCGAACTCATGAACGGCGTGATCCGGGATTTCCTTCTGCCCTCCGGCAAGGGCCATGCCTATATCATCGGGGAAACGAGCAATGTCCGGCGCCAGCGACACACCCTGATCGCCCGGGGGCTGTCCCGCGATCAGATCTCGGCGGAGGGCTACTGGCGCCCCGGCCGTGTCGGCGGCCACGATCATATGAACGACTGACATCCCGCCTATCGGTCCCTGATTCTATTCCTGGAGAGCAACGCCATGACGCATATTCCTGCCCGCCTTACTCGTACTTTGACTGCAATGGTTGCGGGTGCACTTGCGCTCGGCCTCCTGACGGCAGGCGCCCACGCGGAGGATATCAAGGTCCGGCACGCCAAGGGCGAGACGACGGTTCCTCTGAAGCCGAAGAAAGTTCTCGCCTTCGATCTTGCTTCGCTCGACATCCTGAGCGTGCTCGGAGTCGAGGTGAGCGGCGTTCCGACGGCCCGGTTCCCCGAATATCTCGCAAAGTATGGCTCGGACAAATACGAGAAGGTCGGCACGCTGTTCGAACCGGATTACGAAGCGGTGAATGCCGCCGAACCCGACCTGATCATCGTTGGAGGACGCTCCAGCGCCAAATACGACACATTGGCGAAGATCGCCCCGACGATCGACATGACGATCGACCCGAAGGATTATGTCGGCAACGTCGTGCGGAATGCTCAGATCCTGGCAAGGATCTTCGACAGGCAGCCCGAGGCGGCATCGCAGGTCGCCCGGCTCGAGCAATCGATTGCGTCCCTTGAACAGGACGCATCGAGGGCCGGCAAAGGTCTCCTTGTCCTCACCACCGGCGGCAAGATGAGCGCCTATGGACCCGGCTCGCGCTTCGGGGTCCTGCACACCGATTTCGGGATCGTGCCGGCCGTCGAGGGACTGGCGACGACGAACCACGGCCAGGCCATCAACGCGGAATTCATCCTCAAGACGAATCCCGACTGGCTCTTCGTGATCGACCGGGATGCGGCGACGGGTCGAGGCAACGGTGCAGCCAGGAAGGTTCTGGACAACGATCTCGTTGCCCAGACCAAGGCCCGGAAGAACAATCAGGTCGTCTACCTTGATCCTGCCAACTGGTATCTGGTCGGCGGTGGATTGACCGCCCTTCAGAGCAGCGTGGACCAGATCCGGAAGGCAATCACCAAGCCATAGTCCTGAACCGACCAACTCATCAGGGCATGCCACTATTGCGGATCACCCACAGGTGATCTGCTTCGTCATCTGAAATCCTCCAAATGGGATCTGCTCGGCGCGAGCGCTCCGGAACCATCGTGAAACGCCTCCTCGTCGCTACGGCCATGCTTATCGTTCTGGCACTGATCAGCCTGCTGATCGGCGTCGGCGATCTGTCGCTGTCCGCACTTTTCTCACCGAAGGAAGGGCAACAGGCCGCACAGATCCTGCTGATTTCCCGAATTCCCAGGACCCTGGCTATCATCCTGGCCGGGACTGCCATGGCGGTGGCCGGAACGATCATGCAGATGCTGACCCGCAACAGGTTCGTGGAACCGTCCACTGCAGGGACGGTCGAGTCCGCAAGCCTCGGTCTCCTCGTCGTCACTCTGTTCGCACCGGAAGCGCCGGTCCTTGTGAAGATGCTGGTCGCTTCCGGATTCGCGCTCGCAGGGACAGCTCTGTTCCTGCGCATCCTCAAACTTGTGCCCCTCCGCTCCGCGATGACCGTACCGCTCGTCGGCGTCATGTTGGGTGGAATCGTCGGCGCGATCACCACGTTCTTCGCCTACAGGTTCGATCTGCTGCAATCGGTGAATGCCTGGACCACCGGCGACTTCTCCGGCGTTCTGCGTGGGCGGTACGAGCTGCTCTGGGTTGCGTCCGCATTGACGATCTTCGCCTATCTCGCCGCCGACCGATTGACGCTGGCCGGGATGGGACGGGACTTCGCCACCAATCTGGGCCTGCGATACCGCAGCATCGTATCGCTGGGCCTCGTCATTGTCGCAATGGTGACGGCCACCATCGTCGTGACCGTCGGCATGCTGCCGTTCCTCGGCCTGATCGTTCCGAATGTCGTCAGCCTGATGATCGGAGACAACATGCGTCGCTCGCTGCCCTGGATCGCCCTTTTGGGAGCGGGTCTCGTCCTGGTCTGCGACATTGTCGGGCGAGTGGCGTACTACCCTTACGAGATTCCGATCGGAACCATCATGGGCATCGTCGGCAGCGGCTTGTTCCTGTTCCTCCTGCTTCAGGGGCGCGACCGCCTTGCGTGAACAAAGTAAGCCTGCCCGCATATGCCTGATCCTCGCCGCGATGGCGATCGGCGTGATCGTGCTGTTCATGACGCTGAATGCGAAAGGGCGCTGGGACTTCATCCTGGCTTTTCGCGGCATGAAGGTCGTAGCGATGGTTCTCGTCGCCTACGCCATCGCGGTTTCGACCGTTCTCTTTCAGACGGTGAGCCACAATAGGATCCTGACGCCCTCCATCATGGGTTTCGATGCGCTCTATGTCCTCATCCAGACAAGCCTGATCTTTACGCTCGGCTCTGCTCATGTGGCGGCCCTGGACCCGCGCCTGCTCTTCGGATGCGAAGTCGCCGCGATGGTCTCGTTCTCAAGCCTTCTCTATCGCTGGCTCTTTTCGGGCAGCAGTCGCAGCCTTCACCTGCTGGTGCTGGTGGGAATCGTCTTCGGCGTTCTGTTTCGCAGTCTCTCCGGCTTCATGCAACGGATCATCGATCCCAACGAGTTCGTGCTTCTCCAGGACCGCCTGTTCGCCAACTTCAATAACGTCGACAGCAATCTCCTCGGAGTCTCGGCCGTTGCCGTCTTCATCGTATCGATCATCGGATGGCGGCTCATCCACGTCTACGACGTACTGGCCCTTGGCCGTGAGGCTGCCATCAACCTGGGTGTCGATCACAACCGCGTGACGACGGTCGTCCTTATGCTCGTGGCGGTCCTCGTGTCGGTATCGACCGCCCTTGTGGGGCCCGTGACCTTCTTCGGACTTCTGGTGGCCAATCTCGCTTATCCTCTGGCGGGAACACACGGACATCGGTTCGTGCTGCCTGTCGCGGCGCTGCTCGCCGTGATCTTCCTCGTCGGTGGTCAGCTCATCCTCGAGCGGGTCTTCGCGTTTGATACCGCCTTGAGCATCGTTATCGAATTTCTGGGCGGGATCGTCTTCCTGGCCCTCCTGATCAGAGGATCCTCCCGTTGATCGAGATCTCCAACATCCGAAAGAGCTACGGCGATACCATCGTCGTGTGGGACGTATCGCTGCAGATCCCGCGTCGCGGCATTACGTCCATTATCGGTCCGAACGGCGCTGGCAAGTCCACGCTCCTGTCGATGATCAGTCGACTTGCACCTATGACGTCAGGAACGGTCCGGGTCGATGGTCTCGACGTGACCAAGACCCCTTCGGATGTCTTGGCGAAGCGTCTGTCCATCCTCAGACAGGACAATCGCGTCGGCTCGCGGCTGACGGTTCGGGACTTGGTCGAGTTCGGCCGTTATCCCTATTCGAAAGGCCGCCTGACGGCCGAAGACCGCGCGCACGTGGACAAGGCGATCGGCTTTCTTGGGCTGGAAGGTCTCGCCGGGCGTTTCCTGGACGAACTGTCGGGCGGACAGCGCCAGCGCGCCTATGTGGCCATGGTGCTCTGCCAGGACACGGACTACGTTCTCTTCGACGAACCCCTGAACAATCTCGACATGAAGCACGCGGTCGGCATGATGAAGCTTCTGCGTCGAGCGGCCGACATCCTCGACAAGACCATCGTCCTCGTTCTCCACGACATCAACTTCGCCTCCTGTTACTCGGACTACATCGTGGCCATGCGCGATGGATCCGTCATCCGGCACGGCTCGCCCCGCGCGATCATGACGAGCGAAGCAATCCGCGACATCTATGAGATGGATGTCGAGGTTCAGGAGGTCCAGGGGCGGAGAATCTCGATCTATTATACCTGACGGCAGGGCGTTTCCGCCTTCGTCACGACACCATGCCTCTTCGGCGAGATGCGCAGGAGGCTTCCTTTGTGAAGAGCCCCCCTCGCTTCATTCATTGTCGCCGAGAATGGCGGCAATCACGGCATCCGTGACCTGGCGTGTCGTCGCGGTCCCTCCGAGATCGGGCGTATGTAGATTGCGATCCGCCGTGACCCGCTCAATGGCTCTCATGAGGCGGTCGGCGGCGGCCTTTTCTCCAAGATGCTCCAGCATCATGGTGGCCGACCAGAAAGTCCCGATCGGATTGGCGATCCCTTTCCCCGTGATGTCGAATGCAGAGCCATGGATCGGCTCGAACATCGATGGGAATCTCCGCTCGGGGTTGAGATTCGCCGTCGGCGCAATGCCGAGCGAGCCCGCGAGAGCGGCCGCGAGGTCGGACAGGATGTCGGCCTGCAGATTGGTAGCCACGATGGTATCGAGGGTCCAGGGCTTGAGCGTCATGCGCATCGTCATGGCGTCGACGAGCATCTTGTCCCAGGTCACATCAGGATAATCCGCCGCAACCTCGGCGGCAATTTCATCCCACATGACCATGCCATGCCGCTGTGCATTGGACTTCGTGACGACCGTCAGGAGCTTGCGCGGGCGGGAACGGGCGATTTCGAACGCAAATCGCATGATCCGCGTCACGCCGGCCCGCGTAAAGATCGTCACCTCCGTAGCGACCTCTTCCGGCAATCCTCGGTGTGAACGCCCGCCCTGGCCGGCGTACTCACCCTCCGAATTCTCGCGGACGATCACCCAGTCGAGATCCTTTGATCCGACATTGCGCAACGGTCCTTCGATGCCCGGCAGAATTCGGGTCGGACGCACATTCGCGTACTGGTCGAAGGGCTGGCAGATCGCAAGGCGCAACCCCCAGAGCGTGATATGATCGGGCACGTCTGGAGCGCCGACAGCACCGAAATAGATTGCATCGAATGGCTTCAGAGTTTCCAGGCCGTCCTCCGGCATCATGATCCCATGCCGCTTGTAATAGTCCGAACCCCAGTCGAAGGCTTCGAAACCGAGCCGGAACGTCCCTTCGCGCTCGGCAAGCGCATGGAGAACCTCAACGCCCGCGGAAATAACCTCCTTGCCGATTCCATCGCCCGGAATGCTTGCGATCCTGTAGTCCTTCACGATCATCTCCCGCATGGGTTGCCCTCGGCCACCCGGCCCCACGTTTCTTTTTTGTGCCACATCGTCAGCTGAGAGCTTCAGCAACGGCCTTTCCGGTCGTCCCGGTATCGGCGTTTCCTCCGAGGTCACGCGTCCGCAGCGTCCGTTCGCTCAGCGTGCTCTCGATGGCTCTCACGATGGCGGCGGCGGCTTCACTTTCTCCGAGGTGCTCGAGCATCATCGCGCCCGCCCAGATCTGACCGATGGGGTTTGCGATGCCCTGCCCTGCGATGTCCGGGGCCGACCCATGAACGGGCTCGAAGAGGGATGGAAAATGGCCAGGAGGATTGATGTTGCCCGAGGGCGCGATACCGATCGTTCCGGTACAGGCGGGCCCGAGATCGGACAGAATATCGCCAAAGAGATTGGAAGCGACGACGACGTCGAACCAGTCAGGATGCAGAACGAAATGGGCCGTCAGAATATCGATATGATACTTGTCCCATTTCACATCCGGGTAGCTCCCGGCCATCGCCTCGACGCGCTCGTCCCAATACGGCATGGTGATCGAGATGCCGTTCGATTTCGTCGCCGACGTCAGATGCTTCTTCGGCCGCTTCTGGGCCAGGTCGAAGGCGAACTGCAGGACCCGGTCGACACCGATGCGCGTCATGACGGTCTCCTGGATGACCACTTCGCGCTCCGTGCCTGGGAACATCTTGCCCCCGATGGAGGAATACTCGCCCTCCGTATTCTCGCGGACGACCCAGAAGTCGATGTCGCCAGGCTTGCGGTTCGCAAGCGGCGTCGGAACGCCGGGCATCAGGCGCACGGGGCGCAAATTGATGTACTGGTCGAACTCGCGCCGGAACTGAAGCAACGAACCCCAGAGCGAGATGTGATCCGGGATCTTGTCCGGCCAGCCGACGGCCCCGAAGAAGATGGCGTCGTGACTGCCGATCCGCTCCTTCCAATCCTCCGGCAGCATGCGGCCATGCTTGGCGTAGTAATCGTAGGATGAGAAATCGAAGTGATCGAGTTGCAGGTCGAACCCGAACTTCGACGCCGCGGCCTCCAGGACGCGCACGCCTTCCGGGACGACCTCCTTGCCGATGCCGTCTCCCGGAATGACGGCCAACCGGTACTTCCTCTTCTGTTCCAGAGACATCGCTGACACCTGTGACGCGTTCAATACGTTGCTTTTCGGGCGCTCGACCAAAGCATGGCGATCCCGCCGAGGCCCGTTCGATCAGGCCGCCATCATCAGGCCGCCATCTTGGCCCTTTCGGCGCCCGCCAGCCTTGCGGCGAGGCGCACAGCATTCTCCAATGCGCCGGTGGAGGCAACGCCCTTGCCGACGATGTCGAACGCGGTGCCATGTGCCGGGGTCGTAAAGACCGTCCCAAGCCCGGCCGTGACCGTGACGCCCCTGTTGAAGCCGCGCAGCTTCGTCGCGATCTGCCCCTGATCGTGGTACATGGCGACAACCCCATCATACTCGCCCGCAAACGCCTTCAGGTAAACCGTGTCGGCGGGAAACGGGCCCCGGCAGTCGATTCCGCTCTGCGCGGCGGCGGCCACCGCGGGAGCGATGATGTCGATCTCCTCGGTTCCGAACAATCCTCCCTCCCCGGCATGGGGATTGAGCGCCGCGACGGCCAGGCGCGGCTTCGCGATGCCGGCCCGCCTCATGGTCCGGTCGGCCAGTTGGATGGCGTCCGTGATGCTCTGGGCGCTGATCTGCTCGATGGCCTGCCGGAGAGAGACATGGGAGGTGACCCGCGACATCCATTGATCGTCGAGGACATTCATCTCGGAGAAATATCCGCGATGATCGAGAAGGTGGGCGAACATCTTGTGCTCGTCCGGGAAGTGCCACCCTCCAGCGTGGAGAGCCGCCTTGTTGAGCGGCGCGAAGGTGATGGCGTCCACCTCACCCCGCTGTGACATCGCAACGGCATACGCCAGGGTGTCGCCTGTCAGGCGACCCGACTCGGCCGAGACGACACCGCGGGGCAAGCTCGCCGGATCGATGTTCTCGAGATCGACGACAGGAATATCCGGGCCGCTCCAGTCGATTTCGGAAACCGACGAAACGGCGCGCCAGGACAATGATGTTCCCGCATCTCGCATGCCCTGCTCCAGAACCCGCACGTCGCCGACCACCACGAGGCGGGCTGCATCGTTCAGGCGTCCGTCCGACAGGACGCGGGCGCACTGCTCCGGGCCGATACCCGTGTAGTCGCCGAGCAGGAGCGCGATTCGGGGCAGCGCCTGCCCTTCAGTGCTTGATACCGCCACGTTCAGTTTTCCTCTTACCGATGGGTGCCGATCAGTGTGAAGCCAACGGAGCTTCCGCCTCCCTGGCCAGCCGAGGCATGTACCGGAAGCATGGCAACTCACAGAAAATAGTCAATGGAAGATTGTTGACAATTTACGAAATTGGTTCGACTTTTGCGCTGTGTCCAACCTGGATGATCAGTGATGAACAGACCTTTGTTCGAGCGGAACGCCTCCATGCCGCCTTTGAGCTCTTATGGCAGCTCTCTGATGGAAGGCTTCACCTACAAGACCATCGAGACATCGGGTGCGAAAATCCGCGTTGCCGTCGCGGGAAATGGCCCGCCTCTTCTTCTTCTTCACGGCAATCCGCTGACACATGTGAGCTGGCACAAGATCGCTCCAAGCCTCGCGCAGAGTTTTACCGTGGTTGCGCCCGACCTGCGCGGCTATGGCGACAGCTCCAAGCCTGACGGCGGCTCGGATCATGAGGCGTATACGTTCCGAGCCATGGGGCAGGACAACTTCGAGGTCATGGCGGCCTTGGGCTTCGAGCGTTTTGCCGTTGCCGGCCATGACCGTGGGGCGCGCGTCGCCTTCCGCATGGCTCTGGACGCTCCGGACAGGATCGAGCGCATCGCCGCCTTGGACATCGTGCCGACGCATCATGTGCTGACCAATGTCACGCTCGGATGGGGGCTTGAGGCGTATCACTGGTTCTTCATGGCGCAAAAGGCCCCTTTCCCCGAGAAGCTGATCTGCGCCGATCTTGATTATTACATCCAGTACAAACTCAACAAGAAAGGCGTCGGCCTCGAGATCTTCTCGCCCGAAGCCATGGCCGAGTATGTGCGCTGCACGACACCCGAACAGATCCATGCGGTTTGTGAGGATTATCGTGCGACCGTCACGCTCGACCTCGCAATGGATCAAGCGGATTTCGGCGTGAAGAGACTCTCGTGCCCGGTCCTGGTTCTCTGGGGATCGAACAGTCATTGCGGCCGCCACTTCAAGCCCCTGGAAGCCTGGGAGCCCTGGGCTCCGGATCTGAGGGGCTGGGCCATTCCCACGGGCCACTACCCTGCGGAGCACAGGCCGGATCTTGTCTACTCCGCATTCTGGACTTTCTTCACGGGAGGCGAGCCGATGCCGCTCACCGGGCACGTCGAGGAAACTGCAGCCCCGTGATGAGAAACATCGACGCCGCCACAGCGAAGGAGCTTGTCCACTCGCCTGCCGAAGTCGCGTTTCTGGACGTGCGTGAACATGGTCCCTATGGAGAAGGCCATCCGCTTCTCGCCGTATGGTGCCCCTATAGCCGGCTCGAGCTCTCGGCCCTCTCCCTCGTTCCCAATGTCCGTGTGACGATCGTCCTGATCGATGCCGGAGATGGTGTCGCCGGGAAGGCGGCAGGCCGACTGGAACGCCTCGGCTATCAGGACATCAGGGTCGTGGCCGGAGGCGTCCAGGCCTGGGTCGTGGCCGGCTATACCCTCTTCGAGGGAGAATACGTTCCGAGCAAGACCCTGGGGGAACTTGCCGAACACGCCTTTCATCCCGACGTGATCGACCCGGAGACTTTGGCCGAATGGCAGAGGGAGCGCCGTCCCCATGTCCTCGTCGATGTCCGCCCGCCGACGGAGCATCACAAGATGACCGTTCCGGGTGCGCGCTGTCTGCCGAACGGCGAACTCCCACACCGTTTTCCCGCTGTCGTTTCCGACACATCGATGCCGCTCGTGCTCACCTGCGCCGGACGCACCAGAAGTCTGATCGGCGCCATCAGCCTGAAACTGCTCGGGCTCGAGAATCCTGTTTTTGGACTCCGGAATGGGACGCAAGGGTGGACCCTCGCAGGACTTGATCTCGATCGCGGTCAAGTCCCTGCCGAGGCGCCTTCGTTATCCGATGGGGAACTGGCAGCGAGCAGGCTTCGAGCGCAGAATTTTGCGCAACGAGCCAACATACCGATGATTGACGCAGGCATGCTGGACACTCTCGCCGCAGACCGAAGCCGAACGCTGTATCTGCTCGATGTCCGTAGCGGGGAGGAGTATGCAGCCGGGCATCTGCAGGGGGCAATCCATGCCCCCTGCGTGCAGATCGTCCAGGCCACGGATCGTTGGCTCGGCGTGCGCCGCGCGCGCGTCGTCCTTGCCGATGACACCGGGTTGCGGGCTTCTCTTGCAGCCTATTGGCTCGGGCAAATGGGCTACGAGACCTATGTGCTGCCGGACGCGGACACGACTCTCGCTCGCGACGGGTGGCAGCCTTCCCAAGCCGCGCCCTTCGTTCCTGCTTCGGAACTGCAGCCTATTGCACCGCAGGAAGCCGCGGAGGCTGCGGCCGGCGGCGAAGCCCTTCTCCTCGATCTGCGATTGTCCGTCGAATACCGGCGGGAGCATCCCGCAGGAAGCCGCTGGACGATCCGTCCCGAGTTGAAGACAACCCTTGGCGACTGGCAGGGCGGCCTTTGTCTGATCGCCGACGAACCAGTCGCCCGTCTCGCAGCTCTCGATCTTGAGGAGCTCGGATATGCCGATGTGCGAATCGTGAGTGGCGGCTTCGATGCCTGGAAGTCCGCAGGCCTGGCGACGGAGACCGGTTGGCCGGAATCAATCGCACGTCCGAGCGATTTCCTGTCCTTCGTTCACGACAGGCACGACGGCAATCTCGATGCAGCCCGGCAGTATCTCGCATGGGAGACGGGCCTCGTGGACCGGCTCGATGCCCAGGAGCGGGCCACGTTTCTGCTCTGACGGAATGAAGAGGCCGGGACACGGCTGCCTGTTTCCTGACAGCCGTATCCGCTGGTTCCCAATCGCGGGTTAGGCGGCTGCGCGTGTGTCTTCCTCGATGTTCCGGACAATAGCGCGGGTCATGTCTCCAGTCCGTCCGGTCCCGCGGATATCGCCGGTGCGGCTTGCGGGATCCATCAGCGTCCGGGTCATTGCCCGCTCCATCGATGCGGCGGCGGCAATCGCTTCCGGGACCTCGCGGACATGACCGAGCCAATCGAAGAGCATGCGGGTCGACTCGATCATGGCATAGGGATTCGCGATGCCCTTCCCGGCGATATCGGGCGCCGAGCCGTGGGTCGCCTGCGCCATGGCGATATTGCCCTCGCCGATGCAGAGACCAGGCGCCATGCCCAGCCCCCCGACGAGACCTGCGGCCTCATCGGACAGGATGTCCCCGAACATGTTCGTGGTCACGACCACGTCGAAGCTCTGCGGATCCCTGACGAGGCGCATGGCGAACGTGTCGACGATGACGTCGTCGACGATCACATCGGGATATTCCTGCGCGGCGCGCTTGCACTCCTCGACGAACATGCCGCATCCGAGCTTGAAGACGGTGTCCTTGTGAACGAAGGTCAGGTGCTTGCGCCGGTGGCGAGCCAGCTCGAGGGCCGCCTTGGCGACACGATAGCTGCCCGCACGCGTGATGACGCGAACGGAGATCGTCACATCCTCGGTCGGACGGAATTCGCCGGAACCCGCAACGACGTTCCGATCCGGCTGGAAACCCTCATTGTTCTCGCGCACGATGATGAGATCGACATCGTCATGGAGGCAGCCGATATCCGGATAGGAACGTGTCGGCCGTACATTGGCGAAGAGATTGAAGTGCTTGCGCAGGATCGGGTGAGGATTGATCGCGCCCGGAACGCGCGGATAGGCCCGATGCCCAATCGGCCCGAGAATCCAGCCGTCGAGTGCCCCGAGCGTTTCAAGGGTCCCGTCGGGCATTGTCGAGCCATGAGTATCGAGAGCCCGTCGACCGATCGGCACGGAAGTCCAATCGATCGACAGATTATGGCGACGTGCGGCCGCTTTGGCCACTTCGACGGCTGCCGGAACCACCTCATGGCCGATATCGTCGCCCTCCAGAATTCCGATCTTGAGAGTCTTACTGCTCACTGTTCTTTCTCCGCTTCTGAGACCGGCAATGTCGGCCGATCCGGCCGGTGGATCGCAGGCCGTCGCAACACAATGAAAGCGCCGGGCCCCGCAGGGCCGCGGCGCCATGGTGAGAGTCCGGCATGCCTAACCATCGTGCCGACCCCTCATGCCGAATACGGCAGTGGCGCTCAGTCCTTGAGGCGCAACCGGCTCATCAGTTGATCGATGGACTTGAGGGTCTCGAGGTCCCGCACCATGGCCACCACATCTTCGGCCTGCTGACGCGGGAAGCGGGCAAACTCCGCGCATTCGCGGAATTTGTCGGAGACCTCCTCATAGCTCATGGGATTCGACGGGCTGCCTTTGCCGAAATCGGCGCGCCCGGAAATCGTCCGGCCATCGGCAAGCTCAATGTCGATGATCGTCGTCATCTTATGGTAACCGGCGTTCTCCGCCTCCTCGTCCACCACGAAATCGATCTTCTCGATCATGGCCCGCACATCCGGGCGCAGCACCACCTCGTCGGTGAACTCGTTAAGACCGGCCCGTCCCTCCAGCAGGAGAATGGCCATGCAGAACTCCATTGAGAACTTCGCCTGGAGTTCATTCGTCGGACGGTGATGAATAAGGGCGTTCGGCATATTGGAATTGGTGCCGACGCGAACCCGCTTGACGTCTCCGGCGCGAATGCCGTTCTCACGAATCAGCCTGAGCATCTCGGTCATGCCCGGATGCGTCAGAGAACCTGACGGATGCGGTTTGATCGAGATGCCCGGTTCGGCGAACGTCCATGGCGCACCGAGCTTGCCCACAATCGCATTGGGATCGAAGCCTCCGCCAGCGGCACGGAAGAAGCCGCGAGGTGCCTCGAGAATTTTATCCGTTGCCGTCCATCCGTAATTTGCGAACTGAGCGGCCGCGACACCGCTCTCGGACGAGCGTCCCGCATGGAACGGCTTCGTCATCGTGCCGAAATTCTCGCGGAGCCCGGCGGACTGGCTTCCGGCGATCGAGAGGGCTCTGTTCGTTGTTTCCGGATTCAGGCCCATCAGGCGCGATGTGGCGGCTGCGGCTGCGAAAGTCCCGCAGGTCGCGGTTGCATGGAAGCCGGTCTGGTAGTGGCGCGGGTTGATCGCCTCGGCGATCTTGCACTCGACTTCGACGCCGAGATGATAGGCAAGCATGACGGCGCGGCCATCGGCGCCGACCATCTCACCGACGGCAAGAGCCGCCGGCAGCGCAGGTGCGGTGGGATGAGTCAGAAGTCCATAGACGCGATCGGCCGCGACCGCGAGCTGAGTGTCGTCATAGTCGTCGGCATGGATTCCCACACCATTGGCGAAGGCGGCGAAGCGAGGAGCAACACGCAGCGCGGTGCCGATGACGGTCGATGGACCAGAGCTCAGCCCAAGATCGGCGAGATGGCGTTGGACAAGTTCGCCCGACTTCGCAACCGACCCTGAAATCGCCAGTCCAAGCCCGTCGAGGATGGATTTCTTACCGAGTTCGACGACGCTCTGCGGGAGGTCCGCAGCGCTTGCGTTGCAGATGAAGTCGGCGACGTACCACGTGAGCGCGCTCTCTCCGGTTTCGACCTTCGTGTCCATACTCTTCCTTCCCTGGTGCTACCCTGATGGGCCTATTGGCATTTTGAGCATTTGGCATTCATTGTTTATTGTCAACAATCTTTTGCATACTGGCCTCGGAACGCGGTATCATTTAAAGGAAGTCCAACATGTTGATGGTGGCACTATGGACACGACATTAGATCCAGGATTGGGTCTCCGGATCCGGCGAACGGAATCCCTGACCTCTCTCATTCGGCGTGAGCTCGAGCGCATGATCGAAGTGGGAGAGCTCAAGGCCGGTGACCGACTCAACGAGAATGCGCTTGCGGCCAAGCTCGGCGTGAGCCGTGGCCCGGTACGGGAAGCCTGCCGCGGACTTGAGCAGAGCGGCCTCGTGCACGTGATCGTCAATCGCGGGGTATTCGTCAGGGAAATCAGCAACCGTGAAGCTGCGGAGCTCTATGACATTCGCGCTTCGCTCTACGCGCTCGCGGGCCGGCTTCTCGCCCCGAAGATCACCAAGAAGCAGGTGACCGAGCTGCGCCGCATGATCAAGCAGATGGACGATGCCGCCGATAAGGGCGAACTCAACGTCTTCTATCCGCTCAACGTGCGTTTTCACGAGGCGATCGTGGAGTTTAGCGGCAACGGGCGTCTCCTCAGCCTGTGCGCGTCCGTTCATCGCGAGATGCACCTCTTCCGTCGCCGAACGCTCGATATGCCGGGCCGTATGAAAATCTCGAATGCGGAACACACCGCCATCGTCGACGCGCTCGAGACCAAGGACAGCGAGAAGGCGGCCCAGGTGATGGCGGAGCATGTTCTGACCAGTCGCACGCTTCTTTTCGGCCCGATCGGGACGCCGGCCGGCTGAGCCTTTCGGCTCAGGCGGCTCTTCCAGAGTTTTCTTCGAGCATCGGACATGAAAGGTGGCTTCCACTTTTCACGTCCGATGCTCCTTGTCTTGGAAACAGCTCATCGTTTGCGCGGCCCGCTGGGTCCCCACGATGCGCTAGAGCCTTTTCCGCAAAAGTGGATGCCGGTTTTGCGAAGAAAAGGCGTCTTTCTCAAACAACAGGAGCCTTTTCCATGAACCGAAGTTCATGGAAAAGGCTCTAGCGAGCGGCCGGCAGACGCTGGCCGCCCAGCACGGGAAGCCGGTTCGCGATGATAACGACGGCGAAGGAGATCACGAGGAGCATGATCCCGAGCACCGAGATCGCGCCGAGATCGCCGCTCTCGTTCAGATCGTAGATGATGACCGATACCAGCTTCGTATCTGCCGTCGTCAACAGGATCGTCGCCGAGAGCTCCCGGATGGTGCCGATGAACACGAAGCACCAGGTTGCGATCACGTTCGAGCGCAGGAGAGGCGCCGTGATCAGCCGCAGTGTCGTCATCCGGTTTCCGCCCAGGATGCGGCTCGCCTCCTCAAGCTCGGGATGCACGCTTTTGAAGGCGGAGGACAGCTGCTGATAGCCTGCGGGCATCTCGATCGTCAGGAAGGCGATGAGAAGGATCCAGAGGGTTCCATACAGCATCAGGACCGGGTTGGAGTAGCTCAGGAAGAGCCCGACACCGAGGACGATGCCCGGGATCGCGACGGGCGCCGTCGCGAGATAGCCGAGCACCTGGCTTCCCGGGACTGATCGCCGGGTCACGAGATAGGCGATCACAAGCGCGATGGCCGTGCCGATGGTCGCCGTCAGGAAGCCGAGCAGGAAGGTGTTGCGCAAGGCAAGCTTTGTCGCCGAGAACTCGAAGAACACGAAGCTCACATGGTGAAGGGTGAAGCTGCTCCAGGTGAGTGGTTCCGCAACCGTTCGCGTCAAAGCCGTCTTCAGCAGAGCCGCATAGGGCAGGATGACCGTCGACAGAAGAACGGCGACGACAAAGGCGATGGCCAACCACCGCCACCGGCCAAGCTTCGCAATACGAGGGTCGCTGTTCTTGCCGCCGAGGGTCGTATAGCCTCGACGTCCCAGGATCCGAGCCTGTCCCCACAGCAGCATCACCGTCACGATCAGCAGAGGCAAGGCGGCAGCCGCAGCAAGGCCCGGTTTCGGCGGATATTGGAAGAGGCTCCAGATCTTCGTCGTGATCACGTGGAACCCGGCCGGGAGCGCGAGAATGGCAGGCGAGCCGAACATGGTGAGCGCCTGCAGAACGGCGATCATCGTGCCGGCGAGAATCGCAGGAAGCACAAGAGGAATCGTCACCCGGCGCAAGGTGACCGAGAGACGCCCGCCCAGCATGGAGGACGCATCCTCCAGATCGGACGGAACGCGCTCCAGCGCATTCACGACCAGAGTGAAGATGTAGGGGAACGTGTAGCACGCAATGGCGAAGACGAGCCCTTCGAACGTGTAGATGTCGACAAGATACTCGTACGGCTCCAACCCGAAGAGACTGCGATAGGCGACGTTGATGAGGCCGCTGTTGGGCGCGGCCAGAATTTCCCACGCGATGGCTCCCAGGAACGGCGGCGTGACGAACGAAGCCGTGACGAGCGCCCTGATGGCCGAGCGCCCGGGCAGGTCTGACCGGGCGACAAGCCACGCGAGCGGCGTCGCAATGATACAGGCAACCACCCCGACGCCGAGCGCCATCCCGAGTGCCGTCAGAAAGGGACGGCGCAATGTCGGATCGGTCACAAGTGCGGAGAAATTGGCCAGCGTGAACTGGCCGTTCTGGTCCAGGAAACTGTAGTAGCCGAGCCAGAACAGGGGCAGGACGACAAGAAGGCCCAGTACCAGCACCAGCAGGACGAAGATCGGTCGAGACAAGTCGATACGTCCGCGCCGTGCCGGCATCGGAAGAGAAATCGAGACGTTCATTCACTGCTCCGAGAATCTAACCCGCGCTACTACAGATGACCGGCGGTCAGGTGCCGAAGGTCAGCTCGTACTTTTTCTTGATGTCTTCGATCATCGGCTCGAGCTTATTCGGATCGGAGTAGAGAACCTTGATCTGGGAGAGCGGGGTGCGCCCTTCCTTCTCCTTCACTTGCGGGTGGAACGAACGCAAGCCGCCCACGTCGCTGATCAGTTGCTGTGTCTCCTGTGCGAACATGAACGCATAGAAGAGCTTGGCTGCGTTGGGATGAGCCGGATTCTTCATGATGCCCGCATGCCCGATGGCGATCGGTGTGCCTTCTGTCGCGTAGACGACCTCGACAGGAACGCCCGTTTCCTTGAGCATGAACATGTTGTATTCATTGCCGTCGGCCATGACGGAGCGCTCGCCCTGAGCCAGCTTCTTCGGCGGCTCTGTGGACGATTGCACCTGCATGACGCGCTGCTTGGCGAGCTTCTCGAAATAGTCCCATCCAAGGGCCTCGCTGAGCGCATGCGTCCCGGTCATGATCGTGCCGCTGTAGCCCGGATGGGCCTTGACGAGTCGATTGCGCCACTTCGGATCGAGCAGGTCCGCATGGCTCTTGGGCGCCTCCTCCTTCTTCACCTGGTTCGTGTTGTATCCGATGACGGAAAGATGCGCGCGATAGGCGGCGAAGAAGCCATCGGGATCCTTCGTCTCCGCGGGCCAGGATTTGGCGACCTCGGCCGGAACCGCCGGCTGCAGCCAACCCTGCCGCTTGAACAGGATGAAGTGAACGGCGTCGGAGGTTTCAACCACATCCGCCTTGTGAATTCCTGCGCCGTATTCCTGGCTGATGCGCTGGAAGACGCGCTCGGCGCCGGAACGTTCGACCTGCACCTTGATGCCCGGGTACTTCGCTTCGAAGGCGCTGCCGACCTTTTCCGCAACCTGAACGTCGGTAGCCGTATACCAGACGACAACCCCTTCCTTCTTGGCCGCGTCGATCATCTCCTGGTTGGGCTCATAGGGCGCCGGTGCCTGCGCCCACGCGAGACTTCCGGCACTGCAGAGTGCGAGGCCGCTGACCAGTGCCCCGCTCAGAACTGTTCTACGATTGATCATGTCTTTCCTCCCTTAATGTGCGAGCGCGCGGCAATGCTCCAGTGGAAGATGGAGCCAAACCGGTTGCCCTTGGGGGACAGCGACATCCGCCGGAGTGACCGCACGGATCGTGTCCCCGTTGCTCAGCGTGACCAGATAGTCGCGGTGAGATCCGAGATAGACCTGACGGGTGACCGTTCCGGGCACCCAATTCGTTTCGCCAGGAGGCGGGGCAGTCGTGGCGAAGGTGATGTCGTGATGGCGGATGGCCACCGCGGTTTGGCCTTGAGCGGCAAAGTCGCCTCCGCCGCACCGCAGCACGACTCCACCGATATCGACTGCGTCGCCCGGCAGGCGATCACCCTTCAGGATGTTGGCGCCGCCGATGAATCTCGCGACGAATTCCGAGCGCGGTCTCTTGTAGATGTCTTCAGGAGAACCAGCCTGCTCGATACGCCCCTGGTTCATCACGACGATCAGATCGGCGGTCGTCATCGCCTCCGATTGATCGTGAGTGACATAGACGGTGGTGTATCGGTACTCGTCGTGCAGGCGCCGGATCTCGAAACGCATCTCTTCGCGGAGATTGGCATCCAGATTGGACAAGGGTTCATCGAGAAGCAGCGTCTCGGGCTCGACCACGAGAGCCCGCGCCAGAGACACACGCTGCTGCTGCCCACCCGACAGCTCGCCCGGATAGCGGCCGGCGAGAGGCTTCAGCTTGGCGACATCCAGAATGGTCTCGACCCGCCGGGTGACCTCCTCACGGGGCATTTTACGGAGCCGCAGCCCATAGGCGACATTCTCGAAAACCGTCATGTGCGGCCAGAGCGCATAACTTTGGAAGATCATGGACATGTTACGCCGCTCGGGCGGCTCGCTACGCCCCGGGGACGAGACCGTTCGCCCCCCCACCCGAATCTCACCCTCGCTCGGTTCGACGAAACCGGCGACGAGGCGCAACGTGGTGGTTTTTCCGCAGCCCGAAGGTCCCAGCAGACAAACCAGAAGTCCTTTTGCGATCGCGAGGTTGACGTCGTTGACCGCAAAATGCGCGCCGTACTTCTTGGAAAGACGCGTAAGCTCGACGTAGCTCATCTCACCTCCCTGTTGTGCCGGTAACCGGCCGGCACCTCTTTGGGTGCCCTAGGGTGAGCTTCAGCGACGGCGCCTGGATTGTCAACAATCTACTTTTAGCAAATCTGCATTAATTTGGGTCAAAATACTGGTTTCTGCCAAGATGTGCCGCCCGGACCAGCATCGGAAACGCGTGTTCCCGACGTGACAGCCCATCGTGAGCAGGCCCTCCGGAATCGGCATTACGAACCCGAGATGCCTTCGAGACCTGACCCGGCAGTGACTTCGACGACATTGAGAAGGCGATCACGCGCCGCAGTCACATGCTGGGAATGCGCGTCATGTGCCCAAGCGGGATCACGAGCGGCAATGGCGGACAACATCTCACGGTGCTCCTTGTTCGAGATCGTAAGTCCTCCACCCTGCACAAGGCTGCGCGCGCGAAACAGATGAAGCTTCTTGACGAACATGCGGTATTGCTGCGCAAGCAGCGCATTGCCGGCGGAATCGACGATAAATTCGTGAAACGCCAGGTTCAGGGGATAGTACATTTGGAAGTCGCGCAACTTGGATGCTTCTTCCATCTCGACCACCAACTGGGTCAGCCGCCGGATCTGATCCTTCGTGACGCGTTCGGCAAGCAGCCTCCCGGCAAGGCCGAACAAGGCCGAGCGTATCTCATAGACCTCCCTCACTTCCTGTACCGACAGCTGGCGGATGAAGGAGCCGCGATTTCGGAGTGAGACGATCAATCCTTTGCCTTCCAAGGCTCGTATCGCCTCCCGGATGGGCCCCCGACTCGTTCCCAATTCCGACGCCAGTTTGTTTTCGTTGATCCGCTCACCTGGGGCGTAGCTTCCATCGAGGATGAGCCGCTCGACCTCTCGCTCTATCGCGGTCGCGAGGGAGGACGTGCGGAGAATGCCCAATTCATCGGAAGGAGACGTTTTCATGAAACAGAGTACCTCGAGTCAGCCGCGCTGAATGCCCCGACTGTAGAACACTTTTTCGTTAACTGTTGACAATTTTCAGGGAACCATCCATTCACACGGTGGTGCCCTTCCAGGGCTGCAAACGTCCCGGCTTATTTTTGGAGAACAGTACAAATGGATTCTGCAGTGATTGACCGGTCAAAGGTCACGCAAGTTCTTGCGAACTTCGTTGTCAGCTCCAAGCCAGGGGATATCGCCGAGAGCGTTTACACGGAAGCGACCCGCTCGTTCCTGAACTGGGCGGGGTGTGCCGTCGGTGGATCGATTCACGAGACTCTCGACCGCACGCTCGCGGCCATCCGTCCATTCGCAGGCGAAGGCCAGGCGACGGTTCTGGGCCGGGGCGAGAAGCTGGATCTGCTCCACGCAGCGCTGCTGAACGGGATTTCCTCGCACGTCTTCGACTTTGACGATACACATCTCAAGACGATCATCCATCCTGCCGGTCCCATCGCGTCGGCCCTGCTGGCCCTGGCTGAAACCCGCCCCATGAGCGGCCGTGAGTTCCTTCACGCGTTCATCCTCGGTGTCGAGGTCGAATGCCGGATCGGCAACTCCGTCTATCCCGAGCATTACGACCGCGGCTGGCACATTACGGGAACCGCGGGCGTCTTCGGTGCCGCTGCGGCCGCCGGCAAGATCCTCGGCCTGAACCCGCAGCAGATGACATGGGCGCTCGGTATTGCAGCGACCCAATCCTCGGGGCTGCGCGAAATGTTCGGCACGATGTGCAAGCCGTTCCACCCCGGACGCGCCGCGCAGAATGGCCTGCTTGCCGCTCATCTCGCGGCTCAGAACTTCACCAGCTCCGACCGCGGCATCGAGGCTCCTCGCGGTTTCGCTCACGTGCTGTCGACGAAGTTCGACCCCACGGAGATCACGGAGAATCTGGGGAAGACCTGGGAAGTCTCCCTGAACACCTACAAGCCCTTCGCCTGCGGCATCGTCATCCACCCGGCGCTCGACGGCTGCATCCAGCTCAGGAACGCTCATGGGCTGAAAGCCGACGACATCGCGTCCATCGAGCTGAAGGTGCATCCTCTCGTCCTCGAACTGACCGGCAAGACGGAACCCAGAACCGGACTTGAAGGCAAATTCTCCGTCTATCACTCCTGCGCCGCCGCCATCGTTTACGGCCGCTGCGGTGAGCATGAATATGCCGATGAGGTGGTTGCAGATCCCAAGATCGTCACCCTGCGCCGTAAGGTGAAGGCAGAGGCGGAGAATGGCATCCACGAGGATCAGGTGAAGGTGACGATCACCACGGCGGACGGAAAAGTGTACGAACTGTTCGTCGAGCATGCCATCGGCAGCCTCGGCCGCCCGATGAGCGACGAGCAGCTCGACCAGAAGGTGCGCGATCTCTGCGAGCCTGTCCTGGGCCCCTCCGGAACGGAGCGTTTCATCGGCCTGTGCCGCGATGTCGTGAACGCCTCATCCCTTGCGGAGATCGTCAAGGCAGGCGTTCCGCCGCGGTAAGATCAAACGGAAAGGGCAGCTCCTCGATCAGGATCCTGCCCTTCCCCGGGAACAGACGATCACGAAGAGCGCGGGCGATCCACCCGCGCTCTTCGCGCATTCAGCCGCGAAACTTTTCGATTCCATCGAGGCTCGGGGCGTCGAAAAGGCGAGCGCACCATTGCGCGAGAGCATCCGCCTGTGCGTCCGTCCAGCCTCCGAACAGAACGTTCGCCCGGAACTTCGCCAGGATCTCCTCACGCGAGAGAGGCTCTCTGGCACCACCACGCATATGGGGCTGTCGCGCGCTATGGACGCTTCCATCGCGGAGCGTTGCGATCACGGTACCGGTATAGTTTCTCGGATATTCATCGTCCGGATCGATCTCATACCGAACCTTTCGGGCAAGGGCCAGGATGTCCGGATCCGAGATCTTCCGCTCGCTGAATTGCCCAAGTCCTGCAGCCTTGTCGACGAAACCGACAGCGACACCGAAAGGCACGCTGAACTTCGCTGAATACGGCGTCGATGGGCGACGCTTTTCGGCGAGAGGCTCCCACAATCTGTGAACCGTGCCTTCACCGACCCTGCAGAGAACGTCCTCGATCTGCTCGGCCCCGATTCCCTCTCGTGCGAGGCGGATGGCGCAATCGATGAAAGGTTGAACCATCGTGCCGCAGGCATATGGCTTGAAGGCAATGCGAGCAGCCTTCCAGTCGCGCCCGAGGTCGATCGTGATACGGGAATGGTCGGCGGCAATATCCGGAACACCGAAAGAATAGAAGAAGCCGTGTTCGCCTTCGAAGACCGTCCTTGGCCCTTTGAACCCCGCTCGACCGAGGGCTGCGGCACGCAAACCCGCCTGCGCGGCCCAACCCGGATGAATGCGCTTCGTCCAGGTCCCCTCGGCGAGATACTCGATGATGCCGGACGCGAAGCTGGCGGCGATACCCAAAGCGTCGACGAACTGAGTGGGGGACAGGCGCAGAGCCGTACTGACGCCGGCAGCCGCACCGAGCGCGCCGATGATCGCCGTCGGATGGAAGCCTGCCCTGTGCTGCGCCGTCGGCGCAACGATCGCCATCCGGCACATGAGCTCCGCGCCGACGGCGATGCCCCGCAGCGCATCCGCGCCCGTTCTGCCATGACGTTCGCAGGCCGCGAGAACGGCGGGCACGATGACGGCGCTCGTATGCACCGGCGTACCCTCGAAGGTGTCGTCATAATCCTCGCCGTGAGAGGCCGTTCCATTGATCAGCGCAGCACCCGCTGCATCGTAGCCGCGTGCGTGACCGAATGCCGTGCAGTGCCCCTCGCCCTCCCAGGACGACACGATGGCCCGGACATATTCCTCATGGCGGGCGGAGACGGCCAAACCGGCATGGTCGATGAGTGCGGACGTCAAGGTATCCTTGAGATCCTGTGGCAGGGCGGCATCGTCGAGGGACGAGGCCCAGCCCGCAAACTGCTCCGCAAGTGCCTGCCCGGGCGGCGGCGTGTTTTCCTTCGCCATTCCTACTCTCCATAAGGTGGTATCAAATGAGAACGGCGCCTTCCCGATCGGAGAAGGCGCCGTGCATGTGGTACGTCAGTGAGCGGGAGCTTCCTCCAGCTTGATCGGGTTTCTCATTCGGCGAATTTCGCGCATGGCCGAAAGGCCGACAATGAGAGCCGCACAGGCAAGAAGACCGAGGCTCACGCCGTCCTGCAGGAAGACGATGTGATCGCCGTTGGTGATCAGCAGAGCGCGACGATAGTTGGACTCGATCATGTAGCCGAGAACGAGACCGAGGATCAGCGGGAGCGTCGGAAAGCCGAACTTGCGCATGATGAATCCGACGACGCCGGCCACGAGAACGATTGTCAGGTCGAAGAGGCTATGATCGATCGCATAGACACCGGAGACCACAAGACCGAAAATGGCCGCCATCAGGTAAGGCTTGGGCCGCCTCACCAACCAGATGCAGGGCGTCAGGATCACGGCGCCGATCAGAAACATCAGGATATTGGCGGTAAACAGACCGCCGAAGAGGCCATAGACGATCTCGGGATTGGTGGTGAACAGCATTGGCCCCGGCTGCAGGCCATGAATCAGGAACCCGCCAAGGAGAATCGCCGTCGAGTTCGAGCCGGGAATGCCGAAACTCAAGGTCGGAACGATCGCTGTTGCGGACACGACGTTGTTGGCCGTTTCGGGAGCGATAACCCCCTCCTCGGAACCCTTGCCGAATTTCTCCGGTTCCTTCGACCAGCGGCGAGCCTCGTTGTAGGAGAGAAATGCGGCAACCGAGCCGCCGCCTCCGGGAATTGCTCCTTCGATAGCGCCCAGAACGCACCCGATGCCCTGCGCCCTGCGCAGACGCCACAGGGTCGCGAGGCTCGGAAGCCTCAAGCGCGTTGTGCTGGTCTCGGGCTTTGTCCCTTCCGTCCAGCGCTCCTCGCCCGCCTGCGCCATGAGTTCTGCCACGGCAAAGATTCCAAGCATGACGAGGATGAAATGAATGCCCTCGAGCAGCTCCGGCTTTCCGAATGTGAATCGGCTCACGCCGGAAATCGGATCCGTACCGACCGTTGCGATCATCAAGCCGAGCACGCCGGCGATGAGCCCCTTGAGAAGCGCCCCCTCGGAGAGGGACCCGATGATGCTGATGCCCAGGATGCCGAGCGCGAAATAGGCCGGCGGCGTAAAGACCAGCGCCAGACTTGCCAGCGGCTCCGTCAGCGTGGAGAGCAGAATCAATCCGAACAATCCGCCGATGGTGCCCCCGACGAGAGACAGGCCGAGAGCTTCACCGCCCCGGCCCTGGCGCTGCATCTCGTAGCCGTCGATCACGGTCGCGGCGGCGGAATTCGTCCCGGGCGTACGGATCAGGATTGCCGGAATGGAGCCGCCATATTCGGCGCCTACATAGACGGATGCAAGGAGAACCACCGCGACGAGCGGCGGGAGATTATAGGTGAAGGGCAGCAGAAGAGCCATCGCGATGGAAGGCGAGATCCCTGGGAGCGCCCCTCCCAATATACCCCAAGTTACGCCGCCGATCGCGGCAAGCAGAACGGGCATCGACGTGACAGCCTGCCAGCCGTAGTAGAGGCCTTCCATCTATACGCTCCATGAATGTGATGAGGAAAAGACGCTCGCTCCCGACGCGCGTCTATGGTCAGCCGATCAGCCGTGGCCAGAACCCTGCCGGGAGAGGCACGTCCAGAACCCGCACGAAGAGCAGGTAGAAGAAGACGGAGCCGACGATGGCGAATACAAGGAGCCCGGCCGTGGGGCGTTTGCCATTGTAGATTGCGACTGTGAGCAGCAGCAGGGCAATGGTCAGCATGTAGCCCAGATAGGGTACCAGCACGAGATAGGCGGCACCGATCACGATCATGCCGAAGCCCCTCAGGTATAGGGAGATTGGCTCGCCTGCCGCCTTTGGTCCTGCATGGGTGGCGACCTGTGCCGTCCGCATCATCAGAAGGGTCTGGACGATGAGGCCCGCCGAGAGAACGCCGAGCGCGATCGCCAACATCTTTGGAAGGCCATCGGCGCCGACGCTCCCGCCGAGACGGCTTTTCGGGATCGTATCCGCGCCGAACCAGAAGACCACCGAAAAGATCAGAAGAAGGGTGCCCGTGATCAGATTTGAACGCATGATATGTTTCCCGAAAAGCGCGAAATGTCGGTCGGACGATCAATCGGCCGTGATGCCGTACTTCGTGAAGAAGGCCTTCTGCTCCTCCGCGAAGCCAGCAAGAAACTTCCCGTACTGCTCCTGATTCAGATAGGACGGGATGAGGGCATCCTTCTCGTAAACCGCTTTGAACTTCGGGTCCTGGAGCACTTTCTGGGCCGCATCTTCCCAAGCTGCGACGATGTCGCGTGGCAGCCCCTTCGGGCCGGCAAGGCCGCGGAACTTCCGCACGACGAGATTGATGCCCTGCTCCTTCGCGGTCGGGACATCTGCAAATTGCGGGAGGCGTTCATCGGTGTAGGTGGTGATGAGGCGGATCTTCTTCGCGTCGAGCTGGCCGCGCAATTCGCCGATTTCGCCGATGCCGACGGTCGACGTGCCGTTGAGCACGCTCAGCATGACGTCGCCACCGCCATCATGCGTAATGATGGTCATTTCGGTACCGGTCTCGGCTTTGAGCTGCTCCATGACCTGGCGGTCGAGCGAGCCGGGAGTGCTGACACCGACACGCACCTGGTTCGGGCGCTTCTTGGCGTCTTCGACGACTTCCTTGAGCGATTTATAGGGGCTGTCGGCGCGGACGAAGACGATCTGCGGGTCCTGGAACAGGTTCACGACGGGATCGAGATCCTCGTACGTCTTGTCGGGTTTGCTCAGCAGCGAAGTATTCACGTAGCTCGGCGTCGTTCCGTAGAAGACGCTGCCATCCGCCGGCGAGCCTGCGAGATACGCCATGGCCTTGGCTCCAGCGCCGCCGCGAACGTTCTCGACCACATAAGTCACGCCCGTAATCGGCGTGAGATACTTGATCAGCTCACGCAGGAAGACGTCCGTTCCGCCGCCGGGACTGGAGTGGGTGACGAGCTTCACGGTCTTGTGCGGGTAGTCTGCCGCAAGAACGGGTTGGGCCAAAATGCCGGCTGTCGCCAAGCCCACCAAGAGTGCAGTCTTGATCTTGGAAATCATCGCGAATTCCTCCTTGGTTCATGGAAGCCGCCTTCCCGGCGGTCTGTTGGTTGGTTCAATTTGCCAACTGTCGACAATTTACAGCATACACACTACTCCCTTACGAAACGCAAGGGCCATGCCATATTTTGCTACTGACGCAACTCCGTTTCGATCACGGCATGAAGAGGCCGCCATTCACGTGAATGGTCTGTCCTGTGATGAAACCTCCGGTCGGGAGGCACAGAGTGCGAACGACCTCCGCAACATCCTCCGGAACACCGTCATGACCGACGAGGGGCTGCCCCCCACCTGGAAGAGACACGCTGTGCCCCGACGTTGCCGAGCGCTTTCCGCCGATCTTACCCGGAGCAACGCAATTCACCGTGATCCCGTGCTCCGCGAACTCGACGGCGAGCGCGCGAGTCAGTCCCGTCAATCCACTTTTCGCCGCCGCCACATGGGCGCGATTATAGGCGCCCGTATGGGCGCTGACGCCGCCGATATTGATGATCCGCCCATATCCCGAACGGACCATATGCGGGAGAACCTCGCGTGAGCACAGGAATGGGGCTTCGAGAATGATACCTGTAATCTCGCGCCATTCCGAAAGGGACATTTCAGTAAACGGGACCTCCCGCCGGATCGCCGCATTGTTCACCAGGATATCGATGCGTCCGAATGCCCCCATCGCCGCGGAAACGAGGCCAGCGACAGCCTCCTCGTCCGTGACATCGGCCAGATGGACGATGGCGCGTCCGCCGGCCAGCTCGATCTCGTGGGCAGCGGCCTCGGCCTCCTCGCGGGACGATTTCGCATTGATGACGACGGCAGCGCCTGCCTTTGCCAACGATACGGCGATTGCTTTGCCGATACGGCGCACGCCGCCCGTGACGACGGCGACCTGTCCTTCAAGAAGTTTCCCTTCGGCCAAGACTTCCTCCCCATTCCGCCCTGCTGAGCGGCAAGCTGTTTTTTGATCCCTACGGAGTGGCTGGCGCAGCGGTCATCCTGCAGACCCGGCGCCTGGGTCCCAAACCGGGATCCAGCGCTTGATCATGGCCTTCTTTCCGGCAGCCATTTTATTGTATACATAAGTACGCACAAGAAATCCGAGGGGTCAAGCCTATCCTTTGACGAGAAGCGGAATCGTGCCTGGACCATCGGCGGCTGAAGATCCGGGCCAGGAAGGGATTAACGGGACAAGCGCCGCCCCATGAGTAGAGCGATTCCTGAAAAAAGGCCCATCTTGTTGAAAAGCCTATAGAAATACGATGAAAACCCATTCACGAAAAAGGCACGAATAACCTGAAAGGCGATCACGAGCGCCACATTGAGATGGAGGACTTGCGCCGTCAGCGCCATTTCCGCCATCCCACCCGGAGAGGAACCAAGGGCAACGCTCGCAAGATCAATGCCTGTTACCGCCGCCAAAACGCCGGCATAGGTAAAGAGCAGTGCCGCCAAGGCAATCGTGAACAAGGCACTGACGAGGAAAACCCGCGGAAGCCGGACCAGGCTTTCACGTCGGAAGCGGGCCCCAATCGACACCCCGATGAGGAATTGTGCTGCGGAAAACAATATCCCGGGAATTCGCCCGGACAGCAGTCCCAGAGCGGCGATGAGTCCTGTGCCGAGAATGGCGCCGACAGTCCATGGATTGTTGAAGCGAAGCAGCCGTGTGACCGTGACCCCTGCCAGTCCGGCCGCGAGTGCCACCGTGACCTGGAACCAGGAAAGCTCGATTCGAGCCGCCTGATTCATCAATCCGCCATCAATCCCCAAAGCAATGATGAGAGGTGGCATGAGGCAGACCAGCAAAGCGACGCGGATCGCCTGAGAGACTGCGATCGGTTCGGCCTCGGCTCCCTCGGAAACGCCGATATTCGCCATTTCGGAGAGACCGCCCGGAGTCAGGGAGAAATAGGCCGTCTTATGGTCGATCTTGCCTGCGACGGACATCGGCACGGACAGCACTGCGGCCAGGACGATTCCGACAAGCGCCGTCACGACCATCCATGGAGCCCACATGACGATGGTGTCGATAGCAGCCGCGGTGATGTTGAGGCCGATGCTCGTGCCGACGACCGCCTGCCCGAAACGCCTTCCGAGAGCAGGCGCGATGACCGGATAGCCCGCAACGGACATCAATGCCGTCACGATCAGGGGACCGAGGACCCACGCAAGCGGCATATGAAGATAAGATGCAAGCCATCCGAGCCCCGCAGCCAGCGCAAGGCTCGGAATGGCACGCCAGAATGGGACGGGTGAGGCCGGCATCATGCGCATTGCACCAGCAGGCTGCCGACATCATCGATCTGATCGAGCCGCCACACTGAATCGCGAATGCGGGATGCCCTCTCGTGTCCGATCAGTGGCACCGCATTTGCCAGGAACTTCCCTTCGAGAGCGGCATCGGACATCGGGTTGTCGACAGTGCCGCTCGCATGGGTGACCTGGTATTCGTAGCGCTCGCCGGTTCGTAAGACGACGCAAGCCCATGCTTGATCCCGTCCAAGGCTCTCATCGGTCCTGACATTGACGATCTCTCGCAGAGCAACGATCTCGGGCGCGCGCGCACGCTCGTCGGTGTACTGAGCGATGCCGGCTGCCCGATCCAGAAATGCGACAGCCGCCGTGTGGGTCAGGCTGAACTTCGATTTGAGACCCGTCCCGGGATCGGCCACCCCCGTGATGGAGACGGCCAGAGGATTGACCCGCAACTCGATTGCAGACACTTGGTCCGGCGCGGATACTTTGGCGCGGAGGGCCACCATGGCATCGATCGTCGGATGCAGAACCACGCCGCAGGCATAGGGTTTGTGGCCATTGCGGGCGATCTCCCAGCGCCGCCCCAGCTGGTCGAGAATGAGATCCGTCTTCGCAACGCTGCTGTAAATCCGGCAGAAACCACGCTTTCCCTCGAGGATCTCGTCCGAACTGTCGAAACCGCTCTGCGCGAGCAGGGCCGCGAGCAGCCCGCTCGAGGCCGCCTTGCCGGCGTGAAACGACTTGCACATCGTTCCCCGGTTCTGCTGCATGCCGGCCGCCTGCGTCGCCGCAATGCCCAGGGCATGCACCAGCTGCCGGGAATCCAGCCCAAGGAGCTTTCCAGCGGCGGCACCCGCGGCGATCGAGCCCAGCGTCCCGGTCAGGTGCCATCCCCCCGCGTGATGAGCAGGGGCCCCCTGTCCCGCGCGGACGCCCGCCTCGAAACCGGCCGCGTAAGCCAAAAGGAAATCCTTGCCGGTGACCGGCTTTCTCTCCGACAGCGCGAAGAGCGCGGCCAGAACCGGTGAGCTCGCATGGAGAACGACGCCACCCATGTGGGTGTCGTCGAAATCAAGCACATGGCCCATCTGGCCATTGGCAATCGGGGCCTCGAGCAGTCCGAGCCTCATGTCGCGCCCGAGCACTGTCGCCCGCGGCGCGCTTCCCACCGCTTCGAGCACGCAAAGCAGCTTGGAAATCGTCGGGTGCCGGCTCCCGGCGAGAGCGCATCCGATCCAATCGAGAACGCCACGACGACCCGCGTGGATGGCCGCTTCGGGCATGCTCTCGAAAGTGGCTGCGGCCATGAATGCGCACAGATCCTTGGTGACGTTCAGATCAAGGGCCGCGGCCCCATAATCGGATTGGGATGCCGGCTGGCCGTTCATGGATAGGCTCCCTGGAGGCGCCGTTCGGCAGAGGCCGTGAATGCGCCTTGTCTTCGTTTGGATACATTAGTATTCATTAGAGACATTCACGATCCAGGTAAATCCCAAAACGATCTCAGGCCCGAGCGGATGTGCAGCCCCGATCGGGGCGCCGCGCCCGACCGCACGGGAAGGAGGTCAGGTCGCGGGCGCCTCTGGTCGGTTCGAACGCGCCATCATCGACGGATACACACTGAAACGAGAGGACAGTCTCATGCATGACTCATCCAAGCCCGAGGTCTCGCACGAAAGTGCGATCCTCTCGGATTACATCGCGGGCTCTCACGACCGCGAATTGCCGGTCGATGTCAGTCTCAAAACGAAGCACCACATTCTGGATACGCTCGCGGCGATCGTGTCGGGATCTCGTCTCCGGGCGGGCCGTCTCGCCGCCGCTTACGTCGCCGCTACCGGCGGGAAGCCGGAAGCGACGGTGATCGGAACCTCGCTCGTCGTGCCTGCCGTCAGCGCAGCTCTGGCGAACGGCATGGCAGGCCATGCGGACGAGACGGACGATTCCCATCTCGCGGGACGGTTCCACCCCGGCTGCGGCATCGTTCCCGCGGCTCTCGCCATCGCCGAGCAGCAGGATCGCAGCGGACAAGACCTTCTGCGCGCCGTCGCTCTCGGCTATGACATCGGTGCCCGTACGACGTTATCCCTCGGCTTCAGCCGGCCCGATACCGCCCGCCACAGCACCCACAGCCTGGGCCCTGCCTTCGGCGCGGCGGCGGCGGCGGCCGCGCTCCTGCGCTTCGATTCGACCCGCGTCCGCCATGTCCTGTCCTATTCGGCCCAACAGGCCTCGGGTATTCCGTTCTGGCAGCGGGACACGGAGCACGTCGAGAAGGCCTTCGACTTCGGCGGCATGGGCGCCCGCAACGGAGTGGCGGCCGCCACCATGGTGGCGGCCGGCTTCTCCGCCGTGGACGATCCATTCTCAGGAAAGCACAACCTGTTCACCGCATTCGGCGAGAACCCCGCTCCCGCCTGTCTGATAGAAGACCTGGGATCCCGGTTCGAGATCATGCGGGCCTCGATCAAGAAATGGTGTGTGGGGTCGCCGATCCAGGCCGTCCTGGATGCGACCGCGACTCTGATCGGAACGCACGGCATCAAAGCCGACAATGTCAGGCGCGTGTCGATCACGATGCCGGATGATCGCATCCATATCGTCGACAACCGGACAATGCCGGATGTCTGCGTACAGCATCTTGCCGCCCTGGTGCTGGTCGATGGGACAGTCACATTCGAGAGCTGCCATGATCGGGACCGGATGAACGATCCCGCCATTCTGGCTATCCGCAGATTGATCGAACTCGTTCCAAGCGCCGAACTGACGATCGCGACCCCGGCAAGACAGGCCATCGTAGAGATCGAGACCGCCGACGGACGCCGCCTCCGTCATCATGCGAAAGCCGTTCGCGGCACTCCGGAGAATCCGATGGACGGCAGCGAGATCGAGGCCAAGGCGCTCGATCTGGTGATCCCGATTATCGGCGAGGAGCGAGGTCGTGCGCTCGTCGAGACCGTGCTGCGACTGGATCAACTCCCAAAAGTCAGCGACCTTCGGCCTTTGCTGTCCGCCTGAAGGGCGAAATCCAGGACCGCCCGAAGGGCGCAAGCCAGGACGCTCGGCATCGCCTTGCAATGTCAACGAATGGTGAGGTGCCGAGCGCTCCGAAAGACCGTGCGGAGCGTGATCGGCCCCTCACCTTTTCAAGCTCCCGCCTTGGCGCCGGGAATCCCGAGTGCCTTGGCTTTCGATGGAGTCGGCTCGTGAAGCGCGCGGCGCTCCTTGGCGTAGCGAACGAGGGCGCCGAAGCGATAGATGCCGTGAACGAACTTGCCGTAGGGCATGGTGACGAAGAAGCCGAACACGAAGCCCATATGGAGCGCGAGCATCGTGCCCATCGCAGGCGTCGCCCGCAGAACCAGGAGGAGCAGGCCGGTCAGGCTCACCAGGAACAGCATGACGATGAACGCCATCTCCATGCCGCGCCCGTTCTCGTCCCGCAGGGCCGGATCGCGCTTGAGTTTCGCCCACATCAGGCCCGCCGGCCCGATGACGAGCCCGATCCCGCCAAGCGTCCCGAGCACCACCGGCAGGTCGTACCAGGGGTATGGCGCCTGCAATCCGAGAAGATAGTGGTAGAGGGTCGCCGTGCTGGTCGCGCCGAGGCACAGGAAGAAGCCGTAGAACGTCATGTGGTGGTAGAGGCGGCGACGGTCGTTCGGCCGCTCGTCCTCGTTGAAGCAGCCGGGGCCGCCGCCATCGAGATAGCGCAGCGCCATGGTGTCCTTCATGGCCTGCCAGACCGAGACGCCGATCGTCAGCGTCTCCCGCGTCTCGCCGATGTCGCGCCAGAACATGCGAAAGCCCATGATCAGCGCCGCGATCGCATAGAAGAACGCGGCCCCGAACACGCCCGCCATCGCGTTGTGCGACATGATCCGGTAGAACGCGCCGGGGCCCGTCTGCACGCCGAACATGACGGCCGGATCGTTGATCGCCATCAGGCCGAAGAAGAAGATGCCGACACTGAGCGCCGCAATGAGGCTGATCGCCAATCCGTTGCGCTCGAAAAGCGGCGCCAGCGCCCTCGGCCAGACGTAGAACTTGTACGAGTCGTTGCGCACCTTCGCGAGCGTCTGCGGGACATTGACGTTGAACTCGTGCGGCGGCGAGAACTGGCAGTCGGTGTAGCAGGCCCCGCAGCCGTGGCAGAGATTGGCCAGATAGTTGAGATCGCCGTCCGAGAAGGCGCGCCGCATTTCCATCGCGGGAAAGACCGCGCACAATCCTTCGCAGTAGCGGCAGGAGTTGCAGACCGTCATGAGGCGGTCGGCTTCTTCAAGAGCCTTAGTTGCGTGCATTCTTCGCAGCCTCCCGTCCGGCAATCCGCCCGAAGACGCTGCCGATTGTCATTCCGATGCCGGCGGCATAGCCCTTGCCGAGAACGTTGCCGGCCATGATTTCGCCGGCCGCGAACATGTTGGCCGAAAGAGAGCCGTCGGCCATGAGCATCCGGGCCTCCTTGTTCACGCGGGTGCCCAGATAGGTGAAGGTGATGCCCGGGCGAACCGGATAGGCATAGAACGGCGCCGTCTCGATCCGCCTTGCCCAATGGGTCTTCGGCGGGCTCAGCCCTTCGGTCCGGCAGTCGTCCAGGATCGTGTGGTCGAAGGTGCCGGGGCGAACGGCCTGGTTGAACGTCGCGACCGTGGTCTCGAGCGCCTGCGGGGCGAGCCCGAGCTTATCCGCGAGCTCGCCGATGCTGTCCGCCTTCACGGGTGGGTAGAGCGACGGCATGAAGAGTTCGAGCGAAGGCCCATCGAAGATGATGTAGGCGATCTGGTCGGGCTGGGCTGCGACGAGCCGCCCCCAGATGGCGTAGCGCTTGGGCCAGATGTCCTCGCCCTCGTCGTAGAAGCGCTCGGCGTTCTTGTTGACCACGATGCCGAAGACGACGCAGTCGAGCCGGGTGATGATGCCGCCGTCGAATTTCGGCGCCCGCGCGTCGATCGCAACGGCATGGCACTGGGTCGGATCGCCGATCGGCTGCACGCCCTTGTCGAGCAGCAGCTTGAGCACGGAGCCGCGGTTATAGGGCGTGCCGCGGATGAGAAAGTTTTCGGCGACGTCGCCCCAATACTGCTTCAGCCAGTCGATATTGGCCTCGAAGCCTCCGGACGCCGCGACCAGGGCCGCCGCACGCACGTGGTGCCGCTGCCCGCCATAGGCGACCGTGGCCGATTGGAACCTGCGGTCCTGAATATCGATGTCGACGACCTCCGCGTCGTAGAGCATGTCGACGCCAAGGTCCTCCGCCGTGCGGTAGAGCGCGTTGAGCATCGCCCGCCCGCCCCCGAGAAAGAACGAGTTCGTCCGGCCGAGGCTGAGCGTGCCGCCGAGGGATGGCTGCCAGCGGACGCCCTGCTCGACGATCCAGTGCAGGATCTCCTTGGACTCGCGGATCATGAAACGGGCGAGGTCCTCGTCGGTCTGGCCGCCCGTCACGCGCAGAAGATCGTCCCAGAACTCCTCTTCCGTGTAGGGGCCGGTCAGGATCTCGGTGGCGGTGTCGTGCGCACAGCGCATGTTGCGCGTGTGGCGGGTATTGCCGCCGCGATAGAACTTGGGAGCGGCCTCGAGCACGAGCACCGAGGCGCCGGACCGGCGCGCGCCGATGGCCGCGCAGAGCGCCGCGTTGCCGCCGCCGATCACGAGCACGTCGTAATTGCGCGTCAGTTCGACCGGAATATCGCGCAACCCGGCACCTGCCGATGCGGGGTCCGGCTGTGCCGTCGATGGCAGATCCCGCGCTAGCGCATCGGACCCGAAAGCGGCATCCGCTTTTGGGATCGATTCAATGCTCCTACTAGAGAACAGCGCAACTCCACCTTTCATCTGCCCCAACCTCCTGTAGTCGTATCATTATAACCCCCGCCAGGCCTTCGCTCGGCAGGGATCCTCATGGGTTCGGCAGAAAAGCCTGGCTTGAGCTTTTGCGC
Source organism: Microvirga sp. M2 (assembly GCF_047497095.1). NCBI lineage: Bacteria > Pseudomonadati > Pseudomonadota > Alphaproteobacteria > Hyphomicrobiales > Methylobacteriaceae > Microvirga > Microvirga sp. M2. Next base: position 3,977,707 of record NZ_CP134063.1, read on the forward strand.
ACGTTTGTATACAAAAATATCCAAATGAGTGCCCTGGTCAAGCATGATCTTCTTTGCTTCATAGAACAGAGCATCGACCACAGGAGCGTGGATGTCGGATCACGTACATAACGGCTTGGAGCTGGTCGACCGGGACACCGGAATTCCTCTCAGCGAGGCCGTCTTTCGCTCGCTCTGCCAGGCCTTGCGCGCAGGCATCTACCGCCCGGGAGACCGATTGCGGGAGGAGGAGGTTGCGCAACGGCTCAAGGTCAGCCGCACTCCCGTTCGGGAAGCCTTGGGGCGACTGATGGCGAAGGGGCTGGTGGAGCCTGCAGGCGGCCGCGGCCTCATCGTTCGCAGTCTCGGAGCGGCCGAAGTGCTGGAACTCTACGCCATGCGGGAAATTCTAGAGGGTGCGGCAGCGCGCCTGGCGGCGCAGCATGCATCGCAACCCGAGATCGATGCCCTCAGGGATCTCGAGGAAGCCTTCGAGACGCACTTCGAGGATTCCGTCGAGATGGCGCGCCTCAACCAAGTGTTTCACGAGACGATCTTCCGTGCCGCCCGAAACCGTTACCTCGACAGCGCCCTTCAGGAGCTTCAGGACGGAATTTCCCTTCTCGGCCCCACGACTTTCAGCGTCGGAGGCAGGCCCGCGACGGCGGCCGAGGAACACCGGGCGCTCATCGAGGCCATTGCAGCCCGCGACCCCGATCTGGCCGAGAGGCTCGCGAGGGCGCATATCCAAGAGGCCCTGCGCTCCCGGCTGAAGCTGATCCAAGGCCGGTAAGCCGCGCCCGACAAAGGACACGGCTCCGAGCCCCTCTCAATGCCGCAGGCCTGGAGCTTCCTGGCCGGTATGAGCGACATATTCCGTATAGCCCCCGCCATACTGCTGGATACCGTCGGATGTGAGCTCAAGGACGCGGTTGGACAGGGCGGCCAGAAAGTGGCGGTCGTGCGAGACGAAGAGCATGGTGCCCTCGTAGCGCGACAACGCCTCGATCAGCATTTCCTTGGTCGCCATGTCGAGGTGGTTCGTGGGCTCGTCCAGCACCAGCAGATTCGGCGGATCGTAAAGCATCTTGGCCATCACGAGACGCGCCTTTTCGCCCCCTGACAGCACGCGGCACTTCTTGTCGGCATCGTCGCCCGAAAACCCGAAACATCCTGCGAGCGTGCGCAGCGACCCTTGTCCGGCTTGCGGAAACGACTCCTCGAGAAACTCGAACACCGTGCGGTCGCCCTCGAGCACCTCCATGGCATGCTGGGCGAAGTAGCCCATCTTCACGCTGGCGCCGATCGTGACACTGCCTCCATCGGGCTCCGCGGCACCTGCGACCAGCTTCAGCAACGTGGACTTTCCGGCGCCGTTGACACCCATGACGCACCAGCGTTCCCTGCGCCGCACCGCGAAATCCAGGCCCTCGTAGATGATGCGGCTGCCATAGCTCTTATGCACGTTCCTGAGGCTGATCACATCGTCCCCCGAGCGTGGGGCGGGGAGGAATTCGAACGCCACGGATTGGCGGCGTTTAGGCGGCTCCACGCGTTCGATCTTCTCCAGCTTCTTCACGCGGCTCTGAACCTGGGCCGCATGGGAGGCACGCGCCTTGAAGCGCTCGATGAACTTGATCTCCTTGGCGAGCATCGCCTGCTGGCGCTCGAACTGCGCCTGCTGCTGCTTCTCGTTCAGCGCGCGCTGCTGCTCATAGAACTCGTAGTCGCCCGAATAGGTCGTGAGCGAACCTCCGTCGATCTCGATGATCTTGTTGACGATGCGGTTCATGAAGGCCCGGTCGTGCGAGGTCATGAGCAGCGCCCCGTCGTAGCCCTTGAGGAACTCCTCCAGCCAGATGAGACTCTCGAGATCGAGATGGTTGCTCGGCTCGTCCAGGAGCATGGCGTCGGGACGCATCAGGAGAATGCGCGCCAGCGCCACGCGCATCTTCCAGCCGCCGGAGAGGGCGCCGACGTCGCCGTCCATCATTTCCTGGCTGAAACCGAGGCCGGCGAGAACCTCGCGAGCCCGGCCCTCGAGGGAATAACCGTCGAGTTCCTCGTAGCGCGCCTGCACCTCGCCGTACCGTGCGATGATCTCGTCGAAATTTCCTGCCTGGTCGGGGTCTGCCATCGCGGCTTCGAGCTCTTTCAGCTCGGCCGCCACTTCGCTCACGGGTCCCGCCCCGTTCATGACCTCGGCCGCGGCGCTATGGCCTGCCATTTCGCCGACATCCTGGCTGAAATAGCCGATCGTCACGCCCCGATCGACGGAGACCTGGCCCTCGTCCGGCTGCTCCTGCTTGGTGATCATCCTGAAAAGAGTCGTCTTGCCTGCGCCGTTGGGCCCGACCAGTCCAACCTTCTCGCCCCTCTGAAGGGACGCAGAAGCCTCGATGAAGAGAATCCGGTGGCTGTTTTGTTTGCTGACGTTCTCGACGCGAATCATGGACCTTGGCCTAAAGCAGTTGCGGCGGCCTTATGGCATGGCGCGCGCCCGGGGACGAGAGTCCCGGACCGGGCAAATTGTCAGGGGCCTGCAGGAGGACGTTCGCCGCGATTAACCACGTTTCCGGAGCGCGCGGGACCGCCGCGGCTCGGCCCTAGGGTCTTCATCTTACCTTCATCTCGGCGGTGGCATCTCACCTGCGCGACCCTAGAATGGCTTCCTGATGGGTTTCTTCAGGGCCGTGAGGGCTTCAAGAACAGGCCGCCCAGAACCGAATTGAGGAAGTGGCAAGCACCGATGGCGATTACCCGCATTCCGACAACTCCGTTTTCCGATCAGCGCCCCGGCACGTCGGGCCTGCGCAAGAAGGTGAAAGTCTTTCAGCAGCCGCGCTATGTGGAGAATTTCATCCAGGCGATCTTCGACAATGTGGAAGGCTCGGAAGGTTCGACCCTGGTCATCGGCGGCGATGGTCGCTTTTTCAATGAAGCGGTGGTGCAGATCGCGATCAAGATGGCGGCCGCCAACGGCTTCGGGCGGATCCTCGTCGGCCAGAAGGGATTGCTGTCGACTCCTGCCGCGTCCTGCGTGATCCGCAAGCACAAGGCCATCGGCGGCCTGGTGCTCTCGGCCAGCCACAATCCCGGCGGGCCCGACGGCGATTTCGGCATCAAGTTCAACATGTCCCACGGCGGTCCCGCACCGGAATCCTTTACCGAAGGCGTGTTCAAGCGGGCGAGCGCGATGACCGAATACAGGATCGTCGAGCAGCCCGACATCGATCTCTCCCGCATCGGCGACACCAAGGTCGGCGACACCGTCGTCCAGGTGATCGACCCGGTGGCGGATTACGTGGAGCTGATGGAACAGCTCATCGACTTCGATGCCGTCGGCGAACTGTTCCGCTCCGGCTTCCGCATGCGCTTCGATGCGCTGAACGCCATCACCGGACCCTACGCGAAGGCGATTCTGGAAGGCCGTCTCGGCGCACCGGCCGGCACCGTGGTCAATGGCGAGCCCAAGCCCGATTTCGGCGGACATCATCCGGACCCGAACCCGGTCCATGCCCATGACCTGATGGACTTGATGATGGGCCCGGATGCGCCCGACTTCGGTGCGGCCTCCGACGGAGACGGCGACCGCAACATGATCGTGGCGCGCGGGCTCTTCGTGACGCCCAGCGACAGCCTTGCCATCCTCACGAGCCACGCGCACCTGGCGCCGGGCTACGCGAAGGGCCTGTCCGGTGTGGCGCGCTCCATGCCGACGAGCCGCGCCGCCGACCGCGTGGCAAAGAAGCTCGGCATCAACTTCTTCGAGACCCCCACCGGCTGGAAGTTCTTCGCGAATCTTCTCGATGCGGGCCTGATCACGATCTGCGGCGAGGAGAGTGCGGGCACGGGCTCGAACCACATTCGCGAGAAGGATGGCCTCTGGGCCGTGCTGCTATGGCTCAACATCCTGGCCGTCACGAAAAAGCCGGCGGGCGAGATCGTGCGCGAGCATTGGGCCACTTACGGGCGCGACTATTACACCCGGCACGATTACGAGGAACTCGAAACCGCACCGGCAAACGAGCTGATGGATGCCCTGCGGGCCAAGCTCGCAAGTCTGCCCGGCCAGCGCTTCGGGGACCTGACGGTGCAGGAATGCGACGACTTCGCCTATACGGACCCGGTCGATCGCTCCGTCACGCCCAAACAGGGTATCCGCATCCTGTTCAAGGAGGATGCCCGCGCCGTGTTCCGCCTGTCCGGCACCGGAACGTCGGGTGCGACCTTGCGGGTCTATCTCGAACGTTTCGAGCCGAATCCCGACCGCCATGATCTGCCGACCGCGGAGGTGCTGGCTCCCGTGATCGAGGCGGCGAACGCCATCGCCGAGATCGCGGCCCGGACGGGGCGGAAAGAGCCGAGCGTCATTACCTGAATCTGGACCTGAATCGGGCGGCCCGGGCTTCGAGCGATCAATAGGTGGCCCAAAGCCCGGGCGTCGCCAGCTCCAGCACATGCCCGTCCGGATCGTGGAAATAGACGCTCGCGCCGCCTCGCGACCAAGTGACCTTGCTGACGATCGGGATCTGCCGTTCCCGCAGTCTCGCCTCCCACGCGGTCAGCTCCTCGGGCGAGATGGCAAAGGCCATATGGAGCGGCCCCTGCCCATCGTGCCCCGGGATCGTTCCTCCCGGAGTCGCCATGTCCCGTGCCGACGCCCCGCGCTGGAACAGGAGCAGGACGCTGCTTCCTCCAACATCCAGGGCGCACATGCGCTGGTTTTCGAGCAGGAGCGGCAATTCGAGATCCTCGCGATAGAATGCCTTGGATCGCGCCAGATCGTCCACATACAGGGCGGTTTCGAGAACGGAGTTCAGCTTCGGCATCGCGCCCTCGCGCATCGTTGTTGCATCGGCCTTGATCGGGCCATTTTAAACAGGCCCAGCCCCTCCCGACAGCCTCAGCCTTTCGGGAAGCCGAAAAATTGGGCAGCTTTGCTGACCTTTTGATCTTGCGGAATGCCGGCACAGATCCTAACTATCGCAGTGCAGCACGGCGATTGGCGTCGCAGTGCCGCTGCCCTTCTTGGGCGTTTCCTCCCTAAACTTCGGGCCGCTGGCGACAGCGGCCTTTTTTCTTGTCCTGTAAGGGGTTGGGCCCGATAGCGGCCTCTGAGGAACCTCGCGCATTCCCGATGGTTTCCCCTGTCGTGGAGCCCGGGAGAGTTTCGATGTCCACCCGTTCAGACAGCCCCAACCCGACCGATATCCCACCCGCATACACCATCGAGCCGATGGATGCTCCACCCAGGAACGCGGGCTCCACCTCGGCACAGCTGAAAGGGGACATCGACAGCGGACGCACAGGCGACAAGAACGAGGCGTTCGACCCCGGATTGTCTCCGCTCGGCACGGATGATGAAGCTGCCGGTACGCCGCCGAGCCCGGATCAGGTGGATCTCGCCCGTCGCCATGAAGGATCCGCGCGCTGGCGGAACGGCAATGCCAGGGACCGTTACGCCCACCGGGATTCCCGCAGGGCTCTTTACGCCTATGTGGGCTTTATTGCCTTGGTTCTCGTGGTCATCGCAGGGGCTTTCTCCATTGTCTGAAGCGGCGCAACGCTGTCCCGGAGGACGAGCTCCGTTTCGAGACGGATCCGCAGGGGCGACGGCCGCCCCTGCAGGAGATCGATGAGGACGGCCGCGGCCGTCTGGCCCAGCTCCCGCCGCGGCTGGCGAATCGTGGTCAGGGCCGGCTCCGCGACGGCGGCGAACTCGATATCGTCGAACCCTGCGACCGAGATGTCGCCCGGCACCTTGAGCCCCGCCGACAGCAGCGTCCGCATCAATCCGATCGCCATCTCGTCACTGGTACAGAACACGGCCGTCGGGCGCGTCGAATGGGCCACCAGAACCTGTCCCGCCGCCCGGCCCGATTCGATGGTGTAGTCTCCCGGCAGCACCAGGGCGGGATCGAAGGGCAAGCCTGCGGCCTCGAGACCGTCCTGATATCCGAGGAAGCGCTCCCGCTCGAGAACGTTGTTCTGCGGCCCGCTCACATACGCGATGCTTCGGTGACCGAGCGAGGCGAGATGCCCCGTCATGCGGCGGGCGGCGCCACGGTTGTCGATCTCGATCTGAGGAATATCCGCGAAAGGAATGGCTTCACAGAGCGCCACCAGGGGAATGCCGATCCTGGCCGGCGCTCCCTTCCCCTCACGGTTCTGCCCGAAAAGATGCCCGTTGAGGAGAATGGCGCCGTCCACGCGGCCCGCCGCCGTGAAGGCTGCGAAATGGGCCTCCTTCTCGGGGGACCCGTCGAGATCGCTGATGATCATGCCGTAGCCCGCCTCGAACAGCCGCTCCTCGATGCCGCGCAGGATCCTGGAAAAGAATGTGTTCGCGAGATCCGGCAGGACGACGAGCACCATGTAGGTCTTCTGGGAGCGGAGCGAGCGCGCGGCAGGATTGGGCACGTAGCCGGTCTTTGCAATCGCTTCCAGGACACGGGCACGCGCCTCCGGCGACACGCGTTCCGGCGAGGCCAACGCACGGCTGACCGTCGCCGTGGACACCTCCGCGAGCCGCGCCACATCCTGAATACGCACGGCACGACTGCCGGAAACGACCGCGCCGTTCGATTTGCCCGAGGGCCCGCTCTCGTCCATGATCCTCCCCTACCTTGGTTCTGTTTGACAGAAGCAACCGTTTCGGTAAAGTTTCGATGTAATCGATTACATGGCGACATTGCCAAAGAACGGCATGTTCCTGGATCGATCGTTCAAGTCCCGCCAGAGGACGTATCGACAAGTCGGAGGGAATGATTGCCAGCACGCGCCACGTCCTACTGAACACTCCGTCCCGCATTGCCTGAATACCGCTGACGCAACCGCGCCCGCGAACGATGTCGTCTACCCGGAGCCATGCATGGATCCTGTTCTTCGTGCAGAGAACATTTCCAAATCCTTCGGTCCCAACGAGGTGCTGAGCGGCATTTCGCTCGATCTGCACCCGGGAGAGGTCCATGCGGTGATCGGCGAGAACGGCGCGGGCAAATCCACCCTCATGCGCATTCTCTCCGGGCACATCGCTCCCACGAAAGGCGGTCTTCACCTCGACGGGCGGCCCATCGCCTTTTCCGGCCCCGCGGATGCGGAAAACCACGGCATCGTTCTCGTGCACCAGGAAATCCTGCTGGCGGAAGACCTGACGGTGGCGCAGAACCTCTTTCTCGGCCGCGAGATCAGACGTTTCGGGTTCGTGGACGACAAGGCCATGCGCGGACGCACGCGTGGGATCCTGGCGGAACTCGGCGCCCGGATCGACCCGGACTGCGAGGTAAGGCGCCTCTCCATCGCCGACCGGCAGCTGGTGCAGATCGCCCGCGCCCTCCTGGTCCCGCACAAAGTCGTGGCCTTCGACGAACCGACTGCGGTTCTCACGCCCGTCGAGGCGGAGAGCCTCTTCACGATCATCCGGAAGCTGCGCTCCCACGGCGTGGCGGTGCTCTACATCTCCCACCGCCTCAACGAGGTGAAGGCGATTGCGGATCGCGTGACCGTTCTGCGCGACGGCCGCCACATCGCCACCCGCGACATCGAAGGTTTGGAGCCCCTTGAAATGGCCCGCCTGATGGTCGGGCGCGACATGTCGAAGCTCTATCCCGACAAGCCCGCCACGGCCTCCGAACATATCATCCTGTCGGTGCGCGACATGGCCGTCCCCGGTCATGTGGAGAACGCCTCCTTCACCTTGAGGCGCGGCGAGATCCTCGGCTTCGGCGGATTGATCGGTGCCGGCCGCACCGAGCTTTTCGAGGGGCTCGTCGGGCTGCGTCCAAGCCAGGGCGCGATCATTCTCCGTGGCCAGAGCGTACGCTTCCGCGACGCGGGCGACGCCATGGCGGCGGGAATCGTCTATCTCTCGGAGGACCGGAAGGGAAAAGGACTGCTGCTGCAGCAGAACCTCAGGGTCAATCTCTCCCTGGCCGCCCTCGGCAAGTTCAGCCGTGGTCCCTTCATCGACGTGGGCGCGGAGGAGCAGGCGCTCGACGAAGCGATCAAGGATTTCGACATTCGCACCCGAAGCCGCGAACTCCTGGCGGGCCAGCTCTCCGGCGGCAATCAGCAGAAGCTGCTCCTGGCCAAGATGATGCTGATGGAGCCGCGCATCATCATCATCGACGAGCCGACCCGGGGCGTCGACATCGGCACGAAGGAGCAGATCTACCGCTTCATCGCGCAGCTCGCCGAGAACGGCCTATCCATCGTCGTCATCTCGTCGGAGATGCAGGAGCTGATCGGCCTCTGCCACAGGGTCGTGGTGATGCGCGGCGGCCGTATCGCGGGCGAAGTCGACCAGGCCGATCTGTCGGAGGATTCCATCGTTTACCTCGCCACCGGCGTTCATGAAGAAAGGGCGGCGGAAATCGCCGCAGGCCACGCATGACCGAAACCGTGCTTCGCACCAGCGCCGAGAAGCGCAAGATCAAGATCGACATGCGGGCGCTCTCGCCCTTCATCGCGCTCATCGTTCTTGCCGCGGCCGGCGCGATGATCAATCCCGACTTCCTGACGGCCTCGAACATCCTGAACGTGGTCACCCGCTCGGCCTTCATCGCCATCATCGCGGTCGGCGCCACCTTCGTGATCTCCGCCGGCGGCCTCGATCTCTCGGTCGGCTCCATGGCGGCACTCACGGCGGGCGTCATGATCCTGACCCTGAACACGCTCGGCGGCGCCGATGTGGGCACGCTGGCGATCGGCATGCTGGCCGCCATCGCGCTCAGCGCCGCCTGTGGACTGGCAAACGGCCTCATCGTCACGTTCGGACGCATCGAGCCCTTCATCGTCACGCTCGGCACGATGGGAATCTTCCGCTCGCTCGTGGTCTGGCTCGCGGCAGGCGGCACCATCACCCTGCGCAATCTCGAGCTCCGCGAGCTCTACCGGCCCGCCTATTTCGGCAGCGTGTTCGGCATTCCCGTCCCGATCATCGCGTTTCTCGTCGTCGCCGCCATCGGCGCGCTGATCCTCTATCGCACATCGTTCGGCCGCCATGTGGTGGCTCTCGGCTCCAACGAAGACGTGGCGCGGTATTCCGGCGTGCCGATCTGGCGCGTGCGCACGCTCACCTACATCATCCAGGGCATCTGCGTCGGCATCGCCGTCCTGGTCTATGTGCCGCGCCTCGGTTCCGCCACGCCGACCACGGGGCTGCTCTGGGAGCTGCAGGCGATCACCGCCGTCGTCATCGGGGGCACGGCCCTCAAGGGTGGCGTGGGGCGCGTCTGGGGCACCGTGGTCGGTGCGGTGATCCTCGAACTCGTCGCCAACATCATGGTGCTGTCGAATTTCGTCTCCGAGTTCCTCGTGGGCGCGGTTCAAGGTGCCATCATCATTATCGCCATGCTCGTGCAGCGGTCGGTCCACCGCGGGCGATGAGGCCGGGGAGAACTCCACCGGACAAAGGACAGAGGGCTTACAACCAGAACCCTTCAGGGAGGAACAGATGAAAGCAACACTTCTGAAAGTCGCAGTGGCGGCCGGCCTGACGGCCGGTGTCGCAACCGGTGCCATGGCACAGCAGAAGAACGTGACGATCGCCGTCTCGATTCCGGCCGCCACCCACGGCTGGACCGGCGGCGTGGTCTATCATGCCCAGGAAACCGCCAAGCAGCTCGAGAAGGGTTACCCTGGCCTGAAGGTGATCGTGAAGACGTCGCCCGACGGCGCATCCCAGGCGAATGCTCTGGACGATCTGATGGCCCAGAAGGTGGATGCGCTGGTCGTCCTTCCCTTCAATTCGGACGAACTGACCGACCCGGTCCGCGAGGTCAAGAAGCGCGGCGCCTTCGTGACGGTCGTCGACCGCGGCCTGAAGGACGCGTCGATCCAGGACATCTATGTCGCGGGCAACAACCCGGAATTCGGCCGCGTCGCCGGCAAGTACTTCGTCGACAATCTGAAGGAAGGCAATGTCGTGGTGTTCCGCGGCATCCCGACCGTGATCGACGAGGAGCGCGTGTCCAATTTCGAGAAGGCGCTCCAGGGCTCGGGCGTGAAGGTCATCGACAAGCAATATGCCAACTGGAACCGTGACGACGCCTTCAAGGTGATGCAGGACTTCCTCTCGAAGCATCCCAAGATCGACGCCGTCTGGGCCTCCGACGACGACATGGCGCTCGGCATCATGGAGGCGATCCGCCAGGCCAAGCGCGAAGACATCAAGTTCGTGCTCGGCGGCGCAGGCATGAAGGACATGGTCAAGAAGGTGATGGACGGCGACAAGATGATCCCGGCGGACGTGTCCTATCCGCCGTCGATGATCTCCACCGCCATGGGCATCACGGCCGCGCATTTCTACACCAATGCCCCCATGCGCGGCACCTACGTGCTCAATGCCCAGCTGATCACGAAGGACAATGCCAAGGAGCATTACTTCCCCGATTCGCCGTTCTAACGGCGTCGGACTCTCGCCCCTCCTTGAGGAGGGGCGAGGCAACGGCAAGCCGCATGTCGCCCGCAGGCGGCTTTCCATTGCCTGTCATGTCTGTCTCAATCGCATCTCGGGAGTTCACCCATGAAGACCATGAAGGGGCCCGGTCTCTTCCTCGCTCAATTCGCGGGCGACGAAGCGCCGTTCGATTCGCTCGATTCCATCTGCCGCTGGGCGGCCTCCCTCGGCTATAAAGGCGTTCAGATCCCCACCTGGGACGCGCGCCTCTTCGATCTGAGGAAAGCTTCCGAGTCGGAGGCCTATTGCGACGAGGTCCAGGGCATCGTCCGCTCGCACGGACTGGAGATCACCGAACTCTCCACGCACTTGCAGGGCCAGCTCGTGGCCGTGCACCCCGCCTTCGATGAAGCCTTCGAGGGTTTCGCGGTACCGGAGGTGCGCGGCAACCCGAAGGCGAGGCAGGCCTGGGCCGTCGACCAGATGCTCATGGCCGCAAAGGCGTCCAGGCGTTTCGGCCTGAAGGCGAGCGTCACCTTCTCGGGCGCGCTCGCCTGGCCCTTCGTGTATCCCTGGCCGCAGCGCCCGGCGGGTCTCATCGAAACAGCCTTCGAGGAGCTGGGCCGGCGCTGGCGCCCGATCCTCGACGCGTATGAGGATGCCGATTGCGACGTCTGCTACGAGATTCATCCCGGCGAGGATATCCACGACGGCGCGACCTTCGAACGTTTCGTGGATGCCGTGGGCGGGCACGAACGCGCCTGCATCAACTACGATCCGAGCCACTTCCTGCTGCAGCAGCTCGATTATGTCGCGTTCATCGATCTCTATCACGAGCGCATCAAGGCGTTTCACGTGAAGGATGCGGAGTTCAACCCCACGGGACGCGTCGGGGTCTACGGTGGCTACGAGAGCTGGATCAACCGCGCGGGCCGCTTCCGCTCGCTCGGAGACGGGCAGGTCGATTTCGGCGCGATCTTCTCCAAGCTCGCGCAGTACGACTACGATTCCTGGGCGGTGCTGGAGTGGGAATGCGCCCTGAAGCACCCGGAGGATGGCGCGCGGGAAGGCGCGGAGTTCATCAGGTCTCACATCATCCGCGTGACGGAGAGGGCCTTCGACGACTTCGCCGCGGGCGGGACGGACGAAGCCGCCAATCGGCGCCTTCTCGGCATCGATGCGGCTTGAGAGGAAAAGCCATGACCATTGCAGGATCCAGAACCGAGACACTCGACCGCCGGCTTCGGCTCGGCATGGTCGGCGGGGGCCGCGGCGCCTTCATCGGCGCCGTTCATCGCATCGCGGCCCGCCTCGACGACCGCTGGGAGCTGGTCGCAGGCGCGCTCTCGTCCGATCCGGAGCGGGCGCGCCTGTCCGGCACGGACCTGCTGCTCCCGCCGGAGCGGATCTATGACAGCTTTCAGGACATGGCGCGACGCGAGGCGGAGCGCGACGACCGCATCGATGCGGTTGCGATCGTCACGCCGAACCACGCCCATGCGGCGGCGGCAGAAGCCTTTCTCGCGGCAGGCATCCATGTGATCTGCGACAAGCCCCTCACCACGACGCGGCAGGAAGCCGAGAGACTTGCCCAACTGGCGCACGAGTCGGGGCTGATTTTCGCCGTGACCCATAATTACACGGGTTATCCGCTGGTGCGGCAGGCGCGCGCCATGGTGGCGGAGGGCGAGCTTGGCGCCATTCGTCTGGTTCAGGTGGAATACGCCCAGGATTGGCTCGCGACCCGTGTGGAGGACACCGGCAGCAAGCAGGCCGAGTGGCGCACGGACCCGGCCCGCTCGGGACCTGCGGGCGCGGTCGGCGATATCGGCACCCATGCATTCAATCTGGCGGAGTTCATCACCGGGGACGAGGTCGCCAGGCTGTCGGCCGAACTGCACACCTTCGTGGAAGGCCGCAGGCTCGACGACAATGCGCATATGATGCTGCGCTTTGCGTCCGGCGCGAAGGGGATGCTCTGGTGCAGTCAGGTGGCGGCCGGACAGGAGAACGGCCTTCGCATCCGTGTCTACGGCGAGAAGGCCGGCCTCGAATGGCATCAGGAGAATCCGAACGCCCTGCTGTTCTCGCCCTTGGGCGAGCCACCCCGGATCATCCGCCGCAACGGGTACGGCGCCAACGAGGTGTCGCGCGCAGCCTCGCGAATCCCGGGCGGTCACCCGGAAGGCTATCTGGAGGGCTTCGCTCAGCTCTACACCGATGTGGCGGAGCAGATCGCCGCTCGGATCGAAGGTCGCGACCCCGATTCCTTCTCCCTCCAGGTTCCGACTGTCGGGCACGGAGTGCGCGGCGTGCGCTTCATCGAGGCGGCGGTCCGATCCTCGCAGGAGGAGGCTGCCTGGGTCGAAGTATGATCCGGCACCGAAGGAGGCGGATCCATCGGCCGTGCGGCAGGGCCTTTCACATGCCCTGCGCCCTCGGAGCGCAGGCGTCTGTCCCGCGCCTTGAAATTAACCCTGCAATCATGACGTATAGGGCTACCCGAGCCTTCCCTGGAAACCTATCCCGTCATGGCAGCGAATCACCACCACGCCCTTGAGGAGTTGAACGACACCCAAAAGCGCGTTCATCGCATTCTCAGCGCAGCCGAGAATCCTCTTTCGGCCTACGAGGTCCTCGACAAGCTGCGGGCCAAGGGGGCCGTCACCCCCCCGACCGTTTATCGCTCCCTCGACAAGCTCATCGAGAAGGGGCTCGCTCATCGGCTCGAGAGCCTCAACGCCTATGTGGTGTGCAAGCATCCTCATCATCATGAGGTGGCGGCCTTTGCAATTTGCGAGAGCTGCGGCCTTGTCACGGAATTCAGCGATTCGAGCATCAATGAGCGCCTGACCCAGTGGAGCCATGACCATTCCTTCTGCCCCAAGAAGGCTATCGTTGAGATACGGGGTCTATGCTCGGTCTGCTCGAAGTGATCATTGCCTCGTCATATCATCTCAAATGACACGTTACTTCATGCTGCTAGGCCCGGCTTTTGGAGAGATCTCTGCCAAATCGCCAAATTCCGCTGGGGAAAATGCAGAAATGCAATAGAATATTGCAACGATAACACATTGTGCGGGAGGCGCTTCACCTATATGAATAGGTAGGTTTTGAAATAACAGGAGCGTGGCCCATGAGCACCAGAGCCCTCAGAAAAGAAGAAGAAGAGAACCTCCTCCGCCGTGCGGACGACCTGTGCCGTCAGAACAACCTTCGTCTGACGCCCATCCGGGAGCGTGTTTACCGCGAGCTGGTCCAGAGCGGCGGCCCGGTGGGTGCTTATGACCTCGTCGACCGTCTCAGCAGCGACAAGAAGCGTTTGGCGCCCGTGACGATCTACCGGGCCCTCGACTTCCTGCGGGATGCCGGCCTCGTTCACCGCCTGGCCACGCAGAATTCCTACGTGGTCTCCCACGGCCAGCCCGACGTGAACGCCATGAAGATCATGTTCGTGGATTCGAAGACCGGCGAAACCATCGAGGTCCATTCCACGGAAGTGGCGGAGGCCGTCCGCAAGGCCGCCGAGCAGGCCGGCTTCAAGTCGGTCTCGCCCTTCATGGAGGTCGAAGGCGAGCTCGTCCGTCAAGGCTGATCCTGGCCGGGTTCAAACAAGGACAGGTTCGAACAAGGGCGGTGCGGAAGTTCCACCTTTCTCCGTTATGGATAAAAAGGCCGGACATCTCTGTCCGGCCTTTTTGCTTTTATTCCGCCGCGAGCGCCGCCCGACGATGGGCGTGCTCTTCGCCCGTGCGCCCGCTCCTCACGGTCTCCTTGGAGATGTAGGTGTAGAACATCGGCACCACGAAGAGCGTGAAGATCGTGCCGATCGACATTCCCGACGCGATCACAAGTCCCATGGAAAAGCGAGCCGCCGCACCCGCGCCGCTGGCATAGAGCAGCGGCGCGACGCCGAGCACCATGGCGGCCGTGGTCATGAGGATCGGGCGCAGACGCACGCGGGCGGCCTCCTGAATCGCCTCCCGCTTGCCGACGCCGTTCTTCTCCTTCAGTTCGTTGGCGAACTCCACCATCAGAATGCCGTGCTTGGTGATCAGCCCCACCAGGGTGATCAGGCCAACCTGCGTGTAGATGTTGAGCGTCGCCAGGCCCACGTTCAGGAAGATCATGGCGCCGAACATGGAGAGCGGCACCGACATCATGATGATGAACGGATCGCGGAAGCTCTCGAACTGCGCGGCAAGCACCAGATAGATCACGATGACGGCAAGGCCGAAAGCGAGCAGAATGGAGCTTCCTTCCTGCACTTCGAGGCGCGACTGACCGGCATAATCCTCATAGAAGCCTTGGGGCATCACCTCCTGGGCGATGGAGCGCAGGGTCGCCAGTCCCTCCGAGGTGGTCACGCCGGGCAGAGGCAGCGCCGAGATGGTGGCCGCGTTCAGCTGGTTGAACTGCTCGATGGTCGCAGGCGCGGCATCCGTCTCGATCCTCACCAGGGCCGACAGCGGGACCATCGATCCATCCGCCGCCCGCACGTAATACTGCCCCAGAAGCTCCGGGTTCAGGCGGTCGGACTGGCGGACCTGGCTCACGACGTCATAGCTGCGGTTGTCCCGATCGAATTTCGAGATCGGAGCTCCGCCGACGAGCGCGCCCAGCGTGGTGCCGATCTGGCTCACGGGCACCCCGAGCGCGGCCGCGCGATCACGATCGACTGTAATGCGCGCCCGAGGCGTCTCGTAGGAGATCGAGTTCTGCACGACGATGAACTTGCCCGATTTCTGCGCACGCTGACGCACCTGCTCCCCGACCTCGTAGGCCTGAGCCGGATCTCCGATGGTCCGCAGCACATATTGAATCGGGAGGCCGCCGCCCGCGCCCGGCAGGGATGGAGGCGCGAAGACGAAGGCCTGCAGACCGCCGTTCTCGTTCAGGAGATTCTGAATCTCCTGCTTGGTCTGAGGGCCCTTCTTCTCGCGCTGATCCCACGGCTTCAGCTTGAAGCCGACGAAGCCGCCGCCGCCGCCGTCGATGCCGACGATGAGGAAGCTGGCGTCGATCTCGGGAATTTTCTCGGCCGCTCCCGTGAACTGTTTCGAGAACTCCTGCGTATAGTCCGCGGTCGCATATCGCGGCGCGTTGACGAGACCGAGATAGGCCCCCTGGTCCTCTTCCGGCGCAAGCTCGGACGAGGTCTTCGAGAAGAGATAGCCTGTGGTCCCGAGCAGCGCGAAGACGATGATGAGCGTGACGGGACGATAGTCCAGCGAGCCCTTCAGGCGGCGCCCATACCAGTTCTCGAGCCGGGTGAAGGTGCGGTCGACGAAGCCTGCAAACCGGCTCTGTCCGCCGTGAGGTTTCAGGAGCTTCGACGACATCATGGGCGAGAGCGTGATCGCGACGATGCCCGAGATGATCACAGCACCCGCAAGGGTGAAGGCGAACTCGCGGAAGAGCGAGCCCGTCAGGCCCTGCGTGAAGCCGATGGGCGCATACACGGCGGCCAGCGTGACGGTCATCGACACGATGGGCAGGAAGATCTCCTTCATGCCGACGATGGCGGCATCGACCGGCTTCAGTCCCTCCTCGATGTGGCGGTGGATGTTCTCCAGAACCACGATGGCGTCATCGACCACGAGGCCGATGGCGAGCACCATCGCCAGCAGGGTCAGAAGATTGATCGAATAGCCCAGCGCATAGAGGAAGAAGCACACGCCGATGAGCGAGAGCGGGATCGTCACGATGGGAATCAGCACCGAGCGGAACGAGCCCAGGAACAGCAGGATTACCACCACCACGATGAGCGCGGCCTCGCCGATCGTCTTGAACACCTCCTCGATGGAGGCGGAGATGAAGTCCGACGCATCGTAGACGATCTGCACCGTCATGCCCTTGGGAAGGGTCGGACGGATCTGCTCGATCGCCTTCGTCACCTCCGCGGCGACCGTGAGCGGGTTGGCCGAGGGCGTCGGGGTGACACCGATGAAGGTACCCTCCCTGCCGTTGAAGCTCACCTTCACGTCCGTGCTCTTGGGGCCGAGTTCCACATCGGCCACGTCGCGCAGGCGCACGACCTGATCGCCGTTCGAGCGGATGGGCAGCGCACCGAAGGTCTCCGGCGTCTGCAGGGTCGTCTGCATCTGCAACGAGTAGGCGACGTATTCGTTCTGCGTTTTACCGGGCGCTGCGAGGAAGTTGTTGGCGCCGATGGCCGACACCACGTCGCCGGCCGTCACACCGCGGGCGGCGAGACGCACGGGGTCCATCCACACGCGCATGGCGAAATCGCGGCCGCCGAGAATTTCGGCATTGCCGACACCGTCGAGCGTGGCAAAGCGCGGCTGCACCACGCGCGTCAGGAATTCCGACACCTGCTCCGGATTCATCTCCGTGCTGGCGAAGGTGATGTACATGAGGGCGAAGGTCTGGCCCGTTCCCTTCATGATCACGGGGTCCTCGGCCTCCTGCGGAAGCTGCGCGCGCACCTGCTGCACCTTTGCGGTCACTTCGGTGAGCGCCGCGTTGGGATCGGTGTTCAGGCGCATGCGCACGGACACCGTGCTCACGCCGAGACGGCTCTGCGTCGTGACGTAATCGACGCCCTCCGCGCTCGATACGGATTTGGCGATGGGCGTGCTGATGAAGCCCTGGATCAGGTCCGCGCTTGCGCCCGTATAGGTCGTCGTGACGGTGATCGTGGTTTCCTCGACCTCAGGATACTGCCGCACCTGAAGGTTCATCAGACCCTGCGCGCCGAGCAGCAGGATCAGGAGGCTCACCACCATCGACAAGACGGGGCGACGAATGAATAGCTCTGTGAAACTCATGGCGTTTTGCCTATTGCCCGTTCGCGAGCCTGGTCGCATCGAGCTTCGTCACGTCAATGCTGTTATTGATCTTGACCGTCGCGCCGGCCTGCAGCTTGTTCTGCCCCGAGGTGACGACCTGCTGGCCCGGCTTGATGCCGGAGAGGACCTCAAGAACGCCGCCGCGGCGGCGGCCGGTCTTCACGAAGACCTGATGTGCGACCTGAACCTGGTTGCCCGCCCGCTCTTCCTGATCGATCGTATAGACGTAGTCACCGTAGAGGCTGGTGATAACCGCCGTCTGTGGCACGGTAATGACGTTGGGTTCCTCGGGCAGGATCACCTCCACGTGGAGGAATTGTCCGGGCAGAACCGCCCTCGCCTTGTTGTCCTCTATGAGAGCCTGCACGGAGACGAGGCGGGTCTTCGGATCGACCCGCGGATCCTTGCCGATGACATGCCCCTTGAACGGGAGATTTGCCTCGTTCACGCCGATGTGCACTTCCTGGCCGAGCTTGACGTCGTTGGCCGTCTGCTCGGGGACCGTGAAGTCAACCTTCATCGAGTCCAGGTCCTGAAAGCTCGCAATCACCGAACCGGGCTGGAGATATTGCCCGACATCGATCCGCGGGATGCCGATCACGCCCGAGAAGGGGGCCTTCAGCGCCTTCTGCTCGATCGTCGCCTGAAGGCGCGCAAGGCGGGAGCGAGCGGTGGCGAGCAAGGCACTCGCCTGATCGAGGTTGGCCTCGGTGCCGTAGCCGCGCGCCGACAGGGTCTTGGCACGCTCGAAGGCGCTCTCCGCGGTCTTCACGGCAGCCTGAACGTCCTGGATATCCGCCCGCTCGACCGTATCGTCGAGCTGGACGAGAACGTCGCCTTCGCGGATGTTCTGGTTGGCCTTGAACTTGATTTCCTTGACGATTCCCGGCGTCTCGAAGGCCAGCTCGACACCGTTCGCCGCCCTGGCCGTGCCGATGGCGCTGATGCTCGGCGTCCAGGTCTTGGCCTCGACCTTGGCGGCGGTCACCGCCTGCGGCGGCTGCTGCATAGTGGCGAAGAACTGGGTGATCATCTTGTCCCGGAAGATGTTGAACCCCACCAGTCCGGCACAGAGCAAGATCGCGAAAATGAAGACGAGACTGACGATGATGCGCCGTTTCATAGGCTTCTTCCAGGAGTTACAGGCCCGACGGGCGGGCTTAAAGTTTAAGTTGGAGGTGCGGCATTAGCGCGACTTGCCCTTGACGCCAATGCTGCGGCAGCATTTATATACCGACTGGACGGTTTAGTTGCAAGAGTAGCGAATGTTCGAGAACGCCCGAGGCCGTAAGAGTTCCCGCGAGAAGATTCTCGACGCGGCCGCGGAACTTGTCGCCGAAATCGGCGCCGGTCGCGTGACACTCGATGCGGTAGCCGAGAGGGCCGGCCTCAGCAAGGGCGGCCTTCTTTATAACTTCCCGAGCAAGGATGCGCTCCTCCAGGCGATGATCCAGCGCATGATCGACCAGGTCTCCGAGGCCAAGGAGGCCTTGCGCGACCAGATGGAGCCCGGTCCCAACCTGGAAGCGCGCGTGGCCACGACGAGCCTGCTGAACATGTGCTGTGGCGGCACGATGCAGGAGATCGCCACCGGCATGATGGCGGCCGCCGCCGAAAACCCGCGCCTGCTCGATCCGGTGCGGGAGGTGATCGCCGCAACCGTCGAGCAGCTGATGACCCGGTCGGACGATGTCGAGGCGGCCCTCCTCGGCTGGCTCGCGGTCGAAGGCCTCAGCAATCTGGAAATGCACCGGCTCAGCCCGTTTTCGGATCAGGACCGGGAGCGGATCGTCGGCATGATCGACCGCCTGCTCACCAAGGGCATCGCGCCATAGGGCCGCCTCCAACGATGCGGGAACGGCTCATTTCTTAGGCCCGCCGCACTTTTCGGCGTCGACTTGGATCCGTTTCGCCGGAACTCCCTAAGCCATCCAGGCCGGATCGTTCAGGACCTCCTCCGTATGCTCGCCGAGGCGCGGCGAGGGGCGCGTGGCCGCCATGGGCTCGCCATTCATGACGATGGGCGAGCGCACGGACGGAATCGCACCGCCCTTTGCGTCGGGCGACGGAAGATCGATCTTCATGCCCCGTGCCATCACATGAGGATCGGCAAAGACATCCGCAACGGTGTTGATGGGGCCCGCCGGAACGCCTTGCTTTTCAAGGGCCGCCAGGAGAGCCTCGCGCGTGGTCCGAAGCGTGAGCCCGGTGAGGATGGGCACGAGTTCGGCCCGGTGACGCACGCGTCCCGCATTGGTGGCGAACCGTTCGTCCTGCGCGAGTTCCGCCTGTCCCAGGACGGCGGCGAAGCGGGAGAACTGCCCATCGTTGCCCACGGCCACGATGACATGGCCGTCGGCAACCGGAAACACCTGATAGGGCACGATATTGGGATGCGCGTTGCCCATGCGGCGGGGCGACTTGCCGGAGGCCAGGTAATTCATGGCCTGATTGGCCAGGACGCTCGTCTGGACGTCGAGCAGCGCCATGTCGAGATGCGCCCCCTCTCCCGTCTGATCGCGATGGCGCAGGGCCGAGAGAATGCCGACCACCGAATAGACGCCCGTGAAGATATCGACATAGGCCACGCCGATCTTCTGCGGCTCGCCCTCCGGATCGCCTGTGAGGTCCATGATCCCGCCGAGGCCCTGGATCATGAAGTCGTAGCCGGCGCGCGACGCATAAGGCCCGTTCTGGCCGAAGCCCGTGATGGAGCAATAGACGAGGCGCGGATTGACCGTCTTGAGGCTCTCGTAATCGAGCCCGTATTTCTTCAGTCCGCCGACCTTGAAGTTCTCGATCACCACATCCGCATGGGCCGCAAGCTTGCGCACGAGCGCCTGCCCCTCCGGACTTTCGAAATCGACCGCGATGGAGCGCTTGCCCCGGTTGCAGGAATGGAAATACGCCGCCGACAGGTCGCCGCCATCGGCGGCCTCCACGAAGGGAGGTCCCCACCCGCGCGTGTCGTCGCCGGCGCCGGGGCGCTCCACCTTCACCACGTCGGCGCCGAGATCGGCGAGCATCTGACCGACCCAGGGACCGGCGAGAATGCGGGCGAGTTCGAGGACCTTGAGACCTGCAAGCGGCTTCATGACAATCAATCCATCACGGCATCGAGGCCGCGCTTCAATCCGATGAAGGAAAACACACGGCGTGCCGCCAGCAAGGTGCCGGCGACACAGGGAGCGGCGGGCGATCCGTCATCGTGGCGGATCACGAGGCGGTCGTCGTCGGCGCCGAAGACCGTCTCGCAGGAAAGAACGCTCGCAGGAAAGAACGCTCGCAGGAAAGAACGCTCGCAGGAAAGAACGAAGGACGGCATGCGCAGAGAATGGACCTGCACCGGCCCCTTGGCCCCGAGAGCGCCGCCGCGCGTCGCACGAACGCCGGTCAGCGCGCCGGCCCTTCTCAGAAGAAGGCCTGCAGGCCCGTCTGCGCGCGGCCCAGGATGAGAGCATGCACGTCGTGCGTGCCCTCATAGGTATTCACCGTCTCCAGGTTCTGCGCGTGGCGCATCACATGGTATTCCTCCTGGATGCCGTTGCCGCCGTGCATGTCGCGGGCCGCCCGGGCGATATCGAGCGCCTTGCCGCAGTTGTTGCGCTTGACGAGCGAGATCATCTCCGGAGCCATGCGGCCCTCGTCGAAGAGACGGCCGACGCGAAGGGAGGCGTGCAGACCGAGGGTGATCTCGGTCATCATGTCCGCGAGCTTCTTCTGCACGAGCTGGGTGGCCGCGAGCGGCTTGTTGAACTGTTTGCGGTCGAGCGTGTATTGAAGCGCCCGGTGCCAGCAATCCTCCGCCGCCCCCAGGGCCCCCCAGGAAATGCCGTAGCGGGCGCGGTTGAGGCAGCCGAACGGCCCCTTAAGGCCGGATACGTTCGGCAGCAGCGCATCCTCGCCGACCTCGACGCCGTCCATGACGATCTCGCCGGTGATGGAGGCGCGCAGGCTGAGCTTTCCGCCGATCTTGGGCGCGGAGAGGCCCTTCATGCCCTTCTCCAGCACGAAGCCGCGGATCTGGTTGTCATGGGCCTCCGACTTCGCCCACACCACGAACACGTCCGCGATGGGAGAGTTCGAGATCCACATCTTCGAGCCCTTCAGGCGATAACCGCCTTCGATCTTCTCGGCACGGGTCTTCATGCCGGCCGGGTCGGAGCCGGCATCCGGCTCGGTCAGGCCGAAACAGCCGACGAATTCGCCCGATGCGAGCTTGGGCAGGTACTTCCGGCGCTGCTCCTCGGAGCCATAGGCGTAAATGGGATACATGACGAGGGACGATTGCACGCTCATCATGGAGCGATAGCCCGAATCGACGCGCTCCACCTCGCGGGCGACGAGGCCATAGGCGACGTAGGAAGCGCCCGCGCAGCCGTACTCCTCCGGCAAGGTCACGCCGAGGAGACCGAGCTCACCCATCTCGTTGAAGATCGCACGGTCCGTATGCTCTTCGCGATAGGCCTCGATCACGCGCGGCAGGAGCTTGTCCTGGGCGTAGGCGCGGGCGGTGTCGCGGATCATGCGCTCATCGTCGGTGAGCAGATCGTCGAGGAGAAGCGGATCCTCCCACTTGAGCTTCGCGATGTCCTGATGTGCGCCTGCCATGATGAGCAATCCTCTTCGGTAAAAGCCCGGAAGGCCATTCCGGAACCCGGTCAAACCTATTGAATTTTGCCGGAAAAATCGCGCTGGACAGGAGAGAAGTAAAGCGACATCTTCGCAGCAGGTTATTCGGAAATGGAATGAACTGGTGCTCCGTCGCGGCTTTCTGCCCAATATCGGCAATCTTCTCGCCTTCGAGGCCACGGCCCGTCATGGCAGCGTCTCCCGCGCCGCGGAGGAGCTGAATCTCACTCAGAGCGCCGTCTCCCGGCAGATCCAGCAGCTCGAGGACTCCCTTGGCGTCTCCCTGTTCAGCCGCTCCCGCCAAAGGGTTGTGCTGACGGATGTGGGACGCCTCTACGCGTCGCAGGTCCGCAGCACGCTTTCGGAACTCTCCGACGCCACTCACCAGGCCATTGCGCTTTCGGGCACGAGCGGCGTCCTGAACCTCGCGACGCTGCCGACCTTCGGCACCCGCTGGCTCATTCCCCGCATTTCGCATTTTCTGTCCGAGCACCCGAACGCGACGGTGAATTTCGGCGTGCGCCTCGTGCCGTTCGACTTTTCCGCAGAGCCCTTCGATGCGGCGATCCATTTCGGCGAGCCCCACTGGCCCGGCGCGGTCTGCGACCTGCTGCGGACCGAGGAGGCCGTTCCCGTCTGCAGCCCCGCCTACCGGGAGCGCGAGCAAATCCAGGCCCCGAAGGACCTCGTCCGCGCTACCCTGCTGCAGCAGAGCACCCGGCCGACCGCCTGGGCGGAATGGTTCGCGAGCGTGAGCGTGGATGCCGGCAACCCCATGCGGGGCCCCCGCTTCGAGCAGTTCGCCATGGTCACGCAGGCAGCCGCCGCGGGGCTGGGGGTCGGCCTGATCCCCCATTTCCTGATCGCGGACGAACTGGCCGCGGGACGGCTCGAGATTCTCTTCCCGCAGAGCATCCTGAGCGTGGGAGCCTATTATCTCGTCTACCCGGAGCACAAGGCCGAGGCCCCCCTGGTGCGCTCCTTCCGGGACTGGATTCTCGCGGAAAGCCGTCAGGGATAAGCGCGCTTCGGCTTCAGAACGCGCATGCTCAGGGTGAAGGCGACCCAGCCGCAGACCGCGATACCGCCCACCATGGACAGCGACGTACCGTCGTAGAGGGCGCTCACGAGCGCGATCAGTACCGCACCGGTGCTGAGCTGCAGAGTGCCCATGAGGGCGGATGCCGTCCCGGCAATCGGTCCGTGCTCCTCCAGCGCCAGCACCGCCGTCGAAGGAATGACATAGCCGAGGCAGCCGAACGAAAGGAACAGCAGCCCCCAGAGGAGGTAGGCGTTGTCCGCGCCCGCCAGGGTCACGATGAGCAGCAGGCTCACCAGAGCCGCGAAGGCGGAGATGGCGGTCCGCACCACGCGCTCGGCGCCGAAACGGCGCATGAACACGCTGTTGAACTGTGCGCTGCCGATGAAGGCGATCGCATTCGAGGCGAAGATCATGCTGTAGTGCGACGGCGACAGGCCGAAATGCTCGATGAAAATCACGGATGAGCCGGCAAGATAGGCAAAGAAGCTCGCCTGGCTGAACCCTCCGATGAAGGCGAGCCCCCGAAAATGCCGATCCTTGAGAAGACTCCTGTAGGCGGCGAAGGTCTGCGCCAGGCTCTGCCGCCCTGCGCCGGCGGGTCTGGTTTCGGGAAGCAGGAACAGAAGCACCGCCAGACCGCCGAGGCCGATCGCCGCGATGGCCCAGAAAATGAAGCGCCAGCTGAAGAACTCGGCCAGGGTGCTGCCCGCAAGCGGCGCCAGGATCGGCGACACGCTGAAGACCAGCATCGTGGTCGCCATCAGCCGCGCGGCCTCATGGCCGGTATGCAGATCGCGAATGATCGCCCGCGGAATCACCATGGCGGCGCAGGAGCCGACACCCTGCAGAAACCGGAATGCGATCAGCGTTTCCACGTTCGGGGCATAGCTGCAGCCGATGCTCCCCAGAATGAACAGTCCCAGGCCGCCATAAAGGGGAGGCTTGCGCCCGAACCGATCCGAGAGCGGCCCATAGGCCAGCTGGCAGATGGCCACGGCCAGGAAGAAGCTCATCAGGCTCATCTGCACGGCGCCGATATCGACCTGGAACTCGCGTGCAATCGCCGGGAAGGCCGGCAGGTACATGTCGATGGCGAACGGCCCGATGGCGGACAGCATGCCGAGAACGAGCGCATTGCGCAGAAAAGCGGATCGCATGGGACAAAGGCTCTCAGGCCTGGGTTCTTGAAGCGGAATCGAAAGACGGCCCGGCCACGGGTCTCAGGTCGGGGGAACGGCTTTTGGGGGCGCCCGGGCTGGCGGTCGAAGCCGCACGACGGAGAAGGCACCCTTGCTTTTAGGCTCTTGAGACTGCCCGTCAAGCAGGCTCCGGGCGGTTTCCAAGGACAACGTTCCCTGAACCGGGAGGGCGCTTACTCTTCGTTAACTATGTTTGTCCATGTCTGGTTAAAGTTTTCCAGAAGTGCCGGACCCTGAGGAGTTGCCCCGTTGGAGCGATCTCGTTCGGGAAACCGGCCGGCTGCTAGAATTGGCTCTCCTCATGCTGTTTTCCCGCCCTCGTGATCGGAACGACCTCAGCGCCTCGACGATCCCGGTAAGCAGCCGTTCAAGGCGCTGGCTCGGCACAGGCTTTCGGGGAGCGCTCCTCCTGGCGCCGCTGCTGACGGGCGCGTGCACGACCCGATCCGAGATCGGCTTTGCCTCACTCATGAGCGAGGTTCCGGCTGCCCGTGCCGTCATCGTGCCGCCTCCCGGCGGCCCTTCCATCGTGGCCGTCCTGGAGCGCCGCTATCAGAATGGCGTTTCGCAGGAAATCGCTCTGTCGACGGCCTCCCTCACGCCCGGACAGAACGCCGTCTATGTGAGCCTCGTCAGCGGAAGCACTCCCCAGTCGGAGATCGAGGATGTCCTGAACCTGCCGTCCATCGCGGAGGACCGGATTTACGAAGAAATGGAAGAGCGTCTGCCCGGCATCGAAATGCAGACGTCCCTCGTCTACGTGCAGAACAAATACGGCCCCTTCGGCTTCGCCACGGGCCGGTCGGCCAGCGGCGACGTGTGCCTCTATGCCTGGCAGCGCATCGAACCCAACGAACCGGCCGTCCTGGTGCCGGGCGGCGCCATATCGGTCCGCCTGCGATTGTGCGATGCGGCCGCCACCCCGGAGCAGCTCCTGCGCATCATGTACGGCTTCTCCATCTCGGCCCACGACATGTCCGGCTCCTGGAATCCCTATGGCGAACCGCCTCGGGTGCCCGCTCACCTGGGCGAGATCGACGCCCCGATCTATCCGCTGGGCATGAACAGCGCCGCTCCCACGGTCGTCGTCCGCGAACGTCGGGTCCAGGTGCGGACCAATCCGGCTCCGGTCCGCCGCCTCGTCGACAAGGATACCGTTCTTCCCGCGCAGGCTCCGCAAGTCATCGTTCCGGCGCCCCAGGAGCCGATTGCGTCTCCCCAGACCGGTTATCCCGTGGTGCCGCCGCCACCGTCACAATAAACGCCAAGAGACGTTATTGTAATCATATTACACAGATCAGACAAAATTTACCAGAGAGACAAAAAATCCTAAAGAATACAGGAACAATATTGTATCTCCGCCGATAGACCTTCAGCTGCTCTTCGCGTATGCGTGAGGTCAAGCATACAGCAACCTAAACTGAGAACATGGATGCGTAGGGGTGCACTCGTAGTCTTATGGGCGGTGGCGGCGATGCTCATCGTCCTGCTGGTCGCCCTTCCCATCAGCCTTCAGACCCATCTCGTGGCAGGCCTCGTCGTCGTCGCCTGCATGATCGTCCTGAAATTCTTCAGGGCGCAGGGGGTCTGGCGTGTCATCGCGCTGTCCCTGGGCACGGCCATCGTGCTGCGGTACGTCTTCTGGCGCACGACGAGCACGATTCCGCCGGTCTCCGAACTTGCGAGCTTTATTCCCGCCATCCTCCTGTACATTGCCGAAATGTACAGCGTGATGATGCTTTTCTTGAGTCTCTTCGTCGTGTCGAGCCCGATGTCGTCGCGCAAGTCGCCGAAGATCGACCCCGAGAACCTCCCGACCGTCGACGTTTTCGTGCCGAGCTACAACGAGGATGCGAGTCTTCTGGCCACGACCCTCGCAGCCGCCAAGGCCATGAGTTATCCGGCGGAAAAGTTCACCGTCTGGCTTCTCGACGATGGCGGAACCGACGAAAAGTGCAATTCAGACAACGCCCCGGCCGCGGCATCCGCCCGCGCCCGGCGCGCCGAACTCCAGGCGCTCTGCGCGGCGCTCGACGTCAAATATCTGACCCGCGCCCGCAACCTTCACGCCAAGGCGGGCAACCTCAACAATGGCCTCGATCATTCGACGGGCGATCTCGTCGCCGTTTTCGATGCGGACCACGCTCCGGCTCGCAGCTTCCTGGAAGAGACCGTCGGCTTCTTCAGCACCGACAAGAACCTGTTTCTCGTCCAGACGCCTCACTTTTTCATCAATCCCGATCCTCTCGAGCGCAATCTCGGCACCTTTCAGACGATGCCGTCGGAGAACGAAATGTTCTACGGCATCATCCAACGCGGCCTCGACAAATGGGACGCGGCGTTCTTCTGCGGTTCGGCCGCCGTGCTCCGGCGCGAGGCCCTGCAGGAAACGAACGGCTTCAGCGGCCTGAGCATCACCGAAGACTGCGAAACCGCGCTCGAGCTGCATTCCCGGGGCTGGAGCAGCGTTTATGTCGACAAGCCGCTGATCGCGGGTCTCCAGCCCGACACCTTCGCCAGCTTCATCGGCCAGCGCTCCCGCTGGGCCCAGGGCATGATGCAGATCCTGCGCTTCCGCTTCCCGCCCCTGAAGCGCGGGCTGAAGTTCACGCAGCGCCTGGCCTATATGTCGAGCACCCTGTTCTGGCTGTTCCCTTTCTCGCGGTTCTGCTTTCTGCTGTCCCCGCTCTGCTATCTTTTCTTCTCCCTGGAGATCTTCACCGCATCGGGCGGCGAGTTCCTGGCCTATACGTTCACCTACATGATGGTGAACTTCATGATGCAGAACTACCTCTACGGTCGTTACCGCTGGCCCTGGATCTCCGATCTCTACGAATACATCCAGACCATCTATCTCCTGCCTGCCATCCTGTCGGTGATCGCCAACCCGAAGAAGCCGACCTTCAAGGTCACGTCCAAGGGCGAGTCCATGCTGGAGAGCCGGGTCTCGGAACTCGGCATGCCCTACTTCATCATCTTCGGCATCCTGCTGCTGGGCGTCGTCGCCACAGGCGTGCGCGTGTGGATGGAGCCCTACAAGGCGGATCTCACTCTGGTGACCGGCGCGTGGAACGTGCTCAACCTCATCATTGCCGGTTGCGCATTGGGCGTCGTATCGGAGCGCGCATCGCGGCGCATGAGCCACCGGGTGCATATCGACCGCACCTGCCGCTTCCTGTTCGGCGATGAGATCATCGAAGCGTCGGTGCGCGACATTTCCGTGGGCGGGGCACGCCTGCACGTCGCGCCTTCGCATGAGCCCAGCCTGAAAAAAGGCGCGCTCGGCACCCTTGAGTTCATGCCCCAGGCCGATTTGCCGACACAGCATATGCCGGTCGAGATCCGCAAGGTCGGCATGGACGACAAAGGCCTGCTGCTGGGCTGCCGTTTCCTGATCGCAACGCCGGAGCACCACAAGCTCGTCGCCGACCTGGTCTTCGCCAATGCGGATCAATGGAGCGCGTTCCAGAAGCGCCGCCATCAGGACATCGGCGTGCTTCGCGGGACGCTATGGTTCTTCATGGTCTCTCTCTATCAAACAGGACGAGGCCTTTCCTATCTCTTCGGCCTGCAACGAATCGGCGTGTCCAAGCCGCCGGTTCCGTCCGTTGCATCGACCGCGAAATAGAGGCCTGCCGTGCGCTCCCTTCTGATCCCTCTCGTCATCGCGTTCGAACTGCTCGGGGTGCGAATGGCAGGGGCGCAAGTCGCCCCTTTCAACATGGGCGGGCCGCCCGCCACGCCGCCGGCCGGCGCGAACCCGCCCGCGCAGCCTCAGGCACCGCAGCGGACGGCCCCTTCCGGCACGTTCGACATGCGCGGCTCCTCTGCCGCGCCGCAGGCCCCGGTTCCGCAAAGCGGCCCCCCGGCTCCCGGGAGTTCCGCGGCGCCCTTTCAGACGGCGCCGGGCGCCGCATCCAGGCCCTCCGTTCCGACGACGCCGGCCCGCCCTGCCCTGGTCCGTATCGAACGCCCGATCCTGCCCTTTGAAACCATCCGCCTCGAAGGCGAGACGGATGCGCAGTCCTGGACGTTTCATCTGACCCAGGACGAGGCCTCGAGTGGCGCATCGATCGCGGTCGGATACAAGAACGCCGTCGTGGTGATGCCGGAAGGCTCCCGGCTGAGGATCGTGATCAATGGCGAGACCGTGGTCGACGCGCCCATTCAATCCTCCGAAGACATCAAAAGCGTCACCGCCACGATCCGGCCGGGTCTCTTGCGGGCCGGATCGAACTTCATCCGCATGGAGGCCTTCCAGCGTCACCGGACGGACTGCACCATCGCGGCCACCTACGAACTCTGGACCGATGTGGATTCGGCATCGACCAAGCTCATCTTTGCCGAAGGCGCCACGAAGACCCTGCGCAGCCTCGAGGATCTCCCGGCCGTCGGCGTCGATGCCTCCGGCGTCACGACGATCCGCGTGGTCGCTTCCAAGGTCTACCGCCCCGAAATCCGCGACCGTCTGCTGCGCCTCGTGCAGCTGATCGCGTTGCGCGGTCACTATGCCCGCCCCGTGATCCAGGTGGTGGAAGCCGACCCCGGCCCCTCGCCGGTCGGGACCATCAAGGTGGTGATGGGGCTCGCCGGCGAGTTGCGCGGGATGCTTCCGGGCGTCCCGGACAGCGCTCTGGCCCAACCCCTGACCATGATGATGCAGGAACCGGGCTCCATCGGATCGACCCTCGTTGTCTCCGGTCCGAGCTGGAGCGATCTGGATTCCGCCATCTCGGTCATCGGTGGGCAGGCCGTCAACACGGGGAAGGTGGATCAAGGCATCGTCGATACCGCCTCCTGGCACTGGCCCGAGGTTCAAACCGCCTTCGGCCGCCATTCCTTCCGCTTCGCGGATCTCGGCATCTCGACCCAGGAGTTCTCGGGCCGCCGTCTGAAGAATCGGTTCATCCTGAATCTCCCTCCCGATTTTTATGCGACGGAGTACGGAGAGGCGCTCCTCTACATCGATGCGGCCTACACCACGGCGGTGAGGCCGGGCAGCCACGTGAACGTCTTCGTCAACGACAAGATCAGCACGCAGCTCGTGATCACGGCACAAGGCGATATCGTCAAGCGCCACGCCATCCGGCTTCCGTTGAAACACTTCAAGTCGGGCCTCAACACCGTCTCGGTGGAAGTGGGTCTCCTGGCCGATGCGGATGATCGCTGCGCTCCGGGCGAAACATTGTCGGAGACGAACCGCTTCGTGCTCTTCGACACCAGCAGCCTCGAGTTCCCCGAGTTCGGGCGGATCGGACGGCAACCCGATCTCGGCGTGCTGAGCGCCGGCCATTTCCCGAACGAGGACGTTCCGACGACCGTCGTTCTGGCCCGTCCGGACACGCTGAACATCGCGGCCGCCGGTACGTTCCTGGCCCGTATGGCGCGCAGCGCCGGCACGCCCATGCGGACCCAATTCGCCAGCGCCGCCTCGGCGGAGGATCCGTCCGTCGTCTTCATCGGCGCCGTCGAACAGATCCCGGCGGGCCTCCTCAACCGTGTGCGGGTCTCCGAACACCTGCGCCTGGTCTGGCCGGCGACCCCGCTTCAGGCGGACGCTGCCTCTCACCGGGCTGCGAATACGGACTTCTCCATGACCGTGAAGCCGACCTCGGCGGACCGCAGCAGCACGGCCTCGACCGACGAAGTCCGGAAACGCTGGTCGGAATCCTTCCGCCGTCAGGGTTTCCTGCAGCAGACGCTCGGCACCCTGCAGGACTGGATGGAGCGGACGTTCAGCCTCTCCCTCAACTCCCTCTCGCTCAACAAGCGTCTCGACACCCCCTACGAACCGCCGCAGCGCTCGACCCTGCTCATCGCCCAGAACCGAACCTCCGAAGCAGGCGTCTGGACGCTCGTGACCGCCCGAACGGAGGAGGCCCTGGCCGAGGAGATGGCCCGCATGGCCGATCCGCTTCTGTGGTCGAAAGTTTCCGGCCGCGCGGTCGCTCTCGACCCGCGGGAATCCCATCTGCAGGTCGAGCCGATCCAGGATTACGTCTTCGTTCAGACGCAGCCGTTCTCCCTGCTGAACATGCGGCTCGTCGCGGCGAACTGGATGTCGGCCAACATTCTCCAATATGCGCTGCTCATGATGGCGTGCTGCCTGTTTCTGGGAACGGGAACATATCTGCTCCTGAAACGCCTGGGACGGCCCTCGTGAGGATCCTCGTCGGGCGCAACTCGCGGCTCCTGTCCTGGCTCCTCGCCGGGATGATCGCGATCGCCGCCCCGATATCGCCGTCCTGGAGCCTGTCCGTGCAGACCCTGAACGTGATCGGTACGATTTCGCCGGCGGAGTGGGAGGCTTACCGCTCCCACTTCATCGAGAACGACGGGCGCGTCGTCGACAACGCCAACGGCAATATCAGCCACAGCGAGGGGCAGGGCTACGGCCTGCTGCTGGCACTGGCCGCGAACGACCGTGTCACCTTCGAAAGGATCTGGACCTTCGTCTTCACCGAATTGCTGATTCGCGACGACGGACTGGCCGCCTGGAAATGGGACCCCAAGGCCAAGCCCCGGGTCACGGACCGCAACAACGCGACCGATGGGGACATTCTCATCGCCTATGCGCTGGCGAAGGCGGGCGCGGCCTGGAAGGAGCCCCGCTATACGACAGCCGCCCAGAAGCTCGCCAGGGCCATCGGCAAGTACACCTTCGGGTACACCTTCGGGCGCGATCGTGGGTCCGTCTTCCTCCTGCCGGGCGCGGAAGGCTTCAGCGAGGGCGAGCGCCCGGACGGACCGGTGGTCAACCTCTCGTACTGGGTCTTCGAAGCATTTCCCGTGCTCGCGAACCTTGCGCCGGAATACGAGTGGAACCGGGTCTGGCGGGAAGGCGTCGAACTGCTTCAGCAGGCCACTTCCGGCCGGATTCGGCTCCCTGCCGACTGGATCTCCATCCAAAGCAGAATGCAGACCAAGCCCGCCGACGGCTTCCCTCCGGAGTTCGGTTACAACTCGTTAAGGATACCGCTTTACCTTCTCCGGGCAGGAATGACCGATTTGGAGTGGTTGCGAGCTCTCAAGCAGCGCTGGTCTGCAGAGAACGAGGGGGTTGCCATCGTCAACGTCGTGACAGGAAGTATCCGGGAGCGGCCGAACGATCAGGGCTACGCTCTTCTCTCCGCCGCACTGGCCTGTGCACTGGACGGAACGCCTGTTCCCGGACAGCTGAAGACGTTCGATCCCCAGCTCTACTATCCGTCGACCCTGTATCTGATAACGAAGTCCTGGCTTGGTGAAAAACGTCCGCAATGCGTCTAGTTAGCAGCGCCATAACGATTGCGGTCCTTGTTCTGGGCTTCGCGGCAATCGCGCAACAGAATGGAAAGGAAGGCGGTCAATCCTCCTCCGCGCCCTCTCCGTTCCCTGTACCCACCCCTGCACCCACCCCTGCGGCTTCTCCTGCTCCTTCGAGCAATCAGCCGCAGGTGGACGAGTCCGCCCTGCGCTACTTCGCATCCCAGGGCGACACGCGCCGTGTGAATGCGGAGATCGCCCGCCTTCGCGCGCTCTATCCGAACTGGACGCCGCCGAGCGACATGTCCCAGCTTTCCGGGACGGTCACGGTCGACCCGATCATCGACCGGCTGTGGAATCTCTATAAGGAAGACCGTATCGCCGAGGTGCGCGCGGCCATTGCGGAACGCCAGTCGTCGGACCCGAACTGGAAGCCGCCGGAGGAGCTGACCACGGCCCTCGAGACCACCGAGTCACGCCGACGGCTCACCAATGCTTCCGATTCCGGCCAATGGCGCACGGTCCTTAACATCGCCACCGAGAATCCGAATCTTCTCACCTGCGTGAACGTGGACGTGCTCTGGCGTGTCGCCGAGGCCTTCGCCAAGACAGAACAATCCGACCGCAGTCGGGACGTCTATACCTATCTTCTCACCAATTGCGCCAATCCCGGCGAGCGCCTTGCGACCTTGCAGAAAGCCCTCGGCCTTCTGCCGGACAACCAGGTCGCGGACCTGCTGCAGTTCGAACGCAAAACCGGCAACGAACCCGACAATTTCGATTCCATCCGCGAGGAACTGGCGCGCCGCCGTGTCGAGCGCGCATCGAACGACGAGACGATGACGGCAACCGCAGAGGATCTTGCCGTCGTCGAGCGCATGACCCGCAACTCGGACGAGCCCGGCCCGGTTCTGGTCCTGGCTTGGTACAATTATCACCACGGCAACCCCGCGCGAGCGCTCGAACTGTTCAAGACCGCCCTCGACCGGAAGGGCGGGAACAAGGCCGCGGAAGGATACGCCATGTCCTTGCGGGCGCTCGAGCGCCTCACGGAGGCCGAGGCCTTCGCCTATGACTGGCACGACAAGGCCCCGGAGAACATGAAGGTCTATCTCGACGTGGCGACGGCCCTGTTGTCCCAGGACCCTCCGCCGCGCCTCGAGACCCGCATCGTGGCGCGCATCGTGCCCATCGCCATGAGCCAGCGCTTCCCGGACGGCGCCCAGGCGCTCGGCTGGTATGCCTACAACACGAGCCAGTTTCAGACGGCTCGGAGCTGGTTCCGCCAGGCTCTCGGCTGGCGGGCGGACGACGAACCATCGGCCTATGGCCTCGCCCTCACCACCCAGCGCCTGAACGACCGGGCCGGCTTCGGCGCCATCGTGGCCCAATGGCGCGACCGGTCGGAGCGGATCGCGGATCTTGCAGACGGCACCGTTCCCCAAGCGGCTCAGCCGCGCGTCCCATCGATCCGGACGGCTCAGCCCGTGGACAATCTTCCGCAGGTCTCGCTTCCGCAGGTCTCGATGCGCCCCGCCGCAATGCGGGCGGAAACCCCGCGCACGTTCGTGGAGACCAGCTCCCTTCCGGCGGAGACCCGCCCACGGACCGTGACGGTCGGGACGCGCACAGGGGCACGCCGCGGCTGCCTCGTGACACGCAATCCGGAGGGGCTTGCTCCGGATGCTGCGGTCGCTCTCGGGTGGTGCCTGATGGAGGCCAACCGTCCCTTGGAAGCGGCCAGCGCCTTCGACGAGGCCATTCGGAGGGGTGGCGGCCGCACCCGTGAGGAAGCGGCCTATGGAAAGTCTCTCGCTTACCTGCGCAAGAACCTGACGTCCGAGGCCGCCGTGGCCGCCGCGCAGGCTCCGCAGACAGGCGAGCGGCGCGTCGAGCTGAGCGCCTCGATCCTCGGCCAGCGGGCGCTCGCCGCCTATCGCGACGGGCGCTATGTCGAGACCATCCTGGCCCTGAGCGAGCGGGCCCGGATCGTGCCGGAACAGACCGACCTCATGCTGATCCGCGGCTGGTCCTACTACAAGCTCGGCCGCTACCAGGATGCCGAGAAGGTCTTCCGCGCGGTTCAACGCACCGGCAATTCCGAAGACGCCAGCATCGGCCTGAACGCGGTCCTGGAAGCGAGAATTCCCGCTCGCCAGTAGTCCAAGCGCCCTGCCGCGCATCGGACGGGCCTTGAAAGGGCCCGCCGACTGCCCCGCCCGCTGCCTCAGGACCATTGGCCGCATCCAGGCCGGCTCGAACACCCACCCTGACCTTACGGAAGTCACATTCTGCCCCCTTTTCAGGGCAGGAACTGTCACGACATGCGCCCGCTGTGGATGGTTTGCGGCCCGGCGCAGCCCAAAGCCCGTAGAATCTCGGAAATTTGAAACGGCTGATTTCTTAAAAGAAACTGCGCAAGCGGGCACAGAATGGTAAATTTATTCCAAAAATTAGCCAAGGTCGTTGGGACAGATTGACATTATTGAGGCTTCGCACCTTAACTTCGTCACAGAACGGCCACGAGTAGCGCCGTCTCAGAGGACCATCAGAATGAAGAAATCAGCCCTTTTCGCAGCGATCTGCGTTCCGGCTTTCCTGGCCGCGGCTCCGCTGGCCGCCAAAACCCTCGTGTACTGCTCCGAGGGTAGCCCGGAGAACTTTTATCCCGGCGTGAACACCACCGGCACGTCGTTCGACGCCAGCGAGCAGATCTACAACCGCATCGTCGAGTTCGAGCGCGGCGGCACGAAGGTCAATCCGAGCCTCGCCGAGAAGTGGGACGTGTCCGCCGACGGCACCGTCTACACCTTCCACCTCCGCAAGGGCGTGAAGTGGCACTCCAACAAGACCTTCAAGCCGACCCGCGAGATGAACGCCGACGACATCGTGTTCATGTTCGAGCGTCAGTGGAAGGAAGACAATCCGTACTTCAAGGTCACCAGCCCGAACCACTCCTACTTCGGCGACATGGGCATGCCCGCCCTGCTGAAGTCGGTCGAGAAGGTCGACGATTATACGGTCCGCGTCACCCTGAACCGCCCGGAGGCTCCGTTCCTGGCCGACCTCGCCATGATGTGGGCGAGCGTCCAGTCGAAGGAATATGCGGACGCCATGCTGAAGGCCGGCACGCCTGAGAAGATCGACCAGGATCCGATCGGCACGGGCCCGTTCTCCCTGGTGCAGTACCAGAAGGACGCCATCATCCGCTACAAGGCGTTCCCGGATTACTGGGCCGGCAAGGCCAAGATCGACGACCTCGTCTTCTCGATCACGCCGGACGCGTCGGTGCGCTGGGCCAAGCTCCAGAAGGGCGAGTGCCACGTCATGCCGTATCCGAACCCGGCTGACCTCGACGCCATGAAGAAGGACCCGAACGTCCAGATCCTGGAGCAGCCCGGGCTGAACATCGGCTACCTCGCCTATCAGACCACGAAGAAGCCCTTCGACGACGTCCGCGTCCGCAAGGCCGTGAACATGGCCATGAACAAGAAGGCCATCGTCGACGCCGTGTTCCTCGGCTCCGGCGTTCCGGCCAAGAACCCGATCCCGCCGTCCATGTGGGGCTACAACGATTCCGTGAAGGAAGACGAGTACAACCCGGACGCCGCCAAGAAGCTGCTGGCCGAGGCCGGCTACCCGAACGGCTTCGAGACCGACCTCTGGGCCATGCCGGTTCAGCGTCCCTACAACCCGAATGCCCGCCGCATCGCCGAGCTGATGCAGGCCGACCTCGCCAAAGTCGGCGTGAAGGCCGAGATCAAGAGCTTCGAATGGGGTGAGTATCGCAAGCGGGCTCAGGCCGGCGAGCACCAGATGGCTCAGCTCGGCTGGACGGGCGACAACGGCGATCCGGACAACTTCCTCCACACCCTTCTGGGCTGCGCCTCGGCGGCCAGCGCTTCCGGCTCGAACATCGCCAAGTGGTGCTACAAGCCCTTCGACGATCTCGTGACGAAGGCGAAGGTGACGACCGATCAGGCGGAGCGCACCAAGCTCTACGAGCAGGCTCAGGTGATCTTCAAGGAGCAGGCTCCCTGGTTCACCATCGCTCACGCTGTTCAGCTGAAGCCGGTCCGCAAGGAAGTGGTTGACTTCAAGCTCTCGCCGTTCGGCCGTCATACCTTCTACGGCGTGGACATCAAGGGCAAGTAAGCCTTCCCACTCAACCTATGGCGGAGCGGCTCGTTCAGCCGCTCCGCCTTTTTACGTTCAGACGATGCTCAGATTCATCCTTACCCGCGTCAGCCTGATCATCCCGACCTTTCTCGGGATCACGCTGCTTGCCTTCTTCCTGATCCGCCTCGTGCCGGGCGATCCCATTGAAACTCTCGCCGGCGAGCGCGGCATCGACCCCGCCCGCCACGAGCAACTGCTGAAGGAATACGGCCTCGACAAGCCTGTCTTCGTGCAATACGGGATCTATCTGTCCCATGTCCTGCAGGGCGATCTCGGCAAGTCGATGATCACGCAGGAGCCGGTTCTGAGCGAGTTCAAGGCCCTGTTTCCGGCAACCGTCGAGCTGGCCCTCTGCGCCATCCTCTTCGCGCTGATCATCGGCCTGCCCGCGGGGATCATCGCGGCGCTCCGACGAAATTCCATCTTCGACCATGGCGTGATGGGCATCTCGCTCACCGGCTATTCCATGCCGATCTTCTGGTGGGGCCTCATCCTCATCCTGGTCTTCTCCGTTCAGTTCGACCTCACGCCGGTCTCCGGCCGCATCGACGTTCTCTACTACATCGAGCCGACGACCGGCTTCCTGCTCATCGACACGCTCCTGTCCGACGAGGAAGGCGCATTCTGGTCGGCGGTCCAGCATCTCATCCTGCCGACCATCGTGCTCGGCACGGTGCCGCTCGCCGTGATCGCCCGCATGACCCGTTCCGCGATGCTGGAAGTCCTCGGCGAGGACTACATCCGAACCGCCAAGGCCAAGGGCCTGTCCCGTTTCCGCATCGTCGCCCTGCACGCGCTGCGCAACGCCCTCATCCCGGTGGTGACCGTGATCGGCCTGCAGATCGGCGTTCTCTTCACCGGCGCGATCCTCACCGAGACCATCTTTTCCTGGCCGGGTGTGGGGAAATGGCTCATCGACGCGATCTTCCGGCGTGATTATCCCGTCCTGCAGGGTGGCGCCCTGCTGCTCGGCGTCGTGGTGATGAGCGTGAACCTGCTCGTCGATCTCGCCTACGGCCTCATCAATCCTCGCATCAGGCACACGCGATGACCACTGAAACCATGGAAACCCCGGCCGTCGCGGCTCCGACGGCCACCCCTCCCCACCCCTTGCGTGAGTTCTGGGGCTATTTCAGCGCCAATCACGGCGCCGTCGCCGGTCTCATCATCATCGTGGCCGTCGTGCTCGTCGCCTTGCTGGCGCCCGTGATCGCGCCGCACGATCCGAACCTCACGAACACCGCCATCGCCCTGAGACCTCCGTTCTGGCAGGAGGGCGGCTCGATCTCTCATCCCCTCGGCACGGATCCGATCGGGCGCGATATTCTCTCCCGGCTGATGTTCGGTGCGCAGCTGTCGCTTCTGATCGGCATCGCGGTCGTTTCGGTCTCCATCGTCATCGGCACGGTGCTCGGCCTGGTGGCGGGCTTCTTCCGCGGCCTGACCGAGATTTTCATCATGCGCCTGATGGATATCATCCTCACGCTGCCGAGCCTTCTGCTCGCCATCGTCATCGTGGCCGTTCTCGGTCCCGGCCTGATGAATGCCATGCTCGCGGTCGCCCTCGTGATTTTGCCGCATTACGTGCGCCTTGCACGCGCGGCGGTGATCACGGAAACATCGAAGGACTACGTCACGGCGGCCCGCGTGAGCGGCGCCGGCACGACGCGCCTCATGTTCAAGGAGGTCCTGCCGAACTGCACGGCCCCTCTCATCGTGCAGGCCTCGCTCGGCATCTCCACGGCGATCCTCGACGCGGCGGCCCTGGGCTTCCTGGGCCTGGGCGCGCAGCCGCCGTCGCCCGAATGGGGCACCATGCTGGCCGATGCCCGCGAATTCGTGCTCCGTGCGTGGTGGGTCGTGACCTTCCCCGGTCTCGCGATCCTCATCACGGTTCTTGCCTTCAACCTTCTGGGCGACGGCCTCCGCGACGCCCTGGATCCAAAGCTGAAGCGCTGATCATGGCTCTTGTCGAAATCGAAAATCTGTCGGTCGAATTTCCGACCCAAGGCGGCATCATGCGGGCCGTGGACGGGGTCAGCCTTACCCTCGATGAGGGAGAGGTGCTCGGCGTCGTGGGCGAATCCGGCTCCGGAAAAAGCGTCACGATGCTGGCCCTCATGGGCCTCATCCCGTACCCCGGCCGCGTGAAGGCGGACAAGCTCACCTTCAACGGACGCGACCTCCTGACGATCTCGGAACGCGAACGCCGCAGGCTCACGGGCAAGGACGTCGCGATAATCTTCCAGGAGCCGATGACGAGCCTGAACCCATCCTTCACCATCGGGTTCCAGCTCACGGAGACCCTGCGCCTGCATGAGAGAATGAACCGCAAGGCCGCCCGCCACAGGGCCATCGAACTGCTCGAGCAGGTGGGCATTCCCTCGCCGGAAAGCCGCCTTTCAGCGTTCCCGCACCAGCTCTCGGGCGGCATGAACCAGCGCGTGATGATCGCCATGGCGATCGCCTGCAATCCGAAGCTGCTCATCGCGGACGAGCCCACCACCGCTCTCGACGTGACGATCCAGGCGCAGATCCTGGACCTTCTCATGACGCTCCAGAAGGAGCGCAACATGGGCCTCGTCATGATCACGCACAACATGGGGGTCGTGGCCGATACCGCCAAGCGCGTGATGGTGATGTATGCGGGCCAGATCATGGAGGAGCGCTCGGCGGCCGACCTCTTCGCCTCGCCGCAGCACCCCTACACGGCGGCCCTGCTGGCGGCCCTGCCGGAACGCAGCGAAGGCGGGCGTCTCGCAACGATCCCGGGCGTCGTGCCGGGCCTCTACGACCGTCCGAAGGGTTGCCTGTTCAGCCCGCGCTGCGCCTATGCGACGGAGCATTCGCGCAATGTGCGGCCGGACCTGCGCTCCTGGGCCGGCGGCAAGATCCGCTGCCATTACCCGCTCGGCGATCCGAACCGGAGCGCCGCCATCCAGCACGATCATCCCATTAGGACGGAGACTGCGTCGTGAGCGCTCCCGTTGTTGAGGCCAAGGGCCTGAAGCAGATCTACAAGGTCAAGCGGGGGCTGTTCAAGGAGCCGGCGGCCCTGCAGGCCGTGGGCGGCATTTCGTTTTCCGTCGAGCCGGGCAAGACCCTGGCGGTGGTGGGCGAATCCGGCTGCGGCAAGTCCACCCTCGCCCGCATGGTGACGCTGATCGAGAAGCCGACCGAGGGCCAGCTCTCCCTCGACGGCATCGATGCGGTCCATCCGCCGTCGAATTACGCGCGAGAGCTGCGCCGCATGGTGCAGCTCGTCTTCCAGAACCCCTACGGCTCGCTCAATCCTCGCAAGAAGGTCGGCACCATCCTCGAGGAGCCGCTCGTCATCAACACCAGCCTCTCCTCGGCCGAACGCAAGGAGCGGGTGCGCGCCATGATGGCGAAGGTGGGCCTGCGGCCCGAGCACTACAACCGCTATCCCCACATGTTCTCAGGCGGCCAGCGCCAGCGCATCGCGATCGCGCGCGCGCTGATGCTCTCGCCGAAGCTCGTCGTGGCGGACGAACCGGTCTCCGCGCTCGATGTCTCGATCCAGGCACAGGTGCTGAACCTTCTCGCCGATCTGCAGCAGGAGATGGGCCTCGCCTATCTCTTCATCTCGCACGATCTCGGCGTGGTCAGGCACATCGCCCATGACGTGCTCGTCATGTATCTCGGCTTTGCGGTCGAGCACGGTCCGAAGGACAGGATCTACGCGCGTCCGCTGCATCCCTATACCCAGGCGCTCCTCTCCTCCACGCCCGGCATCACCGGCGTGAAGCGCAAGCGCATCGTGCTGAAAGGCGAACTTCCGTCGCCGCTCAACCCGCCGAAGGGATGCGTATTCTCCACCCGCTGTCCCTATGTGACGGAGCGCTGCAAGGTCGAGCGTCCGCAGTTGCGGGAGCTCGATGGCCGGCTGGTGGCCTGCCACTACGCCGAGGACTTCCTGAAGGAAGCAGCGGCTTGAGGTCAGGCAGGCAGCGGCAGGCGCTTTCCTGCCGCTGCCTCGGTCGCGGCCTTGCCGGTCGTGACGGTCTGCGGAAGCTCCTCCTCGCCGGTGGCGACCTTCAGGCATTGAACCACCGCATCGCGCATCGCGGAAACGTAGTAATCCGCACCCAGCACCGCGCGCATGGACTCGCTCTTCAACACCGCGTCCTCTGCGGGCCACAGCCCCACGAGAATGGGCGCCTTTGGCGCCTGCCGCCTCAAGCGCCTCAGAAGATAGCGCAGATGCGCAGGCGTACCGCGGATTTCCAGATAGCTGATGCAGATCATCTGAACGCCCGTCATATCGAGCCGATAGATCCCCGAGCGTGAGACGGCTTCGTGCGGCACGAGACGGCTCCCGAGCCCATGCTTGTTCAAAAGCTGGGCCAGCATCTCGGAGGCTGCCTCATCGAGAGGGCCGCGTCCTGCGATGCACATGACGGCCCCTTCCGCTTTCCATTCTGCGCCGATCCTGTCCTCATGGGGCATCTCCCCCATGACGGCGGGCTCCCTGATGACCGGCTTCTCGCTCTGCGGAGAGGCAACCGGCTCATCCCGGGTCTCGTGCGGTGGAGGCTCGATGTCCTCATGGCCGCCGAGATCCTGCACGAGCGCCTTGACGACCGCCCGCACCTGCTCGAGCTGTCGATGAGTGAGCACGCCGCGCGTGGCATCGTTGGCGGCAAGCTGCAAGCCTCTGAGCGCGACCTCGTCGTAATAGGACGTGAGCGAACGCTCCTTCAGGAGAACCTCTGCCGAGTCCAGCGCCTCGTCGGGATCGCCCGCGAGCATGCGCTGGTAGAGGTTTTCCGCGGGCGTCAAAGCGGGCCTGTCGCCGAGCAGCACATCGAGGAACTCGAGCCGCTCCACATGACGCCCGAGCACAACGAGGCACAACGTGAGCGGCGTTGCGATCAGCAGCCCGACAGGCCCCCAGATCCAGGTCCAGAAGATGGCCGAGATGACGACCGAGAAGGGCGAAAGGCCGGTGCTCTGCCCGTAGACGATAGGCTCCACCACCTGCCCCATGAGCGGTTCGCCGACCACGAACAGCGCCGCCGCCATGATCGCCATCGACCAGCCGGGATCGACGGCGGCCGCAAGCAGGATCGGCGGCGCCGCCGCAAGGAACGAGCCGATATAGGGAACGAAACGCATCAACGCGGCGAAGACGCCCCACAATGCGGGGCTCGGCACTCCGATGACCCACAAGCCGATACCCGCGACCAGGCCGAAGGTGGCATTCAACGCGAGCTGCGTGAGGAAATAGCGGCTGAGACGTCGCGCGCCGTCGTCCATGGCGACCGTCGTCCGGTGCAGATCGCTCGATCCGAAAAGACGGATCATGCGGTCGCGCAGATCTTCCCGCTGCATGAGGATGAAGACGAGGGCCACGAAGACGATGCCCATGGTTGCGAAAGGCTTGAGCAGGGGCAGCAGGAGGTCGCGGGCAACCTGAAGCGGTGTCGGCTCCGGCTGATGAACCTCGACGGGCATCGGCTTCGGTTCCTCGGCCGGAGGCGCGGACGTGCCGGGCGATGACGGGGCTCCCGCTTCCTGCTGGTCGCCGACGGCCCTGTCGAACCGGCGGCCGAAGTCGCGGAGCAGGTTCGGCAGCTTGCCCAGGCTCCCCTCCCGCAACGAGCCGATCTTTCTCTCGATCGTGGTCTGGTAGCGCGGCAGGTCCGACGCGAGACCGGCGAGCTGAAAGCCGATCACGCCGGCGATGGAGGCAATGATTCCGATGGCCACGAGGACGGCAATGATGACGGACGGCACGCGCCCCAGATGCCAGCGCCGCATCAGATCGACGAAAGGAGCGAGCACGAAGGCAAGCAGGATGGCGAGCACCACCGGCAGGAAGACCTCACGGCCCACGTAAAGTCCTGCCAGGACGACGACGCCCACGGCCAGAGTCATCAGTCCGGAGAGCCCCGGGACGCCCGGGGGCTCGATTTCCTGATCGGGAGGTGGCGGCACTGGGGCGGAGGCAGGGCGCATCGTTTCAAGATCTCTGCTGGCCGCGAGACAATCTCGCCGGTCAGCAAACAACGTGCGGAATCGGCAAAACGATCCTTGGCCGTTGCCGTAAAGGGGAAATTCCCGAAAAGCTGGGACCTTTTGCCATCTGCAACCGCCGCGCCCCGCTCCCATCTTGAGGGTGATCCCGGTTCATTCCCACGAAGCCCAATCCCGAAGTCCAGCCCCGAAGTCCAGCCCCGAAGTCCAGTCCCGAAGTCCAGTTCCCATGCCGCTCACGAGACGCAGCCTTCTGGCCGGCGCAGCGCTCGCCGCCTCCCCTTCCCTTCTTCACGCCCAACAGGATTCATCCCGCCCGATGCCCGTTCAGGAAAAGCGCAGCACCTTCACCAGCGGCGGCAAGGCCATTGCCGTGGACACGTTTCAAACCTCGAAAGCGGGGCAGCAGCCTGCCGTGCTGATGCTGCATGGCGCGGACGGCTTGAGCTACAACGCTCAATACCGCGAAGGCGCACGAGGCGTCGCCGCATCAGGTTATCAGGTCCATCTCGTCCACTACCTTGACCGCACCGGCGAGAAGCGGGCCTCCTTCGCCACCCTGTTCCAGAACTTCAAGCCCTGGATGGACACGGTGGAGGATGCGCTGACCTTCGCGTCGATTTATCCCGGTGCGGATGCGAGCCGGATCGGGATCATCGGCATTTCGCTCGGCGCGGCCCTCGGCCTTGCGGTCTCCTCGACGGACAGTCGGGTCAAGACCCTCGTCAACTACTTCGGGCCCCTGCCTCAGGGCGCCATCGCCACCACCCCGCGCCTTCCCCCGACGCTCGTCCTGCACGGCTCGGCCGACCCGATCGTTCCCGTGGCGAACGCTTACGCAGTGGAGGCGCTGCTTCGGCGGCAGAACGTGCCGCACGAGGTGAAGGTCTATCCCGGCCAGGGCCATGGCTTCCGAGGCGCCGCCGAGAAGGATGCCATGCACAGGGCGCTTGCCTTTCTGCGCCGCTATCTGACCGGCGCCGACATCTCACCTCTTCCGATAGGCGGCTGAGCCCCTCGTTGCCGCATCGGACGCAAAACCGGCTCCCACTTTTGCGGCCGATGCTCTAAGACTTGAAACACAAAACGATCAGGCGGAGCACCTCAACGATGGCATCCAGCGCGAACCTCCCGGGCAATCCTCTCCTTGCCACCTGGAAGACTCCCTTCGGCATTCCCCCCTTCGAAAGCATTGCGCCTGAGCATTACAGACCGGCCTTCGATCAGGCCCTGGCCGAACAGCAGACCGAGATCGCGGCCATCGCCGAGAGCGCGGCAGCTCCCACCTTCGTCAACACGATCGAGGCCCTGGAGCGTAGCGGCGCGACGCTCAAGCGGGTGGGAGGCGTGTTCTTCAATCTCGCAGGCTCCCATACGAACGAAGCGATCCAGGCCGTCGAGCGCGAGATGGCGCCGGTTCTTGCCAAGCACCGCAACAGCATCTTCATGAACGAGGCGCTCTACAAACGCGTCGCGGCCCTCTATGAGCAGCGCGAGACCCTCGGCCTGAGCGCGGAGCAGGCGCGGGTGCTCGACCGCTATCATACGATCTTCGTGCGGGCCGGGGCCAAGCTCGGCCCCGACGAGAAGAAGCGCCTCGCCGCCATCACGGAGCGCCTCGCGAGCCTCGGCACGCAATTCTCCCAGAATGTGCTCGCCGACGAGAAGTCCTATCAGCTCGTGCTGGAGGGCGAAGAGGATCTCGCAGGTCTTCCCTCCTTTCTGCGGGAAGCGGCGGCACAGGCTGCGGAAGAGCGCGGCCTGAAAGGCAAGCACGTCATCACCCTCTCACGCTCCAGCATCGAGCCGTTTCTGCAGTTTTCCGGGAGACGCGATCTGCGCGAGCAGGCCTTCAAGGCCTGGGCGTCGCGCGGCGACAACGACGGCCCGACGGACAACAAGGCGATCATCGCCGAGATGGCGGCGCTTCGCGTCGAGCGCGCGAGGCTGCTGGGTTACAAGACCTTCGCCGATTTCAAGCTGTCCGACACCATGGCGAAGGCTCCGGACGCGGTGCTGACGCTTCTGAACGATGTCTGGAACCCCGCCCGCGCCCGTGCGGAGGCCGAGCGGGACGATCTGCAGGCGCTCGCCCAGGCTCAGGGTGACAATATCGTGATCGAGCCCTGGGATTGGCGCTTCTATGCGGATCAGGTGCGGATGGCCCGTCACAATCTCGACGAGGCGACGATCAAGCCGTATTTCCGGCTCGACCGGATCATCGAAGCCGCCTTCGAGACGGCGCACCGGCTCTTCGGCCTGAGCTTCCGGGAATTGGAGGATTTCCCGAAATACCATCCCGATATCCGCGCCTGGCAGGTGCTCGATGCCGCCGGCGCCCCTATCGGCACCTTCATCGGCGATTACTTCGCGCGCTCATCCAAGCGCAGCGGCGCCTGGATGAGCGCCTTCCGCTCGCAGGAGAGGCTCACGGGCGACGTGCGGCCCATCATCGTGAACGTGATGAACTTCGCGAAAGGCGGAGCGGGCGAGCCGTCCCTGCTCAGCTTCGACGATGCGCGCACGCTCTTCCATGAATTCGGTCACGGCCTGCACGGGCTTCTCTCGAACGTGACGTATCCGCTTCTCGCGGGCACGTCCGTTTCGACGGATTTCGTGGAGCTGCCGTCGCAGCTCTTCGAGCATTGGCTGTCGCAGCCCGAGAT
Source organism: Microvirga sp. M2 (assembly GCF_047497095.1). Classification (NCBI taxonomy): domain Bacteria; kingdom Pseudomonadati; phylum Pseudomonadota; class Alphaproteobacteria; order Hyphomicrobiales; family Methylobacteriaceae; genus Microvirga; species Microvirga sp. M2. The sequence goes on from NZ_CP134063.1 coordinate 4,021,863, forward strand.
CCTTCGCGGCTACGCCACTCATTACCGGACGGGCGAGCCGATGCCGGAGGAGCTGCTTGAGCGCCTGATGGCGGCGAGAAACTTCAATCAGGGCTTCGCGACGGTGGAATACCTGGCATCCGCCTTCGTCGATCTCGAGCTGCATCGCCGCAAGGACGTGACGGATCTCGACGTCGGCGCCTTCGAGAAGGACACGCTGGACAGGATCGGCATGCCGCGCGAGATCATCATGCGCCATCGCACACCTCATTTCACCCATGTGTTCTCGGGCGACGGCTATTCCTCGGGCTATTACAGCTATCTCTGGTCGGAGGTGCTGGACGCGGATGCCTTCATGGCGTTCGAGGAGACCGGAGACGCCTTCAACGAGGAAATGGCCGAGAAGCTCAAACGCTTCATCTATTCCGCCGGAAATCTTCGCGATCCGGCCGAAGCCTACACGGCATTCCGGGGACGTCTGCCGACCGCAGACGCGCTCTTGGGCAAGCGCGGACTGGCGCGGACTGGCGGCTTAGATCGGGACGGGCAGGCAGGCCGGGCGCCTGCTTAGACCAGATCGGGCATAAACTGCTTCGGCCGGCTGGACAGGCGGAAATGCATTCGGACATTCTGGGGGAGGCGTCTCGACGGAGCAGCTTCCCTCGGTTCCGTCGGGGCGACGGGCGCCGGACGCAATACGCTCAAGAGGAAAGCCATTCCTTGAGGATCGTTTTCGAGGGCTTTCGCATCGAGCACAGGCATTGGGAGCATTCCCTTCTTGGTTGGTGTTTTTCTTGTACGCAACGCCGCAGGGAAAAACGGCCGACACCGAGTGAGGTTCCCCCTTAGCTTGAAAACCTCAACTCGCTGACCTGGTTTGAAACCTGCCCCGGCTCCAGAATTGACGATGGAAAATGGGCATTATTGGGGCTGTCGGGAAATCTCTGCGGCTCCAGGCAAAGACCCGCGTGAGGCCGGTATGGCGCGCCGTTCAGGCCCGGAACCGGGATCCTGATCAGATGTCCGTCATAGAACTGCAGGCCGGGCTCCGTCGTCCAGAGCTCCATTTTCAGGCCGTTTCTCAAGGAGGCGAGCGTCGCCGCCTGACGGAGTACTCCATAAGGGCCGCGCAACACGAAATTCGTGTCGTAGAGCGTCGGTTCCGGCATGAACTCCGCCGCGCCGATCGGTCTTGATGCCGTGAAGTCGTAGGGCGTATCCGCCACGCGCCTGACCTCTCCGGTCGGGATGAGATCCGGATGCGTCGGCGTGATGTAGTCGGCCGCGATCATCAGATGATGGGACAGAATGTCGGCGCTGCCGTCGAGATTGAAATAGCCGTGCGTGGTGAGATTGACCGGGGTCGGCAGGTCGGTGATGGCCGTGAGTTCGATCCTCACCGTCGATGGAGCCAGAAGGCTGTAGGTGCAGGTGGCGACGAGACGTCCGGGATAGCCCATATCTCCGTCCTCGGAAACGAGGCTCAAGGTGACGCTGGACGGTCTCTGCTCGATGATGCTCCAGAGCCGCGTTCCGAAGCCCATGACGCCGCCATGGAGCTGATTGACGCCCTCGTTGGCGTTGAGCCTGTACGTCCGGTCCCCCAGGGTGAACCGCGCTTTCCCGATGCGGTTTGCATATCGGCCGACGATGGCGCCGAAATAGGGTGAATGGGCGATGTAGTCCTCGATGCTGTTCAATCCCAGCAGCACGCTCTGCGGCCCATTCGGGGCGGGCACGACGAGGTCGCGGATCACGGCGCCCCAGGTCAGCACCCGCATTTCGACTCCGTCGGGACCGGTCAGCGTGATCTGCAGAACGTCCTCTCCCTCCGCAGACCCGAACCGTTCGATCGCCATGATCTCACCCCTGGAAAATGTTGGCCTTCAGCCCGCGGATGCCGCCGGTCTCGACCCTGAAGAGATGGCCCGCCATGGGGTCCATGTGAGGATCGTGCCCGACGGAAGCCGTGGTGATGTAGAGCGCGGTCAGATCAGGACCGCCGAAAGCGCATTTGGTCACCTGGGCGGTCGGCACCGGCACGGTGCGCTCGACCGATCCATCGGGCGCGAAGCGCGTGATGCGCGAGCCGCCCCAGTGACAGACCCACACATAGCCTTCCGCGTCCACGGCCATGCCGTCCGGATGACCCCACCCTTCCTCGAAATGCACGAATCGCCGCTGCCCGCCGACCCGGCCGTCATTGACGTCGTAGGCATAGATCATGCCGTTGACCGTGTCGGTGGCGTACAGCGTCTGCCCGTCCTGGCTGAAGGCGGGGCCGTTGGTGACGGTGAAGCCGGACTGGAATTCAGTGAGCTCCTTGCCGTCCCAGCGCCAGAACGAGCCGCTCGCATCCGCCTCGTCGTCGTGCATGGTGCCGAAATAGATCGCCCCGTCCGGTCCCACATAGCCGTCGTTGATGCGATTGCCCGGCTTGTCCTTCTCGGGCGCGATGACGGGCTCGGCCTCCCTCGTCTTCAGATTGAAGCGTCCGAGCCCCGATTTGAAGCCTGCGATCACCACATCGGGGTCGGGCGTCAACGCGATGAAGCCGATGCGTTCGGGGGCCGCGACGCATGAATGCTCGTTCGTCTCCGGGTGGTAGCGCCAGACGGCCGGGTTCTTGATGTCGACCCAGAACAGGGTGTTCGAGCGATCGTCCCACACGGGCCCTTCGCCGAGCAGGCAGGCGCTGGCGACCGCCACATGCGGCATGTGAGGGTGGACGATGGGATTGGTCATGATGTCCCCTTCTTCAGATCGGCCTGCCAGCCGGCACCGACGCCTGTCGGTAACGAGGACAAGGCAGGCCCGGTTCAATCATGCGAACGCTCCGTCCGCGATCCGGCGCGCCAGGCTCACGAGGCTCAGGTCGGAACCGGCCGGCCCCATGAGAGACAGCCCGAGCGGCGCCCCCTGCCGGGAGGCGAGCGGAATCGACACCTGCGGCAGGCCGGAGAGCACCGACAGGCAGAGCAGGTTCAGCGCCTTGTTGCGGTAGTCGTTGAGCGCGTCGTCGCTCTCGGAGAGGAGCGGCGCCACATCCGGCATGGTCGGCAGGACGAGCACCGTATTCTGTGCCAGGAGGGCATTGAAGCGGGCCCGGAAGGCGCTGCGGATCACCTGAGCTTCGGTCACCTGCGAATCGGTGACGGCCTTCGAGAACTCGAACCGGTCGGCGACGCCCGGTCCCAGGGGCGGATGATAGCGCTCGATCATGGGTCCATCGACGCCCCAGGCCTCCCGGCTCTGGATGTAGCGCATGGTCCAGTACAGGGAGGTGAACCCCTCGGTGGCGACGGTCACGGCCTCGGGCGCGCCGAGCACCGCTTCGACCTGATGAACGGCCGGAGCCAGGGCATCCTTCACGTCCTGGCCGAGAAGAGCGAACGCATCCTTCGCCAGAAGAACGGCAGGGGCGGAGGAGAGCGGATTGCTGTCGGGGCCGAGCAGAACTTCGCCGACCCGCACGAAGGTGGCACCGTCGCGGGTGAAATATCCGCACGTATCGAAGGACGGGGCGAGATCGTGACAGAGTTCCAGACTCACCCGGCCATGGGTCGGGCGGATTCCGAAGAGGCCGCAATGGCTCGCCGGAGCGCGCACGGAACCGCCCGTATCCGTCCCGAGGGCGAAATCGCAAAGGCCGTTGGAGACGGCGGCCGCCGAACCCGAAGACGACCCGCCGGGGATGCGCTCGGGTGCGCCGCCGTTCACGGGCGTCCCGAAATGAGCGTTCTTGCCGCTCATGGAGAAGGCGAGTTCATCCGTGATCGTCTTGCCCACGAGGCGCGCCCCCGCGTCGAGGAGCCTCTGCACGGTCGGCGCGGTGCGGGTCTTGATACCCGACATCGCCAGCATGTGGGGAGACCCGCAGCCGGTCGGATAGCCTGCCACATCGAACAGGTCCTTGGCCGCAAAGGTCAGCCCGGACAGGGAGCCACGCTCCGCCTGAGGCACGGGGACGGCCGGGTAAGGCATGAAGGCGCGGGCGGGATCGGCATCGAGAAGCATAGCATCACGGCATTTGAGGAACGGGACAGAGAATGTGTCATTCCTCTCCAGGAACATGCAAGGTATGAATCCGGGAACCTTGGCAGTTTGGCCTTTCTTAGGGTAGCGAAAGACCCTACATCCAGGCCGATCCTCAAGACAGGAACCGCACAATGACGAAGGCATCGATGACCCGCTGGCTGACCCTTGGACTGGCGCTCGCGCTCTCCGGCCCGGCGGTCCAGGCACAGCCGGCCCCCATCAAGCTCGGCGAGCTCAACTCCTATGCCCGCTGGGCCGCCTTCACGGTGCCTTACCGCAACGGGTGGCAGATGGCGCTGGACGAGATCAACGCCAAGGGCGGCGTGCTCGGCCGCAAGCTCGAAATCGTCTCCCGCGACGACGGAGCGACCACGGGCGATGCCACCCGCGTCGCCGACGAACTGGTCAGCCGCGAGGGCGTGTCCCTGCTGTTCGGATCCTTCCAGTCGAATGTCGGCATCGCCATGGCGGATTACGCCAACCAGAAGAAGATCCTCTACATCGCCGCCGAGCCGCTGACCGATGCCATCACCATGGCGCAGGGCAACCGCTACACCTTCCGCATCCGCCCCAGCAACTACATGCAGGTCGGCATGCTGGTGGACCGCGCGAAGGCGTCCGGCGCGAAGCGCTGGGCCATCGTCGCGCCGAACTACGAATATGGCCAATCGGCGGCGGAAGTGTTCAAGCGCCTCATCAAGGAGCGTGTGCCGGGGGCCGAGATCGTCGCCGAGCAATATCCGGCGCTCGGAAAGATCGAGGCGGGCTCCACCGTCTCGGCACTGGAGCAGGCCAAGCCCGACGGCATCTTCAACGTGCTCTTTGGCCCGGACCTCACGCAGTTCGTGCGCGAGGGCAATACCCGTGGTCTTTTCGAAGGCGCGACGGTGCTCTCGCTCCTCACCGGCGAGCCCGAATGGCTGCTGCCGCTGAAGGACGAGGTTCCGGAAGGATGGACGGTCACCGGCTATCCCTGGGACGAGGTCACCGATCCCAGGCACAAGGCGTTCGTCGATGCCTATCGGGCGAAATTCAAGGACACGCCGCGCCTCGGCTCGCTCCTGGGCTACATGGTGGTCCACATGATCCGCGACACCATCGAGCGCGCGGGCTCGGTCGAAACCGACGCCATGATCAAAGCGCTCGAAGATGCGAAATTCGACACCGTCATCGGTCCCGTCACCATGCGCGGAATCGACCATCAGGCCTCCATGGGCGCCTGGGTCGGCAAGCTCGTGCTCAAAGGCGCGAATGGCGGGATGACGGATTGGACCTACCAGGACGGTACGTCCTTCATGCCGAGCGAAGCCGAGGTGAAGGCCGTCCGGAAGGACTGACGGATTGACGCCAGAGCGCATGAACGGCACCCGTTGAGAGAGTAGGACATGGACCCTTCCTTCCTCGCCATTCAGGCTCTCAACGGGCTGTCGAGCGCATCGTCCCTCTTCATCACCGCCTGCGGCCTCACGATCGTTTTCGGCGTCACGCGAATCGTGAATTTCGCGCATGGCTCGCTCTATATGATCGGCGCCTACACGGCCGCGACGCTCGTGCCGCGGCTGCTCGAACTCTCCTTCGGGCCCGTTGCCTTCTGGACCGGAATCCTGGCCTCCGCCATCGTCGTCGGGCTGATCGGCGTGCTGATCGAAGTGCTGCTCCTGCGCCGGATCTATGGCGCGCCGGAACTCTTCCAGCTGCTCGCCACCTTCGGTGTCGTGCTCGTGGTGCAGGACGTCACGATCCTGATGTTCGGCCCCGAGGACATCCTCGGCCCGCGGGCGCCGGGCCTTCGCGCCCCGGTCGAGATCCTCGGCCGGCGATTTCCGTCCTATGAGCTCGTGCTGATCGCAGCCGGCCCCGTCGTGCTCGGCCTGATCTGGTTTCTGCTGCGCAGGACGCGCTTCGGCGTCCTGGTGCGGGCGGCCACGCAGGATCGCGAGATGATCGCGGCCCTCGGCGTGAACCAGGCGCTGCTTTTCACCGGCACGCTCTTTCTCGGCGCATTCCTGGCGGGGCTGGGCGGCGCATTGCAGATTCCGCGCGTGTCGGCTCATGCGGGCATGGACCTTTCGATCATCGCGGAAGCCTTCGTGGTCACCGTCGTCGGCGGCATGGGCAGCGTGCCGGGCGCATTCCTGGCGGCGCTCGTCATCGGCCAATTGCAGGCCTTCGGCATCCTGATCTTTCCCAAGAGCACGCTCGTCGTGGTGTTCCTGCTCATGGCGGTCGTTCTCGCGGTCCGCCCCTACGGATTCTTCGGCCGTCCCGAGATGATCGGCGGCACGCATGCTGTCGGCATCGCAAGCCGCGAGCGGCCGCCTTACGCCATACCGGCAGCCATCGGCGCCATCGGCATTCTCGCGGCCCTCCCCCTGATCGGCGACGCCTATGTGCTGAAGGTCGCCACCGAGATCCTGATATTCGCACTTTTCGCCTTCAGCCTGCAGCTTCTCATCGGGGTCGGCGGTCTCGTGAGCTTCGGCCATGCGGCATTCTTCGGCCTGGGCGCATATGGCGCCGCGCTCGCCGTGAAATGGTTTGTCTTTCCCATGGAGGCGGCGCTGCCTGCGGGTCTGCTGCTTGCGGCTCTCGGCGCAGCCGTCATCGGCGCGTTCGTCGTGCGGTTGTCCGGCATCTATCTCGCCATGATGACGCTTGCCGCCGCGCAGATCGTCTTTGCCGTTGCCTTCCAATGGGTCGATGTGACCGGAGGCGACAACGGCATCGTCGGAGTCTGGCCTTCCGCCTGGGCGAGCGGTCAGACAGCCTATTATCTCTTCACGCTCGCTCTCACGACCGTCGTGGCCCTCTTGCTGACGCGCATCATCAACGCTCCCTTCGGCTATGCGCTGCGCGCCGCGCGCGACTCCGAGGCGCGTGCCGAGGCCATCGGGCTCAACATCCGAGGTCATCGTTGGCTCGCCTTCACCCTCGCGGGCGCGGCCGCAGGCCTTGCCGGCGGGATCTACGCATTCTCGCGCGGCTCGGTGGATCCGACGCTGCTCGGCATTCCCACGTCGGTCGATGCGCTGACCATGCTGCTCATCGGCGGCATCCAGACGATCTCGGGCCCGCTCGTCGGCGCAGGCGTTCTGCACGTGCTGCGCGACCAGATCATGCCGCTCACGACCCTCTGGCGCCTGTTTCTCGGCTTGAGCATCATCGCGATCGTGCTCGTTTTCCCGCGCGGCATCGTGGGCACCCTTCGCGCATGGGGGGAGGAGCCGGCATGACGCTCCTGTCCGTCCAGCATTTGGGCAAGTCCTTCGGCGGCGTGGCGGCCGCGAGGGATGTGAGCTTCACGCTCGAACGCGGCGAGATGCTCGCCATCATCGGCCCCAACGGAGCCGGAAAGTCGACCGTCTTCAACATGGTCGGCGGGCAACTGCGCCCCGACCGGGGCGCCGTGATGCTCGACGGCCAGAACATCACCGCCGCCTCGCCGCAGAAACGCTTCAGGCTCGGCGTCGGACGCACCTTCCAGGTTGCGCAGACCTTCCTGTCCATGAGCGTGGCGGAAAACGTCCAGATGGCGCTTATCAGCCACCGCCGTGAAAGCGAGGCGCTGTGGGCTCCGGCCCGCGACCGATACCGCGAGGAGGCCGTGACCCTGCTGGCGCAGGTCGGCATGGCCGAGATCGCGGATCGCCCCTGCTCCGCCCTGGCCTATGGCGACGTGAAGCGCGTGGAGCTTGCCGTAGCCCTGGCCGGTAAGCCGAAACTGCTGCTCATGGACGAACCCACGGCCGGCATGGCGGCGCGCGAAAGAGCCGACCTCATGGATCTCACCGCCTCCGTTGCGGACGCGGCAGGCATCGGCGTCCTCTTCACGGAACACGACATGGACGTGGTGTTCGGCCATGCGGAGCGCGTGATCGTGCTCGTGCGCGGCCAGATCGTCGCCACGGGATCGCCGGAGGACATCCGGCGGAACCCGGACGTGCGGCGCGCCTATCTCGGCGACGCGCATGCGCTGGAACGGCCGAAAGGATTGAACCCCGCATGAGCGAGCCGCTTCTGGAAATCTGGAATCTCACCGCATCGTACGGCCGTGCCCAGGTGCTGTTCGGCCTGACGTTCCGGCTGCATCCGGGCGAGGTCCTGGCGCTGATCGGCCGCAACGGCGCCGGGAAGACCACCACCTTGAAGGCCATCATGGGCCTCGTGCCCGCGACCGCTCAGCAAGCAAGCTTCAAGGGACACTCGCTCTCGCATCTGCCGACCTACAGGATCGCCCGCCTGGGCCTCGGCTATGTGCCCGAGGACAGGCGCATCTTCACGGACCTGACCGTGGAGGAAAACCTGGAGGCGGGCCGGAAGGAGACGGGCTCCGGCCGCTCGCCCTGGACGCCGGAGCGGCTTTTCAGGCTTTTCCCCAATCTCGCCGAGATGCGCGGGCGGCGCGGCAACCAGATGTCCGGGGGAGAGCAGCAGATGCTGGCCATTGCCCGCACCCTGATGGGCAACCCGGACGCCATTCTCCTGGACGAGCCGTCAGAGGGGATCGCACCCGTGATCGTTCAGATGATGGCCGAGGCGATCCGGACCATGAAGGCCGAGGGCGTGGCCGTGCTTCTGTCCGAGCAGAACTGGGCCTTTGCCGCCGGGATCAGCGACCGGGCCATGGTGATCGAGCGCGGGGAAATGCGCTTCCAGGGCGACATGGCCGAGCTGATCGCCGACGAGGCCCTGAGAGCGGAGACGCTCGGGGTCTGAAGCCGCTTCGTTTCAGCCGACAATCGAGGCCCTAAGCCATTGACGCGACGGGCCGAAAGGTCGATATCCAGCCCAACCGGCGCGGGCTCCCGCGCCTTTTCCCCGACTTTACGCGAAGGAACTCCCGCTTCATGGGCGTCATCCATGTGACCGACCGGGCCGGCCAGCGCCATACCCTCGAGGCCATCGAGGGCTGGCGGGTGATGGAGATCATCCGGGATTGGGGCCTGCCCATCGAAGGTCTGTGCGGCGGGGCCTGCGAGTGCGCCACCTGCCACGTCTTCGTGGACGAGCCATGGCTGGACAAGCTCTATCCGCCCACCGAGGAGGAGGAGGATCAGCTCGACACGGTGGTCACGAAGCCTAATTCCCGCCTGTCCTGCCAGATCATCTGGACCCCCGAGCTCGACGGCCTGGAGGTCACTCTCGCCCCCACGGGGAACTGATCGTCGGGGGAACTGATCGTCGACCGCATTTCAGGCCAGGCGGGCACCGGTTCGCCGCCCGAAATGCGCCACGTAAGCCCGGCTGAGCGGATGAGGATCCGCCGGATGTTCATCCGCTCAGCCTGCCGCATTGCCAAGACCCTGAAGACCGTGCTTTTCGGAAGCGGTCTCTCGAAGGAGCCTGTTCATGACCGACCATATCGAAACGGACGTCGTCATCATCGGTGCCGGGCCCGTGGGCCTGTTCGCCGTGTTCGAGCTGGGCCTCCTCGATATCAAATGTCACCTGATCGACATCCTGCCGAAGGTCGGCGGCCAATGCGCCGAGCTCTATCCGGAGAAGCCGATCTACGACATTCCCGGCTTTCCCATGGTCACGGGCCAGGGCCTCGTCGACAACCTCATGGCGCAGATCGAGCCGTTCCACCCGACCTTCCATCTCAACGAAATGGTGGAGAGCCTGGAATCCATCGGCACGCCGGAAGCGCCGCGCTTTCGCGTGAAGACCTCGGAGAACGGCACGACCTTCGAGTGCAAGGCCGTCATCATCGCGGCGGGCGGCGGCTCGTTCCAGCCCAAGAAGCCGCCGATCGACGGCATCGAGTCCTACGAGGGGACCGGCGTCTACTATGCCGTGCGCAAGATGGAGATGTTCCGGAACAAGAAGGTGCTGATCGTCGGCGGCGGCGATTCCGCCCTCGACTGGACCGTGAACCTGCAGCCCATCGCCAAGCGCCTCACCCTCCTCCACCGCCGCGACGCCTTCCGGGCCGCCCCGCATACGGTGGAGAAGATGCGCTCCCTCGTGGCGTCCGGCGACATGGACCTGCATCTCGGCCAGGTGAGCGCCCTGAAGGGCGACGCGCCGGTGCTCGAAGGCGCGGTGATCCGCAAGGACGACGGCTCCGAGCTCAGGGTGGATTGCGACGTGATGCTGCCCTTCTTCGGCCTCACCATGAAGCTCGGCCCCATCGCCGATTGGGGCCTGAACCTCCATGAGAACCTGGTCCCGGTCGATACGGAGAAGTTCGAGACCAACGTTCCCGGCATCTTCGCGATCGGCGACATCAACACCTATCCGGGCAAGCTGAAGCTCATTCTCTCCGGCTTCCACGAGGGTGCGCTGGCGGCCCAGAAGGTGCACCGCTACGTGTATCCCGAGAAGAAGCTGCTCTTCCAATACACCACGTCCTCGACGAGCCTGCAGAAGAAGCTCGGCGTCGCGGCTTGACCGACGGCCCTCGGGCGGCCGTCAAGCGCTCCGGAACGGGCCCTTTCCCTCTTGCGAAACCGGCCCGTTCCTGAAACTCTGTTCTCATGACACATCAAACGGATCTCCCCCTCGGCCGGCGCGTGATGGCCATGATCGAGGACCTGGCCCGGCACACGGACGAGGTCGGGCGCCTGACGCGCCTCTATCTCTCGCCGTCTCACCGCGCCGCGGCCGACGCGACGCTGGCGTTCATGCGCGAGGCCGGGCTCAGCGCCCATATCGACGCCCTCGGGTCCGTCGTCGGGCGCCTGGAGGGCACCCATCCTGACGCTCCTGCCCTGCTCATCGGTTCCCATATCGACACCGTCGTGGATGCGGGCCGCTATGACGGCAATCTGGGCGTCGTGCTCGGCATCGTCGTCGTCGGAGCCCTGAAGGCCGCAGGGATCACGCCGGCCTGCCCCATCGAGGTCGTGGCCTTCGGGGACGAGGAGAATGTCCGTTTTCCCACCAATCTCTCCACATCCCATGCCCTTGCCGGCCAATTCGATCCGGCCTGGCTCGACGGCATGGATGCGGACGGCACTTCCCTTCGGGACGCGCTGATCGCATTCGGCGGCGATCCTCTCGGAATCGCGGCCCTCGCCCGCGCCCCCGCGCGCTATCGCGGCTATCTCGAGGTCCATATCGAGCAGGGCCCGCAGCTCGAGGCGGCCGACCTGCCGGTCGGCATCGTGTCCGCCATCAACGGCATCACGCGCGCCCGTGCCCATGTGATCGGCGAGGCGGGGCATGCCGGCACCGTGCCCATGACCATGCGCCGCGACGCTCTCGCGGCGGTCGCCGAGATGATCGGCATCGTGGAGCGCGCCAGCTCGACGCGGACCGACACCGTGGCGACCGTCGGCGTGGCGCAGGTGCAGCCGGGGGCCATCAACGTCATCCCGGCCCGGGTCGACTTCACGCTCGACGCCCGCTCGCCGGACGATGCCGTGCGTCGGGCATTGGTGCAGGACATCGTGACCGAATGCGAAGCCGCCGCTCGGCGGCGGGGCGTGTCGTTCACGATCGAACCCTTCATGGAATCGCCCGCGACTCCCATGGACAAGCATCTTGCGGAGCATCTGGAAGAAGCCGTGAGAAATGCCGGTATCGCCCCGATGCATCTAGCCTCCGGGGCCGGCCACGATGCGGTGGCCATGGCCGGTCTCTGCCCGTCGGCGATGCTCTTCGTGCGCTGCAAGGGGGGCATCAGCCACAACCCGGCCGAGTCGATCACGGTCGAGGATGCGGACGTTGCGGCCCGTGTCCTTCTCGACGCCGTCAGAAGGATCGTTGCTTGAACTACCACGTTGAGCTTCTCGCCAAGCCGCACAAGATCGTTCGCCAGATCATCCTCAACGGCCTGTCCGACTTCAACCGGACAGCCCTGATGCCGGGTCTTGAGGTCGAGGACGTGGCCATCGTGATCCGCCATGCCGAGTCCAGGGAGATCCTGGGCGGATTGTGGGGCCGCACGGGCTGGGAATGGCTCACGATCGAATACGTCTTCGTGCCCGAGGACCTGCGCGGTCAGGGACTCGCGACGCGTCTGATCGCGATGGCGGAAGACGAGGCCGCCGCGCGCGGCTGCCATTCCGCCTGGCTCGACACGCTCAACCGGGACGCGCTCAAGCTCTATGAACGGCTGGGATACGAGCGCTTCGGCGAGTTGACGGATTTTCCGAAGGGCGGAAGCCGCTTCTTCCTGCAGAAGAAGCTGAAGGAAACCGCTTTGCCATGACGCCCGAGAAAGCGATGCCTGCGTTGGAGATCATCGATGGCAAGGAAGAAGGTTTTCATCGGACGATCTTCAATGGCTATTGTGCCTTCAATGCGAAGTTCTTCCCTGATAGGCCGGCTGGCCAGGAACTTGCGATTGCCTTGCGCGACCCGCAAACAGGCAAGGCGATCGGCGGCCTGACCGGCCATATCTCAGGTGGATGGCTTGTCATTGAGCTGTTCTTCGTGCCGGATGAGTTTCGCGATTTAGGTCTTGCCACGCGGCTAATTACGAAGGCGGAGGAGGAAGCCATCAGACAGGGCTGCCATTCTGCCCGGCTCGACACGCACAACCCGAAAGCGATGCATCTTTGTAGACGCCTCGGCTATGTTGTTTTCGGCGAACTCGATGACTATCCCGTCCGCTCCAGCCGCACTCTCTATCTGCGGAAGAAACTCGGCTGAACGTCTCAGCCGCGCCACTCCTCGGACAGGATCGCCCAGCGTTCGTGGTCGCGCCATTCACCGCCGATCCTGAGATAGCGCGGGGAATATCCCTCCTGCCGGAACCCCAGACGTTTCGCCAGGGCGCGTGACGGCTCGTTTCCCGGCTGGATATTCGCCTCGATGCGATGAAGCGCGAGGTCCGAAAAGGCATGGGTCACGACGAGGCCGACCGCCTCGCGCATCAGGCCACGGCCGTTCATGCCTGAAACCGCGTAGTAGCCCATATAGGCGCTCTGGAAGAATCCGCGCGCGATCTCGCTCAGGTTGACGACGCCCACGATCCGGTTGCTCGCGCGCTCGCGTGCGATGAAGCCGACCGATCTGTCGCCGTCGCAGCGGGCGAGATAGGCTTGAAAGCTCGCCCAATCCCGGCATGGCGAAACCCACGGCTCGTGCAGCTCGAGGCTCGCCAGATTCGCGGCGATCAGCTCGGCGCCGTCCTGTGGCCGGGTGTAATCGATGACGACGCGCTGAACCATGCGTTCATCCCCATGTCAGGAACCATGACCTAGGCTTTCCGTTATCGTCAGTCTCCAGCACGAAGGATAGGATCATGCGAGCCTTTATCATTCCTGCCGCCGCCGTCGTTTTCGGCGCCGCCCTTTTCGGTACCGCTCCCGAGGCACAGGCCCGTTTCGGCCCGCAGACGATCGAAACGCCTTCGCTTGTCGACAACGTGGCCTGCGTCACGCGCCGCGTTCGCACCGTGCGGCCCAACGGCCGGGTGGTTTATCGGACCGTGCGCCAATGCGGTGTGCCGGCCTGGCAGCGCCGCGGCGGACGGTGCCGCGTCGTTCGCGAGCGCGTCTATCGCCCGAACGGCAGCGTGGTCGTGCGCGACGTCCGTCGCTGCCGCTAAACGGGCAGAAGACATGTCAGAGGCTCGGATCATTCCGAGCCTCCTCTTCTATTCCAGGATCCCGACGGCGCTCTCCACGGCTTCCACGACAGCCCCGGAGCGCACGAGATCGAGAGCCTGCCGCATCTCCGCGGCGTACCAGCGGTCGCCGTCGAGAGCGGGCGGAATGACGGCCCGGATCGCCTCCATGGCGGCCCGCGAGCCCTTGCCGAGCGGATAATCCTTCGCGAGCGGCTCGACGAGGGTCAGCGCCTGTGCGGCCATCAGCAGTTCGCCCGCCACGATCTGTTCCACGTTTTCCACGATGGTCCGCGCCTTGCGTCCGCACCATGTCGAATTGGACACGTGATCCTCCGCGTTGGACTTTCCGGGAATCGAATCGACCGAACCCGGGGTCGCAAGCCCGCGGTTCTCCATGACGAGAGCCGACATCGAACACTGTACCGTCGCAAAGCCCGTATTCAATCCGCGCTTGCCGGCCAGGAGGTTGCGCGGCAGGCCGTAGGACATGGTGGGGTCGATGAGGCGCGCGAGGCGGCGCTCGGAGATCGCTCCGAGATCGGCCATGGCGATGCTGAGGAAATCCATGGCCTGCGCCATGTACTGCCCGTGGAAGTGGCCGCCCGAGATCGACACGTAACCGCCCTGACCGTCGTCGAAGATCAGCGGGTTGTCGGTAGCCGAGTTCATTTCCATGCCGACGATACGCTCCACGTACTCGATCGCCTCGACGGCGGGCCCATGGACCTGCGGCGTGCAGCGGAGCGAATAGACATCCTGCACACGAGGGCTTGCGGGCGTTCCGGGCTGGCGCGGCTCGTCGGGAAAGACGACGTCCCGCGCACCCTGCGAGCAGCGCTTCGAGCCTTCGAGGATGCGCAGGAGATTGCGCGCCACGAGCGCCTGGCCCGGATGCGGGCGCGCCTTGTGGACGCGAGGGTCGAAGGCCGCCAATTCACCGCGCATGGCCTCGAGCGACAGGCACATGGCGATGTCCGCCTGTTTCAGAAGGCGGCGCGCATCGCTCGTAGCGAGCGAGGCGAGAGCGAGCGAGGCGGTCGAACCGTTGATGAGCGCGGAGGCGTCCTTCGCCCCGAGCTCGAAGTCGGGATCGAAGCCGGCCAGGCGGATCGCCTCGCGGGCCGGCATCACCCGCCCCCGGTAGACCATGTCCGCTTCCTCGAAGCCGCAGACCGCGCCCGCCATATGGGCGAGCGGCGCGAGATCCCCCGAGGCCCCGACCGAGCCCTTCTGCGGGATGACGGGGTGAAGGCCTGCATTGAGGAAGGCGAGCAGGCGCTCGACCAGTTCGACGCGCGGGCCGGAATAATTGGACGCGAAGGCATTGGCCCGCAGCAGCATCATGGCGCGCGTGACATCCTCCGCGAAGGGTTCGCCGACCCCCGTGGCGTGGGCATAGACGCTCTTTCTCTGGTAGGCCGCCATGTCGGCGATGAGGACCCGCTGATCCTTGAACAGGCCGACGCCGGTATTGAAGGCATACATGAGCGGAGCGTCGTCATGCATCCAATTGCGGTCGATATAGGCGCGCGTCGCGGCGATCCGCTCGCGCGCCTCGGGAGCCAGCTCCGCCGACGCGAAGCGTCCCTGGGCATCCGGGCGGGCGACCCGCATCACATCCTGAAGCTGGAGCGTTGTTCCGTCGAGCTTGACCGTCATCGCTGATCCTCACGTTTCCGTTAAGGGATAATGGGGCGGCCCGAAACGTGCAACAGCCGCCCCGAGACGGTCTCGGAGCGGCTGCTCAAGCAAAGGTTGGGTTTGGGGCCGCCTTAGAGCACTTTTGAGTGACGTGGATCCGGTTCGCCATCAAAAATGCGGCCGAGCCAAAGTGAGGGAGCCGATTCCACGCAAGTGGAAACAGCTCTAGTCCCGGCCGAGGCGCTTCGTGGTCTGCGGGTCGAAGAGGTGGACGTTGCCCGGGTCGATGGACAGGGTCAGCCGGCGGGTATCCGCCGCGATCTGGCCCGTGGAGGCCTGCACCACGAAATCCGTGCCCGAAACCTTTCCGTGGAAGAGCTGGGTCGCCCCGAGTTCCTCGACGAAGTCCACGTCCATGTCGAGGCTGCTGGCGCCGGAGGAGCCGCCCGCCTGCACGTCCTCGGGGCGCAGGCCGACCTCGATGGCCGAACCCGGAGCGAGGCCGTCACGCATATCCGTGACGGCGATCACCTGTCCGCCCACCGACACGCGGCCGGGGCCCTCCACCTTGCCGGGAAGGATGTTCATGGGCGGGGAGCCGATGAAGGTGGCAACGAACCGGGTCTCGGGGCGGCGATAAACCTCCGACGGGGAGCCCACCTGCTCGATCTGGCCGCCCGACATCACCACGAGCTTGTCGGAGAGCGTCATGGCCTCGACCTGGTCGTGCGTCACGTAGACGGACGTCACGCCCAGGGCCCTCTGCAGGCGCTTGATCTCCACGCGCATCTGGACGCGCAGCTTCGCGTCGAGGTTGGAGAGCGGCTCGTCGAAGAGGAACACCTGCGGCTTGCGCACGATGGCGCGGCCCATGGCGACACGCTGGCGCTGGCCGCCGGAGAGAGCGCGCGGCTTGCGGTCGAGGAAGGGCTCGATGGCGAGGATGCGGGCCGCTTCCTTGACCCGTTTCTCGATCTCGTCCTTCGGCGTCTTCCGGTTCTTCAGGCCGTAGGCCATGTTGTCGTAGACGCTCATATGCGGATAGAGCGCGTAGTTCTGGAACACCATCGCGATGTCGCGGTCGGCGGGCTCCACCTGGTTGACCACGCGGTTGCCGATCTTGATCTCTCCGCCCGAGATCGTCTCCAGGCCCGCGATCATGCGAAGTAGCGTGGACTTGCCGCAGCCGGACGGGCCGACCAGCACGCAGAAAGAGCCGTCCTCGATCCCGAGCGAGACGCCTTTCACGGCCTCCACATTGCCCGCGTAGATCTTCCGGACAGTATCGAGTGTTACCCCAGCCATTGGTTCATTCCTTTTCACGCCGGCCCGTGCAGCAGGGGGCACCAGGCCGGACAATTCCGATATTTCCTTGGAGCCCCTCCCGCTGTGGCGGGAAGGGCGACGCGCGCTTCCCGCGCATCACTTTTCCGTTTCGACGAGCCCCTTCACGAAGAGCCGCTGCATGAAGATCACGACCAGAACCGGCGGCACCATGGCGAGCACCGCCGTGGTCATCGCGATCTGCCATTCGGTCAGCGCGTCCGTGGTGGTGATCATCTTCTTGATGCCGATGACGATGGTCTGCATCGAGCTCTTCGTGGTGATCAGCAGCGGCCAGAGATACTGGTTCCAGCCGTAGATGAACTGAATCACGAACAAAGCCGCGATGGTCGTCATGGAAAGCGGAAGCAGCGTATCCTTGAAGAAGCGGAACGCGCCCGCGCCGTCGATCTTGGAAGCCTCGAGAAGCTCGTCCGGGATTGTCATGAAGAACTGACGGAAGAGGAGCGTCCCGGTCGCCGACGCGATCAGGGGCATGACGAGGCCCATATAGGTATCGAGCAGGCCCAGATCGGCGACGATCTTGTAGGTCGGGTAGATGCGCACCTCGACGGGGAGCATCAGCGTGATGAAGATGATCCAGAAGGCCGTCTTGCGGAACGGGAACTTGAAGTAGACCACCGCATAGGCGGACAGGATCGAGATCAGGATCTTTCCGAACGCGATGCCCATCGCCATGATCATGGAGTTGATCATCATGCCCATCACGGGCTCGCGGGCCTGCTTGCCGCCGTAGAACAGCGTGCGGGTGTAGTTCTCGACCGCCTGGTCACCCGGGATCAGCGGCATGTTGCCGTTGATGATGGTGGCCGCATCGAAGGTCGACGCCATGATGGCGAGATAGACCGGGAAGGCCACCACGATGACGCCGATAACCAGCGTCAGGTAAGCCATGAAGTCTCTAAAGGGACGATTCTCGACCATCAGTACTGCACCTTGCGCTCGACATAGCGGAACTGGATGGCGGTGAGCGCGATCACGATGACCATGAGGATCACCGACTGCGCGGCCGAGCCGCCGAGGTCGCCGCCGAGGCGGCCATCCGCATAAACCTTGTAGACGAGGGTCGTCGTCTGACCGGCCGGACCGCCGCCCGTCACGGCATCGATGATGCCGAACGTCTCGAAGAACACGTAGACCACGGTGACGACGAGCAGGAAGAAGGTGGTGGGCGAGAGCAGCGGGAACACGATCGTCCAGAAGCGGCGCATCGGGCCGGCGCCGTCGATGGCGCCCGCTTCGATCACGCTCCTCGGTATCGCCTGCAGGCCCGCCAGGAAGAACAGGAAGTTGTAGCTGACGTGCTTCCAGGTGGCGGAGAGCACCAGCAGGATCATGGCATGCGTGCCGTTGAGCATCGGGTTCCAGTCGATTCCGATCGCGCGGATCGGGCGCGCCAGCGTGCCGAGCGTCGGGTGGAACATGAAGATCCACAGCACGCCCGCAATGGCGGGAGCCACCGCATACGGCCAGATCAGCAGGGTCTTGAAGGCGTGGCCCGCGCGGATGTTCTTGTCGGCCTGGGTGGCGAGGAGCAGCGCGCAGGACATCGAGAAGAAGGCGACCAGCGACGAGAAGATCACCGTCGTGACCATGGCCCGGTAATATTCGGGCTGCTCGAAGAGGCCGATATAATTCTCAAAACCGACGAATTCGGAGGACAATCCGAAAGCGTCCTCCCTGAGGAAGGACTGCCAGATCGCCTGGGAAGCAGGCCAGTAGAAGAAAATGACGGTGATCGCCATCTGCGGGAGGATCAGCAGAAGCGGCAGCGTCCAACCTGAAAAGTGAGCTCGTTTTTCCATCGCTCTAGGATCGTCCGGTGATGGTGCAGATGACGGCATCCACCGGTCTGCGAGGTTATCTATAAGATCATCCCGGGCAGCTTTCGGCCGCCCGGGATGACAGGTCGTTTTTCCTTGGATCAGTCTTAGCGAACGGTGCGCTCGAACTGACGCAGGATCTGGTTGCTGCGCGACACCGCGGCGTCGAGCGCATCCTTGGCAGGCTTCTGACCGGCGAGAGCCGCCTCGATCTCCTCGGAGACCACGTCGCGGATCTGGACCATGTTGCCGAAGCGCAGACCGCGGGAATTCTCGGTCGGCTCCTTGTTGGTCAGCTCCTTCAGGGGCGTCTCGAGAACCGGGTTCTTCTCATAGAAGCCGGAAGCCTTGGTCTTCTCGTAAGCGGCCTTCGTGATCGGGAGATAGCCCGATTCCTGGTGCAGCTTCGCCTGACGGTCGGTGTCGGACAGGAAGGTGAAGAACTTGGCGACGCCCTTGTACTCCTCGGCCGACTTGCCGCCCATCACCCACAGCGAAGCGCCGCCGATGATCGAGTTCTGCGGAGCGCCCTGGACGTCCGGATAATAGGGCATCGGAACCGACGTGAAGTCGAACTTCGCGTTGGCCTTGACGTTGCCGTAGAAGCCCGACGAGGTGAGGAAGATCGCGCATTCGCCGGAGGTGAAGCGGCCTTCGCTCTTCGAGTCGCGGCCCGAATAATCGTAGGTCTTGTCCTTCTGCAGATCGACGAGGTTCTGCAGGTGCTTCACGTGCAGCGGCGAGTTGAACTTCATCTCGGTGTCGAAGCCGTCGAGACCGTTGGCCTTCGTGGCCATCGGCACGTTGTGCCAGGCCGAGAGCTGCTCGACATTGGCCCAGCTCGCCCAGGCGTTCGAGAAGCCGCAGGTGTCGTGGCCGGCGGCCTTGAGCTTCTTGCCCGCCTCGAACACCTCGGGCCAGGTCTTCGGGATCTCGTTGACGCCGGCCTTCTTCAGCTCGTCCTTGTTGATCCACATGACCATCGAGGAGGAGTTGAACGGGAAGGAGAGCATCTCGCCCTTCGCGGTCGAGTAGTAGCCGGTGATCGCGGGCAGGTAAGCCTTGGGATCGAACTTCTCGCCGGCGTCGGCCATCAGCTGGTAGACCGGCTTGATCGCGCCCTTCGCGCCCATCATGGTCGCGGTGCCGACTTCGAAGACCTGCAGGATGTGCGGGGCGTTGCCCGCGCGGAACGCGGCGATACCGGCGTTCAGGGTGTCGGCGTACTGACCCTTGTAGCTGACGACGACCTTGTAGTCCTTCTGCGAATTGTTGAACTCTTCGGCCAGGCGGTTCACGACGTCGTTGTTGGCGCCCGTCATGGCGTGCCACCATTGGATCTCCGTCTGTGCGAAGGCGGAAGTGCTCGTCGCAAGACCGAAGGCCAGGGCGCCGAGAAGGGACTTCTTCATCATATTAACCTCTCCCATATCATCCCGCTCGGGGATGTTATTGTCGTTCACCATCCCTGCACGAAAGCCGGATGACGCTTTAATGACACAAACATGACAATCATAGCCGGCTTCAAAATGGAAGCCCTTTTCATTGAAAAGACTTAACGACTGGGGATGGGAACAGGGCGGAAGCGCTCCTCGTTGAGGGGGTATTCATAGGTAAGACGCACATGCCCCAGATGATCACAGCCCTGTTCAGAGATCCCGCCCAAGCCCGCCGGGCCCTTCAGGCCCTTATGGAAATGGGCATCGCCCAGCGCAGGATCGTCGCCGTCGGCACCGAGGAGGCCCGCGAGATTTCCTCCATCTCGGGTTTTCGCGCGCTGTCCGCCCGGGACGATTCCCTGGAAGCCCTCCAGGATCTCGACCT
Organism: Microvirga sp. M2; assembly: GCF_047497095.1. Lineage (NCBI taxonomy): Bacteria > Pseudomonadati > Pseudomonadota > Alphaproteobacteria > Hyphomicrobiales > Methylobacteriaceae > Microvirga > Microvirga sp. M2. Next base: position 4,042,035 of record NZ_CP134063.1, read on the forward strand.
CCCGGACGACGACAGGCGCGTCTTCGAGAGCGGAATTCGTGACGGCTGCACGCTGATCGCCGCCCGGGTCGACCGAGACGACATGGAAGACGCCGTGCGGATCCTGGACATGTTCGAGCCCGTGGACCTCGATGCCGGCAGCCGGGAATGGCTGAAGACCGGCGCAGGACGCGGTGCGGGCGCGGATCTCGGCGCGCCCCTGGGTGCAGGGGTGACCGGCGGCTCCCAGGCGGGCCAGACCAATACGGGCTCGATCCCGGGCATGGGAGCGATGGCGGAAGGCGCCGACGATCTCGGCGCCGACGATCTGCGGGCGGGCGCCCGGACCACCACGGAGACGGGCTCCCGCCGCGGCGAGGAGCGGGCCGGCCGGGAGGGCGTCAACGAACTCGCCGTCGCGTCCCAGCCGTCCCCGGATCAGCCCGGCCCGATGCAGCGGCACATGAACCGCGGCGGCCGGATCTGGGCCTATCGTTCTTCGGACGAGTCCGGTCTTTAAATGACGTTGCGCTCGAGGAGCGGGCGGTTCGCCAGAACGCGCTCGTAGCCGAGTTCGGAGAGATCGAGCGTGCGATAGCCGCCATGAACGATCAGCTCGGACAGGCCGCGACCGACCGCCGCGGCCTGCTGCAGGCCATGCCCTGAAAAACCGTTGCAGAGGTAGAAGTTCTCGATCCCGCCCGCCTTTCCGATGATGGCGTTATGGTCGATGAGGCTCATGTCGTAGGGTCCCGACCACGCACGGCCCGGCCTGATGGCCTCGAAGGCGGGAACACGGTGCGCGAGCGACGGCCAGATGAACTCCTCGAAGAAGGAAAAATCGATCTCCTGGCTTGCCGGATCCTCGTCGGACCAGTCGGGGTCGACATCCGCTTCCGGCGAAGCGCCGCAGATGAAGTTGCCCTCGCCTTCGGGCCGCACATAGGCGCCGGAGGTATCGATGAGCAGCGGGCAGTTCTCCACCGCCCCCTTGCAGGAGAAGGTGAACACATAGCGGCGCTTGGCCTGAACGGGGATCGAGAGGCCCGCCATCTCGGCGATCGCCCGCCCGCCTGAGCCTGCGCAGTTGATGAGCGTGCCGCAGGCGATGCGCGTTCCATCCTTCAGGCGCACGGCGACGATGCGGTTGCCCTCACGCTCCACCTCGGCCACTTCACCCTTCACATACTCGGCGCCGAGCGAACGGGCCTTCTTGCGGAAGGCCTGGAGCAGGCCCCAGCCGTCGAACCAGCCCTCCCCCGAGCGCCCCCAGGTGCCCGCAGCCAGATCCTCCACGTTGAGCCAGGGGAAGCGGCTCTTCAGCTCGTCGGGCCCCAGGAAAAGAATGTCCGCGCCCTCCGCGGCCTGCAACGCCTGGTTCTCCCGCAGGATCGGCTCGCCCGCCTCCGACGCGCAGTAGAGATAGCCCCCCTCCTTCAATCCGATCTCGGGCGTGTCGCCGTCGACGGTGAGGTATTCGCGGATGTTGCGCAGGAAATGGATGCCATAAAGGGAGATACGGATGTTGACCGCGCTGGAATATTGCTGCCGGATCGATGCGGCCGACAGGGCCGACGCCGAGAGCTGATAGGTGGGATCCTTCTCGATGACGACGACGCGCCCCTTGAAGCCGGAATCGGCCAGGAGATGGTAAGCGGTGGAGGAGCCCATGACGGCACCGCCCACAATCACGACATCGGCGACATTTGAAGCGGAAGAGGTCATCGTTCGAATTTCGTTGAGAGGATGATGGAGGATTGCGTGCGCTCCACGCCCTCCAATGCGCCGATTTTGTCGATGGCGGCATCGAGGGTGGGAACGTCTTCAGCCTCTACCACTGCCAGCAGATCGAAGACACCGGCAACGGAATGAAGCGCGCGCAATTCTGGCATGCGCTGAAGCGCCGTGGCAACGGCCGCGGAGGCTTTCGGCGCCACCACGATGGTGACATGCGCGCGCACCATGCGCCGGCTGACCTCCTCGGCAAGCCTCAGCGTATAGCCGACGATCACCCCGCGCCGCTCGAGGCTCTCCACCCTTGCCTGCACGGTGGTTCGGGAGAGCTTCAGACGGCGGGCGGCTTCCGCGTGGCCGATCCGGGCATTTTCCCGCAAGAGCGCAATCAGGGCGCGATCCGTCACGTCGAGCATCACAATGACCATCTGTTACGGCATAATGCCGACAAATACCCGGCTTTCCGTCAGCTTGTCTATGGCACTTTGCAGCGTTTTGCCTTTTTCTCCCCCGATCACAGGGAGATGCATCATATGAAATCGATTCTCGTCATCGGCGCCGGCAAGATCGGCTCGACCATCGTCGACATGCTCAACGAGACCGGCGACTACGACGTGACGGTCGCGGACGCTTCCGCCGAGGCCCTCAAGGCCGCGGCCAAAGACGGCATCAAGACGATCCAGCTCGACTTCAATGACGCGGTCGCCCTCCAGAACGCCCTGAAGGGCCGCTACGCCGTGTTGAGCGCCGCGCCCTATCACCTGACCGGCCATGTGGCCCAGGCCGCGCGGATCGCGGAAGTGAACTATTTCGACCTCACGGAGGACGTGGCCACCACCCGCATGGTGAAGGAGCTGTCGGAAGGCGCCACGACGGCCTTCATTCCTCAATGCGGCCTCGCTCCGGGCTTCATCTCCATCGTGGCGCACGACATCGCCAGCCGCTTCGACAAGCTCGACACGGTGCGCCTGCGCGTCGGCGCGCTGCCGCAATATCCGTCGAACGCCCTGTCCTACAATCTCACCTGGAGCACCGACGGCGTCATCAACGAGTATATCGAGCGCTGCGAAGCGATGGTCGACGGCAAGCTGCGCGAAGTTCCGGCCATGGAAGAGCTCGAGGAATTCTCCCTCGACGGCACCCGCTACGAGGCCTTCAATACCTCGGGCGGCCTCGGCACGCTCTGCGAGACGCTCGAAGGCAAGGTGCGCAACCTCAACTACAAGACCATCCGCTATCCGGGCCACTGCGCCCTGATGCGCGTGCTTCTCAACGACCTGCAGCTGCGCAACCGCCGCGAGGTCCTGAAGGACATCCTGGAGAACGCCGTTCCCGCCACCATGCAGGACATGGTCATCGTTTTCGTGACGGTGACGGGCGAGCGCAACGGGCGCTACGTTCAGGAAACCTATGCCCGCAGCATCTACGGCCAGAAGGTGGCCGGCGTGCAGCGCACTGCCATCCAGGTCACCACGGCCGCCGGCATCTGCGCCATGCTGGATCTCCTCGTCGAGGACAAGCTTCCGAAACAGGGTTTCGTCCGCCAGGAAGAGATCGATCTCGACACCTTCCTGTCCAACCGCTTCGGCCGGGTCTACGCGGGTGTGCGCCTCGACGAGAGCCGTGAACCGGCCGCGAAGAACATTCGCCTCGACGCCGTTGCATGACGTTTCGGAACAGGCTCTCGCGCCGCACCAGCGGGAGCCTGTCCGGCTTCTTTCCGAAATCGCATGATCCTATTCGGGAAAAGCAGTTCCCACATTTTGCGATCATGCTTTAAGACGGTGGCCCAAAGGCTGCCGTCGTCTTGTTTCAAGAACGAGCGAGGGTAGCGGGCTCGCCCGAAGGGCCCATACCCGATTCCATGGGAGAATGATCATGTCCGCCCTGCCATCCGTTTCGACCTCAGCTGCCAGCGTGGCGGAGGAAGCCCGCGCCATTCTCGCCCGTCTCGGCGTGCCGGACAGCGCATTCGCCTCCACGGGCCGTCCTGCCGTCTCCCCGATCACGGGCGAGGTGATCGCCCATGTCCGCGAGACCACGCCGGACGAGGCCAAGGCCGCCATCGGCCGCGCCGACGCCGCCTTCAAGGCCTGGCGCAAGATGCCTGCTCCGAAGCGCGGCGAGTTCGTCCGCCTGCTGGGCGAGGAACTCCGCGCCGCGAAGGACGATCTCGGCCGCCTGGTCACGCTCGAGGCCGGCAAGATCGTCTCCGAGGGTCTCGGCGAAGTGCAGGAGATGATCGATATCTGCGATTTCGCGGTCGGTCTGTCCCGTCAGCTCTACGGCCTGACCATCGCCACCGAACGCGCCGATCACCGCATGATGGAGACCTGGCATCCGCTGGGCGTCTGCGGCGTCATTTCCGCCTTCAACTTCCCGGTCGCCGTCTGGTCGTGGAATGCGGCTCTCGCCCTCGTCTGCGGCGACTCCGTCGTGTGGAAGCCCTCCGAGAAGACCCTGCTGACGGCGCTCGCCACCCACGCCATCGCCGAGCGTGCCGCCAAGCGCTTCGGCGGCGTGCCGGAAGGCCTGCTCGAAGTTCTCCTCGGCGGCCGCGAAATCGGCGAGATTCTCGTCGAGGATCACCGCGTGCCGATTCTCTCGGCCACCGGCTCGACGGCCATGGGCCGCCAGGTCGGCCCGAAGCTCGCCGCCCGCTTCGCCCGCGCGATCCTGGAGCTCGGCGGCAACAACGCCGCCATCGTGGCTCCCTCCGCCGACCTCGACCTCGCCCTGCGCGGCATCGCGTTCGCCGCGATGGGCACGGCGGGCCAGCGCTGCACCACGCTGCGCCGTCTCTTCGTCCATGACAGCGTCTACGACCAGCTCGTCCCGCGCCTCGTCAAGGTTTACGGCAGCGCCAAGATCGGCGATCCGCGCGCCGACGGCACGCTCATCGGACCGCTGATCGACAAGGCCGCCTTCGAAGGCATGGAGCGCGCGCTCGACGAGGCCCGCAATGCCGGCGGCACCGTGCATGGCGGCGGACGCTACGCCGATGTGGCGGGCGACGGGATCTATGTCCGTCCCGCCCTGGTCGAGATGCCGGAGCAGACCGGTCCGGTGCTGCGCGAGACCTTCGCGCCGATCCTGTACGTGATGCGCTATACGGACTTCGATCAGGCGATCGAGCTGCACAATGCGGTCGGGGCCGGTCTCTCCTCGTCGATCTTCACGCTCAACCTGCGTGAGGCTGAAACCTTCGTGTCGGCCGTCGGGTCCGATTGCGGCATCGCCAACGTCAATATCGGCCCCTCCGGCGCCGAGATCGGCGGCGCGTTCGGCGGCGAGAAGGAGACGGGCGGCGGCCGCGAGTCGGGCTCTGACGCCTGGAAGGCCTATATGCGCCGCGCCACCAACACGGTCAATTTCGGCACCTCGCTTCCGCTCGCTCAGGGCGTGAAATTCGACGTCGACGCCTGATCGTCCCGAAAGATCACCCGGAGGGCAGCGATGCCCTCCGTTTCCTTATCCAACCACTTTTGCATCGTGAGCCTTCCATGACAGCGACCTCCCGCACCGGCGGCCAGATTCTTGTCGATCAGCTTCTCGTTCACGGAGTCGATCACATCTTCTGCGTGCCGGGCGAGAGTTATCTCGCGGCCCTCGATGCGCTGCACGACGCCGACATCGACGTCACGGTCTGCCGCCAGGAAGGCGGCGCCGCCATGATGGCGGAGGCCTATGGCAAGCTCACGGGCCGCCCGGGCATCTGCTTCGTCACGCGCGGTCCGGGTGCCACCAACGCCTCGCCGGGCATTCACATCGCCAAGCAGGATTCCACGCCGATGATCCTCTTCGTCGGCCAGATCGAACGCGGCATGCGCGAGCGCGAGGCCTTTCAGGAGCTCGACTACCGTGCCGCCTTCGGCCCCCTCGCCAAATGGGCGACGGAAGTGGACGACCCGGCGCGCTTCCCCGAGATCGTTTCCCGCGCCTTCCATGTGGCAACCTCCGGCCGCCCGGGGCCGGTCGTGATCGCGCTTCCCGAAGACGTCCTGACCGAGATGGCGGAGGTCGCCGACGCGCCGCGCTATCAGGTCATCGAGGCGCATCCCTCGCCGGCGCAAATGGCCGAACTGCAGACGCTTCTGCAGGACGCGAAGAAGCCCGTGGCGCTCCTGGGCGGGAGCCGCTGGTCCGAAACCGCCGTGCAGGATTTCATGCGCTTCGCCGAGCGTTTCGAGCTGCCCGTCGCCTGCACCTTCCGCCGCCAGATGCTCTTTCCGGCCGATCACCCGTCCTATATGGGCGATCTCGGGCTCGGCGTGAATCCGAAGCTGCTCGCGCGCATCAAGGAGGCCGACATCGTCCTGCTCGTCGGCGGCCGTCTCTCCGAGATCCCCAGTCAGGCCTATACGCTGCTCGACATCCCGGCGCCGCGCTCGAAGCTCGTTCACATCCATCCCGATTCCAGCGAGCTCGGTCGGGTCTATTCTCCGCATCTGGCCATCAATGCCTCGCCGGTCGCCTTCGCGGCGGCCCTGGAAGGCGTGAATCCGCCGGCCGCCCTGCCCTGGAGCGAGGGCACGAAGACGGCGCATGCCGATTATCTCGCCTGGAGCGATCCCGCCCCGATCAAGCATGCGGGCAATCTGCAGATGGGCCAGGTGATGGCTCACCTGCGCGAGGTGATGCCCTCCGACACGATCTACTGCAACGGAGCGGGCAACTTCGCCACCTGGGTTCACCGCTTCTGGCCCTTCCGCCATTACGGCACGCAGCTCGCGCCGACCTCGGGCTCCATGGGCTACGGCGTTCCGGCCGGCGTCGGCGCCAAGCGCATCAATCCCGACAGCACGGTCGTGGTGTTCGCGGGCGACGGCGACTTCCTGATGAACGGACAGGAATTCGCGACCGCCGTGCAATACGATCTGCCGATCCTCGTGATCCTGCTCGACAACGGCATGTACGGCACGATCCGCATGCACCAGGAGCGTGACTATCCGGGCCGTGTCTCGGCCACGATGCTGAAGAACCCGGATTTCGCAGCCTATGCCAAGGCCTTCGGCGGCTATGGCGAGCGCGTCGAGACCACGGACGACTTCCCGGCCGCCCTCCAGCGGGCGCTCACCTCGGGCAAGCCCGCGATCCTGCACTGCCTCTTGGATCCCGAGGCGATCACGCCCGCCATGTCCCTCTCGGCCATCCGCGAGAAGGCGCTGGCGAGCCGCGGCTGATTGACGTGACCGGCGAGCGGCTTCTATAAGGAAGCCGTTCTACCCGGAGCTTTTATGCGCAGAGAGACCGAGTCCCGGTAAAGCCCGCCACCTGACAGGCGGGCGCGGCTGACCGCACAGCCGAATGCGCGCGTATGCGCGCCTCTCTTGCACCTCAACAAAGCTCAGGGTTTTCCCGTGAACGTTTCACGCAATGGCCAGCGCGTGCTGCACGTGCTCGCCCAAGGCGGTCTCATTCGACATTACAAAGACGAGAACGGCCGCATTTTCGAAATCGAATGCCTCACCCGTGAAGGGTGGCTCATGTCGCTCTGCTCGATGGATCTGTTCAAGATGCTGCGCCAGAAAGGGCTCATCGCATCGTCGAACGGAGGTCCTTACCGCATCACGCGGCAGGGATTGCGGGCGGTGAGGAGCCGGCCGGACAACCGCTGAACCGGCTCTTCGGCACCAAAAAGGGAGGCGATGGTCTCGCCTCCCCCATTCTCTTGAACGATGAAGCGCTCCCCTCAGGCGGCCTTCGCCTCGTCGAACCGCTTCGCCACGAGGCTGCGCAGGCTGCGCAGATCCTTCACGAAGGAACGGATCCCCTCGGCGAGCTTCTCGGTCGCCATCGCATCCTCGTTGAGGGCGAAGCGGAAGGTCTTTTCATCCATGCGCGGCAGCGCCGGGATCGTCTCGACGCCCTCCGGCGAGAGCTTGCGCGGCAACTCGCCTTCGGCCTTCGCGAGCTCGTCCAGGAGCGCCGGCGAAATGGTGAGGCGGTCGCAGCCGGCGAGCGCTTCGATCTCGCCCATATTGCGGAAGGATGCGCCCATCACGACGGTCTTGATGCCCTGCGCCTTGTAGGAGGCGTAGATGCTGCGCACGGACAGCACGCCCGGGTCGGTCTCACCCGTGTAGGGGCCTCCGCCCGCCTTCACGTGCCAATCGAGAATGCGCCCCACGAAGGGCGAGATGAGGAACACGCCCGCCTCCGCGCAGGCCTGCGCCTGGGCCATGGAGAACAGAAGCGTGAGGTTGCAGTCGACACCTTCCTTCTGAAGGATCTCCGCCGCGCGGATGCCCTCCCAGGTGGAGGCGATCTTGATCAGGATACGCTCGCGTCCGATGCCGCGTTCCTCGTAAGCCTTGATGATGGCGCGCGCCTTGTTCACCGTCGCTTCGGTATCGAAGGAGAGATCGGCGTCGACCTCCGTCGAGACGCGACCCGGCACGATGCCTGCGAGTTCCGCCCCGAAGGCCACGGCGAGCCGGTCGCAGACCGCCGCCACCACGCCCTCGTGGGCGCCGCCCTGCCTGCGTCCCCAGGCCAGCGCCTCTTCGACGATATGGCCATAGGCCGGAGTCTCGACCGCCTTCAGCAGCAGGGTCGGGTTGGTGGTGCAGTCCTGAGGCTTCAGGCGGCGCACTGCGTCGAGGTCGCCGGTATCGGCGACGACGACCGTCATGGCGCGCAATTGCTCTAGCTTGGAGGTCATTCCGGTCTCCGTGGGTGTCGTTTGTGCCAGACTTAGTGGCTTAACGCCCCGCCGTGAAGGGAAAATGCGTCACGTGAAGAGGCCACGATGGGCCTTCACCCGGTCCAGAATGAAGGCATGCACCTCGGCGATGCGGTGGAGACCGCGCATCTCGGCATGGGTGACGATCCAATAGGCCCGTGTGAAGGAGATGTCCGGCAGGACGACCTCCAGCTCCGGATATTGCCGGGCGGCGTAATCGTGGAGGATGCCGATGCCGACCCCGGCCCGCACGGCCTCCAGCTGGGCCACGACGCTCGCGCATTCGTATCGCCGAGGCCCGTATTTCTCGAGGCCGGAGAAGTATTCGAGGGCCGGGCTGAAGATGAGATCGGCCACATAGGTGATGAGCAGGCGGCCCGACAGGTCCTCTGGCTCGGCAGGCTTCCCGTGGCGGTCGATATAGCTTCGCGAGGCGTAGAGTCTCAGGCGGTAATCGGTGAGCTTGCGCGACACGAGCCGCCCTTCCGTCGGCTGCTCCACGGTGATCGCGATGTCCGCCTCGCGCTTGGAGAGAGAGAAGGTCCGCGGCAGGGCCACCAGCTGGATCGTGAGGTCCGGGTGACGCTCGGCCAGAGCGCCGAGTTCCGCCGCCAGGAAATAGGTGCCGAGTCCGTCCGGTGCGCCCACCCGCACGATTCCCGAGAGGGCGAGGTCCGCCCCGCCGACCTCGTTGGCCACGGCCAGCGCCTGGCTTTCCATGCGCTCCGCCTTGGCCAGCAGGCGTTCGCCCTGCTCGGTCAGGGCATAGCCTTGGGGCTTTCGTTCGAAGAGCTTGGCCTGGAGGGCCTTTTCAAGGGAAGAGATGCGGCGGGAAACCGTGGTATGATCGGCCTCCAGCCGGCGGGCGGCCACCGTCAGCCGGCCTGCGCGGGCGACGGCCAGGAAAAAACGGAGATCGTCCCAATCGAAAGCGCTCATCCCTGCTCTGTAGCATATTGGGATTTTTGCACAATTCGACCTCACCTTCACCCATAGTCGTGCAGTTTCAACAATGCTAGAACGGGACACGCAACATCAGGAGAGAAACGCCATGCGCGAAGTCGGACATTTCATCGGCGGCAAGCAGGTCCCCGGAAAATCGGGCCGCACCACTGAATTCTTCCAGCCCATGACGGGCGAGGTGCTCGGCCGCGTCGCGCTGGCCTCCAAGGACGAACTGCGCCAGGCCGTCGAGAACGCGAAGGCCGCTCAGCCCGCCTGGGCCGCCACCAACCCGCAGCGCCGCGCCCGCGTGATGATGAAATTCCTGGAGCTCATCGCCAAGGAAATGGATTCCCTGGCCGAGCTGCTCGCCCGCGAGCACGGCAAGACCATTCCCGACGCGAAGGGCGATATCCAGCGCGGCGTCGAGGTGGTGGAATTCGCCTGCGGCATCCCGCAGCTGATGAAGGGCGAGTTCACGGAAGGCGCCGGCCCCGGCATCGACATGTACTCGATCCGTCAGCCGCTCGGCGTCGTGGCCGGCATCACGCCGTTCAACTTCCCGGCCATGATCCCGATGTGGAAGTTCGCGCCTGCCATCGCGTGCGGCAACGCCTTCATCCTGAAGCCCTCCGAGCGCGATCCGGGCGTGCCGATGCGCCTCGCCGAGCTGATGATCGAGGCGGGCCTTCCCGCGGGCATCCTCAACGTGGTCAACGGCGACAAGGAAGTGGTGGACGCGATCCTCGACGATCCGGACGTCAAGGCCGTTGGCTTCGTCGGCTCCTCGCCGATCGCGCAGTACGTCTATGCCCGCGCCACCGCGCATGGAAAGCGCGCGCATTGCTTCGGCGGCGCGAAGAACCACATGATCATCATGCCCGACGCCGATCTCGATCAGGCGGCGGACGCGCTCATCGGGGCAGGCTACGGCTCCGCGGGAGAGCGCTGCATGGCCGTGTCGGTCGCCGTTCCGGTCGGCAAGGCGACCGCCGACGCGCTGATGGACAAGCTGATCCCGCGCGTGGAGAACCTGAAGGTGGGTCCGTCCACCGATCCCTCCGCCGACTTCGGTCCGCTCGTGACCAAGGCGCATATGGAGAAGGTGCGCGCTTACGTCGATCTCGGCGTCCAGGAAGGCGCGAAGCTCGTGGTCGACGGCCGCGACTTCAAGATGCAGGGCTACGAGAACGGCTTCTACATGGGCGGCTGCCTCTTCGACGACGTGAAGCCCGACATGCGCATCTACAAGGAAGAGATCTTCGGCCCGGTCCTGTCGGTCGTGCGCGCCAAGAACTACGACGAGGCCCTGCGCCTGCCCTCCGAGCACGAATACGGCAACGGTGTCGCGATCTACACCCGCGACGGCGACGCCGCCCGCGACTTCGCCTCGAAGGTGAACGTGGGCATGGTCGGCATCAACGTGCCGATCCCGGTGCCGCTGGCCTATTACACCTTCGGCGGCTGGAAGGCCTCGGGCTTCGGCGATCTCAACCAGCACGGCCCCGACGCGATCCGCTTCTACACCAAGACGAAGACGGTCACCTCGCGCTGGCCGTCCGGCATCAAGGAAGGCGCGGAATTCTCCATACCGACGATGCGGTAAGACCACTCTTGACGGCCGGGACATCCTCCCGGCCGTTTTCGTTTGTCGGGACGCCCATGCACGCGGGCGCGTCCCGTGTTCGGAAGCCGCATCTTTCGGCGAACCGGGGCCCCTTCGCCGAAAGATGCCCTAGATCCAAAGTCGGGGTGCACGAAGCGCCTCTCTCATGCCGATTTAGAACGATGACCCAGTTCTCTCTGACCGAAGACCAGATTGCCGTCCGCGACATGGCCCTCGCCTTCGCGGCGGAGAACCTCGCCCCCCACGCTCTCGCGTGGGACGAGAAGAAGCATTTCCCGGTCGACGTGCTGCGGGAAGCGGCCGCCCTCGGCATGGCGGCGATCTATACCCGCGACGATGTGGGCGGATCGGGCATGACGCGGCTCGACGCCGCGCTCATCTTCGAGGCGCTCGCCACCGGGTGCCCCGCCATCTCGGCGTTTCTGTCGATCCACAACATGGTCGCGTGGATGATCGACCGTTACGGCTCCGAGGAGCAGCGTCAGCGCTTCCTGCCCTCCCTGTGCACCATGGAGCTCATCGGCAGCTATTGCCTCACCGAACCCGGCTCGGGCTCGGACGCGGCGGCGCTCAGGACGAAGGCGGTGCGCGACGGAGATCACTACGTCGTCAACGGCGTGAAGCAGTTCATCTCGGGCGCCGGCACCTCCGACATCTACGTGACGATGGTGCGCACCGGCGAGGAGGGCCCCTCCGGCATCTCGACGCTCGTCATCGAAAAGTCGATGCCCGGCGTGTCCTTCGGGGCGCAGGAGAAGAAGATGGGCTGGAATGCGCAGCCCACCGCCGCCGTCATCTTCGAGAATGTGCGCGTCCCCGTCGCCAACCGCCTGTCGGACGAGGGCATGGGCTTCAAGATCGCCATGTCGGGCCTCGACGGGGGCCGGTTGAATATCGGCGCATGCTCTCTCGGCGGCGCGCAGGCCGCCCTCGACAAGGCTCTTGCCTACACGAACGACCGCAAGGCCTTCGGCAGGCGCATCGCCGATTTCCAGGCCCTGCAGTTCAAGCTCGCCGACATGGCCACCGAACTCGAATGCGCGCGGACTTTTCTATGGCGCGCCGCCTCCGCGCTCGATGCCAAGGCGCTCGACGCCACCAGGCTTTGCGCCATGGCCAAGCGCGTGGCGACCGACACGGGCTTCGAGGTCGCGAACGCGGCGCTCCAGCTCCACGGCGGCTACGGCTATCTCGCCGATTACGGCATCGAGAAGATCGTGCGCGATCTGCGCGTGCATCAGATTCTCGAAGGCACCAACGAGATCATGCGCCTCATCGTGGCGCGCGATCTGGTGGGGCGCGGAAACAGGTAGACAGGCCTTGGGTGCGCCCATCGCCCCATCCTGGAAAGGGAGGACAATCATGACCAGCATCGCCGTCATCGGCCTCGGCAACATGGGGGGGCCGATGGCCGCCAACCTCGTCAAGGCGGGACATGCCGTGACGGGCTTCGACCTCTCTCCGGCCTCCTGCGATCAGGCGCGCTCCCACGGGGTGAGGATTGCGGGCTCCACGGCCGATGCCGTGCGCGATATGGAGATCGTGATCACCATGCTGCCCGCGGGCAAGCACGTGCTCTCGGTCTGGACCGATATCCTGCCGGCCGTCCAGGACGGCGCGCTTCTGATCGATTGCTCCACCATCGATGTGGACAGCGCCCGCCAAGCCCATGCGATGGCCCGTGAGCAGGCGCGCAACCTCCTGACGCTGGACGCCCCGGTCTCCGGAGGTGTCGGCGGCGCGAAGGGGGCGACGCTCACCTTCATGGCGGGCGGCCCGAAGGAGGCCTTCGATCGCGCGGAGCCCGTTCTGTCCAGAATGGGCAAGAAGGTCGTCCATTGCGGAGAGGCGGGCGCCGGCCAGGCCGCGAAGATCTGCAACAACATGATCCTCGGCATCTCGATGATCGGCGTCGCTGAGGCGTTCGTGCTGGCCGAGAGGCTCGGGCTCTCGCATCAGGCCTTGTTCGATGTCGCCTCCACATCGTCGGGTCAGTGCTGGTCGCTCACGACCTATTGTCCCGTTCCCGGCCCCGTGCCGACCTCGCCCGCGAACAACGGCTACAAGCCCGGCTTCGCCGCGGCCTTGATGCTGAAGGATCTCAGGCTGGCGCAGGAAGCGGCTCTCACGTCCGGCGCATCGACCCCGCTCGGAGCGGAAGCAGCCCAGCTCTACGCGCTCTTCAGCAACGCCGGTCACGAGGGGGACGACTTCTCCGGCATCGTCAACTTCCTCCGCGGGCAGAGAGGTCAGCCATAGGGCCCGAAACCATGGTTGTGTCTCTTCCGGCCGACCGTGCAGGTCGACAAACGTTATAGCATTGATGATACAAAGGTTTGTGATGTGTTGCACGGCACCTACAGCTTTTCTGCGTCTTGTCCGGTAGCGTGATCCTTCCCGATCGCTCAACCGACGATTGCTGTCCGATGGTCCGCTCCGCCCTTCCTACGGCCAATCCTTCCACCGACGCGGCCGCCCTGCTGCGGCGCCTCGGTTTCGCGATTCTGCTGTTCGCCATTCCTCTGGCCGCGCTCTTCACCCGCAGGGCGCTTGTGGTGATGGCTCCCCTGGCCGTGGCGCTCATCGCCATGGCGGCCCTTCTGGAGGGCGGCACGAAGAACCCTTGGCAGAGGATCGTCGGTTTCGTGACCTCGCGGGCCGGTCTTTCAGGGCTCGTTCTGGTGGTCTGGGCCGCCATGTCGTTGATCTGGACCCCGTTCCCGGCCCAGGCCTCGGAACGGCTTCTCAACATCGTCGCCATGGGGTTGATGGGGGTCGCGGGCTACCTGGCTCTGCCGGAACGGATGCGCTCGGCCAATCTATACCTGCTCCCGGTCGGTGTGGGCCTGGCGGCCCTGATCGGAATCCCCATGCTCCTGCGGGGCGGCGGCCATCTCGATCCCGACGGACTGGGGGTGGAGCGCGGCATGGTGACCCTCGTCCTGGTGCTCTGGCCCGCGCTGACATGGCTTCACTCCCGCGGCCGCAACCTGGAAGCCGTGGCGCTTGCACTGGCCGTGGCCGTGGGCGCCTTCCTCACGGAGGATCCGCTCCCCCTCATCGGCCTGACCGTCGGCGCGCTCGCCTTCGCCCTGACGGCGGCAAGCCCCTGGACGGGATCGCGGCTGATCGGCCTTCTCATGGCGGGTCTCCTGATCGCCGCACCCCTTGTTCCGTTCGTCCTGAAACCTGCGGCCGGATTCCTGGGGGCGGGCCCCTCCACCCTCGCGAGCCTGGAGATCTGGCAGGGGCTCGTGCTCAAGGAGCCTCTGCGCCTTCTGACCGGCCACGGCCTCGAGACGGCCGGGCGCGGGCGCCTGTTCGGCCTCCTGCCTCAGGCGGCCCCGTTCAGCCTGCTGTTCGAAATCTGGTACGAGCTCGGTCTCGTCGGGGCCGTCTCCGGGGCCGTTCTGCTCTGCCAGGCGGCCTTCGGCGCAAGGGGGGATCGCCCCATCCTCGGCCCCGGCGTCATGGCGTCCTTCGCCACGGCCTTCTCCCTCGGCGTCTGCGGCATCGGCACCGCTCAGATCTGGTGGTTCACGGCGCTGGTCGTGCTGGTCCTGGTCTTCATCGCGGTCGAGCGCGGCCAGTTCCGCACGAAGCGCCCGAAGGCCATCCTGCACCGCCTGCGCTGACGCCGGACCCTATGAGGCCGGACCAATCATCTTGACCGGCTGCCCCGGCCTCTGGTTCGCTGGAGCCGTTCGATTCACGCAAAGGACATCCTATGCCCATCATCAACCGCGTCGCCGATCTTGCCGATGAGATCACCGCCTGGCGCCGGGATTTCCACGAAAACCCCGAGCTTGGATACGACGTTCACCGCACCGCCGGAATCGTAGCCGAGAAGCTGAAGAGTTTCGGATGCGACGAGGTGGTGACCGGCATCGGCCGCACCGGCGTGGTCGGCGTCATCAAAGGCAAGACGAATGCCTCCGGCAAGGTGATCGGCCTGCGTGCCGACATGGACGCGCTGCCGATCCTGGAAGCCACCGACCTGCCTCACGCGTCCAAGGTGCCCGGCAAGATGCATGCCTGCGGCCATGACGGACACACGGCCATGCTGCTGGGCGCGGCGAAATACCTGGCCGAGACCCGCAACTTCGACGGCACGGCGATCATGATCTTCCAGCCCGCGGAGGAAGGCGGCGGCGGCGGCGACGCAATGGTGAAGGACGGCCTCATGGAGCGCTTCGGCATCCAGGAGGTCTACGGCATGCACAATTGGCCGGGCGTCGGGGTCGGGCAGTTCGCGATGCGCTCGGGCTCCGTCATGGCGGCGGCGGATCGCTTTACGATCACCATCGAAGGCAAGGGCGGCCACGCGGCCTATCCGCATAACTGCATCGATCCCATCGTCACGGCCGCTCACGTGATCACCGCTCTCCAGTCCGTGGCATCACGCAGCGTCAATCCCCTTGAATCGGTCGTGGTGTCCGTCTGCACCGTCAAGGCGGGCGACACCTTCAACGTCATCCCCCAGACGGCGACCCTGCTCGGCACCGTGCGCACCCTCTCGCCCGCCGTCCGCGATCTGGCGGAAACGAGGATCCGCACCATCATCGAGAACACCTGCGCGGTCTTCGGCGCCAAGGCCGAGATCGAGTACAACCGCGGCTACCCGGTGACCGTGAACGACGCCGAGAAGACCGGGTTCGTCGCGTCGGTCGCAAAGGCCATCGTCGGCGAGAGCGCCGTGCAGACGAATTTCCCGCCCGAGATGGGCGCGGAGGATTTCTCGTACATGCTGGAGAAGCGGCCGGGCGCCTATATCTTCATCGGCAACGGCGATACGGCGGGCGTGCATCATCCCGCCTACGATTTCAACGATGCGGCGACGCCCTACGGCGTATCGCTCTGGGCGAAGATCATCGAGACCGGGATGCCCGTCGGCCCGCAGGAGCAGCGGCGCTGACGCCGGCCCGCACCCTGCCCTGAACGGCAAAACCTATGGGGTCGTGCTGCCGCCGGCGTGAAACCGGCGGCAGCCGCGTCATGTACGTTCAGTGCAGGACCATCGACGTGAACGGATCGACATAGGCCTGCAGCATGACCAGAATGCCCACAAGGGACGCCAGCACGATGGAGTGCCAGAACACGAACCGCAGAATGCTGCCCTCGTGACCGAACCAGTTCGTGGCCGTGGAGGCCACGACGATGGACTGCGCATCGATCATCTTGCCCATGACGCCGCCGGATGAGTTCGCGGCCGCCATGAGAATGGGCGACAGACCGAGCTGCTCGGAGGTGATCTTCTGCAGGCCGCCGAACAGCACGTTCGATGCCGTGTCCGAACCTGTGAGCGCCACGCCGAGCCAGCCGAGCAAGGTGCCGAAGAACGGATACAGAATTCCCGTCCCGGCAAAGGCGAGCCCGAGCGTCGCGTCGACCCCGGCAAATCGCGTGAGCGTGCCGATCGCGAGCATCGATGCGATGGTGATGAGGGAATAGCGCAGGACCCAGATCGTCTCGAACCAGGCGGTGATGAGCCGCAGGGGCGAGAAGCCCATGAAGAATCCTGCGATGATCGCCGCGATCAGCACGCCCGTGCCCGTATAGGACATGTAGGTAAAGGCGAAGACGGCGGCCTCGGGCGTCGGATTGGCCACGATGGGCGCGACCTTCTGCACGAGATTGTGCAGGCCCGGCACCGGATAGTTCCAGATGAAGATGGGGTTCACCAGGGCCTTGAACCAGCCGGTTCCCCAGATGGCGACGATGATGGAGAGAATGATCCACGGCACCCAGGCGCGGATCACCTCGCTGCGTGGCGCATGAGGCGCGATATTGGTCGCGCCTGCGCCCAAGGGTGCCGGATGGGCCAGAGTGCCGGCCGATTCATCCCGTGTGCGCAGGGCGGGAGACGTCCAGATCGCCTTCGGCTGCCAGATCCGCATGAATCCGACGAGGCAGGCCATCGAGATGAGCGATGCGCCGATGTCGACGATCCAGGGATTGATGTAGTTCGAGATCAGGAACTGCGGAATCGCGAAGGAGACCGCGCAGACCAGGATCGCCGGCCAGATCTGAAGCATGCCGCGGAAGCCCGCGAAGACCCAGATCAGCCAGAACGGCACGATCACCGAAAAGAAGGGCAGTTGGCGTCCCACCATCGCGCCGAGCACGTAAGGATCGAAGCCCGTCACCGAGGCCAGGCCCTGGATCGGAGCGCCGAGCGCGCCATAAGCCACGGGAGCGGTGTTGGCGATGAGCGAGAGACCGGAGGCTGCGAGCGGCGAGAAGCCGAGGCCGATGAGGATGGCGCCGGTCACCGCCACGGGAGTGCCGAAGCCGCCCGCACCTTCGAAGAACGCTCCGAACGAGAAGGCGACGAGCAGCAATTGGAGGCGGCGATCCGTGGTGATGCCGCCCACGGATTGCTGGAGGATCGCAAAGTACCCTTTCTCCACCGTCAGCCGGTAGAGGAAGATCACGTTGAGAATGATCCAGCCGATGGGGAACATGCCGGTCGCGACCCCGAAGAGCGCGGCCCGGACGGCAAGCCCGGCCGGCATGGTGAACAGGACGGTGGCGACCACAATCGCCACCAAGAGCGCGATCACGGCGGCGATGTGTGCTTTGACCTTGCCGGAGGCGATCATCACCAGAAGCAGGACCACCGGGATAGCGGCCGCAAGCGTCGACAACGTCGCGTTGCCGAATGGATCGTAGACTTGGCTCCACATGAGCTTTTCCCCTGAACCCGCCAGCGCAAGCCGGCGCACGTGGCATGGCGGTCAGGCCGAAGCGGTCACCCCGCCTCTGGCAAAGCTAGAAGGTTATTCTACTGCGACAATATAAACTTAAGGGGAATTCTGGGCGCTCGAGCATCGGACGCGGGAAGTGGAATCCACTTTTGGGATTGAATCCGATGCTCCCTTCCTGGAAAGAGCGCATCGTTTGAGCGAAAAACCGGGTCCACTTTTTCGCACGATGCGCTCGCCGCCCGGTCAGTCCTTGTTGGAACAGGCGAGCAGCCCTTCGAGATCGATGAAATGGCCCGCGCGATCCCGCTTGGCCGCGAGGTAACTCACATTCTCCGCCGTCGGACGGCCGAGCACGCGGTGGTCCGAGATCACCCGAAGGCCCGCGTCGGAGAGCGCCCGGATCTTGTCCGGGTTGTTGGTCATCAGCCGCACCGCGTTCACACCGAGCTTCTTCAGCATGACGGCGGCAAAATCGAACCGACGCTGGTCGGCCTCGAAGCCGAGGACCTCGTCGGCCTCGTAGGTATCGTAGCCCTGGGACTGAAGCTTGTAGGCCCGGATCTTGTTGGCGATGCCGTTTCCGCGCCCCTCCTGATCGAGATAAAGCAGGACCCCGCCTTCGTTCTCGGCCATGAACCGCACGGTTTCGCGCAATTGATCGCCACAATCGCATTTGAGGCTGCCGAACAGGTCCCCGGTCAGGCAGGCGGAATGGAGCCGCACGGTCACGGGCTTCGAGAGATCAGGCTTTCCGACGATGATCGCCACCTGATCCCGCAGGCCCTCGCCGCCCCGGAAGACGACGAATTCACTGGCGGGAGCCCCTTCGAGCGGCACCGGAGCCCGGCTGACGATCGCCAGATCGGCCGCCTTGGCCCGGCGATAATCGCGGACGGCGGCGCCCGAGACCCGGACCAGGGACCGGTCGATCTCGATCCCGGCCGAGAGGGGCACCACGATCACCGGGGGCAGGACCAGGGACAGGCGGGCGAGTTCCAGCGCCTCCTCGTCCAGGGCGTCGGTCGGACGAACCGGCGCATCAATGCGCCCCTCGAGGCTGAGGGCAAGGGTCTCGATCCGCTTCCGCTCGACGACGGGAAGGGCGACGCGTCCGGGCATGTCCCGCTCGAGTCCCAGCCGGCGCAGGCGGGCTGCCGGAAGGACCAGGTGGGCATGGCCGCCGGCCAGGGCCTCGATCTCCGCGCCGCGGCCCTCGTCCAGATCCTCGACCCCGACCACGAGCGCGCTGCCCTCGAGGCCGTCGATCACGACCGGCCGGGCGCTGCGGAACTCCATGATCGCCCGCTCGACGGAGGCCGTCGCGGGATTGTCTGACAGGCTTAAAACGAGACGCATCATCGCTGAACTCTGGGAAGGCCCTTTTCGTGACGGGGGTCAGGATCAACCGGCCGTCCAAAGCCAAGCTGATATTTCCGGGCACCTTATCACAGGCGTCCCATGAACCCTAACCCTGCAGATAGGATGGCTGATATGCTCTATCAACAGCCCGCTCGACGGGGGCTGTCAGCCGGGCTATCTGTGCGGCGTATTCGGCTTGGACCCTTTTCGAGACGGTTTGATGGCGCGCACATTTTTCCTCCGGCTTTTCGCTCTTAGCCTCTCTCTCGGCCTCTCTCTCGGCCTCTCTCTTGGCCTCTCTCTTGGCCTGCAGGGCTTCGTCCCAACGGCCCAGGCCGCCAGCCTCGACGGCTTGTCCGTCAAGGTGACGAACACGAGCGAGCCGGTGCTCTGCGCGGAAAAGGACAACGTCGCCGTCAACTTCGCCTCGCCCGAGGTGAAGAGCTTCCGGATCGAGGCGGTGCACCCGGCCTATATGGGCAGTCTCCGCCAGGACCGTTGGGAGCCGGACTGGACGGCCTGCGAGGATATTTCCGAAGAGACCTCCGCGAAGCCGCATCCTGTGATGCACACCCTCTACGAGGATGGGAATCTGCGCATCATGGGGCTCACCTTCAGCGAGTTCTGGCGCCCCACCGACGTCACGGTCACCATCGGCGACAAGGTGTCCCGCAACGTCCACCTGCTTCAGCTCCTGAAGAAGCACAGGGGCAAGGCGGAGGAGGTCATCGCCATGTATCCGGGCGACGGCTATTGGCGGATCAAGCCGCTGCCGCCGCAGCATCTCGATTGGACGGCCTACGGTTCGTCCTTCATCGTCGGCCCGGTGGAATTCGATCAGCGCCCCGTGGCGAACCTGAAGGACGTGGCCTTCGACCCCGAGGCCATGCGCTTCACCCTCACCCTCGCCAAGGGCGGCAAGGCTCGGGTCGCGATCGCCGATCTCAACGAAGAGCGCATGACCCTCGACGTGAGCTTCGATCAGGCGGTTTCGGGCATGCCTTTCGCGACGTTGCGCTCCATGTACGTGACCGAGTTCAACGCGGATGTGGCGCGCATCGCCGTGCGTGAGGAAAAGGCCCGCTCCTGGCGGGAGGACATGATCATGACGTTCCAGGATGCCACGGCGACCGACGCATGGATGGGACGCCTCGTTCCCTCACGTCACAATACGAGCGCGCCGGACATGATGTTCAACCATTTCCGCGCGGAGCCGGCTCCCTCGCGCTGAGCATGCGGCCGATCGCGGCCCATGGCCGCCCGTCGATCAGCATGAGGCCCGCCGCGATCAGCGCCATGCCCGCCGCGTGGCGCCATTCCAGGGTCTCGCCCAGGATCAGCACGCCGAAGAGAATGGCGCTGACCGGGATGAGGAACGTCACGAGGCCCACATTCGTGGCGCCCGCCCGCGCGAGCAGGCGGAAGAAGATGAGATAGGCGAAGGCCGTCGAGACCAGCGCAAGCGACAGTAGCGACAGAACGGTCGCCGTGCTCGGCATGGGCAATGTCCAGGGCCGGTCGACGATGAGGCTTGCGGGCAGGAGAATGCAGCTCGAGGCCGTCACCTGCCCTGCGGCCGCGACCAGCGGCGCGATCCCCAGAGTCTTGAAACGGCGCCCGAACACGCCCGAGAAACCGTACGAGAGGGCTGCCGCGAGGACCGCGAGCTGCGCCAGCACATTGGCGTTCAGGGACGTGAACGCGGCGGATCCGATCATGACGGCGACGCCGAGAAAGCCGACCAGGACCCCGCCCAGGCGTGCCCCCGTCAGCCGTTCGTCATTCGTGAGGTAATGCGCCACGATGACCGTGAAGAGCGGCGTCGTGGCATTGAGAATCGACGCCAGACCGCTCGCGATGTGGCTCTGTCCCCAGACGATCAGGCTGAACGGGATGACGTTGTTGAGAATTCCCATTCCGAAGAAGGCGGCCCATGCCCGGCGCTCCCGCGGCAGACGCATGCCCATGACCCGCAGCACGACCTGCAGTGCGAGAGCCGCGAGCAGCACCCGCAGGGCCACGATGGTCAGCGGCGGCAGTTCCTTGACGGCGACGCCGACGAAAAGGAACGAGCCTCCCCAGATGATGGAGAGGAGCCCGAGCAGCGCCCAATCCGAGGCTGCGATGGTTTTCTGAACAGGTGCCTGAGGCATGAGCCGTTTTCCGGATGAGAATGCTCTCTCATGCCATGAGACGGGATGGACCGCGACCCGATTCCTGTGATGATATCCATCCGCCCTCCCTCTGTTCCGTTCCTGCGCAGGAGGAGGGCGGCAAGATTTGATTTACGAAAGATGTGGGTTGTTCCCGGTCTTTACCCCTCGTTCATGCCTTGGGTGGAGTTTAGGGGCATCACGCGTCCCCGGAAGCCTCAGGCATGAACCCGCAGACCTCGCACCACTCGCCCTACAGCGCCGGCGATCATCGCTATGGCCAGACGCGCGCCCATGTGCGATCGAGCTTCTGCATCATGCCGCATACGCCGCACCCCGAGCGCAATGCCAGCTTCATCTTCGGCCGTTCCGATTCGCGCATCCGCCCGCTGCTCAATCAGGCGGAAAGGAACCGGCTGCACTGCTGGTCCATGATCATCGCCCTCGCGTCCGCCGCCGGCGGCACCACCCTGCTCCTGACCGCCGTCCTCCGCTGAGAGCCCTTGAGCGTGTCGCCCTTGAGTGCGTCATGGGGCTGACCGAAACCGGTTCTCCACACCGAACCATGCGTTAGCGGAGCGGCCAGAAGACCATGATGAGCGGCGTTCCCACGACGACGACGATGACGGAGAGCGGCAGCCCGAGCCGCCAGTAATCGCCGAAGCGATAGCCGCCCGGCCCCATCACGAGAGTGTTGCACTGGTGCCCGATGGGGGTGAGGAAGTCGCAGGCCGCCCCGATGGCGACCGCCATCAGGAATGCATCGGGCCTGAAACCGAGCTGCGTCGCGAAGCTCGCCGCGATGGGCGCCATCACGAGCACGGTCGCGGCATTGTTGAGGAACGGCGTCACCGCCATGGCGGCGATCATGATGAGCACGAGCGCCCCGGTCGGGGGCAGCATGTGCGCCACCGACGACAGCCAGCCCGCGATCAGATCCGTGCCGCCGGTGGTGCGAATGGATTCGCTCACCGGGATGAGGGCCCCGAGCATGACGATGATCGGCCACTCGATGGTCTCGTAGACCTCGCGCAGCGTCAGCGAGCCGAAGAGGACGAGAAGAACGCCCGCGCCGAAGAAGGCAATCGAAACAGGCAGCACGTTGAAGGCCACGAGAGCCATCGTGGCGCCGAGGATCGCGACGGGCAGGAGGCTGCGGCGGGCGTTGCCGAGGCGGATTTCACGCTCGGCGAGCGGGAGACACCCGAGGTCGCGCAGCGTATCCGGAAGCTTCTTGAGGTTGCCTTGGAGCACAAGCACGTCGCCGGCCCGCAAGGTGATGGTCCGCAGCCGCTCCTTGAACCGCTCGCCGCTGCGGCTCACCGCGATCAGATTCACGCCGAAGCGCTCATAGAGACCGATGCGCTCGGCGGACAGGCCGCCGAGCGCCGAGTTCGGCCCGACGATCGCCTCGATCACGCCGATCTCATCCGTCGCCTCTTCGATGACTGGAAGGCGATGCTCCCGGCTGAGCTTGAGACCGGCCCGGGCCACGGTGCTTTCCAGCGCCTCGGACTCCCCCTCCAGCATGAGAAGATCGTTCTCGCGGAGCGTCACGTCCGGCAGCGGGCTGGAGCTGCGGGTTTCGCGGCGGATGATGGCGGCCACCTTCACCTCGCCGTTGGCGAGCTTGTGAAGATCGGCGACCGTCTGCCCCACCACATCGGATTCCGCCGTGACCCGTGCCTCGGTCACGTAATCCTTGATGTTGAGCGCCTCGTCCAGGGACGCAGCGCCTTTCCGGCCTTTCGGCAGAAGGCGGTAGCCGAAGGCGAGAAAGGCCACGCCCGCCACCGCGATCCCGATGCCGACCGGCGTGAAGTCGAACATGCCGAAGGGCTCGCCCAGCAATTCGCCGCGTACGCGGGACACGATGATGTTGGGCGATGTTCCCACGAGCGTGACGATGCCGCCCAGGAGAGACCCGAAGGCCATAGGCATCAGAAAGCTGGAAGGCAGCGTGTTGGTCCGCCGCGCGATCTGGAACGCGACGGGGATCATCATCGCCAATGCGCCGATATTCTTCACGAATGCGGACAGGATCGTCACCGAGGCGACCAGAACGACGACCTGGCTCTGCTCGCTGCGCAAATAAGGCGCCGCCCGGTTGAGCGCGACCTCGAGCACACCCGACTTCGCCACCGCCGCGCTGACCAGAAGGGCGCTCGCGACGATGATGACGATATCGTCGCTGAACCCCGAGAAGGCCTGATCGGCCGGCACGATTCCGACGAGCACCGCGACCAGCAGCGACATCACGGCGACAAGGTCGTATCGGAAGCGCCCCCAGACGAAGAGCGCCATCATCCCGGCGACGATGGCGAAGGACAGCATTTGCGGATGGGTCATGGGGAATACGTGAATGAGGAAGCCGTTCCTCTAACGCACGAGCCGCCTTCTTTGTGCCCTTTCCTCACTGCCCGAGCACGAGGGCCCAATAGCGGCCATAGCGGTTGTTGGCGTCCGCACGGGCAAGGCCGATCTTGCGGGCCTCGGGCATCAGCAGGTTGACGTTGTGGCCGGGCGAGGCCTTCCAGCGGCCGATGGCGCCGTCGACCGTATCGGAGCCTGCCGAAAGGTTCTCGGCCGCGTAGCCCATGACCCCGAACTTATCCATGCGGCTGGCGAAATTGCCGTGACTGAGACTGCCGGCGGCAGCCACCACCCGGGCCTGGTATTCCGCCGCCTCGTTGAGCTTCGAATCCACGGTCACCGGGCTCAGGCCCCTGGAGACGCGATAGGCGGAAATGAGTCTCGCGGCTGCGGCCGCATCGTGGGTGGAGCTGGCGAGAACCTTATCGCCGCCCAGGAGCGACGTGTCGCCGGCGCAACCCGCAAGCGCCAGGGCCAGCAGAGCGCAAAACGAAAGAACACGCATCGATATTCCCCTTGAGGCGGCTTGGAGGCGGCTTGAGGCGCCGCTCCTCTTGAAAAAAGATCCACTGGCGGTCATGTGCAAGGCGACGGCCCGATGCGTTGAATGCCATGCTGCAGCGTGAGGGTCCAGACGGTTTCCCATCCCCCTTTCCGCGTCAGCTGACCGCATGTCCCCTTCCCCCTCCTCATCCCGGGCCGCCATCGTGGGCGGAGGCCCCGCCGGCCTGATCGCGGCGGAAGCCCTTGCCGGCGCCGGCGTTGCCGTGACCGTCTACGACCGGATGCCCTCCGTCGGCCGCAAGCTCCTCATGGCGGGCCGGGGCGGGCTGAACCTCACCCATTCCGAGGATCTGGAGCGGTTCGTCACCCGCTATGCCGAAGCCGAACCGGTTCTGAAGCCCCTGATCGAGGCGTTCGGCCCCCGGGACCTGCGGGCCTGGTGCGAGGGCCTCGGCCAGGACACCTTCGTGGGCTCGAGCGGGCGGGTCTTCCCGAAGGCCTTCAAGGCCTCGCCCCTGCTGCGCGGCTGGCTGGCGCGGCTGGAAGGCCTCGGCGTGCGCTTCGCCCTGCGCCACACCTGGCGCGGCTGGGACCCGGACGGCGCCCTCGCCTTCACGAATCCCGATGGCGAAACGGTGAGGGCCCGGCCCGACGTCACGATTCTCGCCCTGGGAGGGGCCAGCTGGCCGAGGCTCGGCTCCGACGGCACCTGGACGGAGATCCTCCGGGAGAGGGCGATCGCCATAGCCCCCCTCCGTCCGGCCAATATGGGCTTCACCCTCCCCTGGTCCGACATCATGCGCCGTTTCGAGGGCGAGCCCTTGAAGCGCATCGCCCTGACCTTCGAGGGCGTGACCGTGAAGGGCGAAGCGCTCGTCACGGCCGACGGGATCGAGGGCGGCGCCGTCTATGCCCTCTCGGGCCGCCTGCGCAACGCCGTCGAGCGGCAGGGCAGCGCCCAATTGCTGCTCGATCTTCGGCCCGATCTTTCCCTCGACGCCCTGACGAAGCGCCTGAGCGCCCCCCGAAAAGGGCAATCGGCCTCCACTTTCCTGAGGAAGGCAGCCGGCTTGAGCCCGCTCGCCGTCGCCCTGCTGCGCGAATCGGCGCCCGAACTTCCCGTGGCGCCCGAGGCGCTCGCCCGCCTCATCAAGGCCCTGCCGCTCACCCTGACGGGCACAAAATCCCTGGAACGGGCCATTTCCACGGCGGGCGGGATTCCTTTCGGCGAGCTGGACGACCATCTCATGCTCAAGCGCCTGCCCGGCGTCTTCGCGGCCGGCGAGATGCTGGACTGGGAGGCTCCGACCGGCGGCTACCTGCTCCAGGCCACCTTCGCGACGGGGCTCGCCGCCGCCCGGGGCGCCCTGAAGTTCCTTCGGATTCCCGATGCCGCATTGACCTTGGGACCATCCTCGGCCACACGGCAATCGTGATCGATCCGCGCAAGATTCTCCACGACGTTTTCGGCTTCCCCTCCTTCCGCGAAGGACAGGAGGAGATCGTGCGCGCCGTGCTGGCGGGCGAGGACGTGCTCGCCATCATGCCCACCGGAGCGGGCAAGTCCCTGTGCTACCAGCTCCCGACGCTGGCCCGCGAGGGCCTGACCGTCGTGGTCTCGCCGCTGATCGCCCTCATGCGCGATCAGGTGGCGGCGTTGCGCCATTTCGGCGTCGAGGCCGGAAGCCTCAACTCCGCCAACGATCCGGAGGAGAACCGCCGCGTGGTCGATGCGGTGCGCGACGGGCGCATGCGGGTTCTCTACGCCTCGCCCGAACGCCTGGCGAATACGGGCACCACCGAGTGGCTGGGGCGCTCCGGCGTGAACCTGCTCGCCATCGACGAGGCCCATTGCGTCTCGCAATGGGGGCATGATTTCCGCCCCGAATACGCGATGCTCGGCGAGGTCCGCCGGCGTCTCGGCAATGTGCAGACCATCGCGCTCACCGCCACCGCGGACGTCGCGACGCGCGGCGACATCATGTATCGCCTGTTCGAAGAGGAGCCGCGCCTCTTCATCCATGGCTTCGACCGCCCGAACTTGCGGCTCGCCATGCAGGCGAAGGAGCATGCGCGGCGCCAGCTCTTCTCGTTTCTCGACAAGCACCGGCACGAAAGCGGCATCGTCTATTGCTCGTCCCGCGATGCGACGGAGCGGCTCGCCGATTCCTTGAGCCAGGCGGGCTACCGGGCACTGCCCTATCATGCCGGCATGCATCAGGCCGAGCGGGCCAAGAACCAGGACATCTTCCTGCAGGAGGACGGCGTCGTCATGGTCGCCACCGTCGCCTTCGGCATGGGCATCGACAAGCCGGATGTGCGCTTCGTCGCCCATGCGGCCCTGCCGAAATCCATCGAGGCCTATTACCAGGAGATCGGTCGCGCCGGCCGCGACGGAGCGCCCGCCGACACGCTCACCCTCTACGGCCTCGACGACATGCGCCTGCGCCGGCTGCAGATCGAGCAGAGCGATGCGGCGGACGAGCAGAAGCGGGTCGAACTGCAGCGGCTCAATGCGCTCGTGGCCCTGTGCGAAGCGCCGCGCTGCCGGCGCCAGACCCTGCTCGCCTATTTCGGCGAGACCACCGAGCCCTGCGGCAATTGCGATCTGTGCATCGACGGCGTCATGTCCTTCGACGGCACCATCGAGGCCCAGAAGATCCTCTCGGCCATCGTGCGCACCGGCGAGCGCTTCGGCACGGAGCACCTCATCAACATCCTCGTGGGCGAGGGCACCGAGGCCGTCCTGCGCTTCGGTCACGACAAGCTGAAAACCTTCGGCGTCGGCAAGGACCGCTCGAAGAACGAGTGGCGCTCTCTCCTGCGCCAGATCTACGCCGCCGGGCTCGTGAGCCTGGAGCTTGCCGAATACGGCCGCTGGACGCTGACGGACAGGGGAGTTGCCGTCCTCAAGGGCCAGGAAGGAATCGAGCTGCGCTCGGACGTGCTCATGAAGCCCGCCGACCGGCGCCGCCGCCGCTCGCGCATCGAGGCGGAGTCCGTCGTGCCCTCCGACGACCCGCTCCTCCTCGATCTCAAGGCCCTGCGGACCCGCCTCGCCAAGGAGGAGGGCGTCCCGGCCTACGTGATCTTCTCCGACCGCAGCCTCATCGACATGGTGGCCAAGCGCCCGACCACCGTCTTCGGTTTCGGCGAGGTCCATGGGGTCGGCCAGGCCAAGCTCGACCGCTATGCGGATGCGTTTCTCGAGGTTCTGAAAGCGCACGCGGCTTGAGGAATCCTTCCGTCACGGCCGGACGTGTTCCGGCCCTCCGCGTCCTGATGGCGCCCCGGTTCCAAGACGTCGTTCCAAGACGCGACCCCAAGACGTGGATCACCGGGACGAGCCCGGTGATGACGATGATGCGTCCGTCTCCACCCAGCGCCCCTCATGGGCGCTCTTCGCCATGGCATCGACCGTGCGTTCGATGCGGATGCCGTCCTCGAACGCGATCAGATGGGCGCTCTCTCCGGCGATGCGCCGCATCAGCTCGCGGCATTCGATGATCTTCAGGTCGTTGAAGCCGAGGCCGTGTCCGGGTGCGGGAATGAACCTGTCGTAGGGCGGGTGCTGCGGCCCGGCCAGGATCGTGCGAAACCCCCGGGTCTCCTTCGGGCCGTCGGCCGTATAGAGCTGCACCTCGTTCATGCGCTCCTGGTCGTACGCGACGGTGCCCCTGGAGCCGAAAAGCTGGAGCGCGATGCGGCCCTTGCGGCCCCAGGCGGAACGGTTGACGGCGAGCAATCCCGACGCGCCGTTCTCCATCTCCATCAGCACCGTCGCGATGTCGAAGGTCTCGACGGCGCGGCGTCCGCCGCCTTGCGCGGGACGATCCGCATAGGGCTTCGCCATGTGGCCGCACACGCGCCGCACGCCTCCGAGAAGCGTCCAAAGGAGGCTCAAAGGATGGACGGCGAAATCGTCGAGAGCGCCATGGCCCGATGAAGCCTCGCTCTTCCAATAGAAGAGGTCCTCGGGATCGGCCATGAAGTCCTCGTCCATTTCGACGCGCACATGGTTCACGTCGCCGATCCGTCCCTCGTCGAGGATGCGGCGGATCAGGCGCATGGCGGGGTTTTGGATGTAGTTGTAGCCCAGCGCCGCGACCTTGCCGGAAGCCCGCGCGGCGGCGAGCATGCGCTCCGCATCGCTGAGCCTCACGGCCATCGGCTTCTCGCACCACACGTGCTTTCCGGCCTCCAGCGCCGCGATCGCCATGTCCGGATGGAAGGCGTTGGGCGTGGTGATCGACACCACGTCGATTCCGGGATCGTTCACGAGCATGCGCCAGTCGCCGGTCGCGCGCTCGAAACCGAGCTCGCGCGCCTTTCTCTCGGCCAGTTCCTGCGAAGCCTCCGCCAGCATCGCGAGATGCGGGCGAGGAACGTCGCCGAAGACCGGCGCGACGGAGTTCCAGGCCAGGGCATGGCACTTGCCCATGTAGCCCGTGCCGATGAGGCCGACCTTCAGTGAACTCATATTGATCTCCCTTGAGAACCGTGTTGAGAGCCGCAGGCCGTATGGCTCGCCCCCCAGAAACTATGTTACATAATCCTCCGTTAACCGGAGGATCGATGATCCATGCAGGATGAAACCAAGCGGGATTTGGATTTCTCGCCGGAGGAATGGTCGATCATCGTCGGCTTCTCCTCCTGGCGCGGAACTGCGGGAAACCGGCTCGGCTGGAATGCGTCCGTCCTGGGCCCGGTTGTTACCTTTGGCGCCTACGGTGCCTGGAAGGGCGACATCATCGCGGTCGGATTGGCCTTCATTTGCCTGCTGGCCTATGTGCTTTGGCTCTCTATCGGCCAACTCCATGGTATCCAGATTTATCAATCGATCTTCAGCAAGATCGTCGCTTTCAAAGAGCCTTCGGAATCGTCACTTGTTCCCGAAGGCTCTCCTGACGCAGGTCTTCGGTCACCCGCTCACCAGAATGGTCCCTAAACCATCCCGCCGAGCTCCTCCGACACGGCCTGCAATTCCTTGCCGCCGGCCATGAGGTTCTGCAATTCGTCGATGGCGATTGCGGATTTGGCGTAGGTGCCGAGCGTCTTGCCGCGATTGAGCACCGTGAAGCGGTCGCCCACCGCATAGGCGTGGCGCACGTTGTGCGTGATGAAGATGACGCCGAGGCCCTTCTGGCGCACCTGATGGATGTATTTGAGCACCATCGAAGTCTGCGCCACGCCGAGCGCGGAGGTCGGCTCGTCGAGGATCAGCACCTTGGCGCCGAAATAGACCGCGCGGGCGATCGCCACGCATTGCCGCTCGCCGCCGGAGAGCGTGCCCACGGCCTGATGCGGGTCGCGCACGTCGATGCCGATCTTGTGCATTTCCTCGCGGGTGACCGCGTCGCACCGGTCGAAATCCACGAAGCGGAAGGGAAAGACGCCTTTGACGGGTTCGCGCCCCATGAAGAAGTTGCGCGTGACCGACATGAGCGGGATCATGGCCAGGTCCTGGTAGACCGTGGCGATGCCTGCATCGAGCGCATCGCGCGGGCTGCCGAAGGCGACATGCTGCCCTTCCACCAGGAACTCGCCCGAGGTCGGCTTGTGGACTCCGGACAAGGTCTTGATGAGAGTGGACTTGCCGGCGCCGTTGTCGCCGAGCAGGCACATCACCTCGCCGCGATTGACCGTGAGCGATACGCCCGAGAGCGCGATCACGGAGCCGAAATGCTTGACGAGATTGCGGATGTCGATCAGCGGGATGTTCGTGGCGGCCGTATCCATCAGCGCTCTCCCGTCACCTTGCGGCGGATGAAGTTGTTGAAGAGAACCGCCAGCAGCAGCATGGCGCCCAGGAAGACCTGGAACCAGTCCGAGTCGAAGCGGGTATAGGTGAGGCCGATCGACACCATGCCGAAGATGATGGCGCCGAAGAAGGCCCCGATGGCCGAGCCGTAGCCGCCGGTGAGCAGGCAGCCGCCGATCACCGCCGCGATGATCGCCTCGAATTCCTTCTGGAAGCCGCGCCGGGCATCGGTCGAGCCCGCATCGAGAACCGTCAGGATGGCGACCAGGGCCGCCGCGCAGGCGGTGAGCATGAAGAGGCCGGTCTTCACCCGGTCGACCGGAACGCCCGAATTGCGCGCCGCATTGGCGTCACCGCCCGCCGCGAAGATCCAGTTGCCGGCCCGCGTGCGCAGCAGGATCCAGGTGGCGACGAGCGCGAAGCCGATGAACCAGAGAATGGAGACCGGAACGCCCGTCACGGTCGGAGTCCCGTTCGGGAATTTCGCGATGAGGTCGTGTGCGGCAAGCCACGCGAACAGACCTTCGAGCGCGCTGCCCGAAAAGATCTCCCGGACCCAGTCCTCGTTTTCCGACGCGCCGATGCCGCGCATCTGCGTGGATCCGCCCGTCGCCCATTTGAGCCCGACGAGGGACAGCCCGCGCAGGATGAACAGGAAGGCCAGCGTGACGATGAAGGACGGGAGCCGCGTGCGAATGACGATCTGCCCGTTCAGGCCGCCGAGAACGGCCGCCACCGCGAAGGTGGCCGCGATCGCCAGGAGAAGCGGCCATCCGGTCAGCGTGATGAAGGATCCGAAGACGAGGCCCGTGAAGGCCACCATGGAGCCGATGGACAGATCGAACTCGCCCCCGATCATGAGCAGCGCCGCCGCGATGGCGAGAATGCCGAGCTGCGAGGCCGGCGAGAGAATGTTCATCACGCCCGCGAGCGAGAACATCGAGGCATCGGCGGTGGAGAGAAAGAAGATCGCGACCAGGATCAGGCCCGCCACGGCACCGAGCTCCGGACGGCGCATGATCTTCGTGAGAAGGGACACCTCCTTCAGGCGCTCGTCCTGGATTGGCTTGACGGCAGGAGCCGGCGAGATGTCGGCGGTCGGCTGGGTGGTGTTTACCATTGAAGCCTCCCTTTTTAAGAAAACCGTCTGAAAGGAAGAAGCCCGCGATCGGCTGCGATCGCGGGCTTCGACGAGACTCAGCGAATTCCCTTCGCCGACAGGTCGATCACCTGATTGGCCTTTTCCTTCGTGATCAGGTTCGGGCCGGACGGCACGTTGCCGCCGGGCATCAGGCCGTATTTCGCGTTGAGCGCGAGGAACGTCACCGGCAGATAGCCTTGCAGAAACTGCTGCTGATCGATGGCGAACACAGCCTCGCCCGCAGCCACCGCCTTGAGGAAGCCGGCGGAGAGATCGAAGGTCGCGACGCGCACGGCGCCCGCCTTGCCCGCATCCTTCACGGCCGCGACGCTCGGCTCGCCCGCCGTTCCGGCGCCGAGCGCCAGAACGGTGTCGATGGAGCCGTCGGCCGCGAGCGCCGCCTTCACCTTGGCGCGCACGTCGGTCGGGTCGTTCGAGACCGGGAGCACCGTGACCTTGCCGCCGAAGCCTTCCGTGAAGCCCTTGCAGCGCAGGTCGAGCGAGACGTTGCCGACCTCCTGGTTGACGCAGATCCCGACCTTGCCGCCCATCTCCTTGAGCTTGGCGCCGGCGATGCGTCCGGCTTCGACCTCGTCCTGCCCCACATGGAGCATCGCCCCGAGCTTCTTCGACACGTCGGAGCCGGAATTCATGGAGATCACCGGAATGCCGGCCGCGACGGCCTTCTGAATCGACGGGCCGAGCGCGGAAGCGTCGGGTATCGAGACGACCAGGCCCGCGGGCTTCTGGTTCACGGCCGCGTCGATGAGCTGGCTCATGGCGACCATGTCGAAGGTTTCCGGCGCGCGGTAGTCGACCTGGACGTTCATGTCCTTGCCGGCTTCGGCGACGCCGTTCTTGACCACCGACCAGAACGGGTCATTGGCCTGCCCGTGGCTGACGACGATGATGCGATTGTTCTGTTGAGCGGACACGGGGACCGCGGCGGCAACGGTCAAGGCTGCGGCTGCAACGAGACCGGTAACGAACGACTTCATGTGTTTCCTCCCCAAAAGGGTTCCCATTCGCGCGCCGCAACCGGAGATGCCGGTTACGGCGAAGGCAGCGGCCATCACGCCGTGCACAAGTTCGCAGAGGATCACCCCATGACTCGGAAACCGAATCACCCTCTTCTATGTCGCTTCCTCTGCCACTCCAGTCGTCCATTTCAATGGAACGCCGGAGCCTTTTTGGTTATACCGTGGAATATTCATTCCATTTCTCAGTGAACAGTGTCAAGGTCCGACTTGAACCAGAGTAGCACGTATGGAGACCGAGAAAAGCATGATGGAGGCTGATGCCGCTACGGAAGCACCTGGCGATTACGAGGGCTTGCGGGCGCTGCTGGTCAGCCGCCGCGAAACGATGCCGAAGCGGCTCAAGCAGCTGGCCGCCTTCGCCATGGACCATCCCGAGGAGGTCGCTTTCGGAACGGTCGCGGGCATTGCCGAGCGCGCGGGCGTGCAGCCTTCGACCCTCGTGCGCTTCGCCAAGAGCCTCGGCTATGACGGCTTCTCCCACCTGCAGCAGATCTTTCGCGGCCGCCTGAGGGAGCGCTTCCCCGATTATCGCGAGCGGCTGAAGGTGCTGCGCGACCTGGAAGGCGACCACGTCCACGCCGTTTCCCTGCTGGAAGGGTTCACCAGCGCGGCAGCCATTTCCCTCGAGAAGATGCGCGACTCGGTGCGTCCGGAGGAGCTCTCCCGCGCCATCGAAACCCTCGCCAAGGCCGACACGATCTATCTGCTGGGCGCCCGCCGGGTATTTCCCATCGCGGCCTATTGCGCCTATGCCTTCAGCAAGCTCGGCATCCGAACCATTCTGATCGACCATGTGGGGCAGCTCGGTCCCGAGCAATTGGGCACGGCGACGGAGCGCGACGCGGTTCTGGCCATAAGCTTCACGCCCTACGCGCCGGCGACCGCCGATCTCACGGCCGCGGCCGCCCGCGGCAACATCCCCGTGGTGGCGATCACGGATTCCGCCTTCAGTCCGCTGGTGGCGAGCGCCGATGTCTGGCTGGAGGTGGCGGAGGCCGATTTCGGCGCCTTCCGCTCCCTCTCCGCCTCCTTCGCCCTCGCCATGGCGCTCGCCGTCGGCACGGCGGAAAAGCGGGCGGAACGATAACCGGCACATCGTCCCGGCCGTTGCGAGCCGGGAGCGCGCAACGGGGATGGCGCGCGAGTGCTGGCGGTGTCGTCCCGGGCTCCGCTTCCGCGGCCCCGGGATGACTGTGTCGTGTCCGGCGTCAGAGCCTCACGGGCTTTCCGCTCTGCGCGGATTCCGTCGCCGCGTCCGCCAGGCGCTGGGCCATGAGGCCGTCGCGTCCGGTCGGGTTGCAGGGCCTGCCGTCGCGGATCGCGTTCAGGAACGTGGCGAGCTCGTCGCGATAGGCCTCCGCGTAGCGCTCCAGGAAGAAGTCCTGAACCGGATCGGCCGTGACGCCGGCGGCATTCGCCACTTCCACCGTCGTGCGATGGATGTTGCCCGCACGGATCATGCCTTTCGACCCATGCACCTCGATGCGCTGGTCGTAGCCGTACGTGGCGCGGCGGGAGTTGGAGATCTGCACGATGCGGCCCTTGGCGGTTTTGAGCATGACGGCCGCCGTGTCGACGTCGCCGGCCTCGCCGATGGCCGGGTCCACGAGGGACGAACCGACGGCGTGCACCTCCACGGGCTCGTCGCCGAGCAGGAGGAAGCGCGCCATGTCGAGGTCGTGAATCATCATGTCCCGGAACAGGCCGCCGGACGTCTTGATGTAGCTCACCGGCGGCGGGCCGGGATCGCGGGAGAGGATCGTCACGAGCTCGACCTCGCCGACCTCACCGTCGGCCAGGCGGCGGCGCAGGGCTGCGAAGTTGGGGTCGAAGCGACGGTTGAAACCGATCATCAGCGGAATGCCCGCCTTCTCGACGGCGGTAAGACAGGTCTCGATGCGGTCGCTCGAAAGGTCGACGGGCTTCTCGCAGAACACCGCCTTCCCGGCCCTGGCGCCGCGCTCGATGAGATCGGCATGCGTCGTGGTCGGCGTGCAGATGAGAATGGCGTCCACGTCGGAGCGCTCGACGATCTCGTCGAGGGCCGAGACGTCCGCGCCCGTTGCGGCCGCGAGCTCCTGCGCGGATGGGGCATGCGGATCGGCGACCGCCACGAGGCGGGCGTCGGGATGGCTGGCGGCATTGCGCCCGTGAATGCGGCCGATGCGGCCGGCGCCGAGAACGGCGATCCTGATCATGGTTCCCCCGATGTCCTTTGCCGGCTATCGGCAAATTTGGAATTGATATTCCGACATGAGATGCTAATAGAATAAACGTTCTACAATCGCAAGGGCCGGCAAGGGCCGGAACGCAGCCCTGACCGGGTCTTCGCCAAGAGACCGCCCCCGCAAGAGACCGTCCCCGGAGGAATACCATGAAGCCGACCCTGGATGTGATCACCATCGGCCGCGCCTCGGTCGATCTTTATGGTCAGCAGGTCGGCGGCCGGCTGGAGGACATGGCCTCCTTCTCGAAGGCTGTCGGCGGATGCCCGGCGAACATCGCCATCGGCACGGCGCGTCTCGGGCTGAAATCGGGCCTGATCACCCGCGTGGGCGACGAGGCCATGGGCCGTTTCATCCGCGAGCAGATGGAGCGCGAGGGGGTCTCGACCCGAGGCATCGTCACCGATGAGGAGCGTCTGACGGCCCTCGTGATTCTCGGCGTCCGGGACGAGGATTCCTTCCCGCTCATCTTCTATCGCGACAACTGCGCCGACATGGCCCTGACCGAGGACGACATCGACGAAGGCTTCGTGGCCTCCGCCGCCGCGATCGTCGTCACCGGCACGCATTTCTCGCGGGAAGGCACCGCCGCCGCGCAAAGGAAGGCGATCCGCATCGCCAGGGCGAACGGCCGCAAGGTGGTGTTTGACGTGGACTACCGGCCCAATCTCTGGGGCCTGCTCGGCCACGGCGCGGGCGAGTCGCGCTACGTGCGCTCCGATGCGGTCACCGAGGACCTCAAGCCCATCCTGGCCGATTGCGACCTCATCGTCGGCACGGAGGAGGAGCTGCACATCGCGGGCGGATCGGAAGACACCCTCGAGGCGATCCGGGCGATCCGGGCGATCTCCAAGGCGACGATCGTCTGCAAGCGCGGACCGATGGGCTGCGTGGTCTTTCCAGGCGACATCCCGGCCTCGCTCGACGACGGCGTGAAGGGGCCCGGCTTCCCGGTCGAGGTCTACAACGTGCTGGGAGCCGGCGACGCCTTCCTGTCCGGGTTCCTGCGGGGATGGCTGAAGGGCGAGGCGCTCGAGACCTGCTGCGCCTATGCCAATGCGAGCGGCGCCTTCGCGGTCTCGCGGCTCCTTTGCTCGCCCGAGATCCCGACCTTCCCCGAACTGCAGCATTTCCTCGAGGAGGGCAGCCGCCACAAGGCGCTTCGCTTCGACGAGACCATCAACCACATTCACTGGTCGACGACGCGCCGGCCCGGATCCGATACGCTGATGGCCTTCGCCATCGACCACCGCATGCAGCTGGAGGCGCTGGCGCAGGACATGGGCGCTCCCATCGAGCGCATTCCGGATTTCAAGGTGCTTGCAGTGCAGGCCGCCGCGAAGGTGGCGGACGGCCGCCCCGGCTTCGGCATGCTGATCGACGGCACTTACGGACGCGAAGCCCTGTTCCGCGCCGCCGACCACCCGTTCTGGATCGGACGCCCCGTCGAGCAGCCGGGCTCGCGCCCGCTCGATTTCGAAGGCGGCGGCAGCATCGGCGCGAAGCTCGTGGAATGGCCGGTCGGCCACACCATCAAGTGCCTGTGCTTCTACCATCCGGACGACCCGCCGGAACTGAAAGCGCGCCAGGAGCGCGAGCTGCTGCGCATCCACGACGCCGCGCGCCGCATCGGCCGCGAGCTCCTGGTCGAGATCATCGCGGGCAAGCACGGGCCGCTGAAGACCGATACGGTCGCCGGCATCGTCCAGCGTCTCTACCATCTCGGCATCAAGCCGGATTGGTGGAAGCTCGAGCCGCAGCAGGACGAGGCGGCCTGGCGCGCCGTCGGCGAGGTGATCACGACGAACGACCCTTACTGCCGCGGCATCGTGCTGCTCGGCCTCGAAGCGCCGGAGGACGAATTGGAAGCCGCCTTCGCGGCCGCCGCCGGCGAGCCCTGGGTCAAGGGCTTCGCGGTCGGCCGGACCCTCTTCAACGATGCCGCGCGCCGCTGGCTGAAGGGCGAGATCTCGGACGAGGCCGCGATCACCGATATGGCGGGCCGCTTCCAGCGCCTCGTCGACGCCTGGCAGCGCGTATCCAGCCGGGCCAAAGCCGCCTAGGATGAACGGCGAAGCCGATCACCGGCTTCGCCCTCTTTTCATGAACCGCGAAACCTGAGAACGCTGCCGGCATCGATCCCGGCGCCCACCGAGAGAAACGCCCATGAGCACGATCCGCCTCACCATGGCGCAAGCCATCGCCCGGTTCCTCATCGCGCAGAAGACGGAGATCGACGGACAGGTCGTGCCGCTGTTCGGCGGCGTCTGGGCCATCTTCGGCCACGGCAACGTCGCCGGCATGGGCGAGGCGCTGCACGGCGTGCGCGACAGGCTTCCCACCTTTCGCGCCCATAACGAGCAGGGCATGGCGCATGCGGCGATTGCCTTCGCGAAGGCCTCCCGCCGCCGCCGCATGATGGCCTGCACCACCTCCATCGGCCCGGGCGCGACCAACATGGTGACGGCCGCCGCGGTGGCGCATGTGAACCGCCTTCCCGTCCTGCTCCTGCCGGGCGACGTGTTCGCCAACCGCAAGCCCGACCCGGTGCTGCAGCAGATCGAGGACTTCTCGGACGGCACGGTATCGGCCAACGACTGCTTCAGGCCGGTCTCACGCTATTTCGACCGCATCTCGCGGCCCGAGCAGGTCATCCCGGCGCTCCAGCGCGCCATGAGCGTGCTCACGGATCCGGCCGAGTGCGGTCCGGTGACGCTCGCGCTCTGCCAGGACACGCAGGCCGAGGCGTACGATTATCCCGAGAGCTTCTTTGCCGACAAGATCTGGACGCCGCGCCGCATCCGCCCCGATGCTTCGGAACTCGCGGAAGCGGCCGCTCTCATCCGCAGCGCGAAGAAGCCGTTCGTCGTGGCGGGCGGCGGCGTGCTCTATTCCGACGCCGAGAAGGCGCTCGCGGATTTCGCGTCGAAGCACGGTCTCTTCGTCGGCGAGACGCAGGCCGGCAAGTCGAGCCTTCCTCACGACCATCAGGCCAATCTCGGCTCCGTGGGCGTCACCGGCACGAAAGCCGCCAATGCCCTCGCCGAGGACGCGGATGTGGTCATCGCCGTGGGCACGCGCCTGCAGGATTTCACCACCGGCTCCTGGGCCCTGTTCAAGAACCCGGAGCGGCGCATCGTGGGCCTGAACGTACAGACTTTCGACGCCACGAAGCACAATGCACTGCCGCTCGTCTGCGATGCGCGCGCGGGCCTCGAAGAACTGAGCCGCGCGCTCGGTGAGTGGAAGGCGCCGGAGGCGTGGACCTCGAAGGGCCGCGAGGAAAAGGCCCGCTGGTTCGAGATCGCGGCGCGCTTCACGGATCCGACGAATGCGGAGCTGCCCTCGGACGCTCAGGTGATCGGCGCGGTGCAGCGCAGCTCGTCTGCGACCGACGTGGTGGTCTGCGCGGCGGGCGGCCTTCCGGGAGAATTGCACAAGCACTGGAAGGCCAGCGCCGCGCTCGGCTACCACATGGAATACGGCTATTCCTGCATGGGCTACGAGATCGCGGGCGGCGTCGGCGTGAAGATGGCGGATCCCTCCCGCGAGGTGATCGTCATGGTGGGCGATGGCTCCTACCTCATGATGAATTCCGAGCTCGCCACATCCGTGATGCTGGGACTGAAACTCACCGTGGTGCTGCTGGACAACCGCGGCTATGGCTGCATCAACCGCCTGCAGCGCGCCACCGGCGGCGAGAGCTTCAACAACCTCCTTCAGCACACGACCCATGTCGCCCTGCCCGAGATCGACTTCGCGGCCCATGCGGCAAGCCTCGGCGCGCGGTCGCTGAAGGTGAAGAGCATCGCCGAACTGGAAAATGCCCTCAAACAGGCGCGCACGGCCGACCGCAGCACGGTGATCGTCATCGATACCGATCCGCTCCTCTCCACCGACGAGGGCGGCCATTGGTGGGATGTGGCGGTGCCGGAAGTCTCGTCACGCGAGCAGGTGAAGACGGCCCGCAAGACTTATGAAACTGCCCTTGCCGCGCAGCGCGTGGGCGATTGATCAAAAAAGAAGGATGACGACAGATGACGATCCGGATCGGGGCGAACCCCATCGGCTGGTCCAACGACGATATGCTCGAACTCGGCGGCGAGACTCCGTTGGAGGTGTGCCTGGCCGAAGCCAGGGAGGCCGGCTTCGAGGGCATGGAGCTCGGCAATAAATTTCCGCGCGAGCCGGAAGCGCTCAAAAAGGCGCTCGCGCCCTTCGGCCTCGCCTGCGTATCCGGCTGGTATTCCGCCGAGCTCCTCAGGCGCGACGCCGATGCGGAGATGAAGGCGCTGCGTCCGCATCTCGATCTTCTCAAGAGCATGGGCTCGAACGTGCTCGTCTTCGCCGAGACGTCGAACGCCATTCACGGCGACCGCTCTAAGCCCCTCTCGCAGCGTCCCGTCATGCAGGAAGGCGACTGGGCCGAGTTCGGCCGCCGCATCACGCAGGTGGCGGAGCGGACGCTGCAGGAAGGCGTGCGCGTGGTCTATCACCATCACATGGGCACCATCGTGGAATCGGAACCCGATATCGACGCCTTCATGCGCTCCACGGGCGAGGCCGTCCACCTGCTGCTCGATACGGGCCACGCCACCTGGGGCGGCGCCGACCCGGCGGCGCTGGCGCGCCGCTATCGCAGCCGCATCAGCCACGTGCACACGAAGGACGTCCGCAAGGCCGTGATGGAAAAGTCCCGGGCCGAGGGCTGGAGCTTCCTCGATTCCGTCATCGAGGGCGTTTACACGGTGCCTGGCGACGGCATGGTGGATTTCGTTTCCGTGTTCAAGGAGCTGCCGGGCTATAGCGGCTGGGTCGTGATCGAAGCCGAGCAGGACCCGAAGAAGGCCCATCCGCTCACCTATGCCAAGATGGGTTATGCCAATCTCACCCGCTTCCTCAAGGAAGCCGGCCTGCGATAAGGAAGGCTCGCGATGTCAAAGCTTCTCGTCAAGCCGTCGAAGCCCGATGCGAACGGGCGCGTTCACTCCATCACTCCGGCCTCCGCCGGCTGGACCTATGTGGGGTTCGAGGTCTACCGGCTCAAACGCGGGCAGAGCCTCAAAGAGCCGACGGGGGACCGGGAAGCCTGCATCGTCATGCTCGCGGGCAAGGCGCATGTCGGAGCGGCAGGCCAGGATTTCGGCGTGATCGGCGGGCGCTCCTCGCCGTTCGAGCCGGATCCGTGGTCGCTCTATGCGCCCGCCCGTTCCGAATGGTCGCTCAAGGCCGAGACGGATTGCGAAATCGCGGTCTGCACCGCGCCGGGCGAGGGCCGATTGCCGGCGCGCGTGATCCGTCCCGACCAGGTCGGACAGGAGACGCGCGGCAAGGGAACCAACACGCGCCACGTGCGCAACATCCTGCCCGAAACCGAGCCTGCCGAAAGCCTGCTGGTGGTGGAGGTGATCACGCCGTCCGGACACTGGTCGAGCTATCCGCCCCACAAGCACGACCGGGATATGCTGCCGCACGAATCGCTGCTGGAGGAGACCTACTACCATCGCCTCAATCCGCCGACCGGCTTCGCGCTGCAGCGCGTCTATACGGACGACCGCTCGCTCGACGAAACGCTGGCGGCGAGCGACGGCGACGTGGTTCTGGTGCCCAAAGGCTATCATCCCGTGGGCGCGCCGCATGGCTACGAGCTCTATTACCTGAACGTGATGGCGGGCCCCAGGCGGATCTGGAAATTCCACAACGATCCCGATCACGAATGGATGGTGGCGTAGAGCCTGTTTCGGTGAAGTGGATCCGGTCCGCCGTCGAAAGCGCGGCCCCGCGCAAGAATCATGCCGATTCCACGCAGGTGGGATCGGCGCGCGCAGCCGGGCCTCAACCGGGCTCGGATTTCGGGAGCCGTCGGCCGCGCTGAAGAGCGGGCGAGACCGGTTGGTCCGGAAGACCGTGCCGGCTCTTCAGCGCGTGACTTCGACCTTCAGGGCGATCGCATCTGCGGGAATGTCGAGAAGCTCCGCGATCCGCCGGCGGGCTTCCTCCAGAATGGCCGATACGCCCGGCGTATCCTGGCCGAGAGGCGGGAATTTGCTGCCGTCCTCTCCATGAGCAGGCGTGCCTTCGGTCGCCTCGTCTCCCCTGTCCAGGAACATGATCCCGTGGGTTCGCCCGTCATACCAGATGATCTGGGCCCGCCGGGCAATCCTCCTTCTCGGGATCTGCAGCTCGAACTCCGCCGGGATCCTGACCGGCTGAGCAAACACGAGGCGCGCGCCCGTCGAGGACAGATCCCTGATGGTGCAGTCCATGCGGGAGAGGCCGCCATTGTAGACGATGCAGCCCTCGAGGAGGGTTCTGGTCCGAGGGCTGGTGCGACGTTGCCCGGATGAAGTCATGAGCCCCCCTTGGTCTTCCCACCTCGATGATGCGGGGACGGGCCGCCGAAGAAACCGGAATGATCGTAATACAGTATCGAAATTCTTGGCAACCTGGCTCAGCAAGGCCTTGGGATAACCTTGCACGATGGCCCTCAAGGATTGGCGGACCAGCCGGCAATGGTGGACGGGGTCCTCCTCTCGGAAACCTCCGTCGCGGCGATGGGACGAGGAGAGGTCGCGCGGGCCATGCAGGTCTGCATATGCAGCTTGCGCGCCTCCTTGATCATGGCCCGATAGGGCTCCCGGGACATGCTGCGGGTCCGGTGGATCAGCCTCGTCTCCTCGTAGCAGGCATCCCGCCGGGCCGCCTGCTCGCCCGTCGGGGACTTCCGAACCTGCGCGAAGGCCCCTTCGGGGAAGAGCACGGCGATGATCATCGCAACGACAGTAATGGCACGCATGTTTATACTCCCTGGTCAGGAGTTTAAACCGCGAGCCGCCTGATTGGCGCCCCCTCTCAGGAGAACCAAAGAACTACCTCCCGGGCTCTTTCGGCCTTCGAGCCCGGGCACCCATCGCCCTATGGGCGAAAGGAGTATCCCGGTCGAGAAAGGACGAGGCCGAATAGCCGTTTTGAGAGGCAGTCTGCCGGCACGGCTTCGGCAACGGGCCAGGATTGCTTGTGGCAAAGGCCGGAAACGCCCGCTTTCTCATGAGGCTTGGCAAGGATAGCGATCTTTCCCGGGTGATCGCCATATTGCACAGGGGTTTCGGATCGATCGAGGATGCATGTGCCGATGCGGTCCGCACCGTCTTTCATGAGAGGGCTCAGCCCTTCTCGTGAAGCCATCGAACTCTTGCCTTACGTAAGAGCCGTATCTTTTTGAGAACTGCTCTTGGTCGATGCGAGATGGTGAACGGAAATCTCTCAACAGATCCCTGTTCCCATTAGAATTGCTACGATATAATATATGTTCTTCCGCGTGAGAGATCGCCATGGACATCGTGCTCCTCACACCTGCAAGGCGCTTCATCGCCAACCAGTACGGCCTTGGATACCAGCTTCCTTTGGGACTCGTGCTGATTGGCGGTCCCTTGATCGACGCAGGACACAGGGTTCGGCTTATCGACAATGATGCCCTCGGGTGGGACGATGATCGGCTCGTCGATCATCTCAGATCCGAGCCGCCCGGCTGCATCATGATCGGCCACAGCAGTCCGACGGCAGCTCATCCCATCGCCATGAAGATGGCAAGGACTCTGAAGGAGGCTTTTCCAGAGGCGGTGCTCGTCTATGGAGGGGTCTATCCCAGCTACACGGCCCAAACCGTTCTGGCGGAGAATCCGTGGGTCGATGTGATCGTTCACGGCGAGGGAGAAGCCACCGTTCTCGACCTTGTGGCGACGCTTGAGAAGAACCTCATGGCGCTTAATGCGGTCGATGGTATCACGTGGCGGCAGGATTCAAACGTTGTCGCCAACCCACGCCGATCTCCCATCGCAAACCTGGACGCCTATAGACCCGGCTGGGAACTGGTGGATTGGTCGCATTACAAACTCTTCGGCTTCGGTCGGGCCGCAGGGATGCAGTTCAGCCGGGGCTGCACCTTGACTTGCACCTATTGCGGGCAATGGTCGTTCTGGAAAAAGTGGCGGCACCGCTCCCCGGAGTTCCTTGCCGATCAATTGGAAATCTTGGCCAAGCAATACGGCGTTCGGATCGTATGGCTGGCGGATGAGAACTTCGCAGCGGATCGTGAGGTCACCCGAAAGGCCCTGGAATGTATTGCCTCCCGTAACTTAGGTCTCTCGCTGAACCTCAACATGACGGCCGCGGATGTCGTGCGGGATGCAGACCTGCTGCCTCTCTACAAGCGTGCGGGGGTCGATAACATCATCATGGGGGTCGAGTCCCTTGAAGACGAGACCGTGGATCGAGTGCGGAAGAACAATCCCTTCGCCATAAGCTGCGAGGCGGCACGCCTTCTGCGTCAGCACGGCATCGTCGGGTTGATGAACATCATCTACGGTCTTGAGCAGGATACGCTCAAGACCCTCCGGCGAACTTTCAGACGGATCCTTGCGTTGGATCCGGATATCCTGAACGCGGTCTACATCACGCCTCATCATTGGACGAAAGATGGGCGAGACACACGATCCGAGCAGATCATCCAGACGGATCAGCACTATTGGACGTATCGAAATCAAGTCGTCGCAACGTCGGGCTTGAGCCCATGGATGCTGTTCCTGGCCGTCAAAGCCACCGAAGCACTCTTCCATCTTCGCCCACGCGCCTGGTGGCGAATGGTGGCCGGTCCCGATGCACGCTACCGCAAGGTCCTGAGATCCTATTTGTGGATCGGCATGAAAGTCTGGTTTGCCGAGGTTTACGAATTCCTTGTCGACGTGCGCTACACACGGGCCGGATCTCTCGCGAAAATTCCCGGCTTTCCCTCAAGATCCTCAAAGGCTGAAGTGAAGCAGACGCTCAAGCCGCTTGTCTCCACGGAAGAACCTCTCTTGGAGGAAGGGTACGGTATCCATCCTGCGCATATGGACTGGAAAGTCGATGCCTGAGTGTCCCTTCACCGTCGCCTACTCGGAAAACCTCCTAAAGCAGGTGATCCGAATCTTCATGTGGCGCAGGATTGGACGCGATTGGACATTTTGGCTCGCACTCGCGTTCCTAGCGCATCGTGCGGACCCAGCGGGCCGCGCTAGCGAAAAGCGGACCCGGATTTTCGCAAGAACGATGCGCTCATTCCAACAAGGGAGCATCGAAGGGAATCCCAAAAGTGGATTCCCCTCCCCGCGTCCGATGCCCGCGTCCGATGCTCCAGCGCGAAAAACGTAGATCCAAAGGCTCCTTCCATTGAACCATCCCGGTCGTATGCCATCATCACAAGGATTAGTTATGCGCTCATTTTTCGCAAGCATCTTGATCGCTATCCCAAGTTTCGCTGTTGCGCAGGTTGAACTGACCTCTCGCATTGAAAGCGTCGTGGTCTTTCCGGATGCGGCCGTCGTCACCCGTATCATGCCCATCGAGCTCCAAGGTGGATCCTCAACCATGGTTCTTCGCGGTTTGCCGTCCTCCATGGATCCTGCATCTCTGCGCATTGAAGGAGAAGGCGGCTCTGCCTTCACGATTGGGACAGTCGATGTGCGCGCCACACCAGGCGATGCAATGCCTAGCGTCAACGCTGAACTTGAGAGCAGGCTGAAGACCCTTCAGGATGAGCTGGACAGCCTGCAAGGACGCATCGCTGCCGGGGAAGGCAAGAAGGCTGCAATCGAGCGATATGCCCAAGCAAGCCCGGAAAAGCTATCGAGTGATGCAAAACCCTTGGATATTGCTCAATGGCCGAATGCCTGGAAAATGATCGGCGATGGGCTTGCTCAAGCAAACGAGGATCTAAGAACCCTACGGTCCAACGCAGTGGACATAGAAAAACAAATCAACGCACTGGAGCAGGCTCAAGCAGAGGCAATCCGCCCCGGCGCACCCAAGCGTGATGTTGTGATCGCCCTTGAGTCATCGACACGAATGACAGGAAGGCTTCGTGTCAGCTATCGCGTCTCAGGCGCAAGCTGGTCAGCACTTTATGATGCCGATCTCAAGACCGGGCCACAGGATGGACAGCCCAATCTGGTACTGACCCGCCGCGCTCACGTCTCTCAGAGAACCGGAGAGAATTGGGAGAATGTACAGCTTTCCGTTTCAACGGTCCGTGTTAACCGAGGGACGGCTGCGCCCGACCTGCCTCCGCTCAAAGCATCGTTTGTAGAGCCTGAAGCGGACATAAGGCAACGCGCTCCTGCCGGACGTGTAGTACCCCCCGCACCTAAAAACGCTGGGTTCAGGAGAACACTAGAGGAAGAAAGTCCAGCATTGTTTGATAACGCGGCTGAGCCGGAGCCTGAGAGAAAAGAACAACGCGCAGAAGAACAG
Source organism: Microvirga sp. M2 (assembly GCF_047497095.1). Lineage (NCBI taxonomy): Bacteria > Pseudomonadati > Pseudomonadota > Alphaproteobacteria > Hyphomicrobiales > Methylobacteriaceae > Microvirga > Microvirga sp. M2. The sequence continues at coordinate 4,086,552 of NZ_CP134063.1, forward strand.
AAAGCCGTTGCAGACATCGGCGCATTCCAGGCATCGTTCCAAGTGCCAGGGCGCGTCACGGTTTCACAGGACGGAGCTGCCAAAAGCTTCGTCTTGAGCCAGCGCAGCATCGCACCGAGCCTGCTCGTGAAAACGACACCTGTTCTAGATACTGCCGCTTATCTGGAGGCTTCATTCACCAATGAGGATGAAGCTGTCATCATTCCGGGTGAGGTTTCGCTTCAGCGAGATGGCGCCTATATCGGACGCTCCCATGTGAAGCTTGTTGCAACGGGCGAGACTGTGAATCTGGGCTTTGGAACAGATGATCGGGTGAAGGTGACCAGAGTTCCTCTGCGCCGTAACAAGAGCGAAGCTTCCTGGTTGGGAAAAACCCAGTCGGATGTGAGTGAGTTTCGGACAACGGTCAAGAATCTTCATGCGTATCCAATGCGCATCACAATTATGGATCGTGTGCCCTTCTCAGAAAATCAGAATCTCGTCGTCGAAATGCTGCGGGAGAGCACACCGCCGACAGAGTCTCAAGTGCAGGACAAAAGAGGCGTCATGGCATGGAGTGGAGAATATGCCCCAGGCGAGCAGAAAGAGGTTCGCTTTGGATATCTCCTCAAGTGGCCACAGGACAAGCAAGTGACCTTCGAAACGCAGCCCTTAGCTCAACCATGACGTCATACCGCGCCCTGGTGAGAGCGACCCGTCGCAGCCTCAAAGCGCCTTGATCCGCCCCCACGGAGTGATCCGGGGCAATAACGGGGCGAAGGTACCACGCTGAATTAGAGCTGATTTCATCAGAGAGGCGTGTGTCAGCCCCTTCTTCGAGACGCCGTTCTCTTGGCTTGAAGGCGGTCGGAAGCTTAATCTGATGAACGGGATTAGTGCGGATGGGTATGCCCCATTCAGTCCGTGCCACCTCAACGACATGGCGAAGCACCGCAAGCTCTCGCCGGACAGCCTTCAACCGATCACCCGATAGTGGGATACTGATGCCCTCTGACAGGTTAGAGCATCGTATGCGGGAAGTGGGAACCGATCCTGCGCGAAGGCCCCTTCGGGGAAGAGGACGGCGATGATCATCGCAACGACAGTAACGGCACGCATGTTTATACTCCTTGGTCAGGAGTTTAAACCGCGAGCCGCCTGATTGGCGCCCCCTCTCAGGAGAACCAAAGAACTACCTCCCGGGCTCTTTCGGCCTTCGAGCCCGGGCCCCATCGCCCTATGGGCGAAAGGAGTATCCCGGTCGAGAAAGGACGAAGCGGAATAGCCGTTTTGAGAGGCAGTCTGCCGGCACGGCTTCGGCAACGGGCCGGGATGGGGAGCTGCCTCTACCCGCTACGGCTCTGGCGGGAGCAAAGACGGCCGGACTCTCTGCGGTGACGCAGGTCCCGGACGCTGCGGAACGGGCCTGCTGCGGCCGCCGCACGAGCTCCTGGCCGATCTATTCGTTGCGCCGGACAGCGTGGAGCAGATCCGAGCGCTGGCGACCCGGAGGGGCCGTTCTCCGGTGGCGGAGATGTTCACCCGGCACCTTCTGCAAACGCCGCAGGAGTTTCGGCCATAGATGAACGAAAGAAGGCGGGGATCTTATTGGGACAGTTTTACAGGCTCTCAGCTCACGTGCTTGTCTTGTGCCAATCAATTGTCATGGAATAGCTCAATGGCTCGTTTAGCTTCCGATGCTCCGAACACTGAGGAAGATGATGAAAGGCAGTCGCCTTGAATGTACGGCGCTCATTTCCTTCTGCCTCTCCGGGTTGGCGGGCTGCATTGGCTCTGAGACTCCCACAGCCGAGAACATGGCGGACAATGTTACGATTACTATCAGCTCGCACCTGAAGGCGGGAGTGACAGCGGTTCAGGACATTGCAGGCAAGCTGCCGCCGACAGCGCGGATCGTTTCTGCATCGGAACAGTGCGGCGTTTCCCGGAATGGCAGGGCAGATTGCGGGGAAGCTGCGGCTCGTGTCTGCCGGACGAAAGGCTTCAGCTCTGGAAAGCCTGCTGACGTGACAAGTGCCGATTCATGCCGCTTCAACCCATCCCCTGCTCTCCGGCCGGGCGTCAGCGCGATCTGCAAAACCAAGTATCAGGTCACCGCCGCCTTCTGCTGGTAGATTAACGGCTTATTAACCCTAGAGAGCCGAAGATCACGACAGCCGAAAGGCGGGCGAGGAGCGCGCGGATGTACCGCCTCCTCGCCATTTTGCTCCGATCGCCACCCAGCCGCGTACGCGAAGGCAATCGCTGTTGCTTAAGGCACTCTGCCTCCCGCCCTAAGAGCCCACTAGCTCGTCTTCTAGCTCGTCTTCTTCTTGGCTGGTGCGCGGCGCTTCGGCTTGGCGGCCTCGGATGGAGCCGTGACAATCTCATCCGATACAGCTGCCGCTTTTGCAGCGGCCTTCTTCCTCTGCTGTCCAAGGCCCATTTTCTTGGCGAGCTCCGAGCGCTTGGCAGCATAGCTGGGGGCTACCATCGGGTAGTCGATCGGAAGCCCCCACTTTGCGCGATACCCATCAGGGGTGAGCCCCAGCTTCCCGAGATGGCGTTTGAGCGACTTGTACTTCTTTCCGTCCTCAAGGCTGATCAGGAAGTCCGGGGTAATAGACTTGCGAACCGGAATGGCTGGCTGCGGCTTCTCGGTCTCTTCCTGTTGAGGACCGGACAAGCCTTGAAGAGCGGCGTGGACGGATGCGATGATGCTCGGCAAGTCGGCTCTTTGAACTGAATTGTTCGCGACGTAGGATGAGACAATATCTGCGGCAATGCTGATGAAATTCTGATTCTGCAAATCCAGTTGGGTCATAACTCTTCCAAGACTAGGTAGGGAGACGCGGGGATACATCGGCCAGCCAGGCAGCGGGGTCAAGTCGCAGGGTCGTGAGCGACGCGATCGGATCATCCGGACGAACGCGGCCTGCTAGAGAGGCGGAACCAGATCCGGCAAGGGCGAGCATATTGTAGAGTGTCAACGTCTTGGATAGTGGAGGATGCCCTTCGCGCCCGACTTGGACCTGCCAAGAGGAGCCGCGCTTTCTGAAGGTCGCCATAAGTGTCTCTGCCTCAGCGTTGTGACAAATGCTGTGACAGACGGGTGTTTCTGGCGGCTTCTGAAGGGACCCTTTGGAGCCAAACCTAAGTCCCTCAAGGACTTAAGATTGGCGCACCCGACACGATTCGAACGTGTGACCTTTGCCTTCGGAGGGCAACGCTCTATCCAGCTGAGCTACGGGTGCTTTGCGGCGATGGGCCTGATCTCTTCCCTACCCGATTAGAGCGCCTAAGACAACCTCTGACGAGGAGGTTGTCTTAGGCAACCTCCTCGCCTTGGGTCATGGGCCGGAGCGGTGGCCGGCGCGAGCGCTACGCCTCGCTCGCCGCCCGCTGGCGCACGAGGTAGCCTACGGCCAGCACGAGGAGCGCTCCGATGATCGCCGTCGGGATTTCGGCCTTGTGGCTGAAACTCTCCCCAAGCTGGCCGACGAGCCATGGATCGGAAATCAGCATCTCGCCCGCGACCCAGCCCAGGAGGGCCGCTCCGGCCCAGACCAGGAAGGGCAGGCGGTCCAGCAGCATCATGATGAGGGCTGCTCCGGCCACGATCAGGGGGATCGAGATCGCCAGTCCAAGGATCAACAGGAACGTCGAGTCCTGGGCCACGGCCGCGATGGCCAGGACATTGTCGAGGCTCATGACGGCATCGGCGACCGCAATCGTCCAGACGGCGTGGAGCAGACGATCCGTCTGTTTCACCGAGCCTTCGTCGTCCTCGCCGCCGAGCAGCTTCACGGCGATCCAGAGGAGCAGCAGGCCGCCGATGATCTTGAGGAACGGTGTCGACAGGAGGGCCGCGACGATCACCGTGAAGACGATCCGCAGGCCGACCGCGACGGCGGATCCGAGGATCATTCCGAGACGGCGCTTATCCTGCGGAAGGCCGCGACACGCCAGCGCGATCACCACGGCATTGTCGCCTGAGAGGATGATGTTGATCCAGATAATGCCGAGGACTTTGAGAACTTGAGGGAGAAAGGCTTCCATAGCGAACACTTGCTGAGCGCTCGAAGAGCGAGGAACCGACGATCCCATGGAGTCGTGCAGACCGGTCGTCGTGTCTGAAACCGGCGGTTCGATGCTGTTCGAAGGAGAGACGGCTGCGCTCCTTCCCGGAGACGCAATGCGGGCGGCCGGCGGCAGTTGAACACTGCACGTCCGGGTGGTTTCAGACGTGAGTCGCCGGTGGTCCCGTCGCGCGCCAGGCTTCGAGAAGATCGAGCGTCAGAAGCGGATCCGGTGCCTCCTGGGTAAAGCCTCGTCCGTCGCCGCCAGCCATCAAGCGGCAGGCGGTGAGGAGAAGCGGCGCGCCCCCGTCGCTCCATCGAGCCCGAGCCGTCTCCCGGTCCCGCTCGCCATCATCGGAAGGGGCAGAGACGGACAGCGTCTCCTCGATCTGGGGCAGAAACGGGCTCTCCGGCTCATTCCCGACGGCAGGAAGCCATGCCAGGAGCAGCAGCCCCAGCATGGCCTGCGCGATGAAACGGAAAATGCGGGGCTGAGCCAATGCTTTATCCAGCTGGGCTAAGGGATGTGAGGCACTCGGCCTGTTCTAGACCTAACGGATCGGTTCCCCCCGGGCAACCTGGAGGGCGAATATCGTTCATGCCCTCCTTTCATGCACCCTTGGCGGGCGGCAGGATCAGGCGCAGATCGGCCTCGGTCAGGAGCCTGTATTGCCCGGGCTCCAGATCGGCGGGCAGATCCAGATCCCCAATCCTGTCACGATGCAGGGCCGTCACGTGATTGCCCAGTGCAGCGAACATCCGGCGGACCTGATGATAGCGTCCTTCGGTAACCGTGAGATGGGCGCTTTGTTCGGACAGCGCCTCCAAAGTCGCCGGCTGGAGCGGCTTGTCCTCCCCCTCCAGCATGAGGGTGCCGGAGGCGAAGATCTCGGCCTCGTTGCCCTCCAGGGGGCGGGCAAGCGTCACGTAGTACCGCTTCGGAACATGCATACGGGGGGAGATGATCCGGTGCAGCAGGCTCCCGTCATCGGTCATGAGCAGGAGCCCGGAGGTCTCCTTGTCGAGGCGACCGATGGTGGAGATCGCCGGATCGCGGCGGCGCCAGCGCTCCGGCAGGAGCCCATAGACCAGTGGCCCGGCCTCTTTATGGGAGCAGGTGACCCCGAGCGGCTTGTGCAGCATCAGGGCCAGACCCGGCGGCGGATCGAGGGGCTTGCCGCGAACGACCATGCGCCCGGAGAGATCGGGCGTGACGGCAACGCGCTCGTCGGCATCGTCGACGATGCGCCCATCGAGCGTGACGAGGCCGGAATGGACGAGCAGCTGCACCTCGCGGCGCGAGCCGTAGCCCAAATTGGCGAGCAGACGGTCGAGACGGAGCGTGGGCGTCTTGCTCATCTCTGGGCCTCGTAGATCTTGTAGCCGTCCGCCTCGAGGTGAGGCGCCACGCGCTTGAACAGTGATTTCAGCACCCCCTCGTAGGGCAGGTGACGATTGGCGACGAGCCAGAGCACGCCGCCGGGGCGAAGCGCCTCGGCCGCCCTGCGAATGAAAGCCTGACCGAGGCTCTGATCCTCGGCGCCGCCGTCGTGGAAGGGCGGGTTCATCACGACGAAATCGAGGCCGCCAAGACGCCCCTCCGCGCGCACATCGGCCCAGCGGATCTCGGCGCGCGTGTCCTCGATATTGCGCGCCGCCATCTCGGTCGCCCGGCGATCGATATCCAGCATCACCAGATGGGTCACCTTGGGCGAGAGGAGAATCGTCCGGGACAGGATTCCGACTCCGCACCCGAAATCGGCCCCCCGGCCGCTCAGTGCTGGCAGACTTCGCTGGAGAAGGGCGCTCCCGGGGTCCAGACGATTCCAGCTGAACACGCCCGGCTGCGTCCACCCCCCCAGTTCATCGAGGAAGCGTGGCGCGCCCTCGGCAACGGCTTCGCGGATTCCGGCGGGATGGATGGGCCTTGTCGCGGAGCAGATGCGGTAGTGACGGCGGGAGGTTTCCCTGATCTCGCAGCCGAAGCTCTTCAGCTCCTTGGCGAGCCGCGAGCCGCCCTTGTCCTTGGGCGCGAGGGCCGTGAGAATGCCTCCGGGAGCGAGCGCCTGCAGCGCCAGGGCGACGGTGCAGCGACGCTCAACGGTGCCGGGAGGGGCAAGCAGCACCATCTCCCTCAAGGACCCCTCTGTCTGGTCCTCCAGCTTTTCGGAGCCGGGAATAAGGGGGGAGAACTGAATGCTGTCCGCAGGCGCTTCAATCAGTTCCGCCGGGGGCGTTCCATAGACGCCGGTCGATATCATGTCTTGCAAAGCTGCTCGGTCCAAGCTCAACGAGCCGTGTTCTTATTACGCCTGAGCCCGAAAGGGAAACCTCGAACGCCCAAAACCGCGGCCCTGGCGCATCGCGCGGCCCTTCGGGTCCGCTCAAACGATGCGCTCCTTCAGGAAGGAGCATCGGATTCAATCGGCCGAGGGCCTGCCGGGCTGCGCGGCAACGGGCCGGATCTCGGATTCCCCGACGGCCCGTTGGGTTCCGCTCATGGTGTGCCGGATCCGATAGCCCAGCTCGCCGTTGCTGCTTTCCGGCATGAGACGGATGACCTCGTAAATGCCGTCCGTCCGATCCGCGAAACGCGTCCCGGCAGAGTGGACCAGTTGCCCCAGGGCGTATTTGTGGCTCACGAAAGCCTCCTGTATCGCGATCAGTTGAGAGACTCAGTTGAGAGACATGGACCGGGGCATCGTATGGGCCCGGATCGGCAGAGTATGCTCGACCTCCGCATCGATCTGCTGATCGATGATTTCGGCCAGTACCATCGTGTCGTCATCCCCCATGGCGCTGGCCGGGTAGATCTGGAACTCGCTGTTGCTTTCCACGACGACAGCGTCCCGCCCGAATCGCAGCACGCAGTTGGTCTGGCGCATGAGCCATTCCGGCACCCTGTCGCCAGCCTCGAACGTCCAAGTCTTTTCAGACATCTTTCCCCTTCTCTGGGCCAACCCCTTCTCTGAGCCAAAACCCTCGGATCAAGACCCTCGGACCAAGATCCTCATCCGGCGCGGTTTACCGGCGGCGGAACTGCGGACGACGCGCCGCCGGACGGGGACCGCCCGCTCCGCTGTCCTTGTGGCGGAAGATGAGCCGGCCCTTATCAAGATCGTAGGGCGACATCTCGACGGTGACACGGTCGCCAGCCAAGGTCTTGATGCGGTTCTTCTTCATCTTGCCGGCCGTATAGGCGACGATCTCATGACCGTTCTCCAGCTTCACGCGGAAGCGGGAATCCGGCAGGATTTCGACGACCTCACCCTCGAATGTGATCAGTTCTTCCTTCGCCATGGAGACATTCCTTCTGTCGAAACAAAAAAGCCGCTCCCGAAGGGCGGCTTTGACAGGCGGCGTGACGTGCACGCCGCCCGATGAAGAGGCGCAGATTTAGGCCGTCTGAATGTTGTTGACGGCGACCTTGCCGGAGCGGCGGTCCTCGGCGGTGTCGAAAGAGACCTTCTGGCCTTCGCGGAGACCGCGGATGCCGGCCCGCTCGAGAGCGGTCGCGTGGACGAACACGTCCTTGTCGCCGTTGTCCGGCTGGATGAAGCCGAAGCCCTTTTGATCGTTGTAGAACTTAACGGTGCCCGTAATCATGGGTGTATTCCTTGGGTTATATGCGTCAGTGCACGTGAACGACAGGCGCGCAAAAGCACGACCGCTCGTTCGGTTCGTCGATGTTTGGGAGAGTGTCTGAACGTGCGCCCGGCATGCCAAGGCGTTACGGCCCGATTGTCCGGCCAAATGTCGATGGGGACTATCTAGTGTCACAATCAGGCGATTACAAGGCTTCCGACAAAAGTAATCTGTTTCGGGCCCATCCTCGCCACGGTTAAAGCCAGACGGCACGTGGAAAAGCCTGTCCCGAACGATGCAAAACCATGCACTCACACGTCACGCGTGAGCCGGCATTCGATCCGCGCCAGGGCATCGGACCCGAAAGTGGGTTTCACTTTCGGGGCTGAGTCCGATGCTCCCTCCTGAAGGAGCGCGTCGCTTGATCGGACCCGCCGGGTCCGCACGAGGCGCTAGCGGCAGACGATGCGAGCGCTCGGGCAATAGGATATGTAAGCGGGGGTCGGGCAGTAGGTCTGCCCGAAGGTCTCGGTGATGGTGCAGGTCACATGCACGCGATAGCCCCGCTGCGGCACGCCGACAGCCTCGTGCAACACGGAATAGCCAAGCCCCTGATCGGCCAGGCGGGCGATGGCGCGCTCCGGAAACGCCGGCGCGATGCGGGTCACGCGAGCGGTTCTGGTTACGGCAACCTGCGCCATGTCGGCCGCCTGGGCCTCCTGGGCCAGAAGACCCGCCATGAGCGCGATCCCTACGAGTTGAAGCTTCATCTCACGTCCCTCGCCATTTCACACCGTCGACTGCAACGCCTGCGAGAGAATAAATGCCGTAAGGGCCATTCGGATCCAGGCGACCCCTGCCCTAGGCGCCCAGGACGTTGGAATTCGGATGGCTTTAAACAAGAAGTAGGATGTTGTGCGCGATAACCCTTCCGAAGTGTCGCGAAACGAACAGAATAACATGCATCACATCCACCTTGCCGAAGGGCTGCGCCTCCGTTTTCCAGCACGCAGCGCCGATTTCGATCAAGGCGTCGAGGTCGGCATGCTGGCTGCCCTCATGAGCCAGGAAGTCTCCGAATTCAGCCGGCGCATCTCGAAGGCCAATCTGGGCCAGGTCCGTGCCGTGGCCGAGCAGTTCGGCTACCGCCTGATCGAGGGCGGGACCGTCGAGGATTGGGTCGAGCTCACCTTCTACGGCCGCGCCGCCCGCCCGCGGCTGCGGGTCGTGCACTCGGGAGCCTGACCGCTCAGGCTCCTCCCCGCGCCTGCAGCAGGCGGACGCGCTCCCGATAGGCCGTATAGAGGCCGCTCGCCGCGATGATGCAGGCGCCTGCAATAGTCCAGCTATCCGGAAAGGCGCTGAAAGCCAGATAGCCGAGCACCCCCGCCCAGATGAGCTGAACATAGGAAAATGGTGCGATCACGGATGCATTGCCGTGACGATAAGCAAACACGACGAGCCACTGGCCGATCGAGAAGAACAATCCCATGAGGATTCCCAGCCCGATTTCCCTTCCCGTCGGAGCGACCCAGTTGAAGGGAAGCAGGGCGCTCAGGCCAAGGCAGCCCAGAACGGCCGTGTAGGCAAGGGTCGTCAACGGCTGATCGCTGCCGCTCATCTTGCGCGTCACCACGGCCCCGGCGGCCCAGCTCGTCGCGCCGAGCAAGGGCAGGAGCGCTGTGGCCTGGAAAGCATCGGTGCCGGGGCGAATGACGACCAGAACACCGCTGAGACCGACAAGGGCTGCAAGCCAGCGCCGCCAGCCGACCGTCTCGCCCAGGAACAGGATCGACATCGCCATGATCAGGATCGGCGAGATGAAATAGATCGCGGTCGATTCGGCGACCGGCAGAAAGCGCAATCCCTGCGCGAAGAACAAGGTCGACCCGATCACGCCCAAGCTCCTCAGCACCTGAAGGCCGGGACGCTTCGAGCGAAACAATGTCCTGTCGCCCGTGAGCAGGATCATTGGAACGACGATGCAGGAGAAGGTGGTATAGCGGATCCAGGCGATCTCGACTGCGGGCAATGTGGCGGCCAGGGACTTGGTGATGACGTCGCAGAAGGCGAAGAAGACGGTCGACGCCACGAGAAGCAGAATGCCCCGGACCGGAGAGTGAGCCTGCACATGAATGGGCTGGTCGGCGATCCTGAACGAAGTCTCGCTCGCGGCGGACTTGGAAACAACGGGCATGGAGGGCTCAAAAAAAGAGGCTCGCACGCGTGCGCTGCGAGCCTGGAGGCGATCATGCCGCCACTAGAGGTTCATCCTCCCGGAATGAGAAGTGCAAAGACCACACCGGCACTATGCTCCCGATGAATGGATCCGCCATCCAAGGGATCGGGCAAGGGATCAGGCAAGGGATCAGGCAAGGGATCAGGCAAGGGATCGGGCAAGGGATCGGGCGGGCAAATCGTTCCAGCATTACATCGGACCGACAAGGCTATTTCTCAGGATCATGAACTGCCCTTCAATGCTTTTCTGAATGCACATTCAGAAATATTTCTGACTAGATTTTCCGATCAACAACATTGAAGGTCTCATTGTTGCCCCATTAGCCTTCATTTTGCGCCCTTCAACAACAACAAGGGGATGCATTGTGAATCAACGCAAGGCAACACTCAAACTGGCTGCAATTCTTCTTTCGACGCTTGCTGCCACGCCTATGACAGTCGCGCAGGCAAAGCCGGCTAAATCATCCGGAAAGGTCGTTCAGAGCGGCCGTGCCTCCTGGTACGGTCCCGGCTTTCACGGGCGCCGGACCGCGAGCGGCGAAACCTTCAATACCAATGACTTGACTGCGGCTCATCGCACCCTTCCCTTCGGCACCCGGGTGCGGGTCGTCAACAAGCGCACCGGAAAATCCGTGGTGGTGCGCATCAACGACCGGGGACCCTATGCCCATGGTCGCGTCATCGATCTTTCCCGCGCATCGGCCCAGGCCATCGGCCTGACGGGTGTCGCTTCCGTCACTGTCGCGGAGATCTGATCGACCTTTCTCCCCCTGGCGATCGATGGAACTTCGAACCGTCCAGCCCGCTTTTACCCGGTCACCTTTTTTCATGCAGAGAAAGCTGTTCGGACGATTTCATGCAAACGGGGCGGATTCTGACGACGACGCTTTTCATCGTCGCCTTGCTATGTGCGGGCGACCCGATGGCTTTCGGCCGAGAGGCAAGGCCATGGGTCGACCCACCGGCGGCCAATGGGGCCGCGCCTGAACTCAAGTCACCTGCTCAACCGTCGCAGCCTCCCAAGCCGCCACCCGCCTCGCCGGGTCCGGAAACGCACCAGGCTGCACAGCCGCCCCGGGCTCTCCCTCAGCCTCCCTTACAGACAGAGGCCGAGCCGCAGACGAAAACAGCCGAACCGGCGTCACAGCCGCGAACCGAGCGGCGCCTTTCGAGAGCGGATGCAGCGAAGAACTTCGCGATCGAGTATCTGACCTCATGGTCGGCCCGCAACGAAGTGGCGCTCGACGCTACGGCCGAGCTTTATGCGCCGCGTGTCCTATTCCACGGGCGCACCATGAGCCTGGCGCGGCTGTTCAAGGAAAAGCAGCGCTTCGCGCGGCGCTGGCCCGAGCGCGATTACCGCCCCCGTCAGGATGCCATCGGGGCCGAATGCAACCCGGTCGGCACGGTCTGCACGGTGCATGCCGTGTTCGATTATTCCGCCACCAACCCGAGGCGGCGTCGCACCTCGGAAGGATCGGGCGCCCTTCAGCTCATCGTGGAATTCATCGGTGAAAAGCCGGTGATCGTCGCCGAACACAGCACGCTGCTCAAGCAGACCCGCAAGCGCACGCTTGCTTTGGAGGGAAATTCGAATGAGTGATGGCGCCTATCATCACGGGACTTCCAGAGATCTGGACGACACGCCGATCGGCAATCCCGTGCAGATGAGGGAGCAAATGCGCGCACTCATCCATGCGGAGATCGAAAAGCTCAACCCCACCGACGATGCGCGCCGGGCTCTGGAACTCATCATCGAATCGTCGTTGCGCCCCTCACGCGCCGATGGGGAACTCAAGCTCACGGTGATCGATGCCGCGGGACAGCCGCGCATGGTCGAAAGGGACGGCCGGCAGGCTCCGTTCACGTTGCAGGACCTGTTGGCCGAACTGCGCGCGATTCACCCGGTGCTCTTCAGAACGCCGGCCGCGCCGATGCCGATTGTCGGCGAGGCGGCGTCGTCTCCGATGCCTCCCATATCGTCGTCCGACGAGAAGGACGGGAAACGGGATTGGCTGAAGCTCGATTCCAATGAGCCGGAGACTGAAAGCGCGCCGGAGCCATCGCTCGGAACCCATGCGCTCACCCATTGGCGCAAGGGGAAGGTTCGTTTCCACGCATTGTCCAAGAGAATGTCCCGCAGAATGTCCCGCGTCTTGAGCGACACCCACGCAATGGCGCGTGTTCGGCGGGGAGTGGCCGGTTCCATCGAGGATTCCAAGAACCGCGCTCAGGCGTTTTTCGACAATCTTCAGAACAAGCCCGTCGCCCCTCGTCCCGGCTTTGCTCTGGGTGTCGCGGCGGCGGTCCTGCTGCTGCTCGGCTTCGGCAGCGCCCTCCTGCTCCTTCGGCCCGACACCGTCACGCAGGCCGGCATCGACGGGCCCTCGGCAACAGGCGCTCTCGCGTCCCAGGTCGCGACGGCGCAGCCTCCCGCGGGCCGGTCATCCGTGGGACGGACCCTGCACGGCGTACCGGATGTGATCGATACGGCCACCCTGTCGCTTGAAGGCGAAGTCGTTCGCCTGTTCGGCGTGGAATGGGCGCCCGGCGCCGGCAAGCCCGAAGACCTGACGAATTACCTTCAGGGACGCGAAGTCACCTGCGAGCCCACCGGCGGCGCCGACACCTATCGCTGCCGCGTCGGCGAGCAAGACCTGTCACGCGTCATTCTGTTCAACGGCGGCGGGCAGCCCACCACCGAGGCCACGCCGGAACTCAAGGCCGCCGCCGACAAGGCGCGGGAAGCGGGGATCGGCGTCTGGAACAAGCAGCCATAAGCAAAACGGCCCTCTGCACGGCAGAGGGCCGCCGGCCTGCTTCGAGGCATCGATCAGCGCGCACCGACCGGCGCCGGGATCTCGACCTCGATCTCGAGAGTAGAGATGTCCGCATCGCGGTTCATCTTCACCTGCACGTTCTGGTGATCGACCATCACGTGGCGGCGCACGACGGCGAGGATTTCCTCACGCAGTTGCGCGACGAGATCGGGCTTGCCGCCCACGATGCCGCGTTCGTGCGCCAGCAGGATCTGCAGACGCTCGCGCGCTACAGGCGCCGACGTGCGGCGGTTGAAGAAACTCATGAGGCTCATGCGGCCCTCCGTCCGAACAATTTGCCGAGCAGACCTTTTTTCTCGCTCGGGATCGTGAGCTCGACGGTCTCGCCCTTCAGCCGGCGCGCGGCGTCGAAATAGGCGCGGCCCGGTGCGCTGGCGGGATTGTTGAGAGTCACCGGCGATCCCACGTTCGATGCACGCAGAACCTCTTCGCTCTCGGGGATGATGCCGATGAGCGGGATGGAAAGGATTTCCAGAACGTCGTCGACCTTGAGCATCTCGCCACGCTCCGCGCGGGCGGGATCGTAGCGGGTGAGCAGCAGATGCTTCTCGATGCGGTCGCCGTTCTCCGCCTTCTCGGTCTTCGAATCGAGGAGCCCGATGATGCGGTCGGAATCGCGCACCGAGGATACTTCCGGATTGGTCACCACGACGGCCACATCCGCATGGCGCATGGCCATGGTCGCGCCGCGCTCGATTCCGGCCGGGCTATCGCAGATGATCCAGTCGAACTTCTCACGCAGGTCGCTGAGAACGCGGGCCACACCCTCTTCGGTCAGAGCGTCCTTGTCGCGGGTCTGCGATGCGGGCAGCAGCGACAGGTTCTCCAGGCGCTTGTCGCGGATGAGCGCCTGAGAGAGCTTTGCATCCCCCTGAACGACGTTGATGAGATCGAACACCACGCGGCGCTCGGCGCCCATGACGAGATCGAGATTGCGCAGGCCGACATCGAAGTCGATGACAACGACCTTGTCGCCGCCATGCGCCAGTGCCGCGCCCAGAGCTGCCGAGGACGTTGTCTTGCCAACGCCACCTTTGCCGGATGTTACGACCAAGACTTTGGCCATTGTCGTCTCTCTTTCTCTCTATCAATCCAGGGTTTGCAGGATGATCGAATCGCCATCCAGGTGAACCTGGATGGGTTGACCGTGGAATTTCGAGCCGAGATCGTCGGCAGTCTTGTAGAGGCCGTCGACGGCGATCAGCTCGGCCTCGAACTTTCTGCAGAAGATACGGGCGCGGGCATTGCCTGTGCAGCCGGCGATGGCGCGACCGCGCAATGCGCCGTAGATATGGATGGAACCGCCCGCCACGATCTCCGCGCCCGAAGCGACGGAGCCGAGAACCGTCACGTCGCCCTCCGGATGAAGGATCGACTGGCCCGAGCGCACGGAGCCTTCGATCATCAGCGACTTTTCGGCAGACGGCTGATAATCGAACGGAGCGACGGCGGCCGCTGCGGCGCCGGCAGCATCGGCCGCGTCCGGGATATCGATGTCGCCCGCAGGCTTGCCGCCCGTAATCTGCTGCGGCATGTCGGGCTCGACATTCTCAGGCGCGGCGCCTTCAAGGCCGACGATGCGGATATTGCGCATCTTGAACGCAGCCAGGAGAAACTTCAGCTCGGACTTGGAAGGCTTCAGGCTCGACACATCGGCAATGATCGGACGTCCGGAGAAGAAACCGGGCGAACGTTCCGACACGGCGTCGAGGTCCTCGAGCCAATCCCTCAGCGGCACTTCAGGCGCGAGAACCAGGGCCATGAAGGACCTGCCACGAAAGCGAAGAGCGGGACGGGGGCGAACGGCGATGGTCACGGGAGTTCAAATTCCTTTAATACCCCCCGATTTCGAACGCTTATGGTTAATGGACCGTTAAGAGTTTCCCAGCTCGCTAACAATTTTTCAGTAGCCGCTCGGAAAAGCGCCCTTTTTCCAAGGGGTGTGGCGTGTCGTTCCGTTAAGACTTTCAATCCTCTCACAGGAATATATAGACACAACCGTTCCGGTTATGGCTATCTTTCATCGCCTTACTAATAGTGTCACCTCTCAGGGCGTGATCTGTCGAATATTTATCAAAAATGACATCAAGTATTTCCCGCCTAAAGTTTCACTTTCAACAAAATTCCTTTCATAATACTTAGCATCCCGACAAAACGATTAAGAGGGCTCATAGCCAAAAAGCTGGCTGCGCAGCAGGCTCCGGAACTTCCCCGCCTGGACACATGCCCCTCAAAGGGCGGCCGGCCTCGGATGTGGGTCCGATGTCATGTCCGATGCTCAAGTGCGTGGCCCGGGATGTCTCGGGCCTTCCGGGTGGCCGAGCGTTTCGACGAGACGGCGAAGAGGAAATTTCGGAAACGGCTCAGGGGACGTCTTAGAACGGAACCCACTCGCCGTTCTCGGTCAGGGCTTCGACGGCTCGCTCCAGAGCGGTCCCCGCATCCAGGAGCTGCTGCGCGGTTTGCTGAATTCGCAAGGATGGACCGGGAAGGGCCGCCACATGCTCGGTCATTTCGCGCACACGCTCGATCAGGTCGATGAGATCTGCGGCCAATGCCGCCCGCTCCTCCGCCTCCGAATGGACGGATCTGGCCTGCTTCAGGCGCGGGGCGAGGGGAATGACGTTCGACATGTGTTCTAAAATCCGCGCTCACGGGCCGAAGAGCAATGGACGCTCAAGCTGCGATCCACAGGAAACCGCAGGTTTTACAGTCTTAAATCGCGCTTTTTCGCCGCCTCCGGCCCCCCGGCGCATCGTGCGGACAAGTGGACCCGGTTTTTTTCGCCGGAACGATGCGCTCATTTCGGACAGAGCATCGGATTCGATCCCAAAAGTGCAAGTCCACTTTTGGGTCCGATGCTCTTGAGCTGTTTCCACTGACGCGGGATCGGCCCTTTTCTTTGCCCGATCGCATTTTTGGACGGCGAACCGGATCCACTTCGCCGAAAAACTGGTCTAGACCTTCGCCCTATGGGCTCGGGGCGCGTCGACATGCTATGGGCCCGTCCCATTGCCCCGCCTTTCCCTCTCCGGACAGATCGGACCATGGAACTTACCACTGCGGCTCTTCTTGCGGCTTCGGGCCTTGCGGCAGGTCTCGTCAACGCCATCGCGGGCGGCGGCACCTTCTTCACATTCTCGGCCCTGGTCGCGGCCGGCCTCCCTCCGGTCGTGGCCAATGCCACGAGCGCAGTGGCGGTCACGCCCGCCAATCTGTCGAGCGCCTGGGCCTATCGGCGCGAGCTAGCCGCGAACATCCGGCGCTTCGCAGCTCTGGGCGCAGTGAGCCTGATCGGCGGCCTGGGAGGAGCCTACATCCTCACCGTCACGAACAACGAGGCGTTCCGCCTGCTCGTGCCGTGGCTTCTGCTGTTCGCGACCGTGCTCTTCGCCGCGAGCCCGCGCATCGTGGCGCTTGCGCGCCGCATCGGAAAGAGTGAAGGCAAACATCCCTCTTCCCGTGCCTGGGCGGCGGGTCTCGCCTTCCAGACGCTCGTTGCCGTCTATGGCGGATTCTTCGGTGCCGGCATGGGCATCGTGATGCTGGCGGCGCTTGCGATCACCGAAGGCGACGACTTTCACCTCATCAACTCGGCAAAGCATCTCTGCTCCACCCTGATCCAGCTCGTCGCCGTCGTGCTGTTCATAGCAGCAGGTCTCGTGAGCTGGCCCGAAACCTTCATCGTCGGCGCTGCATCCGTGACCGGCGGGTATCTCGGCGTCGTGTTCGGGCGCCGCCTGCCGGCGAGCGTGATCCGCTGGCTGGTGATTGGCGTGGGGGCCGCGCTGACACTTTATTTCTTCATTCGCTGACGGCGCGCGAAAACTGCACGCCGAAAACTTCACGCGCGGTGCGCATTTGTGTGAACCTGCCCGATTCACGCCACAACAATCCCGCTTTCTGTCACGGTTCGAATCGATATTTTCAGAGGATGATCTCGTGGCTGAAACACAGAAACTTGCAGACCTCACCAGCACACAATCGGTGAGTGCTCTCGGCCTGCGCTGGGCCGCCCTGCGCGGAATGCTGAACTCGCCCCTGATCACCGCCGAGGAGCAGAGGGCGCTCCGCGACGAGCTGCTGGTCGAGCTCGCCACCGTCGAGCAGGATTTCAGTACTCTGCAATCCCGTAACCCGATGGAGATCTCGGCAAAGGTCGATATCGCGAAATCCGCGCTGCGGGACAAGATCGACACGAGCGAGCTGTGGATGATCGATCTCCTTGAGAGCATCCAAGCCGATCTTCAGAACGTCGCGGTGCCTTCCAAGAACGGGCCGGTCCAAGCGACACGTCCACCGGTCAATCTCTCCCGCACGCATCCGCATCGGGCGGAAGACGGCGAGTCGGCGGAGGCCAGCACGCCGTCGGCTGCATAAGGCACCCTAGGGCATCGGACCCAAAAGTGGAATCCACTTTTGGGATCGGATCCGATGCTCCGTTCTAGAGGAGCGCATCGTTTGAGCAGAAAACCGGATCCACTTTTCTGCACGATGCGCTAACGATCCAACGCCGCGCCGGACCCGAAAGCCGGCGCGGCTTTTTTGTAGAGCCTCTATACGAGCCCGGGATCGATCGTGCTCTTGCGCTCCAGCCATTCGGGCACGGGCAAGTTCTTCGTGCGCAGGAAGGCAGGGTTGAAGAGCTTCGATTGATAGCGTGTGCCGTAATCGCACAGCACGGTCACGATCGTATGTCCCGGGCCGAGATGGCGCGCGAGACGGATGGCTCCTGCAACATTGATGCCGGACGATCCGCCGAGGCACAGGCCTTCGTGCTCCAGCAGGTCGAAGATGATCGGCAGCGCCTCCTCGTCGGGAACCTGGTACGCCACGTCGATGGGCGCACCCTCCAGGTTCTTCGTCACCCGGCCCTGGCCGATGCCTTCGGTGATCGACGTGCCGGTTGCCTTGAGTTCGCCCGTATTGACCCAGCTCGCGATGGCGGAGCCCATCGGATCGGCCAGTGCGACCGTGATCTTGGGGTTGCGCTCCTTCAACGCGACGCCGACGCCTGCAAGCGTTCCACCGGTGCCGACCGCACTGACGAACCCGTCGATCTTGCCGTCGGTCTGTTCCCAGATTTCCGGCCCGGTCGTTTCGATATGCGCCTGACGGTTTGCCACATTGTCGAACTGGTTTGCCCAGATCGCTCCGTTGGGCTCCGAGGCGGCGAGACGCTCCGCCAAGCGGCCCGACACCTTCACGTAATTGTTGGGATTGGCATAAGGAACCGCGGGCACTTCGATGAGTTCGGCGCCCGCGAGCCTCAGCATGTCCTTTTTTTCCTGGCTCTGGGTCTCCGGAATCACGATCACCGTTCTGAAGCCCATGGCGTTGGCCACCAGGGCAAGCCCGATGCCGGTATTGCCGGCAGTCCCCTCTACGATCACGCCGCCGGGTTTCAGCAGCCCGCGCTCGACCGCATCCTGAATGATGAAGAGGGCCGCCCGGTCCTTCACCGACTGTCCCGGGTTCATGAACTCGGCCTTGCCGAGAATGGTGCATCCGGTGAGTTCGGAAGCACGGCGGAGCTTGATGAGCGGCGTATGGCCGATAGCGGCGGGGACGTCGGGCTTGATGGACATGGCTGCAATCATTCCTTGTAGTTTGCCTTGTGGTTCGGGACCATCCTCGGGCTGCGGTCGAAAGGCGCAATCCGGACCTATTTCACATCAGATTATGATAATAGCTTGCTTTATACACATATTGACGTTCTTTAAAAAGAACCACATGTTCAGTTTGCAGGTCGCGAGACCCTGACCCCGAGACCCGGCCCCCAAGACTCTGCCGCATCGACATAACAAGGAACGCTCCATGTCCAGCTCTGCGATGGCTCCGCCTCTTCCCTCGGGAAAGCGTGCGAGCTTGACCGTCAATGCTCCCGCCTCGCTCGCCGCCGCGGCCGGCATCCTCGGTGGGGCGGCGCTTCTCGGAGCCGCCGTCAACCCGAAGCAGGCAGCGCTTTACGTGCTCGGCGCGGCCCTCGGCCTCGTGCTCTACCATGCCGCTTTCGGCTTTACCTCGGCCTGGCGCGTCTTCATCGCGGACCGGCGCGGCGAAGGCCTTCGCGCCCAGATGGTGATGCTGGCGATCGCCTCCGTCCTGTTCTTCCCCGTCCTCGCATCCGGCGCCCTCTTCGGCCAACCGGTCGCGGGCAATGTCTCACCGGCGGGCATCGGCGTGGTGTTCGGTGCTTTCATTTTCGGCATCGGCATGCAGCTCGGCGGCGGCTGCGCCTCCGGCACGCTCTACACGGTGGGCGGCGGCTCCACGCGCATGCTGTTCACGCTTGCGGCGTTCATCGCGGGCTCTGCCATCGGCTCGGCGCACCTGCATTGGTGGACGGCGCTGCCGAGCCTGCCGAAGATCTCGATCATCGAGCTGTGGGGCCCCTGGACCGCTCTGGCCGTGCAGCTCGCCGTCTTTGCGCTGATCGCCGCCGTCACGGTCGTGTTCGAGAAGCGCCGCCATGGCAGGCTGATCGAGGCCGCGCCCCCGCCGCGCCAGGGGCTCTCTCGCTTTCTGCGCGGCCCCTGGCCGATCGTGGCCGGTGCGGTGGCCCTCGCGCTGCTGAACTTCGTCACGCTCTACCTCGCAGGACGTCCCTGGGGCGTCACCTCCGCCTTCGCCCTGTGGGGTTCGAAGATCGCGGCCGCCATCGGCTTCGATGTGGCAAGCTGGCCTTACTGGTCCTCCCCCGCCCGTCTGGCCGAGCTCAACGGCAGCATCTTCAACGACATCACCACGGTGATGGATTTCGGCATCATCCTCGGTGCCCTGCTGGCGGCAGCGCTCGCCGGGCGCTTCGCACCGGTGTGGAAAATCCCGCTGCGTTCCGCCGTTGCCGCCGTTGCTGGCGGCCTGCTTCTTGGCTATGGCGCGCGCCTCGCCTATGGCTGCAATATCGGGGCCTATTTCTCCGGTATCGCGTCGGGCAGCCTGCATGGCTGGGTCTGGCTCGTGGCGGCCTTCGCCGGCAACGTGATCGGCACCCGCATGCGCCCGCTCTTCGGTCTCGAAGTGGAGCGCGTCAAGCTCACAGGCTGCTGAGCCGGTAACTCGACCTGTCGAGGGCTCCGCGGCCCGGACCGCGGAGCCCATTCCTGCCTCAGGCCGCTTGGGCCTGCCTCACCTGTTTGATGAGGTCGCCGAGAGCGGCGAAATCCTTCTTTCGCCCCGACGTCTTCCGCCAGACGAGACCCAGGGTGCGCTTGGGCGGATCGTCCGGAAACGGGATGAGCGCCACGCGGCGGCGGTCGACCTCGGCCGCAGCGCACAGCTCCGGCAGAAGCGTGATGCCATGGCCTGCGGCCACCATCTGCATGATGGTGGTGAGCGAAGCCGCCCCGAGCGCTTTGCGGGCCTGCATGTTGGCGATATGGCAGAAGTGAAGCGCCTGATCGCGCAGGCAATGGCCCTCTTCCAGCAGGAGAAGGCGTTCCTGCCCGATACGCTCGTGCAGATCGCGGGAATTCCATTGCTTCGCCGTGCGGGCCTGCACGGCGACGAGAAAGCGGTCCTCGAAAAGAGGCACTCCCTCCAGCTGCGCGTTCGGCGCCGGCAGCGCGATCAGCGCCGCGTCGAGCTCGCCCCGCAGGAGTTCGTCCAGCAACATGTCGGTCTGCGTTTCGCGGATCTGCAGATCGAGCGCGGAGTATTGCCGCTCCACCTCGCTGAGAATGGCAGGAAGCAGATATGGCGCGACGGAGGGAATGATCCCGAGACGGACGGTGTTCGACAGAACGCCCTGATGCTGGCCTGCCAGCTCCGACAATTCCCGCACCTGACCGAGGATCGCCTCGGCCCGCTCGGCGACTTCCAGCCCGGCCTGGGTCAGGATGACGGAATTGCCTCGCCGCTCGGCCAGCTCGACCCCCAGCTCCCGCTCCAGTTCCTTGATCTGCATGGAGAGCGCCGGCTGCGTCACCGCGCATTGGTCGGCCGCCATGCCGAAATGCCGCGTCCGCGCAAGCGCCTCGAAATATCGTAGCTGACGGAATGTGATCATGATGCCGATAAGAATATCTGATCGACCGGGATAGGCAAAGCGATTGGACGTGATGACCTTCCAACCCCATGATGGCCCCGCATTATGGGGACGACCATGACACAGACAACAACTCTGACGACCACGGCCGGCGCGCCGATCGCCGACAACCAGAACAGCCTGTCCGCCGGCGAGCGCGGCCCTCTGCTGCTGCAGGATTATCAGCTCGTCGAGAAGCTGGCGCATCAGAACCGCGAGCGCATTCCCGAGCGCGTGGTGCACGCCAAGGGTTCCGCCGCCTATGGTACGCTGACCATCACCAACGACATCTCCCGATATTCGAAGGCGAAGGTCTTCTCCGAGATCGGCAAGAAGACCGAGGTCTTCCTGCGCTTCTCGACCGTGGCCGGCGAACGCGGCGCCGCGGATGCCGAGCGTGACGTGCGCGGCTTCGCCCTCAAGGTGTACACGGAAGACGGCAACTGGGACATCGTCGGCAACAACACGCCGGTGTTCTTCATCCGCGACCCGCTGAAATTCCCGGACTTCATCCGCACCCAGAAGCGTCATCCCTCGACGAATCTGCGTTCCCCGACCGCCATGTGGGACTTCTGGTCCCTCAGCCCCGAGAGCCTGCACCAGGTGACGATTCTGTTCTCGGACCGCGGCCTTCCGCAGGGCTACCGCTCCATGCACGGCTTCGGCTCCCACACCTACTCGTTCATCAACGAGGCCGGCGAGCGCTATTGGGTGAAGTTCCACTTCAAGTCCATGCAGGGCATCAAGACCTGGACGAACCGGGAAGCCGAAGCCGTCGTCGCCAAGGATCGCGAGAGCGCCCAGCGCGATCTCTACGAGGCCATCGAGGGCGGCGACTTCCCGCGCTGGAAGTTCTGCGTGCAGATCATGCCCGAGACGGATGTGGAGAAGACCTCGTACAACCCGTTCGACGTCACGAAGGTGTGGCCTCATGCGGAGTATCCGCTGATCGAGGTCGGCGTGCTCGAACTGAACCGCAATGCGCAGCACTACTTCGCGGAAGTGGAGCAGTCCTCGTTCTCGCCGTCCAACATCGTGCCGGGCATCGGCTTCTCGCCCGACAAGATGCTGCAGGGCCGCATCTTCGCCTATGCGGATGCGCACCGCTATCGCGTCGGCACCCATTACGAGGCGCTTCCGGTGAACCGCCCGCGCTGCCCGGTTCATCACTATCACGCGGATGGCTCGATGCTGTTCGACATCCCGAACCGGGGCGACGCCTATTACGAGCCGAACTCCTTCAACGGCCCGGTTCAGACCACCCGCGCCGCCGAGCCGCCGCTCAGGATTTCGGGCGATGCCGATCGCTACGATCACCGTGCGGGCAACGACGACTACAAGCAGCCGGGCGATCTCTTCCGCCTCATGTCGCCCGACGAGCAGAACCGGCTCATGGACAATATCGCGGAAGCGATGCAGGGCGTGCCGGAGGAGATCGTGAAGCGCCAGATCGTGCACTTCTACCTTGCCGACAAGGCCTATGGCCTCGGCGTCGCGGAACGCATGGGCCTGAAGGGCGCTGTGGCGGTTCAGGCGGCCGAGTAAACCGCCCTCCGTTTCGAGGCAAGATCCGATGAGGCAAGACTTGATGGCTCGGGAGCTTTCCTGAGCCATTCTTTTTTGAAGCGCAGTCGCCTGAGAGCTGTTTCCACTTGCGTGGAATCAGCTCTTTTCTTTGCTCAATCGCTATTTTCGACAGTGAACCGGATCCACTTCACCGAACAATGCTTCAGAACAGCCCATCGCCCTGTAGGAAGGGATTGGTCTGCCGCTCCTGGCCGATGGTGCTCATGGGACCGTGGCCGCAGATGAAGGCGATGTCGTCGCCGAGCGGCAAAAGCTTGTCCTTGATCGATTGGATCAGCGCCTTGCCGTCTCCGCCCGGCAGATCCACGCGGCCAACCGACCCCTGGAACAGCACATCGCCGACGAGGGCGAAGCGCTCGCTCTTCGAGACCATCACGACGCTGCCGGGCGAATGCCCCGGGCAATGCAGAACGTCGAGCGTGAGTTCGCCGATGCTCACCGTATCGCCTTCCCGAAGCCACCGGTCGGGGGTGACGGCGCGCGCGGGAATTCCATAGGCCTGTCCCTGTTCGGGAAGCCGCCGGAGCAGGAAGTCATCCGCTTCGTGCGGGCCCTCGATCGTCACTCCCAACGCGTCGCGCAGTTCCGCCGCACCTGCCGCATGGTCAATGTGACCATGGGTAAGCAGAATCTTTTCCACAGTGACGCCGCTCTGCGCGATGGCATCGCGGATCCGCTCCAGATCTCCTCCGGGATCGATCACTGCCGCCTTTTTGGTCTTCTCGCACCACAACAACGTGCAGTTCTGCTGAAACGGCGTAACGGGAATGATGGCGGCGCGAACATTGGTCACGGGCTGATCCTTCGATTGTCAAAGGACACATATGAGCGGAAATCGCTTCTGGAAAGCCCGGGAGCGGCGCAGGATCGGAACGGACCTTCCATTGACCTTCCGTCGAGCAGGTTCACATACTCGCGCCACCGAATCGCAATGGAGAAAAAGCATGGAAACCAGGGCTGCAGTGGCCTGGGAGGCTGGCAAGCCTCTGACGATCGAGACGATCCGCCTCGAGGGGCCGAAGGCGGGCGAGGTGCTGGTCGAGGTGATGGCCACGGGCGTGTGCCATACCGACGCCTACACCCTCTCGGGCCTCGATTCCGAGGGCAAGTTCCCGGCCATCCTCGGCCATGAGGGCGCCGGCATCGTGCGCGAGGTCGGCCCCGGCGTGACCACGCTGAAAGTCGGCGACCACGTCATCCCGCTCTACACGCCCGAATGCCGCAACTGCAAATCCTGCCTGTCGCGACGCACCAACCTGTGCACCGCGATCAGGTCGACTCAGGGCCAGGGCGTGATGCCCGACGGCACGAGCCGCTTCCGCTGCGACGGGGAGACCGTGTTCCACTACATGGGGTGCTCGACCTTCGCCAACTTCACCGTGCTGCCCGAGATCGCGCTCGCCAAGGTGCGCGAGGACGCGCCCTTCGACAAGATCTGCTATATCGGCTGCGGAGTGACCACCGGGATCGGCGCGGTGATCTACACCGCCAAGGTGTGGCCGGGCGCCAATGTGGTGGTGTTCGGCCTGGGCGGCATCGGCCTCAACGTGATCCAGGGCGCCCGCATG
Source organism: Microvirga sp. M2 (assembly GCF_047497095.1). NCBI lineage: Bacteria > Pseudomonadati > Pseudomonadota > Alphaproteobacteria > Hyphomicrobiales > Methylobacteriaceae > Microvirga > Microvirga sp. M2. Next base: position 4,110,457 of record NZ_CP134063.1, read on the forward strand.
GTCGGGGCCGACAAGATCATCGGCGTCGACATCAACCCGGGCAAGCGCGCGATGGCGGAAAAGTTCGGCATGACCGACTTCGTCAACCCCAAGGAGATCGGCAACGACAAGGTGGTGCAGGCGATCGTCGACCTGACCGGCGGCGGCGCCGACTTCTCGTTCGACGCCACCGGAAACACGGATGTGATGCGCCAGGCGCTCGAATGCTGCCATCGCGGCTGGGGCGAGAGCATCATCATCGGCGTGGCGGAGGCCGGCAAGGAGATCGCCACGCGGCCGTTCCAGCTGGTGACCGGGCGGGTGTGGAAGGGCACCGCCTTCGGCGGCGCGCGCGGGCGCACGGACGTGCCCAAGATCGTCGACTGGTACATGGAGGGCAAGATCAACATCGACGACCTGATCACCCATCAGATGCCGATCGAGGAGATCAACACCGCCTTCGACCTCATGCACGAGGGCAAGTCCATCCGATCCGTCATCGTCTACTGATAAAGGGGAGAAGAGGTGAGCTTCGAGACCGTCTCGCAATCGCGCTGCTTCGGAGGCACGCAATTCGTCTACCGTCACGTCTCCCGGGAGACGGGCACGCCCATGCGTCTTGCGGCCTTCGTTCCGCCGCAGGCTGCCGCCGGCAAGGTGCCGGTGGTGTGGTTCCTCTCGGGCCTGACCTGCACGGAAGAGAATTTCACCGTCAAGGCGGGCGCGCAGCGCATGGCCTCGGAGCTCGGCCTCATCCTGGTCGCACCGGACACGAGCCCGCGCGGCGAGGGCGTGCCGGACGACCCCGAGGGCGCCTACGATTTCGGTCTCGGCGCCGGCTTTTACGTCGACGCCGTGCAGGAGCCCTGGGCGAAGAACTATCGCATGCGCTCCTATCTCGAGCAGGAGCTGCCGTCCCTCGTGGCGGACAGCCTGCCGGCCGATATGGGACGACAGGGCATCATGGGCCATTCCATGGGCGGACACGGGGCGCTCACCATCGCTCTGCGCAATCCGGGCCGCTTCAAGGCCGTCTCGGCCTTCTCGCCGATCGCCTCGCCGATGAACTGCCCGTGGGGCGAGAAAGCCCTGTCGAACTATCTCGGCTCCGACCGCTCAGCCTGGCGCGACTATGATGCCTGCGCGCTGATCGAGAGCGGTGCGCGCGTGCCCGATCTCCTGATCGATCAGGGCACGTCGGACAGCTTCCTCGAGAGTCAGCTGAAACCGCAGCTTCTGGAGGAGGCATGCTCCAGGGCGGGCCAGCCCCTCACCCTGCGCCGGCAGGATGGTTACGACCATTCCTATTTCTTCATCGCGACCTTCATCGAGGATCACCTGCGCTGGCACGCCGAGCGCCTCGGCTAGAGCATCGAACGCAAAAGTGGGAACCGGTTTTGCGTGAAAAGATGCTCAAGAACAGAGACGTCATGAGCGCATCGTGCGGCCCCGCCGGGTCCGCACGATGCGCTAGATCCTCTCGAAAGCGTGCGGGTGCCGCAATTGCAGCGCCTGCACGAGCACCATGGTCTTCATGTCGGCGATGGTGCTGTCGGCAACGAAGCCCGCGAGATCGTCGAAACCGACCTCCAGCACCTCGATCTCCTCGTGCTCGTCGGCAAGGCCGCCCCCTTCGGCGACGCGGTCCGCCTGCGTGTAGGGCGCGAGGAAGAGGTGCAGCCGCTCCGTGGTGGCTCCGGGCGCCGTCCAGAACCGGCCCAAGGGCTCCAGGCGCTCGATCCGCAATCCCGCCTCCTCCATGCTCTCCCGCCTGGCACAGGTCTCGGGCTCGTCCTCGTCGAGCAGGCCCGCCACCGCCTCCAGGAAATCCGGGTGCCCTTCGACATGCATGACGGGCGCGCGAAACTGCCGGACGAGGATCACCTTCCGCCGCCCCAGATCGTAGGGAAGGACGGCTGCAGCTTCGCCGCTGTTGAGCACCTCGCGGATCATGGTCCGCCCGTCCGGCATCTGGACCGTCAGGTCCAGGAGCTTGCGCCAGCCCTCGTAGACGATGTCGACCTGCTTGATCCGATAGGCTGTCACGTCCGGATTCCTCCTGTCCGATGTCGCAATGTCCCTACAACAACACACGAAACGCTCAAGTTATCCATCTCATTTGAGCCTGAGAGCGTGCTTTGACCGTCATGGGCAGGGGTCGGTTGCAAGGAGGCTTCAACGCGCCGGAAGACATGGCATGGATCGGGCTGCGGGCGCGCCCGGCCGCCATCCCATGTTTTCATGTTACGCTCGAATCCGGTGGAGCACGCGGTTCCGGAGCAAGGGGGCTGCACGTTCTCACGGGGAACAACTGCCCGCCGGAGGAGGCCCTTGAGGTCTTCCTGAGCACGCTCTACAACGCGGCCCAGGAATCAGGGAATGACTCCGGTCTTCAGCCGCGCTGAAGATGAATTTTTTGTAATTCGCCCTCCGCAAGCCCCAATGATAAGGTCGAAACGTTCATAGATGCGTTCGACTGCATCAGCCTTTGCGCTGCGCCGGGGCAACCTTTTGTCAACTTGGCGTTTTAGCACGTTACAGATTGAAGAGCAGGTCGATGGCAGCCTCGAAGCGGAATACGACGATTGATTTCTGGCGCGGCCTCGTGCTGGTGATTATTTTCGTCAATCATATCCCGGGCAATCTCATCGAGCACATCACGCCGCGCAATTTCGGCCTCTCCGACTCGACGGAGGCTTTCATCTTCATTTCCGGCCTGTCGATTGCTCTCGTGTACGGCCCCCGCCTGCCGCAGGGCGACCTGTTCGGCGTCGTGAGGCAGTGCCTGCAGCGCGCGTTCAAGCTCTATCGGATTCATCTTCTTCTCACGGCCGGAGCGATCGCCGTCTTCTCGATCGGTTATGAGCTGAGCGAGGAGATCGGCCTCATCGAGGAGCATGGACGCAACGCCGTCTTCGGCGACACGGCCAAGGGGATCACCGGCATCATCCTGCTCGGCCACCAGCTCGGCTATTTCAACATTCTCCCGCTTTACATCGCGCTGATGTTCTGGGCTCCCGTGGCGCTCGTCCTGGCGCGGGTCCATGCAGGCCTTGCTCTCCTGGTATCGGCGGCGGTGTACGTTCTGGCCCGTGCCGGCGTCCTGACCATCCACAGCTGGCCGGAGCCCGGAACCTGGTTCTTCAACCCGTTCGCATGGCAGTTCCTGTTTACGCTCGGGATCGTGACCGGGCTCCTGATGCTCGAACGACCGGTCCCCTACCGGAGAGCCCTCGCCGTCGGCGCGCTTGCCTTCGTCATCCTGTCACTCGTCGCGATGACGGCGGGATTCGGCCTGATGCCCTGGTTGTACGAGATCGCCCTCACCAAGCTCGATCTCGTCAAGCATGACCTTGGCGTCGTCCGCATGCTTCATTTCCTGGCGCTGGCCTATCTGGTGACCCAGTTCCGGATCGGAGACGCTCTCAAGACGACGATCGTCGGCCCCGACCTGGTCCGCCTCGGACAGAACGGCCTCACGATCTTTGCCGTGGGATCGCTCCTGAGCGCCCTCGGGCAAGTCATCATGACGCTGGCTGCAGTCAAATCGTCTGCTAGTCCGCAGATTATCGGTATGGTATTCACCATTCTTGGTATCATTGGTCTTCTGGCACTGGCGCGATATCTCGAATGGAACAGACAAAACCTAACTGCCCGGAAACAAGGGCAGGCAAAGGGGCTCGGATTGTCACCTTCACAGGGGCGGCTCTCGTCTTAGGCCTTGGATTGCTCGGTCCGTCGGGCGTCTCGGCTGCAAGCAGCGCCGGATGCGTTGCGAAGCGCCAGGTCTTCACGACCTATGCGCCCGCAACGGCCCTCGGCGCCAAGCTCGCCCGCCATGAGCCGATCCGTATTCTCGCCATCGGCTCGTCCTCGACGGAGGGCATCGGCGCCACATCGCCCGATCGTGCCTATCCCGCCCAGCTCGAAGATGAATTGAGCGAGGACTGGAAGGGTAATGTCTCCGTCGTCAACGCCGGCAAAGGTGGCGAGACCGGTGTTCAGACCGTCGAGAGGCTCGAGGCTGCCCTCGAGACCCAGCACTTCGATCTGGTCATCTGGCAGGTGGGAACGAACGACGCCATCAAGGGCGTGAGCGAAGACGATTTCCGGGCCATCCTGGAACGTGGAATCGCGGCCGTGAGGACAGCCGGAGCAAGCCTGATACTCCTCGATCAGCAGTATTTTCCTACGATCAAGGATCCGAGCCGCTACGAACAGTTCGTCCACGTGGTGAGCGCACTGGGCCGCGAAAGGCAGATTCCCGTCTTCTCCCGCTATGCGCTGATGCAGGACTGGAACAGCCAGTCGGCCGAAGAACTGCGCTCGATGCTCTCGAGCGACGGTTTCCACATGAGCGACAAGGGATACGATTGTCTGGCCGATCAGGTCGCAGAGGCGATTCAGACCCTCGTGGAGGTGCCGTCTCATGCCCGGCAGGATACGGCGACCCAAATCGCCAAGGCGCATTAACCCTTCTGCAGGGGCTCAGGCGCCAGCTTCTGCCGATCACGCCTTGAAGGCAGAGCTCTCTTCAATCCGATCACATCGTTCATGATCCAAACCAAACGCCGACTTTCGCTCAAAGACGTTCTGACCGACGGGCGCATCGCGCTCATGCTGCCTCTGGGCTTTTCATCGGGCCTGCCCTTCCTGCTCGTCTTCAGCACGCTCTCCACCTGGCTTCGGGAGGCGGGGATTTCACTCACGGTCATCGGCTTGATGAGCTGGGTCGGCCTGGCCTATTCCCTCAAGTTTCTCTGGGCGCCCATCGTCGACCGCTACGACGTTCCGGTCCTCGCCCGCCTGCTCGGCCGCCGTCGCGGGTGGATGGCTTTGGCGCAGCTCGGCGTGATGGCGGCTCTCGTCGGCATGGCCGTGACGGGGCCGACGACCGGCCTGCCTCTCACCATATCCTGCGCCGTGTTGATCGCCTTCTTCTCGGCCACGCAGGATGTCGTGATCGACGGCTGGCGCATCGATGCGGCACCCACCGAGCGTCAGGGCATGATGGCCGCAAGCCTTCAGCTCGGCTATCGCCTGGCGCTTCTGTGCGCGGGTGCCGGCGCGCTCTATATCGCCGAGCTCGTGAACTGGCCGAGCGCCTATCTGTCCATGGCCGCGCTCATGGCCGTCGGCCTCGTGGGCACCCTGCTCGCGCCGCGAATCGATGAGATCCGGATTCGCGAGAACCCTCCCTTCGCCCAGGCCATTATCGACCCCCTCGCCGATCTCTACCGGCGCAAGCGCGCGATGCTGATCCCGATCCTGGCGCTGATCGCCTGCTATCGCCTGCCTGATTTCATGGCGGGCATCATGGCGAACCCGCTCTATATCGACCTCGGCTTCAGCAAGGCCGATATCGCCAGCATCTCGAAACTCTACGGCGTGTGGATCGGCATCATCGGCGCCTTCGGAGGCGGCCTCGCCCTGACCCGCCTGGGCCTGTGGTGGACCCTGCTGATCGGAGCCGTTCTCGCCGCCGGGTCGAACGTGATGTTTTCCTGGCTCGCCGCGGGCCATGCCACCCTCACGGGCCTGACGCTTACGATCAGCATCGACAATTTCGCGCAAGGCTTCGCGGGCGCGGCCCTTGTGGCCTATATGTCGGGGCTCACCTCGCCCGGCTTTGCCGCCACCCAATACGCCCTTCTCAGCTCGCTCTACGCGCTTCCGGGAAAACTCATCGGCGGCGCATCCGGCGCCGTGGTGGATTCTTATGGCTATCCGCTGCTCTTCACCGGCACGGCGGCCCTCGGCATTCCGCTCGCGGTTCTCTGCCTCCTGGTGCGCCGCGACACGATGGAGACCGTGCGGCAGAAGGAGGAAGCGGATGCGCGCGCGGCTCGAGCATCGAACGCGGGAAGCGGGTACCGGTTTTGCGTGAAAAGATGCTCAGGACCATAGAGCATCGAACGCGGGAAGTGGGCGCCGGTCGCGTCAGAGGCGCGAGCCCGAGAGAGACGGCATGATCAGCCCGCGCCCGGCCCCGGCGTTGCGCCGGGCGGGCACTTGCCCAAAATGATCATGCCGAGCACCTCGTCCTGCGTGACATCCTGCACGTTGGCGGAGCCCACGAGCTTGCCGTTCTTCATGACGCTCACCCGATCGGCGAGGCCGAACACGTCGTGGATGTCGTGGCTGATGAGGAAAATGCCGATGCCTTCCCGCTTCAGTTGCAGCACCAGATCCGCGACCTGCTGCGTCTCGGCGGGGCCGAGCGCCGCCGTCGGCTCGTCCATGATCAGCACGCGTGCATTGAAATAGATCGCGCGCGCGATCGCCACCGATTGCCGCTGGCCGCCGGAGAGCGCCTTCACGGGCTCCTTGAAGCGGCGGAAATGCGGATTGAGGCGCGCCATCACCTTGCGGGTCTCGGCCTCCATCGCGGCATCGTCGAGCGTGCCGTAGGGCGTGAGGACCTCGCGGCCGAGAAAGATGTTGCCGGCCGCGTCGATGTTGTCGGCCAGCGCCAGAGTCTGATAGATCGTCTCGATGCCGTAACGCTTGGCATCGCGCGGCGTCGCGATTTCGGCGCGCTCGCCGTTCACATAGATCTCGCCCCCATCCGGCCTGTAGGCCCCGGAGAGAATCTTGATGAGCGTCGACTTGCCGGCCCCGTTGTGGCCGAGCAGCCCCACCACCTCGCCGGGTCGCAGGTCGACGGACACGTCGTCCACGGCCTTGATGCCGCCGAACGCGATGGAAATGTTGCGCATCTCGACGAGAGGCGTCGCTTCATCGGCCTGCATGATACGTTCCTCTCTCACTTGAGGCGGCGGCGATAGAGGCCGTCGACCCAGACCGCCAGCACGAGAACCGCGCCGACCACGATGTTCTGCAAAGGCGTATCGACCCCGAGCAGCACCATGCCGGATTGCAGCGACTGCATGACGAGCGCGCCGAGCATCGCGCCCGCAATGGTGCCGATCCCGCCCGCGAGCGACGTGCCGCCGATCACGGCGGACGCGATCACGTAAAGCTCGTCGAGCGTGCCCGCCGCATTGGTGGCCGCGTTGAGGCGCGCCGTGGAGATGCAGGCCGAGATGCCGCAGAGCAGGCCCATGAGGCCGAAGACCTTCATCAGGATCCAGCGGGTATTGATGCCGGACAGTTCCGCCGCCTCCGGATTGCCCCCGATGGCGAACACATAGCGGCCGAAGCGGCGGCGCGTGGCGATGAAGGTCATCGCGAGGCCCACCACCACGGCGATCAGCACCGGCAGCGCCACGCCATGCGGGATGAACAGGCCGCCCTCGGGCCACGGAATGCCGTTCGCCTCGGCCCAGGCGCGGGCCGTGCCCGCGGGCAGGGGATAGGCGTTGGCGACGGAAGCCGCCGCCAGCACCGCGCCGCAGGCGACGAGTGCGATCACCGCATCCGCCCAGCCCGGGCGCACCGGAAAGCCGAAGCTCAGGCGCCGGCGGCGGGACAGGCCGAGACCGATGACGATGAGGCCACAGGCAATGGCCGCGATGATCCAGGTGGCGGTTGCTCCCAGCGCACCCTCGACCCCGCCGCCGAAGGCCTTGAAGCGGCTGTCCATGGGCGCGACGGTCTGGCCCGTCGTGACCCACCAGGCCGCGCCGCGCCACACGAGCAGGCCGCCGAGGGTGACAATGAAGGAGGGAATGCCCAGATAGGCGATGAGCCAGCCCTGAAAGAGGCCGATCGCCCCGCCGGCCAGGACCGCGAGCAGCACCATGAGCGGAGCCGTCAGCGGATGCTCGAAGCCGAGATAGGACGGCAGCCATTGTGCCTGCGCGACGCCGACGATCATTCCGACGACGCCGAGGATCGCCCCGACCGAGAGATCGATATTGCGCGTGACGATCACGAGCACCATGCCGGTCGCCATGATCGCGACGGAAGCGGTCTGCACCGACAGGTTCCAGAGATTGCGCGCCGTCAGGAAGACCCCGCCCGACAGCAGATCGAAGCCGATCCAGATCACGGCGAGCGCCGCGATCATGCCGAGCATGCGGACATCGATCTCGAGCTTCGACAGAAGCGATCCGGACGTGGTGCTCGGCGGCTGGGTGGTCGTGGCAACGGGTGCGTTCATGATGCGGATCGCTCTTCTCAAACGTCATTCCGGGGCCGCGTCGCGGAGCCCGGAACCCATAAACACGATGCTTCGGAAGAGAACGCCGGGCGCTTCGCCTTTTCTGCAACGGCGCGGTTATGGATTCCGGGCTCGCGCCGAAGGCGCGTCCCGGAATGACAGCATGGGCTTAGTTGCAGGCCTTCACCGTACCGGGCTTCACGCCTTGGCAGACGACATCCTTTGAGGCCCAGCCCGCATTGATGACCACGTCGAGATTGTCCTTCGTGATCGCGACGGGCGTGAGGAAGAGAGCCGTCATGTTCTGCTTCTTCGGTCCCTGGTTCCAGGACTTCGCTCCCTGGATGTCGGTGAGCTTCTTTCCGCCGGCGAGCTGAAGCGCGATTTCGGCGGCGTTGCGGCCGAGTTCGCGGGCGTCCTTGAACACGGTCACGGTCTGCGTGCCGAGCGCGACCCGGTTCAGGGCGGCCTTGTCGGCGTCCTGGCCGGACACCGGAACGGAGCCCGCGAGCCCCTGGGCGGCGAGCGCCGCGATGGCGCCGCCGGCGGTGCCGTCATTGGCCGCGATCACGGCATCGACCTTGTTGTTGTTCTTGGTGAGGAACTGCTCCATGTTCCGCTGCGCGTTGGCGGGGAGCCAGCCATCCGTATAGGCCTCGCCCACGTTCTTGATCTTGCCTGCGTCGATCGCGGGCTTCAGCACTTCCATGGCGCCCTGGAACAGGAAGTTGGCGTTCGGATCGGAACCGGAACCCTTGATGAACACGTAGTTGCCTTCGGGCTTCACCTTGAACACCTCGCGCGCCTGGAGGCGGCCCACCTCGACGTTGTCGAAGGTGAGATAGAAGGCCTGCGGGATCTCGATCAGACGATCGTAGCCCACGACCGGAATGCCCTCGGCCACCGCCTTCTCCACGGCGGGCCGCACGGCGTCCGAGTCCTGGGCCAGCACGATCAGCGCCTTCGCGCCGCGGGAGATCAGGCTTTCGATGTCGGTGAGCTGCTTGGCAGGCGACGACTGCGCATCCGCCGACACATAGGTGCCGCCCGCCTTTTCGACCGCGGCCTTGATGGCGGCCTCGTCTGTCTTCCAGCGCTCCTCCTGGAAATTCGACCAGCTGACGCCGACGACCGGACCCTTACCCTGGGCAAGGGCCGAGCTTGCCGAAAGGGCCAGGACGGCGAGGCTGATGAGAGCATGCTTCTTCGATACCATCGGTTTCCTCCTGGGCCCGCAATGTCCCTCTGGGCCCTGTGCTCATGGCAGGCTGTCTCTCCCGATGAGATCGACAGACGTGGCTCACGCTGCCATGTTTTATTGTTCGAGCACGGAAATAATTACCCGCCCCCTTTTTGCCTTCAAGCGGCAAAGGCCTCATTATTTCGTTGAATATCCCTTTTGCCCCGCATTTATTTATTCATATCCCGAAGAAATATCAGCCATGACCATGCTTTCCCTCTCCCCCCGTGAAGCAGCCCGCCGGCGCCTCCTCGACGCCCTGCGCCGTGAAGGCCCCATGGCGCGCGTGGAGATCGGCCAGCATCTCGGCATGAGTCCGGCCAGCGTCTCGGAGCTGACGGCGGGCCTGCTCGACGAGGGCGTCCTCGTCACCGAAGAGGCGGCGGATCAGGCGGCGGGCCTCATCCGGGGACGCCCCAAGGTGCGCCTGTTCTTCGCCGAGTCCTTGGGGTCGGTGATCGGCGTATGGACCGGATTCAACCGCATCGAGCTGCGCCTGGTGGACAGCGCGGGACGCAACCGGGCGAGCCGCCATATCGAGCGCCCCTTGAGAAGCCTCGGGGCCGAGGAACTGATGGACGTTCTGGTGGACAGCATCACGGCCTTCGCCAGGGAGGCCGGCGCATCCGACGTGAAGGCCGTCGGCCTTGCCTGCCAGGGCTATGTGGATACCCGCGACGGGGTCGTCGCCTGGAGCCCGGTGCTCGGCACCCGCGACCTCCCCCTCGCGGCGGGCTTGGGCGAGCGGCTCGGCAAGCCCGTCCTCATCGAGAACGACGCCAGCGCCATGGCCTTCGCCATCGCCCAGCGCAACCCCGATTTCCGCTCGGGACGGACGGCCTGCCTGATGGTGGGCGACGGCGTCGGCATGGGTTTTCTCATCCAGGGCGAGCTTTATCGCGGCGCACGCTTTGGCGGCAGCGAGTTCGGCCATGTGCGCCTGCGCCGGAGCGGGCCGCAATGCCGCTGCGGCGGGCGCGGCTGCATCGAGGCCTATCTCGCCGATTACGCCCTGCATCGGGACGCGCAGCTCATCGACCATCGCCCGGCCCCCACCCTGCTGCTTCCGGGCGAGGAGGCCATGAGCGCCGTGGTGGAGCAGGCCCGGTCGGGCGACCCTGCCCTCCTCAACCTCTTCCGCGAAGCCGGCGAGGTGCTGGGCGACGCGGTGGGCATCCTGATCCAGACCCTGGAACCCGACCATATCGTGCTCTGCGGCCCCGGCACCCGGGCCATGGACCTGCTTCGCCCCTCCTTCGAGGCCGCCCTCGAATCGCAGACCATTCCGGAGCTCAGGGCGCTCGCGGCCATCCATGTGGTGGAATCCTCCCTCGACCTCCTCACCGAGGGCGTGGTGATGCAGGCCCTCAGGGAGCTCGATCTCGACCTGGCGCGTCTCAGGGCTGCATAAAGGCGCACCGGACGTAGCCATGGGGCGATGAAACCACTATTTGTAGGAGGTCCATTTCCTCCACGAACGAGACCCATGGCTTCCTCCCGTCCCGTCCAAGCCGGCGATCATATTTTCCTCGTCGACGGCTCCTCCTTCATCTTCCGGGCCTACTTCCAGTCCATCAACCAGGACCAGAAGTACAATTCCCGCAGCTCGGACGGCATGCCGACGGGGGCCGTGCGCCTGTTCGTCACCAAGCTCCTGCAGTTCATGCGCGACGGCGCGGCGGGCCTGCAGCCCACGCATCTGGCCATCGTGCTCGACAAGTCCGAGGGATCGTTCCGCAAGGAGCTCTATGAGGATTACAAGGGCCACCGCCCCGACGCGCCGGAGGACCTGAAGGTTCAGATGCCCCTGATGCGCGAGGCGATCCGTGCCTTCGGGCTCGAACCCGTGGAGCTTCAGCGCTACGAGGCGGACGATCTGATCGCCACCTATACCCAGCAGGCCAAGGCGCGCGGCGCGGACGTGCTCATCATCTCGTCGGACAAGGACCTGATGCAGCTCGTCGGCCCCAAGGTGTGCTTCTACGATTTCGAATCCGGCTCCAAGGGCAAGCCCGGCTACCGGCCCGAACGCAATCTCGACGAAGCCGCCGTGATCGAGAAATGGGAGGGCATCCCGCCGGAGAAGATCGGCGACGTGCTGGCCCTGATGGGCGACACCTCGGACAACGTGCCGGGCGTCCCGGGCATCGGCCTGAAGACCGCGGCGCAGCTCATCAAGGAATACGGCGACCTCGAAACGCTGCTGGAGCGCGCGAACGAGATCAAGCAGCCCAAGCGCCGCGAGACGCTGATCAACAACGCGGAATCCGCGCGCCTCTCCAAGAAGCTCGTGACCCTCGATTGCGAAGCGCCCCTGCCGGTCCCGCTCGACGATCTGCGCGTGCCCGAACCCGACCCCAAGACGCTCATCGGCTTCCTCAAGGCCATGGAGTTCAGCACCCTCACGCGCCGCGTGGCGGAACTCTACGATGCCGATCCCGCCGCGGTCGAACCGGATCCGCGGCTGATGCCGGGCGGCGAGGCGATCCGGTGGGAGCGCAACGGCGGATTTGCACCGGCCGCTACGGAACCTCCCCTGTTCGAAAAGAGCGACGCGATCCCGGGCGAGGTCGATCCGTTCGCAGGGCTCGACCTCCCGGAGACGGGCGCGGCCCGCAAGCCTCTCGAGGGTGTCGGAACGCCTTCGCAGCTTGCCGGGAAACGCGCGACGGAAGCTTCGTCCACGCCTTTCGACGTCTCTTCCTACGAGACCGTCACGAGCCTCGACCGGCTCAAGGAATGGGTCGCCAGGGCGATCGAGCAGGGCTATGTCGCCGTCGACACGGAGACGAGCGATCTCGACGCCAACCGGGCGGACATCGTGGGATTCTCGCTGGCGCTGGAGCCGGGCAAGGCCTGCTACGTGCCGCTTCAGCACCGCGATGAATCGGACCTCTTCGGCGGCGGGCTCGTGACGGGCCAGCTTCCGGTGACCGACGCGCTCGATGCCCTTCGGCCGATGCTGGAGGATCCGTCCGTTCTCAAGATCGGGCAGAACCTGAAATACGACTGGATCGTCTTCAAGCGCCACAACATCGATGTCCATCCCATCGACGACACGATGCTGCTCTCCTACGTGCTCGACGCCGGAAAAGGCTCGCACGGCATGGATGAACTGTCCCGACGCCATCTCGGCCACGCCCCGATCAGCTTCTCGGAGGTGGCGGGCACCGGCCGGAACAAGGTGACCTTCGACAAGGTCGAGATCTCCAAGGCGACGGCCTACGCGGCGGAAGACGCGGACGTCACCTTGCGCCTCTGGAAGATCCTCAAGCCCCGCCTCACCGCCGAGCATCGGGCCACCGTCTATGAAACGCTCGAGCGCCCGCTCGTCGACGTGATCGCCCGCATGGAGATGCGCGGCATCCTCGTGGACCGGCAGATCCTGAGCCGCCTGTCGGGCGACTTCTCGCAGACGCTCGCCCGCCTCGAGGACGAGATCCACGAGATGGCGGGCGAAAAATTCGCCTTGGGCAGCCCGAAGCAGATCGGCGACATCCTGTTCGGCAAGATGGGCCTGCCCGGCGCCAAGAAGACGCCGTCCGGCCAATGGGCGACGCCCGCGACCCTGCTCGACGAGCTGGCCCAGTCCGGTCACGAACTGCCCGCGAAAATTCTCGAATGGCGCCAGCTCGCGAAGCTGAAATCCACCTATACGGATACCCTGCAGGAGCACATGCACCCCGACACCAAGCGGGTGCACACCTCGTTCTCGCTCGCGGCCACGACGACGGGCCGTCTGTCCTCGTCCGATCCGAACCTGCAGAACATCCCGATCCGCACGGAAGCGGGACGCAAGATCCGCACGGCCTTCATCGCGCCGCCCGGCCAAAAGATCATCTCGGCCGACTACAGCCAGATCGAGCTGCGCATCCTCGCGCATATCGCGGATATTCCGCAATTGCAGGAGGCTTTCGCGAAGGGCCAGGACATTCACGCGGCGACCGCTTCGGCCATGTTCGGCGTCCCGCTCGACCAGATGACGTCCGACCTGCGCCGTCAGGCGAAGACCATCAATTTCGGCATCATCTACGGCATCTCGGCCTTCGGCCTCGCCACGCGCCTCGGCATTCCGAACGCCGAAGCCGCCGCGTTCATCAAGCAGTATTTCGAACGCTTCCCCGGCATCCGCACCTATATCGACGAGACGAAGAAGGCCTGCAAGGACAAGGGCTACGTGACCACGCTCTTCGGGCGCGTGTGCCACTACCCGCAGATCCGTTCGAGCAACCCGTCCGAGCGGGCGGGCGTGGAGCGCCAGGCCATCAATGCGCCGATCCAGGGCACGGCCGCCGACATCATCCGGCGCGCCATGATCCGCATGGAGGATGCGCTGAAAGCGGAGCGCCTCTCCGCGCGCATGCTCCTGCAGGTCCATGACGAACTGGTATTCGAAGCCCCGGATGAAGAGGTGGAGGCGACGCTCCCCGTGATCTCCCGCGTGATGACGGAAGCCCCCTTCCCGGCCGTGACCCTGAAGGTTCCGCTCGCCGTGGAAGCCCGGGCCGCGCAGAACTGGGACGAGGCGCATTGATGGCCTGGAGCACCACCCCTCCCTTACCCCTCTCCGCAAGGGGGACGGAAGCGACCGGTAGGCTTTACGAGCCGAACTCTCGCGTTAATGAGCTTCGAGGCTATTCTGTTGGCCCGACGCGAGAGATCATCAAAGAATGGCCGATATGCAAACCTCCTCGCTTCTCGTGCGAAAAGCCGCCGTTGGCGATGCGGAGGCTCTGTTCCGATTCACGGCGAGTCTGATCGAGGATCATCTTCCAGGCCAGACGCCCTGGGTCTCGGTGAACGACATCAAGGAAAAGGGTTTCGGCCCCGATCCGCTGTTCGAGGCCATGGTGGCCGAGCGCGATCATCAGCCTGTCGGCTTCGTCTCGTTCTTCCGAGGCTATGCTGGCTGGCGCGGCAAGCCTATGGGGATCGTTCACGCACTCTATGTTCAACCGGGGGAGCGCCGCTCCGGCGCGGCGCGATTGCTCATGGCGGGTGTTGCGCGGATTGCGCGGGAACGCAACTGGATCCGCATCGAGCTTTTCGTCGAAGAGGAGCGCCCCGCTATCCACTTCTATGAATCCATCGGCATGCGCAATCTCCATCACCGGCATTATCGGCTCGAAGGCGAGGCGCTGGAGCATTTGGCTCGCGAGAGCCTTTGACATCGACAGCGGGCGCTCCATCCTTCCAGGGGCTGCGGCCGCATGAAGGATGGAGCCCTCCATGACCTATGAGCTCTACTACTGGCCCACGATCCAGGGGCGCGGCGAGTTCGTGCGCCTTGCCCTCGAGGAAGCGGGAGCCGGTTACATCGACGTGGCGCGCCAGCCGCGCGGCATGGATGCGCTGATGAGGCTGATGGATCATGCCGAGCATCCGCCCTTCGCGCCGCCCTTCCTGAAGGATGGCGAGACGATCATCGGTCAGACGGCCGCGATTCTCCTCTATATCGGGGCGAGGCACGAACTCGCGCCGAAGGACCCGGCCGGCGGGCTGTGGACGCATCAGATCCAGCTCACCATCGCCGATTTCGTAGCGGAAGCGCACGATACGCATCACCCGGTCGCGGTCAGCCTCTATTACGAGGACCAGAAGGCGGAGGCGCTCCGGCGATCCGCCGAGTTCCGCGACAACCGCATCCCGAAATTCCTGGACTGGTTCGAAACGATCCTCGCCCGCAATCCGGCGGGCGATGCGCATCTCGTCGGCGACCGGCTCACCTATGTCGACCTGTCCCTGTTCCAGGTGGTCGAAGGTTTGTCCTACGCTTTTCCGAACGCCCTGAAACAGGTGCTCGAGGACATGCCACGGGTTGCGGCCCTGCACAGGGCCGTCGCTCGGCGGCCGCGCATCAAGGCGTACCTCGCAAGTCCCCGCCGCATCCCCTTCAACGAGGAGGGGATCTTCCGGCATTATCCGGAACTGGATGGCTGACCTTCGCGGTCGCGTCGTGCGCAGCCGGAGGTCGGGGCGGTAAAAGGCGAGGACCGCCTTTCCCGTCCGGAGTTCCGGCAACGATCCGTTAAGCGCTGGGGACGCAATGTGGTGCCGAATGTGCCGCCTGCCCGCGGATCTCGTGCCGGTGATCCGCACCGGGGAGGCGTTTGCGCTCAGTCACCGAGAGTCATGAAAGGCTGCGAGCGGCTCGACACGGGCCCGGCCGGCACCTTTCCAGCATGCGAGGAGGCGACATGATCGAGGAAACGGAAACCGTCGCGGTCCGTCTGTGGCGCGACCGGGTGCAGCTGCGGGAGCAGGAGCGCAACGAGGCTCGGACCCGCCTGCGGATCGCCGAGGAGAAAGTGGCGATCCTCATGGCCGAGAACGACCGTCTCGCGGCCGAAAACGCGCGCCTGCGCGCTTTGATCGATCCCGATGCGAGCAGCGCACGGACGGAAACCCAGAGGCAGATGGAAGAGCTCAGGGGCGCTCTCCTGCCGCTCCTGTCGGGGGCGAGCGGCTCTCTGAACTGATATGGGCTGAAAGCGGGAGCCGCTTCCCCTGGAAGGGATACGCGCCTCACGGCATCGGACGTGACATCGAACGCACATCCGATGCTGTCAGCCTATGGTCTCGAGCATCTTTCCACGCAAAACCGGTGCCCGCTTTTCACGTTCGATGCTCTCCTGGCTTGAGCATCTTTCCACGCAAAACCGGTGCCCACTTTTCACGTTCGATGCTCTATGCCGCGATCTGCGCCATGGCCTCGTTGAGGCAATGTACGGCCACGGATCGGTCCGTCCTCGCCACGAGGCAGCAGCCCTTCGGCACCTCGCGCCAGCCCTTGGTCTTGTCGTCGATCGGCTCGGAGACCACGAGCAGGCTGCCTTTCTCCTCACGGAAATAGAGCGTCGGCGGCTTGGCGTCGCAGGCCCAGCGATAGGCCCAGAGGCTTTCGCCATCGGTGAAGGCGGCGGTGAAGCGCAAGGCCTCGTCGATGCCCGCCTCGTTCATGAGGCGGCGCACCTGCTTCAGGGTCTGGGCCATGGCCCTCACGGGCTCTTCGGCAAGCCCGTTGGCCAAAGCCACGAGGAAGATCGCTTCGGAATCCGTCGTGCCCTGGCGGCGATCATAGAGTTCATCCGGGATCATGGCCTCGAGCCGCCGCTTGATGTGCCTGTATCCGCCGATCTGGCCGTTGTGCATGAAAAGATGCCGGCCATGAGAGAAGGGATGGCAGTTGGCCCGCGTCGTGGACGTGCCGGTGGAGGCCCGCACATGAGCGAAGAAGAGGCCGGAGCGCACCTGCTCGCAGAGGCTCCTCAGGTTCTCGTCGGACCAGGCGGGGCGCACCTCGCGATAGATGCCGGGCTCCTTGCGCTCCCCATACCAGCCGATGCCGAAGCCGTCGCCGTTCGTCTCGGTCTTGGCCTCGATCGCGTGAAGGGATTGGTGAACCAGCGAATGCGCCGGGGCGCAGACGAGTTCATCGAGGAAGATCGGTTCTCCCCGGTAGGCAAGAAAGCGGCACATCGGCTCCACAACCCCAGGCGAGGCTGGCGCATCGTGCGGAAAGGAGGCTCCGGTTTTCCGCGTCCCGCGATGCGCAGCTTCAAGGAAGGAGTATCGGACGCACCCCAGAAGCGGAGGCCACTTTTGGTCCGAAGCTCCGGACTTGTCATTCTGTTTTACTCTCGTCCCACCATGGTGAACAGACGGTTAACGGCCATGCCGTTGCGGGCGGCTGCACCTTCCCTTAAACGGTGGCCCAACATCATAGACATGCCGGGGGGCCGGCGAGGGGGAATCCGAAACATGCGACGCATCTCAAGCACGGCACTCGCAGCCGCCCTGACCGCGCTGCCGCAAGCCGCCTTCGCGGCGGAACTCGATGGGGCGGCCCTGAGCCCCCTCTGGGCTCTGCCCTTTGCCGGCATCCTCCTCTCCATCGCCCTGTTCCCCCTGGTGGCCGCCCATTTCTGGGAGCATCACCAGGGCAAGATCGCGGCCGTCTGGGGCCTGCTGGTGCTCGTGCCCATGGCCACCCTCCTGGGGCCCACCACGGCAATCCATGCCCTCGCGCATACCGTGCTTCTCGAATACGTTCCGTTCATTCTGCTGCTGCTTGCGCTCTTCACGGTGGCCGGCGGCATCCTGGTCCGGGGCAACCTGCACGGCTCCCCCGGCACGAACACCGTCCTGCTCGCCATCGGCACGGTGCTCGCGAGCTTCATCGGCACCACCGGCGCATCCATGGTGCTGATCCGGCCCGTGCTGCGCGCCAACGACGACCGCAAGCACAACGTCCATGTCTTCGTGTTCTTCATCTTCCTGGTCTCGAATGTCGGCGGCTCGCTCACGCCGCTCGGCGATCCCCCGCTCTTCCTCGGCTTCCTGCGCGGCGTCGACTTCTTCTGGACCACCACGCATCTCTTCCCGGAGACGCTCTTCGTCGCCGGCATCCTCCTCGCGCTGTTCTTCGCGATCGATACGGTGATCTACAGGAAGGAAGGCCACATCGCTCCGGACCCGACGCCCGACAATCCGGTCCGCGTGACGGGGGGCATCAATTTCCTGCTGATCTTCATCATCATCGGGGCGATCCTCATGAGCGCCACGACGGATCTCGGCCGCGTGACGGTGCTGGGCGCCGAAATCGAGCTCGCCAACGCCCTGCGCGATCTCATCATGATCCTCGTGACGATCATCTCCCTGAAGCTCACGCCGAAAGCGAACCGGGCGGAGAACGGCTTCTCCTGGGGGCCGATCCAGGAAGTGGCGAAGCTCTTCGCCGGCATCTTCATCGCCATCATTCCCGTGCTCGCGATGCTCAAGGCCGGTGCGGACGGTGCTTTCGCGCCCCTCGTCGCCCTGGTGACGAACCCGGACGGCAGCGCCAACAACGCCGCCTATTTCTGGCTCGCCGGCGGCCTGTCTTCATTCCTCGACAATGCCCCGACCTATCTCGTGTTCTTCGAACTCGCGGGCGGCGACGCGCGGGCCCTGATGACCACCGGCGCCCTGACCCTTGCGGCCATCTCGGCCGGCTCCGTGTTCATGGGCGCGAACTCCTATATCGGCAACGCGCCCAACTTCATGGTCTATGCGATTGCCCGCCAGGGCGGCGTGAAGATGCCGAGCTTCTTCGGCTATCTTCTCTGGTCGGGCGGCATCCTGCTGCCGATCTTCCTGGTCGCGACGCTTCTGTTCTTCAGGGGCTAGGGACGAGAGCATCGGACGTGAAAAGTGAACCCACTTTTGGGTCCGATGCTCCACCCCTCAAACAGCGCATCGTTCAGCGCGGACCCGAAGGGCCACGTTCGTGAAAACCGGGTCCACTTTTCGCTAACGCGGCCCGCTGGGTCCGCACGATGCTCTAAGCAATCAGCCTCTCCGCCACGTCCTCGGCAAGCGACAGGCACGAGGTCAAGCCCGGACTTTCGATTCCGAACAGATGCACGAGGCCGGCGAGCCCATGCTCGGCCGGCCCGTCGATCATGAAATCCGCCGCCTTCTCGCCGGGTCCCGTGAGCTTCGGGCGTATGCCCGCATAGTCGGGCACCAGCGCTCCGTCGGGCAAACCCGGCCAGTAGCGGCGGATCGCGGCATGGAAACCCTCCGCGCGCCCCGGATCGACGTCGTAGATCTCGCGGTCGATCCATTCCACATCCGGCCCGAAGCGCATGCGGCCCGCGAGATCGAGCGTCACATGCGTGCCCAGGCCGCCGTCGACCGGCGCGGGATAGATCAGGCGCGAAAAAGCAGGTTTGCCGAGACAGCCGAAATAATTGCCCTTGGCCAGAACGAGAGGCGGGATGCGCTCCGGCGCATAGCCCTCCGTCGTCCGCGCCAGGGCCTGCGCGCCCAGACCGGCCGCGTTGACCACCGCATCGACGGCGATCTCCGCGGGCTGCGCGCCTCCCACGGTGACGTTCCACCCCGTTCCGTTCCGGGCGATCCGCTCGACGGTCGCCAGGAAGGCGATCATGCCGCCCGCGGCCTCGAGATCGCCCTGGAGCGCGAGCATGAGCGCATGGCTGTCGATGATCCCGGTCTCGCGGGACAGGACCGCACCGGTGCAGGCGAGGTTCGGCTCCAGTGCCTCCGCCTCCCGGCCCGTCAGGAAGGAAAGCCCTTCGACGCCGTTGGCGACGCCCTGCTCGTAGATGCCTTCGATCTTGGCCTGTTCGAGAGCGTCCGTCGCCACGATGAGCTTGCCGCATTTCCTGTACGGCACGCCGTGACTCTCGCAGAAGGCGTAGAGCATCCGGCGCCCGTTCACGCAGTGACGGGCCCGAAAGGAAGCCGTCGGATAATACATGCCCCCATGGATCACCTCGCTGTTGCGCGAGGAGACGCCGTTGCCGATACCGCCGGTCTTCTCCGCGACGATGACGTCATGGCCGCGCCGGGCCAGGGCGCGAGCGCAAGCCAGCCCGACGACGCCGGCGCCGATGACGAGTACGTCCATCCAACTCCCCAATGCAAAGCGGCGGCCCGAAAGCCGCCGCCTCTTGTCGTTGCGATGCTCCGCCGTCAGGCGGCGATCGACATCTGCGGCGCAGCGCGGCGCACGTCGGAATCGACATGCCCCTCGAAGCGCTTGAAGTTCTCGTTGAACATGGCGATCAGGCGCTTCGCCGTCTCGGCGAACTCGGCCTTATCCTGCCAGGTCTTGACGGGATAGAGAATGTGCGGCTCGACGCCGGGCACCGAGGTCGGGACCGCGAAACCGAAATAGGGATCGCGGCGGAAATCGGCGCGGGAGAGCGAACCGTCGAGCGCGGCCGTCAGCAGGCGGCGCGTCACGCGGATCGGCATGCGGCGGCCGACGCCGTACTTACCGCCGGTCCAGCCGGTATTGACGAGCCAGCAATCCACCGAGTGCTTGGCGATCAGATCGCGCAGCAGGTTGCCGTATTCGGACGGATGGCGCGGCATGAAGGGCGCGCCGAAGCAGGTCGAGAAGGTGGCCTCGGGGTCCTTCACGCCCTTCTCCGTGCCGGCCACCTTCGCGGTGTAGCCGGAGAGGAAGTGATACATCGCCTCCGCGGGGGTGAGCTTGGCGATGGGAGGCAGGACGCCGAACGCGTCGCAGGTGAGCATCACGATGTTCTTCGGGATGCCTGCGCGTCCCGTGGCGCTCGCATTGGGGATGAAGTCGAGCGGATAGGCGCAGCGGGTGTTCTCGGTCTTCGACGCGTCGTCGAAATCGGGCACCCGGGTGATGGGATCGATCACCACGTTCTCGAGAACCGTGCCGAAGCGCTCGGTGGTGGCGAAGATCTCCGGTTCCGCTTCGCGGGAGAGGCGGATGGTCTTGGCGTAGCAGCCGCCCTCGAAATTGAACACGCCGTTCGGACCCCAGCCGTGCTCGTCGTCGCCGAGCAGGATGCGGTTCGGGTCGGCCGACAAGGTCGTCTTGCCGGTGCCGGAGAGGCCGAAGAACACGGCCACGTCGCCCTCGCGACCCACATTGGCGGAGCAATGCATGGGCATGACGTTCTGCGCGGGCAGCACGTAGTTGAGATAGGTGAAGACGGACTTCTTCATCTCACCCGCATAGGACGTGCCGCCGATGAGCACGATCTTGCGGGCGAAATCGCAGGCGATGACCGTCTCGGAGCGGCATCCGTGGCGGGTGGGATCGGCCCTGAAGGACGGAAGGTCGATGATCGTCAGGCCGGGCACATAGTCCCTGAGCTCGCCCATGTCGGGGCGGATCAGCAGGTTGCGGATGAACAGGGAGTGCCAGGCGAATTCCGTGAAGACACGCGCCTTGACGCGGTAGGCGGGGTCCGCGCCGCCGTAGAGATCCTGCGCGAACAGCTCCTTGCCCTCGGCATGGGCGAGGAAATCCTGCAGCAGGGTGTCGAAGTTTCCGGACGTGATGGCGCCGTTGTTGTCCCACCAGACGGAGCTCTCGGTGGCCTCGTCGCGCACCACGAACTTGTCCTTCGGGGAGCGGCCGGTATGGACGCCGGTCTCCGCCAGGAGTGCGCCCCCCTTCACGAGCCTGGTCTCGCCCCGGGTCAGCGAATGCTCGTAAAGTGCGGGAGCTTCGAGGTTCCAGTAGACTTTCTTGAGATTGCGGAAGCCGATGGCCTCCGCGCCTTGAGCGCTGTTGAAGACGCCGATGTTATCCACGGAAAACTTCTCCTGGTCGCCGATGGTCAAGCGGCCGGAGGTGCCGCTTTCCGAAGGCTGTCACGGTGTTGCGTTCAAGCGGCGCCGGTCCGAAGTCGCTACGCAACCGCCTGAAGGTAGGATGTTTAGGTCGCGCGGCCAAGCCGTCAACCGAGCCATTCCATGGCATTCTATTTTTTGCGACGCTAGGCCTTGCAAGCGGGATGGGTCGGTTTTTCCGGCATTTGCCGCAAATCTTTGGGAGGATTGACGGCCCGCAACTGTGTCACGTAGCATCTCAATGCCTTGGGTGCGCCCATTCGCCCAAGGCCGGCAGGACGGAAACCGCCGTAGTTTGTTCATCTCCGGTTGAACCGGCACTTTCTAAACACCACTATCCGTCCGGTCCGCCCCTCGCCTGGAGCTGCGGCAACCATAATTATGCCATCAGTAAGGCGCAGTTGGGCACGTTTCGAGGCCCCCTGCGTTATCGAACGATACGTCACGCGACCATCGTCCGTGTCAGCCAAGGAAGAGTTCATGCCCACGATCGCTCTTGTCGACGACGATCGCAATATCCTGACTTCCGTTTCGATCGCCCTCGAGGCCGAGGGCTACCGCATCCAGACCTATACCGACGGAGCCTCGGCCCTCGACGGTCTGAAAC
This sequence comes from Microvirga sp. M2, assembly GCF_047497095.1. Taxonomy (NCBI): domain Bacteria; kingdom Pseudomonadati; phylum Pseudomonadota; class Alphaproteobacteria; order Hyphomicrobiales; family Methylobacteriaceae; genus Microvirga; species Microvirga sp. M2. Next base: position 4,132,480 of record NZ_CP134063.1, read on the forward strand.
ACGCTCCACCGGATCTTGCCATTTTCGATATCAAGATGCCGCGCATGGACGGCATGGAGCTTCTGCGCCGCCTGCGCCAGAAATCCGACCTCCCCGTGATCTTCCTGACCTCCAAGGACGAGGAGATCGACGAGCTGTTCGGGCTGAAGATGGGCGCGGACGATTTCATCCGGAAGCCCTTCTCCCAGCGCCTTCTGGTCGAGCGCGTGAAGGCGGTGCTGCGCCGCTTCGCGCCCAAGGACCAGAGCACACCCAAGGAAACCGATCCGAAGGCCCTGGAACGGGGCCAGCTGAAGATGGATCCGGAGCGGCATGCCTGCACCTGGAAGGGCGAGCCCGTCACGCTCACCGTCACCGAGTTCCTGATCCTCCAGGCCCTCGCGACCCGCCCCGGCGTGGTGAAAAGCCGCAATGCGCTCATGGACGCGGCCTATGACGACCAGGTCTATGTGGACGACCGCACCATCGACAGCCACATCAAGCGCCTGCGCAAGAAGTTCAAAGCGGTTGACCAGAGTTTCGAAATGATCGAGACCCTTTACGGCGTCGGCTACCGCTTCAAGGAAGCCTGATGCCTGCAGGACTTGCCTCTTGGCGGGACTTGCCTCTTGGCAGGACTTGCCTCTTGAAGGCAAGTGACAACCGGAAAGACGGGCAGGGTCCGGAAATTCTTTCGGATCATGCTTAGATGAGTGGCATGAAGGCTGATCCCACCCACGCCGAGGCGGCGACAGACGATCCGCCTGCTCCTCGCGGCATCCTGGCGCGGCTGAAGCATCTCGGCCGCATGCTCTCGCAACGTGCCTCCTCAAGCCTGACGCGGCGCATCGTCGTGCTCAACCTGGCGGGCCTCGTCGCCCTGCTCATCGGCTTCCTCTATCTCAACCAGTTCCGGGAAGGCCTGATCGAAGCGCGGGTGCAGAGCCTGCTCACCCAGGGCGAGATCATCGCCGGCGCCATCGCCAGCTCGGCGACGGTGGAAACCAACACCATCACCCTCGACCCCGACCAGCTTCTGCAGATGCAGGCGGGCGAGACGGAGCGCCTGCACGACGAGGGTCTCTCCTCCCTCGAATTCTCCATCAACCCGGAGCGGGTGGCCCCCCTGCTGCGGCGGCTCGTCACCCCGACCCAGACCCGCGCCCGGATCTTCGACCGCGACGGCCTTCTCCTGCTCGATTCCCGCAACTTCTATTCGCGCGGCGACATCCTGCGCATGGATCTGCCGCCGGTCGGAAACGTGGAGGACACCACGAGCTTCATCGAGCGCACCTGGAACAGCGTGCGCAAGATGTTCCGGCGCACCAAGCGGCCCGTCCTCGATGAGGCGGGACCCGTCAACGGCAAATCCCTGCCTGAGGTGCAGCAGGCCTTCTCGGGCCAGCAATCGAGCGTGGTGCGCGTGAACAACCGCGGCGAAACGATCGTGTCCGTGGCCGTTCCGGTCCAGCGTTTCCGGACGGTCCAGGGCGTGCTGCTGCTCTCCACGCAGGAGGGCGACATCGACGCCATCATCGCGTCCGAGCGCTTCGCCCTGCTCCAGGTGTTCCTGGTGGCGGCGGTGGTCATGATGGTCCTGTCTCTGCTCCTGGCCGGCGCGATCGCGGGCCCCGTGCGCCGCCTGGCGGAGGCGGCCGAGCGTGTCCGCTGGGGCACCAAGTCGCGCCAGGAGATCCCGGACTTCACCGACCGCTCGGACGAGATCGGCCACCTTTCCGGCGCCCTGCGGGACATGACGAAGGCGCTCTACAACCGCATCGACGCCATCGAGAGCTTCGCGGCGGACGTGGCGCACGAACTGAAAAACCCGCTCACCTCGCTGCGGAGCGCCGTGGAAACCCTGCCGCTCGCCCGCAGCGACGATTCCCGCGAGCGGCTCATGTCGATCATCCAGCACGACGTCCGGCGCCTCGACCGCCTTATCAGCGACATTTCCGACGCCTCGCGCCTCGACGCCGAGCTTGCCCGCGCCGACGCGGAGCCGGTCGACCTGGCGCGCCTGCTCGAAGCGGTCGTGTCGGTGGCCAACGAGCGCCGTCAGGAGCACGATCCGCTCATCGAGCTCACCATCGAAACCCATGCGCGCGGCCGCGATGCCTTCCTGGTGCTCGGCCACGACAGCCGCCTCGGCCAGGTCTTCAACAACCTCATCGACAATGCCCGCTCCTTCTCGCCGCCCGACGCATCGGTGCGCGTGACGCTGCGGCGGCGCAAGTCCGGGGTCGAGATCCTGGTGGAGGACAGCGGTCCCGGCATCGAGCCCGATGCCCTCGACCGGATTTTCGAACGCTTCTACACGGACCGTCCCGAGCAGGGCTTCGGCCAGAACTCGGGCCTGGGACTGTCCATCTCGCGCCAGATCATCGAGGCCCATCGCGGCACGATCCGGGCCGAAAACCGCCTCGGCCCGCCCGACGGGAGCGGCGAGCCGCAACGCCTCGGCGCCCGCTTCGTCATCCGCCTCCCGGCCGCCGAGAGTCCGAAAGGCAAGAAGGACCAGGGCAAGAAGGACCAGGGCAGGAAGGAACAGGCCAAGCAGGAACAGGCCAGGCAGGAACAGGCCAGGCAGGGACAGGCCCGAGCCGCCCAGGGAGAGAAGACGCCTTGAGCACGGGCGAGACCATCCACGCTTCCTGCGTCGTCATCGGCGAGGCCGGCGTGCTGATCCGGGGCCTGTCCGGTTCCGGCAAGTCGACGCTGGCGCGCGAACTGGTGCTGCACGCACTCCAGGCCGGCCGGTTCGGCCGTCTCGTGAGCGACGACAGAACCGGTCTTCGCGCGGAACACGGGCGTCTCTTGGCAAGCCCGGTGGAGCCTCTCGCCGGACATCTCGAGATCCATGGCCTGGGAATCACCCGCCAGCCTTATGAACCCGCCGCCGTCATCCGCCTCGTGATCGACCTGAGCGAGGATCCGCCGCGCTTTCCCGAAGCCGACGACGGCAACATTGTTCTGTGCGGCGTCATGATCCCTCGCATCCGCATGCGGGCCGGGGCAAGCTTTGCAAGCATCGCCCTGAGGCGCTTGAGTGGTGTTTGCGACACGGTCGTGACACTGTGATGAACTTTTCCTCTCAATGCTCTTGCGCTTGGCTTCGCAGTGCACAAAATAGCGGCTCCGCTCTCGGAGCGTTCGGACCTGGAACATTATGATTGGAATGGTGCTCGTTACCCACGGGCAGCTCGCGACGGAGTTCAGAGCCGCGCTTGAGCATGTGGTGGGTCCTCAAGAGCAGCTTGAGACGATCACGATCGGCCCCGACGACGACATGGAAACACGGCGCAAGGACATCATGGCCGCTGTGTGCCGGGTCAATTCGGGCCAGGGCGTCGTGGTCTTGACCGATATGTTCGGGGGTACCCCCTCGAACCTCGCCCTGTCCTGCATGAATGGCGGCTCCGTCGAGGTGGTCGCCGGAATCAACCTGCCCATGCTCATCAAGCTGGCCTCGGTCCGGGACGAGGAGCCCCTCGGCGACGCGGTCTCGCACGCCCAGGAGGCCGGAAGGAAATACATCAACATCGCCTCGCGCGTTCTGTCGGGAAAATAAGCACCATGGATCAACCCCTCGATCAGGATTGCCCCCCTGCTCCTGTGCCCGAGGGGGCCGAAGCCCGGGAGCTTCCGATCGTCAATCGCCGGGGCCTGCATGCCCGCGCCTCGGCCAAGTTCGTCCAGACCGTGGAGCGCTTCGATTCGGACGTCACCGTGACCCGCTGCGGCGAGACCGTGGGCGGGCGTTCCATCATGGGCCTCCTGACCCTGGCGGCGGCCCAGGGCACCACCATCACCGTGACCGCCAAGGGCCCCGACGCGACAGCCTGTCTCCAGGCCATCGACGACCTCGTCGCCGGCAGGTTCGGGGAGGACGAGTAGCCCTCCGGCGCATCGTGCGGACCCAGCGGGCCGCGCAGACGATGCGCTCTTTCCAAGGGGTGAGCATCGGATGGAATCCCAAAAGGGGAATCCACTTCCCGCGTCCGATGCTCCGGCCCGACATATAAAGACATCTTTATATCTTGATTGCCTCCGGAGCGCCGCTCTGGTAGAGACTTGCGCCAACGAAATCCCGTCGGGTGCATGGAGGCCATCATGGCTCAGGACTACATCGTCAAAGACATCGGCTTGGCCGATTTCGGCCGCAAGGAAATTTCGATCGCCGAGACCGAGATGCCGGGCCTCATGGCCGTCCGCGAGGAATACGGACCGAAGCAGCCTCTGAAGGGCGCCCGCATCGCCGGCTCGCTCCACATGACCATCCAGACGGCCGTGCTGATCGAGACCTTGAAGGCTCTCGGGGCCGACATCCGCTGGGTGTCCTGCAACATCTACTCCACCCAGGACCATGCCGCAGCCGCGATCGCGGCCGCCGGAATCCCGGTTTTCGCCTATAAGGGCGAAACCCTGAAGGAATACTGGGACTACACCGCCAAGCTGTTCGACTGGCACGGCGGCGGCATGCCGAACATGATCCTCGACGACGGCGGCGACGCCACGATGCTCGTTCACATGGGCCTGCGCGCCGAGCAGGGCGACACCGCCTTCCTCGACAAGCCGGGCTCCGAGGAGGAAGAGGTTTTCTTCGCTCTCATCAAGCGCCTGCTTTCCGAGAAGCCGAAAGGCTGGTTCGCCGAGCTCGCCGCCGCGATCAAGGGCGTCTCGGAAGAGACCACCACCGGCGTTCACCGCCTCTACATCATGGAGAAGGAGGGCAAGCTCCTCTTCCCGGCGATCAACGTGAACGACTCGGTGACGAAATCGAAGTTCGACAATCTCTACGGCTGCCGCGAATCGCTCGTCGACGGCATTCGCCGCGGCACGGACGTGATGATGGCCGGCAAGGTCGCCATGGTGGCGGGCTTCGGCGACGTGGGCAAGGGCTCGGCCGCTTCGCTCCGTCAGGCCGGCTGCCGCGTGCTGGTGTCGGAGGTCGATCCGATCTGCGCGCTCCAGGCCGCCATGGAAGGCTATGAGGTCACGACGATGGAGGACGCCGCTCCGCGCGCCGACATCTTCGTCACGGCGACCGGCAACAAGGACGTGATCACCATCGAGCACATGCGCGCGATGAAGGACCGCGCCATCGTCTGCAACATCGGCCACTTCGACAACGAGATCCAGGTCGCGGCTCTCAAGAACCTCAAGTGGACCAACATCAAGCCGCAGGTGGACGAGATCGAGTTCGCCGACGGGCACCGCATCATCCTGCTCTCGGAAGGCCGTCTCGTGAACCTCGGCAATGCCATGGGTCACCCCTCCTTCGTGATGTCGGCCTCCTTCACGAACCAGACGCTCGCCCAGATCGAACTCTTCACGAACCAGGGCAGGTACGAGCGCAAGGTCTATACCCTGCCCAAGCACCTGGACGAGAAGGTGGCTTCGCTCCACCTCGAAAAGATCGGCGTGAAGCTCACCAAGCTCCGTCCCGATCAGGCTTCGTATATCGGCGTGTCCGAGACCGGGCCGTTCAAGCCGGATCATTATCGCTATTGATTGCAACTTCCGTTACGGAAGTTTCCAGAAAGCCCGGCTTCGTGCCGGGCTTTTTCATGCGGCCTCCGTCGAATCGACCAGATGACGCAACGGCATGTGTGTGTCTCGATTGCAATATCGGCCCGCCAATTGCTCACAGCTTCTCCAAAGGAAGATTAAGACAACGTTAACCCTCTTCCTGGCGGAGTCGGGCGTGGTCTAGAGTGGATGCGATTCGACCGGCAATACCGCGGTTTTCTTCGAAACCATGCCGGAAGTTCCGTTCATGCGTAGGCGGTATCTCCTCTTGGGCGCTTCGAGAAGGCTCCGGAGGCATGAACACACTTGGCCTTAACACACTTGGCCTTTTCATCGAGGCCGGAAAGCATTGGGAGGACCGTACGGCATGGCCCGGCAGGGGAAGCGCAAGACAGGCAGCCGAGACGAGGCGGCCATCCTCGCAGGCCTCGCCCGCGTGCCCTTGAGCCTGACCTTGCTGTCCGGAACATCGCAAACGGCTCTCGCGGCCGATTCCCCTTTCTCCGTCATGGAGCAGGCCTCCGACCTTCTCGGTTACCTCTACGGTCTCAATCTCCACAGCGCGGCGGCGTTCGGCCTCTTCATGGGGCTCGTGTCGCTCACCACCATCACGTCCCTTCTGCTGATGATCGAGCGCCGCCGCTCGGCGCGCGTGGAGCGGACCCTGAGGAAAGAGCTTGCGGCTCTGCGCGGCTCGGACGATCTCGCAACTCTGCTCATGGGGTCCGAGCGGCAATTGCTGGTCAGCTGGCATGGCCGGGACAGCGAGCCGCGATTTCAGGGCGACCCCTCCATCATCGGCGAGGGCGCTCCCGCGCAGCGGGCGCTTGCCTTCGGCACCTGGATGCAGCCGAGCGATGCCGCGGCGGCGGAAGCCTCGCTCGAGCAGCTCAAGCAGCGCGGAGAAGCCTTCCGGCAGGTGGCGCATACGCTCTTCAACCGCTTCATCGACGTGGAGGGCCGCACCATCGGGGGACGCGCGATCCTGCGCCTGCGCGACGTCACCGGCGACCGGGCGGATCTGCTCAAGACACGCGCGGAGCTCGCCACCGCGCGCAGCGACCTGCGCTCCATGACCATGCTCCTCGACGATGTCGCCTATCCGCTCTGGATCCGCGATTCGGGCGATAAGCTGATCTGGGCTAACCACGCCTATCTGCGCGCCGTCGAGGCACAGGATCTGGACGAGGCGATCTCCCGTTCCATCGAACTCCTGAGCGAGCGGGCACGCGACGAGGCAGGCCGCCAGCGCCGGAACGGCGCAACCTATGCCGCGCGCGTGACGGCGGTCGTCGCGGGCCAGCGCGCCGTGCTCGACGTGATCGAGCGGCCGACATCCGGCGGCAGCGCCGGCATCGCGGTGGACGTCTCCGAGCTCGAAGCCGTGCGCAACGATCTGCAGCGCCAGATGGACGCGCATGTGCGCACGCTCGACCAGCTGCCGACGGCGGTTGCGATCTTCGATGCCGCGCAACACCTGATCTTCAGCAACGCCGCCTATCAGCAGCTCTGGGGCCTCGACGCGGCGTTCCTCGCCTCGCGTCCGACGGACGGCGAAGTGCTCGACCGTCTGCGTGCCGCGCGCAAGCTGCCGGAGCAGGCGGATTTCCGCGCCTGGAAGGCGGATTTTCTCACGGGCTACCGCTCTGTCGAGCAGCAGGAAACCTGGTGGCATCTGCCGGATCGCCGCACGCTGCGCGTGGTGATCAACCCCAATCCGCAAGGTGGCGTGACCTATCTGTTCGACGATGTCAGCGAGCGGTTCGAACTCGCGTCGCAGGTCAATTCCCTGACGCAGGTTCAGGGCGAGACGCTCAGCACGCTGAAGGAGGGCGTGGCCGTGTTCGGCTCCGACGGGCGTCTCAAGCTGCACAACCGCGCCTTCGCGGATATGTGGAATCTGCCCCTCGACCTGACGGCGCAAAATCCGCATGTGGATGCCATCATCAAGGCCTGTCGCCTGCTCGCGCCGCAGGAGGAGCCGTGGATCGACATCCGCGGCGCCGTGGTGGGCCTTGCCGACATGCGCATGGGCCATTCCTGCCGCTTCGAGCGGCGTGACGGCACTGCGCTCGACTGTACCGCGCAGCCCTTGCCGGACGGCGCGACCCTCCTGAGCTTCACCGACGTGACGGCGAGCGTGAACGTGGAGCGCGCGCTGACCGAGCGCAACGAAGCGCTGGAGCGCGCCTCGCGGCTCCGCGACGAGTTCGTGCATCACGTGTCCTACGAGCTGCGCTCGCCGCTCACCAACATCATCGGCTTCACCCAGCTCCTCGGCGACGAGACGGTGGGCGCGCTCAATCCGCGCCAGCGCGATTACGCGGATCACATCATGCGCTCCTCGGCCGCGCTGCTGGCGATCCTCAACGACATCCTCGACCTTGCCTCCATCGACACCGGATCGCTGGAGCTCACGCCGGAAATCGTGGACATCCGCTCCACCATCGAGGCCGCCATGCGGGGCCTGGAGGACCGGCTGGCGGAATCCTCGCTCCATCTCGTCATCGACACGCCGGACGACATCGGAACCTTCGTGGCGGACGGCAAGCGCGTGCGGCAGATCCTGTTCAACCTGCTCTCCAACGCGGTCGGATTCTCCTCGCCCGGACAGACCATCACGGTCTCGGCCCGCAAGCGTGGCAGCGAGGTGATCTTCGACGTGAAGGATCAGGGCCGCGGCATCCCGCCGGAGATCAAGGCGCGCATCTTCGAGCGGTTCGAGAGCCACACATTGGGCACCCGCCACCGGGGCGTGGGGCTGGGGCTTTCCATCGTGCGCTCCTTCGTGGAGCTGCATGGCGGACGCATCGAGCTCACCTCGGCGCCCGGCCAGGGCACAACCGTGACCTGCACCTTCCCCAATGAGCGGCGGGAATCGCCTTCCGCTGGCGGATCCGTCTCATCTGCGCTAACTCCTATAGCCGCCGAGTAGGACTCAAGCGATGGTGAATGGATTGGCCCTCATGTCCGAGCAGGATGTTTCCCAAGCCGCGTGGATCGTGACGCTTCCCGATCACGAGGCCACGGAGGATTTCGCACGCAAGCTCGCCGAGGAGCTGAGGCCCGGCGACCTCGTCACTCTCTCCGGCGACCTCGGAGCCGGCAAGACCACCTTCGCGCGCGCCCTCGTGCGCACCCTGGCGGACGAACCGGAACTCGAGGTCCCGAGCCCCACCTTCACCCTGATGCAGGTCTATGACGGCCTGCTCTGCCCTATCGTCCATGCGGATTTCTACCGCCTCTCGGGCGGGTACGAGCTCGTGGAGCTGGGCTGGGAAGAGGTGACCGAGAATGCGATTGCGCTCGTGGAATGGCCCGAGCGCGCCGAGGACGCGCTGAACGCCGATCACCTCGACATCCGCCTCGATTTCGCGCCCGGAGGCCGCGGGCGCGTCGCCATGCTGACCGGCACCGGCGCCTTCGCGCCGCGCCTCCAGCGCATCAAGGCGTTCCGCAACCTGGTGGATCGCTGCGGCTGGTCGGACGCGGTCCGCCTGCCGATGCCGAGCGACGCATCCGTGATCCGTTCGTACGAGCGGCTGATCAAGATGAATGGCGAAACCGCGCTGCTCATGATCTCGCCGCCCCGGCCCGTCGGCCCGCCCGTGCGGCGCGGCAAGCCCTATACGACCATTGCGAAGCTCGCGGAGACCGTTCATGCCTTCGTGGCCATGGACAAGGGGCTGCGCGCGCTGGGCTTGAGCGCACCCTACATCTACGGCGAGGATCTCGATGCAGGCCTTCTGCTGATCGAGGATCTGGGCGCCGATCCCGTGACCGACGAGAACGGCCCGATCCCGGAACGTTATGCGGAAGCCACGCGCCTGCTCGTCAAGCTCCACACCACCGAGCTGCCGCAGGTGCTGCCCGTGGCGGATGAAATCGAACACGCGCTCCTCCCTTACGATCTCGAGGCGCTTCTGATCGAGGTGGAGCTTCTCGCCGACTGGTACGTGCCGCACATCATCGGCACGCAGCTCTCGGGCTCCGCGCGCGCGGAATTCCTCAATCTCTGGACGGAGGCGCTCGGTGAGATTCTCGCAAGCCCCACGACCTGGACCCTGCGCGATTATCATTCGCCGAACCTGATCTGGATGGCGGAGCGCGAGGGCCTGCAGCGCGTGGGCCTCATCGACTTCCAGGATGCGGTTCTGGGCTCGCCCGCCTATGACGTCGCCTCCCTGCTCCAGGATGCGCGCGTCACCGTGCCGGCCGACCTCGAGCTCAAGCTCATCGGCCTTTACGCCCGCGAGCGCAAAGGCGCGGATCCCGCCTTCGACGTATCGGCCTTCGCCCGCGCCTACGCGATCATGGCGGCGCAGCGCGCCACCAAGATCCTCGGCATCTTCGCCCGCCTCGACCGGCGCGACCACAAGCCCCATTACCTGAAGCATCTGCCGCGGATCGAAGCCTATCTCGTCCGCAATCTGGCGCATCCCGCCTTGGCGAAGCTCAAGGTCTGGTATGAGAACTATCTCCCGAGGCTCATCCCGCACGACGATGAGACGCCTCCTTCTGCTTGAGCATTGTCCGTGTCCCATCCCCCTCATCGTCAGCCCCATACCGCCATCATTCTCGCCGCGGGCCTCGGCACGCGCATGCTGCCGATCACGGCCACCATGCCGAAACCGCTCGTGAAGGTGGCGGGCGAGAGCCTGATCGATTTCGCGCTCGACAGGCTGCAGGAGGCGGGCATCGGCAAGGTGGTGGTGAACGTGCATCACTTCGCGGACATGCTGGAGGCGCATCTGCGCACCCGGGCCGATCCGGAGATCGTCATTTCCGACGAGCGCGACCGGCTCCTCGAAACCGGGGGCGGCGTGAAGAAGGCCTTGCCCCTTCTAGGAAACGATCCCTTCGTCACCTTCAACTCCGATTCCATGTGGATCGAAGGCGGCGAACCGAATCTCAAGCGCCTCGTGGCCGCATGGGAGCCTCGGCGCATGGACATCCTGATGCTCGTCGCCCCGTTATCCACAAGTGTCGGCTACGAGGGCTGCGGCGACTTCCATCGCGATCCGGACGGCCGCCTGCGCCGCCGGGGAGGCGATCCGCATGCCGGTTTCGTCTATGCGGGCGTGGCCATCGTGAAGCCGGATCTCGTCGAGGGAACGCCCGACGGAGCCTTCTCGGCCAACGCCTTCTACGACCGCGCCATCGCGAACGGCCGCCTCTACGGCTTGCCTCTGGAAGGCCAATGGCTGCATGTTGGAGAGCCTCGCACCATTGCCGAGGCGGAAAAGTGCCTTGCCGCGAGCAAGCGATGAGGTGTCGTTGTGTCGAGCCAGCCGCGCGTTTTTTCGATCCCTCCGGGTTGCGCCTTTCTGCCGACCCTTGTGGACGCGCTGCTCGAAGGCCGTCTCGTCGGGCCTCTCTCTGACGATCCCGCGGCGCTCGCCGATGTCACGATCTACGTTCCGACCCGCCGTGCCACCCGCGCGCTGATCGCGCTTCTGGCGGAACGCGGCGCGGGCCGCGCCCAGCTCCTGCCGCGCATCGTGCCTCTGGGCGAGACCGACGAAGCGGAATTCGAGATGACCGGGCTGGAAGGCACGCCGCTTGCGGAAGCCGCGAGCCTGAAGCCGCCGATTCCGCCGCTGGAACGCCGCCTCATTCTCACGCGACTCGTGCAGCGCTGGTCGGCTCAAGTCGACCGCGCACTCCTGCAGCTCGGCCCCGAAGTGCCCTTCATGGTGCCCGCCTCCCCGGCCGATGCGGTGAACCTCGCGGGCGATCTGGAAACGCTGATGGATGCCTTCACGACGGAAGGCGTCGACTGGCATGCGCTCGAACTCGCCGTGGATTCGGATTATTCGAAATATTTCGAGATCACCCGCCACTTCGTGCAGATCGCGAGCGAGCACTGGCCCGAGATCCTCGCCGAGCGTCAGGCGAGCGATCCCGCGCAGCGGCGCACGGCGCTCCTCGAAGCCGAGGCGCGCAGGCTTTCCCGGGAGCGGCCGGAGCATCCCATCATCGTCGCAGGCTCCACCGGCTCGGTGCCCGCAACCGCCAATCTGATGGCCGTCATCGCGCGCCTGCCGCGCGGAGCCATCGTGCTTCCCGGTCTCGACACGGATCTCGATGACGAGAGCTGGGCCACCATCGGCGGCGCGGGCGACGACGACAGTGATCCGGTGCACAGTCATCCGCAGGCCTCTCTGCGCCGTCTCGTCGACAGGCATCTGCGCATTCCGCGCTCCGCGATCGCCATTCTGGACGAACCGCCGGAACCGGCGCGTGCGCGCAACCATCTGCTGTCGGAAGCGCTCCGCCCCGCCGACACCACGGACCGCTGGGCGCTCATCGCGCCGGAAGAGCGCCTGCGCATGGGCCGCAGCGGCTGCGAAGGCATCACGATCATCGAAGCCGCGGACGAGCGCGAGGAAGCCTTCGCCATCGCCATCGCCCTGCGCGAGACCCTCATTCACCCGGACAAGACCGCAGCCCTCGTCACGCCCGACCGTGCCCTCGCGTCACGGGTGACGGCCGAACTCGCCCGCTGGGGGCTGAGCGTGGAGGATTCGGCGGGCATTCCGCTGTCCGACACGCCCGCCGGACGGCTCGCGCGTCTGACCGCGGAGGCGGCGGCCGACGATCTGAGCCCCGTGCGCCTGCTGTCCCTGCTGGCGCATCCGCTCGTGCGCCTGGGCTTTTCGCGCGCCACCGTGGACCATGCCGCCAGCGTTCTCGAAATCGGCGTGCTGCGCGGCCCCGCGCCTGCGCCCGGCATCGACGGCATGCGCGCCGCGCTCGCGGCACGCCGTCAGGGAAAGGACCACCGCACGCCCCGCCCCCGCGCGCGCCTCACCGAGGCGGATTGGGACCTCGCCGACACGCTCCTGCAGCGTGTCGGCCTCACCTTCGAGACCTTCACGCCCGCCGCGCATGGCGAGGATCGTCTCGACCTCATGGCTCTCGTGGCGCACCACCGGCGCGCCTTCGAGCTTCTCTGCGCGCAGCCCGAGGAGGACGAAGAGGGCCTGAGCGAGCCGTCCCTCGAGCCGCTCGCCGCTCTCTTCGACGATCTCGAGAATTCGGACATCCGTGAAGAGGAAGGCCATCCGCTCGTCGGCCGCTTCGTCGACTATCCCGCCTTCTTCACCGCACTCGCCAAGCAGCGCTCCCTGAGCCCCACCCCACGCTCCACCCATCGCCGCCTGAAGATCCTCGGCCTCCTGGAGGCCCGTCTTCTCACCGTCGACCGCGTCGTGCTCGGCGGCCTGGACGAAGGCACCTGGCCGCCGCGCACGGTGACGGATGCGTTCCTCAACCGCCCCATGCGGGCCCGCGTCGGCCTGATGCCGCCCGAGCGGCGCATCGGCCAGACGGCCCACGATTTCGTGCAGGCGCTCGGCACGCACGACGTGGTGATCACCCGCGCGCACAAACGCGACGGCTCGCCCATGGTGCCCTCGCGCTTCCTGCAGCGCCTCAAGGCCTTCACCGGCAAGGAGGTCTGGGACCGGATGGTGAAGGCGGGCGACTATTACCGCCGCCTCGCGCGCACCCTCGATACGCCGGAGCCTGCGCCTGCGCTCCCGCGGCCGCGTCCGAAGCCCGATCCCGCCCTCTTCCCGCGCAGTTTGAGCGTCACGGAAGTCGAAACCCTGGTGCGCGATCCCTATTCGATCTTCGCGCGCCACGTTCTCAAGCTCGATGCGCTGGAGGCGATCGCCGTCGCGCCGAGCGCGGCGGAGCGCGGCACGATCATCCACGACGTGATCGGCGGGTTCGCCGAACGCTTTCCGGAGGCTCTGCCGGCCCATGCTCAGGAGATCCTGCTGGGCCTCGGCGAGGATGCATTTGCCGGCATCGCAGAGGCTTATCCCGAGCTCTACGCGGAATGGTGGCCCCGCTTCGAGCGTCTGGCCGCCGCGTTTCTGGATTGGGAGCAGATGCGCCGTCCCGGCCTTGCGAAAGTCCATGCCGAACGTTCGGGCAGGCTGGCGATCCCGCTCCCGGACGGCTCGGTCTTCAACCTCCGCGCCCGCGCCGACCGGATCGAGCATCGACGCGACGGCGGCTTCACGATCATCGACTTCAAGACCGGCCAGCCGCCGGGCGTGCGCGAGGTCTATGCGGGGTTCTCGCCGCAACTGACGCTGGAGGCGATGATGCTGATGAAAGGCGCCTTCAAGGGTCTGCCCATGGCGAAGGAGACGCCCGATCTCGTCTATGTCCACACGACCGGCGGACGCGAACCGATCAAGCCGCGCGAGATCAAACCGGGACGGGACGAAGAGCGCTCGGTCCCCGAGATCGTGGAGGAGCATCGTCGCCGCTTCGAAGGGATGATCGCACGCTTCGCGAAGGGCGAGGCGGCTTACGTCTCGCGGCCCTTCCCGAAATATGCGCGGCGCTTCTCCGAATACGATCATCTGGCGCGCGTGAAGGAATGGTCGCTGGCGAGCGCCGGCGGGGGCGAGGGCGGCGAATGAGCAACGATCTCGTCATTCCCAACTACACGAAGGACGCGCAGCGCCGCGCCGCGAACCCGCGCGCTTCCGCGTGGGTGTCGGCGAATGCGGGCGCGGGCAAGACGAAGGTGCTGACCGACCGCGTCGTGCGCCTGCTGCTCTCGGGTTCCCTGCCCGGCCGCATCCTGTGCCTCACCTTCACCAAGGCGGCGGCCGCCAACATGGCGATCCGCGTGTTCGAACGGCTGGGACGCTGGGTGACGATGGACGAGGACAGCCTCGTCGCGGAGCTCACGGAACTCGAAGGCGCGCGACCCACGAGAAGCGAAGTGAAGCTCGCGCGCACGCTCTTCGCGCGCGCCGTCGAGACGCCGGGCGGCTTGAAGATCGACACCATCCACGCCTTCTGCGAGCGGCTTCTGCATCTCGTGCCGTTCGAGGCCAACGTGCCCGCGCGCTTCGCCGTTCTCGACGAGAGCCAGACCGACGAGATGCTGGCGCAGGCCGTGAAGAACGTGCTGGCGGATGCCTCGAACGGCAATTTCCCTCATTTGAAGGATGCGCTCGACATCATCAGCGTGGATGCCGTGGGCGATGCGCTCACGGCCGCGCTCAACGCGGCCCTGCGCTGCAAGTCCTTCCTCCACGATCCCACGGGTATCGCGCGCTTGCAGCGGGAACTCGGCCTGTCGGGAAACGAGACGCTTGCCGGCATCGAGCAGGCGATGCTGGAGGGCGGCTTCGCACCGGAGAGCTGGCCCGCGGTCGCGCAGGAGCTGATGACCGGGAAAGCCACCGACCAGGAGAGGGCGGCGTCCTTCATCGCGGCCGCGGAGGCGAGCGATCCCGCCGAGAAGCTCAAGCACTATCTGTCCGTGTTCCTGAAGGAATCCGACGGTCTGCCGCGCGCGGAATCGCGCCTCGTCACCAAGTCGGTCGCCCCCGCCCTGAAGGAGCGGCTCCTCGACGAGCAAAGCCGTATCTGGCGGCTCATGGACAAGCGCAAGGCCGCGCGCGCCCTCGAGCGCACGCGGGCGCTGTTCCTGCTGGCGGCCGAGATCCACGACCGGGTCGAACAGGCGAAGATGCGGCTCGGCGCCCTCGACTTCCAGGATCTCATCGACAGGACGCTGGCCCTGCTCTCGCGCGGCGACACGGCCTGGGTGCTCTACAAGCTCGATCGCGGCATCGACCATGTGCTGATCGACGAGGCGCAGGATACGAACCCGCAGCAATGGGAGATCCTGCGCAAGATCACGGAGGATTTCACCGCAGGCGAAGGCGCCGCGAGCGGGCGCATCCGCACGCGCTTCGCCGTGGGCGACCCCAAGCAGTCGATCTACGGATTCCAGGGGGCGGTTCCCCTGGAATTCGAACTGACGCGCAAGAGCTGGATGAAGGAGGCGAGGAACGCGGCACTTCATTTCGAAGACGTGTCGCTCACCATGTCCTTCCGCTCCACGAAAGCGGTTCTCTCGGCGGTGGACGCCACCTTCGCGGTCGAGAAGAACTTCAAGGGCCTGTCCTTCGAGGACAAGGCCATCGGCACTGTGCACGAAAGCGCCCGCCCGCATGCGCCGGGTCTCGTGGAGCTGTGGCCGACGGAGACGCCCGCCGCGGAGGAAGAGCCCGAGGCCTGGGTTCTTCCCGTCGACGAGCCCGAGCAGCAATCGCCGCCCGTCGTCGTGGCGCGGCGCGTCGCACAGGCGGTGAAATGCTGGACCACCAAGGGCGACGAGAACGGCCGCATGTGGAGCGCGGGCGACGTGCTCGTTCTCGTGCGCAAGCGCGGCTCCGCCTTCGAGGCCGTGATCCGCGCGTTGAAGGAAGCGGGCGTGCCCGTGGCGGGTGCGGACCGGCTCAATATCGGCGAGCATATCGCCGTGCTCGATCTCGTGGCGGCAGGACGCGCGGCGCTGCTGCCGGACGACGACCTGACGCTCGCGACCGCGCTGAAATCACCGCTCGTCGGCCTCACCGACGACGATCTGATCCGCATCGCCGCCGGCCGGGCGGACGACGCATCGCTGCATGCGGCTCTGCAATGCCACGCGGAAGCCGGCGACGCCAAGGCGAAGCGCGGCTGCGAGGCGTTGCAGGCGTGGCGCGAACTCGCGGCGCAGAACGGCCCCTTCGGCTTCTTCGCCACCCTGCTCGGCCCGCGCGGCGGGCGTTCGCAGCTCGTCGCGCGCCTGGGCAGCGAAGCGGGCGACGCCATCGACGCGTTTCTCTGCTTCGCGCATCAGTCGGAGATGACGGAGACGCCCTCGCTCACCGTCTTCCTCAACCGTTTCGAATCGGCCTCGCATACGATCAAGCGCGATCTCGACTCCGTGAACAACGAAGTGCGCGTGATGACGGTGCACGGGGCCAAGGGCCTCGAGGCGCCGATCGTGATTCTCATCGACGGCTGCGAAGTGCTCGGCCGCGACCCGCCGCTGCTGTCGCTGCCGACGAGGACCGGCGACACGATTCCCGTCTGGGCCCCGGGCCGGAGCGCCGATTGCAGCGTGATGGAAGAGGCGCGCGACGTCCTTCACGCCAAGGGCTACGAGGAGCACAACCGCCTCCTCTACGTGGCCATGACCCGCGCCAAGGACCGGCTGGTGATCGCCCCCTATCTCACGGGACGCAAGGACTCGCCGCAAGAGGCCTGGTGCGAGATGATCCGCCATGGGCTCGTCGAGAAGGCAGGCGGCCTGGAGCGCAGCGAAGCTCCCTATGGGCCCATCGAGCTCTGGCGCGAGGGATCGCCGCTCGCGCGAACGCTCGCCGCGGAATCCGACGTCGCGCCCCTCGAGGCCTTCGAGGTGCCGCACTGGCTGAGCCTGACGGCTCGGCCGGAGCCGGAGCCCCTGCCGCCGATCCGCCCCTCCAGCGCCCTGGGCGCGGCCGACCGCATGACGCGGCCGGGAGACGGCCCCTATGCCCCCGAGGCACGGCTTCGCGGCACCCTGGTCCATGCCCTGCTGGAACGCCTTCCCGCCCTCGATGCGGGGCACCGGGAGGCCATGGCGCGAACCTATGTGCGGGCCAGGGCCCCGCGCCTCGCCCCCGAGATCTGCGAGACGGTGATCGCCAATGCTCTCGGCGTCCTGGAGCACGAGGATCTGAAGGCGCTTTTCGGGCCCGGCTCCCGGGCGGAGGCCCCCATCGCCGGCAAGGTCTCGACGATGGACGGAGAGCTCATGGTCTCGGGCCAGATCGACCGCCTCGCGGTCCTGGAGCGCGAGGTCCTGGTGGCCGACTTCAAGACCACGGCCCGCGCGCCCAGGCCTGGCCAGAAACCGCCCCAAGGCTATGTGGCCCAGCTGGCGCTCTACCGGACCCTGCTCGCCGAGATCTACCCGGACAAGCGCATCCGCACCTTCCTGGTCTGGACCGCCGGACCGGTCATTCACGAGTTGATGGAACCCGAGCTGGAATCGGCTCTTACCCTCATCAAAGCGGCGTGAGGGGAAGATTGCCCTTGCTTGATTCCCCGATCCGCCGTTCTTACCTTGGCTCTATCGTCGAGCGGCTCGCCTTGAGTCGCTGTATCAGAAATTCAAAGGTGATGTGATGGCGACCTTTAAGGTGACCGACGCGAGCTTCTCGCAGGACGTCCTGCAATCCTCCGAGCCCGTCGTGGTCGATTTCTGGGCCGAGTGGTGCGGCCCCTGCCGCATGATCGGCCCGGCTCTGGAAGAGATTTCCAACGAGATGGAAGGCCGCGTGAAGATCGCGAAGGTGAATGTGGACGAGAACCCGCAGATCGCCTCGCAGCTCGGCATCCGGTCGATCCCGGCGCTCATGATGTTCAAGGGCGGCCAGGTGGTGGCCCAGAAGATCGGCGCCGCCCCGAAGGGCGACCTCACCAAGTGGATCCAGGCCTCGGCCTGATCACTCCAAGAGCCTGAAATTGAGCCTGAAATTCGAAAGGGGCCGAAACGGCCCCTTTTTCCGTCCGGCCCTCAGGAACCGGATGTATCGTCGAACCCATATCCGATGCTTCGACATTTTGATTGTGAGCATCTTTTCACGGTGAACCGGTTCCCACTTTTCGCGTTCGATGCTCTCCTGGCTTGAGCATCTTTCCACGCAAAACCGGTTCCCACTTTTCGCGTTCGATGCTCTAGGCCCGCTCCATGGCATCCTGGTCCATGTAGACGATTTCCCAGATATGCCCGTCGAGGTCGCTGAAGCTGCGGCCGAACATGAAGCCGTGATCCTCCGGCTCCCGCATTTCCCGGCCGCCCTGGGCCAGAGCCCTCTCCACCAGCTGGTTGACCCTCTTGCGGCTCTCCACCGAGAGGCTGGTGAGCACCTCGGTCATGCGCGAGGTATCGGCCACGGGCCGGCGAGCGACCTCCCGGAACTTCGCCTCCGTGAGCAGCATGGCGAAGATGTCGTCGGAGATCGCCATGCAGGCGGCGGTCTCGTCGCTGAGCTGCGGGTTGAAGCCGAAGCCCATCGTTTGAAAAAACCGCACCGACCGCTGAAGGTCCTTCACCGGCAGGTTGACGTAGATTTTGGTGGCCATGGCCGCTTTCCTTATTCGGGCAGCGTTCCGTTGGCTGCCAGCACCTCACCTGCCAGATAGAGCGAACCGCAGATCAAGACACGGGGCGGGCGTTCCCAAACGTAGTTGTGGAGCGAAGCCAATGCGGATTCGACACTCGGTGCGACGGAGGTGGTAAGCCCGACGCTCGCCGCGATGGCGGCCACTTCCTCGGCGGGGCGCGCCGCGATCTGGCCGGAAATCGGCACGGCGATCACCTCCCGCGCGAGGCCGGAGAAATTCTTGAAGAAAGCTTGGGAATCCTTGGTGCCGAGCATGCCGGCGATCACCACGAGCGGCGCATCGTTGCGTTCGCTCTGATCGGCCATGGCCGCGGCCAGAACGCGCCCGCCATCGATGTTGTGTCCGCCGTCGAGCCACAGCTCGCTGCCGTGCGGGGCGATTTCCGGCAGGCGTCCCTTCGAGAGACGCTGCAACCGTCCGGGCCATTCCGCACGGGTGAGCCCCGCCTCGAAGGCGGAGGTCTCGAACTGTTCGAAACCGGCCGCCCGCAGGGCCGCGATGGCCGTCCCCGCATTGGTAAACTGATGCCGCCCGGTGAGCTTCGGACGCGGCAGATCGAGCAAGCCCTTCTCGTCCTGGTAGACGAGACGGCCACCCTCTTCGTGGATGGAGAAGTCCTGCTGGCCGATGAGCAGCGGAGAGGCGCCGATGCGCTCCGCTTCGTCGTGCAGGGTCTGATCGGCCTCCACATAATCCTGCGGCGCGATGACGGCCGGGCATCCCCGCTTGAAGATCCCCGCCTTTTCCTTGGCGATGGCCGCAAGGGTCGTGCCGAGATATTCCGCGTGGTCGTGGCCGATCGGCGTCACTACGGCGGCGGCGGGCCTGTCGATGACGTTCGTGGCGTCGAAGCGCCCGCCCAGCCCCACTTCGAGCAGCAGCACATCGGCCGGCTCTTCCGCGAAGATCAGCAGCGCCGCGGCCGTGGTGATCTCGAATACGGTGATCGGTTCGCCCGCATTCACCGCCTCGCACCGGCGGAAGGCTTCGACGAGGCGGTCCTCGCTCACATATTGCCCGCCGCCGAAGCGCCCGAGACGGATGCGCTCGTGGAAACGCACGAGATGCGGCGAGGTATAGACATGAACGGCGAGGCCCGCGCTCTCCAGGATCGCCCGCATGAAGGCGATGGTGGAGCCCTTGCCGTTGGTGCCCGCCACATGGATGACGGGCGGCAGACGGCGCTCGGGATGACCGAGCTTCGCGAGCAGCCGCTGGATGCGCCCGAGCGACAGATCGATGGTCTTCGGGTGCAGGGCGAGAAACCGCGCGATCAGCGCATCGGAAGAGTCCACCGCCCTGCCCTCACTTATTCGGCCGCAGCCGCGACATCGGTCGTGATCGTGCCCTCGGTCGGAGCCGCCGCCGGAGCCTTCATGAACAGGCGCGAGAGACGGGCGATCGTCGGCTTCAGGTCATGGCGGTGCAACACCATGTCCACCATGCCGTGCTCCTTCAGGTATTCGGAACGCTGGAAGCCGTCGGGCAGCTTCTCGCGGATGGTCTGCTCGATCACGCGCGGACCGGCAAAGCCGATGAGCGCGCCGGGCTCGGCGAGATGCACGTCGCCCAGCATGGCATAGGATGCGGTCACGCCGCCCGTGGTCGGGTTCGTGAGCACGACGATATAGGGCAGGCGCGCATCGCGCAGGCGGCGGATCGCCACCGTGGTGCGCGGCATCTGCATGAGGGAGAGAATGCCCTCCTGCATGCGCGCGCCGCCGGAACCGGCGAAGAGCACGAAAGGCGTCTTCTTGTCGAGAGCCGTCTCGGCGCCTTTGACGAAGGCCTCGCCCGCCGCCATGCCGAGCGAGCCGCCCATGAAGCCGAAATCCTGCACGGCGATGGTCATCGGCAGCTCGTCGACGCGGCCGAAGCCCACCTTGAAGGCATCCTGCTGGCCCGTCTTGGCGCGGGCGTCCTTCAGGCGGTCGATGTAGCGCTTCTCATCGCGGAACTTCAGGGGGTCGACGGGCACTTCGGGAAGCGCCACATCGAGCCAGGTGCCCCCGTCGAACATGAGCTGGAGGCGCTGCGTGGCCGAGATGCGCATGTGATGGTTCGAGCCGGGAATGACCCACTGGTTCGCCTCCACGTCCTTGTGGAAGACCACCTGACCCGTATCCGGGCACTTGATCCAGAGATTGTCCGGCGTCTCGCGCTTGAAGAGCGTCTTGATCTTCGGACGGACGACTTCGGAAATCCAGTTCATCGTTTTACCCTTTCGTCATGCCCGAACCTGGTCCGGGCATCCACGCCCTGCCGGCGTGGAAAGACGCGGATGACCGGGACGAGCCCGGTCATGACGTCCCTTGTGTCGTTTCAAGCCGCCGCGCGCTTCTCCACCGAGCGCACGCCTTCGCTCAATTCCTTCACCAAGGTGGTGACGGCTTCGACCGAACGCGAGGTCGCGCGGCCCTGATCGTCGAGGGTGCCCTTCAGCGCATCGATGAGCGCCGAGCCCACCACGACGCCGTCGGCGCCTTTGGCCACCGCCGCCGCATGGGCGCCGCTCTTCACGCCGAAGCCTACCACGACCGGCAGGGGCGTATGATGCTTGATGCGCTCCACCGCCGTGGCGACCTTTCCGAAATCGGGCGTCGCCGCGCCGGTGATCCCGGTGATCGAAACGTAATAAACGAACCCGGCCGTATTGGCGAGCACCGCCGGCAGGCGATGATCGTCCGTGGTCGGAGTGGCGAGGCGAATGAAGGCGAGCCCCGCCTTCAGGGCCGGCAGGCACAGCTCGTCGTCCTCCTCGGGCGGCAGATCCACCACGATGAGGCCGTCGACGCCGGCATCCTTGGCATCGTTCAGGAAGCGATCGACGCCATAGACATAGATCGGGTTGAAATAGCCCATGAGGATCACGGGCGTATCCTGATCCTCGGCCCGGAAGCGGCGGACGAGCTCGAGGGTCTTGACCGTGTCCTGGCCCACCTTCAGGGCCCGCAGTCCCGCCGCCTGGATCGCCGGACCGTCGGCCATGGGATCCGTGAACGGCAGGCCGAACTCGACGATGTCGGCCCCCGCCTTGGGCAGGCTCTTCAGGATCTCGAGGGAGGTCTCCGGGTCCGGGTCTCCCGCCATGATGTAGGTCACGAGAGCGGCGCGGCCTTCCGCTCGGCATTGTTCAAAACGGGCTTCGATGCGCTTGGTCATGGGCGGGTCTTTAGCATGGGAAGGACACGGGATGAAATCGTTTAACGCATGTCGTCATGCCCGCGCCTGTCGCGGGGATCCACGTCTTTGCGGCGCTGCGGTTCGTGAAGACGCGGATGGCCGGGAGATCCCCGGATGGAGATCCCCGGATCAAGTCCGGGGACGGCCATGACGGGCGGCGTGTTAAGCGATCTCGCTCCCCAGATGCTCGGCGATCTGGAACAGGTCCTTGTCGCCGCGGCCGCTGATATTGACCACCATCAGGTGATCCTTCGGCTTCTTGGGCGCGAGCTCCATGACCTTGGCGAGCGCGTGGCTGGGCTCCAGCGCGGGCAGGATGCCCTCGAGGCGCGCGCAGAGCTGGAAGGCTTCCAGCGCCTCCTCGTCGGTGGCCGAGATGTAGTTCACGCGGCCCATCTCGTGCAGCCATGAGTGCTCGGGGCCGATCCCGGGGTAGTCGAGGCCCGCCGAGATCGAGTGGGCGTCGTTGATCTGCCCGTCATGGTTCATGAGCAGGTAGGTGCGGTTGCCGTGCAGCACCCCCGGACGGCCGCCGCTGAGCGAGGCCGCATGGAGCTTGTCGAGCCCATGGCCCGCAGCCTCCACGCCGTAGATCTCGATGCCCTTGTCGTCGAGGAAGGGATGGAACAGCCCGATGGCGTTGGAGCCGCCGCCGATGCAGGCGACGAGCGAATCCGGCAGGCGGCCTTCGGCCTCCATCATCTGCGTGCGGGTCTCGTCGCCGATGACGCACTGGAAATCGCGCACCATGGCGGGATAGGGATGCGGGCCCGCCACCGTGCCGATGCAGTAGAAGGTGTCGGCGACGTTGGTGACCCAATCGCGCAGGGCCTCGTTCATGGCATCCTTGAGCGTCCTGGTGCCCGACTGGACCGGCACCACCTTGGCGCCCAGCATGTTCATGCGGAAGACGTTGGGCTTCTGCCGCTCCACGTCGACGGCGCCCATGTAGACGATGCATTCGAGGCCGAAGCGCGCGCAGAGGGTGGCGGTGGCGACGCCGTGCTGGCCTGCGCCGGTTTCGGCGATGATGCGCTTCTTGCCCATGCGGCGGGCGAGAAGGATCTGGCCCAGCACGTTGTTCACCTTGTGGGCGCCGGTATGGTTCAGCTCCTCGCGCTTGAAGTAGATCTTCGCGCCGCCGAGATGCTCGGTCATGCGCTCCGCGAAATAGAGCGGGCTCGGACGGCCGATATAGTGCTTGGAGAAATACTCCATGTCGGCATGGAAGGCCGGATCGTTCCTGGCCTCGTTATAGGCCTTCTCCAGTTCGAGAATGTTCGGCATCAGGGTCTCGGCGACGAAACGTCCGCCGAACTGACCGAAATGCCCGCGCTCGTCGGGACCGGTGCGGAAGGAATTGGGTTGGGCTTGAGCTGACACGGGCCTGTCCTGCCTTAAAATGAGCATTTCCCGGACAATGGATTCCGGTTTCCCTGTCGAGGAAATGCGTTCTTCCTTTTATAGCTGGGCAGCGAATGCTGTCCGGGCTGCCTTGACGAAGGCTTCGATCCTGGCCGGATCCTTCCGGCCCGGTCCGCTTTCCACCCCCGATGAAACGTCGACGGCCTGGGGCCTGGTGAGCCGGATGGCCTCCGCCACGTTGTCGGGGTTGAGGCCTCCTGACAACATGATGGAGAGAGCCGGGTCAAGCCCATTCAGGAGCGTCCAGTCGAAGGAGATGCCATTGCCGCCGGGCAGGGAGCCTTCCGCCCCGGGCGGCTTGGCGTCGAGCAGGATGTGCTCGACGGCTCCCGCATAGGGAAGAAGAGCCGCGAGATCGCCCCGCTCGGCGATGCCGAAAGCCTTCATGACGGGACGGCGGATCATGGAACGGATCTCGGCGACCCGCTCGGGGCTCTCCCGCCCATGAAGCTGGATCAGGTCGGGGTTGATGGCCTCGACGGCCTGCGCGATCTCCTCGTCGCCGGGATCGACCAGAAGCACGACGCGCCGGGCACGGCCCTTGGCCTGCAGGGACAGGCGATGGCCGAGATCGAGGGTCACATGGCGGGGACTTTTCGGAAAGCGCACGAACCCCACCATGTCCGCGCCGGCATCGAGCGCGGCCGCCAGGGTTTCGGGGGTCGACAGCCCGCAGATCTTGATCAGATTGGTCATGGGCCCGTTCTACGACGTTTTGGGCAACAAACGCCACACCAGCATCGCCGCAGCCAGATCCTCCAGGGCCGTGCCGACCGATTTGAACAGGGTGACGGCCTTGTCGCTCCGCCGCGGCGGATGGCGGCAGAGGTCGAACAGGGTGCCGCGCACATGCCCCGGTTCGATCGCCCCCTCCCGGAGCGACAGGGCCACGTCCCCGCCTTCGGAGAGGGCGGCCTCGGTATCGACATAGACCAGGGCCCTGCGCAGGGCCTCGTCGTCGGCCTCCCGCATCGTCAGGTTGAACGCGCCCACAAGATCGAGATGGGCGCCTTCCTTCAGCCACGCGCCCTTCACGACGGGCGCGGTCGAAAGGGTCGCGCAGGAGACGAGGTCGGCCTCGCGCACCGCCGCTTCCAGATCCGTGACGGCCGTGACCGGGAGGCCCTCGGCACGAAGCTCGGCCGCCAGGGCTTCGGCCTTGCCGGGCCTGTGATTCCAGAGGGAGACCTCGCGAATGGGCCGCTGGCTCGCGTGAGCGCGGATCAGGAACGGTGCGAGCGCGCCCGCTCCCACCATCACCATCCGGGCCGCGTCCGCACGGGCCAGATGCCGCGCGGCGAGCGCGGAGGCCGCGGCCGTGCGCCAGACCGTGAGGCGCGTGCCGTCGAGAACGGCGACGGGCTCGCCCGTCTCGCCGTTCATCAGGAGGTACGACCCCATGACGCTGGGAAGATTCTTCGCCCCGTTGTCCGGAAAGACGGAAACCACCTTCACGCCCACGAATCCGCCCCCTGCGGCCGGACCGGTCCAGGACGGCATCAGCAGCAGCGTTCCCGGGGAGCCCGGGCGCTCGATCTCGTGATGGTGCCGCACCGGCGTGACCATGTCGCCGCCAAAGGCCTCGGCAAGCGCCTCCACGAGAGCCGGAAAGGTGAGGATCCGGTCGATCTCGGCTGATGAAACGACGCGCACGGTCAACGACAGCGCTAGAAGCCGGGCGATTGCGGAGACGGCAGGGTGGCCGGCAGGCCCGCCGCGGCGTTCTGGCTGCGCAGGCGCTCGGTTTCGTGGCGCAGCTGATCGGCCTCGCGGCGATAGCGGCGACGGGCCTTGCGGGTCTTGCCCTGGGCCAGCCAGGTCGCCGTGCCGCCGATGACGACGCCGACCATGACGGCGGCGAAGATCACGGCAAAGAGAGGAAGCTGTGCCGCGAATTCGGGCGCATCCTTGGAAAATGGATCCAGCGACAGGGTCACCGGAGCGCGATTCGCAACGGCGAGCAACACGACCAGAATCGCAACCGGCAGAAGAATGAGCGCCTTCAGAAAGCGAATCACGAGCACCTCACGAGCATTGTTATTGGGCTGCGGCGGCCTTCAGCACTTTCGAAGCCGGGGCATTGAGCCGCTGGCGCATTTCCTTGCCCGTCTTGAAGACGGGAACGACCTTTTCGGAAATGGAAACGGACTCGCCCGTGCGCGGGTTGCGGCCGGTGCGGGCGTCGCGCTTCTTGACGGAAAAGGCGCCGAAGCCGCGCAATTCCACCCGGTCGCCCCGCGCCAGCGCGTCCGCGATCGTGTCGAGAATCGCGTTCACGATCTTCTCGACGTCGCGTTGGTACAAATGCGGGTTCTGCTCAGCGAGCTTGAGCACCAGTTCTGATTTGATCATGGATGAGCTATATCTTTGACGATGCTTTATTTTTCTGAAGGTTGCCAGACGACCAGCAGGCCGTCAAGCTGCGCTGCCTCAACGTGAGCATCCGCTTGACGCAGGGCTTGCGCCACTCTCTCGAACCCGAGGAGATCCGCCGTCGCCGCCGCCATGGTGAAGATCGAGAAGTCATGGTCGGAACGCGGCTTCCAATCGCGAATCGGCAGGTTCTTGGTGATGCCCTTCTCGGTCTCGAGCCAGGCTACCGCGTCGCGCTCGCTGCCGAGCTTGTCCACGAGCTTCATGGGCAGACCCTGGCGGCCGCTGAAGACCTGACCGGTGGACACCGTGGCGAGTTCGCCCTCGCTCAGGCGGCGGCGCTCGCGCACGAGGGTCTTGAACCAGTCATAGGTATCGCCGACGACGGACTGGATGGCCGCGCGGGCCTCGGGCGACGTTGGTGTGAAGGGGTTCGGCTCTGCCTTGAGGGGAGCCGATTTGATCGTCTCCACCTTCACGCCGACATTCCCCAGAAGGCCGGACACATCCGGGTACTGGAACAGCACGCCGATGGAGCCCACGAGGGAGGTCTCCCGGGCGACGATGTAGTCGGACGCGACGGCCGTGATGTAGCCGCCCGAGGCCGCCGTGCCGTCCACGAAGGTGACCACCGGCTTTTTCTCCGAGAGACGGCGGATGTTCCGGTAAAGCTCCTCGGAGCCCGTGGTGGTGCCCCCGGGGCTGTTGATGGAGATCACGACGCCGGAGACGAGGCTGGAATGACCCACCCGCTCCATCAGCTCCGCCATGCGCTGGTTGCCGGTGATCACGCCGCCGACCGAGATGCGGGCGATCTGCTGCTGCACGGCGCCATAGCCCATCCGGTCCGCGGCGGCGTAGCCCAGGGCGGCCACGGCGGCGATCAATCCTGAGAAGCCGGCGATGCGCCAGAAGGAGAGCTTGCGGCGCAGACGGCGGCGGTCGGCAATGGCTTCGGCATCGATGGACATCGGTTCGTCTCTAACTCGGCTCACTCGCGTGCGAAGGCAGCACCCTAGAGCGGTTTGCGCCGCTATGGAATTGCAAACCCGTCATTTTTCGCGAACCGGATCGGCGGGCGGCGACCCGCGATCCGTCTCGCGACGGTCTCAACGCGAAGGCAGATAGGGCGGCCCGGAGCATGTCCAACCCGAACCCATGCATGGATCACGCGGGCTTCGGGCATAAAAAATCCCCGGGCCGAAGCCCGGGGATCCATCAGACCCTGAGATAGGGTGAGTCCGATTACTTCTTGTCGGTACGGGCCTTGAGAGCCGCGCCCAGGATGTCGCCGAGCGACGCACCCGAATCGGCCGAGCCGTACTGAGCCATGGCTTCCTTCTCCTCAGCGACCTCGAGGGCCTTGATGGAGACGGTGACGCGGCGGGCCTTGCGGTCGAACTGCGTGACGCGGGCGTCGATCTTCTCACCCGCGGCAAAGCGCTCGGGACGCTGATCGGCGCGGTCGCGAGCAAGCTCGGAACGCTTGATGAAGGTGGAGAGGTCGGTATCGACCAGCTTCACCTCGAGGCCGCCGTCCTTCACCTCGAGAACCTCGCAGGTGACGATCTGGCCCTTCCTCAGCTCGCCGGCCTCGGCGAAGGGATCGCCCGCCAGCTGCTTGATGCCGAGCGAGATGCGCTCCTTCTCGACATCGACGTCGAGAACCTGAGCGCGAACCATGTCGCCCTTCTTGAAGTCGTCGATGACCTGCTCGCCCGGACGGTTCCAGTCGAGATCCGAGAGATGGACCATGCCGTCGACGTCGTTCTCGAGGCCGATGAACAGACCGAACTCGGTCTTGTTCTTCACCTCGCCCTCGACGACGGAGCCCACGGGGTGCTTCTCGGCGAAGGCCTCCCACGGATTCTGCAGCGTCTGCTTCAGGCCGAGCGAGATACGACGCTTCACCTGATCGACCTCGAGGATCACGACCTCGACCTCCTGAGAGGTGGAGATGATCTTGCCGGGGTGGACGTTCTTCTTCGTCCAGGACATCTCCGAGACGTGGATCAGGCCTTCGATGCCCGGCTCGAGCTCGACGAACGCACCGTAATCGGTGATGTTCGTGACGCGGCCCTTCAGCTTGGCGCCGACGGGGTAACGAGCGGCGATGCCCTCCCACGGATCGGCCAGCAGCTGCTTGATGCCGAGCGAGATGCGGTGCGTCTCGTGGTTGATCTTGATGATCTTCACCTTCACCGTCTGGCCGATCGTTACGACCTCGGACGGATGGTTCACGCGGCGCCACGCCATGTCGGTGACGTGCAGCAGGCCGTCGATGCCGCCGAGATCAACGAACGCACCGTATTCGGTGATGTTCTTGACCACGCCGTCGATGACCTGACCCTCTTCGAGGTTGGCCACGAGCTCGGAACGCTGCTCGGCGCGGCTCTCTTCGAGAACCGTGCGGCGCGACACGACGATGTTGCCGCGGCGGCGATCCATCTTGAGGATCTGGAACGGCTGAGCCACGCCCATGAGCGGGGTGACGTCGCGGACGGGACGGATGTCCACCTGCGAGCGGGGCAGGAACGCCACGGCGCCGTCGAGGTCGACCGTGTAGCCGCCCTTGACCTGGTTGAAGATGGTGCCGTTGACGCGCTCGCCGGCCTCGAAGGCCTTCTCGAGCTTCACCCACGACTCTTCGCGGCGGGCCTTGTCACGGGAGATGACGGCCTCGCCCAGCGCATTCTCGATGCGCTCGACATAAACCTCGACCTCATCGCCGACCTTGATCTCACGGTCGCGGTTGGGGCCGGAGAATTCTTTCAGAGCGACGCGACCCTCGGTCTTCGCGCCGATATCGATGACCGCGACATCCTTCTCGATGGCGACCACCTTGCCCTTCACCACCGAGCCTTCGTTGATCTCGGACGTGCGGAAGGATTCTTCGAGCAGAGCAGCAAAATCTTCACGGCTCGGCTGTTGGAAAGCTGCAGACATATGTTCTCCTGAATGGCCCTCGTTTAAAGGGGCAACGCCGGCGGCTCGTGTGAACGGGCCGTTTCCCTCCGTCGCCGCCTCAGGACGCCCCCTTGAGGGCCGTGTCCAAGGCGTGCCGCTTCAAAAGCGGGCCGGCGTATCATCGGCGGACGGAAACGCTTTGTTCGTCAAGACTTTAGCGGAACACCT
Source organism: Microvirga sp. M2 (assembly GCF_047497095.1). NCBI lineage: Bacteria > Pseudomonadati > Pseudomonadota > Alphaproteobacteria > Hyphomicrobiales > Methylobacteriaceae > Microvirga > Microvirga sp. M2. Next base: position 4,161,094 of record NZ_CP134063.1, read on the forward strand.
CAGGGGCCCATATCAGGCCCCCTCGAACACGGCGCACCGCGAATGTCTGTCGAATAGGCGTTCCTTTATCCCAAATCGCCTTGGATCACAAGGCTTTCAACCCCTTGAGCCTCACGGCTCGCGCATCGGGAGGCTCAAGGGGCGCCAGGGATGCCTTCAGTCCTCGTGGATCAGGCTGTGATCCCGGGTGTCCCTCATGCGCAGGTAAACGATGAGGGAGAGGCCGATCATGATCGTCACGTAGATGAAGAAGCCGTACTCCATGCCGGCCTGCTTGAACCAGAGCGCCACGTATTCCGCGGTGCCGCCGAAGATCGTATTGGCGAGGGCATAGGGCAGAGCCACGCCCAGCGCGCGGATATGGGCCGGGAACATCTCCGCCTTCACGACCGCGTTGATGGAGGTGTACCCGGTGACGATCACGAGGGCCGCCAGGGCCAGCGCGAAGGCCGTGTAGGGATTGCTGGTGCCCGCGAGCGTCGAGAAGATCAGGTAGGTGAACAGCACGCCGAGAACGCCGAAGCCGACCATGATCGGCTTGCGCCCGATCCGGTCCGACAGCGCACCCGCCACCGGCTGCAGCACCATGAACACGAAGAGAGCCGCCGCCGTGATCTGGCTCGCCGTCTCGCGGGAGAAGCCGGAGGTGTTGACCAGGAACTTCTGCAGGTAGGTGGTGTAGGCATAGAAGGCGAGCGTGCCCCCGGCCGTGAGCGCGATCACCGTGAAGGCCTCGCGGGGATACTTCGTGAAGAGCGTGAGACCGCTGGAGCGGGGCGCCTTCGCGCCTTTTGCGTTCTTGTAGGACTCCGTCTCGGCCAGCCCGCGCCGGAGATAGAAGACCACCACGGCCAGGATGCCGCCGATGAAGAAGGGAATGCGCCATCCCCAGGCCTCGAGGGCCTGCTCGGAGAGCACCTGCTGGAGGATCAAAAGCACGGCGAGGGCCAGGAGCTGTCCCGAGATCAGCGTCACATACTGGAAGCTGGAGAAGAAGCCGCGGCGGCTCTTGCCGGCCATCTCGCTCAAATAGGTGGCGCTGGCGCCGTATTCGCCGCCCACGCTGATGCCCTGGAGCAGGCGGGCCAGGACCAGGATCACGGGAGCCAGCACGCCGATGCTGTCATAGCCCGGCGTGACGGCGATCATCAGCGAGCCGGTGCACATGAGCGTCACGGAGAGGGTCAGGCCGGCCTTGCGTCCCCTGCTGTCCGCATAAATGCCCATGATCCAGGCCCCGATGGGCCGCATGAGGAAGCCGACGGCGAACACCGCCGCCGCGCTCAGGAGCTGCGCGGTCTGATCACCCTTGGGAAAGAAGATCGGGGCGAAGTAGAGGGTAAAGGCGGAATAGACGTACCAGTCGTACCATTCGACCATGTTGCCCGCCGATCCGCCGAGGATCGATTTCAGGCGATGCCTGCGATCGACGAGATTGTTTTCCTTCAGCATAAGTTCGTTCGTTCCAATAATGCATGCCCTCCCCCGCGCCGGGAGAGCGCATGGCCTGAGAAGAGGCTTAATTTTTGTGAGAAAGAGGCAGCAGCGTTGGCGTTCCACTGCAGCGTTATATTTCCTGGGTGCATACGCTCGCCATGACGATACGTCAAATTGCGAGGGTTCACATGCAACATCTGAACCTTTGCCGGCGCTTCCGGGCTAAATACTTGTGCGGGCTGCGAAACTGCCAGACGAGGAAACCCGATCCGTCTTCGACTAAAGGCTAATGCGCCTAGAGCGGAACCTCCGAACGCCGGGCCTGGGTGGCGGCCCATTCGAGCGCCTGATCGAGCCGGTCGTTGCCCCAGAACATCTCTCCGTCCTCGGCGAAGAAGCTCGGTGCGCCGATGACGCCCCGGGAGAGCGCCTCGTCGTTCAGACGCCGCAGGCGGCCCTTGGTGGCATCGGATTGAGCCTCGTGGACAGTCGTTTCCGGGTCGAGTCCGAGGCCGGACAGGATGCCGGAGAGCACCTGCGGGTCGGAGATGTCGCGACCCTCGCCGAACTCCGCCGCGTAGACCGCCTGGGTGAAAACGGGCGTCCAGCCCTTGTCGAGACCGAGAAGGGCGAGGCGGGCGGCCAGGAGCGTGTTCTGCGGAAAGAGGCTTGGCCTGTAGAGGGGAAGACCGAAACGCGCCGCTTCCCGCTCCATGTCACGCCACATGTAGCGGCCTTTGGCCGGGTAGAGGTTGAAGGGCGAGGTCCCCCACCCTTGCGCCTTGAAGATCGGGCCGAGGAGAAACGGCCGCCACACGAGCTCCACTCCCGCCTCCGCGGCCGCCTGCTCGATGCGCATGGCCGTCAGATAGGAATAGGGCGAGGCGAATTCGTACCAGAACTCGAAAAACGGGCGGCGGATCATGAGCCTCTCCTTGCCTTTCAGGCCCCTCGCTAGAGCATCGGACGCCCCTTGGGCAGGCCCCGCCATTACGGGCAGGAATGCGGGAGAAGCATGACTTTCCAGGTTGTCGGCCGGCCTCGTGCCCGTCGGATGCAATCCACGTCAAGTCCGGTGGGCCGACGATCGTCCGGAGCGAAGATCACTCCAGTCTTGGTTTCAGGATCGATGGGATGTTGTCGTCACCGACGCTTATTTTTCCCGATATCAGCACCAGACATCGGATCGGGACGCCCTGATCGACGCAATGGCTGGAGACGAAAGAACGCTCACGCTCCGGCACGGCAGCGATGTTGACTTTGACGTCTCCCATAGGCTTTCCATCGTCACTGTATGCCGGGCACCTTCCTTCGTCCAACTCCTTCAGGGAGACCCAGCACAGAAGGTCGACCTCTCGTCCTGAAAAGGCTTGCGGGTCACTCACGACTTCCAATGGGACGGTTCGGCCCCCGCGTGTCTCCCTATTCGCCCCGGCCTGGGCCTGCGAGGCTATCGGAAGCAGCGACAGGAGCCAGGGCAGGACCGCCAGTATTTGAAGTTTATATCGTATCATTTTGGTTTCGTAGCATCGAACGCCGACACCGCGCAATCGCCGAGCCTCCGGAAGATCTTGTCCGGAAGGTCTTGGTTGCACTTCCAAAGCATCCCGGCTAAGTCGCGGATACCCTTTCATTCTGGAACATCGATTATGGCTGAGAAGCGCGTGAACAAGGTCGTGCTCGCCTATTCCGGCGGCCTCGACACCTCCATCATCCTCAAGTGGCTGCAGACCACCTATGGCTGCGAGGTGGTGACCTTCACCGCCGATCTCGGCCAGGGCGAGGAGCTGGAGCCCGCCCGCAAGAAGGCCGAGCTTCTGGGCATCAAGCCGGAAAACATCTTCATCGAGGACCTGCGCGACGAGTTCGTGCGCGACTACGTGTTCCCGATGTTCCGCGCCAACGCGCAATACGAGGGCCTGTACCTGCTCGGCACCTCCATCGCCCGTCCGCTGATCGCCAAGAAGCAGATCGAGATCGCCGAAAAGGTCGGCGCGGATGCGGTCGCCCACGGCGCGACCGGCAAGGGCAACGACCAGGTGCGCTTCGAGCTCGGCTATTATGCCCTGAAGCCCGACGTGACCGTGATCGCCCCCTGGCGCGAATGGGACCTGCGCTCCCGCGAGCAGCTCATCGCCTTCGCCGAGGCCCATCAGATCCCGATCGCCAAGGACAAGCGCGGCGAGGCCCCGTTCTCCGTGGACGCCAACCTCCTGCACGCCTCCTCCGAGGGCAAGGTCCTGGAAGACCCGTCCCTGGAAGTGCCGGACTACGTCTATTCGCGCACCAACGATCCCGAGACCGCCCCCGACACGCCGACGGTGATCTCCATCACCTTCGAGAAGGGCGATCCGGTCGCCATCGACGGCAAGAAGATGGGCCCGGCCGACCTGCTGGCGAAGCTCAACGAGCTCGGCCGCATCAACGGCATCGGCCGCCTCGACCTGGTCGAGAACCGGTTCGTGGGCATGAAGAGCCGCGGCATGTACGAGACGCCCGGCGGCACGATCCTTCACCTCGCCCATCGCGGCATCGAGTCGATCACGCTCGATCGCGGCGCGGCGCACCTGAAGGACGAGCTGATGCCGAAATACGCCGAGCTCATCTACAATGGCTTCTGGTTCTCGCCCGAGCGCGAGATGCTGCAGGCGCTCATCGACAAGTCGCAGGAACTCGTCACCGGCGAAGTGAAGTTGAAGCTCTACAAGGGCGGCGTCCATCTCATCGGCCGCGAGAGCCCCTATACGCTCTACGACCAGGACCTCGTGACCTTCGAGGAAGGCGCGGTCGCCTACGACCACCGGGACGCCGCGGGCTTCATCAAGCTCAACGCGCTTCGCCTGCGCACCCTCGCCCAGCGCAAGAAGAAGCTCGGGTTGTAAGAACATGGATGCGTCGGTCGTTGCCGTCAGCCGCAGCCCGACGCATTCCTTTTCCAAACCGAATGCGGACGGCATCCGGCTCATTGCCGGAATGGGCGTCGAAGGCGACGCCCATGCGGGAGAAACGGTCAAGCACCGCTCCCGCGTGAAAGTCGATCCCGGCCAGCCGAACCTGCGTCAGGTCCACCTCATTCACGCGGAGCTCTTCGACGAGCTGGCCGCGGAAGGCTTTTCCGTCGCGCCCGGGGAGATGGGCGAGAACATCACCACGCGGGGCCTCGACCTGCTCGCCCTTCCGGTCGGCGCGCGGCTGCGTCTCGGGGCGTCCGCCGTGGTGGAACTGACGGGGCTGCGCAATCCCTGCGTTCAGATCGACCGCTTCCGGAAAGGCCTCATGGCCGCCGTGCTCGACCGCGACGGCGAAGGCCGGCTCGTCCGCAAGGCGGGCGTGATGGGGATCGTTCTGACGAACGGCGAGGTTCGTCCCGGAGACGGGATCGCCGTCACTCTGCCGCCTGAGCCGCATCGCCGGCTCGAGCGGGTGTGAGGACGTTCGGCGCGACCACTTGTTCTCGCCGACCTCCGGCTCTCCGCGAAAGCGCCCCGGGCTCAGCCTGCGGCTGCCCCGGGATGACGATGGCAGCCGGGCGGGCTGCTTTCTCCCGGCTTTGGAAAGCGCCTCCCCCGCCCTACCTTTGAACCGGAAGGCCTCCGGAGAGCAGACATGCCCTGGTCCATTCCCGTCGCGCGCATCGCCGGCACCGAGATCCGCATCCATGTGACCTTCCTGCTCTTCCTGATCTGGATCGGTGCCGCCCAATGGCAGGCGGGAGGCCGGTCGGCCGCCATCGACGGCGTGGTCTTCATCGTGCTGATCTTCGCCTGCGTGCTGGCCCATGAATTCGGGCACATCCTCGCGGCGAAGCGCTACGGCATCAAGACGCCCGAGGTGACGCTCTGGCCCATCGGCGGCGTCGCGAGCCTCGAGCGGATCCCCGACAAGCCTCGCGAGGAGCTGGTGGTCGCGGTGGCGGGCCCCCTGGTGAACGTGGCCATCGCGGCCGCCATCATTCTCGTCCTTGGCCTGCGGGTCGACACCGCCGCCGCGACGGCACTCGAAAATCCGCATGCGGGCATCATGATGCGGCTGGCCGCCGCCAATATCTTCCTGGTGGTGTTCAACATGATCCCGGCCTTTCCCATGGACGGCGGGCGCGTCCTGCGGGCGGTCCTCGCCATGCGCATGAACTATGCCGATGCCACCCGCGCCGCGGCGCGGATCGGCCAGGGCGCGGCCTTCCTGTTCGCGCTGCTCGGGCTCTTCAGCAACCCGATGCTGATCATCATCGCCCTTTTCATCTATCTCGCCGCCTCCGCGGAGGCGCAGGACGTGTCGTTCCGGGGCGCGACGCAGGGCCTGCCCGTGCATGCGGGCATGATCAGCTCGGTCGAGTCGCTTCAGACATCCTCGACCCTGGACGATGCCGTCGACCTGATGCTGCGCACCTCGCAGAAGGAATTTCCGGTGGTCGACGGTGCGGGCCATCCGCGCGGCCTTTTGACCCGCGACGGCCTGATCGTGGCTCTCCGTCAGGGAGGCCCCACGACCTCGGTCCTCGACGTGATGGCCCGGGACCTGCCGACGGTTCAGGAATGGCAGCCCTTCGAGGCCGCCATCGCCCTGCTCAACAAGGCCAAGGCCCCTGCCCTCCTCGTGCTGAACCGGGACCAGCAGCTCGTCGGGCTCCTGACGCCCGAGAATCTCGGCGAGATGATGATGGTGCGCAGCGCCCGCCCGGATTGGCGTTTCCGCACCCGGAAATCCTATGTTCAGGGCGGTTTTTGAACCTTTGCGGCCCGTGACGGCGGCACGCCCTATTGCCGCCGCAGACTAATCACTATATTGCAAGTCCATCAAATTCTTCGCCCGGTACGAGCCAGGGGCGCGGGGACATCCGCCGCGTGCCGGGCCTCTTTGCCTTGAAAGACCCCTTATGAAACTACGCAATATCGCCATCATCGCCCACGTCGACCACGGCAAGACCACCCTCGTCGACAAGCTGCTCCAGCAATCCGGCGCCTTCCGTGAGAACCAGCGCGTCGAAGAGCGCGCGATGGATTCCAACGACATCGAAAAGGAGCGGGGCATCACCATCCTGGCCAAGGCCACCTCGGTGGTCTGGAAGGACACCCGCATCAACATCGTCGACACCCCCGGCCACGCCGATTTCGGCGGCGAGGTCGAGCGAATCCTGAGCATGGTGGACGGCGCCATCGTGCTTGTTGACGCAGCGGAAGGACCGATGCCGCAGACCAAGTTCGTGGTCTCCAAGGCCCTCAAGATCGGCCTGCGTCCCATCGTCGCCATCAACAAGATCGACCGTCCCGATGCGCGCCATCAGGAGGTGATCAACGAGGTGTTCGACCTCTTCGCCGCGCTCGACGCCAACGACGAGCAGCTCGACTTCCCGATCCTCTACGGGTCGGGCCGCAACGGCTGGATGGCGAAATCCCCGGAGGGACCGAGCGATCAGGGCCTGGCCCCGCTCTTCGACCTCGTGCTCGATCACGTGCCCCCCGCCAAGACCGAGGAGGGCCCGTTCCGGATGCTCGGAACGCTGCTCGAATCCAACCCCTTCCTGGGCCGGATCGTCACGGGCCGCATCAGCTCCGGCACGGTGAGGCCGAACCAGTCGATCAAGGTTCTCGACCGCGAAGGCAACGTGGTGGAAACCGGCCGCGTCTCCAAGATCCTGGCCTTCCGCGGCCTCGAGCGCCAGCCCATCGACGTGGGCGAGGCCGGCGACATCGTCTCCATCGCGGGTCTCGTGAAGGGCTCGGTGGCCGATACCTTCTCGGCGCCCGAGAACGACATTCCGATCCAGGCTCAGCCGATCGATCCGCCGACCGTGACCATGTCGTTCATCGTCAACGACAGCCCTCTGGCCGGCACCGAAGGCGACAAGGTGACGAGCCGCATGATCCGCGACCGCCTGTTCAAGGAAGCGGAAGGCAACGTGACCCTCAAGATCGAGGAAGCGGCCGACAAGGACTCGTTCTACGTCTCGGGCCGCGGCGAGCTGCAGCTCGCCATCCTGATCGAAACCATGCGCCGCGAGGGCTTCGAGCTCGCCGTATCGCGTCCCCGCGTGGTGTTCGAGAAGGATGAGAACGGCCAGCTTCTCGAGCCCGTCGAGGAAGTGGTGATCGACGTGGACGAGGAATTCTCCGGCGTCGTGGTGCAGAAGATGTCCGAGCGCCGCGCCGAGATGGTCGAGATGCGCCCCTCCGGCGGCAACCGTCAGCGTCTCGTGTTCTACGCTCCGACCCGCGGCCTCATCGGCTATCAGAGCGAGCTTCTGACCGACACCCGCGGCACGGCCATCATGAACCGCCTGTTCCACGCCTACGAGCCCTACAAGGGCGAGATCGCCGGCCGCCGCAACGGCGTTCTGATCTCCAACGATGCGGGCGAGGCCGTGGCCTATGCGCTGTGGAACCTGGAAGATCGCGGCCCGATGATGATCGAGCCCGGCTGGAAGGTCTATCAGGGCATGATCGTCGGCGAGCACAACCGCGAGAACGACCTCGAGGTGAACGTGCTGAAGGGCAAGAAGCTCACCAATATCCGCACGACCTCCAAGGACGAGGCGGTGCGGCTCACGCCTCCGATCCGCATGACCCTCGAGCGCTCGCTCGCCTGGATCGAGGACGACGAGCTCGTGGAAGTCACGCCGAAGTCGATCCGCATCCGCAAGGCGATCCTCGATCCGAACGATCGCAAGCGCGCCGAGAAGCAGAAGGAAGCGCTGAGCGCCTGAGATCCGCGTCGCGAACCACACGAAAGGCCGCCCCTTGGGCGGCCTTTTTCGTAGGGACCGGAGGGCTCTTTACCCTTCGGCCTTGTCGCTCTGCCCCTTCTTCGCATCCTCGCCCATGGGGTTGGTGGAATCCTCGCCCGATGCATCGGGGTTGTCGCGGCCCTGCGGCGTCAGGCGCGGGGCGTTGATATCCTGTTCGGTCGCCTGGTTGGATTTCTTGTCGGATCGAGCCATTGCTGCTTGTTCCTTTCTCGGCATCAGGTGGGGCGGCCGGCCGCGTCGGGGACGGGTCGCTTCATGGGAACCCGCGGTCCGGTGTTTGGAAAATCCGAGTCGAAAATCCGGGTCCCGTCACGAGCTGGTGGAATCGGTTCCGTCGCGGTCGCCGATATCCGGGAGGGCGCCCGCGCCGGGCGTCGCGTCCGGATTGGTCAGCGACGGCTTTCCGTGCGGTCCGACCGCGGGCGGAGCACCGCCGGCCCTGTCCTCGGGCGAGCCTCCGCGACCCGTTGCCGGATCCGGCCGCTCGGGATCGACGGGCTTCTTCGTGTCCTCGGTATGGTTGCCATAGCCTGCATTGCCCATGGCGCTCCCCCGTCAGCCCTGGTTCTTGCCTGTGACGGCCGTCGCGCGCTCGATGGCCTCGGCCGTCGCGTCCTTGTCATCGGGCGAGAGCGTCGCATCGCTCAAATGCTTCGTAGCCTCGGGCGTCTCGGCGGCGGTGAGTTCGTCGTGGCCGTCCATTCCGGCCTGGCTCGGCTGGCCGGTCTGGCCCTGGCGGTAATTGTAGGACTCCCCGCCCGGCTCGCTCCAGGCGCGGCGCATGGTGGCGTTGCCTTCCGGCCCGCCGTCCCGGTTCGGGTCGATGGGGCTGTCGTCGCCGCCGCGCTGCTCGTTGCGGATCTGGTCCGCATCCTGGTCTTTCAACGAATGAGGCGCCTTGCGCTCCGCCATGGTGAACTCCTTGAAACGTCGCTTGAATTCAGCTGTCTCAGGGAGAACCCGGGGCGATCCGGGAAGTTCTGGCTACGCTTGCGGGCGACGGGCGTGCCGGATGCGCGTTCAGGAGAGCCCGTTTCAGGCAACGAGGCGGCCTCGAGGCCGCCCGGCCTTCGCTCCCGGGGCTAGGATCACACGATCAGGAAGTCGCCGGCATTGAGGGTCTTGGCGCTGAGCCCCTTCTGCAGCTGGAGGAAGTCGATCGGCTTGTATTTGGTGCCGATGCCGTCCGCGTCATAGGACACCTTGCCGGTCCTGGAATCATAGGCGAGATAATCGTCCTTGTCCTTGCGGGGGCCGAAGGCAAAGAACTTCGCGCTGAGCGTCCGGCCCGCCGCCGTTCCCGCGCCGATCTTCTTGAAGACCGCATCGTCGAGCAGGAACTTGTCGTCGCCGTTCCGCCAATCCGTGACAGTATCGAGATTGGTCCTGGCATTGAGCGCGGCATCGAAGCGGAAGCGGTCGGAGCCGCTGCCGCCGGTCAGGATGTCCTTGCCGCTGCCGCCCGAGAGGGTGTCGTTGCCGGCTCCGCCGTTGAGCCGGTCGTTGCCTGCCAGGCCGAGGATCAGCTCCTTGTTGGCCTTGCCGAGCACGCTGTCGGCGCTCGCGGTGCCGCGAATGTCGAAGCTGTCGTCGGCGGCCAGCCGCAGCCCCCCGAGCGCCTTGAACTGGGCCAGCGACCAAGCCACCCGGTTGTCGACGGCGTCCAAGGCATCCACCCTCCTGCCGGACAGCGCCGCGATCTGAGCTGCAGTGAGAGCGGAAAAGGCTGCACCCGTGTCGCGGAGGGTGATGATGTCGTCGGCCGCCAGGGTCACCCACCCAAGCCCGTTGAGTTTCGCCAGCGACAGGCCGATCGCCCCGGCTCCTGTCGCATCGATGGCATCGATCCCCTTGGCGGAAAGCATGCCGACCTGCTCCGCCGTCAGGGCCGCCAGAGCATTCGTGATGTTCGCGCCCGTGTCCGCGAGCGTTGTCGTGCCTGTCTGGCTCACGGCGAGCCTTGCGGTCGCGGCCAGAGCCGCCACTTGAGCGGCCGACAGGGCGAGCGCCTCCTCCGAAGCGAGGAGGTCCAGCAGGTCGACGTTCTTGGCATCCAGGCTTGTGATCTGCTGGGCCGACAGGGTCGCCAGATGGGCCGCCGTGTCTCGGACCGTCACCGTATCGTCCGCATTGGCGGCGAGGAATAAGGTGTCGGCCAACGCACCGGCCTGTTCGACCCGAAGGACAAGGTCCACGGCCAGGGAGCCGCTCGCGCCGAGATAATCGACGGCCCGGTCGTCCATGGCTGCGATATCTTGCGTGGAAAGAGCCGCGATGCCGTCTTCCGTCGCATTCACGGTCACGGTCACGGTGTCGTCGGCCAAAAATCCAACCGTGCCCAACAGGTTGAACCTCTGAAGATTGAGCGTGAGTGCCCCCGTCGTCGACGCGATGACATCGACGCCTCTGCCGGCCAGCATCTCGAGTTCGGTTCCTGAAAAGCCGTCGAGCGCGTCTGGAGCAACTTTGAGGACAACCGTATCATTGGCCGCGAAGGACCAACCTATGTTCCGTAAGGTCTCGACGGAGAGCTCGATGCTTCCGCCATCCGTGGCGTCGATGGCGTCGATACCCTTGAACGACACCCTTTGCCGTTGATCGGGCGTCAGGTCGGCAAGGGCCGCGAGGGCGGCGCTGATGGCGGCGGCCGTGTCCGACAGGGTTGCCACGGTGGCAGGCTTCACGGCGAGCCTCGTGGCCGCGACCAGAGCGGAAAACTGAGCCGCCGTGAGGGCCAATGCGCCATTCTCGTCGGAGCTTTCGAGGAAATCGACGTTCTTGGCGTCCAAGGACGCGATATGCTGAGGGGAAAGCGTGGCGAGATTGGCTGCCGTGTCCCTCACGATCACGAGGACATCGTTGCTGGGGCGGTCGCTGGACGGAATGCAGGAAAGAGAAGCGGTTTCCGCCAATGCGGCGGCCTGATCCGCGCGCAGGATGAGCTGGCTCGAACCGCTACTGAGATAGTCCATATTTTTGAGGCCGAGCTGTCTGATGTTGCTCGCGGACAAAGACGAGAAATCCGCATTCGTGACAGTTGCGATGAGACGGGTGTCCAGGGAGGCGGATACCGACCCGGCAAGGACGATGGCCGAGGCTAGGTTGATGTTAACGGGCGCAGCCCCACGAACACCGAAGACATCGACGTTTCTGTCGATCAGAGCCGCGAGCTTCGTCGCATCGTTGATCAAGGCCTGGAGATTTCCAAGGGAATCGGCAACCGTAACGTTGTCGTCGGCGGCCATCCGGAGCGAGCTGGACAGCAGAGCCTCCGCACCGGCGACACTGATGGTGACGGTTCCATTGTCGCTCGCATCGATCATGTCGATGCCCTCGGTCAACCGCTCAAACTCAAAAATATCGAGGCTACTGATGACTGCAGCGGTATCGACCAGCTTCACATTGTCGCCGGACCCGAGATGCAGCGTGGTGTCCATAGCCCGGAACTTCGCGACGTCGATGACGAAAGGATTCGTGGCGGAAGCATTGGTGGACATGAGGAAATCGACGTTGTCCTCTTGCATCCAGCCGATCTGCTCCGCGGAGAGGCCGTTCAGGATTTCGACCGAATCGGTGATGGTGACAGTGTCGGTGGGGGCGAAAGGCCCCCGCGCGCGAGCCAAGTATTGCAGGACTGTTAGTGTCACATTTGCCACGGGCGATGGCCCCTTCTTCTGTCAGGACAATGTCAAGGCGCTAATCGTATATCCCTTTTGTATCAAGTTATAACGTATCGAACAAGTTGGATACGCCTGCTCGAGGCGAATCTCATCGGGTCCATGCAAAAAGGCGGCCTTCAGGCCGCCTTTTCTCACGCCGGACCGGACGAAATCCTACAGCCCTTCGAACAGGGCCGTGGAGAGATAGCGCTCGGCGAAGGACGGCGCGACGGTGACGATGCGCTTGCCCTTGAACTCGGGACGGGCGGCGATCTCCAGGGCCGCCGCCACATTGGCCCCCGTGGAGATGCCGCCGGGAATGCCTTCCAGCTTGGCGAGCCTGCGGGCCGTGTCGAACGCGGTCTGGTTGCCGATGGTGATCACGCCGTCGATGAGGGAGCGGTCGAGCACGTCCGGGACGAAGCCGGCGCCGATGCCCTGAATCTTGTGAGGGCCGGGCTGGCCGCCCGAAAGCACGGGCGAATCCTCCGGCTCCACGGCAAAAACCTTCATGCTCGGCAGACGCGGCTTGATGACCTGCGCCACGCCCGTGATCGTGCCGCCGGTCCCCACGCCCGCCACGAAAGCGTCGAGCTGGCCGTGGGTGTCGTTCCAGATCTCCTCGGCCGTGGTCCTGCGATGGATATCGGGATTGGCCGGGTTCTTGAACTGCTGGGGAATGACCGAGCCCGGGATCTCCTTGAGCAGTTCCTCCGCGCGGGCGATCGCACCCTTCATGCCCTGCGGCCCGGGGGTGAGCTCCAGCTCGGCGCCGAGAAAGGCCAGCATCTTGCGCCGCTCGATGGACATGGTCTCGGGCATCACGAGGATCAGGCGGTAACCGCGCGCGGCCGCCACGAAGGCGAGCGCGATGCCGGTATTGCCGGAGGTCGGCTCGATCAGCGTGGCGCCGGGCTTGATCTGCCCGGAGGCTTCCAGGGCGTCGACCATGTTGACGCCGATGCGGTCCTTCACGCTGGAGATCGGGTTGAAGAACTCGAGCTTGAGGAGAATCTCGGCATCGACTCCGTGCTCCTTCGGCAGCCGGTTGAGGCGCACGAGCGGGGTATTGCCGATTGTGTCGGTGATGGAGCCGAAGATGCGCCCGCGGCCGGGCTTCGTACCGGCGTCCGAGGCGTTGAACGTGTCAGCCATAAGATCCTCCATGAGAATGGCAGGATCCTAGTCCTTTCCGCAACAGGTGTCGATAATTGCGTTAATTAACAATCTATATCGTGAAATCCACGGGCGTGCTCGGCTCGACCACGGCTTCGTCCTGCGCCCGGGTGCACAGATCCTCCACCGTCACCTTGTCGAGCTCGGACAGGAACGCCTCCGTTCCCTTCGTCACGAGCGGAGCCACCACCGCTTCGGCGAGCCGCGATTCCGGGATCGGGGCGTTGCCCTCGTCGTCCTGCGCCGTCATGGCGGTGCGCACGATGTCTCCCGCCGTGATGCGCCGGCGCTCGCGGGCGAGTTCGTAGCCGCCGCGCGGGCCTCGCACGCCTTTGAGGATCCCCTGCCGCACCAAAGCCTGCAGCACCGGCTCCAGATAACGCGGCGGCAGATTGTGCCGGGCGGCGAGCGCCTTCGCCGAGACCGGCATCGGACGCGCATGGAGCGCGATGTCGGTGACGGCGGCGATCGCGAGCAGGGAGCGGCGGGAGAGAAAGTTCATCGCGTGCCCTTCAGTTCAGTCCCGTCGAGCCGAACCCGCCCGCGTCCCTGGCCGTTCGATCGACGGCGGCGACCTCCGTCACCTCCACGGTCGTGACGGGGGCGACGATCATCTGGGCGATGCGCATGCCGCGCGTGATCGCGAAGGGCTCCGTGCCGAGATTGACGAGCAGCACCTGCACCTCGCCGCGATAATCCGCATCGATGGTGCCGGGCGCGTTGAGAACCGTCACGCCGTGCTTGAGGGCCAGGCCCGAGCGCGGCCGCACCTGAGCCTCGAAACCCTGCTCCAGCTGGATGACGAGGCCGGTGGGAACGAGCCTGCGCTCCAGCGGGGCCAGCACCACCGGGACCCCGGCCGGATTGGCGGCGATCAGATCCATGCCCGCGGCGCCCGGCGTCTCATAGCGCGGCAGCGGCAGGTCGGCGCCGTGAGGCAGCCGCTGGATGCGCAGCACATGGGTCGGCACATGGGTCGGCACATGGGTCATGATGTCCGGTCTCCGAGCATAGCGCCCACATGCGCGACGAGCCGTTCGGCGACCTCGGCCTTCGAGAGCGTCGGCCAGGTCTCGACCCCGGTTGACGTTACGAGATGCACCGTATTGCTGTCGCCGCCCATGACGCCGGCGGCAGGCGACACGTCGTTGGCGAGGATGAGATCGCAGCCCTTCCTCGCGAGCTTCTGCTTCGCGTGTTCGATCACGTTCTCGGTCTCGGCCGCAAAGCCCACCATGAGGGCGGGACGGTTCTGCGCCGATTTCGAGACCGTGGCGAGAATGTCGGGGTTTTCGACAAGGGACAGGTTCGGAAGCGCGCCGTCCTTCTTCTTGATCTTCTGCCCGCCCGTATTCGCCACGCGCCAATCGGCGACGGCGGCGGCGAAGATGCCGATATCGGCAGGCAGCGCCTTCTCCACCGCGTCCAGCATCTCGCGCGCGCTCTCCACACGCACGGTGGCGACGCCGGCGGGATCGGGCAGGTCGACGGGACCGGAGATCAGCGTCACGCGTGCGCCCGCCGCCGCGGCCGCCCTTGCGATCGCGTGGCCCTGCTTGCCCGAAGACCGGTTGGCGATGTAGCGCACCGGATCGATCGGCTCATGCGTCGGGCCCGAGGTCACGATCACATGGCGGCCCGCAAGCGGGCCGGAGGGAGCCAGCAGGCGTTCGGCGGCAGCCGCGATTTCGAGGGGTTCGGCCATGCGGCCGGGGCCGATTTCAGCCTCCGCCATCGCGCCTTCGTTCGGCCCGACCGTATGGACGCCGTCGGCCGCAAGGGCCTTGAGATTGCGCTGCGTGGCCGGATGCAGCCACATGCGCACGTTCATGGCGGGCGCGATCAGGATCGGCAGCGTGGTGGCGAGCAGGACCGTGGAGGCGAGATCGTCCGCATGCCCTCCCGCCATCTTCGCCATGAGATTGGCGGTCGCGGGCGCGACCACGACGAGATCCGCGTCACGCGCCAGCCGGATGTGCCCGATATCGGCCTCGTCCTCCCGGTCGAAGAGATCCGTATGCGTGCGCTGTCCCGTAAGAGCCGAGGCCGCCAGCGGCGTGATGAACTGCTGCGCGCCATGGGTGAGAATGCAGCGCACGGAGGCGCCCCGCTCGCGCAGGCGGCGGATCAGGTCGAGGGACTTGTAGGCCGCGATCCCGCCGCCGATGACGAGAAGAACGCGTTTGCCGGACAGCGTCATGAGAAACCTCTGAACAGCATGATCATCAACGAGACGGCGATGATCCACAAGGCGGCCATGCCCCAGCGGTTGCCCCGGGCCTCGGCGCGCCCGATGGCGGCGATGCTGTCCTCGTTGAGGGCGACGCCCTTGGCGGTCATGTCTTCCATCTGATTGAGAACCCGCTCGGCCCGCAGGGCGAGATCCGGCAGGTCGCCGATGACGCCCGCGAGGGTCCACAGGCCGCGGCCCGCCTGCTCGACGCGGCCCAAAGGCCCGAGATTGCGCTCGATCCATTCGCGCACGACCGGCTCGGAGGTGGTCCACATGTCGAGCTTGGGATCGAGGGCGCGCGCGACGCCTTCCACCACCACCATGGTCTTCTGCAGCATCACGAGCTCGGTGCGCGTCGCCATGTCGAACAGGGCCGTGATCTCGAACAGCAGGGTCAGCAGCTTCGCCATCGAGATCTCGTCGGCGCGCCGGTCGTGGATCGGCTCGCCGATGGCGCGGATCGCCTGCGCGAAATCCTCCACCGAATGGTGCGGCGGCACGTAGCCGGCCTCGAAATGCACCTGCGCGACGCGCAGGTAGTCGCGGCGGATGAAGCCGAGAAGGATTTCCGCCAGGAAGCGCCGCTCCTTGAGGCCCAGGCGCCCCATGATGCCGAAATCGACGGCGACGAGACGGCCCTCCCGATCCACGAACAGGTTGCCGGGATGCATATCGGCATGAAAATAGCCGTCGCGGATGGCATGGCGCAGGAAGGACTGGATCACCGTTCGCGCGAGCGCCTCGCGGTCGAAGCCGGCACGCTCGATGCCCTCGATGTCGTTGAGGCGCACGCCGTCGATCCAAGTGGTGGTGAGCACGTCGCGGGCCGTGAGGTCCCATTCCGGCTTGGGCACGCGGAAATCGGGATCGCCCTTCGTGTTCTCGGCCAGCTCCGAGACGGCGGCGGCTTCGAGGCGCAGATCCATCTCGACGGAAACGGAGCGCGCCAGCGTCTCCACCACTTCCATGGGCCTGAGGCGGCGCGCATCGGGCACCATGCGCTCGAACAGGCGCGCGGCCGCGCGCATGGCCTGAAGGTCGCGGGCGAAGCCTTCACGGACGCCGGGGCGCACCACCTTCACGGCCACCGTCTCCTCGCCCTCCGGCGTGTGGATGCGGGCCTTGTGGACCTGGGCGATGGAGGCCGCCGCCAGGGGCTCGCTGAAATCGAGGAAGAGAGCGCCGATCGGCCGCCCGAGGGCGGCCTCGATCACGGCGACGGCCTGGGCGCGCGGGAACGGAGGCATCCGGTCCTGCAGACGCTCGAGGTCGCGCGCCGCCGCAACGCCCACGATATCGGGACGCGTCGCGAGGAACTGGCCGAATTTCACATAGGAAGGCCCGAGCCGCGTGAGCGCCTTGGAAAGACGCGCCGCGCCGTCCCCCGTCTGCCGCCGCTCGATGGTGCGCGCCAATCTCAAGGCGAGGCGCGCGGAGGGCGGCAGGGCGCTCGGATCGAAGAGCCCGAGAGCGCCTTCGCGGGCGAGGATGAAGCCGGCGCGCAGGTTGCGCGCGAGATGGACGATGCTGCCGATCACGTCTCAGATCTTCCAGCCGGAATGAATGGCGACCACGCCCGCCGTGAGCGGACGATAGGTGACGCGCTTGAAGCCTGCCTCCTCGATCATCCGGGCGAAAGCGGCGGGCGGCGGGAACTTGCGGATCGATTCCACGAGATACCGGTAGGATTCCGCATCCCCCGTTACCATCCGGCCCATCTGCGGGATCACGTTGAAGGAATAGACGTCGTAGATCCTGTCGAGGAGGGGCACGTCCACCTTCGAGAATTCGAGGCAGAGGAAGCGCCCGCCGGGCTTCAGCACGCGATGCGCCTCACGCAGGGCCGCGTCGATGCGTGGCACGTTCCGGATGCCGAAGGCGATCGTGTAGGCGTCGTAGCTGCTGGATTCGAGCGGCAGTTCTTCCGCATTGGCCTCGACGAAGTCGATGCGGCCGTCATAGCGGCGGCCGGCGCGCTCGGCGCCCACTTTCAGCATCTCGCCGTTGATGTCGAGCACGGTCACATGGGTCTGCGGCCCGCCCGCATCGAGAATGCGGAAGGCCACGTCCCCCGTGCCGCCGGCCACGTCCAGGTGGCGGAAGGCACGCTCGCGGGGAGGACGCAGGGTCGAGACGAGGCTGTCCTTCCAGAGGCGGTGAAGACCTGCGGACATGAGATCGTTCATGACGTCGTAGCGGCTCGCCACCGAACGGAAGACCTCGTTCACGCGACCCTGCTTCTCGTCCAGGGGCACGGATTGAAACCCGAAATGGGTGTTCTCGTCGGTCATGATCCTCAAAAACCCTTTCGTCGCACTCTCAGCGGGATCCATAGCGGAAGCGGGGCCCGATGGCTATGTAAGGACTCCTGCGAACCGAAGAGATGGTTGATGCCCGAACTGCCCGAAGTCGAAACCGTCCGGCGGGGCCTGGAGCCCGCCATGGTGGGAGCCCGCTTCACCAAGGTCGTGCAGCGCCGCCCGGATCTGCGCTTTCCGTTCCCAGAACGCTTCGTGGAGCGCCTGGAGGGACAGGAGGTTAGGGCTCTGGGCCGCCGGGCCAAGTATCTGCTCGCCGATCTCTCCTCCGGGGAGGTGCTGGTCATGCATCTGGGCATGTCCGGCCGATTCCTGGTGACGCAGGAAGACGCGAGCCGGATGCCGGGGGAGTTCCACCACGAGCATGGCGGCCTCGACGCGCACGATCACGTGACCTTCCATCTCTCCAACGGAGCGAGCGTCACCTACAACGACGCACGGCGCTTCGGCTTCATGGATCTGGTGCCCCGGTCCGGGATCGAAACCTGCAGGCATTTCGCCCAGATGGGCATCGAGCCTCTCGGCAACGAACTCTCCGGGCAGATCATCGCCGATCTGTTCGCGGGCAGGCGGACGCCGCTGAAGGCCGCCCTCCTCGACCAGCGCCTGATCGCGGGGCTCGGCAACATCTATGTCTGCGAAGCCCTGTTCCGCACCGGCCTTCATCCGGAAGCTCCGGCGGGATCGCTCGCCACCGGGGCCGGCAAGCCGACCGACAAGGCGCATCGCCTGGCGGAGGTGATCCGGGAGGTCCTCTCGGAAGCGGTGACGGCAGGCGGATCCACCTTGCGGGACCATGCCCAGGTGGACGGCTCGCTCGGCTATTTCCAGCATTCCTTCCGCGTCTACGACCGGGCGGGGGAGCCCTGCGTCACGCCCGAATGCTCCGGCACGGTCGCGCGCCTCGTGCAATCGGGCCGATCCACCTTCTATTGCCCGGCCTGCCAGAAGCCGACCCGTGCGCGATAATGTGAACGGCCAAGGCTGCCGCCTCCCCGAAAAAGCCTGAAAAGGCATGGACTCTCGTCTCTTGCAGGTTGCGACCTCCACCGTCGGCATCTTCTGCAGGACAGGCTCGCGACCGCTTGAACTCGAGGTTCAGGAGGGCCCGCCATGGCCAAGATCGGCGTTGTTTCCCACATCCAGCGTGACCCGGTTTCGGAGCACCTCACGATCCGCAGGATCGGCACCTCCGACCTCATGGACGCCTTGAGGCGGGGCGCCGAGGATTTCTGGGCCGCTCCGACCCATCTCTTCTTCATCTGCCTTCTCTACCCGATCCTCGGCGTGTTCTTCGCGGGCCTCGCCTTCGGCAACAACATGCTGCCGCTTCTCTTTCCGCTCATGTCGGGCTTCGCCCTCGTAGGGCCGCTCGCGGCCGTGGGCCTTTACGAGATCAGCCGCGAGCGCGAGCGCGGCCAGGACGTGTCCGTGAGCAGCGTCTCCAACGTCTTCCGCTCCCATTCCATCGGGTCCATCGCGGCGCTCGGCGTTCTGCTGATGGTGATCTTCATCGCGTGGCTCCTGACGGCCCAGGCGCTCTATCAATCGCTGTTCGGCTGGCATGCCCCGGACTCCGTGAGCGACTTCCTGCACGAGGTCTTCACCACCCGGGACGGCTGGACCCTCATCATCGCGGGCAATGCCCTCGGCTTCATCTTCAGCGCCGTCGTCTTCTCCCTGAGCGTGATCTCCTTCCCGCTCCTGCTCGACCGGGACGTGGGCGCGATCCCTGCGATCCTCACATCCTTCAGGGCGGTGGCCGCCAATCCCGGCCCCATGATCGTCTGGGCGCTCATCGTCGCCCTGGCGCTCGTCATCGGCTTCATCCCGCTCTTCGTCGGGCTGGCCGTGGTGCTGCCGATTCTCGGGCATGCGACCTGGCACCTGTATCGCAAGGTGGTGGAATGACCTGTCCGGGCCGTCACGCCCGTCCGGATCCGCCCGCCCCCTCCCGTCATCCCCGTCCCCGGACATGATCCGGGGATCGCGATAGGGACTTGCCGAGCCCCGCCGCCTCCCGTAACCCAGGGGCGCAACAGCGGAGATTCCGGCCATGGCCTATGAAACGATCATCGTCGAGACGCGCGGCAAGGTGGGACTCATCACCCTCAATCGCCCCCAGGCTCTCAATGCCCTCAATTCGACCCTCCTGAACGAGGTGAACCAGGCCCTCGACGCCTTCGAGGCCGATCCGACGATCGGCTGCATCGTGGTCACCGGGTCCGAGAAGGCTTTCGCGGCCGGGGCCGACATCAAGGAGATGGCCTCGCTCGCCTATCCGCAGATCTATCTCGACAACCAGTTCTCCGGCTGGGAGAAGGTCGCGGGCCGCCGCAAGCCGATGATCGCCGCGGTCGCGGGCTTCGCGCTCGGCGGCGGCTGCGAATTCGCCATGATGTGCGATTTCATCATCGCGGCCGACAACGCCAAGTTCGGCCAGCCGGAGATCAAGCTGGGCGTCATGCCCGGCATGGGCGGCACGCAGCGCCTCACCCGCCTCGTCGGCCGGGCCAAGGCCATGGAGATGTGCCTGACGGGAAGGATGATGGGCGCGGAGGAGGCCGAGCGCTCCGGCCTCGTCGCCCGCGTGGTGCCGCTCGCGGATCTCATCCCCGAGACCATGAAGACGGCGGAGACCATCGCGGCCATGTCGCTGCCCATCGCCATGATGACGAAGGAAACCATCAACCGGGCCGATGAGGTGTCCCTGTCCGAGGGCATCCGTTTCGAGCGGCGGGTGTTCCACGCCATGTTCGCCACCGCCGACCAGAAGGAAGGCATGGCCGCCTTCGTGGACAAGCGCGCAGCCGAATTCAAAGATCGGTAACCGTGCCGGATATCGGCTTCGACATGATCGCGGCTCTCGCCGCGATCTCTTTTTTCGCGGGCTTCGTGGATTCCATCGCGGGCGGGGGCGGGCTTCTCACGGTGCCGGCTCTCCTGCTCGCAGGCCTGAGTCCCGCGAGCGCCATCGCCACCAACAAGGTGCAGGGCGCCTTCGCGGCGGCATCCGCCACCTACACCTTCGGACGCCGGGAGCTGATCAACTGGCGCAAGGCCTGGGGCTTCACGGCCGTGGCCTTCGTGAGCGGAATCGCGGGCGCGCTCTGCGTGCGCTTCCTGCCGCAATCCCTCCTGCAGATGCTGATCCCGGCGCTCCTGATCGCCATCGCGGTCTATTTCGCCCTGTCGCGCAAAGTGAAGGACGAGGACGCCCATGCCCGGATGACGGCGTTCGCCTTCGGCGCCACCGCTCCGGTCGCCATCGGCTTCTATGACGGGATTTTCGGACCCGGCGCCGGCTCCTTCTACATGCTGGCCTTCGTGACGCTCCTCGGCTACGGGGTGGTCCGGGCGACGGCCCATACCAAGCTTCTGAACCTTGCGAGCAACCTGGGCAGCCTTCTTCTCTATGCGGCCACCGGAGCCGTGATCTGGCCGGTGGGCCTCGTCATGGCAGGGGCCTCGTTTCTCGGGGCGCAGGTGGGCTCGCGGCTCGCCATGCGGCTGGGGAGCCGGATCATCCGCCCGCTGCTGGTCCTGGTCTCGGCCGCCATGGCGCTGAGACTCCTCGTCGATCCCGCCAATCCGTGGCGCGCCATCCTGTCGGAAGGAATGCGCGGAGGCCTCTCGGCGCTTTTTTGAGACGCAAAGGCCCACGGACATTGACGTTCCCCAGGATCACGTCTATAAGCCGCACCACACGAGCCCGCGCGTCCGCGGGCTCTTCGGTTTCCATTCATCGACCGGTCGCTGACGGGGCTCCAAGCCGGGCTTGTCGCGTCGGACTTTAACAAACGAGGATTGGCCATGGCCAACACCGTGTCCGCCAAGAAAATGACCCGCAAGATTGCGACGCGCACTGCGGTCAACAAGTCGCGCCGCAGCCGCATGCGGACGTTCGTCCGCAAGGTCGAGGAGGCGATCGCCTCCGGCAACCAGACCGAGGCCTTCGCGGCCCTGCGCGCCGCCGAGCCGGAAATGATGCGCGCCGCCCAGAAGGGCATCGTGCACAAGAACACCGCTTCCCGGAAGGTTTCGCGCCTGACGAGCCGCATCAAGGCCCTGAGCGCCTAAAGCGCTTCCAGGCAGCGTCGACGACGTTCGAACCCGGCCCAACGGCCGGGTTTTTTGCTGACCGCCACCTGCAGGCGCATCCCCTCCCGGACGAGCCGGGCCGCAAGCAGGAGGCTACCGGCCGCTGCCTCCTCCTCCAAACCGCTCCGCGCCCCCGTTACCGGCGACCAGAGCAGCGTGCGAAGAAGCGGGAACCGGAACCGGTTCTTCGCGGAGAGAACGCTGCTTCATCAAAGAGAGAGAGAGAGAGAGAGAGCAAGCATTCTGATCCCGTCAGAATGCAATTTGCTCCAGACCCCGGCCCGACGCACGCTCTCCCGGCGAAGGCCTTGCAACCCCAAGCCCCATCCTTCACTGGCCTCACCGTCGAGCATCGTCCCGCCCCACGGCGGGAACGGATCCGAGACCCCGATCTTCGCTCGTTCGAACCCTCCGAAGACGGCTCTCCGCGCCCTCCTGCGAAGGGACGGAAGGAACGGCCCCGATAGCAGCATTTTGCCGGCATTTTATCCACACGGGAGCTTGACTTTATCATCAAAAAACAGGGTGAGAATCCACAAGGCATGGATTCAAAATGCACACGAAATGCCGATGCCGATCAGTAGTTTAGCAGGCAAAGGTTCGCAAAGCATCGGAATCACCCTCCGGGACACGCCGAATCGATCCTGAATCAAGGTTGCGGAAAAAGCTTTTTTCGTGCGCCGAAACAAGCTGGGGCGACACTGTGAATCAGTTGAAGAGTCAGGACTTTATCGCCGCACCCCAAAACCTGTGGACGGGTCTGTGGAGCCGTTTTGGGCATCTTTGCAGGATGCCTGTTGACTCGACCATGTTGCGCGCCCTCGCCCAGCCTGTATATGGTCATCCTGCTTCAACGGCTCGCCGTTAAGTCATCCATTCAAGTCCCAAGCTATAGAACAGAATCATGGGGTCAGGGCTTTGTTTCATTCTGACAAGAAGAAAGCGAAAGCACGTGTCTTCCTCAGAGGTAGTCTTGGTAGAGCTTGATGGGCTGCCCAAGGGGTAGCGTTTTCCGACTGCCTCGACTGTGAAGCGGTTCGATAATCTTTAGTACAATTGGGGGCGCCACGTTCTGAACAACCTGTGATTCAGGGCTGCTTTTTTTGTTCAGAACGGGTCATGCGTGGGGGTTTTGCCAAATCCGGCAAAGCCTCGTGGAGGAAATTTGATGTATCGCAGCGAGGACCATCGCGCCTTTGCCGCTGCCAATGAGAGCGGC
>NZ_CP134064.1:0-117500 GCF_047497095.1 Microvirga sp. M2
CGGCGATCAAGAGAAGCAGGCACTGCACCCACCGCGAGGTTCTCCCGGTTGGAGACCGACACGACGAGCAGACGGCCTATGCCCGGCCAGGCGAAGATCGTCTCGACGACCACCGCGCCCGCTATCAACGATCCGATCATGAAGCCGACGATGGTAAACGATCGGGACGGAAGCGTTGGGAAGGGGCATGTTTCCAGACCACGTCGCGCCAGTTCACGCCCTTCGCGGAAGCGGTCCCGGATATAAGGCTGGCCAGGACCTCGATCATGGCGGAGCGTGGGGAGAATCTCGCCAGAATGCCCGATTCCGCCGATGCTCATGGTCAAAGTCGGAGGATTCCATGAATCCAGGTATCTGGCCGCCCGACGGCAGCCATCCGAGCGTCACCGAGAAGACCAGCACGAGCAGCAGCCCGATCACGACACGACGGCATGGTGAAGCCGAAGACCGCCAGCATGATCACACCCCGGTCGGCAACGCTTTCCCGGTGAAGCGCCGCATAGGACGCCGGCCGGAATGCCGATGCCGATCTTCAGGACCAGGGCCGGGATCGTCAGCTGCAGCGTTGTGGGAATACGCTCCAGGACCAGTTGCAGCGCGGGCGACTTGTCCCCCGCATCGACACGCCGAAATCGAGAGACAGGAGCGATTTCAGATACGCCCAGTACCACTGCACGATGATGGGGTCGTCCAGCCCCCAACGCGCGCGCGAAAGGCCTCGATGGCTTCCTGGGGAGCATCCGGCCCGAGCAATATCTGGGCCGGATCACCGGAAAGGCGCAGTACGCAGAAGGCGAAGGTCATGACCAGCAGCACGGTGATCGAAGCGCGCACCAGCCGTGAAAGAATGAACGACAACATGGGACGAATTCCTCAGGCGGGCTTACGCCACAAGGGGAACTTTCGAAGGATCGGGAAGTGACAGGCCGTCACGCGCCCGCCTTTCGAGCGCCTTGAGTGCGGGATCGGAGCTCGTGCAGAATGCTTGAGCCATGGCACAGCGCGGATGGAATGCGCATCCTGTGGGCCGCCTGGCGGATTCGGCGGTTCCCCCTGCAGGATGATGCGGCTCTCGAGCTTGCGTCCAGGGATCGGCACCGAGGACACCAATGCTCGCGTATAGGGATGCAGGGGCTTGGCGAAGATTTCATCGGAGGAGGCCTCCATCTCGACGATCCGGCCCAGATACATCACCGCCACGCGGTCTGCGATGTTGCGCACGACCTTCAGGTCGTGGCTGATGAACACCATGGCGATGCCATGCCTTTCCTGCAGTTCGCGCAACAGGTTCACCACCTGAGCCTGGATCGAAACGTCAAGGGCAGAGACGGGCTCGTCGCACACCAGCAGTCTCGGCTCGGCGGCAAGGGCGCGGGCGATGACGACGCGCTGGCGCTGGCCGCCGGACAGTTCATGGGGGTAGCGCCCTCCCTGATCGCGACGGAGGCCGACGGCGGCCATCAGTTCGAACACGCGATCCTTCACGTCGGCTGGGGGGACGAGACCGTGGATCGCCAGAGGCTCGCCGATCTGTTCGGCAACCGGCAGGCGGCGGTCGAGGGCGGCGAGCGGATCCTGGAACACCAGTTGCATCTGCGCCCTGAGCTTGCGCCAGGCCGGTGTTCCCGGCTCCGGCATCGGTTTTCCGTCGAACAGCACCTGCCCTTCGCTCGCGGGATCGATGCCCAGGAGCATTCGGCCGAGGGTCGATTTTCCCGAGCCGCTTTCTCCGACGATTCCCAGCGTTTCGCCTGCCGACACCGTCAGGCTCACGCGGTCGACGGCCCGTACGCGCGTGGGCTTTGTCCAAAGTCCGGGACGGGTTTCATAGACCCGCACGAGATCCTTCGCCTGCAGAAGTGCCGTCATGCCGCGACGCTCGCGCGGTGACCGGACGTCTGAAGACGCTGACCCTTTCCCGCTCCCGGGTGAAAGCAGGATAGCCGGCGGCCGTCCTGCTGAGGCATCAGGACAGGCAGGCTGTCACGGCAGAGACCCGTCGCCTGGAGACAGCGCGGAGAAAAGGCGCATCCCTGCGGCGGGCTTCTCGGATCCGGAACGGTGCCGACGATCGGAACGAGCTTTTGGCGCCCGCCGTCAAGACGCGGAATGGCATCGAACAGCCCGCGCGTATAGGGATGACGGGGCTGCTCGAAGAGAGCACCGATTGCCCCCTCCTCGACGATTCGGCCGGCATACATGACGCAGATCCGCTCGCACACCTGGCTGACGGCGCCGAGATCATGGGAGATGAACACCATGGCCATGCCGGTTTCGGCCCGGACGGTGCTCAGAAGGTCGAGAATCTGGGCCTGAATGGTAGCGTCCAGCGCTGTGGTCGGCTCGTCGGCGATCAGCAGATCCGGCTCTCCGGCAAGCGCCATCGCGATCATCAGGCGCTGGCATTGCCCTCCCGAGAACTCATGCGGATAAATGTCGAACCGACCTCGGGCATCGGGAATGCCCACCATATCCATCAGCCGGACGGCTTCGTTGCGGGCGATACCGCCCTCCATTCCGCGATGAATGCGGAGCGCCTCGGCGATCTGACGTCCTACGCGCACGACAGGGTTCAACGCGGAGGAGGGATCCTGGAAGATCATCGCGATACGCCTTCCTCGAACCCCTTCCAGGATCGAGCGGGAGGCTCCGCACAGCTCCTGTCCGTCAATCGTTACCGAGCCCGCGACACGGGCCTTGGCCGGCAGCAGGCCGAGGGCCGCGAGCCAGGTCACGGATTTTCCGCATCCGGACTCCCCGACCAGCCCGACGGCCTCCCCCTTCGCGACATCCAGGTCGATGCCGTGGAGGACCCGCGTGCCATCGAAGGCGACGCGCAGATCACGTATCTCGATGAAGGACATGACAGGTCTCCCGGTTGACGATCCGCATCGGATCCTGCGGCTCACGTTTCATGCCGTATGGCGACACGAGATCGGGCCCCTGCGGCGCGCCGCAGGGGCCCCGGCTGTCACAAGGACCAATTTTCCTTGCGGAAATCCATGGCGAAGGCCGGAGCGGCCTTCCAATTCAGGGACGATTTCATGCCCGTGAACACCGCATTCTGATGAATGATCTGGTAAGCGGGATCCTCGCGCTCGCAGATCTCCAGCATCCGCGCGAAAGCCTTCTTCCGGGCCGCGCGATCGGTCGATTTTTGAATGACCTCAGCCATCTTGTTGGCTTCGTCGTTGGTCCAGTCCTTCTTCTGCTGCACCTCGCCGTTCGGCCCGAACTGGTTGACGATGGTTGCGACGGGATCGTTGAAGGCCCCGCCTGCCGACCAGTCCCGCACGCCACGCGGCGTGGAAGCGTCGTGGATCTGAGCCCAGTTCTCCTTCATCTGGATCTCGACGTTCAGGCCGACCTGCTTCCACATCTCGACCATGATCTGCGCATTGGGAACCTGGTTGGTATAGTAGTTGTTGAGGACGCGGAACGGGATGGGATCGCCCTTGTAGCCGGCCTCTTTCAACAGGGTCTGCGCAAGCTTCGGATCATAGGCCGGCACGTCCCAGCCATTGACGAACATGTCCCCGTAAAACTCGAACTGAAGGCCTTTCGGCACATTGGTCTTTCCGGCCCACAGAGCCTGGACGATCGCCTGGCGGTCGATCGCGTGGGTCATGGCGCGGCGGACAAGGGGATTCTCCAGGACCGGATGGTACTTGTTGAAGGTCGAGATGCGGTGGTTCAGGATGGGAGAGCCCTGCACTTCGAAGCCCTTGGCCTTCTCCACGGCACCGACCTGGTCAGGCGGAAGGTCACAGGCGAAGTCATACTCGCCCGAGAGCAGACCGTTGACGCGCGACGACACCTCCGGCACCTCGATGAAGCGGATCTGCTGCAGCGGCGGGCGTCCACCCCAGTAATCGTCGTGCGCCTCGAGCACGAGGGAGACGTCCGGCCTATAATCGACGACCTTGTAGGGGCCGGTGGTGATGGGCTTGCGTGCCCATTCCGTGTAGGACTTGGCATCGTTCCACGCGCGCCGGCTGGTGATCTGGCTGCCGAACGCGAACAGACGTCCTTCGAGTGTCACGTCCGGAGACGCGTTGTGGAACCGGACCGTATATCGATCGACGGCTTCAACGCCGCGCAGAGCCGGCCATATGCGGCGTGCGACCCCGGGAACGGAAGCGGGAAGCTCCTTATCCGTCTTGGGCTTGTAGCTGTCCTCATAGATGGTCTTGCCGCCGTCGGGCTGCGTGTCCGCGAACATGCGCTCCGGCGAGAACGAGAACACCACATCGTCGGCTGTCATCTCGTCACCGTTGTGGAACTTCACACCCTGGCGCAGCTTGAGCTCGACGGTCTTGTCGTCGAGGCGCCTCCATTCCGTGGCAAGGCCGGGAACCGGGCCCTGGTTGCCCATCCAGTTCCGCAAGATCAGTCCTTCCCATAGATTCGGGAAGAACACGCGCTCACCGACGTTGGACTGTTCGTACCAGACATCGAGCGTGCCGTTGATGGTGATCTTCTGCACCGCGACCGTGATCGAAGAGCGTGCGCTCTGCCCGATGGCGAAGCGGGGCAGAATCAGGGTTCCGCCGGTTGCACCGAGAAGTCCAAGCGCCTGTCGGCGATTCATCTTCAACATTCAATTCTTCCCTTGGCTAGGCAATCTCACGCGCACAAGCCGTTGGACGCCTCCGAGGCGGCTCGATGGCAACCGGTGATGCGGTGAACGCGACCGAGCTGCGACGAACGTTGTCCTAGTGGGGGTGTGCAAAGGTTGAATGATATTTTAGTGATGGTTCGATGACAGGCGCGGTCCACAGCCGGCGTATGACATTCCGCTGCAATGTCGCGGATCCTGCCGCGAGCCTCTTCCGTATTTGCAGGCGTATGAACGGAGTTCACTCCGCCTCGTGCAGAAAGCGAGATGGAACTGGAAGTGCGGACATACCTCGAGAAATGCCAATTCTGGCCATTTCGTCAAATTGCCCTCAGGCGATGTGCCGGTCCATAGCGTCAGCCTCGAGACACCCTCTCGACCTCTTGACCAAGCCTACCGAATGAATTGAATCTGTTGAACGTCTCTGAGGCTCGTCTCCTTGGCAGGAGCACCACTGGCAAGGTGATCGACAAGATCTCGCGTTGTCGAGCGACGGGTCAACATCAGGCACATGGCTTCTGCCCCAACGATACGGGTCGAATGCCAAACGCCGGGACGCATGCATATTCCTATACCTGGGGACAATTGAAACGCCCGGACCGTAGAAAGGTCAGGAGCGCCTTGCTCGTCGCTCAACGCGACGATCTGAATGATTTCTCCCGTCAATGGTACGATGGCTTGCTGGGTTCGGTGATGAGCCTCCAGTCGATCAACGGTTTGATTGCTATCGCGATAGGTGACCCAAAGGACCTCAACTTCACCATCTGCTCCCGGATCGAACAGGTGCTCTTGCCAGAAGGCGCTCATTGCATTCCGGTATGCTGCCGCAGCTGCTTCACATGGATATGGCTTGCCGAGCATCCAGCCGAACGGTGCAACCGCAGTCGGATCGAGAACCTGTGACCTGACCGTGACGTTGGTTGGCATGAGCATCCTCTCCCTCAGCTGTATCCAGAGAATTCGGCGACGGGTATAGCAGGATGGGTCCGATGAGTCGCCCTCAAATGAGGTGAACCGAAGAACAGTCGAGTGATCCTTGATCGGGGCCGATGCTCACGACCGACTTTAACTCGCCTTGGAAGAAAATTCACGTCGAGGGTGATGCCCGCTCTTATCAGACTGCGCGCTCCAGACGTCTTCCGACCGAGCGGGCGCCGAACAGGAACAGGGCGGCTGTGAGACCTAAGGCCGCGACGGCGAGACCCGCGTGCAGATAGGCCGGATCGGTATCGATCAGGCGCGTCTTGGCACGGGAACTGAAGCGTCCCCGCACGCCGTGATCCTCATGGGCTGGTTCGAAGAGGATATCGGGGTCATCGGGGCGCACGGGCTTCGACGAGAGTTGCTGGTCGTAAGCGGTTCTTGCGAGATATTTGTCGAGCAGGCCGGGGGCAACCATATTGCCCAGAATGGCCATGATGGCCGGCGTTCCGATCCAGAGCTCGCGCGGCCCCTCCTCTGCCGCATCGACAATGGACCTTGCGACGACTTCGGGCTCATAGCATGCCCCGACGGGCTGATGATGATATTTCTCGTGGGTCCGGGACCAGTCGAACTGGGGCGTGTTGACGCCAGGCAGTTGCACCATCGTCAGACGGATGGCGCTGTGATCGTGCAGCAGTTCGGTCCGGAGGGAATCCGTAAAGCCTCGGATCGCCGCCTTCGCACCGCAATAGGCGGATTGCAGAGGGATCGAACGATAGGCCAGGGCCGAGCCGATCTGAACGATGGTACCTTTGTTGCGCGCGCGCATGTGCCTGAGGGCCGCCAGCGTGCCGTGAATGACCCCGAGATATGTCACCTCGGTCACACGTTTGTACTCGGACGCTGGTATCCGGTCGACAGGGCCGACGACGGTCGCCATGGCGTTGTTGACCCAAACGTCGATCCGCTTCCAGCGCGCCACGATCGCATCGGCGGCCGCGAACATGGCGGCGCAATCCGCCGTATCGACGGGGATCACGAGCACCTCGCCGCCAACGGCTTCGACTTCCCGGCGGGCTCCCTCCAGCCCCTCGCTTCCACGCGCCAGAAGGGCGACATCGTAACCGCGCCGGCCGAATTCGATCGCCGTCGCGCGTCCGACACCGGCGGAGGACCCGGTCACGACGGCGACCGGATTCGAGCGGACGCGATCTTCGCTCCTGCGCAAGTCCTGTGCTTTCGTATCGCTCATCACGCCGTTCTCCCGGTCATAGAACCATGTCCTTTACGATGCCCGCCATGTCAGTCACTCAGGGATCGAGGCTCGCATGCGCTGCATCGGGCTCGCATGAAAGCTTGTGAGCCGTGTTGACCAGGGCAAGGTGTGACAGCGCCTGCGGAAAGTTCCCCAGGAATGTCTTGGCCTCCGGGTCGTATTCCTCAGCCAGTAGACCGACATCGTTGCGCAATGCGAGGAGACGCTCAAACAGATCCCGCGCCTGATCATGTCGTCCCTGAAGGGAATAGTTCTCCGCGAGCCAGAAGCTGCAGACAAGGAAAGCCCCCTCCCCCGCCGGCAATCCGTCATCCATCTCGCTCGTATCGTAACGGATGACGAAGCCATCCCGCATGAGTTCACGCTCGATTGCCGCAATCGTGCTTTGCATCCTCGGATCGGTTGCAGGCAGGAAGCCGACGATCGGAATGACGAGCGTGCTCGCGTCCAGATGCTTTGAACCGAATGCCTGAACGAACGCCCCTCGCTGGCGATCGAAGCCGCGCTCGCATATCTCAGCATGGATCCGGTCGCGGAGCGCCTTCCATTGCTCGACCGGTCCCTCCAGTCCGGACAATTCCGTCGCCCTAATCGCGCGGTCGACGCCTACCCAGGCCATGACCTTCGAGTGCACGAAGTGTTGGCGTCCCGCTCGGACTTCCCAGATTCCTTCGTCCGGCTCGTTCCAGACTTCGCCGAGATGATCGAGAAGAGCCTTCTGCAGATTCCATCCGGCTTCGCTTGGAGCGATATCGGCACGCCTGGCCAAATGCAGTGCATTCATCACTTCTCCGAAAACATCGAGCTGAAATTGTGTGAATGCCGCGTTCCCGACCCTGACCGGCTTGGCGCCGTCGAAGCCGGGCAGCCATGATGCCTCCCACTCGTTCAGCCGGTGCTCACCGGCGATCCCGTAGATCGGCTGGACCTGCGAGGGCATTCCGGCGACGGCCCGCAGGAGCCAGTCGCGCCAGGCACGCGCCTCGTCACGGAAGCCTGCCTTGAGCAGACAGGCGACCATGAAGGTGGCATCCCGGAGCCAGCAGAACCGATAATCCCAGTTTCGTCGACCGCCCTGCCTTTCCGGGAGAGATGTGGTCGGCGCGGCTACGATCCCCCCGGTCGGGCGATAGGTCATGGCCTTGATCGTGATGAGTGAGCGCTGAACCGGTTCTGCCCAAGCCCCCTGATAGGAACACTGCCTGATCCAGCGGCGCCACCATTGCTCGGTCCGGCGCAGCGCATCCTCGGCATTGACGGGCTCGGGAAGCGGCAGGTGCGAGGCCCGGTAGCTGAGGACGAACGGGACCGGCCGGCCCTCGCGGACGGTGAAATCGCTCGTTATCCCGTAGTGCTGCCCCTCGACGGACACGTCCGTTCGAAGGATTGCCGAATGCGGACCGGCAACGGCCTGCCAGCAGCGTTCGTCCGGTCGTTCCATCCAGGGTATCAGCCGGCCATAATCGAACCGGAGGATGAACTCGACCCTCATGGGCACCTCGCCCTTCTCGCACCTGACGATGCGGACGAGATCCGATCCGGAATCCCGGATCGGCATGAAGTCGATAAGCGTGACGATCCCCCGATCCGTTTCGAACGTCGTCTCGAGAACGAGCGTGTCGTCCCGATATCGCCGCCTGACCCGGTTTACGACGCAGGAAGGCGCAATGAGCCAGCGTCCGTGCTCGGGTGTTCCCAGCAAAGCCGCGAAACATGCCTCCGAGTCGAAACGCGGCCAGCAAAGCCAGTCGACCGATCCGTCCCTCGCAACGAGCGCGGCCGTCTCGCAATCGCCGATCAAGGCGTAGTCTTCGATCCGACGCATGCCGCTACCATTCCGTTTCCGCCCGCGCCCGCCTAGTCCTGGCTGTAGGCCGTCGTCGTGAGGAGTGCGAGCTCAGCCCTTCTCGAGTCGAGCCGGGTATGCTGAATGACGACCGGCACATCGGATTCGAACAGCGACGAATAGTCCGTATCCCGTGGAATGGGCTCAGGATCATGAAGGTCGTTGAATCGCAGGTGCAGCGTGCGCCCCGCCGGGACCCTCACGCGGTACGGCCCGACCGGGTTTCGGTCCGAGAAGAACACCGTGATCCTGACCCTTGCATCGGACGGCCCGGCATTGAGGATGCAGGCCGTTTCGTGGGATACGAAAGCCCGATCCCGGCTCGTGCTGTCCGATGGAATGTAGCCTTCCGCGATGGCCCAGATCGTCTTTCCCACCGGCCGCATCGACGCTCTCCTCACAGACCCATGCGGTGGGCCAGGAGCTCCGCCACATGAAGCGTGTCCCGTCCCGTGCCCTGCTCGATCTGTTCCCGGCAGCTGTAGCCGTCGGCCAGGATGAGTGTTCCTGGATCGGCCGCCCGCACGGTCGGCAGCAGCACCCGCTCACCGATCGCCATCGCGACGTCGTAGGTTTCGGCGCTGAAGCCGAAGGCGCCCGCCATGCCGCAGCATCCCGATGGTATAACATCGTAGGCCAGGCCGACCCGGTCGAGCAGCTGGCGCTCACCCTCGGCCTTGATCACTGCGTGGTGATGGCAGTGGATCTGCACCAGCGCTCTGTCCGATCCGTCTTTCGGCAGGGTGATGCCGTCGGCATGCCCGTTGACGAAATCGCTGTAGAAGACGCTCTGCCTTGAGAGCCGCTTGGCGAGGTCATCTTCGGGGAAAAAGTTGAGAAGTTCGTCCTTGAAGGCCGCCAGGCAGGCGGGCTCGAGGCCGATAACGGGCGTGCCGGCCCGGATATCCTCGAACAACGTCGTCATGGTCTGCCGCCACAATTGCTCGGCTGCTCCAAGCCAACCCCAGTCGTATAGCGGGCGGCCGCAGCATAGGGGCCGATCCGGAATGGCGACCTGAAAGCCGAGTGCTTCGAGAGTTTTCGTCGCCGCGATGGCCGTTCCCGGCCGGAAATAGTTGTTGAAGGTGTCGGGCCACAGGAGGACGCGCTGCCCCCTACTCCGGGGCGCGCTGCGCCGGCGGAACCAATCGGTGAAGGTCTCGCGGGCAAGGGGTGGGATCGAGCGCTGCTGCGCGATCCCGCCGACCGCCTTGGCGAGACTTCCCAGGACCGGCGCCCGCATCATCGCGTTGGCGAGCCAGGGCATGCGCGATGCCTCGCGCGCGAGCCAATGGATGCGTCCCATGGCATAGGCGTGCCGCGGCCGCAGTCGCCAGGCATAGTGATGGGCTCGGAACTCGGCCTTGTAGCTCGCCATGTCGACGCCGACCGGACAGTCGCTCTTGCAACCCTTGCAGGCCAGACACAGGCCCAGCGCATCCTCGACCGCCTTGCTGCGCCATCCGTTCTTGAGCGGGCCGCCGTGCAGCATCTCGAAGAGCAGCCGGGCACGCCCGCGTGTCGTATATTTCTCCTCGTGTGTTACGAGGTAGCTCGGGCACATGACCTCCTCATGGCTGTCATGCCGGCGGCACTTTCCCACGCCGACGCAGCGCTGAACGGCGCGCTCGAAGCCTCCTTCGTTCGGGAAACTGAAATAGGTCTGGAGCTCGCGGGGGTGATAGCTTGGCCCGAGCCGGAGATCCGAGATGATCGGATAGGGATCGACGACCTTGCCAGGATTCATGTGCCACTGGGGATCCCAGATTTCCTTGAACTCGCGGAACGCCTGGACCAGTTCCGGCCCATACATCTTTTCAAGCAGGGCTCCCCGCGCCTGACCGTCCCCGTGCTCCCCCGACAGCGATCCGTCATGGCGCACGACGAGCTCCGCCGCCTCGTCGAGGAACCGCCGCCATTGCTCGATTCCCGGCTCGTCGTAGAGATCGAACGCGATGGCGCAATGAACGACCCCGCCGCCGAAATGGCCGTAGATGACAGGATCGTAACCGTACTTGCGGAGAGCGCCTTCAACTCGCGGAGATAATCGCCGAGTCGATCGGGCGCGACCGCGCTGTCCTCCCACCCCGGCCATGTATCGGGATGATTAGGCACATAGGATTCCGCCCCGAGGGAATCGTCGCGCACATTCCAGATCCGCTTCTGCTGTCCCTTGTCGCGGATGAGCTTCGGATCGACGCCATCGACGCCCTTGAACTCCTCCACGAGCCCTTTGGCCTTCGCAGCAGCATCATCCTCGCTCTCGCCTCCGAATTCGACCAGGAGCCATCCCTGACCTTTCGGCAAGACCTTCAGGTCGTCGGTATGCAGCCCCTTCGTCCTGTACCGGTCGACGAGGGTTTCGTCGAAGCCCTCAAGGCCGATCGGATGATGCTTGAGAACGCGAGGCACGGCATCTGCCGCCTGGTAGATGTCCGGGAAGCCGACGATCGCGATGACCCGCTCGGGCGGATTGTGAATGAGGTTGAGGGTCGCCTCGAGGACAGTCACGCACGTGCCTTCGGTGCCGACGAGCGCGCGGGCGACATTCATGCCCTTTTCAGGCAGAAGCTGATCCAGGTTCTCATAACCGGACACTCGGCGCGGGATATCCGGAAACTTCGACCGGATACGGTCGCCGTAGCGGTTGCGCAGTGCATCGAGCCGACGATAGATCTCGGCACGGCGCCCCCCTGAGCGCAAGATCGAGCGGAATGTCCCGTCATCCGTCGGTCCGACGCTCAGCTCCAACCCCTCATAGGTCAGAACCTCCAGCGCCTGCACGTTATGCACCGTGATCCCGTTCATGACCGCATGAACGCCGCCGGAATCGTTGCCGATCATGCCGCCAAGGGTGTTGTGATCGTGCGTGGCCGGATCGGGTCCAAAGGTGAGGCCGTGCTTTGCGGCCTCGTCCCGCAGATCGTCCAGGATGCAGCCCGGCTCGACGCGAGCCAGTCGGCGTACCGGATCGATGTCGAGCACCCTGTTCAGGTATTTCGAGAAATCGATGACGACGGCCGTGTTGCAGCACTCGCCCGCAAGGCTCGTTCCGCCACCACGCGGCAGAACGGGAGCGTGATGGTGCCGGCAGATCTCGATGGCCTTGACGACGTCGCCGCGGGTTTTCGGAATGACGACTCCGATCGGCACCTGGCGATAATTCGAGGAATCCGTCGCATAGAGTGCCCGGCTGCCGTCGTCGAAGCGGACTTCACCCTCGAGTGCGGCCTCGAGCTCCCGAAACAGCGCTTTCGCGTCCAAGTTCGGAACTTCCGTATAGGCGGTTCTGATGCGTCCGTCCGGCGCCCGCTCGATGCGCCGGTCAGGATGCCTTCGGCGGTTGTCCGACGACAGCTGCTCGGCCTCTGTCAGGGCCACGTTGGCCATCTCCGATTCCTCCGGTTTCCGGCGGCCTCGCATTACTCGTCAGGTTGCACGAGAACGTCGCGCGAAACCGCCTTCACATCCGTCACGCCCGTGAGCGCCATTCCCGTATCGAGTTCTTCCGATATCAAGGACAGGGCCTTGCAGACGCCCTCCTTGCCTCGGGCGCCCAATCCATAGAGATAGGCCCGGCCGATGAAGCACGCCCGTGCGCCCAGGGCGAGGGCCTTCAGAACGTCGAGCCCGGAGCGGATTCCGCTATCGAAGAGAAGCTCGGTCCGGTCTCCCACGGCATCGCGTATGGCGGGGAATGCCTCCACAGTAGAGGGAGCGCCATCGAGTTGCCGCCCGCCATGGTTCGACACGAGGATCGCATCAGCGCCTGTGGCGACCGCGATCTCGGCATCCTGCGGATCCAGGATGCCCTTCACGATCAGCTTGCCCGGCCAGAGCTTGCGCACCCACTCGACGTCGCTCCGGTCGAAGGATGGATCGAACTGCTGCTTGACCCATTCCGACAGAATACCGAGATTGCCCGAGTTCCTGATCGCATCCCTCAGATTTCCGAACGTGTATTCCTTGCTCCGCAGCATGCCGAAGGCCCAGCGCGGATGCTTGGCGATATCAACGACATTGGCGAGCGTCAGCCTCGGCGGGATGCCGAGGCCGTTATGCACATCGGCCGTTCGCTGTCCCTCCACATGCAGATCCATGGTCAGCACCAGCACCGGGCATTGCGCCGCATGAGCCCGTTCGATGAGCGACCGGCTGAACCCGCGATCCTTCATCAGATAAAGCTGGAACCAGAAGGGCTTCGCGACGGCGGCCGCCACATCCTCGATCGAGCAGACAGACATCGTGCTCAGGCAGAAGGGTACGCCGAACGCGCCCGCTGCCTGTGCGGCGCGGATCTCGCCGTTCGGATACACGGCTCCCGTCAGGCCCGCCGGTGCGAGGGCGACCGGGAGCGAGACCGGCTGGCCGACGATCGTCGTTGCCTGGACGCGAGAGGAGACGTCCACCATCACCTTCTGACGCAGTTCCAGCGCATCGAGCGCAGACCTGTTCGCCGCCAGGGTGATCTCGTCGTAGGAGCCTGCTTCGACATACTCGAAGAATGTCTTCGGAACCCGCTTCCTGGCGACTTCGCGCAGATCCTCGATATTGGCGATCGCATCCCATGCCGGAACGCCCTCGGTCCTGGATGCTCTTGCCGCGGCGATCTCCTTCGAATCGAGGATGGGATGGGCGAGTGCCATGACGGGCCTCTCAGATGATCTCCCGCACCTTGTCCGATGCAATCGTGAGCGCGATGGATGTGGCGTTCGGTGTGCCGCGCGCAAGCGCCTCGGCGAGGTGAGCCGTCTGCTTGAGATCGACCTTGGGCGGCATGGGAGGCTCGTTCGGATCGACGACCGCCTGGATCACGACGGGTCCGGGCGCGGCGAGCGCCTGGCGCAGGATGTCGGCGCAGGTCGCGGGATCCTCGATGGTGAAGCCCGTGCAGCCGAAACCCCGGGCAACCGTGGCGAAATCGATCGGCTGAAGCTCACACGCGTATTCCGGATTGCCCAGGAAGACCATCTGCTCCCATTTGATCTGGCCAAGCGTATTGTTCTTGATCACGATGATCTTCACGTCGAGACCGTACTTGACGGCGGTTGCAAGTTCCCCGAGCAGCATCGTGATCCCGCCATCGCCCACGAAGGCGACGACCTGCCGGCCAGGATAGGCAAGGGCTGCGGCATTCGCATAGGGCAGGCCGCAGGCCATGGTGGCGAGATTCCCCGAGCACGAAAACATCATGTTGCCGCGCATGTCGATGTGACGCGCGGCCCAGCTCGTGATGGTTCCGGAATCCGTCGCGATGATCGCGTCGTCGGACAGGAGCTTGTTGAGCTCGTGGGCGACGACCTGCGGCTTCATGGGCATGTCGGTCCGGGTTGCGCGCTCCTGCATGAGGTCACGCCATTTGGCGACTCCCGCCTGCGCCTTTTCCAGAAACGAGCGGTCTTGATGATGGTCGAGCTTGGGCAGAAGCGCCCGCAGAACTCGTGCGGAGTCGCCCACGAGGGCCGCGTCGACGGGACAGCGCAGGCCAACGCGCTTCGGGTCGAGCTCGACCTGGACGCACTTGGCCTCACCCGGCTTCGGATAATACTCGATATACGGGAAGCTGGAGCCGACGATCAAAAGCGTGTCGCAATTCTCCAGGGCCTCCTGAGAGGGCCGTGTTCCCAGGAGCCCGGTTCCGCCTGTCGTATAGGGATGCTCATCCGGCAAGACGCCTTTTCCGAGAAGCGGCTTCACGACGGGAGCGCCGAGCCGCTCGGCAACGGCTTCCACCTCGCCTCTCGCTCCAAGGGCGCCCCGTCCCGCCATGACGACGATCTTCCGCCCCTCGTTCAGGATCGAGGCGGCATGGGCGAGCTGGTCCTCGCTCGGCATGTGGGCGCTCTCGGCCATCAGGGAGGAGACGTGGTCCGGACGGTTCCGCTTCGAGCGCATGTCCTCCTTGACGGTCTGATCCTGCAGGTCCACCGGCATCGTGACATGGGCGACGCCCCGATAGGCCAGAGCCGTGCGGCAGGCGAGTTCGGTGACGTTCTGCACGTGGGCCGCGCCCATGACCCGTGAATTGTAGACGCAGACGTCCATGAAGAGCTTGTCGAGTTCGACGTCCTGCTGCGTGTAGGTATGCAGGAGATCGTGAAACTGGAGGCCCGTGATGGCGAGCACCGGCTGACCGTCGAGCTTGGCATCGTACAACCCGTTGAGGAGATGAATTCCCCCGGGCCCGGAGGTGGCGATGCAGACGCCGAGCCGCCCCGTCCATTTGGCATGGGCGCACGCCATGAAGGCGGCGGCCTCCTCATGCCGCACCTGGACGAACCGGATCCGATCCTCGGCCTTGCGGAGTGACTCGATGATGCCGTTGATGCCGTCGCCCGGGATCCCGAATACCATGTCGACGTCCCAGTCGATCAGCGTTTCGACGAGGATATCGCCCGCGGTCATCGCCATGATCATCTCCCTTGTCGAAGCGCCTGGATCCGCTTGCGCCTCACACCCAGCCCGCCCTGACCGTTCGTTTGCGGGAGCAGCCTGGCTTTCCGTGAGAGCCCCATGCCCTGGCTTCCGCTCATGTCTGAAAGCGCGAGCGCAAAGTCAAAGCGGCACTCCCATCGTCGTTTCCTCTGCTGGAATCCAACGGTTCAAGGAGAAGCTCCGTGACACAGTTCCAAGCCTGGCAGGAATTTGTCCGCTGCCGTACCAAGTTGTAGGACGAACCGTGGCGCCATAACCTGAGGCTGAGTTCGCGGTCGGCCGGAGGCGCCGATGACGGAGAGCCTCGCGTCGATACAGCCCTACCGGAGTTTGATCGGGAGCCGCCCGCTGCAGGGCCTTTCGCCCGGCGATCTCCGGATGCTCTTCCCTCATCAGGATGCTATTGCCCTCATCAGGAGCGAGTATCGGCGCCTCGTCCGATGATGCGGCGGCACCGGCCTGAGGGTCGCGGGTCGGGAGTCAGCCCGGTGCCGTACCGAGGCTTCCAACTGACGGTTGTGAAAGGCCGCCACGGATCCCACGTGAGG
Organism: Microvirga sp. M2; assembly: GCF_047497095.1. Lineage (NCBI taxonomy): Bacteria > Pseudomonadati > Pseudomonadota > Alphaproteobacteria > Hyphomicrobiales > Methylobacteriaceae > Microvirga > Microvirga sp. M2. Next base: position 15,648 of record NZ_CP134064.1, read on the forward strand.
GAGTGAGACTGTTGCGCCTTGTCTAAGGATGAACCGTATCAAGCGGGACGACGCGATGCGCGAGCGGAGCAAGACGGCACCGGCGGACCTGGAGGCGGCCATACAGGCCAGCCTGGCGGCCATTGCCGAGATCGATCGCTGGTATGAGTGGGAGCGCCGGAGCCTGGGCGTCTATCCTGAAGCGATGCGCAACGACGTTGCCGTGGAGATCGCCCGACGCCAACGCCTGAACCGCCAGCCTTACGTGCTGCATCTCGCCCATCTCCATCAGATGATCGTTGCAGCCAGGATATTCGGAAATCCTGCCGTCTCGTCGCGGCGTCGGCGAAGCGGCATTCTCCCGCCTCAAGCGGCGTCGCGCCCCGACGCACAGGATGCCGCTTCGGTTGACGGCAAGGCGCGGTTGACATCGGGTCTATCCCACTCCAACGCCAAAACGGACCGCAGGCATGCCCCCGTTGTCTCCGAGACACACGGTCGCGGCGATGCCGATTGATATGACGTGGAGACTTTCAATGAATGCCAAGTTCCAGGTGGGCCAGATCGTTCAACCCGCCCATCCCCGGCGGGCCCGTCCGGATACGTACCGGGTCGTACAGGTTCTCTGCGAGAATTCACATGAACCTCAGTACCGGATCTGGGGCCTTTCGTGCGGCGCCGAGGTCGTCGTCCTTGAGACGCAGATACAATCCGCCTGATCGAGAGCACCCCAGATCCGGACTGCCGGCTCAGGACCCTATTCCCGGACGCCCGTCTTTGCGTGAAAGATGCTCAAGATCAAAATGTTGAAGCGTCGGACGCGGGTTCGATGTCACGTCCGGCGCTGTCGAGCCGTCTCGCTCGGAACGGCGTTCAGGTCGAGGTGCTCGCTGGTTCTGTTTCAGCGTGATGCCGTAATCATGATCTCGACAAGGGTGTCGTCGCCAAGATCCGCAACGCCGACGGTCGCACGGGCCGGAAAGTCCTTGGGATCCAGCCAGCGTTTCCAGGCTGCGTCCATCTCCGGCTTACGGTTGAGATCCGTCAGGAAGATCGTCGCGGACAGCAAGCGGGATTTGTCGGTGCCGGCAGCGCCCAGGTATTGGTCGAATTTGGCCAGTATCTGCTCGGTCTGCCCCTCCAATCCAACGGAGAGCTCATCCGCGACCGTTCCGCCGACGAAGACCAAGTCGTTGTGCACGACGACACGATGCATGATCGGCGTTTGAATATGGCGTTCCGTCACTGAGACTTCCTTTCGGTTACGTATGTGGAATGGTGCGTATCGGCGAGGTCGGACAGGACGGCGACCTTCGCGGTTTCTGTCTGCGGCAAGGCAGCGAGCTCGCGCAGCTTCAACGGCTTGATCGGGAAGCGCAGCCGGCAATACCCGATCTCCGACGGATGCTTGCGACGTTCCTTCGCGATCAGCTCGGTTACGGTCAGCCCGCAGAGCCTGCCTTGGCACGGGCCCATACCGCACCGGAGAAACACCTTCATCTGGTTCGGCCCGCCTGCCCCGGCACTCACCGATGCCCGGATCTGTCCGGCCGAGATCTCCTCGCACCGGCACACGATCGTGTCCGGGTCTTGCGGAACCCGGAACGCTTGGGCGGGCCGGTACACCTCATCGAGAAATCGCCTGCCCCGTGAGGCGCGTGCGAGGGATCTCCGGAGAGGCGCTGCAAGCCGATCACGCTCCGCCGGCGCGACGAGACCGAGATGGGAGGCGCAGCCCAGCCCTGCGATACGTCCCTGGATCGCGGCCGCCTCGGCGCCCCGGATACCAGCTCCGTCGCCCGCGAGAGAGAGACCGACGACCGAGCTTTCAAACCATTCGTCGACCTGCGGCCGGAATGTGAGCTGGGCCTCGTCCCAATCGTGAGCGCAGCCTGCGGCATTTGAGAAATTGACGTTGGGAACCACGCCCTGATGGAGCAGAAGGAGATCCGCAGGCATGCGGTGCTCGCGGCCTCCAGCCGTCCAGACGACCTCCCTCAGTTCCCCCTCGCCTTCCGCTGCCAATGCGGAAACCCATCGGATCACCCGGGTGCGGCGCTGCACCTTTCCGAGCAGCTTCAGCCCCTTGGCGAGATAGGGCGAGATCAGAAAGCCCGGGGCATGCCGAAAGGCGCGAAGCCAGTTCTCCCTCGGCGTCGTGTCGAGGACGGCCGACACCGTCGTCCCCGCTTCGATCAACTGCGCCGCAAGGAGATAAAGCAGCGGACCCGTTCCGGCGATCACGACCTTTCCGCTCGGGATGAGGCCAGAGGTCTTCAGGGCGATCTGGGCGGATCCCGCGGTCATGACGCCTGGAAGAGTCCAGCCCGGAATCGGGAAGGGGCGCTCCAGCGCTCCCGTGGCGAGTATCACGTGCTTTGCGCGGATGAGACGCGCCATGCCGCTCGACGAGAGCCCGACTTCCTGGCCGATCGTCCGTCCCGCATCGTCTTGTACGGATTGGATGCTCCAGGCGGTTGTCGCCGGCGCATACTCCGCCTCCGAGCGGAGAAAATCCTCGGCGATTCCGCGCCCGCGCCAATAGTCCTCACCCAGCCTCCGGCGATCTGCCGACTGGGCCACCGTGATGGCGCGATAGATCTGGCCGCCCGGCGCCTGATTCTCGTCGACGAGGAGCGTCCGTGCCTTGAACCCCGCCAGCATCGTTGCCGCCGACAGGCCCGCAGGTCCCGCCCCGACGACGATGACGTCGTAGTCATCCGCGAGGTCCGCAATCCCGCATCCGCTATGGACGACACCCTCCGTCATTGTGCAGGCTCCGTTGTCAGAGTGCGCGCGCCGCGCTGGGTCTCCACCCGCATGCCTTCCCGCACCGTCACGAGGCACCCCTGGCGGTTGTCCATGCCATCGATCCTCACCAGGCATTCGAAGCACACACCCATGAGGCAATAGGGTCCCCGCGGAGTCCCGGAGGCCGGGGTCGTGCGGCAGACATGAATGCCTGCGGCAAGCAGCGCGGCGGCGACGCTATCGCCGACCGACGCCGTGATCGGACGCCCATCGAAGGTGAAGGTGACTTCGCCCGAACTGCGATCAGGCAGACGCTGGAACACGGAACCTCCTGGTCGAGAAGACAGCGGTTTCCTCGGGGATCATCCCATCGGCGATGTAGTCCGCAAGCGAGAAGGCATGCTGGGGAGCCAAAGTCACGCCTGAATGCGCCATCGCCATGAAGGCGCCGGGGCAGGCCTCCGATTGCTCGTATACGGGGGAGCCGTCCAGCGTCATGACACGAAAGGCCGACCAGGTCCTGACGACATTCAGGTCACCGAGCAGGGGAAACATCCGGATGGCCCTGTCGGCCATGACGGAGGAGATGGAATGATCAATTCTGAGACTTGAGCCATCTGCCTCCTCACTGTCGCCGATCATGACACCGCCTTCGTCGGTCTGGCGAACCGTGACGACAGGGTAACGCAGGAACGGAGCGGCTTTCTCGGTGACGATAATCTGTCCCCGGCTCGGCTTCAGGGGAGCCTCGAGGCCGACCATCGGGGCCAGCCGCGCATTGCCCAACCCTGCCGCGAGGACAACTTTTGGAACCCTTACCTCGCCCCAGTTTCCCTTCAGGGCGAAGCCGCCTGCACGTGGCTCGATAGCGGTGACTACATGATCGGCCCGGTAGTCGACTGTGCGTGCCTTCAACGCAACGTGCAGGGCCCGGAACAGGCGCAGCGAATTCACATGCCCGTCGAGGGGACAATAGATCGATCCGCTGACATCGGGACCGATGTCGGGCAGCCACGCCCTCGTCTGTGCATGATCCAGGACTTCATAGGGATATGTCACGGTATCGCGCTGCTTGTGCAGGCGCACCATCGCGTCGACATTCACCTGCAACTCGCGGTCCGACAGACAGAGCGTGAACCCGCCCGGCTGATCGAGCCCGACATCGACGCCCGTGTCCGACATGAGTTCCGAAGCCAGGCGGGGCCAAGCCTCGGCTGCGGATTTCGTCCAGGCGGCGTAGGCGGGAAGCCCGAGGCCCTTCCCTTGCACCCAGACGAGGGCGAAGTTCGCCCGGGAGGCTCGCAGGGCAATGTCGCCTTCGTCCAGCACGCGGACCCTCAGTCCCCGCCGCGCCAGTCCCCATGCGACGCAGGCTCCCATGATACCTCCGCCGACGACGGCGACATCGGGCTCTCGGTCTGGTCGATGATGGGTCATGCGGTCGTGTTCACAAAAGGCGAGGCGCGCCCAGGGCCGTCCCGCGGTAACGATGGGTCTTGGGCCTAGCGCATCGTGCGAAAAAGTGGCCCCGGTTTGTCGCAGGAACGATGCGCTTCTCTAAGAAGGGAGCATCGGATTCAATCCCAAAAGTGCAAATCCACTTTTGGGTCCGATGCTCTAGGGTGCGATGTCGACCTTGAACCACTTCATGCTGAGCGCTTTGAGCGTCCCATCGTCAGAAGCAGCGGCAATCGCCTCATCAAGCATCTTCTTCAGGTCCGTGTCCTCCTTGCGAAGGCCGACACCGATGCCGGGCCCGAAGGGGCCGCCGAGGAGCGTGGGACCGGCGAGCTTGACATCCTTCATTTCCGGCTTCGCGATCGTCGCGGTCAGAACCGTCATGTTCGCCAGGACGGCATCGATGCGGCCGGCGGCGAGATCGAGGTCGTGCTGCTCGGTCGTTTTGTACTCGCGGATCTCGGCCAGGCCCTTGAGGTACTGATCGGCGAAAGCCGAGGCCGTCGTGGAGCCCTGAACGCCGAGTGTTTTGCCTTTCAGAGCCGGCGCCATCGCGGCGATCGCAGCCTTGCCCGCGGCCTCGTCCGCCGTCAGGTCGATTCGCTTGCCGTCGCCCGGCAGCTTGGCAATATCCCCGGAGGCGCCGACCGCGAAGGTATTGATCGGAAGAGCGTAAGGGCGGGAAAAGTTCATCACCTCCTGCCGCTTCGGCGTGATGCTCATGCCGGCCATGATGGCGTCGTACTTCTTGGCCTGGAGCGCCGGGATGATGCCGTCCCAGTCCTGCGCCACGATCTCGCACTTCACCTTCATGCGCGCGCACAGGTCGTTGGCGAGGTCGACCTCGAAGCCTTCCAGCTTGCCGCCGGGGCCGGTGAAGTTCCACGGCGCGTAGGCGCCTTCGGTGGCGATCTTGACGGTCTTCTCCTGCGCCGACGCCCCACTCGCTGCAACGGTCAGGCCGAGAACGGCGCCTAGAACTTTCAACGTGCTCATATCCTTAATCCCTCATTTGGTCTTTTCGCCCGGCAGCATCCGCATCCGGGCATGCCAATCCACCGAAACGGCCCTCGATCATCGTGCAGCGCTTTCCATAAGGTCAAATCAGATTTATTGATGGTAGCATGCTTCAATGTTATGCTATGCAGGAACCCGATGGAGATCAGTTCACGTCAGATCGAGGCTTTTCGCGCAGTCATGCTCACCGGCAGCATCACCAGCGCCTCCGAGGCACTCTTTGTCACTCAGCCCGCCATCAGCCGTCTGATCCGAAGCCTGGAGGAGACGACCGGGCTGACCTTATTCGAGAGACGCGGCAACCATATCGTACCGACAGCCGAGGCGACTGCGCTGCTCGAGGAGGTCGAACGGTCCTTTGTCGGATTGGCACGGATCCAGGCATTCGCTCAGGCGCTTCGGGCGCAGACGGCCGGTTCACTCCGGATCGCCGCGATGCCGGCCCTGGCCGGAAGTATCCTTACCCGTTTTGCCGCCCGGTATTCCGTTCAGCGGCCGGATGTCCATATTTCGCTCAGCGGAGTGCCCTCCCATCTCGTTCTCGATGCCGTAGCAAGCGGTCAGGCCGACTTCGGATATGCGGATAGCCCGCTCGACCGGACCGGGCTTGAGATTGAGACTTTCCCGGTCGCGGCCGTTGCGATCATGCGAAAGGACCACCCGCTGGCTCGGCGCCGGTCCATCAAGCCGACAGATCTCAGGGGCGAACATTTCGTAGGTATCGGACCAGGCACTTTCTTTCGGTCCCGGGTCGATATGGCTCTTGCCGATGTGCCACGCACGATCTCACTTGAGACACCCTTATCCCACATCGCTTGCCTGCTCGTGGCGGAAGGCGGTGGTATCAGCTTGGTCGACCCCTATTCGGCAGCAGAATTTCAGGACAAAGGCATCGTGGCGAAACCGTTCACGCCATTCATCGATGCCGGCTTCGTCTCACTGCGATCGGGCCAGCATTCGACCTCTTCGCTGGCCGTCACGTTCATGCGCGAGTTTCGCGAGTATGTTGAACGCTGGCAGGACGATCCCGTCATGCCCTGATTGTCCACCTCAAAGGCTCCGGACAAGCGCGCGGCCTGGCTCCTTCTCGGATCGAGGCCGCCTCGACCGGGAACGATTGCAACGGCCTGCCGCGCCACTGTCGATGCCGAGTCCCATGGGATATGGACTCACGGGCTATGAACAGGACCCGATCCGCCAGCCCGGAAGTGGAGGATGGCTGAACTGCAACCCGGACGGCACGCAGTCCGAGCGGCTCGTATCCATGCCCGAGATGGATTGGGAGTTGATGGATCCGGTTGTTTCCGGATCGGGCGCGATGTCGAACTTCTGGGACCAGAGATGATGTTGCCAGGAGGTATCGGAGACCGTGTCCTCGGATCCTGTCCTCTCGGCCGCGGCAACGGAGAGGGTAAGGCACGCCAACACCATCGCGGCTGCGGGAATTCTGACGCCGATCATGGTAGCCTCCACAGTTGAACCGGAGAATTAATCCCCTTCCGCTCGACAGAGTTCCCTCCGGGGAGGAGACGTTGACAACTCCTGTGCATTATTCCTGTGTGAGGCAGGGTCAATGTGCACGCCTGCCCCGAGCAACCGGACCGTTCGGTTCCTCGCTTCGAACGTCAATCCGAATGCGGCGCACTCAATGCCGTCGCCAATCCCGCTTCCAAGACCCGACACCAAGGTCGGACGACGGCCGTCGCAAAGGGAATGTACAAAGCCAACCGCATCCTCAACTCAAACGCATATTCTCAAATGACATTCCGAAGCGCAATCTGCGAGAGGCCGGATCGATCTATCGCAGCACCTCGGCGAGGCTTCCTGGCCCGACATCCTTGGTTGTCAAATCGAGACCGGTCACGAGGTCCGCCAAATGGTCAGCCATCAGCGCGGACGCATGACCGGTCTTGTGCCTGGCAAGTGCGTCGACGAGAGCATGATGAGCATGCGTTTCACAGGTGATATCGCGCCGGCACCAGTACAGAGCAATGATGAGCGACGAGCGCGACACGAGATCAGTCACGAGTTCTGTCAGGATCGAATGCGCCGCGACCTCGGCGATCGCCACGTGGAACCGCGCCGATAGCGAGATCGCGGCGTTGACTTGGCCGGCGTGAAGGGCTTCCTCCTCGTCCTCGAGATGCCGGCGCAACCGAACGATATCGGGCCGCCTGGCGGCCGACGCCGCCAGTGCCGCGACCCGCGGCTCGATGAGAATCCGTGCGTCGAAGATCTCCCGCGCCTCCTGCTTTGACGGTTGCGCGACAAAGGCTCCGCGATTCGGCTCAAGTCTCACCAACCGATCATGGGACAAGGCCTGCAACGCAGACCTGATGGCAGTGCGGCTCACGGAATAGATCGATGCCAGTTCATCCTCGGGCAGTTTCATTCCTGGCGAGAGGCGGTGCGACACAATCGCATCCCTCAGCCCGGAGTACACATCAGCCCAGCGTACATTCGGTTTCCGGCTCCGGGCAAAGGCTTCGGAGGTCTCTTTCGGATCGGCCCGTTTCACGTGTCTTTCCGTCCCCTGTCGGACCGGTCTTCGCCGCTTCCAGCCGAATCCAGTCCACCTGGTGAAAAGCGCGCGAAAAGACCGGAATAGGTTTTGGCTCGAGGCGTGGCGTAGCCCCCGGCCTTTGACGTCCTGAGACCAAGAGACTGAAGCCCCTCGCAGAGCTTGACCGCGCAGGCCACTCCATCGAGGACAGGTATTCCGTGCTCCTGCCCAAGGGAGCGCGCGAGATCCGTCATCCCAGCACAGCCGAGGACGATTGCCTCGGCACGATCATCGCGAATTGCGGCGGAGATCTCATCCGAAATGCGTTGACGGGCGCCTGAACCGGAAGCTTCCAGGTCGAGGACCGGTACATCCGACGCCCGCACTTTGGCACAGCGGGTTCGGAGTCCGTATCGGACCAGATTGCCTTCGATGACCGGGATCGAGCGCGATAATGTCGTGACGACGCTGAACTGGCCCGCAATAAGCGTCGCCATATGAAAAGCGGCTTCGCCGATCCCGATCACTGGCGCGTCGGTGATGCAACGGGCTGCATCGAGACCGGTATCGTCGAAGCACGCGATGATGTAAGCGTCCGCGCCTGGGGCGTTGCCGATCTCATCGATCAGCCCGGGTATAGAAAACGCCTCGTCAAAATATCCTTCGATGCTCGGCGGGCCGAGCTTCGGATTGACGGCGATGATTTCCGTCCCCTTGGCCGCGACAGCGACGGCCGCACGGCCGATCTTCCGGGTCATCGAAGCCGTCGTATTGGGGTTGACGACACAGATCTGCATGGCATCGCCTCTCTGCTACTGAAGCTCTCCACCCAGGTAAAGATGCCTGATACGCTCATCGTTCAGCATCTCGGCCGACTGTCCGGCAAGTGCGATCCGGCCCGTCGTCAGCGCGTAGGCACGCTGTGAAATCCTTAGCGCCATGCGAGAATTCTGCTCGACCAGCAGCACGCTGACTTTCTCGTCCCTGTTGATGGCGACGATCGATCGCGCGATATCCTGGACCAGTTTGGGTGCGATTCCGAGGGATGGTTCATCGAGCAAGAGCAGGCGCGGCTTGGCCATCAACGCGCGGCCGATCACCAGCATCTGCTGTTCACCACCACTCATGGTCCCGGCCGATTGGGAGTAGCGCTCCTTGAGACGGGGAAAACGGGTCAGGACCATGTCGAGGCTCACGCCGATGCCGGTCCGGTCGGACCGGGTGAAGGCTCCCATGAGGAGATTGTCCTTCACGGACATATAGGGAAAGACCCGCCGCCCCTCCGGCACCATGACAATGCCCATCTTGACGATCTCGTCTGGCTGGCAACGATCGATGCGTCCGCCCTGGTAATGGATCTCGCCGGACCAGATCCGCTTCAGCCCCGTGATCGCCCGTAGGATGGACGACTTGCCGGCCCCGTTCGCTCCGATCAAGGCAACCGTCTCACCTTCATCGATCTCGAGCGAAATGCCTTTCAAGGCATGGACGTGATCGTAGTAGAGTTCCACGTTTCTGCAGGACAGCAGCTTGGCCATATCTCAAAATCCGATCGTCTTGTCCTCGATCCCGAGATAGGCCTCGATGACCCTCTCGTTCCGCTGGATCTCGGTCGGAGTTCCTTCCGCAATCTTTTCCCCAAAGTTCAGCACGACGATCCGATGGGAGATCTGCATCACTGCTGGCATGTCGTGCTCGACCAGGAGTATGGTGACGCCTCGTTCGCGCACGTCCTTCACCATCTCGACGGCACGCATCGTTTCGTCATGGTTCATCCCGGCAAATGGCTCATCGAGCAGAAGGACCTTGGGATCCGTGGCAAGGCCAATCGCCATTCCAAGTGCCCGGAGATGCCCGTGCGGGAGGGCGATTGCGGGTTCATCCCGGATGTGACTAAGGCCGAGAAACTCAAGAATGGCGTCGGCGGACCTTCCGAACTCGGCCTCATCCTTCCGCGCCGTGGGAGACCCGATATAGAATCCCGGAAGGCTGGCCCGGGCTCTCAATTGGTGAGCGATGATGACGTTCTCGCGCACCGTCATGCCTTTAAATATTGTCGTCTCCTGGAAGGTTCGAACGACACCCATCCTGGCTACGACATGAGGTGCGAGGCCCGAGATGCGCTTTCCTTGAAAACGAACCTCGCCCGCACTCGGCCGCAGGAACGAGGCGACGAGCTTGAAAAGGGTGGATTTTCCAGCCCCGTTCGGCCCGATGACCGAGAGAACTTCACCCTCGGCCACCGAGAACGAGACATTATTGACGGCGGTGAGACCGCCGAACTTTTTCGTCAAGCCGGAAATCTGAAGAATGTCATCCACCAACGGCCCCCTTCATCTGCTTCCATGGACGGAGGCTGAGCAGGCCATTGGGCAGCGTCAGCATTAGGACGATCAGCACAGAGGAAAAGATCAGGAGCTGAAACTGGCCCGCCTTGAACAACAGGTCCCAGCCGAAATAGAGAAGGAAGGTCCCAAGGATTGGCCCGAGGACATAGGCTAGTCCGCCGAGGAAACAGTTCAGCATGAAATTGATGGAGTCGGCCGTTGTAAAACTCGACGGATAGATGGACTGGGAGATGGCGATGAACATCGCTCCGGCGATCCCACCCAGAAAGGACGAGATCGCGTAAATGACAAGACGCAAGTACGCGACATTGACGCCGATCGAAGTGGCCAGCTCCTCATTCTGCTGGAGCGACAGACAGAGCCTGCCAATGCGGGAATGCACCAAGCGGTAAAGGCCCGCATAACACACGACCATCAGTACGACGGCGGCGAAGTAGAAGGCGCGCCGCGGATTATCCAGCGCTGCGAAATCCGGCAGCAGCTCAATGCCGAAGAGTGTGACCGAGCCGGGGAGCGGAATGTTCACAAGGCCCTTGGCGCCGTTGGTCACCGGAAGCGCAAGGGCCAAAAGGCGGGCGACCTCCGTGAGGACCAGCGTCACCATGGCGAAGTAGACGCCGCGCATACGTAGAATTGGAACGCCGATCAGAACGCTCGCCCCGGCGCATAGAAGTCCTGCGAGCGGCAAGGTGAACCAGAACGGCACGCCGTAGCGAACGATGAGGATTGCGGAGACATAGCCGCCGAGCAGCGCATAGGCGGCTTGGCCGATATTGATGCGTCCAATGTAGAATGTGAGCCAGACGCCACCGCTTGCGATGGCAAGCAGAGCGACCGACGTCAACGTATAGTACAGGTCTGAACGGCCGGTCGCGACGATGATCCAGGGAATCGCCACGAGCGTCATTGCCAGGAAGCCCAGGACCCCGATCAGCTTCGAGACCGACATGTCACATCACCCCCAGGGTTTACCCATCAGCCCATTGGGGCGAATGCTGAGGAACACCATCAGGGCCGCGAATATGACCAGGTACGTGATGTCGCCATAGGCATGCAGGACACTCAGTCCCACGGACTCGAGCATGCCCAGGATGAATCCTCCCGCAATGGCTCCCCCGACGACGCCTGCTCCGCCGATCATGACCATCATGAAGGCCTTGACCGAGATCGGCCCTCCTATCCCGGAGTTTACGCCCGTGATCGCCACAAGAAGGCCCCCGACGACACCGGCCAGCATGGCGCCGAGTGCGAATCCTATCATGGAGTAACGGTCGACGCGAACGCCCATCAGTTGCGCTGCGACACGGTCCTGCGCCAGCGCGCGCATGGCCCGACCGGGCCTTGTATATTGCATGAGCAGCATGAACACCGCGATCATGACGAGCGCCACGGCGCCGATCAGCAGGCGATCATAAGGCATGATCAGGGCATCGGACAGGAACACGCCATTGATGATCTTCGGGACGCCACGCTGCTTCTCGCCGAAAAGAAGAAGGATGATCGCATCGAGAAAGAAAGCGATGGCCGCTGCGAGCAGCATCGTGCTTTCCTCACGAATGCTTCTCCGGATCACGGGCCGGAAGAGAAATTTCTCGATCAGAGCGCCCACGGCGGCGAGCGTCGCTCCGGATGCCAGGAGTGCCACCGCAAAGGGGAGGCCGAGCTGGCCATAGACATAGTAGGTGACGAATCCTCCAAGGACGTACATCTGACCATGCGCAAAGTTTAAGACGTTCATCAGGGCGAAGATCAGCGTCAACCCGAGGGCAATGAGCGCATACTGCGCCCCGAGATACAGCCCGTTTGCGATCACTTGCTCCATGGAGGAATCCAGTCGGGAACCTGTGGATTGCACCATGAACGGGCCCGCTCATGGTGCCAGTGCCAAGAAAGTCAGTCGACCTCACCGATGAACAATGTCTTGAATTCACCGTTCTGGTACTCGTTGACGACCATCGGAACCGCGATCTGGCGCTTCTGACCGAACGAGGTCGAACCGACATACTTGAGTTTGTTGTCGCCCTTCATGAAGGGGTTCGGAGCGGAGAACGTGTCGATCGTCTTCTTGAACTCATCAACGTTGTCGACCGCTTTGGGATTGGCTTTCAGAGTCTCGAGGATGTACTCGAGCGCGTATACTTTTGTATTCGACTCGTCGTTGTATTCGCCGAACTTCTTCGTATAGCGATCGATGAACTCCACCATGACGGGGGAGCGGATCTCGGGAGTCGAGGCGCCGCCCACCGATATGAAGCCGTTGGCGAGGTCGCCTGCTCCTTCGGCCAGCACCTTGGCGTCATGAGCCGTCTCGGTCGAGATCAGGCCATTGAAGCCGAGTTCCCTTGCCGCGCGGATCAGGAGAGGCGCGTTGGCAGGGGCAGCGCCCGAGAGCACCAGCAGATCCGGCTTCAGCTTGACGATCGGCGTCAACACCGGGGTGAAGTCGCGAGTGTCATTCTGGTAGGTGTCCTTCTCGGCGAGAATCTGCAGGCCGAGGGCCTTCGCGGCGGCGACGCCGCTGTCACGTTGACTGAGAGGATCGGACTCGTTGGCCGCGATGAAGGCGATGCTTTTAACCCCTTTGTTCTCTTTCAGGTATTTGTAGATGGCGGGGCCCGACTGATAGCTGGCGATCATGCCAAGCACTGCATTCGATGCAGGCTTCACATAAAGTTCTTTCGGGAAGGCGTAGGGAAAGTAGATGATGCCTGCCTTCTCGGCGACAGGTCGGACTGCCGCCGCGCCATCGTCGACATTGGGCCCGACGACATAGTGAATGCCCTCCTGAGCCATCTTCTCCATGCCGGCAATCGCCCGCTTGGGATCCTTTTGATCATCGAATGTGACGATGTCGATGTTATAGGTCGTATCGCCGATCCGCACGCCGCCCGTTTGATTCAACCACTCGGCTCGGGTTTGCATCGAGCGGACATTTGATGTCCCCCACGCGGCCGCCGGGCCGCTGGTGACGCCGACGAACCCGATTTTGAGCTCCTTGTCCGCGGCCTCGACCGAGGTTGCTCCGGTTGCCACAATGGCCAAGGCAGACACTACCGCAAGCACAGCCCCTTGAATAACTGTACGCCGAGTGCTCATCGCTCGTCCCTCCAGGCCCGTCGCCGAAAGCCTAAGTCTCACGCTGATGCGACGGGGCTTATACGAAGTGGACGCTTGCGGCCTGGAACTGTCAACAATCCGAAAGAGCTTTGCATACATCTTGCCGAGCGGCGGTAGTACCTCCTTCGAAAGTGAGAATGACGCGGTAATCTTCGCCGTTGAGCGAGTTCCGATTCTCCCGTCGCTACGATGTGGTGTCCGTCGCCGACAGCGACGGTGAGTACGGCCGCTCTGTGCCGTCCCAGATTCCGGCTGGCCTTTTCGACGATCGCGGCCCGAAACCGTCGGCCGACTTTAACGATCGCTAGACCGATCTCCGGTAAAAGACGAGTTGGAGGCCGGGAGCGATACCCAGAGTGCCGACCGTCAATGTTGGGAGTGTTCATGGCCAGACCATCAAAGCTGCTGCATGCTTATGAACGGATGGTAGCTGCCGAGGAGGAGAAGCTGCGCCTGATGCCGGAACGGCTGGTGACGCTCATCGCGGACAAGCCCTGGATCAGGGCCGTGAGCCAACACTCGCAAGCCCGCCAGGCCTTTTTGGAGGCGGCAATCGACTTCTGCCGCTCCGAGGCAACCAAAGCTCCGAGGGCTTCCGGCCGGAGGAATGCAAAGCAGGCGATCAGGACAAGCGCACAGGAAGCACGCGTGCCTTGAGGGCCGCATCGACGGCACGGTAGAGATCCACTCCCTGACCCTCTCGAAGCGCTGACGGCACTCTTCGACGATCGCGATGAACCGGGAGAGGCGGACTTTATGGCACCTGGTGATCCGGTCGCGCATCCGCTTTGCCGGCATCGCGATCCTGCCATTGCGTCAGGACCGGGACGATCATCTTCAATGGCTTGGAAAGAGTGCGGCTCGGATGTTCTCAGGCTGCGCGCACCCGATCAAGGCGATTGATGCACACCGGCAACATAGACCATTTGGCCTAAGTGAATATAGGGACCATAGCCATATAACCAAAGCCAGGGGTCCTCTGACTTCCCTGCATCTGTCATGCCCCCATACAGATGCTGACTTATGCGCCCTTAGCGCGCCCCGCCTTCCAGGCGGGGCCCTTTTCCAGCAAGAGCGACGTTAACGCCCGCTCAACCTTTCGTATCATCATCACGAAGGATCACGACGCGGATGATCACTTCAGTCTCGGGATTTCTCAGAGGCTTTACCATCGGTGCTTTTCCGAGGGTGATCAGCGCTACGATCGTGAAGGCAATGTGCAGTTTCGATGAGAGCACGGCGGCACCTGGTACGCGAAAACAGGCGCGGGATTTGCTCCCCAGACTCTGAATCAAACCTTTCTGAGAAAACGAAAAAATCGATTCCCACGCAGGGAACTTTTAGGCCCTGTCGCGCGCGCCAAGGGCAGGTCCGAACTTCCCCCGGTCTTATCCACATTCCCTTTTCCGGGGACAGTCTCAGGCCGATATCCGATGCCCATGTCAGGCCATCCGGTCTTCCGACACCTGCTCTGTCGCTTGCTTTTCATGTCGCATCCCTCGCCCCCTCACGAGAGGATCGAACGTGGAAAGTGGGGACACGGATACGTTGAGCGAGCGCGGCACGGAGCGGCCTCCGTTCGGTGCGGGCGGAGAAGTCGGATGGCGTCATGACCCATCCGTAAAAGTCATTCCTATTCCGCCCGCACCTGGGACAGGCGCAGCCTGCGCATTGCACCCATCCGCTCGGCTCGCCATATCATTCCGATTGTCAACAATGTGCTGCCTCAGGCCAAGCCGAGGAATGCAAAGGCGAGAAGGGCCGCCCTCCTCAGCGGTGTCACACCGCCCGTATCAAGCCGCCATCGACGCGAATGTTCTGGCCGGTGATGTAGCCCGCTCCCTCCGAGGCCAGGAACGCGATGGTCGCGGCCACCTCCTCGCTGGTGCCGTATCGCTTCATCGGCACGCTGTCGCGGCGCTGCTCGGTGGCCGGAAGGCTGTCGATCCAGCCCGGCAGCACGTTGTTCATCCGGACGTTGTCGGCCGCATACTGATCGGCGAAGATCTTCGTGAAGGACGCCAAGCCCGCCCGGGCGACGGCCGAGGTCGGGAACATCGCGCTCGGCTCGAAGGCCCAGGCCGTCGAGATGTTGATGATCGAGCCGGCCTTCTGCTGCACCATGATCGGCGCCACGAGGCGTGTCGGGCGCACCACGTTCAGGAAGTAGACGTCGATCCCCTGATGCCACTGCTCGTCGGTGATTTCGAGGATGGGCGCACGGGGTCCGTGGCCGGCACTGTTGACCAGCACGTCGATCCGGCCCCACTTCTCCATTGTCGCATCGACAAGCCGCTTGAGATCGTCGTTGGATTGGTTCGAGCCCGTCACGCCGATGCCGCCAAGCTCCTGGGCCAGGGCTTCGCCCTTGCCGGAGGAGGACAAGACCGCAACCTTGAACCCGTCGGCTGCCAATCGGCGGGCCGCGGCGGCGCCCATGCCGCTGCCACCTGCGGTGATCAGTGCCACTTTTTCTACTGACATCCTCGTCTCCATCCCGTTGGTGTGGCGGCAGAACATGCCGCCTGTTCCGTATCTCTCACGTGTGATATCAGAAAGTCGCGTCCACCCGTCAGGTCATTTCTGTTGAAGCAAAGTTATGCAAGGGACTGGATATCGCCATCGATTGCGATAGCCTGACCCGAAATCGTCCGCCCGCGCGGTGAGCACAGGAAGACGATCTGATCGGCAATCTGCTGCGGCGCCACGGCGGCTTTCAAGGAGACGTGCCGGAGGAACTCGTTCTCCATCTCCTCGTAGCTGATCCCGCGCACCTGAGCCTTGCTCCCGATCACGCGGCGGATCCGCTCGCCTTCCACAACACCGGGAAGGATGGCATTGACCCGGATCCCGAGCGGCCCCAGCTCCATGGCGAGGGTTTTCGTGAAGCCTACCGCTGCCCATTTCGACGCGGAGTAGGGAGAGCGAAGAGGAAAGCCGAAACGGCCTGCCGCGGACGAAAGATTGATGATGGACGCGTTCTTGCTCTCGCGCAGATGCGGGACCGCGAGACGGGCGCAGTTGAACTGTCCCGTGATGTTGACCTGAAGCGTTCGATCCCAGTCCTCGGGATCGACCTCATCCACCCGCGCCGTCGGTCCCGCGATCCCGGCATTGTTCACGAGAACATCCAACCCGCCGAGAGCGGGAAGGGCTTCATCGAAAAGACGGCTCACATCCGACCGGCTCGCAACGTCGGCGCGGGAACGTGCGATATCCGGATCGCTCGTCGCCAGCGCGGCGAGCGCCGCGTCGTCGACATCACAGACATGGACCTTTGCGCCCTCACGGACAAAGCTTCTGGCGATTTCCAGGCCAATGCCGGCGGCTCCCGCCGTCACGAGAACGCGCAAACCTCGAATGTCCAAGTCCATTGCCGTCCCTTTCCATCGCTGAACCGGCCCGCTGGCGGCCGTTCTTGAATCAACCCGCAGAAGAGATAGGGCCAGGCCAATCTGGCCCTATCGGTTTCGACTCCGATCAGCCCTTGACGAGGGGGCAGCCGCCTTCGTTGAGGGGCCGGAAGGCCTGATCGGCTGGGATCGTGGCAAGCTGCTTGTAGAGATCCCAGGGACCTTTCGACTCAGCCGGCTTCTTGACCTCGAACAGATACATGTCATGGACCTTGCGGCCGTCCTGACGGATCATGCCCTTGCCGAACAGCGGATCGTCGGTGGGCATCTCCTTCATCTTGGACATGACGCTCGCGGTCTCCTTGCCCTTCAGGGCTTCGACGGCCTTGAGGTAATGGAGGGCGCCGGCGTAGACGCCCGCATGGACCATGGTCGGCATCTTGCCGCCGTTCCTTTCGGCGAAGCGCTTCGACCAAGCCCGGGTCCCTTCGTTCTGATCCCAGTAGAATGCCTCGGTCAGCACGAGGCCCTGAGCCACCTGAAGACCGAGAGCGTGAACATCCGTGATGAAGACGAGAAGTCCCGCGAGGCTCTGGCCGCCCTGGACGATTCCGAACTCCGCCGCCTGCTTCATCGTATTGGTGAAGTCACCGCCCGCATTGGCGAGCCCGATCACCTTGGCGCCCGAGGATTGAGCCTGCAGCAGGAAGGATGCGAAGTCTTGGCCCGGGAAGGGATGTCGAACCGTGCCGACGACCTTGCCGCCCGCCTTGGTCACCAGGGCCGCGGTGTCACGCTCCAGGGCATGCCCGAAGGCATAGTCCGCCGTGACGAAGAACCAGGTGTTGTCTCCCCGCTTCACCATGGCACCGCCGGTTCCGTTCGCAAGCGCCCAGGTGTCGTAGGTCCAGTGAACGGTGTTGGGCGAGCATTGGGATCCGGTCAAGTCCGAGGTGCCGCCGCCCGAATTGATCAGGATCTTGTTCTTCTCGCGGGCAATGCCGTTCACGGCGAGCGCCACCGAGGAGGTCGGAACGTCGAGGATGACGTCGACACCGTCCTGATCGTACCATTGACGTGCGATGCTGGCGCCGATATCCGGCTTGTTCTGGTGATCCGCCGCGACGATGTCGACCTTGATGCCCTTCTCGGCAGCTTTGAAATCTTCAGCGGCCATGCGGGCCGCGATCACGGATCCTTCGCCGGTCAGCTCGGAATAAACGCCGGAACGGTCGTTTAAGATGCCCAGCTTGACCGAGGTTTGCGCCTGCGCCCCTCCTGTCATGGCCACCGCGACCAGAGCGCTGAGAACATAGCCCGTCTTCATTATTTCCTCCCTTTTTGGAACGCCCATCTTAGGCATGCCTGTGAACGCTTGGAAAGAAGGGGCCACAAGCTTGCTTTTCCCTTGGCCGAGGCAGCACCCTAAGGCCGCCACAGGAACCGGGGCGCCGATGATGGCTCGCTGGCAAGATGGCCCATCCACGCCACTCAGAAGGCGCTGTTGTCAGGTCCCTTGGTCTGGAGCATGCGGCGCGCGTCGTCCGGTGTGGCGATGGTAAGGGAAAGCTCCTCGAGGATTCGGCGGATCTTGCGGACCTGGTCCGCATTGGACGGCGCGAGTTCGCCCTTGCCGAGATAGAGGTTGTCTTCCAGGCCCACCCGCACATGACCGCCGAGGATGGAGCCCATGGTCACGAACGGCAGTTGATGGCGGCCGGCGGCAAGAATGGAGAGATAGTAGTCGTTTCCAAAAAGGCGGTCGGCCGTCGCCTTCATGTGCATCAGGTTCTCCGGCTCCGGACCGATGCCGCCGAGGATTCCGAAAATGGCCTGCACAAAGAAGGGCGGCTGCACGAGTCCGCGGTCGGCGAAATGGGCGAGGTTGTAGAGATGGCCGACATCGTAGCACTCGAATTCAAAGCGCGTTCCGAGCGCACCGAGTTCCGTCATCCCCCGCTCGATCTGCGCGAAGGTGTTGGAGAGGATGAAATCCTTCGTCATCTCGAGATAGGGCTTCTCCCAGTCGTTCTTGAACGACCCGACGCGTGCACCCGCACCGGAGATGTTGAAGTTGAAGGAGCCCATATTCATGGAGGCGATCTCGGGCTGCGCCCATTTTGCCGCTGCGAGACGTTCATCGAGCGACATCCCGAGCCCTCCGCCGGTCGTGATGTTCACGATGGCGTCGCAGCCTTCTTTGATGGCCGGCAGGAACTGCCTGAACACTTCGGGGCTCTGCGTCGGGCGGCCCGTCTGCGGGTCTCGGGCGTGCAGGTGAAGGATCGCGGCACCGGCTTGCGCCGCCGCGATGGCGTTCTCGGCGATCTGCTGCGGCGTCACCGGCAAGTGGGGCGACATGCTTGGGGTATGGATGGATCCGGTTATCGCGCAGCTGATGATGACTTTTTCGGATCGCCTCATTCAAACCTCCCCGGTCGGAAACCGCCTAGCCGATCAAGATTATCGGCTAGGCTATGCCGGGCCCCTGGCGTCTGTCCATAGAGGGCCATGTCCAGGACCATCCAAGCAGCCTCGGAGTTCAAATCTTGAGACGCGAACAGCAACGGAGCCGTCTGGAAGGTGGGGGTTGGCTCAGGGCATGGAGATTGAGGTCTTGTCGGCCTTGGTCCGCGTGGGCTGATAGGGCCTGACCGAGTGGGTCTGAAGCCGCACGAGCGCGGCGCTCAGGCGAGTTGCCTCCTCATAGCGGGTCTCGTCGTGTGGCGGCTGATCGGACCGCCCGCTGGCGAGCGCCTCCGCTGCCGCCACCAGGCGCTGGAGCGGCTTGGCAAGCCAAGCCGAAAACAGATACAGCAGAACCAGGCCCACGAGGACGCCTGCACCGAGGAGGGTCCAGAAGGCCCGCGCAATGGATCGGATCGGATTGAGCACCGTGTTCGTGTCGGCCCGCACGATGACGCTCCAGCCGAAGCCGGGCATGTCCTTCCAGACCACCGGGACGACGACAGTCATATAGTCCCTCCCGTCACTCCACCGCTCGCGGAGCGAGACGGAGGCGCCCTGCCCGGCGGCGACAGCCGATCCGACCGACAAGGTCGTCCCCTCGAGGGCGGCGGGACCCGATAAGACTGCCCGGTCTCTCGAAACGAGGAGGAGATCGACTCCCTGCCCTCTGAAAGCGTGAAGTCCGTCCTTGACCAGGGCCCAATCGAAATGGGCGCCGATCACACCGGTCGTGCCCGCCTGCGCGCTCTTGATCGGAGCCGAGAAATCCACGAAGCGCCGCGGCTCTGGTGTCGCGGGGAGAAGTTTTTCGAGAAGCAAGGCTCCATGTACGTCGGTCGCCGCCGGGCCGTTGAGACCCCGGCGAAACCAAGGTCTCTCGGCGACGCTCGCCCCTTCGAGCATCCCCTGTGACGCGGCGATGACTTTTCCCGTGACATCGGCCACGCCGATCCAGGTATAGCGTCGATCGACGCTGCTCAGCAGGGTCAGCTGGCGGCGGGTCTCCTCGGAGTCGCCCATGTCGGCGATGCGCGACATGCCTTCGACATCCTGCCAGAGGCGATACATCTGCCGTCCGAGTTGATTGGCAGCGATGTCTCCGAGGACGCGAAGACGAGCGGCGTTCGCCGTTTCCGCCCGTCTCTGCATGGCATCCGTAAACATCATGCCGGCCACGATGGCCGGCGCGAGCATCAGCAAGGCGCCGATCACGAACACAAGTGCTTTCAACCCGACGCGCATGTTCGCACTCCCTTGCTTCAAGCCTATCGAGACGCCAGGCTTCGCATCCAGCCTCGAATCATTTCAGGAATATCTCCGCGACCGGCTCCTGGCCTGACATCGGCCGTGTGGAGCTTGCGCAGGATCCCGTCGCGCTGCTCGGGTGTCGGGCGCAGGGAAAGATGGTAGCCGTCGCTCGTCTCCGCCGAGATGCGGATGGCGACATCGCCCACCTCGGCCAGAGTGATCGTCCCCAGTGCGCCCGCCGGAAGGTCCGACAGGCCCCGGACCCGTGCATGATCGACGCCCAGCTCGAGCACCCATGACGAGAACCGTTGCATGCCGACCGACAGAAGGGCCATCTCGACGGACTCGCGCTGGGGCCGGTTGACGCGAGGGCGTTCGACGCAGACCAGCATGGTGACGGCGAGCACCAGCAGGTTGTACAGCGTCCAGAACAGGATGACCCGGATGCCGTCCCCGGCTTTCGCCACATGGCCGAAATGTTCCGGAAAGAGCAACGGCAGGACGAGGCCCAGCACGGTCAGCGCGAAGAGAACGGCGAACGGCTTCATCATCGGCCATTGCACGATCGTCCTGGTCCGGTCGCCGCCTTTGGCGGTGACCCGGAACTTGTGCGGTCCCTTGGTCAGCAGGCCCATGGCGGCCGCGCGGGTGATCGGCCATGCGGCAATGAGCTGCGAGACGTCGTTGAGCACGGGCCAGATCAGACCGCCCGAAATCCAGTTCAGGGAGATGAGGACGGCGGCGTAGTATGGAAGATAGTAGGAGATGAGATCCGGCACGGAGGCGTTGACGACCACGATGCCGAAGAACCAGTAGAGCAGCGGACACACGAGCGCGGCCAGGCGGAACGGGAACGTCGTCGTCCAGAACAGCAACGAGTCGAGAAGGCTCAAACGCTGCATGAATCGAAGGTTGTTGAAGCCGAGGGGGTTGTAGACGTTGCGGACGATCTGCATCATCCCCAGGCACCAGCGTCCGCGCTGCACGACATATTCGTGCAGGCCTTCCGGAGCGAGACCTTCGGTCAGCGCCTCGTTGAGGTAGACGGTCCGGTAGCCATGGCTGTCGAGCCGGATGGTCAGGAGGAAGTCCTCCGTCACACTATCCGTCGGCAACCCGCCGATCTCGCGAAGCGCCGAGACGCGAACCATCGAGGAGGTCCCGCAGCAGACGGCCACGCCCCAGGCATCGCGCGCCGGCTCGAGATGATCGAAGAAGAAGCGCTGTTCGTCCGGATAGGAGGACGCAATATAGAGATTGTGCTGAATCGGGTCCGGGTTGAAGAAGTGCTGCGGCGTCTGAACGAGGCCGACCTTGGGATCATGGAACAGCGCAACGGCCCGGCGGACGAAATTGCGGTGCGGGACGAAATCCGCGTCGAGGACCGCCACGAAATCCGGGGCATCGTCCTCCTTCAGGCGCTGATACAGGGTATAATTGATGTTGCCTGCCTTCGCATGATCGTTCGTCGGCCGGGTCCTGTGCTCGGCCCCGTAGCGGCGGCAGGCCTCGGTCAGCCATTTGCGGCGGCCGTCATCGAGAACGAAGACGCGCAGGTTGGGGTAGTCCAGCGCTTGCGCGCCCGCGAGCGTTCGCTCCAGGACCTCGAGTTCCTCGTTGTAGGTCGCGATATAGAGATCGATCCGCGGCGGATCGCTCCCCCACCAGCCCAAGTTGCGGTCGGCTTCCTCGCGGCGCTCCTTTCGCCGCATGAGAACCAGGTAGGCCAGCGTGGACGACACCAGAGACAGGGCTTCGATGGTGACGAAGATCGAGCCCACGACCGAGTCCATCGTCAGCCCGCCGGCCGGTACGGTTTCCGTGATCCGCCACAGCATGTAGCGCCAGCCAAGGACGATCGTGAGGCTCAGCAGAAGGACCCGGATCCAGCCGACCTTCGGGGTCGCATTCGGCAGCAGCAACAGGGCGAGCCCGGTCACGATGGCGAGGCCAGCAAGACTCGACAGGTCTTGGTCCAGGACGAGCATCTAGAAGCCGAAATTCGTCAATGACCGCCGGAGGCTCGTGAGGGGGCCGCCGGAAAAGACGACCCGTCCGGTGCGGCCGACAGCGCAGGAAAGATCCGAACTGCCGGTCAACTCCGGAACGCTCAGGGCGACATCGAAGCGGGTCAGGTGCTCGGGGCTCGGACCAATGGCAAGGGTGGTATAAAGGCCCGCTGCTCCGGATCCGCCGAGACGGGTAATCGTTCCCTCGAAGATCCGGCTGTCACCGTTGAGCCTGAACTGGGCCGGCATTCCGACTCGGAGACCGGAATAGACCCGCTCGCTCACGCTGGTCGTGACCATGACGGCGGAGCAGTCGACGAACCGGACGAGATCCTGCCCCTGGTTGACGTGCTCTCCGCTGCTGGCCAAAAAATTCCAGACAATGCCCGGGCTCTGCATCGAGAGTTCGGCGGCCGTCAGGCGATTGACGCGAACCCGCTCTGCCGCGATCTGTTCGGAGGTGAGATCGAGCCGGCGCCTGACGTTCTCGGCCTCCGCGCTCGATTCGGCGAGCCGTAGGTCGAACTCGCGGATGCGCTGTATCGAGAACGGCGCGTCATTGTATGAATCGCCGATGAAGACGCCGTTCTGCGCCGAGGAGAGCTCCGTCGAGAGATAGCTGACGCGCTCGCGGGCGCTCGCGATATCCTGTTGGGCCACGTCGTACTGCGCCTTCGCCTTGTCGAGGGTGATCGCAGTCTGAACGCCCCGCGAACTGAGTTCCCGGGTCCGTTCCAAGGCGCTTTCCGCCTCGCGGAATCGCGCCTCCGCCGAATTCACGGCAGCCTGCGCTTCGGCGATGCGGGACCGGATCTGACGCAAGCGCCCGTCCTGGTAGCTCTTTGCCTGTTCCTGAAGGACCTTGCGGGCTTCATCGACCGCCGCGGATTGAGCCTGAAGCCGAGCCAGATCCGCCTCGAGCGTGGAACGGGTCCGCTCCAGGTCGATCAGGCGGGCCGTGTCGAACCGTTCGTCCGTGATGCGCACCACGGCCTCCTCGGGGGAGACTTGTGCTCCGATGGTTCGTACGGAGAACTCGGCCACTCCCTGAATGGGCGCTCGGAGGACGGCCGTGCGGGCGTTGATCGTGGCATCGGCGCTCGTGCCCAACAGGTATTCACCGATGACGATGTAAAGTCCGCCAAGGACCAGAGCCGCTCCCAAAATAACTCGAAAGATCTTCATGATACGGGCGCTGTTCTGGACCTAAGGCATGGAGATTGCTCAAACGGCGCCCACTCTCAGATCCTGCGCCTTCTGCGCGTTCGGATCGAATCAACCCGGCAGTCCGTCAACGGAGAGGGTACCTCCAAAGTGGTAGCGCCACAACCTTAGCGACCCAACCCAAAAGGCAGCTCCGAGTTCCATGAGGTTCGTGCAACCAGCTCACTGGATCTCGAACTGGATCGATTCCGAACAGGCTCCGTCATGATCCGGGATTTGCATAATCCGCGAAGGTCTGGGACCATGGATGGAGGAACGGAGGATTTGGATGGACATGCAGCATGTTCGGCTCAGTCATTTGTCCCATGGCGGCGGCTGCGGCTGCAAACTGGCGCCGGCGGTCCTCCAGCAGCTTCTCTCCGAGCAGCCCGCCGCAGGGCCGTTCCGGGAACTCCTGGTCGGCACCGAGACGGCGGACGACGCGGCCGTCTGGCAGCTGAACGAGGAGACCTGCATCATCGCGACCACGGACTTCTTCATGCCGATGGTGGATGACCCCTTCGATTTCGGGCGCATCGCAGCGACCAATGCCATTTCCGACGTTTATGCGATGGGTGGCCGTCCGATCATGGCGCTTGCGATCCTCGGCATGCCCCTCGGTAAAATTGCGCCCGCGACCGTCCGCGAAATCCTCAGGGGCGGCGCGGCGATATGCGCCGAAGCCGGAATTCCCGTGGCCGGCGGCCATTCCATCGACTGCCCCGAACCGGTCTACGGGCTCGCCGTGGTCGGAACGGCGAAGCCCAGCGAGATCCGCCGGAACAGCGGCGCGAAGGCAGGGGATGCGCTCATCCTGACGAAAGCCCTCGGCGTCGGCATCTATTCGGCCGCGTTCAAGAAGGACGCGCTTCCCGCCGACGCCTACGGGGAGATGATGGCGTCGGTCACTCTCCTGAATCGAATTGGCGCCGAGCTTGCCCAGGATTCCGATGTCCATGCCGTCACGGACGTCACGGGTTTCGGCATTCTCGGCCATGGCCTCGAAATGGCGCGCGGATCCGGATTGACCCTGACCATCG
This sequence comes from Microvirga sp. M2, assembly GCF_047497095.1. Taxonomy (NCBI): domain Bacteria; kingdom Pseudomonadati; phylum Pseudomonadota; class Alphaproteobacteria; order Hyphomicrobiales; family Methylobacteriaceae; genus Microvirga; species Microvirga sp. M2. Next base: position 40,143 of record NZ_CP134064.1, read on the forward strand.
ACCTCTCCCGCCTCCCCCTGTTCCGCGAAGCCGTGTCGCTTGCCCAGGGAGGCTACGTCACGGGCGCTTCGACCCGCAATTGGGACAGCTACGGCGATTCTATCGTGCTTCCCGACGGCCTCGCGCTCTGGCAGAGGCAGCTTCTCACGGATCCTCAGACGTCCGGCGGCCTTCTCATCGCCTGCGCGCCGGAGAGGGCGGACCGAATTCTCGGGCATATCGTCAAGGCCGGCTATCCATCCGCCCGGATCGTCGGTCGAGCGGAGTCCGGCCCTCCGCAGATCCAAGTGATTTAGGGAGCTGATTTAGGGAACTTCCCGGAACCTGCCGTGTCTCGTCACGTTGCTCCGATGCTCGAGCCGAGAGGAGCCGGATGCCATGCGAGCCGCCCTGATCCTTGTCGTCGCGGCCTTAGGCCTATCGCCCCCCTGCTGGGCGCAGACCGCGGCACAGCCCCCTTGCCCGGAGGCGCCGTCGACGACGGCCGCCACTCCGCCCGATCCGCATAGTCAGGCCTCCGGCACCTCACCGGGAACGGCGGGCTCATCCGGGTGGACGGGCGGGCTCGGCGGCTCCTATATCGGCACGGCTCCGCAAGGGCCCACCCCGCAATCGCCATCGGAACATCCCGCCACGGCGAGCGGTCTCGACCCGATGAAAAGCGCGTCCGCGCCCAACCAGGCCGATTCGTCCCGCGGCTGCGCGCCGTCGCGTTGACCGCATCCTCGAACTGGCGGCTGTCACCTCCGAGCCTGCGACAGGCCGCTTGGCGAGGATGGCGGAAGAGAGTGGGAGTCGAACCCACCGAGGACCGGCTCGCAGCCCCACCCGGATTTGAAGTCCGGACGCCCCACCGGGGACGATTCTCCTCCCTGGCCTTTCTCCGGCGTTTGCCGAAACAGTTCGAGCCGATGCGCATTGATGCGACGAAGATCGCCGCGGCGCAAGGTTACGCCGTGCCGGTCGAAGAACTCGAGCACCTGGATGGCGACCTTACGGCCGCTCAGAACGCGGTCGCGGAATTGCGCCGCCGTGAACTGCCTGCCCGCCGCACCCGCGGCAAGCCTTTCGAGGATGCCGACCATTTCGGCAACGGTATCGCGCAGAAAGAAATGATCATGCGCGACTTCGTCGAGCCGGCCGAGGCGGCTGAGCACCTTGCACAGAGCACGGATCTCGTCCTCGGGCCGCTCCAGAAGATGGGCGATGTCGCGGACGCGGGGCGGGCGAAAGCGTTCCCCGCCAGACAGAAGCGGCTGTACGATCTCCCATAAGCGCTCCTCGCCCGCATCGAGACGCGCCTCATGGCCGGGAAGGCGGATCCAGGCACCATCGACCTTGATCCTGTCCGCCGCGACGAGAACCTGGAGCGCGGACCGAAACCCCGCGATCGGAAGACGCGGTTCGCTTTGGAGGCGCAGCCGCTCGAGGCCCATGCCCTGCAGATCCGGGCTCTCGGCGTGAAACGCCGCGAGAGTGTCGATGATGCGGGCTTCGAAAACCCGCCAGCGCTCTCGCTCCAGGGCGAGCGTCGATGGGCCCGCAGCGAGACGAACCAGACCGAGCCGGTCGGCAATGGCCGTCGCAGCAGCGGGAGTCATCGCGCGGTCTCGGGCGAAGGTCGCCAGATCGAAGACATGCGGATGCACGGCCGCGAGTGCCGCCATGGCGGTCGCCGGCTCGCTCTGCGCCTTGGCCTGAAGCTGCGCCCGGCGCTCGGCTCCGCGCCTGTGCCGGGCGGGGGCTCGCAGATCGACGAGGGTGCCGCCTCCGATCGTCCGTTGTGCCGACGTGTCACGAAGAACGAAGCGATCATGGGCTGCGGCGGCGATCGGGCGGTCGAGGACGAGCTGGACGAACGCTTCCTCGCCTGGCGATAACGGCTCGTCCTCGAGCAGGACGATCCGTGCGCCGACCTCCGCCGCCGCATGATGCAGGCGGACGGGGTGCCACTGGCCGACCGGCTTCCTTTCGGTTGTGAGAAGACGGAGGCGAGCGTCGATCCTGTCGGTCGGAGCATGAAGCGCCGGTGCGAGGACCACATCGCCACGGCCGATCGCATCCTTCGAGATGCCGTCTCCCGCGAGGTTCAAGGCACAGCGCTCGCCCGCCACGCCCCGCTCCGCCGGACGGTTCTGGGCATGGATGGAGCGAACCCGCGCGGCATGTCCGGCTGGGCTTATGACCACCTGATCGCCCACCGATACCGAGCCCGACAGGATCGTCCCTGTCACCACCGTTCCGGCTCCCGCCAGAGTGAAGCTGCGGTCGACGGAAAGGCGGAACAGACCGGCCGCATGGCGCTGACGCAAGGCACTCGCAGCCTGCAGGTGCCGCTTCAGGGCATCGACGCCCTCCCCCGTGACGATGGAGACGGGAATGATCGGATGGTTCGCCAGCGTCGTACCGGCCAGAACGCCACGGATCTGTTCGCAGGCCTCCACGCGCCTCCCGTCATCCGCCAGATCGGCCTTGCTGAGAACGACGACCCCATGATCGATGCCGAGAAGGTCGATAATGGCAAGATGTTCGAGGGTCTGCGGCTTCACCGCATCGTCCGCCGCCACAACCAGCATCACGAAGTCGTTGCCGCTCGCGCCCGCCACCATGGAATGAACGAAGCGTTCATGCCCCGGAACGTCCACGAAGCCGATGACATCCCCGTTGTCCTGAGGCCAGTAGGCGAAGCCGAGATCGACCGTGATGCCGCGTGCCTTCTCCTCCTTCAGGCGATCCGTATCGATGCCTGTCAGCGCTTTGACGAGCGCGGTCTTTCCATGATCGATATGCCCGGCCGTGCCGACGATCACGACGCGACCCCTGACCGAAGCGACGACAGGTTCTCATGAAACAGGCTCTCGTGGTCGAGGCACCGGAGATCGAAGATGAGGGCACCCTCGGCCACGCGGCCGATCACGGGACGTGGCAAGTGTCTGAATGCGGTGCTCAACTCTTCGAGGGCTCGCCCGCCTCCCTTCGGTTTCAGCGCCAGTCCGAAACTCCCGATCGTGTCGAGCGGAAGCGCCCCCGAACCGATCTGGCTTCGACATGGCACGGTCTCGACAGCGACCGTGTCTCCCAGGACTTCGGCCAGGACCGGTGCAAGACGAACCGCCTGCTGCCGAATATCCTCCACGGACCGCGCCAGGAGACGCATGGTGGGAAGCCTCTCGGCAAGCCGGTCGGGATCGCGATAGAGCTTCAAGGTCGCCTCGCAGGCCGCCAGTCGCATCTTGTCGACCCGCAACGCGCGCTTCATGGGGTTGCGGTTGATGGCGCCGATGAGGTCCTTGCGTCCGACGATGAAGCCCGCCTGTGGCCCGCCGAGAAGCTTGTCGCCTGAGAAGGTGACGAGATCCGCCCCCTCCTCCACGGCCTCACGGACCGTGGGCTCCTTGCTCAGCCCGAACCGGGAGAGATCGACGAGCGTTCCCGAGCCGAGATCGTTGACGAGAGGCACGTTGTGCTGCCGTGCGATTTTGGCGAGATCGCGGGCGCCGACCTCCGCCGTGAATCCTTCGATACGGTAGTTCGAGGTGTGGACCTTGAGGATGAGCCCGGTCGCGGGTTGCAGCGCATTCGCATAATCGCGCGGATGGGTGCGGTTCGTCGTTCCGACTTCGCGCAGGTGCGCTCCTGCCCTCGCCATGATCTCGGGCATTCGAAATGCGCCACCGATCTCGATGAGCTCTCCGCGGGAGACGATCGCTTCCCTGCCCTGCGAGAGCGTATTGAGGACAAGGAGCACCGCGGCCGCATTGTTGTTGACGAGGGTCGCGTCCTCCGCTCCCGTCAGCTCGCAGACGAGGGCGCGGATGTGATCGTCGCGCTCTCCGCGCTTGCCGCCGTCGAGATCGAATTCGAGGGACACCGCATGGCGCATGGCGGCGGTTGCGGCCTCGACGGCTTCTTCGGCGAGGATCGCGCGGCCGAGATTGGTGTGCAGCACCGTGCCGGTGAGGTTGAAAAGCGGCTTCATGCACGTGTCCGCACGCGCATCGAGCCGAGACAGGACAGACGCGGCGATATCCGTCTCTTCGGTCGATGTTCCGGGCTTCAGCGTCTCACGGAGTTCTGCCAGAGTTTCCCGGATCGCGAGCGTGGCCTCGGAACGACCGTGCTGTTGAACCGCAGCCACGAGGTCGGGGTGGCGCAGCAGCCGATCCACCGACGGAAGGCGGCGCAGACTGGAGGGGGCCGCGTCGTCCATGACTCAGACCCCCAGCAGGAATGGGTTGAAACCGCCGCGCCGGAATTCGCCGTCCCGGAGAAGGAGGTCGAGCCCCATGCTCGCGATGTCGTCCGCGACCGGGTCCAGGGCAGCGTCCTTCTGCTGGTGGAGAATCTTCACATAGCCGCGGCAATTGTCGCAGCACTCCGCCTTGATGGTTCCCGGTCCTCCGTCGACCTCCTGATAGCCGACTCCCTTCGTGGAGCTGCACAGCACGCATTTCACCCGCACAACATTCCAGAGGGTGCCGCACAGGGAGCAGGAGCAGTAGCGTGTGCCTTCGGCTTCGATCCATCCGACGATCAGGGACGTGGTCGGAGGACCGCCGCAGCAGGGACATGCCCCATCCCCGATCCGGACGAGCCGATTCTTGTCGAGCTTTGCCGCCAGCCGGGCGAAATGAACCTGCAGGCCGGCCGCCACATAGACATGCTCGGCGAGCGCATCGGCCGAGATCGAATCCGTCAGAACGCCGTGGATGATTTCGCCCAGTCGGTCCGGCGAAGCCGCTTTGATTGTCTCGAGCGCGCTTTGCGCCTCCGGCGGCTTGGCCAGCGACGTGACCGCGTCGAACAGGCGCTCCAGGGTTTCGCCTAAGACCTCATCGCGTTCGACACGGCTCCTGTCGAGGGGCGGCATGCCGAACTCATGGGCCCGGCCGAGGATCTCCGCCGACGGAAGATCGGGTTCGGGCAGATCGTCCTGGATACGGTTTTGAGCGGCCGAGATCCCGGCAACGAACCGCAGATAGGGCGCGAGCTCGCTTGACGGCGCCAGACTTTCGAGGCGCAGGCGCCGAGCCTCGAAAAGGACTCGCGGATCCGGCAACCGGACGAAGGGTGGGGCGGGAACGCGGCCGATGGACGCTGGATTCGGCTCGATGGAACTGGAATGTGTCATGCAACCTCACGAACCGCACGGGTCACGTGTCATGGCGCCGCCTACTCGGCAGGCGCCGCCGGCTTCTTCGTTCTATGGCGCTCCGCCAGCTCTTTCAACCAGCGGCGGTGGTGTTTCCAGGCCCAGCCTCCGGTGACCGAACCACGCGTCATCGCCCGTAGCGTGCCGCGCGTCCAGATCGCCGCATAGACATGGACGATCCAGATGCAGATGAGCGCGACCGCGGCGAGAGAGTGAATGAGAACCGCGACGCGCTTCTGTGGAATGGTCGTCCAGTTGTAGAAATACTGATCCCAGATCGCGAGACCCGTCAGGATCAGGCCGATGATCAGGAGCGCCATGACCCAGAAATTGAACTTCTGAATCGCATTGTACCGGCCGACCTCGGGCAGCCTGTCCTCGTGTCCGGCAATCACGTCGTTGGTATGCGCAAGCCATTCCGCGTCGGATTTCTCCGGCAGATTGGCCCGCCAGAAGCGGATGAAGAGGCCCGCGAAGCTGAAGAACAGGACGACGCCGATCCAGGGATGAAAGGCACGAGCGTTTTGTCCGCCACCGAACAGGCCCGTCAGGAAGAACAGCGACGGATGGAAGAAGGCAAGGCCCGACAGCGCGAGAAGAATGAGCGAAGCCGCCGTGATCCAGTGGTTGATCCGAGCCGGCAGGTTGTACCGGCCCACGACGACCGGCTTGCCGGGATAGATCGCATCTTCCTTCGCGATGTCCTTGACAGCCATCAGGTCTTCTCCTTCACGAGATCCTCGGCTTTCTCCTCATCCTCCCGTGTCACCCGGTTGGGGCTGACCAGAGCCGCATGGAGAACGCCCGCCGCGGCTGCAAGCCCCATCGCCGCGAAGCCCAGGTACTTCGTCATACCCTTCCAGGCATTGACGACGGGGCTGATCTTCGGATCCTTCGGCAGACCCGAATAGATTTCGGGCTGATCATTGTGATGCAGGACGTACATCACATGCGTTCCGCCCACCCCTGGCGGATCATAGAGGCCGGCATTCTCGTAGCCGCGGGATTTGAGATCCTTGATCCGGCTGTCGGCGAGCGTCTTCATGTCCTCTTTGGTGCCGAAGGTAATCGCATGGGTCGGGCAGGCCTTCGCGCAGGCCGGCCCCTGCCCTACGGCGACGCGGTCGGAGCAGAGAGTACATTTGTACGCCGTGTGGTCGACCTTCGAAATGCGCGGGATGTTGAAGGGGCACCCCTTGATGCAATAGCCGCAGCCGATGCAGTTCTCGTGGATGAAATCCACGATTCCGTTGGAATACTGCACGATGGCTCCGGGCGCCGGGCAGGCCTTCAGGCAGCCCGGGTCCGCGCAATGCATGCAGCCGTCCTTGCGGATCAGCCATTCGAGGTTGCCCGTCTGCGGATTGTCCCATTCGGTGAACCGCATCAGGGTGAACATGTCTGGCGTCAGATCATGCGGGTTCTCATAGACGCCCACATTGGTTTCGATGTCCGGATGCGTATCGTTCCATTCGATGCAGGCCGATTGACAGGCCTTGCAGCCGATGCATTTCGACACGTCGATGAGCTTCGCGACCGGCTCCAACTGACGGGCCGGCGGCGGAACCGTCGAGGCGGAGCGGCGAACAAGATCCCGCTCCGACAAGTTCGAGGCTGTGGCGGTAACGGGAGGATTGCTTGTTGCGGTATGGGGACTTGGTTCCATTCCACTCCTCCTCAGACCGACGCCGGAGCTGTCGTGGGCTCGATATTGACGAGGAACGCCTTGTATTCAGGCGTCTCGATGTTGGCGTCGCCCACGAAAGGCGTGAGGGAGTTCGGCCCCCACCCCTTCCGCGCCACTCCGCTGAAGCCCCAATGCAGCGGGATGCCGACCACGTGGACCGGCTTGCCGTCGCAGATGAGAGGCTTGATGCGCTTCGTCACGACGGCCTTCGCCTTCACCTCGCCGCGCTTGGACCACACCCGCACCCAGGAGCCGGGCGCAATGCCCTTCTCGGCTGCGAGCTGCTCCGAGATCTCGACGAAGAACTCCGGCTGGAGCGCCGCGTTCACCCGGTTGTGCTTCGTCCAGTAGTGGAAATGCTCCGTCAGCCTGTACGAAGTCGCCGCATAGGGAAACTCCTCCGAAGTGGCGAACTGCGCCACATCGCTCTGGAAGACCCGCGCCACCGGGTTGCCCCGGATCTTCGGCGCCACGACGTTGGCGATGGGCGCCTCGAACGGCTCGTAATGCACCGGGAATGGTCCATCCCGCATGAGGCCGCGGGCGAAGAGGCGCGACACGCCCTCCTGGTTCATGATGAAGGGGCCCACCTCGTCCGGCTTCGCGTTGGGTGCGATGTCCGGAACGTCGTAGCCTGACCATTTCGTTCCGTCCCAGGCGATCAGCTTGCGGGTCGGATCCCACGGATTGCCCTGCAGGTCCGCGGAGGCGCGATTGTAGAGGATGCGCCGGTTGAGAGGCCACGAGAAGGACCAGTTCGGATAGGCGCCGGTGTCGTCCGGATCCGAATTGTCCCGACGCGCCATGTTGTTCCCGGCCTCGTTGAAGCAGCCGGAATAGATCCAGCAGCCACAGGCGGTGGTACCGTCGTCACGCAGGACCGAGAAATTGACGATCTGCTTGCCCTTCTCCAGCACCACCTTCGTGGGGTCGGCCGGGTCATAGAGGGTCTCGACAGCGTAGCCGTTGAGCTCCATGGCGAGTTCCTCCGCAGAGGGCTCGTTGGGATCCCGATAGGTCCAGGTGAGATTGAGGATCGGGTCCGGGAAGGGTCCGCCCTCCTTCTGGTAGAGGTCCCGCAGCCGGCGATAGATCTGCCCCATGATCCACGTATCGTGCTTCGCCTCTCCGGGAGGGGTGCCACCCGCCCAGTGCCATTGCAGCCAGCGGCTGGAATTGACGAGCGAGCCGTCATCCTCCGCAAAGCAGGTGGACGGCAACTGGATCACCTCCGTCTGGATGGAAGCGGAGTTCACGTTGTTGTACTCGCCGTGGTTCTCCCAGAACCGGGACGTTTCCGTCTCCAGGGGGTCCATGGTCACGAGCCATTTCAGCTTCGACAGAGACTCCGTGATCTTCTGACGGTTCGGGAAGGCCAGAAGCGGATTGAAGCCCTGGCAGAAATAGCCGTTCACCTGGCCCTGATGCATCATCTCGAAATAGCGCAGCACGTCGTAGGCCGGCACGTCGAGCTTGGGCAGATACTGATAGGCGAAGTCGTTCTGTGGCGTCGCAGCATCGCCCCACAACGCCTTCTGGATACTGACGAAGAACTTCTTGTAATTCTGCCAGTAGCTGGTCTGGTTCGGCCGCAGCGGCTTAAATGCCCGGCTCGCCATATAGGTCGTAAAATCGGCCTCTTTCTCGACAGGGATGTTGAGATAGCCCGGCAGGAGGTTCGACATCAGGCCGATATCGGTGAGCCCCTGGATATTCGAATGCCCGCGCAAGGCATTCATGCCGCCGCCGCGCACGCCGATATTGCCGAGGATGAGCTGCAGCATCGCCATCGTGCGGATGTTCTGCGATCCCTTGGAATGCTGCGTCCAGCCGAGCGCGTACATCGACGTCATGGTCTTCGTCGGGGACGAGCACTCCGAGATCATCTGCGCCACCTTCAGGAACTTGTCCTTGGGCGTGCCGCAGATGCGTTCGACCATCTCCGGGGTATAAGTGGCGACATGGGTCTTGAGCAGGTTCCAGACGCAGCGCGGGTTCTGCAGCGTGTCGTCGACCACCGCAAAGCCGTCCGGTCCGATGTCGTATTCCCAGGTAGAGCGATCGTAGTCGCGCTTGTTCTCGTCGTAGCCCGTGAACAGGCCATCCTTATAGGCGAAGCCGTCCTTCACGATATAGGACGCGTTCGTAAAGGCCTTCACATACTCCCACTGAATCTTGTCGTTCTGGATGCAGTAGTTGATCACGCCGAGCAGGAACGCGATATCGGTGCCCTGCCGAATGGGTGCATAAAAATCGGAGACCGATGCCGAGCGCGTGAAGCGCGGATCGACGACGATGAGCTTCGCGCCGCGATTGGCCTTCGCTTCCGTGACCCATTTGAAGCCGCACGGATGCGCTTCGGCTGCATTGCCGCCCATGATCACGACGAGATCCGTATTCCGGATATCGGTCCAGGAATTGGTCATCGCGCCACGACCGAAAGTTGGGCCCAGACTGGACACCGTGGGGCCGTGTCAAACGCGCGCCTGATTATCGAATGCGACGATTCCTGTGCTGCGAACGACCTTGTAGGTCAGATAAGCGGTCTCATTCGTTGTCGCCGAGGCGGCAAGAAAACCTACCGTCGTCCAGCGGTTGACGGGAACGCCGGCCGTGTTCGCGGGGATGAAGTTCGCATCGCGATCATCCTTCATCAGCCTTGCAATACGGTCGAGCGCCTGGTCCCACGATACCCGTTCGAACTTGTCTCCGCCGGGCTTGCGGATCATCGGGTACTTCAGCCGAGTGTCAGCCTTTACGAAGTCCTTCAGGGCCGCGCCCTTCGGGCAGAGCGTCCCCCGGTTCGTCGGATGATCCGCATCGCCCTCGATATGGATGATATCGGCCGTCTCGCCCTTCCGAAGGTCTCCCTTGGAATACATGATGATGCCGCAGGCCACCGAGCAATACGGACAGGTGTTGCGCGTCTCCATCGTGTTCACCAGCTTGAACGGTCTGACGGCCGCAGCCTGTGCCGCCTCAAGCTCTGAGAATCCGAAGGCCCCTAATGTGGTACCGGCAACACCCACGCCGGCGGCTTTGAGGAAGCCGCGTCGTGAGAGTTCCATGTTCATGGTAACCCTCCCTATGGTTTTGCACTGCAGCAACTTCTCTTTGAACAACTAGAGTAATTTTGACCATTTCCAGTGTCAAACTATAGAAAGGATGGCCCAGGCGGTCCCCGGATTTACTTGCGGCCGTGTTTCACGAATGGGTGAGTGAAAGGCCGAGCCTGCCCAAGCCTTCGCTTAAGCGCTGCGATTATGGTTCGGACGACCGGGAGAGAGCCTGCACTTCCGACGCGCGGGCGACGAACGGGCCCTGTGTCCCATTCAGCCCGTCGCCCCTCTATTCACCAAAGGCAACCCGTTATATACTTTCAATGACGGACAGAAGAGACATCCTCACCGACCCGTGGCCCCGCTCCTCGTGTGGGGCCGCCGTTTGTCAGCGACCGCTCGAGTTGAAGACGGTCCCGAAGGCCGACATGCGGACGACGGTCATGTTTTCTCCGAAAGAACGTCGATCAGCTCGGGAACCGCGGCTTGCTCGTATCCGGCGCTGTATGCGTCGTCATAGATGTGGAAGATGGCCGTGGCGGCGCCGTTCTTCGCTGCAACGTCGCGGGTCATCTCGACATAGTAGCCGATATCCTTGCGGGCATTGGCGATACTGAAGCGGAAGCTGGAATCGTCATGCGCGAGAATGAACGGCTTGAGACGCTCGAGCACGACACCGGCCCCTCCTCCCTTCCCGAGAACCTCCATCAGCACGTCCGGACTGATGCCCGCTTTCCCAGAACAGGCGGCCGCCTCCGCCAGGACGGCGGAAAAGCCCAGCGACACGAAATTATGCAGGAGTTTGAGCGTGTGGCCTGCGCCGACACTTCCGGCGTAGTTGATATTCTCGGCATAACTGCGCATCAGAGGGAGAAGCGCCTCGAACAGATCCCTGTCGCCTCCGACAATCAGGTTCAAGCGCCCTTCTGCCGCCTCCTTCGGCGTTCTCGTCATCGGCGCGTCGAGAAACCGGCCTCCGGCCGCAGCGACGGCTGCCGCAATTTTTTTGGTGGATTCGGGGATTGCCGTTGAGCAATCGATGATCACGGCTCCAGGGCGGAGTCCCTTGAGGACGCCATCATCCCGGAAGAGAACGTCCTCCACCTGCGGCGTTCCGGTGACACAGATGATGATGATGTCGGAATTGGCAGCAACATCGGAGCCGGTGCCGAAGGACACGGCGCCGTCACCGAGCAGGTCATCGACGGGCTGATTGCCGGGATGATCGAGGAAAGCGATAGGCCAGCCGGCCCGCTGAACATTCCGGGCGATGCCGTGTCCCATCAGGCCGACACCGATCACGCCAATGCGGGACTTGACTTCTTCGTGGCTCACTTCCTCGTTCCTTTCGCTACTAGAGCAAGCATTCTGACGGGATCAGAATGCTTGCTCTATCTTTTTGATAAAGCATCGTTCTTCACGAAGAACCGGTTCCGGCTTCTTCGCACGATGCTCCAGCACCGAGCACTGCTCCACCGCGTGGCGGCAACGTCTCTTCGTTTCAAAGTCTAGCGCATCGTGCGGAAATGTGGACCCGGTTTTCACGAACGTGGCCCTTCGGGTCCGCTCGAACGATGCCGGCAGGATCACCTCTCGGGAAGACGGGCACGGCCGCCATGCGCCGAGGATCCGCCGAATCCTCCGGGAAACGAGCTGCGTGGGATGGTGGAGGTCACCGACGCTCAGGTCCGAGCGTCGCCTTTGGAGAAATCGTCACGAAGCGGCGCAGGCCACGTTAATCCGCATGGACGATGAGGCTCGCCAACGTGACTTGCCCGTCGGACGTGTAATGGTTGACGTGCTCCGTGGCGAGACATTGGCCGGCCCGATAGACCTTTACGTCCACGATTGACCCGATACTCTCCAGCTCGGCAATGATAAAATCGCGCTCGACATTCGTGTCCGAGTCCGTCGCGTGTGTGATCTGAAATGTGAGGCGGGTCAGGGACAGTCCCGTATCCCGTGTGCCCGCCCCGACCCAGAGAACACGTTCGTCATCGGCGGGACGGTCGGTATTCAGCCAGAAGCTGGCGGATCCCCCGGCCCATGTGCTCTCGGCTCGCGCGAGGCTCAAGGACCAGAAGCGTATGTGATGGCGCTTCCGGGGACTGTTGTCGATCGCCCTCTGAAACCCGATGTCCTGGCCACGTCCGAACAGATAGAGGGTGCTGAACGGGGCGGTCGGATAGGGCGAGTTGAACACGAAGGCTCGAATCATGCCCCAGGAGCTGGCAAGGCCCAGTCGGTCGGCCTCCGACCAGCCGAGGGCTGAGAAGGCGGCGCGAAGCTGTGCGAGCGTTCCCACAAGCGCCACGTTGACGGGATCGCCCGGCAGTCCGTCGCCGGTCGTCGTGAAGCTGGGGACCCGTTTCCGATGGAGAAGCTTGAGGCCCATGCGAATGATCCATGGGAGAATGACGTAGGCGCCGATTGCATACGTGAAGCCCACGGCCAGAATCCATGGCAGCCTCCGGTCCGCCGTTTCAAAGACCACGAAGACGATCAGCCAGACGGAGAAGATGCCCAGCCCAAGAATGACGAGGCGTTGCAGGAGGCGGTTGAGCAATCTCATGAATCCAGCTCCGTCGCGATCGGGGCGGCAGTGATCGGCACTCCGGGCAGGTGACCTTCATGCAGGTGACCTTCATGCAGGTGACCTTCATGAGGTGCCAGTCGATGCGCTCGGCCCTTCGGTTCATCTGTTGCACGGTATTCATCGTGCTCGATTTGCCCTTGGCGCCGCCTTTAGCGTATCGTGCGGAAAACCGGGTCCACTATTCACGTCCGATGCTCTGGGACGAGGCGTTCCTGTCTCTTCTTTTCGGCGACCCTGCAGAGGGCACACCGCAGGACAGGGCCCGAGTCCAGGCCATCCGACCCGCATCACATGCGATCCGCATCAATTGAGCGGCCGAGGTCACCCCGTGCCGGCCTCTCGCAGACGGATCCCGGCTGCGCCTGCGCCGGCCACCCCCGCGTCGAGGGCGGCGCCGAGCGTCTGAACGGCGACCGTCGCATCGGCGAACGCGATGTCGTTCGCGGCAAAGGCTGCGACCATCCGCTTGATCGCCTGGCGCTGCACCAGGCTCGGATTCATCGGCTTGACCGTGAACTTGAACCGTACGATGAGCGCATTGTCGGTGATGTCGGCCACCCCCTGCATCTTCAGCGGCTCCAGGAAACTGTCCTTGAACTCCGGATCATCCAGCATCTCCTGGCCGATCGTCTTCACCACCTTGCGCAGCCTCTCGAGATCGGTCTTGCGGGCGAAGCGGAAATTGAACTTCACCGTCGTCCAGTCGCGGCTGAAATTGGTGATCTGGCCGAGCTGGCCGAACGGGATCGTGTGCACCTGCCCGTTCTGGTGCCGGAGCTTGAGCGAGCGCAGCGTGAAGCCCTCGACGGTGCCCTTGGCCTTGCCGCAATCGATGTATTCGCCGACCCGGAAGGCGTCGTCGGCAAGATAGAAGATGCCCGAGACGATGTCGCGCACCAGCGTCTGGCTGCCGAACGAGATGGCTAGGCCGAACACCGAGACCCCGGCCAGCAGCGGCATGATGTTGACGCCGAGATCGGACAGGACGATGAGGAGTGCGACGGCCAGGAGCGCGACGCCCGCGAAGGCGCGCAGCAGCGGCATCAGGGTCCCCAGCCGCGAGCCGCCGCCCGCCTGCTGCTCCTCGCCCGGCCCGCCGGAAGTCGCCCCGGCATAGCGCGCCGTCACGAACTTGATCGCCTCCCAGGCGACGAAGGCCGTAAACAGCGTCAGCCCGGCCGTGAGCGAGGCGCGGGTGAGCCTCGCCCAATTCCCGTTATCGACGAGGGCGAGGACATCGACGATCCAGACCTGCGTGATCAGCACGGCCGCGCCGATCAGGGCGGCGACGGTGAGGCAGCGCGCGACGAGATTGCCGAGACGCGGTCCGAAAGGCGCGTGCGGTGGAACGGCGGCACCACCGCGAATCTCGTCCGCGGGGGGCCGCAGCACGAAGGCGATGACCGTCCGGAGGAGGATCAGCGCGAGGATGACGCTGAGCGTCAGGATGAGGGCCGTCGGCACGGTGTAGCGCTCCATGATCGCGCCATAGATGGCCGTCACCGCAATGGCCACGAAGACCAGCACCGCAAGGCCATGCCAGGCCTGTGCGAGGATCCGGCCCAGCGATGGGCCGGTCGGCCGCGCGAGGCTCGCAAACCAACCTCTGACGGCCTCGCGCGAGGCCATGATGACCGCAATGACGATCGCCAGGAGGGCGAGATTGGCGACGATCTGGCCGGCGGCAATCGCCTCCGAGGGCGCTTGAATGGCGATCAGCACCCGGGTCAGGATTCTGGCGGCGACGATCGCGAGCACCACCGAGAGGATGCGCCGGTAGACGGCGCGGGCATCCGCGTCTGCCATCTTCGCAAGCCGCGCGTCCGGCAAGTCGGGGCGCAACACCAGGCGGAACGCCAGCATGTAGAGGCGCCATGTCAGGATCCCCGCCAGCACCAGCATCGCGAGCCGGGACTGCGCATCGGCGCCGGAAAACCACAACGCGATCGCACCGTATCCGACGAGCCAGACGATCCCGACCGCCAGGCCGTCGATGACCGCAAGGCCGACGAGGCTGACGAGACCCGCTCGGTCGTGGCCGGCGGCGACGCGGGCCGCGAGCTTGCGTCGAACCGCAAGGAACGCGTTGCGGAACAGTGCCTCCGCCGCGAGGGCAGCTGCCATAACCGTCGCCAGGAGGGCGAGGAACGCCCCGACCCCGCGTCCCGTGCCGGTCTGCTCGAGGATGGTGGGGATACGGGCGACCTCATGAAGATAGTCCGGGTAGGCACGGAGCACAGCACCGGCGCGCGCCTTGAAGGCTGCGATGGCCGAGCCGAAGTCCTCGTCCGCAGCCGCCACCGGATGCTCCGGCCCGATGTCATGCGGCACGCCCTTGCCGTCCTCCTTGAGCTTCGCGGCAACGGTGGCGCTGATCGCGTCGACGAGCCTGTCGAATTGCTCCTGGGTCCACCCGGCCGGCAGCGCCGGCGGAGGGCTGCCCTGTCCCGGACCGGATTGCGCGACGGCGGTCGAGAGCCAGATGACGAACAGGGCGAAGCTCCCGAGCCGGGACAGACGAATAGCCATCGACGCCTCCGATCCATGCCGCAGGTGCCCTCTTGCAGGGTGCCCCGTGCAATTCAGGGCTGATCAAGTCCATTGTCAGGGCGGAACCGGACCAAAGTCTCAATCCCCGCATCGCCGCCTCGACGATGAAAATAGCACCGTTCCGCGTGGGCCGGAACGCCATGGAGCTTCGGACGGCCTCAGGCGGCACGACGCCCTGACGTCACCCTGGGACCGGTTCCTCCCAGTGGGCGGCGAGCCGGAGCTTCATCGCCTCCTATTCGTCAAGCGAGCTCCGCCGAGGATCATGGACGAGGGTTGAGCCTGCGGCCCGACCGGGAGGCCGATCAACAC
This sequence comes from Microvirga sp. M2, assembly GCF_047497095.1. NCBI lineage: Bacteria > Pseudomonadati > Pseudomonadota > Alphaproteobacteria > Hyphomicrobiales > Methylobacteriaceae > Microvirga > Microvirga sp. M2. The sequence goes on from NZ_CP134064.1 coordinate 55,499, forward strand.
CGCCGCACCATCTCCGTCTGTGTCCCTCGCCGGACAGGGACCATTTGACACTTGCCGCGGTAGCGGTTGGATCCGACTGCCCCTACGCTACCCGTATCCAGGCCACGATAAGTCCCGGCTCCGGCCATTCCGGTATCCACGCCACGGTCAACGGCGGCTCCGCCCATGGCGCCTCCGTGACCTCCGCCTCCGCCTCCGCGCGCCGCAGCATCCCCGGCGAGGAGAATGGCGCCCATTGCGAGAGCACCGAGTCCCATCAGAAGATTCTTCATGATCTGTCTCCGTATCCTGCCGGCCTATGACCGGGCTGCCGCTTCGCCTCTCTCAAGAATGGCGGCGGTCCATCCGGCGAGCCGGATCCGGCCCATGTAAGGCGGTTCGGCCTATGCACCCTGGACCGGCGGCCGCACATCGACCCATTCATGCATGGCTGAGGAGCGTCTGCTTGATCGAACGGGACAAGTGCTTGCCACAAGGAGCCAATTGTTCGCTCCCTTGCATCACGCAATGGGCGCCCGGCTTGTGGTTGCGCGAGCGAAAAGTGGACCCGGTTCGCGGTCAACAATGCGGTTGAGCCAATGACAAGAGCTGCTTCCACGCGAGTGGGAACGGCTCTCCGGCATCGGGTGTGACATCGAACCCACCTCCGATGCGGTCAGTCTCTGCTCTCGAGCATCTTGTCACGCAAAACCGGCTCCCACCTTTGCGTTCGATGCTCTCCACGATCCCGCTCGGATCTTGACCTTACCATCGTGGGAAGCTCCAGGCTTCCCAGGGCTCATCGATGCAGATGCGGAGTAACACCATGACCAATGCCCGGATCATCAATGGACATGAGGGCCACGCCCATCACCACGACCATGGTCGTCATGCCGGGCACCGCCATCCTGACGGCGATCCGACGGGAGACGCCGGTAAGACGAAGGATCCGGTCTGCGGAATGACGGTCGATCCGCACACCACTCCACATCGGGCCCAGTACGAGGGCAAGCCGTATTACTTCTGCTCGTCCGGCTGCCGGTCGAAGTTCATGGCCAAACCCGCGAATTACGCCGAGCCGGCAGCGGCCGGGAAGGCGGAACCTGTGCCTGAAGGCACGATCTACACCTGTCCGATGCATCCGCAGATCCGCCAAATCGGCCCGGGCTCGTGCCCGATCTGCGGCATGGCGCTCGAACCGGTCGTCGCGACGGCTGAAATCGGCCCAAGTCACGAACTCGTCGATATGACACGCCGGTTCCGGATCGGCCTGATCCTGGCTCTGCCGGTCTTCATCCTGGAGATGGGCGGGCATCTCACCGGACTTGATCATCTCATTCCCCGCACCTTCTCCAACTGGATCCAGTTCGCCCTGGCAAGCCCGGTCGTGCTCTGGGCCGGGTGGCCGTTCTTCGAGCGTGGCTGGCAATCGCTGAAGAACCGCAGCCTCAACATGTTCACGCTGATCGCCATGGGCACCGGCGTGGCATGGCTCTACAGCGTGGTCGCAATCTTTGTCCCCGACGTCTTCCCGGCGGCATTCCGTGGCCCAGGCGGCTCGGTGGCGGTCTATTTCGAAGCCGCTGCGGTGATCACCGTCCTCGTCCTGCTCGGACAGGTGCTCGAATTGCGCGCACGCGAGAGCACGAGCGGCGCCATCCGTGCGCTCCTCGATCTCGCCCCCAAGACAGCCCGCCTGATCCGGGAGGACCGAACCGAAGAGGAGGTCCAACTCGATGCCGTCCAAGTGGGCGACCGCCTGAGGGTGCGCCCCGGCGAGAAGATCCCGGTCGATGGCGTCGTCGTCGAGGGGCGCAGCTCCGTCGACGAGTCGATGGTGACCGGTGAGTCGATGCCCGTGACCAAAGCGGTCGGCGCCAAGGCCATCGGCGGCACCATGAACCAGTCCGGCGGCCTCGTCATCGAAGCGCAGAAGGTCGGGCGCGATACGATGCTGTCCCGGATCGTCCAACTCGTCGCAGAGGCCCAGCGCAGCCGCGCCCCGATCCAGCGTCTGACCGATCAGGTCTCGGGTTATTTCGTGCCGGCGGTCATCGCCGTGGCGCTCCTGGCCTTCGCGGCGTGGGGAATCTGGGGACCGGAGCCCCGGCTCGCCTTCGGCCTTGTGGCCGCGGTGTCCGTGCTCATTATCGCTTGTCCCTGCGCCCTTGGGCTCGCCACCCCGATGTCGATCATGGTCGGCGTCGGACGCGGAGCCCAAGCCGGCGTGCTGATCAAGAACGCCGAGGCGCTGGAGCACATGGAGAAGGTCGACACCCTGGTCGTCGACAAGACCGGCACGCTGACCGAGGGCAGGCCGGCAGTCACCGCCATCGTCCCGGCGCAAGGCTTCACGGAGGTCGAGGTGCTGCGCCTGTCGGCGAGCGCCGAGCGGCCGAGCGAACACCCGCTCGCCATCGCCATCGTCGAGGCGGCTGAAAAGCGGGGCATCGCGACGGCGCCGGTCACTGACTTCGACTCGCCCACCGGCAAGGGGGCGCTCGGTACGGTCGAGGGCCGGAGCGTCGTGCTCGGCAGTGCCAAGTTCCTGGCCGAGCACGGCATCGATGTCGCTCCCCTGGCACAAGAGGCCGACCGGCTGCGCGAGGACGGCGCGACCGCGATCTTCGCCGGCGTCGACGGGACGGTGGCGGGTGCCATCGCCATCGCCGACCCCGTGAAGACGACGACGCCCGAGGCGCTCGCAGGCCTCAAAGAGGAAGGCATCCGGGTGGTGATGCTGACCGGCGACAACTGGACGACGGCCAAGGCGGTCGCCCGCCGGCTCGGGATCGAGGATGTCGAGGCGGAGGTCCTGCCGGACCAGAAGAGCGCAGTCGTCCAGCGCTACAAGGCGGCCGGGCGCGTGGTGGCCATGGCGGGTGACGGGGTGAACGATGCGCCGGCGCTGGCGGCCGCGGATGTCGGCATCGCGATGGGGACCGGCACCGATGTGGCGATGGAGAGCGCGGGCGTCACCCTGCTCAAGGGTGACCTGACGGGGATCGTGCGGGCGCGGCGGCTGTCGCAGGCTGCCATGCGCAACATCCGCCAAAACCTGTTCTTCGCATTTCTCTACAATGCGCTCGGGGTGCCCGTGGCGGCAGGCGTGCTGTATCCGTTCTTCGGCATCCTGCTCTCTCCGATCATCGCGGCCGCCGCGATGGCGCTGTCCTCGGTCAGCGTGATCGGCAATGCGATCCGCCTGCGCATGGTGAAGCTCTGACCCGCCGTAGAGCAGGCCGGACGGTCTCTTGGAAAGCTCTGCAGGCGCCGTACAGAACAGTTGCCCGGCCGAGCCAAGGGACATCATTCGATGAGGCACCGAACGCGAAAGCGGGGGCCGGCTTTGCGTGAAAAGATGCTGAACAACATAGATTCGCAGCATCGGACGTGGGTTCGATGTCACGTCCGACGCTGTCGTCTCCCGTTCCCGGATGAGGGCCATCATCCGGTCGACCTCCCGGCGCGGTCCTCTCCGGACGACGAACCCAAGCGCCCGGCCGATCGTTCCTGCCTCGCACGGTCATCCTGTTGGAGCGATGGGCCCTCCGGGGGAACGCCGGCATCGGCCGTCAGTCGGCGTCCCCGAGAAACTGCCGGATCTCGTCTGCCAGCCAGTCACGCACCGCACAAACCTTGGGCTGATCCCGGTTGCCCGGACGATAGACCAGATCGTAGCCACGCTCGGAGTTGAGCCGCAACTGCGGGAATGGGGCAACCAGCCGTCCGGCGGCAAGGTCTTCCGCCACCAGGGCGCTGCGCCCCAGTGCCACGCCTTCCCCGCGAATGGCTGCCTCGGTCGCCATGCTGCCATGACTATAGATCGGGCCACGCCCCCTGGGGGCGCCATCCACCCCCGCCATTGCAAACCATCGCTCCCAGTTGGCCAGCATACGGTCGTCATACACCAAGCGGTCTTCATGCAGCAGCCTGCACGCGGCAAGGCTCTCAACCGACGGCAGCCCACCCATCCTGGCTCGATAGGCCGGGCTGCACACCGGCGTGATCGTTTCTTCCAGGATCCGCTCCGCGACGACGTGCGGATAGCGGCCGACGCCGTACCGTACCGCTGCATCGATCTGTCCGTTCGACAGGTCAACATTGGTATCCGTTATGTCGAGATGGACATCGAGTTCGGGATGGCGAGCCATCAGCCGATGCAGGCGTGGCCCCAGCCACTTGCTCGCGAATGAGATACCTGTGCTGATGGTCAGTCGCCCTGCACTCTTCGGCCCACGAAGACTTTCGGCCGACCGGGTCAGTTCCGTGAGGACGCGAGTGACGACCACGAGGAACGCGGCCCCCTCGGCGGTCAGGACGATCCGGCGGGTCAGGCGCAGAAACAATGCTACGCCAAGATGATCTTCGAGGGTCTTGATGTGGCGGCTTACCGCCCCGTGGGTGACATGCAACTCCTCTGCCGCCAGCGTCATGCTCAAGAGGCGTCCGGTTGCCTCGAAGGCGCGCAGGGTCTGCAGAGGGGGAAGCCGGTCAAACATGGGGGCCGCACGCGTGAGTTTGGCTCACAGGTTACGTGAGAACAAATGGTTTGTCAGCCATGTTCCTCCATTCTACCACTCGGGACAGACGCGATGGCGTCACTTCATCTCCGCGCGGGGCAGTTCATGTCGAGCCAGAGCACAGCGGTCACCTCTCCTGTCCCCTCCCTTTCGCCTATCGCTCCCCGCCATGCGACCCCTTCCATACGCAGCCTCGCGGCGATGCTGCTGCTCGCAGTCATGTGGGGGCTGTCCATTCCGGTCACGAAACTCGGCCTCCTCACATTGCCGCCGATGACGCTGACCGCGCTCCGGTTCGCCGTCGCGGTGCCGCTATTGGCGCTCTTCACCCTCGGCAGGAAGCACCCCCCCTGGCGGGCACTGCCCCGCATTGCAGCGCTTGGAGTATTGGGCATCGGCGTGGGCCAGATCGCCCAGGCCTTCGGCGTCGCCGGCACGTCGGCTTCGGTCGGGACCATCATCTCAGCCGCCATTCCCGTCTTCGTTGTGATGTTTGCGGCACTCCGCCTCAAACAGCCCGTGTCGCGTCGGCAAAAGCTGGGATTGCTGGCGGCGTTCGCCGGTATCGCGCTTGTTGCGCTCGGGAACACGAACGAGACGGGTGTCGTGCTCCAAACCAGCGTAGCCGGTGCCGGTCTCATGTTGCTCTCCGCGCTTGCCGTCGCGTTCTATTATGTCTGGAGCGTCGAACTTTCCCACGAATATGGAACCGCTACCGTAGCGGCCTGGAGCACCTTGTTTGGCTTCGTTGCGCTGCTGCCCTGGGCAGGCTGGGAGATGTGGCACGTTCCATTCCACCTCACGGCCCAGGCGCTCTGGGCTGGGATCTATCTCGGGCTCGCCGTGAGCGTCGCGGGTCTGTTCCTGTGGCTCAACATCCTGCGCACGGTTCCGACCGGGACTGCCGCCAGCGTCCAGTACCTTCAGCCGGTGTTCGGTGTCGCCGCTTCATCCGCGATATTCGGCGACCGGATCGGAGGCCTTTTTGCCGTCGGCGTGGCTTTGGTCCTGGGTGGTCTCGCTCTGGCCCTAACGTCTCGCGGCAAGACCGACCAGGCGACTTAAGGTGTGGGCGTCCTGTCGAGGGCGATCCTATGACCTCGCCTGGCCACCAGACAGCATAGGATTGCTGCTCTCAGTCTCGGGTCCCGGAAAAGCCATGAGTTGATCTCCGGCAAGTGTGCACCGCGTCGATCAGAGCCAGACCAGTTCCAGGACGGTACTCAGAATGCCGTTCGCTGCCGCCAGGACCGCCAGAGCGGCCAAGACGCCCGGGATGACCATGCTTGTCCGGCCCGGACGCGTGGCACTCATCCATCGCGGCAACCGAGCTGCCTCCTCGTGGGGATCGTGCAGTTCCCATGATCTATCGCCGGCCGGACGCGCTAAACGATCCCGCTCACGGACAACATGGCATGCGGAATCGAGGCACCATGCGTGATGGAATGGCAAGCCATCGCCGGCATCAGCGAACAAACGCACTTTCTCATTCGTCATTGTCACAACTCCCCAATGAAGACAGGCCGCCGAAACATCCTTCGACCGGAATGCAATGGCCAACCGCAGGCACTCTGCCGTCACGCGGCATGCCGCTGATAATCGGATCCGTCCTCGCCTCCATTCGGCCGCCTGCGGCTCGCAGCAACCAGTCCATGGAGGACCTCCAACACGACGGCAGGATTCGGTTGAACGAGGATGATGATGTCGCCACGATCGGATGATCTGGCTTCGGGCGCCGCGATGACGGCGGGACGCGTCGGATGGCTGTCGTGATACTCGTCGGCAAGGATCCAGCCGTCGATCAGCATGGGCAGGTCGGCGCGGGCATAGAGCCAGTCGATGGGTTGCTGCCAATCCCTCAGGATGAGAAATGCCTGCTCGCCCGTGTCCGCCGTCCTCACCTTGCACCCTATGGCGCGGAGCCACCGGCAGAGGGCCTCTCGGAAGACCAGATTGGTATCGACGACAAGAATGCAATCGCAATGGCTCGTATCCACGATGGCCTCCCGGGCGCGTCCTGTCTCGGCTAGTCTCGTGCGCTCTCGTTCGACGGGCCGCTCAAACCCACCTACCTTCAGAGACCTCGGTGGTCAGAGCTTTATTCCGGCACCGCGCTCGCCCCGGCCGGCTGGGCTTGATCACTGTGCTCAATCGCACCTGCCGGCAGCCGGGCCGCGATTTTATCTGAGCTCATGGGAATAAACCTGATCTCCATCCAGTCTGGATGGAGAGCGCAGCATCAGCATCAGGGGCGCCGAATGTCACTCACTCTTCGCCCTCCGGCCATCGCCCATGATCGATCGAGGCATTGTCCAGAAAACCACTTGAAGCGTTCTGAGCATGGGTTCGCTTCACGCGCACGGGAGGTCCCGTCAGGAATGGCAGGACCGAAATCTTGCACATCGCCTTTCCAGGGGCGCTCATGACGATGATCCCCGCATCGGGGCGACGGTTGACAGGTCCAACGGTCAACCAATGGCCTTCGAGACCCTCAATCGCTTCCGGAAATGTGACAGCCACGGACGATGAGGGTACAATTCCGCATCGCGCGGAGGAACCTGTGCCGGTCGCCCTGTCGCCTTTGACAGCTGAGCAAGCCGATCTCGCTCGGCGTTTTCGCGAGTTGATGCTCCCGCACCTGGATGCCGCTTACAACCTGGCGCGCTATCTCCTGCGGGACCCTGTTGCGGCCGAGGACGTCGCGCAGGATGCCTTCTTGCGGGCGTTCCGCGCCTTCGAAGGATACAGGGGCGGTGATCCGAAGGCCTGGATCCTGGCGATCGTGCGAAACTGCTGTCACACCTGGGCAAAAGCCTCGGCGTCGGACCTCATGGTTCCGCTTGAAGGGACCGGAGCGATTCAGGGAGATGATCCGGGCGATGCATCGGAGCATACCGCCGGACTGGTCGACCCTGCGGACAGCCCCGAAACCGCCGTCGTCCGGCACGATGAGATTGCCACCATGAGGGAGTTGATCGAGGACTTGCCCTTTCCGTTTCGGGAGACGCTGATTTTGCGTGAACTCGAAGAACTCTCCTACCACGAGATTGCTGAAACGACGGGAACACCGATCGGTACCGTGATGTCGCGCCTTGCCCGAGCGCGACACCTCCTCGCCGAGGCTTGGCGTCGACGTACTGCAGACGGAGAGGAGACTTGATCGTGACCGTGCCCTGCTCTGACATGAAAGTTCTCCTGCATGGACACCTGGACCGGGAGCTCGATGCCGCCAATGCCTTCCGGGTCGAGGATCACCTGAGAACCTGTTCTGTCTGCGCGCGCGAATATCAGCGTCTCCAGGAGCTTCGGGCAATCCTCGGGCAGGACCGGATGCGGTACCGGGCGCCCGATGCGCTGCGGGCGCGGGTGCTGGAAGCCCTTGAGCCTGCACAGGCCGCCAAGAGTGCGCCGACGCGTGCCCGCTGGTGGCGGCACCTGTGGCAGACACAGCGTCTTGGCATTCCTGCCGCTGCGTTTGCGGCGGGCCTTGCCGTAGCCCTGATCGTGCCGCGTTCATCGCCGGACCTGGCGCAGGAGCTTGTCGCCGAGCATGTCCGATCCCTTATGGCGGACCACATCACGGATGTGACGACGTCCGATCAGCATACGGTGAAGCCCTGGTTCGACGGCCGGATCGACTTCGCCCCTCCGGTTGTCGATCTTGCGAACGAGGGCTTCACGCTGACAGGAGGACGCCTTGACTATATTGCCGGACGCGAAGTTGCCGCCCTGGTATACAAACGCCGCGAGCACATCATCAACCTGTTCATCTGGCCGGCGGAGAAGAGCGAGATCGGCCTTGCACGGTCGCAGTCGTCGGTCAATAACGGGTACAATATGCTTCACTGGTCCGACCGCGGAATGACATTCTGGGCGGTTTCGGATCTCAATGCGGCCGAACTGCAAGAGTTCATGCGCCGCTTCCAGGATCATGTCGCCCAATAGAGCATCGTTCTTGCGAAAAACCGGGGCCACTTTTTCGCACGATGCGCTCGTCGCGGGGAAAGACCGGATCGATACCGGAAGGCGGTCGCTCTGAAGCCGAAGGATAGTGTGACGGCTTCGTGAAGGAGGCTCAGGGCCAACAGGAGCGTCCTGCGAGAAGAAGGAGATCGACCACCGTCGGAATGACCTCTGATGGCCCCCACGTTGCGATCTCCCGCTGCGGACCGCAGAGGAAAGAGGTGAGCGATATCATCGCTCACCGAATAGGATCAGGATTAGGATCAGGCGGCTATTTTCCGTCTAGCGCTTTCTCCAGGTCTTCGCGCTCCTCGCAGCCACCCGGGCAGAGCTTGGCCAACGCGGCGAGCTGTTCCTTGGCTTTGTCGATATGACCCGTCTCGACATAGAGTTCTCCCAGGTACTCTCGGGCCGCCTTGTAATCGGGCTGGAGCTGAAGAGCCTTGTTGTAGTAGGTCAGCGATGTCTGATAGTCGCCTGTCTTCCGAAGCGTATATCCCATCAGGTTGTAGATGTCCGCCTGCTGCGTGTCTTCGGCCAGACCTCGGAGTTCTTCCAGCGCCGCGGCATAGTTTTCCGCCTTGATCTTGTTTCGCACGGCGGTCAGATCGACCGAGCCGGTCGACGTGTCATCATCGACTGCAAGGGCTGCACCGCTCGTCAGGACAGGCGTGACCGCCAGCATCCCCAAGAGGGCCACGGAATAGAGTGAGGATTTCTTCAACATGGTCTTTTCTCGCTTGACGGGTTAAATCTCCAAGGGCGTGAAGGCGTAGGCATTGCCGTCTTTCACGAACGTTCCGATCCCGGGGAATGGGAAGTGGGCGCCACAGATCATCATCCGGTCCGCGATCACGCGGTCGATGATCTTGCGGCGGGTTGCGACCGCCATCGATCCGTCCTGATCGTAGCTGCCCTGCCATTCTGGATGGGGCGCGAGAAGAGCCGGGACATACATGGTGTCGTTCGACACCATCAACTGATCGCTGCCTGACGTCACCAGGAAGACGGAGTGGCCGGGCGTATGTCCGAAGGCTTCAAGGATCCGAATGCCGGGCGCGACCTCGGCGCCGCTCTCGACGAACCTCCAGTTCTTCCAGGTCGGGAAGACATCGGCAATGCGCTTGCCGGCTTGACGGCGGCCCTCCGGAAGTCTCTCGACGATGCCCTGTTCCGTCCAGAATCGGTACTCGACGCTATTCACCACCAGCTCGGCTTCAGGGAAGACCGCGGCGTTCGTGCCTTTCTCCATCAAGCCCCACACATGGTCGGGATGGAAGTGAGAGATCAGGATCGTTCCGATCTTTCTTCGATCGATCCCGGCAGCCTGCATGTTGGCAGGCAAATGGGTCGCATTAGCCTGCCATTGACCGACACCGGACCCAGCATCGATCATAATATATCTGTCGCCGATCTTCAGGACCAGAACCGTGAGTGGAATCGGCATGAAGTCGATCGTCAGCCCGGCCTTGGCGAGCGCTGCCTTCGTCTGGTCGACAGTCGCATTCTTGATGAAGGCTGGATCGTGGGGCTTGCGCCAGATGCCGTCATAGACGGCGGTCGCTTCAATCGACCCGACCTTGTACTTGTAAAAGCCTATCGTTGGCTCGACAGGCGTCTCTGCATATGCGTCGGCAATCATGGCCATGGGATTGGGCAGCCCGAAAGCCGCTGCCATGGCGGCGCTTACCAGGACGCCTCGGCGTGACAGATTCAACATCCCAGTTCTCCGTCAATCGAGGGATCGGGGAGCTGTGCGGACAACGGGTCCTGTCACAGCCCCCTGCCAGCAAGACTATGGCGATGGCAGATTTATTCCCGAGACGGCGACCGCAACCGCATGGACGACCTAAGGTACCCTTCGGGTCCCGGGTCTGGGGTCCTTTCACGTCCGGTTCCAGGCCTCTCGTGCAAGTCCGGACAGGATCGAGCAATGTTGCGAGCGGAGAACCGGGTCCAATTTTCGCTCGCACGGCCCGCCGGGTCAGCACCATGCGCCAGAGAAAGCCGCGGCGCCGCACAGATTGATTGCGATGATGGCCGCAATCATGAAGACGGCGTCAGATTTCTTGAAGCCTGGCGCGTTCAGGACTGTCCGTGGTCCATCGGGCGAGAGGCCGCGTGCTTCCAGCGCGACCGCGGTGCGCCCGGCGCGGCGGATCGCAAAGGCAAGCAGTGGGATCACGAGAGACATGATTTCTCCCGGTCCCGGCAGCCGCCGGATGCGGCGTCCCGTTTTCATGGCGCGGGCGATCCGCATCTGCTGCGCTTCCGAGGCCAGATCCGGAACAAGCAACATCGCCGCAAAAAGGGAATAGCCGATCCGGGGCGACAATCGGGCATGAACCATCAACGCGCGCACCAGGGAGCCGGGATCGGTGGTCAGGGCGAAGAAGACCGAGATCATCCCGCAGGCGATGGCGCGAAAGAACAAGGTGAGCCCTGCCGAGAACGCCGGAGAATCCAGGAGGGCTTCGCCGGCCATGCGCGCGGCGAAATCGCTGTCCTGCCGAAAGAGCAGGCTGGTGGTCAGAAATCCGAATCCGAACAGGCAGAACGGCACCATCAGCGCCAGAAGAAGCAGCGGCGACGTACGATTGAGGACGAGGAGCGACAAGCCTGTCAGGACGATCAGGGCGATCTGAAAGCGCGCATCGAAGACGAGGACGGACGCCACCAGCCCGAGGATGCAGACGATGAGCTTGCTGATCGGGTTGAGAGCCTTCAGCATGACGCAACCCGCCGCAGCCAGTGCAAGGCTCCCGCGCAGGATGGCTCCGCCAGTCCGGCGCGCTCGAGGAGGGTCGTGTCTCCCATCAGCGCCTGCGTCGGACCATCCGCAAGAATACCGCCTTCACCGACGATGATTGAACGGGGGCAAAGACGCAGGGCGAAGTCCATGTCGTGGGTGATGACGGCGATGGCGTGCCCCTTCCCTTGCAATGTCAGGATCTCGCTTATGAGCATGGAGACGCCACGGGCATCGAGTCCTGCCGTCGGCTCATCCAGGACGAGCAGCGGCCAGCGGTCCGAAGCGGTAAGGGCCGCAAGGGCCAATCTTCGCTTCTGACCTTGTGACAACTCGAGGGGATGGCGGTTCTCGAGTCCGGAAAGCTCCCACGCGGCCAAGGCACCCGCCACACGTTCGGCCTTGACATTCCCAGCCATAGGCTTGGGAAGTGCATCCAGGATCTCGCCGCGGACGGTACCCGCGGTGAACTGGTTCTCCGGCCTCTGGAATGCATAGCCGCCTTGTGCGCCGGTCCTGTCCCCTGCCTTCAACGGGAGGAGACCGGACAGGCACAGACCGAGCGTCGACTTGCCCGCACCATTCGCCCCGAGAAGGCCGAGAACCTCGCCTTCATGGATGGCCAGATCGATGTTGCGCAGGACCGGTGCGCCAAGGAACGGTGCGCAATCGGCATTCGCGAGCCGCGCCACAACAGGAGCGCCCGGCGCGGTCTGGAAGCTGCGCTTTGTGTACTCGGCCACGAAAGCCTCGACGGCCGGAAGGGCTTTTTCGATATGCTCGCGAGGGGCCGTTACAGGATCGACATGCGCCAGGGCCTCGTCGACGGAGAGCGGCGCCATTGGAGGCGCAATACCCGCCTCTTCCAAGCGCGCGTCGAGGGCACTCGCCGCCGGGCACCAGATGCCTTCCGTCGTCAGAAGGTCACGCTTGGTGCGGAAGATGGTCCGCGGATGGCCATCGGCCATGATTGTGCCGTCTCTGCCGAGGACGACCATCCGGTCAATCTGCCGGATCAGACCCTCCAGCCGGTGATCGACAATGAGAACGCTGCGAGACGAGTCATGCCGGGTCAGCAGGGCGTGAAGGCGGTCCGCTGCCTGCGGCGCAAGATGCGCCGTCGGCTCGTCAGCCACGAACAGGGGGGCATTCTGCACAAGCGTTGCGGCCAGGGCGACGAGTTGCCGCTCGCCCCCCGATAGAGTCGACGATGGGCGATCGCGCCAGCTCTCCGGCACTCCGACCCGACGCATTGCCGCCGTGACGCGTTCCGCGATGCATAGGGGCGGCAGGGCGCGGTTCTCCAGGGCAAAGGCGATCTCATCCTCGACCCGCATCCCGCAGAGCGTCTGGTCCGCGTCCTGAAAGTACTGCGCCACCTGCGTCGCCCAGGCCCAGGGCTGTCTTGTCGCGACATTCGCCCCGTAAAGGCAGGCATCTCCGCTGACGGTCGCGGGAATGCTATTGGGCACGAGGCCGGTCAGTGTCAGCAGGAGCGTCGACTTGCCCGAGCCCGAAGGACCGAGAAGGAGAACGCGCTCGCCCTGCCGGACTCCGAGGCTGATCGGCCCGACCGCCTGCCGGTCGGCGAAAGGATACTGGACCGTCACCTCACGCCATTCGGCTGCGAAACCGGCTCTAGACGATTGCGGATCGCTTCTCATGATCGATGGCCAGACCGGCAAGGGCCCCGGTCCTGTAGAGCGCTTCCACGATGACGTGTCCGAGCCACCCGCCCAAAAGCGCGCCGCTCAGGCAGCGCAAGATGAACATGGCAACCAGGATGCCGGGCTGGAGAGCCCCGTAATCGAAGCGGATCCAGGTGTAGATGAAGGAGAAAATTGCGGCGCCGACGCCTGCCGCCATCAACACCGGCAATGAGTAGTTACGCCACCGGGTTGCGGCGAAGACAGCCTCTGCGCCGGCACCCTGGACCGCACCCGTCACCAGCAGTAACAAGCCTGCGGGGCTGCCGAGGAGAATCTGCACCGCTGCGGTCAGTACCTCCGCCGCGAAGGCGACGCCTGGTTTGCGGATGATCGCGGCGGCCACGATGGAGGCGATGAACCAGAAGCCCATCACCACATCCATCGTCACTGGGCCGAAGACCGCCTGGGCGATGAGCCAGACCTGCACCCAACCAAGATAGAGGACGGCAAAAACCGCTCCGAGAACGGTGACGATAAGGGTCTCCCTCAGCGTCCAACCTCGCATACCGGACATGATTGTCTCCGTGATCTGGAGTTGTTGGATGATTGCCTAAACGGCAGAGGGACTGTTCGCCGAAACCTTGAGGTCGAGGGCGACATGTCCCTGCGGCGCGCCAAAGCGCAGAAAGGCCTCGCCCAGCGTCGCGAAGACTGCGCCCGCATCGCCACGCAGCTTGGTGCAGAAGTTCTTCGACCGTTCGAAGACGCCGGAGCTCTTAAGAAAGTCGATGCAGCCGTAGATCTCGTCCATGTGGTGGCCGCTGCCGAGCGGATACAGCGAGAACTGGGCTGCCACGACTTGACCCGTCTTAGGCGCCGCCTCGACCTGTCGGAGAGCTGACACGATCCGCTCATCGAGAGGTCGGCCGTAGCGCGAGTCGCTTATTGGCGTGCAGATCGGATCGTCCGGTTCACCCGGGCACCCGCGCGAGACGGTGGCAGCCAGAACGCAATGCACGCCATGGCCTGCCGCCGAGACGAAGAGGTCGCGCATGGCCGAGAAAAGCTGATCGGGCGGGCCGACGAGAAGCGTCGAGAGATCGTCGGTCTCGATCCGAAAACTTGGCCGGTAGGGATCAAGCGCCGCGATGGCTTCGAGAATGACAGCGACGAAATCGTCGGTCATGGGATAAAGGGATATCTGTGCGCCGGAAAACATCGTCGTCTCGCTCCGCTGGTATTATCCAGATCAGCTTGAGGGTTCGACGATTTCGCACCGTCATCTCAGCCCCGGCATAACGGAGCACCCCTGTCGATGGAGAGTTTCTAGCACTGATCGAGGCACCAGCGCAACCTCTGCCGACATGCCTGTCCGACGAGGCCGGCATGATCCCTGCCCTGCCTGTCTGACGATGTGTAAGATCGGTTCCGAGAGACTGCATTCTCACCGTAGATCGTGCCCGCTTTCAGACCGCTCCCAATCTCCTCGGATCGGTCCCGACCGCGCAAAGTGGGCGATCCGTTCCGTCGTGGCTGAGCTCGCGCTTGTCACGGTCCTCCTGGCGCTCGTGCGCCAATGGTGCTTCACTCCTCCTCCGCGGGCGCTCGCCCCTGTGGCGGACGCCGCCGCTGCAGCCAGCGTTCATCTGCACACGCCGAACCTCATGGCGCAAGTGACTCTGCTGCTAACCCTGCCGCCGACTCTGCTGCTGGCTCTGCTGCCCGGCCGCGTCGGCATGGCACGGGCCGGAATCGTGGTCGCGTCCGGACGTGCCGAGCCGGTGTCCCCAAGGAGGTGACGCTCGAACGGCGCGCCCGATAGGCGGACCGAGACGGGTGGGATGTCGATGCCCTCGTCCTGCCGATGCCCGGGCTTCGGACGATCAAAGTCGAGATCCTCGTCGACGACTTCGAGAAGGCGATCCTCGAAGGAACCATCACGATCAAGCCCTGACGCCCGGCGCCTCACACGTCAGGTTTTCTTCAGCTCCGGCAAATCGGCCCGCAGCCAGGCGAGTCGGGCAATGGCGCTCCCGGCGAGCGCCTGCACCTGCTCGAGTGCCACCTCGTCCCGCAGGATATCGCCGGCTTCGAGATAGAGGTCGGTGAGGAACTCGGCAAGGGTCACCGGATCGTCCGGAGGGGTACCTCGGGGCATCCCTTCCGGCAGAGCGATGGGGGATCGATCAAGCTCCTGCGCGTAACGCCTTGCTTCGTCGGCAAAGACCGCGAGACGCCCGCTATCCCGAGGCCCCGCCCTCGCCACGAGAGGATCGAGCAGTTCGGCAAGACGACGCTCCAGATCCGCGAAACTGACCGGTCCATCGTCCCGAGCCGTATCCGGGCGCCTGCGTTCGGCATGGAAGGCATTCCGCCGCTCCCGTCGCAGGATCGACACATGCCCCAACTCCTCATGAGCCATGGTTTCCGCCGCCTCTCGAATCTCGGGCGATTCCGCGCGGGCGGCAACATAGCTCCAGAATGCAAAGGCACGTTCCTCATTGCGCACCGCCATCGAGAGCGCCCGATAGACGCTCAGCAACTGAGGGTCGGTCGTTGCCGCGCCTTCGTCATCGAAAGTCTCCGGCAGTTCCCAGCGGATACGAGCCGGATCGGGAGCCTGCCCCTTCGTCTCCTGCGACCAATGCACGACACCCGCGAGATGCCCCTTCTCGTCGGCAGACAGACGCTCGAACACCTCGGCCAGCGCAGAATTGCCCTCCCGGCGCATTCGCCCTGCAATCTCTCCATAGCGCTCGGCCGCCTCACGCTCCATGGCGGCCGCGATGGCGAATAATTCCTCCAGGGATTTTACCGATCCCGCCGGTTCGGCCTTCAGAAGCGGCATTGCAGCCCTCTCCATGATGCATGCAAGACTGCACCGATGTTGACAAGAGGAGCCAAGTTTCGTCAATTTGCGTCAGATCAACGAACGTCCTCCTGACTTATTCCATAAAGGCGTGGGCCTGTTGATCGCTCTCCTCTTCAACAGCCACAGATGACAGACGGCGCGTCGCGGAATCTTTTCCCCCGGCACCGTTTTCGTTCTCTGTTCAGGAAAATCATCTGATTCTGGACGGTCCCCTGTTGGAACGAGTGCATTGCCCGATCCGATCCTTCTTCATCACTGGGCTCCGGGCGACCTGGGCAGCGGCGGTTCTGAGCCTGCTGTTCCTTTCGTTACCACACCCGGCCGCGGCGGCGAGCCGGGTGGGAGAATACCTGCCGAAGGCGCAGCCCGCCGACTTCTTCCCGGACGCCGACCGGTTCGGACGACCTCAAGGTGACCCGCCCCTTCTTCCCGCCTACCAGGGTGATCGCCTGGTCGGCTACGTCTATCTGAATTCCGACGTCACCAGCGCGGCCGGCTATTCCGGCAAACCCATCAATCTCCTGGTCGGCATCGATCCGAACGGCGTCATCACCGGGATCAAGCTCGTCGACCACAAGGAACCCATTGTTCTCGTCGGGATCCCTGAACGCCGCATCGTTGCTGCCGTGAACTCTCTCATCGGCAAGGACATGAAACCGGTCGCGTCCGGCGCGGAGCGTCCGCCTCAGGTCGACATCGTCAGCGGCGCCACCGTGACGGTGCTCGTGATGGGCGACAGCGTCGTGCGCTCCGCCGTGCGGCTCATCCGCGGCGGCCGCCTCGGTGGAGGCGGACAGGCGGCAGGAGCGAGCGCACCGGCTCCCGCAGCCGTGAAAACATTGGACATGTCAAAGAGCGAGGTCCGCGATTGGCAGACCCTTCTCGGAGACGGCTCGGTCCGCCGCCTGTCGCTCACCGTCGGCGAGATCAACGAGGCCTATGCCAAGGCGGGCAACCAGGAAGCGGCCAGCAATGCCGAAACCAACGATCCGTCCGACACGTTCATCGATCTGTATCTCGCACCGGTGAGCGTGCCCACCATCGGGCGCAGCCTGCTCGGGGATGCCGGCTACGACCAGCTCAAGGCACGACTCAAGCCCGACCAGCAGGCCATCGTGGTGGCCGGCGACGGAGCGTACTCGTTCAAGGGCTCCGGCTATGTCCGCGGCGGGATCTTCGACCGCATCGAACTGCTTCAGGAGGGGCAGAGCACCCGCTTCCGCGACCGCAACCATACGCGTCTCGGAGCGCTCGCCGCCGCTGGCGCGCCAGACCTGCGCGAGATTGCGCTGTTCGTGGTGCCCGAAGACTTCAAGCTCGACCTGACGGAGCCCTGGCAACTGCAATTGCTCGTCCAGAGGAATGTCGGCGCGCGCGACAAGGCCTTCCTGAACGACACTCTCGAATACACGTTGCCCGAACAGTACCTGCGGATCGAGCAGCCCACCGTGCCCCCGGCAGCCCCCTCTCGAATCCACTCTCGGCAGGAAGTTCAGGCCAAAAGTCAGAATACAGCTCCGGCCCTACCGGTCGAAACATCCCACACCCATGCGGACACGCTGGCGGCCGCCGGGCTGGAAGACCCGCTCTGGCTCAAGATCTGGAGGACCGACACCGTCTCCATCGGCATCGCCGCCCTGGCGCTCCTGGTGCTCACCGCAATCTTCTTCTTCCAGGACAATCTGGTGCGCCGTCCGAAGGTCTATGTCTGGGTCCGCCGCGCCTATCTGACGTTTACCCTCGTCTGGCTCGGCTGGTACGCCAACGCGCAGCTTTCGGTCGTCAACGTCCTGACCTTCACCAATTCCCTGATCACCGGCTTCAACTGGGAGTTCTTCCTGACGGCGCCGCTGATCTTCATCCTATGGGCCGCCATCGCGGCGGCGCTGCTGTTCTGGGGACGCGGCCCGTTCTGCGGCTGGCTCTGCCCCTTCGGGGCCCTGCAGGAGCTCACCAACACCATCGCCCAATGGCTGAAGGTACCGCAGATCACGGTTCCCTGGGGTCTGCACGAACGCCTGTGGCCGATCAAATACGTCATCTTCCTCGGCCTGTTCGGCCTCTCCCTCTACAACGTCGCCCTGGCCGAGGTCTTCGCCGAGGTCGAGCCGTTCAAGACATCCATCATCCTGAAGTTCGTGCGCGACTGGCCATTCGTGATCTATGCCATCACGCTGCTGTCCATTGGACTCTTCATCGAGCGCTTCTTCTGCCGCTATCTCTGTCCGCTAGGCGCGGCGCTGGCGATACCCGGCAAGATCCGCATGTTCGAATGGCTCAAGCGCTGGCCCGAATGCGGCTCCCCCTGCCAGCGCTGCGCCAAGGAGTGCCCGGTCCAGTCGATCCACCCGGAAGGCTTCATCAACGTCAACGAGTGCATCTACTGCATGCACTGCCAGGAACTGTACCACGACGACCAGCGCTGCCCGCACATGATCCAGGTCCGTCTCAAGCGCGAAAAGCGCGAAGCACTTTCGTCTCCTTCCATGCGCGGGATCAAAGACGGCGGCCAGGGGCCTGCTAAACCCGTCATCACGCACAAGGGCAAGGTCGCCCGGACGCCCGCCGACGGGCCGACCGAGTCCGAAGCCCAGACCACCGCTTCATGAGCAAGAAGGAGGCTCACGTGTCACAGGAAGAAACGAAAAACGGTCTCAGCCGGCGTCAGGTGCTAGGGACGACCGCCGCAGCCGCAGCCGCCGGCGCAGCAGGAGTTGCCGGAGGCGTCTCCCTGAAGAACCCGGGCGTCATCACGCCAGCCGAGGCGCAGACCGCGTCGTCCGCGCGGCCTGGGGCAGCCAACAAGACCGAGGTCAAGCCAGGCGAACTCGACGAATACTACGTCTTTTTCTCCAGCGGTCAGACCGGAGAGGTTCGCATCGTCGGCCTTCCCTCGATGCGCGAACTGATGCGTGTCCCGGTGTTCAACCGCGACAGCGCCACCGGCTGGGGCCTGACCAACGAGAGCCGCAAGATCCTGACCGAGGGGCTCCTTCCGGAGACGGTCGAGTTCCTGAAGGACAAGGGCGGCACGTACCAGAACGGCGACCTGCACCACCCGCACCTCTCGTTCACGGACGGGAGCTACGACGGGCGCTACCTCTTCGCCAACGACAAGGCGAATACCCGCGTCTGCCGCATCCGCCTCGATGTGATGAAGTGCGACAAGATCGTCCAGCTCCCGAACCAGCACACGGTGCATGGCCTCCGCGTGCAGAAATATCCGCGCACCGGCTACGTGTTCTGCAATGGCGAGGATCGGGTGCCGATCCCGAACGACGGCAAGGTGCTGGACGACCCGAAGCAATATTCGGCGATCTTTACCGCCGTCGACGGCGACACCATGAAGGTGGCCTGGCAGGTGCGGGTTGACGGCAACCTCGACAACGTCGATGCCGACTACCAGGGCAAGTACGCTTGGGCGACCTGCTACAATTCGGAAGAAGGCGTGACGCTGGCCGAGATGATGGCCAAGGAGCAGGACTGGGTCGTCGTCTTCAATCTCAAGCGGATCGAGGAGGCGGTGAAGGCCGGCAAGGCCGAGATGATCGGCGGCGTGCCTGTCGTCGACGGCCGCCACGGCTCGCCCTTTACCCGCTACATTCCTGTCCCGAACAGCCCGCACGGCATCAATACGGCGCCGGACGGCATCCACTTCGTCGCCAATGGCAAGCTGTCGCCGACCGTGACCGTCTTCGACGCGCGCAAGCTCGACGACCTGTTCGACGACAAGATCCAGCCGCGCGACGTGGTCGTCGCCGAGCCGGAAATCGGTCTTGGTCCGCTGCACACGGCCTATGACGGCAAGGGCAACGCGTACACGACGCTGTTCCTCGACAGCCAGATCGTGAAGTGGAACATCGATCTGGCCAAGCGCGCGTTCAACGGCGAGAAGGTCAATCCCGTCATCCAGAAGCTCGACGTGCATTACCAGCCGGGCCACAACCACACGTCCATGGGCCAGACGAAGGAAGCCGATGGCAAATGGCTGATATCGCTGAACAAATTCTCGAAGGACCGCTACCTCAACGTTGGCCCGCTCAAGCCCGAGAACGATCAGCTCATCGACATCTCCGGCGACAGGATGGTGCTCGTCCACGACGGCCCGAGCTTTGCGGAACCGCATGACGCAACCATCGTGCACCGCTCGAAGATCGACCCGCTGCACGTCTGGAAGCGCGACGATCCGTTCTTCGCTGACGCGGTGCGACAGGCCACGGCGGACGGCGTGGATCTCATGGTGGATTCCAAGGTGATCCGCGATGGCGGCAAGGTGCGGGTCTACATGACCTCGGCCGCGCCGGCCTTCGGGCTGGAGAGCTTCCAGGTCAAGCAGGGTGACGAAGTCACGGTTCATGTCACCAACATCGATGACGTGGAGGACCTGACGCACGGCTTCTCCATCATCAACTACGGTATCAATATGGAGGTTGCGCCGCAGGCGACGGCATCCGTGACCTTCACGGCCTCGAAACCGGGCGTCTATTGGTACTACTGCTCGTGGTTCTGCCATGCGATGCATATGGAGATGAAGGGCCGCATGCTCGTCGAGCCGCAGGCCACCTGACCCCATGGCACGCGTTCGCGCCATCGTACACCTGGGGTTGGCGGTCTTCACCGCCAGCCTCGCCATGCCTGCCTTGGCGGAGCGGATCTCGATCTCCCCCGGAGATGCGCCTCAGGCGGCTGTCGACCGTGCCGCCGACGGCGATATCGTCGTCCTCAAGACGGGCCAGTACCGCGGACCGCTCATGATCACGCGCAAGATAGCGGTCGAAGGGGAGCCCGGTGCGGTTCTCGTCGGATCCGGGACCGGGAGCGTCGTCACGCTCGCCGCACCGGGAGCCGCCGTTCGAGGGCTGACGATCCGCGGATCGGGCAAGGACCTGGAGAAGATGGATTCAGGCGTGTTCGTCGAACAGAGCGCAAAGGGCGCCCTGGTCGAAGGCAATCGGATCGAAGGCAATCTCTACGGTGTCTACTTGCATGGTGCGGAGGACGCCGTCGCGCGCGGAAATACGATCATTGGCATTGAGGAAGGCCGCATCAACGAGGCAGGAAACGGCATCTCCGTCTGGAACGCTCCGGGCGCGAAGGTGCTCGACAATGACGTTCGCTTCGGGCGTGACGGCGTCTTCGTGATTACCAGCAAGCGCAACGTCTTCTCAGGCAACCGCTTTCGCGACCTGCGGTTTGCCATCCACTACATGTACACCAATGACAGCGAGATTACCGGCAACGTGTCGCTCAACAACGCCGTCGGGTATGCGATCATGTTCTCGCACCGGCTCAGGATCGGCGGAAACGTCTCGGACGGCGACCGCGACCACGGTTTCCTGTTCAACTACGCCAATCAATCGCAGATCACCGGGAATACGGTCATGGGTCGTCTCCAGCCCGCCGAGCGCTGGACGATGGCCGGCACGCGAGCCAAGGACGACAAGGAGCACGCCGTGCCAACCCAGGAGGAAGTCTCCGCCGATCAGGCCGGCGGAGCGCGCCCCGGCCCGACCAAATGCGTGTTCATCTACAACGCCAACCAGAATCGCTTCCGCGACAACTGGTTCGAGGGCTGCGAGATCGGCATTCACTTCACTGCGGGCTCCGAACGCAACGAGATGGTCGGCAACGCCTTCATTCGGAACCGCAACCAGGTGAAGTACGTCAGCACCCGCTATCTCGACTGGTCGAAAGACGGACGCGGCAATTACTGGAGCGACAACCCGGCCTTTGACCTGAACGGCGACGGGATCGGTGACAGCGTCTACCGCCCGAACGACCTCGTCGACAAAGTGCTCTGGAGCGCGCCGCAAGCCAAGGTGCTGATGAACAGTCCTGCCGTGCAGGTGATCCGCTGGGCACAGGCGCAGTTCCCGGCCCTGCTGCCGGGTGGTGTGGTCGATAGCCGACCCCTCATGGCTCCGCCCCCGCGACCCAAGGCAGGCGCGGAAGGAGGCCGGCCATGACCGGGACCGTGGAGATCTGCAACGTTGTCAAGAGCTTCGGCAAAGTCGAGGCTGTCCGGAACGTCTCGTTTCATCTGCCGGAAGGCGAGACGGTCGCGCTCGTCGGCCACAACGGCGCCGGAAAAACCACCTTGATGAAGCTCATGCTTGGTCTCATCCGGCCGACCGGGGGCAGCATCACCGTTCTCGGCGACGATCCGGCCGCGGGAGAATTCGAGGCTCGGCGGCGACTGGGCTATCTGCCCGAGAACGTCTCGTTCAACGCGGCTCTGACGGGCCGCGAGACTCTGGCATTCTATGCTCGCCTCAAGCGGGAGACGGAGAACGCGGTCGCGGCGCTCCTTGAACGCGTCGGCTTGGCCCACGCCGCCGCGCGGCGTGTCGGCACCTATTCCAAGGGCATGCGCCAGCGCCTCGGCCTGGCCCAAGCCTTGCTCGGCGAGCCTCGTGTGCTTTTGCTCGACGAGCCGACCACCGGCCTCGACCCAGCCCTAAGGCAGAGTTTCTATGAGATCGTCGAGGAGCTGCGCAGGCGTGGCGCGACGGTCCTGCTGTCGTCGCACGCCTTGACGGAGCTGGAGGAGCGCGCCGGGCGCGTGATCATCATGAACCGGGGCATCAAGGTCGCCGACGGCACGCTCGACGAGTTGCGCCGCATCGCGCGCCTCCCGACCCGCATCCGCCTGAAGGTCACCGACGCGGGGCTCGCCAGCGTGCCGAACTGGCTTGGTCCAGTGGACGGCTGGCGTCGGGTCAATGGCCACATGGTCGAGATCGACGCGGCGCCCGAGTCCAAGATCGAGATCCTGCGCCGTGCGACCGACGAAGGCGCACCGGTCGAGGATCTTGATGTGGTGCCGCCGACCCTCGATGAGCTCTACGCCCATTTCCTCCTGTCGCAGGAGGCGGCACGATGAGAAACGTCCTGATCGTCGCCGGCAAGGAGATCCAGGAGGGCCTGCGCAACCGCTGGGTCCTCGCCACGACCCTGCTGCTCGCGGGCCTTGCATTATCGCTCACCTTTCTCGGCAGCGCCCCCACCGGCACCGTGGGCGTACGGGCTCTCGACGTCGTGATCGTGAGCCTGTCCAGCCTCACCATCTTCCTGCTGCCACTGATCGCCCTGCTGATCTCGCACGACGCCATCGTCGGCGAGATGGAGCGAGGCACGATGCTGCTTCTCCTGAGCTACCCGGTCGCGCGCTGGCAGGTGCTGCTCGGCAAGTTCGTCGGCCACCTGTCCATCCTGGCCTTCGCGACGTTGCTGGGCTACGGGGCGGCCGTGGGTGCCCTGGCCCTCATGGGAGAGGTCATCGACGCGGAAAGCTGGAGGGCCTTTGCCTCCATGGTCGTCTCCTCGATCCTGCTGGGAGCCGCCTTCATCGCCGTCGGCTATCTGGTCAGCGCCCTGGTGCGCGAGCGCGGCACCGCAGCCGGCATCGCGATCGGCGTTTGGCTCGTGTTCGTCCTGATCTACGATATGGCTCTCCTCGGTCTTCTCGTGATCGACCAGGGCCGACTCGTCTCGGGCGGGCTCCTGAGCGCCCTGCTGCTGCTCAACCCCGCCGACGCCTACCGCCTGTTCAACCTGACCGGCTCCGCGGGCATCAGCGCCTTCTCCGGCATGGCTGGGGTGGCACAGAGCGCCGGTTTGAGCCCATCCGTCCTCCTCGCCACGATGGCCGCCTGGGCCCTCGTTCCGCTCGGCCTCGCGGCGCTGGCCTTCTCCCGGAGAGAACTATGAGAAAGATCACCCTCTTCGCCGCCTTCGCCGCTGCACTGGCGCTCGCTGGCTGCAACGATCGGAAGGCAGCCGAGGCGCCGCCGCCCCCGCACGAGCTCACGGCCACCGCCATCGGCCATTATTGCGGCATGAACGTGCTGGAGCACACCGGTCCAAAGGGCCAGATCATCCTGGCGGGTCAGAAGGATCCCGTCTGGTTCTCGTCGGCAAGGGACGCAATCTCCTTCACGATGCTTCCCGAGGAGCCGAAGGATATCCGGGCAATCTATGTGTCCGACATGGCCAAGGCCCCCAACTGGGAGAGGCCCGGGACAACGAACTGGGTTGACGCACAAAGGGCCTTCTTCGTGATCGGAAGCCGGATGAAGGGCGGTATGGGCGCCGATGAGGCGGTACCGTTCTCCGATAGGGAAGTGGCCGAGAAATTTGCATCCGAAAACGGAGGCCGGGTGTTGGCCTTCGCCGATGTGCCGAAAGACTATGTCCTCGGTGCCACGGCGGAAACCACGAGTTCCGTCGATGAGGATCATGGCCGCCATGGCGCCCCTGCCCTCCTGAGCGACAGTCACGTTCACTAGGAGTCGGCTATGCCCCTCGTCTCTCGCAGACGCTTCATCGGGATCACGGCGGCCGCGGCAGGCCTAGGACTCGTGCCGTTCGGCCGTGCCGCCAGAGCCGAAGCCCATCTCGTAACCTGGCGGGGGCAGGCTATGGGCGCCGTGGCGACCCTGCAGGTCCATCACCACGATCGCGCCGTCGCAGAGCGGCTGGTCGAGCGCTCACTCGCGGAGGTGCGGCGCCTGGAAGCCGTGTTCAGCCTCTACCGGGAGGATTCCGCCCTGGTCGCGCTCAACCGGCACGGCATCCTGGTCGCGCCGCCAGCGGAGTTGATCACGCTCCTCGGCGAGAGTCGTCGATTGTGGGAATTGACCGAAGGCGCCTTCGACCCGACGGTCCAGCCTCTCTGGACGCTTTATCGGGACCATTTCTCCAATCCCGATGCGGATCTTCAGGGCCCCGCCCAACCCGCGCTCCGCGAGGCTCTTGGACGGGTCGGCTTCGACCAGGTGAGGTTCGATGCGAACCGGATCGCCTTCGCCCGGCGCGGCATGGGACTGACGCTGAACGGGATCGCCCAGGGTTATGTGACCGACCGGGTCGTGGACATCCTGCGCGCAGGCGGGATTGCAAACAGCCTCGTCGACATGGGCGAGCCCAGGGCATTGGGTGTCCGCCCGTCGGGCGAACCCTGGCGTGTCGGTATCGCGGACCCGGATCGACCCGGGGAAATCGCCGTGACATTGGATGCCGCCGACCAAGCCGTCGCGACCTCCGGAAGCTACGGCCTCCACTTCGATTCGACCGGCCGTTTCAACCACCTGTTCGACCCGCGGACGGGAGCCTCCGCCCACCTGTATCGCAGCGTCACTGTCGTACTGCCGACGGCGACGACGGCCGATGCGCTGTCGACCGCGTTCAGTCTGCTGCCTCCGGAGGGCATCAGGAGCATCATTCAACGGCTTGGTGAAGGGCAGGTTCATCTGCTCGCGGCATCGGGCGAGGTTGTCATGCTCCAAGCCTGAGCGTCCAAGCCTGAAACTCCAAGCCTGAAACTCCAAGCCTGAAACTCCCAGCGGCGAAGCCGATTCAGTGTCCCTCAGATGGTTCGGCGAAGCGGCACCGCATACGGTGCCGGCGCTTACCGGTCCGTATCGACGATGCGGGGCAGGGTCTCGAACTGGTGGTAGGGCGGCGGAGAGGACAGGGTCCATTCCAGCGTCGTCGCACCTTCACCCCATGGATTGTCCGCAGCCCGCTCCTGGCGCCGGAAGGCGTCGACCACGCCGCCGATGAAGACGAACAGGCCGACGAAGAAAATGTAGGCTCCCATCGAGGCAATGAAGTTCCAGCCCGCGAACGCGTCCGGATAATCCGCGTAGCGGCGCGGCATGCCGGACAGGCCGAGGAAGTGCATCGGGAAGAACAGCACGTTGGCGCCGATGAACGCGATCCAGAAGTGCAGCTTGGCTATGCGCTCCGAGTAAATGTAGCCGGTGATCTTCGGGAACCAGTAGTAGATGCCCGCGAAGATCCCAAACACGGAACCGAGCGAGAGCACGTAGTGGAAGTGCGCCACCACGTAGTAGGTGTCGTGCACGTAGCGGTCGACAGGCGCGTTCGCCAGCACGACGCCGGTGACGCCGCCGACCGTGAACAGGAAGATGAAACCCACGGCCCACTGCATGGCCGCCGTGAAGCGGATCGAGCCACCCCACATCGTGGCGATCCACGAGAAGATCTTTACGCCGGTGGGCACCGCGATCACCATCGTGGCGAACACGAAATAGGCCTGGGTCTGCAGCGAGAGGCCGACCGTGAACATGTGGTGCGCCCACACGACGAAGCCGACGACGCCGATCGCCACCATGGCGTAGGCCATGCCGAGATAGCCGAAGATCGGCTTCTTCGAGAAGGTGGAGATGATGTGCGACACGATGCCGAAGGCCGGCAGGATCATGATGTACACTTCGGGGTGGCCGAAGAACCAGAACAGGTGCTGGTAGAGCACCGGATCGCCGCCGCCGGCCGGATCGAAGAACGTCGTGCCGAAGTTGCGGTCGGTCAGCAGCATCGTGATCGCGCCCGCGAGCACGGGAAGGGTAATCAATAGGAGAAAGGCTGTTACCAGCATGCCCCAGGCGAAGAGCGGCATCCTGTGCAGCGTCATGCCCGGAGCGCGCATGTTGAGGATCGTGGTGATGAAGTTGATCGCACCGAGGATCGAGGATGCGCCTGCGAGGTGCAGGGCCAGGATGCCGAAATCGAATGCCGGGCCGGGATGGCCCATGGTCGAAAGCGGCGGGTAAGCGGTCCAGCCGCCGCCGAAGCCGAGCGAGCCCGGAGCGCCTTCCGAAAACAGAGACAGGATCATCAGTCCCAAGGCTGCGACGATGAGCCAGAAGGAGATGTTGTTCATCCGCGGGAAGGCCATGTCGGGCGCGCCGATCATGAGCGGGATGAACCAGTTGCCGAAGCCGCCGATCAGGGTGGGCATGATCACGAAGAACACCATGATGAGGCCGTGGCCGGTCACGAAGACGTTGAAGGCCTGCGGATTGGAGAAGAACTGCAGACCGGGCTCCTGGAGTTCCAGGCGCATGGCGATCGACAGGAGGCCGCCGATGATGCCCGCCGTGAAGCCGAAGATGAGGTAGAGGGTGCCGATGTCCTTGTGGTTCGTCGAATAGAACCAGCGCCGCCAGAACGTCGGGTGATCGCTACGATCGGCGGAGCCGGGATGCGCAGTATGAGCCATGATGAAGCTCCTGGCGCCCCCGAAGCTGCATTCGAGATGCTTCGCCCCTCGGCGTTGAGGCCCGGGGCTTCTTCGTTATGTTCCCACCGACCAGTCGGCAGATTGCCCAGGTTACGACAGCGGGGCAGGAAGGCAACTCAGAAAAACTGCGTAGGCCTGCCTCGAAGCGAAAATGCCCGGCCAGACTGGAACGGCCAGACCCCTGTCCTCCCATAGGCTCGACATCCCGGCGGCACTCGGTCCGTCGCTCGCCCAGGACCGGGTGCCGCACGTGCCGTCGGATGGGTCCCGGTACCGGCGCTGTCGGTGCCATCGTTCTGGTACTCCTTTGGGATAAGGCCGATCCCGTCTACCTTTGGTGACGTCAGCCGGTACACTGATGCGGCCGCAATCGGGACGCGGTGGCTGGAAGGCTGAGGTCATGCGGGTTCGGTTCGGCTTTCAACTCTCCGTCACGACACTGTTCGTAGCGGTGGTGCTTGCCGTCGGCCTTGCCCTGGTCTTCCTCAGCTTCGACCGCGCCCGCTCGATCACCCGGTCGGCGGCATTGAGATTCATCGATCGGGTCGCCGATCACACGGCCGACCGCGTGAAC
This sequence comes from Microvirga sp. M2, assembly GCF_047497095.1. Classification (NCBI taxonomy): domain Bacteria; kingdom Pseudomonadati; phylum Pseudomonadota; class Alphaproteobacteria; order Hyphomicrobiales; family Methylobacteriaceae; genus Microvirga; species Microvirga sp. M2. The sequence continues at coordinate 82,855 of NZ_CP134064.1, forward strand.
GGACAGTTCAAGGACGTCCTCGACATCTTGGAGGTGCTGCGGCAGCTCCAACCTGTCGAGTCCGGCACAATCCTCGGCAATCCGTCTCTCTATGCCACGCTCGCTGCGCTCCTGCGTCGGCATGGGCAGCTCTACAACCTCTATGTCGGCTACGAGGACGGTGGATTCCTCGAACTCGATGCCCTGGACCGGGCAGGGCCTGCCGTCCGCGCCGAACTCCAAGCGCCGCTCGACGCCGCCTTCAGGCTGACTGTCATGGAGATACCGGCGGGAGAATCGACGCGGATCCGGTTTACGTCCTATCTCTCTTCCGACCTGACCGTCCTCGCCCAGGAATATCGCGCAGCCGATTACGATCCACGCGAGAGGCCATGGTATCGGGACGCCTTCCGACCCGGAGCCGGTCCGATTACCGAGCCCTATGTCTTCAAGATCGCCAACTTGATCGGCTACACGGTGCGGGCACCGTTCCCCCAAGGGCGCCGCGGCGTCGTGGCCGGAGACATCCTTCTCGCCGAGACGGATGCTTTTCTGCGCTCGCAGAAGCTCGGTACCTCGGGGGTCGTGTTTATCTTCGACGACAGGGGACGGGTCGTCGGCCATCCCCGCATGGCGGAGGTTCTGCGTGCCCAGGCGACGGGCGCGGCGCTCGAGCTACCACGCCTCGGCCAGCTTGCGCCCGTCGACATTGCTCAGCCATTGAACGCATGGCAGCAGGGCGGAGCCTCACAGCAGATCTTCGAGGCGCCGGACGGGCGGACCTATGTCGCTGCATTCCGTTCAATCGGGACGGCCGGGTCCTCGGGCCTGCGCCTTGCCGTCATAGCGCCGCTCGACGAGTTCTTTGCCGAGATCGAGGCAGGACGGCGTCAGCTGGTCCTCCTGGCGCTTAGTTTCGTCCTCGCGGCAATTCCCGTCGTATGGTGGATCGGATCGATGTTGTCGCGGTCCATGAAGGCGCTGGCGCTCGAGACGGACCGCATCCAGAGGTTCGAGGCCGGCGGACGTGCGAGGAGGATCCGCTCGATCATCCGTGAGATCGACGACCTTGGACGGTCCGTCGCCACGATGCAGACCGTGGTGCGAACCTTCGCCAGCTTCGTGCCGAAGCGCCTCGTCGAGCAACTCGTTGCGACGGGTGACGCCCTCCAGCCCGGCGGGACGCGTCGCGAAGTCACAGTCCTGTTCACCGACATCGCCGGCTTTACCGCCATTGCCGAGAAGGCCGATCCGGAGCAGGTGATGCTTCGCACATCACGGTATCTCGCCGTTCTGTCCGCTGTCATCATGGAGCACGGCGGCACGGTCGACAAATTCGTTGGGGATGCCATCATGGCAATCTGGAACGCACCGGCGGACGATCCCGATCATGTCGCCCATGCCTGTGCGGCCGTGCTGGCCTGCCGTGAAGCCAACAGGAACCTCAACGCGGAGTTCGAGAGCGAGGGCTGGCCTGCCTACCGGACCCGGTTCGGGCTGCATACCGGGGAAGCGGTGGTCGGTACGATTGGATCGGATGACCGCATGGCGTACACGGTCCTCGGCGCGGCCGTGAACCTGGCGGCCCGGCTCGAGCCGCTCAACAAGGAATACGGCACCGAGATTCTGGTCAGCGAATCGATCCAGCGCCAAGTGTCTGACCGTTTTACGTTCCGAACCGTCGATACGATCCAGCCAAAGGGTTTTGAGGCGAGGATCCAGGTGTACGAACTTTGTGAGCGGAATGGGCATTCCCACGGGAGAGGTCTCCGCCCAGGGTGAGGACGGGTGGTTAAATCAAGGTTTCCGCCAAGCGCCGGCAAGAACCCTCGGCTGCGGCAGTTTCCTCCCGGTACCCCAGGGACAGGTAGAACCTGCGTACCGTCACGGTGCTGCCGAGGGTACAGCGGCCTCCGTTATGCGAAATTCGACCGCGTATGATGAACCCTCGCGCACTCGTTCACGCAGGATTAAGCTACTGGTATAGCAGGAACATTCCACAAGCAGTCCAATTTTTTCGAATAAGTAAAATCAATAATCTGCAGACGAATTTCAAATCGCTCCTTGCCTGTTGTACCGGCCAACATCGATCCTCTACGCCAATCCATTGGTAGTACTCCGTTCGATGGAAGTCATGAGTATAGTTCTTTGACACAATCCAATATATTCGCGTTGCACAACTGCAATTTGATCTGTCAGATTCGCATAAATGACATAGCACAACACATTGTTGGCAATCCGCTCCATAATATTGCCACATACACCAATATTACTTCTCACGCTTTCGAGCGTCGTCTGTTGCGTAATCTCCCAATTCAGATCAATACATCAACATACGCAGATTTTGTTGCGTGGCGGGGATGCCGTTGTGCAGCCACTTGGGCTCTTTGCATGAGCCAAGCGGACAATCGCGGCCGCTCCCATGACGGCTATCGCTTGAGGAGCCGTTTCCTTGGCTCCTGACGGTCTCTCCACGCACAGACATCAACCAAAGGCGGAATATGAATGGCAAATCGTCTGTATTCGACCGGGTTTGAAGGCTCGGTGTCCCTGGCCCAACTGCAGGTGAACAGCAACACCGAGGCGCTGCAGGGCCTGCAGAACGCCGGCACCGTCTGGGGCCGCGCTCCGACCATCCAGATGCTCTCGGGCGCCGGCAACTACAACAGCGTGTTCTCCAACGCCATCACGACCACCACCGGCCATGACGGCGCCCAGACCCGCGCCCTGCATCTCGGCGTCAACTCGCGCCCGGCCGACTACACCCAGTCGCCGCTGCTGTTCCAGCCCACCTCGGAGCCCGGCGACTTCTACATGAGCGCCTGGATGAAGCTGCCCGACAACCTCTGGTCCAAGCTCGGTAACGGCGGCTGGTTTGCACCCCTGCCCGAGTGGAAGACCGCCGGCGACTTCCGCGTGGTCAACACGATCTCGGCGATGAGCAACGGCAAGCTCGCCTGGAACATGGCGTGGGACACCAACGCCAACGGCAATGTTCCCATGCAGACCTTCTGGAAAGGCACCAACACCAGCGTGGCGGTGCCGCAGGGCGAGTGGTTCAAGGTCGAGATGTTCACCCACCGCGGCAACACCGATGGCCGAGTCTGGCTGAAGATCAACGACCAGACCGTGTTCGACCATACCGGCGACAACATCGGCGTCAACAACGCTCCGATCAACCGCATCCTCATGGGAAATCCCTACGCCAACAAGCCCATCGACACCTGGCTCGATGACGTCCAGATCTGGGACGGGGTGCCGAGCGCTACGGCGTCAACGCCCCCTTCACCCACCGGCCCGAGCGGCGGGGACAAGACGACAGGCACTTCCGGCAACGACATCATCTATGCTCGCGGCGCAAACAGCATTCTGACGGGAGGAGCTGGCCGGGATACCTTTGTCTTCAATGCAACCGTGATCCGAGAAGGCGGAGCCGACACGATCACGGACTTCGACCCGAATGACGACACCATCGATCTTGGATTCGCGTTCACCTCGCCGACGAATGGCAGCCTGAGCGCCAGCGAGTTCCGGATCGGCGCGCGCGCGCAGGACAGAAACGATTACGTGATCTACGACAAATCGACGGGTGCACTGTACTACGATCCCGACGGGAATGGAGCGGCAGCCCAAATTCAGATCGCGAAACTCGCTCCCAATCTCAACATCACCCCTAGCGACTTCTACGTCTATTGAGACTTCCATGAAGACGGGAGCATTTGCAGACCCCTGGACATGATCGTCCGGATTATGCGCTGTCATTCAAACAGACCCGGTAGCAAGGGCTGTAGCGTGCTACAGCCCATTATTGAACCCATCAAACCGACGACGAACACGAGAGCGAGCAGCCGTTGCGTGGAATGGGGATCGTTGATTCCATGGGGCCGATGCTCCCTTCTGAGATGAGCGCATCGTGCGAAAAGCCGGGTCCACTTTTTCGCACGATGCGCCAGCCTGAGGCGATCCATGCCGCTGGGACGAGCCCTTCTGCCGTTGAACGGTCCTGCCGAAAGACGACACGTCCCATCTGGCGCCGCCTGCCGGGACCGTCGGTCGACCCAGATGCGGTACGGCTACGCGGCTGTGCCGAGATGCGGAGCCTTGGCGAGGCTCTGCGTAATGAGCTCTCGGGCCTGGCTTTGCGTGATCTGGCGAATTGCGGCGATCTCCCGGCTCATGAAGTCCATTGCGGTCTCGACGATCTGCTGTTCACTGTAAGAAGCGTCGTCCTGGGCGGGGCTCCGGTTGAGGTCTCGCAGAACCTCGGCGATGGCCGTCAACTGGCCGGTGCCGAGACGCTCGTTGTATTCGGCAGCGCGTCGGTTCCACATCCCGCGCTTTGCCTTCCCTCGGGTGGCGAGGATCGTGAGGGCCTGCTCGACCGTGGAAGGCTCTGAGAGCTTCCTGAGACCGCTTCCCTTGGCCTTGGCCAGAGGAATGCGAATGGTAAGGCGGTCTTTGTCGAAGGTAATCACGAAAAGCTTGAGTTTGAAGCCGGCCACTTCCTGCTCTTCAATCGCCAGGATCACACCAACCCCATGGGAAGGATACACGACGGTTTCACCGGGTTGGAAGGTGAGAGTGTTGTTCTGCGTCGTCATTCAGATCGGATCTCCTTGAGGCATAAACCCTCGCCCCGAACCGAGGCGAATAGCGCCATTCGCCCCGAGGTTATCAGGACCGTGTTAGCGGACCGTAAGTGTGGGAACTTGAGACTTACATGCGGTCCCTGCATATCGGCCGCTCGACGGAGGTCTTCAAGAGGGCCCCTCAGAAGAGGCCGGGCAGACGGGATGGCGATCAGGAGCCCAACCCATCCCGGTTCTATCCCGGGAACTTGCATGAAGCCGGATAGGATCCGGCTATGCTCTCCCTCGAGCCGCTCCTGCCCCGCGCTGCCATTCGTCGCCAGCAACCCGTGCTCACGGCGAACTGAGAGGCCCTACGCTCGCACCACATCGCTCAACGATTTCCTTGGAATTCCCGGTGCTCGAGCCTGAAAGGCCAGAGCATTTGCCAGCTCTGAAGGGTCGTTTCGATGTAGGCGATGCCGTTTCAGGAACAGCTCAATTTTGACGTCTCCATGCATAATGAGTTTAGTAATTTCCTGAACCGTAGTAACAATTAAACCTCATTCAGATTAAATATCACTTATTCCGAGCATGTCACGGCATATACCACAAGATATTGGAATTTTCAACTTAGCTATAGGCTGCCATAAAAACATCATAACTTTTACTGGCTGCCAGGCTTGAACCAATTGCTATTGGCCCGGTTATCAGTGCTCCCAACAGGGACATTTGAAGGAGAACTGATTATGGCTCAGAACAATGGCTCTTCGAACCGTGGCTTCGCATCGATGGATGACAACAAGCAGCGGGAGATTTCCAAGAAGGGCGGCGAAGCCAATGGGGGCAACTTCAAGAATGATCCCCAGAGAGCATCGGAAGCCGGCCGTAAGGGCGGTGAGCATTCCCATGGCGGCAACAACAACGGCCGCTAAGCGATAGCGCGCGACCAGAAAGGGCTGCTCTTGGGCAGCCCTTTTTGCGCACCTTCCACCAATCAGTCTTGCGGGCAAAACCCATGAACCATCAGGATACGACGAATACCGGCACAATCCGCCACCGAGCCGAGGATGACCTGTTTCATTATGATCGGTCGACGGCAGGTCGCGGCCTTGAATGCGATACAGGCTTGGTTCGATCAAAAGCCTCGGCACGGGATTGGGTAAAAGGGATGCGTCCGCGATGGCTGACAGGATCGTCTCAGCCGCTGGCCCGCCCTCGCTCGGAGGGATGATAGCGTGTGCTCTTCGCAAGGAGAGAGGTGAATGCGTACCGCGCAGATCGAAACCCCGCCGGGGTAGTACCGAACAGGGCGTCATGCGGAGCAAACCGCGATGCAGGTCGCAAAATGAACTCTGTCTATCGACGGGAGTAAACGGCGGTGTGGCCGGTCCGAACCATGCCACGTCAAAGGTCGGGCTGAGCGGGCGCAACCACTCCTATGTGTCGGAATCGTAGGCCCGGCCGGGGCGCTTGAGCGGCCGTGCCCCCCCCGTCGGTCATCGGCGATGCCGCGGAAGCCCTGCCGGAACAGGGATTCCATCTGGTAGGCCCACATGCCCGAGCCGAGGGCCCAGCCGGGTCAGGCGGCGGCCGGGACCTGGTCGAGGAAGCCGGTCACGGTGGCGAGGCGGCCGTTCTCGAGCGTGGCGAAATCGGTGCCCTTGATCGGCCCGTCACCGCCCCCAGGCCCGAGCTGCCAGGAGAAGCGGACTTGGCTGCCATAGCCGTCCGGCTGCCCCACGAGGGCAAAGCGGAAGCCGGGGAACTGCCTCTGAACGCCGGCAATCAGACCAAGAATCTGGTCGTGACCCTGTCCTTGCATCAGAGGATCGCGGTAGGCGCCGGTCTCGTTCCAGAGGTTTTCCATCAGGGTCCGGCGGCGTTCCGGATCCGTCTCGTTCCACAGGGCGATATAACCATTGGCGATAACGGCGGCTTCGGTCATGGACGTCTCCTTGTCGGCCGGATCAATCCCGGCATGGAAACCATGGCCGAGGCGCGATATGGCGTCGATTACGTTGCAGGTAATGGGATGATCCGCCGGCTTTCGGATCAGGGCGTAAGGCACCAGAACCCGGAAGCGCCCTTCGGCAACTGCGCGAGAGTGCGATCGAGGGCCTCCTCCCAGGAGAGATGATGCTGCTCAATATCCTCGTATGTCGCCGGATGGAGGTTGCACAGACCTCATGGCCATTCGAGACGGGAGCACACCGCAGCGCGCCAACCGAGCGACAACGGACAATCGCAGCCTAAGAGAGACAACTCCAATCATGCGATGCTGGTTCCGGTGCCGGCCATGATCCTCCGGCATGGGAGGCTTGGCCGTGCTGCATATAGCTTGGCTGTTGAAATTCTGGTCGGATGGGGCCTGCGCAGCTCGAAGAAGCAGTGCTGATAACGAAACCAGTGGGACACATCATGAACCGAACCATGCTGCCCGGCCTGGCCTTGACGGCGCTTCTGGCCACACATGCACCCATCTTAGCCCAAGGCGCAGATCAGAGCGCCGTCATAGCGGAGCGCATCGCAGAACTCAAGAAGCGCGCTGTCGAGGGCGTGGACGCCCGCGCCAAACTGGCTCAGGAGATGAACGATTCGATCTTCAGCTTTGGTGAGCTCGCGTTCCAAGAGTTCGAGACGTCCAAGTATATCACGACCATACTCGAAAAGAATGGTTTCACCATCGAGCGGAACGTCGCCGGGCTACCGACCGGATGGGTGGCAAAGTGGGGATCGGGCGGCCCCGTGATCGCGCTCGGCAGCGACATCGACTGTTTGCCGAAGGCGTCTCAGAAACCGGGCGTCGCGTACCATGATCCCCTTGTCGAAGGAGCCCCGGGACACGGAGAAGGACACAACTCCGGCCAGGCGCTGAACGTCGTGGCGGCGCTTGCCATGAAGGAGATCATGGAGCGCGAGAAGATCCCCGGAACGATCATGCTTTGGCCCGGCGTTGCCGAGGAACTCGTTGCGGGCAAGGCCTATATGGTCCGCGATGGAGTGTTTAGCGGGGTTGATGCCGTCCTCTTCACACATGTCGGCAACAATCTCCAGACCGCCTGGGGTCAGCCCAATGGCACAGGCCTTGTCTCCGTCGAGTACTCGTTCAAAGGCGAGGCGGCGCACTCCGCGTCGGCTCCGTGGCGCGGCCGCAGTGCGCTCGATGGCGTCGAACTCATGAACATCGGCTGGAACATGCGCCGCGAGCATCTCCGCCCCGAGCAGCGCTCCCACTATGTCATCACGGACGGTGGCGACCAGCCCAATGTCGTCCCTCCGGAAGCCTCGGTCTGGTACTTCATCCGCGAGCAGGACTTCCAGAACATCCGCAAGAACTTCGAGATCGCCAACACCATCTCGGAGGCCGCCGCGAAAATGACGGACACCACAGTCACGCGGCGGATCATCGGCACCGCGGCGCCGCGCCACTTCAACAAGCCCATCGCCGAGGCGGCCTACGCCAACATCCAGCAGGTCGGTCTGCCTCAATGGACGGAGGACGAGCAGACCTTCGCCAAGGCGGTGCAGCGCACCGTCAAGGGCAAGGAGGAAGGACTTGCGACCCAACTGAAGACATTCGAGCCTCCCGTGGAGAAGCCTGAAAGCGGCGGCTCCGACGACATCGGCGACATCTCGTGGACCGTGCCGACCATCACGTTGAACTACCCGTCGAACATTCCCAATCTGCCGGGCCACCACTGGTCGAATGCCATGTCGATGGCAACACCTATTGCACATAAGGGCGTTGTTGCGGGAGCGAAGGTGATCGCGATGACAACCGTCGACCTTCTGATGAAGCCGGACTTGCTGGCGCAGGCCAAGGACTACTTCGCCAAGGATCAGCAGAAGGGCCAGACCTACGTCCCGATGATCACGGCCGACGACAAGCCCCAGGTGCACATCAATGCCGACATCATGGCGCAGTACCGGCCCGAGATGAAGAAGTACTATTACGATCCATCCAAGTACCCGACCTATCTCGATCAGCTCGGCATCAAGTTCCCGGTTCTGGAGAAGCCGAAGAACTGAAACCTGCACCCGCGCCGTACCCCATTCACGCGGGAGAAGGACGCAAACGACGGCGATCTCTCGAGACCGCCGTCACTCTCAAGATGAAGAGCGACATCGTGTTGGCGTGACGTCCGATGTCCGACGTCCATCCTGTGGGGACGGCTGCCGGCCGTCCAGCCGGACCTGTTGCACGCGCCGGGACAGCTCGCGCAGGAGGGCGGTCCGCCGATACGGCGTCGACTTCCGCCATTCCCTGATTTCCGGGATCATCCGTCCGCAGCCGAGGCGCCAGCCGGTCCGCCCGTCGAACTCGCACACCGGGATGCGGGGCTTGTCCTTCTTGATGGTTTCTCCTCGCCTGCGGCAATCATCGCGGTGGACAGCCCATAGGGTACCCCCCTATATGATGATGGTCGTCATTCAGGAGGTGCCATGTCCCACACGATCAAGGAAAAGACGAAGCTCCTCGCTCGGGTCCGCCGGATCAAAGGCCAGGTCGAGGCCATCGAGCGGGCGCTTGAGGCCGAACTCGGCTGCGCCGACGTGCTCATGCTGGTCGCCTCGGTGCGCGGAGCCGTGAACGGCCTGACCGTCGAGCTGATGGAGGACCACATTCGCAACCACGTGGTCGATCCCGCTCATGAGCCGGACCCGGAGCGCGCCCAGGGCGCCGCCGAACTCATCGACGTGGTCCGCACCTACCTGAAGTAAACCGCTTTGTGGCGGCTCGAGTCCCTGATCGCCGCCCGACCGTGCATTTGGAAAACTGATGCCCGATATTGCTCAACTTCTTCAGTCCGGCGGCAACGGCTGGATGTACCTCCCGATTGCCGTCCTGCTCGGTGCCCTGCATGGGCTCGAACCCGGCCACTCCAAGACCATGATGGCCGCCTATATCGTGGCGATCCGCGGCACCATCGGACAGGCGGCGCTGCTGGGCGTCTGCGCCGCCCTCTCGCATTCGCTTGTCGTCTGGATCGTGGCCATGGCCGGCCTATCGCTCGGCCGCGACATCCTGAACACGCATTTCGAGGCCTGGCTGCTGATCGCCTCCGGCGTGATCATCCTCGGCATCGCCGCCTGGATGGTCTGGCGCACGGGCCAGAGCCTCGGCTGGTTCCGGCGGCATCATCATGTCCATCATCCCCATCATGATGATCACCATCGCCACGATGAGGTCCGGACCATCGATACCGGGCATGGTATCGTCGAGCTCTCGCTCGTCGAGGACGGCGTGCCGCCGCGCTGGCGGCTGCGCACGATCAGCGGCAATGCGTGGAAGGCTGAGGACGTGCTGGTGGAAACCGACCGCCGCGATGGTACGGGCGAGCGGTTCCGGTTCGTTGAGCGGGACGGCTACCTCGAGTCGGCCGGGGAAATCCCGGAGCCACACGCGTTTACGGCCCGGGTCCGGCTGTCACATGGGAATCATGCCCACAGCTATATGGTCGCTTTCTCCGAACATGATCACGATCACAAGCATGATGATGGTCATGTGGACGAGGACGGCCATGAACGCGAACACGCCGAGCAGATCGCCCGCCAGCTCGCGGCGAATGGCGGCAACGTCACCACGGCCCAGATCGCGCTGTTCGGCATCACGGGCGGCCTGATCCCCTGCCCGGCCTCGATCACCGTGCTGCTGATCTGCCTTCAGCTCGGCCAGTTCACGCTCGGCGCCGCGACGGTGGCCGCGTTCAGCCTCGGTCTTGCGATCACCATGGTGTCCATCGGCGTTGCCGCCGCCTGGGGCGTGCAGCGTGCCTCGAAGGGGATCAACGTCTCCGACCGCCTGCTGCGGCGCCTGCCTTTGGCTTCGGCCGGCCTCGTCGGTGTCCTCGGCGCGGTCATGCTGATGCAGGGCTTCGTCGACCTCGCGGCCCCCGCGACGGCGCTATCGCAGGAGCATTCCATGGAAAGGATCGCTCGGCCGAATGAAGTGCCGGAGGCTGCATGAACGCCGGCAGCTTGATCGACCGAGCCAAGCAGTGGGCGCGATCCATCAAGCGTGACGTGGTCGCGCTTTGGATCGCCGCCCGCGACCCGCGGGTGCCTTGGTATGCGAAGGCCGTAGCGGCAGCCATCGCAGCCTATGCCCTCTCCCCGATCGATCTCATTCCGGATTTCGTCCCGGTATTGGGCTATCTCGACGATCTTCTCATCGTGCCTTTGGGGATCGTGCTTGCCGTCAAGCTCGTCCCGACTGACCTGATGGCGGAGTTCAGGGCCACGGCCTCTGCCCGGGAACGGCGGCCTATGAGCCGGGTAGGAGCAGCGGCGATCATCGCGGTCTGGTTGCTCGCGGCCGCAGCCCTGGTTTGGGTGTTCTGGCCCATCTTACCCGCGTGAGATCGTCCCCTCGTTCGGCCGATCCCCAGGGAACCACCATCCCGGCATTTGGGCCCATACCTTCTGCCCTTCTCCAGGCGGCCGTACCGCGTCGGCGGCGCGACTTGTCCGTCATCCTACCGGGACCGCGATCGGCCCTGGAGACGCAATTCACGCTCGCCATCACACCGGTCGACCAGATGTATCTCCTCCTGAACCGAGTACTTCGATAAGGCTATTTTTTGCGACATCGACTGGGCCGGAATTGTCGATCCGCACGTAACGGCATGCCGCCTGCGGTACGTGGAAATCGACCGACCGGACGATGCGCCCCCTCGCCTCATCGGCGCTCTCGCGACCGCGCGCAATGATCCGCTCGACCAGGATTTCCGGATGTGCCGTAATCTCGACCACAGCAACCCGGCCGAACGTTCTCACAGCCTCGTCAAGAACCGCACGGGATATATTGGCGACGACCGTATTGCCTCGACCGACCTCATCAAGCGCCGATTGAGGTAGGCCATAGAAGAGACCGTGCGCCCCCCAACTCAAGCAGAACAGGCCGGCAGCACGTCCTGCTTCAAACTCTTCCGGGGTCATCGAATCATGATCTTCGGTGACGCCGTCCGACAAACGGGTGATGACCCTGCGGACGAAGATGATCTCGGGCTGATCGCGCACCGCTTCCGCAACGACCCTGATGAGCGTATCCTTGCCTGCCCCGCTGGGGCCGACGATCGCAATGAACATTCCTTTACGCAACGCGGACCCCTTCCCGCCAGACCGAGCAGACCCGGGGCGGCCGACCGCTCACGGCCCGAACACGCACGAGATCGGCACGCCGCCCAATTTCGATGCGGCCGCGGTCGGACAGCCCCGCGGCATCGGCCGGGTTCGCTGAGATCAGGCGTATGGCATGGGACAAGGTGATATCGGCTCGCTCGGCGAGGAGAAAGGCGGCCTGGACGAGACTGAACGGCACATAATCCGAGGACAGAATGTCGAGCGCACCGGCATGCAGCAGGTCGATGGCTGAAACATTGCCCGAGTGAGAGCCGCCCCGTACGACATTCGGCGCGCCCATGAGCACATGCAGCCCTGCGTCGCGTGACAGTGTTGCCGCTTCCATCGTGGTCGGGAATTCCGCCAGGGCGACTCCCAGCGAGACGCTCTCCTCCACATGAGCCCGCGTCGCATCATCATGAGACGCTATCGAAATGCCGCTCGTCCGGCAGCGCTCGGCAAGGAGGCGGCGGTTGCGTTCGGAATTCGCAGCCGATTCCGCAATACGCCGCTCGCTATACGCGGCAAATTCAATGTCGGTGAGTTTCTTCTTGCCCTGATAATAGACGCGATAGGCCTCCAGGCTGACGAATTGCCTCTGACCGGGTGCGTGATCCATCAACGAGGCCAGACGAACCCGCTCGTTTCCTCGCAGTTCGTCGAAATGCTCCACCACGTCAGCGACCGAAACCTCGCACCGCAAGTGGATGAAGTGCTCTGCACGCAGGCGCCCGTCGGTACTCGCCGACGCGATGGCGCCCGCCATGGCCGACATCTCCTGCGCGCCGAACTCGATATCGCCCTCCAGGCCGACCCGAAGTGCATCGAAAACCGTGGTTATGCCTGAGGTGGCGATTTGCGCGTCATGCGCCTGGAGTGCCGCGTCCATGTTCCAGCGCACCTTCGGGCGAGGCTGAAGATGGGTCTCAAGATGATCGGTGTGCAGCTCGACACAACCTGGGATCAACACATCGCCAGCAAAGTCCTCCCCGGCCTTGGAGTTCCCGCGCGAGATATCGGCAATATGCCCGTCCCGAACCTTAAGGGTGCCCTCGACGATCTCGTCGGCGAGCACGATGCGTGCATTGGTGAATATGATTTCTGAGGTCATGGTCCTAGGGACAGGATGGCCTGCCGCTTTGCAGCGGATGGCGTGAATGGACGTGGAATGGCTCACCGGGCTCCGGCTCGACAAAAAGCGCAACCGCGTCAATGACAACGGAAATGTCGAGCACGGGGCCGAACTGGGAGTGCAGCAGCTCCTCGACCCGGGCAGCCTCATCCTCAGCCGGAATCGAGTTGGTCAGCGTCATGTGAAAACGGAAGTCCTGCCCCACATACGGGTAGCCCCACCGCGCCAGATTCGCTTGCTGGCGCTCCGACAGGCTTTGCGGATTGCGCCGAGCCACCTCCTGCTCGGTCAGCGGGGCACGGAATGGTTCAAAGGCCGTCCGAACCGCCTCTTCGAATTCCAGCAATTGCGGACGCGCAGTCTGAACCGTGAGCGCAAAGAAGCGGTCAAGCCGCGTCACGGTGAGCTTTCCGAGAGAGAATGCCCGCATCCTCTGCGAAAAAGCGGCCAGCTCGCGGTCCAAGCCATCGAGCGTCATGCCTTCGGCGATTCGAAATGGAGCCTTCAACGTCGCATGAAATCCGTAGCGTGCCGGATCGGCCACGAGCGGGTCGATCATCGGATTCGGACCGCGCGCGATGCGATTGTCGAATGCGTCGCGCCCGAGCCACTTGGCTGCCCGCACGGTCAGCGGATCGTTCTTGGCCGGAGTGAAGTAGATTGCTGCCCGCATCAGATCACCAGCCTGCGGAGAAGCTGTGAGATCAGATCCATCACCATGACCGTGACCACGACAATGATCAGGATGGCGGAGGCCTGAGGATAGTAGAAGGCCCGTACCGACTCGAAGAGGACCTGGCCAATGCCACCGGCACCGATGATGCCGAGAACGGTCGCGGACCGAATATTCGATTCAAGGCGGTAGAGCGAGTACGACATCCAGAGTGGCAGGACCTGCGGGATCACGCCATAAATCACCTGTTGGATGCGGGATGCGCCGGTTGTGCGGATAGCCTCCACGGGGCGCGGATCGATCGCCTCGACCGCCTCGGAAAACAGTTTTGCCAGAATCCCGGTCGTGTGAATGAACAGGGCCATGACGCCGGCAAATGGGCCGAGGCCGACCGCCACGATGAACAGGACCCCGAAGACCACCTCATGAATGGATCGGAAAAGATCCATCAGGCGGCGTACGGGCTGCAGGATCCACCAGGGAACCATGTTGTGGGCGGACATGATCCCCAAAGGAACCGACAAGACGACGGCCAGGAATGTTCCCCAGATCGCGATCTGGATCGTGACCAGCATCTCGTCCAGATAATGACGCCAATCGTTGAAGTCGGGGCGCAGGAACCCGGCCGCATATTCGGCCATGTTTCCGGAATCGGTGAAAAGATAGGTCCAGCGGCTTACTTCGGCCGGTCCCCAACTCCAGGAGAGCGCCGCCACGAGCAAAGCAAGCAGAAACAGGTTACGCAATCCGCCGGATCCGTGCCCAGCGTCCCGCGATGATGCAGCGCGATCTCCAACGGGTTTGATAAACTTGAGAACCCCAGTACTGGGATTCGATGCTGTCTGATCCATGACGGTATCAAGGCTCTTACGTTCATTGATTGGAGGAGGTGGCCTGCCCCAGGCCACCTCCCTTGTGCTGGCTCAGCCGGCGGCAGCCAGCTCGGCCTCGTACTTGGTCTTCTGCGCCTTCAATCCATCGAGCTTCGCCTTCTTCGCGTCGGCTGAGAGCGAAGCGTCAGCCTCGATCTGGGAGATCGATTTGGTCAGCTCCATGAGGCGGATCGGCAGCAGCTGCCTGTCGGAAGAGGCGCGGAACGGAGCCCATTTCAGGCCGGCCAGCACGTTCTTCTCGGCGGCGATGTCACCTGTCGACTTGTCGGTACCGTAGGTGAGAAAGAACTCTCGGATCTTCGTCTTCTGTGTTTCCGGGAGATCCTTTCGCCAAACGATCGGGTCGGAAGGGATCAGGGGCGAGCGCCAGATCTCACGGATCTTCTCGAACGCTTTGGGCTGATTCTTCTCGATGAGCGCCATGTTCTCGGTGTTGTTGGCCGCCGCGTCGACCTGCTTGTTGGCTACTGCCATTGCATTGGTCTCGTGGTTGGCGTTGGTGACGTTCTTGAAGCAGGCCTTCGGGTCGATCCCCTTGGCGCTGAACACGAAGGTCATCGGCACGAGATAGCCGGAGGTGGAGTTCGGGTCGCCGAGGCCGAAGTTGAGGGACTTGTCGCACTTCAGAACATCGTCAATCGACTTGATGGCCGAGTCCTTGGGCACGATCACGACCGACCAGTAGCCCGGTTCGCCGCCGACAGGCACGCTCTGCACGAAAACTTCGCCATTGGCACGATCCACAGCTTCCATGGCGGATTTGTTGCCGTACCAGGCCATCTGCACCTTACCGAAGCGCATGCCTTCGATGATACCGGCATAGTCGGAGGCGAAGAACGGCTTGACTTCAAGGCCGGTCTTCTTCTTCAGGTCGGCGAGAAGCGGCTCCCAGCTGGTCTTCAGATTCTGCTGGGACTCGGTCGAGATGATGCCGAAGTTGATGACTTCCTGGGCCAAAGCAGCCGTGGACAACGTGCAGGCGAGCGACACCGTCGCTGCCCATTTGAGCGTGGTCTTCATTCCATAGTCTCCGCTTGTATTCCGAGGTTCAGGCCAACATGCGAACCGGGTCGTGGCCATTCGGCCGGACCGGCCGCGCCGGCAGCAATTCTACCGGGCTTTCCGGCAGAACCAGTTCTTCCGACGCGTCGCCGTAGAGCTCCGCGAGGAAACCGTTGGAGAGGGACGTTGAAGGCCCATCATAGACAATGCGCCCGTCGCGCATGGCGATCGTACGTTTGCAGTAGCGCCGCGCATACTCGACCTGATGCAGCGACACGAGGACAGTGATGTTGTCCTGGACATTGATAGTGGCCAGCACGTCCATCACGCGCCGCGCGGAGGACGGGTCGAGCGCGGAAATCGGCTCGTCGGCGATCAGGATGGATGCTTCCTGCACCAGGGTGCGCGCAATGGCAGCACGCTGCTGCTGCCCACCGGAGAGGGTCGAAGAGCGCTGTGCCGCCACGTGGGGGATGCCGACGCGCGCCAGGGCGTTCTCAGCCTTTTCCTTCTCGGAGCGGCTGAACAGGCCGAGCGTGCCGCGCCAGCGGGGGACGCGACCCAAATGACCGATGAGCACATTGGTCAGGACGGAGAGGCGCCCCACCAAATTGAACTGCTGAAAGATGACCGCCACACGACCGCCGGGGCGCCCACGCACCAACCGTCCCGCCGTCTGCGATACCTCTCCGAGAACCACGACTTTTCCCGTCGCACCATCGCCTGCCTCGAGCCCCGCGATATGACGGATGAGCGTGCTCTTGCCGGAACCCGATGCGCCGATCAGAGCGACCATCTCGCCACGCTGGACGTCGATGCTGACATTATCGAGCGCCTGGGTTCTGCCGTAACGCTTCGAGAGGTTGGAAACGCTGATCGCTGTCATATGCATCATCCCCGTTCGTCCAAACTTACAGACCCAGGATAACTTGACGGCGACGGTTCGATGTCAGTTCGATGAAGGTTAGGCGTCAGCGCTTCATAGCGCTCCACAAAAGCCTCCGCCGTCAGCGCCCGGAAATCATTCAGGGCCGAAAAGAGCTTGTCGTGCGGCCACTCCCACCACGCGAGGCGATCCATCCGCTGTCCGATGTCGGGAGTGAAGCGCTCTCGGATGAAGCGGGCCGGGACACCGCCGACGATGGTGTATGGCGCGACATCGCGTGAGACGACGGCCCCCGCCCCAACGACAGCGCCGTTGCCGATACTGACCCCGGGCAAAATGGTCGCTCCGTGTCCGATCCAGACATCATGGCCGATCGTAACCGGCTGGGATCGGCGCCACGCGAAGAACTCGTCTTCGTCTGCAGCGCCCTCGAAATAATCTCCCGCGCGATAGGTGAAATGATGAAGCGTGGCGCGCCATGTGGGATGATTGGTGGCATTGATGCGAACGGAGGCCGCGATGTTGGCGAACTTGCCGATCTTTGCACACCAGATTGCGCAATCCTGCATAACGTAGGAATAGTCGCCTAGAATCGTCTCGGTCACACGTGCCCGCGCTTCGACCTCGACAAAGCGGCCGAGCGTGCTGTGCCTGACATCGGCCGTCGCGTGGATCAGCGGTTGGTCCTCGCTGAGCTTGGTCATCACGCAGCCTCCCGCGTCGAGAAAGCGGCAACGTCGATAATCTTCGTCGCGACCGCCTCGCGAACCGGAATGTCGTGGAAGATCCCGACAATCGCCGTTCCCGCGGCTCGTTTCTCCCGGATCATGCCGACGACGACGTCCCGGTTGGTCTCGTCGAGCGACGCTGTCGGTTCGTCGAGCAGCAGGATCGGGTAATCGATCATGAAGCCACGGGCGATGTTCACCCGCTGCTTCTCGCCACCGGAGAACGTTGCCGGAGGAAGATTGAAGAGGGCCGTCGGCAGGTTCAACCGCTCGAGCATGGCAGCGGCGCGGTTCGACGCGAGCGTGCGCTCGACTCCACGCGCGAGAAGAGGTTCGGCCACGACGTCCAGAGCCGAAACTCGCGGGATCGCCCGCAGGAACTGGCTGACATAGCCGATGTGATCGCGCCGGAGACCGAGCACGAGGCGGGGATCGCCGGATGCGAGGTCTGCGACCTCTCCCGTGCTGCGGTCCCGCACAATGATACGGCCGGTATCGACAGCGTAGTTGCCGAAGATCATGCGCAAGATCGACGATTTGCCGATACCCGACGGGCCGCCCAGCACGAGGCATTCGCCGGAAGAGACGTCGAACGTGACATTGGCCACGACGGGAAGACGGACGCCGCCGCGAAGGTGGATCGTGAATGATTTGGAGACATTCTCGACCGAAAGCAGGGGAACGCCAGCCATGGCAGATGGATTGTCGGTCACCATCTCAGTTCTCCAGGATCGAGGCGACGAGAAGCTGGGTATAGGGATGGCTCGGATCGTCCATGACGCGATCGGTCAGCCCCTGCTCGACGATCCGCCCGCTCTTCATGACGATCATGCGCTGCGACAGAAGCCGGGCGACAGCCAGATCATGGGTCACGATGATCACCGACAAACCGAGGTCCGAGACCAGCATTCGCAGCAAGTCGAGAACACGCGCCTGGACCGATACGTCGAGGCCGCCGGTCGGCTCATCCATGAAGATCAAGCGGGGGTGGGTCACGAGATTGCGCGCAATCTGGAGACGCTGCCGCATGCCGCCCGAGAAAGCCACCGGCCTATCGTCGATGCGGGAGGCTGCGATTTCGACGCGTTCCAGCCAGTCGCTGGCCCGGCGCCTGATCTCGGCATAGTTACGGTCACCGACCGCCATCAGCCGTTCACCGACGTTGGCACCCGCAGATACGCGCATCCGCAAGCCGTCTGCCGGGTTCTGGTGAACGAAACCCCAGTCCGTCCGCATGAGGAAGCGGAGCTCGGCTTCGCTCAGCTCCGCGAGATCCGGGAACCTTCGATCACGCATCCGGTACCGGATTTCTCCGCTGCTTCTCTCCATCCGCGTGGAAATGCAGTTGAGCAGGGTGGTTTTTCCCGAGCCTGACTCTCCCACGATCGCGACAACCTCGCCCGGCCAGACATCAAAGGAGATGTCCGTGCAGCCGATGAAGTCGCCGTAGCGCTTCTCCAGCTTGCGGACGGAAAGGATCGGTTCGCTGTTCATTCCGCGGCCTCCCAATCGGCCTTCCTGGTGCCATGCTGCGGCAGGCCTGCTCCCTGATACCCCTCGGACCGGCGGGTTTCGCAATGGTCCGTGTCGGAGCAGACAAACATGCGCCCGCCGCGGTCGTCCGTGATGACTTCGTCCATATAGACGTCGTGGGCATCACAAAGCGCGCAACGGGAGTCGAAGCGCTGGACAGTGAATGGGTGGTCCTCGAAGTCGAGACTGACCACATCGGTGAAGGGCGGCAGCGCGTAGATCCGCTTCTCCCGGCCGGCACCAAAAAGCTGCAGGGCTGGCGAGCGGTGCATTTTCGGATTGTCGAACTTGGGGATCGGCGACGGGTCCATGACATACCGGCCTTCGACCTTTACGGGATAGGCGTAGGTCGTGGCGATATGGCCATGCTGCGCAATATCTTCGTAAAGCTTGACGTGAACCAATCCGTATTCTTCCAGCGCGTGCATGACCCGTGTTTCCGTCTCGCGCGGCTCGAGGAAGCGAAGCGGCTCTGGGATCGGCACCTGGTAGACGACGACCTGTCCCTCGGTCAGAGGCGTCTCGGGAATACGGTGGCGGGTCTGGATGATCGTCGCATCGGCTGTTCGGGTCGTCGTCGCAACATTCGCAACCTTGGCGAAGAAGGCCCGGATCGACACCGCATTGGTGGTATCGTCGGCGCCCTGATCGATGACCTTGAGCACATCGTCCGGACCGAGGACCGACGCGGTGACCTGGACTCCGCCAGTGCCCCAACCATAAGGCATGGGCATCTCACGGGAGGCGAACGGAACCTGGTATCCTGGGATCGCGATCGCCTTCAGGATCGCACGCCGGATCATACGCTTGGTCTGCTCGTCGAGATAGGCGAAGTTATAGGCAGGCAGGGTGGGGTTCTTCATTCTGCTGCCTCGCTCATTGGTGTGTTGTCACTCACCGTTTCGGTCTCGCGGCGTAAGGTTCGAAGCAACTCGAGCTCTGCTTGGAAATCGACATAGTGAGGCAGCTTAAGGTGCTCGACGAAGCCGGTCGCCTGTACGTTGTCGCAGTGCTCCAGCACGAATTCTTCGTCCTGCGCCGGAGCCAGCCGTTGCTCGTTGAACTCGTCGGCTCTCAGCGCGCGGTCAACGAGGCTCATGGCCATCGCCTTGCGCTCGGATTGCCCGAAGACGAGCCCGTAACCTCTTGTGAAACGCGGCGGCGTATCGGCGCTTCCCTTGAACTGCGACACCATCTGGCATTCGGTGACGCGGATCGAACCGACGCACACCGCAAAGCCAAGTTCCGGCACGTCCAGTTCAATATCAACCGTGCCGATACGGATCTCACCGACGAAGGGGTGTGTCCGACCGTAGCCACGTTGCGTCGAGTAGCCGAGAGCAAGCAGGAAGCCTTCGTCGGCGCGCGTCAAGGCCTGCAGGCGGATCTCGCGTCCGACAGGATAGGCAATCGCCTCACGAGTCAGGTCGCCCGGTTCATCAGTGCTCGGGACATCAGGCTCGATCAGCCCTTGTCCATCGAGAAGATCCGTCACCCGCGGGCAGCTCTCATCTGTGGAGCGCTCCCGCCGGACCGGATCCGCGACTGCTTCGTCACCGGCCATGGATGGGTCGATCAGGCGGTGCGTGTAGTCGAAAGTCGGTCCCAAAAGCTGGCCGCCAGGGATGTCCTTGAAGGTCGCGGAGACGCGTCGCTCAATGCGCATCCTGTTCGTATCGATAGGACACGCATCGCCAAACCGCGGCAATGTGGTCCGATAAGCGCGTAGGAGGAAGATCGCTTCGATCAGATCGCCACGCGCCTGGCGCACGGCCATCGCCGCAAGCTCGGGATCGTAAAGGGACCCCTCCGCCATCACGCGGTCAACGCCGAGGGATAATTGATTGACGATCTGCGCGACGGAGAGCGCCGGCACATCGCGATCGCCGCGCCGGCGATCGGCCATGAGACGATGTGCATTCGAAATCGCCGCCTCTCCGCCTTTAACCGCGACATACATGACTCAAGCCTCCACAAGACGGGTGGTGCGCGGCAGTGCGAGCAATTCGCTGCCGCAGATCAACAGCAGGTCGAAGCCGAGCGGAAAGCGTGCCGCATTGTGTGCCATCGCCTCGGCAAAACCGTCCGGCAGTCCGCACGGTGCGATCGTGGCGACAGTTTCAATTCCCGGGCCGCGGATTCGTCGCGGCGTGCCGCCGCGCAGGCTTTCAACCGGCAAAAGCAGTGTCGCGGACCGGTCGGGGTAGGAGAGCGTGCCCATTGCGAATGTCGACCAGCTATCGACCGGACTCTTCGGGGATAGAATTGAAAAACTCGCCGTCGAAGGGTCCTTGGTGACAGCGGCTCCGGTATGAAACGTCAGCCACGACACGGCTGCATGTGCACCGCGGTCTTCAAACCAGACCGGGGTATCATAGTCGGCGAGCGTTGCCAGGAAGGCCGCCGCTGCGGGCTCGAGCGGCGCAGGCGCTTGGACCGGCCAGCCCACATCGACGATGAGGCCCGGCTGCGCCATCGCGTCCATCACCAGCCGAAACACAGCCTGCGATTGAAAGACCGGGGCGGTGAACCCGCCGTCCACCAGGGTTGTCGCCGTCATCAGTCTTCTCCGCGAACCATGGTGAAGAAGTCGACGCGCGTGGCCTCGGTCTCTTCGGCCTGCCGTATCCGCGCTGCGTCCTGTTCCGCCAGCGCCGGCGTCACGAAATTGGTTTCGATGACCTGGACCCAGTCCGAAAGTTGGGAGAGCGCATCAAGATGCGCGACGATGCTCGCCTTCTGAGGGTGGCGGCCGAGAACGATCGCGTGACCGACCTCGCCTGTTGCGAGCTTGACGGTGGCTCGGGTCACCGTGGCCTCGCCGAGATTGAAGGTCGCACCGCCGCCGCCCGCCCGCCCGCGAAGCATGACCGTGCCGATTTCAGGGCCACGGACGGGTGTCGCCGGGGGGGCGGTGGGCTCCAGCGCAGCGTATCGCTCCGCTAGATCGGCCTGAGCGCTGGAGGCCAGGAGATCCAGCCGCCGCTTCCGGTCTTCATTGAAATGGTGCATTCGGCTCATCACTTGTCTATTTGTCTAGACAACTATTCATGTCTATGGTTTACCGGATCTACCGTGACAAGCCGATGACGTTTTGAGGAAGGTGGTGTCGATGAGCCCGGACGGAGATGGCGTCACACGCTGGCGGCGGGTGGCGGACGACATCCGCAGCAATATCGGTGACGGCGTCATTTCGGATGCTCTGCCGTCCGAAGTCGAATTGGCAGCGCGTTATGGCGTCAATCGCCATACGGTCCGCCGTGCCATTGCGGCTTTGGCGGCAGACGGATTGCTGCGCGTGGAGCGTGGGCGCGGCACGTTCGTCAGCAACAAGCCGGAGCGCATCGTCTATCCCATCGGCTCACGGACACGATTTTCCGAAAACATGCTGAAGCAATCGCTGGAGCCTTCGGGCCGGCTCATCAAATCCGACTACGTTTTGTCGGATTCGGTGATGGCGGCCTTTCTCGAATGCCGCGTCGGCACGCGCCTTCACCGTCTCGACAGCCTCTCGGTTGCGAACGGCGTTCCGCTCTCGCGCTCGACATCATACTTTTCGGCGGAGCGTTTTCCAGGGATCGTCGACGCCTATGCCGAAACCGGCTCCATCACCGAAGCGTTGCGGCGCGAAGGAGTTGGCGATTATCGCCGCCGGGAGACCCGCCTGACGGCAGAGCGCGTTTCCGCCAAGGACGCCGAGCTCATGAGCTGCGCAGCCGATGCCGTCGTCCTGATCAGTCGAGCGATCGATGTGGACCTCGAAGGGCAGCCGGTGCAGTTTATCAGAACCAAGTTTCTGGCGGATCGGGTGGAACTGGTGATGCTCCAGAGCTGACATTCAGCGGACCTTGCCGGGAACATTTCGGATACTTCCATCCGAACCAAGGGTCATCGAGCGAACGCCCGACAAGCGCTTCTGGGAATCAAGATTGTGAAACAGCACCAAGGTCGTTGCCGATACCCAGCCGGGGGAACCGACGAGGAGATCTCTGCCCTCCGGGCACGTCTGCGCTGCCGGTACAGCCAGACCATGATGCTGCTTCCGAGACGTGTCGGCTCCAGATCTTCGCACGCGACGGACAGGGCGAATTGCGGGCCGGCGTCCCGAGGCAGCTTTCGCCGGCCTGCCGGGACGCCGCCGGGGTATCCACCGGGCGGGTCAGTAAACGAAAGCGCTCGGGAAGGCGCCGGACATGGCGGTGCTTGGGGGGTATGGGGCCCCGAGCCCCGGATATAACGCGCAGGCTCAAGCCACGTGCGATATGACGCTACCTCAATAGTAGGCCTGGGGTTGTCGTGTGGGATAACCGTCCAAGATGTCCTCTCACGCATGCCAAGCGTCTGGGCGTGCCGTCGCGTGAAACATGAGTGATGAGAGCATCGAACGCAAAAGTGGGAACCGGTTCTGCGTGAAATGATTCTCAAGATAGAGACTTACAGCATAGAATGTGGGTTCGATTCCACACCCGATGCTGTGGAAGAAACCTGCAACGGGGGCTCCCGCGAGACCATGCTCGTGTCGAGGAGGATTGCCGATGCGTTCCATATCCGTCGTGATGACCGTTGCGTGCGTTTCATTCCTGGCTATCCCCTTACAGGCGGAGGCTCAATCCCAAAGGCGGTCAACCCTCGGGCAGGGCCGCCCGCTGGTTCTGCGCGTGACACCGCGCAGCTTCCTTAACCCGGGCAACGTCGTCCCGGTCGGCTCGATCAATCCGGGCTATACCGGCTACGGGATCGTGCAGTCCTACATGCTGTTCCCGCCCTATGGCCAGAGCCGGGAGGTCTTTGGCTTGTCCCACGTTCTGCCCGATCCCATCACCAATGGCCCGTTTGTGGGCGCCCGCAACCCCTTCGGGCCTATCGATTACGTCGCCCCGCCCGGCCTGGTGCGCTGAAGCCGTCCTTTCGTCCCTATGCCCCTTTTGCAAACGGCGCGGTCCTGGAGCCCTCCCCCAGGACCGCAATGCTCGGGAAGAAAGTCTGAAAGCGCCCCATTGCGAAAGGCTCAGGAAGCTATTCGCGGTGCATCGCGGTCTGATATGTCGTCATACCGGCTGGGCCTTCACGGCAGGTCCGGACTTGTCGAAGCCTCATAGCCCTGGAACGATAACGGCAGATGCAAGACGTGTCTGGGACGCCAGTCGGATCGGTGCATTCACCGCACCATAGCCCTGATAACGGCGCCGCTCCACGATCTCGAAGAAAATGCCGCCTCCTAAAGTCCCGGTATAGACCTGAAAGTACTCGGCCTCTCCCTCGCGGTCATACAGGATATTGTTCACCCGAAGTTGTTTCACATCCTCTGCAGAGAGATCGCTTCTCACTTCGAGGTCATCGTAGTAGTTCTCCGGGATCGGCAGGAGAGCGACCCCATTCGCCTTGAGTTGTCCGATAGTCGCAAGGATATCGCCCGTCTCAAGGGCAATATGCTGGACCCCTGAGCCGAAGAGATCGTTCAGGACCCGGGACGACAATGTACGCTGGCTCTGCGATGCGTTGAGGATCAGGCGAAGCGAGCCGTCACGGGTCTCGACAGCCTGGCTCTGCACCACGCCGCCCGGATCGATCACTGTCTGAGTCGGCGTCTTCCGTACGTTGAGGAGCGACGTGTAGAACAAAAGCCAGGTGAGCATCTCCTCGTAATGCATCGATTGGGAGACATGATCGACGGAGCGCAGCCCGACTCCCGTGAAGTCGTCTGCCTCCACAGGCTCGAAATCGACATCCCAGAGCCGATCCAATCCCGTCTTGTGGTCCACGAAATACAGGAGGCTGCCGCCGAGACCGCGGACCGCCGGAATATTCATCTCACCGGGGCCGACCGGCTGCTGGAAGGGTTGGTCCAGGAGGGTCATCGCACGTTTCACGGTTGCCGGCGCATCGTCGACGCGCAGCGCCAAGGCACAGACGGCGGTGCCATGCGTGATATTGAAGGAATGAGCGAAGCCCTCCTTGTCCGCATTCACGACGATGTTGATGTCGCCTTGCCGCCACCGGGTCACAGCCTTCGAACGATGGAGGCCGGCCTTCTTGAAGCCCAGGCCGCATAAAGTCTGCTCGAAGCCGACGGCGCTGCGCTCGTCCACGGCGAATTCGAGAAACTCGACGCCCGAGCAGGTCGCCTTGGATGGGAGTTCCGGCAGGTTGGGAATGACCGCTTGCGTGCGCAGGCGCAGTTCATCCAGCATGACAATGAGGGAGCGCTGCCCATCGATGGCGACGCTGCGGGCGGAGCCGGCCCGGAAACGGTCGTTGAAGATCTCCAGGGACAGGAGCCCATCGAAGCCTGTTGCATGGAGGGCATTCATGAATTCATCGACCGGCAGGTCGCCTTGTCCCGGAAAGCAGCGGTAATGGCGGCTCCAGGAGAGATAATCCATGGCGAGCTTCGGTGCGTCCGCCATCTGCACGAGAAAGATTTTATCGGATGGAATAGAGCGGATCGCGGACAGATCGGTCGCCCGCGCCAGCACATGAAAGGAATCGAGCACCAGCCCGACGGCCGAGTGGTTCGCACGCCGGACCACTTCCCAGGCATCGCGGTAATCGTGGATGTGCCGGCCCCAGGACAGAGCCTCGAAAGCCACGCGCATGCCGCGCTTGGCGGCGCGCTCCCCGAGTTCATGGAAATCCGCGGCCGCCCGTTCGATCCCGCCTAGGGAATCCGACGAGACGTTGCTGCACACCATCAGAAGGTCGCAACCGAGTTCCTCCATGACGTCGAACTTGCGCTCGGCGCGGGCGAACACCTTGGATCGCTGAGGCTCGGGCATGCCTTCGAAATCGCGAAACGGCTGAAAGGTAATGGTCTCCAGGCCAAGGCCTTCGATCATGCGCCGGGCGTCGGCGGGCGTTCCGTTGAAGGAGAGAAGATCATTCTCGAAGATCTCCACACCCTTGAATTGCGCAGCCGCAATGGCCTCGATCTTCTCCGGGAGGGTGCCGCTCAGGCAAACGGTCGCGATGGCTGTGCGCATGCTCGTCGTTCCATGTCCTCTCAAAAGATCGGGAGCGTGGCGTCGAAGCGACCCGATTCTTTTTTAGCTGATAGTTCCCGTTGCGAGCGCATGCTCGACGCCGCCGGCAACGTGGCGGGTCAGAACCTCGCAGGCCCTTGCGGAATCTCTTGCAAGCGCGCATTCCAGAAGAAGAGCATGCTCGTGGGCGGCGACCTCGCCGCGGTAGCTCAGGGCGATCATCTGATAGCGCAGGTACTTGTCGAAAACTGCCGCATGGTTGTCGATCAGCATCTTCGATCCGCAGGCTGAGATGAGCGCCTGGTGAAACTGCCAATCGTAGCGCTTCCACTCCTCGGTGTGGCTTGTGTCTCCGTCCGCCATCCGCTCTTCCATCCTGGCGAGCCGGTGATGGGCGGCGACGACCCGGCCTTCCCAATCCATATCGCCGGCCCGGAACGACTGCTCCAGCGCGCGGCATTCGAGGAGTTGCCGGAGAGCGGCGATTTCTCTCAAATTCGGGATCGAGACGGGCGCCACTTCGAACCCCTTCTGCCCCTCGGCCACCACGAGCCGTTCGGAGTGAAGGCGGTTCAGGATCTCCCTGAGCGTGCTGACGCTGGCTCCATAATCGATCTTCAAGCGCTCGAGCTTCAGCTTCTTGCCCGGGCCGAGCCTGCCGAAGATGATGTCGGACCGGATCTTCCGGTAGGCGCTCTCGCCGACCGTCGTGGGCTGAACGATTGTCTGCACATCGTCGGTCATGCCAGCGCCCCGCTTTCAAGTGTGTGGGCCACACATCCGTTCACATGCCGGGTAAGCAGCCGGCAGGCCTCGTCGGCCTTGCGCGTCAGGGCGCAGTGCAGCAGCAAGCGATGCTCCTCGGCCGCGATTTCTCCGCGGAAAACGACGGCCACCATCTGATACCGGAGGTACTGGTCGAAGACGCCACCGTAGAGGTCGAGCAAGGTCTGGGAGCCACAGGCCTCGATCAGGCACTGGTGAAATTCGCGGTCGTACCGCTTCCAGAGTTCGGTGCCCTGCTGATTGCCGCCCAACATCTGCCGCTCCATGAAGGCGAGCTTGTGATGGGCCGCCACGACGCGGCTCTCCCATTCCAGATCGCCGGCCGCGAAGGACAAAGGCAGAGCGTAGGTTTCCAGGAGCAGCCGCATGGCCGCGACATCCTCGAACCCCGCAGGCGAAACGGGAGCGACCCGAAAGCCGCGCTGCCCTTCGGCGATCACGAGACTTTCCGACGACAGCCGGCTCAGGATCTCCCGCAGGGTGCTGACGCTCGCCCCATAATCGCCCGCCAACCGGTCCAGCCGGAGGCGCGCTCCCGGTTTCAGACGACCGAAAACGATATCCGCCCGGATCCGATCATAGGCGCGGTCCGCAATGGATGTCGCCAGCAGCTCGATGCTCATCCGTCCACCATCACCCATGCAGCATCATCACTGGTCACCGCCAGCTGAAGATCTCGGCCCTCGGAAGGCCCTGATCATATGTCGAAACCTAAAATATCAGATGATCTCCTAAATGCCTATTGATTTTACAATCGTCGGAGCGGATAGTTCCGCCCAAGACGCAGTTCAATGCGCAATACGACAGGGAGAGGAAATCATGGCATTCAGCATCAATCGGCGCCTCCTGATCGCGGCAGGCGCAGCCCTTCTGACGTGGGTCGCAGATGGGCCGGCCACGGCCCAATCGCCTACGAACCTGCGGTTCTCGGCCGTATTCTCGGAGCAGGATATCCGGGCCGAGATGATGAAGCGGTTCGGCGAGGACGTTAAGGCTCAGGGCTTCAACCTTCAGCCCTATTACGGCGGCAACCTGTTCAAGCAGGGCACCGAGCTCGTCGCCATGCAGCGGGGCAACCTGGAGATGGGCAACATCGCCCCGCAGGACATCTCCAATCAGGTCCCGGCCTGGTCCATCGTCACCTCCGCCTATCTGTTCCGCGATGCCGACCACCTGAAGAAGATGTTCGCCAGCGATGTCGGGCAGCAGCTGAAGAAGATGGCTTCGGACCAGCTGGGCATTCACATTCTCGGCCCCACCTATTTCGGTGCCCGCCAGGTCGGCTTGAAGTCGAGTAAGAAGATCAACACGCCGGATGATATGGCGGGAATCAAGCTGCGCATGCCCGGCGGCGATGCCTGGCAGTTCCTGGGCCAGGCCATCGGGGCGAACCCCACGCCCATGGCTTATGCGGAGGTTTATACGGGGCTGCAGACGGGCGCGATCGACGGGCAGGACAACCCGCTGCCGAACGTACAGAACATGAAGTTCTACGAGGTGATGTCGCAGATTGCCCTGACCTCGCATCTTGTCGGCTTCGATCTGCTGGCGGTGTCCAACAAGGTCTGGAACGCCATGTCGCCGGAGAAGCAGGCGGCCTTCCAGGCGGCAGCCGACAAGGCGATCGAATGGAGCACCCAGGAACACCTGAAGAAAGAGGCGGAACTTGTCAGCCTCTTCAAGGAAAAGGGCCTCGACGTCTATACGCCTGACCTGAAAGCCTTCCGCGACTTCGCTCAGAAGAAGTATCTCGCGTCCGATCTCGCGAAGAGCTGGGCGCCGGGCATGCTGGACAAGATCAACGCCATGTGAGGCCTGATCCGGGCCCGCCGGACATGCGTATCCGGCGGGCTCCATGCTTCCGAGCGATGCTTGGATGACCCTTTCTGAACCAAGGGATGGATTTCCATGACCGCAGGGTTAAGGGCGGTAGGCTCCTGGCTTGCCCAAAGGGCCGAGAATATCGTGGCCGCCATGCTGGCAGCGATGTTCCTGGCTTTTCTCCTCCAGATCGTCTTCCGGTATGTTCTCGGCCTGCCGATCGGCTGGACGCATGAGGCGAGCGTGATCCTCTGGATCTGGCTCGTTCTCTGGGGCGCAGCCTTCGTCATCACCGAACGCGAGGAGATCCGCTTCGATATCATCTACGGATCGGTCGGGCCCAGTGCCCGCAGGGTGATGTGCGTCGTCACCGCCGTCGCGCTCATCGCACTTTACGTCATCTCGTTCCCGGCGGTTCTGGATTACGTCACCTTCATGAAGGTGGAAAAGACCAGCTACCTCAAGATCCGCTTCGACTGGCTGTTCTCGATCTACATCGTTTTCGTCGTGGCCAGCATCATCCGCTACATGTGGCTCGGCTGGCAGGCGCTGCGCGGCGTGACACCGGACGAGTTCGATCCCACCAAGGCGAGTTCCGGCGTATGACCCTGACAAGCCCCTTCTCGCTCGCGGTCGTCGCGATCACGTTCCTCGCCTTGCTGGGGCTGCCGATCGGCCATGCGATGATCGCCGGCTCGATCCTGTACCTGTACCTGGCCGGACTGGACATGGGAACGGTCGCGGAACAGCTCCTGAACGGGATGTATTCCAACTACGTCATCCTTTCGGTGCCCTTGTTCGTCCTGGCCGCCGAGTTCATGAACATCGGCAGCATGACCGATCGGCTCATGGCGTTCTGCAACGCTCTGGTCGGCCGCTTCCGCGGAGGATTGGCTCACGTCAACATCCTGCAGAGCATCATCTTCGCCGGCATGTCCGGTTCGGCGATTGCGGATGCCGCCGGCACTGGGCGCATGATGCAGGTGATGATGACCCGCGACGGCCGATATACGCCGAGCTATGCGGCGGCCCTGACGGCCGTCTCGTCCGTCATCGGACCGATCATCCCTCCCTCGATCCCGATGGTGCTCTACGCCCTCGTGTCCGATGCCTCGATCGGATATCTGTTCCTTGGCGGCGTGATCCCGGGTCTCCTGATGGCGTTGAGCCAGATGATCATTGTCTTCATCACGGCGCGCCGCAAGAACTTCCCGGTCGAGAAGCCGGTTCCCATGCGCAAGCTGCCGCGGATCACCTGGGAAGCATTTCCTTCCCTGATGATGCCGGTCGTTCTTCTCGGCGGCATCTACAGCGGCGTGATGACGCCCACGGAGGCTGCTGCGGTGGCGGCCGCCTATGCGCTCGTCATTTCGGCCGGTCTCTATCGCAGTGTGAGCTGGCGCGACTTCTACCGATCGCTGGCGATCAGCGCACGCACGACGGCCTCCATCGGCATGCTGATCGCCGGCGCGCTCGTATTCAATTACGTTGTCACCGTCGAGAATATCCCCGAAGGCGTGAAGGCGCTGCTCTCAGGATGGAACCTCTCGCCGGTCGGCTTCCTGATCCTGGTCAATATTCTGCTGCTGCTGCTGGGCTGCGTGCTGGAAGGAACGGCGATCCTGCTCATCGTCGTGCCGGTCTTCGTTCCGACCGCGCAGGCGCTCGGCATCGATCTTGTGCATTTTGGCGTCGTGGTGGTTGTGAACATCATGATCGGCCTGATCACGCCGCCTTACGGCCTGCTTCTCTTCATCATGGCGAACATCTCCGGGGAGCCGCTGCGCGACATCGTTCGCGACACGCTCCCATTCCTCTTCGCCATGATCGTGGCGCTCGCGATCCTTACCTTCGTGCCTGAAACCGTCCTCTGGCTCCCACGGCTGTTCGGCTATCAGGGGTGATTGGACCCATTTGCAGAGACATGTCTTCATGAGCAAACCGATCTACATTCTCAATGGTCCCAATCTCAACCGTCTTGGAACCCGCGAGCCGGAGATCTACGGTCGGACGACCTTGACAGAAGTTGAGGCTTCGTGCCGGGAGGCCGCGTCTGGCCGCCCCATCGTCTTCCGTCAATCCAATCGGGAATATGAGATTGTCGAGTGGGTTCACGAAGCCATCGACGAAGGCGGCGGCATCATCATCAACCCGGCCGCCTTCACGTTCACGTCCATGGCCATCATGGATGCGCTGAAGATGTTCTCAGGTCCGATCATCGAGTTGCACATCTCGAACATTCACAAGCGCGAGCCGATCTATCACAGGTCCTATGTCTCCCCGGTAGCGACGGCCGTCATCGCGGGCCTCGGCACGAACGGTTATTCCGTGGCCGTGCGGGCCATGTCCGACATGATCGGCGGGCCGCCAGCCGGGGCCTGATGTCCATGACGGAAGAGCCATCCCATGAAGCCGAATCCCGGATCGGCAAGGCCGGGGATGTCGGGGATCGTCCGTCCGTTCTCGTCGGATTGGTCGGCGCCGGCATCCAGGCCTCCCGAACGCCGCGCCTTCACGAGCGGGAGGGAGCCGAGCAGGGATTGCGATATGTCTACAAGCTGATCGATTTGGATATGTTCGGGCTCGATGCGAGCGCCCTGCCCGACATCCTCAAGGCTGCTCGGCATTTCGGCTTTGCGGGCCTCAACATCACCCATCCCTGCAAGCAGGCCATCATTCCGCTTCTCGACGAGTTGTCGCCCGAAGCGGCGGCACTGGGGGCCGTCAACACGGTGGTGCTGAAGAACGGTCGAAGCGTCGGGCACAACACCGACTGGTGGGGCTTTGCGGAAAGCTTCCGGAGCGAGCTGTCCGATGTGCGCCGCGGCCGTGTGGTTCAGTTCGGCGCTGGGGGAGCCGGCGCGGCCGTTGCCCATGCCCTCCTGACACTGGGTACGGCGAAAGTCATTGTCGTCGACAAGGATGACGGCCGCGCCCGAAGTCTCGTCGCGACATTGCGCGAACGGTTCGGCCAAGGCCGCGCGGCAACCGGCATTCCTGCTGCCGAGGCCATGGCGACGGCCGATGGAATGGTCAATGCAACCCCTCTCGGCATGGCGAAATATCCCGGCATGGCTGTTCCGGACGATCTGCTGCGCTCAGATCTCTGGGTCGCGGACATCGTCTATTTTCCCCTGGAGACCGAACTGCTAGCCCAGGCGCGCGCTCATGGCTGCCGCACCATGTCCGGCGGCGGAATGGCCGTCTTCCAGGCCGTTGGCGCCTTCCGTCTCTTCACGGGCCGCGAACCGGATGCCGCCCGGATGCTCCGACACTTCAACGCGATGTAGAAGCCGGGAGTGAAACTTCATCTGCGGTGTTGCCAATATGCGCGCAGCCACGCCCGTCAGCTCGTGTCGGCGGAAACCAATTGATCCGCTGCGACCGACGTTGGGATATCGTCGTGACATCATGTCGCGACGAACCATTACCGGGCGATACCCTCACCATAAAAAAAGCCGGGCCAAAGGCCCGGCATAAGTAGAGGTCCGACAATTCAGTCAAAACCTTCCAGAGGGAACGGCCGACACGGCAGCGCCGGGAGGAAGAAAGCGGTGCCGTGTTGAAATCAGCCGCTGCTCATATCGGCCGCATTCGACTTATTTGCAATGCAATATGCCTCATGAAAGGGCTGCATTCAGCGCATGCTCTGGATTGCGCTCACCGACCTTCACCGGATGAGCGCAATCGATCTACTCCGCGGCGATCAGAGCAGGTGTTCCCACGGCCTCGAGGGCAAGCGCTGAAGACTGGATAACGGCCGCGAAGCGGACCGCCGTGTGGATCTCGGCGGCACTCACGCCCGCCTCGCGCAGGACCTTCTCGTGGCTGTCGATGCACAGACCACAGCCGTTGATGGCCGAGACTGCCAGCGACCAAAGCTCGAAGTCGATCTTGTCGACGCCAGGATTGGCGATGACATTCATGCGCAGTCGAGCCGGCATCGAACCGTATTCCTTGTTCGAGGCCAGATGGACGAAGCGATAATAGACGTTGTTCATCGCCATGATCGATGCGGCCGCGCGAGCCGCATCGAGAGCCTCGGGCGAAAGGTGCGCCTTCGCCTCCGCTTCTAGGGCTCCCGCGACCACGGGATTGCGGGTCGCAAGCCCGCAGGCGACGAAGAGTCCGTACTTGCGCTGATCCGACAGTGTTTCGTCAGATGCAAGCGAAGACAGGTTCAGGCGCACGTCCCTCGCAAAGGCCGGCAGTTTCTCCTTGAGGCTCTCGATCGACATGGGTACTCCTCAGGCTGCCTTCAGGACCTCGCCGCCAACCTCGCGGTTGCACGGGCAGAGCTCATCCGTCTGCAGGGCATCGAGGACGCGCAGCGTGTCCTTGGGATTCCGGCCGACGTTGAGGTTCGTCGCATAGACGTGCTGAATCGTATTGTCCGGATCGACCACGAAGGTGTAGCGATAGGCAACGCCGTCCGGCGAGCGGACGCCGAGGCCGTCGACCAGCGAGCCGTTCGTGTCGGCGAACTGCCAGATGGGAAGACGGTTGAGATCCTTGTGATCCCGGCGCCAAGCGAGCTTGACGAACTCGTTGTCGGTCGAACCTCCGAGGATTACGGCATCACGATCGCCGAATTCACCCGACAGACGCGCGAACTCGGCGATCTCGGTGGGGCACACGAAGGTGAAGTCCTTCGGATAAAAAAAGATGATCTTCCACTTGCCGGGGAAGCTTGCTTCCGTGACCGTCTCAAAAGCGCTCTCGCCGTTCTCGACATGCTCGTTGAACTTCGGCTTAACGCCCGTGACCGAGAACGCGGGCAGCTTCTCGCCAATACCAAGCATCTGAAATCTCCATAACCATGAACTTGCGGCGCAGTGATGCAAAAGCCGCGAGCAAAGGTCAATATCCGTCGGAACAAATCGCCGTGTCATGGAGACGAGCGAACCGGCATCCGAAATTGGGCGACGCAGCGGCCCCTCTTCCACCAGCCGGGTCCCTGGACCAGAAAGTTCCGCCGCTCCAACCCGAACGCCCGGACCAGTTCCAGGCTCCTGCCAATAGGGTGGACGCCGAAGCCACAATTAGAGTCACCGGTGCGTTCGATTGATCCACAGCCGGCGCCGACCGCACACGGCACTGTGGATGAAACGTTGTGCCTACTTGCAAAGCGGGGGAATTCGACTATGTGTCGCCTCCCCGCGCCGCCCCGACAGGTGGCGGGCGGCTTTTTTCGAATATGCTGACCGTCAGTTCCCGAGCCCTTGCCCGGGAGCGAGGTCATGTTGTCAGGCGAACCGCCTCCGGCCGTCGCAGGTTGGAGAGGCTCGCCCGAGATGTCGTGTTCGGCCTGATCCATGAGCCTTGTGGTTTTGCGGCGTGTTCCGCGGGACGGCTGGCTCCTCTGGAGGCAAATCCTGAGTATCGGTCGAGGTCCTTCGGGGCGTTCGACGGTTCGGCCTGGGCGACCTGCGTTGTCCGGGCACGGTTTTGCTTGGCCTGTTCGATGACGTGCCGGACGAACACTGCGAAGATCTTTCGACTTTCTTTGCAGATGCCGGTTGACGGCGGCGGAATGTTCGATTAGACAGCTCTTCATCGGCGGCGGCCTTCGGGACTGCCGCGTCGGCGAGGCGGCCTTTCGGGGCGTTTCGCTCCGGTCTTCGGACCGGGACTGGTCTTCGGACCGGGGTTTTGCTCTTTGACAAGTGAAGAAGGAAGAAGAAGCGCAGGCGGCGGTGTCCTTGCGGCGGCGCCCTTTGGGGCTGCTTTGAACAAGACATCGACCAGGTCTTGCGCTTTTGGTGAGTACACCGCTCCGGTTTTGGCCGGAGTGAGAGGTGCTCTGTCAATTTTGCGTTTTAAGACGAACAGTCGAGATCGAATTCTGAAGTTCAACTTGAGAGTTTGATCCTGGCTCAGAACGAACGCTGGCGGCAGGCTTAACACATGCAAGTCGAACGGGCCCTTCGGGGTCAGTGGCAGACGGGTGAGTAACGCGTGGGAACGTGCCCTTCAGTTCGGAATAACCCAGGGAAACTTGGGCTAATACCGGATACGTGCGAGAGCAGAAAGATTTATCGCTGAAGGATCGGCCCGCGTCTGATTAGCTGGTTGGTGGGGTAATGGCCCACCAAGGCGACGATCAGTAGCTGGTCTGAGAGGATGATCAGCCACATTGGGACTGAGACACGGCCCAAACTCCTACGGGAGGCAGCAGTGGGGAATATTGGACAATGGGCGCAAGCCTGATCAGCCATGCCGCGTGAGTGATGACGGCCTTAGGGTTGTAAAGCTCTTTCGGCGGGGACGATAATGACGGTACCCGCAGAAGAAGCCCCGGCTAACTTCGTGCCAGCAGCCGCGGTAATACGAAGGGGGCTAGCGTTGTTCGGAATCACTGGGCGTAAAGGGCGCGTAGGCGGCTTTGTCAGTCGGGGGTGAAAGCCTGTGGCTCAACCACAGAATTGCCTTCGATACTGCAAGGCTTGAGACCGGAAGAGGTTAGTGGAACTGCGAGTGTAGAGGTGAAATTCGTAGATATTCGCAAGAACACCAGTGGCGAAGGCGGCTGACTGGTCC
>NZ_CP134064.1:122500-442500 GCF_047497095.1 Microvirga sp. M2
TCCAGGATCACCACGTCGCCCGGCCGCAGCGTCGGCACCAGGATCTGCTCGAGATAAGCCGCAGACCAGGGGCCGGTCATCGGCCCGTCCAGCACCATCGGGGCGGAGAACCCGCTCAGGCGCAGGCCGGTCACAACGGTGGTGGTCTTCCAGTGTCCATGCGGAAGGCCGACCCGGAGGCGTTGCCCTCGCGCGCAACGGCCATACAGGCGAGCCATCTTGGTCGTCGCGCTGATCTCGTCAATGAACACCAGCCGGTCCGGGTCGAGATCAAGCTGCCCGTCACACCAGGCCTCGCGTGCGGCCCTGACCTCGGGCCGGTCACGCTCGCAGGCGTGCGCGGTTTTTTGACCGTGATCGCCTGCGGGTGGAAGAAGCGCCAGAGCGTGCCGATGCCAGCCGAGACGCCGCGCTCCTCGCTTAAGCGAGACTGCATCGCGTGAAGTTTGAGATGCGAGGAGGCGTCAATCAGCTCCAGGAGAAAGGCCGCATGCGCATCGAGCTTGGAGCCCTTGGGCTTGTCCCTGCCGGCGGGCCGCCACCTCGCCGGATCGAGCGCGGCGCACCCACAGAACGGCGGTTGAGATGCCGACTCCATAACGAGCGGCCGCCCGCCACACCGAGACGCCACCCAGGGCCGTCTTGATCACGCGGTCCCGCAGATCCTGACTGTAAGCGCGTGCCACGTCAGGCCTCCATGTCTGGAGACAAGCAGGCCACATCAACTCTCACAGTGGAATCCCCTCTGACTCGGAATAGCCGGAAATGGCTTTAGCCTTAAGGTCAGAACGTCACGCGCAAGCAGCACCTTCACAAGAGGACCCACGCCGAGTGCTTACCATACACCTGTCGACTGCAGCATTGCGTTGTCATGCTCGATACAATATTAGCCTATTGAGGTGTTTCTCCAAACTTATGAGCATTCCAAGAAAGCTTATGTCTAGCAATGACTATGCATTCACCAGAACCTCAGCATCCAAGTAAAATACCTGCAATCTTTCACGCCCCTCTGCTAATTTGCAGCGCTTGGGTGTTGGCTTCTGCTATCATCTCAATTTTCATACGATTAGACATTCAAAGTGGCGCTCATGCTATAGGACTCTGGAGCGTACTAAGGTCATCGGCATTAGCATTGAGCTTGATGCTATGCCTTCCACTGGGTTACGCGCTGGCAAAAGGCAATCGACAACTGCAGCCTCTGTTGCCTTTGATGCTAACCTTTGTCGTTTTTTTTGCAGTGTCATTCCTTGGGAAAGTATGGCCGTTTGCGGTTGACGGGCTGGTTCTTACCATCTGCTTTGCGGGATTGTGGCTTACGTTTCCTTCGGTTCGGCGCGATCTTTCCCTTCCGCTCGTTTGTTGTATCTGCGCCATTGCGATTCTGCTCGCCGTGAATCACTTGGCGATTTCGGTCGTGCGCGGCTACGCGCATCCTCTTGGCTTTGAGCAAGCGCTGATGGGAGAGTTGTTCAAGGATACTCTTTATCATGCTGCAATAGCTGGTCTTTTTCAACAGTATGGAACCGTAAGCATTGGTCTAGACGGCCTGCAACCGATTATCTATCACGTAGCGAGCCATTGGTTTATCGGCGGACTGGCACGCTGGACTGGGTTAAGCACAATCCAGGCATATAGCTTGTTTGTACCTATTCTCGGCGGACCTCTACTGCTCTTTTATCTACTGGCCACAGTGGCCCACCTAAGGCCGGCAGATAGCGGGATAGCTCGCTATGCTGCTATGTTTATCGTCACCGCGATTACAGTTGGACTAGGTCACTTTACCCTCTTCGGGGTCTTCTGGGTCTCCGAAAGCTACTTGGTAAGCCTCTGGTTCTTTCTACTGACAATACAAACAATGATAGTCGGATTACCATCCACTATACGATCAGCACTACCCCTGCTATTCTGCGTTGCTGTACTGGTGACGATGACCAGCATTACCAAGATTTCGACCGGCGCGGTGCTGTCGTGCGGCGCAGCGGTATGGATCGCATGGCGGAATCCGAAGTCTCTTCCTTGGACAATGGCGGGAGCAGCATTCGCTTTTCTGCCATTCCTGCTTGTTTACATGTCGACATACAGCGGCAGTGGAAGTGGAGAGGACAGTATATTCCGTCCGTTCGTCACCTTTCGACGCTATGGCTACAATGCTTATTTCTTACCCACAGTGTTCGTTATCCTGCTATTTGTGGGCTGGCGCCGTTACCCGAGAGAACCGAATAATCAGGCATTACTGATGGGGTTGGGTGCAATGATGCTGGCTTCCATAGCGAGCAGCCTCATACTTGACCTTCCTGCAGGGGCAGTTTTCTACTTCGTCAATCCGGGAATTTGGGCTGCTCTATGCATTCTGGCTTTCTGCGCTTGGCCGAAAGAAGCCTTGTCCAGCTTTAGCTACAAGGCTCAGATCGCCATTGCCTTGATTGGCGTTACTGTCGTTACCCTTGGGACAAGCAGGCCGTCCAAGGCAATGCAACAGATCGCAGCTCTTAGGGAGGATATCAAGGTTCGATCTGACGGACGGGGCACACAGGGATTAATCGACTCGACATTGTTTGGGAGAATTCTTACGGCAATCGATACGAATCCTCAAATTGACGGCGTTCATGTCTCCCCAGAAGTCAGCGCATTTTGGCTAGGCCACACCAAGACATGTTGGGCCTCCTCCCTTATGGTCCAAGCCTTAGCCAGTCGCCCACTGCTTAAAGGCTTACATCCAATGTCGATTAACTGCCGCCTGCCGATGACATATGGCTGGGCCGATTACAAAAAGTCTATATCTTCCGCACGCTCTTACGACGATGCTAGCCTTTGCAACGATGCGACCCAGCATAGAATGCACAGCGTTCTTCAGGTATTGCCGAACGGAGAACTTAGAGTTGTTGATTGTACATCGAAACGGGGATAGAGCGTGCCGCGCCAGCAGATTCCCTGTATCGAGATTTCAACGTGTTGCATCCCCAGGTTCGTTGCGAAGCAAGGGGTTCAGAGCGGAAGATACATCGTGGCCCTAGAGGGTTGGAGCGCGAAGTTAGAACATGTCCTCGATGTGCTTACTTACACGATCAATGACCCAATCAACGGCATCTCCCATCCTTGGGTAGAGCGGCAACCGCAGCAGGCGCTCCGAAACGCTGGTGCTGACGGGCAATTCGCCGATCGAACGGCCCAAACGCTGCCCCGCAGGGGATGAGTGCAGAGGGATATAGTGGAATGGCGCGCCGATCCCGTCTTCTCTCAGCCTTCTGATGATTTCCTGGCGAAGATCGAGATTGGGTAGAAGCAGATAGAAGAGATGCGCGTTGTGTACACAATGCTCCGGCACATTTGGAAGGCCGACATCCAGGTTATGATATTTTCTCAGCGCAGCATCATAACGCTGCCAATTGCCCATCCTGTCATCTTGGATTTCCTTCGATTTCTCCAGCTGACCATAAAGAAAAGCGGCAATAAGCTCTCCTGGAAGATATGAAGATCCTATGTCGACCCAGCTATATTTATCCACTTGGCCGCGAAAGAACTGGCTTCTGTTAGTCCCTTTTTCGCGGATGATTTCCGCACGCTTCAGATGCGTCGAATCTCGAAATAGAATGGCGCCGCCCTCACCTGAAACAATATTTTTCGTTTCGTGAAAGCTGAAGGCGGCGAGATCGCCCAGTGATCCGGCCGCGCGTCCCTTATATGTTGAGCCAAATGCATGAGCGGCATCTTCTACGACGGCAAGGCCATGCTTTCTGGCGATGGCGAGGATTGTATCCATCTCGCATACGACACCAGCGTAATGGACGACACAGATTGCCTTCGTGCGAGAAGTAATCGCAGCCTCAATCTGAGTTTCATCGATATTGAGCGTGTCCGGCCTGATATCGACGAACACCGGCACACCACCGCGCAGGACAACTGCATTCGCAGTCGAGACAAAGGTGTACGAGGGCATGATGACTTCATCCCCTTCGCCGATATCCAGGAGGATCGAAGCCATCTCCAGAGCAGCGGTGCAAGAATGGGTCAAAAGCGCGTCGTGGGCTCCCGTAAACTTACTCATCCAGGAGCGGCACAAGCTGCTGTAATGCCCATCACCGGATAGCTGACCGCGCGCGATAGCATCCCGAATCATTTCAAATTCACGGCCAGAGATTGACGGAACGTTGAACGGCACGCGCATGCTTGATCTCGATATGCTTTTGGAGCCAACATCTATCATCAAAAAAGATGAATGAATATACCCTCGATTCTAGGCCCGCCGATATTCGAGAGATTTGTGCAAGTCATTGCAATTCTTAAGATTATGACTTGCATCCTTGGGCGGTCTTAGGCCATATCGGGCCGGCACAGGAGGCCGCTCGCCTAATACTCGACTGATCCTCGGCCACGGTGTTCTATTCAGCTTTGCGCTCGACGACTTTATTATTCTCAACGGGAACTGAATATGCAATAAACCGCACAACCTCTTATGACTGCGGGAAAAACTCCTTAACCCTCCTGAATTTATGATTTCACGCCGCTCCTGCCCCGAATGCCATACTCTTGAGGCTATCGAACCAGGCCAACCTGTCTGGCCACCGACATGGCGATGCTCCAGTTGCAGCTATCATCCTGCAGTTGTTGATGGTTTTCCTCTTTTTGCGCCGGACCTCGCCGATAAGGTTGTCGGCATGGATCCTGCTAGCTTCAGCCTGTTATGGGAGGTCGAGACCACCCATTTCTGGTTTCAGGCCCGCTCTCGCCTCCTGACCGGCCTCATCGATCGCTACTTTCCTG
This sequence comes from Microvirga sp. M2, assembly GCF_047497095.1. NCBI lineage: Bacteria > Pseudomonadati > Pseudomonadota > Alphaproteobacteria > Hyphomicrobiales > Methylobacteriaceae > Microvirga > Microvirga sp. M2. The sequence continues at coordinate 127,262 of NZ_CP134064.1, forward strand.
AGGCAAAATCGTTTCTTGAGATCGGCTGCGGCAACGCCGCGGTTCTAAGTGCCGTTGCGAAAGGCCGCGATTGGCAGCGCTTGGCGGGATCAGAGTTGCACCCTTCCGCCCTCGGCTTTGCACGTCAACGGTTGGGAACATCGGCGGAGCTCGTCCAGATGGACGCCCGCGAAATCCCAGCGCAGGATGCATTCGAAATCGTGGGGGCCTTCGATGTGCTTGAGCATATTGAAGAGGACGTAGACGTCTTGAAGCAAATGCACGCAGTCACTTCTCCCGGCGGCGGCATCATTGTCTCTGTTCCGCAGCATCAGTTCCTGTGGAGCACGAATGATGATATTGCCCACCATGTCCGCCGTTACCGCCGGGGCGAACTGGAAGCCAAGATGAAAGCTGCAGGCTTCAACGTGCTTTTCTCCACATCTTTTGCAGCTTTCATTCTGCCTGCTTTCGTCATCTCGCGGCTGTTGTCCAGAATTCGACAGGACGGCACCGATGAAATCATTAAGAGAGAGTATCGCATTTCTGGATGGGCGAACCACCTCTTGGGTACGGTCACAGGCATTGAAGTAAATTTGGCACTGCATGGCCTCGCTTGGCCTATGGGCGGGAGCCGAGTTGTCGTTGCCAAGAAACCAGCGTGAACGTTGCCCCGGCAAGCCCGAGAGACGACGTCGAGTACTCCAATTGCCCTGGCTATTTCCTTAGCGACAATAGCGTGCCTTCTTGTTGATATATGAGGGCTTTCATATGAATGCCCAGTAGCGTATACCGGAAACGCAATTTCGTTCAGTAGCCGTTTCGTGGTCTAGAGCTTCAATGATCCCTCGTTTTGCGCCCAATTACGGCTTAAGCGACTTGGCAAAAGCCCTATTCGACCGGTCGCGGTCCGGCTCTGCCGCCCAAGAGGTTGCCCGCCTGATCTCGCAGGAGATCAGAGTGTCTCATGCTGTCCTGACACCATCAGGACGAGGCGCGTTGTTTCTGCTGCTGAAGGCCCTTCCCGAAGGGCGCGTCATTGTTCCCGGCTACACCTGCTCGGCGGTATTTGAAAGCGCTCGGCTAGCGGGCCGAGACGTCGTTACTGTCGAGCATCAGGCAGGGCATTTGAATCTCGCGCCTTCAGATATCGCAAATGTGGTGCAAGCGGGCGACATCATTATCGCGACGCATCAGTATGGCTTTCCGTGCGACGTCAGTCGCATCAAGGCACTTGCGGACGCACGGGGAGCAATTGTCATAGAGGACATCGCTGCAGCCCTAGGAGCAGAAATAAAGGGCCGTCCCGTCGGCTCGGTAGGCCTTGCGTGCTTTGGAAGTTTCGATACATCCAAACTTGTGCATAGTCCACTAAAAGGCGGCTTTGTCGCCACAGATGATGCTCAGCTTGCGGCTGACTTGAAGACGACCGCTGCTTCTCACCTGAAACCGATGCCCGCATTGCATACGTTGCGGCTTGTGTTGACTGCCCTTATCCTGATCATCGTCACCAAAACCGCATTCTATAGGCTATTTTACTTTCTGAATTTTCAATTGCTGGGCAATTACACCGCTGAGAATGGGCAGCTGGCATCTGCGCTAAACCCATATTACCAATACTCCTTCTCTGAATGGCAGGCGAGGGTCGTCCTAAAGCAACTTCGACAGCTTAACGGAATCATCGCAAAGCGAGAAGCGATCTATGCTATCTACCGACGTGAGATCCGAGCGTCGGACAATTTCGACACGGAAGTATTGAGCCCAGAGAGACCAGGGAGCTTGATCCGCTTTCCGATCTATGTACGCGGGGACAAAATCAAGGTTCATCGTCGGCTCGCGAGAGCGGGGATAGATACCGGGTTTAGTTTCACAACGATCGCCGCACCTCGCGAGCAAACGCATGCCTGGCTCATCGCAGGCCGCGTCCTGAACTTACCATTTTACACGTCCATGACGGCTCGCGACGTCAGAGCCGTCGTCAAGGCCGCCAACCAAAGGGAAACACTATGAGCAGAGCGCTCCGCCAGATGCTGCAGGACCGCATGAAACGGCGCGAAGTATACTCAAGTGCGCAGTTCTGGAACAACAAAGCCCATCACTATGAGGGCAGCGCGGTTTCAATGTTCGCAAACCGCAATTTGAACCGCCACTATGAAGCGGCGCAATTTGCGTTCTTTGATCGCGCCCTGCCTGATGTGAATGGAAGATTTGTGTTGGATGTCGGGTGCGGCACCGGACGACTATCGAGGCACCTGGCCGCTCGCGGCGCTCGGATTCGTGCTTTCGATTTCGCCGAAAGCGCGGTTGAGATCGCCCGTCGGGAGAATGGCGACAGAGATATTGACGTCAGCGTCATGTCGGTCTTTGACCTGAATGACGAAGCCTTGTACGAGCACATAGCGGTGCTGGGTTGTGTTTCCGCCGCATGCAAGAGCAAAGAAGAATTTGCGCTCGTCATGCGCAAGCTTCATGCTGCGCTCAAGCCTGGCGGCACGCTGGCCATGATCGAGCCATTCCACGAAGGATTTCTGCATCGGGTTCTGGACGTTCCATTGTCTAAGATTCTGTCGATTATCGAAGAGAGCGGCTTCGTGGTCACGGGCCGTGCCGAGCTGCACTTTTGGCCTGCTCGCCTCTTTCTTGCGCCTATCGAATGGCCTGCCTGGTTGACGACGATCGGTCACGAAGTTGGCGAGCTGATCCTACGGATCACCGGCCCGAAGTCGGGCCTCGGCGATTACAAGGGCGTCATTGCAAAGCGTATCCCATGAAGCAGTCTGCAGCGCCTGGCTCTGAGTACATTGCCGTCGTCGTGCCATGCTACCGAAGCGCCAAGACAATCGGCCTTCTGGTGGAGCGCCTTTCGCGTGTACTGACAGAGCGTGGATCACGGTACCAGATTGTCCTTATCGACGATGCAAGCCCCGACAACACTTGGGAAGTGCTCTTGGCCTTGCACATGAAGTATGGCACCCTGGTCAAATGCATCCGCTTAGCGCGCAATGTTGGCCAGCACATGGCCCTGCAGTGTGGCCTGGGTTCAATCGATACAGATATAACCCATGTCGTCACCATGGATGATGATCTTCAGCATCGGCCTGAAGATCTGCAGCCTCTTCTCGATGCGCTTCAAGATGCCGACATCGCAATTGCCAGCTATGGTAAAAAGCAGCATGCCAAATGGCGCAATTTGAGTGGGGGCCTCATCGATCGGCTGCTTCGACATCTGTTCAAGCTTCCCAATGATTTTCAACTTACAAGCTTCCGGGCTTTCCGGGTTTTCGTGGCTCACGAAGTCGTCGAGAATCAAACGGAGTACACCTACATCACTGCGGCAATCCTCGCCGTGAGCACCCGCGTCGTGAATGTCGATGTGAAGCATGCCGCGCGTGAAGATGGTACGTCCGGGTACAGCCTCACAAAAAGCTTGGTTCTGGCAGCAAATCTTTTGATGACCTACTCCCGCATACCCTTCATCATCGTTGCTGCGACTTGCCTTACCTCGTTTGTCTTCACATTCCTGGTAATGGCAGTGATCTTTATCATGCATTTCCTTACCGTCGAATCCGTTCCAGGCTGGACAAGCCTTATGATCATGACCGGTGTTCAGAGCACGATGATCATGGCTGCCATCGCTATCGTGCTTATCTATGTGTCCCGGACCCACAAGGTTCTCAACGGAGCACGGGCCAGCTACAGGATCGCCGATGTCCGATAATGGCACTCCTTTTGCGGGAGCGCGGCTTCTCGTTCTTGCCGCGAGCATCAATCAGTTGCCGATCATCAGAAGGGCACGGGAGCTTGGCTGCACGGTTTTGACGGCAGATAACCAGCCACAGAATATCGGGCACGCTCTCGCCGACGAGAGCTTTACAGTCGACACGCGCAATACTGACGCGATTGTGGCGCTTGCCAGGGAAAACAAGATTGATGGCGTCATTGCCGCCGCGACGGACGTGGCCCTTCCTTCCGCCGCAGCAGTCGGCGCTGCACTTGGACTCCGAGCCCCCTCACCTGAGGCGGCCCAGGCTCTGGTTCCCAAAGACGCCTTTCGCCGCCTTCAGCGCGAACTTGGCCTTCCATCCCCGTTCGCGACGGATTCTCCCGGCTATGTGGAAGGAAACGGCCCCTTCGTCGTCAAGCCCGTTGTGGGTTCCGGATCGCGCGGCATCCGCATCGTCGAAGCGCATGAGAGCTTAGACGATGCGTTTCAGGAAGCTCAGAAATTGTCGCTCAATGGAAAGGCGATCATCGAGCGATTTCTGCCAGGAACACAGCACTCGCTCGAGGGCATCCTCAGCGGCGGCCTGATCCGCTCTTGCATGGTCACCGATCGGCTGACGGCGCCACCGCCCTTTACCGCAACGCGTGGACATCGAGCTCCCTCCGCCCTTCCGCCGTCCGCATGCGCAAATGTCGTTGAGCAAATTCAGAAGGTGTTCAACTACCTGGAATATCGCGACGGGCCGTTCGATGCCGATATTGTCTCCACTCCTCAGGGGCCAGTCATCATTGAGTTGACGCCGCGCGCGGGCGGAAATGCCCTTATGCGCCTGATCGAAGCCGCGACGGGATCCGATCATGTCATGTACCTGATCGCAAATGCGCTTGGGATGGATGTCTCCTCATTCGAGGACTTCAAGATCTGTCCGGCTGGGGTAGAAATCTTAGGCAGCCCCCGTCCCGGCATTCTCACTTATAATGTCGGTGCGATCAGCGCCCTAAAACATGAATCTTGGTGCCATTACCTCGCGCTGGATCTCCCGTCCGGCTCGCCTGTGAGCGCCTTCTCCGACGGACGGGCGCGCTTCGGCGAGTTGATTGTCACTGGCCGCGACCGGAAGAGCGTTGACCTTCACATCGAAGAGGCGCTCGCTCGCCTGGAACTCTCCGTATCATGAACAGCATGAAGGAAGTGCGGCGCTTCTGGCCATACATGCTAGCCGCAATATGTTGTACATGGGCCCTCATTACCTTCGATTGGACGTCGATTGGGCAGATCCTCTGGCGTTTCGACTATGTGCAGTTCCTGCTTGCTGGAGTGCCTCTCACGCTCGCCGTCTTGGGTCTACGCTCGTTGCGGTGGATAGCGGTCGCCGGAATGCCGTTTCGGTGGTCGAGCTTTAGGAAGGTCTTTGTCTATACAGCGCTGGCTATTGCCGCCGCCACGCCCTCTCCGATGCAACTCGGCGAACTGCTCAAACTCAAATTTACGAGAGACGAAACCGGAAGCAGCTACGCGCATTTGTCGGTTGCCTTCGCTCTCGAGCGGGCGATGGACCTTGCGGTGCTTGCTTTCCTAGCAGCCGTAGGCTTCAGCCTGCATGGTACAAACAGCGCCGTCTTGGCATTAACGGCAGCACTCCTATTCTTGAGTATCGCGTTATTGTTGCCGACAGTCCGTTTCCTTACGAAATTGAATCTTCCAGGCTTTTTATCCCGCACCTTGAAGCCGATCGCGCAGTATCAACTGTCTCCGAAGCGGCTCGCCTGCCTTGGCCTTAGCACGATTGCCAAGTGGTTGCTGGTTGCGCTCCTCTGGAATGCGGTCTTCATGAGCTTGGACATTGAAATTCCGCTCTCAACTGTCCTGATTGTCGTCGTCGGCGTTACGCTGTCAGTATCACTGTCACTGATTCCAGGTGGCATTGGTATTGCGGAGGTCTCCACGCGGGCACTACTGGTCTGGTTTGGGACCGATATAACTCAAGCAGAAGCGGGAGCAATCGGCCTTCGCGTCATTTCACCGCTGATGATTGGCCTTGGCCTTTTGATTGGATTAAGAATTCTCATGACTACGAAACACTCGCCCGGGCGCGAGGCTGATGAGAAGCGCTATGGCTGAGAACCGAAATGGATTGCGCGCGTTGGTCAACAATCCGCGTGTTTACGAATTAATCCAAAATCTTATGGGAGCGAAGCGGAACTCGAAGCGTTTCGCAGACAACTTCATCAAAGCGAAGCCTGGCGACAGGCTCCTAGATATCGGCTGTGGTCCGGGAAGCCTTGTACAGTTTCTACCGGATGTTGAATATGTCGGTTATGATCCTAACCCTAGTTATATTGCGGCAGCTCATGCTACCTATGGGGGCAAAGCTACCTTTCGGCTTGGCATATTCGATGACCAGAGCGTAGACGATCACGCTCCGTTCGACATCGCGGTTGTGTCAGCTGTCCTCCACCACCTCGACGACGAGCAGGCCCGCGATTTATTTAGGCTGCTCAGGCGAGCTCTACAATCGACTGGCCGCGTCATAACGCTCGACAACGTCTACGTTGACCGACAAAATCCGCTGGCTCGTTTCATTATTAGCCAGGATGTAGGGCAGAATGTGCGCACGGCTGACGGCTATGCTGCGCTCGCCAAGGACTACTTCAGATTTGTGAAGGGAACAATCATACACCAATCTTTCATTCCGTACACTTATTGGATTATGGAATGCCATAACGATTGATAACCAGTTGCAAACGATGATTTACTTGAGCGCTGAATTCGATACGGTTCACCATAGCCGAGCTTCTCCTACATGATGGTCTACCTCCTATAGCGTCGGTGGTTTCAGGTCCCTGCAATCAAACCTCACGGATCAAAACCACCCCACGCAACACGCACGACTCAGCCCAACAGGCCCGCATCGCTCACAGCGTGATACAGGCCGCTCCTGCTGGTGAAGCTCCAGAGCCGCTACGCGGTACTGACCCGCACCGGGGATCGCAATCCGACCTGTCCGTGATCAGCATGATTGAGAAGCTGAACGTTTGACCGGCGTCCGCCTTGGCAATCCATCATCCGATGACGTTACGGAATTCGTCTATTCCTCAGTGTTGAAGTTGACGCTCGGCACCGACGGCTCCTTTGTCCGATGAGGTTCTGAGTGGGATCCGTGATCGTCTCAAGTCCCCGTGCAATTGGCTGGGCGGTCGCACGCCGCTCTGGTGAGCAATCCGGACCCGGGCAATGCGACCTCACCAGTTCCGCTCCGAGACCTCCTGACCGACATGGGATCTGCGGCCCACTCACCGTCGTACTGAAACATCCCTTCCGATCGGTTGGATTTTCCCAGGTTCAATGCTATCTCCCCTCTCGTCCAAGCAGTGGATTCAAGACCGCGACGGCCGAGACACTCAGTCTTTTTCAAGCCTATTTCATTCTCTAACGATTAGGATTTGCCAGATGCCCGGTATCGCACGCCAGTTCGAGCCGCAGATCACGCGCAGTGGCGGCACGCCCTCGAAGTTCCGCTTTACGATCCGCTGTTCCGAATGCGCCAAGACTGACGCCTACGAGTCCAACAGGTCCGTCGGTCATGATGTCGTCAAGCGCTACTTTGACGAGCGTGGCTGGCTGCTCGGACGCGACCGCTCCTATGACATCTGTCCGGTCTGCCTGGCGCGCTCGCATGGCACGTCCGAAACGAGATCGTCGGGTCAGCCGCAACGCATGGCGTCCGCACCCGATAAGCGCCACCGGGATACGGCCGATATCCTGGCGCGTCATCTCGGCAAGCCCGAGGCTCTGGCCGCGGAGGTCTTCCGTCCCAAAGAGACGCCGCCGCCCTCAGTATCCGCGCAAAAGCCTCCGCCGCCATCGATGTCCGTGCCGGACCTTCCCTCGGCACTGGAGCAGGTTCTGGCCGACATGGCGGCGGATCTGAAAGGCTTGCGGTCCGCCATGGAACTTGTCGCTGAACAGGTGACCCAGCTGGCAGCCCTCGGTAGCAGCCAAGTCGATGCCATTGCGCGCTTCGCCCCTGCCCTCATCAGATCCGCCGAGAGCCTCTCGGGAAGCCTTCGCCATGCGGCGGGCGCGGTTCAGGCTGTGCCGCATGGGTCGGTTCCCGACCTTGATCGGCAATCCTCTTCGGAAATGGACACGGCGGGAGAACCGGCGCGCGCCGGTGATGCTCGACCGACACAAGCCGTCGAGAGCGAAGAAGCAACGCCTCCGAAGCGGCGGACGGGTATGCGCCGCGCCCGAGTCGAAGCGGATCAGGTGAGCGCCCACGCCGTCGCGGTGAGATCCATTGCGGACGCCAAGCGCGCGGACCGGTTCTACACCTCGATTCGTCTGCCGAGGGAGCTCTGGGACCAGGCGGGATTTGGCCCCGATGACCGCCTCGTGCTGGAGTGGAGCGGCAAGGCCTTGATTGTCGAGCGCACGACGGACGGCGGCGTGAAGCCGAAAGCGGTTGGGAACACCTCAGTGGTTCTCCAGTCCTGGAAGCTCGGCAATCTCAACTTCGATCAGCCGAAGGTGACGGGAGCCGACGGATCCTTACGCATCGTGGCTGGACGTAAGACCGCTGTGGCCTGATCGCCCTCTGGCGCGCGCTCTTCCTTTGGACTTTCCTGTCCCCATCGAGCATCGGACGTGAAACGTGGAATCCACTTTTGGGTTTCCCTCCGATGCTCCGTTCTCGGAAGGAGCGCATCGCTTGAGCCGATCCGAAGCGCCGCGCGATGTGTTAGGCCCTTCTTTTGTTTCGAAGCCAGCGTTCCGCCGGGGTCGCCAGGATCGTTGTGAGAACCACGATGGCTGCGCCGAGGCACAGGGCCGGGGATGGGACTTCACCGAAGAAGAGCCAGCCGACAAAGCCTGAAAACACGATCGACAGGTATCCGATCGGGGCCAGAAGCCGCGCTTCCTGCTTCTGGTAGGCCTGCAGCCAGCAATACTGCCCCAGCTGCGCCAGGACGCCGACCAGGATGATGTTCGGCGCCTCGCTCCAGGGGATCGGCACCCACACGATGGCAGCCGGGATGGATGTCAGGATCGTCAGGCCCACCGTGTAGAAGAGCATGAGCACGACGGTGTCCTCGCCGGCGAGGCGTCTGGTCTGAACGACCGCCAGCGACCCGAAGAAGACGGATCCGAAGGCCGCGATCAATCCCATGCTCCAGGGGATCACATCCGGCTGGACCATGATGATGACACCCAGGAAACCGATGGCCGTGAAGGCATAGCGCATTCGGCTGACGCGCTCCCCGAGCATGAGGGCCGCCATCACCAGGAGCACGAGCGGCCGGGTGAAACCGATCGCGGTTACCAGCGCGAGAGGCAGCGCCGCGAAAGCCGCGAAGTTGAATGTCAGCGCGATGGAGTTGAACCCGACCCGCGCGAGATGGCCACGGATGTTCGACAAATTCGTCAGCTTGGCACGGTGGCGCCAAATCAGCGGCGCAACCGACAGAAACCCGACGAGCGAACGCAGAAAGACGAGCTGGATGGCCGGATAGGTTTCACCCTCCGCCTTGACGATGGCCTGCATGGTCGTGACCAGCGCCATGTCGATCAGCAGCCAGCCCGCGCTTCGCCACAACGGGATCGAAGGCGGGGATGAATCGGTTTCGGGCGGAGCCTCCATGTCCTCTCGCAGGCCGTTACGCGGGCTGAACCAGATTCGCGAGCAGGCGGAAGGCGCCGGGCACCAGCTTGTCCAGCTGGTGGTGCAGCACGAGCGCCACATGGGTATGGCGCCCCTGCCCGATGCGGGCCGACAGGAGCGAGCCCTTGAGGGGGCTTTCTCCGGGATCGTTCAGGGCCAAGAGTTCCTCATAGGACGGGTCGTATTCCGACGCGAAGTAGAGTCCCCTCTCCTTGTCCCACCCCTGCCAGTCGCCGGCCTCGATGCGGTTCGGATAGGTCAGCAAGGGATCGTCCGCCTTCAGAACCGTGACCGGTGCGGCCGGATCGGTCACGCGCCACCGGAGCGACGGCGCCCCTATGGCGAGGCGGCGCGGCGGCGTATGGTCGGGATCCCACCCGTCGGTCGGGCGGTGGTAGAGCGTCACCAGATGGCCGCCCTCCTCCACGAAGCCATGAAGGCGTCCGCTCGCGTCCTGAAGGTCCCGCCGGAGCCCGAATGCGAAGATGCCGACCACGATGGTCGTGAACTCCGAAAGAGACCCTGCCGTCAGATCGGCCTGCGTGAGATCCGTCACATCGAGGCCGAGGCGGCGCATATGGGTGCCGACATTGTCGCTTCCGCCGCCCACATAGCCGATGCGCGCACCGGCCGGGAGAGCGACGTCAAGCGTCAGAATCGTGACCTCCGCAGGCGCAACGAAGGATGTGGGCCGGATGTGAGGATAGGCAACGGTTTCGATCCGGCTCGCCGGCCTGCCGTCCACGAGCGGAACGAGCTTTGCGATCCCGGTGCCTGCCCGCTGCGGCGGATCGATGATCCAGTCGTGGCCATCCGCTCGAACGCTCCAGCCGTCCGGCGCACGCCATTCCGTGGGACTGGCTCCCATGGCCTGGATCCGAAGGGCGGATGAATGGGTTCCAGTTCGGATGACGGCTGTCTGCGGATCGAGAGACAAGGACTGCCGGGGCCCGATCTTCAGAGGCTCCTCGGGATCCTGATCGATCCTGATGGTGCGGCCGTCCACGTCGCCCGAGACGACAATTCCGGCCTCGCCGTTGCCGCCCATGGGGTCGAAAATCTCGGGGTAATTGCCCGTATGCGACGCGGAGGCCGAAATCGCGAGCGCGTATTCCACGCGCCCCGATTGGCCGGCCGTCCCGACCACATCCATCCCGTCGGGAAGGCGGGGCGAGACCGTCAGATTCGCAAGATCCGGCGCGTCGATATCGACATCCAGGCCCATCCGCGATCCCGGATGGCATGGGCCCTTGAAGACCGCACGCGCGCCACGCGCATGGACCTCGAAAAGAACCGCATCGATCTCCCGCAGCTTGCGGTCGAGGCGGTGCCCCGTGCGGTCGGCGGTCTCCCGGTCGAGGCCGCCTCGGACCGTTTCGATCAGGCGCGCCGCGTGAACCAGCGCCTCGCCGATCCGCTTGCGATCGGGGAATGCGGCGATGCCCGCGTCGATGTGCTCCTGCGCCTTTCGCAGGGCCGCGGCGGCGGCCTGCGTCAATCCCGGTGCGGCGGCAACGTCCGCAAGGCTCGCAGGCAAGTGATCGCGAATGTCGCTCTCGGGCTCCGGCGGGCCGTCGGCCCGGAGCTTCAGGTGAAGACTCCACTGGTCGACGGGATCCTCTCGCCACACACCCATGCCTTGGGACGCATGCGCGGCCCGGGACCACTCGCCGAGCTGCCGGTACGCCAAGCCGGTGACCTCGTCGCCTCCCGCAACCCGGACGTCGAGCGTCGTAGGCGGCGGCGGCACCTCATCGTCGTATGCGTAGCTCGCTCCCGACCATGCCGGGAGATAGAACTTGCGAACCTGCCAGGGTGAGAGACCGCGCTTCCCATGCTCCGGAAAGGCCGAAGGATCGGCGGCCAGGGCCCATGCCGTTTCGGCCGCCCGGGTCATCGCCCGGTGATGCCCGTGCTGCCCCGGCACGTCCAGGAAGGTCGGGATGACAATGTCCGGCCGGTACTGCCGATAAGCCCGGACGAGCCGCTCGACGACGCGGTTCTCGCCCCAGCGCCGGAGCGTATCCTCTCCATTCTTGGAGAAGCCGAAATCATGAACCGGATCGTCCGGTCCGTGGCCGAGCCATGCCACGTCGGCGTCCATGCGGCGGGCGGACTCTTCCATCTCGGCGGTTCTCAGCACGCCGAGGATCCCTCCCCGCTCCGGGCCGAGGGCATTCTGGCCACCCTCCCCCCTTGTGGAACAGGCCACGACGACGCGCATGCCGTAGGTGAACCGCAATGCGGCCAGCAGGCCGTTGGCCTCGTCGTCCGGATGCGCTCCGGTATTCATCACCGTGAGGGTCGATCGCAACCGGCTCAAAGCGCGATGCAGGCGAACAAGGGCCGGCTGATGAACAGCGCTGGCAAGACGGTCGTGACTACCCGGCACGGGAGATCTCCTCGTTCAATAGATCCCGGTGAGCCGCCTGGGCCGTGTCGAGCCGGGGCGTCATTGTTTCCAGAAGCGGCAAGGCGGCGGCACCGAGGGCTGCCGTGAACCGGCCCGTGCGCCCCTGAATCAGGCGCGCTTCGCTCCGGTTCCTGTGGCGCGCGACCGACAATGGAAGCGGCTGCATGGCCTGGATGAGATCCTCCAGCAGGCTCGGAGGAAGAGCGCCGCCGATCACGATCGCCTCCGGGTCGAAGAGGTTTTCGAGCATGGCGATCTGAGGCGCGAGATGCCCGGCGGCCTCCCGGACCCAGGCGCCCACGACGGGATGCCCGTCATGATGGAGCTGCTCCAGACGCGCGTAGTCGATGCCATGGATTCCGGCCGCCTTCAGTCGTTCGGTCAGGGCGTGGATGGAGGCATAGGCCTCGAGGCACCCGTGCTGGCCGCACGAGCAGAGGCGTCCCCCCTTCTCGATGAGCACGTGCCCGATCTCGCCCGCATTGCCGTTGGCTCCCCGGTAAGGGCGGCCATCGATCATGATCCCCAGCCCCAGCCCCTGCCCGAAGAAGATCATGCAGAAATTCTTCAAATCCCTGGCGGCCCCGTGAAGGCGCTCGCCGACGGCCGCCGCGGTGGCGTCGTTCTCGAGGACGATGGATGAGCCCAGCATTTGTCCGATGCCGGACACGGCGTCGAAATCGAGCCATCCCGACAGGGTCGTCGGTCCGACGGACGTCATGCCCTCGACATTGAACGGACCCGGCATGACGACGCCGACCCCGAGAAGCTGCGGGACAGGAGATTTCAATTGCGCGCGGGCCGCCTCGATTTCGGCCTTGATGAGGGGGAGCACCGTATCGGGATCGTTCCGCTCGATCGCCAGGGTGCGCTGGGCGCGAACGCAGCCGCCGATATCCACCAGAAGGGTCGAGATGTGATCCGCGGCGATTTCGACGCCTGCCGTCATCGCGCCATCGGGATTGACCGCGAACTGGATCGGCGGGAGGCCGCGGCCTGCCCGAAGCCGCCCGGTCTTGATGAGCAGGCCGTCCGCGACGAGATCCTCGACGATGTTCGAGACCGCCTGCGTGCTCAGATGCGCATGGCGCGAGATTTCCATCCGGCCGACGGGTCCGAGCTGGCGCACGACATCCAGCACGACGCGGCGATTGTGAGACCGGTTGCGCTCCGGATTGCTTCCGATCGTCGACGACGTCCCGGCGTTGGATTTTCTCGGCATCTCCGACTCTCCATCACGGTACGATGACGCCGGGAAATGAATAACTCAAGTGAATTATGTTATTGACAGGCCGCCGACACTAGGAGAGCCTGAGAAGCGGAACGGTCTTGAGACCGGGACCCGTGAAAAGTCGGCGCAAGGCGCCGGGCAATAATGGAGAGGGATATGCGTTTTCGTCATCTGCTCGCGGGCGTCGCCATGAGCTGCGCCACCCTGGCGGCGTTCGGCGCCAAGGCCGTCGAGATCGAATACTGGCAGTACGTGTTCGACACGCGCGTCAAAGCGATGAACCAGCTGATCACGAAGTTCCAGGAAGCGAACCCGGACATCAAGGTCAAGCAGACCACGTTCCCCTACGCCGACTACCAGACGAAAGTCGCCGCCGCGATCCTGGCTGGCCAGGGGCCGGATGTGGTTCAGCTCTTCTACGGATGGACCGACAACTTCGTCGCCGGCAAGATGATCCGCCCCTTGCGGGCCGAGGCGTTCCCGGCCGCCGATATCGAGCGCGACTTCTTCCCGATCGTGAGCGCGATGAAGCGCGGAAACGACTATTACGGCCTGCCGACGGCCGTGCGCTCGCTGGCGCTGTTCTACAACAAGAAGGCCTTCAAGGACGCAGGTCTCGATCCCAACAATCCGCCCAAGACGCTCGAGGAGCTCGTCGCCGCAGCCGAGAAGACGACCAAGCGTGACGGCAGCGGCAACATCGTGTCCGCCGGCATGACGCTCGACATGGCCGGGCAGGATCATCAATGGTGGCGCGAGGTGCTGGTCCGGCAGTTCGGCGGCGCTCCCTACACGGACAACGACACCAAGGTCACCTATAACGACGAGGCCGGTCTCAAGGCTCTGACCTTCTACACGGATCTCCAGAAGAAGCATAAGGTCGGCCAGGTCGGCTTCATGGACGAAGGACAGGCCGCATTCCGGGCGGGCCTTGCCGCCATGACGATCGACGGCACCTTCCGTCTGGGCTCCTTCAACACGATCAAGGGCTTCGAATGGGGCGTGACCGAGCTTCCCGCCAATGCCCAGGGCGTGCGCAGCAACTATGCCAGCTACTTCGCCAACGCGATCACCACGAAGGCCGAAGGCGAGAAACTCGCGGCGGCCGAGAAGTTCCTGGCCTATGTGTCCTCGCCCGAAGCCATGAAGATCTGGATGGACGTCGTCGGAGAACTGCCGGCCCGCCGCGCCGCCGCTCTCACGCCCGAGAACGTCGCGCACCCGATCTATGGTCCGTTCCTCAAGGGCCTCGAATATGCGCACACCACGCAGTTCAAGGATGAGGCGGCCCAGCGGCAGGTGGCCATGGACATGGCCAACCGCGTCCTGATCGGCGGCGACGAGCCGAAGGCCTCGCTTGCCAAGGCGGCCGAGGACGAGCAGGCGATCATCGACCGCGCCAAGCGCTAAGAAAGTCCGCGAGGATCCAACGATGTCCGTTGTCGCACAGCGAGAGGCCGCCCAAGGCGGCCTCTGGTCGAAAATGAGTCTCGGCCAGAAACAGGTGATATGGGCGTGGGGGTTCCTCGCGGTTCCTCTGATCTTCTATGCGGTGATCCGCTTCTGGCCGACATTTCAGGCCTTCTACCTCTCGGTCACGGACTGGAGCATCACGCGGCCCGCGAGCTTCGTCGGGCTCGAGAACTACAAGCGGCTGTTTGCGGATCCCCTCTTCTGGCAGGTGTTCCGCAACACCTTCATGTATCTGATCCTGGGCACGCCGATCAGCCTGCTGATCTCGTTCGTCGTGGCCTATTATCTCGACCGCGTGCGGTTCATGCATTCGCTCATCCGCGCGCTGTATTTCCTGCCGTTTCTGACGACGGCGGCCGCGATGGCATGGGTGTGGCGCTGGTTCTACCAGCCTGTTCCCATCGGCGTGATCAACGACATCCTGTCCAGCCTCGGCATTCCTCAGCAGCCGTTCCTCCGCTCGACCGCGCAGGCGCTGCCGGCCGTGCTGGCACCCGCGGTCTGGGCGGGCCTCGGCTTCCAGATCATCATCTTTCTCGCCGGGCTGAGAGCGATTCCCGTCACCTATTACGAAGCTGCGCGCATCGACGGCCTCTCGGAGGGCGCGATTCTCCGGAAGATCACGATTCCGCTGCTCAAGCCGACGCTCGTCTTCCTCGTCGTGTTCTCGTCGATCGGCTTCCTGCGCATCTTCGACCAGGTCTACAACATCAACACGAACGATCCCGGCGGTCCCCTGAATTCGACCAAGCCCCTCGTGCTGATGATCTACCAGACGGCGTTCAGCTCCTACGAAATGGGCTATGCGGCGGCTCAGACGGTGGTCCTGTTCCTGATCCTGCTCGTCATCTCCCTCGTTCAACTGCGCCTCATGAGAGACCGCTGATGACAACTGTCGCATCTTCCCAAGGTCTGTCCATGCCGCGGATCAGGCCCGGCCGGATCGTTGCCTGGACGCTCCTGTTCATCGGCGGCGTCATCATGGTGACGCCTCTCCTGTTCATGCTCTCGACGTCCCTCAAGGACGCCTCGCAGGTCTACGATCTGCGCGTGATTCCAGCCTCGCCCACGCTCGACAACTATATCGAGATCCTGAGCGACGGACGCTTCGTGCGCTGGTTCGTCAACTCGATGATCGTGGCGGTCATCGTCACCCTGTCGAACGTCTTCTTCGACAGCCTTGTCGGCTACACGCTGGCGAAGTTTCGGTTCCGCGGCCGGTACGTCGTCTTCATCGCGATCCTGTCCACCCTGATGATCCCGACCGAGATGCTGGTGCTGCCCTGGTATCTCATGGCCAGCCAGTTCGGGTGGCTCGACAGCTATTGGGGCATCATGTTCCCGGGCATGATGACGGCCTTCGGCACCTTCCTGATGAAGCAGTTCTTCGAAGGCGTGCCGAACGACTTCCTGGAAGCCGCGCGGATCGACGGGCTCAACGAGTTCACCATCTGGTGGAAAATCGCCATGCCGCTGGTCACCCCTGCCCTGTCGGCGCTTGCGATCTTCACCTTCCTGGGCAACTGGACGGCCTTCTTCTGGCCGCTCATCGTGACCACGAGCGCCGATCTCTACACGCTGCCCGTCGGACTCTCGAGCTTCGCGGTCGAGCAGTCGATTCAGTGGGAGAAGATCATGACGGGCGCGAGCATCGCGACCCTGCCGACCCTCGTCATCTTCCTGTTCCTTCAACGCTACATCGTCCGAGGCGTGATGCTGGCCGGACTGAAAGGCTGAAGCCGATGACCGCAGGCACCTTCAAAGACACCTCCGTTTTCCCGGATCCGGTCTACAAGGAAACCGTGCTTCGCCCCCTCTTCGACGGCGCGAAGGACCACCATGTCGAGGGCTTTCGCCTCATTGACCGGGCCCATCTCGTCATGCTCCACGAGACGGGGATTCTGACCATCGAGCAGGCCCGGCCCATCGCCCAGGCGCTCGAGGCCATCGACCGCGAGATCGACGTCTCCGGGCTCGTCTATACGGGCGAGGTCGAGGACTTCTTCTTCCTGATCGAGAAGGAGCTTCGCACCCGTCTCGGAACGGATCTCGCAGGACGCCTTCACACGGCGCGCTCCCGCAACGATATCGACCACACCCTGTTCAAGCTCGGTCTCAAGGCTCGGATCGATCCTCTGCTCGAACGTCTCGTCCATCTGGCCGAGACCCTGGCATCGGTTGCGGAGCGGGAAAGCGGGACGCTGATCGTCGCCTACACCCACGGCCAGCCGGCGCAGCCGACCGTCTTCGGTCATTACCTGTCCGCGATGCTGGAGACCTTGCTGCGCGACATCGCCCGGCTCGAAGCGGCCCGGGACATCGTCGACCGCTCTCCCATGGGGGCCGCCGCCATCACCACGAGCGGCTTTCCCATCGACCGGGCGCTGATGGCGAGCCTCCTCGGCTTCAGCCGTCCCTTGCAGAATTCCTATGGATGCATCGCATCCATCGACTACATCACCGCGACCTATTCGGCCATCGAACTGGTCTTCCTGCATCTCGGGCGTTTCATTCAGGACCTGCAGTTCTGGACAAGCTTCGAAGTCGGTCAGGTCTACGTTCCCAACGCTTTCGTGCAGATCAGCTCGATCATGCCGCAGAAGCGCAATCCCGTTCCCATCGAGCATATGCGGCACCTGGCGTCCCAGACCGTCGGGCGTGCGCAGGCGATGCTCACCATCATGCACAACACGCCCTTCACGGACATGAACGACAGCGAGGGCGAGAGCCAGGGCTTCGGCTACGGCGCCTTCGAGAGCGGCGGGCGCGTCCTCGACCTGCTCGCGGCGCTTGTTCCGGCTCTTCGCATCAACGGGGACAGGGTCCGCGACAACATCCGCCGCAGCTGCATCACGGTGACCGAACTCGCCGACAGCCTTGTGCGGCGCGAGGGACTGTCCTTCCGCGAGGCGCACGAGATCGCGGCGGAGGTCGCCCGCGCGGTCGTCGCCGTCGGGGGAGATATCGCGGTCGACGGCTATGAGGCCTTTCAGGCGGCCTTCGAACGCTGCACGAAGCGCCGGACGGCGATCGACAGGACGCAGTTCTCCGAGATCGTCTCGCCGGAGAATTTCGTGGCCGTCCGCGACCGGTTCGGCGGCCCGGCGCCAACGGCGTTGTCCCAGGCGATCGCCGGATATCGGGACGACATCGCCCGGATCCGCCAACGGATGCAGGACGCCCGGACGCGGGAGGACGCCTCCTCCCGGGATCTTCAGGCTCGCTTTACCTCACTTCTCGGAGATCGCTAATGGCGACCATTGAAATCGATCGCCTCGTCAAGCGCTACGGACAGACGACGGTCGTCCATGGAATCGACCTGTCGATCCGGGATGGCGAGTTCGTCGTCCTGGTCGGCCCGTCCGGATGCGGCAAGTCCACGACGCTGCGGATGATCGCCGGGCTCGAGGAAATCAGCGACGGCGCGATCCGGATCGACGGGCGCGTCGTCAACGACCTTCAGCCGAAGGACCGGAACATCGCCATGGTGTTCCAGAACTACGCCATCTATCCGCACATGACCGTCGCCGACAACATCGCGTTCGGCCTTTACCGCTCCAAGCTGTCGGCGAGCGAGAAGCGTCGGCGCGTCGAGGAAGTCGCCGCGACGCTCGGCCTGTCGCAGCTTCTGGAGCGTCGTCCCTCGGCGCTTTCGGGCGGCCAGCGCCAGCGCGTCGCGATCGGCCGCGCGATGGTTCGCGATCCGGCCGCATTCCTGTTCGACGAGCCGCTCTCCAATCTCGATGCGCAGCTGCGCACGCAGATGCGGATCGAGATCAAACGGCTCCATCACCGGCTCGGCACCACCTCGGTCTTCGTCACTCACGATCAGGTCGAGGCCATGACCATGGCCGACAGGATCGTGGTGATGCGCGACGGCCGGATTCTTCAGGTCGGCACGCCCCTGGAGCTCTACGACAAGCCCGTGGACGTCTTCACCGCGCGCTTCATCGGCAGCCCGACCATGAACCTGCTGCCGGCGGTCCTGCGGGAGGGTGGAGCGGATCTTTCGACCGGCGGCTCGGTTCGGGCTCCGTCCTCGTCGGCGGCGACGTCCGATATCCTCGTCGGCGCACGCCCGCAGGATCTCGTTCCGGTCGCTTCGGACGCGCAGGGCCTGACCGTCTCGGGCACGGTTGCCGTCGTGGAGACGCTGGGCTCCGAAACGCTCGTTCATATCGAAAGCGCGGGGCAGACGATCATCGGTTCCGCGCCGGGCCGGCACATCCCGCGGATCGGGGAGCACCTGACCCTCCATGCTCCCGCGGAGAGGCTCTATTACTTCGACAAGACCACAGAGAAGGCACTGGCGGCCCAATGAGCGGAATGGCCTCCGAGCGCAACAAGGTCGTGTGCCTTGGGCGGATCTATTGCGATATCATCTTCACGGGCCTGCACGAGATGCCGGTGCTCGGCCAGGAGCGATTTGCGCAGGACGTGACGATCACGGGCGGCGGCGGCGCCTATATCACGGCGGCTCATCTTGCCTCTCTCGGCCGCCCGGCCGCGCTCCTCACCCGCCTCGGAACCGACCCTCTGTCGCGCGGCCTCGATGCGGAGCTCGCGACGAGCGGGATCGATCTGTCTTTCGTTGAACGATCGGGCGACGCCGGTCCCCAGCCGACCGTTGCGCTCGTCAAGGACGGCGAAAGAGCCTTCGTGTCGCGGCGTGCGGGCCGCTCCCGGCCGTCGACCTTGGAGCAGGCCCTCGCGGCTCGCGATGTCGCCCATCTGCACATCGCGGAATTCGCCACTCTCAAGGACAATCCGGACGTGATCGCCCTGGCACGCAGATTGGGCCTGACGATCTCGCTCGACCCGAGCTGGGACGATCACCTGATCCGCCAGGATGCGGGTTTCTTCGAGCTTTGCGCGGGGATCGATATCTTTCTCCCCAATGTCGAGGAAGGAAGAGCGCTGACCGGCGAAAGCTCGGCGGAGGCGATCATGCACAGCCTCCGTGAGAGATTTCCTCTGGTCGTTCTCAAACGCGGCGAATACGGCGCGATGGCCTCGTCGCAGGCTGGTTCCGTTTCGGCCGAGGCGATCCCGGTCGACGTGGTCGACACGACGGGCGCCGGCGATGCGTTCAACGCCGGCTTCCTGCATTCCTGGCTCGAAACCAGGGATATCGAAAAAAGCCTGGCGGCCGGCATCGAATCGGGTGCTCTTTCCGTCCAGTCGGCAGGCGGTGCTCCGTCGCGCCTGTCCTGACGGGGCTGACACGCGTTCGCATTGTACGGCTTGGAGCCCTCTTCGGCGAAGTGGATCCGGTTCGCCCTCGAGAGGACGACGGGCCGACTCCTCGTTGAGGAAGAACTCGCCCGCGGTCGGCGCGACCTTGAGCACCTGCCCCACTTCGGCGTGCTCATGCAGCCATCCGGCTGCGGCCGAGAGCCGGTTCCGGCGCAATCCATGATGCATGTGATGCAATGGTGCGGGTCGCCTCGCGCAGAGGCTGCCGTCATCGCATTGCGCCGGTCGCATCGGCGATGCATGCGTCGGCAGCGAAGAATATGACCAGTCGGAAACGTGAGATGTTCGTCGAGCCAGGTGGCTCGACCGCGCTTTCCTGCTCGACCATCGGACCAACTGGGCTCTGATCCATGTCCAAGAGAACAGCGCAGGACGAGCGAGATTCGATCACAGAATTTAAGGCGGCTTATCAATTTTGGTGATCATGATCTGCAGCCTAACTCTTTAGGGCGCGACAGCGCTTTGACAAGCTATGCGAACGAATAGGTCGCTGCCCGGCGAACTGGATGTATGATCCCCGCGTCAGAAGTTTAATCTCCCGTCAGAGGAAGATCACGTCGGGGGTAGAGAATGCGAAGTCCCTCTCGGTAAGGCGGTCTTTCGCCGTGTCAAACGACGAAGGCAAGTGTTGCGATTTCACCGTTTTGGCAGGAACCCCAGCGATCGAAGCACCTCGATTCTGTCCGGGCAGCCGGTTTGCGCGTCATCGGAAGATGGCACGCATCGGCCCGTTATCGCCGTGAGCCCGGCAAACCCGCAGCGCTCGAACCACGTCGAATGGTCTGCGGCAACAAGACGAAAGACCCTGAAGCATGTCGGGGCGAGCCCGTTCAAACGAGGATGAATCATGAAAGACCATTCGGGATCAGAAGGAATCAGCCGCCGACACCTTTTGTCGATGATCGGCATGACGGCCGGCACCGCGGCGATGTATCAGGCTATGACGAGTCTCGGATTCGCGGCCGAGTCCGGCTACAAGGGACCGATCAAGCTCGATGGCGACCCGAAGGGAGCCTCGGTTCTCATCCTGGGAGCAGGACTCGCAGGTCTGACTGCGGCGCTCGAACTCCGCCAGGCCGGCTACAAGGTGCAGGTCCTTGAATTCAACAATCGCGCCGGCGGCCGGAACTGGACGCTGCGCGGGGGCGATTCCTTCACCGAGCTCGGCGGCGTCACTCAGAAATGCGAATTCGACGAGGGGATGTACATCAATCCCGGGCCATGGCGCATCCCCTATCATCACCACGGCCTGCTCGATTACTGCCGGCGGCTCGGTGTGGCGCTCGAGCCGTTCCAGCAACTCAACCATAACGCCTTTCTTCACTCCACGAAGGCGTTCGGCGGCAAGCCGCAGCGTATTCGGGACATCAAGATCGATTTCCAGGGCCACGTCTCCGAGCTCCTGGCCAAAGTGACCCAGCAGGGCAAGCTCGAGGGCGCCGTCTCGAAGGAGGATCAGGAAGTCCTGCTTCAGGCCCTGAAATCCTGGGGAGCGCTCGACAAGGATTATGCGTACAAAGCCGGCGATCTGACATCGGAGTTCCGCGGCTATCGGAAGGATCCGGGAGGCGGCCTGAGCGCTCGTCCCCTCAACAGCGATCCGATCGCATTCAGCGACGTTCTGAACTCCCGTCTGTGGCGGTCGCTCGCGAATTTCTCGCTCTATGAATTTCAAACGACCATGTTCCAGCCCGTCGGCGGCATGGACATGATCAGCAAGGCCTTCGTGAAGCAGGTCGGTGAGCTTATCCGCTACAATTCGAAGGTGAAAGAGATCCGTCAGGACGAGACCGGTGTCACGGTCACGTATGAAGACACGACCAATCCTGGCAGCAGCCTGCAGGCGAAGGCCGATTGGTGCGTCTGCACCATCCCGCTGACGGTCTTGAGCCAGATCGACATGAATGTGGGCGCACCCATGCAGGCTGCGATCGCAGCGGTCCCCTATGCCTCTTCGGTGAAGGTCGGCCTGCAGTTCAAGCGCCGCTTCTGGGAGGAGGATGAGGCCATCTACGGCGGCATCAGCTATACGGACCTTCCCATTTCTCAGATCTCGTACCCGAGCACGGGATTCAATCAGGGCGGAAAAGGCGTGCTCCTCGGCGCCTATACCTGGAACGGGCCGAACTCCTATGAGTTCACGGCGATGTCGCCGGATCAGCGCATCAAGCGCGCTGTCGAATTCGGCGCACAGATCCACCCTCAGTATCGGCAGGACTTCGAGACCGGCATCTCCGTTGCGTGGCACAGGGTGCCGTTCACGCTCGGCTGCGCCGGCGACTGGACCGAGGAGGCGCGAAAGGAGCACTACGACAACCTCTGCCAGATCGACGGGCGCATCGTGCTCGCAGGCGAGCATGCCTCCTACATTCCGGCCTGGCAGGAGGGTGCAATCCTGTCATCTCTCGATGCCATATCGAGGCTGCACAAGCGCGTTCTCGCAAGCTGATCGAAACGCTTTCCGTTCCAAATCAATTGAAGAGCTTGATCATGATCATCACCACGAAGCGGATCAGAGGTGTCTTCGCAGGGGCGCTGTTCGCAGGATCACTTGCCGCAGCGAGCGCACAGAACGCAAGCCTGCCCTCGGCAGAGCCGACGCTCAGCCCGACCCGGGTCTTCGCCGAGAAAACCGGGGAGGCACTCTACAACAACGTATGCCAGGCCTGCCACATGGCGGGCGGCAAAGGCGCGAAGGGAGCGGGAATCTATCCTGCCCTTGCGAACAATCCGAAGCTCGAAGCGGCAGGATATCCCCTCACCGTCGTTCTCCATGGCCTCAGGGGCATGCCGCCCGTCGGCAAAATGATGAGCGATGAACAGGTTGCCGAAGTGGTCAACTACGTGCGGACGCATTTCGGCAATGCATACGAAGACGCAGTGGCGGCCGAGGATGTGGCCGCGGCCCGGCAATAACGGACTCTTTCCCGCTCTCGCGTTCTACGGCATCGGACGTGGAATCGACCCCGCATCCGATGCTCTAATGGAGTGAATTCATGATAAGTCGATTTGTCGCCGCTTCATCTCTTGCGGCTTTCCTCGCGCTGGCGGGACCTGCTTCCGCGCAGGACGTCATCCGTCATAAGATTCCGAACTCGGATTTCCCGATCGCCCAGGCGGTCGAGATCCCGGCCGGCAAGACCACGGTCTATGTCAGCGGTGCAGTTCCGACAGTGGCCGATCCGTCAGCGGAGAAGAACACGCTGGCTGCCTATGGCGACACGAAGACCCAGACCGTATCCGTCCTCCGCTCCATCGAGAAGACCTTGAGCGGACTGGGGCTCAAGATGGGCGACGTGGTCAAGATGCAGGTGTTCCTGGTCGGTGCCCCCGCCAAGGGCGGCAAGATGGATTTCGCGGGCTTCATGGAAGGCTACAAGCAATTCTATGGGACGGCGGATCAGCCGAGCCTGCCGACGCGGTCCGTGTTCCAGGTGGCGGGTCTGGCCAGCCCCGGCTTCCTGGTCGAAATCGAGGTCACGGCCGTCCGTCCTTAAGGCGAGCGAGCGGCCTTGGCGGTCCGGGAATGAACCCTCTTCCCGGACCGTTCCTGTCGTAAAGCTCGGATCGAGCGGACCGAACCTGAGCGCGGAGGCTATTCAGGCTGAGAGTGCCATTCCTAGAGCGTCGTGCGAGGAAGTGGGAACCGGTTCTTCGCGAAGAACGATGCTCCATCAGAGAGAGAGCAAGCATTCCGATCCCGTCAGAATGCTTTCTCTAGCGTCCTTATTCGCCGGCTCTCGTCATACCGCCGGCGAGGCGCTCGACGAAGAAGACTTCATCATGGGTCGCAACGTAGAGGTCGCCCTCGATCGTGACCCAGCCGCGGAACATGCCATCCGTGTTGTAGGGCGCCGCGATATTGCCCGCCGCATCGATCGCCACGAGGCCGGCACCGATCTTGTAGGGCGCCAGATCCTCCATGACGACCTTGTCGGCCGCCTTTTTCAGAGTCTCGCCGAGATAGCGCATTCGGCTGGCGATCTCGTGACCGACCACATGCCGGATGAAATACTCCCCTTTTCCCGTGCCGGAGACCGCGCAGGCGCCGTCCCGCGCGTAGGTTCCCGCTCCGATGATCGGGGAATCTCCGACCCGTCCGGCCGGCTTGTTGGTGAAGCCGCCCGTGGACGTGGCCGCGGCCAGATGTCCGG
The DNA here is from genome assembly GCF_047497095.1 of Microvirga sp. M2. NCBI lineage: Bacteria > Pseudomonadati > Pseudomonadota > Alphaproteobacteria > Hyphomicrobiales > Methylobacteriaceae > Microvirga > Microvirga sp. M2. The sequence continues at coordinate 151,154 of NZ_CP134064.1, forward strand.
CGGCATCGAGTGCGACGGCGCCCACCGTGCCATGCTTTTCCGCCTCGCTGGCGCTCAACGAGGTCCCCTCCCGCTCATGCGCCTTCATGGAAGCGAGAGCCTCGCGGCGGCGCTCGGTGGTGAAGTAGTGCGGATCGACGATGTCCAGCCCCTGATCCTGTGCGAAAGCATCCGCCGCGCTTCCCGTCAGAAGAACGCTCTCCCCACGCTCCATCAGCGCGCGGGCCGCTTTGACAGGATTGCGAATGCGCCGGGCCGCGCAGACCGCCCCGGCCCCCAGGGTCGCTCCATCCATCACAGCGGCATCGAGCTCGTGCTCGCCATTCGTGTTGAGGGCCGCCCCATGCCCCGCATTGAAATGAGGCGAATCCTCCATGACGACGACCGCAGCCGCGACGGCATCGAGGGCGCCGGCTCCGGCAACGAGTTTCGCCCAGCCCATTCTTAAGGCCTGGGCCAGATCGGCGCGCGCTGCGCTCCATTCCGCTTCGGTCAGGTTGAGCTTTGCCATGACGCCGCACCCGCCATGAATGGCAATCGCAAAATGGGCCATCGTTTTTTCCTCCGTCAGTGTGTCTTGGTCAGCAAGATCGGTGTTCAGCAAACCTGGCTCATGGGCCCTCGTCGGCCCGCGCTCTTTACGACCCTGGCGACGCCTATGATCGGCAATTCGGGCCTCATCAGGCCTGATCAATGAGTGCGCAGAATGCCTGCCGGACGCGTCTCCAGAGCGGACCGGGGCGGCCGTCACCGATGGGAGCATTGTCCAGCCGCGTCATCGGCGCGATCTCCTTTGTGGTGCTGGTGATCCAGATCTCGTCGGCGGAGCGCAGCTCTTCGAGAGAGACGTCGCGCTCCTCGACGCTCAGGCCCAGATTCCTGGCAAGACTGATCGCAACCTGTCGATTGATGCCGTTGAGAATCCGATTGTCCGCCCGCGGCGTGGCGATATGGCCATCGCGGACAATGAAGACGTTGCTGGAGGCGCATTCCGTCACGAGGCCATCCCGATGCATGATGGTCTCAAGGGCTCCGTTTTCCTTGGCATCCTGTGCGGCCAGGACCGACGGCAGGAGAGCGATCGCCTTGATGTCGCAACGCTGCCATCGGATATCGGGAGAGGTCGTTGCGAGAAACCCCAGCTCCATTTCGCTTTCGGAGAGGCGCTTCAGGGGACTTGCGAAGGCCAGGAGGCTCGCGGCCGTACCCGCGGGGAAAGGATGGGCCCGCCCCGCGGCGGCGCCGCGCGTCACCTGCAGATAAACCGTCCCGGTCTTCGACGGGAGATCGTCCATGAGGTGTCTGAAGACGCCGGCCAGCTCCTCCCTCGAGATATCCGTGCCGATCCGGATCTCGCGCAGGCTCCGCTCGAGACGCGCGAGATGTTCGTCGAGCTGGAACAGGCGGCGGTCGTAGAATGCAACGACTTCGTAGACGCCATCAGCGAAAAGGAAACCCCGGTCGAGCGGAGAGACCTTCACGTCCGCGAGAGACATGTACGTGCCGTTCCAGTAAGCTAAGGTCATCGTTATTTCCGCTGGCGGCCTGATGAGGGGCTCGAACGGGAGCGGCGCGACGGGACACGTCGCGCCGCATGCGTTCAGGCGTTCTCTTTCGCGAAACGCGCCACGTCGGCATGCGTGGCGAACCACACATCGGCGCGGCTCTTCATATGAGCGATCAGCTCCTCGAGAATGAAGATCCGTGAGCGATAGGTAATGACATGCGGATGCATGGTCAGCAGGAACAGCCCACCGTCTTCATAGGCCCGGTCGAACTCGCGGCGGAAGATATCGAGCACCGCAGTCGGCGGCGTATAGGGGCGCAGTGCCGAGTGGCGGTTCATGTTGAAGTACACGGCATCATCGCGAATCCATTCCACCGGAAGTTCGACAATGCCCGTCGGCTCACCGTCTTCGACGATTTCATAAGGATCGTCGTCCGCCATAAGGGAGGAATCGTAGAGGAGCCCCAGTTCGCGCTCGATCTTCAAGGTGACCTGCGAGAAGTCCCATGAAGGCGTCCGCATGCCGACAGGCCGCACGCCCGTGATCTTTTCGAGCGTATCGGCCGCCCGGAAATGAAGATCGCGCTCGGCTTCCGGAGGCACCTTGGTGTTGAGCTCATGGATCCAGCCATGGAGCCCGACCTCATGGCCCTCTTGGACGACACGGCGCTGCTCATCGGGATGAAGCAGTGCGGAAACCGCCGGCACGAAGAAAGTCGCCGGGACGCCGGTCCGAGACAGAAGGTTCAGAATGCGCGGAATTCCCACGCGATTGCCGTATTCGCCGGTCGACATGCGTCCGATCGACTCGCCGCCATCGCGGAGCTCGTTCGTCTCATGATCGCTGTCGAAAGAGAGAGCGACCGCGCACCGGGCGCCATTCTTCCAGGATTGAGGCTTCAGAGAGCGGCCGGCACGGACTTTGTTGACTTTCCTTTGCCAGACATCGTCCGGCCATTGCCACGGTTCCATCAGATCCTCCATCCGAACAACGGTATAACAATCGAAACTAGGCGAGGTGACAGGCTGCAGCGCGATCGGCCGCGAGTGGGACCAGATGCGGGCGCTCGCTCCGGCAGCGATCGACGCTCAACGGACAGCGGGCATGGAAATGGCAGCCGGGCGGCGGCGACATCGGAGAAGGCAGTTCGCCTTCGATGGGATTGAACTGCACATCGACATGATCGTCGATGACGAGCTTCGGGACGCTCTCGAGCAACGCTCTCGTATAGGGATGCCGCGGATCATCGTAGATCTGCCGGGTCGGGCCCTGCTCGACGATGCGGCCAAGATACATGATCGCGACCCGGTCGCATAAATGCCGGACGACCCCGAGATCGTGCGAAATGAAGAGGAGCGTGAGATCGAGTTCCCGGCGCAGCTTGAGGAAGAGATTGATGATCTGCGCCTGGATCGAAACGTCGAGAGAGGCGACCGGCTCGTCGCAGACGAGAACCTCGGGCTTCATCGCCAGGGCCCGCGCAATGGCGATGCGCTGACGCTGCCCTCCCGAAAACTGGTGCGGATAGCGTGTTGCATAATCGGGATCGAGCCCGACGGTGGTCAGCCAGGACCTCACATATTCCGAAGCCTCTGCCTTCGTGACCAAATCGTGAGCAATCGGCCCTTCGGCGAGGGCGTCGCCGACACGCATTCGAGGATCCAACGAGGCGAAGGGGTCCTGAAACACCATCTGAACCCGTGTCGTCGTCTTCTGCGGGCGTCCGCCCGCCGACATGACCGGCTGCCCGTCCAGGCGAACCTGCCCTTCCGTGGGCGGCATGATGCCCGCGATGATGCGGCCGAGGGTCGACTTTCCGCAACCCGACTCGCCGACCAGGCCGACGGCTTCGCCCTTTTTCAGGACGAGATCGATCCCGTCGACGGCGCGGACGGTACGGCTCTCGGTGGCACTCCCGAGTGCGGCGGCAATTCGGTCGCTGAGCGTGAGTTGTGGCGCAAAGCGCTTGCTGATCCCCGAAACGGATAGAAACGGTTCCATGATTAGACCTCCGCACTCAGCGGGTAATGGCATCGGAATTCTCTCTGGCCATTCGTGAGGGGCGGCAATTCGAGCGTGCAGGGTTCTCCGGCACGCGGGCAGCGCGGAGCGAAAGCACAGCCCGGCGGCAGCTTCAAGATGGACGGCGTGGAGCCCGGGATCGAACTGAGTTCCTGTCCCGGTTCGGCAAGAGTAGGCAGAGATTCGATCAATCCGCGCGTATAAGGATGGCGCGGCGAACGGAGAACGGCAGCCGTCGGGCCGCTCTCGACGACCCGCCCGGCATACATGACCGCGATGCGGCTGGCGAGCGATGACACTGTCGCGAGATCATGGCTGATCCAGATCAGGCTGGTATCGCTCTCGCTCACGAGCGTCTTCATTTCCGCCAGGATCTGAGCTTGAATCGACACGTCCAGCGCCGTCGTCGGCTCGTCCGCGATGATCAGGGCGGGACGGTGCAGAAGCGCAACCGCGATCGCCACACGCTGTCTCATGCCGCCGGAGAATTGATGCGGATAGGCTTCAAGGCGGCTCGCAGGATCCGGAATGCCGACCTTCGTGAGGACCTCGATGGAGCGGTCGCGGGCGGCACGGCTTGAAATCCGCTCATGAGCCTCCAGCGCGAGCCGCATCTGCGTCCCGATCTTCAGGACCGGATTGAGCGTCATCATCGGGTCCTGGAAGACCATCGAGATGTGCCGTCCGCGAATCTTGCGAAGTTCGGAGGAAGGAAGCCCGACGAGTTCACGCCCTTCGAGCTTGACGCTTCCGCCGACGACCCGCCCGGGCGCCTCGATCAGGCCGATGAGCGAAAAGCCCGTTACGCTCTTTCCGGATCCGGACTCTCCCACCAGGCCAAGCACTTCGCCGCGGTTCAGGGTGAAGGAGACACCGTCGACGGCTTTGGCCACTCCGCCCTTCGTGGCGAAATGCGTCTTCAGGTCTCGAACTTCGAGGAGGGGCGCGCTCATCTCTTGAGCCTCGGGTTGAGCTGATCGCGGATTTGGTCGCCGACCAGGTTGATCGCGAAAATGAGAATGATGAGTGCAATCCCCGGATAGATCGAAATCCAGTATCGACCGGACAGCATGTACTGAAATCCGTTGGCGATCAGCATTCCGAGAGACGGCTCCGTGGGGGGAAGCCCGACGCCCAGGAACGACAGCGTCGCTTCGAGCGAGATGGCGCTGGCGATCTGCACCGTGGCGACGACGATCAGGGGCGGCAGGGAGTTCGGCAGGATGTGGCGCAGCACGACCTTGTACGCGGGCAGAGGCGTGGAGAGAGCGGCTTCCACGTAGTCCTTATGACGCTCCGCCGAAGCCGCCCCATGGGCCGTGCGGGCGAAGTAGGCATATTGAGCCGCGACGAGCGCAATGATGAGCTGTCCCTTCCCCTGCCCCAGCAGGGCTGCGATCACGAAGGACAGCAGAATGGCCGGGAAGGAGAGCTGGAGGTCGATCACTCTCATGATGAGGGCTTCGATCCGACCGCCCAGATAAGCCGCCGTCGCTCCGACCGTTGCCCCGAACGCGAAGGCGACCGCGCCCGCGACGAGGCCCATCTGCAGAGAAATGCGCAATCCGTAAAGAATCGCCGACAGGAGATCTCTCCCCTGAGCATCCGTCCCCAGGAGATGCACGAAACCGGCCGTGCCGACGTACCCCGGAGGGCGCCGCGCATCGCGCAGAGCCAGGCTCGAGAGATCATAAGGGTCCTGCGGTGCGATCAGAGGCGCCAGAAGCGCGAGACCGATCATCACGACGACAACGACCAGCCCGGCGACTGCGACCGGATTCTCGCGGAATTCGGCAAAGAAGCGGGCTACGGGAGAATCGCGATTGATCATGCCCGCCTCCTGCGCAGTCGTGGGTCGAGCGCAGCATAAGAGAGATCCACGACGAGATTGATTGTGATGAAGAAGAAGGCGACGAGCACCAGATACGCCACCATGACGGGCCGATCGAGCATGGTGATCGAGTCGATGATCAGCTTGCCGAGTCCCGGCCACGAGAAGATCGTCTCGGTGACGACCGCGAAGGCGAGCGTCGAGCCGAACTCGAGGCCGAAGACGGTAATGATCGGAATGGAGATGAGACGCAGCACATGCCGAAGCAGCACGGTTCTCTCCGCCAGGCCCGCCGCACGGGCGAATTTGACCGTATCGGTGAGCATCACCTCCCGGGTCCCGGCACGCGCCAGCCGGATCATCAGCGCGAACTTGAACAGCGCAAGATTGATGGCCGGCAGAATGAGATGGGACAGACCGTCGCCGGTGAGAAAACTCCACTCGATGCCGAAGAGCGACGAGGTCTCCCCGCGCCCGCCGGCCGGCAGCCAGCCGAGCTGCACCGCGAAAGTGAAGATGAGCACCAGCCCGATCCAGAAGGTCGGCACGGAGAACCCTAAGATCGAAAGCGCCATGATCGCCTTCGATATCCGGCTTTCCGGACGGTATCCGGCATACATCCCGACGGGCACTCCGATCAGCGCGGCACCCAGAACGGCCGTCACGGCGAGTTCGAGGGTGGCCGGGAGCCGCGATAGAATGAGGTCGCCGACGGACATGTTGTAGACCAGCGATTGCCCGAGATCGCCGTGCAAAGCCCGCCCGAGAAACGCGAAGTACTGCTCCCACAGCGGACGGTCGAGACCGTACTGCGCGATCGCAGCCGCACGAATGTCCTGCGTCGCGTCCGGCGAGATCAGGACATCGATCGGATTACCGATGGCAAAGACGCCGATGAAGACGAGCCCCGACATCGCCAGCATGACGACGAGCGCCTGCGCCAATCTTTGGATGAGAAATCCTAGCATGAATTCGTCCCGTCACCGCGGCTTCAGGGCCAATTCGACGCGATAAGGTCGCGCGTTTCCTCGACGGCGACCTTCCAGATCGCCATCATGTCTTCATCTGGCCGCTGATAAAGGCCGTTATAATTTCCATCCCCCAGAAGAGCGCGCTTCTCGGCCGGGTTCGACATGGCGAGGCGTGTGAAATCGATCGACGGCTTGCGCTCCGCCGGCATGGCGACATCGGCAAGCCGCGTCCACGGGAAGTTCTCCATCCACGAGGCGTGCGAGGCCGCCGGGTCGATCTCCATGACCGTGGACCACACGCGCGGCGCACGCCACCAATCGTGGAATTTCACACGCGCCTCGCGGCGCCGGTCCATCCATTCCGAGATGAAGCTCGTCACGGGCGTGTTGCCGCCGTGGCCGTTCACGATGACGATGCGGCGGAAGCCTCCACGGTAAAGGCTTTCGAGAATATCCTCCATCACGGAAAGGTAACTCGACATCCGCAACGAGATCGTTCCGGGGTAGTCAAGGAAACCCGTTGCAAGCCCGTATGGCAGGACAGGGAATACCGGAACGCCGAGCGGCTCGGCCGCCTCGGCCGCGACCCGCTCGGCGAGGATCATATCGACGCAGAGGCTGAGATAGGCGTGCTGCTCGACACTGCCGATCGGAAGGACGCAACGGTCATCGTCGCGTACGCGCGCCTCGACCTGCATCCAGTTCATGTCTGCAATCTTCATGCCCCCTCCGATGCAGCTGGCTCGCTCAAGGGCCTGCTTCGAGGCGGATTCGTCCTGAGCGTGGATATCAATATCGTTTTATATGAAACTTTAATCAAAGAATTGACTAGGGATTGACAATTGTCAAGTTTCATATCGAACTAAATGGAAGCAGCCGGGCTGAATTTTCCATCACGCCAGGATTGGCCGATAGGAGAACGATGACATCGCATGAAATCCCAGATGGGACGGGAGCCCCGCATGAAGGAAGCCTCTCGCATCTCGACCCCCTGGTCGAGATCAGGCTCTGGCATAACCCGTGCTGGTTCTCCTTCCGCATCAACTATTTGGCCCTGCATTTCAACATCCCGATCTATGGCTGGATCGAGCAGTCCTGTGGCGTGACCAGGCCGGAATTCGTCGTGCTCTACTCGGTGGGCCTGAAAGCGGGAATCGCCGCCAAGAACATCTGCGGGTCGACCGGCTTCCCGAAGCCGACGATCAGCCGCGCTATTCAGCTGCTCTTGAAGAGAAACCTTCTTCGGCGGGAGGTCGACCCGGCGGATCAGCGCAGCTATGTCCTGCATCTCACGGAAGCAGGCCGAACGATTTTCGACGAGGCCATGCCAGTCATGGTCGAGCGCGAGCGCACGATGCTCGCGCGTTTGAGCCCGGCAGAGCGTTCCATGCTCTCCGAACTACTAGCCAAAGTGGTCGTCGATTCTCCCACTTGGCCAACGTCTATCACTCCAGAGGACCCAGTATGACGTATTTTGGACATCTCCCACGTGCCATCGCCCTCGCGACGGTTCTCACGGCCACCGTGTCGGCCGGAGCGCTGGCGCAGACGCTGACGATTGGCGTGCGCGCCGGCCCGGCCTCGATGGACCCCCACTTCACGGCAGCCGGCACTCACGCCGAGGCTGTGAAGCACGTCTTCGAACCGCTCGTGAAATCCGGAGACAACCTCGAGCTCGAGCCCGGCCTGGCCGAGAGCTGGAAGGCAATTGACGACACCACGTGGGAGTTCAAGCTTCGGCAAGGCGTGAAATTCCATGACGGGTCGGACTTCACGGCCGAGGATGTCCAATTCTCGATCGAACGCATTCCCAATGTCACGGGCCCCAACCCGACGACCGTCTATGTGCGGCGCGTCAAAGAGGTGAAGATCGTCGATCCGCACACGATCCAGATCAAGACCGACGGCCCCGCCCCCAATCTGCCGAACGATTTCATTCGTCTTTTCGTGGTCTCGAGCAAAGCCGCCAAGGCTTATTCCACCAAGGACACCGCGAACGAGGGCTTCAATTCGGGCAAGGCCACGATCGGCACCGGACCCTACAAGTACGTCTCATGGACGCCCAAAGAGGAACTGGTCCTCGAGCGCTTCGACGGATACTGGGGCGGCAAGGAGCCGTGGGAAAAGGTTGTCCGTAAGGAAATCCCGAACGATGCTGGCCGCGTGGCGCAGCTCAAGGCCGGTCAGCTGGACATCATCGCCAGGGTCCCCTCCTCCGACGTGCCCACCTTGGAGAAGGATTCGAAGCTGCGCGTGACCAAGGCGGACAGCGTTTATCTCTTCCAGCTCGACTTCGATTTCCGTGAGAAGTCCCCGCAGGTTTCGGCCAAGGACGGATCGGCTCTCCCGAAGAACCCCTTCCTCGACTCGAAGGTGCGTGAAGCGTTCGATCTCGCCATCGATCGCGAAACACTGACCGAGATCGCGATGGAAGGGCTGGGCAAGCCCGCTGCGCAGCTCATCACCGACAACATCTTCGGCTACAACAAGTCGATCCAGGTGACGAAGTCCGATCCGAAGCGCGCCAAGGAACTCCTGAAGGAGGCCGGCTATCCGAACGGATTCAAGGTGACGTTCAGCTTCACGAACGATCGCCTGCAGAGCGACGGCGCGGTTGGTGCGTCCATTGCTCAGATGCTGGCCGGTATCGGGGTCGATGCACAGGCGAACGCCGTCCCGGGCGCCGTCTATTTCCCGGCCAAGACACGGGGCGACTACTCCTTCACGATGTCGGGATGGGGCACTCTCACGGGCGAAAGCAACTATACGCTCGCGGCGCTGATCCATACCAACAATCCTGAGACGAAGATGGGCGGCTTCAATATTCGCGGCTACTCCAACCCGGTCATGGACAAGCTGATCGAGGATGCTGCAGCCGAGATGGATACCGACAAGCGTCGTTCCCTCCTTGAGCAGGCCAACGCCATGGTGGCCAAGGAGCGGCCCAACCTTCCGATCGCATCCATCGTGACCGCTTGGGCGATGCGGAAGGACAAGGTGACGATCGTCCCGCGCGCCGATGAAGATACATTGGCGATGAATATCAAGCCGGTGAAGTAAGACCCTTGTAAACAGGACGAAAGTGGCTCGCGGGTCCTACATTCGCGAGCCACCGAAGGCGGGCGGCGCCAGGGTCACGAATGCGGCCCCGCGCTGCCTGACGACATTCGCAGGCTCTCGCCTCGATGGCAGGCTTCGTCGAACGGCCGTACCCCATCCGCCAAGCGGAACAGCGATATCGGGCACGGCTTTGCCAGAGTGGATGCACGCTGCAATCCGAACGAGCGGATACCGCCACCGGATCCGACGCCCGTGCAAGCCTCAGGCGACCATCCTATGCATATCTCGGCAATGCTTGATTTGAATCGGTCGGACCGAATCATCTCACCTTGAAATTTGTCAGCCTGCGAATGCGCTACGAGCGGGCTAAATGGGGGCAAAAATTGGCGCTTCAAAAACTTTCCATACGCTCGAAGCTCGTTGGAGCATTCTCGATCCTGCTCCTGCTCCTGATCGGGAGCAGTTCGTTCAGCATCAGCGGCCTGAGCAAGCTCAACGAGCAAACCGTCGCTATTGCTGACGAGTGGCTGCCTGGCATCGAGAAAGTAGGAGCGCTCAATGCCGCCGCGGTCGAGTATCAATCGACCTTCCTGCGCCACCTTATGGCTCCCGATTCCGACTCCAAGCGGGAGGTTGACGCTGCACTTGAAACCAAGGCCCAGGAAATCCTGGAAGCGCGCAAACAATATGAACAGACCATCACACGAGACGATGTGCGTGCGCTGTACGAGGTCTTCAGCCGGGCATGGGACACCTTTGAGGTCGAGATGAATGCCGCCGTCGGGTTCTCCAGAAACTTTCAGGACTCGAGAGCATCCAACCAAAACATTCAGAAAGTTCGGCCTGCTGCAGCCGATGTCAGCGTCGCGCTGGCAAACCTCGTGCGCCTCAACGCGGAACATGCAAGCAACGCAAGGACGACGGCCGCGGATGTCTACTCTGCGACCCGCAGCACGATCATCGGCATCGTGATCGGAGCGGCTCTGCTGGCCGTCGCCATGTCGTTCCTGATCATTCGCAGCATCGTGCAGGGCATCAAGGACGTGACTGTCCCGATGAACGCATTGGCTGCCGGTGATCTCTCGGTCTCTGTTCCGTTCCGCGGCGAGAAAATCGAGATGGGCAGGATTGCCGATGCCGTCCAGGTCTTCAAAGAGGCCTTGATCGCGAAAAGAGAGGCCGACGAAGCGGCTGCGCTGGAAGCCGACGCCAAGATGCATCGCGCGCAGATGCTCGACGAGCTCACCAAGAGCTTCGAGCAGAATGTCTCCATCCTGACCCATAGTCTTTCCACATCGGCAAGCGAGATGGAGGGGACTGCCCAGTCGATGGCGGCCATCGCCGACCAGACGAATGGTCAAACCGTCACGGCGGCATCCGCCGCCGAGCAGACCTCCGCTAACGTCCAGACCGTGGCCGCGGCCACGGAGGAGCTTTCGATCTCGATCCGGGAAATCGCCAGCCAGGTGATACAATCCTCCCGGATTGCCGAGCAGGCCGTGGCGGATGCTCAGCGCACGAACGATATCGTTCAAACCCTCGTCGCGTCGGCGGAAAAGATCGGCAATGTGATCGCGCTCATCGACAACATTGCGGGCCAGACGAACCTGCTGGCGCTCAACGCCACCATCGAAGCGGCGCGGGCCGGTGAAGCCGGTAAAGGCTTTGCGGTTGTCGCCTCTGAGGTCAAGGAACTGGCGACACAGACGACCAAGGCGACCGACGAGATTTCCGTTCAGATCGGATCCGTTCAGCAGGTGACCGGGCAGGCGGTGAGTGCAATCGAGCAGATCGCCAAGACCATCACGGAAATGTCCCAGATATCGGTCTCGATCGCGGCCGCTATGGAAGAGCAGGGGGCAGCCACGTCAGAGATTGCCCGGAACGTGCAGGAGGCGGCCCGCGGCACGGAGCAGGTCACCGGGACTATCACCGATGTACGCCAGGGTGCCGGCGAGACAGGCTCCGCGGCTTCCCGGGTGCTCTCGGCAGCTCAGGAACTTGCGCGGCAATCCACCAGCCTGGGGCAGGAAGTCAGCTCCTTCCTGGCGGGCGTCAAGGCTGCCTGAACCGGGCAATCGGGCGATACCGAGGTTCGAGGCGCATCCGCCTTGAGCCTCGGCCTTCTTTCAAGATCGACGGGTTTTCTGCGCCGAACACATCTTTGCGGCCATCGGCGGCGCGCGCCCACGAGGGAGCCGGTCAAGCCGACGGACGGGAATCCGAAAGCCGCTCTCATACCAATTCCCGCTGATCATCATTGGTGCGCCCACTCGCGCAAGCCGATCGACATGATGGTCCAAGGCTGATCGATCAGCTTGTTCCAAGCCGCACAGCAGTGGTCGAGAATGTCCGTGTAGGACGTGAAGATCCGGTTGGAGATCCAGTTCTCCCTTATGAACTGCCAGATGTTCTCCACGGGGTTCAGCTCAGGCGCCATTGCCGGCAGCGGCACCAGAGTGATGTTGGGCGGCACCTTCAGCTTCCTCGAGACGTGCCATCCAGCTTGGTCGAGCAGCAGCACAGCATGCGCGCCAGGCGCCACCGCCTGCGAGATCTCGGCCAGATGCAGGGACATCGCCTCGGTCGTGCAGCGGGGCAAGACCAGGCCGGCGGCTTTGCCTTGGGCCGGGCAGATCGCCCCAAAGATGTAAGCAGACGCAGTCCGCAGATCGCGTGGGGCGGAGGGACGGGTGCCGCGCTTGGCCCAGCGCCGGGTGATCTTGTTCTTCTGGCCGATGCGGGCCTCATCGGCAAACCAGATCTCTATGGGCCGGCCGCCGGCCTCGTTGGTCGCGATCTCCTCCAGACGCGTGGGGAAGTCTTTTTAAAAGCAGCCACGGCCGCGTCGCTCCTGGCGTGATGACGCGGGCGAGCCGACAGCTTACGGAAGCTCAGAGACCGCAGCTCACGGCTGAGCGTCTGCTTCGAGATCCGGATCCGGTACTCCTCCCAGAGCCACTGCATCAGGTCGGCCAGGCGCCAGCGCACTACCCCGTGGACGGCTGGGATCGGGCCGCTCTCGATCATCTCGCTCAGGCGCTGCCGATGCGCGTCGCTCAGGATCGAAGGCTGTCCCGGCGCCTTCCCGTCCAGAAGCCCATCGGGCCCATGGGCATTGAAGCGCAGGACCCAGTCACGCACCGTCTGCAGGCTGACCCCGCCGATCTCGGCCGCTTGGGTGCGCGAGCCCCCCTCGTAGATCACCGCCAGGGCCAGCAAGCGGCGGGTCTGCGGGGCATCCTTGCTCCGGCGGGCAAGTTGGCGCAGACGAACGGCATCGTAATCGGGCCGGAGGGCGACGGGAATGGACATGGCAAACCTCCTCGCTTGCCATGTTGAATCACATCTCAGGCGCTTTGACGCTGCGACGAGTCGCTCTCACCAGGACGTGGTATCAGTTCGTGCGGCGGCTTCTCTTCTGCTGAAGGGGAAACGGCATAAGGCTGCGGCCGTCGGGAGTGCTCCAAGGCTGCCTTTGGAGGAACTCCTCGAGAGCTTGCGCGGGCATCGGACGGGCAAAGAAAAAGCCCTGGAGCACATCACACCCGACCGATGCCAGGAACGCGCGCTGTTCTTTCGTTTCGATGCCTTCCGCCGTCACGGTCAAATTCATGGCCCTGCCGACCTCGATCATCTCTTTGATGGTCTTCTGAGCGCTTCCGGGGGATTGGCAATTCAATCCCGCGACAAAGGATTGGTCGATCTTGATCTTGTCCACGGCAATGTCGTTCAGGCGCTTCAGTCCCGAGTATCCGGTTCCGAAATCGTCGAGGGCGATCCGAAAGCCGCTCTCGCGCAGGAAGGCAATCGAGCGCCGTGCCGATCCATCCCCGGCGAGGGGCTGATCCTCCGTGATCTCAAACTCGATCTGGCGCGGGAGCGTCCTGCAGTTCGCGACAATCCTGACGATCCGTTCGATCAGCATCGGACGCGTAAAGAGCGTCGGAGACAGATTGACGGCGACGGTCAATCCCGGATTCCGCTTCGCGAGGGAGCATGCTTCTCGGAGAACGAAGTCCGTGATTTGCAGGATCTGCCCGGTTTCCTCGGCGATTGGAATGAACACTCGCGGCGGCACGTCCCCGACCCTGGGATGATGCCAGCGCACGAGGGCCTCAACGGTTGAAATCTGATCGTCGGCGACGTTGATCTGAGGCTGATAGACGACAGCTAAACCATTCCCGGATTGCAGGGCGCAGCCGAGTTCTCGGGCTGGAATGCCGCCCAAGTGGGAATGAATCTCAGAGATCTTCCTCTCAAGGATTTGAAAGTTGATCTCCGTGTCGGTCCGATCCTGAAACAGCACAGGGCACTCGGTAAACGGCAGACTGAGATAGGAAATGGCCTAACCCATTGAAGTGGAAGAGTGCTCTTGCGGCCATTCAACGAGGGAATGGATTTCGGGCATCGCAGTGTTCTTCGCACTTCCTGATTGTTTCTTAAACCCTTCTATCACAAAGCGAGGCCTCGCGCGGGCGGTGTGAAAACGTAGTTAATCGCTTCCGATGTCAGAACGGTGTCGCCAGGAGAAGCGGCGCCGAGCGGATTGAGGCGGTGATGCCCGCCCTGGTCCGTGCCGCTCTCCCGCAGCAGCGGCCTCTTTGCGTCGGCAAGCGTGATCCTCGCGCGAAAGTGCGACACCGAGGTTGTCGCCTTCCACGGTCATCCCCGCGGACGCCAAGGTGTTCAACTCGATCCGGAGAATGGCTGTGCCGATCAGATCATATCCGTCGGGCCCGATGCTCTAAGCGCCATTTCGACGTGAGACGATGGTCCTGGTCCAGATCGCGAGAGACCTCGACTTGGATCGAAGCCCTCACGAATCTGAACATGGATGTCGTGTCAGGATCCCGACGCGGCATCCGTGCGGTCAGGCGACCCGCTTCAAGGCATCGGACAGGGTCTCGACGAGAGCGTCGATCTGAGAGGTCTCGACGATCAGCGGGGGCGACAGGGCGATGATGTCGCCGGTGACGCGGATCAGCAATCCTTTCTCGAAGCAGTCGACGAACGCATCGTACGCCCTGGTGCCCGGCGCTCCGGCGCGGCTTTCCAGCTCGATGCCGGCGATGAGACCGATGGTCCGAATATCGATGACATGCGGCAGCCCCTTCAAGCTGTGGATCGCATCGTGCCAGTAGCTCTCGATCTCGGCTGCCCGCGTGAGCAGGTCTTCCTCGCGATAGATGGAGAGCGTCGCCAGTCCCGCAGCGCAGGCCGCCGGATGGCCCGAATAGGTATAGCCATGGAACAGCTCGATCTGGCTCTCGGGCCCGTGCATCAGCGCGTCGTGAACCTTGCGGCTGGCGAACACGGCGCCCATCGGAATGGCGCCGTTGGTCAGGCCCTTGGCCGTCGTGACGAGGTCCGGAACGACGCCGAAATAGTCGACAGCGAACGGCGCCCCGAGACGTCCGAAGCCGGTGATGACTTCGTCGAAGATGAGCAGGATGCCGTGGCGGTCACAGATCGCCCGCAGGCGCTCGAGATAACCCTTCGGCGGGATGAGAACGCCGGTCGAGCCGGCAACCGGCTCGACGATCACGGCCGCAATCGTCTCCGCCCCATGGAGGGCGACGAGACGCTCGAGATCATCGGCGAGTTCAGCGCCGTGCTCGGGCTGCCCCTTCACGAAGGCGTTGCGGGCCGGGTCATGGGTGTGGCGCAGATGGTCCGCGCCCGGAATCTGCGGGAACACGCGGCGGTTGTTGACGATGCCGCCGACCGAAATGCCGCCGAATCCGACGCCGTGGTAGCCGCGCTCGCGCCCGATCAGGCGCGTTCTTGTGCCCTGGCCGATGGCACGCTGATAAGCGATGGCGATCTTCAGGGCCGTATCGACGGATTCCGATCCGGATCCGGTGAAGAACACCCGGTCGAGCCCGGCGCTCGGCCCACCGGGCGCGATCTCGGCGAGACGTTCCGCGAACTCGAAGGCGATCGGATGCCCCATCTGGAACGAAGGGGCAAAATCCATCGTGGACAGCTGCTGCCCCACGGCCTCGGCGATCTGGCGGCGGCCGTGACCGGCGTTCACGCACCACAGGCCCGCCGTTCCGTCGAGGATCTGACGGTTGTCGTCGCTCGTGTAGTACATCCCTTCCGCGCTTGCGAGCAGGCGGGGCGAGGCTTTGAACTGGCGGTTCGCCGTGAAGGGCATCCAATAGCTGTCGAGCCGGAAGCTGTTGTGACGTTGAGGTGCATTCATGACCGGGGTCCTTTCGATGACGGATCATGGCCATGAGCGGGAGATACCAACAAGTCTTTTTCTTTTGTTTGCTAAGCTATTGATATTGCTAACCCCGATATCGTGTGTTTGTCTGATACTCAACAACAGCAACACAAGGGGCGCGGTGACGGAATGGAATTCGATCTAGGCGGCCGGCTGCGCTATGTCCGGGGGCTCCACAACCTGTCCCAGCGCGAGCTCGCCAGGCGCGCAGGCATCACCAATTCAACGATTTCGCTGATCGAATCCAACCAGACCAACCCTTCCGTCGGTGCGCTCAAGCGCATCCTGGACGGCATCCCGATCGGCCTGGCGGAGTTCTTCGCTCTGGAGCCCGAGAAGCCGAAGCAGGCCTTCTACCGCTCGGACGAGCTGGTCGAAATCGGAAAGGGCAAGATCTCCTACCGCCAGGTCGGAAACAACCTGTTCGGTCGAGCGCTTCAGATCCTCAAGGAGCGATATGAGCCCGGCGCGGATACGGGCAAGATCCCCCTGACGCACCAAGGCGAAGAGGGCGGCATCGTGCTGAGCGGGCGCCTGGAAGTCACCGTCGACGACGAGCGGCGAATCCTCGGGCCGGGCGACGCCTATTATTTCGAAAGCTGGAGACCGCACCGCTTCCGCTGCGTCGGCCCGGTGCCTTGCGAGGTCGTGAGCGCCTGCACGCCGCCGACGTTCTGACACTTCACGGTTGGAACCCCGGCGTTTCGAGCTGCGAAACAGCCGTTCATGCAGCCTGGAACCGCCATTCGTCCCGGTAGCGATCGACGGCGAGATCCGTGTGGGACACCTCCGGCGCCCGGCCCGAGATCAGGTCGGCGAGGACACGGCCGGAGCCGCAGGCCATGGTCCATCCCAGCGTTCCGTGACCGGTATTCGTGTAGAGGTTTTTGTACCGGGTCGGGCCCACCACGGGCGTGCCGTCCGGCGTCATCGGCCGCAACCCCGTCCAGAAACTGGCCTGCCGGACGTCGCCACCCTGCGGGAACAGGTCGGTGACCGAGTGCTCCAGCGTCGCCCGCCGCGGCGCCCTCAGGCGCTGGCTGAAGCCCGCCAGCTCCGCCGTGCCGCCGACCCGGATCCGGTCGCCCAGGCGCGTGATCCCGACCTTGTAGGTCTCGTCCATCACGGTCGACACGGGCGCCGCATCGGGGTTCACGACGGGCATCGTCAGGGAATAGCCCTTCACCGGATAGACCGGCAGGTGGATTCCCAGCGGCTTCACCAGCTGGGGCGTATAGCTGCCCATGGCCGCCACGTAGGCGTCGGCGGTGAGCACCTCGCCACCCTCCACCTGAACGCCGGAGATCCGGTCGCCTTCGGTGAGCAGTTTTCGGACGGATATGCCGTATCGGAACTGAACGCCCAGGCTCTCCGCGATCACGGCAAGCCGCTGCGTGAACAGGTGGGCGTCCCCGGTCTCGTCGCCGAGAAGACGCAGGCCGCCGGCCACCTTGCTCCTGACGAGGCCCAAGGCCGGTTCGACGGCGACGCATCCGGCGGGGTCCAGGATCTCGTAGGGAACGCCATAGGCGTCGAGAACGGCCGTGTCCTCGCCGATTCCGTCGAGCTGCTTCTGCGTGCGGAAGAGCTGGAGCAGCCCCTTCTCCCGGTGGTCGTAGGCGATGCCCGTCTCCTGCCGCAGCTCGCGCAGACAATCCCGGCTGTACTCGGCCAAGCTGACCATGCGGCCCTTATTGCGCCGATAGGCCTCCTCGGTGCAATTGGCCAGCATATGGGCAAGCCAGCCCCAGAGGCGCAGCTCGGTGCGCGGCCAGAGCACCAGGGGCCGGTGCTTCATCATGAGCCACTTCATGGCCTTGATCGGAATGCCCGGAGCGGCCCAGGGCGCGGAATAGCCGGGCGAGACCTGCCCGGCATTGGCGAAGCTCGTCTCCATGCCGGCGGCGGGCTGGCGGTCCAGCACGGTCACTTCGTGGCCCTGCCTGGCGAGGTAATAGGCGGACGTGACGCCGACGACGCCGCTGCCGAGAACGAGAACGCGCATGGTTCGTGACCCTTAGGGATGGATGCGATGAAGGTGGTCGCGGGCGCCCGGGCCGACAGCCGTCGTCGGCGGGATCGAACGAGCCGGAGCAAGAGGCGTCGAACGGGAAAGCGGCACGGGAGGCACCTCGAAGGACGATCAAAGGTGACGCAAATCGCCCTGCATTTCCTGCCGAAGCGTCGTAGACTTCGCGGATCTACATGCTCCTGGCGTCATAAACTTCGATGGAATCGAACTTTATGCCGTCGCACCCGGCGCCCGAGAATCTTCCGCAACGGAATGTGGGGCCGCTAAAGATCCGGCGGCTTGATGACCGCCCGGATCGCGAAGCTCGATTGAATGCGGGCGACCCCGGGCAGG
This sequence comes from Microvirga sp. M2, assembly GCF_047497095.1. Lineage (NCBI taxonomy): Bacteria > Pseudomonadati > Pseudomonadota > Alphaproteobacteria > Hyphomicrobiales > Methylobacteriaceae > Microvirga > Microvirga sp. M2. Next base: position 169,146 of record NZ_CP134064.1, read on the forward strand.
CAGGAGAGGACGTCCGTGTGAATGCGCTCGTAGCTCGCCGCGTCGGGAACGGCGACGCGCAGCAGGTAGTCCGAGGTCCCGGTCATGAGATAGCACTCCCGGATGTCGGGACATTGGCAGGCGGCCTTCTCGAAGCGCCGGAGATACTCGTCCGTCTGCCGCTCCAGGGTGATCTGCACGATCACGACGGTCTCGGTCGCGGCGGCCCTGTCGTTGATCAGGGCGGAGTATCCCCGGATCGTCCCGCTCTCCTCCAGAAGCCGCACCCGGCGCAGGCATGCCGAGGGAGAGAGCCCGACCTTCTCGGCGAGGTCGGCATTCGTGATGCGCCCGTCGGCCCGGAGAATGCTGATGATGCGCTGGTCTATGGCGTCCATGGCGGCTCAAGGGTCGGTTAAGGATCGAACAGCTCCGGCGGAGATGCGCCATCGCATAGCGCATCGTGCGAAAAAGTGGAGCCGGTTTTTCGCACGATGCGCTATGCGATGGAGCATCGGATCGATCCCAAAAGTGGATTCCACTTTTGGGTCCGATGCTCGAGCGCAATCGCCCGTCCAAGGCGACCGGTCTCAGGCCCTGCTCAGGAGATCGGACCGGAAGGACGCGTCGAGGCGCTGCATGAAGCTCTCCGCGCAGCACATGTGCTCCCGCATGATCCGGCTGACGGCGCGGCGGTCCTTAGCCCGGAAGGCCGCCACGAGATCCCGGTGGCTCGTCACGTTGTGCTGCCCGAAGGCCTCGTGCGCGTCGTAGCGGTCGCTGCGGAACTCGACGAGATCGCGCAGGAGACCGTTCAGGAAGCGGCAGATGAAGGCGAGCAGAGGATTGTCGCAGCTCTCGCAGAGAATGTCGTGGAACTCGATTTCGAGCCGCCGTCCCGCGACGCGGTCGCCGCTGTCTCGGGCTTCGACGCATTGCTCTATATTGGCCTCCAGCCGCGTGAGCTGGTCCTCCGTCAGGCGGCCGACGACGCTCTCCGCCAGGGAGACTTCGAGGCTGCGCCGGAGGACGTAGATCTGCTCGAAGTCCAGCACCTGGAAATGGAGGTAGCTGCGCAGCTGCTGCATGGCCGCGTCGATGGAGACGGGCTGGATCTCGGCGCCGCCGTGCGGGCCGGTCTGCATCTTGACGAGCCCCTGCACCTCGAGGGCCTTCAGGGCCTCGCGCAATGTGCCTTTCGCGCAGCCGTAATGCTGCATCAGCGTCTTCTCGTTGGGCAGCCGGTCGCCCGGCTTCAGGCCCTCGCGCGCGATCCAGCGCCTCAGGTCCTCGGCGATCTGGTCCGAGAGCTTCGTGCGCCGCATCCGTCCCCGCCCGCGGGCCGGAAGGCCTTCCTTGTCGCTTGTCATGGTCGCACCGCCTCAGGTCTCCAGGGGACGTCTTCCTGAAGAGGGTATATCGGACGGGCGAGCTTTTCGAAACGGAATAACTTGTAATCCGAACTCGTCACGCCGCGGCTCGCGCATTCGACGACCGCCCTGGCGACGGGCTCGAAGACCGGGCGGCAATACATGCGCGATTTCAGGATCAGGTAGCGGCACGCGCGTGGGTCGAGGCCGACGCTGGTGAACACGGCGAGGTCCCACGGCTCGTGGGGAAGCTCGGTCACGAGCACCCGCGCCCGGCCGGTATCCAGAACGGCGGCACGCCCCATGGAGCAGCGCATGCCCGTATAGGTCGGCCCGCTGATCGTGTATTCCCCGTCGCCGAGGACCTGCACGACCCCGTCGAGCTCCAGCGGGCGCTTCGACACGCCGATGCGAGGCATGGCCACCCGGTTGCCGATTCCGAGCGCGATCCGCGCGCCGACGCCCGCCGCCATCATGGCCGCCACGGCGTCGGGATCGCAGATCGGGCCCGCGACGATGTCGTCGAGGCCCTGCTCCAGCGCCTCGCCGAGCACGTCCATGGTATCGCAGGTGCCGCCCGACATGCAGTTGTCGCCGTGGTCGAGCAGGAGCACGGGACCCTGCCCTGCTCTCCCGGCGGCGGCGCGCGCGGCCGTGATCGAGCGGGACAGCGGCTCCTCGTGATACACGAACTCGGCGCGGCGCTCCCACAGGAGCCGGCCGACATCACGCGCCGCCTTTACCGCGAGATCGGCCGTTTCCGCGACCGCGATCACCGATACGCCGGCCTCCGGGATATCGGCGATGGGAAAGCCGCCGAAGACGCTGACCGCGAGCACGCCGGGCCGCGCCTCCGCCTCCCGCGCGGCAAAAATCGCATCCTGCATGGCGCCGGGAACGCCGGTATTCATCCTCAGGGTATGGGCCAGCTGCGGCGGATGGCACCACGCGCGCTGCGGCGCGAGCCGCTCGTCGAGCATGCGCCCGACGAGCCGGGCCACGTGGGCGCCGGTCTCGGCCATGTCCACATGAGGATAGGTCTTGAAGCCGACGAGCACGTCGGCGTTGGCGACCATGCGCGCGGTGATGTTGCCGTGAAGGTCGAGGGCGACGCCGACCGGCACATCCGGCGCGACGGCGCGGATGCGCGCGAGAAGCGCGCCCTCGCCGTCATCGAGGCTCTCCGTCACCATCGCACCGTGAAGATCGAGAAGGACCGCGTCGCATCCCTGCCCGACGGCATCGACGATGGCGGCCGCCATGGCCTCGAAAGCGTCGTCCGCGACGGGGCCGCTCGGGTTGGCGGTCGCGAAGACGGGCGTGGAGACTTCCGCGCCCCGCTCCTCCGCGAAGGCCAGGAACGCGCCCATGGCCGTGCTCGAACCTTCGCCCGCCTGCAGGGCGTCCCGGCCCCAGCGGGGATTGAACGACGCAAGCGGCGTCGGCACCGGCGAGAACGTATTGGTTTCATGATTCATGCGGGCGACAACGAAGCGCATGCCGGTCTATCCTTGTGAAGGCCTATCCTTGTAAAGGCGCTGCCCGCGCCGATGGGTTTTCTGCATCCCGGCGAGCCGCGGGCGGCTTTGCCCGATGCGCGTCAGCTCGGGCGTTCCGCCCCGCGCCCATCGTAATCGAGAACCGCGCCGAGGAGCACCTGCGCGCCCGCCGCGCATTCCGAAAAGGAGGTGCTTTCCTCCTCGTTGTGGCTCAGCCCGCCCGCGCAGGGCACGAAGATCATGGCGGTCGGCGCGACGCGGGCGATATAGGCCGCGTCGTGACCGGCGCCCGAAATCATGAGGCGGGCCGGAAATCCCGCCGCCTGCGCGCTCCTGCGCACGGAAGCGAGGCAGCCGGCATCGAACCTGACGGCGGGCGATTCCCAGACTTTTCTGGATTCCACGGCAAGAGCGCCCTGGGCGGCCATCCCGTCGACGGCGGCCATGAGCTTCTGCTCCATGGCGTCGAGGACGCCGTCCTCGGGATGGCGGAAATCCACCGTGAAGAACACGTGCCCCGGCACGACGTTTCGCGAATTGGGCTGAACCTCGATCAGCCCGACGGAACCCACGGCGGAAGGCGCATGCTCCAGGGCGATGGCCTCGATCCGGTCGATGAGCCGCGCCGCGCCCACGAGGGCATCGCGCCGCATGGGCATCGGGGTCGAGCCCGTATGCGCCTCGCGGCCCGTGACGGAGATCTCGTACCAGCGCATGCCCTGGACGCCCTCGACGATCCCGACGACCTTCTCCTCCTGTTCGAGGATGGGGCCCTGTTCGATATGCAGCTCGAACATCGCCCCGAACGTGACCGACCCCGCCTTGGCGTCGCCGCGATAGCCGATCGCCTCGATGGCTTCGCCGAAGGTGACGCCCTGGCGATCCGCCCGGCTGTCCGCATAGGCCCGGTCGAAGACGCCCGCATAGACGCCCGATCCCAGCATCGCGGGCGCGAAGCGCGATCCCTCCTCGTTGGTCCAGTTCACCAGCATGAGGGGCGCGTTCGTCTCGTAGCCGGCGTCGTGCAGGGTCTTGAGGATTTCGAGGCCGCCGAGCACCCCGAGGATCCCGTCGAACTTTCCGCCGGTCGGCTGCGTGTCGAGATGGCTTCCGATCGCGATGGGGGGAAGATCGGCGCGCCTGCCGGGCCGCAGGGCGAACATGTTGCCGACCTCGTCGACCGTCACGGTGCAGCCGAGCCTCTCGCATTCGCGTTTGAGCCAGTCGCGCACCTGCCTGTCGGTCTCCGTCAGGGTCAGCCGCGACACGCCGCCCTTCGGCGTTCCGCCGATCCGGGCCGTGTCCATCAAACTGTCCCAGAGGCGCTGGGCATCGATCCGGAGATTTGACGTCATTCGCTCTACCAAAACGCGGGGTTCAATGGGCCTTCACGCCCAGATAGCGGTCCTTCGTCGCCTCGTCGGCCGCGAACTCGGCATGGGTGCCGTGATAGGCGACCCGGCCGAGCTCCAGGATGTAGTGGCGGTCGGCGAGCTCGGTGCAGACGGCGAGATTCTGCTCGACGAGCAGGATCGGGATTCCGGTCGCGCGGATCTTCCTGATCTGGTCGACGATCTCGTCGACGATCACGGGCGCCAGTCCTTCGACGGGTTCGTCCAGCATCAGGAGCTTGGGCGCGTTGAGAAGGGCGCGCGCGATGGCCAGCATCTGCTGCTCGCCGCCGGAGAGCTGGCCGCCACCGTTGCGGCGGCGCTCTTCGAGACGCGGAAAGATCGCGTACACGTCCTTCAGCGACCAGGGCGAGCCCTTCCGCTCCGCGATGCGCAGGTTCTCCTCGACGCTGAGCAGGCCGAAGATGCCGCGGTTTTCGGGCACGAGGGCGAGGCCGCGCTGCGCGATCCTGTGAGGACGCCATCCCGTGATGTCCGTTCCCGAAAAGCGCACGCGCCCGGCGCTCGGCGAGAGCAGGCCGCTGATGCTCTTCAGGGTCGAGGTCTTTCCGGCGCCGTTCCGGCCGAGCAGCGTCACGACCTCGCCGGCCCGCACCTCGAGCGTGACGCCCTGAAGGATATGGCTCTTGCCGTAATGGCCGTGCACGTTTTCGATTTCGAGCAATGCCGAACTCATGCGAGATCACCCGTGATCATGTTGCCGAGATAGGCGCGCCGCACCTCGGGATCGTCCCGCACCAGGACAGGCGGTCCCTCCACCAGCACGCGGCCCGCGCGCATGACCGTCACGGTGTCGCTGATGTTCATGACGATACCCATGTTGTGCTCGATGAAGAGCACCGTGTGGTCGCGGCCCAGATCGCGGATCAGGGCCTTCATGGCCTCGACGTCGTCGATTCCCATTCCCGATGTCGGCTCGTCGAGCAGGATCAGCCCGGGTTTCGCGGCGACCGCCATGCCGACCTCGAGCCGCCGCTGCTGCCCGTGCGAGAGTTCGCCCGCAGCCCGCTCCGAGACATGAGTCAGCTCCAGGCGTTCCATGACCTCGTCGGCGATGGCGAGGGCATTGCCGCGCGGATCGACTCCGCGCCAGAGCGCGAGCGCCTGCAGGGGCGCGCGCCCCTGTGCCGCCAGGCGCAGATTCTCCCGGACGCTCAGGTTCTGGAAAAGGCTCGTCACCTGGAAGGAGCGCGCGATGCCCAGGGGCACTCTCTTGTCGTCGGAGAGATGCGTGATGTCGCGACCGTTGAGGGTGATCCGTCCGCTCGAGGCCCGCACGCGGCCGGTGAGGGCGTGGAACAGGGTGGTCTTTCCCGCGCCGTTCGGGCCGATCACGGAATGGATCGAGTTGGGCCGGATGGTCAGCGTGACGTCCGAGAGCGCGACGAAACTGCCGTAGCGGACGCCGAGCTTGTCGGCCGCGAGGATCGGAGGCCGCGTGCTCATAGGCCCCTCCCCTCGGATTCGGGCCGGGCGGACGAGCCGCGGCCGTTGCGCAGCGTCTCGACGAGCCGCTCGATGAGCCCCCACAGGCCCTTCTGCATGAAGAGCGCCACCGCGATGAGAAGCCCGCCGAGAAGGAGAAGCCAGCGCGGCCAGATCGACGAGAGCAGATCCGACACGATCACGTAGAAGCCGGCTCCCAGCACGGACGCGAACAGGTTGCCGCTGCCGCCGATGATCGTCATGATCAGGATGCTCTCGCTCATGTGGTATTCGATGTTCGACAGGGGCGCGACTCCGATGAGGAGCGCATGGAGCGCTCCGGCGAGACCCGTCACCGCGCCGGAGACCGCGAAGGCCGTGAGCTTGAAGAGCCGGACGGGAAAGCCGATCGCGCGCGCACGCTCCTCGTTGTCGCGCACCGCCAGCAGGGTGCGCCCGAAGGTGGAGCCCGCGACCCGCTGCAGGGCCGCGAAGACGACGAGGAAGAGCACCGCCACGAAGGCATAGTAGGCCCAGGAATCCTGCAGCGGGAACGGTCCGACGGCGGGCCGGGGAATGTTGAGAAGGCCGTTGTCGCCGCCCGTGACGTCCTTGAACGTATAGGCGAGGAAGTAGAAGAACTGCGAGAAGGCGAGCGTCAGCATGACGAAATAGACGCCCTGCCGGCGGATCGAGAGCCAGCCGACCCCCGTGGCCGCGACCGCGCCTGCAAGCCCTGCGAGCACGAGCGCTAGGCCGAGCGGAAGCGAGGTGTGCAGCAAGGTCAGGCCGACCGCATAGCTCCCGAGCCCGAAGAATATTCCCTGACCGAAGGACAGAAGGCCCGTATAGCCGAGAAGAAGATTGCAGGCCGCCGCCGCCATGGCGAAGATCAGCACCTCGGATGCGAGCGTGCCCGACCGCATGAAGAGCGGCAGCGCGAGCGCCACGAGAGCGGCGAGCAGGAAGTGAAGAGACGCGCGGTTCATCATGGCATCCCTCATGCGCGTCCGAGCAGGCCGCGCGGCATCGTCAGGATGACGAGCCCCATGCCGAGATAGATCATCAGGCGGGCGCCCTCGGGCCAGAGCGTCGTCATGACGCTCTGCACGATTCCCACCAGGAGGCCCGCGATGAGCGCGCCCGTATAGCTGCCCATGCCGCCGATGACGACGACCACGAAGGCGATGCCGAGCGCCTCGACGCCCATGAAGGGCTCGACGCCGCGGATCGGAGCCGCAAGCGCTCCGGCAAGGCCCGCGAGGCCCGCGCCGAGGGCGAAGACGGCCGTGTTCACCCGCAGGATGTCGATGCCGAGCAGCGACACCATGTCGGTCGATTCCGAGCCCGCCCGCACCACGGCGCCGAGCCGCGTTCCCTCCAGAAGCCACCAGAGCCCGAGCGCCAGCACGAGGGTCAGGCCGATGACGAAGAGGCGGTATTGCGGATAGATGAAGTCGCCCAGGATGACGACGCCGCTCAGAGCATCGGGCGTCGAGACATTGCCGCCCACCGGACCCCACAGGATGATGACGAGCTCCTGCACCATCAGGGCGAGCCCGACGGTCACGAGGATGTGGAACGTATGCGGCAGATGATAGATGCGCCGCAGGAGCACGGCTTCCGTAAGGGCCGCAAGCGCCCCGACGATGATCGGCGCCACAAGAAGCGCCGCCCAGAAATTCACGCCGCGCTCGGTCATGTCATAAACGAGATAGGCGCCCAGGAGATAGAATGCGCCGTGGGCGAAATTCACGAAATGAAGCAGCCCGAAGATGATGCTCAATCCCACCGCGAGCAGGAAGTAGAGCATTCCCAGGCCGATGCCGTTCACCAGCTGAAACAGATAAATCACGCGGGCACCTGACGTTGGAGCCGATCAATCTTCGCAAGAAAAAGGGGACGGCCGCGTGCCGTCCCGGCCGATGGTCAGGCCATCTTGCACTGGGCTTGCTCCGGAGTCTGGAACGACTGGCCGAAGCTGATGATGTCGGCGTAGTCGTCCTTGTCCTTCATGGCGCTCTTGGCCTTGCCCTTCAGAAGGTAGTAGTTCTTGATCACCTGATGGTCGGCCGCGCGGATCTCCTCGTCGCCGGTGAGGCCGGCATATTTCATGCCCTCCATCGCCTTGACGACCGCCTCGCCTTCCGTGCTCCCCGCCTTCGCGGCCGCGTCGATCAGGATCTTCGTGGTCAGATAGGCGCTCGCGAAGGCGTAGTTCGGGTTCATCTTGTGCTTGGCCTGAACCTTGGCGACCAGCTCGCGGTTGAACGCCGAGTCGATGCCGTGCCAGTACTGCGCGCCGAAATAGACACCCTCCATCAGGTCGGGCCCGAGGGTCTCGAACTGCTCGAGGCCGGACGCCCAGGCGAGCAGGATCGTCATGCGCTTCTTCATGCCGAAGCTGACGGCCTGGCGCAGGGTGTCGGAGGATTGCGATCCGAAATTGAGGATGAGGAGCGCGTCGGGCTTCGCCGCCATGGCGTTGGTCAGGTAGCCGCTGAACTCCTTCTCGGTGAGCGAGTGATAGCTGTTGCCGACATGCTCGATCCCCTTCTCTTTGAAGATCGCCTTGGCGGCGTTGAGGAGGCCGTCGCCGAACACATATTGCGGCGTGATCGTGTACCAGCGCTTGGCGTTCGGCAGCTGCTCGACGAGCGGGCGCACGGTCTGCTCAATGGCCCCGAAAGTCGGCACGCTCCACCGGAACGTGCCCTTGTTGCACTCGGAGCCGGTGATCTCGTCGGCGCCGGCCGTCGTGATGAAGACGCCTTTGCCCTTCGCGACCTCCTTGCCCATCGCGAGGGCCTCGGACGACAGGATGCCGCCGGCGAACAGCGTCGAGCCGCGCTCCATCGCCTCCTGCACCTTGCGCACCGCCGTCGCGGGCTTTCCTTCCGTGTCGATCTCCTGATAGGCGAGCTTGCGGTCGAGGATCCGGCCGACCTCCTCGACGATCATGGCAGTGCCCATGGAGCCGAACTTGCCGTTGGCCGCGAAGGGGCCCGACATGGGCAGCGGGGCCCCGATGGTGATGGCCTCGCCGGCCGCGAAGGCCGGGCGGAGCCCGGCGGGCAGGAGCAGCGAGCCCGCACCCAGGCAGGACAGTTTCAGCAGATCACGACGGTTGAGCATGGAAACCTCTGGGATATTTATTTGTTCTATTTATACGTATAGTTATCATAGAATGCGGAGTGTCAAGAGGGGGGAGCCCGAAGCGGATCGGCAGGATCGGAAGACCGGACAGGATCGGGACCGCCTGCCCAGGGCGTGACGCGGGGCGGTGAGCGGCCGTGCCCGGCGCCCAGGGCATTGTTCGGTGAAGCGGATCCGGTTCGCCGACAAAATGCGGCGGATCCAAAGAACGGAGAGAATTCCACGCATGGGGAAACGGCTCTGGCGGAAGTTGCCGTGAAGCCCGCGAGCGGCGATGCGCGGCGGCATCGGCGCGCCTTCAATCGAGGCAAGAAAAAGCCGGGCAAGAAAAAAGCCGGGCCAAAGGCCCGGCGAAGTTGAGGTCCGACAGTTCAGTCAAAACCTTCCAGAGGGAACGGCCGATACGGCGACGCCGGGAGGAAGAATAGCGCCGCCGCGTTCAAATCAGCCGCTGTTGATATGGGCTGCATGCCACGTGTTTGCAAGCTGTGCCGCCACATGAAAGGGCTGCGCTGTCGGCATGACGCGAGGGCTTGAGCATTTTCCGGCGAAGCGGTCCGGTTCGCCGTCAAATAAAGCAGAACGGCAAGGAAAAGTGTCGATTCCACGAAAAGTGGAATCAGCATCCGATCGATGCCTGCATGCGAGGCCGCAGCATGTATTCGGACGTGCGGAAACTCATATGGAATCGATGTCGTGAGAGTGAGCGTCGCATGCGCGTGGCCGATCGACCCTGCTGCGTCAGCTACCGGTGAACCGCGTCCGAAGCTCCGCATGTGACAGGACACAATCACGCGCCTTGTCACATGCGACCATCGCGTCGGGATCGCGGAGGACGCTCCCCTACTCCGCCGCCTGCAGCCTCGGAGCGCCCTCACGCTGAGGCGCCTTGCGCCCGAAACCGAACTTTCGCGCCATGTCCTCCAGCAGGGTCAGCGCGACCGGAACCACCACCAGGGTGAGAACGGTGGAGCTGATCAGGCCGCCGATCACTGCGTGCGCCATGCCGGCGCGCTGCGAGCCGCCCTCCCCCAATCCGAGCGCCATCGGGATCATGCCGAAGATCATCGCGAGCGTCGTCATGAGGATCGGGCGCAGGCGCACCTCCGCCGCCTGCATGATCGCCGCGGAGCGCTCCATGCCGCGCTTGCGGGCCTGGTTGACGAAGTCGACCAGCAGGATCGCATTCTTCACCACGAGGCCCATCAGCATGATGAAGCCGATGGCCGACATCATGTTGAGCGTCGAGCCCCAGGCCAGGAGGCCGAGGAACACACCGACCAGCGACAGGGGCAGCGACGCCATGATGGCCAGCGGCTGAAGGAAGCTGCCGAACTGCGACGCCAGGATGATGTAGATGAAGACCACCGCCAGAAGCAGCGCCGAGCCCGCATAGCCGGAGGTCTCCTGGATGTTCTTCGCGGAGCCTCCGGACACGAACCGGTAGCCTGCCGGAAGCTTCACATCCTTGAGCGCCGCGCCGATCTCGCGGGTGACATCGCCCGCGGCGCGGCCGCTGACATTGGCCGTGATCTGCACCTCGCGCGCGAGGTCGCGCCGGTTGATCTGGGAGGGCCCCACCCCCGGCTCCAGCTTCGCCACTTCGCGCAAAGCCACCATCCTGGGCGTGCCGTCCTCGTTCGTCAGCTTGCTGGCGAGATAGAGGCGCGACAGGTCCTCGCGCGACTCGCGCCCGGTCTCGGGCAGTCGCACGTTGACGTCGTAGTTCTCGCCGTTGGGCGCACGGAAGCTCGAGGCATCCTCGCCGGACAACAGGGGACGCAGGGTATTCGACACCTGCTGCAGGCTCACTCCGAGATCGCTCGCGAGCTCGCGGTCGAGGCTGACGGCAATCGTCGGGCGCGCGGCCTTCAGGCTCGATTCCAGGTCGACCACGCCGGGAACCCGCGCCATGATGGCGGCGGTCTCCTTCGCGATCCGAGCGAGCTCGTCCAGGTTGGGACCCTGCACGGAGACCTGCACCGGCTTGCCGTCGCCGACACCCGGCAGGCCGACCGCGAGATCGATGCCGGGAATGGCCTTCAGGCGCGCGCGCATCAAATCCACCAGCTGCGACGCCGAGCGCGTGCGCTCATGGATGGGCTTGAGGGTGATCGCGATGCTCGCCTCGTTCTTGCCGGCCGCCTGACCGCTGTTGATCGCCGCATAGGTGAAGTCCACCTCCGGGAATTCCTTGATGGCGGCTTCGGCCTGGCGGGCTTTCGTCTGCGTGTAGTCGAGCGAGGAGCCCACGGGCGCCGTGACCTTCACGGTCATCTCGCCCATGTCGGCGCTCGGCACGAATTCGACGCCGATCATCGGCACGAGCGCGAAGCTGCCTACGAAGATGCCGATGGCCGCGAGCATCACGACCCAGCGCCGCCGCAGGCTGAAACGCATGAGCGGGCGATACACGGCCAGGATCCCCTCCGTCACGCCGTCGGACAGGCGCGCGATCCAGCCGATCGGTCCGCGCGGCTTCCGGCCGATCGAGGGATCGTGCCACACGCTCGACAGCATGGGATCGAGGGTGAACGATACGAAGAGCGAGATCAGCACCGCCACCGAGACGGTGATGCCGAACTGATAGAAGAACTTGCCGATCAGGCCGCCCATGAAGGCCACGGGCGCGAATACCGCTACGATGGCGAGCGTCGTCGCCACCACGGCGAGGCCGATTTCCTGCGTGCCCTTCAAGGCGGCCTCGAAATGACCGGCGCCCATCTCGAGATGCCGGGCGATGTTCTCGCGCACCACGATGGCGTCGTCGATGAGAATGCCGATCGCGAGCGACAGCGCCATGAGGGTCATGCTGTTGAGTGTGAAGCCCATGAAGGCGAGCGCCGCGAAGGTTCCGATGACCGATATCGGCAGCGTCAGGCCCGTGATGACCGTCGAGCGCCACGAATGCAGGAACAGGAACACGATGGCGACCGTGAGGACCGCGCCTTCGAGCATCGTGCTCTGCACGTTGTGCACCGAGCTGCGGATGCCCTTTGAGGAATCCTTGACGACGGACAATCCGACATCGGAGGGCAGCGAGCGCTTGAGATCGCTCACGGCTCTGAACACGCCGTCGGCCACCTCGATGGTGTTGGCGCCCTGCACCTTGACCACGTCCACGGCGAGCGCGGGCTTGCCGTTGAATAGTGCGAGGTTCGTCTTCTCCTCCTGGCCGTCGATGACGTCCGCGACCTCCGACAGGCGCACCGGTGACCCGCCGCGCTGCGCCACGATGAAGTTGCCGATCTCGCGCGGCTCCTTCACCGATCCTTCGATCTGCACCACCTTGTCGTCGCGCCCGCGCGTCACGTTGCCGGCGGGCAGATCCTGGTTCTCCGATCGGATCGTCGTCACAACCTGGTCCACGCCGATGGCGAGCGCCTGCATGCGGTCGGGCTTCAGCCGCACCTCGACCTGGCGCTTCACCCCGCCGACGATCGTGGCGCTGCCCACGCCGCGCACGGTCTGGATGCGCTTGAGCACGACCTCGTCGGCGAGGGTCGTCAGCTCGCGCAGCGAGCGCGAGGGAGATTCGACCGCCACCGACACGATGGGCGCGCTGTCCGGATCGAAGCGGGTCACGGTCGGATCGTCGACCTCGTCGCGCAGCTGACCGCGGATGCCGGACACCTTCTCGCGCACGTCCTGAACGGCGACGGCGGCAGGCGTGTCGAGGGTGAACTGCGCGATGACGATGGAGCGGCCCTCGACCGAGCGGGAGGTGAGCGTGTCGAGGCCGCTGATCGTGTTGATGGCGTCCTCGATCTTGCGGGTGACATCGCTCTCGACGGCTTCCGGCGACGCGCCCGGATAGGACGCGGTCACCACGATGGTCGGAATGTCCACGTCCGGAAACTGGTCCACGCCGAGGCGCTGATAGGAGAACAGCCCGACGACGAGGATCGCCACCATCATCATGGTGGCGAAGACCGGGTTGTTGATGCTGATGCGCGTGAGGAACATCTTAATGATCGCCGATGCGGACCGGAGTTCCCGGCTCCAGGAGAATGGACGGTGCGCTCACGACGGTGTCGCCTTCCGACAGGCCCGAGTTCACAGCGACCAGCGTGGCCGTGGCATCGCTCGACACCTCGACGGGCTGACGGGCGATCCGGTCCCCGTCGAGCTTGAGCACGTAGCGGTGGCTCTGGCCGCCGCGCAGAGCCTCCGGGGGCACCGCGATCACGTCCCCGACCTCGCGCACGACGATGTCGCCCGAGGCGAACATGCCGCCGCGCAGGACCATGTCGGCGTTCTCGACCCGGATATAGGCCGGGATCGAACGCGAGCCCGCCTTGGTGGTCGGATTGATGCGCTCGACGCGCCCTTCGAACTCCCGCCCCTCCAAGCCCGGCACGCGGAAAAGCGCCTTCTGGCCGACCGCCACGCGTGCGATCTCGTTCGTGGGGATGGGCGCCTCGATCTCGAGCCGGGCCAGGTCGATGAGAACGACGAGCTTGCCGTCGACCGGCACCTTGTCGCCCGGATTGACGGCGCGCTCGGACACGAAGCCGTCCATAGGGGCTCTCACGACGGCGTCCTCGAGGGCCTTCCGGGCCAGATCGACCTGGGCCTGCATGGCGCGGACATTCGCCTGCCCGCTGCGAAAGGCGCTCTCGACCTCGTCCACGGAGGCCTGGGCCGCGTAACCCTTCTGCTGCAGGCTGAGCTTCATCGAGCGGTTCTTCTCCGCAAGCGCGAGCTGCGCCTTCGTGGATTCGAGATTCGCCACGCGCTCGTTGAGCCGGGTGGTCAGGTCCGCGGTATCGAGCCGGACGAGAACGTCGCCCTTCCTCACCGGCTGACCCTCCTGGACCAGAACCTCGGACACCTTCGCGGCGACTTCCGACTTCAGGGTCGTCTGGTCGATGGGGCGCAGGGTGCCGGCGAGCGGGACGGTGAAGCGCAGGTCCGCCTTACGGACCGCGAAGATCTCGCTGCGCGCAAGCTCCGTCACCGCAGGCGCAGCCTGCTGCGCCACGGCCTGGGCCGTGTCGTTCTTCATGGTGCGGGCAGCTCCGGCGCCCAGGGCGACGATGCCGATGACGGCGCACGCGACTGTCACTTTCTTCACGGCAACGCCCCTACAGCACGTCCGAACCGGCGAGATGGCCGGCCGGTGGCCTGTCTTGTCCGGACCGGTTCCGGCCCATCTCCTCCAGGAACCCGGGAACGTTCTCGCGCAGGAAGGCGAGCTCGGCCTCGGTCAGAACCGTCCCCATGCGCATCAGGAACCGGTGTCCCGGACGGCTGACGCTGCCTGACGCTTCCATCTCGGCCCTGATCTGCTCCAGCTCGGCAATCCGGTTGACGAGCACATCGCGCAGCTTCTCGGGCGGAAGCAGGTCGGCGAACATCAGAAGCGTGACCAGCTCGGAGCGGATCCGGTGCCGTCCCTCGGAGGCGAGGAGCGAAGCGGCCAGCGCCTCGCGCCCCGGATCGAGCAGGGTATAGACGGTCTTGTTGGGCCGGCTCTCCTGCGGCACGACCCGCGCGGAGACGAGACCTTCCTGGTCGAGCTGCTTCAAGGCGGCATAGATTCCGCTCGGCGCCACATCCATGAAACGCGAGAAGACCTCCTCGACCCGTTTCCGGATCTCGTACCCGGAGGCGTCGCCCATGGACAGGACGGCCAGACAGAGTGCTTTAGTATCCAAACTGGAATACTCCATTTTGGAGTATACTTAGAGTCTTCTCGCGGATCCGTCAACAATCCACGGGGCATCGGGGCCACCCGTCCATGAACGGCCCCCTGCCGTGGCTCCAACCGGCCTTCGGCCTGCGCGAGCCAGCCGCTTCCCCTCAGCGATTGCCGGCAGGAGGCGGGCATCTCCCCGCCTCCCGTCCGGTCATATCCGCGCGGGACCTCGCAGATCCAACCGTCCGAGTTCGATCAGCACGATTCCGGCCATGACCGACGAGAAGGTCGCAAGCGGCCATGCGGTATCGCCCTGCAACCCGATCACCGCGAGAGTGCCGCCGATGCTCACGATGAGGCTCTGGACGCAGAAATGCAGCGCCACCGCCGCCCCGGCGGTGTCCCCGAATTTTTCCAGGGCGCCGTTCGCCGTCACCGACACGGTGAACACGATGCCGATCGCCATGACCCACATGGGGGCGATGAAGGTCCAAAACGATGGAGGTGCCGAAAGCTGCCCGATGCTCAGGAACCCTGCGCCCAGGAGCAGCATCGCCATGCCTCTCAGAAGGCTGCCGCGATGTCCCCACCGGGCGACGAACCGCTTGGCGAACCGTGCCGTGACGATCATCGCCACCGCGACCGTCGCAAAGGCGAAACTGAATTCCAGCTCGGAAAATCCCGCCTTGTCGATGAGGATGCGCGGCGCGGTCGAGAAGAACACGAAGAACGTTCCCATCGCGGCACTGAACCCGAGCGTGTAGGTCCGGAACGCGGAACTGCGCAGGATGGGCAGGAACGAGGGTCGTGCCATGGGGGCTGCCGTCGGGCGGGTTTCCTTCCACCGCAGCGATGCGTGCAGAACGGCCGGAACGGCAAGAACGCCCAGCGTGACGAAGATCGAGCGCCATCCGAAGCTGTCGGCGAGCAGCGCCCCGGCGATGGGCCCGACGGCGGGCACGAACGCCAGCATGGAACTGAACAGGCTGTAGATGACCACGCTTTCCGGGCGATCGGCATAGACATCGCGGACGGTCGCGAAAGTCGCCACGAGGGCCGCTGAAGCCCCCACCGCCTGTAAAAAGCGAAGGGCGACAAAGGCGATGGCCGTCGAGGATGCGGCCAGAGAGAACGAGGCCGCCGCGAACACGAGCGCACCGCCGATCAGAACGGGCCGTCGCCCGATACGGTCGGAGATCGGCCCGAAGACGATCTGACCGAGCCCGAGCATCACCATGTAGAGGCTTAATGTGAGTTGAACGACGGCCGGGCCGGCGCCGAGAATGCCGGGCATGGCGGGAACGACCGGAAGGTAGATATCCATCGCCAGGGAGGCGAGAATGTCGAAGGGCGCCATCAGCAGGAGCGCTGTCGGCAAGGAAAAGGCCCATACGGGGGGCTTTGGAGACATGATGAGGCATCCGCTCAAATGAGGAGCATTTGGCGGCGATCTGCCTGTCAGCATGGGCTGGGATCGGTTCGACAGACGCCGCAACAACAGAAGAAGACGTTGTTGCGGCCTACTTGTCCGACGAGGGCTCGGCTCCCATGCCACGGCTCCAGGATCACAAGGGGTTGGAAGAGGGCTTTGCGACTATCATGCCGTTCTGGAGCGGGCAATCCTCGCGGCCTGCCCGACACGAGATCGTCCGGGGGTTCTGCCGGACGGCATTGGCTGATAAGGCATCCCCGAATCCGACACTGCCGAGCACTTCCATGCCCCACACGCCGCATACGACGATCGAAGAGACGGAAAGCTGGATCCGGATCGAGGAGGGCCGCCTCTTCGCCAAAAGCTGGACGCCGCGCGCTCCCGGCATCGAGGATCTCGCGCCGATTCTGCTGTTCCACGATTCCCTCGGCTGCGTTGAGCTGTGGCGCAGTTTTCCGAAGGCTCTCGCCCGGGCCACGGGCCGGCGCGTCATCGCCTATGACCGCCTCGGCTTCGGCCGCTCGGATCCGTATCCGGGACAATCCGGGTCCGACTTCATCGCCAGGGAAGCACGATACGTCGTTCCGCGCCTGTGCGAGCAGCTCGACGTGCGAAACTTCATTGCCTGCGGCCACAGCGTCGGCGGCGGCATGGCCGTCGAGACGGCCGCCCGCTTCCCGGCCCGGTGCCTGGCGCTCGTGACCATTGCGGCTCAGGCCTTCGTGGAGGAAAGAACGCGCGAGGGGATCCGCATCGCGCAACGCGAATTCGAGGATCCCGCCCAACTCGCGAGAGTCGCGAAATATCACGGCGACAAGGCGCGATGGGCGGTGGATACCTGGACCGGGACTTGGCTTTCGCCCGAATTCGCGACCTGGACCCTGGACGAGCCCCTGGCGGCGGTCCGCTGCCCGGTGCTTGCCGTTCATGGCGATCGGGACGAGTACGGCTCCAACGAACAGGCCCGGCGCATCGCGGCGGGGCGTGGAACCGCGTTCATTCTTCCGGAGACCGGGCACGTGCCGCACCGGGAGCAGGAGGAACGCCTGGTCGACGTGATCCATCGGTTTCTCGAAAGCCTCGAGCCCCTCAGGCGATGATCCGCCACCCCCGGAGAGCCGACCAAAGTCTCACGGGCCGCGTGCCTTGCCATCGACGCTTTAAACCCTAGGATGACCTTAAGCGCCGCCGACAGGCGCGGGAAACGCCCCAGCCCCATGCCGACATCGCCCCTTGTTCCAGCCGTCTCACTTCGCGACATGGCCATCACCTTCGGATCGAAGGCGGGCGGCTACACCGCCGTGCAGGGAATCGATCTGGCGGCACGGCCGGGAGAATTCATCGCGATCGTCGGGCCGACCGGATGCGGCAAGTCCACCCTGCTCAACGCGTCCGCGGGGCTGCTCAAGCCCTCGGGCGGTCATGTGGAGATCTTCGGCGCACCGCTGCAGGGCCTCAACGCCCGGGCCGGCTATCTCTTCCAGCAGGACGCCCTGATGCCGTGGAAGACGGCGCTGCAGAACGTCGCCGTCGCCCTCGAGCCGAGGGGGATCTCCCGTTCCGAGGCCGAGATGAAGGCCCGCGAGTGGCTGCGCCGGGTCGGCCTCGCGGCCTTCGTGAATCGCTACCCGCATATGATGTCCGGCGGGCAAAGGAAGCGGGTCGCCCTGGCCCAGATGCTGATCCGCGATCCCGAGATCCTGCTCATGGACGAGCCTTTCGGGCCGCTCGACGCGCAGACCCGGCAGATCATGGGCAATCTTCTCCTGGATCTGTGGGCGGCCAACCGCAAGGCGGTGCTGTTCGTCACCCACGATCTGGAGGAGGCGATCGCCCTCGCGGACCGGGTCGTGGTCATGTCGGCGGGTCCGGCCGCCCGCATCATCGGGGAATTCCCGGTCACGCTGCCGCGTCCGCGCGACATCGCCGAGATCCGTCTCGAACCCGCCTTCCATCACATTCACAAAGAGATATGGGCAAGTCTTCGCGTCGAGGTGCAGAAGGCCTACGCACAGGGAGAAGGAGCCTCCTCATGAACCGGACGAAGCTGGTCCTGCTCCAGGTCGTGGTCGGTCTGGGCTTTCTGCTGCTCTGGCACGTCCTGACGGTCTATCCCATCCTCGCGCCGATCAAGCAGACGCAGTTCTTCTTCTCGACGCCGGCCGACGTGCTGGCGCGGGTCTGGAAGGAAATCACCTCCGCCGAGATCTGGGGGCATCTCTGGATCACCCTGCTGGAGACGGTCCTCGCCTTCGCATTCGGAGCCGGGGGCGGCATCCTGTTCGGCTTCCTGTTCGCCCGGCGCGAATTGCTGTCCGCCGTGTTCGATCCCTACATCAAGGCCGCGAATGCCCTGCCGCGCGTGGTGCTCGCGCCGATTTTCGCCCTGTGGTTCGGGTTGGGGATCTGGTCGAAGGTGGCTCTCGGCTTCAGCCTGGTGTTCTTCATCGTGTTCTTCAACGTCTACCAGGGCGTGCGCGAGGTGAGCCCGGTGGTGCTGGCCAATGCGCGCATGCTCGGCCTCAACGAGCGCCAGCTCCTGCGGCATGTCTATTGGCCGGCGGCCCTGACCTGGGTGTTCTCGTCCCTGCACACCTCCGTGGGATTTGCTCTCGTGGGCGCGGTCGTGGGCGAGTATCTCGGTTCCTCGGCGGGCCTCGGCTACAAGATTCACGAGGCGGAAAGCGTCTTCGACGTGACCGGCGTTTTCTCCGGCATGGTCATCCTGTCGATCTTCGTCATCCTCATCGACGCCTTCGTGACGATGGTCGAAAGGAGGCTCCTGGTCTGGCGCCCCGCCCCATCGACAAACGCGCAGGGTTAGTCAATCCTGCTCGGCCACAATCTGCATCCAAGCAGGGAGATCAGGATGGAACGCCGTACATTTCTCATTGGAGCGGGCGCGGCCGCTCTGACCGCCGGGCTGAGCCCGAGCGCATTCGCGCAGGAAAAACCGGAGAAGAGCAAGATCACGCTGGGCGTAGGCGGCAAACCGCTGCTCTATTACCTGCCGCTGACGATCGCGGAGCGGAAGGGCTTCTTCAAGGAGGAAGGGCTCGACGTCGAGATCAACGATTTCGGCGGCGGCGCCAAGTCGCTCCAGGCGCTCATCGGCGGTTCCGTCGACGTGGTGACCGGCGCCTACGAACATACCATCCGCATGCAGGCCAAGGGCCAGGACGTGCGCGCCGTCACCGAACTCGGCCGCTTCCCGGCCATCGTGATCGCGGTCAAGAAGGACAAGGCGGGACAGATCAAGTCCGCGGCCGATTTCAAGGGCCTCAAGATCGGCGTGACGGCGCCCGGCTCCTCCACGGCCCTGACCACGCAATACGCCATGGTGAAGGCAGGCCTGAAGCCGACGGATGCGGCCCTGATCGGCGTGGGGTCCGGCGCGAGCGCCGTCGCGGCCATGCAGAAAGGCGAGATCGACGTGATCGCGCATCTCGATCCGGTGATCTCGAAACTGGAATCGGACGGCGATATCGCGATCCTGATCGACACCCGGACCGAGGCGGGCACACGGGCCCTCTTCGGCGGCTCGAATCCGGCCGCGACTCTCTACACCAAGAAGGACTTCATCGACGCCAACCCGGTGACGACGCAGCGCCTCGTCAATGCTTTCATGAAGTCGCTCAAATGGCTCCAGACGGCCAAGCCCGAGGACGTCGCCGAGGCGGTGCCGCCCGAGTATCACCTCGGTGACAAACCGCTCTACATCAAGGCGGTGCAGAACTCGCTGGAAAGCTATTCCCGGACCGGCATCGTCCCGCCCGACGGCATGGCGAGCGTCATGGACATGCTCAAAATGCTCGATCCCGAATTGAAGGACGCCAAGGTCGATCTTGCCGCCACCTTCGACGACCGCTTCGTCAAGAAGGCGTCGACTTAGAGCCTGTTGCGGCGAACCGCACGGGTCGGGCGGTTCGGCCGCGCGACCGAACTCTATCGTACGACCGACAGGGGGATCCGCGCTGCCGGCCGGGTCGCGGCCTCTCCCGCCCCGCGCCCTCGGAACAGGGCCGCGATGAGATCGGATTGCGTCACGATGCCGACCAGAAGGCCGTCCCCGTCGACGATCGGGACCTGATGCAGCTCCGCATCCGCCATGCGGGGGACCAGCGCCGCCAGCGCCGTGTCATGCCGCGCCGTCTGTACGGGCGAGGTCATGATCTCCCCGACCTTTCGGTCGAGCCGGATGACCCGCCGGGCGATCTGAGGGACGCTCATCCGGAGGCCCGTGCGCAGATCCCAGTCGCTGTGCTTGATCAGGTCCGTCTGGGTGATGATGCCGATCACCTCACGGGTATCGGCGACGACCGGAAGTCCCTTGATGCGATGCTGCTGAAGGAGCCGCCAGGCGTCGCGCAGGCTCGTCGAGGGCGTGACCGCCGCCACGTCCCGCGACATGATCTCGGCGCAGGTCATCCCGTCGAAACGCCGGTCATAGGCCTGCATCTCCACCTGCCGGAACAGGTCCTCCAGGCTCTCGCGATCCATGTCGATGATCTGGTCGTACCGGTTGAGGACGGTATCGAAGTCGCTGGGCCTGACACCTACCCGTTCCATGGGAGCGGGGTCGGAGGTCCGATGCCGGTTCACCGGAGTGGGCTTCGACAGATGAGGATACCGCTTGCCCGTCAGGTTGTTGAAGACGAGCGCCACCGCGATCATCGTCAGCGAGGCCGCCCCGACCGGCCAGATCGCGAAGCCGAATCCCGCCGCCTTGATCGTCGGGCCGCCGAGAACGGCCATGAGCGCCAGGGCGCCGCTCGGCGGGTGCAGACAGCGCAGGACGAACATCGCGGCGACTGCGAGAGTCCCGGCCATCGCGGCCGCGGGAAGTTCCATCGGAACCCAGCGGGCGCAGGCGACGCCGATGCACGCCGAAATCAAGTTTCCGCCGAGGACCGACCACGGCTGCGCCAACGGACTTCCCGGCAATGCGAACATGAGGATCGCGGAGGCGCCCAAGGGCGCGCTCAGAAGAGGCAGG
Organism: Microvirga sp. M2; assembly: GCF_047497095.1. Lineage (NCBI taxonomy): Bacteria > Pseudomonadati > Pseudomonadota > Alphaproteobacteria > Hyphomicrobiales > Methylobacteriaceae > Microvirga > Microvirga sp. M2. The sequence continues at coordinate 190,056 of NZ_CP134064.1, forward strand.
CCCTCCACAAGGTCGCGGGCCTCCATCCCCAAGAGCCCCAGGGAGACGATGCCGAGCAGGACGCCGGCGCAGACCCGGATCTGCTCGAGGCGGCTGACATGGGTGAGATCGGGAATGAGGCGTTTGAACAGGGACACGGATCGACTGAGATTGTTCTTATTGGAGAGGGCGCAGAGCAGGTGTCGTATCCGAGCGTCCCCTCATCGCGCGGGGCGTTCTTAGACCATTTTTCGGCGATGTGGACCCGGTTCGCCGCCAAAAAAAGCGGCACACCAGAAAAAGAGCTGTTCCCCTTGCGTGGAAACAGCTCTCATCCCGGATTCAGGCGATAGGCCGCCGCAGATCGAACGATGTCCGCGTGCGGCGGCGGTCACCGCGCGTCGAGACGCGGATCCAGCGCATCCCGCAATCCGTCGCCGATGAAGTTGAAGCTGGTCACGGCGAGCGTGATGGCCGCTCCGGGCAGGATGGCGAGCCACGGAGCGCTCGTGAGATAGCTCTGCGCCCCTTCCAGCATGTTGCCCCAGCTCGGCGTCGGCGGCTGGATGCCGTAGCCGAGAAAGCTGATATAGCTTTCGGCCAGAATGGCATGGGCGACATTGAGCGTCGCCGCGACCACAATCGGCGCAACCGCGTTCGGGAGCAGCTCCCGGAACATGATGCGGGTGTTGCTGGCGCCCATGGACACCGCAGCAACGGCGAAATCCCGCGTCCGGAGCGAACGGATCTGGCCCTCGACGACGCGCGCCACTTCCATCCACGACGTCATGGCGATCAGGAGGACGATGGAGGGTACGGAGGGTTCGATCAAGGCGGAGATCGCCAGCAGCAGGAAGATCGACGGAAAGCAGAGCATCGCATCGACGAAGCGCATCAGCGCCGTGCCGATCATGCGCTGGTAGAATCCCGCGATGACGCCGACGCAGATGCCGATCGCCATGCTGACGGCCATGGCCGAGAACCCGACCGAAAGAGAGATGCGGCCCGCCATCAGGAGACGCGCGAGAATGTCGCGCCCGAGCGGATCCGTGCCGAGGATGTGGGAGCCGGAGAAGGGAGGCGCGAAGCGCTGACGGATGTCGATATGCGTGTCGTTGTAAGGCAACAGCATCGGGCCGAAGATGCAGGCGATGACCATGAAGGCGATCGCGGCCGTCCCGAAGACCGCAAGCTTGTGGCGCAGGAAGCGGCGCATGGCGGGGCTGCTCCAGCGCGAGCGCGGCGCGGAGGCGAGTGTCTGGGCGGGGGACGGATTTGCGGCGTTCATTGTCCGCTCCTTTCGATGCGCGGATCGGCAATGCCGTAGAGCACGTCGGCGATCAGGCTTCCCAGGAGAACCAGGACCGCCGTGAGCATGAGGATTCCCATGACGGTCGGATAGTCCCGGTAACTGATGGAATCGAGGAACAGCCTTCCCATTCCCGGCCATGTGAAGACGGTCTCGGTCACGAGGGCCCCGCTCAACAGCGTCGGCACGTGCAGGCCGGTGATCGTGATCATCGGCAGCAGGGCGTTGCGCAGGGCATGCCGGACGAGAATGTAGCGCTCGGACAACCCCTTGGCCCTCGCCGTGCGGATGTAATCCTGGTTGATCACCTCCAGCATGGACGAGCGCATGTAGCGGCTCCAGACGGCCGTGCTGACGAGGGCGAGCACGATGCAGGGGCCGACCAGGTGGTGCAGACGGTTCAGGAAGGATCCGTCGCCGACCGTGAAACGGTTGCCGGCGGGTAGCCAGCCCAGTCCCACGGAGAAGACGTAGATGATCACGAGTCCGAACCAGAAGGTCGGAATGGACAGGGCGATCATCGCGCCGATCGTCGCGAGGCTGTCGAACAGCGAATAGCGCTTGACTGCCCCGAGAATGCCGATCCACGCCCCCAGCAGCATCGCCAGAAGGGTGGAGCTGAGCATGAGCTCCATCGTGGGGCCGATATGCGCCGCGATGATCTTCAGAACAGGCTGCTGGTCGCGATAGGAGACGCCCCAATCGCCGCCGAGGAGCCGCAGGAGCCACTCGACATACTGCACCGGCAAGGGCCGATCGAGCCCCAGCTGGGCAGCCAACCGGTCGAGATCGGCCTGGGTCATGTCGCCGCTTGCCGCAAACTGCGAAAGCGGGCCGCCGGGCGCCAGATGCAGAATCGCAAATCCGATCATCGAGACGATGAAAAGCAGCACGATGGCCTGCAGCAGGCGACGAATGAGAAAGCCACTCACGCGATGACGCTCCTAACGCGACCAGACAAGGATCAGCGGGCCCAGTACCAGCTGCCCAGATTCCAGGCGTTCTGGCGTTGGTTGATGTTGGGTCGGTAGCCGATCAGGCCATCCTTGATCCCTTCGAGAGGCGCATACTGGAACAGCGGCATGATCGGCAGCTCTTCGCGGACGATTTCCTGGACCTTGAAGTAGATCTCCTTCCGCTTCTCCTGATTGAAGGTGATCTGCCCTTCCTTCATCAGCTTGTCCGCCTCGGGATTGACCCACTGCATGTAGTTTCCGCCGCTCCCGCCCTTGACGGGAATCGCATCGCTGGCAAAGCGCGGCGCGGGATCCGGATCGACGCCGGTGCGGAAGGCCGTTCCGACCAGCAGAGCCTGGAACTGCGAGCGGACGTAGAAATCGCCCCAGATCACCGCACCTGGCATATTGTTGATCTTGATCGAGACGCCGATCTGCTGCCAATCCTGCATCATGAGCTGCTGGCATTGCTCGCGCAGCGCGTTGCCCGTGGTGGTGGAGAGATCGAACTCGAGGCGCTTTCCGTTCTTTTCGCGAATGCCGCGCCCGCCGCGCTTCCATCCAGCCTCGTCCAGAAGCTGGTTGGCCTTGGCGAGGTCGTATTCGTGCTTCGGAAGGTTGGGATTGTACGCCCACGATTCGCGAGGCGAGTAGGATTCGGTCGGCTTCGGCACGCCGTAGTAGAGCGCGTCGACGATCGCCTCCTTGTTGATGGCGGCATAGAGCGCCCGACGCACCGCCTTCTCGGCGAAGGCAGGATGTTCGAGGTTCGGCATGATGACCTCGATGTTCCCGCTCGGAGCGACCGCGACCTTCCTGCCGGAAAGCTTCGTGGCCTCTTCGTAATAGTTCGCGGGAATTCCGGAAATCGGAACGAAGTCGACCTGCCCGGTTCTGAACTGCGCGTAAAGCGCGGTCATGTCCGGAATGTATTTGAGGACGACACCCTCGAGATAAGGCCCGTCGCCGTGATACCGCTCATTGGCGACAAGCGTGATGCTGTCCCCCGGACGGCGCTCGCTCCAGCGGAATGGACCGGTCCCGACCGGGCTGCCGTTGAAAGCGGCCGTGTTCGGATCGTCCGCCTTGGAAAGAATATGCTTCGGCACGATCTGCGTATTGGCGAGCTGGGCGAGATACGGCGCGAAAGCCCGCTCCATGCGCCATGAGATCTCGTGCGTTCCCTTGACGACGATATCGCGAACAAGCTCATGCCCCACGCGCGTGCGGCTCTTGAAGCCCGGCGCCATGATCAGCTCGAGGGAATACTTGACGTCTTCCGCCGTGAAGGGCGTGCCGTCGTGCCAGACGACGCCTTCGCGCAGTTTCACCGTCCAGGCGAGGCCGCCCTCGGAAATGCCGCCGTTCTCTTCGCTCGGCACGGCGACCGCGAGATCAGGCACGAGCGTGCCGTCGGGATGAGCCATCCAGAGACAGGAGAACACGCTCGTCCAGACGACCTCGTCGACCTCGACGCCCGGCATCAGGGGATTGAACGACTTCGGTTCCTGAGACAGGCCGACGACGACCTGGCCCTTGCGCTCCTTGGGCGGCGGCGGAACAGCGGCTCCCGACTGGGCGCGGGCGCCGAACCCGATCGACGCGGCAATTCCGGCGGCGCTCAGGCCGAGAAAATCGCGACGGCGCATCGCCGGAAGAGCCAACCCCATCCCATCCTTCCACTTCGATCGATCTGACATGCTGTTTCTCCGTTCCCTTGTTGTTGGTTCTGTTGCGAAGCCGGTGCTTCAGCAGATCCCCTGAGGCAGATTGTGAGGCAGGACGCAGCGGCCCTGACCGCGCCGGACGCGATCGTCGCGTTCGAGCATGAGCGCCCCGTCTCCATGCGTTTCACGTTTCAATCGGAGACAAGGCGCGCCCCGCACCAACCCGACGCGCCATCAATTCATTATAATGCACGTAACGTCAAGATCGTGATGGAGATATGCTGAGGCGACTATGGTTCCATATCCTGGCCCAAGCGCGCTTCTGCAGGTTTTTGCTGCTGAATTTCATCAAAAATGATGAAAAATCATTCGCAGCCGATTGCACGGCGTCACGGTTGGAAGTATGGCTCATATTCAATATAATGGATATGCGAACCATGCCACCGACCGCTAAGCCCACGCCCAGTTCGGACTTGGAAGCCGAATTTCCCGACGACCAGTCGCGGGACATCGGGCAAAGGCTGCGCAGCTTGCGCGCGGAGAGAAAACTGACGATCGCGGAACTCGCCGCGAAGGCCGGTGTCTCCTCGGGCATCATCAGCCAGATCGAGCGCGGCGCGTCGAGTCCCTCGATCAACACCCTGGTGAAGATTCGCACGGCTCTCGGCGTCAATCTCTGGCAATTCTTCGAAGATGCACCGAACCCTTCGGTCGAGAAGCTGCATTTCGTGCGCCGCAAGGACAACCGGCCTCGCATCGTGGCCGGCAAGATGCATCTGACCAAGGAGCTGCTCTCTCCCAGCAGCAGCGAGAATCTTCGCTTCATGATTCTGACGCTGCCGCCGGGAGCGGAAAGCGAGGAGATGCTGAGCGGGCCCGGCGACAAGGGCGGCTACGTCATGTCGGGGCGGGTCGAACTGACCGTCGGCAACGAGGTCGCCGAGCTTTCCGAGGGCGACAGCTTTCAGTTCAAGAGCACGCTCCCGCATAGGCTCGAGAACCGCCACGGCGTCGAAGCGAAAGTGATCTGGATCATCAACATCCAGGACAAGCACCTTTGATACGCCTGCTCACGGCGTCCTGATTCCCGACAGGGTTTCCAAAGAATGTCGCCGCGTGGTCGCGGCTGCATAAGTCGATTTCAACTGGAGTAATCATCGAATGATCGAGCGTCACGAAAACACCGGCCGCCTCAGCAAGGCCCTGGTCGCAAACGGGTTCGTCTTTCTGTCGGGTCTCACCGCGAAGGACCGCAGCGGCGGCGTTCGCGAACAGACGGCCGATATTCTCGCGCAGATCGACCATTACCTTGCGCTCGCGGGAACCGACAAGACGCGTCTGGTCACCGGCAATGTCTGGCTGAAGGATATCGGCACGTTCAACGAGATGAACGAAGCCTGGGAAGCTTGGGTCGATCCGAAATGCCCGCCCGCCCGCGCCACCGTCGAGGCCCGCCTCGCGCATGATGCCATCCTGGTCGAGATCCAGGTTCAAGGCCTCGTCTGATCGGAAAAAGCGCGCCCGCAGCATCGGTTGCGGGCGCATTCATTTCCGCCCTGCGGAATAAAATTCTTCAACTTCAGTCCAGCAAGGTGTTGCATGTCCACTGATCACCGCGTTCCGAGCGTCAATCCGGGCGATCCCTCTTGGTGGTTCGCGGATGCCATGAAGGCGGAGGGAGGCGCTGCGCCGTCCCCATCCCTTTCCGGCGAGATCACTGCGGATGTCGCGATCGTCGGCGGCGGCTTCACCGGCTTGTGGACGGCCCTTGCGCTCAAGGAGCGCGCGCCGCATCTCTCGATCGCCCTGATCGAGGCGTCCTTGTGCGGATCGGGCGCGAGCGGCAAGAACGGCGGCAAGGTCCACGGCTATTGGTCGGCTCTCGCGGGCATGGAGGCCAATATCGGAGCCGACGGCGCTCTGGCCGTCGCACGCGCCGGAACACGGGCGCAGGACGCCATCCGGCGCTTCGCGACGGCTCCGGGCCGCGATGTGTGGTGGCGGGAGGCCGGCAATGTGCGCGTCTCGGCTTCCGCCGGGCAGGACGTGAAGATTTCGAACTACATCGCGACCGCGAAACGGCTCGGCGTTCCGGACACGGTCTATGCTCTCTCGCCGGCCGAGGTCGCCCAGCGCTGCGCGTCGCCGGCGTTCCGCGGGGGCATTTTCCTGCCGGAGGGCGCGAATGTGCACCCTGCCCGGCTGGCTCGCGCTCTGCGCAAGGCCGCGATCGAAGCCGGCGTCGCCGTCTATGAGAACACGCCGATGACGGGCCTCGACGTGGGGACGCCGAACCGCGTGCGGACGCCGAACGGTCAGATCGTTGCCCGCGAGGTCGTGCTCGCGACGAATATCGAGCTCGCGCGCCGCTCCGACGTAAAGCCCCATGTCACGGTGTTCTCGAGCTTCGCCCTGATGACCGAGCCCGCGCCGCATGCGCTCGACCAAGCCGGGTGGCATGGCGACGAAGGGCTCGCCGACATGAGGATGTTCGTCCACTATTTCCGCAAGACGCGCGACGGGCGGGTTCTCATGGGTTCGGGCTCCGGCCCGATCAGCTACAACGGCAGCACCTCGGATCCCGGCCTCACTCGGGACAAGGCATCGGCGGCCCGCGCCGAGCGGGCCCTCCGCCGATTGCTGCCGACATTCGCCGATGTTCCCGTGGCGAAGAGCTGGGGCGGCGGCATCGACATCTCCGCCGACCGCCTGCCGTTCTTCCGGACCGTGCCGGGAACGCGCGTCCATTACGGCTGCGGCTATTCCGGCCACGGCGTGAACCCAACCTACATGGGCGGCCAGTGCCTGGCGTCGCTCGTTCTCGGGGTCAAGGACGAATGGTCGACGCTCCCCCTGTGCACGCGCGAGGTTCCCTCGCTGCCGCCGGAGCCGTTCCGGACCATCGGCGGGCGCTTCGTCCGCTGGGGGATCATCGGTTCGGAGGAAGCCGACGAGCGTGGAGCCAAGGCTGGCCCGCTGATGCAGGCCGCAGCCGCCATCCCGCGGGTATTCGGCCTGCGTATCGGCACGCGCTAGAGCATCGGACGTGAAAAGTGGACGCCACTTTTGGGATTGAATCCGATGCTCCCTTCTTGGAGAGAGCGCATCGCTCAGCCCTGCCGCCAGCCCTACCGCGCCGATGAAATTGACCGAGAGGACCCGATGAGCCAACCGATCCTTTCCGTGAGCAACCTGACCACGGCCTTCCGTGTCGAGGGCCTCTGGAAGCCTGTCGTCCGCAACGTCTCGTTCGATGTCGCGGAAAGGGAGACTCTCGCCGTGGTGGGAGAATCCGGCTCGGGCAAGAGCGTGACCGCGCTCTCGATCATGCAGCTGAACCCGCCGAACAGCAGCAAGGTCGACGGCAGCATCAAGCTCGCGGGCCGGGAGCTCCTGGCGCTGTCGAACGCGGATATGCGCGAGATCAGAGGCAACGAGATCGCCATGATCTTCCAGGAGCCGATGACCTCGCTGAACCCGGTGCTGACCGTCGGCTTCCAGATCGCCGAGGCGCTGATCCTGCACCGCGGCCTCTCGCGGTCGCAGGCCGAGGCGGAGACCGTCAGGCTGCTCGAGAAGGTGCGCATTCCCGCAGCGAAATCCCGCTTCCACGACTATCCGCACCGCTTCTCCGGCGGCATGCGCCAGCGCGTGATGATCGCGCTGGCCCTGGCCTGCAAGCCGAAGCTCCTGATCGCGGACGAGCCGACGACCGCTCTCGATGTGACCATTCAGGCGCAGATCCTCGAGCTGATCAAGGATCTGCAGAAGGAAGAGGGCATGGCCGTCCTCTTCATCACGCACGACATGGGCGTCGTGGCGGAAATCGCGGACCGCACCGTCGTGATGTACAACGGCGAATCCGTCGAGAACGGGAACACCGCCGATATCTTCACGAGGGCGAAGCATCCCTATACGCGCTCGCTTCTCTCCGCGGTGCCGAAGCTCGGCTCCATGGAAGGTCAGCGGCGTCCCATGCGCTTTCCGGTCGTGGACAAACTCACCGGAGAGTCGGACGTGCCTGCGGAAACGCCCGATACGGTCGCGGCCGCCGAGCGGCCCGTGCTGGAGGTATCCAATCTCACCACCCGCTTCGAGATCCGCTCCGGCCTGTTCGGCAGGGTCAAGGGAAGGGTCCACGCGGTCGAGAACGTCTCCTTCAGCCTGCAGCGCGGCGAGACGCTCGCGCTCGTCGGCGAATCCGGTTGCGGCAAATCGACGACAGGCCGCTCGGTCATGCGCCTGCAGCAGCCCATGAGCGGTTCGGTGCTTCTCGACGGCGAGGATCTGCTTCGGCTGGATGCGCGCGCCTTGCGGGAGCGCCGCAAGCGCATTCAGATGATCTTCCAGGACCCGTTCGCGAGCCTCAATCCCCGGATGAATGTCGGCGATGCGATCGCGGCCCCGCTCCTCATCAACGGACTTGCCGGCCGCTCCCAGGCTCGCGACAAGGTCGCCGAGCTCCTGCATCATGTCGGATTGTCGCCGGACATGGCGAGCCGTTTCCCGCATGAGTTCTCGGGCGGTCAGCGGCAGCGCGTCTGCATCGCGCGTGCCCTCGCTCTGGAGCCCAGCGTCATTGTCGCCGACGAGTCGGTGTCGGCTCTCGACGTCTCCGTGAAGGCCCAGGTCGTCAACCTCATGCTGGACCTGCAGGCGAGGATGAAACTCGCCTACCTCTTCATTTCGCACGACATGGCGGTGGTCGAGCGCGTGAGCCACCGCGTCGCGGTGATGTATCTCGGCGAGATCGTGGAGATCGGTCCGCGCGAGGCGATTTTCGGCAATCCGCAGCATCCCTACACCAAGCGCCTGCTCGAGGCCGTGCCCATCGCCGATCCCGCGCGGCGGCACACCAAGGGAGCGGTCTCGAATTCCGAGATCCGCAGTCCCGTGCGGCCGGCCGATTACGTGCCTCCGGCCCGGCAGTACCGCGAAGTTTCTCCGGGACACGCCGTGATGGTGTGGGGCCAGGAATGGGCGTCCTGACCCCTCGCGGGGCTCAGGCTGCGGGCTTTGCAGGGCGCGGCGAACGCGCAGATCCGCCGCGAGCGGATTGTCGGGCCGGAACGCCACGCTGTTGTTCACGCCGCGCGTGACGGCGCATGGATCCGATCAAGGAAAGGCCGACGTGATTCCCGAAGCGAGATGTGAGCGACACGGTGTTTCCCCTGCACGATGGCATTTGGCGCGACGATCAGCCGAATTATCGAGCCGGAAAACCGGGAAAAGCGCTGGGGACGTTCTTTCTTTAGAACGAGCCGAGCGAGCATTTTCGTTTATCCGAGTGGTCGCTGGGAGATGAATTGGCTCTTGCACCCGTAAAGCAGGAGGACTGAGCCATCACAGATCGGGCAAGGTCGGGCTTGATTGCCGCCAAATGTTCGTTATAAAGAACGTCATTGCACGGAGAAGGGGAGGCTCGAAAAGCGGGCCTTCAGAGGAATTCCGCCTTGCATTGTCGGAACCGAGCCATGGACGCAAAGGATACCAAGATCCTCATGCTGCTGCAGGAGGATGTCAGCATTTCGATCGCGGAGCTCGCCCAGCGGGTGCATCTCTCCCAGACCCCATGCTGGAAGCGCGTGCAGCGGCTGGAGGCGACCGGCGTCATCCAGAAGCGCGTCGCGCTCGTCGATCCCGAAAAGGTCGGACTTGGACTGACGGTGTTCGCCTCGATCGAGACCTCGGATCATTCGGGAGAATGGCTGGAGCGTTTCGCGGATTTCGTCTCCGCCATGCCGGAAGTCATGGAGCTCTACCGCATGGCCGGGGACGTGGACTACATGCTGCGCGTCGTCGTGCCGGACATGGCCGCCTATGACGGATTCTACAACAGGCTGATCGAGGCGATCCCGCTCAAGAAGGTCACGTCGCGCTTTGCCATGCAGCGGGTGAAATCCACCACCGCCTATGTGCTGCCTCCCGCCGGGCCGGGCTGACCCGGCACGCTCCCGGCACGGCCCCACGAGAGGGGACGAGGCGCGGCCGGGATTCGCGGCCCGACTCGGGCGGGACATCCGGAATCGTGAAGCCAACTATTGTCTAAGCTGCAAGGGGAAGCCCCGTCTTGACTTGCCCGGGGACAGAAACCAGTGTTCGGCGTTCCGTCGGAGACGGGCCGGCTATCGTCGCTCCTTGTATGTAGTATATTGCCTTGACCGCTTTCCTCCCCAGTGGACGCCCGTTCTTGAAGATGCACGGTCTTGGCAACGATTTCGTCGTCGTCGATGGTCGCAGCGAGCCGTTCCGGCCCGCGCCCGGGGAGATCCGCTGGATCTGCGACCGCCATGTCGGCGTCGGCGGAGACCAGTTGCTGGTGATCGAACCGTCCGAGGCAGCCGGCGCCACGGCCCGCATGCGGATCTACAACGTCGACGGCGCCGAAGCCCAGACATGCCTGAACGCGACCCGCTGCGTCGCATGGCTGCTACTGCGCGAGACCGGCGGCGAAGGCCTCGTCCTGGACACCCTGGGCGGCTTGATCGAGGCCGCGCGCGCAGGCGAGAGCGAGGTCTCCCTGCGGCTGGCCGCTCCCCGATGGGACTGGCCCGCCATTCCCCTCGCTTCCGCGGCCGACACCCTCGCGCTCGATCTCGTCTCGGGCCCTCTCGCGCATCCCACGGCAGTGAATGTCGGCAACCCGCACCTCGTCTGCTTCGTCGAAAGCCGCGATGCGGTCGACGTGCCGCGCTGGGCTCCCGCGATCCAGAACGACCCGATGCTTCCGGAAGGAGCCAATGTGGGCGTGGCGGAGATGGCCGCCCCGGACCTGATCCGACTGGTGGTGTGGGAGCGGCCGGGCATCCTGACCCGCGCCTGCGGCAGCGGCGCCTGTGCCGCCGTGCTCGCGGCCCGGCGCCGCGGGCTCACGGGCGAGACCCGGGTCACGGTCGATATGCCGGGAGGACGATTGCGCATCGACGTCCACGACGATGAAAGCGTGACCCTCACCGGACCGGCGGCCGTCGCCTTCGCCGGCCGGCTTCCGATCGATTTAAAGGTAGCATGATGTCCGCCCACCCGATTGTCGTCGTTGATCAGGTTTCCAAGACCTTCCGCTCGGTCCATGGGCGCGGCGCGCATCGCGCCCTCGACAAGGTGTCCCTGTCCATCGAACCGGGGCAGGTGCTCGTCATCATCGGCCCGTCGGGCTCCGGCAAGAGCACGCTGCTGCGCACCCTGAACGCCCTGGAGAGCTTCGACAGCGGCAGCATCGTCATCGACGGCGTTTCGCTGAGCGACAAGAAGACGGACCTCAACCGTCTGCGGGCCGAGATCGGCATGGTGTTCCAGCACTTCAACCTGTTCCAGCACAAGACCGCTTTGGACAACGTCGTGCTGCCCCAGGTGGTCGTCCGCAAGCGCTCGCGCGAGGAGGCCGTCTCGCGCGCGCGCGATCTGCTGGCGAAGGTCGGCATCGCGGATCGTGCCGACCACTACCCGAGCCAGCTGTCGGGCGGCCAGCAGCAGCGTGTCGCGATCGCGCGTGCGCTCGCCATGGATCCGAAGATCATGCTGTTCGACGAGGCGACCTCCGCCCTCGACCCGGAAATGGTCGGCGGCATTCTGGACCTCATGCGCAAACTTGCGGATGACGGCATGACGATGGCGGTCGTCACCCACGAAATGGGCTTTGCCCGCGAGGTCGCGGACCGTATCGTCTTCATGGATGAGGGACGGATCGTTGAAGAAGGAGAGCCCGGCCCCTTCTTCGCCTCGCCGTCCCACGAGAGAACCCGGGCGTTTCTGGACCAAATCCTCTGAGCCGCAGGCTACGGAGGAATACGCCAAACGACTAACAGGAGGGAGACCACATGACGAAACTACGCAATATGATCATGGCCGCCGTAACGGCTTGCCTGGGCTTCGCAAGCGCCGCGCATGCGGACGAGATGGACGAAATCCTGAAGCGCGGCGAGCTGCGCGTCGCCGTTCAGACGCAGGGCGCTCCGGTCAGCTTCGTCGACAAGAACGGAGAGCGCACCGGTCTCGCGGTCGAGCTCGCCAAGATGATGGGGGCGGATCTGGGCGTGAAGGTCACGTTCCAGGACTATGACTGGAAGGGCCTGATTCCGGCGCTCCTGTCCGGCAAGGTCGATATGATCGCCGCCGACATGACCCCGACGCCCCAGCGCGCCGCGCAGCTCCTGTTCTCCCGCCCGATGTTCTACCAGGAGACCGTCGCGGTCGCTCCCAAGGACGCGCCGTACAAGGCCTGGCAGGACCTCAACAAGGACGGCCTCAACATCGGCGCCACCCAGGCCAGCTCCTACGGCGATGCGGTGAAGAAGTTCATGCCCAAGGCGAACCTCAAGGAATTCGCCGGCGGCACGGCTGCCGTGGCCCAGGCTCTCTCGAGCGGCCGTCTCGACGGCGCGGTGTCGGACCTCGGCAACGTCACCAACTTCGTGCGCGAGTTCGGCAACCTGAAGATTCTCGACGGCGTCATCACCCGTGAGCCCCTTGCTTTCGCCACTCAGCCCAATGCCTTCCACCTGAAGCTCTGGCTCGACAACTATGTGGAGCTGATCACGGCCGACCGCCGCCTCGAGAACCTGGTGAACTACTGGTGGAACTCCTCCGACTGGGAAAAGGACCACAAGTAAGCGGATCATCTGCCGGCAGCCGGCCTTCGGGCCGGCTGCCCTCCCGCACCCCAATTCCCTAGAGCGTGTTTCGGCGAAGCGGATCCGGCTCGTCGAAGCAAGCGGCACAGCAAAGAAGAGAGATGTTTCCGCGCCCGCGGAAACAGCTCAGGACAGTGATGACCTGGCTCCTCGACTACTACAATTATCGCATCGTGGCGCAGTATCTCGGCCGCTTCGCAGAAGGACTGGGCAACACGCTGACGGCTGCGGGCGTGAGCCTCGTCCTGTCGCTTCTGCTCGGAACCCTCGTCGCCCTCACTCTCCTGTCGAGCCGCACGGGTCTTCGCAAGCCCGTCGAAGGCTATGTGGCCTTCATCCGGGCGACCCCGCTCCTGGTCCAGATCTATCTCGTCTATTACGGCCTCCCCGCCCTTCTGCCCGTCGCGAAGAGCTGGAACGACATGTATTTCGGGATCGCCGCCCTGACCCTGAACAGTGCTCCCTATATGGGCGAGATCATCCGCGCGGGAATCGAATCCGTCCCTCGCGGCCAGATCGAGGGCGCCAAGGCGGTCGGGATGAATTACGCTCAGCGGATGCGCTACGTGGTTCTTCCGCAAGCCTTCGCCAACACGCTTCCCCCGCTGATCGGCCAGACGGCGGTCCTCATCAAGGACACGTCGCTGTTGTCCATCATCACGGTTTTCGAGTTCACGAGCGCCGGCATTCTCCTGAACAGCGAGCGCGTGCGGCCCAACGAGAGCTTCCTCACCATCGCGATGGGCTACCTGCTGATCTATCTCCTGATCCTCCTCCTGTCCCGCGGTGTGAAGCAATGGCTGGCCGGTCCCGCCTGGAACGCGCAGGGCTGATCCGATGTTCGAACGCTACTGGTCCATCACCTCGTCCCTGCTGCCGTTCCTCTGGAAGGGGTTTCTGGAGACGCTCTACGTCTCTCTCGTGGCCATTGTGGCCGGCTCGCTGATCGGGGCCCTGATCGGCCTCGTGCGCAGCCAGCGCGTGCCCATCCTCACCGGACTTTTCGGACTCTACATCCACGTTCTGCGCGGAACCCCGTTTCTCGTTCAGCTCTATGTCTTCTACTTCGTGCTGCCGAACACCGGGCTTTCCTGGCTCAGCTGGGACTCGCGCACCGCGGCCTTCGTGTCGCTCTCGGTCTATACCTCGAGCTATGTGGCCGAGATCGTGAAGGGTGCCATCGAGGCCGTGCCGCGCGGCCAGTCGGAGGCGGCAACCGCGCTCGGCATGAACCGCCTTCAGCGCCTCTGGTACGTGGTCATCCCGCAGGCGCTGAAACTGACCGTGCCGCCGATGAGCGGCGTCTACGTGATGATCATCAAGAGCACGGCGATCCTGTCGGTGGTGGGCATCTCGGAACTGACCCGCCAGGGCGAGGTGTCGATCCTGCGCTTCCCGCGGGACGTTCTGTTCATCTATGGCCTCATCGCGTTCATCTACTTCCTGTACTGCTATCCCGTTCTGCGATTCGCCCGCTGGGCCGAGCGCCGGGTGGGCGCGGCCCGGACGATCGATCTGGATTGACCGGATGCTGACCTCCTTCCCACGCGTGCCGCTCCTTTCCGGTCCGACGCCTCTGGAGCGCATGGTGCGAGCCGGCAGCCATGCCGGCCATCCGCAGCTCTGGGTCAAGCGGGACGACTGCATGCCCCTCGCCTTCGGGGGCAACAAGCTGCGCAATCTCGAATTCTGGCTCGGCCAGGCTTTGGAGCAAAACAGCGACATTCTGGTCATCGCGGGCGCGGCGCCGTCGAACCAGGTCCGGCTGACGGCTGCGGCTGCGGCCAGGATGGGACTGGAATGTCTGGTGCTCTACGCGGGCCCGGACCTCTCGCCTCCGCACAGCAACCGCCTGCTGACGGAAATGATGGGAGCTCAGATCCGTTGCCTCGGCGATGTCGATGAAGGGATGCGCGCAAGGCTGGCAGGCCAGGCCGTCGCGGATCTCGCCGCCGCCGGGCGTCGCCCCTATCTGGTAGGAGATCCGATCATTGGCGCGCTCGGCTATGTGCGCGCCGCCCGAGAACTCCACGAGCAGGCCGTCGCCGCGCGGCTCGACCTGCGCCACGTCGTGCTCCCCGGCTCCATGGGCGTCACGGAGGCCGGGATGATCCTGGGCGCGGCCATGCTCGGCCTGCCATGGACCTTTCACCTCGTCAGCGTCGAATACGAAGCGCACGATCTCGAAGCACGGATCAGGAGCATCCTTGCCGATCTGTGCCGGTCGTCCGAGGTCGAGCCCACGCACGACATGCTGGATCGCGTGCGCATTCACATGGATCAGTTGGGCGCGGGATACGGCAAGCCGACCGCTGCGTCCATCGAAGCCGGTCATCTCTTCGCGCGCCTTGAGGCTCTCCTGCTCGAGCAGACCTATGTGGCAAAAGCGTTCGCCGGGCTGCTCAGCTGCGTTGCCAGAGGAGATATTCCCGCTCATGAAGCGGCCTGCATCGTCCACACGGGCGGTACGCCTGCCTTGTTCAGTCCGGTATCGCCGCTCTTAGATTAACGACCGGAGCGCACAGGCGTGTGGCCTGAGCGTCTCGTGGTCCGAACGAGGTCAGCTCCTCATGGCCAAGAAGCCAGCCGCCATCGTCAGTCGCACTTACTCCACGTGCGAGCACGAGCCCACGGCGCAATTCGAGGCCTGGCGCAACTATATCGCTCCGATCTACGACGTTTCTCCCATCGGGCAAGACACCTCGGCAGGCTTTTCCGCAGAGGTGCAGGCCTGGCATCTCGGCGCGCTCCTGATCGGCCGCTCATCCTTTGCCTCTCATCGCTTCTTCCGCAGCCAGCGTCGCATTGGGCGCGATGGCCTCACGCACATTCTGGTGCAGCTTTGCCTGGAGGGCGGCTATGCGGGCGTCGCCGACGGACGGGAGATCGCCGTGGCCGCGGGCGACATCGCCATCATCGATCTGGCCCGCCCGCTCGCGCTCGAGGCCATGGCCACCCGCACCCTGGATTTTATCATCCCGCGAAAGTTGCTGGAGCCTGGCCTCTCACGCGAGGCGTCTCTCGGCGGCATCGTGCTCCGGCCCGACATGCCGACGTCGGCTCTGTTGGTCGACCACCTTGTCTCGGCGGCGAGGCGGATCGCGGACTTGGCGCAGGAGGCCGCGCCCGCGCTCACGCAGATGGTCACGGCTACGGTGAGCGCCTGCACAGCACCCCTCTTGTCGAATGAGCCGAAACATCGATCGAAGACCGTGACCATGGATCGCGTGAAGGCGTACCTGGATCGCCATTTGGGTTCCCCAACCCTCGGTCCGGCGGAGATCTGCCAGAATCTGGGGATCTCCCGGCCAACCCTGTACAGAATGTTCGCCAGCCTCGGAGGTGTGGCCACCTACATCCAGAACCAGCGCCTCACCCAGGCTTATGCGCTGCTGCTGGACCCGGCCAACTCGCTGGCTCATGCACGGGATGTCGCAGCCGTCTGCGGGTTTGTGAGCGCTTCGCATTTTCACCGCAGCTTCCGTGCCGTCTTCGGCCTGACGCCGGGTGACGTTCGAGCCATCCAGGCGAGGCAGCGGCTGTTCCCCAAAGCCTATTCTTCGATCGACTTTGCCGATGTGTGGATCGCCCACTTGGCGAGAACGGCCGCATCGGAACCGGCAACGGGCTGAGGCTCCGTCGTCTTCTGTTCAACGCCTCTCCCTCTCATTGCGGGGCGAGCGCAGCGAGAGCCCTGGATCCATAGCGGCTGACGGTGCAGAACGGAGCGCTAGAGCCTTTTCCATGAACTTCGGTTCATGGAAAAGGCTCCTGTTGTTTGAGAAAGACGCCTTTTCTTCGCAAAACCGGCATCCACTTTTGCGGAAAAGGCTCTAGCGCATCGTGCGAAAAGTGGACCCGGTTTTTCGTAAGCACGATGCCCTGCTCGATAGGGGGAGCATCGCATTGATCCGAAAAGTGCGAAACCACCTTTCACGCCCGATAGTCTAGCCTGCATCGCTTCCCAGCTCTCCGGCCTGCTCCGGACCGGCAACCTCCTTGGCTATCGGATTCTCGGCTTCCGGAAAGGTCGACAGCGCCTTCACCACGAGCGGATCGAGGTTACGGCCGTCGGTGCGGGCATGCTCGAGAAACGTGGCCCGCATGGCGGGCGTCCAGAACGCGACCAGATGGTCGTGAATGCCGCGGACGGCCTGATCCTCTGGATAGGACCGGAAGAAGGACGCGATCTGGTTGGCCATGCGGACCAGTTTTTCGGTGTTCATGCCGGTACATCCCGCCCGCGAATTCGTTCCAGGCCGTGGAACACCGTGATGCTGTCTCTGCGGGCAATTCCGATGAGCGTGATGTCGAGATGGCGCGCGCGCTCGAGCGCCAGCGACGTCGGCGCCGAAATGGCCACCAATGTTCTCGCTCCGAACACCGCCACCTTTTCGACGAGCTCGAACGAGCAGCGGCTCGTGACGACGACGAAGCCGTTGTCCGGGCTCGTGTCGGACCGGCACAGGGCCCCGATGAGCTTGTCGAGCGCATTGTGGCGGCCGACATCCTCGCGCACTTCGATGATCGTTCCGTCGAGATCGGCCCAGGCCGCCGCGTGAACCGCATGCGTGATCCCGTTCAGGTGCTGCCTGCTTTCAAGCCCGGTCAGCGCCCGGCGCAGCGCCTGGAGCGCGATGTCGGGCGCAGTCCCGCGCGAACGCAGGGCGTGCGGAAGGGCTTTCAGATCATCGATGCCGCATATCCCGCAACCGGTTCGGCCGGAGAGGGCCCGCTTGCGGGCCAGGTGCTCGTGAAGCCGCTCGGGCGTAAGATCGATGACGAGTTTCAATCCTTCGGCATCCGTTTCGACGCGCACGCCGCGGATGTCCTCGGACCTTTGAACGACGCCTTCCGTGAGGCTGAAGCCAACGGCGAAATCTTCGAGATCGGATGGCGTCGTCATCATGACGGCGAACGGGATGCCGCCATAGATCAGATTGACCGGCACCTCGACCGGAACCGCCCGAACCATCGAAACAGGCTCGGCTCCGTCAAAGGTCAGAACCGTGGAGGGCGTCTCCTCCACCTCGGGAATCGGCGGGCTTTTTCTATTCGGCTGCGCTGACATGGGCTTCGATACGCTTGAGAGCTTCGTCCTCTGCGAAGAACCGGGCCTGCCAGTCCGAAGGACGGTTCGTGCGGCGCACCTGCACCGCCGTCACCTTGTATTCCGGGCAGTTGGTGGCCCAATCGGAAAAGTCGGTGGTGATCACGTTGGCACCGGTCTTGGCATGATGGAACGTCGTGTAGACCACCCCTGGCTGCATCCGCTCGCTGATCCGGGCCCTCAGAGCGATATCGCCGGAGCGGCTCTCGACCGAAACGAGGTCGCCCTCGAGAATGCCGCGGCTCTCCGCATCGAAGGGATGAATCTCCAGCACGTCCTCTTCATGCCAGCGGCTGTTCTCCGTACGCCTCGTCTGCGCGCCGACATTGTACTGCGACAGGATGCGCCCCGTCGTGAGGATCAGCGGGAAGCGGGGCCCGGTCCGCTCCTCGGTGGGCACGAACTCGGTGATCATGAACTTGCCTTTGCCGCGCACGAACCGGTCCACATGCATCATCGGCGTACCAAGGGGAGCGGCCTCATTGCATGGCCACTGGATCGAGCCCAGCCTCTCCAGCTTGTCGTAGGAAACACCAGCGAAGCTCGGCGTGAGGCGGGCGATCTCGTCCATGATCTCGCTCGGATGCGTGTAGCTCATCGGGAAGCCGAGAGCGTTCGACAGCGCGATGGTGACTTCCCAATCCGCCATGCCGCTCATGGGCGGCATGACCTTGCGCACCCGGTTGATGCGCCGCTCGGCATTGGTGAAGGTGCCATCCTTTTCCAGGAACGAGGAGCCCGGCAGGAAGACGTGGGCGTATTTGGCGGTCTCGTTCAGGAAGATGTCCTGAATGACGATGCATTCCATCGCCTTCAGTCCGGCAGTGACATGCTGCGTGTCCGGATCGGATTGGGCGATGTCCTCGCCCTGGATGTAGAGGCCCTTGAAGGTGCCATCCACCGCTTCATCGAGCATGTTCGGAATGCGAAGGCCGGGCTCGCCATCGAGTTTCACGCCCCAGAAGGCTTCGAACATCTGCCGCGTGGCATCGTCGGAGACATGCCGGTAGCCGGAGAATTCGTGCGGGAACGAGCCCATGTCGCAGGAGCCCTGCACGTTGTTCTGCCCACGCAGGGGATTCACGCCCGCGCCTGCTTTGCCGATATTGCCGGTGGCCATGGCGAGGTTGGCCATGCCCATGACCATGGTTGAGCCCTGGCTGTGCTCGGTTACGCCGAGCCCGTAATAGATGGCTGCATTGCCGCCCGTGGCGTAGAGGCGAGCGGCCTCCCGCACATCGGCGGCAGGAACTCCGGTAAGGTCCTCCACGGCCTCGGGAGAGTGCCGTTCGTCGGCGATGAAGCGCGCCCAGCTCTCGAAGTCGCCGAGATCGCAGCGCTCGCGCACGTAAGCCTCGTCGACCAGTCCCTCCGTCACGATCACATGGGCGATGGCGTTGATCATGGCCACGTTGGTGCCGGGCTTCAGGGGCAGATGATAGTCCGCCGCGATATGGGGCGATCTGACGAGATCGATCCGGCGCGGATCGATCACGATGAGGCGGGCCCCCTCGCGCAGCCGCTTCTTCATGCGGGATGCGAAGACCGGATGGCCATCCGTGGGGTTGGCGCCGATGACGACGATGACATCCGCCTCCGCCACGGAGGCAAAGTCCTGGGTGCCCGCGGACGTGCCGAGCGTGGTCTTGAGGCCGTAGCCGGTCGGCGAATGGCAGACCCGGGCGCAGGTATCCACGTTGTTGTTGCCGAAGCCCGCGCGGACGAGCTTCTGAACCAGGAAGGTCTCCTCGTTGGTGCAGCGCGAGGACGTGATTCCGCCGATGGATCCGCGGCCATATTTCGCCCGGATGCGCTTGAACTCGCTCGCGGCGTAGTCCAGCGCCTCGTTCCACGACACCTCGCGCCACGGATCCGTGATCGCCTTGCGGATCATCGGCTTGGTGATGCGGTCCTTGTGCGTGGCATAGCCCCAGGCGAACCGGCCCTTGACGCAGGAATGGCCCTCATTGGCCTTGCCGTGCTTGTAGGGCACCATGCGCACGACCGTCGAGCCCTTCATCTCGGCCTTGAAGGAACAGCCGACGCCGCAATAGGCGCAGGTCGTCACCACCGAATGCTCCGGCTGGCCCATGGCGATGATGCTGTTCTCATTGAGGGCGGCCGTCGGGCAGGCCTGCACGCAGGCGCCGCAGGAGACGCATTCGGATCCGAAGAAATCCAGGCCGCCGGGCGAGACGCGGGATTCGAAACCTCGTCCCTGGATGGTCAGGGCGAAGGTGCCCTGCACCTCTTCGCAGGCCCTCACGCAGCGCGAGCAGACGATGCACTTCGAATCCTCGAAGGTGAAGTACGGGTTCGACATGTCCTTCGGCGCGTCGAGATGGTTTTCGCCCGCATAGCCGTAACGAACGTCCCGCAATCCCACGGCGCCTGCCATGTCCTGCAATTCGCAGTCGCCGTTGGCGGAACAGGTCAGGCAATCGAGCGGATGATCGGAGATGTAGAGCTCCATCACGCCGCGACGGAGATCGGCGAGCCGGGGAGTCTGGGTGCGGACGATCATGCCCTCCTCGACCGGCGTCGTGCAGGAGGCGGGCGTTCCGCGCCGTCCTTCGATCTCGACGAGGCAGAGGCGGCAGGAGCCGAAGGCTTCAAGGGAATCCGTGGCGCAGAGCTTCGGAATCGCGGTCCCCATCGTCATGGCGGCGGCCATGACGGAGGTTCCGGCCGGCACGGCAACGGGCATGCCGTCGATGGTCAGCGATAGTGTCTTGCCGGAGACGGGAACGGGAGTGCCGTAATCGATGTCCTGGATGAGGGGCATGGAATGCCTCCGTTACTCTGCCGCCGCGGGAACGCGCGGAGCCTTGTCGAAATCCTCGGGGAAATGGGTCAGGGCGCTCATGACCGGCAGCGGAGTGAGTCCGCCCATGGCACAGAGCGAGGCATCGGTCATGAGAGTGCAGAGGTCCTCGAGCACTTGGACATTCTTCTCCAGCTCGCTCCCTGCGATGATCCGATCCATCACCTCGACCCCACGCACGGCGCCGATACGGCAGGGCGTGCACTTGCCGCAGCTTTCCGCGGCACAGAACTCGAAGGCGAAGCGCGCCTGCCGGGCGAGATCCACGCTGTCGTCGAACACGACGATGCCGCCATGCCCGAGCATCCCGTTCCGGGCGGCGAGCGCCTCGTAATCCAGGGGAACATCCAGCATGGAAGCCGGGAAATACGCCCCGAGGGGGCCACCGACCTGGACCGCCTTCACGGGACGGCCCGTCGCCGTTCCGCCGCCGAAATCCTCGATGATCTCGCTTAAGGTCGCTCCAAAGGCGAGCTCGATCAGCCCGCCGCGCTTGACATTGCCGGCAAGCTGAATCGGCAGCGTGCCCCGGGAGCGGCTCATGCCGAAATCGGCATAGGCCTGGGCTCCGTGCGCCAGGATCCACGGCACCGTGCCAAAGGACAAAACATTGTTGACGACGGTCGGCTTCCCGAACAGTCCGTGCAGGGCCGGAAGCGGCGGCTTGGCCCGCACCATGCCGCGCCGGCCCTCCAGGCTTTCCAGAAGGGCGGTCTCCTCGCCGCAGATATAGGCTCCCGCGCCGAGCCGCGTCTCCAGCGTGAAGGCGCGGCCCGATCCCAGGACGGATGCCCCCAGATAGCCGGCCCTCGCAGCAACCTCGATGGCTCTCGACAGCGTCCGGTAGGCATGCGGATATTCGGAGCGGATATAGACGAACCCCTTGCTGGCCCCGACCGCCAGCCCGGCGATCGTCATGCCCTCGATCAGGGCGAAGGGATCGCCTTCCATCAGCATGCGGTCGGCGAACGTGCCGCTGTCGCCCTCGTCCGCATTGCAGACGATGTACTTTTGTGCGGCTTCGGCGTGGAGAACCGTGCCCCATTTGACGCCTGTGGGGAATCCTGCTCCGCCCCGTCCCCGCAGGCCGGAGAGCTTGACCTCGTCCACGATGGCCTGAGGCTCCAGAAAAAGCGCGCGGTCGAGACCGGCATAGCCGCCATGGCTCCGATAATCCTCGAGCGACAAGGGATCGACGATGCCGCAGCGGGCGAAGGTCAGGCGCGTCTGACGGGCCAGATAAGGCTGGTCCTCCAGGCGGCCGAGGCGGAGCGGATGATCCTTTCCGTCGAGGAAACCGGCCTCGAACAACTCCACGATATCGGCAGGCTTGAGCGGGCCGTAGGCGATCCGGCCCTCGGCCGTCTCGACCTCCACCAGAGGCTCGAGCCAGAACAGGCCCCGGGAACCGGTCGTCACGATGTCCAGCGCTAATCCGCGCCGGGATGCCTCCTCGGCCAGGAGAGCGGCGATCCGGCGGGAGCCGAGGGCAAGGGATGCGGCATCGGCCGACATGAAGACCCTGGTCATAGCCCCCTCGCCTCCCGGACGACCTCGTCGAGCGTCCCGGGGTCGAGGCGCCCGATCGGCTCGCCGTCGTAAAGGGCGGACGGGGCGCAGGCGCAGAGGCCCAGGCAAAAGACACCCTCGACCGTCAGGCTGCCGTCCGGCGTCGTCTCGCCCCAGCCGATGCCGAGCGTTGCGAGGAGTCCCTGTGCGACAGCGGCGCCATTCATCGACTGGCACGCCTCCGCCCGGCAAAGCTTGAGCACATGACGCCCTGCCGGCTGGCGGCGGAAATCGTGATAGAAGGTCACGATGCCGTGGATTTCGGCCCGGGAGAGGTTGAGCGCCTCCGCGACGAGGGGGATCGCTTCGTCAGGGATATGTCCGAATTCGTCCTGCAACGCATGGAGGACCGGCAGCGCGGCACCGTCGCACCGTGCATGAGCTGCGACGATCTCCCTTGCGCGGTCGCTGGTCCACGGGGTGGAAGTGATCATGGCCTCACCAAACGTTGATCGGGAACGCTCGATCGATGGAGATCAAGGTTCTGCTCTGGTGGAGTTAAGAACCTTGCCGCCAGGATGGCAACCGGCATTTCGGCCGAATGGGCGGCTCCCCTTGAATTAATAGACGATGACGGATCGACGCCGATGTCGGATTCTTGCCGGTCATCCAAGAATTCTTGCCGGTCATCCAAGAACGCGCCTCATGGTGGCGGCGTATTTGTCCATGATGGCGTCCCGCTTCCCGTGACGGCCTCCCGACACGACGGTTCGGCCTGAGACGATCACGCTGTCGATGACTGCCGTGCCGGCCGTGAAAACATAGCCGTCGAGCCAGCGATCGCCGGAAACCGCCGAGAGATGAGGATGCTGGGGGTCGAGCACGACGAAGTCGGCGCGACGACCGGTGTCGATGGCGCCGACCCGGCGGCCGACGGCGCGCGTGCCGCCCGCGAGCGCTCCCTCGTAGAGAACGCGCCCCGTCGACTCTCCCTCGTTTTCCGGCAGCACATTGCGCGCCCTGTGATGGAGACGCTGACTGTACTCGAACTGCTTCAACTCGCCCGGCGCGCTGAGTTCGATATTGGAATCGGATCCGACCCCGAAAGCTCCCCCGGCTCTGAGGAAATCCACTCCATTGAAGATGCCGTCTCCGAGATTGGCCTCCGTGATCGGACAAAGACCGGCCACGGCGCCGCTTTGAGCCAATCGCCGGGTCTCCTCCGGCGTCAGATGGGTGGCGTGGACGAGGCACCACCGGCTGTCGACGGGAGCGTGGTCGAGCAGCCATTCGACGGGGCGCCGGCCCGACCACGCAAGACAATCCTCGACTTCCTTGATCTGCTCCGCGATGTGAATGTGAACGGGTCCCGAGGGAGCCATCGCCAACAGGTCTTGCAAGTCCTCCGGAGAAACGGCGCGCAGGCTGTGGGGCGCGATGCCGATCGCGGCATCGTCGAGGCAAGCGAGCGCATTCTTCGCCTTCTCGTAGAGCACGGCGTAGTGTTCGACGTCGTTGATGAAACGGCGCTGACCTTCCGTGGGCGCCGCCCCTCCGAAGCCCCCGTGCGAATACAACACCGGAAGGAGCGTGAGTCCTATGCCCGTCTCGCGCGCGGCCGCCGCGATCCGCGCGGAAAGCTCGGCAGGATTGGCATAGGGGTTCCCGCCGGCATCGTGATGCAGGTAGTGAAACTCGGCCAATGCCGTGAAGCCGCCCTCGAGCATCTCCACCATCGCGGCCGCCGCGATCGCCTCGATGTCGTCAGGCGTCAGCCGCTCGAGGAACCGGTACATGATCTGGCGCCATGTCCAGAAACTGTCGCCGCGTGGCCCCCGCGTCTCCGCAAGGCCGCCCATGCCACGCTGAAACGTGTGGCTGTGCAGATTGGGCAAGCCTGGCAGCGCAATACCGGCGATACGCTCCCGCCCTTCGGTGGAGGCATTTGCCTGCACGGCGCAGATGCTGCCGTCGGCGATGTCGATCCCGACATCCTTGGCCCATCCCGTAGGAAGCAGCGCGTGATCGAATGTGAGCTTGCGTGTTGATGATGCCATCGTCTTGCCACCGCAGGATCGTTCGAATGAAACCGGCGAGAATGGATGCAGGCCGCGGAGCGAGCAAATTCCCGGTTCGAAAAACACCGGAGGCTTTGCCCCATCGGGGCGGCCGTTGCCCTCGGTGCCTATCGGTCCATCCATCCCCAATCCGGATATTACCAATCTCGGGAATTATGTATAGACATACCTCATCCAATATGTATAGACTTAATCATAGCAAAGTGAAGGTTGCCGTCGAGACAGGAGAAACCCATGCGTTTCGATACGGTCTGGTTCAATGCGCGGCTTGCGACGCTGGCCCCTGCCGCCGGCGGCCTCGGCATCGTTCATGACGCCGCGATCGCGGCCAGGAATGGCCGCATCGCGTTCGCGGGACCCGTCGGCGATCTTCCGACAGCCTGGGACGCCGTCGAGAAGGTCGATTGCGAGGGCCGTTGGATCACGCCCGGCCTCGTCGATTGCCACACTCATCTCGTTTTCGGCGGCGACAGAGCGGCCGAATTCGAGATGCGCCTGAACGGCGCAAGTTACGAAGAGATCGCCCGCGCGGGAGGCGGCATCGTCTCCACCGTGAAAGCCACCCGGGCCGCAAGCGAGGATGATCTCGTGGCGGGAGCGCTCCCCCGCCTCGACCACCTGATCGCCGAGGGCTGCACCACTCTCGAGATCAAATCCGGCTATGGCCTCGATCTCGAAACGGAAGCGCGAATGCTACGCGCAGCCCGACGCCTTGGCCGCGAGCGCCCCGTCACCGTCGTCACGACCTTTCTCGGGGCCCATGCCCTGCCGCCGGAGGCGAACGGCGACAAGGACGCCTATGTCGACACGGTTTGCCGGGAGATGCTGCCCGCCATCGCCCGGGAAGGTCTCGCGGATGCGGTCGACGCCTTTTGCGAAGGAATCGCCTTCTCGCCGGAACAGACCGCCCGGGTCTTCGAGACCGCCAGGACGCACGGCCTGAAAATCAAGCTTCATGCGGACCAGCTCTCCAACCTGCACGGCGCGAAACTCGCGGCCGGGTTCGGCGCGCTCTCGGCCGACCATCTCGAGTATACCGACGATGAGGGAGCCGGCGCGATGGCACAAGCCGGAACGGTCGCGGTGCTCTTGCCCGGAGCCTTCTACACGCTGCGCGAAACGCGGCTGCCGCCGGTCGACGCCTTCCGCCGGCACGGCACCCGGATCGCGCTCGCGACGGACTGCAACCCCGGCACGTCGCCTCTGACCTCGCTTCTCGTCGCCATGAACATGGGCGCGACCCTGTTCCGCCTGACTGTCGAGGAATGCATCGCGGGCGTGACGCGCGAAGCCGCGCGTGCGCTCGGAAAACTCGACGAGATCGGCACACTCGAACCCGGCAAGGCTTGCGACCTCGCGATCTGGGACATCGAGCGGCCGGCAGAGCTCGTCTACCGCCTCGGCTTCAACCCGCTGCACGCCCGCATCTGGAGAGGACAGTGACTGACATCGTAACGCTTATTCCCGGCTCCGTTTCTCTGGCCGATTGGCGCTCCGTCTATCGGGGCGCAGCGGTGGCTCTCGATGACGGATGCCGCCCCAAGGTCGAGGCGGGCGCCGGCACCATCGAGGCCATCGTGGCCAAGGGCGATCCCGTCTACGGGATCAATACCGGCTTCGGAAAGCTCGCGAGCGTGCGTATCGGCTCGTCCGATCTCGCGACGCTCCAGCGCAACATCGTCCTGTCGCATGCGGCAGGCGTCGGTGAGCCCCTCCCGGCCGGAATCGTCCGGCTGGTCATGGGCCTGAAGCTCGCAAGCCTGGCGCAGGGAGCCTCCGGCGTGCGCTGGTCCACCATCGAGCATTTGGCCGCATGCCTGAGGGCAGGCCTCTTCCCTGTCATTCCCGGTCAGGGCTCGGTCGGCGCATCCGGCGATCTGGC
Source organism: Microvirga sp. M2 (assembly GCF_047497095.1). NCBI lineage: Bacteria > Pseudomonadati > Pseudomonadota > Alphaproteobacteria > Hyphomicrobiales > Methylobacteriaceae > Microvirga > Microvirga sp. M2. The sequence goes on from NZ_CP134064.1 coordinate 216,000, forward strand.
CCCGCTCTCCCACATGACGGCGGCGCTCATGGGCGTGGGCGACATCCTCGTGGACGGCATCCGCATGCCGGCGGAAACGGCCCTCGCCGGAGCGGGTCTCAAGCCTCTCGTTCTCGGCCCGAAGGAGGGCCTTGCGCTTCTCAACGGCACGCAGGTTTCGACGGCCCTGGCGCTCGCAGGCCTTTTCGAGGCGGAGCGCGTGTTCCAGGCAGCCCTCGTCACCGGGGCATTGGCGACCGACGCCGCCAAGGGATCGGACGGGCCGTTCGATGCCAGAATCCAGACGCTGCGGCGCCACCGGGGACAGATCGAAGTGGCGGCCTCCCTGCGCATGCTGATGCAGGGCAGCGCCATCCGGGCTTCGCATCTCACCAATGACGACCGCGTGCAGGATCCCTATTGCCTGCGCTGCCAGCCGCAGGTCATGGGCGCGGTGCTCGACCTGCTGCGTCAGGCGGGCGAGACGCTCGGCACGGAAGCGAACGGCGTCTCCGACAATCCGCTCGTCTTCTCGGAAACCGGTGAGGTCATTTCCGGCGGCAACTTCCATGCGGAGCCCGTCGCCTTCGCGGCCGACATGATCGCCATGGCCCTGTGCGAGATCGGCTCTCTCGCCGAGCGGCGCATCGCCATGCTGGTCGATCCCGCTCTTTCGGGCCTGCCCGCCTTTCTGACCCCGAAGCCGGGCTTGAATTCGGGCTTCATGATCCCGCAGGTCACGGCTGCGGCGCTCGTCTCCGAGAACAAGCAGCGCGCCTATCCGGCCAGCGTCGATTCGATCCCGACATCGGCCAACCAGGAAGATCATGTGTCCATGGCGACCCATGGCGCACGGCGCCTGCTAGGCATGGCGGCGAATACCGCGAACATCATCGGCATCGAACTGCTCGCCTCGGCACAGGGCTGCGATTTTCATGCACCGATGCGCTCGAGCGTGCGGCTCGAGGGTGCGCGCACGCTCCTGCGAACGGACGTGCCGCGTCTGGAGGAGGACCGGCACATGGCGCCCGATATGGAACGGGCGACCATGCTCGTCGCATCCGGCTCTCTCGCGGCCGCCGTGGGCAAGGACGTCCTGCCGTCCGTGACTGAAGAGAATCTGTGAAAGGCAGAGCCGCCATCATGACTGCTTCGGATTATCTCTCTTCGCTCTCCGTCTTTCGCGGAGACGCGCCGTTGATCGTGAGCCTGCCGCATACGGGCACGGAGATTCCGTCCGAATACGAAGCGGGCTTGGTCTCTCTCTGGCTCGCGCGCAAGGACGCCGACTGGTGGATCGAGCAGCTTTACGATTTTGCTCCCGGTCTCGGCGCGACCGTGATCCGCACGCCGATCTCCCGCACGGTGATCGACGTGAACCGCGATCCCACAGGCATATCGCTCTATCCGGGACAGGCGACGACGGAGCTTTGCCCGACCACGACCTTCGATGGCGAGCCGCTCTACGAGCCGGGAACGGCGCCGACGGCAGAGGAGATCGCCGAACGCCGCGCACGCTTCTTCGATCCGTATCACGCGACATTGCGGACCGAGGTCGAACGGCTGCGGGCGCGGCACGAGCGTGTCGTCGTCTATGACTGCCACTCGATCCGCTCGGTCATTCCGCGCCTGTTCGACGGCACCCTGCCCCACTTCAACATCGGCACCAACGGCGGTGTCACCTGCGCGCCCGCTCTCAGCGTTGCCGTCGAGACGATCTGCGCGGACAGCGGCTTCAGCCATGTGGTCAACGGGCGCTTCAAGGGCGGCTACATCACGCGCAACCTGGGCAAGCCCGAGACCGGCGTTCACGCCATTCAGATGGAGCTCGCCTGTCGCGGCTACATGCGTGAGCCTCTCGGCCCGGTCACCGAAGGCGCATGGCCGACGCCTTATGACGAGGCTTATGCGGCGCCCATGCGCGCCGTTCTCACCCGCATTTTCGAAGCCTGTCTTTCCTTTGCCGCACCAGAAGCCTCACCGAGGACCAAGCCATGACCCGCATCGACAACACCCGCGTGATCCGCGCCGCGCACGGTACCGAGCTGTCGGCCAAGAGCTGGCTGACCGAAGCGCCCCTGCGCATGCTGATGAACAATCTCGACCCCGATGTGGCCGAGAAACCGGGCGAGCTCGTCGTCTATGGCGGCATCGGCCGCGCAGCACGAGACTGGGAGAGCTTCGATCGCATCGTTGCGGCGCTCAAGGCCCTGGAGGCGGACGAGACCTTGCTCGTGCAATCCGGCAAGCCCGTCGGCGTCTTCCGCACGCATCCGGATGCGCCCCGCGTGCTGATTGCCAATTCAAACCTCGTGCCGCACTGGGCCACCTGGGACAAGTACCACGAGCTCGACCGCAAGGGCCTCATGATGTACGGCCAGATGACGGCGGGTTCCTGGATCTATATCGGCAGCCAGGGCATCGTGCAGGGCACCTACGAAACCTTCGTCGAGGTCGGCCGCCAGCATTACGAAGGCAATCTTTCGGGACGCTGGATCCTTACCGCCGGCCTCGGCGGAATGGGCGGTGCACAGCCGCTCGCGGCCACCATGGCGGGAGCATCCTGCCTTGCCGTGGAATGCCAGCCGAGCCGCATCGAAATGCGCCTGAGGACGGGTTATCTCGATAAACGCGCCGACACGCTGGACGAGGCGATTGCGATCATCGAGCAATCGTGCCGTGACAAGAAGCCGGTTTCGGTCGGGCTTCTCGGCAACGCCGCCGAGATCTTCCCGGAGATCTATCGGCGCGGCATCCGCCCGGACGCCGTCACGGACCAGACCTCGGCTCACGATCCGATCAACGGCTACCTGCCGAAGGGCTGGACTCTCGCGGAGTGGGAGTCGAGGCGCGAGACCGACCCGAAGGCCGTCGAGCGCGCTGCCAGACACTCCATGGCGGAGCACGTGCGCGCCATGCTGGATTTCCATAAAGCCGGCGTACCGACCCTCGATTACGGCAACAACATCCGCCAGATGGCGAAGGAAGAAGGCGTCGGCGATGCCTTCGCGTTTCCGGGCTTCGTGCCGGCCTATATCCGGCCGCTCTTCTGCCGCGGCATCGGCCCCTTCCGGTGGGCCGCACTCTCGGGCGACCCGGAGGACATCTACCGTACCGACGCCAAGGTGAAGGAGCTGCTCCCGGACAACAAGCATCTCCATAATTGGCTCGACATGGCCCGCGAGCGCATCCATTTTCAGGGGCTGCCCGCCCGCATCTGCTGGGTCGGTCTCGGCGACCGGCATCGTCTCGGCCTCGCCTTCAACGACATGGTCGCAAGGGGCGAGCTGAAGGCGCCTGTCGTGATCGGCCGCGACCATCTCGATTCCGGTTCGGTCGCAAGCCCCAACCGCGAGACGGAGGCCATGCGGGACGGATCGGATGCGGTGTCCGACTGGCCGCTTCTGAACGCCCTTCTCAACTGCGCGTCCGGAGCCACCTGGGTGTCGCTGCACCATGGCGGCGGCGTGGGGATGGGCTTTTCGCAGCATTCGGGCATGGTGATCGTCTGCGACGGCACGCCCGAGGCGGCCAAGCGCATCGAGCGCGTGCTCTGGAACGACCCCGCCACCGGCGTGATGCGCCATGCCGACGCGGGATACGACATCGCGATCGGCTGCGCCCGCGAGCACGGGCTCGACCTCCCGAGCCTCGGCTAGGCTGCCGCCATGCGCCTCGTTCCGTCGACCAGCTACCGCCGCATGCCGTGGAAGAACGGCGGCGGCGAGACCATCGAAATCGTCTCCTCACCCGAGGGCTCGACCCTGAGCACCTTCGAATGGCGGGTCAGCATGGCGAAGGTCGCATCGCCCGGCCCGTTCTCCCTGTTCCCGGAGATCGACCGCACGCTCGCCGTGCTCGACGGCAGCGGGATCCGGCTGTCCATCGCGGGGCGGGGCGAGGTTCTGGTCCATCCCGATACGGCGCCCGTCTCGTTCCCGGGCGACGTCCCGGTCGAGGCGGATCTGGTGGACGAACCCATCATGGATCTGAACGTGATGACCCGGCGGGGTCGCTACGGGCATGCCATGGCACGGATGAGCGTCGCTGAAGAAGTCGGCGTGACATGTCGCGGCGACATCACGCTCATGCTGGTGACCGGCTCCGGCGCGACGGCCAATGCCGCCGGCACGGCGATCTCCGCCGCGGATGGCGACACGATCATCGTGTCCAAGGCCGAGGGAGCGGAGTCCGTCCGCATCAGCCCGCAGGGAAGCCTGGAACTCTACATCATCGACATATGGCGAGCGTAACGTGACAGACCCGATCGGCCTCAACCCTCACATCGTCGTCCTTCCGCCATACAATGCCGGCATGAGCATCGGGGCGGCGCGCCGGGCCAGCGGTCGCCAATCCATCGCGCGGCTGGCCAGCAACGAGAACCCCGACGGCTGTTCTCCTGCGGTTCTGGAAGCCCTCGCTCCGACAGGGCTGGAGCCGTGGCGCTATTCGGATCCGGCGTGCATGGTTCTGCGCGAGGCACTGGGCGAGCATCTTGCCACCCATCCCGATCACATCGTCGTCGGAAATGGATCCGAGGAGATGATCGCGGCCCTCTCGCGCGCCCTATTGCTGCCGGGCGACCACGTGGCGACCGTGGCCCCGAGTTTCGGTCTCCACGAAATCGAGCCGCGCGCGATGGGAGCGACGGTCGTGAAGATCCCTATGACACCGGATCTGGCCTTCGACCGACCGGCCATCCTCGACGCCTTGTCCCGGCGGCCGAAGCTCCTGATGCTCAGCTCTCCCTGGAATCCGGTCGGGCCCGCTCTGTCGCATGAGGCCCTGGACGCCATTCTCAAGTCCATGAGCCGCGAAACGGTCCTCGTCTTCGACGAGGCGTATTTCGAGTATGCCGACGAGGCGGCGCGCGTTGACGGCGTCGCCCTGCTCGCCGGGACGGATATCCGTTACGTCGTGCTCAGGACCTTCTCGAAGGCCTATGGCCTGGCCGGGCTCAGGGTCGGATATGCGGTCTGCTCCGATATCCGGATCGCGGATGCGATCCGGAAGGCCAAGACACCCTTCAACGTCAACGTCGCCGCTCAGACGGCCGCCCTCGCGGCCTTGGGCGACCAGGCGTGGATGAAGGCGTCGGTGGCGCGCATCCGGGCCGAGCGGGAGCGTGTCGCATCGGCCCTGCAGGATATGGGCTATGCGCCTGCGGCGTCGCAGACCAACTTTCTGTTCTTCGCGTGCCATAGCCACAGCACCGACATCGCCGATCGCCTGCTTAAGGAAGGCGTCATCGTCAAGCCGTGGCGGGAAGACGGTTACCAGCGCTTCCTGCGCGTCACGATCGGTCATCCTGACGAAAACGACCGGCTGCTCCTCGCCTTGCGGGCTCTGGCGGTTTCTAAGGTCTAGGGCATCGGTGAAAACCCGCCCGGCCATCATACCGGACATAAGCCCGGTGAGATGATGGCGCGGCCGGCCACGATATCCATATCCCGGCGCCGGATTCGCGAGTAAAGAAGGATTTCCAGGAGCAATCCGGAGTACGGGACGAGTTTTTATGCATATCTATGAGCGGATCCGGGACGATATCGAAAGGCGGATCATGTCGGGCGAATGGGCGCCCGGAGACCGGGTTCCCTTCGAAACCGAACTGGCGGAGCAGTACGGCTGCTCACGCATGACGGTGAACAAAGTTCTCTCGGCCCTTGCCAATCAGGGATTGATCATCAGAAAACGTCGCGCCGGTTCCGTCGTGGCTGCCCCGAGCGCCGACCGCGCGGTTCTCGAGATCCAGGATTTCGCGCTGGAAGCCGAGCGCGCCGGCAAGACGTACCAGCACAGGGTCCTGCACCGCGGCGTGGAGGCGATCGACGCCGCAGCCGCAGCGCGGACCGGTGCCCGAGCCGGCGCGAAAGTGCTCTGCGTCACGACGCTGCATCTCGTGGAAGGTCAGCCGGAAGCCTACGAGGAGCGCATCATCAATCTTGCCGCCGTGCCGGAAGCCCGCACGGAGCAGTTCGAGCAGATGCCCCCGGGAACATGGCTGTTGAACCGGGTGCCCTGGACGGATGCGGAGCACGTGATTCGGGCGGTCAATGCCGATGCCAAGCTGCAAAAGCACCTTCAAATCCCGCCCGGTACGGCATGCCTGCTCCTGGAGCGGCGAACGTGGCAGGCCGGCATCTTCATGACGGAGGCCCGCATTACCTACCCCGGCGAGCGTCACCGGCTGGTCGGCCGGTTCTCCCCGGCCGGGACAGGGCAGTTCCCGGACCGATCGAAGCCCGCAGGGGCGTAATCCAGGCCGGGACGGGCGCCTCAGAGCGGGTCGACCACCTTCCCGGGATTGAGCAGTCCCTTCGGATCGAGAAGACCTTTGATGGCGCGTGAGAGTTTCTGCTTCACCGGATCCGCGTAGCGCTCGAAAGCCGCCCGCTTTTTGAGACCGATCCCGTGCTCCGCCGAGAAGCACCCTCCGATCGCATCGAGAGGCCCATACAGTATCTCCTCGACACGCTGCTGGACGGCCGCCGGCAACGGACCTTCGATATTGAGCACGATGTGGAGATTGCCATCGGCCAGGTGGCCGAAGACATACGGATCCAACGGCGGGTCGATGCTCCTGAGCGCCGGGCCGAGGCGATCGACATAGCTGTCGATCGCTCTCCCTGGAACGGAAACGTCGAACGAAGGCGCCTGCGGATGGAGACGGTAAAGGATCTCGGTGTCCTCGCGAACCCGCCAGATTCGGTCGGCCTGTTGCACGGAACCGGCGACGACGCCGTCCTTGATGATCCCCGCATCCTCATAGATCGCCGCCAATCCGTCTTCCAATGCCGCGGAAGCAGCCTCGAAGCTATCTCCGCCCAGTTCAAGCGCCAGGAGGCAGTCGGCGTCGAGAGGAAGCTGGCCATGCTCGAATCCCAAGGCTGCGCCGGTGGTCTGCGCGTATTTGCGCCACATGATCTCCGCGGCGCGCAGATTCGTACCGCCGCGCGACAGAAAGTACGTCACGACTCTCTGGGCTGCGGCCGCGTTGTCCACGCCGACGAGAGCGGTCGCTCGCGCACGGACCAATGGCTCGAGCTTGATGACTGCACGGGTCACGATCCCGAGCGTTCCTTCCGCGCCAATGAACAGGTGCTTGAGATCGTACCCGGCACTTGTCTTCATGACCCGGGTCAGATCGCTGAAAATGCTTCCATCCGGGAGCACGGCTTCAAGCCCGAGCACGCGATGGCGCATGACACCGGATCGAAATGCCATGATTCCGCCGGCATTGCTCGAAATGAGACCGCCCACCGTCGCCGAGCCGCGCGCAGCAAGGTCGATGGCGGGATCGAGCCCGAACGCACTCGCGGCCTCCTGCAGTGCGCCCAGTGTCACGCCTGCCTGGACCACGGCGATGCCCGATACAGGATCGATCTCTTCGATGCGATCGAGTGCGCCCAGATCACAGATCAGCGTTTCGGGATTCGTGACGGCGCCGCCGACCAGGCCCGTTCGTCCGCCATGAGGCACGACCGGGATCCCCCTCGGACAGCACCAGCGCAGGAGGTTCGCGACGGCATCGGGCGAATCCGGCCGGACAGCGGCGAATGCCCTGAGGTTTCGCGCATCCCATCCTGGATCCCGTCCGGCAAGTTCACTTTGCCCTTGCACGGATCCCCCGCCGATCATGCCGCGCAATTCTTCGATGTCCTGCGCGTGGCGCATGCAAAATCTCCGACAGTTCCGTTGTGAGAGGATCTCGTCACGATGCCACGCTGGAGACATCGGGCCGGCGGGCCGCCAGAAGTCGGTCGAGCCACTCCGGATCGACGTCCGGAACCGACGACAGCAGAAGCTCCGTATAGGCAGGATGAGGCGGCGTGAGGACTTCCGCCTTCGTGCCTTGCTGGACGACCCTGCCCCTGTGCATGACGACGACCTGGTCGGCGATGGCTCTGACCGTCGCGATATCATGCGTGATGAAGAGATAGGAGATCGACAGCTCCCTCTGCAATCTCAAGAGGAGCTTCAGGATCTCCTCCTGAACGAGTTGGTCGAGAGCGGACGTCACCTCGTCGCAGACGATCAATTCCGGATTGGCCGCAAGGGCACGCGCAATGCAGACGCGCTGCTTCTGACCGCCTGAGAGCGCAGCGGGCAAACGATCGAGAAACTTCGCGCTCAGCTCGATCATGTCGAGAAGCTGGACGATGCGCTGTTCGCGCCTTTGCCCGTTCAGCCCGAAATAGAACGCGAGAGGCCGTCCAATGATCTCGCGAACGGTGTGGCGTGGATTGAGCGATGCATCCGGGCTCTGATGGATCATCTGCAGGCGACGCAGCTGCTCCCTGCTCCGATCCCTGACGGCACGCGGGAGCCTTTCGCCGGAAAACGTGATCTCCCCCGAGCTGGGCTTGAGGAGACCCGTGATGACCCGGGCGAGCGTCGATTTTCCGGAACCGGATTCGCCGACGATCGCCACCGTGCGGCCACGCTCGATCTCCACCGTGACGTCCTCCAGAGCCGGCAGCGTGCCGTAATGGGCCGTGAGATCCCTCACAGTCAGGAGCTCGTTGCCCCTCGGCTCGGCATCCTTCGCCAGCTTTCTCACAGCCCACAGGGAACGGGTATAGTCATGTTGGGGATGCGCCAGCATGGTCCGCGTAGGGGCCTCTTCGATCAGGCGGCCGTGCCGCAGCACCATGATTCTGTGGGCGAGCTGCGCGACGACGGCGAGATCGTGGGTGATATAGATCGCAGCGGTCTGGAACTCCTCCACGATCCCGCGGATCGCGGCCAGGACCTCGACTTGAGTGGTCACGTCCAAGGCCGTCGTCGGCTCGTCGAAGATGATGATGTCGGGACAACATACCATCGCCATTGCGGTCATGACCCGCTGGAGCTGGCCGCCGGACACTTCGTGAGGATACCGGAAGCCGATCGCTTCGGGATTCGGAAGAGCCAGGCGGCGAAACAGATCCTGGGCATCCCGGACTGCCTCCTGTCGCGAGCGCCCTCCCCGGGTCACAGCGACCTCGACGACCTGATCCATGAGCCGTCGCGCGGGATTGAAGGACGCCGCCGCGCTTTGCGCGACATACGCGATCTTCGAGCCTCTCAACGCACGGCGTTCCGCGGAAGGCATGTGCAGGAGATCCCGTCCCCTGAAGTGCACCGTCCCGCTGACGACGCGGCATCCGGCGCGGGCGTAGCCCATGGCGGCGAGACCGATCGTCGACTTTCCGGCACCCGACTCGCCTATGAGCCCGAGGACCTCGCCCCGGTGCAGGGTCAGGTCGAGCCCGTGCACGATCTTGTGCCAGGAACCGCCGCTGAACCCTTCCATCTCGAGCCCACGGATCTCGAGAATGGCCTCGCGATGCATCGCTGCGTGCATGGGAACGATCCGTTGTTCAATTGTCATCGCGCGCTCCGCTCGTCGATGCCACGGCCCAATCCACGATCAAGTTGACGGCAACCGTCAGAAGCGCAATGGCGGAAGCGGGAAACAGCGGCATGAGGATGCCGAACGAGATCGCCGCCGCGTTCTCTCGCACCATTGATCCCCAATCGGCCGTCGGCGGCTGAATTCCCAATCCGACGAAGCTCAATGTCGCGATGAAAAGGAACACGAAGCAGAACCGCAGCCCGAATTCTGCCGCCAGTGGGGCAATGGCGTTCGGCAACAATTCCCGGCGCATGATCCAGCCGATGCTTTCGCCGCGCAATCTCGCGACTTCGACGAAGTCCTGAGCCTCGAGATCCATGGCGACGGCCCGGGTGATGCGAAAGACGCGCGTTGCGTCGAGAAGGGCGATGACCCCGATGAGGACAGGGACCGACGATCCGAGCACCGCCAACACCATCAAGGCGAAGATCAGGGTCGGAAAGCCCATCATGACGTCGACGATACGGCTGAGAACCTGATCGACCGCGCCGCGCATCGTCGCCGCGAAAAGGCCGCAGGTAATTCCGACCGAGAACGAAATCACGGTCGTCAGGAGAGCGATCAGGATCGAGTTTCGGGCGCCGAAGATCAGCCGGGTCAACACATCGCGTCCCAGATGGTCGGTCCCGAGCCAGGTCGTCGACGCGGGGTCGCCCGCCGCTGCCCCCATGAGGCCCGGTGCCCAGGGATCGCCCACGATCTGCCCCTCCGCATAGGGCGCGATCCACGGCGCGAACAGGACACAGAGCAGATTGACCGCCAATATCCCGATTCCGATCCTGGCCGACAGAGGCGCGTGTTCGAGCTTATCGAGAATGTTCATCTCACACCTGCTGTCGGGGCCGCTTCAGCCTGGGATTGGACAGGACCGACAGAATGTCGGCGAGCAGATTCAGAAGCACATAAGTCGCCGCGAAAATGATGCAGCAGGCCTGTACGACGGGAATGTCCCGCTTGGAAACCGAGTCGACCAGAAGCTGCCCCAGTCCCGGGTAAACAAACACCACCTCGACGACGACGACCCCGACGACGAGATAAGCCAGGTTCAGGATGACGACGTTGATGATGGGGGAAAGCGCATTCGGCAGCGCATGCCGGATGACGATGGAGACTGGCGGAATGCCTTTGAGATGAGCCATCTCGATATAAGGCGCAGCCATGACGCCGACGATGGCCGCGCGGGTCATGCGCAACACGTAGGCGATCACGGCCAGAGCCAGGGTCAAAGCCGGCAATGTCAGCAGCGCGATTCGCTGCATCCAACTCTCTCCGGATCCCACCAACGCAACGGCCGGCAGCCAGCCGAGCTTGACCGAAAAGATCGCCACCAGCATGTAAGCGGTGAAGAATTCCGGGAAGGAAATTCCGGCCAGCGATGCCGTGGAAGCCACACGATCGAAGACCCGGCCGCGATAGACCGTCGACAGAATGCCGAGGCCGATCCCGATCGGCATCGCGATCGCCGCAGCCGCCAGGGCGAGGACGACCGTGTTTCCCAACCGGTCACCGGCCAGCTCGACCACGGACCGGCCTGTTGCCAGGGAACGACCGAGATCTCCGTGCAGCAGGTCGACAACCCACGCCACGTACCGCACCGCCGCCGGACGGTCCAAGCCGAGTTCGTGGCGCAATGCGGACACGGCCTCGGGGGTCGCGCCCTGGCCGAGAACCGCCTCCGCGAGGTCGCCAGGCAAGAGCTCCACGGAGAAGAACACGATCAGTGAAATCGTCAGCAGCGTCGCCAGCCCGAGGGCCAGTCGCTTGGCTGAAATGGAGAGTATGACATTCATCGGCACCATCCCTTCAGGGCGGGTATCGTCTGCCCTGGCGTCGTCCCGGGACATTGCGCCACCGCAGGCACTTGCCGGCGCGGTGGCGCGTAGGACCGCAGCGGGTCAGGCAAACCACCAGCGCTCGGCGGCGCGGCTGCCATCGAGCATGTACTCGCCCGACAATTCGCCATGCGTCACCTTGCTGCTGACAGCATCGATGAAGTCGGAGAAGGCGAAGATGTTCGATCCGCCATCGTCGTGAACGATCCTCTGGAGCTCCGCATAAAGCGTGCGGCGCTTCTCGGTGTCGAACTCGCGGCGGGCCTCCTCGACGAGGCGGTTGATGCGATCGTCGTTCAGCCGGGTTTCGTTCCAGCCTGCCTTGATGCCGTCCGCCGTGTAGACGAGGCTGAATATGACATCCTCGTTGACACGTCCGCTCCACCGGGTCGCACAGAAGGGCTTCTTCGACCAGACCGAGCTCCAATATCCGTCCTCGGGCTCCTTCACCACGTCGATCGTGATGCCCGCCTTGGCCGCATGAGCCTTGTAGAGCACGGCAGCATCGGTCGCGCCGGTGAAAGGGGTGTCGGAAACGTGCAGCTGCACTTTCAGATCCGAAACGCCCGCTTTCTTCAGGTGGAATTTCGCCTTATCCGGATCGTATGACCGTTGCGGGACATCCGCGCTATACATCTGATAGGCGGGCGACAACGGGTGATCGTTGCCGACAGAACCGAATCCGTTGAGAATGCGCTTGACGATATCCTCCCGGTCGATCGCGAGTTTCATGGCCAAGCGAACATCGTTGCTCGTGAACGGTCCCTGATCGACCATCATCGGGAAAGCGAAATGCGCCTTGCTTCTGACTCGGTTGATCCGGATTGCATTGCTGCGCTGAAGCAAGGAGACCGTCTTCGCATCAACCGAATTATACGCATCGATCTGCCCCGTCAGAAGCGCGTTGGCGCGGGCTGTAGCATCCTTCATACAGATCATCTCGACGGTATCGAAATGTGCGCGGTCGGCCTTCCAGTAATTCGGATTGCGCCGCACGACAGACTTCACGCCCGGCTGGAAATGCTCGAGGATGTAGCCCCCGGTACCGACACCCTTGTCGAAATCCGTCTCTCCGTTCGGCACGATGTAAAGGCCAACGGCACTCGTGATGGCCGGGAATCCGACATTGGCGTCCTTCAGGTCGAAAATCACCGTGTTGGGCCCGTCTGCCTTCATCGAAGCGACCTGCGCCAGGAGCGGGCGGGCCTGTGACTTCGATCCCTCCTTGAGATGCAGGTTGAATGAATAGATGACGTCGTCCGCGGTGAACGGCTTGCCGTTATGGAACGTCACTCCTTTGCGGAGGATGAAGGTCCAGGATTTCGCATCCTTCGAGCCTTCCCAGCTCTCCGCGAGCTCCGGGATCAAAACTCCCCCGGGACCGACCTCGATGAGGTTGTTTCGCAACTGCCAATGCAGGTTCTGCTGGAACTGCGAGTCCATCAGAGTCGGATCGAGCGTCTCGGACGTGGAAAAGTCCGCCATGCCGATACGCAGCGCGCCGCCCTTACGAGGTGTTTGGGCCCTCGCCTTCAGCGGAAGCGAGCTTGCCAGGCCCAAAGTGCCTGCTCCAAGGAGCAAACCACGCCTGTCGATGATGATTGTGTCGTGCATTGTCTTTCCTCCCGTTGGGATAGATTTTTTGTCGTTTGGCGCAGTTTCGGATGAACTGTCTTCTTGTTGATTGCTGCTCCGCTGATTGTGAGCGATGTCTGCTCCTCGATCCGCACATATTCGACGTCGTGACGCCCGTCGGCTTGGGCAGCACGTCTGCACATTCAAGGAAAAGCGATCTCGACGGATGTTCTCGGCCTGGAGCAGCACAGGAGCAGCTCACCGGGACCGGGCAGCGTCAGCGGTTCCTCGAAGTATTCGATCTCGCCGCTGAGGAGGCGGCTTGTACACGTGCTGCAGACACCGGCACGACAACTGAAAGGCGGCTCGAGGCCCACGGATTCGGCAAGCTCCAGGAGTGATCGGGCACCATTCGGCCAAGGTATGGGCGCAGCAGAACCGTTGAAGCTCACGGTTACTTCTGACGTCCCGTCTTTCTGAGCAGGGTCAGGTCCGGGAGAAGGCCCGGCATTGCGAATGGTCGTCTCTGCAGGGGACGGGGATTCGTCGCCAGTGGCAAGTACCGTGGCCGGTCCGAAAAACTCGTAACGAATGCGATGCTTTGGAATACCGAGTCCGCGAAGCAGCGAGTAGTTCGCCTGCATGAACCCAGCCGGGCCGCACATATAGACGTCGTAATCGTCCAGTGGCAGGAGCGCCTGCAGTGTCTCCTTCGTGATCAGGCCCTTGCTGTCGTAGGCTCCGGCGGCCTCATCCACGTCCGTCGGCACACGATAGCAGAAGTGGATCCCGATGCCGGGACGGCTTGAGGCCAGGGCGAGGACCTCGTCTCTCAGAGCGTGAACCCTGCCGTTCTCGCAGGCATGGACGAAGAACACCGGCCTCTCGGTATCGGATGCGAGCTCGTGCAGCATACTGACCACCGGCGTCAGGCCGACGCCCCCGCTCAGAAGAAGGACCGGCCGGAGGCTTGTGCGATCGAGGCAGAATTCGCCGCGCGGCCCATGGACCGACAGGATGGTGCCGATCTGAGCGTTATGAAGATAGCTGGATCCCACCCCCTCCGGGGCGTCAGGCAGATGTGGCGGCGGCATTTCGCGCTTCACGCTAATACGGAAGCTATGTGTGAGCCTGCAACTGCTGGAGATACTGTAGTGGCGGAGCAAATTCCCGGAACCGCTCGCGTCCGGCAAGCGCATGACGATGAACTGTCCGGGGATGAATGGTCTGACGGACGACCCACATACGGGCGTCAGTTCAAGCGACATGATCGTTTCACTTTCGCGGCGCTTTGCGACGATCTTGTAGTCGGAGAAGGACGTCTCTGTCGGTTCAGGATTCATCGGATCAGTCAGGTACGAAGGCATGATCGGGGGCCGAGCGACCACGGAGGGCACGGTTGCGCCCTTCGTGGCCGGAACGCGCGTGAACCTATTCAGCGGCCATTGGCTGCTCGGCCTCGGCGCCGATCAGTTGACCGAGGCGCTTGCGAAAGCGCAGCGGCCCCGCATCGATCTGGAGATCGAGGTTAGGCGTCCGTTTATTCGCCATGCCTTCGTGGACGGCCGTCAGGACGACCCGATCCTCTTCGAAGGCGCCGCGCACCGACTTGGCGAATTCGTGCGACGTTTCCTCGTTGTCTGCATCGAAATTGCGCATCTGGAACCAGAAGTATCGCGTTCTGTTTTCATCGACGGGCGTCATGAAGTTGTACGAGTCCATCAGGAACACGTCTTCATGCAGCGGCCCGTCGGGGCCACCCGTGCCTGCGGGCGTGAAGATTGCCTTGATGATGGCATGGCTCGGGTATCTGACCTCGTAATGCTGTTTGCGGTCGCTGTTCCCTCTGAACTTCACGAATTTGGCGTAGAAGGGGGCGACCTCCACGTCCATCATCCAGCGCGAAACGATGACGCCGTCGCTGGTCACTTCTGTCTGGAGCGGCGCCTCCTCGCAGGCGGAGCTTCCGAACGACGATTGATGAACCCAGGCGACATGGGACGGGTCCAGGAGATTGTCGGTCATGTAGAGATAATTGCAATCGATGACCATGGACTCGCCACGGTTGACGCCCCAGGCCGGATCCCCCCAATGCTCGACCTGGAAGATCGTCGCCGGATCGGCGAGCTCCGGCCGTCCCATCCAGACCCAGAGCAATCCGTAGCGCTCCACGATGGGGTAGCTGCGGACCCGGGCGATGTGGGGGACACGCTCCGCGCCCGGCACGCGTGTGCAGGTGCCGGTGCAATCGAAAGTCAGTCCGTGATAGCCGCATTCGACCTGATCGCCTTTCAGGCGCCCCATGGAGAGCGGGAGCTTCCGGTGAGGGCAGGCATCCTCGAGCGCGGCCGGCTCGCCATTCTCCTTGCGGTAGAGGACAATCTTCTCGCCCAACATCTCGACCGGCTGCAACGAGCGGGTGACCTCATGGTCCCATGCTGCCACGTACCAAGAATTCCTAAGAAACATCGCGACGTCTTCCCTTTGGACTGAACCCTTGCTGCGTCACCGAGAATGAACGTGAGAGAACGCACCCACAACCGGGCGCCCGCTGAGATTGTTTTTAGAAAAGCTAAAGACTAGGATATTGACATGGTGCCGCCCGGCACTTCGATCCGGTGATGCGAATGGCCGAATTGCCCCCTCTTCGTGCGCTCCAGGCTTTCGAGGCCGTCGGTCGTTGCGGGAACATGACCAAGGCTTCCCGCGAGCTGAACGTTTCTCCCGGCGCCGTGAGCCAGCAGATCCGGCTTCTCGAAGAAAAACTTGGCCTGCAGCTTGTCGTCCGGAGCACAACCAGTCTGGTGCTGACCGACATCGGGAAGCGATACTACAGAACGATCACGAAGGGTTTCGAGGAGTTCCGCCGGGCGCAGGCGGAGATCGAGCGTGCCCGTTGGTCGAGCGGCCTGGTCATCAGTGCCCTGCCCTCGCTCGCCAGCAAGTGGCTCGCGACCCTTATTTTCGAATGGCAGCACAGCTGTCCGGACCTGAGCGTCCACCTGGAGGGAACTCACCTCGAACCGCGGCTGGAAGAGGATTGTACGGACTTCCGCATCACCTATGGCGATCGCGTGAGGAATTACGACAGCTCGGTCATGCTGTTCACCGACAGCGTCATTCCCGTCTGCAGCCCCAAGCTGCTGGAGTCCGGTCCTCCGCTGAAGACGCCCGCCGATCTCCTGGCCTATCCTCTTCTGAGCATCGATTGGCAACCTCAATTCCCGTCGCCTCCGACATGGCAGGATTGGCTGAAGCAGCTCGGCGTCGATTGTCACGGCCTGCGCCATTCATTCGTGTTTTCACTCTCCAGTGTTGCGATCGAGGCGGCCGTCGAGGGACGCGGCTTTACCCTGGGCCAATGTGCCATGGTGGCCGAGGATTTGCGCGCAGGCCGGCTCGCTGCGCCCTTCCCTCAGAAGCTTCGGCTATCATCTCCGTACTTCCTTGCGTGGAACGGTCCGGTCTTCAACAAGAGCGGTGCAAGGGAATTTCACCGCTGGATCGTCGGACGGGCACGGCGGCAGGAGTTGCTGAACGAACTCGTCGGACAACAGGTTCAATGAGGCTTCACCCGGATCGATAAGCGACCGAACCTCTTATTACGCCGTCTCGGTTCGTCGGCATGTCCGGCCTGCCGCTCAAGCCTCCCGCGGCAGGACACGGCTCGCCAGCTCGACCCGGTACGAGACCCCATAAGGAACCGCTTCATCGTCGAAATCGTAGGATGGGTTGTGAACCGGAGCGCTGTCGCCGTGGCCGACAAGGATGGAGGCACCGGGCGCCCGGCGCAGATGCGCCGCAATTCCTCATGGATGATCGGAGAGGCCGCTTCTGAGAAGGTCCGGATCCGATAAAGAATACCGGCACGAATCGCGCTGCTGAGGTATGGCCGGATGGTGGACGCTACCGCGAGGGCGGTTGCGGCGGAGCCGGGGCGCGGAAGTCCTCCAGCAGAGCCAGAAGTGCGTCCGGGCGAACCTTTACGGTCCCAGCAAACGGGTGATCGATCGCAGTGATGATCAGCAGTCCTGAGAAGATCAGAAACGACAGAATGGCTGTCATGATCACCTGAACGCGCAGGCTCTCGGTCCCGAAAAATAGCGTGAAGCCGATCGTCACGACCGCGCCACCGGACAGCACGAGCCAGAGCACGCGAGGAATGATGCCAGGAGCCAGGACGAGCCTGGTTCGACGGGTCTGGGTGACCATATCGAGCTGATGGAGGGCCTCCTCCAGCAAGGCGGCCCCGCGACTATCGCTGGGCGTGAACGTGAGCAGCGCCCTGTAGGCCGCACTCAGCGTCTCTGTCACGGCATGGCTGCCTTCCCCATGCTCCATGGCGGGCCAGTCTTCCGCAACGACCGTCGTGATATACCGGTCGAGGCTGGTGCGCAGTGCGATGCCGGGGTCGCCTCCGATCCCCTCTGCCAGACGGTACAGCGTAGCAACGGCGGCGGCCTCCTGGGCCACGATGTTCTCGGCGTCGCTGAACTTTTCCCACGCGCTGATCACGGCGAAGCCCAACATGACCGCATAGAGCACGCCGATGGTGGCAAACAGGAAACCGGCGACCTCATTGTTGCGACGCAATCGAGTCAAGTCGACGCGCCGACGCACGACGACCGGCCCGGCCATCGCGACAAGCGACATCATACCGACCAGCAGGATGCTGGACAGCCACACCGGCTGCGTGGCGAGGAGCGACAATAGCATGTCTGGCTGCCCTTCCGCGATCCAGTCTACGACCCGGCGACAGGAAAGGCTATCGTCAGCAGCCGAGAGCTATCGCCGGGTCGCTCGATGAGATGCCCGTCTCAATGTTAATGCACGATGCGCCCCTGCGCCATGGGACGGCACACCAGAGATCGGACGAGCCATGATCGTCCGGCATCCGTCATCGAGGAGTGTGGTCGTCAGGATGCCGCGAAGTGCCTGAGCGGATAACCGCCTGATAGGCAAGAAAGCATCCCAGGATCATCACAATGGAAAAAAGCGTTTGGCTCAGCATTTGCGGTACTCCTTTCGCGTGTCGGCTGGTGAATGGACGGCTCCATCGGCATCGTCGGATGGCGATATCGTCCGAAAGAACGTCATGGGCTCTCCTTGCGTGGTTCGGTGGTGCGCCCCTGCAGTTCGCGGAGTACGCGCAACGGCGTCAGGCTGCGCCATCCGCTCGGTGCCCACCACATGATCGACTGCCCGCCACCGAGGCCGATCGGCGCCGCACCTTCCGGCGACAGAACGGCAATCCTGCCCTCCCCGCCATCGACTTCGTCTCGATAGACGAGCGCCGCATACCGGCCACCCCAGGGAACGTCCTCCCGGAATTCCACATGCGAGTGCATTCTGGCGTCGAAGAGTGGAACGGCCCGCGACGTTGGCGCATCGTGCGAAAAAGCGGCCCCGGTTTTCGCATGGATGGTCTCGTTGAGAATTCATGTCCCCCGAGCACCGGCGACCCAAAGGTCCAGCCGGTCGTCGGGGCCTACCCGCCTGCTTTGAGGCAGCCCGCATGCGCCATGAAGCGAAGAGGTGTCACGAGCTTGAACATGATGCCCGCACCATAGCTCCATCGCCCGCGAAAGCAAGTCGTGCAGGCCCCGGGTCCCAAGAGGCCCGGGCTCTTCGGAAGAGGTCAGATTGGTCGCGAGCTTTAGCCGGATGCCTTTGTGGAGTAGGATGGCTGCTCCGAAAACCAACGACGGCGGTTACGCCCCCTTTTCGCCGGTACAAGAATGGGAGAAGCGACATGGCTGATGCGGAACGCTTTCTTTGTGAGGCCGTCGAACTTGCGCGCGAGAACGTGCGCAAGGGCGGCAGACCTTTCGGCGCCATCCTCGTCAAGGACGGCGCCGTCATCGCTACGGGTGTCAACGAGATCATCGCGACGCACGACCCGACCGCCCATGCGGAACTCCAGGCGATCCGCGCGGCGAGCCGGGTTCTTGGTGGCCCACGCCTCGACGGCTGCGTGGTCTATGCCAGCGGACAACCCTGCCCCATGTGCCTTGCCGCCATGCACCTGACAGGCATCCGCGAAGTAACCTTTGCTTATTCCAACGAGGACGGCGAACCTTATGGCCTATCGACGGCAGCCGTCTATGCCGAACTCGGGAAGCCGCCGTCGCAACAATCGCTCAAAATCGCCTATCTGCCCGTCCGCCCCGGCGGAGACGATCTCTACGCAATGTGGAGGGACGCGGCGTCCGCGGCCACCTCGTGAGTGCCGCGCCTGACCTTCCGGAAAGGAGCAAGGCGAGCCATCGGCAGCCGTCGCCAGACACCGAACGCAAAAGTGGGCCCGGTTTTCACGAACGTGGCCCTCCGGGTCCGCGAAAACGATGCTCTAGGAACCTGAAACGCCCGACAGCCACCACGCGCCCGCCGTCAATGTCGCGAGCGTCAACGGGAATCCGACGCGAAGATAGATCCCGAATCCCATCTCGACGCCTGCAGCGCGCGCCTTCTCGGCCACGATCAGGTTGGCCACCGAGCCGACCAGGGTGAGATTGCCCGCCAGCGTCGAGGCCATGGCGATCACCAGCCAGATCCTCTGCTGGTCGGGAAGCCCTTGAACGAAAGGCTTGAGCACGAGCACGGCGGGAACGTTGCTCACCAGGTTCGACAGAGCCGCCGTGACGCCGGTGAGAATCCAGGTGTCGGTCAGTCGCAGCCCATGTACCGCTTCGATCAGGTCGGGCGACAGCAGAGCCTTCTCCGCACCGGCCACCACGATGAAGAGCCCTGCGAACATGAGCAGCAAGGGCCCGTCGATCTCCCGGTAGACTTTTCCCGGCTTTACCTGCCGCGTCACGAGCAGCAGCGCTGCGCCGGAAATGGCTGCCTTGGCAACCGGCACGCCGGCGAAGAACGCGACCACCACCCCCACGGTGACAAGGATGGCCTTCAGCATCTGGGACTTATGGATCCGGCTAGGCCCGGCATCTGCGGCCAGCACCTTCGGGATTCGGAATTCGCTCCCGCACAGAAGCGTCACCAGAATGACGACAAGGATCAGGCCCACCGCCGCCACCGGCACGAGGGCAGCCGCAAAGGTTGCGTAGGAAATCTGGGAAATCACCCCGATGATCATGTTCTGAGGATTGCCCGTGATGGTCGCGACGCTGCCCACGTTCGAGCCCATTGCGACGGCCAGCAGGTACGGTACGGGCCTCAGTCCGAGACGCTTGGTCACATCCAGCACAAGAGGAGCCATCACCAGACACACCGCGTCGTTGACCAGGAAGGCCGAGAAAGCACCGGTGGTCAGCGTGACCACGGACAGCAGCACCAGCGGCGAATGAGCGTGGGTGACGGCCCAGCCATTCACCAGACGGAAGAATCCGGACAACCGCAGATGCGCCACGATGACCATCATTCCGAGCAGCAACGTGATCGTGTCGAGATTGACGGCGTGGTACGCCTCCTCGGGGGTAAGCGCGCCGGCTGCCAGCATCGATGCGGCACCAAGCAGAGCAATGCCGGCGCGGTCAAGGCGAAGCCCCGGAATTCGGCCGAGCGCGATACCGCCATAGGTCAGGACGAAGATGGCTGCGCTGGCCAGAATTCCAATTTCCATCATACGGCCCTGCCCGCGAGAGCCCTCGTGTCGAGGGAGGCCTGCTCCGCGACGCCAAACAGCTTCGCGAACAGCGAAGGCCCGCCCCCGTCAGGCAGTCGCGCCCCCACGAGCGGGTAGGCATGAAGAGAGAAGGGATAAGGCCCGCTGAGCATCCTCGGAGTATATCCGAACCGCTTGTAGAAATCCCGCGCGGAAATGAGCATGGTATCGCGCAGGGACATATGGCGTTGTCAGGGCCCCCTATCGGTCCGGGCAGCCCCCTCTACTCCACAGGGGGCTTAAGCCCACATGGATGCCTAGGGTGTGTCATGTTCCGAAAGCGCATCTATTGCCTGATTCAGCAGCCCTTCCACGGCGACAAGATCCTCCGCGCTGAATCGCTTTCCGATCTCATCGACCCACACGGCCTGCCGCAGCCGAATCTCGGCCAGAATTTCCTGCCCCTTCGGCAGGAGGTTCAGGAGCTTCGCCCGCTTGTGAAGCGGGTTCGGCTGATATTCTGCGAGGCCGCTCTCGACCAGAAGATCCGCCACCCGTTGCACGCCTTGCCGGCTCATGCCGAGGACACGAGCGACCTGCGCAACGGAAAGCGCTCCATGCGAAGCTGCTGCCAGAACCTGCCATCTCGCGCTGCTCTGCCCGAGAGGCTTGGTCAAGGCATCGCCTGCCGCGGTGAGATAGCCCGATAGCCGCAAAACGGCGAACGCCAGCTTGGCGAAGGCTTCACCTTCCGGTGTCCGGCGCGGCTTCCTCGTTGACAGCATATTGTCGCTTATCTATTGGTTCTGCATTGACAATATGTTGTCATATAGGGCGAATGGTTGCAAGCAGCGTCCCCTGGTTCGCAGGCATGGGAGGAAATGAGCGATGATGAAGACCTACAGGGGAAGTTGCCATTGTAAAGCGGTGACTTTCGAAGTCGACATCGACCTCGCAGGCGGAACGGGGCGCTGCAACTGCTCGATCTGCATGAAGACGCGGAATTGGAACGCCATCGTGAAGCCGGCTGCCTTCCGGCTCCGCTGCTGGCCGGAAGATGTCGCCGAATATTCGTTCGGAACGGGCGTCGGCAAGTACAAGTTCTGCAAGGTATGCGGGGTCCATTCCTTCAGCACCGGAAACATTCCGGAGATCGGTGGTGATTTCGTCTCCGTCCGGGTAAACTGCCTTGACGATGTGCCGGAAGATGAGCTTGCGGCAGCGCCCGTAAATTTCGCCGATGGGCGCAACGACAACTGGCGAGAATCCCCTAAGTTCACGTGCCATCTCTAAAAGGGTCCCGCATCGAGGGAAACGTGAAACCGCTTTGCCGCCCGAGCGACCCGAGTCGCATGATCGGCGAGGACCTGCAGGGCGAGCGGGAATCCTCAAACGACATCGCCCGTATCCGGTTTGGTGCGGCCCAAAAGCACCGCAAAGGGAGAAAGATCATGGAGAAAAGCGGAGCTCAGGAAGCAAAACCGCCGTCTGAGTTGATCAGTGAGCGCATCGAAGAACTGGGCGATTGGCGGGGCGAGATGCTTTCCCGGATCCGCGCGATCATGAAACAAGCCGAGCCCAGGGTCATCGAAGAGTGGAAATGGAGAGGAGTCCCCGTATGGTCGCATGCCGGGATCATCTGTACCGGCGAGACATACAAGAACGTCGTAAAGATGACCTTCGCCAAAGGCGCTTCGCTGGAGGACCCTTCGGGCCTCTTCAATTCCAGTCTCGAAGGCAACGTCAGACGCGCCATCGATTTTCACGAGGGTGACAACATCGATGAAGAGCCGTTGAAGGCACTCATTCGCGCCGCTGTCGCACTGAACACGTCCTCCACCGCCCAGAAGCGGGGACGCGCACCGCATTCTGGTGCACCGCATTCGAGAAGATCGTCCTAGCGCACCGTGCGGACCCGGCGGGCCGCGCGAGCGAAAAGGGGACCCGGTTTTCACGAACGTGGCCCTTCGGGTCCGCGCAAACGATGCGCTCTTTCCAGGAAGGGAGCATCTTCCCAGTGGGACCGGGTCCTGCTTTGGAGGACTTATGCTCAGGGGAGCACCGGCGTCCGGTGCTCCCCTTTCGCAACTTCGAGCAAGGCGGATCGGCAACCGCGAGCTATGCGGCGGCGGTCATCGGCGATGGACTCCGGACAGCCCCCTCGGTTGTCTCGCCGAAAACGAGCTCGCGATCTTCGTCGCCGATCTTGATCCGCGTCGGCAGCCCCATATCGCCCAACAGCCCGAGGAAAGGACGCGGCGGCAACTCCTCGACATTGGCCATCGTCTTAACGTCCCAGGGACCTTTGGCGATCAGGATGGCGGCAGCCACAGCCGGAACCCCGGCCGTGTAGGATATCGCCTGACTGCCGACTTCGAGATAGGCCTCCTTGTGATCCGCAACGTTGTAGATGAAGACCTCGTACTCTTTTCCGTCCTTCACTCCTCTTACCATGTCGCCGATACAGGTCTTCCCCGTGTATTCCGGCGCGAGCGACGACGGATCGGGCAGGACCGCCTTGACCACCTTCAACGGAACCACCTCCTGCCCTTCCGCAGTGCGGATCGGCTGTTCCGAGAGCAGGCCGAGATTCTTCAGCACGGTGAAGACATTGATGTAACGCTCTCCGAATCCCATCCAGAAGCGTATGTCCGGCACGTCCAGGTTTCTCGACAGCGAATGAATTTCGTCGTGCCCGGTCATGTAGGCCGTCCGGGTGCCGACGACCGGCAGATCCCAATCCTTCTGGATCTCGAACATCTTGTTCGACGTCCACTGCCGGTTCTGCCATGACCAGACCTGGCCCGTGAACTCGCGGAAGTTGATCTCCGGGTCGAAATTTGTGGCAAACCAGCGCCCGTGATCGCCCGCATTGATATCGACGATGTCGATCGAGTCGATCCGGTCGAAATATTCGTCCCGAGCGAGTGCCGCGTAGGCATTGACCACACCCGGATCGAACCCCGCACCGAGAATAGCGGTCACGCCGGCCGCCGCGCATTCCTCACGCCGCTTCCACTCGTAGTTATCGTACCACGGCGGCGTTTCACAGATCTTCAGCGGATCCTCATGGATCGCCGTATCGATATAGGCTGCTCCCGTGCCGATACAGGCCGAGAGCACGGACATGTTGATGAAGGCAGAGCCGACATTGATCACAATTTGGCTTCGCGTGCTTTCGATCAGCCTCTTCGTCGCCTCGACATCAAGCGCATCCAGAGAATGGGCCGCAAGAACTCCATCGACCTTCATGGTCTTTTTGTCGCGGACCGAATCGACAATTGCACGACACTTGGCAATGCTGCGCGATGCGATGTTGATGTCTCCGAGCACGTCGTTGTGCTGAGCGCATTTGTGGGCAACCACTTGGGCGACGCCACCGCCGCCAATGATCAGGATGTTCTTCCTCATTTTGCTGCGAATGCTCCTTCCTTGCAGGTTGAGGGGAAGCCTTATGAAAGGCTGGAGAGGTAATCGCCGAAGGAGAACTCTCGAATGACCCGCAGGCTGCCGTCGAGCTCGCGTACCACGATCGACGGCATCGCTACGCCATTGAACCAGTTCTTCTTCACCATTGTGTAGCCGGCCGCGTCCTGGATGGAGATCCGGTCGCCGACCTGAAGCTCCCGATCGAACGAGAACTCACCAAAAATATCGCCTGCAAGGCACGACTTGCCGCACACCATATACCGGTACGGTCCGGCATTCGGGGTAAGCTTCGCGCTCTGCCGGTAGATCAGCAGGTCGAGCATGTGCGCTTCGATGGAGCTGTCGACGACCGCAAGATTCTTGCCGTTGAAGAGGGTATCGAGAACCGTTACTTCGAGTGTCGTGCTGTTCGTGATCGCGGCCTCGCCGGGCTCCAGGTAGACTTGCACACCGTACTTTTCCGAGAAGCCCTTCAGGCGGCGGCAGAACTCATCGAGGGCGTAGTTTTCGCCCGTAAAGTGGATGCCGCCGCCGAGACTGACCCATTCGACCTGTTCCAGCAGCGAGCCGAACCTCTCCTCGACCTGGCCGAGAAGCCGGTCGAACAGGGCAAAGTCTCCGTTCTCGCAGTTGTTATGGATCATGAATCCATCGACACGGTCTACGATCGCCGCAACCTTCGACACGTCCCATTCTCCGAGACGACTGTGAGGACGGGCCGGATCGGCGAGGTCGAAATCCGACGAGCTAACCAGAGGATTGAGGCGTATCCCGCGGTCGAGCGCGATCGTTTTGTCCGCGAAACGCTCGAACTGACTGATCGAATTGAATATGATCGTGTTCGCATTCGCGACGACGTCATCGATTTCGTGATCGGCAAAGGCGACGCTATAGGCATGAGTTTCGCCACCGAACTTTTCACGGCCCAGCTTGACTTCGAACAGGGACGAAGAGGTCGTGCCGTCCATGTAGTCGCGCATGAGGTCGAATACGGACCATGTGGCGAAGCATTTGAGGGCGAGCAGAACTTTTGCGCCGGACCGTTCCCGAACATGCTGAATGATCCGCATGTTGCGAAGCAAGGCGCTCTTATCGATTTGGTAGTAGGGCGTTCCTATCATCAACGATGGCTCCAGCCCTCGAGCGACGTGACGCTCGAGGGAGATGATCGCGGGCAGCCGCGAGATCAAAATGGGATAGACCGGCCTGCACCGCCGGATTCAGGTCACTCGCGCGCCAAAGGGCTGCGCCATGAAGAATGAAGATGAAGCCATTCCTGCGCTTGACGCGCCTCATGAAGATGGCGGCAGGGAGTCGGCTTCAGTGAGATCAGGGTGCGCTTGCGAATGCGCTCTCAATCAGCGCTTTGGCGCTGTTACCCCGGCTCTTCCTCTCGGCACGAAACAGGCCGGCAACGGACAACGCGACAACACCGAAGTCACGGCCTGTCATTGCAGTATCGGTTGCCGCAATGCGCGTCAGATCGACGCGCTTGGCAAGGATTTCTTCCGTTTGGGTGGCATTCAGCAGAACTGAGTCCATCCTCAATTGGAAAAGGGCGTCGCGAGACATGGCGTCCTCCCCAACAAGCAGATGAAACCTGCATCAGGTGAAATCATGTCATATACGATTACACAAATTAATCAACATCATAATGTGCGCCGCAGTCGCGGCTTGCCTGCGCGATCGAGATGCCGACGCCGAGAACTCTCCCGCTGCCGACACCGACAGCCGGGCGATCGCTGCAAGCCGAAGCCGCTGGCTTACATCCCGCGCGCAAGCGACAAAGAATGATATCCCGATCCTGCGGAGATTGCGGCATCCCCCTTCAGGTTGAAGATCTGCCTGAAGGCGGAGACGTTGAAGAGACACGCGCGCAGCGCAGGATCGGGGCCTATGAGATCCCGCGGGCGATTGTAGCCCTTCGATAAGGCAAGCGACGACATTCGCATGGCTATCGGCAGCGGGATACGGGAGAGGATCGTGGCGCCGAAGGCACGGCCAGATCCCCGGCATCCGGCTCACCTGTCACTGATGCCTCAGGTACGCATCCCGGGAAACCCAGGCCGCAAAGCCGAGGACGCCCACACCGTAGATCGCAAGGAGCTCCATTGCCTCGATCACCAATGCACCGGGCGTTCCGAGCATCAGGCACACGCCACTGAACAGGGTGGCGGCATTGAGAGTTGCACGACGGCGTGTCATCGGAATTGTCCTCTTCGATCAAAACATCAATCGGCGTCGCAGGGTCAGCGGCCCTGGATCGATCCGTTTCCTGGTGTGTTGTCGGCAGCGGGGAAATGGCGTCGCGCTCTGCGGCCGGGTCCACCACTCCTGAAATATCCGCGTTGCCCCAATGCACCGAGATGGTCGTGCTCTGGCAAGAGGGCGACGGATCATCCACCTGCGCCATCAGGTCCCGCAGAATGGTGTCAGCGTCAGAGCCCCGAAGAACGGGCACCGCGATGGGAAGACCGGTCTTCGGGGACTAGTAGCCTGCGAGGAGGCACCCCGTGTGACGATATGGAAGGTAAAGCCGCGTCATCATGATCCTTACCGTAAATAGAAGTTCGGCAAAATCAAGCCAGGCGAGTTCTTCGCGGTGATGTCACGATAACTTTTGGTCAGGGCCTCTGCGGTAGGAACGGTAGCATGACCAGGTCTGTCAGCTACACGCGCCATCGGTTCCCGCCTCAGATCATCGCTCATGCCGTTTGGCTGTACTTCCGGTTCCCTCTGAGCCTGCGGCTCGTCGAGGAGATGCTGCTCGAACGCGGCATTGTCGTGTCCTATGAGACAATCCGTCGATGGGGTAGGAAGTTTGGACCAGAGTACGCGCGGCGCCTCCGTCGCAAGCCGCCACGCTCGAATGACGTTTGGCATCTGGACGAGGTGGTCATCAGTATCGCGGGTAAGAAGCACTGGCTCTGGCGCGCGGTCGATCAGGACGGCTATGTGCTTGACGAGGTCGTCCAGGGTTGCCGCAACACCAAGGCAGCCAAGCGCTTGCTGATCCGCCGGATGAAGAAGCAGGGCGTGGCGCCCAAGCGCATCATCACCGACGAGTTGCCTTCATACGGGGCCGCCAAGCGGCAGGTTATGCCAAGCGTTGAGCACCGATCCCACAAGGGCTTGAACAACAGAGCGGAGAACTCGCACGTGCCGCTGCGAAAGCGAGAGCGCATGATGCAGGGCTTTCGGTCTGCGGGAGGTCTGCAGCGGTTCACAACCATCTTTTCATCCGTCAGGAACCTGTCCGTACCACCTCGCTCACACCGGTCTGCTCTCGCCACCCACCTGCACCGCCTCCAGGAGGTGGCGGCATGGAAAGCTGCAACTGGTGTGCTTGCCTGAGATTCACAAGTTAGGGCCTATGACCGTCCCTTCAGGTTAACGTGACAGGCCCGTCCCTGGAACACGCTCTTCGCCAGATCCAACCCAATCGTGCTGACCTCGCCCATGGACGCCTCCCTCAAGTGGTGCTCTTCAACACCTCCACTGTGGCACACCGAGGCCCTCGGGGGGCGTCCACCTCATCAGAGCCAGGTTGGATCGTCGCCATTGTCTCCCGTTATGGACTCAGGCCGTTAGAGCGGTTTCCCGATTGAAGCTTTCGAGGATCCATTGCCGAACCGCTGTTACGGCTGGACGCCGCTCGTGGTCGCCGGCATCGATCAGGAAAAATGAGGCCGGCGCCCGGACACTCTCAGCGAACGGTCGAACAAGGATCCCAGATTCCAAGTAGCGTTGACAGGTCACGTTGTCTCCCATGGCGAGACCAAGGCCGCCGACGGCCGCCTCGATCATCGCCAGATGATTTCCGAGATAATGGCGTCCTCCGGTGAGGATGCTTCCCTGTGGAACCGTCGCCAGCCAGAGGTCCCACTCATGACCGTTCGCGGCACATAGCAGGGGTGAGTTGGCCACCTCACGGATGTCTCCACTTGCGAGAAGATCCGGCTGGCAGACCGGGAAAAGATCAGTGTCGGTCAGCCGCTCACTGCGTCGGCCAGGCCAGATTCCATCGCCATAGCGAATGCACAGATCGACATCGGAGGCGATGACCTCCTTCGGACTGTTTGAGGGACGCAGGTGTAACCGCAAGTCGGGGTACTGCTTCAACAGGCCGCCGACCGTCTTCACCAGCCACAGGCATGTCAGGGCAGGAGGCGCGCTTACCGTGACGTCGCCCCGGACGCTCGGTCGATCCAAGCTAATGACGGCTGTCGCCAGAAGGTCGAACCCGGAACTCAGGGGGGCCAGGAGTTGCTCTCCTGCCACCGTCAACTTGAAGCGGTTGCCCGCCCGCTCCAGGAGATCGGTGCCGACGAAAGCTTCCAGCGTCCGGATCTGGTGGCTGACTGCTCCATGCGTCACC
This sequence comes from Microvirga sp. M2, assembly GCF_047497095.1. Lineage (NCBI taxonomy): Bacteria > Pseudomonadati > Pseudomonadota > Alphaproteobacteria > Hyphomicrobiales > Methylobacteriaceae > Microvirga > Microvirga sp. M2. Next base: position 244,154 of record NZ_CP134064.1, read on the forward strand.
CCGAGTTCCTCGGCGGCCCGGGAGATCGAGCGACGGCGGGCCGCCGCCTCGAAGGCCCGCAGAGCGTTGAGAGGGGGAAGCCGACGTGCTGCCATTGTTAGATTTTCTCACAGTTGAGCCGGAGACATTCTCGATTGCGTGAGCCCATCTGTCTAGAGCAAGGTCTGGGGCTCCTGACGGAGGCCCAGGTCGGCCGCTGGACGGATTTCAGAAATACTCAAAAGGGGAGCGGCTCGGTGAAGCGACTTCAACTACTCGGCATTGCGGCTCTGGGGCTTCTTGCGACCGCAGGCGGCGCCTTCGCACAGGCAAAGAAATGGGAGACCGTGAAGATCGCCACGGAAGGGGCATATGCTCCATGGAACTTCGCCGGCCCGAGCGGCAAGCTCGAAGGCTTCGAGATCGATCTCATCGGCGAGCTCTGCCCGCGGATGAAGGTGAAGTGCGAGATCGTGGCCCAGGACTGGGATGGCATCATCCCGGCGCTCAACGCCGGCAAGTACGATGCTATCATGGCCGGGATGCAGATCACCGATAAGCGGCTGGAAACCATCAATTTCTCGCGGCCGTACGCCCGCACCCCCGGTGCCTTCCTCGTTCCCAAGGACTCTCCCCTGGCAAAGGTGCCGAACGACAAGGTCTTCGATATCGGGGCGGATGCTGCGGCGGCCCAGAAGGCCGCTGACGAGATCAAGCCGCTTTTCAAGGACAAGGTCGTGGGCGTCCAGGGCTCGACGACACTGGCGACCATGATGGAGCGCCTGTTCCAGGGCGTGGAAATCCGCGAGTACAAGACCACGGAGCAGCATGATCTGGATCTGGCGGCTGGGCGCGTCGACGCCGTAGCCGCGGCCACGACGACCCTCGATACCACCTTGAGCAAGCCGGGTTTCGAGAACTTCGTCATCGCCGGTCCCGGCTTCACCGGTGGTTTCATGGGGCGGGGTGTTGCGGCAGGTTTGCGGAAAGCCGACCAGGACTTGAAAGTCATGTTCGACGAGGCGATCGCATCGGCCCTGGCCGACGGCACGATCTCGCGGCTGTCCCAGAAGTGGTTCAAGCGCGACCTCGCCGCAAAGTAATCAAGTATCAATGTTGTTGAAGGCAACCCGCTGGGTTGAGCCGGCGGGGCACGCTGCCTCTTTGCATGAGGACGAGACACAAGGGAGCAGACGCTCCACCGGTACTCGTCCCCTTCCCTCCTTCAAACCTGGAGTCGGACGATGTCCTTTCGCGTTCTCTCGGCACAAATCATGCACGAGTCGAATTCCTTCAGCGTTCGCCTGACGTCTCTGGACCGCTTCGCCGATGTGATCTTGCTCCACGGCGACGAGGCCCTGCGGGCGCTCGATGGGACGAATACCGAGGTCGCGGGTTTCCTGGATGTTGCACGCGAGAAGAGCTGGGAGCTGGTTCATGTCATCAGCGCCCACGCCAATCCGGCAGGCTGCGTTACCGAGGAGGCTTTCGAGGAGATCGTGAAAGTCGTCGAGGACGCCGCCCGCCGGGAGCGGGAACGGCTCGATGGGATCCTGCTCGCATTCCACGGCGCCATGGTCACGACCCATTCAGACGACGGCGAAGGGGAGATTCTCGAACGCCTCCGCGCAATCGTTGGCCGGGACATTCCGATCGCCGCGACCTTGGATCTGCATGCGAACGTTACCAGGCGCATGTGCGAACTGGCTGACATTCTCGTATCTTATAAGACCTATCCGCATGTCGACATGCGCGTGGCCGGCCGGCATGCGGGCGAGTTGTTGCACCGGACCATGGCCGGTGAAATCAAGCCGCATACTCTGTTCGTGCGTCCGCCCATGCTGGAGGACGCCAATGGCGGCCGCACTGATGTCGGGCCGCTTGTTGCCGTGATGGACCGGGCCCGGGCGTATGAGAGCGAGCCGAATGTCCTGGCGGTGAGCGTCAACGGCGCCTTTCCCTATGCCGATATTGATGAGATCGGTCCGACGATCACGGTGACTTATTCCGGAGATCCGGAATCTCACCGGTCGTTCGCCGAGGAGATGGCGAAGGCCATGTGGGACATGCGCCATGATCTCGTCAACCGCTTCCTGTCCCCTGAGGATGCGGTGGCTTCCGCGCGTGCGGGGGATGATCGGCCGGTGGTCATCGCGGATTATGCCGACAATCCCGGAGCTGGAGGGTACGGCGACGGCACGAACCTGCTTCGGGCCTTGATAGCGGCAGACGCAGACGCCTGCTTCTGCCCGATCGTGGACCCCGAGATTGCCTCGCAGCTGCAGACCAGGAAGCCCGGTGAAACGGTATCGATCCGTCTCGGCGGCAAGGTGAACGCATCCTTCGGCGGCGAGCCCCTTGACCTCACGGGCACGCTGCTGAGCGTATCCGACGGCAGCTACACCTGTGATGGACCGATGTATGCGGGTGTCCGCATGTCCTTTGGCCCCACGGCGGTGATCGAGGTCGGGCGCGTTCAGGTCGTGATCGTCACTGAGCCTCATCAGTGTCATGATCTGCAGCAATTCCTCACCTTTGGTATTGACCCTCGCGCCAAGGGGATCGTCGGTGTCAAATCCATGCAGCATTTCCGGGCCGCGTTCGAGCCGATCGCAAGTCGGGTTCTGGTGTGCGACAGCGGGGCGCTGGCCTCTCCGGATCTGAGGAAGTTCACCTTCACGCGCGTGCCGAGACCGATGTATCCGCTCGAACCCGACACCCCCTACAACCCAGAAGTCTTTATTCGTTCCCGATCCTCTGAAGAGCCTGTCATCGCGGAGAGTCGAGCATGACATAGCCCTCCCCTGCTTGGCTCGACGCCACTGCCGTCGAGGACCGTATGAAGCGCGTTGACGCTGTCGCGGCGATGCGCGACCTCTTTGAGGCGCACGGACAAGGCCTCGTGACCCAGCCGCCGCAGGCCCTCACCCTTCTGCCCGACAACCGGGGCGACTACATCACCTACTCGGGTGTTTTGCCGGAGGATGGGGTGCTCGGGGTCAAGGTTTCGCCCTATGTGGTCACCCCGTCTGGTGGCAAGGTCACGGCCACGACGATGCTGATGAGCCTTGAGACGGGACAGCCCTTGCTGTTCTGCGACTCCCTGGCGCTGACGACAGAGCGAACCGCCGCGACGACCGCTTTGGCAGTCGATCTCCTCGCCCGAGCTGATTCCGCCAATCTGGCAATCATCGGCAGCGGTCCTGTTGCCTTGGCTCACCTGCGTCACGTCCTGCCGCTTCGGTCGTGGAAGCGGGTCCGCATTCATTCACGCAATATCTTGGCCAAAAAGGAGACCCTCGAGGCACGCTTCGGCAATCTCCAACCTTTCCCTGAGATTACCGACGATTGCTCTCTCGCGGTGGCCGATTCCGATGTGGTGCTGCTTTGTACGTCCTCCGGCACCCCGGTTCTATCAACGGAGCATATCAGGCCCGGGATGCTTGTGACCTCGATCAGCACGAACGTCGCACGGGCACATGAAATTCCGCCAGAAGCCCTGACCCGAATGAATGTCTATTGCGACGACCGGTCGACGACTCCGCTCATCGCGGGTGAGATGGTGATGGCCTCTGAGCACGAATGGTCCCGCGACGACATCCGCGGTGATCTGGGTGAACTTGCCTGCGGCAAGGCGCTGGCCCCCTCCCCCGATCGGGCCAGTTTTTTCCGGTCCATGGGCCTTGGCATCGAAGACGTGAAGATGGCGCTCGAGATCCACCGCGTGAGCTCGCACGCTTCCTGAGCCGATGACACACCCGCATCGTGAAATCCGCGCCGATGTCATTGTGCTGGGGGCCGGCATCGTGGGCGTATCCGCCGCTCTGCATCTTCAGATGCGGGGGCGCGATGTCGTCCTGATTGACCGACGCGGCGCGGGCGAGGAAACGAGCCATGGCAATGCCGGGCTGATCGAACGGTCGAGCGTCATTCCCTACGGGGTCCCCCGCGATCTCAGGACCATTCTCCTCTACGCCCTGAACCGCTCCGCAGATGTCCGTTCCGACTGGCGCTTCCTGCCCCGGATCCTCCCTTGGCTCTGGCGATTCTGGCGCGAATCCGCACCCGGCCCATTGAAAATGGCAGCGAGCGACATGCTGCCTCTCATTGAGCGGTCAGTCGCAGAGCATGAGCGCCTTATGACAGAAGCCGGGCTCCTGGAGCAATTGCGCCGGACAGGCTGGATTGAGGCATTCCGCAGCGCAAAGTCATTCGACCAAGCAGCGAAGAATACTGCGGCTCTCGAGCCTTATGGGTTGCACTTCGATATCCTCGACAGCAAGGCCCTTCGTCAGCGAGAGCCTCACACGTCCGAGACCCTCATTGGCGGAATTCATTGGCGGGACCCGGCGACAATTCCTGACCCTGGCGGTCTCGTAAAAGGATACGCCGACCTGTTTCTGCGACGCGGCGGCCGTTTCGTTCACGGTGAGGCCCGCACGCTCCAGCAGGACGACACCGAATGGACGGTCCGCAGCGGGGATGGCCTGGTCCGCGCCCACGATGTGGTAATTGCTCTTGGGCCATGGTCCGACACGGTCCTACGTCTGCTCGGCTATCGCGTTCCGTTGGCCGTGAAGCGTGGGTACCATGTGCATTTCAGGGCTAAAGCCGGATCTCTCCTTCATCATCCTGTGGTTGACGTGGACGGAGGCTTTCTGCTTGCACCGATGACTCGCGGTATCCGCCTGACGACGGGAGTCGAGTTTGCCCACCGAGACTCCGCACCAACTCCCTTGCAGTTGGACCGAACGGAGCCCCTGGCACGCGAGATTTTCCCTCTTGAACGGCGGATCGATCCGCAGCCGTGGATGGGAGCCCGCCCTTGCCTGCCCGATATGCGCCCCGTCATTGGGGCTGCGCCAAGGCATCAAGGGCTGTGGTGCGCCTTTGGTCACAATCATCATGGCTTGACCCTGGGACCTGTTACGGGACGTTTGCTGGCCGAAATGATGACCGGCCGGGAGACTTTCACCGATCCAAAGCCGTACTCGATTGAGCGTTTCGTGTCCTGAGCTCTGCTGCTGCCTCTGATGAGGTGGACGCCCCCGATGGCCTCGGTGTGCCACAGTGGAGGTGTTGAAGAGCACCACTTGAGGGAGGTGTCCATGGGCGAGGTCAGCACGATTGGGTTGGATCTGGCGAAGAGCGTGATCCAAGGACACGGCGCCGATGCATCGGGAGCGGTCTTGTTCCGCAAGAAGCTGCGGCGGCACCAGGTGCTCACCTTCTTTGCCGGCCAACCGTCCGGTACGGTGGCGATGGAGGCCTGCGGCAGCGCTCAGCATCGGGCCCGCGGCATGTGAGCCGCAGTAGAGGCCGCACGCATGTCGGAGCCCTGACCACGCGCTGCATCAAACAAGATTTCTGTTGCGCCTCGCGGGACGTCCACACATGGCGCAAATCCGGAACAGGGGCGAGAAAGAAGCAGATGCCCTGTACTGCCGCTATGCGGCGAGCAGGTGAAACGGCACCGTCATCTTAACGCTTTTACTTGCCATTTTCGGCGTTTAGGTTCGATGCCGGTCACGCATTTTCAATAGCTTGGACATGCCGGGAAATTGCTGCAATCGCCGGGAAACGGCCTTTACTCGGTTGAGTTGACGGTGCCCCCAAGCGGACCGCTGCCGACCTGCCGCGGGGCATTGTGTCGCCTGCTGCGTCGAACGCCTGGATCGATCCGATTTGATTCTTGGCGTTGGCAATCCCTTATCGAAACAGTCGATCAGAGCCGTCGGTGCCGTGCACCGCAATTTAAGGGCGGCGGATCCCGGCGGCAGCAAGCCTCGCCTCCCTGGCTCTGATGCGCTCACGATGGGCCGTGTAGAGGCCGCTCGCCGCAATGACGACCCCGCCGGCGAGGGTCATTGCCCCCGGGACGGTGCCGAAGACGGCGAAGCCGAGCAGCCCGGCGAACAGGAGCTGGACGTAGGAGAACGGAGCGATGGTGGAGGCTGCGGCCTTCCGGTAGGCCAGGATGATGAGCCAGTGGCCAGTGGTCGAGAACGCGCCCATCAGAACGGCCAGGCCGATCTCCGCAACACCGGGTGTGCGCCAGTTGAATGGCACGAAGGCTGACAGGATGATCAACCCAAGGACCGCCGACCATGCCAAGGTCGCCTCAGGCTTTTCGGAGATCATACGGCGGGTGGTGACAGCGGCCACAGCCCATGCGAGCGCGGCGCCGATCGGGAGCAGGGCAGCGAGCTGGAAAGCCGAGCCGCCGGGCTGGACGACAAGCATCACGCCCAGGAAACCCAGCGCCGCCGCGGCCCAGCGCCGGATGCCCACCCTCTCTCCGAGAAGGGGGATTGAAAGGGCGGTGATGAAGATCGGTGAAATGAAGTTGATCGCCGTCGCCTCCGCTACCTGGAGGTGTCGCAGTCCGAGAATGAAGAGGACGGATGAGCCGGCCATGGCCAGCGCCCGGATGATCTGGAGGCGCAAGCGCGGTGTGTGCATCGCCCTCGCGCCACGCGCGATGAAGACCGTTGGAACGACCACCGAGCAGAAGACGACGTAGCGCAGCCAAGTGACCTCGATCGCAGGCAGCGTGCCGGTCAGAGCTTTCGCGGTGACATCGCCCATGGCGAAGAAGACGGTTGACAGGACAGCCAGGCCGATGGCGGCGAAGGTCGTGTCTTTGGACGGAGTGGCGCGCCTCGCGGTGGTACCTTCGAAGGACGGACAGTCCGCTACGGCGGGGACGGAGGGAGGAAGACACATCGGGACTGGGTCAATCTCGGTGAGGGCGTGGGGCTTCACGCGCCCTGTTGAACCAGCAGGATGAACCGGATCTGCTGAATCTTGTGTGAACTAGCCTCCTACCCTCTCGGAGCATCCTCGCGCCGGGCCCATGGAACGCGCGCAAGAAGAAAGTGGATTCCTGCTGGCCGACTTTGGCGATGGTATGAGGCCTTTGCTATTCACCCGTGAAATTCAAGAGCATCGCCGCTGCTGGTGAGAAGCATTCGGTGTGATCTGGTTCTGATGAGGTGGACGCCTCCCTCAAGTGGTGCTTTTCAACACCTCCACTGTGGCACACCGAGGCCGTCGGGGGGCGTCCACCTCATCAGAACCTTTTGAGACGCTATTTATCACGGAGGGTTACGGGACTTCCACGGGCTCGGTGGGCAAAGCTCTCGCCAAACTTCTGCGCCCACCACCACATAGCGTCATGGCGAGCCAGGATCTCTCAGGCAGCCAGTATCTCCTCGACCATGCGCAGGCTCAACGGAAACCGGAAGTACAACCAGACTGCATGGCTGATCACTTCAGCCGAAAAGCGGTGGCGGGCATAGTGAGTACGGCGGGATGGTTTCATCCCTCACATATGCTTCGATCCAGTCACCCCCGGGCTAATTTGACAGTACCAGCATGCGGCCCATGCCGGAACAGCGCCGGATGATTCACCCCATCAGGGGCAGCATGCGGCCCGGGCGGGCTCCCGTGGGCGCGCCGTCGCGCACGATGGCTTCGCCGTTGACCCAGACGGCGACGATGCCGGAGGGCAGCAGGGTGGATTCGTCGAAGGTGGCCCGGTCGGTCACGCCTTCCTCGAACAGCACGAGGTCTGCCGCCATGTCGGGCCGCACCAGGCCGCGATCCTGCAGGGAGAAGCGCTGTGCCGCGATCGAGGTCATGCGGCGGACCGCATCCTCGATGGAGAACCACCCTTCGTCGCGGCGCAGGGGTCCGACGATGCGCGGGAAGGTGCCGAAGGCGCGCGGATGAGGTTTGGTGCCGGGCCGGGGCAGGCCGTCGGACCCCACCATGTGCAGCCGGTGGCAGCAGGCCGCATGCAGGTCGGTCTCGTCGAGCTGAAACAGAATGACGCCGGTCTGGCCGTCGTCCTCCTCCACGAGGCGGATCATCAGGTCGTAGGGCTCGATGGCCTCGCGCTCCGCCGCCTGGCGCATGTTCAGGCCTTCGAGCCGCTTCAGGGCCGGGTTGTTGACGCCGGAAATGCGCACGTTCTCCCAGCCGATGAGCGCCAGCTTGCTCTGGCCGTGAAAGGCCGGGCCGCCGTTCTCGACCCAGCGGCGCAGCACGGGGCCGATCTCGGGATCGCGCAGCCGCCGCTTCAGGCTGTCGAGGCCTCCCTCGAGGGAAGCGGGCGGCAGCAATTGCAGGAGATAGGTGCTGCCGGCCGGATAGGGATACATGTCGAAGCTGATGTCGATGCCTTCCCGCCGGGCCGCCTCCAGGGTCTCCAGGGCGCGCGGGATCTGCCCCCAATTGGGGCGTCCCGCCGATTGCAGGTGGGACAGGAGGCCGGCCGCGCCGGATTGCCGGAGGATCTCGATGAATTCCTCGATCGATGGGACGAGCCGATCCTCGTAGCTGCGCACGTGGGCGGTCATCAGGCGTCCGTGAGATGTCACGACCTTGGCGAGGGCCACCATCTCGTCGAGGTCGGCGAAGGCGCTCGGAGGGTAGACCAATCCCAGGGACAGGCCGATGGCGCCCTGTTCGAGCTGGCGATCGAGAAGGGCCGCCATCGCGGCGATCTCGTCGGCTCTCGCGGCGCGCCGCTCATAGCCCATGACCGCAAGGCGCAGGGCCGCATGGCCCACGAGGGAAACGACGTTGACGGCGACGCCCTGGTGAAGGCGCTCGCGGTAATCCGCGAAATCGTCGAAGATCTCCTCGGGCGCCGTCTGTCCGAGCAGTCCCGAGAAGTGCTTGCGCAAATCCTCCCGGGATTCGCCCCGCGCAGGATAGAGGGAGAAGCTGCAATTGCCGACGACCACGGTGGTCACGCCCTGCAGCGCCTTTTCGGGCCGGTCCGGCTCGCGCAGGCAGATCAGGTCGTCATGGCAATGGGCGTCGATGAACCCGGGCGAGAGATAGCGGTCCTGCGCATCGACGACGGTCGCGCCCGGCGCCGCCGCGAGGTTGGCGCCGACACCGGCGATCCGCCCGCCGGCCACATGCACGTCGCCGCGGAACCACGGGGCCCCGGTTCCGTCGATGATCCGGGCGTTTTTGATGAGCCAGTCCTGTGTCATGTTAGCCTCGCTCCCAAAAGGAGAGTGATCTTGTCATTATAGCCGCGGCTTTCGCCCAGCGGGAACGGCGGGTATCTGACGAACGCTGTAAACTTCCAGCGTTAGAATCGAATTCTGCGAGCGGATTCTGGGTGCAGGACAGCACGAAGATTTCCTAAGAAGCGCGTTACGCGACTTTCCCGCGGGCGCCGACGGGAACAGTTTCGAGTACATCGTTACCGCGCACGAACGTCACCTCGTCGAAAAGGTTTGTGACGGGACAGACGTGGTTCGGAATGATGCGAACCATCTCTCCAACCTCGGGTCTTGCCGCCGAATGGGTAAGGTCGACGACGCCATGCTCCTCGCTCAGAGACACAATGGCTGCGTCCGGATACTCGATGATGCGGCCGAACCCCTCGAGGCCCAACGTATCGCTTGTAAGCGCTTTCGAGCCCGTGTCGAGGACCGCGCGGTTGTCGGTCGGACGGGAAACGACGGTTGCCAACACGGTGAGCGCGCAATCATCAAAGCTGCCGACACCCTCCCGAACCTGGGAACGGTCGAGGTAAATGTAGGTGCCCGGGCGATACTCGGTGGCCGCGTGGTTCTCGCTGCTGCGCCAGAGGTCTGGCGTGCCACCCGTCGAGACAATCTCGGGCGTGAGGCCCGCCGCTTTCAACAAGACTGTAGCTTGCTCGAGCCAGGCATTCGCCTGCGCCACCATGCCTTTGGCAGGATATGTCATCAGGCCACCAAAGCGCAGCCCTTCAGAGGCGGCGATACGCTGAGCAAGAGCCAGGGCGTCCTCAGGTCTCTGGACACCGACACGCCCGCCACCGGTGTCGCATTCCACAAGAACGGAAAGAGTGATGCCGGAACTTGCAAAGGTCTTGGAATAGCCGTTGATGGTGATCGTACTGTCCGCTGTCACCTTGATGGAGGCACGCCGAGCGAGCGCCAGAAGGCGTTTCAGCTTGGGCTCGCCGAGGATGTTATAGGGGAGGAAGATATCCGTGATGCCGGCTTCCACCATCACCTCCGCCTCGCCAATCTTCTGGCAGGTAATCCCAATCGCGCCGAGCTCCATCTGCCGCTTGGCGAGGCGTGGCAGTTTATGGGTCTTGATGTGCGGGCGCAGCTTCACCCCGTTCGCGTCAGCGAAATCTTGAGCGCGTTTGAGATTGGCCTCGACGCGGTCGAGGTCGATCAACACGACGGGTGTGTCCAGTTCGTGAATCTTGGTCATTGGAGGCCTAATGTCTTCTCGTCGCCACGGAAAATTCGGGGTCGATGTCATTGACCGCCGCTGCGCTGCAGTTGCTGCGGCGGAATCTCGCAAAAATAGATGGTCCCCTGGCCGGCATAGAGCCTTCAGGCAGGATGGGCCTTGGGTGCACGACCCTCGGATCTGCCCTAGGCGGCCTTATTCATACGGTGTCACAAGCAGCTCCGCTGGTCTCCGGTCGTCGCATTTCGGAGAGTTCCACCTGGCGAATACATGCAACGCTATGACCCGGCGAGACCTCTTCCCGCGCAGGCACGATCTCAGCGCAAGCTTGCACGGCGTAGGGACATCGCGTGCGGAACACACACCCTGAGGGCGGGTTGAGGGGGCTCGGGATATCGCCTTGCAAAATGATGCGCTCGCGCTTGGCGCGCGGATCGGCAATCGGCGCGGCAGACAGAAGCACCTGAGTATAGGGATGGCGCGGATTGGAATAGACCTCACGGGCGGGCCCCATTTCCATGATGCGCCCAAGGTAAAGGACGACGATATCATCGCAGAGGTACTCGACGACCGATAGGTCGTGCGAGATGAACACCATTGTCAAACCAAGCTGCTGCTGCAACTCCTGCATCAGGTTCAGGACCTGAGCCTGAACGGAGACGTCGAGGGCGGACACCGGCTCGTCGGCGATGATCAGCTCGGGCTCCACGGCGAGTGCGCGGGCAATGCCGATGCGCTGGCGCTGCCCTCCGGAGAACTCGTGAGGATAGCGTCGGGCGTGTTCCGGCCGCAGGCCGACGCGGCTCAGCAGCTGCGCAATGCGCTCGTCGCGCGAGGCGCCCTTGGCGAGGTTATGGGTATCGATGGCCTCGCCGATAATGTCCCCGACGCGCATGCGCGGATTGAGACTCGAATAGGGATCCTGAAAGATGATCTGCAGACGCTTGCGATAGGCGCGCAGCTCCTTTTCCGAAAGCTTGAACAGATCGACGCCGTCGAAAACCGCCTCGCCGCCGGACGGCTCTACAAGCCGCAGGATGCAGCGCCCGGCCGTAGTCTTGCCTGAGCCCGACTCTCCCACAATGCCAAGGATGCTGCCACGGCGCACGTCGAACGAGACGTCGGACAGGGCGCGCACGGTGCCGCTACTCGTCGCAAACCTCTTCTCCAGGTTGCGAACCGATAACAGAATCCCATCCTTCGGTGAACTGTCGTTGATCATAGGTCGTCGTACCTCCAGCACCGCGACAGGTGATCTTCGGACACGGGGATAAGCGGTGGTAGCTCACGGCAGCGGTCCACGGCCAGTGGGCAGCGCGGGGCAAAGGCGCAGCCTGTCGGCAGGTCGAGCGCGCTCGGGACATTGCCCGGAATGGCGTTCAACAGTCGCCGACCACCACCTCCGGTACGGTCGCGCCGCGCATCCGGGATACAGGCGAGCAGCCCGCGCGTATACGGGTGTCGTGGACGCTCGAAGACATCGAGCACCGGTCCTTGCTCGACCACCCGGCCTGCATACATCACCGCGACCTCGTGGGCGATCTCGGCCACAACGCCGAGATTGTGCGTGATGAACAGGATACTCATGCCGATCTCCTTCTGGAGACGGCGCAGCAGATCCAGAATCTGGGCCTGAATAGTGACATCGAGAGCGGTCGTCGGCTCGTCGGCGATGAGCAGCGAGGGGTTGCACGAGAGCGCAAGGGCGATCATGACGCGCTGGCGCATGCCGCCTGACATCTCGTGCGGATATTGATCGAGCCGCCGTTCCGGCGCCGGAATCTCGACGAGTTCCAGCATGCGCTTAGCCTTGGACCGTGCCTCGCCCCGGGATATGGGCTCGTGCAGGAGGATCATTTCCATGATCTGATCGCCGACGGTGAAGAGCGGATTCAGGCTCGTCATCGGCTCCTGAAAGATCATCGCTATCTCGCGGCCTCTGATGGCGCGCATGCGTTTCTCGGGCAGTTGTGCGAGATCGACCACATCGCCTCCGCGCAACCGGTAGAACACGCGGCCCCCGACGATCCGGCCCGGATGGGCGAGCAGCCGCATGATCGTGAGGCTCGTTACCGACTTACCCGATCCGGATTCGCCGACGACTGCGAGCGTTTGCCCGCGTCCTAGCGAAAAACTGACGCCGTCGACCGATTTCACGGAACGGGCGCCCTGGATGAAATAGGTCTGCAGGTCCTCGACTTTAAGCTGAATGTTTGAAGGGAGCACCGAAGTGGCTCCGGCTGTTGCTCCTGAGAAAGCTGTTGCAACCATCGCTCAGAGGTCCTTTCTCAGGCGCGGGTCGAGAATGTCGCGCAGGCCGTCGCCGACGAGTTGGAGGGACAGTACGGCGAGCACGATGGCGACGCCGGGAAACAACGTCATCCAGTCCGCACTTCCTACAAATTGCCGGCCAGCGGCGATCATGGTGCCCCAGGTCGGAATCTCCGGGCTCACGCCGACACCGAGGAAGGACAGGCTAGCCTCCGCCAGCATGGCATAGGCAAAGATAAAGGTCGCCTGCACGAGAATCGGCGAAACAAGATTGCGCAGGACATGGCGGATCATGATCCGCCATGTCGAAACCCCAAGGGCCCTCGCAGCCTCGATATAGGGCAACTCGCGGATGATGAGCGTGGAGGCGCGTACGATGCGGGCAAGGCGTGGGGCATAGACGATGCCGAGAGCGACAATGACCGTTGCCAGCGAAGGGCCGAGGGCGGCAACCAGCGAGATCGCGAGAAGAATATCCGGAAAGGCCATCATGGCATCGATGATCCGCGCCACGATTCCATCAGCCTTACGGAAGAAGCCGGCAACGAGGCCGAGCGTGATGCCGATGACAGCCGCGAGCAGGGTTGCGGCCGCCCCGACGAGGAGAGACAATTGTCCCGCATAGATCGTCCGGCTGAAGATATCGCGGCCGAACTCATCGGTGCCGAACCACCAGCGCTCGCTCGGGGGCTTCAGGCGGTTGACCACCGAGAGCTTGTTCGGGGCATAAGGCGCGATCAGCGGCGCCAGCACCGCGAACAGGGTGATGATTCCGATGACGGCCAAGCCGATCAGAAGCGACTTGCGTTGAAAGACAAGGCTCGCGAACCCGGGGCGCCCGGCAATCGCAGGAGACGAAGTGATAGCCATCAGTAACGCACCCGTGGGTCGACGACGAGGTAAAGCATGTCGATGACGAAGTTGATCAGGACATAGAGCGCCGCAATGACGAGAAGTGCGCCTTGTATGACGGGATAATCCCGGCGCAGTACGGCGGAAACGACGAGATTGCCCACACCCGGCAGGCTGAAGACGGTTTCGGTCACGACGGCGCCGGAAATGAGAAGCGCTGCCGTCAGACCAATCACGGTCAGCACGGGGATGAGCGCATTCTTGAACGCATGCTTCATCACCACGCGGAACTCGCCCATGCCCTTCGAGCGGGCCGTTCTGACATAGTCGTCGTTGAGCACGTCGAGCATGGACGCCCGCGTGAAACGGGTAATGAGCGCTGAACTTACGATTCCCAGTGCGGTTGCAGGCAGGACGAGATGGGATAGCCGCACCAAGAAAGAGGCATCAGGGCCGCCATAGCCTGACACCGGAAACCAGCCCCACCGGACGGCAAAAACCTGGATGAGGATGAGGCCTAGCCAGAAACTCGGGATGCTCGCGGCCAGCATGGCAAGGGTCGTGGCAGCCTGATCGAAGAGTGAGCCGCGCTTGTAGGCCGCCAAAATGCCCACCGGCAAGGCGATAGCGCTGGCGATCAGGATCGAGAACAAGGTCAGGAAGAATGTGGGCTCGGCGCGTTCAGCAAGAGCACTGAGCACGGGCATGTTGAGAAAGATCGACTGACCGAGGTCGCCTCGGAGCAACTGGGCGAGAAAAAAGAAATACTGAAGGATGAGAGGCCGGTTGAGCCCTAACGTCTCGCGCAAAGCTGCGATATCAGCGGCTGTGGCATCGGGGCCTAGCATTACGGCGGCGGGATCGCCGGGAGCGACGCGCACGATGACGAAGACGATCGTCACGACTGTGAACATCACCGCAATCATGCCGAGGAAGCGCCGGATCACATAGCGGGTCATAGCTGCCAGGTTCCTGTTTGGGAAGAAAGGTGAGCGGCAATTCAGCCGCCGCCCACCTTGCCCATGTTACTGCTTTATGGACGCGTTCCAGAAGTACGGCCACGGCGAGGCGGTAAAGCCCTGAAGCCGCGGAGACTTCGCCGTCAGGGCATTGAAGTCGCCGACTTTATAGAAAGGGACCTCATCGTAGATCAGCTTCTGGATGTCGGCCCAGATTGCGATGCGCTTCTTCTGATCCATCTCGGTGTTGAATGCCGTGAGAAGCTTGTTCTTGGTCTCGCTCGCCCACCAGCCCGGATAGGTATCCGGCAGTGGCGCGATGAGCGCCGGCTCGGGCAGGAAGGGACTGTGCGTGATAAAGATATCCCACAGGGCAGGTTCGGCGCGACGCTGAACGAGCGTTGCCCAATCCACGACCTGCAAGTCGACCTTGAAGCCCGCCGCCTTCAGATACTCGGCGGCAACCTGGGCCATCTTGTAGTGGAACTCATACTGGCGGCTCGTCAGGATGCGGATGGGCGACCCATCATAGCCGGCCTTCTTGGCGAGGGCGGCCGCTTTGTCGGCATCACCCTGGTTGTAGGCTTCCGTACCGACCTCCGTGCGCCAGACATAGCCTTTCGGGTACATGGCGCCGTCGACCGAGTAGAACTCAGGCTTGCCGAAGGCGGCCACCTGCATGTCCTCCGCATTGAGTGCCGCCTGGACGGCCTTGCGGAGGTTCTGATTGGTCATCATTCCTTGCTTGTTGTTCATGATGAACATGGTCCAACCGAAGGATTCGAGCATCAGGGGCTCGGTCTTCGACTGGCCTTTCAGGCGATCGTAGGCCTCGACCGGCAGCAGGTCGGCATAGTCGAACTGGCCGGCAAGCGAACCCTCGACGCGGGTATTGGCGTCCGGGACAGGCACGAACCGGATCTCATCGAGATACTGCTTGCGGGCTCCGCCGAAGCCGTTCGGTTCGCCTTCCCGCTGCTTATAGCCGTCGAAGCGAACGAGCTGGATGTATTGGTCGGCCTTGCGCTCCTTCAACCGATAGGGGCCAGTGCCGATGACGTCCTTGATGGGATTTTCCATGTGATCGGCCGGCATCACGACTGCGGCCGAGTTGTTGAAGGCAAGCAGGGCCGTCAGGGCCGCGAATGGCTCCTTGAGGGTCAGGCGCACCGTGTTGTCATCGACAGCCTCGACGGCCTGGATGTTGCCGGCAACCAGCTTGCCGCGCGAAGCAAGATCGAGCCAGCGCTTGAGGGATGCCACCACGTCCTTCGCGGTCATCGGCTGGCCGTTGTGGAACGTCACGCCCTGTCGAAGCGGAATGGTATAAACCTTTCCGTCGGCCGAAACTTCCGGGAGCTTTTCAGCCAGGAGCGGCGTCAGCTCCCAGTTCTTGTCGAAGGTATAGAGCGTCTCATAAAAGTGCTGGGTGACCATGCCAAGCAGATCGCCCGCGGAGACCATCGGATCGAGCGTATTGGGCTCGCCGATCGTCGCGACTGTCACGACGCCGCCACGCTGCTGCGCTTCGGCAGGCTGCATGCCGCCGAATGCCAGCGCGGCCACGACCGCACCGGCATAACGTAATGTTTTCAACATTCTTCCGTTCCTCCTTCTTGCACTCACGCGGGCCGCCTCAACGGACCCGCGCCAAGCTTGTGACGACATGCGCCAGCTGATCGACCACGGCGGCAGTGATCCGTTCGCCCTTGTCAACACTTGCGACCGACGGGTCTCCAACCACGCCAGTGCCGCCGGACATGTCCTTCATGCTGCGGAACAGGGCTCCCCGTGCCGGCAGAATCATGTCGGCATTGGCCCAGTCGAACGTTTCAACATAGCTCATTCCGGAAATCAGGTTTTGTCGTACGCTCTCCGGCGCTGCCAGCAGCATGAGTGACGTCTCGAACTCACATGCATGATTGATGCCGGCGAAGTCGGATTCACGAATGACGCTTAGTTCCTTGGCGGCGAGACGCCACCACGTCAGCATGGCAATGCGACAATCCCGGTGTTTGGCTCCAAAGCTCTCAAGAAGCACCTGGCCGATGGCCTGGTTGCCGCCGTGGCTGTTGAACAGGATGATATTCCGAAAGCCGTGCCTGACAACGGATTCGAGGATGTCGCCGACATAGAGCAGGAAGGTTTCGTGCCGGACGGATAAGGTGCCGGGGAAATCCATGTGATGCTCAGAGCAGCAGATCTTGACTTGTGGCAGAATGAGAACGCCGTCCCCAAGCCGCTCCTCGAGCTCGCGCAGAAAGTGGTCGCCAATACAGGCATCGGTTTCGAGCGGCAGGTGCGGTCCATGCTGTTCGATGGCCGCGACGTTGAGCACCACGGGAATATTGCGGTCAAGCGCCGCGATTTCCTTGGTGGTGAATTTCTCCCAGCGCATAGGACGGAAGCTCCTCGTGATCCTGGTTCAGTCAGGAAATGACGCGTTCTGCGACGCGGAATCGTGCAATTGCTTCTTCGTCGAGGCGCACACCGAGCCCTGGTCCGTCGGTGGGAATGCGCACGTAGGGCGGCTCGAAGGTGAGCGGCGTCGCGAGAAGATCGTGCTTGCGGATCATGCGCCCAAAGATGTCGCCGGGCCACACGCAGCTGCGCGCCGCTGCCGACTGGTGGACGTACATCGCCTCGAGGATGCCGAGGTCGATCTCCGAGCCGTGCCAGCAATAGGTGTTGGCAGTCGAAGCGATATGATCGAGGACCTGGAACTTAGCGAGACCACCGTTGAAGTTAAAGCCATCAATCGCATTGTGGGCAATGGCGTTGATTGCGTCGTAGGGGCGCTGACCCTGGTAGATATAGGGGAGTGAAATGTGCAGAACGATCGGGATCGACGAAAAGCGCCTCAGCTCGGCGAAGTCCTGCAACATCCAGCGCGGGATCGGATCCTCGAGCAGAAGGACGTTGCCGACCTTTTCGAGCTCCCGGATGATCCGTCTGGCGTTGCCCGAGTTCTCCCACCGCTGGTTCGGGTCGAAGATCACTTTCATGCCAGGCGCATACTCTTTGATCCGTGCGCACCAGCCGGCGACATCATCCTCGAGATCGCATTTGAATTTGATGACCGAATAGCCTTGCTCGTAGTACTGCCGGACCCAGGGCCCGACCTCTTCCTGCGTGCGATGGCTCGACCAGGCGCTGACATGCACGCGGTCACGGATCGCGCCGCCCAGGAGGCGGTGCAACGGCACACCAAGCGACTTGGCGTAGGCGTCCCATATGGCGCATTCGAATCCGTCGTATTCGCGACAGAGCGGCAGGGGCAGATCCTGGAGCGGAAGGTCCAGGATCGACCGACCGAGCAGGTCGGCACAGATCGCCTCGACGCGCGGCCACTCGTGGTCCCGATAGAACTCGCCGAGTCCGACCGTGCCATCCGCCAAAGTCATTCGCAAAATCAGCTTGGGGAGTTCGTCGAACTGCACACTCCACCCGGCTTTGCCGCCGACAGGCAGCATGTGGAGCGGCTTCGCAAGGCTGTCTGAATTGATGACGCCCGGATGCGAAGGAACAATGACTTCGTCGAACCTGAAGGAAGCGATGGCTTTATCGGCGTGCTGCATACTGGCCCTCGATCAATTTGCGGAACCATGTAGTTGAACTACATGATTGTCAACCCGAGTTCGCGGCAGCAGACATCCATAGCCGCAGGTCTCCAGCGGGCTGGCGATCAAGCTGATACAAGGCAAAAGGGCAACAGGACATGCAAACAAGAGGGTAATGCGCCCTCAGGAGGGGCGAATATTCTTGCTACCTGAGCCACTTCCGGACCCTTTCCAGATAGCGGAAACGGTGCCCATGTCACCCGGGTCTAAGACGGAGTAATACCGGGTATCGCCCCAGGATGATATCCAGACGAGCGAGAAGAGCAGATCGGCGCTGCCGTTCAATGTAGTGAAATTACTAATCGCCGACAGGTTGAGGGTTTGTAGGGCCATGCAGATTTGCCAGGATCATCCGAGCGCGCCACAGCTTCTTGGATACGGACTTCATCCGTCGGGCGCCTAGTAGCGTTGCCAAGCAATCGAGAACATACAATTGCCCGTAGCGGCCCCTGTTTGGCATGTAGAAGAACTTTTCTTCGTCATAGGCATGCAGCGGAAGCACCACGTCACTGCGTTTAGCGAGTTCGCTGTCAGGTTGGGTAACGGCGATGACTGCGGCACCCTGACCTCGGGCAATCTCAGCGCTGTCGATCAAGGACCGCGGCTTTCCAGTGACTGAGAAGATGAGGAGCGCATCCGAAGTACTGCAGTTCGCCGCCATGATGAGCTGCTGATACGAATCGCACGATGCCGACGCCGCCATATCGAGGCGGAATAGCCGATTCTCCGCCTCCCGAGCCACATTGGCTGAGCTACCACCGACGCCCAAGCAGAAGACGCGCTGCACCTTATCCAGGATATCGGCGGCCTCTTCCAAAGCAATCGGATCATGTTGGGAAAAGGCATTCGCCAGCGCCTGTGCCGTCGCTTCATAGACATGTTCGGCAACTGCTGGACCAGTCGTCGCTGGCTCTTGCCGTTCGGCAGCGATATACATCCGCCCAAGAGCGTAGTCCTGGGCCAGGCGTATCTTGAAGTCAGTAAAACCCTCACAACCCATACGCCGGGCGAAGCGGACGATCGTCGGCTCACTGACCTCGGCCTGCGACGCCAGAAGCTTGGTGCTGATCCGCGTCGCCGCTTCAATGTCGGAAAGGATAATATTTGCGACGTTACGCTCAGCACGGCTCATGTCGGGTTCCATGAGGCGCATAGTATCGATCAGACTACTCACGTGGCGCATCGCGGTCTCATCCCTTGAGAGGCTCAAGAGCCCTGTGTCATAGACAGCTGACGAGCGCAACAGAAGAACAGCTCCTGGGCCCTTTTTCGAAACGTCAGTAAAGCAAGTCGAACACTTATGCGATAGTGCCCGAGAGTTCGCGGGCGTTTGCGACAACGCGTATCGATATCTGTGTCAACTGGAACAGTAAGGCACAGCGTTGCAAGGGCAGCGCCTGTGCGACGGCAGATTGGCGCCGCAATGTCGATTACCACGCACTTGCGTCCTCGCAAGGCACACGGTTGTGCCGTTGCGCCGGTCTCGGCCACAAGGCGATCAAGCGCCCATCTACATCTTTAGTAGAATGGATTCGCATCCACGTAGGCTCGTCCGAACAGATGCGAGGTGTTCCGGAAATAGACATGACCTTATGGGCCGACATTCTCCAGAATGTCGGCCTCGATGAGTCGATTGACGATCTCGTAGGCGGTCGAGCGAAGGGCGTTGACGAGACACGCAATCGCGGCGACTCGGGTTGGCGCCCGCTGGCGCAGAAGCGTTTCGAGCAGGCTGATGACGCGGTCGATGCCATGCCGCCGCTCGCCGGTCGGTGAGGCTAACGGCCGAGAGGCACCTTTGGAGGGTTGGCGGGTTAAATCAACCATGCCAGAACCATCGTCATCACAATTGAGGTCTTGCAGCGATACACTAACGGGTCTAGCTTCGCAGTGTCCGAAATATAAGATGAATGTCTATTATACTGGACATGACGGGAGAGGCGCTTGTCGAAGGGTGTCACAAAATCTTTGGAAGGGCCGAATGCCCTCAAAATCGTCGCTGGCGCCATCGGTGCGGCACGAGCGCAGGCCCAGGACCCGCTTCAGGAAGTGCTTTAGGGTGGGAGGCTGATCGACAGAGCCGGAAGCACAACCCCCCGTGGCACTTCAGCACCGTCGCCAATACTAAGAGCCCTCGTCGCGCCCTCGTCTGGCAGATTTCCTGCCCAGCGGGTGGAGCTAATGTGTCGAACTCAAGGCGTTTTACCTTAGTAAGGAGAATTCATTCGTGACCCCGGAAGAAAAGCTGAAGTCACTTGGTCTCACACTTCCCGAGGTTCCGGTGCCGGTGGCGAACTACGTGCCATACCGCTGGGCCGGAAATCTGCTGTATCTCTCAGGCCAGGGGCCGAAACGTCCGGACGGGACCTACCGTCCAGGCCGCTTAGGGCGCGATGCAACCATTGAAGAGGCCTATGAGGATGCCCGCCTGACCGGGCTCAATTTGCTGGCCGTCGCGAAGTCGGCCCTCGGCGAACTCAGCCGCATCGAAGCCGTGATCAAGCTGCTCGGTATGGTCAATGCCGAACCAGATTTCTCCGATCATCCAAAAGTCATCAACGGTTGCTCCGACCTGCTCGTCGAAGTGTTGGGAGATGCCGGTCGGCATGCCCGCTCGGCCATCGGTATGGGCTCGCTGCCCAATCGCATGACAGTCGAAATCGAAGCCATCCTGCTCGTCTCGAATTGAACGAAGATAAGCCACGGGCGTCAAAGCTCTGAGAGCCAATGGAAGGCTCCGTTGCATTGACCTTGGCAGTTTATGGGATGGCGGCCATTTGAGCAGCCGTCCTGTTGTCTCAGTTCAAGCGCCGCCGCTTTCCAGTCGAGGTCATCCTTCTGTGCGTGCGCTGGTACTGCAAATACGGGATCAGCTCCCGTGACCTAGCCGAGATGATGCAGGAGCGTGGAGTCGACCCGTCCACGATCGTTTGCTGGGGACTTCGCGGCGCTTTACCCGCCAGGACGGGGCCGGCCATCGATCCCACCGGAGCGGCTGTTGCGGGCGATGCTCCTGCAGGCGTTCTACGGCCTCCGCTCGGAGTGGCGGCTGATGGAGCGAATGGAGTTCGATCTCCTGTTCCGCTGGTTTGTCGGGCTCGGCGTGGACGATCCGGCCTGGGACCATTCGACCTTCACGAAGAACCGTGACCGGCTGCTTCAGGGGCAGATCGCGGCCAAGTTCCTGCGCGCGGTCTTGGCTCAGCCGCGGGTCGAGAGACTGCTCTCCTCGGATCATTTCTCGGTGGATGGCACGCTGATCGAGGCCTGGGCCTCGCTGAAGAGCTTCCGCCGCAAGGACGGCTGCGACCATGATCCAGACGGGCCCGGGCGCAATGCCGAGCGCCGCTTTCACCAGGAGAAGCGCTCGAACGAGACGCACCAGAGCACGACCGACCCGGAGGCGCGGCTCTACAAGAAGGCCGATGGTCAGCCGGCCCGGCTCTGCTATTTGGGCCATGCGCTGATGGAGAATCGCCACGGCCTGGCGGTGGATGGCCACCTCACCCCGGCCACGGGCACTGCCGAGCGCGAGGCCGTGCTTGAGATGCTGGACCGCAGGCCTGGCCGGCGGCGGATCACGCTGGGGGCCGACAAGGCCTATGATGTGCGCCAGTTCGTCAAGGACCTGCGCGTCCGCCGTGTCACCCCGCATATCGCCGTCGACGGCCATCTCGGCCCGCGCGGGCGGCCGCGCATCACGGCCGTGGACGGGCGCACCCAACGCCATCCCGGCTATGCGATCAGCCAGCGCTGTCGCAAGCGGATCGAACAGGCCTTCTCAAAGCTCAAAGCGCACCTGCGCAAGGCCGAAGCCCGAACCTCCGAGGCGCTCTGGCGAGCGCTCGGCGACATCTGCAACCTCTTCGAGCCCCAGGAATGCTGGAACTATCTCAAGGCCGCAGGATACGCGTCCGATTAAATTTCCGATGCTCCAGCATCGCTTGGCCCAGCGTAGCATTTCCCCAGGCAGTAAACCGACGGGGATGCCACAGCAGCGGCAATCCACCGAATCGGATCATCGGCGCGGTCCGCGTAACGCGCGAGCCCGCGACAGGACCGTCCCGAGAGAGAGACATCTGCGAGATGATAGAACGACCTTGCGCGAGCGTGTCTTGGCAGTTCACTCATGCTTGGCACTGACTACCAATTTAGCAACATAGCGCCTTCTCGACCTACTGGGCATGCCTTTCCTAGGGCAGCCAAGGTGCGGTATCGAAGTCTTGGTTGGTGACGGGCGCATGTTGAAGCCCCGCAGGCATCACATTATTGACCATTCTCAATGATCTGCCGCTGCTTTTGATAGAATTTTACAAAAATGCCTACCTGTGGAGGCGGAATGCCCTGGGATTTTATTCGAAAGCATCCCGAAGAAATCGCCCGCGCAAACCTGCGTAACTATGATCGCGCGGTCGCAGACTTCTCGTGGGACCGGGCGCGCGTCCTACTTGACGGCTTGCCCGGTGGCGGATTGAACATCGCCTACGAAGCGGTTGACCGGCACGTCGCACATGGCCTTGGCGACAAAATCGCCCTTCGCTGGATCGGCCAGGATGACACTATCCGCGTCTTCACCTACAGCGACCTGCAGAGGCAGACCAATAGGTTCGCCAACGTCATCCGGTCCCTAGAGATCGGCAAGGGCGACCGCGTGTACTGCCTCTTAGGCCGTGTTCCCGAACTCTATGTCGCGGCACTGGGATCCCTGAAGGCTGGGGCCGTCTTCTGCCCTCTTTTTTCCGCGTTCGGACCCGAGCCCATCAAAGCCCGCATGAGCATCGGTGAGGCGAAGCTTCTCGTCACAACTGACCATTTCTACCGCCGCAAAATTGCGTCCTGGCGCAGCGACCTCGACAGCCTCCATCATGTCATCCTGATTGACGGTGACGCGACGGGGTCCGACGGCATCCATGGCCTCGCGAGGCTGATGAACGGGGTCCCCGATACCTTCGGCATCGAGCGCACAGCTCCGGAGGATATGGCCCTCCTCCACTTCACCAGCGGCACCACGGGTCGGCCGAAAGGGGCTGTGCACGTGCACGCGGCGGTGGTCGCCCATCACATTACCGGGCAACTGGCGCTCGATCTCCATCCCGACGACATCTTCTGGTGCACAGCCGACCCGGGCTGGATCACTGGCACGTCCTACGGCATCATCTCGCCGCTGACGAACGGCACGACGACGATCGTGGATCAGGCCGAGTTCGACGCCGAGCGTTGGTATCGTATCCTGCAGGATCAGAAAGTCAGCGTCTGGTATACCGCGCCGACAGCGATCCGCATGCTCATGAAGGTCGGAAGCGATATCGTGCGGCAGTTCGATCTCCCGCACCTCCGGTACATGGCCAGCGTCGGCGAGCCGCTCAATCCGGAGGCCGTCGTCTGGTCGGCGCAAACATTCGGAAAGCCGTTCCATGACAACTGGTGGCAGACGGAGACCGGCGGCATAATGCTCGCCAACTACCTGTCGATGGATGTCCGTCCGGGCTCTATGGGCAAACCCCTGCCCGGAGTGGTGGCGGGAATTGTCGAAAAGCAGGATGGGCACATCCGCGAAATAGCCATTCCGTCAACGGTCGGCGAACTGGCATTGCGACCCGGTTGGCCCTCGATGATGCGGGCCTATCTCCATGAGGAGGAGCGCTACCGCAAATGCTTCGCGGACGGCTGGTATCTCTCCGGCGATCTCGCAATGCGGGACGCCGACGGTTATTACTGGTTCGTCGGACGGGCCGACGACATGATCAAGAGTGCCGGCCATCTGATCGGCCCGTTCGAGGTCGAAAGCGCCTTGATGGAGCATCCTGCCGTAGCCGAGGTCGGCGTCATCGGCACTCCGGATCCCGTCGCCGGAGAAATCGTGAAAGCCTTCGTGGCGCTCAGGGCAGGGTTTGAGCCAAGCGAGGATCTTAGCATGGACCTCCTGGGTCACGCCCGCAAAAGGCTTGGCCCGGCTGTTGCCCCCAAGGAGATTGCCTTTCGGCAGAACCTCCCGAAGACCCGCAGCGGCAAGATCATGCGCCGCCTCCTGAAGGCGCGCGAGCTCGGCCTGCCGGAAGGCGACACCTCCACCCTTGAGAGCGAGGAGCGATGACGGACGTGATCTCGAAGCCGCGGCTCTCCCGGGCCCATGAACTCGATCTGCTCAAGCATATGATCCGGATCCGCCGGTTCGAGGACAAGTGCGCAGAACTCTACACACAGGAAAAGATCAGGGGCTTTCTGCATCTTTATGATGGCGAGGAGGCCATTGCGGTCGGCGTCATTCCTGTCCTCGAAAAGAGCGATCGGGTCGTCGCCACCTACCGTGAGCATGGCCATGCCTTGGTGCGCGGCGTTCAGATGGCGGCAGCTTTGGCCGAGATGTACGGCAAGCGGGAAGGATGCAGCGGCGGCCGCGGAGGCTCCATGCATCTGTTCCACCGGGACACCAACTTCTATGGAGGCAATGCCATCGTGGGCGGCGGGCTACCCCTCGCCGTGGGCCTCGCTCTGGCAGACAAGATACGTCACCTGGATCACGTCACTACCTGCTTCTTCGGGGAGGGTGCCGTCGCCGAAGGTGAGTTCCATGAGAGTCTCAACCTGGCGGCACTCTGGAACGTACCTGTGCTGTTCGTGTGCGAGAACAATCTCTACGCCATGGGAACCGCCCTGGAGATCTCAGAGGCTGAGACCGACATCCATCGCAAGGCGCAGAGTTACAGGATCGCCTCTGAAGCCGTTGACGGTATGGACGTGGTTGCTGTCGAAGCGGCCGCTCGGCGCGCCATCGAGACGATCCGTGCGACGGGAAAGCCCTACTTCCTCGAATGCCACACCTATCGCTTCCGCGCGCACTCCATGTTCGACGCCCAGCTCTACCGTAGCAAGGAGGAGATTGAGGACTGGCGCAAAAAGGGCCCGATCGTTCGCTTCCAGGGCTGGCTCGAGCAGAACGGCCTGATCCACCCCGAAGACTTGAACCGGATTGAGAAGGAGGTCGCGGCTGAGATCGACGCCGCGGTCGCTGCCGCCGAAGCAGGCACCTGGGAGCCCGTCGAAGACCTCACCCGTTATGTCTATGCTTTGGAGCGCCCCTCCCCTCCTGAGCGCGGGCCTGCGGCCACAGCCAAACCTGCTGTCGAGACGACCTATCGCGAGGCTGTCCGCGAGGCGATCCGCGATGCCCTACAGCGCGATGAGTGTGTCTTTCTGATGGGAGAGGATGTCGGCCATTATGGCGGCTGCTATGCCGTCAGCAAGGGGCTCCTCGCCGAGTTCGGTCCTGAGCGCATCCGCGACACGCCCTTGTCGGAATCCGGCTTCACGGGCATCGGCATCGGCGCCGCCATGGCCGGCCTGCGCCCGGTGGTCGAACTGATGACCTGCAACTTCAGCATGCTGGCGCTCGACCAGATTCTCAACACCGCGGCCACGATCCGGCACATGTCCGGCAACCAGTTCGGCGTGCCTTTGGTCATTCGCATGGCAACCGGCGCCGGTCGCCAGCTTGCGGCCCAGCATTCGCACAGCCTTGAAGGCTGGTACGCTCACATCCCGGGAATCCGGGTGCTCGCACCTGCGACTCTCGAAGACGCTCGCGGCATGCTCTGGACCGCTCTCCAAGAACCCGACCCGGTCCTCATTTTCGAGAACATCATGCTCTATAATCAAAAAGGGCTGATAATGGCCGACGCAGGACCGGTCGATATCGACAAGGCGGTCATTCGCCGGGCTGGGCGTGACATTTCCCTGATCACCTATGGCGGGTCGCTCTGGAAAACCTTAGACGCCGCCGAGACGCTGGCCAGGGACGGTATTGAGGCGGAGGTCATCGATCTTCGCTCCCTTCGCCCTCTCGATGACCGCACTATCATCGGATCAGTGTCAAAGACACGCCGCGCCGTCATCGTCGATGAAGGCTGGCGCAGCGGGAGCCTGGCCGGGGAGATTGGAATGCGCATTGTCGAGCAGGGCTTCTGGGAGCTTGATGCACCCGTCGCCAGGGTGTGCAGCGAGGAGGTACCGATCCCCTACCCCCGCCATCTCGAGGAGGCAGCCATCCCGCAAGCCTCGAAAATCGCCGCCGCCGCACGGGCGGTCTGTGGCAAGACCTGATGAGGGCGCCATGAGCGAGTTCCTGATGCCGTCGCTTGGCGCCGACATGGAGGCGGGAACGCTCGTCGAGTGGCTGGTCAAGCCAGGCACGCCCGTGAAGCGGGGCGACATCATCGCGGTCGTCGAAACGCAGAAAGGCGCCATCGAAATCGAGGTGTTCCAGGAGGGTATCCTCGACAGGCTCCTGGTTGACACGGGCGCAACCGTTCCCGTGGGCACGCCTCTCGCCCTCATCCGTGCAGTTGGAGGAATTGGTGCCATTCCCATGCCCACCGAGGCTCCACGGCGCGAACGACCTCCCATCGAGCCTACGCGACAAATGGAAAAACTCCCCGCTGTCAGGCCTATTGCCGCAGTAGCTCCCGTTCGTCAGGCTCCGGGACGCGTCATTGCCTCTCCTGTGGCCCGGCGGTTTGCGAGCGTATACGGGATTGATCTCTCCGGCATCACAGGGAGCGGGCCCGCTGGGGCGATTCTCCTGGCCGATGTCGAGTTGGCGCAAAAATCAGTTGCGGGAGCGCCAGCTCAACCACCAGGGCTATCCAGCCTTGTCCAGATGCGAAACGCCATCGCGGCGGCGATGGCGCGTTCGAAGCGTGAGATTCCACATTACTACCTTTCGCATACAACCGATGCCGGCGCGGTGCACGATTGGGTGAGCCTGCTCAATACAAGCCGAGCGCCCGAACAGCGCCTTCTTGTGGGAGCGCTGTTCGTCAAGGCAACGGCTCTTGCGGTCGACCGCTTTCCTGAGTTCAACGGGTTCTTCACAGACCAGGCGTTCATCCGCAGCGATCACGTCCACGTCGGGGTCGCCATCGCGATCCGCGGCGGCGGGCTCGTCGCCCCGGCAATCCACGATGCCAATACCCTCTCGCTGGATTCTCTCATGGCCGGGATGCGCGATCTCGTCGGCCGAGTGCGGGCCGGACGGTTCCGCAGTTCCGAGATCGCTGATCCGACCATCACGATGTCTAGCCTTGGGGAACGGGGGGTCGAGACCGTGTTTGGCGTCATCTACCCGCCTCAGGTTGCTATTGTTGGGTTCGGCAAGGTCGTTGAGCGGCCCTGGATCCGCGACGGTAACGTCGTGCCTCGGCCGGTCGTGACGATGACGCTTGCCGCGGATCACCGGGTGAGCGACGGCCATCGCGGCGCCCTGTTTCTCGCTGAGATCGACCGCCTTCTCCAGCAGCCGGAGAGCCTATGACAGACCTCGACATCCGCACCATCATTCACCATGAGCTGAGGCGCATCGCTCCAGACATCGACGTGGCAGCGATCCACCTGGACGGTGACCTGCGGGAGGAGTGTGATATCGACTCGATGGATTTCCTGAACCTGATCGCGGCCCTGCACCAGCGCCTAGGGGTCGATGTCCCTGAGCGTGATTACCGCAAGCTCATCACCTTGAATGGCGCGGTTGACTATCTGCAGCAGAAGCTTGCCGAAGCATGATTAAATGGATGCTCGTGACTCCCACGTGCGACTGAACGCGCGCCGGCTGCCGATGATGCTCCGAGAGCAGTGATGTCACGTCAACTTCAGTCATCGCGACCGCTATCTCGGGACAACGGCGCCTCGTCTCACGACCGCCTCCCTGCGCCTTTACTGATCCGAGACTTTGGAGTGTGTTGGGCCGCTCATATAGCAAAAAGTCACATTGGACTTGCTTCGAAAAAGATAATGCCGGCGAATTCATCTCACTGGGATGGGAACCATCATGAGCTTGGCGAATGCGGATTGCCGGGTTCGTGCAAGTGGCGTGCCAGCGAACCAATCCCCTTGTCGGATGAGGTTCATGGCAGCTGCCGTCAGCACGTGTTGCAGATGCGTTTCGGCGAGACCGATATAGCGCGAGCGCCGCAGATGCAGGACCCTGACGCCCGCCGAGATCGTTCCCTCGATGCCGGCGCACTGGCGATAATCTTTCGAGAAGGCAAGCTGGTCCTCGCGCTGGCGAGCTGCGTCCAGCGTCTCGTGTTCCTCGCGTGGGCGTGCCGGTGCCGCCGACCAGGACGACGTTGCGCTCATGGGCCAGGAACTCTCCCCCGGCCAGATCGCGCACAAGGCCTTCGTTGATCGGCGTGCCGGCGAAGACGAAGTCCTCAAGGTCCTTGGCCAGGGGCAGTTTGGCGATCGTCATCTGGTACTTGATCGAGCGTGCCTGTTTCTCGGCAATTTCGGCGGACAGAAGGTCGCCCACAATGCGCTGGGGCTCGTGACTGCGCTTGACGGCGGTCGTGATGATCTCGTCATAGGCCGCCTTCATGCCATAGAGCTTGAGGCTGCCCATGGCCGTAAGGATCTCAGTGCGTTCCATCACACAGCCCTCCTGATGCTGTCGTAGCGGGCACAATCGGCCTGCGGCTCATGCCGGAGCCGCAAGGCCTGTGGGGTTGTGATCGTCAGCGGCGGGTCCGGCTCGCGCCGCCGGGCGAGAATGTTGAGGATCACATCGGCGGACCAGACGCCTTCACGTAGGGCCTCGGCACAGGCAGCCTCGACAGCCGGCAGTCCGTCGCTCAGCACCGCCGTCAGGATAGTGACCATCTGGCGGTCGCCATCATGCTGGCCGGTGAGCTTGCGCCGGACGCGCTCAAGGGCGGCCGGCAGCACCCAGTCCTTGAAGGGAGCGCCGTTGCGAAGAGCTCCGGGCTTGCGGGCCAGCACTGGCACGTAATGCCAGGGATCGAAGATCGTCTGATCGCGCCCGAAGCAGCGGACATGCTCAGCGACGATCCGGCCATCCTGGCGGCATTCGATCCGGTCGGCATAGGCCCGGATCTCCACCGGGCGCCCGACCGCACTGGCGGCCACCGAGTACCTGTTGGTATCGAAGCGAACCAAACAGGTGCGGGAGACGGAGGCTGGAACGGCATGGAAGCCGTCGAAGGAGCCGGGATAGGGCACCAAACTGGCCCGTTCCGCCTCGAAGGCTTGCCAGATCGTCCGATCACGGTGCTCCGGGTGAGCATGCGCCTTGGCATAGGCGATGCACTGATCAAGCAACCAGGCATTCAGCTCGTCATAGCTCTTCACCCGCAGCCGTGGCGTGAGGAAGCGCTCACGCACGAGCCCGACCTGGTTCTCCACCTGGCCCTTCTCCCAGCCGGAGGCTGGCGTGCAGGCGACCGGCTCGACCAGATAATGCCCGCACATCTGGAGAAAGCGGCGGTTGTAGGCGCGCTCCTTGCCGATGAAGATGGTGTCCACCGCCGTCTTCATGTTGTCGTAGATGCCGCGCCGGCAGGCACCCTTGAAGAACGCGAAGGCGCGGTCATGGGCATCAAAGACCATCTCCTGGCTCTCGCGCGGATAAGCTCGTACGAACATCATGCGCGAGTGGCAGAGCCGGACATGGGCGACTTTGACGGTCACCGGTATGCCGTTGAGCAGGATGACTTCGTGACTCCAGTCGAACTGGTAGGCCTCGCCTGGCGCAAAGCTGAGCGGCACGAAGACGGCAGTTGCAGAGGTGGACTGCTCCCGGCGCCAACTCCTGGCATCGCGGCGTACGGCGTCATAGCCGCCCTCATAGCCAAGACCCCGCAGCTCCTCGAAGAGACGGATCAGGGTCAGGCGTTCCCGAGCGGGCTTTGCGCCGTTGAGCGCCAGTAGCCGATCCAAGTCCTCCCTCCAGGGACCGATGCGTGGCAGAGGCTGGTGTTCGCGCTCATAGCGGAACTCGGTGGCTCCCGAGCGCAGCACCTTGCGGACGGTGTTGCGCGCGATGTGGAGCTCGCGGGCGATCTGCTTGATTGTTTTGCCGCGCACGAAGAACTCGCGCCGGATCCGCGCAATCGTGTCCACGCCCTTCATCCCCTGCCACCTATCCTGATCCAGGATAGGCAGTTTGCTTGCGTGACAGCCGCAGGGGTCAAATTTGGACGCCGATCCCCTGCCTCAGAGGGTCAACATTCCACGCCGAAGCACACTTCTCGGCCACACGCCCGAACCAGAAATGGAACGCCGATATCTCGTAGATACTGTCGGCGAATTCCCTGTTAGCTGTTCAGTAAGAGGAGGGATTCATGAGCCTTCATCCAGAGCCGATTGGTGAGATCCCGGCCGAGACCGTGCGGGTCGCCCGGGCAGCGTTCCCTAAGGGCAACATTGTGACCCGGCTCCGGGATGAATTTAGCATCCTCTACCAGGATGAGGACTTCCGACGGTTCTACCCGAGCCGGGGGCAACCCGCCCTTGCGCCGTGGCGGTTGGCTCTGATCACGGTCTTCCAGTTTCTCGAACATCTCAGCGACCGGCAGGCCGCCGACGCAGTCCGCGCGCGGATCGACTGGAAGTACGCTCTGGGGCTCGAACTGGCCGATCCCGGGTTCCACTTCAGCGTGCTCACCGAGTTCCGCGCCCGCCTTGTCGCAGGCCAAGCGGAGCATCTGCTGTTGGACGCCATGCTCGAGCGCTTCAAGGCCCGCGGTCTGATCAAGCCGCGCGGCAAGCAACGCACCGACAGCACGCATGTCTTGGGGGCCGTGCATGACCTGCATCTTCTGGAACTGGTCGGCGAGACGCTCCGCGCCACCCTGGATGATCTGGCCGCCGTTGTGCCGGACTGGGTTCGCGCGATTGCGCAGCCGGCCTGGTTCGAGCGCTATGCGCATCGCATTGAGGACTACCGCCTGCCCAGAAGCCGGGAGAAGCGCGAAGCCCTCTCGCTGGAGATCGGCGCGGACGGGTTCTTCCTGCTTGATGCCTTGGACGATGCGAGCGCACCGGCTGCGGCTCGTGCGGTGCCGATGGTGCAGACGCTGCGTGACGTATGGCGGGTGCATTACGCACGAGATGACGGGCGGCCGCGCTGGCGCGCTGGAGCGGAACTGCCGCCGGTCGGCGAACGGCTGCAGTCACCCTATGACCCGGAGATGCACTACAGCACCAAGCGTCAGATCGAGTGGTCGGGCTACAAGGTCCACATCACCGAGACCTGCGATGATGATGCCGCCCACCTGATCACGCACGTCAAGACCTGCCTTGCGATGGAGCAGGACATGACGAGCACGGCCGAGATCCATGCGTGCCTGGCCGCCAAGGGCCTCCTGCCTTCTGAGCATTACGTGGACTCGGCTTACGTCGATGCAGGCTTGTTGGTCAGTAGCCAGCGGAACCACGGGATCTCGCTCGAAGGCCCGGTGCGGGGCGTATCGTCCTGGCAGGCCCGGACGGGACAGGGATATGATCTGCCCAACTTCGTGATCGACTGGGAGCGCGAACAAGTGACCTGCCCACAGGGGAAGGTCTCCGTGACTTGGCGCGTCGCGCGCAGAGAGGATGGGAGCCCGCGCATCAATGCTGTGTTCAGCCGCTCTGATTGTGGTGCCTGCGCCGTCAGAGCGCTGTGCACGCCCGCGAAGGAAGGCCGCCGCGCCGTCTACTTCCACACGCGCCACGAGTACGAGGCATTGAATGCAGCCCGATCCAGGATGCACGATCCGACATGGACGGAGCGGTATCATGTCCGGGCCGGCGTCGAGGGTACTCTCTCACAGGGTGTGCGGGCATTCGGAATGCGTCGGAGCCGGTATATCGGCCTCCTGAAGACCGGTCTCCAGGAGGTGTGTTCGGCGACTGCGATGAACGTCTCGCGGATTGTACACTGGTTGGACGGACGACCGCGCACCAAGACGCGCGTGACCCGCTTTGCTGCGTTGGCGCCAGCTCTCTGAATTCGCCGACAGTATCTCTCGTACGTGTGGACGAGCGAGGGCTGGCTGTACCTAGCCGTGGTTCTTGATCTCTTCGCGCGGCGGGTGGTTGGATGGCGATGAGTGACCGGCACAAGCCTGCCGCCGGCTTCATCGCTATGATCCAAATCGCCTCGATGCGGCTGTGGCTTCGAGCTTATGAGTCGACGACTTAGTTATCACCGGGCTACATTTCTGGCTTATGTAGGCGGACAAAAGCCTATTTATAGTAAATTTTAATATCATTTTCCCGATGCATTGCCAAAGCCAATTGACAACTATTCACAATACAAAACATTTATATCATGCTGATCAATAATCGATCATTCACAGGCTCCTTAACCGCTGCCAACGCCCGGATTGCAACCTTTGTTGTGTCTCATCCGGAAGCAACGTCACAGTTGTCGATAGCCGAGCTCGCCCAGCGTGTTGGCGTCAGCGAGCCGACTGTGATCAGGTTCTGCCGCAAGATGGGATACGCCGGTTTTCGAGAGTTCCGCCAAGATCTTGTCCAGAACATCAGTCAACAGGGCTCACCGCCCGAGGTCCCCGCGATAACCAGTTACGACACGATCGAGCAGGCTGCCGATAAGGCGTTCGCGCTCACCATTCGAGCGTTGGAACAGGTTCGCAAGTCGCTTCCCCTGGAAGCGATCCGACACGCGGCAGTTGCCATTCTTAAAGCACGCTGGGTTCACGTCTTCGGGTTCGGCGCGTCGGCTACCGTAGCCGCGGACGCCCAGCACAAGCTTTACCGCCTTGCAGCTATGGTGGTGGCTCACGCCGACCCGCACATGCAGGCCATGGCTGCGTCTACTCTCAGTCCTGAGGACGTGCTGATCGCGATCTCGAACAGCGGCGCCGCCGCTGAGCTTATAGAGACGGTTCGCCTCGCGCAGGAGAACAATGCCACTATTATCGCTATCACTCGGCAGCATTCCCCCCTCGCTGATATCGCCTCGATCGTGCTGCCGATCGAGATTTCCGAGTCCCGAGAGATCTTCACCCCAATGACAGTGCGCATCGCACAGCTCACGGTAATCGACGCGCTCGTCGTCGGAGTCAGCCTGTTGTCTCCGCCCACTGTCATCCAAGAGCGCTTCTCCCGGATGGATGCCGCAATCCGGCGGCGCCGCATTCCGACCAACGCCTCCTCGCCACGAGACAAATGATGCTTCATCATCCCACCCCGTCCAACTTCCAGTGGATCCGAGACCGCATTGCGCAGGTCCCTCGCGTCAAGATCGCCATCACCCCCACGCCCCTGGAAGAGGCCCCAAACCTTTCGAAGGCGCTCGGGGGCCCGCGGATCTTCATCAAGCGGGACGATCTCACTGGTGTCGCGCTCGGGGGCAATAAACTCCGCAACCTTGAGTTCCGGCTGGCGCGGACGATGGCCGAGAGCCCAGACACCGTCATTGTTGGCCTTGACCTGCAATCCAACTCCGCCCGCCAGACGGTCGGTGCATGCAACAAGCTCGGACTGAGGACAATTCTGGTCCTCGAGGGCCGCCGCCCGGACGTTGTGCAAGGCAATCTGCTCATGGACTACCTCCTCGGCGCGGAGGTTCACTTCGCCGAGACACGGGACGAGCAGCGCCGTCTGCTCGATACTCTCGCGGAGCAGTGCCGCAGCGCCGGCGGCCGGCCCCATATCCTCAACGACAACCCGATGTTCGATGTCGCCTCAGCCCTCGCCTACATTGAGACGACGCTCGAGATCCTCGATGGCTTGGATGCAGCAGAGACGCGTCCCACAGCCCTTTACATGTCATCCAGTGGCAAGGGGCAGGCCGGCATTGTACTGGCGCGGCGACTGACGAACGCTGGCTTTCAAATGCAAGGGATCACCGCGACGGATGAATTTCATGTTCCGTCCAGAACGGCGGCG
Organism: Microvirga sp. M2; assembly: GCF_047497095.1. Classification (NCBI taxonomy): domain Bacteria; kingdom Pseudomonadati; phylum Pseudomonadota; class Alphaproteobacteria; order Hyphomicrobiales; family Methylobacteriaceae; genus Microvirga; species Microvirga sp. M2. The sequence goes on from NZ_CP134064.1 coordinate 277,749, forward strand.
ATCGCAAACGAGACCGCAGCGACCCTCGGACTCGATATCGTCATCGCTGAGGAGGAAATTCACAACGACGACCGCTTCGTCGGCGCCGGCTACGGCATTCCGAGCGACGAGGCCATTGAGGCGACCCGTCTCTTCGCGAGAACGGAGGGCGTCATTCTCGACCCGATCTACACGGGAAAGGCCGCCGCCGGAATGATCCGCCACATCCGTGAAGGCCGCTATACGAAGGACGATGTCCTGGTCTTCGTCCACACCGGAGGGAACCCGGCCGTGTTCTCGTGGAACCAGCTCTGGCTGCCGGAGGCAAATCAGGGCGCATAAGCCGACAAGGCACCAAAACCAGAGGGAAATCCAATGAAACGTCGCGACTTTCTGACTTTGATAGGAGCCGGGTGTGCTGCGCCGGCCGTCCTCGGCACAAGCATCCGAGCCCTTGCCCAGTCCGGTGCGGGAGCGGGGACACTGACGTTCGGGCAGAGCACGAGCATCGTGACCCTTGACCCAGCCTATGGTGCGTTCACGGGCTACCCGTCCGGTTATGAGGCGGCGCTCTGTCTCTACGACCGCCTGCTCGACTTCGACGCTCAGATGAATATCGTGCCGCAGCTGGCCGAGAGCTATGAGATGGCAGGCGACCTGATGTCCTGCAAGCTCACGCTCCGGAAGAACGTGACGTTCCACGACGGCTCCGCCTGCGATGCTTCCGCCGTGAAGGCGAACATCGAGCGGATGATGGACAAAACCCGCAACCCGACGAACCGGCCGCTTTGGGACCCGATCGACGGGGTGGATGCTCCCGACGCCGCCACGGTGATCGTCCGTCTGAAGACGCCCTTCTCGCAGCTGCCCAACACCTTGGCGCACGGCTCAGGCGCCATCGTCTCGCCGGCTGCCATCGGGAAGCACGGGGATAAAGGCATTGCACAGAACCCCGTCGGTGCCGGGCCGTTCAAGCTGAAAGCATTCTCTCCCGGACAGGAGCTCACTCTCGAGGCCTTCGACGGCTATTGGGGCGGGGTTCCCAAGACGAAGACACTCGCCTTCAAGTTCATCGCGGAGCCTGCGACCCGGATCAGCGCGCTGCGAACCGGCTCCGTCGACGTGATCGACGCGGTGCCGGTCGCCCTTGTCGACCAGCTCCGACGGGATGCGAACCTCCAGGTCGTCACAAGCCCCGGCTTGAGGCCGATCGGTTTCGCGATCAATCTTGACCGGGAGCCGCTGAAGAACCTCAAGGTCCGCCAAGCACTCAACCTCGCGGTACCGGTGGAGACGATCGCTCAGAAGGTGTTCTTCGGGCTCGCCAAGGCGCCCGACTCCCCTCTCGCATTCAACACGACCGGCTACCGGTCGATCTCGAAGCTCGTCTACGACCAAGCCAAGGCGAAGGCTCTCCTCGGCGAAGCCGGGTTTACAACAGCCAATCCGCTCAAGCTGAACCTGTTCGTCTCGGACGGCCTCTTCCCGGGCGATGTGTCTGTCGCCGAGATCGTGGCGAGCGCACTCAAGCAAGTTGGCGTTGACGCGACCATCACCAAGGTCGAGCGCGGCGCCTACTGGGACGCCCTCCGGCAAGACCGGGCGAACGCGAAATGGGACATTGCGATGTTCGGGTTCAACCCGTCCAATGCGTCAGGCCTGTATCATCTCGCCTCGCTGTTCAAGTCGAATGCGGACGACGCCGGCCGACCCGACGTGTGGAACATCGGCCGCTACCGCAATCCGGAGGTCGACCGGCTTCTCGAGGTGGCCGACAAGACGCCCGACGCAAAGGGGCAGGCCGACGCGCTTGGCAAAGCACAGGAGCTCATCTGGGCCGACACACCCTACATCTGGCTTCAGATCAACGAGAACGTCTCGGCAGCCCGCATATCCGTCGCCGGTCTCGAAGTTTGGCCGATCGTGTTTACAAACGTCCGTCGTTCCACCGTTTGACACAGGGGGCCGCGGGTTATCCAGCCCGCGGCCAATCATATACGATGCTGCGTTTCATTGCCTTTCGCCTTGCCCTCATTCCCGTTGTCGCGTTCGGTGTAATCACCATTCTGTTCGTGATCTTCAAGTCCGTTCCGGGAGACGAGGCAACGATGGTTGCCGGTGCGACGGCAACCCAGGCCGAGATCGACCAGATCCGCATTCAACTCGGCCTCGACCGGCCGCTGTTCACCCAATACGCCGCCCACATGGGACGGCTCGCGACCGGCGATCTCGGCTACTCCTCGACCTTCCGCGGCAACCCGCTGCCGCACATTCTCGACCGGGTGCCCGCCACCCTCGCCCTCATGGCGGCCTCGATCCTGCTGACCGTGCTGATCGGCATACCGGCCGGCGTCGCCGCTGCGGCGAGCCAGGGCCGCTGGCCCGATCTCGTGATCTCGTCGGTCGTGATCGGGCTGCTGGCCATTCCGAACTTCTGGCTCGGAATGGTGCTGATCACCGTTCTGTCCGTGGAGCTGAACTGGCTTCCGAGCTTCGGAGCGGCCGGGCCGCTCTCGCTCATCATGCCCACCATTGCGCTCTCGGCGCGCCTGATCGCCCTCGTGGCGCGCATGACGCGCGGCGTGGTCATCGAGGAGATGCGCAAGGACTACGTGCGCACGGCCCGGGCCAAGGGACTCTCGGCGAAGGCCACCCTGTCGCGCCACGTGCTGCGCAACGCCCTGATCCCTACCGTCACGGTGATTGGCCTCCAGGCCGGATACCTGCTCGGCGGATCCGTGGTGGTGGAGCGGCTGTTCGCCTGGCCGGGCATCGGCGACCTCCTGCTCGCCGGCATCAACGTCCGCGACTACACCCTCGTGCAGGGCATCGCGGTGCTGTTCGTCGCAGGGTTCCTGCTCATCAACCTCGTCGTGGAAATCCTCTACGTGTTCATCAATCCGAGGATGCGCTATGTCTGAACTGGTCCTCGACACCGCCCCGCCCCGGCCCCGCCGCGCCCGGCGCAACCTGTTCCTGATCCTCGGCATCGCCGTTCTGGCGCTTCTCGTGGGCGTGGCCATCCTGGGGCCCGCCCTCGCCCCCTACGACCCGACCGAGCAGGATCTGCTGGCGCTCCTGGAGGGCCCGTCCGCTGCCCATTGGCTCGGCACGGACCAGGTCGGGCGCGACATCCTCTCGCGTCTGATCGTCGGCGCGCGCCTGACGCTGATCATCGCCCTCGCGTCCGTCGCCGCATCCGGGGTACTCGGCATCGCCCTCGGCCTGGTGGCAGGCTATTTCGGCGGCGCGATCGACCGGGTCGCGACCGCCCTGATCGACCTCCTCCTCACGATCCCGAGCATCGTGCTGGCGATCGCGGTCGTCTCCGTCGTGGGCGCGAGCGCCACCGGGCTGACGGTGGCGATCACGGCGAGCTTCGTGCCGCCCCTGGCGCGACTGGTGCGCGGCCGCGTCCTGGAGCTGCGCGAGGAGGATTACGTCAGCGCCGCGCGCACCATCGGCATGAGCACGAGCCGCCTTCTCGTGCGCCACGTCCTGCCGAATGCGGTGAGCGTGATTGTCATCGAGCTGAGCCTTCTTGCCGGACAGGCGGTGCTCGTGGGCTCGGCGCTCGGCTTCCTGGGGCTCGGCGTCCAGCCTCCGGACCCGGAATGGGGCTCCATGCTCGGATCGAGCCGCGAGTTCCTGGAGGTCGCGCCGCATCTCGCCATGGCGCCGGGCCTCGCCATCACCCTCGCAGTGTTCGGTTTCAACATGCTCGGCGACGGGCTGCGCGACCGCTTCGATCCCAATCTCGTTCTCTAGAGGCCTCTATGCTCGACTTCGGTGTCATCGATATCCACGCTCACATCTTTCCGCCCCTCGCTGGCGCCTGCGGATTCAAGGATGTTGAGACGCATCGCCTCCATCAGCAACGCTCCATGCATGTTCATGGCAATCAGCCCTATCGACGGTGGCGCGACAACGCGGTCACGCAGCTGCGCCCTCTCTGGTCGCCCGAGGATCCCTCCGAAGCCGGGCGTGCGACCGATGTCGACTTCCGCGTCGGGCGCCACGGGCGGTTCGAGTGGACCAAAGACGGTGAAGAGTACTTTGTACAGTTTCTTCCCCCCTACATGGACGACCTCTCGGCCCCGGCAGAAACCATCGTGCGGCAGATGGACTATGCAGACATCGCCACTGCGGTTCTTCAGAACGACCACATCTATGGCAACCTTGCCGAGGATTTTGCCTCGGCGAGCAAGGCCCATCCGGGACGCTTCCTGGGCCTGGCTCAAGTGGAGGAGGCGTTCGCCTTCGAAGACAGCGAGATCACGCGTCTCGTCGATCACTTCGACCGACTCGGCATGGCGGGACTGTACTTCACCACCACTGGGCTGTTTCGGAACGGGTACCGGACCCTGCCGGACGATCCTGTCTACGATCCCCTGTGGCAGGAAGTGGCCAAGCGAGATCTTCCTGTGTTCTGGGTCCACTCGGCCAACTCGCCGATCGGCACGTATGAAGACGAGATGCGCCACCTGACGCGTATCGTGGAGCGGCATCCCGCACTGCGCCACGTCCTGGTCCACGGCGTTCCAACGGCCCTCTACGCGGACGCGGATGACCTTATCGCCCTGCCCCCGCTCCTCGACCGGCTGCTGCGCGAGGCGCCCGTCTTCGCCGAGCTCCTTTACCCGATCGGCTGGGGCGGGCGCATGGCCTATCCCTATCCGCGTGCCGTGAACCACGCCCGGCAGCTCGTTGAAACCTACGGCAGCAACCGGTTCATGTGGGGCTCCGACATGCCGAACGTGGAGCGTTACTGCACCTATGCGCAGTCGCTGAACTATCTCGCGGACCATGCCGACTTCCTGTCGGCGGAGGACACGCGACGGATCTTCAGGGACAATGCGCTGTCGCTGTTTCCGCAGCGGGCCGTCATAGCTCTCGCAAACGGGGTGGGCTAGGCCATGAGCCAGCCTGTTCTTCGCGTCGACGGACTGACGCTGCGGATCGAGACCACGGCCAGGGCTTTCGATGCGGTCCGAAACGTCTCGTTTCACGTCGACAGGGGCGAGACGTTCGCCATTGTGGGAGAGTCGGGGTCGGGAAAATCGCTGACAGCTCTCTCGATGACGCGGCTGCTTCCTGGCAACACGATCCGTCCGGTCGCTGGTTCCATTGCTTTCGACGGGAAGGAACTGTCTCACCTTTCCGAGGCCGAGCTGGAGCGACTGCGCGGCGACCGCATTGGCATGGTATTCCAGGAGCCGATGACATCCCTTAACCCATCCATGAGGGTCGGCCAGCAGGTCGCGGAACCGCTCGAGCTGCACAAGGGCATGTCGCGGGTGAACGCAATGGCGCGAGTGGAGGACTTGTTCCGCAAGGTTCGGATCTCGGAGCCTGCTCGCCGGCTGTCTGAGTATCCTCACCGGATGTCCGGCGGCATGCGCCAGCGAGTGATGATCGCGCTCGCCCTCGCCTGCGATCCAGACCTAGTGATCGCCGATGAGCCAACCACGGCGCTCGACGTCACCACCCAGGCTCAAATCCTATCGCTGTTCAAGGACCTGCAGCGCGAGACCGGCGCAGCCGTGATCCTCATCACCCACGACCTCGCGGTGGTGGCCGAGAACGCAGGGCGTGTAGCCGTGATGTATGCTGGCGGGATCGTGGAGGAGGCTCCGGTGGAGCCCTTGTTCAACGATCCGCTCCATCCCTATACGCAGGGCCTTCTCGCCTCCATCCCCCGCGTGGGTCGTCGGCACGGCGTAGCCCGTCGAGCACCGCTGCCGGAGATCAAAGGCGCAGTCCCACCCCTCTGGGCGCTTCCCCCCGGCTGCACCTTCGCTCCGCGCTGCCCGGGTGCCACAGAGAGGTGTCGGCTTGAGCGTCCGACGCTCACGCAGGTCGCGCCCGGCCGGCGTGTCGCCTGTTTCCACACCAATGCGCAGGAAACGGCATGGACACGCTGACCCGCCCCATCGTCTCCGTCGAGAACCTTCGCAAGCGCTTCGCCGTCAGCCGCGGCATGGCCGGGACAGCGTTCGTGCATGCGGTCGACGGCGTATCGCTCCACGTGATGCCCGGCGAAACTCTTGGCATCGTTGGCGAATCCGGCTGCGGGAAGTCGACAGTCGGCCGCCTGATGATGCGTCTCATCGAACCCGATGAAGGGTCGATCCGCATCGATGGAACAGATATCGCCCACCTTCCGGAGCATCGGGTCCGCCCTCTACGGCGTAAGATCCAGATGGTTTTTCAGGATCCTTACAGCTCCCTCAATCCCCGAATGCGCGCCGGCGACATTGTGGGAGAACCGCTGGCCGTCCACGGTGTCGCTCAAGGCCGAGAATTGAAGGAACGCGTTGAAGACCTGTTCGCACGTGTCGGTCTCCGGAGCGACCAGATTGACAACACCCCAAGCCAGTTCTCGGGAGGTCAGCGCCAGCGGCTGGCGATTGCTCGCGCACTTGCTCTTGAGCCGTCCGTGATCGTGGCCGATGAGCCTGTCTCCGCCCTCGACGTGTCCATTCAGGCGCAGGTGGTCAACCTTCTGCTCCGCCTGCAGGCCGAACAGGGAATGGCCTATGTGTTCATCGCCCATAATCTCGGCATTGTGCAGCATGTCAGTGACCGCATTGCCGTCATGTATCTAGGTCGCTTGGTGGAAACCGGACCGTCCGACACCGTATTCGAGGAGCCGAGACACCCTTACACGCAGGCTCTTCTTGCCGCCGTTCCTGAAATCCGCCCCCATCGGGCTGGCTCATCATCCGTCCCGGTCATAGGAGATGTGCCGAGCCCTATTTCGCCACCGAGCGGGTGCCATTTTCATCCACGCTGTCCCCTCGCCAATGAGCGGTGTCGCCGCGAGATCCCCTTGCTCCTTCCCGACGACAGCGGCAGCTCCGCCGCCTGCCACCGTGTTGAGGAAGGCATCGCATAACCATCAAACGAGTTGGATAATTCAGTCATGACGCCCGAAGAACGCCTCGTATCACTCGGCATAGACCCTCCGCCTGCGCCGCAACATGTCGCCAACTATACTCCCTACAAGAGAGTGGGCGATCTACTTTTCCGGTGATGTCACGGTAACTTTTGGTGAGCGGCCTGTGGCTTATGAGCCGCGGCATGACCAATCCCATCAGCTACAAGCGCCACCGGTTTCCGTCCCAGATCATCGCCCATGCGGTCTGGCTGTACGTCCGGTTCCCTCTGAGCCTGCGGCTCGCGGTTGAGATGCGGCAGGAAGTGCGTGGCGATGAAGGTGAGATCATCGAGCGGAAAGCCGGTGGCCTGCCTCAGGGCGCAGACGATGGCGCGCTCCTCGTCGGTGGCCTTCCAGGGCAGCTTGTGCGGCCGGCTGGAATGGTCCTGGCAGTCCTGTGCCCCGCGTTTGCGCCACCTGCGGATGGTCTCGGTGCTCACGCTGAAGCGCTGGGCCAGCGCGGCGGATCAACAGCTTCGGCGTGATCGAGACCCTGGCCGACGCCAGGCTGGCCAAAGGCATCCCTGAGCATGTTCGTTGCGATAATGGCCCTGAGATGATCGCCCGGGCTCTGCCGGAATGGCTGGCCCAACTCGGCACCCAAACGCTATACATCGAGCCCGGCAGCCCGTGGAAGAACGGGTACTGTGAGAGCCTCAACGCGAAAATTCGAGACGAATTGCTGAAAGGAGAGATCTTCTACACCTTGGACGAAGCAAAGGTGATCATCGCGAGCTGGCACCGGCATTACAGCACGGTGCGCCTGCACTCATCCTTGGCCTACAGGCCACCCGCACCAGAGGTCTTGCTACCGGCTTCCAAGCTGGCGCCCCGACCAACCCTGAATTAACATCACACCCGGATCACTCGCATGAGGAAGGCCACATGGCTGTTTGTGCCTGCTGGGCGATGTTCGATCAATGCGATCCGGATCGTGCCGCCGACAAGCTCCCTTGAAGCCGCCCAGGGGAGCCTGGCGCAGGAACTTCGAGCGATGCGTTTCTTCGCGCGCCCGATCCGAGCAAGGATCAGGCGCGCAATCGAGTCGATCCCAATCGTTTTATTTGCGGGGCAGCAGGCGCTGGACCTCCCGCGCCGCGTCGGCGAGAGCCTCCTCAGGAGCCGCTTTCTGCTCGACCACGCGCGAGAGGTTATCCACGATCGTCTGGGTCACCTTCACGCCATTGGATCCCGGGAAGGCATACCACGGCATCATCTTCGGCATCTGCTCGAGACCCGCCTTGAAGAGCGGGTTCTTCTGGTAGAACTCGCCCAGGTACTCCGAGGACTTCGCGGCGAGCTCGTTGTTGGGAACATAACCTGTGCCGGGCACGACGACGGAAGCGCCATAAGGGCCAGCCGCGAACTTGATGAACGTCCAGGCCGCCTCCTGCTTGGCGGGGTCTTTGGTCAGCATGACGGCGGCATTGCCGCCCGTGGGCAGGCGTCCCTTCTCGGGCGACAGAAGCGGGATCGGAGCAGTCCGTAGATCGAACTTCTCGCCGACATTGTTGATCACGGTGCGCAGCGCGCCCGTGGTCTGGAAGGTGAAGCCGACCTTGCCGGCGACGAAAGCCTGCTCGCCGTTGCTCTTGGTGAGGACCGGCATCCCGCCCTCCTTCACCATACGATCGAGGAGCCGGATGGCCGCGAGGCCCTCGGGGCTGTCGAAGGCGACCTTCTTCTCGTCCGGCGCCAGCATGGTCCCACCGTTGCCGAAGAGAAGCGCGCTGAACATCCAGTCGTCGCCTTGCCAGCGGAAGTCGATGCTCTGAATGCCGTCGCCCAGTGCCTTGATCTTGGACGCGATCGCGATCACCTCGTCCCAGGTCTTGGGCGGAACATCAGGATTGGCGCCGACACGGCGGAGAATGTCCGCATTGTAGTACATGATCGGGTTCGAGGTCGCGAAGGCGAGCCCCGCCTGCTGACCGCCGAACTGCGCGAGCTTCAGGATGTTGTCGCTGAAGCCCTGCTCGGCCATGTTGCCGTCCTTTGCGACGAACGGCTTCAGGTCGACGGAGATCTCGCGCTCCGCCACGACCCTGAGGCGGTTGAGGCCGACGAAGGTTACGTCCGGCATCTCGGTGGTGCCCGCCTGGCGGAGGATCAGTTGCAGCCCCTCCTCGTAGGTGGGCGACGGACTGACGAAGTTGATCTTGATCCCGGGGTTCTCCTCCATGAACTTCTTCGAGATCTTGTCCATCACGTCCTTGAAGAAACCCGGCATTGGGTAGTGGACGTTGAGGGTCGTCTCGGCCAGCGCACCGCTGGCGAGTGAGGCGGCCACGGCCACCCCGGCAAGCATCGTCTTGATCCGGATCACGTCTTGTCTCCTTGTACGTGGATCGTGGTTTCGTGTGGTTGGTGCGTCAGCCCTTCAGCCCGGTGAGGGTGATGCCCTCGATGAAGCGCCGTTGGGCGAACAGGAACGCGGCCAGCAACGGCACCGTGACGACCACGGTTGCCGCCATCAGCGCTCCGTAGTCGTCCCCGGCCTCGGCGGCGCGGAAGAAGATCAGGCCGAGCGGCGGGGGGGCCATCGCGGTCTCGGTCACCACGATCTGCGGCCAGAACAGGTCGTTCCAGTGCGCCACCACGGAGAAGATCGAGAATGCGGTGATCGCAGGCCAGGCGTTCGGAACGATAACCCGCAGCACGATGCCGAACTCCGACATGCCGTCGAGCCGCGCCGCGTTGATCAGGTCGTCCGGTATCGCCCGGAAGAATTGCAGGAACAGGAAGACCCCGAAGACGGAGATCAGGAACGGTGCCGCCAGGGAGAAGTAGGTGTTGAGGGCCCCAGCCCCGCTCAGCGCCACGTAAATCGGCAGCGCGGTCGCATGGATCGGCACGAGAAGCCCGAGCATGATCGCGGCGACCAGTGCGCGGGCACCAGGGAAGCGCAACTTCGCGAGCGCATAAGCGCATGGCAGCGCGACCAGGACCTGCACGACGAGAATGATGGTACAGACGATGACCCCATTCATCAGAAGCTGCAGCATCGGCACCCGCGTGAAGGCCTTCGAGAAGTTCTCGGCAATGGCCCAGTGCTCCGGGATCAGAGACAGCGATGAGGAGAAGATCTCCTCGCGGGGCTTCATGGCAGTCGAAAGCATCCACACATAGGGTGCGAGGAAAGCCACCGCGCCGGCCGACAGGATCGCCAAGCGCAGGGCGCGGCCGGAAGTCCAGGATCGAGCTGTCATGTGTAGTGAACCCGTCGATCGAGGACACGGTACTGGAGCATCATCAGGACCATGAGGATCGCCAGGAAGACGACCGTCATGGCGGACGCATAGCCGACGCGCAGGTACACGAATCCTTCCTGGTAGATCGTCCAAAGCAGCACCTCGGAGGCGCGGTTCGGACCGCCTTGCGTCAGGGTCGAGACCGTCTCGAACACCTTCACCGCGTTGATTACGCTGATGGTCACGACGAAGAGGGTCGTAGGCCCGAGCATCGGCCAGGTGACAAGCCAGAACCTGTCCCAGGCCGTAGCGGCGCGATCGACTTCGGCTGCCGCGTACAACTCCCGTGGGATCGCGGTGAGCCCCGCCAGGAACAACACCATGTTGAAGCCGACCGCCTGCCAGACGCCGATGAGGGCAAGACTCATGAGGACGGTATCGCTGCCGCCGAGCCAGTTGGGTCCGGCGATCCCGATGAGGCGCAGGAGGCCGTTCACTGGACCGATCGTGGGGTGGAGGAGGTATTGCCATACGGTCGCCATGGCGACGAGCAGCGACACAACGGGCAGGAAGTAGATCGTGCGGAACAACGCCCGCCCACGCACCTCCGCCTCGATCAGGAGGGCTGCGCCCAGACCGAGCAGAACCGACAGCGGCGTCACGATCAGGGTGTAAGTCAGCGTATTGCCGAGCGAGATCAGGAACGTGCGGTCCTCGATCAGCTCGAGATAGTTCTCGAGGCCGACGAACCGGATGCCGTGATACCCCAGCTCGAAGTCGGTGAGGCTGAGTGCGACCACGGCGATGGTGGGCAGAAGGATGAGCAGGGCCAGAAGGGCCACGGCGGGGCCGGCCAGGCGCCATCCGGCGAGGGCTTCCAAGCGGCGGGCGGCGGCTGCCGGATCGGATGTCCCTGCCCGGATGCCCGCGGGAAGTGCGATGCTATCCATGGGCGGCCATCCTCATCGGAGGAGAGATCGACAGGCGCGAGCCGTCAGCCCCGAAGACGAGGACGTCCTCTTCGGCGGCCGCGATCGTAATGGCCTGCCCCTGGCCGAAGGCCGTCGCCTCGGCCGGCGCGAGTTTCGCGACCAATGACCCGCCGCCCCCCGCAGGTTCGAGAAAGACGAGGGTTTCGGAGCCGAGGAATTCGAGGCGCCGTACGGTGGCGCCCAGCCCCGCCTGCCCGGGACCACCCAGCGTCAGGGCCTCGGGTCGAATTCCGACCGTCACCGAGGACCCCGGGGTCGCGGTGATGCCTTCGGCGAAAAGCCTGCCGCCAATGCGCACCCCATGGGCCGCATCCACCTCGCCCATAAGGAGGTTGATCTGCGGGCTGCCGATGAAGCGGGCAACCTCGATATGCTGCGGGTTCCGGTAGACGCCCTCGGGCGTGTCGAGCTGGAGAAGGCGGCCACCCATCATGACCGCAACGCGGTCGGCCATGCTCAGGGCCTCCGCCTGGTCGTGAGTGACGTAGAGCGTCGTGACCCCTGCCCTCCGGTGCAGCTCGACGATCTCCGCGCGGGTATGGACCCGCAGGTTGGCGTCGAGGTTCGAGAGCGGCTCGTCCATCAGGAACGCGGCTGGGCTGCGGACGAGGGCCCGCCCGAGAGCAACACGCTGTCGTTGCCCGCCCGACATCTGCCCGGGCTTGCGGTCCAGCAGGTGGTCGATCTTGAGGCTGCGGGCCGTTTCCCGCACCCGGCTCTGGATGACGGTGCGGGCTTCCCGCTGGCCCGGCACGAGGCTTCCAATCCACGGCAGCCGCTGCCAGATCGTGAGGTCGCGCATTGCCAGGGGCACGGCGATGTTCTGTCCCGCCGTCAGGTGCGGGTAGAGGGCATAGGACTGGAACACCATGGCGACATCCCGTTCGGACGGCCTCATGGCCGTCATGTCCCGCTCGCCCAGCCAGACGCTCCCATGGTCGGGGTGATCCAGCCCGGCGGCAATGCGCAGGAGCGTTGTCTTCCCGCACCCCGAGGGGCCGACCAGGGCGACGAACTCGCCCGGCTCGGCTTCGATGGTCACATGACGAAGGATATGGTTGTCGCCATAGGCCTTGGAGATCCCGCGAAGAGCCAGCCCGCTCATGCTGCCGAAGCCTCCGTGGGAGCCGGCGGGTAAACCTCATGCAGCACATCGTCGATGACGAACGGCTTCAAGGTTCCCAAGGGAACGATTCTGCTCTCGACCGTAGAGCCAAGGGTGTGGATGGCAGCGCCGAGGAGCACCTCACCGACCGGCATGGTGACCATCGGTCCAACGGTGAATCCGGAGGCCGGTCCCCACACGCAGCGGAAGGGAGTGCTTTCGACGATCCGGGCGCGGTGCAGATGGCCACTGGCGATGAGTTCCACCCCATGCTCCGCAAACAGCGCGAGGAGACGACGCCGCGGTTCCGGACGCAGCCCCCAGTATCCGGTCTCACCCTCCTCCGGGTCTTCGACGAAGAGCGGCTTGTGCTTGAACACGAGGATCCGCCGTCCCGCGCGCGTGCGAAGCGTCTCCTCGAGCCACGCGAGCTGCTCGTTTTCCTCGGAAGATCCCGATCCGATGATCAGACTGTTGAGCCCGACCAGCCGCCATTCGTCGAGATCATGCATCCAACGATCCGGACCGATAATGCGACGCCAACGAGACAGCCGCTCCCCGTCGACGGGCTGCCGTGTGCCTGGCAGGTCTCCGATGTCGTGATTGCCCGGCACGCACAGCGTCGGATAGCGCAGATCACGCAACATCTCGCGGCAATGGATGAGGTCCTCCTCAAAGTCGGCCCCGTCGACGGTGAGGTCGCCCGTATGGACGACGAGATCCGGCTTGATGGCATCGACCCAGTCCACCAGAGGCTTCCAGTTCGCCTGGAAATGGGGCTTCATAGGACTGAGATGTGTGTCGGTGATCTGGATGATCTTCACGTCCGCCTGCCTCCGGTCATCATGCATGGCTATGTCAGCGGTGGCTTAGGTGACGTTTGTGACAGGCTCTTCATGGTTTTATGAAGATTGCATGTCGAGCGCCGTGCCATCCATTGTGTGCGAACTTACCAATGACGGAGAGATCAATCGGAGAGACGCCTATCTCAAGGCGTGGAGGACTGCGTCGGGTCTTGGTTGTGTCAAAACGCTTTGGGAGAAGTCGGGTTTCCTACCACTGCTTGCCTTGTTCCGCCGCCCGCTTTTTTACACATTGGGTAATCGCAGAGCGAGTCGCCCTCAGGCCAGACGGTCATTGCATGGAAGAATGGGTGGTTGTTCCCCGATAAGATGGAATAACGGGCTCTCGACTGGACGCCAGGCCCAAGCATCGAACGGAGAACAACCATGGGTGAGGATATTGGTCTGGACGTCTCGTTGAAAGAGACGACGATCTCGGTGCGGCGGGAAGGCAAGCGGATCTGGCGAGCCAAATGCCTGGCGGATCCCAGCCTGATCGCCGAGGTCCTGCGCAAGCGCGCGCCCGAGCCAAAGCGGGTAGTGTTCGAGACGGGTCCTTTGTCGGTGTGGTACTATCGACGCTCGCCACGCTAAGGCTACCCTCGACATGGCGCCGAACAAAACCGACGCCAACGATGCCGATGGCCTAGCCCATCTGGCCGAGGTCGGCTTCTACCGCGCGGTGCGGGTGAAGGGTTGTGACAGCATGCTGACCCGCACCCTGGTGGCCGCCCGAGCCCGGTTGGTTCAGATCGCGACCGAGTTGTCCAACCAGATCCGCGGGCTCATGAAGACGTTCGGGTTGGTCGTACCCCTCAGCAAAGGTCGCACGTTCGAAGCCGAAGTCCCGCGTCTGCTGGCTGGTCAGGACGAGCTTGCCCGGATCATCCTGCCGATGCTGGAGGCTTAGCGCAGCGTGCGCAGCCGAGCATCTGCTCTGGGGCGCCAGATTCTGGCGTACGCTCGGCAGAGTGCGGCCTGTCAGCGGCCGATGTCGATCCCCGGGGCGGGGGCGATCACCGCACCTCGTTCACGGCCGCCATCGAGGATCCGGAGAACTTTAAGACGTCGCGCTCGGTCGGGGCCTGGCTGGGTCTGACGACCCGCCGCTACCAGTCCGGCGACGTTGACTATGATGGCCATATCTCGCGGCGCGGCGATGCTCATCTGCGGGGGCTGCTCTATGAGGCCGCAACCGTGATCCTGACGCGCACCTATGCGGAGGGCGACCTGCGCCAATGGGGGTTGCAGCTGCGAGAACGGATCGACTTCAAACGCGCGGCGGTGGCTGTCGCCCGCAAATTGGCGGTCATCATGCACGCGATGATCACATCCGGCGAGCCGTTCCGCCGGGCAGTCAGTGCTATTGCCTGACCCACACAGAACTCCGATGCGCCTGTCCTGAGGCGTGCCGAGGCGTCCCTGCCGGGACGTGGACGAACCATTCCGCCTTGGTTGATGCACCTGCAAGCCCATAGGCCTGAAGCGTGCGTTTTACACCTTGGAAGGTTCCTCCTGCGAAGCCCCATCATGCGGCGACTACTGTCGACCGCGAAGACGACACTGCTCCCGGCAAACTACGCCCTCGACATCAAAAAGGGCTTGAATTCCAACGAGCGATCGGACGACGACAACCAGAGTCAAAGAGTAACGAACAGCAAATAATACGACGGCCCGCTCTTCGCGCCTTTGCAGAAATTCAACGTACTTCTGGAAAGTGCCAGGAGCCGACCTTGTACACCCACTTGCAGCCCGCAATCCCCGGTCGACTTCTGCGCTGTGCTCCAGTCTTGATGTCTGCCTAAGCCTCCGCACCTAGGGGTTCCTCAGCGAGATCCCGCAGCAGCGTGTCCACGGCCTGGGCGGCAATCGCAGAACACATCTGTGGGGATGGAGACGGTTCGTCGGCGATGAGCATCGGGATCGCGACGCTCGCCCGAAGGAACGCGAAGAATTGCATCGCTGCAAGTTCTGCATCCCAAGCACCCGCTGTCCCCGGTGAGGCATTGTCCTTGAGGTACTCCGCCAGACGCCTGATAGGGGGCTGCATGCCGGTTTCGTAGAAGGCCCGCCCCAGGCTCGGGAACTTCGCGGATGCCCCGACGACCACTCTCAGCAAAGCGAGGTTCTCCGGCTCGCGCACCGCATCGAGATAGCTCCACGCCAGGGTTTCCAAGTTCCCTCGAAGGTCACTGGCCTTCTTCATGTTGCTAAACGTTTCCTCAAGACTCCTGTTCTGACAGGCCGCAACAAGGGCCGTGAAGAGTTCGTCCTTCCCTTTGAAGTACGTATAGAGCGTTCCCTTGGACACACCCGCAGCCTGGGCAATCGCCTCCATGCTGGCACCGTCAAATCCCTTGGCCAGAAAGACGATCCGGGCTCCATCCAGGATCTGGACCCGCTTCTTCTCCGTTTTTCCCGTCATCGTCGCCGTCTGCCGCGAACCCAAGTCCCGTCGAGGTCCAATCTACCGATGTTGTCATTCGGCATGGGCGGGCCCGACGGAAGCAAGGGCCATGGATGCATCCTGGGTTGCCGTAATGGGCCGATGCCGGTGCAGAAGCGCGATATCGAATTGAAGCATTGGATCGCAGGCCTCGATCACTCGGATTTTCTCCTCCACCAGATCAGCCAGGACGCTTTTGGGGTTCACGGCACGCAATTCGCTCACCGCATCTCTGATCTGCTGAAATTCGCGAAGCGAAATCATCTTCGTCATGGGCCTCTCATGGTCTTGATCCGACGGCATGTCTGATCCTTCCGTGCCCGCCGTCAAAGTGGGAACCGGTTGTGTTGCACCTGGCTAGCGGAGTGCCACACCGCCGCCCGCGGCAATGCCCTTCGTGCCGGCTGGAGCCGCCGTGTCCACACTGACCTCGACGGACATGCCTGGCGCGAGACGCTCCACAAGGTTCTGATCAGGATCGATGGCGATGCGCACGGGAACGCGCTGGGCCACCTTGGTGAAGTTGCCAGTGGCGTTGTCGGCCTTGAGAACGCTGAACTCCGAACCGGCCGCGGGCGAGAACCGCTCGATGTGGCCGGAGAGCCTGGCATGCTCCAGCGCATCGACCTGCAAGGTCACCGGCTGGCCGACCTTCATCCCGGGAAGCTGCGTCTCCTTGAAGTTGGCTACCACCCAGATCTTCTCCGGCACCACGGCCAGCAACTGCGTTCCCGCGGACACATACTGTCCGACCCGCGCGCCGACCTCACCGAGGCGTCCGTCCTGTGGCGCCACGATCCGGGTGTTCTGACAATCGATCTCGGCCAGGCGCACGGCAGCCTCGGCGCCCTGCACGGCGGCCTCCAGCGAGGACCGGTTCACCAGGGTCGCGGCCCAGTCCTGGCGCGCGACCTCGACGGCGGCCTGGGCCTGGCTCAGGGCCGCCCTGGCCTGATCCAGATTGGCACGCGCCTGATCGGCCTCCTTCTGCGTGGTCACGCCCCGGGACAGCAGGGGCTCGATGCGCGCCCAACTGGCCTCGGCCGCCTTGAGCGCGGCCTGCGCGCTGTCGACCTGGGCTTCGCTCGATTTGATCTTGGCATCATTCGAGCGCCGCGTCTGCTCGGAGTTCGCCAGTGCTGCCTTCTGGGCGGCCAGGGACGCCTTCGCCTGCTGGAGCTTCTGCTCGTAGATGCGGTCGTCGATGCGCACCAGCACCTGGCCGGTCTTGACCCTCTGGTAATCCTGAACCGCGACCTCTGCGACATAGCCGTTGAGCTGCGGGCTGATCAGGGTCACCTGGCCGCGCACATAGGCATTGTCGGTGGTCTCAACCGAGCTCGTGAACGGGGGCAGACGCCAGGCGTAGAGCACGAGCGCGGTACCGGCGATGCCGATCACGACGGCAACAAGGGTGGCGGTGGATCTGAGAAACTTCAGCATGGGGATCAATCGTAGAGGTTGTCAGGCAAGGGAAGGTTGGGGAGCGGGTGCAAGGCGCTTGCCGATGGCGACCACCGCGACGTGGACGATCAGCGCAGCCAGCGCGAACACGGCGAGCAAGGCGATGGCCAGAAAGGCGTCGTTGTAGGCGAGGACGTTGGCCTCCCGCGTGACCTGCTGGTTGAGCAGGGTCAGCCCTTGGGTGCTCATCTGCGCCGGATCGGTGAGCACGCGGCCATAGGCGCCCGAGAGCTGGCTCATGCGTTGGGCGACGATGGGATTGGTCGGAATGAGGTGCTCGGCCAGGGCCTGGTAGTGCACCTTGGAGCGCCAGGTGACGAAGGTCCCGACGACCCCCGAGCCGAGCGATCCGCCGATGCTCTGGGTCGTGAGAAAGACGATCACGAAGCTCAGAATGTAGTTCGGCCCCTTCTTCAGGGCCGACATCAGGCCCGAGGCCAGGGCGGGCGGCAGGAACAGGGCACCGGCGAACGCGATCATCGCCTGGCTCAGATACATCTCGGCCGGACGGGTCAGGTTCGTCACCTGGCTGTCCATGAAAGCGCCGGCCGCCAGCAGACTGAGCGCCACCATGTGAATGGCCGGCTCGCGGCCGGGCTTCATCACGGCGGCGCAGGCCAGGCCGCCGGCGACAGAGGTGCCGAGAATGATCCAGAGCAACGTCGCCATCTGGCCGTTCTGGAGGCCGAGAACCTGGAAGAACCCGAAGGCACCGCTGGTCTGCTCGGACAGAACGATGCGGAAGATCAGGAGGGCTCCGGTGAAGTGCAGGATCTCCTTGCTGGCAAGCCAGCGGATGTCGAGGAGCGGATTGGCGCGGTTGAGCTCGATGACCGCCGCGCAGGTGACCGCGACAATCGCACCGGCGAGCATGAGCCCGAGCCATGGTGCCTCGAACCACCAATAGAAGCGGCCCACGGTCATCGCCATCGCAGCCAGCCCGAAGCCCACGGCGATGAACAGATAGCTGACGACGTCGAGCGGCTGGATAACCTTGGCGCGCGGCTGCGGCGCCAGGGGCACGAGATAGACGGCCGCGAACGCGATCATGGCGATGGAAATCTCCATGACATGCAGGCCGTGCCAGCCGCCGATGTCGAGGAGCGTGGGCGAGATCAGCCGGGCTACGGGAGGGGCGAGCGCGAGATTGGTCAGGGCGAGGCAGAGTCCGAGATTGAGCTTTTTGGCTGGCGGAAATGGCTCGAGCATGTAGAGGAAGGCCAACGACGACATGGGTGCCGCCGCGATGCCGCTGAAGAAGCGCACGATGATCGCCGAGTGCAGGTCGTCGACGAACAGGTGCATCACGGACACGAGCAGGAAGGCCAGGATGGCCAACTCGGCGAAGTTACGCAGGCCGAACTGGGTCCGGATCTTGATCAGGAGCAGCGAGAGGCTGGCGTTGGGCGCCATGTAGGCAGCCATCAGCCACAGGGCCTCATTGGTGGTTGCGCCGAGCGCGCCCTGGATCTGGGGCAGGTTGGCCGAGATGAGGTTCATCCCGAGCCCTTGGGCCATTGCCAGGAGCACCGCGGCCGCCATGAAGGTCGCCGCCCGGAGCGGCGGCATGGGCGCAGGCGCCGCCGGAGGTTGGGGCGGCGCCTGCGGCTCCCGCGCCTCTGCTGCATCCGAAGGGGTCTCAACCTCGGGAGCGTCGGCGTCAGGAAACGCTTGGTGCGATTTGCGAAGGGCAGCCGAGGCGCTCATGCGGCGTCCGTCTCACAGCCAGCGACGGCGATCTTCCCGGTCATGGCCCGCAGGATCCCGGTCGCACCCAGCAGGTCAGCCTCCGGAACACCAGCAAGCACCTCTTCGCGCAGGTTGTCCGCCAGGCGTGTGACTTCAGCGGCGAGCACACGTCCAGCTTCGGTCAGGGCGATCTGCTTGGCGCGTCGGTCGCCCTCGACGGGCCGGCGCTCCGTCAACCCTTGCGCCTCAAGCCCGTCGAGCAGGCGAACCAGGGTGGGCCCCTCGACCTCCAGGATCTCGGCAAGCTCGGACTGGGTCATGCCGTCCTTCCTGACCAGGTGCATCAGAGTGCGGGCACGGGCCAGCGTCAGGCCCTTGGCCCGCACCCGCGCGTCGAACAGGGTTCGCAGCTTGCGGCTGGCAATCGCCAGCTCTTCGAGGAACTCCGCCCGAAGGGCAGTCAGTACATCTTGCTTAGGCGCCATATTGATAGGTCCCTATCTATATGGCGACTACTTACCTGCGAACGGGAGGACATGCAAGAGAAGGTGGGCCAGTATGGAGGATCATCCGTCAAGCGAACGGCAGCTTGAGGTCGATGCTGTTGCAGAACTCACCTTCGAGGTTCCGGGCATCTGTTAGTCGCATGGAGATGTTTGAGCGACTACAGCATCGGGTATGATTCCCCTGTCGAAAATGACGTTGCGAGTGTTTTTCAACGGCATCGGTCAAACTGAGCCTTTAGGCATGCCTTATGAAGGTCAGCTTACCCTGTGACTACGGAAATTCGGCTTTCGTCTGCCTCGTGTCAAAACGAGCCATTCCGCGCTTCTCGAAAGCGAACATTCTTTGGAAGAGCAGTCTCCCGGCTTCACTGCCGTTACTTGTCGCTCCCCTCCTGTTCAACCGGATGCTTCTTCTAATACCGCAGATCCGGCTACCTCCAACCGAATCCTCCCGCGACCTGTTCGTAGCAACTGGACAGGGGCGGCCTTCTCCTCAAGCCGGCGCCGCAGCAGGAGCAGTCGTGTTTCGAGATTGTCCTTGATGTCCGGCAGGCGCAGTTCCTCCGAGAGCCGGATCTCGCGATTGGTGAACTCCGTGCGGCCTTCCCGCTGATAGATACGAAGCAGGTGCATCAAAAGCCGCCCAGGCACTCCTTTGATCAGATACTCATTGTCGATGAAGATGCTGTCATCGTACGCATAGCGGACAACGCGGAAGCTCCGCCCTGTCATTACAGGCTGCTCTGTGGCGGCCGGCGTGCTCGATGCTCCTTCGCCGACCTCGGCCTCGGAGAGCGCGAGCGCTGCCGCTGATTGCATCGCGACAACCGCGAGGGCCGCTTCGTCCTCCTTGGTAAAGGCAAGCCGCTCGGAACTCTCCACAAACAGCACGCCACGCAAGGTGCCATGCGCGAGCATCGGCAGCGCGACCTGGCTCATGGCATCCGGCACTCCTGGCAGGGCGATGGTTCGGGTGCGGTTTTCCTCGTCCGACGAGGCGTGAACCGCGGAGCTGAAGCGCCGGATCCGGCTCATGTCGCTGACCCGCACAGGACGGCGTTCCGCGGCAGCCGTGCCGATGATGCCCTCGCCCGCCACCACCTCCGACCCGATGCCGCTTCGCTCGTATCCGCGGCTGCCAACGGTCACGAGCCGCTCGCCAGCCGGATCTTTCAGCAGCAGCATGGTATGGCAGAAGTTGAACCTATCGCGGAGCCCATCCAAGACCGTATCGATGACCGAGCTGACATCGGCCGCCTCGGACACTCTGCGGGCGACCGCAGCCGCTGCCATAAGCTGAAGGCCCGCTCGTTGAGAGCAAGCTTCCTGACTTGGCTCCAGCGACGGAACAGTCTCCACCGCCTTCACCCGGTAGATGTCGACGCTACGCAGGCGCATGACCTCGCCCATGCCCACCTGGGTGCCGGTCGCCTGGAGTTGGATGGCCATCTCCTCGAATAATTCGCCGCTGTCCAGGGTCTGCTCGAACGTCACGTCCAGTCGGTATTGCCCGCCATCCCGAGGATCGACGATCAGCACGGCAGCGGCGGGATTGGCCAGCACGTTCGTCGCCGTCTTGGAAAAGAACTGGTTGGACAAGGCCACCCGCTCGCCATCAACCAGCACGACATGCGACAGGTAGGAGATGTTCGGCGTACCGTCGGGCGCCGCGGTGGCGATGATGGACGGGATGACGCCCTCGAAGCAGGCGGCTAGGTCGCGAAGCCGGATCGTCATGGGAGCCGCTCGATGAGCCGGCCGGCCTTGGCGCCGGGCGTCTGCACGAAGATCTCCTGCACCGAAAGGTGCAAGGTGACCAAGTCTCGGCCGACAAGCCAGGGCGCGACGACCCGCTGCTCCAGGCCGAGCTCGCCCAGGGTTGACACCATGCTTTCCCTATAGCGGGTTGCCAGATTGAAGTGCTCGGCCGAGGTCGGGGCCACCACGGCGCGGCCCTTCACTTGGTAGGAGACATAATCCGACGGTCGCGCGAAGGTGGCGGCAAGCTGACCATTGGCTCGAACATTGGCCACCGTCTTTGGCCATTGCCACTCCGATACCACGAGGTCGATGCAGCCTTCCTCCCTGCGGACGGCGGCTCCAACGGCCCGTGCGATCTCCGGTACGAGCGGATCATCGCGGGTGCCCAGAATGATCATCACCGGGCTGGCCATGAAGGCGGCAAGGTCTTGGGGGATGAGCACGCGTCAAAGTCTCCTGCCGAGGAAGCATAGCGGCTTAGCAATCTTTTAGGAAACCGGCACCGGGCGCTTAGGAAGCATTTAGGAAACGCGGATCGCAGATCGGCTTATCCACGGGCTCCCATGACAGGAGCTCACGA
This sequence comes from Microvirga sp. M2, assembly GCF_047497095.1. NCBI lineage: Bacteria > Pseudomonadati > Pseudomonadota > Alphaproteobacteria > Hyphomicrobiales > Methylobacteriaceae > Microvirga > Microvirga sp. M2. Next base: position 299,244 of record NZ_CP134064.1, read on the forward strand.
TGACCGATCCCGCCTCCCAACAAGTGCCCCCCAACGCTGTTGCCATCATCGGTGCCGGACCCGCCGGCCTGGTGACCGCCCGGTGGCTGGCGAGCCATGGCTTTGAGCCCATTATGTTCGAGGCGGCGGACCACCCCGGCGGCCAGTGGAATGCGGCCTCACCCCTGAGCGGCACCTGGCGCGGCATGTGCACCAACACCAGCCGCGTGCTGACGCGCTTCTCGGATCTCGACCATCCGGAGAGCACGCCTGTCTATCCCAGCCGCGAGGACATGCACACCTATCTGGAGCGCTATGCCGAGCACTTCGGGCTTGTGCCGCGGATCCGCTGCCACACCCAAGTCGAGCGGCTTGAACAAGCCGACGGTGGTGGATGGCTCCTTCGCTCGCGCCGAGACGGCGAGGTTCGGACCGAGCGCTTCGCCCGTGTGGTGGTCGCCTCCGGCCGCTATGTGGCCCCTGAGGTGCCTGCGGTGCCGCGGCTCAATAGCTTCACTGGAGCGCTTGGGGCGGCCCATACCGGCCAGTACGATGGGCCCCAAGCGTATCGCGGCAAGAGCGTGCTGGTGGCTGGCTGCTCGATCAGTGCGCTTGAAATTGCCTCTGACATGGCCCTGTCCGGCGCTCGCAGCGTCACCGTCTGCTACCGGCGGCAGCGCTATGTCCTTCCCAAGCTGCTGGCTGGGGTGCCGACGGATCATGTCATGTTCACCCGAGCGGCAGGACTGGCAGGCGAAACCTTGCCGCCGGACAGCCTCGCAGCCGGGCTGAAAGCGACGGTCCTACGCGTAGCCGGGTCGCCCGACCAGTTCGGGGCTATGACACCGGACGAGAACGTCTTTGCCGCCGGCATTACGCAGTCGCAGAACTTCCTGCCGCTCGTGGCTGAAGGCCGCATTGCGGTCCGTCCCTGGATTGAGGCCGTCGATGGACGCTCCGTCCGCTTTGCCGATGGAAGCACGGGCGAGTTCGACGCGCTCCTGTTCGGCACGGGCTACCGCCTATCGCTGCCCTTCCTTGCGCCAGAGGTGGCCGCAACGCTCGGGCTCGACCACAGCCATATTGACCTGTGCGATCATACCTTCCATCCGGAACTCGACGGACTCGCTTTCGTAGGCCTCTACGATCAGGTCGGGCCGTTCTTCCCGGTGCTCGAACTCCAGGGGCGCTGGATCGCCTACACCTGGGCTGGTGTCATCCCGGCACCAAGCCGCGAAGTCCTGGCTGCCAGCCTGGCCCGGAGCCGTGCTCAACGCGGAGGCCCTCAGAGCATTCCGATGCAGGTGCTGGCGCTGCTCTTCGCCCGCAATGCTGGCGTGGAGCCGGACCTCGGCCGCTGGCCCGATCTGGAGCGGGCGCTGCTTTTCGGTCCGCTCTCACCCGTGTCCTTCCGTCTGCAAGGGCCGGACAGCCTTGTGAATGCGCCGGCACTGACGGTGGCTGCCGCGGCCTGCTTTGGGGCGATCCGCTCGCCGGAGATGAACGATGAGGAGCGCGGGCTAAGAGATCTGGTCACAAGGACCGATAAGTCATACGCGGCGTGATAGATGGGGCGATGCGTTGCCGGGGCGCGGCTGCGTCATCGCTCCGCCTTGCGGTCTGGAACTTGGAAAGAAGTCGATCTCGCCGATGAAATGCCTTGCACCTATGATGAAGGTCCGGAGCGGCTCAAAGAGTAACGAACGCAAATGAAATGAAGGTCAGCTCATCCTCTCATGAACAGACCAAAGCGCTTCTACCGGGAAGTGCCATTAGGCGACGCTTGATCTGTGACCCTAATATGTTCAAGCTCGCAGCGAAGGCCGGGTCACTTGGCGGACCTGCCTCTGGTCACCTTCTCTAAGCAGGCGAAGCCAAGCAACGTAAGAACAAACGACTAATAGCAGCTCAGAATCTCCCAAACATTGTCGAGGGGAGCATGAAGCTTAGGCGGCGAAGTAACAAGTTGTTCATCTTAACCGCTATATAAATCCACGCCTTTCCATTGCGGTCTGTTAGTGTTCTCTTACGCTCGCAGTCATTAAGCAACGAGCCTAGGGGGCGTCTTCAGGCCTATGCCAAGCTTGCCGTCTTTTTCTTTCGAAGGATCCTTGGTGTCTTCGCCGGAGGAGGCATACTGGATATGGCGCACCATTGTCTCGCCCCTGTTTGACGTAGCGGTCGCTGATACGCAAGCCGTCGGATCGTTTCAGGTCAGAATCGACAGTTACCACTTTGGTCCGCTGCTCCTCGGAAGCGTGGCAGCGAGCAGTCAAGAGTTCCGACGCGCCCCGGTGACGATCGCGCGCAGCGGCGTCGATCATTACCTCGTGCAGCTTTATCCCATAGGCGGCTACGCGGGAGATGTAGAGGGACGGACGATTCATGTCCGCCCTGGCGACCTCAGCATCCTTGATCTGTCCCGGACACTGCATACCAGGGCGGAGACCTTTCAAAACCTTAGCCTCTTGATCCCGCGATCGGTGTTGGAGCCTCTGGTGAGGAACCCCGACGGGCTCCATGGCCGCGTGCTCTCGGGGCAGTCCGCTCTCGGCCACCTGCTCGCTACATATCTGATCACCGTCTATAAGGCCGCTGGCTCTCTCAGTTCAGAAGATGGAGTTCGAATTTCGAATGCGACAGCCAGCCTTGTCGCTGCCTGTTTCGGCCCTGCGGCCGACGCTCATGAGAGCACCGCGGTCGCCAAACGCGCGGCACTGATCCTGACGATCAAGCGCTATATCGACACCAATCTGGCGGATCCATCGCTTACGGTGGACAGCGTTGCCCGCGAGTTCCGACTTTCAAGGTCCACGCTCGGCCGAATGTTCGAGCCACTGGGTGGATTAGCGGCATTCATACGGGCACGACGCATGCTCCGCTGCTTCGGCGAGATCACGTCATTAGCCCATGCTCATCGCTCCATTGCGGATATCGCCTACTCCTGGGGCTTCAACAACGAAACTGCCTTCAGCCGGACGTTCCGCGGAATGTTCGATATATCGCCCCGGGAGGCGCGGGCCGAGGGCGCTTTGGCCCATCGGACGATCAAACACCTTCATCCTGGCTCGAATAGATCGGGCCAGCCGATCCTGGCGGAGTGGATCCAGTACCTTCGTGTCTGATGGATCCTACCTCCTTTGCTCTCGCGCGTGAGGCAAACGGCGCAGAACTTGAGGCAAACTGCAAAGTATCTCCCCACCTGATCAGCTAAAAAGACCACAGGGTTAATCCGTTGCAGGGGGACAGGATGACCGCAGAGATCATTCGGCGCCGGAGCGAACCGTCCGGCAGCATCATCGAAGCTGCGTACTGTCGATTTCAGTTCTCCTATCCGAAGGCCGCGAACGAGAACCGTCACCTCGCCCCCTCAGGCATGTCGCCAACAGAAACCGAGATCATCACGCATCTGGCTGCTGGCAAAAACGCGGCGGCCGTTGCGGACCTGGTTAAGATCGACGAGGCTGCCGTCAAGGAGCACATCAGGTTCATCCTGCGCAAGCTAAAGACAAGAACAACTCCGCCGCCGTCCGGTAGGCCCGTGAGCAAGTAAGTTGAACGGGACACGCGTAGCCCGGTCAGTCGCTGGAAGACTCTTCAACAATCCCGTGCTGCTGCCACCCCTGACCAACGATCAAAATCAACAAATGTCTGTACCGGGTCACGCACTGACGATCCCTTACGCTCCTGAAACGTCTGCTGTTCTTTGCTGGAGCAGACACTTGGTCCGCTTCCGCCTCGTACCATTTCCTGACGTTAGCCTAAGTAGTGGATTGAACGGTCTTACCGGGGATGTCACGGTAACCTTTGGGCAGCGGCTTGTGGCTTAAGAGCTCGAGCATGACCAAGCCTGTCAGCTACAAGCGCCATCGGTTCCCACCCCAGATCATCGCTCATGCCGTTTGGCTGTACGTCCGGTTTCCTCTGAGCCTCCGGCTTGTGGAGGAGATGCTGCTCGAGCGCGGCATCATCGTCTCCTACGAGACGATCCGCCGGTGGGGCAGGAAGTTCGGGCCAGAGTATGCCCGGCGCCTCCGTCGCAAGCGGCCATGTCCAACTGACATTTGGCATTTGGACGAGGTGGTCGTCAGCATCACGGGCAAGAAGCATTGGTTGTGGCGGGCCGTCGATCAGGACGGGTACGTGCTCGATGAAATCGTCCAGAACCACCGCAACACCAAGGCGGCCAAGCGCCTGCTGGCCCGTCTGATGAAGAAGCAGGGCATGGTACCCGAGCGCATCGTCACCGACAAGCCGCCCTCCTATGGGGCCGCCAGACGCCAAGTCATGCCCAAAGTGGAGCACCGGTCCCACAAAGGCCTGAACAACAGGGCCGAAAATTCGCATGTACCGCTGCGAAAGCGGGAGCGGATGATGCAGGGCTTTCGGTCCCCAGGAGGCCTGCAGCGGTTCACCTCAGCCTTCTCGGCTGCCAGAAACCTGTTCGTTCTACCCCACTCCCGCCGCTCTGTCCTCGCTACCCACCTTCACCGCCTTCAGGCCATGGCCACTTGGAAAGCCGCAGCGGGCGTGCTCGCCTGAAATCAACAAAGCAGGGTCTATTGCGGGTTCTTCAGGTTACCGTGACATCGCCGTTCGGACAAACCGAGCCACCTCACTCACAATCGGCTAGGTTATGCAGTCCAGTTCCGCCTCATGCGTTATCCGGGCCGGGTCTTGGGTATATAGGAGACGTACGACATGGCCCTGCCCAAACGCGCCGCGGCCTGAACTATCCGGCGTTCCTGCGACAGGGTCTTGTGAGCGCATCCGATCACCGCCTTGCTTATGGAACTATAATCCGAATTTATTTTTCTTATTATCGGCTCAAGATCAAGATGCTTCCAGGATCAATTTCCATTGGAGGTATCGGTGCCGAGCAAAAACAGTCTTCGCCGCTGAGATGCCCTGGCCCGACTACGATGCCGCGGTCCGCGACGGAGACACACCCATCCTTATCCCGTTCGGATCCATGGAGCAGCATGGCCACCATATGCCTCTGCACGTGGACGTACTGCTTCCGACGGAGTTCGCACGCCGCGCGGCAGGCCAGATCGGGGGCCTCGTCGCCCCTCCATTCACGTATGGATACAAGTCTCAGCAGAAATGCGGCGGCGGCAATCACCTGCCCGGAACGACCAGCCTCGATGGAGCGACGCTGGTCAACGCCCTGAAGAACCTCATCACCGAGTTCGCGCGCCACGGCGTCCGCAGGTTCGCCCTCGTGAACGGACACTATGAGAACTCGTGGTTCATCACGGAGGGCGTCGATCTTGCCCTCAAGGAGCTGCGCTGGGACCGCGTCGAAGGGGTCAAAGTCGTCGTCCTGTCCTATTGGGACTTCGTGAACGACGAAACGATCGCACGCCTTTATCCTGGCGGATTCCCGGGGTGGGCCGTCGAACATGGAGGCGTGCTCGAGACATCGTTGATGCTCGCTCTTCATCCCGAACTTGTTCAGCTCGAGCGTGCGCTCGATCATCCGCCCGCGACCTTCCCGCCCTACGACGTCTATCCCGTCAAGGCGGAATGGACGCCGGCGAGCGGAACGCTGTCCTCTCCGAAGGAGGCCAGCGCCGGGAAGGGCGAGATCCTCCTTGAGGTCTGCACAGCGGGCATCGTCGGCGCTCTCAAAGCGGAATTCGCCTGAGGAGCGAAGCCATGGCCCCCGGGCGCCTGCACCCGGGCCGTCAGAGAACTTTAAATTCATCAGATAGGGAGAGAGACCATGTACCAAGAGCCTCAAAACCTGCTTCGCCGCGGCGACGGTGAGCCGGGATCCATGGGCGACATGCTTCACGTCATGAAGTGGCACAACGGGGAAAAGGACTGGTCGCCCTTTTCCGATGCCGAAATGACCCGGCGTCACAACGACCTGCGCCAATATATGGCCCAGAACGATATCGACGCCGCGCTCATGACCTCCTATCACGGGATATGCTACTACTCCGGCTTCCTGTATTGCTACTTCGGCCGGAAGTACGGGATGGTCATCGACTCGCATAACGCGACGACGATCAGCGCCGCCATCGATGGAGGCCAGCCGTGGCGTCGGACCTTCGGGGACAACATCACGTATACGGATTGGCGCCGGGACAATTTCTTCCGGGCGGTTCAGACGCTCACCGGAGGCGTCAAGCGCCTCGGCATCGAGTTCGACCATGTCTCGATCGATTACCGCAGGCAGATCGAGGATGCGCTTCCAGGCGTCGAGCTGGTGGATATCGCTCAGCCCGCGATGTGGATGAGGACCGTGAAGTCCTCCGAGGAGCACAGCCTCATTCGTGAGGGGGCCCGCATCTGCAACGTCGGCGGACGCGCCGTCATGAATGCCGTCGAGGCCGGCGTGCCGGAGTTCGAGGTCGCGATTGCGTCAACCAACGCCATGGTCAGGGAGATCGGGAAATCGTTTCCGTTCGTCGAGCTCATGGACAGCTGGACCTGGTTCCAGTCCGGCCTCAATACGGACGGGGCGCATAATCCGGTCACGAACCGGACGGTGCGGGCGGGCGACATCCTGTCGCTGAACTGCTTCCCGATGATCTTCGGCTACTACACGGCCCTCGAGCGGACGCTGTTCTGCGAGTACGCGTCCGACGCGCACCTCGACTACTGGCAGAAAAACTGCGAGGTCATGCGCGTCGGGTCCGACCTGATCAAGCCCGGGAAGAAGTGTTCCGAGATCGCGCTTGAGCTGAACGACATGTACCGCCAATGGAACCTCCTGAAGTACCGTTCCTTCGGGTATGGCCACTCGTTCGGTGTCTTGAGCCACTATTATGGAAGGGAAGCGGGGGTCGAGCTCCGCGAGGACATCGATACCGTCCTGCAACCGGGAATGGTCGTCTCGATGGAGCCCATGATCATGATTCCCGAGGGGCTTCCAGGCGCGGGAGGCTATCGCGAGCACGACATCTTCATCGTGACCGAGACCGGGGCGGACAACATCACGAACTTTCCCTATGGGCCGGAACAGATGATCATCAAACGGCACTAGGGCCAGCCTCAACCAGTGGCGCCAAAGTGTCAGATATGACGCCTTTAGAGCCAGTGATTAGCTGCGCAAGTATTTCCTGTGACTTCGTCTGCGCAAACAACGATGGGACTTTACGATGACAAGCAAAGGTAACTACATATATAATGATTGGTATGTTACCTTCCGCTGTGGTACCGCCTTCCAGAGGAACGCAAGCATGAAAAATAAGGCCACCGTATTCACGGCGCGATGCGCCGCTCTTGGGCTGTCGGCATTAATGTTTCTGGCCGGCGGGAGTGCACATGCCGACGAGAAGATCGATCTCCCTTCCTACTATCCAACCGATTATCGAAACATCATCGAAGGGGCCCGCAGCGAAGACGGCACGTTGGTGATCTACAGCTCGTATCATCAGCAGGCATGGGATCCGGTTTTCACCGCCTTTCGTAAAAATTACCCCTTCGTCAAGAGCGTGAAGAACCTCGATGTTGAAGGTGAGGAAGTGTACCAAAAGTTGCGCCTTGAGGCATCTCGCGGTCGAGCGAGCGGCGACATCGTGGAGATCGAGCCGAGCATTGGCGCAAAGCTGAAGAACGAGCAGAATCTTTTGATGGCGTATCGCTCGCCAGAAGCTTCGCAGTATCCAAAAGACATCATTGAGCCCTACCCCAACGGCTACCAATACGCCATCAGCGCGCTGGTAATCGGCTACAATACGAAGGTGCTCCCAAAGCCCATAACTTCCGTGAAGGATATAGCCGATCAGCTCCGGGCACCTGGCAACGCTGGCCTGACCATCGGCGTGCGTAATATCGCATCGGCCTTCGCCTTCTCAAGCTACTACACGCTGCTCCGTAAACGACCAGAGCTCTGGACCGAGTTCGAAACGATCCTGCCCCATGCAAAGCCGGAGGGATCCTCCGGCTCACTGCTGACCAAGCTGCAGACCGGCGAATACGCCGCCGCCGTCTTTATGTCAGACGCGACCATGCTGCCGGCCATCAAGCAGAGCGCAGGCCTTCTCGCTGCCGTGATCTCAAACGATGGAACGCCCTTCCAAGGTGGATCCGTGGCGATCGCCGCCTCTTCGCGCCGTCCCAATACGGCGAAGCTGTTCCTGGATTTCATGCTGTCACAGGAAGGTCAGCAGGCCATCCTTCAAGGAGGGCGGCCAGCGGTTCGCAGCGGCCTCGCCAAGGTCGAAGGGCTTTATTCCTTCGAGGAGGCGACCAAGGCGATCCCGCCCGAGGCCGTCGCCATCGTGCCCTATACTGAGATCCCTCGCGACGAAACCGAGGAATTCACGAAGCGCTGGAGCAGCCTTCTCAAATAGGAATCTGGCCTGCACCCAAGGCTGCGTCGATGCGCTCGTCACTGTGACCCCAACAATAGGGATCTCCGCTCGGCCAGGCATGGCTCGCGCGGGGAATCCCCATGCGTCGAAGCGTTCTCACGACCCACCGCACCGGCATGAACTGCGGCTGCCGAATGTTCCGAAGCGGCGCACGCTTACCCAGTATCGGTGCGGATCTCCACTGCTTGATACAATCCAGCAACCTGCTTGAGGCACACGAATGACGCTTGCAGCACCCCTTCGCACTGATAGCGCCTCGAACCTGCGGGAATGGACCCCGAAAGGCCGTCGCGTTCTCGGCGTTTCGCGAAGCGCCATCGCCATCTATGGCACCTTCCTTCTGGTGCTCCTGCTCGTCCTCTCACCGATCGTCCCGATACTTCTACAGTCCCTCCTCGACCGCCCACTATACGAGCCGGACATCCACTTCACGCTGGATGCTTATGCCCGCCTCTTCAGTGAAGCCGGATTCGCAGAAGTCATTCTCAACACTGTCTTGTTCGCTGTCCTCAGCACGCTCTTTGCGTTGATCGTCGCAGTGCCTATGGCCATTCTGGTCGTGAAGACGGACGTGCCCTGCCGCGCGCTGCTCGATTTCTTCATGCAATGGCCGTTCTTCATCTCGGCCCTGGTTCTTTCCTTCGGCTGGATCCTTATCTACTCGCCGGCCGGCTTCGCAAGTACGTATGCAAAAGATCTGCTAGGCTTCGTTCCATGGAACCTCTACAGCATCCCTGGTATGGCCGCGGTTGAATCCGCCGGCCTTGCGCCAATCGCGTATGTTTACTGCGCCAATAGCCTTCGCCAGTTCGATTCATCATTGGAGGCGGCAGGACGGTCGGTTGGCGCCTCGCCCTATCAGATTCTGCGGCGCATCATGGTACCGATGCTGCGTCCGCCGGTGGTTTACAGCGCGCTGCTGATCTTCAGCATGAGCATTGAGGCCCTCAGCGTCCCGCTATTGCTGGGAATGCCAAACGGCATCAACCTGTTCTCGAGCTTCCTGTATCAATACGGGCTTACTTCTGTGGATCCCGACTTCAGCGTACTCGGCGCCGCATCAGTATTGGTCCTCATCGTTCTTGGCGGACTGGTGGTTGCCCAAGGTCTCATTCTGAAGCGGTCTCAACGGTTCATCACCGTGCGCGGAAAGGTGCCCCGCCCACATGTGCTGCCGTTGGGATGGCTTCGCTGGATCGCCTTTGCTGCGATCTCAGCCTATTTGCTCATTGCAACCGTCGTGCCGCTTGCGGCCCTTATCTTTCGCTCCTTCACCCAGGTCTTCACCCCACTGATGAACCCCTTCAGCGTGCTGACCCTTGAGAACTACGCTGTTCTTTACACCGTGCCTGCCTATCACGAGCCGATCACCACGAGCCTCGTCGTCTCCGGCATTGGCGCCATCCTCATCAGTGGGCTGGCGATCGTCGCCGCCGTGGTCGCACGTCGCTCGCGCTTCAAGCTGGGGCGCCTCACCGAGTACCTTATCCTATCCGTGCTTGCCGTGCCCGGCACCGTGCTCAGCATCGGTCTCTTCTGGGCCTTCAGCAGTATCCCACAGAATTGGGGAGGCGACATCGTCACCGGCAGCATTCTCACACTGATTGTGGCGTTCGGCATTCGCGCCCTGCCGGTCGCCTATTCCTCCGTCGCGTCATCGCTGATGCAAATTCACGAGGAACTTGACTTCGCCGCACGGGTCTCAGGTGCCGACTGGGTCAAGATATTTGGTGCGGTGCTGTTCGGACTGCTGCGCCCTGCCTTTGTGGCCGCAATGCTACTGGCCTTCGTCATCATGATGAAGGAATACGCCACCGCCGTCTTCTTAGTGACTGCGGACACCCAGGTTATCGGCAGCGCCCTGCTGTCCTTGTGGACACAAGGGAGCACAGGGCCGGTCAGCGCTCTCGCCGTGGTGCAGGTCATTCTCAGCACCAGCGTCGTCATCATCGTCAAGGCACTCACGGGAAAGAAACACCATGCCTGATATCGTTATCTCGGGACTGAGCCGCGTCTTTCCGGACGGAACTTGCGCCGTTGACAATGTAGACATTCATATCGCCGACGGAGAGTTCTTCACTCTGCTCGGACCGAGCGGCTGCGGTAAGTCGACGACCCTTGCTTGCATTGCCGGCCTCGACACGCCAAGCCATGGTCGGATTAGCATCGGTGCGCGCACTATCTTCGACAAGGAGGCGGGGATTGCAGTTCCATGCGAGGAGCGTAATGTCGGAATGATGTTTCAATCATACGCCCTCTGGCCGCACATGACCGTGGCCCAGAACCTGGCGCTGCCGCTGAGCATAAGAAAGGTACCGCATGATGCCCGCAAGCGGATGATCGGGGATGCCCTCGAGGTGGTTGACCTCAGTGCCTTTGGGCATCGCTATCCGCACGAATTATCAGGCGGACAACAGCAGCGGGTGGCACTTGCCAGGGCTTTGGTCTACTCGCCCACTGTCCTCTTGCTCGACGAACCGCTCTCGAATCTCGATGCCCGCCTTCGCCATCAAGCCCGCACCTGGGTCAAGCGAGTGCAAAAGGAGCTAGGCATAACCACGGTCTATGTTACGCACGACCAGGAAGAGGCGCTCGCGATGAGCGACAATGTCGCGGTCATGTCCGCCGGACGCGTGCGCCAGATAGCCGATCCCCGCAGAGTCTATGAGACACCTTCCACGATGGACGTCGCCGCCTTCGTCGGCCGCATGAACTTTCTACACGGTACGGTATCCTCCGTCGACGGCGAAAAGGCCTCGGTGCAGATTGAGGGCACGAATGAAGAGCTTCTCGTACCTAATATGGCGAGCTCCGCCGCCGGCATCGAAGTTGTGCTCGCCTTCCGGCCGGAGAAAGCTGTCGTCAAACAGTCCGGCAACCGTACTCGTCCACTTAACGCGCTGACGGCCGAACTGGTCGAACAAGCATATGTGGGCTTCCGCTATGAGTATAAGTTTCGGTGCGGGAATTCAGTGATCGAGGCCTATGGTGCTGCGCCGAGCGCGTACGGCCGTTGTTTTCTGGAGATCTCGCCTGATTCGCTCATCGCCTACGACGCAGCTGGCCTCCGCTCACCCGGGCCAGCGCAAGCCGCTCGAGCTCTTAACGCACGAGCATCTCACGCGGATATTGACACTTTAGTACCAGGAAAGTGATGCCATGAATCGACCTTCATTGCGCGCCCTCTTCGACAGTGACGACATCGTCTTCGCCCCCGGGGGCGGCGGCCCGCTTGATCTCCTCTTGGTCGAGCAGGCCGGCTACAAGGCCGCCTATCTCAGCGGCTACTCAGTCGCCGCGCAGCGATACGGGCTACCCGACATCGGGCTTATTGCCTTCGGGGAAATGTGCGAGGTGGTAAATGCGGTGTGCCGCGTTACCTCACTTCCAGTGATTGTCGATTGTGACACTGGCTACGGCGGTATCCTTAACGTGCGCCAGACGGTGCGCGAGTTCGAGAATGCAGGTGCCGCGGCCCTGCAGATCGAGGATCAGAGCTGGCCGAAGCGCTGCGGCCACATGCAGAACAAAATGGTTGAGCCGATCGGTGCCGCGGTTGCCAAAATCGAGGCGGCCGTGAGGGCCCGTCGCAACGACGAACTGGTAATCATGGCGCGGACCGACGCCTGTGACGTGCTCGGCTTCGAGGAGGCGCTGCGCCGGTGCAAAGCGTTCAAGGCCGCCGGAGCGGACATGGTATGTTTGCACAGTCCCCGCTCGATCGAGGATCTCAGAATTCTCGCCTCGGAAATCGAGGGCCCGCACGTGGTCTCGATCGGAGAAGGCGAGTTCACAGATGACATCGCCGTGGACGAGCTTTTCAGGATCGGATTTCAGTTCGCCGCCTTGCCGAGCAGCATTCTGCGGACTTCTTCCTTTGCCGTGACTTCGATGCTTCAACGCGTCCGTGAGTCCCGGAGCGTGCGCGACATCGCTCGGTCTGCGGTCACTCTCGAGACTCTAAACGAGATCGTAGGCATCGAGGCGCTGCGCGATTTCGAGGATGGTATTCGCTTGACCGCCGCTAGGACCTCCTGAGGCTAATGGCAACCAGCAATGCTCATGCCCTCGACAGGGAAAGCGAACTGTCTAGCCTGATGCCAGTTGGCGCAACGGCTGAGGCATCCAACGGATTCAAGCGCACGGATGTCTGAGTTCGTAGCGACAAGGTAGCTCGCCATACACGCCAAAATGGCGATCTGCGTTGGCGACGATGCGGTGCTGGTGCCATTTGCCTTTCATCTGTTTCTGCATGCCCCCTAGAGCATCGGCCGCAAAAGTGGAATCCGCTTTTGGGATTGAAACCGATGCTCCCTTCTTAGACCACGCGCATCGTTGCGGGCTGACCCGAAGAGCCGCGTTAGCGAGAACCAGGTCCACTTTTCGCAGCGCGGCCCGCCGGGTCCGCACGATGCACCAGTCTGCGCTCACTGCACGGCTCCGTTGCAGTGACTTGGATAACGCACAACAATCCTCACCTCGTGTGCTTCGTCACGCGGGAAGACAGAAGAGCTTGTTGACGAGACGGATTTCGCCTGTTGCTCCTGGCTGTGTGAGGAGGCAGTGGCCCCGGCGGATCATGCGCGTGACTTCAAAGCCCCCCAGGGCTGCGGCGGCAGTTTTCATCCTTTGAAAGCCGCGCGTCGGCCGGATCACGCGCTTGAGCGCGCCATGATCCGCCTCGATGATATTCTATAGATGTCACGGTAGCTGATGCCGTACTTACAATACCAGCGCGCGCACAGCAGGATGATCTCGGCCGGAAAGCGGCGGCGCTTGAACAGAGACACGGGATCGGCTCTTCGATGAACCGCTCCTTGTTGTACGGCCGGGGTTAATGCAACGGTCCCTCCCGCCTCGCGTGACATTCACCAATAAGCTGGCCAACGATGCCTCCGCGAAGAAGGCTGTGATGCCGGGTATCGAACATCGACAGCACCGGGGTTTGAACAATCGAGCCGAGAGCAGCCATCGGCCGATCCGCCGACGGGACCAGATCATGAAGCGCTTCAAATCAACCGGGCAGGCTCCGCGCTTCCTCTCGGCCCACGACCAGGTCGCGAACCAATTCCGTCGTCCTGCCAATACCAATGCCGCGGACATCGTCGGGATCGTGATCGGACCTTTCAGGGTTGAGCCGAGGTGACCAGTATCGCGAGTGTCGTCTGATTGGGACCTATACCCAGGATAGAAGTTGCCTTCTCCGATAACGTGATGGTGTCTTGGAGCGGCAAGGGAACGAGGGTGCGCTACGATAAGCCGTCATTATACCTGCATTGCCTGAATTAATTTCCGAAATGATTTAGGCCGTGAGAGGCTAACCTTGAGAAAAGAATAAGAAGAAGAACAAGCAATGCGCAGCATCAGGAGGAACAAGTATGCCACGATCTATCATCGGCAAAGCCGCTAAAACCCTCATAGTCGCCGCTACCCTCGCAATCTCCTTCGCCGCAACTCCGTCCCGTGCGCAGAAGGCAACTGATGAGGTCAAGTTTGGACTATTGCCGGGACTGGCGCTCTACCTTCCCCTGTGGGTTGCTGAGGATAAGGGCTTCTTTGCCGAGGAGAATGTCAAACCGACCTTTATCAATGTTGGCGGCGGCGGCGCGCAAACGATGGCCGCCCTTCTGGGCGGTAGCTTTGATATGACGGATCTGTCATTGCCAGCACTAGCCGCGGCAAACGAGAAGGGCCAGGATCTGCGCGTGATCGCAGGGAACCACACCAGCCTGTCATACGCTTTGCAAGTTCGCAGCGATCTGCCTGGGCCGGTCGCTTCTGACGGATACCCTGCCATCATGCACAAACTGCGCGGAAAGAGGGTAGCAGCAAGCACAATCGGATCGAACTCCTATATCGTCATGAAGCATTTGCTCGAGGGCGCAGGCATGACATTCAATGACATCGTCCTCACCCAGGTTCAATCAGGCAGTTCCGCCTCGGTAATGATGGCTGCAGATCAACTTGATGCGGTACTTCAGAGTGAGCCTTACATCTCTATGCTCACCGATCAGTTGAAAAAGGGACGAGTGGTTCTGGATCTGAGAACGAAGGAAGGAGCTGCGTCCGTTGGGCTCGACGGCTTGATTTATGACATCTGGCTCGCCAAGGCCCCAGTTGCGAAAGAGGACCGGATCATCCGCGCGAGCAGAGCTCTCGCCAAAGGGATTAAGTTTATCCAGGACCCGAGCACCGACACCAAATACCTCGCGGACATCACTCGCAAGCATCTCAAGCTCGATACGCCCGATGATCTCTTGCAGAAGCAGGTCAAGAGCATGATTCCGGCCTTCAGGATCGTCATCACCCGGGACGACGTGAGGCGCTCCTTCACGGTCCTGGGAATCAAGTCGATACCCTACGAAGAGGTTGTCGCGGGCTTAGCGGCGGAAGAATAAGTCAGGCAAAAGTAGGGTTCGGCCCGTGGTCGGACCGAACCCGCGTGCGCTTAGCAGAATTCTCTGCATGGAAAGTAAAATGAACGCTACACCTGATTTGATGTCTTTCGTCGAACTCAACTCCGTTAGCCATTCATTCCCATCCCATGACGCTTCACTGGACCCCGTGCCCGTCGTCGACAACGTCACCTTGAACATTGCTAAGGGCGAGTTCATCGCCATCATCGGTCCCAGCGGGTGTGGGAAGTCGACGCTGTTGAACATGGTTGCCGGCATCATAAAGCCGGACCGTGGATCGGTCCGGGTAAAGGGACGCCAGGTCGATGGCATCAATCCGGACCGGGGCGTAGGCTACATGTTTGCCAACGACTCACTGTTTCCCTGGCGTACGACGTGGGAAAACGTCTCGCTCGGTCCGGAACTGCGCGGCGACCCAGACAGAAAGGAGAAGGCATTCGAACTCCTCAGGCTCGTGGGACTTGCAGGATCAGAGTATAAATATCGGTCGCAGCTATCTCATGGGATGCGCCAGCGCGCGTCGCTCGCGAGGACGCTTGCGCAGGACCCAGAAATTCTCCTGCTGGATGAGCCTTTTGGAGCGCTCGATGCGCAAACCAAGGTGCTGGTCGAGGAAGAGTTCATGCGCATCCGGGATGCTCGAGGCACCACCGTCTTGTTCGTGACACACGATCTGACCGAAGCAATAACGCTTGCCGACAGAGTCGTCGTGATGTCGGCGCGCCCAACCTACATCAAGTCTTTGGTTACGGTGCCAATAGAACGCCCACGCTCGTTGATTGAAACGCGATTCAATACGACCGCGCAGGAATTGTATCTGCAACTATGGGAAGAACTCCGCCCTGAAGTAACCGCGCAGGAGCTCGATAAGGCGTCATGACACATGCATCCCCATCCCTAGCGATAGCGCCCACTTCCAGGGGGCTCTACATGCCCATAGCGTTGGTCAGAGTTTTGTTGGCCATAGGCGGGGTCATTCTGTGGGAGCTCGTTGCAACATTCGGCATCGTTGACGAATTCTGGATCAGCAAGCCAAGTAAGATCTTCCCGGAAGCTGTCCGATATCTTTCTTCACCGGAAGGCTGGTACGCGGTAGGTGTTACCTTCTACGAGGCAGCCGCTGGTTTCGCGCTTGCCATGGTCTTGGGTGTTGTCTCAGGGTTCCTGATCACGAGGTCAGCGTACGTCAAAGCCGTTCTCAACCCCTTCGTCGGGGTTATGAACGCAGTTCCTCGCCTAGCGCTGATTCCACTCTTCATTGTCTGGTTCGGTATCGGCTCACCGTCGAAGATCATGATGGTCTTCATGATCTGCTATTTCGTCGTTCTGGTTAATACGATCAGCGCCATCGAAAGCGTCGATCGAGAGCTTGTCCTGGTTGCGCGCCTTCTTGGCGCCGGTAAGAGGGATATTCAAAAGAAGGTTATCATTCCGAGCTCTATCCCGTGGCTGTTCGCTGCCACACGGATCTGCGTTGGAAACGCCTTCGGCGGCGCCGTTGTAGCCGAGATGGTCGCGGGCAACGGCGGCCTCGGCTACATGGTCAGTGCCGCTGCGGCACTACTCAACCTGCGCGACGTGTTCGTCGCTGTCATCATCGTGATGGCGATTGCCTATTGCTGCGACGTCCTGCTGCTAAGGCTCGAGCGCAGGTTACTGCGCTGGCGCCCCGCCGCCTGACAGCGGCATTGCAGCGGCCGATCCGCCAGACACTGCTGTCCATCGTTTCTTATCGGAGTTCACGTGATGTGGTCAGAAAACAGAGTTCTCAAGAAGATATCGGCAGGGCAGATACCCTACGGGTTCGAAATCATGCTGGACAGCCCGCGCATTGTCGAGATGGTCGGCTGGGCCGGATTCGATTTCGTGCAGCTCGACCAGGAACACACTCCGTTCGGGATCGAGACCATCGAGAACCTGATCCGCGCCGCGGATGCCACTGGGCTGACGAGCCTCGTTCGGGTCGCCCAGAACAATCCGAAGGACATCAGCCGCGTGCTCGAGGCTGGCGCGCATGGCGTCATCGTACCGCAGGTAATCGACGCGGCGGACGTGCAGAAGGCGCTAGACGCGGTCTACTATGAGCCGAAGGGCCGGCGTGGCATGTGCCCCGTCACCCGGGTCGCGCGCTTCGACGATGCCGTCTGGAGTGACTACCTCGCCTGGATGCAGAGGGAAGTTATGTTCATTCCGCTTATCGAAAATGCTTCGGCGCTCGAGAGCATCGACGAGATCTGCGCGCTTCCGGGTGTTTCCGTGATCGGCTTCGGTGCGGGGGATCTCGGTCAAAGCCTCGGCGTGGGGGCGAGAGGCCTCGCTGAGCCGATCGTCCAGAAAGCCTTCGAGAAGGTGCGCGAGGCTGCTCGCAGGCACAATGTTGTTCTCAAAGGCATGCCGGTCATTGGGGACGACCCCACCGAGTCGGTGCGCAAGCTGCTGGCGATGGGCGTCGGCATGGTCATGTACGATGCTGACGCGCTGCTTTTCTCACGGCAATGCCGCAGCATCATGGGCGGCATCCGCAGCCTCACCGAAGCCTGATGGATTGCCGCGTCCCGTCCACGCCCTGCCGCTGCCAACAATGAGGGTTCTACAATGAGCAACGCACGCAAGCTGCGCGAAGTCTTCGCGCAGGAAAAAACGGTCGTCATTCCCGGCGGCTATGATGCCCTGTCGTCCCTTCTCGTGCAGAAGGCCGGGTTCTCCGCCGCCTATCTCGGCGGGTTCTCCATCTCGGCGAGCATGGCTGGATATCCCGACTGGGGCTTCACGACCATGACCGAGGTGCTGTCGGTTGCCGTGAACGCAATCAACGTCCTCGACATTCCTGTCGTGTGCGACATCGACCAGGGCTTCGGCGCCCTCACCAATTTCGCGCGGACAATTCACGCTTACGAGAATGCGGGCGTTGCGGCTGTGCATTTTGAGGATCAGCCCTTCCCAAAGAAATGCTCGCAGCAGACTAACCGTGCGGTAATCCCGCTCGCGGACGCCGTTTCCAAGGTCAAGGTAGCAGTAGAGACACGCTCAAATCCTGACTTCATGCTCATCGCGCGTACCGATTCCAAGAGCACGGAGGGTCTCGAGGGGCTGAAGCGCCGGATAGGCGCCTATCTCGACGCGGGGGCGGACTACTGCATCTTCTGCGAGCAGCAGACCGAGGAGGAGCTTCGTGATGTTGCAGACGCGTTTCCCGGCCGGGTGATCGCCTTTGTTGGAGACGTGCCCGAGAACGCTGCGTGTTGCCTGCCCGTCTCGGCCTATGAGGCGATGGGCTACAAAGCCTTGGTCTACTGCGCGCTGGGCCTGTCGGCAGCGTATCGCGGCATGGAGAACAGCTTCGGGAAGTTGAGATGCCAGCGTCACATCTCGTCCGACGACCTCGTCGAGAACAACACCCCGCTCGGCGAGATACAATCCCTCGCGAAAATCCAGCAATGGCAGACGCTAAGGGACCGGTTCAACATGCTGTAAGCCGGCGGGGCCTGCTCCTTTACCTCGTTCCACTTTGGAGGATTCCGATGAAACTGATAGACAAGATTCGCGCGAAGAAAAGGATGATCGGCCTTGAGCTGTATTCCGGATCGCCTCATAACGTCGAGATTCTCGGCGAGACAGGGTTCGACTTCACGATGCTCGATACCGAGCATACGGAATACGACACCGGCCACATTGCGCATCTGATCCGGGCCGCCGACTCGTTCGGCCTGTCGCCGGTGGTCCGCGTCGAACGGTTGAACGAAGTCCTCATCATGAAGACACTGGATCGCGGCGCTCAGGGCGTCATTGTTCCTCGGATCAACACGCCTGAGCAGGCGCGTCGGGCCGCAGCCTCCGCGGCGTTCCCTCCAATGGGGGTTCGTGGCATGTGCCCGGACGTGCGGGCAACTCGCTACCGCAACGAGGTATGGGAAGACTATGCCAAGAACCCATTTAACCATGTCGCGATCATTCCGCTGATCGAGGACATAGTCGCGGTGGAGAACATCGACGCCATCATGAAGGTCGAGGGCATCGACTCCGTCCTCTTCGGGCCCGGCGACTTCGGCGTTTCGATCGGCGCCGCGCAGGAGGGCTTCACCGACGCCATTGTAGGGAAGACGCGCGACGCGCTGCGACGCGTCTGCGACGCCGGAGCGAAGCACGGCGTCTACGTCTTCGCGATCCCACTCGAGCTGCGGGACCCCAGCACCGTTATGGCCGAGATGTTCAAAGACGGCGTGTCGGGAGTCCTGTTCGGGACGGATACGATGCATTTCCAGATCGCGGCCGACCGCATCCGTCACGCCTTTGGCAGCGTCGTTGGCGCTGGCGCGAAGCGGCCGGCTGCACTGGCATTGTAATCGAGAAGCGCAGAGCCTGGCGGCCCATGTGCGGCCAGGCCTCCCATCTGCTGGAGACCGTGAATGCAGGCCGAGAACGAAACACTGTCGACGACGCTGGCGCAATGGTCAGCGGACTTTCGGTACGAGGATCTTCCGCAGGCTGTACTCCACCAGGCCCGGCGAGCGTTGCTGGATTATATCGGTGTCACCCTGCGAGGTTCGACATCCCCGCTCGCAGGCGCGGTCCGCTCCTATCTGCGTGAGACGGACGGCGGCAGCGGGGTGGCCGTGATTGGCACGGACCTATCGTTGTCCGCGGCTGGAGCGGCCCTCGCCAACGGGACGGCCGCCTCGGTGCTGGAACTCGACGACGGCCATGCAGAGGCGACCATCCATCCGGGCGCCACCTGCATTTCATCCATCCTGGCCGCCGCCCAGTCCAAAAGCGCCTCGGGCGCAGACATCGTTACAGCGATCGCGCTCGCCTATGAAGTGTCCGCGCGCTTCGGCATCGCACTCTGCCCGGCGGCGGGCGAGCGCGGCTTCCATTGCACGCCGGCGGTCGGCGTATTAGGCGCAACCCTCGGCGCCTGCCGGATCCTCGGCAGCGGCCCCCGTACGATCGCGCACGCGCTGGGCATGGCCGGCTCCAATGCCGGCGGTCTGTTCGACTATCATGGTGGCTGGCTGGACGCGTGGAGTATCAACGCCGGCCGGGTGGCGCGCGAGGGCCTGTTGTGCGCGTCGCTAGCCGAGCATGGCGTTGCCGGACCACTCGACATCTTCGAAGGACCGAAAGGATTCGGCCTCGCCTTCGCCGGTCCGGCGTTTGAGCCGGCCGTCATTCGGCAGGGTCTCGGGCAGGACTGGCTGCTGCTCGGAACGGCAGTGAAGATCTACCCATGCTGCCGGCGACTGCACTCCATCATCGACGCCGTGCTGTCGCTCAAGGACGGGCAGGTCCACGATCCGTTTGCTGTGGACCGGATCGTGGTGGAGGTGTCCGCCGAGTCGGCCCGTCTGGACGCCCGGCGCTTCGAGAGCGCGGCCGCGGCGAAGATGAGCATCCCCTACGGTGCCTCCGCCACTCTGGTGTATGGCGCGCCGAGCCTCGATCATTTCGAGGAAGAGGCACGCCGCGATTCGCGAGTCCTGCACCTGATCGAGCGGATTGAGGTGAGAACGGCTGACGATCCTACGGTCGCCGATCCCACCCGATTCGCAGCCAGGGTCGAGGTGACAGCGCGCGGAACCACGTGCGAGGCAACCATCTACGCGGCCACCGGCGAACCGGCCCGGCCTGTCAGCGACGAGGCGCTCATCGGTAAGTTCCGCTCCCTGGCTGATCCGGTCGTCGGCAGCGAGGCGGCGCAGCAGATTGTCGCTGCGACCTTGTCTCTGGGCGAGGGCCGCGGCAATGCGCAACTAATGTACCTCTTGAACGGGACAGCTTGACGAAGATACACGTGGACAAAGCAACACCCACTTGAAGACCCCCATACTTCAAGAACGACAATTTTGTATGGCTCAGAATCCGTGGGTCGGATACATTTTGTCGTGCTTGTCGCTCAATCAAATTCCTCAGTAAAAGGCACATCATACCCGTTCAGGAAATTGCTAGCGCGGTGAGATATGGGTAGGCCGTCAATGTTGCGAGACGGCCTGTCTCGTCGAGGAGACGGCTCCAGGCATGACCGACCGCGTCCAACACCGCGTCATAATCGTCGGGCACGCGATGCAAGGGATAGCGCTCACGCAGGCACAGCCAGACCCGCTTCACCGGGTTCATCTGGGGAGAGGCTGACGGCAGCGGCACGAGCGTGATGGTCGCTGGCACGTGCAAGGCCCGCACGTCGTGCCGGCCGACCTGATCCAGCACGAGCACCGCGCGCACGCCCGGTGCCAGCTGCCGGGCGAAGTGTTCCAGAAGACATCCATTGTCTCAGCATTCACCTGCGGCAGAATCAACGCGAGGGTCTCATCCGTGCTGGGGCGGTAGGCGGCATACAGATACAGGCTGTAGAAACGCTGATCGACCACCCCAGACGGATGCGCGCCACGTTCGTACAGACCCGTGTCGTCCGGATCTTCTAGCCAAAGCGCGCCTCGTCCTGACACCAGAGCTGGAGGCGGGTGTCAGGATGCTTCGCCGCGAGGGCGTGCAGCGTTGAGGGCAGTTCCTTTTTTGAGCGCCGCCTGCTGCCCGGGCGTGAGCCGTTCCGGACAGCCGGACCGGCGGCGGTCGTGCAGGCCGTCATGACCGTCGGCATTGAAGCGCTGGATGACATCGTGCAGGGCTTGGCCCTCCATCCCGGTGAGCCGATCGGCTTCCGCCCGGGTGATACCCTCCAGTGCATTGGCAATGGCCAGGAGATGCAGAGCAGCCCGACAGTCCTCTTCATGGGCCGCCCGCGACAGCAGATCCGAGGGCGAGCAGTCCTGGCGGATCCAGAGCCCGGCCATGCTGCTCTCCCGCAACCTCGCGCCCGCCACCAGGGAATCATGCCAGGAAGGTCAATTCAAATCGGAGTCTGCAATTCTCTGGATGGGTATAAGGTCCGCTTATTTGGCCATTCGTATAAAAAATTGGCAAGGTTATCCCAACTGCGTTCAACTCAAAATCCTATTGTCCAACTGCACGGACAGGAGATGACTGGTGGCAGATGGGACTGTCCTTGTCGGCGCTTCAGGCAAAATCGGCGGTCGTGCGGTACCGGGCACGGAGCATGCCGAGCTGCGTGTTCTGCGGCGGCGCCGCCCCTGGCAGCTGTTCTCAGCAGCCCTGACCCTCGCGGTGCTCGCCACGGTCGCCTGGTCACTCGTCAACAATCCCAATATCCAGATAGATCTGGTCAGAGAATACATTTTCGCGCCGATAATACTGAAAGGTGTTCTCGTGACGATCTACCTAACCGTCGTCGCCATCGCCGTCGGCGTCGCCGGCGGCGTGGTGTTGGCCATCATGCGGCTCTCCGACAATGTCGTGCTGTCCGGCATTGCGAGATTCTACGTCTGGATATTCCGTGGCACGCCAATGCTCGTGCAGTTGATCTTCTGGGCCTATGCCGGCGCCGTCTATCCCATGATCAGCATCGGCGTGCCGTTTACCGGAACGGTGTTCTGGTCGGCGCAGACCGCCGATCTGATCAATCCGATGATGGCGGCGCTGCTGGCGCTCACCTTCAATCAGGTCGCTTACGCCTCCGAGATTATTCGCGCCGGCATTCTCTCCGTGGACCACGGGCAGAGCGAGGCGGCTCACTCGCTTGGCATGGGGCCCTTGCGCACCATGCGGCGCATCGTCCTGCCCCAGGCCATGCGCACGATCATCCCGCCCATGGGCAACGATGTCATCAGCATGCTCAAGACCACGTCGCTGGTCTCGGTCATCGGCGGGCAGGATCTCATGACGACGGTCCAGTTCATCTATTCGGAAAACTTCCAGGTTATTCCACTGCTGATCGTCGCCAGCCTCTGGTACCTCTTCCTCACTAGTCTCCTCGCCTTCCCGCAGAGCTGGCTTGAGCGGCGCTACGGCCGGGGCGTCGCCTTGCAGAACAGGGGGCGCGTCTAGATGTTTACCACCGGCCTGCCTTCCCTGAATGCAGTCGCACCTGCCCAAACGGCCGTACGCCCCATGGTCGAAGCGATCAGCGTGAGCAAGTCGTTCGGAGCTCTTAACGTTCTCGAATCGATCGATCTAGAGGTGGCGCGAGGCGAAGTTCTGGCCCTTCTAGGGCCGAGCGGCTCGGGAAAAAGCACCTTCCTTCGCTGCATTAATCACCTTGAGCGCATCGACGGCGGCATGATCTCCGTCGACGGCGAAATGGTCGGCTATGTGCGCACGGGAAATATATTGCGTGAACTCCATCCGCGCGAGGTCAGCCGTATGCGCCGGCATGTCGGCATGGTCTTCCAGTCATTCAACCTGTTCGGCCACATGACAGCAGTGCAGAATATCATCGAGGCGCCCGTCGGTGTTCTCGGGCAGCCCCGCGCGCAGGCCCGGGAGCGGGCGCTCGCGCTGCTTGAGCGCGTCGGGCTGGTGGAAAAGGCCAACGCCTATCCTTCCGAACTTTCCGGCGGGCAGAGGCAGCGGGTCGCCATCGCGCGGGCTCTTGCGATGAACCCGAAGTTGCTCCTCTTCGACGAGCCGACCAGTGCGCTGGACCCAGAACTCGTGGGCGACGTGCTGCGCGTCATGCGGGAGCTTGCCGAGGACGGCATGACGATGATCGTCGTGACCCACGAGATCGGCTTCGCCCGCGAGGTCTGCGACCGCGTGGCGTTCATGCATTCGGGCCGCCTCGTTGAGATCGGGCCCCCTGGCGAAATCCTGGGCTCGCCGCGGGACGAGCGGACCCGGGCCTTTCTTTCCAGTGTGCTCTAGGCGCCGCCATCGCGGCAGTTCAAACCAGAACGGAAGGGGAATGACTGATGATGACCCGTTTGACGATGATCGCCTCTACCCTGGCCGTCGCACTCATTGCGGCTGGGCAAGCCCGTGCGGCCGACAGCGTCACCGTCGCCGGCACGGTGATCCAGAAGGATCCTGAGATTGCCAAGCTCCTGCCGGAGAAAAACAAGGAGAAGGGGCTGCGCGCGGAATACAACCCGCCTCAGCCCCCCTTCTCGATGTTCGACGACGCTGGCAAGCCCTACGGGGTGCTCATCGATTTCGGCAATGCGATCGCCGCGCGGCTCGGCACCACGATCACGCTTGGCCGCGTGACGCATGATTCCATCATCCCGGCACTTCAGGCCGGAAATTATGATCTTATGTTGGGCACCGATGCCGACACGGAAGGCCGGCAGAAGGTAGTCAACATGATCGACTACATGAAGTACGGCGTCTCTCTGGTGGTGAGGGAAGGCAATCCTCAAAACCTCTCAAACGGAAAGGATCTCTGCGGCAAACGGCTCGCCGTACTCAAGGGCTGGTCGCCGCCGGATTATTTCGACAGCCTCAGTGTCGATTGCAAGGCGAGGGGCCTGCCCGCCGTGAACATAAGCACCCTGCCCAACACGCCCGACACCATCCTGGCGGTGCGCAGCGGCGCGGCGGATGCCACCTTCGTGTCGACGCCGACGGCTTTGGGCGCCATGAAGGCGATCGAGGGCGGCAAGGTGATGGTTGTCGCGCCAGAAACGGCACCGCAAGGCTGGAACCTGCAGATGCACGGCCTGCTGGTGCTCAAGCAAAACCAGGAGCTGACCAAGGCCCTGAGCGCGGCCGTCAACTCCCTCCTGGTGGACGGCACGATGAAGAAGGTGTTCCAGCTGTACGGCCTCGATGACAAGATGCTGCTTGACACTGTGGTCGTGAACCAGGCGCTGCCCGATACCGGCCTCAACTGACCTTGCAACCGGCGGGCTCCGACGAGCGCATCGCGGCTCCGGAGCCCGGCTTCGTCGACACTAGATTTGTGGAGTATCGGATGCCCGCCGCGGACGTGACACTATCGGAACAACTGGCCCACTGGATCGCGACGCTACGCTACGAGGACCTGCCGCCCGAAACCGTCCATCACGTGCGCCGCTGCCTGCTTGATCATCTGGGAGTGACGATTGCAGGGGCAGGTTCGCCCATCGCGCGGACAGTCCGGAATTACCTGCTGTCCTCGGAGGGTCCCGGCGAAGCGTCGCTTCCGGGGACGCAAATGGCGCTCTCCGTCCCCAACGCAGCATTCGCCAACGGTACTGCGGCTTCCGTGCTCGAACTCGACGACGGCCACGCTCAGGCAGCCATTCACATCGGGGCGACCGCAATACCGGCCATCATGGCCACGGCGCAGGCCCGGGGCGCCTCCTGCCGCGACGTTGTCGTCGCGACAGCCGCCGCCTATGAGGTCGCGGCACGGCTCGCGATCGCCACGCGCAAGTCGGCCGAACGCGGCTTCAACGCAACGCCGCTGATCGGGGTGTTCGGCGCAGCAGCCGGCACATCGAAGATCCTCGGCAGCGAGGCCCGTGCCATCGCACATGCCCTCGGCATGGCCGGCTCCGACGCCGGCGGGCTGTTCGACTATCACGGCGGCTGGCTCGACAGCTGGTGCATCAATGTCGGCCGGACTGCCCGCAATGGGGTGGTCTGCGCGCACCTCGCGGACGCCGGCATTGCCGGCCCGCTTGATATCTTCCACGGCCCGCGCGGCTTTGCCACTGCCTTCACGGACGGCGCGCTCGATGGCGAACAGGCACTCCGTGGCCTCGGGCGGCACTGGCTGATGCTGCAGACCTATGTGAAGCCCTATCCCTGTTGCCGGAGGCTGCATTCGGTCATCGACGCCGTGCTGGCGCTGCGACCGCAACTAGCCTCCTGCGTCGAGGCGATCGACCGCATCCTGGTGGAGACCTCTACGGAATCGGCTCGCCTCGACGGCAGGACGTTCGATAGTATGTCCGCTGCCCAGATGAGCATTGGCTACGGCGTTGCCGCCGCGCTGCTGTTCGGTGCACCCCGACTCGATCACTTCGGGGAGAACACGCGCGGCGATTCGCGGATCCGCGCGCTCGTCGAGCGGATTGAGGTGAGCGCATCGGACGACCCATCGATTACAGCGGGGCGGTCTACCGCGCGGGTCAGTGTCGTCGGCGGCGGCGTCACGATGAGCGAGACAGTGAGCGAGCCGCTGGGAAATCCAGCCAACCCAGTCGATGATCAGGCGCTCGAGGCCAAGTTCCTCGATTTGACCGAGCCGGTGCTCGGACAACAGGCGGCTTTGCGGCTCGCACAGATGGTGTGGAGGTTCGGCGAGGCGCCTAGCGCCCCGGGCGACAAGGATGGGTTGGCATTCCTGCGCGACCTCGCACCGGCGCATGCGGGCTGAACTCGCTCGATATGGGTTCTGATCAGGTTGTTCCAGCGAGGGCTTGAGCCGGTGTTCGTCAGCCAAGTCTCCCATGCGGGCGCTGCTGATTGTACCAGGCCAGCCGTCGCGGCAGATCGAGCGCTCTGGTACCCGACGTAGTAGCTGGTATTTGATCTGACAGTTGAAGCGCTTTTGGGATCAGTGTAGGGCATAGGTCGCCGTTGGCGATGAGGTTCGCATCCTGAGGAACGGTAAGCATATCTGCTCGACAGCCGCATCCCACAGCGCTTTCTAAACGTACTTTCAAGCTGGACATTAGCTATCGCGGCCGCCCCGCCACCTTCCTCGTAGCGGGCAGAGAAAAATCTGAAATCCGGCTGCTCCCTCGTTCTTTCGCCCTTTCACGGGTGTTGCCGACGCTCCCGCGGCGCAAAGAGGTAGACTGCAAGCGCAACCCCAAGTACTAGCCCAAACCCGGTGAACAGCCGCCCATAAGTATCTGCAGGCGCCACTGAGGCGAGTTCGGCCGCTCGGACGTAGCGCCCAGACAGTCACTGCCCTAGTCCTGCCCCGAGGAAGAAGACGAAGTTCATCATCGTCACGCCTTGCCCCAGGAGGTAGGTGGGCATGAACGAGCGGGCATGCGCCATCACGATAGCAAAGTTCATGCCGCAGGCTCCGACAAGGAGCAGGAGCCCGAGCGCCACCGCGCCGGAGTGGTTTCCGAGAAGGCCCAGCAGCAACCACCCTGCCACGGTAGCCGCCGTACCGGCCGCGACTGTGTCTTTGGCGTTGCCGAACAGGCGGTTCAGAGAGCCGTAGAGCAGCGCACCTGCCGCGATCGCAAAACCCATCGCAGTCGCGCTAAGGCTCAATGCATTCGGCCCGAAGTGGTGGACCGCTTCCAGATAAGGCCCGATCCACAACCCGCGTGCCGCAATCACACAAGCATAACTGACGAGCGCAAGCGGGAAGATCGCCCAGAGCGCCCGCATCACTAGGATCTGCTTCGCCCCGGCGCAGGGCGTGATTGAGCCGCTAGGCGCTGCGGGGCGGGCCGGATCGCGTAGGACAATTGAGACGCAGGCCAGGCTCGCCGCCGTGATGCCCGCCATTCCGAGCATAGTGGGCCGCCAGCCGAACGCCTCGACCACAAGCGCCAGCGGCATACCGCTCAATGGATCACCGAGCGACCCGAGCCCCAGGAGGAGCGACGACATGGTCGTGAACCGGTTGGGCGGATAGCTCCGGGCGATCAGGTAGAAGCCCGTCATCAGAACAGGTGCGCAGCCCGCTCCAATGAGAGCCATCGCTAGCATTCCGTGCCAAGGATACGTCGAAATAACTAGGAACACACTACCGATCGCGGCCGAGCACATGCCGAAGGCAAGCGTCCGGCGTGGGCCAAGGCGATCGAGCGCCAGCCCGACGGGGATCTGCGACAGCGCAAAAGTTAGCAGGAAAGCGGCCTGCATACTCGCAAGCCCAGCGGCGTCGAACCCGAGATCGCGCGACAGGTCGCCAGCTACCACGGCCAGAAAGGCGCGGTAGAACTGACTCAGCAGATAGGGAACGAGAAGAGCGAGAAACATTGGGGACCGATGCGACATCGAGCATCAGTCGCGCCGTTTCTTAACATACAGACGCAGCCCTGTCATCAATCGGGACCGTTGCATTAACCCCGGCCGTACAACAAGGAGCGGTTCATCGAAGAGCCGATCCCGTGTCTCTGTTCAAGCGCCGCCGCTTTCCGGCCGAGATCATCCTGCTGTGCGCGCGCTGGTATTGTAAGTACGGCATCAGCTACCGTGACATCTATAGAATATCATCGAGGCGGATCATGGCGCTCAAGCGCGTGATGCGGCACCAGCGCCTGTCCGGTCCGGCGATCGCCCGCATCCTCGGCCTGCCGCGCTCCACGGTCGGCGCTGTGCTGCGCCGGCTCGGCCTCAACCGCCTGAGCGCCTTGACCCCACGCGAGCCGGTCCTGCGCTACGAACGCGCGCAGCCCGGCGAGTTGATCCACATCGATTCCAAACGGCTCGGGCGCATCGATGGGATCGGCCATTGCATCGCCGGCGACCGCACGGGCCAGTCAGCCAAGCGCGGCACCGGCTGGGAGGCGCTGCATGTGGCCATCGACGATGCCTCGCGGCTGGCCTACACGGCGATCCTGGCCGACGAGACGCAAGACAGCGCGCTCGCCTTCCTGGAGCGGGCGCTCGCCTTCTTCGCGCGCCATGGCGTAACGGTCGAGCGGGTGATGACCGACAACGGATCCGCCTACAAAAGCCGCGCCTTCCGTGCCGCCCTGGCCGCCAAAGGCATCCGGCACAACCGCACGCGCCCCTATCGGCCGCAAACCAACGGCAAGGCCGAGCGCTTCATCCAGACGAGCTTGCGCGAATGGATCTATGGCGCGCCTTATGCCTCCTCGGCCGAGAGAACCGCCGCCATGCAGCCGTGGCTCACCCACTACAACACGCAACGCTCGCACTCCGCCCTGAACCACATGCCGCCCTGGCAAAGGCTGAACAACCTGCTTGGCAACGACAGCTAGTCCCGCTCCATGATTTCGCGGATCCGCACGGCCAGGTCATCGATGGCAAAGGGCTTCGTGATCATTTCCATGCCGGGCGCCAGGAAGCCCGACGCCATGGTGGCCTGCTCGGCGTAGCCGGTAATGAACAGGACCTTGAGATCGGGCCTTACGAGTCGCGCTTGGTCGGCCAGCTGGCGTCCGTTCAGGCCCGGCAGGCCGACATCCGTGACCAGCAGGTCGATGCGTCGCTTCGATTCGAGGATCTGAAGGCCGGACGGCCCGTCCACCGCCTCAAGGGCCTGGTAGCCCAGATCGGCCAGAATCTCCAGGATCAGAGCCCGGACGACCGGCTCGTCCTCCACCACCAGGACCGCCTCACCGGCCTCCGCCCGGTGCGCCTCGCTTAAGCTTGGCGCCGCAACGGCCTCCGAAATCTCGCCCTCATGAGCCGGAAGATAGATCGTCACGGTCGTGCCCCGGCCGACCTGACTGGCAATCCGAACATGGCCTTCGGATTGTTTGGCGAAGCCGTAGACCATGGACAGGCCGAGACCGGTGCCCTCCCCGATCGGCTTGGTGGTGAAGAAGGGATCGAAGACCTGAGCCAGCACATCGGGCGGCATTCCGGTTCCGGTATCCGAAACGCGGATGGTCACATAGGAACCTGGCGCGATCTCCTGTGAGGCCGCCGCAGAGGCGATGTCGAGATGAATCAGGGCTGTTTCGATGATGAGATCGCCGCCTTCAGGCATGGCATCCCGGGCGTTGATCACAAGATTGAGGATCGCGCTTTCCAGCTGATTGGGATCGCACAAGGTCAAAGGCAGATCGTCCGATGTCGCGATCATGAGTTCGATCGCCTCTGACGTGGTGCGCCGCAGGAGATCCTCCATGGACATGACGAGCCGGTTCACGTCCACGGATTTGGGGTCGAGCGGCTGTCGCCGCGCGAAGGCAAGAAGACGATGCGTCAGGGCGGCAGCCCGGTTGGCCGATGTCGTTGCAGCCTGGATGTAGCGATCGAGTCTCTCGTATCTGCCCGCTCCCATGCGCGTCTTCAGAAGATCGAGGGAGCCGA
This sequence comes from Microvirga sp. M2, assembly GCF_047497095.1. Taxonomy (NCBI): domain Bacteria; kingdom Pseudomonadati; phylum Pseudomonadota; class Alphaproteobacteria; order Hyphomicrobiales; family Methylobacteriaceae; genus Microvirga; species Microvirga sp. M2. The sequence goes on from NZ_CP134064.1 coordinate 328,726, forward strand.
CAATGCCGGTCAGGAGATTGTTGAAGTCGTGTGCGATGCCGCCGGTGAGCTGACCGACAGCCTCCATCTTCTGGCTCTGCCGGAGCTGCTCTTCCAGTTGCTTGCGCTGGGTGACATCGCGACCGACGCTATAGAACACATCCTCAGCCGGTGCGAAGGTCCAGCTGATCCAGTGATAGGACCCGTCCTTCGCCCGGATGCGGACGTCGAAGTCCTTGAGCGGTTCGCCACGCTGCAGGACCTGGAGCAGATGATGGCTCGATGTCCGATCCTCCGGATGGATCCAGGTCTCGAACCGGGTGCCGACAACCTCGTCCTCCCTGTAGCCGAGCAGATCCATCCAGGCAGGATTGACGGCTTTGAGGAAACCATCGGCATCGCAGACGCTGAAAAGGTCGCTCGACAGGCTCCAGAGCCTGTCACGCTCTCGGGTACGCTCCTCGACCCGGCTCTCCAGCCGCTCGTTGAGTTCCCGCAGCCGCTCTTCCGATTGCTTCGCGGCCGTGATGTCGTAGATGACGCCGATGAAACGCAGGCCTGCTGTTTCAGTGTCGCGGACATACTCGCCCCTGCGCGCCAGCCAGCGAATCTCCGTATTGTCGGGTCTTTGAATCCGGCACTCTGCATAGGCTGCGCCCTGGTCCTCCGCTCCTTGCTCGACCACGGCGGGATCTCCCGGGACGACGAGGGCGTTGATCGTACGAACCGGCAGATCGCTGGTGGGATGCAATCCGAGCAGACGGCAGAATTCGTCCGATACGCTGACCGTCGCGAAGCCGTCCACGTATTCGAAGGTTCCGATCCCGCCGGCGCTCTGCGCGATGCGAAGACGCTCCTCCACATGCTTCTGCTCGGTGATCTCGACGACCACACCGGTGAAGCGCACCGGTTGGTCGTCATCGCCGAAATGGCAACGCCCCCGGGCATGAGCCCACCGTACGGAGCCTTCGGGGGCCAGAAGACGATATTCCTTGGAGAAGACCTCGGCACCGTTGAGAATACCTGCAACGGCGAGGCGGATGCGGATACGATCATCCGGATGAATGGCTTTGAAGAAGGCTTCGCCCGGCAGGCCTCTCGCGGCTTCAGCGGGATCGAGGCCATTGAGCGCTGCGAAACGCGCATCGGCGGTGAACCGGTGATTGGCAATGTCCCAATCCCAGGAGCCGCCCGTTCCGGCGACGGTCAATGTCTGCCGCAGCCGCTCATTCGTTTGATCGAGCTCTTTCTGGCTCGCACGAAGCGCCGCCTGCATCTCCCCTGCCTGATGCGCCTGCGTGACGTCGACTTGGGTCGAAAGGAAAAAGAGCGGCTTGCCGTTCTCGTCACCGACCGGCGTGATGAAAAGATGATTCCAGAACCGGGTATCATCCTTGCGCCGGTTCAGGATCTCGATCGAGATGGCGCGTCCATCACTCAGGGCCTCGCGGATTTGCCGGCGGGAATCCTCACTCGCTTCGTGCGGCTGGAGGAAGCGGCAGTTGCGGCCGACAGCCTCCTCGGTGGAATAGCCGGTCGTCCGGCAGAAGGCTTCATTCACGAACACGATGGGGTTGCCGGGCAACCGCGGGTTCGTCGCGACCACGGACAAGCCCGATCGCTGCAGCGCCAAGAAGATCGGGCCGGCCACCTGCCGCAGTTCATCCACCGCAGCTTGGACAGTCCGTTCGACCGTGTCGTATGGAAGAGTTCGGGCGTTCATGCCGAGCGGGTTTTGATTGAGCTTCGCTTCTTCTCAGGCGCCATCGCTTCAAACCCCGTCTCCAATCACCCGATCGATGAAGCTTGCAATGAGTTCCTTCAAGGCTGCAAGCGAGGGTAGATCCATGAGCACCGCGATGTAACCCCGGATATCTTTGCTGCGCACAGAGAAGTTGATGTAGAGAAAGAGCACCAGCCCGCTGTCCAATCGCTCCTGCGTCAGCGTCAGCAACCGGGACCCGTCGCCCCGAACCACCTCCGGCAGGGAGATGTTGAGGGATCGCTTGAGCATATTCGCCATGGTCGCGAGACAGCCGTTCAGGATCACGTTGCCAGTCTCGGCCAGGGCCTCCTGCTCCATCTCGGCAATCTGATCGGGCGGCACGTCTCCGCCAATGATGGCGCGAACGAGATCCAGGCTGGTTGCCTGCGGAAAGATCAGCAGGGCGCGACCGGAGAATGCGCCTTCGAACTGCTGCTGGATAGCGACGAGTTCGTCCGGTTCGCGCTGCGCGATCAGGCGGACGGCCTCCTGCGGAGCCATGATCTCAACCGACGGCACGGAGAGGAGCACTTCCTCGCCGATCATCTTGCGCAGACTTGAGGCGGCGCGGCTGACCCCGATATTGACGAGTTCGGTCAGGGCGTCGCGTTCGAGCTCCGTGAGAGCTATGTCGTGGGCCATCATGTCACATGCCGCCTGACCGCAGGCGCAGAGCCGCTCCGGAAGCGAACCCCCTCAGCCCGTCCTCCGTCAGAGGCTTGCTGACAAAAGTGGCATTCACGTCGCGGGCGCGGGCGATCACCTCATCCTGGATATTGGCCGTGATCACCGCAATCGGCATGGTGGGATGACGGGAGCGGATTTCCGCCGCAAGCTCAAGCCCATCCATTTCCGGCATGTTGAAGTCGATCATGGCAAGATCGATGGACCGCTCGCTCAGGATCCTCAAGGCATCCTGGGCATTGCCGGCTTCGACCCGTTCCCACTCGGGATGCAGCGCTGCCAGGGCCTTGGCCGCCACAATTCGGGCCAGCTTGCTGTCGTCGACGATCAGAACGGTTATTGCCACTCAGGTACTCCGCCAGGGATGGGCTGCCCGGAACGACCGGATCGGCTTAAATGGTAAGTGCTATCAAGCTCTTTTAGAGGATGCCGGAAGAATGACAACCGTTCAGCCGCGCGGTGGTGCCATGTCGGCGGCGCGCCCCGTCATCAAAGCTGGGGTAATCCAGTCCCGCATGAAGGAATTCCTGCCGCTTCCTCTTAGAGCGGGTCTCAAAGCCATCAGGATCTGCAGAACGGCCGCGTGGAGGTGCTCGGCCTCCGTCAGGTCCACGATCCGGCTCCGATCGGCTTGCAGGTAGCCCAACAAAGGCTCGGCATCCTCGACCCGGCACGGTCCCTCCAGAACGATGACATCTCCATCCAAACGCACGCTCATCCGATAAGCTCCGGGATATCGAGGATCATCAGGACACTGCCGTCGCCGAGGAGCGTCGTCCCCATGATGCCGGGCATGCCGGAGAGAATTCCCGTCATGGGCCGCATCTGAACGTCCATCCGTTCGGCAAATCCATCCACGGCAATTCCGACGAGCTCGTTGCCGACTGCCATCACCAAGACCTTCGTGCCCATGGAAGACTCCGCAGCGCGGGGTAGGTCCAGCAGATCGGCGAGCCTGACCAGCGGAAGGGTCCGGTCGCGCCGGACGAAAGCCTCTGCCCCTCCGACTGGCAGAATGCCGGCTGTCGGCACGAAAGCCGTCTCGATGACGCTGTCGATGGGGATGCCATAAAGATCGGAGCCGACCCGGACCGCCACGACCCGCGTCATGACGATCGTCAGCGGCAGCGACAGGCTGATCGTCGTACCCCGCCCCAACCGGCTTTCGACACCGGCTTGGCCGCCCAGCCTTTCGACGGCAGAGCGCACCGCGTCCATGCCGACGCCCCGCCCCGAGAGATCAGTCACCTCCGCAGCAGTGGAAAAGCCGGGAGCGAAGATCAGCTCGGTAGCCTGCGCATCGCTCATGCGGTCGATCTCGTCCGCCGATGTGATCCCACGCTCGCGGGCCGCTCTGCGGATTGCCACGGGATCAATGCCGCGCCCGTCATCCTCCACCTCGACCACGGCCCGGTCGCCTTCGCGACGGGCCCGGAGCACGACCCGGGTGCTCCCGGGTTTTCCGAGTTCACGGCGTCGCTGTTCGCATTCGGCCCCGTGTCCGACAGCGTTGCGCAGCACGTGGAGAAGAGGCTCGAAAAGACCTTCCACGACGGCCTTGTCCGCCTCCACATCCTCCCCTTCCATGGAGAAGTCGATGGATCTGCCCAGCTGACCTGCGATGTCCCGCACAGCCCGTGGGAAACGGCGGAAGATATCCCGCATGGGCATCATGCGAACATCCATGACGGCCTGGTGCATCTCGGCCACCAGCCGGTCGATGGCGGCCTGGCTCGCGAGAAGGCCTTGAACCAGCTCCCTTTTGTCCAATCCGTCGCCGGACCGGCTCGTGAGATGCGCAAGGGCGTTCTTGGCGACGACCATCTCGCCGACCAGATCCGCCAGACGGTCGATCCGCGCCGTGTCGACGCGCAGCGTCCGCGCACCGCTTCCCTCGCCGGCGCCCGTCGCGGCACCTGGAGGAGCCGCATCGGATTCTTCGGCAAGTTTGCTTCCCGCAGTTCCGGCAATCGCCTTGAACGTCACCTGATCCGGGACGAAGCGGAAGACCGCCTTCACGGCATCGAGCCCTGCCCTGGACAGGGCTTCGACTTTCAGATTGCAGGAGAAGGGATCTATCTGTGCGGCAGGCGGCCATGGATCGCGATTCGTGACGCGGACGGCCACGAGGTCTGGAACGGCGCGCAGAAGCGCCATCGGGTCATCGCCTGCGAAGAAGCAGTCGGCGCGCGGCAGGTACCGGATCGCCACCAGGGGCACGTTCTGCGTCTGCAGCGCTGACGGTTCGGCGCTTCGCTCCAGCAACGCCTCGATCCAGGCAATGTCGGCCTCGGGCATCGTAGGGATTGGCCGGCTCGGTTCCTCGTCCAGCGTCGAGCGTAGCGCCTGCGCCAAACGATGTCCCTTTTCCGCAGCGTCGGGCGGGAGCTGACCCGTCTTTGCGATCGCGTCGACCCAGCTCTCCGACAGAGCGAGGCACTCGAGAAGGGTGTCGATCGCGTTGCTGCCAGGGCTCCCACGGCCTGCTCGAACTGCGCCTAAAAGATCCTCGGCCGCATGCAGCGCGAGACCCATGGGCGCAAAGTCGAACAGCCCTACGGATCCTTTGAGGGTGTGAACGGCCCGAAAGGCGCTCTCCAGATGCGCGCCCGTATGGGGTTCGCGCTCGAGAGCCAGGAGGTCGTCCGTGGCCTGCTGGGTCAGCTCGCGCGCCTCGACGATGAAGTGCTGGAGAAGATCATCCATCCCTGTCCCTCCCCGGCCGCTGATAGACGATCGCATCCTCGAAGCGACACAGATCGAATCGCTTCGAGATCCGGGTCATCGACTCGGTATGGCCGAGGCAGATGTAACCTCCCGGATGCAAGGCATCATAGAGATTGTTGGCCGTCAGAAGACGGGAGGCGTCGTCGAAGTAGATCAGAACATTACGGCAGAAGACGATATCGAACTTCCCCTGCTCCGCCACCGACGCGGCATCGACCAGATTGACGGAGGTGAACGTCACCGATTCCCGCAGGTCCTGGATGAGACGGCGCCGTCCGTCGCGGAGCGGCTCGAAATAGCGCTCGATCACATCGGGCGGCAGGCGCGACAGAGCGCGTTCTCCATAATCTCCGGCCCGCGCGTCCAACAGAGCCCGCGTATCGATATCCGAACCGACGATCTCGATATGATAGGCATCGACCAGGGGCCAGTTCTCGAGCAGCCAGATGGCGATGGAATACGGCTCCTCGCCGGTGGAGCACGGCACGGACCAGATGCGCACGAGATCACCCGGCCGTCTTGTCCGCACGATGCTCGGCAGAAGCGTGCTGCTCAGACAGAGAAGCTGATGCTCTTCGCGGTAGAAATACGTTTCATTGACGGTGAAGACGTTGATCAGGCGCTCGACCTCGTCCACGGCGGATTCGATATGCGCGAGATAGGCCGAAAAGGTGCGCATCCCCGTAGAGGCCATGCGCTCCGCAATGCGCCGTTCGATATAGTAGCGCTTGCTTTCACCGAAGATCATCCCGGTGCGACAATAGAGAAATTCGCAGAGGCGGCTGATCTCGTCGACCGTGAGCGCCTGAACCTTGCGGGGGCCGGTCATGAGCGGTCCACCATGTCCATGAGCCGGTCGGCGATCTTCTCCAAGGGAGCGATCACTTGCGCACCGCCGCGCCGCACGAGCTCGCCGGGCATGCCCCACACGATGGCGCTCTCTTCCGCCTCCGCGATGGTGCGGCCGCCCTTCGCCCGCAGGCGCGCCATGGCTTCGGCACCGTCGCTTCCCATCCCGGTCATCAGCACGCCGATCAGGCGCTCGGGCGCGAAGTCCTGCAGAGCGCTGTCCACCATGCGATCGACGCTCGGATGCCAGCGGTATTCCGGCAGCGACGGTGCGGGCATCACGATCGGACCGTCCGGGCGAACGCTGACGATGATGTCTGCATCACCTTTGCCGATATAGACATGGCCGGATGCGAGCCGCATCGGCTGAGTGGCCTCCGTGACGGTGAGCGCACAGAGCTTGTCGAGGCGACGGGACAGGGGGCCGGTGAATGAGCCGGGCATGTGCTGGGCTACCACGACCGGCCAGGGGAAATCGCCTGGCAGGCGGGACAGGAGGGCGTCGAGCGCCGGCGGGCCTCCCGTCGAGGTGCCGACCAGAACGAGCCCATGAGTCGGAGCACCCTTGATCCGCCGCTTCGATGGCGCCGCCGCAGGGTGCCTCGGCGGTGCCGCTGCGGGGACACGTTTCAAGCCACTGCGCAGACGCACCCGCTCGGCCAGCCGCAGGCTGCCGGGCAGGCGGGCGCGTGCCGCGGCACGCACCTTCTCGACGAGCCTTGGGGCAAGCGCCTCGATCTCCAAAGACACCGCCCGCACGGGCTTCGCGATGAAATCGACGGCACCGAGCTCCAGAGCCTGAAGGGTCACATCGGCGCCGGCCTCCGTGAGGGACGACACCATCACCACCGGACACGGTCGCAGCAGCATGATGCGGTCGAGACATGCGAGGCCGTCCATCTCGGGCATGTGGACGTCGAGCGTGATCACGTGCGGCTCGAACGCGGCGAGCTGCTCCAGAGCCTCCAACCCGTCGCGGGCATAGGCGATCTCGAAATCGCCCTCGGCCGTGAAGATCCGGCCGAGGAGGCGTCGCATCAGAGGAGAATCATCGACGATGAGCAGCCGGATCACGAAGCGGCCCGCTCCGGATTGTCCTCGGTCATCGCAGCGAGCAGGTCCTTTTCAGCCCTGTCCAGCAATTCGCGTGGATTGAGCAGAAGGATCATTCGTCCTTCGACCTCGATATTCGCGACGCGGTCGATGATCTGGCTCCCGTCTGCCGCGAGTTCGGGTGTCGGGCGAAGCTGGTTCTGAGGGATCTTGAGAACCTCCGACACCGTGTCGACGACGAAGCCGGCCTGCATGTGGTCGATTCTGACGACCACGATGCGTTCCCGCCGCCGCTCGCCCCGGGTCTCAAACTTGAAGCGCCGCCTCTGATCGATCACGGGAACGACGCGGCCGCGCAGATTCATGACGCCCTCGATAAAGGCAGGAGCCTTGGGCAAACGCGCCAGCGTGTCGGGCAGGCGTACCACCTCATCGACGGATCCGATGGGCAGACCATATTCCTCGCCGCCGAGTCGGAACACGATGAACTGCTCGTCATCGCTCAAGTGTCCATCGGCCGTGTCCATGTCGCGATCCATGTCGTAGCGTGTCTCCGATTGCGGCATCATCCGATCAATCAGGGTCTGATCCCGGAACAGATGGTCCGTCGACAGCACCGAGACCAGACGCCGTCCGCCATCGAGGCGGCAGATGCCCTGGATCTGAGCTTCCGCATTGCCACGGGTGAGGATCGCCGGCACGGGGTCGATGATACTGGCGGGAACCCGAAGGATCTCCCTCATGCCGTCGATGGCCAATCCCACCAGACCCGCGCCGATCCGCGCCACGACCACTCGGGGCCGGACACTGCCCTGCCCACCTGCGGGCAGGCCGAGCAGCCCGCGCAGCGATACCAGTGGCAGCAATTGTCCGCGCAGCGACATGACCCCCAGCATGACGCCATCCGTCCGCGGGACGATTGCGACTTCGTCGGGCAACGCCACGATCCCATGCACCGCGGTGAGCGGCAGTGCAAAATCCTGCCCGGCCACGGCGAAGCACACGAGGGCGACCTCGTCCCGCACGACGGCGCTCGGCGCCTGAAGCTCAAGAGGAGCCGCACTCTGTCTGTGCTGCATGGGACGGGCGAAGTTCCCGAAATCCTTGCCCAACAGTGCATCGAGATCGATCGGCTGCGCACGCGGGCCACCTTCGACACCCATGCCGGTCGTGTCGGCAGGCGCCGCGCCGCCCGCCTCCAGGGACACCACCTTGTCGATGACGAGGCCGACCGGGGCGCCGCGATCGACGACGACGACGCGGGCGGTCGCGCAAGGGCGGCCCGCGCATCCCAGAAGGCTGTGCAGCGCCACCACCGGCATGACCGCGCCGCGCAGGTTGGCAAGCCCCAGGAGGCTTGAGGGGCCGAGCGGCACGCGGGTGACGGCCGGAGGGCGGATTACCTCGGCGACATCGGATGCAGGCAAGGCAAAGCGCTCGTCCCCCACCTGCACCGTCAGGAACGTCTGCGCCGCAGCCGAAGGGGCCGCCCCGGACATTGTCTCAAGACCCCGTGATCTGGAGTTCGTCGGCCAGGGAGGCGATCTCCTCGATGGCCGCCGCCAGATCCTCGGCGCCACGCGCCTGCTGACGCGCTGCGGTGGCGGCCTGAGTTGCGGCACTGCCGGCCTGCTCAGCCACGACCGCAATCTGCTGAGTGCCCAGCCTCACCTCGCGCACAGCCGTCAAAATCGTCTCCGAGCCTGAGAGAATGGCGGCGCTGCCCTGCCGGATCGCCTCGACGTCCGCCTCGACGACCCCGAGTCTCTCGGCCGTCAGGGCGTTCTTCGCAACCTCCGTGTCCGCCACAATGGCGCTCTGCTCCAGATCACGCCGCACAGCGGCGATCTGATCGCGGATCTGGCGCACGACCTCCTTGATGCGGTCGGCATTCTCGGAAGCATCCCGCGCCAGATGACGGATATCGCCTGAGACGATCGCAAAGCCGCGGCCGGCCTCGCCGGTCCGGGCGGCTTCGATGGATCCGCTTACGGCCAGCATGTTGGTCTGAACCGCCACCAGGGCGATGCTGTCCACGATCTTTTCGATGCGCCGGCCGGATTCGTCGAGGCCGCCCATCAGGCCGATGACGGCCTGTGTCTCCCTCAATGCCTCCTCGACGCCGGAAGCCAGCCGCAACGTGGCCCTCCGGTTGTCCGACAGATCCGCCGACAAGGTCTCGATTCGCTTGACGGCGGCATTGGCCACGTCGCGCGAAGCGCTGGTCGCCTGCTCGATCTGCTCCATGGCCGTATTGGCCTGCTGGGTGGCTGTGGCCTGCATCTGCGCACCCCGGCCGATCTGCCCGACAGCGGTCATGATCTCGCCGGCGGCCCCCGATAGTTCCTGAATGGCGGCCGACAGCTCTTCGGCCGCCGATGCGACCTGCTCGGCCGCCGTCGACCCTGCCGTATTGGACTGCAGCTCGTCCGCGAGGACCGCCAGCGCCTGTGCGCTCTGCTGGCTCTGATCCAGGGATGCGCTCTGCTGCTGAACGGCCCGCTGAGCCTCGGCAGCGGCCGCAGCCTGTTCCTCGGCGGCGCTCGCCACCTGCTCGGCACCACGCTGAGCCTCGCGGATCGCAACCTCCGCCTCGACGGCAGTCACGAGAATGGATTGGCTGCCCTCGGCCAGGATGGATACGTCCGTGCGGATCTTGTCCAGAGCCGCCACGACGGTACGGCCGATCTGAGCCTCGGTGCTGGCTGTTTCAGCCACGGTTCTGATTTTTTCCGCCACCACCCGAACGTCGCTGACGATACCGTCCGCCATCGTCCGGATGTCCTGCGCGCTTTTCTCCGAAGCCCCGGCCAAGGCACGCACCTCGTCGGCCACGACCGCAAAGCCTCGCCCGTTCTCCCCCGCACGGGCCGCCTCGATGGCGGCGTTGAGGGCCAACAGGTTGGTCTGGTCGGAGATGTCACCGACCGCACGGGTGATTTCGCCGATATCGGCCGCCTGCTTTTCCAGGAGGGCGATGACGTCGACCATCGCCTTCTGGCGGGCGGCATTGGCCTCCACGGCCCCGACGGAGGCGTCGATCTGGGCCCCGGTTTCGATCAGAAGGGCTTGAAGACCGGAGGTCTTCACGCGTGAGAATTCCGCATGTCCGCGGGCTTGTGCGAACTGAGCGCCGAGGCTCATGATGGCTGCCAGGGATTGCTGCGATGCGCCGGCCGCCTCCTCGGCTCCGCTGGCAATCTGCTCCATGGAGCGCCGCAACTCTTCCGCGGCCGACGAAGCCTCGGCAACGCCGCTGGCGAGTTCCTCGGTGGCGGCGCCGATCCGCTCCGCTGCCTGCTGCTGCCGGGCTCGAACCCGCTCGACCGCCCGGCGCTGGGATGTCGCTCCCCGCGTGTCGGCAGGAGATCCATTCTTAGCAGGCGGCTCATCACCGACCGGACGTGGGCTGCCCTTGCCCGGAAGCTCGGACGTCTTGACCAGTGCCATTGAGGTCCCTTGAAATCTGTAAACGGTGTTCGGCCGCACCGCCTCGACCGGCAAGCCACCTGCTGGCTTCGTCGCAACGGGATAGAGGAAGTGTCACCTTTATAGTTGCCGATCCCGTCTGAGCAAGGCGTCGCCTCAACTCATCCCAGGCAATGAAGCGTGAAGGATCTCCGAACGGATCCCCGCCCCCCACCGCACCTCGTTCGTCTCTGCTCCGTTCGACAACGTCCGAACCGCATCGCGATCGCCGCTCTCTCCCTGCCGCGAGCATCAGGGTTCCGGCGGCCGGCGCCGCCCCTCTGCAGCTTCCCGATCCAACGACCGGAGGTTTCCCGAGCTTCAGGTCGAAGTCCTATAACATTGAGTTATAAAATTATGAGATTTATGTATTTGCGTTATCCGAACCGGAGGAGCAGGACAGCCGGACACCCTTGATGAAGGTACCGTGATCCGATGAACGACCGATTGATGCGCCTGCTCCCCGGCATTGCCTTGAGCGCGGCAATTTCCTTCGCGGCCATTGGCCTTCAACACCTGGAGGAGGCCTGGACCGGGCGGGCGTGGCTGGAAGCGCTCGTCATAGCGATCCTTCTCGGAACGGTGGTCCGCACCGCCTGGACCCCTGACGCCCGCTTCGCTCCCGGAATCGGCTTCTCGGCCAAGATGCTGCTCGAAATCGCCGTCATGCTGCTCGGCGCCTCGATCAGCTTCCAGGCCGTGATGCAGGCGGGTCCAGGCCTCATCCTGGGCATCGCCGTCGTGGTGGTGGTCGCCATCGCGGCGAGCTACGGCCTCTGCCGCGGGCTCGGGTTGCCCAAGCGCATGGCCGTGCTGGTGGCTTGCGGCAACTCCATCTGCGGCAACTCGGCCATCGCGGCGGTGGCGCCGGTGATCGGCGCCAAGTCGGAGGATGTCGCGTCCTCCATCGCCTTCACGGCAATCCTCGGCGTCATCGTGGTGCTGAGCCTCCCCCTCCTGGTACCGGCCCTCGGTCTGTCCGAGACGCAGTACGGCGTTCTCGCGGGCCTGACCGTCTATGCGGTGCCGCAGGTGCTCGCCGCGACCCTGCCTGTCGGCCTGGTCAGCACCCAGCTCGGGACCCTGGTGAAATTGGTCCGGGTGCTCATGCTGGGTCCCGTCGTGATCGGCCTTTCGCTCGCCATGGGCCGCAACGGGACGAGCCGGCCGGGCTTCTCCCTCAATCGTTTCGTGCCGTGGTTCATCATCGGATTCCTGGTCCTGGCGGCCCTGCGTTCGACCGGCCTGATCCCCGACATGGTGCTACGCGCCATCATGCCGCTGACGACCTTCCTGACTGTGATCGCCATGGCGGCCCTGGGACTCGGCGTCGACCTCAAGGTGCTCGGCAGGGTCGGCGGACGAGTGACCCTTGCCGTCACCCTCTCGCTTCTCGCCCTGCTGGCCGTCAGCCTGGGCCTCATCCGGCTTCTCAACATGGCTTAGCGCATCGCCGGATGAGAGAGCCTCAGCTGGTCCAGCGATGTCGGATCTCGCAAAAGATGACGAGCGATGAGGATCCATGAAGTCGCCACTGTCGTTCCGTGATGCCTGACACTCCAACGGCAGGCATAAGACGCAGCTCATCCGCGATACCCGGAATGGCGACTGAGTGAGCTATCCTTCCGAGATCGGCAAACGGCCATGCCTTCGAGTTACTCCGCAGATCTGAGCGTGTGAGCTGCGGTTTCCGCGAAGACTGGGCGGTCCGATCTGGTTCGCCAGGTCAAGCCTCATGGCATTCGCATGCTTGTGTCCTGGGACGTCTCACGGATCAACGCGCGTAACGCCGGATCTTCCGTCGCGATATCCGGATGACGGCTGGTCTCTTCCCACAGCATGGCGTTATCGCTGCTTCGCTTTTTTAACAGGCGATGGCCGCGGAAATGCACAGGCGCGACACCGGATCGCATGACGAACGATCTCCGTTGCAGGCGCGAATTCCTGTGCCGCGAGCATCGGACATGACGGCATGCCGATTTCGTTCATACATCCTGTTTCGAGATGAACTCGCTTGAAGCAGCGGCGTCTGGCCCTCGGCAAAAGGAAGTAGCCATCAAGCATACTATCCTTTCTAGAGTGCCCCAATCTCCCGAGATGTTGCTATCAAACCAATGAATTTGGCCACGCCACGGCGTAATGATGGCGAAACAAAGATCGCAAAGGAGGAGACGTGCCGTTTTACGCTGCTTCTACATTTCCGGCATTTGATTTTTTCATCATCTGCCTTTCGAGAAATCTTCCAGCACCTCTCCCCTTATTCAACATCAGCACCTTTCAAAACTGAACGGTAGGGAACACACATGAAGCGGATCCTCTTTGCCGCCGCGTCGGCTGCTGCGCTGCTCGCAACACCGGCGCTCGCACAATCGACCGGCACTTCGACCAGCAATTCTGGTGCTACAGCCATCGTGAATGGAGACACCATCTACAACCCTGCAAAGACGCGGCAGCGAATTGCCTCCACGGCCTCAGGCATTGCGCCCGGCCTTACAGCGGCAGGCGTCCATTCATGTGCCGGCTCCGCATCGATCGGCGTCGGCGGCGTCGGCTTCAATTTCGGAGCGGGAGCGACCTACGAAATGCAGGAGTGCAACCGGCGTGCTTACGCGGCGACGCTGATGGGCATGGGGCAGAACGCTGCCGCTCTCGCCCTCGTATGCAACAACCCGGAGGTTCAGACAGCTCTCAATCAAACGGGTGTCGTGTGCCCTCAACAGCGTGCTGCGATCCAGCAGGCACAGGCACAGGCTGCGGCTATCGGACAGCCCGTCGTCTATTACGGTGACGGCTCCGGTCATTCGGCAGGCACGCGCTACATCCCGGCCAACGGTCAGGGTGGCGCGCCGCTGATCCCGATCAGCGCGGACACTCGGGCGCGATATGCCTCCACCACCGGGTCGATCGGATCGGCCGCTCTCGCAGCGCCACCGTTTTGCTTCAATCCCCGCACCTACAACCCGTCGCTCTGCACTGGCATCGGTGCGCCTCAATAAGGCGGCGCAGCCTGAAGGGGCACGGGTGTATGAACCGCGCCCGGCGACCCTTTCAGGGTGCGGACAAGACTTCCGTCACCGGTGCAATCGAAACGATCGCATTCAATTTGCGACCATCTTCCCATTCAAGGAAATATCTGATGCGTAAGCTCATTCTTTCATCTGTGGCTCTCGTTGCCCTGACCGGGGCCGCCCTGGCGGGACAGTCGTCACGCCCCGGCCACGGCCCGCAGAACAATCAGCCGGACGTCAATGCCCGCGCCCATGGCTATCTCTACAACCGTGAAGTCGCCAATGCTCGTCAAATGAATGCGACAGCCTATGTCGACGCAACGGTCAGCCATACGCAATCGGGCGGTTCCTCCTGGACCGTGAATGGCGCACATCAGTTCCAGGCGACGGCGAACAATGGCGTCGCGGCGGCGAACTCGCAGGGTGCTGCCAACCAGGCCGCCTCCTCGTCGTATGAAGGCATGATGAGGGGTGCGGCTGCCGGCAACGCTTCGATCACGGATCAGGGCGGCTTCGCTCAGGTCGGCAACGTTGCCGCCGGCAACGTCCTGACGCCCAGCACCGGTCAGGCACAGGGCTCGACCTCGGGCGGCTTCTCGGGCGGCGGAAGCTACACCAATACCAACACCTATACGGGCTCTGTCTATGGCTCGGTGACCTACAACAGCGCTTCGCAGTCCAATGCGAGCGGCTATGGCGCCGGCGGTGCGATTTCGTACCGGAACTAACCGCGTCGCCATCAGGGCAGGGCTTCAGTCCCTGCCCTTCCTTCGCAAAGGAACGTTCCGACGCAATCGAACAATCAGCAGTATCCGACATGAGACACACCATGCGAAGCGCCATCCTGTCCGCCATCGGTCTTCTCGTCTTGAACTGCGCGGCTCAAGCTCAGACGGCCGGCGCCCGCCCTCATTCCGGCACTTTGGGAGTCTTCCTCGGGAACCTGCCGCTGACGAATTCGCAGAACCTCGTGGCGGGCCAATTATGGGAGCAAGGTGTCCGGGCCTCCCAACAGGCGATCGGCCCGAATACGCAGTCCTACGCCATCTCGAACGCCCATGCGAGCATGCGGACGACGTCGAACGCGTCGACGACCAGCACCACGAACATGTCACGCAGAACCGATGGCCGCTCCGGAACGGGTTTTGTCACCAACAGCGGACAGAACGAATTCTACATCTGGGGCGATACGCGCTTCGACACGATCACCAAGAACGGCATCGGCGCCGCCTGGGGTCGCAACAGCGGCAATGTCGCAAGTTCGGCGACACTCAATAACGGCGGTTCCGCCGGAAGCGTTTCGTCCAACTCTTCGACCAGTTCAAGCTCCTCGTCGAATGCCACGGCCGTAGCGGGTGGAGGGCTGCGCCGTTGATCGGGAGAATGGGGCGGAAGACCGCTGCCCGGCCGGTTTCGTCGCGGACCGCGCGATGAGGCGGCCGGATGGCCTGATCCAGGCGATCCTCGCCGATGCTCTCGCTCACTTGTCCCCGGGCGTTGCGGCGGCGAATGCACGGGCCGTGTCGTAGAACTCGACGAAGTCGACGGCCTTCCCGTCCCGGAATCGCCATATGTCGACCTTCGGGGTGTCTGCGACCTTGCCGGTCGTCTTGTGGCGCCACGCCACCCGGCCGATCGCCACGACCCGATCATCCTGGGCAATGAAATCCTTCATGTCGAAGGAGACCATGTCCCAATCCCGCGTCAGCCCCTCCAGATAATCGAGGATTTCGCTTTTGCTGCTGCGGCGCGCCGAAAAGGGCATTTCCGGCGCGCCGTTTGCCAGCGAGTCGAGAGAAATGTCGTCGGACATGATCTCCATCCAGCACTCGTTATCGACGCCCTTCTGCCCCGACCATCGCTCATAAACTTCTTTGAGGGTCGCGACATTCTCGCTTTCGATCGTCATGGAAGCCTCCTGCTAGCCCCATCGATTCAGGATACCGTCGAACCCCTTCGGCAGAGCGCGACCTGCTTGGGGCGGAACGGCTGCCGAGTCGAATGATAGGTTCGAAGACCCGGCGGGCTAACGCACTATGAAGAGGTAGCCGAAGACCTATCGGCGCTCTCGCCGACACCAGGAGTTCGGATCGACACGCCTGCTGGCCTCTCCAGCCGCGATGCGAGCCCGGACCCGGCCATGCGGCCCAGCACAGTTCTTCCCCTGCCTATCGCGGTCGTGGCTCCGATGGCCGCGGGAGGTATGTACATATTTTGCTCTATAAATGCAATCATTATTGCATTTATAGAATCATTTATGCAATGATGCTTTGCGCGGCGGATGGCTCACGGCAGCTTCGGCCGTGCCGTGAATGAGCCAGGCAAACACAGGAGCGATTGATGGCGACCGTCGTGATGGGCGCGCTTGGAGCCTTCCGGATCCACGAGGCGTTCGGGCACCGCGGTCCGTCCCTGCCGGCCCCTGTCGATGCTTCGTCTCCTGACGGTGCGCATGGGTCGCACCGCGCTCTGGACGGACCGGGCGCCGGTTCTTGCCGATGCCGCCTTTGCCCCTCCCGCCTCCCGAGAACAATGTTCTGAACCATGCCTCCGACCGCCCATATGACGAGCACCGGACGAAACCATCGCATCGTCGACCTTCGCGCAGCAGCCGGAGGACGCCTCAAGCGGCTGCCGCATATCCTGCGGATCATGCTGGAGAACGTGCTGCGGAACGCGGGCGACGACTCACCTCGGGCCAAGGCGGCGATCCTCGACTGGCTCGGCAGCGGACGCAGCGAAGACGAGATCCCGTTCCTGCCGGGCCGCATCCTGATGCACGACACCACCTGCGGACCAGCCCTGGTCGACATCGCCGGCATGCGCGCTTCCCTGGCCGAGGCGGGGGTCGATCCGAGCCGCCTCAATCCCGTCCTGCCCGTCGACGTCTCGACCGACCATTCCCTCGCCGTCGACGTATTCGGCACGACCGACGCGCTCCGGCGCAACATGGAGCGCGAGTTCGGGCGCAATGCGGAACGCTACCGCTTCATGAAGTGGGCGACACGCGCCCTCACCGGAGTGCGCGTCCATCCGCCGGGCACCGGCATCATGCATACGCTCAATCTTGAACGGCTGGCGACCGTCGTCACCACCGTCGAGCGCAGCGGCGTATCATGGGCCGTGCCCGACACGCTGATCGGAACCGACAGCCACACGCCGATGATCAACGGTATCGGCGTGCTCGGCTGGGGCGTCGGCGGATTGGAGGCGGAGAGCGTTGTCTTCGGCATGCCCGTGATGATCCGTGTGCCGGACATCGTCGGCGTTCGCCTGACCGGACGCCTGAGGCCGGGCGTGCTTGCGACCGACCTTGCATTGACCGTCACGGAGCGCCTCCGGCGCATCGATCTGGCGGATCGTTTCGTCGAATTCTATGGGAGCGGAGTCTCGACGCTGTCGGCGGGCGACCGGGCCGTCGTCGCCAACATGGCCCCGGAATTCGGCGCCAATTCGGGCTTCTTCCCCATCGACGGGCAGACGCTGCGCTACCTGCGCGAGACCGGCCGCTCCGCGGAGCACGTTCAGCTTGTCGAGGAATATGCGAAGCGGCAGGGCCTCTGGTTCGATCCGGAGGCCGCTCCGCGCTTCAGCGACACGATCGCAATCGACCTCGGCGAGGTCGAGGTCAGCCTCGCCGGTCCCCGGCGCCCTCAGGACCGCATTCCGGCCGGGACGACCGTCGCGGCGCTCGCACCGATGCTGGCGGAACGGCCCATCACGACCTCTCCCCAGCAGCCCGGCAACGGGTCCGTGGCGATCGCCGCGATCACGAGTTGCACGAACACGTCCGATCCCAGGCTGCTGATTGCGGCCGGCCTGCTCGCCCGCAAGGCGCGCCGCTTCGGCCTGACGCCGCCCGCCTGGGTGAAAACGTCTCTCGCGCCCGGTTCGCCCACTGCCGAGCGCTACCTGCGTCGCGCCGGATTGCTCGAGGATCTCGAAGCCATCGGTTTCGGCATCGTCGGCTACGGCTGCACGACGTGCATCGGCAATTCGGGCCCGCTGCCTTCCGTCATCGAGGAGGCCCTGGCCGAGCGAGGGATCCTTCCCGTGGCGGTCCTCTCGGGCAACCGCAATTTCCCGGGGCGCGTCCATCCGCAGCTCGAAGCGGGCTTTCTCGCCTCTCCGCCGCTGGTCGTCGCCTTCGCTCTCGCGGGCGACGTCAATCGCAACATCCTGGCCGATCCCATCGGCCGCTCCTCCCTTAGCGAGGAGATCCGTCTGGCGGAACTCTGGCCCGGCGGCGACGAGATCGACGCCGCCTTGGCCCAGGCCATCGATACGCGCGACTACGATACCTCGTACGACGCGGCCGAAGCCAGCCGGACGTGGCACGGGCTCGATGCGCCGGCGACGGATCTGTTTCCGTGGGACGACAATTCAACCTATATCCGGCGTCCTCCCTTTGCGGGCTTCGGCAAGGGCACGCTTCTCGGAACCTATGCGGCGCATCCGCTGCTCGTTCTCGCAGACGACGTGACCACCGATCACATCTCCCCGGCGGGACAGATCCCGCCCATGAGCGAAGCCGCCGGCTACCTGATCGAGCGTGG
Organism: Microvirga sp. M2; assembly: GCF_047497095.1. NCBI lineage: Bacteria > Pseudomonadati > Pseudomonadota > Alphaproteobacteria > Hyphomicrobiales > Methylobacteriaceae > Microvirga > Microvirga sp. M2. The sequence continues at coordinate 346,815 of NZ_CP134064.1, forward strand.
CGACGATCCTGGCGATCTGAACGTCTTCGCATCCCGGCGCGGCAACTGGGAGGCGATGGTGCGCGGCTTGTTCACGAACAAATCGGTCCGCAATCTCCTCGATCCTCACATCGCACCGGGCTTCACGATCCATGCAGGATTGGGCGAGCCGCTTCCTCTCTGGCGCGCGGCCGAACGCTATGCGGCCGAAGAGGTCCCGGTGGTCGTCGTCGCAGGCGAACGTTACGGCATGGGTTCGTCCCGCGATTGGGCCGCAAAAGGCGTCGCCCTGCTCGGTGCCCGCGCCGTGCTCGCCTCGAGCTTCGAGCGCATTCATCGCTCGAACCTGATCGGCATGGGCATCCTGCCCCTTCGCCTTCCGGCGGAACGCCACCCGAGCCACCTGAATCTGCGGCCCGGCGACCTGCTCGTCATCGAGGCCGATCCCGCGAGGATCGGCCCGCGAGGCGCCGTTCCGGTCACGATTCGCCGCGTGTCGGGAACAAGCGAAACCTTCACGACTATTGCCGCCATCGAAACGGGGCTCGAGGTCGAGATCCTGCGCGGCGGCGGCATCATTCCGCTCATTCTGCATCGCGTCACCGAGGCGGCGGGCACAAGCCGCACGACGGATGCATCCGTGTTCGCCGGCAGCGGCGAGAACCATCGGCGAGAGGCTTCGCCGAGCATCAGACGCTGAGCGGCAACGTCCGCTCTCGCGTTCAATACCTCACGCAAACCAAGGGAGGAACTCGTGAGCCACTTTACCAAGACGGTCCGCGGCGTCGCCATCGCCGCCATGACGCTCGTCGCATCGTCGGCCTTCGCGCAGCAGGAGCTCAAGATCATGGCGCCGGCCGGACCCGGCGGCGGATGGGATTCAGCCGCTCGCTCGATCCAGCAGGTGCTGATGCAGACGGGTCTCGCCAAGGGCGTCCAGGTGGTGAACGTCACCGGCGCGGGCGGCACCGTGGGCCTTGCCCAGTTCGTCAACCAGGCGAAGGGCGATCCGAACCAGCTCATGGTCAACGGCATCACCATGGTCGGGGCGATCCTCACCAACAAGGCCCCGGTCACGCTCGATCAGGTCACGCCGATCGCCCGTCTCACGGGCGATCCGCTCGTGATCGTCGTGCCCGAGAACTCGCCCATCAAATCGATCAGGGAGCTGGCCGATGCCGTAAAGGCCGATCCCGCGAAGGTGACCTGGGCGGGCGGCTCGGCCGGCGGCGCCGACCACATCCTCGCGGCACTGTTCGCGAAGGCGGCCGGTTCGGATCCGGCGAAGGTGAACTACATCGCGTTCTCGGGTGGCGGCGAGGCCCTGGCGGCCATGCTCGGAGGACGCGTGACGGCCGGCATCTCCGGCTACGGCGAGTTCGAGAGCCAGATCAAGGCCGGCAAGCTGCGGGCGCTCGCCATCTCGTCCGGCAAGCGGCTTGCCAATGCCGATACCCCGACCCTCAAGGAGCAGGGCATGGACGTGGAGGTCGTGAACTGGCGCGCCATCATGGCGGGCCCCGGCATCACGGCAGACCAGAAGCAGGCCCTCACCGGGACCGTCGACAAGCTCGTCAAGTCCAAGGAATGGGCCGAGATCCTCAAACAGCGCGGCTGGGAGGACTTCTATCTCGCCGGCGCCCCCTTCGCGGACTTTCTCAAGGAAGAGCAGGTTCGCGTCGGCGACGTGCTGAAATCCGTCGGTCTCGTGAAGTCCTGAAACCCGGCTCGGGACGACAGGTACGGTATCCTCGGGCCGGCCCGAGGATACCATGAACCCGGCAAATCGGATAAAGGAGAGAAAAGCCGTCTTGGGATCGGGTGCGAGGATATGCTCATGACTTCAGTCGGAGAGCGTGCGGTCAACGGAAAGCGAGAGTTGACCGAGGGGCTCGCCGCGCAGATTCTGGAGCATATCCGCGGAGGCGGACTGTCCGAGGGAACCCACCTGACGGCGCAGGAACTGTCCGAGCGCTTCAGCGTGTCCCGTTTTCCTATCGGCCAAGCCCTGCAGCTGCTCGCCGCCAAGGGGGTCCTCACCCATCGGCCCAACCGCGGCTACTTCGTCTGCGATATTGGGAACGCCTCGCCGGAGAGCCTGGGCCTCGCCGCCCGGGACGACACCACCAGCGCCTACTTCCGGATTGCCGAGGATCACCTTCACGGACGCCTCCCCGATCCTGCCTCGGAGGCCCATCTCAAGGAGACCTACGGAGTCACCAAGGCGCAGCTGAACACCGTTCTGGGACGGATTGCCCAGGAGGGCTGGGCCGAGCGCCGCCCCGGCTACGGCTGGTCCTTTTCGCCTATGCTGACGACGCCCGAGAGCCTGGAGCAGACCTATCGGGTGCGTCTGGCCCTTGAGCCTGCCGCCCTCCTGGAGCCGACCTATCGCCTCGATCCGGATGTCGCCGCCCGCTGCCGCGAAGCAGAACTCCGGCTGCTCGCCGGCGCCATCGAGACGGACAGCGCCGACGCGCTCCACGAACGCGGCGTGCGCTTCCACGAGGCGATCATCGGCGCGTCCGGCAATCCCTTCTTCCTGGAGGCGGTGCGGCGCATCAACCGCGTCCGGCGCCTTTTGTCGTATCGTTCGATGGTCGACCGCCGGCGCTACCGCCAGCAATGCGAGGAGCACCTCGAGATCCTCGACCTGCTTGAGCAGCGAAAAAACGAAGAGGCGTCGCAGGCCTTGCGCCGCCATCTGCAGCACACCATCGGCAACCTCCAGAAGATCAGGCCGATCCTGGAGCCCTGACCCGGCGGATGGGTCGGTTCCGAAGCGCATCACGCGGGCGGTCGCGGTCTGCGCCCGACGGGTCCTGGACAGCCGTCGTTGCCGCCGGGTTTCCCGCAAGCGCAAGCCGGGACACCCGCTCACGCGTCGGCATCTTGAACCTCAGCGGAGGGGCGGAACGGCGAGGATGTCGATATCGAGCGACCGCAGGACTTCCTCGGTCACGCTTCCCAGGAGCATCTTGGCGATGCCTGAGCGACCGTGCGTTCCAACGATCAGAACATCAGGCTTCGATTGCTCCACGACCGCGGCAATCACCTCGAACGGGGAGCCCTCCTCGATACGCATCGATCGCCGGTGATCATCAAGCCCGTTCGCATCCAGGAACGCGATCAGCTCCTTGGTGGCCCGGACGCGCGCGTCGGCAACGTACCTCTCAATCGTCTCCCGGCTGAGTCCCGCATAAGACAACTTCCCTTTCGCCAGCGGCAGAAAGGCATGAACAAGCGCGAGCTGAGCCTTGCCGGGCAATCCCAGAGCCATGCCGGTTTTGATGGCGTTGAGGGATGGCTCGGACATGTCGACTGCGGCCAAGGCCGTGCGGTAAGTCTGATCCACCTCCCGGTTCACCATCAGGACCGGGAACGGGCCGGTTCGGATCACACGCTCGATGGTGGTTCCGACCATGATATCGCGCAGAAGCTGCTTGCGGTGAGCTCCCATGACGACGAGGTCCGCCCTCGTCGATGCGGCAGCGCGCAGGATACCGTCGAAGGGGTCGCCTGCGACGACGAGAGCGTGCGAGCGAATCCCGCTCAGCTCGGCGATCGCGCCGATCTGTTCGCCAAGGATCCGTTCAGCCTCACGCCTTTCGAGCGCGACGAGGTCCTGCGGCTGATCGTCGTCGACGACATGCACAAGGGTGATTTCGGCACCATTGTCCCGCGCCAGAAGGCCAGCCCGCCGCACAGCCAGCTGCGAGCGGGTCGAGAAGTCCGTTGCCGCGAGGATGTGCATGGGTCCGTCTCCTATGGTTTCGGCTCATCCACAGCATCGGACGTGGCATCGAGCCCGCATCCGATGCAGTCGGTCTATGATCTTGAGCATCTCACCCCGCAAAACCGGTTCCCACTTCCCGCGTTCGATGCGCTTGGGACGGTATCATCCTATCGCTGCCGTTGGCAGCTGTGGCGCATCGTTCTTCAGGACTGAAGAACTGTAGGTCAATATCCCCTTCGCGGCGACGTCTTGCCCGACCAGAATCCGAAGAGAGGCTCCAAAATGGGGGTCAGGAGCAAGCTTTCACAGTCCGACCACACAACCGGGTCAGCTTTGAGGCGTCGAAGCGGACCGGACTCTTTCTGCACTGACCAGAGCCGGGCGACGAGGAAAAGAACGAATGCCACGGGTGCAAAGCCCAAGCACCGACAGGCCTGCACTGGCAGGGACAAAACCGGCTCGGCCCCCGTGTTTTCACCGCACGAGTTCGGAGTTTTCCCCGTAGCCAAAGCGAGCGGTAAAGGTCAAGCTCCTCGCTCGCCTTGCAGGCGGCCGGTGCCGGTGCGGTCCGTCGGTGGACACGGGACTGCCGTTCGACGAGTGGATGAGGCGGCGCCGGAGCAACCGGATCCGCCTCGGGCGGTCTGACGATCGCGCTCGACGCCCTCGGCGAGACCTACATGAACCTGGCCGCGCAGCTCGGCATCGATCCCGCCCTCCTGCATCGCGTCGCGGTCATCGGCTCCGGCATGCTCGACATCCTGCCGCACAACGGCGCGGTGGTATCCCTGCTCGCCCTATGCGGCTCGAGCCACCGCGAGAGCTATTTCGACATCGTCATGGTCGGGATCGTCAGCTCGCTTCTGGCGCTGGCCGCGGTGATCGGCCTCGGCTCACTGTTTGGCACCTTCTGAGGGCGCGGGAGATGGTCACAACGCACCTCTCGTCATCCCTTTTCGTCATGGCCGCACCCGTTGCGGCCATCCACGTCTTGGGAGCCATTGCGGTTTGAAGACGTGGATGCCCGGGTCAAGGCCGGGCATGACGGGAATGATGCTCCCACGATAGAACAGAGCATCGAACGCAGGAAGTGGGAACCGGTTCGCGTGAAAAGCTGCGCGAAACCATAGGCTTACAGCATCCGATGTGGGCTCGATCGCGCGTCCGATGCTGTAGTACCAATGGAAATGCGCGCATCTGGTCGCTCACATTTCTTCGCCCGGCAATTCGCTGGCTTGCTTCACCCAGTTGGCGAACTGCGCTTCATCGAATTGTTCCTCGTAGATATCGAGGTAGCGCACTCTCCTTTGCGATGACTTTCCAGGCGGAAGAGGGTTCAACGACGCGCCATTGAAGAATGCGACCTTTATATACTTTGTGAAACAATGAAAACTGAGGAACCATCCTTTGCCTTCGATGCCATAGAACGGCGAATTCCATTTAACGGCCTTGCTCACTCCAGGAACGGTGCGCTCGATGAGGGCGTCGAGGCGACACCCAATGTCGCTTTTCCAACCCGGCATGGCCGCGATGTAGGCTCGCACCGGAGCGTCGCCGTATCCCTTGGCGATTTGGGGATTGCCGCCTGAGAGAAGCACAACCTCACCGGACAGCGGCTTTGGCCTCATCTTGCGCAGTTTGTCTGTCTCCATCGCAGTTGCTTTTGCGCGCCTTGTCGACTTCTCATGTATCTTGTCAGTCACCTTGCTTACCCCTTCCCTACGGCCCTCTTGCGCAAGCGCCGCATCAGCGCCCCCACCTGTACCCACTTGTGAGCGGAGGCATCGTGCCCCTCAAGGAAAGCACCATTGCGGTCACGCAAGAATGACATTCCTTCGTTCAACTCGTAGCAGCAGTGTCTGACCGAATCCATTCAGAGGACAAGGCGCTCTCCAGCCCCACCATGCGACACCACTTCACTCCGCCGCAAGCTCCGCCGGCTTGCCGCCTGCGAAGTCAAGCCCCTGATGTTCGCACAGTCGACGGTAGAGGCCGCCTCTGCGATAGAGACTGTCGTGGTTGCCCTCCTCCACGATCCGCCCCCTCTCGAACACGAGAATCCGGTCGAGGCTCCGCACGGTGGACAGGCGATGCGCGATGACGATGGAGGTTCGCCCCACCATCAACCGCTCCATCGCCTGCTGGATCTGCACCTCCAGCTCCGAGTCGAGCGCCGAGGTCGCCTCGTCCAGGATGAGGATCGGCGCGTCGGCGAGAAACGCCCGCGCGATGGCGACGCGCTGGCGCTCGCCGCCCGAGAGCTTGACCCCGCGCTCGCCGACAAGCGTCGCATAGCCCTTCGGCAGGCCGGTGATGAAATCATGCGCGTTGGCAAGGCGAGCCGCGCGCTCGATGTCCTCCATGCCCGCCCCGGGCTTGGCATAGGCGATGTTCTCGGAAAGCGAGCGATGGAACAGGATCGGCTCCTGCTGTACGATCGCGATCTGCGAACGCAGGGACGCCTGGTGCATATCGGCGATGTTGCGCCCATCAATGAGGATCTCGCCACCATTCACATCATAGAGGCGCTGGATCAGCTTGACGAGCGTGGTCTTGCCCGACCCGGACGGCCCCACAAGCCCCACACGCTCGCCAGCGCGAATGGTCAGCGACAGATCCCTGTAGAGGGGTGTATCGTGGCCTGCATAGTGGAAGGTGACGTGGTTGAACTCCACCTCCCCGCGCATGATGCGAATTGCGCGCGCACCGGGACGGTCGAGCACACCGATTTTTTCGCCCGTAATCGCGACAAGCTCCTCCATGTCGTTCACGGAGCGGCGCAGATTGTTGATGTGCATGCCCACATCGCGCAGGTAGCCGTGGATCACGAAGTAGGTGGTGAGCACATAAGCAAGATCTCCCGGTGTGGCGCGATTGTTCCACCATAGCCAAATGGCCGTGCCGATGATGGCGACCCGGATGCCGAGCAATGCGACGAACTGCACCGTGCCGCTATTCGTCCCCCGCTGCCAGACGCGGCGGGTGCGACTCTGCCACTTGCCGACGACACGCGTGAGGCGCGCATCCTCCCGGGCCTCGGCACCGAAGGCTTTCACCACCGGATTGCAGCTCAGCGCATCCGCCAGCGTACCACCCATGCGCGTGTCCCAGTCGTTCGCGAGCCGCGCCGCCGGAGCCACATAACGTGTGGCGAGAAAACCCGTCATCGCGATATAGGCCAGCGAACTCACACCGACGACGAGGCCCATGATGGGCCAGCGCAGACCGAGCACGATCATGGAGCCCGCGAGCACGGTGAGCGAGGGCAACAGCGCCAGAAGAAGCGTGTCATGCATGAGGTCGAGCGCCCACATGCCACGCGTGATCTTGCGCACGGTCGAGCCCGCGAAGCTGTTGGCATGCCAATCTGTGGAGAAGCGCTGCACGCGCGCGAAAGCATCCTGCGCCACACGTCCCATAATGCGGAGGGTCAGCTCCACAATGCCGTAAAACGACAGGTGCCGCATCACGATCATGACGAAGCCGAGGCCCGTCATGATCGCGAAGGCGACAAGCGCTGCATTCAAAGCTTCCTCGCGGTTGCCGCCACTTTCGGCAAGGGCATCCACCAGACGGCCCGCGAAAACCGGCATGAACACGTCCGCGAGCGTGGAAATCATGATCGTGCCGACAACGAGCGCCACGTAACGCGGCTCGTTCCGCCAGTGCTGGAAGGTGAATCTCAATACATCGCGGGTCGCATCCCCGCGCTTGGTCTGCTTCGTCATGGACATGAACAGGCTGCGCCGGGACGCACCTCTCCTGAATACGTGCACGAGCAGCACGAATGGCTCCAACGGATGCGCGAGAGCTGCCCGACGTTCGGTGAAAATGGGGATGAACTTATGCGTGCGGGATCAGATGTCCCGCGGAACCGGACCTAGCGTCCGGACGCGGGAGGAATGTTCAGCAAGCGTTTCACAGCCATGCAGCCCTCCCTCTCGAAAATAAGCCTGCTCGAACAGTAGTTCAGTTGCGTCAACTTGGCAACTACATGATTGTTTCGACCGTGCTGCACCGAATGGAGGGTTAGCGCGTCGAACTCAAAAGCGGGTACCGGTTCTGTGCGAAAAGATACACAAGACCATAGACTTACAGCATCGGATTTGGGCATGAAATCGAACACACATCCGATGCTGTCGTCTGCGGAAAGCTCGGTTGCCCGAAGCAGGCTGCCCTGGACCTCACGCTGAATGAATCGATTTCAGGATGAGTTCGGCCCCGAGAAGCAGCAGGCAGGCGAGAAACCAGCGCCGGAATCTCTCCGGGCTAACCTTCAGTCTTACGACCTGTCCCAACCACATCCCGAGGAGCGCGGGCGCGATCGCCAGGGAGGATAGGGCCAAACCGTCGAGATGGAACGCCCCACGCCATGCCAGTCCTGCGGCAAGAGCCATCGTCGACACCGTAAAGGAGAACCCTAGGCCCTGAACAAGATCGTCTTTGCTCAACCGAAGAGCCTGAAGATAGGGAACAGCCGGGATGACGAAAACGCCTGTGCCTCCGGTAATGACGCCGGTCGTCAGACCGACCAGGGGCGACAACCATGTCTCGAAAGAGGCCGGTACGGAGATCTGCCGAGCCACCAGGGTAAAACCGGCATAGACCATCAGGATCGCCCCGAGGCCTGCGGTCGTCCATTGTGTCTGTCCGCTCATCAGAATGGAGGATCCCGCCAGCGTGCCGAGCACGATCCCCAGCATCATGAGCCACAGCCGGCGGACCAGCGCGGCAAAGCTCGGACCGCAGACCAATTGCCAGACATTTGTGACAAAGGACGGGATGATCAGCAGCGCCGCCGCGGCGACCGGTGACATGATTGCCCCCAGCACACCCATGGCCACCGTCGGCAAACCCATGCCGGTGACACCCTTGACGAAACCGGCAAGGAGAAAGGTCAGGCCGATCGCGAGAAGATGCCACACGGAAAGATCGAACATGGCCTATTGGCCCATGGGATGGTGAGCGGCGCAATGCGGATGTTTCATAGCCAGCCTTCGGCCTTTCCGAAGGCTGGAGGAAAGAATGTCCGATCAGCGGCCGTGAGAGCCTGCTTCGGGTGAAACCTTAATGACCCCGTGACCGGAGAGCGTCTTCCGTTCCCCACTCGAGCAGGTACTCGATCCATTGTCATTGGGTGGCTCATAGCCCTGATAAGCTGCGTATCTTATCCGGCCGCTCGCCCGGCGCGGGATGACGCCATCGAAACGAGGGCCGCGAGCGCGACCACGAGGGGAACGAACGATACCCGGAGCACCATGTCCCATCCGTAGGTGGTCAGCAGGCTGCCGGACGAGAACGAGCCGACCGCCATCGTGCCGAACACCAGGAAGTCGTTCAGGGACTGCACCCTCGTCCGCTCTTCGGCACGATGGCACTCCAGCACGAGCGCCGAGGCACCGACGAAGCCGAAGTTCCAGCCGAGGCCGAGCAGGATCAGGGTCAGCCAGAAATGCGCCACATCCACCCCGGTCAGTCCGATGGCGGCGGAGGCGGCGGTCAGGGCCAGGCCGGCGGCGACCACGCGGGGCGCGCCGAAGCGCGTGATCAGCCGTCCGGTGAAGAACCCCGGGGCATACATCGCGATGATGTGCCATTGCAGGCCGACATTGGACGCTTCCTGCGACAGCCCGCACAGGCGCATCGCCAGCGGCGCGGCCGTCATGATGAAGTTCATGAGCGTGTAGGAGACGACCCCGCAGATCACGGCGGTGATGAAGCGGGGCTGGCGCACGATGGCGCTCAGAGGGCGGCCACCGGCCGCCTCCGCGGCGGTGGGCATCGGAACCCGGACGCCGAGCAGGACGAGGGCGGACACGGCCGCGACAGCCGCTTGCGCCAGATATGTCGCCGCGAACAGGTAGGGCTGCCACAGGTCCATGGTGTAGGTGACGAGCTGGGGGCCGATCACCCCGGCGAACACCCCGCCCGCCATGACCGTGGACAGGGCCCGCGGGCGACGCGTTGCCGGGACGCAATCGGCCGCCGCGAACCGAAACGAGAGGACGACGGCGGCATAGGCCCCGCCGAAGAACATCGCGGCGCAGAACAGCCAGAATGAGCCCCGCACGACCGCAAGGGAAGCCAGCAGTCCGACGAGCACACCGGATCCCGTTCCCGTCAGGAACGCGGCGCGGCGGCCGTGGCGGCGGGCGATGGCGCCTGCCGGCAGAGTGCAGGCCGCCATGCCGACCACGAAGATGGAGATCGGCAGCGTGGCCAGCGCCTTGCTGGGAGCCAGCATGTTGCCGACGATGGCGCCGGTGGCGTACACCACCGCCGAGTTGGCTCCTCCAAGCGCCTGCGCAATCGCCAGCCGCCAGACATCGGCGTTCCCGGAGCGGATTGCGGGCGCGACCCCGGTCACGGCATCGGCATTCATCTGTGACATGAGATTCCTCAGGCTGCGAGCAGGCCGTGCCAGCGCGTGTCGCGCGACGACGGGCGGCGATGCAGGCGGCGGTCGAGCAGTTCACGGGCCTTCACGGTCTCGCGGCTGCGCATCAGGGCGAGGAGCAGCATGTCCTCGATCATCTCGCGCTGAGCGCCGCTGCCGCCGATGCGCACGACCTCTGCCGCGGCTGGCTCCAGCATACGGGCGCAGGCCGCATAATCCTCCTCCGCGAAGGAAAGCGCCGCGCGGCAGATCGCCGGCACCACCGGCCCTGCGGCCAGGCCGCCCGCCGCGATGAGGTCCATCTGGGCCCTTACGCGCTCCTCGACGGCGGTCTTGTCTCCGGTCGCCGCCGCGATGAGCGCCATGTGGACGTCGGCGAAGGCAAAGCCGGCCTTCTGGAAGTAATTTTCCGAATAGGCCGCTGCATCCTGCCACAGCTCGGTCGGCACCGTGTGGCCGTAGGCCTTCAGCCGCCACAGGAAGGAAGCGGTGTCGCTGACCACGTTGACCGGCATCCCGGCCGTCACCGACGGCTGGATGCAATCCGCGTAGATCGCCAGCGCCTGCTCGGGATCGCCGCGCTCGAGGGCTCCGAGGGCCGCGTGCCACGCGATGTGGCCATGCAGGATACCGGCACGGTCGTAGCCGGGCAGCCAGCCGGCGATCAGCCGCTCCGCCTCGTCATGCGCGCCGCCCTCGTACATGGCGTGCGAGAGCGCATGCGCCGCGTTCGCATTGTTTTTCCGCAGGTCGAAGCCGCGCTGCGTGAGGGCGCGACCATGCGCGACGTTGCCGTTCTCCGCATGAGACCAGCCCCGGTAGGTCAGGAACCACCAGTCGTCGGCGTCGAAGTGCCGGGCGTGGCGCTCGCACAGATCCACGCGCGCCTGGTCGTGGTCTGCCATTCCGGAGAAGGCGAAGAGCCCGAAAGCGCCGAGAGGCAGCGACAGGATCAGCACATCCCGGGGCCAGGCGTCGGCATGGGCGAGCGCCCGCTCCAGCGCCTGGGCGGAGTTGCCGCTGATGGCGAGCGACAGGATCGCCACATGGCTGCGCTCCCGCTCCGTTCCCCGCCGGGCAACGACCCCTTCCGCCGTCGCGATCCGCGCCTTGGCCTTGGCCGGTTCGCCCCGGAAAGCGTGCAGGCGGGCGCGGGCCGCGTAGGCGAGAGCGAAATCCGGGTCGGCCGCGATAGCCTCGTCCAGGGCCTCCGCAGCGCCGGGCCAGGCCGAGAGGAGCAGGTCGACGCCCTCCCGGTAGCGGTCGGCCGCGCGGTCGAAGATGGTCGAGAGGGGCAGGCCACGGCTGTCGCGGCGGGTCATGGCAGGGTCCTCGGACTGAGATCGGGTGCATATCGGCGCGTCGTTGAACCGACTATAGTCGGCCGCTGATCGTCCGTCTTTTGACAGACTGCCAGATCGTGTAGAATAACCGCCAATCTGGAGGCTGCCATGGCATGGGAGACCATCGAGGCGCCACCCGGCGTGGCCCCACCCCGACCGATGACCGTGCGGGCGCAGTCGATCCCGGCGCGCCACTCCTTCCCCGAGCACGCGCATTACTGGAATCAGATGGTCTACGCGATCTCCGGCGTGCTGACGGTGGCGGTCGAGGGACATTCCTTCGTGATCTCGCCGGAGCAGGCCGTCTGGTTGCCGACCGGCCTGCATCACCGGGTCGGATCTCTGCTCGGGGCGGAGTTTCGCTCCCTCTGGATTGCCGATGAGGCCGGGCATGGCCTTCCGACGGCTCCGACCGTGTTCGGCGTGACGCCGCTCCTGAAGGAACTCATCGTGGAGGCCACCGCCATCGAGGGGGAGGAGGATCATGACGGCTATGCCGGCCGTGTGACGGACCTGATCCTCGACCAGCTCCGGCGCGCGCAGCCCCTCCCCGGCGCGCTCGCATGGCCCCCCGGGGGATCGCCCCTGATGGCGCTGTGCGAGGCGATCTACGCGGATCCCGCCGACCGACGCGGCCCAAGGACATGGGCCGCGGAACTCGGGATGTCGGAGCGGACGCTCGCCCGCCACTTCGAAGCGGAGGTGGGCATGAGCCTGCGGACATGGCGCCGCCGCCTGCGGCTGTTCAAGGCGATCGAGCTCATGGGCGGCGGTCTGGACGTGACCCGCACGGCCATGGAACTCGGCTACGGCTCGACATCGGCTTTCGTGTACGCGTTTCGGACCGGGATGGGATGGAGCCCTCAGGCCTACATGCGCCGGGATAGGGCAGATCGATAGAACCGCAACCGATCGAACTCGGCCGCTCCGATGAGATGAACCGGCGGCGATGCGGAATTTCTCTCAGCTGTTCCGCAGCGCGAGGACCTTGGACGAGCGGGCGGCTGAACCGGTCGAGGACCGCAATGCCGTCAGCCTTTGTAGGCGACGAGGACCGCGCCAGCAGCGATGAAGGCGACTCCGATCCAGTTCGGCAGCAGGAGCCGCTCGCCCAGGAAGGCGGCGCCGAAGACGGCAACCAGGACGACACTCAGTTTGTCCAATGGAGCCACGCGCGCGGCGTCGCCGAGCTTGAGAGCGCGGAAATAGCAGATCCACGATGCTCCGGTCGCGAGCCCGGATAGCACAAGGAAGATATAGCTGCGGCCCGACACCGATCCGAGCGGCTGCCACTGCCCCGTTCCGATCAGGATTGCCGCCAGAACGCAGAGGATCACGCATGTGCGGATGAAGGTCGCGAAATCGGAGTTGATGCTCTCGATCCCGATCTTGGCGAAGATGGCGGTCAGTGCGGCGAAGGCCGCCGAGAGCAGCGCCCAAAACTGCCATGACAGAAAGATTGGTCTCATGATGCAACCTCGTACGGGTGGGCGGCGGATCCTGTATTGCTCGGCCTCCGCCTTTCGGGCCCCATGAAGTGGCATGATCGCTCACCGCGCAGGAGGAAGGCCTTGGCGTATGAACGAGAAACGTGGCGGAGATTGGAAGCACTTCAATCAAAGGCAGTTTAGATATCTTCTAAGTAAATGATTTCATTGTCTTATTCCTTGACATTCATAACGTCCTCGGCTGTCCTGAGGCAGACACCGTGCACGTCACGAACCTGATGCCCGTCAATGCGAGAGAGCCCATGGACAGGAATGAACATGCGCCCCGGCCGAAAATCACAGACGTTTGCACGGATCAGGCTGAGATCCTTGCTCTCACAGTCACGCGCTTTATCGCGGCCGGCTACATGACACAAGATGTCGCCTGCTGGGATGCGGGTCATCAATGCGCCGAAGACGCTCTCGGCTATGTGGATGGCCCTCGGCTCGTCGCTGCGATGGCGGGCGTCGTTCGGGCGCTGCGTGCCGAATGGCAACGGCCCTGGCAATTCATGCCTGCAAGCTGTTGTCGCATCACTCAGGACGAGATGAGCCTCCTGAGAGCTCTCGCTCAGGCCAGGGGCCCCGTCCCGGCTCCTCCCGCACCCGCAACGGAGGACCTTGCGAAGGAGGCCGACGCTCCACGTTTGGCGGCTGCCTTGAAGGCTGCTGCCGGAACTCTCGCGAGCCTTGGACCGCCGCTCGTACCACCCGTCTCTCGGCGAACCGTGCCGACCCTTCTGCACTGAACGATGCCCACTCCGATGCTCCCTTCTTGGAAAGGTCGCATCGTTGTGAGCGGGCCCGAAGGGCCACGTTCGTGAAAACCGGGTCCGCTTATCCGTGCTGGGCGACGATCGACTGACTTCAATGGTGACGCGGACATCGCCCGCGGTGCCCTCAGCCGAGTCTCGGTTCCCTAAGGACGGCGGAGATAAGCATCGACCATGAGCGTACCGGTCGATGCGCGTTCCACATGAATACCGACGCCGTAGGCCGCCTCGATGGCTTCTCCGGACAGGACCTCGTCCGGAGGGCCGTCAGCTGCGATCCGACCGGCCTTCAGCAGCATGAAACGCTTGGCGAAGCGGCTTGCAAGACCAAGATCATGCAATGCGACCAGCGTCACGATGCCCCGGCTTTCCGTCACCCGCTGCACGAGTTCCATCACTTCGAGCTGCCGCCTCAGATCGAGCGCGCTCGTAGGCTCGTCAAGCAGCAGGATCTGCGGATCCTGCACCAAGGCCTGGGCCGCTCCGACAAGCTGTTGCTGTCCGCCCGAGAGGTCCGTCACCGGCCGATCGGAGAGCAGACCGATTCCGAGCTGATCGAGAACGTCCTCGACGCGCATGAGATCGGAGGCGGACGCACGCCCTCCCCGACCGCTCTTACGGGCGAGCAGCACCACGTCGAAGACGCTGAGCGCAGCCCGCATGCCCACATGCTGAGACAGGAAGAATACGGCCTCGTGGCGCCGGGCGCTGCTGAGCCGAACCAGATCGATGTCGTCCAGGACGATCGAACCCGTCCGAGGCTTGAGCAGCCCGGCAATCAGGCGAAACAGGGAGGACTTGCCGACCCCGTTCGGTCCGACGACGGCTGTAATCTCGCCTCTGCGGATGTCCGTCGCCTCGATGTCTTCAAACAGCGGCAAGTGCCGATAGCCGAAGCTCAAGTCTCTGATCGTCAGGCTCATCGCCAGCTCTCCCGACGCACGGACAGGATCAGGCTCAGGAAGAACGGCACGCCCACGAGTGCCGTGATAATGCCGATCGGATAGATCACGCCGGGCGTGATGGCCTTGGACAGCGTCGAGGCGACCGACAGGATGATGGCCCCGGACGCGGCGGAAACGGGCAGGAAGTAGCGCTGATCTTCTCCCACGAGCATCCGGGCGATGTGAGGCCCGACAAGGCCGATGAAGCCGATCGTTCCCACGAAGGCTACGGCCGTCGAGGCCAGGATAGAGATGCAGGCGAGCATTTCGAGCCGAAGGCGCGCCACGGGGACGCCTAAGCTCGAGGCCCGCTCGTCTCCCATGGTCAGTGCCGTGAGCATCCAGCTGCGTTTCATGCAGATCGGAATCACGAGCGCCAGGAGGACGATGCAGACGGCGATCTTGGTCCAGGTGGCGCGGGCGAGACTGCCCATCATCCAGAATATGATCTGCTGGAGCTGCGTCTCGGAGGATTGATACTGAATGAAGGCGAGAAGCGCGTTGAAGGTGAAGAACATCGCGATTCCCACCAGCACGAACGTTTCGATCGTAACGCCGCGCATGCGCGTGAACAGGAACAGGATCACGGATGTCGCAAGAGCGAACAGGAAGGCGTTTGCGGTCACCAGAAATGCACCTGCAAAGGGGACGAGGCTGACGCCGACGGCAATGGCGAGCGCCGCCCCGAAGCTCGCCGCCGACGAGATGCCGAGGGTGAACGGATCTGCAAGAGGATTGTTCAGGATCGTCTGCATCTGGGCTCCCGCTATGCCCAGCATGGCGCCGACGAGGATCGCCATGATGGCCACCGGCAGGCGCACGTTCCACACGATGACGTCGAGCTTGTCCCCATAGGAGCCGGGATTGAGGATCGTGCCCGCGACTTCCGCCGGCGAGAAATGGCCCGGGCCGACGGACACATCGATGACCAGTGCCAAGGCCAGGAGGGCAATGGCTCCTGCCACATAGGCCAAGCGTTGCAGGGTGCGGCGATGATAGCGCGCCCCTGCTCCCGTGCCGACGCTCAACTCAATCATGAGGAATGCTCTCTTCGAAAGAATTCGGTGCGGAACTGTGGTCCCGCGCCATGAATGCTACTTCAGCTCGGTCCAGAAAATTCCAGTCAGCGGAATCGGCAGGAACTTGTCGTGCAGTTCCCGGAACGTTGCCTGGGGATCGAGATTCTCGAACTTGTCCGGATGGATCCACTTCGCCAAAGCCTGGATGGCGACGAAGTGGTACGGGCTCTGGTAGAATTGATGGTAAATCGCCATCACCTTCTTGCTCTTCACGGCGGAAAGCTCGGCAAAGCCCGGACGCTGAACGAGGCCGCGGATCTGTTCCTGCGCCTTCTCAGGTTGGGCCTCGTAACCGAGCCAGACGGCTTTATTGCCGGGGTTGGACTTCGACCAGTTCGCGCCGGTCATCAGCAGATAGGTCGGGTCCTCGACGATGATCTTCTCCGGATTGACCATGCCGCTCGCGCCGGAGAAGAACTTGGATCCCCAGTTCAGGCCGCCCGCTTCCGAGACGAATTCGCCGAAATTGAAATTGCCGAAGGAGCGGCAGCAGGTATCCGGCTCCAGGCCTGCTGCCTGCTCGGCGAAGACGAGGGGCCGCTCGTTCTGCTTCAGGCGGTTCGTGACGTTGTAGATGCGGCGCATCTGCCGAGTGTAGTAGTCGACGAATTCCTGCGCCTGATCCTGACGGTCGAAGACACGGCCCAGGAGCAGCATGCTGGGAACGGCATTCTGTGTTGGCCGTTCGCGGAAGTCGATGAAGATGGTCGGAATGCCGGCCTTCTCAAGGTTGTCGAGAATGCCCGTTTCCTTGGCCTTGTCGTAGAATCCGAGTGACAGGACGATGAGATCGGCATCGAGCGCGACCGCCTTTTCGACGCTGAAATCGCTCGACGCGAGGGCACTGACGAGGGTCACGTTCTTCGCATCCGGTACATTCGCCAGATACTGGTTCCAGGTATCGGGATCGAATTTCGGCAAATCGTCGCCGATGGCCGCCAGTTGCGCGAAGGGATGCTCCTTATTGAGGACGACCGTCGCGTAGAAAAGGCGCCCCTCGCCGAGAATCGCGCGCTGGACTCCTTTCTTCACCGTGACCGTGCGACCTGCCAGATCGGTCACTTTGATCATCGCATCGGCGGCCCGACCGGGGCTTGCCAGCCCCAAGGCCATCAACGCGAGTGATAGGGCCAGGATCGCACGCTGGACGAGCCTGGACGGGAATGCGTTTGGCATCTGTGTGGTATCCTCAATCGAAGGGTTCAAGGCCCTTGGTTGAATGAAGTCCCGAGGCCGGCGTCAGCTTCAGGGTTTGCGGGCCTGGATCGCATAGCGGTCCTGGCTTGCCCGTTCGAGTTGTTGGCGCAGAGGCATGTTACGCCACTGGCCGCGATGGATGGCCGACAGGTTCCGGTCGATGACCACGTCCCGGAACCCCGTCGCCCGCAGGAGATCGGCAATCCGGTCCGCGCGAGCCCCTGACGAAAAGTAGACCTGCCTGAGGATGCGGTTGTGCGTTTCCATATCCATCCCGGGCCGTGGGGGAGCGGGCGAAATCTTGGCCATCAGCCTGGCCATGGAACGCAGGGCACGGGCCTTCAAGGTTCTCGGCGCACCCGTGTCGGCGTCGACAACGAGAAGGGTTCCACCCGGCTTCAGGACGCGGAACCATTCCGCGAAGGCTTCCGGCGGATCGACCAGGGTCCAGACCAGGTGGCGCGTCACCACCGCGTCATAGGCTTCATCCGCCTCCAAGGTCTGTTCGGCGTCGCCGGCGATGAAGCGAATCCTTGCGTTGCGCTGACCTGCCTTCGCGCGGGCCCTGGCCAGCATGGCGTCCGAAAAGTCGAGGCCCGTCACCTCAAAGCCGAGGTCGTGAAGGAGGTGCGAGATCACGCCCGTGCCACTGGCAAGGTCCAGAACGGGCCTGCCCGCCCCTTCACCGAGATGCTGCCGGAACAGCGCAAGCCAGCCGTTGCGCTCCTCTTCGTTGAAGATCTCATGACCGGGCGAGAGGTCGAACGTTTCCGAGCGCCTGCTCCAGTAGTCACGGATATCGTCCTTGAGGGACCAATTGAGAGAGGCTTTGTCCATCGAATGGTTCTATGTCGCGTTTGCGTGTGCAGTTGCGTAACAGGCCACCCCAAAGATGTCACTAGGTAAATCAAAATTTATACATTGCAATACTGGATTATAATTATTCTAATTACAGCTTTGTCTCACTTTAGATCTGTTCTATCCTGTGGATCTAAGTATTTGTGCGCGACACAAGATCTGTTCTCGAACGAGCTGCGATCCGGAACTGAGCCTCCATCTTTCGAGCAAGGTTCATTCCACAACCGGCTTCCCAGCGATGACGCGCATGGCTCGACAACGGGCAGGCACTTCGCGAGCCTGCTTGGACGGGGGAGCGGAGGGGTGCATACTGACCGTATCACCGGCCGATCCGAACCTGTAGGCACCGGTGGCTGAGAGAGACGTGCGCTCCCGCCTGCATGGCTGAGGAGTGTCGTCATGAACGACCTCCAACGAGAATACCAGGACCTGGTCCAGGCGGATCGACATCTTGCGGCAGGCGAGCAGCGCATTGCCGAGCAACTCGCCCTGATCCAGAGGATGGTCGAGCAAGGCTACGAGACCGCCAGAGCGAAAGACCTGCTGCGTTTGCTGGAGGAAACCATGGTGGCCTGGCGGGACCACCACCAGCTCATCCTGGATACGATCGCCCGGCATGAGCGGGCGCTATCCCGCCCTCCCCTGGCAGATCCTGGGCCAAAAGCTCCTTAACCTGTGCCGATAGGGCCTGCCCTGAGATGATCCCAGGACCTGACATGATCCCACGTGGAGAGAACCATTGGACAATGACCTCTTCTTATGCAGTCGGTCCTACAATCAGAAGGACCAAGCTTAGGGGCAGGCGCAAGGACACAGTCGGGTCCTGCGCCGTGCCGGCAACATGGGTGAATTCGTGTGTTGCAAGGCAGGAACCCACGTAGCGGCGCGAATGCAGGAAGAGACCAGGACCGGGTACAGCCAACCGGGCAGAAGAGCGTCGAAGCGGAGACGGGACGCCGGTTCCCACGTCAAACGCGTTTTCTCACGTCAGGCCCATATCGTCTTGAAACACAATCCGCAGGGGCCATATCTCATTGCTACGGTTGCGCGCACCATCCAATCTGCTCCTGTTCCGGCACTCGAAGTCGCTATCGCATACCAAAATGCTCAGAGTGCGGCTTGCTGAACCGACCACCGGCCCTAGAACCTGCGGTTAACTTAACCTGGATTACGGCAGCGAGGCCTCAGATCGAGTAACTGGAGGACAGGTCGTCACAGGCCCGAACCGGATCTACCGACGAGGTTGACCTATTCGCACTGGAGGCTATCGCCCAGATGACGATGGATCAGGTCCAAGGATCTCAGCCCACCTCCACTCCCCTCGAGCGGGACGCCCGCTTGGTGTCCGCCGATCAAAGGGTTGCGCCGAGCGAGATCGCGATCGGTGTCGTCATCGGCCGAGCCGCGGAGTATTTCGACTTTTTTGTTTTCGCGATCGCTTCCGTGGTGGTGTTTCCCAAGGTGTTCTTTCCCTTTGTGGAACCCGTGACGGCGACGCTCTACGCCTTTGCCATGTTCTCGCTGGCCTTTATCGCCCGGCCGATCGGTTCGGTGATCTTCACCGCGGTCGACCGCCGGTACGGCCGTGGCGTTAAACTCACGATCGCGCTCTTCCTGCTCGGCTTCTCCACCATGGCGATCTCCTTCTTGCCCGGCTATGCGCAGATTGGAGCCTGGTCCCTGTATCTCCTCGGCATTCTCCGGATCGGCCAGGGGCTCGCGCAGGGCGGTGCCTGGGACGGCCTCGCTTCGCTTCTCGCGCTCAATGCGCCCATCGAGCGACGCGGCTTCTACACCTCCATCCCGCAACTCGGCGCCCCGCTGGGCTTCATGGTCGCCAGCACCCTGTTCTCGTTCTTCATGCTCAACCTGACAGAAGCCGATTTTCTGGATTGGGGCTGGCGCTATCCCTTCTTCTGCGCGTTCACCATCAACGTTGTGGCCATATTCGCGCGGCTGCGGCTGGTGGCTACCGAAGAGTTTTCGCGCCTTCTCGAACAGCGGCGGCTCGACCCCTCGCCCATCATTCCACTGCTGCGGACCCACGGGCGCGTCCTCGTTGTCGGCGCACTGATCCCATTGGCGAGCTTTGCCCTGTTCCATCTCGTCACAGTGTTTCCCATCAGCTGGATTACCCTGTTCACCCAACGTTCGGCAGGCGAGTTTCTGATGGTTCAATGCTCCGGCGCCTTTATCTGCGCCGGCGCCGTTGTGGCCTCGGGCCTCATAGCCGACCAGATCGGCCGCCGGAGGCTCCTCCTGATCTCGGCCGGTCTCATCGCTGTCTTCGCCATCTGCAGCATCATCGCTCCCCTGGTGGTCGAGGAGAATGCGATCGGTCAGACGATCTACGTCAATGCCGGTTTCACTCTGCTCGGCCTGTCCTACGGGCAATCCTCCGGCGCCATCACGTCGCAACTCGATCGGCGCTACCGCTACACTGGCGCAGCGCTCACCAACGACCTCGCCTGGCTGCTCGGGGCAGGCTTTGCACCATTGATCGTCTTGTTCCTGTCGGCCCGTTACGGACTTGCCTGCGTGGGCCTGTATCTGCTGTCGGGGGCAGTCACGACCCTCGTGGCGCTTAGCCTGTCCCGCTCGGAAATCCGGCAGGTTTGAACCATGCGGAAGTCGTTTCATCCATTTCGTAGGCATCCATTTGGTAGGAATGCGTCTCACCCTCCGAGCGGAACCCTGAAGGGCAAAGTCCTAAGGGGCCTGGCTCTGCTCACCACCTCGGCGCTGCTCGCCAGCTGCAGCATGGTCGTCATGAACCCGTCTGGCGACGTCGCGGTCCAGCAGCGCAATCTCATCATTGCATCGACGGCCTTGATGCTGCTTGTCATCCTGCCGGTGATCGCACTGACCTTCATCTTCGCCTGGCGCTATCGTGCGTCGAACCCGGACTCGACCTACGATCCCAATTTTCACCATTCGACCCAGCTTGAGGTGATCATCTGGACAGTGCCCCTGCTCATCATCATTGCGTTGGGCGCCATGGCTTGGATCGGCACGCACACGCTCGATCCCTTCAGGCCGCTTAGCCGGCTCGCACCCAACAAGCCCGTACCTGCCGATGTGAAACCCCTGACGGTCCAGGTCGTCGCGCTCGACTGGAAATGGCTGTTCATTTATCCCGAATTCGGGATCGCGAGCCTGAACGAGATGGCCGCGCCGGCGAACGTGCCGGTCACGTTCAAGATCACGTCCTCCTCCGTATGGAATACGTTCTACGTTCCCGCCCTGGCAGGCATGATCTATGCCATGCCGGGCATGGAAACGAATCTCCACGCCGTCATGAACCACGAGGGCGAGTTCAGCGGCCAATCGGCCCATTACAGCGGCTCGGGCTTCTCCCGCATGACCTTCGGCTTCCTCAGCCTCAGCCAGCACGGCTTCGACGAGTGGGTGGCGAAGGTGAGGTCGACCGGAACCCCCCTCGACCGCGAGGCCTACCTCAAGCTCGAAAAGCCGAGCGAAGCGGAGCCGGTCCGCTATTTCGGGTCGGTGGATAGCGGTCTCTATGATGCCGTTCTCGGCTTATGCGTCAGGCCGGGTCAGATGTGCGTCAGCGAAATGCACCATATCGACAGGACGGGCGGCGCAGCCGACGAGAGCGCGGCGAACCGAGCGCGTCTCGACTACGACAACCGCCGCCTGGAAAGCGGCGACGAGCCATCCGGAGCGACGTTTCCTGCCTCGGGTCGCCCGCCACAGGGCTCCGTCCAGCCCCAGGGCATGATGCCACGGGATCAAGATTTGAGTCGCGGCGGCGTCAACACTCCCAAGACCGAGCCCGACCAGGGACAGGGCAACGCTCTTCCGGGCGCGAACAGGGAGCCTGCGCCGGCCCAATTGAACAACCGGCCGACCGATAGCCACGAGCACTGATTGGAACGAGTATCCGCATGTTCTCGAACCTCGATCTCAAGCAACTCATCTTCGGACGCCTGACGCTCGAAGCCATTCCCTACCATGAGCCCATTCTGCTCGCGACCTTCGCTGTCGTGGCTCTCGGCGGCTTAATTCTTCTCGGCGCCATCACATGGTATGGCAAGTGGGGCTACCTGTGGCGCGAATGGTTCACGAGCGTCGATCACAAGAAGATCGGCATCATGTACGTCATCCTCGCCATCGTGATGCTGCTGCGCGGCTTCGCCGACGCGGTCATGATGATCACCCAGAAGGCGCTTTCGGTCGGCGCAAACGAGGGCTACCTGCCCCCGCATCATTACGATCAGGTCTTCAGCGCCCATGGCATGATCATGATCTTCTTCATGGCCATGCCGTTCGTAACCGGCATCATGAACTACATCATGCCGCTGCAGATCGGCGCACGGGACGTCGCCTTTCCGTTTCTGAACAATTTCAGCTTCTGGATGACGGCGGGTGGCGCAGTGCTCACCATGCTGTCCCTGTTCGTCGGCGAATTCTCACGGGCCACCTGGCTCGCCTATCCGCCGCTGTCGGGAGCGGCTTACAGCCCCGGCGTCGGCGTCGATTACTACATCTGGGGCCTCCAGATCGCAGGCGTCGGCACGACGCTGTCGGGTATCAACCTGATCGCCACGATCGTCAAGATGCGTGCCCCGGGCATGACGATGATGAAGCTTCCCGTCTTCTGCTGGACGACGCTCGCCAGTAACGCCATCATCGTCACGATCTTCCCGGTTCTTACCGTGACCTTGGTGCTCCTGTCGCTCGACCGCTACGTGGGAACGCATTTCTTCACGAACGACTACGGCGGGAACCCGATGCTGTACATGAACCTCATCTGGATCTGGGGCCATCCGGAGGTTTACGTTCTCGTCCTGCCCGCCTTCGGAATCTTCTCGGAGGTCACATCGACCTTCTGCAGCAAGCGGCTGTTCGGCTATACGTCGATGGTCTACGCCACGATGGTGATTGCCCTCGTGTCATGGCTCGTCTGGCTGCACCATTTCTTCACGATGGGGGCGGGCCCCAACGTCAACGCCTTTTTCGGCATCGCCACGATGATCATCTCGATCCCCACGGGCGCGAAGGTGTTCAACTGGCTGTTCACCATGTACCGAGGAAAGATCCGGTTCGAGACGCCGTTCATCTGGGTGGTGGGCTTCATCCCGACCTTCGTGATCGGTGGGCTGACGGGCGTGCTGCTCGCGGTGCCGCCCGCCGACTTCGTGGTGCACAACAGCCTGTTCCTGGTCGCCCACTTCCACAACGTCATCATCGGCGGCGTGGTGTTTGGGCTCCTGGCGGGCGTCCAGTACTGGTTCCCCAAAGCGTTCGGTTACAAGCTCGACCCGTTCTGGGGCAAGGCGTCGTTCTGGTGCTGGCTGGTCGGCTTCTGGACCGTGTTCGCACCGCTCTACATCCTTGGCCTCATGGGCGTGACACGCAGGACGCAGCATTTCGACGACCCGGCCGTGCAGCCGTACCTGACGATCGCCGCCATCGGCGTCTTCATCATCATGGCCGGGATCCTGGCGTTCCTTGTTCAGCTCGTCGTCAGCTATCTCCGGCGCGAGCAGCTGCGCGACCTGACAGGCGACCCGTGGGACGGGCGAACCCTCGAATGGTCGACATCCTCCCCGCCCCCGCCCTATAACTTCGCGTTCACGCCGGTGGTCCACGATCTCGATGCCTGGTGGGACATGAAGAGGCGCGGTCACGATCATCCATTGGAAGGCTTCAGGCCGATTCACATGCCCAAGAACACCGGCGCAGGTGTTATCCTGGCCGGTCTCAGCACCGTGCTCGGCTTCGCCCTGGTCTGGTACATCTGGTGGCTCGCCGCCCTGTCTTTCGTGGCTCTCATCGCGACCGCCATCATCCACACGTTCAATTACAACCGGGACTATTACGTCCCGGCGGAGGACGTCGACCGGATCGAAAGCCGAAGAATGGCGCAGCTCGCAGGAGAGGCCTGAGCCGATGCATGAAATGACCCCACCACCTGGCGCTACGGCACCGGTCTTCTACCAGCAGGAAGAGCACGCCCACGGCGAGGGAGGCACGCTGTTCGGATTCTGGATCTACCTGATGGGCGACAGCCTCATCTTCGCGGTCCTGTTCGCCACGTTCGGCGTGCTCGGCCGCAGTTATGCGGCGGGTCCGTCGGGAGCAGACCTGTTCGACCTGCGGCTCGTCGCCGTCAATACGGGTCTCCTTCTCCTTTCATCGATCACCTATGGCTTCGCCATGCTGGAGATGGACAAGGAGCGCGTTGCCAAAACCCTCGCCTGGCTCGCGGTCACCGGTCTGCTCGGGGCAGCCTTTCTCGGAATCGAGCTTTATGAATTCGCACACCTGATCAGCGAGGGCGCCACCCCTCAGCGCAGCGCCTTTCTTTCCTCCTTCTTCACGCTGGTGGGGACGCACGGACTGCACGTCACATTCGGCATCGTCTGGCTCGTGACGCTGATGGTTCAGGTCCGCCAGCGCGGGCTCGTCGCCGAGAACCAGCGCCGGCTCATGTGCCTGTCCATGTTCTGGCACTTCCTCGACGTGGTCTGGATCGGCGTATTCACCTTCGTTTACCTGATGGGGTCCATGCAATGAGTGAGGTTGCCGAGTCCGGGCTCGGTCCGAAGCAAGGTCGGAGCGAGGCGCACGGGGAGCATCACCCTCATGGCGCGCAGGGCACGTTCAGGAGCTACATGACCGGCTTTGTCCTGTCGGTCATCCTCACCGCCATTCCGTTCTGGCTCGTCATGGGCGATGTCCTGAATGACACGCGCATGACCGGCATCGTCATCATGGCGCTGGCGGCGGTACAGATCATTGTTCATATGATCTACTTCCTGCATATGAACACCAAGTCGGAGGGCGGCTGGACCTTCCTGGCCCTGCTGTTTACGCTCATTCTTGTTGTCATCACGCTAGTTGGCTCGATATGGGTCATGTACCACCTGAACGAGAACATGATGCCGATGACGCCGAGCGAGGCGTTGCAAAACCCCTGACCGGCAGAAGCATCGCTGCGCTGGCCGCATTCGACATCGCTGCGATTCTGCTTGTGGTGAGCTTCGCCTCGCTCGCCGTCTGGCAGGTCCAGCGCCGCGCCTACAAGCTCGACCTGATCGCGCGCGTGGAGGCGCGGGTTCACGCGGCTCCGACCCCTGCGCCAGGGCCGGAAGACTGGGCAGGCCTATCGGCTGGCACGGACGAATACCGCCGCGTGCTTGTGACGGGGGCCTGGGTTGATGATCGCTCGACGCTCGTCCAGGCGGTGACGGAGCTGGGTGGCGGATATTGGGTCATGACGCCTTTGGCCCGCGATGACGGGACGACAATCCTCGTCAACCGAGGCTTCGTGCCCGCGACCGAACGCGATCCGGCCATCTGGCGTCCCCGCGACCCGGGGCCTATCACCATGGTGGGCCTCCTGCGCCTGTCCGAGCCGGGTGGTGCCTTTTTGCAGGCCAACGATCCGATTTCGGACCGCTGGTTCTCCCGCGACGTGGCCGCGATCGCCGCGTCACGCAACTTGGCGAACGTCGCACCGTACTTCATCGATGCCGAACGCACGCCCGGCAAAAGCGGCTTGCCCGTCGCCGGGCTGACGGTGATCGCCTTTTCGAACAATCACCTCGTCTATGCACTCACCTGGGGCGTCTTGGCGCTGATGGCCGCCGCCGGGGCAGCCTTCGTCAACCTGGAACGGCTGCACCCCGGCTGGCTCGGACCGCGCGAGCCGAAGTAGTGGCCTCATGTATACCACTCCGTTCCGACGGCTGGGCGCCGGGCCCGCAAGGTCGTTGCGGGCGAACCGGGCATCGCGGGTCGCAAGGTTTTCTGCGGGTTCCCTACCGAGGGACCAAACTCATAGGCGCTGCCCGCGCGGCTCAACGAACGAACCGGCGCAGGAAGCGGGAGAAATCCTCCATCAGCACGAAAGCTGCTGGAACGAAGACGAGCGAGAGGAGGGTCGAGACGACGAGACCGCCGATGACCGCGATCGCTATGGGCGCCCGCGCCTCCCCGCCGTCGCCGATGGCCAGTGCGGAGGGCACCATGCCGGCGACCATGGCGACCGTGGTCATGATGATCGGTCTGGCGCGCTTGCGTCCGGCGTCGACAATGGCGTCCTGCGGGCTCATGCCCTGCGACTGCGCCTCCAGTCCAAAATCAACGAGGAGGATGGCGTTCTTCGTCACAATGCCCAGCAGCATCAGGATACCGATCGAGACCGGCATGCTGATGGGCTGGCGCACGGCCAGCAGACCTAGCATCGCGCCCCCAATGGAGAGCGGCAGCGAGAAGAGAATCGTCAAGGGCTGCAGGAAGCTCGCGAAGAGAAGCACCAATACGCTGTAGACGAGAAGGAGCCCCGCCAGCATGGCGGTAGAGAAGCCCTTGAACAGATCCGTCATGACCTCGGCGTCACCCGCCTCGCGCACGGTGACGCCAGCTTGGGGCGTGCGAGCAGCGGGCAGCGCGAGTATCGCCTTTATGGCGTCGCCGAGCGCAGCTCCGCCGACCAGATCAGCCTCAACAGTCACGCTGCGGGAGCGATCGTGGCGCTCAATCGAGGCCGGGCTGCGGCCGATCCCCACGTCCGCCACTGCGGCGAGCGGAATCGGCTGCATGCCGGACGACCTGCCTTGTGGCGGAGAAAGGCGTAGGGCATCGAGTTCTCGCGGGTCCGTGAGCGTCGCCGGATCAAGTCGCACGCGAATGGGAACCAGCTGGTCGGCGGCGTCGAAGTGGGGAAGGTTCGTTTCGACGTCGCCAACGGTCGTGACACGGATCGCGCGCGCAAGCGCCGCAGCGGGAAGCCCTAGCGCGGCGGCGTCGACAGGCCGGGGGACGATGCGAACCTCGAGCCGGTCGAGGGAGGCGGTGGAGATCACATTGGCCAGCATGGGAAGGCGGCGCATCTGCGCCGAGAGATCAGCCGCCGCAGCCGAGACTTTTGCGCCATCGGCGCCCATGACGATGATCATGACGGGCCTGAGACCGTTTGGGTCGAGGAAATAGGAGCGGATATCGGGTACGTTGGCGAGTTCTGCCGCAAGGGCGGCTTCGAGCTCGCGTTGGGTGCGGCTTCGCTCGGAACGCGGGGTATAGTTGACGACGAAGGTGGCATCGCGCGCCTCCGGCGTTCCGATCGGCACACGCCCGCCCTGAGCCAGAACGGAGCGCACCTCCGGCACCGCCTTGAGACGATGCGTGATGAGATCGGCGGTGCGGCGGGTGTCGGCGAGGTCGACACCCGGAGGGAGCTCGACAACAATGAGTGAGCGACTCGTATCCTGCGGAGGCAGAAGCGACGTCGGCAGGAGCATGGCACTTGCGATTGAAGCAACGAAGATGGCAAGCCCGATAAGAACCGTAACGATTCTGTGATGGACCGACCAGGCGACGAGCCGCGTATAGGCGCGCAGCACCCGCCCCTCACGTTCGAGGATGTCCGGTACGGAAGGCAGGCCATAGGCCGCCATCATCGGCGTGATGAGGCGAGCGACGAGCAGTGAGAAAAACACCGCCACTGCAATCGTAACACCGAATTGTCTGAAGAATTGGCCCGCGACGCCGCCCATGAAGCTTGAGGGTACGAAGATCGCAATCAGTGTCGCCGTCACGGCGATGACGGCCAGTCCGATCTCGTCTGCGGCCTCGAGCGCCGCTTCGTAGGCGCCCTTCCCCATCCGCATGTGGCGGATAATGTTCTCCACCTCGACAATGGCGTCGTCGACGAGGATGCCGGTCGAGAGCGTAATGGCAAGGAGTGTCACGAGGTTGAGCGAAAAGCCCATGACATCCATCACCCAGAAGGTCGGGATGATTGAGAGCGGTAGCGCGATCGCCGCGATCAGGGTGGCGCGCCAGTCCCAAAGGAAAATAAACACGACGATGACGGCGAGTATCGCGCCCTCGACGAGCGCGCTCATCGTGGCTCTGTAGTTGCCGACCGTATAGTCGACGGGGGCGTCGATGAGGCTAATCTCGTAGTCGGGGTTCGCTCGCTGCAGGTCGGCGATGCGATCCGCAACACCGCGAGCGACGTCGACATCGCTCGCGCCACGGGCCCGGGAGACTGCGAAGGCGACGATGGGCTCACCGTCGAGAAGGGCAAAGGTCCTCGGCTCAGCCACGCCATCCGTCACAGTACCCAGATCATCGAGGCGAACTGTGCCGCCCGTCGGCAGGGCGATAGGAATGGCGGCAAGGCTTGATACGCTGCGGACGCCGGCAAGCGTGCGGATCGTCGCACGACGCCCTCCGACCTCTACTCCCCCGCCTCCTACATTGACGTTTGCCGCACGCAGCTGCTCGTTCACGTCGACGACCGTGACGCCTGCATCCGCCAGTTTCAGGGGATTGAGATGGACTGCGATCTCGCGCTCGGAACCGCCGATGCGCCTGATGCCCGCGATCCCACGGAGCCCGAGGAGCGCCCGCTTGACCGTCTCGTCGACGAACCAGGAGACTTCCTCCGGTCCGCGGGCCTTCGACTTTACCGCATAGGTGACGATCGGCAGGCCGGCGATTTCGATACTCTGGACGATGGGAGCCTGCACGGCCTGGGGTAATTCAGCGCGGATGCGCGTCACCGCATCGCTAACGTCGTTGACCGCAGCGGTCGCGTCCTTCTCAAGGTGAAACTCGATCACCGTCGTCGAGAGGCCATCCGTAATGGTCGAGGAGATGTGACGCACGCCGGCCACGCCCGCCACTGCGTTTTCGACAGGTGTCGTTACCTGGGTTTCAATCTCCGTCGGCGATGCACCGTACAGCGGCACGGTAACGGACACGATAGGAAGATCGACCGCAGGAAGACGGGTGACCGGCAGCTGTCGGAAGCTCATCAGTCCAAGCAGAAACAGCACGAGGAAGAGGACAATGGCAGGAATCGGCCGGCGGATCGACGCCGCCGAGATCGGGATCCTCATCGCTGCACCTCTGCAGGCGCGGTGCGCACGACATCGCCATCGCGCAGGAAGTCGCCCGCGCGGGCGACGACGCTATCGCCGGCCGCGAGGCCGGATTCGACCTCGACCATATCGCCCTGAATGAGGCCGGTCCGCACCGCGACACTCTCTACTTTACCATCGCGCACGCGCCGAACCAGCGTTTGATCGCGCTCGGAGACGAGAGCCGAAAGCGGGATGCCCAGGCCGCAGCTCTGCCCCGTCTCGATGACGCCGGACACGGACGCGCCGAAGGGCAGCCTCGGGTCGCCATCAAAGTTGATGCGTACCAGGGCGAGCCGGCTCTGCCGGTCCACCTCCGGCGCGACGAGGTGCACTTGGCCGCGGATCTCCCCTCCAGGGGTCTGGAGGAGCACAGCGCGACCGGTCTGCACGTTGACGAGGCGGCCCGCCGGAAGCCCCGTCACCACGTCCATGGCGCCATTGCGGGCGAGGCGAAACAGGGGTTCCACGGAGGAAGCGGAGACGATGAGACCCACACGGGCACTGCGGGTCAGGACAATGCCGTCAGCAGGTGCAGTCACGTCGATCGACCCGCCGCCCGGTGTCTCCGGCCGGCTGAGCCGCGCCAGCACTTGGCCGCTCCGAACCCGCTCGCCCGCCTCGACGAGCACCTCGTTGACCCGTGCGCCTTCAACGAGAGGAATAACGAGCACCTCCTCGCGGGACACAAGCGTACCGATGAAGAAGATGCGGTCCTCGAAGCAGGTCTGGGCGGCGGTGGCGACCGTGACGGTCGGTGCCTGCATCGTGTCTTGCGCCTTGCCGAGCGTCGGCCATAGCGTCAGGACGACCGGAGCCAACCTGCATAGGAAGGAAAGTGCCGCCACCATCCGCTCCGATTTCCCCAGGAGGGGACGGCGCGAGCGGCTGGACTTATCGACAGCAGAGCTTCCTCGGTTATGCTGGGCCCTGTTGAGCCGTGTACCGGCAGGTTCCATCCCGCACCCACTCATGTCCCGTTAAACAATCCTGCAACGGCTGAGGCAGATATCGTGGCTCGGCCGCCGTTTGCCGCGGCAAGCCACTTTTTGCAGACGCGTGAACAGAGTGAGCGCCCGCACAATTCCCCCGGAACTATTGGGCTTCGTCAGCATAATGACTGGTGATAGCCTGAAAGGTTCCACAAGGTCGTTCCGTGTTCCGTCCGCCCTTACGCGAATCCATGCCTCATGCTTGCCGCTTTGAGATTACAAGAAACAAGGTCAAGAGCTGCTTCGTTGCGCAGACGTGCATCTGCTCAGGCTCAACCGGAGCGGACCCGCGGGGTCCGGGACCAACATGGTCAGCCAGAAGGTACTTGCCGCGACCTTTCTCGCGGGATTCATCACCGCGTCGTCCATGGCCCAGACCGGGAATAGGCCGAGGACGTCCGCGACCTCCCAAAAGCCGGCGCCCATCGACGGTGAATGGATCGTCGCCGACCAGACCGCACGCATTCGCATCGCACCCTGCGGCAACGGCAGCGACGGAGCTCATTGTGGCACACTCGTCTGGACAAAGACACCGGGGGGCGTCGACTCAAACAATCCCGACCCGGCCCAACGCAGCAAGCCGCTTCTGGGGCTTGAGATCGTCAAGGATATGAAACTTAAGGGGCAGAATTTGTGGGAGGGCAGCGTTTACAACGCCATCAATGGCAAGACCTATTCCGCCACTCTGGCACCGCAGAGCCCGACCACTCTCAAGATCGAGGGCTGCATCCTTGGCGGCCTCCTCTGTGACGGCGAAATCTGGACGCGCGCGGTCGAAACCGGCGGCACCATTTTGCCGAAGCCCACCGATGGCACCCGCCCCCGCGCCGTACAGCCCCGCTAAATGGATCCGGAGTCGCCAATGAGTCTCGATATCGCTGCACTCTTCCATGCTCACGAGGAGGACCGCTATGACCTGCACAGCCGCTATCTCAACGAGCAGATGGTACGCGTACTCAAGGTGCTCGGCTACGATGTAAGCTTCCACCGGGCACAGGGCGCTCATCTGTGGGACCGCGACGACCGGCGCTACCTTGACCTCCTGTCCGGCTGGGGCGTCTTCGCACTCGGGCGCAATCACAGGGGCATTCGCGAGGCACTCGTCTCAGCGATCAATGGAGAGCTTCCGAACCTCGTGCAGATGGACGTCTCGCCCCTCGCGGGCCTTCTCGCCGAGCGGCTTCTGTCCCACACGCCCTATCTCGACAAGGTGTTCTTCGCCAATTCAGGGGCCGAAGCCGTCGAGGCCGCACTCAAATTCGCCCGCAGTGCCACCGGGCGGCCGGGCATCCTCTTCGCTAGTCACGCCTTCCATGGTCTCACCTACGGTAGTCTGTCGATCACTGGCGACGAGATGTTCCGAAGGGGCTTCGGGCCGCTCCTGCCGGACTGCACCGAGATCCCCTTCGACGACCTCGCTGCCCTTGAGCGTGCGCTCGCGTCGAAGACCATCGCCGCCTTCATCGTCGAGCCGATTCAGGGCAAGGGCGTCAACGTGCCCTCCGATGGATATCTGAAGGGTGCGGCGGAGCTGTGCCGCCTCCACGGAACTCTCTTCGTCGTGGACGAAATTCAAACGGGCCTCGGCCGTACGGGAAAATTCCTTGCCATCGAGCATTGGGGCGTCGAGCCCGACATGGTGCTCCTGGCGAAAGCGCTCTCCGGCGGCTACGTGCCGGTTGGAGCTGTGCTGACCCGCCGCTGGATCTTCGACAGGATCTTCGACCGGATGGACCGAGCAGTCGTGCACGGCTCGACCTTCTCGAAGAACGACCTCGCCATGGCCGCAGGGCTTGCAACGCTGCATGCACTCGCTGAGGAGCGACTGATAGAGAATGCAGTTGAGAAGGGGTGGCGTCTGATTGCCGCCTTCGAGCGCATGGCCGAGCGTTACGAATTCGTCAAGAAGGTGCACGGCAAGGGGCTCATGATAGGAATCGAGTTCGGCCCACCGCGGTCCCTCAAACTGAAGGCTGCTTGGAGCGCCCTCGAGGCCATGAACCAAGGTCTGTTCTGCCAGCTTATTACGGTTCCCCTGTTCAAGGAGCACGGCGTCCTGTGCCAGGTAGCGAGCCACGCGAGCCATGTGGTGAAGCTCCTGCCGCCCCTCGTTATCGATGAGGGGGACTGCGCCTGGATCGAGCGCGCCTTCGATGACGTGATCGCCGATTCCCACCGCGTCCCCGGTGCCGCATGGTCCCTGGGCAAGACGCTCGCCGGCCACGCGATGAAGGCGAAGGCCGGCGCCGCGTGAGGGCACGGTCGAACAGCCTACTTGCCTACAGCGTTATGATGCTAGCGAGGCAGAGAGGCGAACGCTTCTCCGCTCAATCTTGACGGGTTCTCCGAGCCGCCTCTCCCCAAAGCTGGCTCGACATTCTGGCTCGTAACCGCCGCAGGCGCTGCGGGAGGTCCTGAGGTCACTGGTCCTTGCGCCTGTCTCTTTATCGATATGACATAAGGTTGTATGGAAGGTATAGTTCATGCCTTCCAGCACTTCTTTCAGGAGGAGCAGGCGCATGGCCAGTATAGTGGCGAACGAGAATGGCTCCCCAATTGTTACCGGCAGCCTATTCTATACAGTCAAGCAAATACTGCCACGCTCCCGGCGTGAGGCAATGCACGCCGATTCTCTGTTCAACAGGTATCCCCCGGCGCAGCTTTCGGCTCTGGCGCATCGTGCGAAAAAGCGGACCCGGTTTTTCGCAGCAAGCGACGCGCTGTTCCATAGGGGGAGCATCGCATTGATCCCAAAAGTGGAATCCACTTTCGGATCCGGTGCTCTAGCCGCCTCCGTCCGCGCCTTTCCACTCCGACCAAACGATGTCCGCACCGTCATCGATGGAACGATGATGCATATCATTGATGGCATCCGGGCCTGGGCGAGGCGGGATCTCGGTAAAGATGCTGTCCTCGACCGACTCTGTCGCCCCGCCGCGCGCCCGGGAAAGCGGACACCTTCCAGGTTCGGGCCGAAGCGCTCCTACGCCATTCCGGTATCGGGCGCATCCGCGTCCAAGCGTTCGATGCAGCAGCCGTTCATCTTCAAACGGAGACTGCCCACGCTGGTCGCTCGCGTCTCATAGAAGCATTGTTGTCATATGGGTTCATTTGATTGGCCGCCTCATCCGATACTTCGTCTCGATACAGGCGTTTGATCCCAGCACGCTCAACTGTTGAGAATGCCATGATTCTTGCTCGAAGGACATGGAGTATCGAATGACTCAAGTTAGTCCTAGCCGGATTGAATTATCGACCGATGCGATCGAAACGAACATAAAAGCTGCCAGCCGATCGCTCATCGCATGTGCTCAGACCGATGGTCATTGGAGATTTGAGCTTGAGGCCGATGCAACAATTCCTGCCGAGTATATTCTTCTAAGGCATTATCTTGGAACCCCTGCGGAAAGTGGCCTTGAAGAAAAGATTGCCGCATATCTGCGCCGCATACAGATCCAAAATAGCGGCTGGCCGCTCTACCATGGCGGATCATTCGACCTAAGCGCAAGCGTTAAGGCATACTTCGCGCTGAAGATGATTGGAGACCCGCCAGCTGCTCCGCATATGAGGTGGGCTCGTGAGGTGATTCTCGCTCATGGGGGCGCTGCACAGAGCAACGTATTCACGCGGACATTGTTAGCTCTTTATGGTGAGCTTCCCTGGCGTACGGTCCCGGTCATGCCAATTGAGATCATGCTTCTCCCGCACTGGTTTCCTGTTCATGTCCTAAAGATATCCTATTGGGCACGCACGGTCCTCGTCCCGCTCATGGTTCTGCAGGCTTTGAAACCAAAGGCGCGCAATCCGCGCGGCATCCGTGTCCAGGAGCTTTTCACGGCACCGCCGGATAGCGAGCGCGGCTTGCCGATGAGCCCGCGTCAAAAGTCGCTCTGGGCGGGCTTCTTCAAAGCGACGGATGATGTCCTCCATAGAGTGGAGCCCGTCTTTCCGAAAGGCGCGCGCCAGCGTGCGATCGAGGCCGCAATAGCGTTCGTCGAAGAGCGTCTGAACGGCCCTAACGGGTTCGGGGCTATATTCCCGGCGATGGTCAATGTCCGGATGATGTACGACGCTCTCGGTTATCCAGGAGATCATCCACACGTCGTCGCGGCGCGGAAAGCAGTTGAGGCCCTGCTCGTCGTGAAGGACGATGAGGCCTATTGCCAGCCATGCCTCTCGCCCGTGTGGGACACCGCACTATGTTGCCAGACGCTCCTCGAAGTTGGAGACGATGAAGCGGAGCAGTGCGCGAAGAAGGGTCTTACCTGGTTAAGGCAGCGCCAGATCCTTGATGTAGCGGGAGATTGGGTGGCGATCCGCCCCGACCTGCGCCCTGGCGGCTGGGCATTCCAATATACCAATCCTCACTACCCCGATGTCGACGACACCGCGGTCGTCGTCATGGCGATGCATCGCGCCCAATCTCGGTCCGCTCCGCGGGACGCCGCCGCCTATGACGAGCCAATTGCCCGCGGCCGCGATTGGATTATAGGCCTGCAGAGCCAGAATGGCGGATGGGGAGCCTTCGACGCCGATAACACCTACAGTTATCTCAATCACATTCCCTTTGCCGACCATGGAGCGCTTCTTGATCCACCGACCGTCGACGTGACGGCTCGATGTGTCTCTATGCTCGCCCAACTTGGCGAGAACTCCGAAAGGGGCTCGCCGCTGGCTCGGGGCATCGCGTATCTCCTTGCAGAGCAGGAGGACGATGGGAGCTGGTTCGGCCGTTGGGGCATGAACTATATATACGGGACCTGGTCCGCTCTCTGTTCTCTGCGCGCGGCAAAAGTGGATCCACGTTCGGAGGCCATCCGTAGAGCCGCAGAATGGCTCGTACGAATCCAGAATCCCGACGGAGGCTGGGGTGAAGACGGCGAAAGCTATCGTGCCGATTACCGCGTTCACCGGCCCGCATCGAGCAGAGCATCGCAGACGGCTTGGGCGCTCCTAGGTCTCATGGCCGCCGGGGAGGCCTCGCACCCTTCTGTCGGGAGCGGCATCGAGTATCTCTGCAGCACGCAAGGGAGAGACGGATTCTGGCCCGAAGAGCATTTCACAGCCACCGGTTTCCCAAGGGTCTTCTATTTGCGTTATCATGGTTATCCTAAGCTCTTCCCGCTTTGGGCGCTCGCACGCTACCGGAACCTGAAGCTCGGTCTCTCTGATACAACCGACTGGGTCGGAATGTGAGCTCCAGAATGCCGCTCCTGATCGTGACCGGACTTGCCTATGAAGCGCGCCTGATCGCAGGACCCGACCTCGTCACGATCTGCTCGGGAGGATCGCCGGAACGGCTCCGCCATAAACTGCGCCGTCATCCCCGTGCGTATCGGGCTGTGGTTAGCTTCGGGATCGCCGGTGGTCTTGATCCAAGCCTCTCGCCCGGCGATGTCGTTCTCGCTCAAGGGATTGTCGATGGAAAAGCGCGATGGCTCTCGCACCCTGGTCTCACGCAGGACTGGGCTCAAAGGTTGTCGGTCAAGGGCCGGAATGTCGTCGAGGCCGAGATTGCGGGGGTTGAGGCCACTGTCCGGACTCCTGTCGCGAAAGCGGCGCTTCGCTCCGCCACAGGAGCCGCCGCGGTCGATATGGAGTCCCATGTCGCAGCCGAATTCGCGGCCGTCTGCGGAGTTCCTTTTGCAGCAATTCGCGTGATCTGTGACGCCGCGAACCACTCACTTCCGCCTTTTGTCGGCGACGCACTGGATGCCGACGGGATCCTGGATTGGCAGTATATCCTTCGCGGAGTTGTGCGGCAGCCTATCCAGATCGCATTGCTGGCGCGTCTTGCGCTCGCTTCATCGGCGGCTCTGGCGGGCCTACGTCACTGTCGGCCCCTTCTCGGGCCCAATCTTGAGGTCGGCAATCTCGCCAAGCCTTTCAGCGACGTTTCGTGAGTAAGTAAATTGCGCCGGACGTTGTTGGTCCAGCGGGATATCCGGCACCATCGGGCCTCGCGTTGTCACTCCCCGCAAGGCGACTCGAGCGGCCTTCCATGGCCGCCGAACCGTATCCCTGACCGCCGATGCCTCGTAGCCTGAGTGGACCATGCAGTCGGCGCATTTTTCATAGTGGCCCGTGCCGTAGGCCTCCCAATCCGTTCCCTCCACTAACTCCCGGTAGGTCTTAGCGTAACCCTCGCCCAGGAGGTAGCATGGGCGCTGCCATCCAAAAATCGTCCGTGTGGGATTCCCCCACGGCGTACAATGATAGGCTTGATTCCCAGCGAGGAAATCGAGGAAGAGCGCCGATTGGTTGAACGCCCACCGCTTGCTGCCTCGGTCAAGGCGGAAGATGCTCCGAAAGAGCTCCTTGGTGGCTTTTCGATTGAGAAAATGCTGTTGGTCAGGGGCTCGTTCATAGGCGTATCCGGGCGAGACAGTGATCCCATTCACCCCAAGCTCCATGACCGTATCAAAAAAGCGGGCGACTCGCTCTGGATCTGCACCCTTGAACAGGGTGCAGTTGATCGTTACCCGGAATCCTCGCGCTCGAGCCAGCTTGATTGCAGCAATAGCACGATCGTAGACGCCCGACTGGCACACGGACTTGTCGTGCATGTCCTTGTCGCCGTCCAAGTGAATGGACCAGGTGAAGTACGGGCTTGGTCGATACTGATGAATCTTCTTTTCCAGCAGGAGCGCATTGGTGCAGATGATGACGAATTTGCGCCGTGCGACAGCACCTTCGACGATCTGGGGAAGATCTTTATGCAGGAGCGGTTCGCCGCCGGCAAGGACGACGACCGGAGCGCCGCATTCGTCTATTGCACCGAGGCAGTCTTCCAATGACAAACGCCTGTTCAGGATCGGATCCGGATAGTCGATCTTGCCGCACCCTGCGCAGGACAGATTGCACCGGAACAGAGGCTCCAGCATCAGCACGAGCGGATAGTGCCTCCGGCCCGCGAGATGTTGGCGAACCACATAGCCACCGATGCGAAGAATTTGACGGAGGGGGATACCCACGAGTAAATCCTTGTTCTGGCGAGGTCCGGTACTTCGATCCTAATGATCTCAAATGGTTGAGAGTTCAGCAGGTAAGCGAAAGTTGATATTCTCTTCGATGCCTGGAAGCATCGAGATCTCGACCGGGTATCTTCGGGACAGGGCATCAATGACCCTATCGATAAGCATCTCAGGTGCCGATGCACCGGCAGTCAGCCCGACAGCCTCGACGTTGATCAGCCACTTCTCGTCAATGTCTGTTTCGTCTCCTATAAGATAACTCGGGATGCCGGCCTCCTCGCCGATCTCTCGCAGACGATTGGAATTGGAACTGTTGCGGGCGCCGACAACCAACAGGAGGTCGCACATCCGACAGAGTTGCCGGACGGCCGTTTGGCGGTTCTGCGTTGCGTAGCAAATGTCTCGGGTCTCAGGCCCGACCACCTCGTAAAAGCGCCGCTCCAGAGCCGCGATAATTGACCGGGTATCGTCCACGCTGAGGGTTGTCTGGGTCACATAAGCGATGCGCGTCTCAGCCGGCAGATTGAGCGCGTCCACATCCGCCTCGGTTTGCACCAGATGAACGTTGCCTTCAATTTGCCCTAATGTGCCTTCGACTTCCGGATGCCCGGCATGGCCGATGAGCACGAGCGTCCGACCTTGCGCCACATAGCGCTGGGCTTGATGATGAACTTTGGTGACAAGAGGGCATGTGGCATTTAGCGCAGGCAGATTTCTCGCGTGAGCCTCTGCGACGACTGCCCGAGATACACCATGCGCACTGAAGATCACAACTGCTCCGTCCGGCACTTCACTGAGATCTTCAACAAAGCGCGCGCCCTTCTTTTCCAGGCCTTCAACCACATGCCGGTTGTGAACGATCTCGTGCCGCACATAGATGGGAGCACCATACTTCGCGAGGGCACGCTCTACGATTTCGATTGCACGAATAACGCCAGCGCAGAAACCACGGGGCCGGGCGAGGATAACTTTCATATCCTATCCTCTTATGCACACGTTATGCAAAAGCCACCTTGAAGTCTCTACCTCGGAATGTGGCCCTTTAACTATCGTCAATTGTAGCGCGCTCGCATTCAATTCAATGGGCGTTCTCGCACAACGATAGTAACATCAATCGAGAGATATTCTACTACCACTCAAACTTCTATTCCGGAGACATCCTCACGCTCATTGAGGAAACACCTAAGCAATATCCATCCGGCTGTGATGGTCGCCTCATCGTCGAGTTCAAGGCACCCGTACCCATTGAATGGCGCCGCTTGAGCAAAGCACCGTTTGCACCAGCAATCATAACTTCGTGATTGCTCGGTTCGATCTCTATTGCGCGGATGACGTAGAATGGAACAGCCTCACTCAGGCATGCTTACTGCTTCGTTCACGGCATTCCGTGATGCCTCTACCGCTGCGGCCATCGTTTCACCGATCGGATTGCATTCGTGCCCGTGGTCGACGAGATTGTCATGGTCCAGTCGCCTGCAAGAGACAAGTCGCTCCTTGACAAGTCGCTCCTTGACGATCCGCCACGGCGGCAAAGGTCCCAATTGCTGATCGCCCCCGAGAGACGGGCGATGAGGAGACGTCCCCATCGCCGAGATGCTCTATGTTTTCGAGCACCTTTTCACGCAGAACCGGTTCCCACGTCCCGCGTTCGATGCTCGCGCGTCGATCACTACCCTCGTTTTCGGCCGCGATTCACGCCCAGACCAATACTCTGGAGCTTCTGTTCCTGCGCCTCTCCCAACGCTTCGAAGACCTTTGTGACGATCCCTGCGGCGTCGAGGCCGGCCTTGGCGTACATGCGCTCGGGCTTGTCGTGGTCCTGGTAGAGGTCGGGCAGCACCATGGTGCGGACCTTCAGGCGGCCGCGATCGAGCGCGCCGTGCTCGGCGAGCAGCTGCAGCACGAAAGCCCCGAAGCCGCCCATCGAGCCCTCCTCCACGGTGACCAGCACCTCGTGCCGGCGGGCCAGCTCGAGGATCAGCGCCGTATCGAGCGGCTTGGCAAAGCGGGCATCGGCCACGCTCGTCGAGAGCCCGCGCGCCTCGAGCTCCTCGGCCGCCTTCAGGGCCTCGGCCAGCCGGGTGCCGAGCGACAGCAGGGCGATGCGGCTGCCCTGGCGCACCAGGCGGCCCTTGCCGATTTCCAGCGGCACGCCCTCGTCCGGCAGATCGACCCCGACGCCCTCGCCGCGCGGATAGCGGAACGCGATCGGGCCGGCATCATGGGCCGCGGCCGTGGCCACCATGTGCACCAGCTCGGCCTCGTCGGCGGCCGCCATCACCACCAGGTTGGGCAGGCAGCCGAGATAGGCGAGGTCGAACGCCCCGGCATGGGTCGGCCCGTCCGCCCCGACCAGCCCGGCCCGGTCGAGCGCGAAGCGCACCGGCAGGTTCTGGAGCGCGACATCGTGCACGACCTGGTCATAGGCCCGCTGCAGGAAGGTCGAGTAGATCGCGCAGAACGGCTTGTAGCCCTCGGTCGCCAGGCCGGCCGCAAAGGTCACCGCATGCTGCTCGGCGATGCCGACATCGAAGGTCCGGGCCGGGAACTCCTTGCCGAACAGATCGAGCCCGGTGCCGGACGGCATCGCGGCCGTGATCGCGACGATCCTGTCGTCCCGGCGCGCTTGGGCGATCAGGCTCTCGCCGAACACCTTGGTGTAGGCCGGGCATTGGCCTTGGCCTTGGTCTGCGCCCCGGTCACCACGTCGAAGGTGGCCACCCCGTGATACTTGTCGGCGGCGGCTTCGGCCGGGGCATAGCCCTTGCCCTTCTGGGTCACCACATGGACCAGGATCGGCCCGGTCTCGGCATCGCGCACGTTCTTCAGGATCGGCAGCAGGTGATCGAGGTTGTGGCCGTCGATCGGGCCGACATAGTAGAAGCCGAGCTCCTCGAACAGGGTGCCGCCGGTCCAGAAGCCGCGGGCGAACTCCTCGGCGCGCTGCGCCTTCTCGTAGAGGAATTTCGGCAGCTTCTGGGCGAGCTGCTTGGCGGTCTCGCGGATGCCGCGATAGGTGCCGCCCGAGACCAGGCGGGCAAGATAGGACGACATCGCGCCGGTGGGCGGGGCGATCGACATGTCGTTGTCGTTGAGGATCACGATCAGGCGCGAATGCAAGGCGCCGGCATTGTTCATCGCCTCATAGGCCATGCCGGCCGACATGGGCCGTCGCCGATCACCGCGATCACGTTGTTGGTCCCGCCCGCGAGGTCGCGCGCCACGGCCATGCCGAGGCCGGCCGAGATCGAGGTCGAGGTGTGGGCCGCCCCGAAGGGATCGTACTCGCTCTCGGCCCGCTTGGTGAAGCCGGACAGCCCGCCGGGCTGGCGCAGGGTGCGGATCCGGGCGCGGCGGCCGGTGAGAATCTTGTGGGGATAGGCCTGATGGCCGACATCCCAGACCAGGCGGTCGCGCGGGGTGTCGAACACGTAGTGCAGCGCGACCGTGAGCTCGACCACGCCGAGCCCGGCCCCGAGATGCCCGCCGGTCACCGACACCGCGCCGATCGTCTCCGCCCGCAACTCGTCCGCAACCTGCCGCAGCTGCCCTTCCGAGA
Organism: Microvirga sp. M2; assembly: GCF_047497095.1. Taxonomy (NCBI): domain Bacteria; kingdom Pseudomonadati; phylum Pseudomonadota; class Alphaproteobacteria; order Hyphomicrobiales; family Methylobacteriaceae; genus Microvirga; species Microvirga sp. M2. The sequence continues at coordinate 387,034 of NZ_CP134064.1, forward strand.
GTTGACGAAGATCCTCAGGCGTCACGATCGTGTCCAGGAGCGACATTGACATATGCAAGACTCCTGTTGGGGACTCTAAACCCAATAAGCCTACGATAGAATCCTAAGGTTGCTCCGGAATCGGAATTCGCGCAAATAGTAAATTACGGCCGAGGTTAGCTAGATCCTGATGGCGGCACGATTGGCTTAACCCATGCCATTCACCCTGAGATGCAGGATTGCCGTCTCGATCAGATAATCGAAGCAGAGCAGTCAGTGGGTTAAGAGCCCGGTATGGCTAAGTCTCCCAGCCGGATCTGGTACAGGTCTCGTTCGAGAGCCTGAAGCGCCTGTATCCATAAAGCGCTGCGACACATGAAGCGGCTACACTCCTTGATGACGTCCCGCCGATACAGCACGCGCACGGGATGGTAGTGGCCGAGGGACCGACTCCAGACGCGGCCGCAGACCGGATCGAACTGCTGCTCTCAACCGCGTGGATATTGCGCCCGCGCAGGGCCTGGGACAGCGGTGTGGTCACGGCAAGTCTCAGTGATCGCGCCCTGAGCGGCATCGCGTCAGATCCCGCGCTTCCGTTCCATCCCATAACACTCTAACCTGACGTTACCCGTCGGACGGTCTCTTCCCGTCGATCCAATCGGCGGTCTTGCGCCGCGACGAGCCGCGTCATCTTACGCAAGTCCTGCTCCCCCAGTTTCATTGCAGCTTCGAGCCAAATATCGACAATGTCTCGCAGTTCCTCATACTTCAGCGGATTGATCCGCCTCTTCGAGCGGTAGATCGCGCTATGGGCGTTATGCTTGCGCCTATTGCGCGCAATATAGTCCCGGACTGCGTTCTCTCCTTGGCCATCCTCGGCAAGAACGTCGACGACACCGAGCCGGTGCAGTTCTTCAGCGGAATAGACATTGCCGCTCATGATGAGCTTCTCGGCAGAGGCCGTACCGATCTTGCGGGACAAGAGGCTAAACGCTCCCATCCCAGGGAAAAGATTGAACAGCACCTCCGGCAGCCCCATCTTCGCGCTTTTCTCCGCAATAAGAACATCGAAGGACAGTGCGCATTCGAATCCACCGCCCAGCGCATCACCTTGCACCAGTGCAATGGTGATCAGAGGCGTATGGAACGCCATCGCATTCCCATAAACCACGTCGATACAAGCATAGGCGTACTCCCGCAGTCCCTCATGATCCCTGCGCCGGATGCAGTCGGCAAAGTAGGCCAAGTTCCCGCCGAAGTTATAGACGCCGGGTGTCTGAGATGCGGCGACGAAGTACTCTAAATGCTCACGCTGTTCGCGATTGCCCTCCTCCACGATCGCACGAACCGATTCCTGTACGCACATCATGTCTCGAAGGAGTTCCATCGTGATCATCGGTTGCTGGCTCGGACGCATGGCCGCCCAATAGATCATCTGCTCAAAGTCAATTTTGACGTCGATGTATGGCAGAAAGAGGCTGGTTGAGTGAGGTCGTGCCGAGCCGGGCGCGGATATCGGCCCCGGCGTGATAGGAGTTGGTATTTCCAGATCCGTAACGGACTGAATGTCAGAAACGGGATGGTCATCAGCTTTGACCAACGGCGATCGCATCCTGCTCTCCATCATAGAGAATTCATCAAAACGGCGAGTGTCATCTCGCAGTCGAGCGGTGCACACCTATCGGAGGCAACCTTCCTTAAGGATAATGATCCTTTAACGGTCGCATGGGTAGCACCTAGGAAGATTTGTCGAGCGACTTGGTTAACATCGACCGCTTTCGACCATGCGAAACCATCAAAGAGAGCCTCTTTTCTTGGCGTCCGCGAACAGCGGTATTTCGATACGGGAAATTGAATTAACCAAATTCATAGAAGACGAAGTATACAGGATACAATCCCTACGTAATCGCGATATGAATAATATGCTCTAGGCAATCGCCATGTCGCTTTCGGAGGAGGGTCAAGAAATGCGAAATCGGCGATCTGCGCATAACCAGAGGGTTTCTCGAGAGGGACAAACGGAGCTCGCGCTTGAACACGCGGCATGCCTTGTGAAACGGCAGCAACGAGGTAGGTCGACCGCCCAAGTTGCTCATGGGGCACGCTCAGCGACACCAGAGGTTGGATCGAGCTGACAGGCCGGGGATGGCCGAGGATGACACATGACAGCTATTCTGATCCTCGATGACAAAAGCACCAACCGCAACATCTATTCCCGGCTCGCTCAGACGATTGAGGATGGCGCAGGGGTGCATGCCTTCGCCTCCCCCGTGGAAGCTCTTGCATGGCTCGAAGGCAACACCCCTGATCTCATCATTACAGATTTTCGAATGCCCAGCATGGACGGCGCCGAATTCACCAGGCACGTCAGGAACAGTTCCAACGGGATCGACGTTCCGATTATCGTAATTACCGCTTACGATGACAGAGCCTTCCGGCTCAGCGCATTGGAAGCGGGAGCGACGGACTTTCTGCGATCCCCGGTCGATCATTATGAATTCGTCACCCGTGCTCGCAATCTGCTTAAGCTGCAGCGCCAGCAGCAGAAGATCAAAGGCCGTGCCCAGGCCCTCGAACAACAGCTCCGTATCAGCGAGCGCTCCCAAGAGGAGCTGGTCCGCAGCAGCCGGGAAGCTCTGGCCCAGGTCATTGATACTGTGCCGGCATTGATCAGCGCGACCGACAAGGACGACCGCATTGTTTTCGTAAACGCCTACTTTGCCGATTTCGTCAACTCGACCCCAGAAGCTCTGACGGGAAAACGGCTGAGTGCTATCCTCCGCAGCAACAAGCCGGAGTTCAGTCGCCAGATTCATAAGGCCGTCGGGGGGAACCAGCAGACGTCCGTCAACTACGAAGAGAGTTTGCTCGACATCGCCGGGGCCGAGCGGACGTTCCTGACGACGAAGACGTCAATGCACGCCTTTTCGGGGGCCGAAACAAGCGTTCTGACGACGTCGGTCGACATCACCGAGCGAAAGCAAGCCGAAAGCACGTTGCGGCACATTGCACTGCACGACACGCTGACCGATCTTCCCAACAGAAGAATGCTGTACGAGTGGATCGGCCAGAAGCTCTCCGGTGAAGGAGCAGGGTTTGCCGTCCTCCTGATCGACCTCGACCGCTTCAAAGCGGTCAATGATGCTCTCGGTCACGCCGGAGGAGACCGAATGCTCCAACTGGTGACAAGCCGCCTCCTCGGAATCGTATCGAGCACCGACCTCGTTGCGAGGATGTCCGGTGACGAGTTCGTCGTCGTTCAGGCGAACATCAGGTCCCCGGATGATGCGGAAGAGCTCGCGCGCAAGATCATCGATTCCCTGTCTGCTCCTTTCCTGCTTGAAGAAAGTGAGATCAGAATAGGGTGCACGATCGGCATCACGCTGGCGCCGCGCGACGGCCGGAGTGCCGAGAACCTCCTCCGGTATGCTGATCTGTCGATGTACCGAGCCAAGGCCGAAGGAAGGAACACGCTGCGGTTCTACTCGCCCGAGCTGGACAGAATCTCATGGAACAACATCGGTTTAGAGGTCGACCTCCGTAATGCGATTACCCGGGAACAGTTCGAGCTCCACTTCCAGCCTCAGATCGATCTGGAGACGGGATCGATTGTAGGGGCGGAAGCGCTTTTGCGATGGGTCAGGCCTGAATTCGGCCTGACCTCGCCCGCCTCATTCATCGATATTGCGGAAGAGACAGGGCTGATCAATGAAATCGGCGCATGGGTTCTGAAGAAGGCCTGCACCCAGGCCGCCGCATGGCAAAACCTGCCGTACTGCCCACTCCGCATCTCGGTCAATCTGTCGCCCATGCAGTTTCTTCGCCAGGATATTGTCGGTCTTGTCGAAAATACCCTCACGGTGACCGGTCTGGATCCGCAATGCCTCGAACTCGAACTCACCGAGGGCAGTCTTCTCAAGGACGTCGAGCGAACCAAGCAGATCCTCCGGAGACTGAAGAAACTCGGGGTGAGGATCGCAATCGATGACTTCGGAGTGGGCTTCTCTTCCCTCAGTTATTTGAAGAACTTTGCAGTCGACACGTTGAAGATCGACCGCTCGTTCATCTCGAATCTCCTCGCCGGGAGTCGTGACGAGGCCATCGTCAGGACGATCATCTCCCTGGCCCAAAGCCTTGATCTGAAAGTGATTGCCGAGGGTGTCGAGACGAGCCCTCAACTCGCATGTCTGCTCAACCATGACTGCGACGAAGCTCAGGGTTACTTGTTCAGTCGACCGGTACCGTCCGACGTCTTCGAGAACCTTCTCAAGGAGAATCCTCAGTATCATCTATCGAGGCAGAGTAGTGTGCCGAAGAGGACTCAAAGCGCGTGCTAGCCGGTATCCTGTCGCGCCTTAGGTATAGCCCCGATCGCGAGCACGAGATGAGCCTGAATAGGATCATCTTTCTGGGCCTGATCGCAGCTTACACTTACTGGATCAATCCTTCGGTGCCTCGCGAGGCGCTGATCAGCGCAACTGTCTTCGCATTCGTCTCGGTCGGCATCGTCGTCCATATTCTCCTCAGGCCCCACCAAACGATGGCCCGCCGGACTATTGCCATTATCAGTGATCTTACCACCGCATCCATTCAACTTCACTACGTTGGCGAGACATCCGCCGTCCTTTTTCCGCTTTACCTATGGATTACGCTTGGAAACGGGTTTCGTTTTGGCGTCCGGTTCCTCTATGTGGCGCTGGCCGTCTCGGTTATGTGCTTTGCAATCGTCATCTATACAACGCCGAGATGGTACAATGACATCTATCTCTCAGTAAGCCTACTGCTGAGCCTCGTCATTCTCCCTTTCTATGCAAGTACGCTGATCCGCAAGCTGTCCAATGCGAAGGCGCAGGCAGAAGCGGCAAATCGAGCCAAGACGTTATTCCTTGCGAGCGTCAGCCATGAGCTGAGAACTCCGCTGAACGCAATCATCGGTCTTTCGGGTCTCATGTCGGGAACACCTCTCGACGTCGAACAGCGCGGCATCGTTCGAACGATTGGTTCAGCCGGCGAGTCCTTGCTCCGGCAAATCAACGGCATCTTGAACCTGTCCCGCATCGAAGCAGGGAAGATGCCGATCGATCAGGTGGACTTCGATCTTTCCGAAGTCCTTTCCACGGCCCGGGCGATGGTTCTGACCCAAGCTCAACAGAAAGGGCTTCGATTGACGATCCATATCGCTCCGGAGACTCCTCTGCAGCTGCATGGACCGAAGCACCACCTGGCAGAGATTCTACTGAACCTCCTTGGCAACGCCGTCAAATTCACGGAGAAAGGGTATGTCACGCTCGCGGCGCACCCTATCACCGAGGGTAAACAGACTTTCGTTCGCTTTCTCGTATCCGACACCGGCATCGGTATTGCGCCCCACGGGCTTGGACGAATCTTCGAGAGCTTCACCCAAGCCGATGAAACCATCATCAACCGTTTTGGCGGAACTGGGCTCGGGCTTTCCATCTGCCGGCAACTGGTCGATGCCATGAGCGGCAAGATAGGGGTTGAAAGCAGGGAAGGTCACGGTAGTCGCTTTTGGTTTACGCTCCCGATGAGGGCATTGGATCCGGAGGCTGCGGGCGGTCAACCGTCGCAGATGATCCAACCCCTCCTGGTCTGCCACGAGCCCAGCCTCGTACACGCCATTGCATCCCGACTCGGAGACCGAGAAGACATTCCTGTCGCCCAGACCTTGTCCGAGGGAAGCGAATGGCTTTGGCGGAACAGAAACCGGCAGGTCGTGCCGTTCTACTATAGCGACCTGCCGGACAACGTCCTTGCCGCAGAAATCGAAACGGCAAACCTTCCTGTCCCTCCCGTTCTCATACGCCCCGGTACGTCCCGGAGCTTCACGGCGTCGGAACTGATGCATGTGTCAAGCAGCATCCTGCCGCTCGACTTCGTGCGAAGCGAAGCTCAGGCGGCCTCGGTTGCAGCGGCTGCGCAAACGTCTTGGGCTCAGGCGTTGTGGAGCGACCCGAGCGGGATCGATCTACCCTGCGCATCGCGTCCTCTCTCGATCCTTGTGGCGGACGATAATGCGACAAACCGAACGGTCGTCTCGAAGATTCTGGAGCGCGGCGGACATACGGCACGATGCGTCCGCAATGGGGAGGACGCACTCAGCGCACTGGAGGAGGAATCGTTCGATCTGGTCATCCTGGATGTCAACATGCCGGTCATGACCGGTATCGAGGCCGCCAAACTGTTCAGATTTTCCGAGCCCCAGGGCAGCCATACTCCGATCATCGCCCTTACGGCCGACGTTACACCGGAAGTCGCTGCCGAGGCACTCGGCGCAGGTATGGATGCCTGCCTGACAAAGCCCGTACAGCCAGCAACGCTTCTCAAGGCGATCGAGGACCACGTCGCCGCCCGGCGCACGTCAACGCCGGCCGAAAGCGCCCCAGCGCGTGTTTCCTCGACGGACGCCCCCTCCCCCGCTATCGACGAAGCCGTGCTCAGGGAGCTGGAACAGCTGGGCGGACGGGATTTCGTTCGCGGCCTTGTGGAAGAGTTTTTCTCCGATGCCAACCATCTTGTCGGCGAGTTGCGGAATGCAGCTGCGTCGGGCGACACGCACCGGTTTCGCGTCGAAGCTCACGGCTTGCAGAGCGCATCCGCGAATGTGGGAGCAAAGACGGTGCATGAGATCTGCATCGGCTGGAGACGCATTACGAGCACCGATCTCGCGGCAAACGGCCCAGACCAGGTTGAACACCTGGCGCGCGAACTCGCGCGTACCCATAGCCTGTTAACGGAGTATCTACTCGAACCAGCCAGCCCATAGGGCATCGTACGGACCCGGTGGGCCATGCTAGAGCAACGGCGGTTCAGACGAATCCATATCCGGCAGCAGTGAAGTAGTTGCGGCATTCCTCGGCCTCGACCCGATCGCAGACGTCTCCGATGGCCCGCCAGAGCGCGTCAAAGGTGCGGGCTTCGGCTTTGCGCAGGTGCGCTTTGATCTTGGCGAAGAGTTGCTCAATTGGATTCATGTCCGGACTGTACGGGGGCAGGAACAGGAACCAGGCGCCACGTTGCTTCAGACACTGCGCCGCCCTCTCACTCTTGTGCGCCGGCAGGTTGTCGAGGATCACCACGTCGCCGTGCGACAGCGTTGGCGCAAGCTGGGTCTCGACATAGGTCTCAAAGATCTGCCGGGTCATCGGCCCGTCGATCACCCACGGAGCTGTCAGCCCATAGCAGCGCAGCCCGGCGACAAAGGTCTGGGTCAGCCAGTGCCCGAACGGCGCTTTCGCATACAGGCGCTGCCCCTTGGGACAGCGGCCGCGCAGACGCGTCATCTTGGTGGAGGTGCCGGTCTCATCGAGAAAGACGAGCCGATGCGGCTCCTGGCGCATACGGGGCTGTCGCTTGGCGCGCCAGTGCTCGCGCGCCCGGCGCACGTCGGCGCGTCCTTGTTCGCTGGCCCGCAGCGTTTTTTTTGAAGCTGTAGCCCTGGCGGATGAACCAGTGCGAGATCGAAGCAGGCGTGACCTTCGTGCCGCGGGCCGCCAGTTCTGCGGCCAGTTGGGGCATGGTGATGTCGCCCTTCTCGGCCACACGCTGGAGCAGGAAATCGCGATGCGGATCGAGCTTGGAGTAGCGCCAGCCGCCCTCCGGCTTGGGCGCCAAGCTGCCGGTGGCCCGATAGGCTGCCATCAGCCGGACCACAAAGGCGACCGAGACCTCGAAGTGGCGGGCCGCCTCATGGCAGGAATGGCTGGCCTCGACAAAGCGCGCCACCCGGCGGCGCAGATCCAGCGAGTAGGACTTGGTCATCGCTCATCTCCTCCCAGAAAGAGGGCTGAGACAAGTGAATCACGAAGTCGCCACGCCGCATAGCCCCAACGACTCCGTCAGAACTGCCGTTGCTCTAGAGCATCGTGCGGAAAAGTGGACCCGGTTTTCGCTAGCGCGGCCCGCTGGGGCCGCTCAAACGATGCGCTCATCTAAAAGGAGAGCATCGGATCGAGCCCAAAAGTGCAGATCCACTTTTGGGTCCGATGCTCTAGGCGCGGCTCAAACCGATGTAAGGCTTTGTGATTGCAGTTTCTGCCATGCCTCATAGGCAGAAAGAACTGTTTCCATCTGCGCAGTATGCCCTGCTACAAACTCGTCGCCGTAAATCGTCTCATCAGGATACTCGGTGATGAGCGTCAGCGGCACCGTATGCCGATCGTCGACCGAGGAAAGGCATGGAAAGCCGTTGATGACGCGAAAGCCGGTTTCGCCCGCGTGGATCTCGTAGAGCGCGATCTGGCGATCGTTGAAGTCCAAGAGGCCCGGAATGGCGCCGAGATGGCGCGTCACATGGTCCAACACCGCCTCGGCTGCCGCCTCCCACCCGGCGTGATGCCGCATAACGAGAAAGAAACCTTTGGGCAGCGTCCACATGGCGAAGTTGCGCGGCACATAGCCGGAAAGCGGTCGTGTCCACTCATGCGCCGGATAACCATGAAGGTTCACATGCAACCCGGCGCCACTCAGTTGCTGCGCCTTGAGGCGGATGAACTTTTCGTTGAGATGGACGCCCGCGTTCTCCTCCGTTCGATACTCCAGATCGTCGCCGAGCGCGGTGTAGCGGGCGGCATGGTGCATATGCCGCGGATTGTCGACGCGCAGGCGCTGATGCAGTGCATATCCGTCGGGGTTTTCCAACGGCGAGACGGTGAAATGCGCATTCGCGCGTTGCTTGAGCAGGCGAGCGGCGCGAATAGCGCCGACGATACCGGTCGTCTCGTTAGGGTGTTGTCCGCCGCTGATCATCACCGCGGCATCGCCGCCCTTGAGATAGCGGCCCGACAGATTCCTGCCCGAACGCGAAAGTGCATCGAACTCTTCGCCGCCGATATCTGAGAGCAAGCGCGTAATCTGTCCGGCGGCTAATGGTTCGCTTGCGGTATCGACCGATTGGTCCAACCCGTCATGGAAGGTTGTCGTGAGTGGTCGTAGCTCGACGCGAACCGATATGGCGCTCTCGCTCTTGACGATCTCCGGGACGATCTGACCGGGCTTCAGCCCTCGGTCGCCGAGCGGACGACCCGACTTCTTCTGAAAGAATTCCAGCAGCGAGAAGTACAAGTCCTCGTGCATCGCCTCTCGCAGGCTGACGACCTCGTCGCCGACGGGAAGCGGCAGGTCTTCCGCCGGATGGACGACGCGAATGTTGAGCTCAGGGAAGTAAGGCTCTTCGTTGCCCCATTCGTGACCCGCTATTGCCTGGACGGTGGTCTCGAACAAGCGCTCGTAATCGGTCTCCAGCCGCTCGCCCTGCTCATCGCCGGCGAACCGGAGCCAGCCGGTCGGCGATAGGTTCATTTCGCCGACGATATCCGAGTGAACGCGGTTGGGCACGAGCACCTTCAGCATCTCGGGCGAGCCGGCACGGGTGAGGATCACGTCGTAACAGAGTTCGTTGTCCTCGCGGGGCAGGAACACGATCTTCGCCTCGCCGACCAGCGCGGCAAGGGGATAGGCCTCGAGACGGAATCGATTGGCAGGAGCCGCGGGATGCACAGGATAGCGAATCTCGATCGCGGTGACGCCGACGAGATCGATATCCTCGAGAAATGCAAAGAGAAGCGGCTTGTAGGCGCTTCGGATACGTGCGGTGACACCTTTGTCCGCCAGCGCTTTTTCTGCTGTCCGCCGGCTTCTCGTATCGTCGAAGGTCCACGCTTCGAAGGACTGTCCCGGAACCGCGCGCGCCACGAGCTGTTCGAGACTGCGCTCGAAGGACTTGGAAAAAATCTCACTCATCAAGAATTACCTTGTTCTGCCCATTGGATCGAGGCTGTCGCGGAGCCAGTCCCCAAGCAGGTTCAGGCCGAGCACCGTCAGCATGATGGCCAAGCCTGGAAAGACGCTGACCCACCAGGCGATCTGGAGATAGGTGCGTCCGTCGGCCAGCATTCCGCCCCAACTCGGGATGGTGGGATCGACGCCCATGCCCAGGAACGTCAGGCTGCTCTCGAGCAGGATGTTCGTCGCGACATTGAGGGTCATCAGCACGATGACGGGGCCAAGCAGATTGGGCAGCAGGTGCTGGAAGATGATGCGCCAATCCCTCACGCCGATGGCGCGGGCCGATAGAATGAATTCACGCTCGCGCAAGGAGAGCACCGAGCCCCGCACGAGGCGGGCGTATTGCACCCATTGCGACACGATCAGCAGGATGATCGTGTTGGTCAGACTGCCGCCGACAATGGCCGTGAAGGTGATGGCCAGAAGGATAAACGGCATCGCGAGCTGGATGTCCGCGAAGCGCATCACGAGCATATCCCAAAAGCCACGGTAGTAACCGGCGATAAGGCCCATTATCACTCCGAACACGACGGCTCCGGCGACGGACGTGATGCCGACGAGCAGCGAAATCTTGCCGCCCATCACGACACGCGCCAGCACGTCGCGGCCAAGCGGATCCGTGCCAAGGGGGTGGGCAGCCGAGGTGAAGGGCCTCGCCAGGCGTGCCATCAGATCGATCTTATCGGCGCCGCCGGGAAACAACAGGTCGGAAAACAGCACGGCCAGGCAGATGACGCTGGTGAGAAGTGCGCCAAGAATGAATTCGACACTCATGAACCGTGACGAACGGGACAGGGTTGCGGCCATGCCGGTTACTCCGTGCGGATGCGGGGATCGATCAAGCCATAGGCGATGTCGACCAGAAGATTGATGCCGACGATCATCAACGAAAGAACGGTGATCACGCCCTGGAGAACCGGGAAGTCCCGCGCCCCGACGGCATCGAATGCCAGCGTGCCGAGTCCGGGCCAGTTGAACACCCGCTCGATGACGACGATGCCGCCGAGAAGACCGCCGAACTGGATGCCGAAATAGGTGATGAGCGGAATGGCGCAGTTGCGGAGCGCATGCTTGTAAAGGACCTTGGTTTCGCTCAGGCCCTTCGCGCGGGCGACCATGATGTACTGCGACTGCAACGTTTCCAGCATCGAGGTCCGTACCAGGCGCACGTTCGTGGCCGTCAGGATGATCCCCATGGTGAGGGCCGGCATGATATAGCTCGAAAGGCCGACCATGCCGCTCGGAGGCAGGAGATTGAGCGTGATGGCGAACAGCAGCACCAGCATGGTGGCAAGCCAGAAGTTCGGGAAGGACAGGCCGACAAGCGACAGGATGCGCACGACCTGGTCCGCCCACTTCCCGCGCGCCGTCGCCGCCTTGATGCCGAGAGGGATGGAGAGCACGATCGAAACCGTGATCGAGATGAAGGCGAGCAGCAGGGTCGCGGGAAGCGCCTGAGCAATCAGCGTCGTCACGGGCGCATTGCCGGCGAAGCTGCGCCCCATATCCAGGGTCATGAGCCCCTTCAGGAATAGATAGTATTGTTCGAGGAACGGCTTATCGACACCGAGTGCCTGCCGGATGCGCGCGAGGTCATCCTCCGTCATGCTGCCGCCGCCCTGAAACATCGTCACGGCCGGATCGCCCGTCAGGCGAATGGCGAAGGATACGAGAAGGGTGATGGCGATCACGATGAAGATCGCCTGAAGCAAGCGTTTGATGAGGAAGCCGGCCACGTTTTTGTTCCCGAAACGGAAAAGGGAGCGCCGCCGCCTTCCTGGCGGCGGCGCCGGATTCGGATCATTCCACCGTGACGTCGGTGAACTTCATGCGGTTGTCAGGCGCCGGTACGAAACCCTTGACGCGCTTGCTGACGCCGTAGATCGCCTTGGTATTGTAGAGCGGCAGTTCCAGCGCGCGGTCGGCGGCATAAGCCGCGATCTCGCGAAGGATCTTTTCACGCTCGGCACGATCGGTCAGCGGCCGCTGGGATTCCAGGAGCTTGTCCAGCTTGTCGTCCTTGTCATACGGATTCCAGCGCTCGCCCGAGTGGTACATGGAATAGGCGGTGTTATCGTAATCGAAGGTCCAGCCGCCCCACTTCTGTTGGAACATCGCACCGGTCTTGCCTTGCGGGATGATGTCATTCAACAGAACGTTGGTTTCGTAGGGCTTGATCGTGGCGGTGACGCCGACGGCCTGAAGATAGCTGGCGACGATCTGCGCGACTTCGTTCATCGTCGCGTCATTGCCGCGGATGTCGATCTGCACCGTTGCGCCCGGCTTGACGCCGGCTTCCGCGAGCAGCTTCTTCGCGCCTGCGGGGTCGAAGGGCAGCGGCTTCAGGGCCGGGTCGTAACCGAACGAAAGCTCGCCTTGGAACGAAGCGATCTCGGCCGCCTGGCCGGCGAGCAGCGACTTCACGATGGTCGCCCGATCGACCGCCATGGTGAGCGCCTTGCGTACCTTCGGATCGGCGGTAATGCCGTCGCGGGTGTTGAAGCGCAGCGCGTCGACCGTTGGTCCGGGAACGCTGACGATCTGCAGCTTGGAATCCCCTTCGATAACCGGGATCATGCCGATCGGGATCGTCGGCGGGATGACGAGATCGACACGACCGGCCTGGAGTTCGGCGACAGCGGTCGAAGGCTCGGTGATAAAGCGGTACTCGAGTTCCGAGAGCTTCGGCGCGCCGCCCCAATAGTTAGGGTTGGCTTCGAGCTTGATGTCGACCTTCGGCGTGTAGGACACGAATTTGAACGCCCCGGTGCCGACCGGATTGACGTTGAAATTGTCCTCGCCCTTTTCCTTGATGTACTTGGGCGGCACGATCATCGCGCCATAGCCGGCCAGCTTGGTCAGCAGAACCGGATCGGGAGCCTTGAGCTTCATATCGACCGTGAAGGGATCGACGATCTCGACGCTTTCGATCGCCGTATAGTTGGAGCGCTGCGGGCCCTTGGCGCCCTGCTCGCCGAGCAGACGGTCGAAGGTGAACTTGACGGCCTCGGCATTGAAGTCCTCGCCATCGTGGAACTTGACGCCCTGACGCAGCTTGAAGCGGATGCGCTTGCCTTGGTCCAGCTCTTCCCAGGATTCCGCGAGGCCGGGAACTAGCTTCAGGTCGGGGCCGCGATAGGTCAGTCCGTCGAAGATATTGGTGGCGACCGCCGCCCATTGAACCAAAAAGGTGTCGACCGGATCCCAGCTGCCCGGGTCCTGCGGCGAGGACACCGTGAGCTTGCCCGCAGCGAGGGCGGGGGCAGCCGAGAACGCCACGCCGGAAAGGGCGATGGCCATGAAGGACCCTGCTAGTCGTCTTTTGATTGTATTCATTACCTGTTCCTCTCAGAAAGTTGCGATTCTTCGCGGTTGTTCAGGCACTCGTCGCGACGAAGTGGCCTGGATTGATTTCCTCGTGCGTGAGGATCGTGGGCTCATCGCCGACGCGGCGTACCGGATTGGGGATCTCGCCTTCGAGCAGCGTCGAATTGCGCTCGGCGTTCGGATCGGCGACCGGTACGGCGGACAGCAGCCGGCGCGTATAATCGTGCGCCGGTTTCTCAAAGACCTGGCGGCGGGTGCCGATTTCCATGATCTGGCCGAGATAGAGAACGGCGACGCGGTGGCTCACCTTCTCGACGACCGCCATGTCATGGCTGATGAACAGATAGGCCAATTGACGCTCCGCCTGCAGGTCCATGAACAGATTGATGATCTGCGCCTGAATGGAGACGTCAAGCGCCGAAAGGGCCTCGTCCGCGATGATCAGCTTCGGATCGGATGCGAGCGCGCGGGCGATGCAGACGCGCTGGCGCTGGCCGCCCGAGAACTCGTGCGGATAGCGGTCGGCGTGCGCGGAGCTCAGACCCACGCGTTCCAGCAGCTGATGGACGCGGCGCTGGACCGCCTTGCGATCCGACATAAGGCCATGCGTGTTGATCGGCTCGGCAATCGAGAAACCGACCGTCTTACGCGGATCCAGCGAGGCGAAGGGGTCCTGAAAGATGTACTGAACCTCCTGTCGCATCCGGAAGCGCTCCGCCGCCGACATGGACGAATAGCTCTTTCCATTGAACGAGATTTCGCCCGAGATGGCCGTCTGCAGCTGCTGGATCGTGCGACCGATCGTCGATTTGCCGGACCCGGATTCACCGACCAGCGCCAGCGTCTCGCCCGGGTAAATGTCGAAGCCGACCTTCGAGACGGCGCTCAGGCGATGGGTCACCTTGCCGAGGATCGTCTTGCGCATGTCGAACCGGACGAACAGGTCCTTGACGGACAGGAGAGGCTTTTCGTCATATTTCGCCGTATTCTGCACGCGCTCCTCGCCGACCGTCGTCGGCTCGCCGTTCTGAAGAACCGTCAGCGGCATCCGCTTCGGAAACTCTTCCCCGGCCATGCTGCCAAGACGGGGAACGGCGGAGAGAAGCGTCTGCGTATAGGGATGGCGCGGATTGGCAAAGATCTCTCTGACCGCCCCCTCCTCGACCTTTCGGCCCTTCCACATGACGACCACGTCATCGGCCATCTCGGCGACCACGCCCATATCGTGAGTGATGAAGACCATGCCCATGCCGAGCGTCGTCTGGAGATCACGCATGATGTTGAGGATCTGCGCCTGGATCGTCACGTCGAGCGCCGTGGTCGGCTCGTCGGCGATCAGGAGCTTCGGCCGGCAAGCGAGCGCCATGGCGATCATGACGCGCTGCCGCATGCCGCCGGAAAGCTGGTGCGGATAGCGGCCGAGAAGCGCTGCGGAATCGGGCAGGCGCACCATGTCGAGCAGGCGGCGGGCCTCGGCCATCGCGGAGGCCTTGCCCATCTTCTCATGCAGCATCAGCACTTCGCAGATCTGGTCGCCGACGGTGAAGACCGGATTCAGGGACGTCATCGGCTCCTGGAAGATCATGGCGATCTCTTTGCCGCGGATCGACCGCATCTCCTTCTGAGATGCCTTGAGAAGATCCGTCCCGTCGAACAGGATGCGGCCGGCCGCGAACTTCGCGCCCATCATGTCTGCAAGCCGCATGGCCGAAAGCGAAGTCACCGATTTGCCGGAGCCGGACTCGCCGACGATCGCGAGCGTTTTTCCCGCCTGAACCGTGAACGACAGGTCGTCCACGACGCGATTGCCGCCGAATTCGACGCTGAGACCTTCGACCGACAGAAGCGGTTTGCGATTGTCCGTCGGTGTCGTCATATCCGTGTCTCCGGCTTGGGCTGCGCTGTACTGGTCTTGGCCGCGCCGCTCTCGCCGGCGATACGGGCGAGGACCGCGCCGGCGGTCTGAGAGGAGCCGGCTTCGGCCAGGATGGTGAGAACACCGGGGACCGGCGCGGTTACGGCGGTCTCCATCTTCATCACTTCCATCACGGCCAATACGTCACCCGTCTTTACGATAGCGCCATCGGCAACATTCCATTGAACAAGCACGCCGGGCACAGGCGCCAGCACGGCCTCCGAATCGATCCCGTCGCTCTCTTGCACCGTCGATCGGACGGACGATGCCGGCATCGGGCCGAGCAGACGGAGAAAGGCATCGGGAATGCCGATCTCGACACGTTTTCCGTCGATTTCGACATGCCCCCGCAACAGCCCGGCATCGGCCACCGGCACGGGCCGGCTGGCCGCTTCCAGCGCCTCGGTGAAGTCGGTCTCGATCCACCGCGTATGGACGCGGAAATCCGAGGCGAAGTCCGGATGCTCGATGACGGCGCGGTGGAACGGCAGGACGGATGGCACGCCGCCGATCTCGAATTCGCCAAGCGCGCGGCGTGCCCGGGCGATCGCCTGTTCGCGCGTCGCGCCCCAGACAATCAGTTTGGCAGCCAGAGAATCGAACATCGGCGGAATGATGGAACCGCGAGCGATTCCGGAATCGAGCCGCACACCCGGGCCGCCAGGAGCCGCAAACGTGGTGATCTCGCCGGCCGACGGCAGGAAACCGCGTCCCGGATCTTCCATATTGATGCGGAATTCGATCGCGTGGCCGCGCGGTTCGGTCATCTCCGTGACGCTGATCGGCAGACCTTCCGCAATACGGAACTGTTCGACGACGAGGTCGAGACCGGTCGTCTCCTCGGTCACGGGGTGTTCGACCTGGAGGCGGGTGTTGACCTCGAGGAAGGAGATCACACCATCGGCGCTCAGCAGAAACTCGACGGTACCCGCACCCGTGTAACCCGCCTCGGCGCAGATGTCGCGCGCCGCCTTATGGATCGTCTCGCGCTGCTCCGCGGACAGAAACGGCGCGGGTGCCTCCTCGACGAGCTTCTGGTTGCGCCGCTGCAGCGAACAATCGCGAGTTCCGACGACCAGAACATTTCCGAGGCGGTCCGCCAGCACCTGCGCCTCGATATGCCGCGGGCGGTCGAGAAACTGCTCGACATAGCATTCGCCGCGGCCGAAGGCGGCCACCGCCTCACGGGTCGCCGATAGGAACAGATCTTCGACTTCGTCAAGCCGGCGGGCGATCTTCAGGCCGCGACCGCCGCCTCCGTGCGCCGCCTTGATGGCGATCGGCAGGCCGAAATTCCTGGCGAAAGCCAGCGCCTCCGCCGAACTGGAGATCGCGCCGTCGCTGCCGGAGACCAGCGGAGCGCCGACCTTCTGGGCGATGCGGCGCGCTTCGAGCTTGTCGCCGAGAGCCTCGATAACCTTCGGATCGGGGCCGATCCATGTCAGGCCGGCGCCGATGACGGCCTCGGCGAACTCGGCGCGCTCGGACAGGAAACCATAACCTGGATGCACGGCGTCCGCGTCGGCGCGCTTGGCGACGGCAATCAGCTTGCCGATATCGAGATAGCTGTCCCTGGCTGTTGTGCCGTTCAACGCGTAAGCCTCGTCCGCCATTGCGACGAACAGCGCGTCGGAATCCGCGTCGGCATAGACGGCGACGGAGGTCAGGCCGTAATCCTTGCAGGCTCGGATGATCCTGACCGCGATCTCGCCGCGGTTTGCTATCAGAACCTTCTTCATGCGTGTTTTCCGGGAGTGATGTAGGGAGCGAAACGGTTGACCGCATTGAAACGGATGCGTGCTCCGACGGGAATTTGACCGGCGAGATCGAGATGATGGCCGGCGAGATTGGCGATGACGGGATAGCCGCCGGTGAGCGGATGGTCGGCGAGGAACAGGACCGGCTGGCCGCTGGCCGGCACCTGGATGGCCCCGCGAACGGCGGCCTCGCTCGGCAGCTCACTGGGGTTCCGGCGTTCCAGCGCCTGACCCTTCAGGCGGATGCCGACGCGGCTCGACTGGGGGGTCACGGACCATTCCTGTGTCAGGAAGCTCTGCACGGCCTCGTCGGTGAACCAATCGGTACGCGGACCCATGACCACGTCCAGTGCAACCGTCTCTTCACTGCTCGGCATGGCGAATGCCAGCTGTTCCGACGATACGAACGCTCCCACGGGCGCCGTCCGAATGGCGATGACGTCGCCGGCACCAAGTGCCGCCGGGCCAATCTGCGCCAGCGTATCGGTGGCAGCGCTGCCGAGGACCGGCGTCACGGCGAAGCCACCGCGAAACGCCAGATAGGAGCGCATTCCGGCCGCCGGTCTTCCAAGCGAAACGACATCACCATCGTCGAGCGCGATGGCGCTGTGATGGGGAGCGGCAATCTTCCGTCCGCTTGCATCTGTAATCGCGACCGGTATTTCGGCACCCGCCAGAGCCATGACGCCCCGGCCACGCATGCGGAAACTCAAACCGCCGAGCGTGATCTCGAGCGCAGCGGCATTGGCCGGGTTGCCGACAAGGCGATTGGCGGCCTTTAGGCTTACCCGGTCGACCGCGCCCGAGACACTGATGCCTTGGCGCGCCAGACCGGGGCGGCCGAGATCCTGAAACAACACCGGCAGGCCCATGGAGAGAATTTCGATCGCAGCCGATGCCTGACCTGGCCCAGCGCCCGTTCCGGGTTTCGCGGAGACCTTCTCCTGGTCCTTGACTTCATAGGCATGGCCGTCCGCCATGTTGCGGAAACGCACGCGGTCACCGGGCTGCAGCAGCGAGGCGGGTGTGCGATCGATCTCGAACATAGCGAGCGGCGTCGTACCGATCAGCTGCCAGCCTCCGGGGCTGGCCTTCGGATAGACGCCGCTGAATTCACCGGCAAGACCGACGGCTCCCGCCGGCACTTGTGTGCGCGGCGACTTGCGGCGCGGTACGTTCAGACGCGGATCGCCGCCCGAAAGATAAACGAATCCGGGCGCAAAACCGGTAAAGGCGGCGACGTATTCGCTTTCAGCGTGCAGGCGTATGACCTCGTCGGCGCTCATGTTCAGAATGGCGGCGACTTCGGCAAGATCTTCGCCGTCGTAGCGGACGGGAATTTCAACGAGCGCACCCGAAGCCGGCTTGCGCTCGCCGCCCGCTCGTGCCGCAACCGCGTCCACCAGGGCTTCGCTGGACAGCGTATGAGGGTCGAAGGCGATGAGCAGCGTGCGGGCTGCCGGAATAACCTCGCGGATGCCGGCAACCGGGTTGTTCTCCAGCGCATCGAACAGCGCCAGCGCCTCTTCGAGATGAGCCAACTCGACCAGAACGCAGTCGCCACGCACCGGAAGGATGCGTATCGAGCTATCGCGAGATGCTGAGAGCAAGGCTGACGGCATGATGGCTCACGTGCCAACGGGAAAAGGCAGGGCGGCGGGACCGGGCTGCTCGGGACGCGCGCACAGGCGCTTGGCGAGCGCCACGATGCGCTCGGCGGCCGCGCGCAGTGCCTTCAGGATGCCGGCAGAGTCGCCGACATCAAAACCACAGGCGACGTCAGCGCTGCCGACCACGTCGAACATGGCCGCATCGTCACCCATCTTCCAGGCACCCAAACGTTTGCCCAGGTCGCTCTTGAGGCCGATGCTCGTCAACACATGCCCTCTCCTTCCTTGCCTGGAACCCGAGCTAGTGCTAACAAAGGCGAACAATACTGTCTATAGTGTTGAACAAAACTTATTGAGTGTCCTACAAAACGTTCAAAGCACATCGTTCGTACGCCACGAGGGTTTTGCACAATCAAATCCGCCCCTTGGCGGGTTTGTGGGCTTCGCTTCGCTTGTTGCGGCTTGCGAAGCGCATTACCCAGAAGTCGAAATCCGTTCCACGGGAGGAATGAGCTTGGCTCCGCGCAAACCGCAGCGAGTGGAGGGACAATTGACCGCTTCTGCGGGCATGAGGGCCGCAAGGACTTCGCGCGTCTCCGAACCGCCGCAGACTCTCGCGGAAGCCGTGGCTGAGCGAATTCGGGAACAGGTAATATCAGGAATGCTCACGCCGGGCAGCCATCTCTCCGAACAGATGCTGTGCGACGAATTGCAGGTCTCCCGCAATACATTACGCGAAGTCTTCCGCCTCCTCACCAAGGAAGGCCTGCTGCGATACGAAGCCAATCGCGGCGTCTTCGTGTCCATCCCCAGCCTGTCGACGATCATCGACATCTACCGCGTCCGGCGCTTCATCGAATGTCCGGCCCTGGCGCAGGCACATCCCGGCCATCCGGGAGCAAAACACATGCGCGCCGCCGTCGAGGATGCGCGCCGCTGCCGCGAGGCGAGGGATTGGCTCGGCGTTGGCAGCGCCGATATTGCATTCCACGCGGCCATCGTCGAACTGGCCGACAGTCCGCGCCTCTCAACATTCTATGCGCAAATCGCACTAGAATTACGACTCGTTTTCGGCCTGCTCCGGGATCCGGAATTTCTGCATGGGCCATTCATCGATCAAAATGTCGCGATTGTCGGCGAACTGGAAGCTGGGAGGGCATCAGCCGCCGCCGGGCTGCTCGAAGCCTACCTGCTGAGAGCAGAGCGCTTTATTCTGGGCGCCTACACGCGCGTTGTCGCTTAGCGCATTTCGTCTTTAGACGGGCTCATGACCTGCGTTCCTGATGGAGTTGCCGCACTGCCGGAGAAACGCAGGTCGAAGCTGGCCAGTCCCACGATCTAGGCCGCCGCCTCGAACGGATCCTAGGCTCTGGCCCGTTTCATTCTAAGATGACTTTTGCGAGCCCTCTTCCTCGGGCAAGTCGTTGAGATCAGGAAATTGCTTGTAGATCGCGCAGAGGATTTGCGCGTCGATCAAACCTATGAACTTTCCGAGCGCTCGTCGAAGCTCTTGCATGTCCTGTGAGGTCCAGTCTGTTTCGAGAGCCGCAATGGCATGCAGCTTCTGAAGCGCTTCCAACGTGAGGCATTTTGCTTCAATCGCGAAGTCTTTTGGCATAGCTTTCATTAAGTCGACATTCGGCAATGTCATTCCCTAGTGGAATCCAGTGTCAAGAGACTGAACTACGCCTGATCGTCTGTAGATGCCAAATCTGGGTGTTGCTCCAGAATTCTTGGGAGGAGCTCTACCTCAACAGTGCCTATGATTTCAGCGCCGAGAGAACCAAGCAATCTGCGGATGGCCATATCCTCAATATCGCTGCCAATCTCAAGTGGAACACGTAGGCTATCGCGCAGTGCTTCGAGCGAGAGTTTTAAAAGTTTAGCCGTTTTCCTATCCAACATAATTATCTCCGCGTCTTTCTAGTAAAGGCAGCCATGAGAAAGCATACACTCCCGGATACACTGCCTCAAACCTGTAAGGCCTCTGACAACTCCATCCGCAAATGCTTCTCCGCAACCTTGTTTGCAACCTCTTAAAATGGATGCACATCGATCTGAAGAGGGATCCATAAGACAGCGTTGCACCAAGCTGTCACGTGGCGGCCGCGGCGTCATTGGTCCCGGAGACAGCAATCCCTTTAGATCGGTTCGTTGGAGCGGGTCTGAATGGGCGTAGGCGTAGAGGCTGGGCCCGTCACGCGGGACCCTGCTGCCCTGGTCCGGCACCGGTCGGGCCTGCAGGCCGAGTTCCTGCAGCCAGGACCGGAAGCTCTCACCGACCGTGCCGCCGGACGATGCTGGTCCTGGTGGCTGCGGGTCCCGGTGCAGGCCGAGCGGATCGGGGGTGATGTAGCGACCGGTGGTGGGATCGTAGTGCCGGTGCCAGTTGTAGGCGAGGCCGGTTTCGAGCTGGAACCACTGCCCAGGGAAACGCAGGTCCAGGCTCGCCGGGCCCACGATCTCGGCTACCGCCCCGAACGGATCGTAGGTGGCGCGCCACACGACCGCCCCGGCGGCATCGGCCAGCAGCACCGGCCGCGCCAAATGGTCCGCCTGCACGAAAAGCAGGCCGGGATGGGCCGGATCCGACGTGCCGTCGAGCACCGCGACGGGCAGCTCGCCGAGCCAGACATATTCCTTGAGCGTGACGCCTGCGGCGTCCGTCTCCGCGATCAGGCGATCCTCGCCGTCGTAGACGAGGTGGATCGTGCCGTCCGGCACCCCGTTCACGAGTTCGCGGATCGCCAGGCGGTGTCGGCCGTCGTAAGTATAGCGCGCCCGCACCGGGGCGAGCCGCCCCAGCCGCACCTGCGCCAGCTGACCGGAGCCGTCATACTCATACGCCAAGGCCGCGCCGCGATCCTCCTGCGCCAGGTTCCCGGCCCCGTCATAGGCGAAGCGGCGCTCGACCGCGCCGTCGCGGACGATCGCGGCCAGCCGGTTCGTGCCCGGCCCGTAAGAATAGGCGCGCCGCGTCAGGCCGCTTAAGTTCGTGTGCTCCTCGGCCAGCCGGTTGCCGGTCGCGTCATAGCTCCACGCCCAGCGCTCCCCGATCCGCCCGGCCATAGCCAGGCGCTGCGCCGGATCGTAGCGCAGGCTCAGGACGTCGTGCCCGCCCTCCCCGTCCGTCGCAATCTCGGTCAGGTTGAGCCCATCGCCGACCGTGTAGCCCCGCTCCGTCACCCGCGATCCATCCGCCCGCGTCACGCTCAAGGCGGCGATCCGGTACTCCCGGTCGTATGCGCGCGCCAGCACCATGCCGTTGCCGAACACCGCCCTCCGCAGCGGACCCTCCGGCAGGTATTCCACCCCGGACAGGAGTTCCTCCACCGGCCCGCCCGCGCTGCGCTGCAGGCCGATCGCGTTCACGCGCCCGAGCCCGTCATAGCCGTAGAGCACGGTGCGCCCAGACGGATAGATCAGCCGCTCAAGCCGCCCGGCCCCGTCGTAGCCGGAGCCGATGGTGCTCACCGCCCCGGCGATGTCGCGTGTCTCGCGCACCACACGCCCCTTGGCGTCATAGGCATAGGCGCTCGTGCCGGCGGCATCCGCCATGCCGGTCAGCCGCCCCCGCCCGGCATTGCCGTACCGGCTGTCGTCGTAGCTCCAGCTCACGAGGGAGCCATCGGAGGCGCGGCGCGCCACCGGCCGCCCCGCCGCGTCGTAGGCATAGACGGACTCGATCCCGCGCCCGTCCACTTTGCGGATCACAAGCCCGCGCTCGTCGTAGTCGAACACGCTCGTGCCCCGGTCCGGCGAGACCTCCTGGATAACCTCGCCGAAGCCGTTGCGCACGTAAGCCGTGGTCAGCCCGCCCGGGTCGGCATAGCTCGTCGCCTCGCCCCGGCGGTTGTAGCCGTGCACGACCCGGCCGCCGTCGCGCTCGAGCTCGGACAGGAGCCGTCCGAGCCCGTCATAGCCGCGCCCGATCGTGTGCCCGCGCGGATCGGTCAGGCCGGTGAGCTTGTCCGTGCGGTCGTAGGTAAAGGCCCAGGCCCGCGCCTCGCCGCCCACCTGCCGGATCAGCCGCCCCAGTTCGTCGAAGGCGCCGGTTTCCTCGAAGACGATGCGCCCGTCGGCTCCCGCCTGCGTGCGCCGGGTGATGCCGCCGAGCGCGTCGCGCTCATACGTGACGTGCTCGCCCCCATTGTTGGCGATCCCCACCAGGCGCCGGGCGCCGTCCCAGGTGAAGGCCAGGGTCCGGCCCGCAGGCTCGGACACGGTCTCGAGATCGCCGGCCGCCGTATAGGCCATGGCCCAGCGCTCCTCCTGCGGGCCCGGATCGATCACGATCCCGGTCAGCCGCCCGAGGCCGTCATAGGCATAGACGGTCATGACACCGTTCGGATCGGTCGCGGCGGTGGGCTGACCGCGACCGTTCCAGGCGCTGATCCGGGTTCTCAGCCCGATCGGATCGGTGACGGTCTCGAGCAGGCCTTCGGCCGTATAGGTGTAGGTGACGGTATCGTCCGGTCCCGGCAACGGGCTGTGCAACGACAATTTTCATGTCCGGGTAGCGTCAACTACGATGACCGACTTTTTCGTGTGGGCTTAGGCTGGTGCAGGCGGCGCCGGACATTGGGCTTGAGGGCGTTCCTGACGTCCTTGTCGGTGAGCGCCAGATCGAACCACTCCGGATCGAAGTGGCCGCCGCACCAGATCCGGGTCTCAGTGTGCTCAAGATCGTTCGGGTCGGCCATGATGGCGAGAAAGCGCTCATAGCTACTCACGCCACCCACGTCCTCCGGCGGTCTGGCACGGGCTCCTGCGATGCAGGCCCCCAAACGAGGAGGCGCATCGAGAGCCAGCAGCTTCTCGATCTCCACGGTGTGCAGCCAGCTGTCCCCGAAGTCATAGAGATAGCTAAAGCAGGTGCCCGGCTCCCGGTCGAAGTCGCGCAACCGCACCTCACGCTCGTCGAACACCCGCGCGTCATCCTCGAAAGCCCCGTCCTCGAGCAGCTCCGGATCGCCATAGCGCAGGCCACCAATGCGGAACTCGTGCAGGTGATAATCCCACCAGTTGAACGCCGCCTGGATCGCAAGGTGCAACTGCCCCAGGTGCCAGGTCCACGGCACCACCAGCCGCCGCCACACGGGCGGGTCGATCTCGGCCAGCGTGATCTTGATCTGGAGGGCGTTGGGATCTTTCCAGGACATGCCCCAGTGGACCTGTCACCGGGGGCGGCGTCAACTAGCCGGACGCGTCCGACGACAATTAGACAGCGGCGCTCTTGGCCTCCGTCGCGGTTCGGCGCCGGTAGCTCTCGGTGTTGAGTTCCAGAATGGTGGCGTGGTGGACCAAACGGTCGATCGCCGCGACCGTCATGGCGGGATCCGGGAAGATCTGATTCCAGGTGCTGAAGGGCTGATTGCAGGTTGTGATCAGAGAGCGTCGTTCATAACGCTCGGCGATCAGCTCGAACAGGACGCTCGTTTCCGCCTGATCTTTACGCACGTAGCCGAGGTCATCGAGGATCAGGCAATCGAAGCGGTCGAGTTTGGCCAGGGTCGCCGGCAGGCTCAGATCGCGCCGGGCGGCCTGCAGCTTCTGGACCAGGTCGGTGGTGCGCGTGAACAACACCCGTTGGCCGGCCTCGATCAGGGCCGTGCCGATCGCCGCGGCGAGGTGCGTCTTGCCGGTCCCAGAGGGGCCGAACAGCAAAATGTTGGCGCCCTGATCGAGCCAGGCATCCCCGTCCGCCAGAGCCAGGGACCTGCGCCTTGCGCAGGCTCGGCACCGCGGCGAAGTCGAAGGTCGCAAAGGTCTTGCCGGGGGGCAGGTCGGCCTCGGCGAGATGGCGGGCAATGCGTCGACTGTGTCGCTCATGGATCTCGTGCTCGCACAGGGCCGCCAGGAAGCGAGCCGATCCCCAGCCCTCCGCATCGGCCCGGGCACCGATCTCCTGCCAGAGCCGCGAGATGGTCGGCAGACGCAAGGTGGTGAGCAGGACCGGCAACTTCGCCGTGTCGACCGGCGGCGCGGCGGATGAGGATCGGGTCATGGTGCGGCCCCTTCTGAAGCGGCGATGGGATCGACAGGGATCAGGCAGTCATAGACGCTCGGATCCGGCGCCCTCACATGAACCACCGGCGCCTGGACGTTCAACGGCCCGGCCACGAGGGCCCGGGCCTGATCGAGATCCGGGAGCCCGCCGCCGGCGAGGACGCTCGCGAGATGATCGGCCAGCTGGGCCTCGCAGGCGTGCGTGTGGCGGCCAGATGCAGCAGGCCGACATAGACCCGGCACGCCTGTCTTGGATCGAGCCTGGCATCAAGCACCTCCCAGGCCCGTCGGAAGGCAGTCTGCGGGAACAGATCCTCCCGGAATACCGAGTGCCGGAAGGCCTGCGGCTTCTTCACGAGAGCATGGACCAGATGGCGGTAATCGACGACGCGGACACCGGGACCGCCGCGTTTGAAGTAGCGGCGGGGGACGGTCAGCACCGGGCTCAGGCCGAGATGGCAGACAAGACGATCATCGTAGATATGCACCTTGAGCCGACAGCCGACGAGGCGCGAGGGCACGGTGTAAAGGACATTGCGCACCGAGATCGTGCCGGAGCGTGTGACGGTGACCGTCGCCACCGAGTAGTCGCTGGTGCGAAAGCGCGGCAGAGGAGCCAGCGCCTTGCGCTCGATGGCAAGCGCCGCCTGCACGGCTGCGTTCTTGCGCATGGCGAAGTCCTGCAGAAAGGCCTGGTAGGCCTCCAGGTCCGAGAAGTCTTTCGAGCCGCGCAAGTCGAGAGCTTCGCGCAGCCCGAGCTTGAGATGGCCATGGGCGGCTTCGACCGATCCGTTCTCGTGGGCGATGCCGGCATTGTTGCGGGTGGGCTGCAGACCATAATGGTTGCAGAACGCGGCATAGGCCTTGGCCTCGTCCTCGCGATCAATGAGATTGCGGTAGGCGGCCGAGAGCCGGTCGGTGCGATGCTCGCGCGGGACGCCGCCGAGCTGCCAGAGCGCCTCCTGCAGGCCTTCGGTGAGAGCCGTGAAGCTCTCGCCGCCGCAGATGGCTTTGATGAAGCGCCAGCCGGAATAGGCGAGCCAGAAATGATAGAGCAGATGGGGAAAGGGTCGGCCGGCGATGGTCACGCCGAGCTTGGCGCCATTGGTAAAATCCGAGAGGGCCTGCCGACCGGGCGGATGCTCCTGTCGGAAGATCAGCTCACGCTCCGGTCCCTCGGTGGCGCGCCAATGGGCCACCCGGCGCTGCAGCGAGCGCAGATGGCCGTCGCCATAGCGCCCTGGATGCAGCCGTTGCAACTCTTCCAGCAAAGTGGTGGCCCGGATCTGGGGCGCGGCCTCCAGCATCGGCACGAGTTCGTCGCGCCAGACTTCGGCGAACGGATCCGGACGCGTCCGGTAGCGCCGGCCCTCGCGCTGGCTGGGAAGAACCGGGTCGGCTTCGATGCGCCGACCGGTGCGCTCGCTGAAGCCGGCCCGTGCCGCCGCGGCGGCCTGAGAATATCCGTCCTTGCGTGAACTCATATAGCGCCTGACCTGGCGGTCGGTGACGTGCATGCCCGGCATCAACCTTCTCCCGCAATCGCGGGAAAGATTGATGCATCTCACACCTAACCGGCCATCTCTGTCGTCATCAGGCGGCCATCATAGTTGGCGTCGTACAACGGGCCATCCACGGCGGTCAGCCGGTTGCCGATGCCATAGGCATAGGTCCAGACCCGCCGCCGCCCGGCGGTGGGATAAGGCAGGCTGTGGCTCGTCGTGTCGGTCTGGCCCAGGTCGACGAGGCGACCGGCATCGTCGTAGGACAGATCGGTGGTCAGCGGCGTGGTGGCCTCGCCATAATCCACGCTCACCCGCTCGGCGCCGTCGGCGAGCTCGCTCGTCACCGCCCGCCCGCGCCCGTCATAGGCGACGGTCAGGGTGCGCACCCCACGAGCGTCCACGATGCCGGTCACCTGGGACGCAAAGCGCGCGTCCTCGTGCAGATAGGCGGTCTGCTCCAGGAGCGTGCCGTCCGCAGCCGTCTGCGTCACCCGCGCCAGCCGCTCGGGCCGGGCCGGGCCGTCGGCGGGGGAGAGCGGCTCGTACGCATAGGCGATCCGGCTGCCGCCCGGCACTGTGGCCGAGGCCAGCGCCGCCGGATAGGTGATCGTCGTCGGGCCGCCGGTGGTGGCGTAGTGCCAGGTGAAGGCGATCTGCCGCCCGAAGCTGTCGGTGAGGCCGGCAAGCTCGGAGAGCGGCCCGTAGGCGAAGCTCTGGCCGTAGCCGTCGCGGCGGGCCAGGCTCACGGGCCGGGCCACCTCGAAGAAGGCGTTGAGCCCCGGCTGGTCGAAACTCTCCAGGATCCAGGTGGCGCCGTCCGGGTCGATGAAGCGCCAGCGGGTCTTCATGCGCCGGACCTGGGACAGATCGGCCGGCCAGGGTCCCTCGAAGGCGAGCCGGTAATCGGCGTTGCGGGCGCCGTTGCGGGCGCCGGCATAGACCGGCGCCAGGGAGCCGTCGCTCTGGCGCTGGAAGTCGTAGGACGCGCCGTCGGCGGTCTTGAGGGTGACGCGCTGGCTGGCGGAGAAGGACGGGTCGATGGCCAGCTCGTGCTGGAACGCCAGGCGCCAGCCGAGCCCGAGGCCGAGCGGCGGGGTGTCGACGAAGGCGCTGCCGCCGCGGCTGCGGTAGGTTCGCTCGAGCCGCAGATCGCCGTCGGGGGCGGCGAAGTCGGTGGCCGAAAGCAGCTTGGCGCCGGTCAGGATGGCGATCGGATGCGGCGTGACCGGGTTGACCGATCCGCCGCTGCCCTCGCAGGCTTGCACCTCCTCCCGCGGATCCGCCGCCTTCACGCACGAGCCGGGATAGACACGCGAATAGCCGGACGCACAGATGAAATCAGTCGGACCAGGTCGTACAAACCAGCAAGCTTGCGCGCCAACATTAAGGAGGCACCAATCGCAGGTTTTAGTCGCCCAAGTTTGCGGACTATCCTTGTATCCATAGAACGTCGCGTCAGGATTGTAGATCTCGTGCTGTCGTCTGCAGGCCGCAATTGGGGTCGCATAGTATTCCGGTATGAGATCAGGAGGGACCACCCGCCACCCGAGCACGCCTTCGCCTTGAGTCTGGGCGGACGCGGCCGCGAGGCCCAGCCCGATCAGCAGCGGCAGGGCGGGCAGAAGGCGGAGCAGGGAACGCGGCATGGCGGGGTGCTTCTCCTGAGGCGCGTGGACCCTTCGAAGGAAGCAACGTTATGTTGTTTATAGTCAAGTTCACCCAGCGGAACCGCAGCCGGGAGGACTGTGGATGACGGTTCGGTCCGCGCGACCCCGAAGTCAATTCCGTGCGCGAGTATAAATCCGTTCCAGTCAGGCCTTTTCGCTTTGCGCCCGGTGACAGGCCACAAGAGCATTGGCATGCCCGTGTCCCATCTTGTGTTCTGCCTTGAGTGCAGCAACCATTTCCATATGCTTCTTTCCCTTCATGCCATCGAGGATTGTCATCCAGTGGCTGATCGGCTGGCCATAATTCTTCTCGATGGACGGGAAATAGGAAGCGGGACCTTTGAGTTGCTGTTCTTGCGTCATTCGAGCGGCGTCCTGATTGACTGGTCGTTCTGCTGTTCAGCTATAGCCTCTCAGCCGCTCCGAGAATAGCGCCCCGCGCATGTCGGGTTGGCATAGACGGGTAAGGGTTGCGGAAGCTCCAGTAACCGGGATTGCGGTACGTCGGGCAAGGTCGCCGCGTATCAGAGAGGCAACCGGCGAAAATCGGGAACGGGTCAAAATTTCGCGCCCGGCCACCGACAGTATCGGACGTGGAATCGAACCCCCATCCGATGCTGGAAGTCTCTGCTCTCGAGCATCCCGCCCATGGTACACGCTTCGACAGGGTCCTCGCCTTGCCTGGGTCAAGATCCTGGTCAGATCAGCACCATGATCGTCGCGCAGCATGTCCTGAACCGCGAACAGCGGATGCGTCCCGGTGTCTCTCAATGTCCTGAACCAGGCCGGTCAGTGCGGGTGAGAGAGGCTGCTGAAGCAAATCGACATAAAGCTCGCGCAGTTTCATTCCGATGCGCTCCTGCGTTTGTGCCTGCATGTCATGCCAGAGACCATCATCCCGCCAAGCATGAGGAACCGCGATGAGAAAGCCTTCCGGCCAGTCGTCGGTGTCGTGCCTCATCGGTGAGCGCTCCCTGTCTTCTCCTCGCAGGAGGTGGCAAGTCAACCAAGGAGGCCCGATGGCGTTCCCGCCGACCGGGCGAGAATCGTTAACATGAGTTTATTTTTGCGGCGGGCTCCAAGTTCAGGAACAGGAAAAGCTTGGCCACGTTGCTTCCCTCATCGGCGGGAGGCGAACAATGGCAAAATTTGCAACAAAGCGTGTCGGACCTAAAGGCCCCTTGGGCGTCATGATGGTGTCTCTGGTCGTGCCTCTCGCGATCGGCATCGTCCCGGCACGGGCACAAGGTCTCTTCGATTTCCTGCGAGGCTTCACTCAACCCGTGCCGGCGGCTCCTTCGCCGCCGCCGGTGGAGCTTCAGCCGGACACCTTTGCCGGTCAGCCTCGGAGGGGCTCAGCGCGGCCCAAGCCCGCCCCTGTCGAGGTTCTGGAGGTCAAGGCACCCATCCAGGCGCGGCATCCAGGCGATATGGACAATCCATTCCCTGCCCTTCTCGCGGACAGCACATTGCGGCCGGGCGACATGGTGATGTTCCCTGACGGCCTACGGGTATTCACCGGCCGGGCGGGATCCCGGCACAAGGTTTCGGACTTCACGCCCGTCGCCCATGCCGGGAAGGCACTTTCGCGCGAGACCCGCAAGCTCGTGTCCAATCTGCATCCCGGGGAGAACCTGGCGTGGAGTACGGATGCCGTCAGCGCGCGCGGCAAGCTGGCGGACAATGCAAAAGAGATCGACACAACCGGAAGCGTGAAGCGCTCGGGCAGCGACAAGGGAGCACGCAAGCGTTGACGCAGTCGGCTCCTAACCCTGATCTCCTGCTCAGGAGCGATCCGTTCAATTCGATGAGAGCATCGAAAGCGAAGGTGGGGACCGGTTCTGCATTCGATACTCTAACCGCCCTTGACAGCACCGGCCGTCAGTCCGGCTATGATCTGCCGTTGCGCAGCAACCGTGAGAACCAGCACCGGAAGAGTGACGATCAACGCTGCCGCCGCTAACGGTCCCCAGCTTACCTGCTCGAAGGACAGCATGTTGTAGACGGCAACCGGCAGGGTGCGTGTATCCCGCCCAGCGAGCACGACGCCGAAGACGAAATTATTCCACGAAAATATGACGGCCAGAATGAACGCGACCGTGATTCCCGGCTTGGCGATGGGCAGGGCGACATGACGAAAGACCTCCCATCGGTTTGCGCCGTCGATGACGGCCGCCTCTTCAAGCTCGATCGGCGTCGTCTCGAAGTAGCCGATCATGATCCAGATGACGATCGGGACGGTGATCACAAGGTGCGCGATGATCTGGGGCATGAGGGTTCCCATCAGACCTAGCCACTGAAACAACAGAAACAACGGAATCAGATAGGAGAGGCCCGGTGTCATCCGGGCGATCAGAACGACGACGGCAGCCTTGGTGGCCCGCATGCGTGCGATGCCGTAGCCGGCCGGAACGCCGATGAGAAGCGCCAGAGCTGTCGCACAGCCCGTCACGATCAGGCTGTTGACGAAGAACAGACCGAAGCGATTGGACTCGAAAACACCGATATAATTCTTCCAGGCGAACCGCTCGGGAATGAAGATCGGCGGATAGGCCGCGTTGTCGACCTCGAATTTGAGCGAGAGCGAAATCATCCAGAGAAAGAACAGGACGGCCGGCGACACGAGGACGAGCGCAACGAACCAGAGGCCCAGGACGTTCGATATCTTTCGCAGCGTCATGCGCCACCTTGTACGTCGGTCCACTTCGTTCTCTGGCGAAGGTGGAGCATCAGCAAGGACAACGCGATCACAAGAGCAAAGAACACGACGGCAATGGCCGATCCGTAGCCCACATCGTAATAGGCGAATGCCACGCTGTAGAGATAAAGATTGATCGTTTCGGAGGCGGTGCCCGGTCCGCCCTGCGTGATGGCATAGATGATGTCGAAGCTTTTCAGGGCGTCGATGGTTCGAATGATCACGGCCACCATGAGAAAAGGCGCGATCATGGGCAGGGTGATATAGCGAAAACGCTGAAGAGCGTTGGCGCCGTCGATGGCGGCGCTCTCATAAGGCTCGAGCGGAATGGCGGCCAGGCCCCCCAGCACGATCAGCATCACGAGCGGCGTCCATTGCCATGTCTCTACGAGAACGAGCGATGGAATGACTGTCGCCGAATTGAAGACCCAGCCCTGTGGTCCGATCCCCACGAGGGACAGAAGGTAGTTCAGCACGCCGAGCTGCGGATGGAACATCATCGTCCACACCAGCGCGATGGCAACGGGCGTTGCCATCATGGGCATGACGAACAGCCCACGCAGAACCCCTCTGAAGGGAAGACGCGTGTTGAAGATCAGGGCCGCGAGGGTCCCAAAGATCAGGGGGAGCACGACGGCCAGGATCGTATAGAAAAGCGTATGCCCGATCGACGTGATGAAACGCTCGTCGGTTGCAAGGCGGGCATAATTGGCCAAGCCGGTAAATTGCCGAGTTCCGCCCACATTCCACTCATGCAGGCTCATCCAGACCGTGAACGCCCATGGGAATACGATCACGGAGCCAACGGTGAGAAGCGCGGGGATCACGAATGGCCAGTAGACTTTTTGCGATGGGGCGCCCCTGGGGGGCGCCACCTCCGCAACGAGTGTCACCGGTCTTTCAGCGAGGGTGCTCATGGGGATCCTCCGCGCCATCACTCTGCATTGACGCAGGAGAACGTCAGGCCTTCTCGCTCCGTTCGAGCACCGGCTTGAACTGCTCCGTCGCTTTCTTCATCTCAGCGGCCGGATCAGCTCCACCCAGCAGGTTGGTCAGCCCAATCCCCATGATGTCGCGAAACTCGGTGACGGGCTGGACCACGGGAAGCCCGAGCTTGCTGATCTTGCCGGATTCCACCACGGCATCGATCCAGGCCGGCGGCATCTTGACGCCTTTGCGGGTGTCCGGATCGTTCAGAATCGATTGGCGGAAGGGAACACCGCCGCCGGCCTGAAGAAGGCGTGCGCCCATCTGCTTCGAGATCGCCCACTGACAATAGAGATAAGCCGCCTCCTTGTTCTTGCTGGCAGCGGTCACGCCGATGCCGTCGCCGAAGGTCGCGGACGCCTGTGCCTTCGGGCCGCGTGGCATGACACCATAGCCCACCTTGCCGACAACCCGCGACTTTTCCGGATCTTCGAGCGGGGGAGCAAAGCCGACTCCATCGAGCCACATGCCGATCTTCCCTTGCAGGAAGGCGGATTGGCATTCCGACCAATTGAAGCCGGCGACGCCGGGAGGGGCGCATTTCGTGAGGAGATGCTGATAGAGTTTGGCAGCCTCGATCGCCTCCGGCGTATCCGTCTTGAGGTTGCCGCTCGCGTCGACAGGGTCGACGCCATAGCCGAGAAGAAAGCTCGTCCAGACAGGCACGTTTGCGTTCTTCAGGCCGCGCGCGACGAAACCGTAGATCCCCGCCTTGGGATCGGTCAGGGCCTCGGCCGCCTTCACCATCTCGTCGAACGTTTGAGGATAGGAGAGGCCTTTATTCGCGAAGAGTTCCTTGTTCCAGTAGATCATCCAGTAATCGACCGAGAACGGCAGCGACAGCATCTGCACCTGCGGATTTTTGGCATAGAGCATGCCCGCTTGCGAGAAGTCGCTTTCCGTCAGGCTGGCTTCCGTCAGATCCGGGTTCTTCATGAGCGGGCCGAGATCCGCGAGCCAGCCGGCCTTCTCGAACTGGCGCTTCTGGACATGATAGCTCAGGTGAATGACGTCGAAGCTCGGGCTTCCCGAATTCAGCTCGATCACGGCCTTCTGGCGCTGCTGTTGTTCCGGGGCCTGCTCGGAAGAGACCTCGATCCCCGTGAGATCGGTGAACTCCTTCTCATATTTTTGCAGCAGATCGCCGCGGGCTCTTGATGAGATTCACTCCGATCTTCGTCCCGGAGTATTTCTTCCAGTTCACATTCGCGAAGGCCGGCATCGGGCCTAGGCCGTATGCGGCAGCTGCGGCGGTGCTCGCCAGGAACATGCGACGGGTAAAAGAGCCTTGTTCGGCCATGATCCGCTTCCTCCCTGAATTGCCCATGCTTCAAACGGGCTTCTCTTACTTGCATTGAATTAAGCACCATGTAACATGTTAGTGTCAACACGGCGTTTTCCGGAGACTCCCTTGTCCCTTCGCTTTGGCATCAGCACCGCTCTCGTCACACCTTTTGCAGCGGAACGCGTGGACGTTCGGCGCTTGGCCCGCCATGCCGATGATTGCCTGCGCCGCGGCTGCCGCTCTGCAACATTGTTCGGCACCACCGGAGAAGGCCCATCGGTCGAGGCAGGCGAACGCGACCGTGTTGCCACAGAACTGATCGCGCTGGGGATCCCGGCCGCCCGGCTCGTCGAAGGGGTGATCGCCTGTTCGGTCGAGGAGGCGGCGGACAGCACGAGACAAGCCCTGAGCCGTGGCGTCCATGCGGTCCTGCTGGCTCCTCCATTCTATTTCCGGCCAGCGCCTGACGAAGCGGTTCTCGCCTGGTTCACGGCCGTCTTCCGGGCTGTCGGACACCAGCTTCGGGATATCATCCTCTACCACATTCCCGGCATGACCGGTGTCCCGCTGTCCCATCCCGTCATCTTTCGTCTCGCGCAGGATTTTTCCGGCGCCGTTCGAGGCGTCAAGGATAGTGCGGGGGATGCGCAGGCGACGCTCGCGCTCATCGAGGCCTTTCCGGACCTCGACATTCTCGTGGGCGACGAGCGCTATCTTGGCCGCGCCTGTGCGGCTGGGGGCGCAGGGTCCATCTGCGGCGTGGCGAATATCGTGCCCGAGGCCATCGTTGCCTTGGCGGAGAGCGGACGCGACGACCCCCGTGTCGTGGCGCTGGTCGACGAAATCGCAAGCCATCCTGTCGTTCCCATGGTCAAGTCTCTTGTCGCCCATATCCGCCAAGACCGCGCCTGGGCCGTCGCCAAACCTCCCCTGTCGACGCTCGACGAGAACGTGGCCGCTCGCGCCATCGCTTTGCTCGCTCCGTTCGCATCGGAGTCGAAGGTCTCTTCATGATGGCGTCCCGCACGAAGCATCGCTCGGAGATCAAATTGCGGGAGCGTGCTTACGATGCATTCACTCAGCATTTGCTGCAAAGCGATATCAAGCCAGGGCAATTCATCAGCCAACGCGAGCTCGTTGCTCTCACGGGCCAGCCTCTGGGGGCGGTGCGAGAGTTGGTCCCCCGTCTGGAGGCCGAGGGCCTCATCGTCACCGTGCCGCAGCGAGGGCTGCAAATTCTCCCTCTCGATATCAATCTGATCCGCAACGCATTTCAGTTCAGGCTTATCCTGGAGCGCGAGGCCGTCGCATCCTTCTGTCACAGCGCGAGCGATGCCAAGATCGAGGAGATCGAAGCTGCCCACCGGACGATCGTCACGGCCGCGGAGCAAGGCGTGACGGACGACGTCATCGCGGCCGCCCAGCAGGTCGATCGTGAGTTTCACGAAACAATCATCGACAACCTGAACAATGACATCGTCTCGAAGGCCTATCGCGTGAACTGGATCAAGGTTCGTCTGATCCGTCAGAACGAAACCAGGATGGACGAGAGCCTCGTGCTGCCCGTCATGCATGAACACCTTGCCATCATCGCGGCTCTGAAGACTCGCGACGCCGTTGCGGCCACCGCAGCTGTGACCGCTCACATCATGCACGCACGGGCGCGCGCACTGCGTCTGGAATAAAAAGAACTCTCCCCCGATACGAACTACGGAACAGGCTCTTTTGATGCAGCCAAAGCCCATCATCTGTCTTGGATGCGCATTCTGGGACACGATTTTCAAGATCGACAGAATTCCCAGTTCCGGCACGAAGGTTCTGCCTGAAGCGGCCGTTCAGGTCGCAGCCGGCATGGCAACGGCCGCTGCCGCGACCATTGCCCGGCTCGGTGGAGCGGTCGAACTCTGGGCCCGAATCGGCGATGACCCGACCGGTGACAGCTTCCTTCGAGAGCTGTCCCGGGAGAACGTGCGGATTGATCGGATTCGCCGCATTTCGGGAGCCCAGACGGCCTATTCGACGATCCTGGTCGATCAAGCAGGAGAAAGGTTGGTCGTACCCTATACCGATCCATCGCTCGACAAGGACGCCAGTTGGCTTCCGCTCCACGAGATTGCCCGGGCCAGCGCCGTGCTCGTCGACATGCGGTGGGTCGAGGGCGCAAAGGCCGTTCTGGCGGAGGCGCGCCGTTGCGGAGTACCGACCGTCGTCGATGCCGACATAGCGCCGCCCGCGTCGCTGCGCGAACTCATCGCCTTGGGAGACCATGTGCTGTTTTCAGAGCCCGCCCTGCTGTCCCTGACGAGCAGCACCACGCCCAACCGGGCACTGCTGGAGGTCGCAGAACACATCGGTGCCGATGTTGTCGGGGTCACGCTCGGAGCCCAAGGCGCGCTGATGCGACAGCGCGGTGATCGCCCCGGCACCATCCAGGAGTTCCCCGGGTTCTCCATTCAGGCTGTCGACACGCTTGGAGCAGGCGATGTCTGGCACGGGACATATGTCTACGGCCTCGTGAATGAGTGGGGTTTGTCCGCATCCGTTCGTATGGCCAATGCCGCAGCCGCCATGAAATGCGAGCGTTTCGGCGGCCGTCTTGGAGCTCCAAGCCGCTCGGAACTGCAGAAATGGGTTCAATGGCGTGTCCCCGAGGACACGATCCGAGACGAGGGATGGTTCTAGCGCATTGTGCGGACCCAGCGGGCCGCACGAGCGAAAAGTGGACCCGGTTTTCGCTGACGCGGCCGTTCGGGTCCGCTCAAACGATGCGCTCATCTAGAAGGGAGCATCGGACGCCGTAGCGCATCGCAGAAATCGGGCGCAGGAAACGGGTCGCCGATCACGAAGCGATCTGGGAAATCCGTCATGAGCATTCGACTCAAAGAAGGATTCCCATCAGTGACTACGCTCATCAACAAGACCGCCATCGTGACCGGGGCCAGCTCCGGCATCGGATATGCAACGGCCAAACTATTCGCGCAGGAAGGCGCAAATGTCGTCGTATCGGCACGTCGCTCCAAGGAACTGGAGACGCTGGTAGCAGAGATCAAGGACGTCGGAGGGATCTCCA
Organism: Microvirga sp. M2; assembly: GCF_047497095.1. Taxonomy (NCBI): domain Bacteria; kingdom Pseudomonadati; phylum Pseudomonadota; class Alphaproteobacteria; order Hyphomicrobiales; family Methylobacteriaceae; genus Microvirga; species Microvirga sp. M2. The sequence continues at coordinate 422,647 of NZ_CP134064.1, forward strand.
TTGCCGTTGCAGGCGATGTGAGAGACGAAGCACTGGCCGAGGCCCTCGTCAAAACCGCCGTCGAGCGCTTCGGCGGCCTTGACATCGCCTTCAACAATGCTGGCGCGGTGGGTGAGACCGGAGCAATTTCTGGCCTATCGGTCGATGGATGGCGCGATACGCTCGAGACCAACCTGACGAGCGCATTCCTCGGAGCCAAGTATCAGGTGCCCGCAATGGTGGACCGGGGCGGCGGTTCACTGATCTTTACGTCGACCTTCGTGGGCTATTCGGCTGGAATGCCCGGGATGGCATCCTACGCTGCCAGCAAAGCGGGTTTGATGGGATTGACCCAGGTTCTCGCGACCGAATTCGGGAGCAGGAACATTCGCGTGAACGCCATCTTGCCCGGCGGGACCGATACGCCGTCGAATGTCGTCAATGCTCCGGGAGCTTCCCAAGAACTCCGCACATTTGTCGAGGGTCTTCACGCTCTCAAGCGCCTTGCGACGCCAGCGGAAATCGCGAGGGCAGTGCTATTCCTCGCATCCGACGCTTCGAGCTTCGTCACAGGGAGTGCCTTTGTCGTCGACGGGGGTGTTTCCATAACCCGAACATAGCGCTCGGCAGGCGCGGCCCCAGCATCGGTTTGGTGTCGCGCCCAATCCTCCAGCCGGACCGCGCTCCTGCAATGGCGCCGGATGATGCATGAAAGATGCCGCCGCGAGGTTGAAGTGACTCCGGGCGAGCTTTTCTCTCTGGCAAGATCGCGATTCCATCCAGTTTGGCAGGATGGAGACGGCCTTGATCGCCCGGATCCTGCGCAGCCCTGATCCGGAGAGGGGAGAGCCCTCCAGTTGGGTGCTGCCGGACCTCTGCCGCTTCATCGAGGAGCGGCCGGCTGATCAGCGGGGCCCTCTCAATCCAGGGATCTTGGAACGATCCGCTGTTATTCACCCAGCACTTCCGCCCCGCTTACGGCTTAGCACGAGCGCGCTCCTGCTAAGCGCCATTGGACGCCACGCGTATAATCTATTCAGCCATCGAGGCATTCAGGGACCTCACGAAGGCGGGATCATCGATATTTTCCAATTGACGGCCGACGCTCAGCTGCCAACTGCGTGAAGACCTGACAATATTGCCGAGCCTGAGGATGAATCCGCCATCGGACTTCGGATTAACTGCCGCCCGCAATACGGTGTTAATGGCAGCATACATAACTTGGTCAGGGAGGCCTGTGGAGGCCGTGTCCGAAATCTGGCCGGGCCACAGATATACTTCGAGAGGCAGGTTCCATGGTACAGCCAGGCTGGCGAGATGTTCTATTCTCCGTCAAGACCTTCGGCGCGGCCGTGCTGGCCCTCTATATCGCCTTCGCGCTCGACCTGACGCAACCCACCTGGGCCATGCTGACGGTTTTCGTCGTCTCCCAGCCCATTGCCGGAATGGTAGCGGCGAAGTCCCTGTTCCGTGCCCTCGGCACGGTCATGGGCGCCGCCGTGGCGCTCATTCTCGTAGGCGCTTTCGCACAAAGCGCGCCGATGTTCCTGGTGTCGCTCGCCCTTTGGATCGGCGCCTGCACCTTCACCTCGGTGCTTCTACGAGACGCGCCAGCTGCCTATGGCGCCATGCTGTCGGGATATACCGCCGCCATCGTGGGCATTCCAGCGGCCCTCGCCCCCGAAACCGCCTTCGACTACGCGGTCGGTCGCTGCATCGAGATCCTCCTCGGCATCGGCTGCGCCACCCTGGTCAGTCAGGTGATCTTTCCACGGACGGCCGGCGAAGCGTTGACGGAATCGGTCAATGCCACCCTTGAGGACGCGGCGGATTGGACGAGAGACGTGCTGCACGGCAAAAGCCGGGAGGAGAAGGCGCTTGCAGATCAGCGAAAATTGATCGCCGACGCAATCTCTCTCGACGCATTGAGGGTCTTTGCAACCTTCGACACGCCTTCCGTTAAAGCAGCCGGCAATGTGGTCCGGAATCTACAAGGGGAATTGCTGTCACTCCTGGCCATCCTGGTCTCTATCAACGACCGACTGGCGTTGCTGCGTGGGCTTGATCCCGACAAGCACGCATCCCTCCAGGACATCCTGATACGGACAGCGAGCCTTCTGCCTGTCCCAGGCGATCCGCTCAGGCACAATCCCGGTCTTGAGACCGGGGCCGAAGGGCTGCGGCAGGAGGCCATGAGCCGCCTGCCGACCTTCGACGACATGGTGCATGACCACAGGTCCATTCCGGTCCGCAACATCCTCCTGCGGATCGGCGATCTGGTCAGGACCTGGCGGCGAATTCTCGATCTTCGCGAAGCTCTGCTTTTAGGAAATGCCATGTCCCTGTCCGAAGCGGCACCTTCACCGGCTCGCTACCGGGACATCACCTTCGCGTTGATGGCCGGGTCCGTCTCCACCACCGCGGTCCTGGCAACGTCCGCCTTATGGGTTTCTTCCGGCTGGCAGCAGGGAAGTTCGGCGGTGATCTTCAGCGGCGTGATCTGCAGCATTCTCGGAGCGCTGGACGATCCGGTCCCTGCAGCGGCGAATTTCCTGCGCATGACGGTCTTTTCGGCGATCTTCGCAGCAATTTATCTGTTCGCCGTTCTGCCGTCGATCGACGGCTTTGTCTCGCTCGTGTTCGCCTTCCTGCCGTTCTATCTGCCCTTCGGCATCCTGCTCGGCCTACCGCGCATCGGCCTGAAGGTAACGCCGCTCGGCCTCAACCTAGTGGCATTTCTCGGGCTCACGAATGTCCGCAGCCAGCCAGATTTCGCAAGCTTCGCCAATTCAAGCCTTGCGCTTCTCGCAGGTATCGGTGCGGGAATCCTGATGTTCAGGCTGCTGCGCCCGCTCGGCGTGGAGTGGACGGTCCGGCGGATCCGGCGTGGCATCTTGAGAGACTTGGAACGTCTGGCCGGCCCCGAAACCATGGTGAGCCGCAATCGTTTCGCAAGCCGAATGTTCGACCGGATCAATGCACTGTTCTTCCGCCTCGATGCGGCGCAACCGGACCAGCAGGCCCTCATGCGCAGCGCCTTGGCGGCCCTGCGGGTCGGCTTCAACCTCATCCTGCTGAAGGAAGCGAGTCGTGACATTCCTCGAGAGGCCGCAACAGCCATCGCGAGGGTTCTGACCGAACTCGCGCGGCACTTCCGGGACTTACGGATGGGGGCGACCGTCAGCAGGCCCCTGCACGCAATCGACGATGCGGCCGCGATCCTCCTCGCGCATCCTGTATCGCGTGTCGAAGACCTTCTGACGGCGCTCGTCGCCATCAGCAGTGCGCTCCATCAGCATGCAGATCTCTTCGGCCAAGTTCGTTCTTCGCCGGTTCCCGACATTATCCGTCAGGAGGTGCCGGCATGATCAAGGAAATCGATCTTTTCGGCGTCTTTCTACCACCCATGTTCGGCTATGCCGCGGCGGCCGCGCTGATCTGGCTGGTACTGCGCAAGTGTCTTGCTTGGTCGGGCGCCTATCGCCTCGTGTGGCACCCCGCACTGTTCAACACCGCGCTCTATATCCTCATCCTGTCGTTCTGCGTTACCGTCGTCTTCCGTTAGGATCTCCCGGCCCGTGAAAGTCTCTCCAACCGTCCGAGTCGTCGTTACAGCACTGGTCGTCGCCACGGCGGCGGCGGCAGGGTGGTTCGCCTGGCAGAGCTATGTCGAAACACCTTGGACCCGAGACGGACGCGTCCGAGCCAATATCGTGGAAATGGCTCCGGACGTCTCGGGAATGGTCTCCGAGGTCCGCGTCAAGGATAATCAACCGGTGAAGAAGGGCGATGTCCTCCTCACCATCGATCCGCAACCCTACCGCTTTGCTCTCTCCCAGGCGGAGGCCAATGCGCAGGGGCGCGAGCAGGAACTGGAGCAGCGCCGCCGCGAACTCGAGCGGCGCACACGCCTGTCGACGGCCGCCATTACGGCCGAGGCGCGAGAGCAGGCAGAGACGGCGGTCGCGACAGCCGAGGCTGCCTACAATCAGGCCCTGGCTGCGCTCAACACCGCCCAGCTCAACTTGGATCGCACGCAGCTTCGCTCTCCCGTCAACGGCTTCGTGACCAATCTGCAAGTCGATCCGGGCGACTATGCAACTGCGGGACGGGCATTGCTTGCCATCGTCGACAGCGATTCATTCTACGTGGCGGGATATTTCGAGGAGACCAAGCTCCGCAACCTGCGCGAGGGTGATCGAGCGACGGTTCGCCTCATGGGATTTCCGGATGAGGTCGAGGGCCATGTGGACAGCATCGCACGGGCTATCGCGGATCGGGAGACGACGCAGACCTCCGACGGCCTCATTGCCAACGTCAATCCAACCTTCAGCTGGGTGCGCTTGGCGCAGCGCGTTCCAGTCCGGATCGCTCTTGATCGGGTACCGGAGGACGTGCGGTTGAGCGCGGGAATGACCGCGACCGTGATCGTGCATCCTGCGGCTCCGCCACAAGCCCGGAACAGAGGCGTTCTCAGCGCCATTTCGTGGTTGTGGCAGCAGCGCTGAACGGTTGTTTCCACGGGGACTCGGCAGCAACGGTTTTGTCGTAGCGACGAAGCCCCACGACGAAGGAGGCGTACCTCATTGGTAGGCCCGATCGATGAAGGAGCGGCCGTTCGTTCTGCGTCACGCGGTCCGGCGCGGGACGCAGGGCCTCCAGGGCTTCGACCGGGAGCGCCCTGAACGGCCGATTTTGCAAGGGGATCGGCCCCATTCGCCCAAGCTTTGCGAACCAACCTCGTGCCGGATCCGCCCCGGGCGGCCGCCGCGGCGTCAATCCCCCGACAAGGATCTCGGTCAATAAAGTCGGTACGCCGGCGGACAAGGATTGTCCGACGGGCCGAGGAACAACGTAGCAGTGTGCGGATTGGGCCGGAGGAGATCAGCAGGATTGCCGTCGGGAACAATGGTGTGAGTTCGAGCCATCCCGGTGGCTGGCCCTGCACCTTTACAGCATCGGGCGTGACATCGAACCCACATCCGGTGCCGTCAGTCTCTGTGTTCGAGCATCGTTTCACGCAAACCCGGTTCCTGCTTTTGCGTTCGATGCTCTAGGCGTCGCTCCAGATCAGTTCTTCGAGGTCGCGCCCATGTCCATGCCCCCGCGTCCGATCCGGCACCGCCTTGCAAATATCTGGGGAGCCCTGCTTCTCATTTTCGTTGGAACCGCTCTTCCTTCGGGATCGTCCCTCGCGCAATCTCAGCCCGATGCCGCGGGAGCTTCAGCCGATCTCCAGTCCCTATCCCAGGATGACCGGCAATGGCCGATGGCGATGAAGTCCTATGCCGCTCACCGGTTCAGTAATCTTGACCAGATCAATCCCGACAATGTCGGGCAGCTGAGGCTCGCCTGGACCTTCTCGGTCGGCGCCGCCCGCGGTCAAGAGGCCGCGCCACTTGTCGTGAACGGCATGATGTATGTGGTCGCCCCCTATGCAGGCCCCCATCCGAACCGTGTCTTCGCGCTCGATGCCACGACGGGCGAACTGAAGTGGTGGTATGCCCCGAAGCCCAACCTGGCGGCGCAGGGAGTCGCCTGCTGCGACGTAGTCAGCCGCGGCCTCGCCTACGACAACGGCAAGATCTTCCTCAACACTCTCGATCTGCACACGGTCGCCCTCGACGCCGGGACCGGGAAGGAATTGTGGGTCGCCACGCTCGGGGATATCAATCTCGGCGAGACGGTCACGATGGCACCGCTGGTCGCCAAGGGAAAGGTTCTGGTCGGCAACAGCGGCGGCGAGATGGGCGTGCGCGGCTGGGTGACGGCACTCGACGAGAACACCGGCAAGATCGTGTGGCGAGCTTACGGAACAGGGCCGGATTCGGACGTGCTGATCGGCCCCGACTTCCAGCCGCATTACGACTGGATGAAGGGCAAGGATCTCGGCGTGAAGACCTGGCCGACCGACGCCTGGAAGACGGGCGGCGCGACCGCCTGGGGATGGCTGTCCTACGATCCCGAGCTCAATCTGGTCTATTATGGCACCGGAAACCCGGGGCCTTGGAATTCCAATCAGCGGCCCGGTGACAATCTCTGGGCCGCGACCGTGTTCGCACGCGATGTCGATACGGGCGCCGCGAAATGGGCCTATCAGACGGCCCCTCACGATCTCTGGGACCATGATAGCGTCAACGAAGCCATTCTGGTCGACCTCGAGATCGACGGTCGGATGCGTAAGACGCTGATCCACCCCGGCCGGACCGGCTACATGTTCGTGCTGGACAGGACGAACGGAGAGGTCATCTCGGCCGATCCTTACGAAACAGTCACGGTCTACAAGGGCTTCGATCCGAAGACCGGACGCCTTGAGCCGAACCACGACAAGGAGCCGACTCTCGGAAAGGTCGTCGAGGATGTCTGCCCGGCGCCGCCCGGCGCGAAGGACTGGCAGCCGAGCGCGTGGTCGCCGCGCACGAAGCTTCTGTATGTGCCGCATCAGCATCTCTGCGCGACCTTCAAAACGGGAGAAGTCGGCTACATTACGGGCACGCCCTATGTCGGCGCGACCGTCGACATGTATGCGGGTCCGGGTGGCCATCGCGGTGAGTTCATGGCCTGGGATCCGGTCAAGAAGGCCAAAGTCTGGGCTATCACCGAAAGCTTCCCGGTCTGGAGCGGTGCGCTCGTGACCGCGGGCGACATCGCCTTCTACGGAACCATGGACCGCTGGTTCAAGGCCGTGGACGCCAAGAGCGGCAAGGTCCTCTGGCAATTCCGCGCCGGCTCGGGCCTCATCGGCCAGCCCGTCACCTATATGGGCCATGACGGCACGCAATACGTCGCCATCATGTCCGGCGTCGGAGGATGGCCCGGCGTGGTGGCGAATGCCGAGATCGATGCCCGGGCGAGGAACGGGGCGCTCGGCTTCGTGGGCGCCATGCAGGATCTTCCGGCCTACACGGTCGGTGGCGACTCCCTGCTGGTCTTTGCGTTGCCGCCGAAGGGCGAGGGAGGCGGTCCAGGCGGAGCTCCCACCGGAGCGCCTGCGCCGGCAGCTCCGTCCGCTCCGACTCCCACGGCTCCCGCACCCCCAAACGGGCCCGCTCAGTAATCGACTTCAAGGAGGTCGGGATGGCCGGTTCATCGAAGGCAGGGCTCTCTCGGATGGGCGGCGCCGGACCGATGAGAGGAATCGCACGAGGGCTCTCGGTGGGTGCCGTCGGGCTCCTTCCATGGTCCGCCAGCGTTTCGGCCCAGCAGCCGACGCCTCCGCCGCCGCAGGCTCCGCCTTCGGCAGTCGGACGACCGAGCGAGCCCAATCCGGTGCAGGCCCCTGCCCCGAAACCGGATCAGCCATCGTCCCCGCCGGAGGCGCAAGGCACACTCGGCATGAGTGTGCCGCCGCAACCCTATGTGGGCGGGATCGGTGCGGCGAAGCTCCTCGGCACGCCGGTCTCGCGCCTCTTCCCGGGCAACGTGCCACTTGAGCCCGGCGTCCAAAGCCCGGTCGGCGACGATCCTCAGGCGGCTCAGCGTGGCATGCAATACTTCCAGGCGTTCAACTGCGTCGGATGCCATGCGCCCAACGGCGCAGGCGGCATGGGGCCGTCGCTCAGCAATAGCGCCTTCATCTATGGCTCGGAACCGGCGCAGATCTTCCTCACGATCTTCCAGGGTCGTCCGCGCGGCATGCCGACCTGGGGCGTCATGCTGCCCGGCAGCGCGATCTGGGATTTGGTTGCCTATGTCCGGAGCATCAGCCGGGAGCCTTCCCGGCAGTGGGGTCAAACCGTTTCCAGCCAAATGCCGCAGACCGAGCAAGTTCCGGCCGAATATGTGAGTACGGCTACCCCCTGGGATCAGACCGAGGCGTTCAGCCATGGCCAGAAGCCCAACCGCACGAAGTGAAGCTCCCCGGGCCGACGGTTGGTGGATCGCGATCCTCACGCCCGTTTTGCTCCTTCCCGGCACCGCGCGGGCCGATGTGCCGATGACGTATCTGCGCACTTTCGGCGGGTTCAAGGGCGAGCAGATCAAGATCCTCACCTGGGCGCTTCTGATTCAGGCGATCGTGGTCGTGGTGATCGTCAGCTTGCTTGTCCTCATCGGCGTGTTGCTGCGCCGCTCGCGTCGGCCCGCGACGGGCCCCGACCGCCAGCCCGTGCAGGAAACGGGTAGCGGGCTGTCTTGGATCTATCTCGGCGTCGGCATTTCCACCGTCGCTCTCATCGGCTCGATGATCTGGAACGGCTACACCATGGCGGCCATCGACCGCCCTCCCCGAGCACCTGAACTGACGATCGAGGTGAGGGGACACCAATGGTGGTGGGAGGTGCGCTACATGAGCCAGGACACGTCACGGATCTTCGAGACCGCCAACGAGATTCACATTCCGGTCGGCCAGCCGGTGGAATTTCGGGTCTCGACCGTCGACGTCATTCACTCGTTCTGGATTCCGGCGCTCGGCGACAAGATCGACCTCGTCCCGAACCAGATCAACTCGAACTGGCTCGAGGCGGACAGCCCGGGGATCTATCGAGGGCAATGCTCCGAATATTGCGGGCAGCAACACGCGCATATGGGCCTGGTGGTCGTGGCGGACCAACCGGCCGATTTCCAGGCCTGGTGGGACCGTCAGCTCCGGCCAGCCGCTCTTCCGGCCGATCAGCCGCAGGTCGCCGAGGGTGCAACGCAGTTCGTCATGCGCTGCGGCGCCTGCCACAGCATTCGCGGCACGCAGGCCGGCGGGCGGCTCGGTCCGAACCTGTCCCATCTCATGAGCCGCAAGTCGGTCGCGGCCGGAACACTGCCGAACAATCCGGCTTACTTGTCCGGCTGGATCGCCGACCCGCAGACCGTGAAGCCCGGAAACCTGATGCCGAACCTTGATCTGTCGGGACCGGAACTGGCGAGCATCCGCACCTTCCTTGAAGCGCAGAAGTGAGGAGAGCTCTCGTGGCCGCCGGAACATATGAACGGGCTCCTACCCTCGAGAGGGCGGATTACGCCTCGCCAGTCGCTTCCGAGCTGGACAGGATTTGGGAGACGAAGCCCGGCATCGGAGGCTGGCTCTCGACCGTTGACCACAAGGAACTCGGCATCCGTTACATCGCCACCGCCTTCGCTTTCCTGATCCTGGGCGGCATCGAGGCGCTCATCATGCGCGTTCAGCTCGCACGGCCGAACCTGAGCATACTGACGCCGGAGCAGTACAACCAGGTCTTCTCGATGCATGGCATCACGATGATCTTTCTCTATGCGCAGCCGGTTCTGACCGGCTTCAGCGCCTATCTGTTCCCGCTGCTCCTCGGCACCCGCGATCTCGCCTTCCCCAGGCTCAACGCATTTTCCTACTGGGCCTATCTTGCCGCGGGTCTGTTCATGTACGCGAGCTTCCTCGTGGCGGCAGCACCGAACGATGGTTGGTTCAACTATGCGCCGTACTCGCTCAAGCCCTACAATCCCGGGCCCAACATGGATTTCTACGCCCTCGGCATGATCCTGCTCGGCATCTCGACAACGGCGGGCGCCATCAACTTTCTGGTCACTGTGCTGCGGACCCGTGCACCGGGCATGTCGATCAATCGCCTCCCGATCCTGACCTGGGGCACGACGACCACATCGGTGGGCATCCTTCTATCGATGCCGGCCGTGACGCTCGCCTGCTTCATGCTCTGGGCCGACCGGCAGTTCGGCACGCATTTCTTCGACACGACCGCGCGAGGCCAGCCGCTGCTGTGGCAGCACCTGTTCTGGATCTTCGCGCATCCGTGGGTCTACATCATCGTGCTGCCGGCCATGGGCATCGTGTCGGACGCGCTGCCGATCTTCTGCCGCCGTCCGCTCGTCGGCTACACGGTGGTCGTACTCGGCACGATCGCCACCATGGTGATGGGCTTCGGCGTTTGGCTGCATCATATGTTCGCAACCGGCATTCCCTTCATCGCGCTGTCCTTTTTCAGCGGCGCCTCCTTCGTGATCACGATCCCGAGCGCGGTCGCGGTCTTCGCCTGGGTAGCCACCATCTGGACCGGGCGCCCGGTCATCACCACGGCGTTCCTGTTTTTTGCGGGCTTTATCTCCATGTTCGTCATCGGCGGCGTATCCGGCGTCATGACGGCTTCAGTCGCAGCGGATCGCCAGCTCACCGATACCTATTTCGTGGTGGCGCACATTCATTACGTGCTCATCGGCATCAATCTGTTTCCGGTGATCGGCGGGCTCTTCGTCTGGTTTCCAAAGATGACCGGGCGCATGCTGAACGAGCGGCTCGGCAAATGGAGCTTCTGGATCATCCTGTGCGGCTTCAACGTGGCGTTCCTGCCGATGCATTGGACGGGCCTCGCGGGAATGCCGCGGCGCATCTATACCTATCAGGACGGCATGGGCTGGAACACGGTGAACCTGATAACGTCCATCGGCGCCTTCGTCCTGGCTCTGGGCATCCTGCTGGTCCTGATCAACATCTTCGTGAGCGTGCGGAACGGTGCTGTCGCGGGTCCCAATCCCTGGGACGGCCCAACCCTTGAATGGGTCACCCCGTCGCCGCCGCCGCCCTACAATTTCGCCGTCATTCCGGCTGTCGCGAGCCGCCATCCGCTATGGGAAGACAGGCTCAGGGAGGGCATGGGGCATTCCTCGGTTCATCGAGGCCTCGTCCTCGACGACGGCAAGGAGATGCTCGCCACGACGGCGCTCGATGCCGAGCCCGACGCAATCCTGAAAATGCCCGAGGATTCCTACAGCCCTCTCGTCGTCGCCATCGCGATGACCGCAGGTTTCGCCGGCCTCCTTCTGCACTGGTGGGTGTTCTCGGGCATCTGTGCATGGCTGATGTTCATGGGCCTGCTCGTATGGCTGTGGCCCGAGCCGAAACTCGGCCAGTCGGCGAGGTGGGATCGATGAGCGATATTTCCATGACGCGTGCTCCGCCCTCCGGCGCTGCCGTGCGCCCCCCTCCGCTGCCGGTCGGCAGCATCGGCCGCAAGGCCTCGGGATGGTGGGGTATGCTCACTATCATTCTGACCGAGGGATCGCTGTTCTCATATCTGCTGTTCAGCTATTATTACTTCGCCGTGCAGTACGGGCGCGAATGGCTGCCGGGCGACCCGCCGAAATTCCGCCTGTCTCTTCCCAACACCATCATTCTGATCGTCAGCAGCCTCGTCGTGTGGTGGGCTGAGCGCGGTGCCAAGCGTGGCTCCTGGGGGCAACTCGTGCTCGGCCTTCTCGGGGGCTTCATCCTCGGCTGCGTGTTCGTGGTGATCCAACTCTTCGAGTGGAAGGACAAACCGTTCACCTACGCGTCCAGCGCCTATGGATCGCTCTATTTTACGATCACCGGATTCCACATGGCGCATGTGGTTGCCGGGCTCGTCATCCTGCTGATGCTGCTTGTCTGGTCGCTCATGCGCTACTTCGATTCCGAGCGCAATGCGCCGGTCTCGATCGGGGCGATCTATTGGCACTTCGTCGATGTGGTGTGGCTGACGGTGTTCTTCAGCCTCTACATCACGCCTTATCTGGGATGAATCATGCCTGAGACCATTATGAGAAGCTACGGCATCCAGCATCCGGCCCCCCATGGCAGGAGCGTCAGCATGGGCCTGGTCTGGGCAGGTCTGCTTGCTGCTCCGGCAGCATGGAGTCTTCAGCTTCTCGTCAGTTACGGTCTGGCAAGCCATGCCTGCTTCCCGCGTGATTACCTTTACGCACGGGTCGTCCCTGGGTGGGGCTGGATCATGCCTGCCCTCGTGGCGATCAATATCGCCGCCCTGGCTGTCGCCTGCATCGGGACCGCGATCTCCTATCGGAACTGGAGTCGCATCAGCCAGGAGGCCTCCGGAGGTCACACGCGGTTGCTCGAGGCCGGCGAGGGGCGAACGCGGTTTCTCGCGGTCTGGGGCATCTGGTCCGGCATATGGTTCGCCATTGCGATCGTGTTCGACACGATCGCCGTCTTTGCGGTGCCGCTATGTGGAAGCTGAGGCATTCGGCCGTCGTTCTGTGGACTCTCGCGGCCGTGAACTCCGCTGCGGCGCACGCGGGCGAAGCGGGCGATCTGCACTGGAATACCGAGGCCTGGGTGATCGTTTCGCTCATTGTCGCAATGATGCTCTATGGCGTCGGCCTGTGGCGCACGCGGGCACGCAGAGGCGGACGGAGCATCGTCGGACGCGTCGAAATCGCTACCTTTACGGGTGGTATTGCCTCGCTCGTCGTTGCCTTGCTGTCGCCGCTCGATGCATTGGGAGCCGAGCTTTTCTCCGGCCACATGGTGCAGCATCTCGTGCTGATGCTGGTGGCCGCGCCGCTCTTCGTCTGGGCGCGACCGCTGATCGTCTTCCTCTGGGCCCTTCCGCGCGGCACACGCAAGGCGCTCGGGCGGCTCTGGGCAGGAAGTGGATTAGGGGGCTTCTTCAAAGTTCTGACCGCCCCATTGTCAGTCTGGCTGGCCTTCTGCGGATTGTTCGCCTTCTGGCATCTGCCACGGCCCTATGCCTGGGCGCTGGCGCACGAGCCCGTTCACATCGTGGAGCATCTTTGCTTCTTTACAAGCGCATTCGCGTTCTGGTCGGTGGTGATCGAACCCTCCGGGCGACGACGGCTCGATTTCGGCGCGACGCTGCTCTTCGTGGCGACGGCGGCGATCCTGAGCGCCCTGCCCGGCGCCCTGATGGTGCTGACCTCGCGTGCCTTCTATCCGGCCCATGCGGAGGGCGCGACACGCTGGGGATTGACGCTCCTGGAGGATCAGCATCTTGCCGGGCTGATCATGTGGATCCCGGCCGGCTTCGTCTACATGGCGGCCATCATGATCCTGTTCGTGCTGTGGCTGCGCACTTCCGAAAGATACGCAGCCGCGAGTTTGCAGAAATACGCCGCCATGAGCTCGACCGTGGTTCTGCTCCTCGTCGTCACTGGATGCGAAGAGGTGACGGGCGTGCAATCGCCAAGCAACGTCACGCCCGTACCGGCGAGCTTCGATGGTGATCCTGGCCGCGGCGCCGTCGTGATCGCTCAGACCGGTTGCGGCTCCTGCCACACCATCCCGGGCATCACCGGCGCGAACGGCCTCGTGGGCCCGCCACTCACCCAGATGGGGCGGCGTATCTATGTCGCGGGCTTGCTGCGCAACACGCCGGACAACATGGTCACGTGGCTGCGCGATCCGCAGGCCGTCGTGCCGGGCAATGCCATGCCGAACATGGGTTTGCAGGATCAGCAGGCACGGGATATCGCCGCCTATCTTTATACGCTTCGATAGTGACCTGGACGCTGAAGAGCGACCATCTATCTGGAGCATAAGCTCTGGCGGCATGACACGACCATCGGGGATCAGGCGCGCTTTGCTCCGAGATTGGCCAGTCCAGGCTCGCGGGCGCTGTCTTGCGAACCGCTTACGGTCGGCGAACCGCCCACGGGGCTCGCATGGACGTTCCCGACTTGAGACAGAAGATCCATAGGCAGAGGAAACACGATGGTCGAAGAGCGCTCGCTGGCAATGTCGTGCAGAGCTGCGAAATAGCGGAGCTGCATGGCGCGTGGCTCGGCTGCGAGCAAGTGCCCGGCCTCCACGAGCTTCTCCGCCGCTTGCTGCTCGCCCTCGGCGTTGATCACCTTCGCTCGCCGCAGACGCTCGGCTTCGGCCTGTTTGGCGATGGCTCGCACCATATTCTCATTGAGATCGACATGCTTGATCTCGACGTTGGCGACCTTGATCCCCCACGCATCGGTCTGCTGGTCGAGGATCTGCTGAATATCGGCGTTGAGACGGTCGCGTTCCGCGAGCATTTCATCGAGTTCGTGCTTGCCGAGCACTGAGCGCAGGGTGGTCTGTGCCAGCTGGCTCGTTGCGGTGATGTAGTTCTCCACCTTGATGATTGCGCGTTCAGGGTCGACGATCCGGAAGTAGATCACGGCATTCACCTTTACCGAAACATTGTCGCGCGAAATCACATCCTGAGACGGTACATCCTGCACGATGACGCGCAGATCGACCCTGACCATCTGCTGCACGAAGGGAACAAGGATGATCAGCCCAGGGCCCTTCACGCCTGTGAAACGGCCGAGAGTAAATACGACCCCGCGTTCATATTCCCGGAGCACCCGGATCGCCGCGCCCAGGAACCCGATGATGATCAGGGCGAGGATCAGGTAGACGAGATAATCGAGCATCATGGCCGTCCCTCCGAACCCATGGCCACTCCGGGTGCGCGGCGCACTTCAAGCATCAGGCCTTCGATCCCGGCGATCTGAACGTGCTCGCCCGGCGTGAGAGGCTGAGATGCCCGGGCCTGCCAGCGCTCTCCAAAGGCCAGAACATGGCCCGCGTTGCCCGACCAATCGAGCACCTCTGCGGGTTGTCCGACCATGGCGGGCGCGCCGGTCCTGACGGGCTGATGGCGGATCCGCCACACATAACCAAACGTCAACGCCAGGAGGCCGACGCTCGCGACCAACGCACCTCCGATGACAGTCCATGAAAGCTGGAACTCTGGCACATCGGTATCGATCAGCATCATGGCCCCGAGGAGGAACGCCACGAGCCCGCCCAGTCCAAGAACGACGGTCGGGTTGAAGGCTTCCACGATCAGAAAGGCAAGGCCAAGCAGCACCAACGCAAGCCCGGTATAGTCCACGGGCAGCATGTTCAGGGCGTAGAGACCGAGGACGAGGCAGATCGCGCCGATCACCCCAGGGACAGCCGTCCCGGGATTGCTGAATTCGAAGATCAGGCCATAGACCCCGACGATCATCAGGATGAAGGCGACATTCGGATCGGTGATCGTCGCGAGCAGGCCGATAAGCCAGCTTGGCTCTTCCGGCCGGATGGGAAGGCCAGCAGTGGCAAGACGCCGGCGCTCACCCAGCACCTCGACTTCACGTCCATTGACGCGTGTCAGGAGTTCCTCGGGCGTCTGAGCCACAAGGTCGATCACGCCCTTCTCCAATGCCGCCTGGGATGAGAGGCTGGCGGCTTCCCGCACGGCCGCTTCCGCCCAATCCGCATTCCGGTGCCGAAGCTCGGCGAGGCTCCTGATCAAGGCGACCGCATCGTTGGTCATCTTTGCCGCCATGGCATCCTTGGTGCCCACACCCGCCCGGTCCGCCCCATCCCTATCTTTCGACGGCTCCGTCGAGGGGAATGTGGGTGGGCCGCCGATCTGGACAGGGGTTGCAGCCCCGAGATTGGTGCCGGGCGCCATGGCGGCCACATGGGTTGCATAAAGGATATAAGTGCCCGCGCTGGCCGCATGGGCACCAGCGGGCGCTACGAATCCGATGACCGGCACGCGGGAAGCCAGCACGTCTGCGATGATCTCGCGCATGCTCGTCTCCAACCCTCCTGGCGTGTCGATGCGCAGGATGATGGCCTCGACCGTTTGCGGATTGGTGGCGAGAAGGGCATCTCTCACGTATTTGGCCGTCGCGGGACCGATCGGTCCAGTGACCGCTATCGAGGTCACATAGCGGTCCGTATCCATTCTGTGGGCAGGCTCCGAGGCGCTCATCGGAGCCCATGCCGTCAGCATGATGACGGCTGCCAGCAGTCGGATCGGATACTCCAGCCACACGTACCGACCTCCTCAGTGGTGAGGCCCGTCCTTCCGGCCGAATTGTAGCATCGAACAACCGGGTGAACCATCGCGCCATCCGGCGCCAAGTTTCGCAAGATCCTGGTGTCGAGCTTAACTTCACCGTCGACGATCTTCATGGCTGAGGCGGGTGAAAAAATCCGCTCCCGGGGCTCCCCCGAGACCTTAGCGCGAGAGCGGTCTTCGGACCCTGATCCAACATTCCGGAAAGCCCCGGAACTTCACTGTTTGTCCCGAAGCAATCATTCGGCAACGTGAGGTCTTCCGGGCGCTTCTCGTCGCGAGCACCTTTCACGCTCGAGCGGCAGCCCGGGCTTTGTCAGCGTTTCTCCAGGACAATGTAGAGGCTGGGCACGGGACGGCCTGCCTCGAGCCGGATGTCGCTCTGGACGGCCTCCAGGATGACGAAGTCGGTCGCCGTCGCCTCGAGATAGTCGAGCGAATGAGCAAAACGGCCTGAGGGTTGCAGTCTGAACCCTGTTTCCGTGGCGACTTCGATGCTTAAGGCGAGCAGTCCTCCCTGCACCATGGTGCCGGCAGCGGCGCGCAGAATCGGTCCGAGATCGCCGAAATAGATCAGCGAATCCGCCGCGAAGATAAGATCGAACCGGTTCGATGTCGCCTCAAGATACGCGACGGCCTCCGACTTGACGAGTTCGGCATACCCACCGCGCCTGGCCGCTTCGGCCAGCATGCCCGAGGAGATATCGACCCCGATCAGGTTTGGACCGAACGGCCGCAACGCCTCGGCGGCCAGTCCGGTGCCGCATCCCAAGTCGAGCATGCATTCGAAGCCGGTCCGGTGCGCGGCCAGAAGCTCCGCCATCCGGCTCGGTGCATTGTACTGGAGTGTCCCAAGCAATTTGCTGTCGAACTGCGGCGCGAACTGATCGAAGTAGCTCTCGATGTATTCTGTGGGAGTGGCCGTCATGCTCCGCCCCAGCACGGCGTCGAGCAGGTAGCGCCGAACTGGATCGTCGGGCTCCTCGGCGAGGCGCATCCGGCCGACTTCTGCAGCCGCTTCGAGGTGACCGGAGGCGCTCAGAACGGAAAAGGCATCCCGCATGATGATGGCGAGATCTTCGCGATCCTCTCCGGCGATGTCGCTGTAGTCTCGAAGAGCTTCCTGAACGCCGCCCTCGATCATGGCCTGGAATGTCAGCGCTCGCACCCGCTTTTGCCGGCTCAGCGGATCGAGCTCGAATGTTAGCCGAGCGGCTTCGTCGAAGGCTTTCGCGCAGCCTGTGAAATCGGATAGGATGAAGAAGAGGTGGCCGAGGGCGAAATGAGCGAGGCAGTTGACAGGATCGCACTCGACGGAGGCTCGCACGGCGCCGAGCGCCTCCTCATAGCGCTTCTTCCTGAACAGCAGAAGACCGATCCCAAGATGAGCGGCGGCGGCCCGCGAATTGAGAGCGATTGCGCGACGATAGGCGTCCTCAGCCGTCTCCATGTCGTCCAGCCGGTCCGACACGCCGGCGAGGATCTGCCAGGATTGGGCGTTATCCGGGTCGATCTCCAGGGACACCCGTATCGCTGCCAGCGCCTGCTCATCGCGATCCGAAGCACTGTAGACACTCGCCAGATCGCGCCAGAGGTCAGGATCTTTGGGACTCAAAGAGAGTGCGGCCGCAAAGGTCCGGGCGGCAGTGTCGAAGCGTCCGTTCTCCCAATGAACGAGGCCGAGTTGCCGTAAGGCAGGGGCTGGATGTCCGAACTGATCGACGGCATGGCCAAAATCCGGCAGGCCCGCCCGGAGATTGGCCACCAGTGCCATCGTGACGCCGACGTGGGGAAGTTGGATAGTCGTCATGTCAATGGACCCGAATGTCATGTCTGCCTGAGGCCGAATACCGGGTGCGGGATTAAACGAGCTGGCTTTGCCGAGCCTTGTGGGTTGATGAATTGTGTCTAGAGCATCGGACGTGAAACCGAACCTCCATCCGATCTTGCAACATTGGATCAGATCGCGCGGGCGGCCCGTGACACAGGTCGTGATATCTCGCCGCCTATAACGATTGCAGAATATATCAACAGCCCACAGCCTAAAAACTCGGTATATCCCGAAGGATAGGTCAGATGGGTTGACCTCCATCGAGTATTTGG
This sequence comes from Microvirga sp. M2, assembly GCF_047497095.1. Lineage (NCBI taxonomy): Bacteria > Pseudomonadati > Pseudomonadota > Alphaproteobacteria > Hyphomicrobiales > Methylobacteriaceae > Microvirga > Microvirga sp. M2. The sequence goes on from NZ_CP134064.1 coordinate 440,277, forward strand.
TGACCGTTTGGGGAGTCGATATAGGATATCACTTGATCTACGAACTATTTTTCTAGAGTATCCTTAAACAACACTGTCAGCCTGCATCAGACGGGCGACGGGAAAGAGGGGCTGGGAGGAAGCGCATGCTTCAACACTGCCCTGTATCTTGGACGCATCAGACGTCCGCCGCCCATCTGCATGGGTCGTTCCAACCTCGAATCATTCTTCGAACTGGGCATCGTGAATCCAGATCAGAGCAGGCAGCTCATGGCTTCTGTTGAGATCCGCGACGTCCGAAAGGCCTACGGCTCTGCGCAGGTCCTCCATGGTGTATCGGTTGATATTCGGGATGGGGAATTCGTCATCCTCGTTGGCCCCTCGGGCTGCGGCAAGTCCACGCTCCTGCGCATGGTGGCCGGGTTGGAGAACATCACGGGAGGCGAGATCCGCATCGGCCCGAGGGTCGTGAACAATGTGCCGCCCAAAGAGCGCGACATCGCCATGGTGTTCCAGAATTACGCGCTCTATCCTCATATGACGGTAGCCGACAACATGGCCTTCTCGCTCCTGTTGAAGAAGGCGCCGAAATCCGAGATCAACACCAAGGTCAACCGGGCAGCCGAGATTCTCGGCCTGACCAAGCTCCTCGACCGCTACCCGCGCCAGCTCTCCGGCGGCCAGCGCCAGCGCGTCGCCATGGGCCGCGCCATCGTGCGCGACCCACAGGTCTTCCTCTTCGACGAGCCGCTGTCCAACTTGGATGCCAAGCTGCGCGTCTCGATGCGGAGCGAGATCAAGGCGCTGCACCAGCGTTTGAAGACCACCACGGTGTATGTGACGCACGACCAGATCGAGGCCATGACGATGGCGGACAAGATCGTGGTCATGTACGATGGCCTCGTCGAGCAGATCGGCGCGCCGCTCGAGCTTTACGACAAACCGGCGAACCTGTTTGTGGCCCAATTCATCGGCTCTCCGGCCATGAACATTCTGGAAGGCCACATGGGGTCTTCCGGCTTTATCATAGGCGATCTGATGCTTCCGGTGCAGAACACGCCGGCGGCTTCTGGCGGGCGGCCGGCCTATTACGGCATCCGGCCCGAACACTTCCGGCTGCACCAGGATGGCCTTGCGGTTCAGGTCATGGTGGTCGAGCCCACCGGCTCGGAGACCCAGGTGGTGGCGAAAGCCGGTGAGCGGGAGCTCACCTGCGTCTTCCGCGAACGCATCAGCGCGCAGCCGGGCGAGTTCATCCATGTCGCCCCCGATCCGGCTCTCGTCCATCTTTTCGACCGAGAAACAGGACGGCGCATCAACTGAGTCCAAGCACGTGGCTTGACCGGGCAGCCGCGCGTCGCATCAGAAATCCCGGTCTGCGGAGGAAACGAACCATGAGCCTGTCTAGACGTGATCTGCTTCTTGGAACGGCAAGCCTGACGGCCGGCATGGCGGGAGCGCCGCTTTTGGCCGGCCGGCCGGCCTTTGCGCAAGATGCTTCTCCGCAATACAAGCCGGAGCAGGGGGCCACCCTTCGCGTCCTGCGCTGGACACCTTTCGTGAAAGGCGACGAGGATTCATGGCTCGCCAATACCAAGAAGTTCACGGAGACGACCGGCGTCGAGGTGCGTGTCGACAAGGAAAGCTGGGAGGACATCCGCCCGAAGGCGGCAGTGGCGGCCAATGTAGGCTCGGGACCGGACATCATGCTCGTCTGGTTCGACGATCCGTTCCAGTATCCGGACAAGCTCCTCGACGTCACGGATATCGCGACGAGTCTCGCCGGCAAGTACGGCGGGTACTATCCGGGTCCCGAAGCTTATGCCAAGCAGAACGATCGATTCATCGCGCTGCCTCTCGCGGCTATCGGCAACGGCATTCTTTATCGCGAGAGCATGCTCCAGCAGGCAGGCTGGTCGAAGTTCCCGGAGAAGGCCGACGAGTTCCTGGAGATGTGCAAGGCTCTCAAGGCTAAGAGCAAGCCTGCCGGCTTCGCACTGGGCAAGGCGGTCGGCGATGGCAACAACTTCGCGCATTGGATCGTCTGGAGCCATGGTGGCAAGATGGTCGATGAGAGCGGCAAGGTCGTGATCAACTCGCCTGAAACGATCAAGGCCCTGCAATACGCCCGCGAGCTCTATCAGACCTTCATTCCAGGAACGGAGAGCTGGCTCGACATCAACAACAACCGTGTATTCCTGTCAGGCGACATCTCGGTGACGGCGAACGGCGTGTCCCTCTATTA